>NZ_LMQL01000009.1 GCF_001424545.1 Ramlibacter sp. Leaf400 | reverse complement strand
CTGTTGACCATCCTGAACGCGATGGTCAAGAGTTCGACGCCCTTCAGAAATCCAGCATCGGCCGCTTGACAACCAAGACAGTTGCTGGATTCCCGCCTTCGCGGGAATGACGAGAGGGGCGGGGAATCGCGGAGGAGCGCCCGGGGCGAGAGTCTAGCCATACCCAAGGCAGCACTACCGCCACCCCGGACGCCAAAGAAAAGCTACAGCACCTAGGCGGCAGACGCCGAAGCCGCACTCTTGCGTTCGAGCCGCGGCCCCGCAGGCGCCGGCACTTCCGGATCGAAGAACGACTTGTCGAGGTGGCGCGAGAAGCGCGTGAACCACGTGTCGCGCGGATAGAAGGCCGTCCCGCGCGGTCCCGTCACGCGCACCAACCCATCCGGCTGGATGCTGGCCTGGAAGCTGCCCGGATCGCGCCCGCTGGCCATGAGCAGGTTCGCGAGCAACTGGTTTTCGGCGGGAGTGATGTTCACGGCGGCGATGATGGCAAAGACCGCGGGCGCGCCGGGGCGGCAACACGGCAGTTCGGGTGTAGGACGGCGCCTTGGCCGAGTAGCCCCCCTGCCGCGCCGTCGTCGCACGGGCCTCGCCAGCCTCGTCCTACTCGGGCGCCGCGCGCGCCCGGCCAGCATGACACGCTCATCACGGAGGCGATGCCATGTTGTTCAACGCGACCAAGCGGATCGGCCAGCGCAGCGCCGAATTCGGGGTGGAAGACGCGGGCCTGGTGGGCACTCCCCACTTCAAGGTGGGCATGGCCGGCATCGTGATCGCCTGGGGCGCGCTGATGCTGTCGCTCTGGTGGTGAGCCGCCACCGCGCCTTGAACGCCTGATCGCTCCCCCGCGCACGACGACGCGGGGCGCTAACAGCCTCGGATCGACACCTCCGTCGAGCGGGTACGATGCCCTGGCGCCGCATGCGGCGCGCGAGCCCCGTCCCCAGATGCCCTTTCCCTTCGCGACGAACCGGTTGCACCTTCCGGCGGAGTGCCCGCCATGAACCGGCGCCGATCCGCCTCTCCCGTGCCGGGCGTGCAACGCGCGCTCGATTTCGATGCGCCGCTGCCCACGGACTGGGAAGGCGGCTTCATGGTCGTGCACGGCAACCGGCCCGAGTCGCTGCGCGACCTGATGCTCTCGTGGATGCGCGGCCATCCGCTGGCGCCGCTGGAGAACGAGCTGGTGCTGGTGCAAAGCAACGGCATCGCGCAGTGGCTCAAGCTCTCCCTGGCCGCCGACCCCGCGCAGGGCGGCGTCGGCATCGCCGCGGCGCTGTCGACGCAGCTGCCGGCCCGCGCGCTGTGGGACCTCTACCGCACGGTGCTGGGCCGCGAGCAGGTGCCGGCCGAATCGCCCTTCGACAAGCCGCTGCTGGTGTGGCGCCTGATCCGCCTGCTGCCGGCGCTGCTGGAACAAGGCGCCTTCGCGCCGCTGCGCCGTTTCCTGCAGGACGACGACCTGCGCAAGCGCCACCAGCTCGCGCTGCGCCTGGCCGACCTGCTGGACCAGTACCAGGTGTACCGGGCCGACTGGCTGGCGCGCTGGGCCGCGGGCGACGACGTGCTGCTGCGCCCCGGCGGCCGCGAGGAGCCGGTGGCCGAGGCGGTGCGCTGGCAGCCGCAGCTGTGGCGTGAACTGCTCGCCGACGTCGGACCGACGGGTGCGCTCGGCAGCCGCGCCGAGGTGCATCGCCGCTTCATCGAGGCGGTGGCGGGCTGGCAGGGCGACGCGCCGGTGGGGCTGGCGCGCCGCATCACGGTGTTCGGCATCTCCACGCTGCCGCGCCAGGCGCTGGAGGTGCTGCACGCGGCCTCGCGCTGGTCGCAGGTGCTGCTGTGCGTGCACAACCCCAGCGAGCACGACTGGTCGCACATCGTCGCCGAGCAGGACCTGCAGCGCGCGCGCCGCCAGACGCGCCGGCCGGGACTGCGCGGCGAGCCGTCCGAGGACACGCTGCACCTGCAAACGCATCCGCTGCTGGCCGCCTGGGGCCGGCAGGGGCGCGACTTCATCCGCCTGCTGGACGACTACGACCAGCCGCAGGACTACCGCGGCCGCTTCGCCGCCCTCGGCCAGCGCGTCGACCTGTTCGAGGCCGGCCCGCAGGACACGCTGCTGCGCCAGCTGCAGGACGACATCCGCGAGCTGCGCCCGCTGGGCGAGACGCGCGAGCTGTGGCCGGCGGTGGACCCGGCGGGCGACCGCTCGATCGCCTTCCACGTAGCCCACGGCCGCCAGCGCGAAGTGGAGTTGCTGCACGACCGGCTGCTGGCCGCCTTCAGCGCCGACCCCACGCTGCGCCCGCGCGACGTGATCGTGATGGTGCCGGACGTGGGCGACTACGCGGCCCACGTGCAGGCCGTGTTCGGCCTGGTGGAGCCGGGCGACGACCGCCACATCCCGTTCGGGCTGTCGGACCAGGGCCAGCGGATGCGCGACCCGCTGCTGGCGGCGCTGGACCACCTGCTGTCGCTGCCGCAGTCGCGCATCGCGGCCGGCGAGGTGCTGGACCTGCTGCAGGTGCCGGCCCTGCGCGATCGCTTCGGCATCGGCCAAGAGCAGCTGCCGCTGGTTCGCCGCTGGCTGGAAGCCGCCGGCGTGCGCTGGGGGCTGCATGCGGACCACCGCGAATCGCTCGGGCTGCCCGCGGGGCTGGAGCAGAACAGCTGGTCGTTCGGGCTGCGCCGCATGGTGCTGGGCTATGCGGTCGGCGCCGGCGAGGCCTGGAACGGCATCGAGCCCATGCCCGAAGTCGGCGGGCTGGAGGCCGCGTTGCTCGGGCCGCTGGTGCGCCTGGCGCAATCGCTGGAGGCGTTGTGGCGCGCGCTGCGCGAACCGGTGGCGCCGGTGGAGTGGGCGGTGCGCCTGCGCGGGCTGCTGGACGACTTCTTCACCGCGGCCGACGGCAGCGCCGAGGGCCTCACGCTGCTGCGCGCACGCGCCGCGGTCGACGACTGGGAGCAGGCCTGCGCCGCCGCCGGCATGACGGAACCGCTGCCGCTGTCCGTGGTGCGCGAGCACTGGATGACCGCGCTGGAGCCGCCCGCGCTGCAGCAGCCCTTCTTCGCCGGCGGCGTGACGTTCGCTTCGCTGATGCCGATGCGCGCGATCCCTTTCCGCTGGGTGGCGCTGCTGGGCATGAACGACGGCGACTACCCGCGCAGCCGCACGCCGATGGACTTCGACCTGATGGCCGGCGACCACCGGCCGGGCGACCGCTCGCGGCGCGAGGACGACCGCTACCTGTTCCTGGAGGCGCTGCTGTCCGCGCGCGAGCACCTGCACGTGAGCTGGGTGGGCCGCAGCGCGCAGGACAACCAGGAGCGCCCGCCCTCCGTGCTGGTGGCGCAGTTGCGCGACCACATCGCGGCCGGGTGGTCGATGGCCGGGGCGGGCGATGCGACGCAAGCCGGCGCGGCGCTGCTGCATGCGCTGACGGTCGAGCACCGCCTGCAGCCTTTCCATCCCGCGTACTTCGACGGACGAACGCCGGGGCTCTTCAGCTATGCGCGCGAGTGGCGGGCCAGCCTGGAGGCCTGCGAGCCCGCAACGCCCCCCCAGGCCTTGCCGCCGCACGTGCCGGCGCAGGCGCTCACGCTCAAGCGGCTGGGCGACCTGCTCAAGCACCCGGCGCGCGCCTTCCTCGAACAGCGCCTGGGCGTCTCGTTCCGTGCGGACGATCCGGTGGCGCAGGACGAGGAGCCGTTCGCGCTCGACGGCCTGGAGCAGTGGACCTTGCAGGGCGAGCTGATCCGCATGCAGCGCACCGCGGTGGACGCGGGGCAGCCGCGCGACCAGGCCCTGCGAGCGCAACTGGAGCGCATCGAGCGCCGCGGCCAGCTGCCGCACGGCGCCTTCGCGCAGCAGGTGCAGGAGACCCTGGCCGAGCCGATGGAGCGGCTGTTCGAGCGCTACGCGCGCACCCTGGCGCAGTGGCCCCGGCGGCTGGACGACGAGCCGGTGCTGCACGAGAGCGGCGCGCAAGGGCAGGCGCTTCGCGTCGAGGACTGGCTCGATGGCCTGCGCTGCGATGCGCAGGGCCGGCGCGCACGGCTGGTGCTGGAGTTCAGCAGCCTGGTCGACAAGCGCAGCTGGCGCCACGACCGCCTGCTGCCGCACTGGGTGGCGCACCTGGCCGGGCACCTGGGCGGCTCGCCGCTCACCACCGTCGTGTTGAGCAAGACCGGTGCGGCCACGTTCCAGCCGTTGTCGGTCGAAGAGGCGGTCGCGCACTGGGACGCGCTGCTGCAGGCCTGGCACGAAGGGATGCGGCGGCCGTTGCCGTTCGAGGTGCAGGCCGCGGCGGCCTGGCTGAAGGCGACGCAGGGCGGGGACGAGGTGGCCATGGAAGCGGTGCGCGAGTGCTACGAACGCCAGGTCGACTGGGACGAGGCGCTGGTGCGCGCGCATGCCGATTTCGAATCGCTGTGGGCCGGGGGCGAGTTCACGCATTGGGCTCGCACGCTGCTGCAGCCTGTGCGCGACGCGGCGGGCGCGCCGCCGGACGACAGCGAGGGAGCGGCATGAGCACGGACGCACCGCGCCCCCTGGACGCGCTCACGCTGCCGCTGGGCCGCAATGCGCTGATCGAGGCCAGCGCCGGCACCGGCAAGACCTACACCATCGCGGCGCTCTACCTGCGGCTGGTGCTGGGCCATGGCGGCGAGGCTGCCGCCGGCGCGCCGCTCACGCCGCCGGAGATCCTGGTCGTCACCTTCACCGAGGCGGCGACGCAGGAGCTGCGCGACCGCATCCGCGCGCGGCTGGCCGAGGCCGCGCAGGCCTTCCGCTGCGACCCGGCTGGCGTTGCCGCCCAGGCGCCGGGCCAGGACCTGTTGCACGACCTGAGGGCCAGCTATCCCCACGAGCAGTGGCCCGCCTGCGCGCGCCGGCTGCAGCTGGCCGCCGAGTGGATGGACGAGGCCGCCGTGTCCACCATCCACGGCTGGTGCTACCGCATGCTGCGCGAGCACGCCTTCGACAGCGGCAGCCTGTTCACGCAGACGCTGCAGGCCGACCAGCGCGACCTGCTGGACGAGGCCGTGCGCGACCACTGGCGCACCTTCTTCTATCCGCTGCCGCCCGACGATGCGCGGCAGGTGCGCGAATGGTGGGGCGGACCCGACGGCTTGCGGGCCCGGGTCGAGCGCCTGCTGCCGCACCGGGCCGACCTGCCCGACGGGCCCGGGCCCGGCGAGGCGCTGCGCGTGGCCCGCGAACAGGCGACGAGCCGGCTCGCCGAACTCAAGGCGCCCTGGGCCCGGTGGGCCGGCGAGTTGAAGGACCTGCTGGACCGGGCCTGCGCCGCCAGGCAGGTCGACGGCCGCAAGCTGCAGACGCGCTGGTTCCACGACTGGCTGGCCTGCCTCGAAGCGTGGGCGCACGACGACCGGGCCTGGCCGCTGGCGGAGACGAGCACGGCCTGGACGCGGCTCACGCCCGACGGGCTCGCGGCCGCGTGGAAGAGCGGCACGCCGATTGAACACCCCGGGCTGGCGGCGATCCAGGGACTGCCGGCCGCCCTCAAGTCGCTGCCCGACGGCCGCGATGCCGTGCTGGCGCATGCCACGCGCTGGGTCGCGGACCGGCTCGCCAGGGAGCAGCGCCGCCGCGCCGAAATGGGCTTCGACGACCTGCTCACGCAGCTGCACCGCGCGCTGCACGATGCCGGCAACGGCGAGCGCCTCGCCGCGCTGATCCGCCGCCAGTTCCCGGTGGCGCTGGTGGACGAGTTCCAGGACACGGACCCGGTGCAGTACGGCATCTTCCGCCGCATCTACGGCGAGGCGGCCGACGCCGCGATGGTGCTGATCGGCGATCCCAAACAGGCGATCTACGCCTTCCGCGGCGCGGACATCCACACCTACCTGGCGGCCCGGCGCGACACGGAAGGCCACCTCTACACGCTGGGCACCAACCACCGGTCGACGCAGGCGATGGTCGATGCGGTCAACCACCTGTTCGGCATGGCGGAAAGGCGGTCGGGACCGGGCGCTTTCCTGTTCCGGGCGGCCGCGCAGGATCCGTTGCCGTTCCTGCCCGTGCGCGCGCGCGGCCGCGCTGAACGCTGGCAGGTCCAGGGCGCAGAGGCACCGGCGCTGGTCGCCTGGTGCCACGACCCGGGTCGCGTGGTGCGCTCCGGCGACTACCGCGACGCCATGGCCGGGGCCTGCGCCGGCGAGATCGTGCGGTTGCTCAACCTGGGCCAGCAGGGCCAGGCAGGTTTCGTCGACGCCGACGGCACGCTGCAGCCGCTGCGCCCGCGGGACATCGCGGTGCTGGTCAACAACGGCAGCGAAGCCAACTGCGTGCGGCGCGCGCTGCGGACGCAGGGCGTGCGCAGCGTCTACCTGTCGGACCGCGACACCGTGTTCCGTACCCGGGCCGCGGCCGAGCTGCAGCGCCTGCTGCAGGGCTGCGCCGAGCCGGACGATCCGCGCCGGCTGCGCGCGGCCCTGGGCACGCGCCTGCTGGCGCTGGACTGGCCCGCGCTGGAGCGACTGAACCACGACGAGCTGCACTGGGAAGGGCGGGTCGAGCAGTTCCATTCGTACCGGCGGCAGTGGCGGCGGCAGGGCGTGCTGCCGATGCTGCGCCGGGTGCTGCACGACTTCGGCGTGCCGGCGCGCCTGCTGGCGCAGGACGACGAACGCCAGCTCACCGACCTCTTGCACCTGTCGGAGCTGCTCCAGCAGGCCAGCGCGCTGCTGCAGGGCGAGCATGCGCTGGTGCGCTGGCTCGCCGAGCAGCGCGAGGACGACCTGGTCACCGCGGAGGAGCGCCAGGTTCGCCTGGAAAGCGATGCCGACCTGCTCAAGGTGGTGACGGTGCACAAGTCCAAGGGGCTGGAGTACCCGCTGGTGTTCGTGCCCTTCGCGGTGGCCTGCCGGCCCGAGGACGGCAGCTCGCCGCCCCTGCGCTGGCACGACGGGGAAGGCCGGGCGCACATCACGCTCTCGCCGGACGACGAGGCCGTGCGCCTGGCCGACCGCGAGCGCCTGGGCGAGGACCTGCGCAAGCTCTATGTGGCGCTCACGCGGGCGCGGCACGCCACCTGGATCGGCCTGGCGCCCGCCGAGGCGTGGTCGAAGACGGCCATCGGCTGGCTGCTCGACGAAGGGCGCGAGCCGGTGCCGGGGCAGTTGCGCGGGATGCTGGAGAACGCGTTCACGGGCTGCGCCGCGATCTCGGTCGCCGAGCCTCCGCTCGGCTCCGAAGACCGCTACACCGCCGCCGCGCGGGCGCCGCTGCTGCCGGGCGACACCTTGCGTGCGCAGGCGCAGCGCGAGCGCTGGTGGATCTCCAGCTACTCGCGGCTGCTGGGCGGGCCCGCGGGTCCGGCCGCGCCGCAGACGGCGGAGGAGGCGAACTACCTGGAGGACGAGGGCGTCGTGGTCGTCGCGCCCCCCGTCGTTCCTTCGGGGCGCAGCGAGGGCCGGCTGCACGACTTCCCGCGCGGCGCGGCCGCGGGCACCTTCCTGCACGGCCTGCTGGAGTGGGCCGGGCGCGAGGGCTTCCCCTCGGTGGCCGCGACGCCGAACGGCTGGCAGGCCCAGTGGGCGCGCCGCTGCCGGCCGGCGCCCTGGGCGGCGCACGAGCCCGCGCTGCGCGAGTGGTTCGCGTCGTGGCTGCAGGCGCCGCTGGACCTGTCGCCTCTGGCGCCGGGCAGCGCGCCGGTGGTGCCGGCGCAGCTGGGCGCCTACCAGGTCGAGATGGAGTTCTGGATCGCCGCGACCGGCGTGGACGTGGCGGCGCTCGATGCGCTGGTGGCGCGGCACACGCTGGGCGGACAGGCCCGGCCGCCGGTGCTGGCGCAGCAGCTCAACGGCATGCTCAAGGGCTTCATCGACCTGGTGTTCGAGCACGAAGGCCGCTACTACGTGGCCGACTACAAGTCCAACTGGCTGGGTGCGGACGACGGCGCCTATTCGCCGCATGCGATGCGCGACGAGGTGCTGCGCCACCGCTACGAACTGCAGTACGCGCTGTACCTGTTCGCGCTGCACCGGCTGCTGCGCTCGCGCCTGCCGGACTACGACTACGACCGGCACGTGGGCGGCGCGGTGTACCTGTTCCTGCGCGGGCATGCGGCGCCCGGCGGGGGACTGCACCTGGAGCGGCCGTCGCGCGAGCTGGTCGAAGCGATGGACCGGCTGTTCGCGGGCCGGCCGGCGGAGGCGGCGGCATGAGCGGCGTGATGGCCTCGCTGCGCGCCTGGGTCGACGCGGGCTGGCTGCGCGAGGTGGACCACGCGTTCGCCGCCTTCGTCGCGGCGGAAGCGCCACAGGCGCCCGACCGGCTGGTGCTGGCGGCCGCGCTCGCCAGCCACCAGCTCGGCCGCGGCCACGTCTGCCTGGACCTGGCGACGCTGGCCGCGGACGCGAACGACACGCTGGCCTTGCCGCCGGACGAGGACGCGGAGACTTCCGATGCCGCGCAGGCCCTGCTGCGCGAGGTGGCGGCCACGCCGCTGCGCGACTGGCGGGCGGCGCTGGCCGATCCGCGGCTGGTCGCCCCTGGCGAGGGCGCCACGCCGCTGGTGCTGGCCGGCACGCGGCTCTACCTGCGCCGCTACTGGCAGCACGAGCAGTCGGTGCGCCGCGCCGTCGAAGCGCGGCTCGCGCGGGGGGCCGGCGATGCGCCGCCCGCGCGGCTGCGCGAGGCGCTGGAGCTGCTGTTCCCCAGGGGCCCGCACGCTGGTCCCGACTGGCAGAAGGTGGCCTGCGCCCTCGCTTCGCGCTCGGACTTCGCGGTGGTCACCGGCGGGCCGGGCACGGGCAAGACCACCACGGTGGTGCGCCTGCTCGCGCTGCTGCAGCACCTGGCGCCGCCGGGGGACGACGGCCATCCGCGCCGGCTGCGCATCCGGCTCGCGGCGCCCACCGGCAAGGCGGCCGCGCGTCTGAACGACTCGATCGCGCGCGCCGTCGATGACTTGCCGCTCGACCAGCTCGGCGAGCCCGGACTGCTGCGCGCCGCCATCCCCTCGAAGGTGGAGACGGTGCACCGGCTTCTGGGTAGCTCGCCGGTGCGCCGCGGTTTCCGGCACGACGAGCACAACCCCTTGCCGCTGGACGTGCTGGTGCTGGACGAAGCCTCGATGGTCGGGCTGGAAGCGATGGCGGCCCTGGTGGCGGCGCTGCCGCCCCGCGCCCGGCTGATCCTGCTGGGCGACAAGGACCAGCTGGCGTCGGTGGAGGCCGGCGGGTTGCTGGGCGAGCTGTGCCGGCGCGCCGATGGCGGGCACTTCCTGCCGGCGACGGCGCAGTGGGTGCAGGCCGCCACCGGGGAAGTCGTGCCGTCGGCGCTGGTCGATGCGGCCGGCGAACCGCTCGACCAGGCGGTGGTGAAGCTGCGCCACAGCCATCGGTTCGATGCCGAAAGCGGCATCGGCCAGCTCGCCGACGCGGTGAACGCCGGCGACCTGCCGCGCGTGCGCCGCTTGCGCGAGGAAGGTCGCGAGGGCGTCGCCTGGCGCGAACTGGCCAGCGACGCGGCGCTGCGGCCGCTGGTGCTGGACGGCGGCGCGCCGGACGGACGCGTGGGCCTGCGCGCCTACCTGCAGGTCGTGCGCGAGGCGCGTCCGTCGCTGGAGGCGGGGAGCGAAGCGTTCGACGCCTGGGCGGCGCGCGTGCTCGCGGCCTGGTCGCGCTTCCAGTTGCTGTGCGCGGTGCGGCGCGGGCCGCACGGGGTCGAGCGCATGAACGAGCGCATCGCGCAGCTGCTGCTGCGGGAAGGGCTCTTGCCGGCGGCAACGGGCTGGTACGACGGGCGGCCGGTGATGGTCACCGGCAACGACTACGCCCTGGGCCTGATGAATGGCGATGTCGGCGTGACGCTGGAGGTGCCGGGACCGGATGGCCGGCCGACGCTGCGGGTCGCGTTTCCGTCAGGCGAGGGCGCGGTGCGCTGGGTGCTGCCCAGCCGGCTGCAGGCGGTGGAGACGGTGTTCGCGATGACCGTGCACAAGTCGCAGGGATCGGAGTTCGAGCATGTGGCGCTGCTGCTGCCGGATCGCGATTCGCGGGTGCTCACGCGGGAACTGGTCTACACGGGGATCACGCGCGCCCGCCGCTGGTTCACGGTGGCCGGATCGGCGGCGCTGCTGGAGGTGGCGGTGGAGCGGCCGACGCGGCGCAGCGGCGGGCTGCTGCTGCACCGCGACGGATCTCGCTAGACGAACAGGCTCACCAGCTTGGAGCGGGAAGGCACGCCGAAGACGACGAACAGGCCGGAGATGTAGTTCTTCACCGTCCCCAGCTTCAGGCCCGTGTCGACCACGATCTCCTGGTTGGTCTTGCCCTGCAGCACCAGGTTGAGGATCTCGATCTCGCGCGGCGACAGCGTGTTGGCCGTGGGCGAAGACCGCCGGGAGGGGGTGGCCGTTTCCCGGGGCGAGCGGGCGAAGAGCGGCTCCATCAGCTCCGTCAGCGTGGCCGTCAGCACGGACGCGTCGGCGCCCTTGTGCAGGAACTTGTCGGCGCCCAGCACGCACGCTTCGGCGGCGACCGCATCGTCGAAGGCGCCGGACAGCACGACGATGCGGCTCTGCGGAAAGCGGCGCTTGAGCGTCAGGAGCGCGGCGAAGCCCTTGCTGTCGGGCAGGTTCAGGTCGAGGAGCACCAGTTCCACCGTCTGCTGGTACTTGTCGTAGAGCATGAGCGCGGTGGCGAGCGAGGTCGCTTCGATCACCTCGAGGTCCTTGCTGACGGCGGCGCAGAGGTTGACGACCGACATGCGGACGAGCGCATGGTCGTCCACCAGCAGGATGCGCCGGGGCCCGGTAGGCGCCAGGGGCGGGGCCGCGGAATCGGGACGTGGAGTGCCGGTGTCGAGAGTGCGGAGGGTGGGCAACATGGGGTACCTCTGGGTCATGCGGAAACGGGGGCCAGTCGGGACGCGAGGGTCCTGACCGCGGGGCTCTGGGGACGGCGGGCGGCTCGCTCGGTGACCAGCGCCTTGGCGAACGAGTGGTGGCCTGAACGAATGGCGGCCTCGATCAGCGTGAGGTCGACCAGGTCGCGCTGCGCGTGGCTGCCGCCGAAGCGGTGCGCGTAGTGGCGCAGCGGGCGCAGGAGCTCGAAGGCTTCGGCAGGGCGGCCGGCGGCGAAGGCCATGATGGCCTGCGTGGCATCGAGGCCGATCTCCCGGGCGAAGAGCGCCGAGTCGCCGGACCCGACGCTCGCCACCTTGAGAGCGTTGAGCGTTTCCCTCTGCTCGCGCGGGCGGCCGGCGCCGGCGTAGGCCATCATGGCGTGCCACGAGTTGAACGCGTAGTCGGACGTCTCGCCGACGGCCGCCCAGTGGTCGGCGACGGGGTTCCAGCGGGTCCCGACGTCCACGCCGAGCAGCTTCAGCCGCCACAGCAGCGCCGTCGCGTCGATCAGGTCGAGGATGACCATGGAGCGCGCGCCGAAGATCGGCCCGTCGAAGAGGCTCAGCGCCTCGTCGACGTTGCCCTGGTCCAGGTGGAAGAGGGCCAGGTGCCACCAGTTGTGCACGGCGAAGAAGCTCTCGGGCGACCACACGTCGGCCCCGCCGCTCAGCCAGGCGATGCCGTCGTGGTCCCGGTTCTGCATCTCCATCACGTGCGTGACGGCGTGCCATGCCCAGCCGTCGCGCGGCTCGAGGTCGACGGCGCGCCGGCCGTACATCTCGGCCTGGGCGTAGTCGCCGGATTCCTCCAGGCCGAAGGCGTACATGCCCAGCACCGCATGGAGGCCAGGGACGTCGTGGTTCCACGAGGGGATCGCGCGGGCGATGCGGTCGCGCAGCATGCGCGAGTCGCCGACCAGGAAGTCGATCAGGTGGCCCGCCTGCAGGGCCAGGCCGTCGGTGGGGTATTCGGCCGAGACGTCCTCGAGCGTGCGGCCGGCGGCCCGCCACGCACCGTCGCAGACGAGCTCGATCGCCCGCAGGTGGCCCCGCTCGCGATCGTTCATCTGCAGCTTCTTGGCCGCCAGCACGCACTCGCGCGCGACCGGCAGACCCGCAGGCTCGGTGCCCAGCAGGTGCAGCCAGGCCTTGAGGACATGGGCCATCGGCATGCCCGGGCACAGCTGCAGCGCCTTGTCGACGCTGGCGACCGGGTCGCCGATGTAGCAGCGGAACTGGTGCAGCGCCGCCTCGTAGGGGGCCAGTGCATCGGCGCTTGCCGCCGTGAGGGGGAGACCGGAAGGGTCCGTGGCTTTCATCGTCGAACTCCAGTGATTGCGAGTGACGAAAGTTTTAGGCTTCCTGTGCTGGATCGCTAAAGTGATATCAGCAAGAAGCAGGACAAACATGCCAGATGCCCGTCGCAGCTCCTTTACCGTAGCTCTGCTGGCGACCCCCGCCGCCATGGCCGGGACGATCTACGGCTACTACGACATGCTGGCGTGCACGCGGCGCGACTGGTCGCTGCTGCACAGCGGGGACCTGGTGCACTCGCCGTTCAACCTCATGGTGGTCAGCCGCGACGGCCTGCCCTTCGTGAACTTCAACGGGGTGCGGGTCACGCCCGATGCCAGCCTGGAAGACTGTCCGCAGCCCGACATCGTGTGCATCAGCGACATGCTCGAGGCGCCCTGGGCGGACATGGCGACCCTCTACGGGCCCGAGATCGAGTGGCTGCGCAAGGCGTGGCAGGGCGGCGCCACGTTGGGCTCGGCCTGCTCCGGCGCGCTGCTGCTGGCCCAGACCGGGCTGCTGGACGGGCTCGAGGCGACGTCGCACTGGGCCTTCTGCGACTACCTGGCCAAGGCCCACCCTCGCACGCGCTGGAGCCCCGAGCGCACGCTCGTGGTCACCGGCCCGGACCAGCGGCTGATGATGGCCGGCAGCGGCACCTCCTGGTACATGCTGGGCCTCGCGCTGATCGCGCGCTTCGTCTCGCCCAAGGAAGCGATGCAGGTGGCCCGCGTGATGCTCCTGAGCAGCACCGAGGTCAGCTCGGTGGCCTACTCGTCGCTGACGCGGGGCGTGAAGCAGGAGGACCCGCTCATCGAACGCTGCCAGGTCTGGGCGGCCGACAACTACCGCGTCGAATCACCCGTCTCGCAGCTCGTGGCGCTGTCGGGCCTGCCCGAGCGCACCTTCAAGCGGCGCTTCACGCTGGCCACCGGCATGAGCCCGATGGAGTACATCCACACGCTGCGGCTGGAGGAGGCCAAGCAGCAGCTGGAGACTACCGACCTGCCGGTGGAAGCCGTGGCCGTCGAGGTCGGCTACCAGGACGCCAGCTTCTTCAACCGCCTGTTCCGGCGCAAGGTGCACCTGACGCCCGCCGGCTACCGGCGGCGCTTCGGTGCGCTGAGCAAGCAGTTGCAGCTGGTCTCCAGCGGGCCCGCGGTCATGCCGCCCCGGCTGCCCCCGGGCGCCGGCTCGCACTGAGCGGCATCAGCCGATCAGGTCGCTGGCCCGCGAAGGCCGGCGGGCGAAGGGCAGCCGCGCGAGCAGGGGCGGCACCTCGTGGCCGGTGGCCGCACGCGCCACCAGCAGCGTGCCCGCCACCGACGCCAGCACGCGCACCGCCACCGAGGGATGTCGCCGTGTCGCAACCCACAGGCCGACACCGGCGGCGAACGCTAGCCAATGCTCGCCCGGCAGGTTGGCGCGGGATTCGTCCAGGCGCATGAGCTTGTCCAGCAGATGCTCGGCCATGGCAGTCCTTCTTCGTCGTTGAATCGAGGCATTCTGCGCAGCGGGCTGCGCGCGTCGTGCAGGACGGCGCCAACTTCGGCCGCCGGTTTGGACACAAATCCTCGCTTGCCTGCGGGCGTGGCTGCCCCTTAAAAGGCTTGTCCTTGTCGCGAAAGGAAATCGTCATGTCGGTCTTCATGGTGCAAAGGTCCCTCAAGGACATCCCGATGGATCAGCTGGCGGCGGCGCAGCAGCGGGCCATCGCCACCGCGGCGCAGATGCGCTCCGAAGGAGAGCCCGTGCGCTACATCCGCAGCGCCTTCGTTCCCGAGACCGGCCAGTGCAACTGCCTGTTCGATGCCGAGAATGCCGAGCAGGTCGGCAAGCTGAACAAGACGGCGGGCATCCCCTACGACCGCATCGTGCCGGCCCTGGACCTGACGCCCGCATGAAGACGCGCGCCGCGGTGGCCTGGCAGGCGGGCCAGCCGCTGACGATCGAGGAACTCGACCTGGACGGGCCGCGCGCCGGCGAGGTGCTGGTCGAGATCAAGGCCACCGGCATCTGCCACACCGACTACTACACGCTCTCGGGCGCGGACCCGGAGGGCCTGTTCCCGGCCGTGCTCGGCCACGAAGGGGCGGGCGTGGTGCTCGAAGTCGGCGCCGGCATCACTTCGCTCAAGGCGGGCGACCACGTCATCCCGCTCTACACGCCCGAATGCCGCCAGTGCAAGTTCTGCCTCTCGCGCAAGACCAACCTGTGCCAGCTGATCCGCACAACGCAGGGCAAGGGCCTGATGCCCGACGGCACCTCGCGCTTCTCGCTCAAGGGCAAGCCCATCCTGCACTACATGGGCACGTCGACCTTCAGCCAGCACATCGTCGCGCCCGAGATCGCGCTGGCGAAGATCCGCCCCGACGCGCCGTTCGACAAGGTCTGCTACATCGGCTGCGGCGTGACCACGGGCGTGGGCGCCGTGATCTACACGGCCAAGGTGGAGGCGGGCGCCAACGTGGTCGTGTTCGGCCTGGGCGGCATCGGCCTGAACGTGATCCAGGGCGCCCGGATGGTGGGTGCCGACAAGATCATCGGCATCGACCTCAACCCGGCCCGCGAGGCGATGGCGCGCAAGTTCGGCATGACGCACTTCCTCAACCCCAAGGACCATCCCAATATCGTCGATGCCATCGTGCAGCTCACCGACGGCGGCGCCGACTACAGCTTCGAATGCATAGGCAACACCACCACCATGCGGCAGGCCCTGGAGTGCTGCCACAAGGGCTGGGGGCAGAGCGTCATCATCGGCGTGGCCGAGGCGGGCAAGGAGATCGCCACGCGGCCCTTCCAGCTGGTGACCGGGCGCGTGTGGAAGGGCTCGGCCTTCGGCGGCGCGCGCGGCCGCACCGACGTGCCCAGGATCGTCGACTGGTACATGGAAGGCAAGATCAACATCGACGACCTCATCACCCACAACCTCAGGCTCGAGGACATCAACAAGGGCTTCGAGCTGATGAAGTCCGGCGAGTCGATCCGCTCCGTGGTGGTCTACTGAGATGGCGGACGTCAGGACGCTGGAGGAGCACGGCTGCTTCGGTGGCGTGCAGGGCTTCCATGAACACGATTCACGCGAGGTGGGCCTGCCGATGCGCTTCGGCGTCTACCTCCCGCCGCAGGCCGCCAGCGGCACGTGTCCCGTGCTCTTCTGCCTGGCCGGGCTCACCTGCAACGAGCAGACCTTCGCCATCAAGTCCGGCGCGCAGCAGCATGCCGCCCGCTACGGGCTGGTGCTCGTCACGCCCGACACGAGTCCGCGCAACACCGGCATCGCGCAGGCCGACGCCGACTGGGACTTCGGCACCGGCGCCGGCTTCTACCTCGATGCCACGAGCCAGCCCTACGCCCGCCACTGGCGCATGGAGAGCTGGCTGATGAAGGAGCTGCCGGGCGTGCTGGCCTCGCGCTTTGCGGTGGACGGCGACCGCACCGGGATCCTGGGGCACTCGATGGGCGGGCATGGCGCCCTCACGCTGGCGTTGCGCAACGCGCGTCGCTTCCGCTCGGTCTCGGCTTTCGCGCCGATCAGCTCGCCCAGCGAAGTGCCGTGGGGCCAGAAGGCCTTCGGCGGCTACCTGGGTGAGGACCGCGCGGCCTGGAAGGAACACGACGCGGTCGCGTTGATCGAGCGAGGCGGGCGGCTGCCCGCCCTGCTGGTCGACCAGGGCCTGGCCGACCAGTACCTCGATTCGCAGCTGCGGCCCGATCGGCTCGAGCAGGCCTGCCGGTCCGGCGGCCAGCGCCTCACGCTGCGCCGCCACCAGGGCTACGACCACGGCTACTTCTTCATCGCCAGCTTCATCGCCGACCACCTGGCCCACCACGCGGCCGAACTCTGCGTCTGACCGTTGAGTTGGGGCGCCTCCTTGTCGAGCTTCTTTACCTTGGCAGAACGTTTCACAATGTATCCCTAGTAACACAAAACCTGGGGCGGCTGCCACACTCGCCTCAGCTGCTGTCGTTGCACGCCGCGGTCCTCGCGGAAGGCAGGGAGACAACACGGAAAGGCAGGTATGGACAAGCCGTTCAGTCTGACGCGATGGTTCCTGCCCGCCGCCTCGCTGGTGACGGCGCTGGTGTGCATCGCCACCTCGCTGCTGCTTTCTCGCCTGCTGGTCAACGACATGGTCCGGCGCGACGCGCAGGTGAGCATGGAATTCGTGCAGAGCATCACCGCCGTCGAACACCCGGAGGACTACTTCACCGGCGAGAAGGCCGTCGACACGCGCCTGATCGACTTCTTCAGCCACGTGTCCACCATGCCGCACGTGCTGCGCGCGAATGTCTTCTCGGCACAGGGCCGCATCATCTGGTCCAGCGACGCCAAGCTCATCGGGATGACGTTCAGCCACAACCCGGAACTCGCGGCCGCCTTGCAGGGCCGCATCGAGACCTCGAGCGAGGTGCGCTGGAAGCCCGAGCACATGCTCCTGGGCGTGCCCAGCGAGGGCTTCATGGAGCACTACCTGCCGGTCTACGACAAAGGCAAGGTGATCGGCGTGGTGGAGGTCTACAAGGACCAGCGCGCGCTGTTCGAGTCCATCCACGAGGGCGTGCGCCTGGTGTGGCTGTGCAGCGTCTGTGGCGGCGTCGTGCTGTTCGCGCTGCTGTTCTGGCTGGTGCGCCGCGCCGATCGCGTCATCCGGGCCCGGCAGTCGCGCGAGATCGAAAGCACGACGCTGGCCGTGCTGGCCTCCATGGCGTCGGCCGTGTCGCTGGGCCCGCTGGCCGCGATCCGCTCGCGTGCCGAACTCGGCCTGGAGTCCGCGTCGCCCGGCGCGCGCGAGGCCAACGAGGAGATCATGTTCGAGGTCGAGCGCCTGCAGCGCTGGCTGCGCGACCTGCAGGCCAACGCCGACGACGGCGAAGGCGCGAAGGCCGCGCGCATGCCGGGCGTGCTGCGCGACAGCCTGTCCGGCCTGAATCCGCCGCTGCGGAGCGCCTGAGCGCCGCCGGCCGGGGACTCAGCGCCCGAACCGGTGTTCGGGAAGCCCCGGCACTTCCACGTCCAACGCCAGCACCGACCCGGCCAGCGGCTCGTCGCGCAGCTGGCCGCGGCCCAGGAACTTGCGCGCCGTGGTGATGAAGAGCGTGCGCAGCCCCGGCCCGCCCAGGCAGACGCAGGTGGGATTGGTGACCGGCACTTCGACGACGCGGTCGACCTCGCCCGCCGGCGAGTAGCGCACCACGCGCCCCGCCGCGAACAGCGCGTTCCAGACGTAGCCCTGCGCGTCGACGCAGGCGCCGTCGGGGCGCGTGCGGCTGGCGCTGTGGTCCACGAAGATCGCGCGCTCGCCCAGCGAGCCGTCCGGCCGCACCGGGAACTTCCAGGTGACGAAGCGCCGCGTGTCCGAGAAGTAGAGCGTGTCCTGCGCGGGCGACAGCGCGAGCGTGTTGCTCACGATCACGTCGCCGAACTGCCGGTGCGCGCTGCCGTCCGGGTCGACCCGGTACAGCGCGCCGTCGGGGCGGCGCAGCTGGTTGTCCATGGTGCCGACCCAGAAGCGCCCCTGGGCGTCGCAGCGGCCGTCGTTCAGGCGCGTCTCGCGCTCCGCGGGCTCCACCTGGCACACCCGCTCCAGCCCGCCGCTGGCCAGGTCGAACAGGTGCAGGCCCAGGTCCAGCGCCAGCAGCACCCGCCCGGGATAGCGCGTGAGCGCGAGCGATCCCACGAAGCGCGCATCGAAGGTGAAGGTGTCGTGCCGGCCGCTGGCCGGGTGGAAGCGCTGCAGCCGGCCGCTGTCGATGTCCAGCCACAGCAGCGACTCGGTGCGGTCGCACCACAGCGGGGTTTCGCCCAGGACGTCGGCGCCCGGCACCACGCAGCGCAGCGCGGCGTTCATCGCGCGGCTCCGGTGCGGGCGTTGGCGCGAGCGGCGGCGCGGGGCTTCTCGGCCAGGTTGCCCCAGGTGCCCAGGTTCGCCGACTTCAGCAGGGCCGAGGCGTTGCCCGACACGGCCAGTTCGTCGGCCGCCTCCACCATCGCCGGGCCGAGCTGCTGCATGCGCTTGAGCGTCAGCCGCGACGAAGGCCCGGCCACGACGACCACGCCCGTCGTGGCCTGACCGGCCTTGCGCACCGGCGCGGCCATCGAACTCATGCCCGGCGCGTAGGTCTCCTGGATGATGCTGAAGCCGCGGCGCCGGTGCTCGTCCAGCACCTTCAGCAGGGCCTTCACCGACGCGGGCGCGTTCGGCCCGTAGTGCTCGGGCTTGCCGATGCCCTGCCGGGTGACGTATTCGATCGCCTGGTCCTCCGGCAGCGTCATCAGCCAGGCCTGGCCCGCGGCGCTGCACGACAGGCGCAGGTCGATGCCCATGTCGGGGTCGTACAGCAGGCCCGAGCGCGCGCCCTGCGCCTTGGCCACCAGCGTCAGGCGTTCGCCGTCGACGATGGCCAGTCGCACCAGCTCCTCGGTCAGTCCGGCCAGCCGCGCGAGCACCGGCTGCGCCACGTCCACCACGCCCGACTTGCCCAGGAAGTTCAGCCCCATGGACGCCAGCTTGGTGGTCAGCGCGTACTCGCCGCGCAGCGGCAGCTGCCGCACGTAGCCGTAGCGGATCAGCTCGTGCAGCGTGCGGTGGCAGCCGCTGCGCAACTGGTTCAGGTCGGTCGAGATCTGCACCAGCGGCGCGCCGTCCGGGTAGTCGACCAGGTACTCCAGGATCGCCAGCGATTTCTCCATCGCACCGCTCATTCAACGCTCCCGTTCAAAATTTGAACGATATCAAGAATTTGAAAGCCGTTCAAAAACCGTGGCACGATGGTGCCGCAAAAGAGGAGACCGGAGATGGCTTTACTGGGCGGCGCGGCGCTGGCGATGTGGTGGAACGTGGCGCCGCAAATGCGGGCCGAGTTCGAGCACTGGCACACGCACGAGCACTTCCCGGAGCGCCTGGGCATCCCGGGGTTCCGGCGCGCCTCGCGCTGGGCCGAAGCGGCGCCGGGCGGCGAGGGCATCTTCGTGCTGTACGAGCTGGAGGCGCACGAGGTCCTGTCGTCGGAGCACTACCTGAAGCGGTTGAATGCACCCACGCCCTGGTCCACAAGCATGATGCCGCACCACCGCGACATGGTGCGCAGCCAGTGCCGCGTGCTGGAGTCGGCCGGCGGCGCGGTGGCGGGCTTCGCGGGCACGGTGCGGCTGTCGCCCACGCCGCAGACGCAGGCGCAGTTGCGCGCCGGCCTGAAGGTCCAGCTGCTGGAGTGGGCCGGCCGCGCCGGCCTGGTGGGGGCGCACCTGCTGCGGCACGAGGCCCCGGCCATCCCGGCGACCACCGAGCAGAAGATCCGCGGCGGCGACCGCTACGCCGACTGGGTGCTGGTGCTCACCGGCTACGACCGCGCCGTGGTCGAACAGGTGCTGCGCGACGAACTGTCGGACACCGCGCTCGGTGCCCTGGGCGCCGCGCCCGGGGCCGTCCAGGGGTGCTTTCGCCTCGCGCATTCCGCTGTCGCTGGCGACGTGGCCGCCGCGGGAGCCGTCGGCCGATGACGCATCCGCTGTGCCTGGCGCACCTGTCGGTGCAGGAGCTGTCGCCGCCGCAGGTGGTGGAGGTGGCGGCGCAAGCGGGCTTCCCGCTGGTGAGCCTGCGCCTCGCGCCCGCCGCCGACGGCGAGCGGCAGCACCCCATGCTCGGCGGCACGCCCATGATGGCCGAGACGCGGGCGCGGCTGCGCGACCTGGGCGTGGCGGTGCACGACGTGGAGCTGGTGCGGCTCACGGCGCGGACCGACGTGGACGCGCTGCAACCGCTGCTCGCGGCCGCGGCCGAACTGGGCGCGCGCCAGGTGCTGGTCGCCGGCGACGAACCCTGCAGCGATGCGCTGGCGCAGCGTTTCGCCGACCTGTGCGCGCTGGGCTCGCGCCATGGCCTGCGCATGGGCGTGGAGTTCATGCCCTGGCGCGGCATCAACAACCTGGCGGCGGCCCGCAGCCTGGTGGACTTCGTCGGCGCGGGCGGCGTCGTGGTCGATGCGATCCACCTCGACCGCTCCGGCGGCACGGCCGCCGACCTGCAGCAGTTGCCGCTGGGGCAGTGGGCGTGGTTCCAGATCTGCGATGCGCCGCGCCAGCGGCCGGCGACCCGGGACGAACTGCTGTTCCAGGCCCGCCAGGCGCGCCGGCCGCCGGGGCAGGGCGGCCTCGACCTCGAGGGCATGGTGCGCGCGCTGCCGCCCGGCTGCGTGGTGTCGGTGGAGGCGCCGCTGCACGGCCTGCCCGACCTGCTGCCGCCGGCCAAGCGCGCGCGGCTGCTGCGGCACGCCACCTTGCAGGTACTCGAGAAGGCGCAGCCCGATGCCTGAACCGCGCTGGGATCGCGAGGTCGACTACCTGGTGCTGGGGGGCGGCAGCGCCGGCTGCGTGCTCACCGACCGCCTGTCGCAGGACGGCCGCCACCAGGTGCTGCTGGTGGAGGCGGGGCCGCCCGACCGCAACCCCTTCATCCACATCCCCGCCGGTTTCCTGCGCCTGATCGACGACCCGGTGGTGAGCTGGCGCTACCGCTCGCAGCCCTGTGCAACGGCGGGCGGGCGCGCCATCGCCTACCCGCAGGGGCGCATGCTCGGCGGCACCGGCTCCCTGAACGGAATGCTCTACGTGCGCAGCACGCGCATCGAGCACGGCGAGTGGGCGGCCCAGGGCTGCGAAGGCTGGTCGTTCGACGAGGTGCTGCCCTTCTACCGGCGCATCGAGAACGTGGACGGGCAGGCGCCCGACCATCCGCTGCCCGTCTCCGCCTTCGTCGAGCAACATCCCCTGAGCGAGGCCTTCCTGCACGCCTGCGGCCAGGCCGGCCTGGCGGTGCGCGACGGCCTGAACGGCAGCGAACGCGAGGGCGCCGCGGCCTTCCACCAGACGCGCGCGGGGCGCTTTCGCCGCGGTCCCGCGCAGACCTACCTGCGCCGCGCGCGCCGGCGCGCCAACGTGTCCGTGCTCACCGGCACGCTGGTGCTGCGCGTGCTGTTCGAGGGCCCCCGCGCGGTCGGCGCCGAATTGCAGTCGCCGTCGGGCCGCCTGCGCGTGCGCGCCCGGCGAGAGGTGGTGGTGGCCTGCGGCGCGGTCCGCTCGCCCCACCTGCTGCAGTTGTCGGGCATAGGCCCCGGTGCGCTGCTCGCGCAACTGGGTGTACCCGTCGTCGCCGACCGGCCCGGCGTCGGCGCCAACCTGCGCGACCACTATTCGGTGCGGCTCACCCAGCGCGTCGACGGCATCGGCACGCTGAACGAACGCACGCGCGGCCTGGCGCTCGCGGGCGAGCTGCTGCGCTACGCGGTGGGCGGCCGCGGGCTGCTCACCCTGGGCGCGAGCACGGCCGCCGCCTTCGTGCGCAGCGACGCTGGACAGCCCGCGCCCGACCTGCAACTGAGCTTCGCGCCCGCGAGCTTCCAGCCGGGCACGTACCGGCTGGAGGACCGGCCCGGGATGACGATCAACGTCTTCCACTCCTATCCGCGCAGCACGGGCACGGTGCTGGCGCGCTCGGCCGATCCCGCCGAGGCGCCCGCCATCTCGCCGGGCTACCTGCAGGCGCCCGAGGACCGGCAGGCGCTGGTCGCCGGGCTGCGGATCGCGCGGCGCCTCTTCACCATGCCGGCCCTGCAACGCTGGGCGCGGCAGGAGACGCTGCCGGGTCCGCAGGTCGAATCGGACGAGGATCTCCTGGCCTACGCCGCGGCCAGCGGCGTGTCCGGCTACCACCTGGTGGGCACCTGCCGCATGGGCGGCGACGACGATTCGGTGGTCGATCCCCAACTGCGGGTGCGCGGCGTGCAAGGCCTGCGCATCGCCGATGCGTCGGTGCTGCCCAGCGGCACGTCGGGCAACTCGCACGCGCCCACGCTGATGGCGGCGGAGAAGGCGTCCGCCCTGCTGCTGGCGGACGCGCGCTGAAGGACCCACCGGTGGAGCCGACCGACTTCGACGTGATCGTGCTCGGCGGCGGTTGCGCCGGCCTGTCGGCCGCGCTTTTCGCCGCCATCGAAGGGCTTCGGGTGCTGGTGGCCGAGCGCGAGCGCTGGGTCGGCGGCACCAGCGCGGTGGCGGCCGGCGCGCTCTGGATCCCCAACACGCACCTGGCCGCGGACGCGGGCGATTCGCCGGAGCAGGCGGCGCTGTACCTGCGACACGCCACCGGCGGCCAAGCCCCCGCGCGGCTGCTCGAACGCTTCCTCGCTCTGGGGCCTCGTGCCGTGCGCACCCTCGCGGACCACAGCGAGGTGCGCCTGCGCGCCTTCGCCCACCACCCCGACTACCTGAGCGAGCTGCCGGGCGCCACCGCGCGCGGCCGCGTGCTCGAGTGCCTGCCCTTCGACGGGCGCGAGCTCGGCGACGACTTCGCGCGGGTGCGCCCGCCGATCCCGGAGTTCACCGTGCTGGGCGGGATGATGGTGGACCGGATCGACATCGGGCACCTGCTGAACATGACGCGGTCCTGGGCCTCGCTGTCGCACGCGGTTCGGCTGGTCCTGCGCCATGCGCGCGACCGCCTCAGCCATCCGCGCGGCACGCGGCTGGTGATGGGCAATGCGCTGATCGGCCGGCTGCTGCTCTCGCTGCGCCGTCGCAACGTGCCGGTCTGGACGGAGACGGCGGTGCTCGCCCTGTCCGGCGATGGCGACGCGGTCACGGGCGTCACGGTGCTGCGCAACGGCGAAGTGCGGACCCTGTCCGCCCGCCGCGGCGTGGTGCTGGCCGGCGGCGGCTTCAACGACCACCCGACCTGGCGCGCGCGGCTCATCCCGAAGGCGGTGCGACACACGCCGCGCCCGGGCACGTCGGGCGGCGAGCTGCTGCAGCATGCGCTGGCGCTGGGCGCGCGCATCGCCCGGCCGCCCGGCAGCGCGGCCCACTGGGCGCCGGTCTCGGTGCACCCGCGCCGCGACGGCAGCATGGCCGTCTTCCCGCACCTGGTGTTCGATCGGGCCAAGCCGGGCACCGTGGTCGTCAACGCGCGCGGCCGCCGCTTCCTGAACGAGTCGCTCACCTACCACCAGTTCGGTGAATGCATGCTGCAGGCCGATGCGGACGGCGGCGCCAACACCGCTGCCTGGCTGGTCGCCGACCGCCGCGCGGTGCTGCGCTACGGGCTGGGCAGCGTGCGGCCCGGGGCGCGCGGGCTGCGCCGCGCGGTGCGCGAGGGCTACATCGTGGAAGGCGAGTCCGTCACGGCGCTGGCCGCCAGGCTCGGCCTGCCGGCCGTCGCGTTGCAGGAGACGGTGGAGCGCATGAACGCCTTCGCCCGCACCGGCGTCGACCTGGAGTTCCAGCGCGGCACCACCGCCTACCAGCGCAACCTGGGCGATCCCACCGTGCAGCCGAACCCGACGCTCGGCCCTCTGGACCGGCCGCCGTTCTACGCGGTGCGGCTGGAGCCCGGCGACATCGCTGCCACGGCGGGCCTGGCCACCGACGAGCACGCGCGCGTGCTGCGTGGCGACACGCCCATCCCGGGCCTGTTCGCGGTCGGCAACGACATGCAGTCCGCCATGGGCAGCGCCTATCCCGGCCCGGGCATCAACCTGGGCCAGGCCGTCGTGTTCGCTTATGCCGCGGCGCAAGCGCTAGCGGGCCAATCCATCGCAGAGGAAATGACCACCGCATGAAAGCCGTCGCCAAGCTCAAGCCGGAACCGGGCGCCATGGCGCTGATCGAGGTCGATCCGCCTCAACGTGCGCCCGGCGAGGTGCTGGTGCGCATCAGCGCCGGCGGCATCTGCGGCACCGACGTCGCGATCTGGAAATGGCACGAAGCGGTGGTGGGCCAGTACGCGCCGTCCTTCCCGCTCATCGTGGGCCACGAGTTCGCGGGGACCGTGGTCGAGTCCGACCAGGCCCGGGTGCCGGTGGGCTCGGTGGTGGCCGTCAACCCGCAGATCGCCTGCGGCCACTGCCGCTACTGCGCGATGGGCCGCCCCACGCTGTGCGACGACCGCCGCCTGATGGGCGGCCGCATCGACGGCGGCTGGACCGACTACGTGACGGTGCCCGCCTGGAACGCGCATCCCCTGCCGGCCGGCACCGACCCGGCGGTGGCGCCGCTGCTGGAGCCGCTGTCGGTGGCCACGCACGCGGTGATGGAGCGCCTGCCGGTGCGCGCGGGCGACACCGTCGTCGTGATCGGGGCGGGCCCCATCGGCCTGCTGTGCGCCATGCTGGCGCTGGCTGCCGGCGCGTCGAACGTGATGGTCACCGGCGTGGCGGCCGATGCGCAGCGGCTGCAGCTGGCGCAGCGCTTCGGGGCCCTGCCGGTGGACATCGACGCGCGCGATCCCGTGGCGGTGCTGCGCACGCTGCAGGCCGACGGCGCCGACATCGTCTACGAGACCAGCGGCGTGGCCAGCACGCTGGCGCAGGCCGTGGCCATGGCGCGCCGCGGCGGCAGCGTCGGCCTGGTCGGGCTGTGCCACGGACCGAGCACGCTGGTCAGCACGCCGGTGGTGCTCAAGGAGCTCGCGCTGGTCGGATCGCGCGGCTACAACGGCACGACCTGGCCGCTGATGCTGGACCTGCTGCCCCGCGTGGAAAAGCAGGTGCTGTCCCTGGTGACCCACCAGGTTCCCTTCCAAGACTTCGAGAAAGCGCTGCACATGGTGCAGGCCCGAGAGGGCTGCAAGGTCGTGCTGCGCCCCTGACCCCTTTTTCTTTCCAACCCCCGAGGAGACATCGATGAAACGCAGACCCTTCCTGACCCTGGCTTTCCTGGCCCTCGCGCTGGCCGGCGCGGGCGCCCACGCCCAGGAGCACACCATCCGCTTCGGCCACGTGGTGCAGCCCGGCCACCCGATCTCGCTGGGCACGCAGAAGTTCGGCGAGATCGTCGCGGCCAGGACCAACGGGCGCATCAAGGTGCAGGAGCTGGGCGGCGGCAGCATCGGCGGCGAGGCCCAGCAGCTCAGCGCGGTGCAGGGCGGGGTGCAGGACATCACGCTGCCCTCGGCCACGATCATGGGCGGCGTGGTCAAGGAGTTCACGCTGCTGGACATCCCGTTCTCCTTCAGCAAGGCCGAGCAGGTGGATGCGCTGCTCGGCGGCCCGTTCGGGCAGCAGCTGATGGCGCGCCTGCCCGAGCGAGGCATGGTCGGCCTGGCGTTCTGGGAAACGGGTTTCCGCAACTTCACCAACAGCCGCAAGCCGGTGGTGAACGTGGAGGACCTCAAGGGCCTGAAGCTGCGCGTGATCCCCAACCCGATGTTCATCGAGGCCTTCAGCGCGCTGGGCACCAACCCGGTCCCGATGGCCTTCCCCGAGCTGTACGGCGCGCTGGAGTCCAAGGCCATGGACGCGCAGGAGAACCCGTTCTCGGTGGTGCTCACCAGCAAGTTCTACGAGGTGCAGAAGTACCTGAGCGTGACCAACCACGTCTACACGGCCAACCCGGTGGTGATCAGCAAGAAGACCTGGGACAAGCTGTCGCCCGCGGACCAGAAGATCATCCAGGAGGCCGCGGTGGAGGCGGGCAACTTCCAGAAGCAGCTCAGCCGCGAGGCCTCGGGCAAGGCGCGGGCGGAGCTGCAGGCCAAGGGCATGCAGATCAACGACGTGCCGCCCGCCACGCTGCAGCGCATGCGCGAGCTGACCAAGCCGGTGGCCGACAAGTTCGCGGGCCAGTACGACCAGAACCTGGTGCGGGTGTACCGGACCGAGCTGGAGAAGGCGCAGGCGGCGCGCTGATCGCGTCGCCCGCCCCGTCACCCGCGGGGCCACCCACCCCGTCGCCCGCGGGGCCACCCACCTCCGTCATTCCCGCGAAGGCGGGAATCCAGTGCTCCCGCATTCCACCCCAGCCACAGGGGCGCGCTGCGCTGGATTCCCGCCTTCGCGGGAATGACGGTTTCTTTTTGGCGGCGGTTGCCAAGTGATGGCTGAAAGGCCCGACCGCACGATGCGAGGACAATCCCCCGGTGACTTCCTCGCCCCCACATGCCGCCGTGATCGGCGGCGGTCCGGCCGGCCTGATGGCGGCCGAAGTGCTGGCCAGCCAGGGCGTGTCGGTCGACCTCTTCGATGCCATGCCTTCCGTCGGCCGCAAGTTCCTGCTCGCCGGCCGCGGCGGCCTGAACCTGACCCATTCCGAACCGCCCGCGCCCTTCCTGGCGCGCTACGGCGCGATCGGTGACGACCTGCGCGAGGCGATCACCGGGTTCGGCGGCGAGGCGGTGCGGCGCTGGGCGGGCGAACTCGGCATCGACACCTTCGTCGGCACCTCGGGGCGGGTGTTCCCGACCGACCTGAAGGCCGCGCCGCTCCTGCGCGCGTGGCTGCACCGGCTGCGCGCGGCCGGCGTGCGGTTCCACACGCGCCACCGCTGGGTCGGGTGGGACGAAAGCGCGGGCGCGCTCGCGTTCGACACGCCGAACGGACGCATCACCCACGCGGCCGACGCCACCGTGCTGGCGCTGGGCGGCGCGAGCTGGCCGCGCCTGGGCTCCGATGGCGCATGGGTGCCGCTGCTGCAGGCGCGCGGCGTGGCCATCGCGCCGCTGCAGCCCGCCAACTGCGGCTTCGACGTTTCACCCACCCGCCCGGGCGTCCCGGGCTGGAGCGACTTGCTGCGCCAGCGCTTCGCCGGCCAGCCGGTCAAGCCGGTGGCCGCGCGCATGGCGGCGGACCCGCCGCAGGCCAGCAGCCAGGGCGAGTTCGTGGTCACCGACACCGGCATCGAGGGCAGCCTGGTCTACGCCTTCTCGGCCCGCCTGCGCGACGAGATCGCCGCCACCGGGCAGGCCACCTGGCTGCTGGACCTGCTGCCACAGCACGACGAGGCCCGGGTGCTGGCCGAAGTGCGCCACCCGCGCGGGCCGCGCAGCCTGTCCACCCACCTCAAGAGCCGGCTGGGGATCGCCGGCGTCAAGGCGGCGCTGCTGCACGAAGTGCTGTCGCCGCAGCAGCTGGCGGACCCGGCCGCCCTGGCCGCCGCGCTCAAGGCGCTGCCGATCCGGCTCGTGCGGGCACGGCCGGTCGCGGAGGCGATCAGCACGGCCGGCGGCGTGCGCCAGGACGCGCTGGACGCCGCGGCCATGCTGCGCGAGCGGCCGGGCGTGTTCTGCGCGGGGGAAATGCTGGACTGGGAGGCCCCGACCGGCGGCTACCTGCTGACCGCCTGCCTGGCGACCGGCCGCCGGGCCGGGTTCGGCGCTGCCCGCTGGCTGGGGCAGCGGGGGTGACGCGCGAAGTTACGTGGAGGCGAGATCGCCCATGGCGAAGACCGACACGGGGATGCGGCCGGCCAGCTGCTCGGCGGAGTGCTGCAACCAGGTGAGCCGCTGGCGCTCGTCCAGGGCGGCCTTGCGTTCCTGAACCAGCTCCTTGGCGGTCAGTTCCGCTTCGTCTTCGATGGTGATGTGGGTCCCGTCGGCCGTCGTTGCGGCCCAATCTCTCTTCGTCATGCCGCGATTGTCGCGGATCGGGCCCTTTGCCGAGCAGTTCGGACACTATGTCCCCAGGGGTTGTTCTGCTGCGCTTGACACGCGCCGAAGCGGGCCCGGAGGCTGCAAGAATGGCCCGATGCCGTCCGAACGCGACAAGATGCTGGCCGGGGAGCCCTACGACGCTCGGGCCCCGGAGCTGGTGCAGGCGCGCGAGCGCGCCCGCCTCCTGTGCGCCCGGATCAACCAGCTGGCGCCCGACGACCCGCAGCGCAAGGCCGCGCTGCAGGAGCTGCTGGGCGCCGGCGGCGACTCGGCGATCGTCACCTCGCCGTTCCACTGCGATTACGGCGCCCAGATCGAGCTGGGTGAGGGCGTCTACTTCAACTTCAACTGCGTGGTGCTGGACGTCTGCCGGGTGCGCATCGGCGCACGGACGCTGCTCGGCCCGGCCGTGCAGGTCTACACGCCCCTGCACCCGATGGACGCGGTGCAGCGCCGCCAGGCCGAATGCGGCCGGCCGGTGGAGATCGGATGCGATGTCTGGATCGGCGGCGGCGCCATCGTCCTGCCCGGCGTTCGCATCGGCGACCGCGCCGTGATCGGCGCCGGCAGCGTGGTCACCCGCGACGTGCCGGCCGACGTTTTCGCCGCGGGCAATCCCTGCCGCGTGGTCCGGTCGCTGCCTTAGCGTCCTCTTATCATGGCCTCCGCCCCCACTCTCCCCGGATCGCCATGGACACCGCCATCCGCCGCCAGACCCTCGCCGACCTGCTGCACCGCACCGCGCAGCGCGTTCCCGCCAAGCCGGCCGTCCTCTGCGGCGACACCCGGTGGACCTATGCCGAGTTCGACGCCGTCGTGGACCGCCTGGCCGCCGGCCTGGCCGGGCTGGGCATAGGGCACGGCAGCCGGGTGGCCATCCTGGCGCGCAACTCGCACGGTTTCGCGGCCTTCCGCTTCGCCATCGCGCGGCTGGGCGCGGTGCTGGTGCCCATCAACTTCATGCTCAAGGCCCAGGAGGTCGCCTACATCCTGCGGCACGCCGAGGCCGGCTGGCTGGCCACCGACAGCGGCCTGGCCGCGCTCGCGCACGAGGCGGCGGCACTCGACACGCAGGTGCGGCAGTTCGTGTGGCTGCCCTCGGAGGATGCGTCCGGGCCGGTCGCCGGCATGGTGTCCTTCCATGACCTGCTGAAGTCGAAGGCCGCGCCGCCGGCCGTGCCGCAGCTGGGCAGCGCCGACCTGGCGCAGATCGTCTACACCAGCGGCACCGAGTCCAGCCCCAAGGGCGCGATGCTCACCCACGAGGCCATCATCTGGCAGTACGCCAGCCTGGCCATCGAGGCCGGCTTCGCCAAGGACGACGTGATGCTGCACGCGCTGCCGCTGTACCACTGCGCGCAGCTGGACGTCTTCCTGGGCCCCTGCATCTACCTGGGCGGCACCAGCATCATCACCGCCAGGCCGACGGCCGAGAACCTGCTGCCGCTGCTGGCGCGCCATGGCGTCAACTCCTTCTTCGCGCCGCCCACGGTGTGGATCTCGCTGCTGCGCTCGCCGCTGTTCGATTCGACCGACCTGTCGCGCCTGCGCAAGGGCTACTACGGCGCCAGCATCATGCCGGTGGAGGTGCTGCGCGAGATGGCGCGGCGCCTGCCCGACGTCGGCTTCTGGAACCTGTACGGCCAGACCGAGATCGCGCCGCTGGCCACGCTGCTGGGTCCCGAGGACCAGCTGCGCAAGCCCGGCTCCTGCGGGCGCCCGGTGCTGAACGTGGAGACCCGCGTGGTCGACGACGCGATGCGCGACGTCAAGCCCGGCGAGGTCGGCGAGATCGTCCACCGCTCGCCGCACCTGATGCTGGGCTACCTCAAGGACGAGGAGCGCACCCGCGCCGCGTTCGAGGGCGGCTGGTTCCACTCCGGCGACCTGGCCACCGTCGACGAGGACGGCTACATCACCGTGGTCGACCGCAAGAAGGACATGATCAAGACCGGGGGCGAGAACGTGGCCAGCCGCGAGGTCGAGGAGATGATCTACCGCCTGCCCGGCGTCAGCGAGGTGGCGGTGATCGGCGTGCCGCACCCGCGCTGGGTGGAGGCGGTGGTGGCGGTGGTCGTGGCCCGGCCGGGCCAGCCGCTGAGCGAGCGCGACGTCATGGCCCACTGCGAGCAGCACATGGCCGGCTTCAAGGTGCCCAAGGCCGTGCGGCTGGTGGAGGCGCTGCCCAAGAACCCCAGCGGCAAGGTGCTCAAGCGCGACCTGCGGCTGCAGCTCGGGAACGAGGCACTGTTCGGCTGAAGGAAGGGCCGCCCCGACCCTTTCGAGCCACCGGCGTCCGCAGCCGTCCGACAGCAATCCGCGGCGGCGGCGCCTAGCATGCGGACATGGCCGCAACACTGCACCGGTCGGGCTCTGCGGGCGGGCGTGCCCCCCTCGGGCACTGGCTGGCCGAGTGCGCGGTGGCGCTGGCCCTGCTGGGCACGGCCCTGTTCGCCGGCCGGGCGTACTTCAGCACGCAACCCCCGGAACTCACCGCCCAGGCCCGGGCCCGCGTGCAGCAGCCGGACCAGGCGCTGTGCGTGGAGGGCGCCCTCATGTCCTTCGACGTGCAGTGGGCGGCCGCGTGCGCGACGCTGGCCGAGACCGGCCGCTCCGACGGCCATGCCGAATGCGAGCTGCCCCCGGCCGAGGCAGGCCGCATCAACCGCCTGCTGCAGCAGGCCGAGCAGCGCTGCCTGGCCGACGCCGTCGCCAGCGCCCGGCGGCGCTGAAGGCCCCGCGATGGCTTTCGACGCGCCTGCCGACGCGCCCGCGGCCGAGGAGCACACGCAGTGCTGCATCGCCGGCGGCGGGCCCGCCGGGCTGATGCTGGGCTACCTGCTGGCGCGCGCCGGCGTCCGCGTGACGGTGCTGGAGAAGCACACCGATTTCCTGCGCGACTTCCGCGGCGACACCATCCACCCTTCCACGCTGACCGTGCTGGACGACCTGGGCCTGCTCGAGGACTTCCTGGAACTGCCGCACGACGAGGTGCAGGAGCTCGTCGCCGACGTCTTCGGCCGGCTGGTCACGCTGGCCGATTTCCGCCACCTGGCGGCGCCGCGGCCCTTCATGGTGCTGGTGCCGCAATGGGACTTCCTGGACTTCATCGCCGACCGGGCGCGGGCGCTGCCCGGGTTCACGCTGCTCCTGGGCGCGAAGGCGCAATCCGTGATCGAGGAGGGCGGGGACGTGGTCGGCGTGCAGGTGCAGGGCGCCGACCGGCGCTGGCGCGTGCGGGCCGACCTGGTCGTCGCCGCCGACGGCCGCGATTCGACCCTGCGCCGCAGCGCCGGCCTGCGCACCCGGGACGTCGGCGCGCCGATCGACGTGCTGTGGTTCCGGCTCGCGCGCGACGCGCAGCGGCATCCCGCCCGCAGCGGCGGCATCATGCGGCCGGGCGCGATGCTGGTGATGATCAACCGCGGCAGCTACTGGCAGTGCGCCTACGTGATCCCCAAGGGCTCGCTCGCGTCGCTGCAGGCGCAGGGCATCGCCCCGTTCCGCGAACGGGTGGCGGCGGTCGCGCCCTTCTTCGCCCAGGAGGTGCAGGCGCTGGCCGGCTGGGACGACGTCAAGCTGCTGAACGTGCAGATCACCGACCTGCCGACCTGGCACCGCAAGGGGCTGCTGTGCATCGGCGATGCCGCGCACGCCATGTCGCCGGTGGGCGGCGTGGGCATCAACCTGGCCATCCAGGACGCCGTGGCCGCGGCCAACCTGCTGGCGGTGCCCTTGCGCGAGGGCCGGCTGCGCGAAGCCGACCTGGCCGCCGTGCAGAAGCGGCGCCACTGGCCGGCCCGCGTGACGCAGCGCGCGCAGGTCGCGGTGCAGGACGAACTGCTGACCCCGCTGCTCGCGCGCCGCGATGCGCCGTCCCGGCCGCCGCTGGCGGTCACGCTCCTGGATCGCCTACCGATGCTGCGCCGGCTGCCCGCCCGGCTGGTGGGGATCGGCGTGCGGCCCGAGCGGGTCCGCGCCGGGCTCTTCCAGGGCGCTTGAATCGGGCGGCGACGGCGCCGCACCCGCCGGCCGTGCCGGGAAGGTGAGGCGGTAGCTGCGCCCGAACCCGGCCGGCGGCGCCACTTCGGCGAAGGCCGCGCCATGCAGCTGCGCGACCTTGTCCACCACGCGGTGGCCCAGGCCGAGGTGGGAGCCTTCGCGCGGCGGCCGCTGCGCCCCCGGCGCGGCCGTGTCGCAGACCTGCAGCCAGCGCCCCGCGCCGTCCACCTGCACCTCGACCTGCGTGCCGTGCGGCGTGTGGGCCACCGCGTTCTCGACCAGGTTGCGCAGCGCGATCTCCAGCAGCCCGCGGTGGCCGCGCACCGCCACCCGGCCGCCGGCGACGCCGAGCTCGTGCCCGCGCTGGTGCGCGACGGGCGCCAGCGCGGCCACCACCTCGCGGGCCAGCTCCTGCAGTTCCAGCTCGGTCTCCAGCTGCTCGAATTCGCCGCGGCTCACCCGCGCCAGCGCGAGCAGGTGGGCCACCACGCCGCCGGCGCGCAGCGCGTCCTGCTCGATGCGGGCCAGGCCGTCCTCCATCGCCTGCGGCGGGGCGCCGCGCAGGGCCCGGGCCTGCAGCGACAGGGAGGTGAGGGGCGTGCGCAGCTCGTGCGCGAACTCGTTGGCCAGCTCCTGCTCGCGCTGCAGCGCCGACTTGTAGCGGTCCACCAGCGTGTTGATGGCGCGCACCGCCGAGTCGAACTCCCGGTGGCGGCCGGCCGTCGGCAGCGGCTGCGAGCGGTGGATGTCCAGCGCGAGGATCTCGCGCGACAGCTCGTACAGCGGCCGCAGCCCGCGGTAGATCGCCAGGCCCAGCACGAGGGCGATGACCGGCAGCAGCCACAGGCTGGGCTGCGTGATCTGCTGCGCGATGTCGTCGGCCAGGTCGTCGCGTTCGCGCACCGACAGCAGCACCATCACCAGGCGGCTGCGGTCCTCGTTCCACCGCGAGAACGAGCGCCAGGGCATCGCCGGATCGCCCAGCTGCAGCGTGTCGAAGCCTTCCTGCCGCGGGTAGGGCGGCGGCGGCGCATCGCCGCGCCGCGTGAGCAGCCGGCCGGCGGCGTCCCAGACCACCACGCTCATCGACTGCTGGTAGTCGTGCGCCTTCAGGTCGGCGGCGGCGCCGCCCGGCGGCGACATGCCGGCGCCGGAGATGAACTCGCCGTTGCCGTAGTCCAAAAGCAGCGCGGCCACGCTGGCCAGGTGGCCGTCGGTCAGCTCGTCGGCTTCGTGCTCGCCGGTCTTGTAGCCCACCAGCACGAAGCTGGCCCAGACGATGCACAGGGCGCCCAGCGTCCAGGCCAGCAGGTGGCGGGCGAGCGTGCGCCGCCTCATCGCGCCACCGGCTCCGGGACGAAGTAGCCCACGCCCCGCACGGTGCGGATCAGGCCTTCGCCCAGCTTGCGCCGCAGGCGGTGGATGTGGACCTCGATCGCGTTGCTGTCCAGCGCGGCTTCCCAGTTGTACATCCGGGCCTCGATCTGCCCGCGCGACAGCACGCGCGGGCTGGCCTCCAGCAGCACCAGCAGCACGTCGAACTCGCGGGTGGACACATCGACCGGCAGGCCGCCGCTGCGCACCGTGCGCGCGGCGGGATCGACCTCGAGGTCGCCGTGCGCGATCACCGGCGAGGCCCGGCCCACCGCGCGCCGCCGCAAGGCCCGCAGCCGGGCCGCGACCTCGTTGAAGTCGAACGGCTTGGTCACGTAGTCGTCGGCGCCCAGGTCCAGGCCCTCGATGCGGTCGCCGACCGTGTCGCGCGCGGTCATGATGAGCACCGGCGTCAGCGGATCGGGGCAGGGCCCCTTGCTGGCCCGCAGCTGCCGCAGCAGCTGGCTGCCGTCGCCGTCCGGCAGGCCCAGGTCGAGCAGGACGGCGTCGAAGGCCTCGGCCCGCAGCGCCGCCCACGCGGGCCCCACCGCCGCCGTGATGTCGACGGCCCAGCCGTGCAGGCGCATGTTGTCCGCCAGGCCCCTGGCGATGCCTTCGTCGTCTTCCACCACCAGCAGCCGCATGGCGGGGATTGTGCGATCTGTCGACGACTGCGCCTTCCGCCCGGCCTTAAGACTGCGTTAAGTCGCGGTCCGCAAGCTCAGGCGGATGGAGAAAGCGCTTCCCCCGCCCGGGCCCGCGATCGCGACACTCGTCGCCCTGACGGGGCTGGTGCTCTGGGACCTCGCGGCCCCGGACCTGCAGCTTGCCGGCCTGGCCGGTGGCGCGCAGGGCTTCGCGCTGCGGGAGCACTGGCTGCTGGCGGCGGTGCTGCACACGGGCGCGCGCTGGTTGTCCTGGGGGCTGGCCCTGGCGCTGTGCGTCGCGGTCTGGTGGCCGGTGGGCGTGCTGCGCCGGCTCGACGTGCGCCGGCGGCTGCAGCTGGCGGCCACCACGCTGCTGGCGGCCGGGCTGGTCTCGGCGCTGAAGGGTTTGAGCGCGACCAGCTGCCCCTGGGACCTGCAGGCCTTCGGCGGCGTCGCGCACTACGTGCCGCACTGGACACGCCTGCACGACGGCGGCCCGGGGCACTGCTTTCCCGCGGGGCATGCGAGCGCGGGCTTCGCCTTCGTCGGCGGCTACTTCTGCTTTCGCGAGACCGACCCGGCGATCGCGCGCCGCTGGCTGGCTGCGTCGCTGGCGGTGGGGTTCGTGCTGGGCGCGGCCCAGCAGGTGCGCGGCGCCCACTTCATGAGCCACACGCTGTGGAGCGCGTGGATCTGCTGGGCGGTCGCGCTGGCGGTGGACACGGCGTCCATGCAGTCCGGGTGGGGCGGGCGATGACTTCGCCGGCGCGCCATCCCCTCGCCGTCATCGCCGCCGCCAGCGCGTGGATGGCGACCGCGGGCAACCTGCCGCTCTGGGAAGGCCTGCGCCGCTTCGGCCTGCTCGATTCCGCGGCCGGCTGGGCGCTGGCCGCCGCGCTGGCGGTGGTGCTGGCCGGCTGCACGGCCGCGCTCCTGAGCCTGCTGGCCTGGCGGCGGACCCTGAAGGCGGCCGTCGCCGTCCTGCTGTTCGTCACCGCGGCCGCCGCGTATTTCATGCTGGCCTACCACGTGGTGGTCGACCCCGGGATGCTGGTCAACGTCGTCGAGACCGACTGGCACGAGGCGGCGGACCTCTGGAGCCTGCGGCTGCCGCTGTGCCTGGCGCTGCTCGCCGGGCTGCCGGCGTGGGGGCTGTCGAAGGTCGCCGTCCGCTGGCGCCCGCCCGCGCGCCAGCTGCTGCACAACCTGCTGGCCGCGGCGGCGGGCCTGGCGCTCGCGGCCGTGGCCATCCTGGCCGTGTTCCAGCCGCTGGCCTCGGCGATGCGCAACCACAAGGAGCTTCGCTACATGATGAGCCCGTTGAACTCGGTCTATGCCGCCGGCGTGGTGGCGGCGCGCCCGTTCGCGCGCGAGGCGGGCCCGCTCGCACCGGTGGGCCGCGACGCGGTCCTCGGCGGCGCGGCCGGTGGCAGGACGCCGCTGCTCGTGCTGGTGGTGGGCGAGACCGGCCGCAGCGGCAACCTCGGGCTCAACGGCTACGCCCGCGACACCACGCCCGAGCTGGCCGCGCAGGGCGTGGCCAGCTTCACCAACGCCTGGGCCTGCGGCACCAGCACGGCCACCGCGCTGCCGTGCATGTTCTCCGCGCTGGGCCGCGAGGCGTTCAATGCGCAGAAGCAGCCGCAGGAGAACCTGCTCGACGTGCTGCAGCACGCCGGCCTGGCCGTGCTGTGGCTGGACAACCAGGCCGGCTGCAAGGGCGTCTGCGACCGCGTCCCGCACGCGAGCGTCGCCGCGTCGAGCGACCCGCGGCTGTGCCGCGATGGCGAATGCCTGGACGGCATCCTGCTCGAAGGGCTGGACGCCCGGATCGACGCGCTGCCCGCCGTGCGGCGTGCCCGCGGGGTGGTGCTGGTGCTGCACCAGATGGGCAGCCATGGCCCGGCCTACTGGCGCCGCTCGCCGCCCGCGTCCAAGCGCTTCGGGCCCGAGTGCCGCAGCGCCAACCTGCAGGACTGCAGCCGCGAGCAGCTGGTCGATGCCTACGACAACTCGATCGCCTACACCGACCACGTGCTGGCATCGACCATCGGCTGGCTGCGCGAACGCGAGGACCGCTGGGACGGCGCGATGGTCTACGTGGCCGACCACGGCGAGTCGCTCGGCGAGAACAACCTGTACCTGCACGGGCTGCCGTACGCGATCGCGCCGGACGTGCAGAAGCGCGTGCCATGGATCACCTGGCTCTCGCCCGGCTTCGAGCGCCGCAGCGGCGTCGAGCTGGCCTGCCTGCGCGGCCGCCGGGACACACGCGTCACGCACGACCACCTGTTCCATTCGGTGCTGGCGCTGCTGGACGTGCGCACCGCGGCCTTCGCGCCGGGCCTGGATGCCTACGCGGACTGCACCCGGCCGGCGGCGGAAGGCGTCGCCTCGGGCGGCACCGGCGCTCCGGTCGCCCAGCTCCTCACGCGTCGATGAGCCGCGCCGCCTTGCGCACCAGGCTTTCGGCCTCGGCGCCCAGCTTGAACGCCTGCAGGAAGTCGGCGACGCCGTAGCCCGACTGCGACTGCCGGATCGCCGCCGCGACGTCCTTGGCTTCCTGCACGCGCCCGGCCAGCGCCAGGCAGACCATCGAGATCGCGCGGATGTGCACATGCGCATTCGGCCGCGCCGCCGAGCGCACCGCCCAGTCGGCCGCTTCCTCGTACTGCCCCAGGCGCGCCAGGGCGATGGCGCGCGACGCGAGCATGCCGAACAGCAGCGGGTCCATGGGACTGAGCGCACGTGCGTGGTCGGCCTCGGCGATGGCCGTCCGCGGGTCGCCCGATTGCATGTGCACGAACGCCAGCGTGTAGTGGCCCAGCGCGAAGTTCGGGCTCAGCTCGATGGCCGAATGCAGCTCGCCCAGGGTCTCGTCCTGCCGGTCCCTCAACCACATCGCGCGGCCCAGGGCCCAGTGCGAGGCGGGATCGCGCTCGTCCGCCATCACGCCGTCGGCCGCGGCGCCGTAGGCCCGCTCGATCGCCGCGTCGCGTTCGCGCCAGCCCAGGAAGGCGTCCTGGAAATGGGTGAAGGACAGGCCGGCGTGGGGCCGCGCGAAAGTCGGGTCCAGCCGCACGGCGGTCTGGAAGAAGTGCCGGGCCTGCTCGTTGTCCTCGCGGTTGAACCGCACCATGTGCCACAGGCCGCGGTGGTGGGCCTCCCAGGCATCGAGCGAGTTCGGGTTCTTGAGGATGGCGCGGTTGCGTTCGGCCACCTCGATCTGCCGGGCGATGGACGAGACGATGCGGTTGCCGATCTCGTCCAGCACGGCGAAGGTGTCGTCCAACCGGCCCGAGAACTCCTCGGCCCACACCACCTGCGCAGTGCGGGTTTCGGCCAGCTGCACCGTCACCGTGAGGCGCGCATCGGCGCCGCGCCGGATCGATCCGCTGGCGACGTAGTCCACGTCCAGGCGGCGGCCGGCGTCCTGCGAGTCCACCCGCCGTTCGGACAGCGCGAACATCGTGCCCTCGGCGATCACGAACATGCTGCGCAGCTTGGCCAGCCGCGTGATGACGTCGTGCGCCATGCCGTCGCCCAGGCCGCCGCGCAGGGCCACGCCGGGGGTGCGGTCGATGAAAGGCATGACGGCGAGGGAGGCGCGGCGGGGGAGGGGGGTGGGCGCTTCGTCGTCCCCGCGCAGGCGGGGACCCGGCGCAGCGCGCAGGTCGAGCGAAAACGGAAGCGGGAGCACTGGATTCCCGCCTTCGCGGGAATGACGGGAGGGGGGAGGACGGTCGTCGGTTTCGCGGGGATGACCGGAGAGGGAGGGACGGTCGTCGGCTTCACGGGGATGGCGGGCGGCGCGTGACTTGGCCGCGCGCCAGGCATGCCCGATCGGGGCCCAGTCCTGCCCTTCGGCTTCGTACTGCCGCGCGGTGGCGGCCAGGTGCTCCTCGCCTTCGCGCAGGCGCCCACGCGAGGCCAGCGCCTCCAGCAGGCCCTCGTGCGCGCGCCGGTCGAAGGGCGCGATCGCGAGCCAGTGCTCCAGCGCGGCCAGTGCCGTGTCGCTGCCCGGTGGCAGGGCCTGCACCCAGTGCTCGAGCACGGCCGCGTGCGTGGCCCGAAGGCGCCGGCGCTCGGCGATCAGCCAGCCCGAGAACGCCGGGCTGCGCGGCAGGTCCAGGCCTTCGAGGAGGTCGTTGTCACCGAACCGGGCGGCCAGCGCCTGCAGGTCCGCGGCGGCCAGGTTGGCGAAGCCGTCGCGCAGGGCGTGGGCCACCTCCAGCACGTCGACGCTGCAGTCCGAGAGGTCGAGCGACACGCCTTCGCCGTCGGCCAGCACGCGCTGCCGGCCGGGCTCGTCGAGCACGGAGCGCAGCTTGCTGAGGCACCACCGGAGTTCACCGCGCGGATCGCTGGGCAGGTCCCACAGCAGCTCGCACAGGTGGCTGCGCGTCGTGGTGCGCCCGGCCACGGCCAGGTAGGCCAGCAGCGCGCGCACCTTGCGCGAGGGCGGGAGCGCCACGGGGGTGCCGCCGCGGCTCACCGACAGGGGGCCGAGCAGCCGCAACGCCAGCCCGGCCGTGGGCGGCGGTCCGCTCAGCTGCGTCTGCATTTCCACGTGAATTTCCACGCTGGCCACCACGCCGGCTTCCACGTCGCCGGCCGACAGTTTTCTTCGGCGGCCGCACGGCGACGAATGCCGGACACCGCCACCCGCCCGTCCGACCCTTCCTCAATCCACTGGAGCAATGCCCATGAATGCACTGTCCGCCACCGTCGCCGCCCCGCAAGCCGCCACCGGGCCCGACTTCGCCGCCATCAAGACCCGACAGAAGGCCACCTGGGCTTCGGGCGACTATGCCGTGGTCGGTACCACCTTGCAAATCGTCGGCGAGACGCTCTGCGAAGCCGCCGACCTGCGCGCCGGCGAGCGCGTGCTGGACGTCGCCGCCGGCAACGGCAACGCGACGCTGGCCGCGGCGCGCCGCTACTGCGAAGTCACCTCGACCGACTACGTGCCGGCCCTGCTCGAGCGTGGCCGCGAACGCGCCGCCGCGGAGCGCCTGCACGGCATCGACTTCCGCGAGGCCGATGCCGAAGCGCTGCCGTTCGACGACGAGAGCTTCGACGCCGTGCTGTCGATCTTCGGCTGCATGTTCGCCCCCAACCCGCCGCGCGTGGCGGCCGAGCTGCTGCGCGTCTGCCGCCCGGGCGGCCGCATCGCGATGGCCAACTGGACGCCCGAGGGCTTCATCGGCCAGGTGTTCAAGACCGTGGGCAGGCACGTGCCGCCGCCGGCGGGCGTGGCGTCGCCGGCGCTGTGGGGCAGCCGCGCGCGCATCGTCGAGCTGTTCGGCGCGGCGTCCGCCGGCATCGCCGCCGAGCCGCGCCAGTTCATGTTCCGCTACCGCTCGGCCGAGCACATGCTGGAGGTCTTCCGCAGCTACTACGGCCCGATCCTCAAGGCCTTCGCCGCGCTGGACGCCGACGGGCAGCACGCGCTGGCCGAGGACCTGGTGGCGCTGATGAAGCGCTTCGACCGCGGCCAGGGCGACGGGCTCGTCGTCGTGAGCGACTACCTCGAGATCATCATCACGCGCCGCTGAGGCAGGCCCGGGAGAAAGCCATGAGAAACGCAAGAGAGATTTCGGCCGCCTGCTTCGCGGTGGCCTGTTTCGCCGGCGCCGCGCCCCAGGCACGCGCCGACTCCGTGACCGACTGGAACACCGTGGCCGGCGACCTGGTGGTGCAGGCCAAGCTGGGCACGCCGCCGGCCGTGCGCGTGATGGCCATCGTGCAGACCGCCGTGCACGAGGCGGTCGCCGCCGCGCAGGCGCAGCACCCGGGCGAGGGCGCGGCCCTGGCGGCCGATGCCGCCGTGGCCGCGGCCAGCCGCGCCAGCCTGGCCAGGCTGCTGCCGCAGCAGGACGCGGCCATCGCCACCGCCTACCGCGCGGCACTCGGCAAGCTGGGCGAGGGCCCGGCCACCGCGGCCGGCATCGCCGCCGGCGAACAGGCCGCGGCCCGCGTGCTGGCCTGGCGCGCGGACGACGGCGCCGGCGCGGGCGACCGCTACCGCCCGCATGCGGCGCCCGGCGCGTACGTGCCGACCACCGGCGTGGCCGCGCCGCAGTGGCCGCAGCGCCAGCCCTGGCTGCTGGCCGACGCGGCGCAGTTGCGCCCCGGGCCGCCGCCGGCCCTGGGCAGCGTGCAGTGGGCGCGCGACTACAACGAGGTCAAGGCGCTGGGCGCCAAGGCGAGCCGCGAACGCAGCGCCGCCCAGACCGAGGTGGCGAAGTTCTGGGAATACTCGCTGCCGCCGATCTACCACGGCGTCGTGCGCTCGGTGGCGCAGGCGCCGGGGCGCAGCGTGGCGCAGAACGCGCGCCTGTTCGCCGCCGCCAGCCAGGCCATGGACGACGCGCTGATCGCGGTGCTGGACGCCAAGTACCACTACGGCTTCTGGCGCCCGGTCACCGCCATCCGCAACGGCGACCGCGACGACAACCCGGCCACCGAGGTCGAGGCCGGCTGGACGCCGATGATCGACAACCCGTCGCACCCCGAGTACCCCAGCGCGCACAGCATCCTGGCCGGCGCCGTCGGGGAACTGCTGAAGGCCGAGGCCGGCCGCGGCCGCCTGCCCGAACTTGCGACCAGCAGCCCCACGGCCCAGGGCGCGACGCGGCGCTGGGCCACGGTCGAGGCCTTCATGCAGGAGGTGGGGGACGCGCGCGTCTGGGAGGGCATCCACTTCCGCACGTCGACGCAAGTGGGCCTGGACATGGGACGGCGCATCGGTGCGCTGGCCGTGGGCCGCGTGGCGAAATCGCCGGAGGCCGCGGCCCAGTCGCAGGCCCTGGCGCCGCGCGAAGGCAGCGGGCAGTGAGCCGCCGGCCCGGCTCAGGCCGGCGCGTCGGGCGCCGGGGCCGGGCCGCCCTTGCCGGCGCGCCGGGCGATCAGCGCGTCGAGCGTGACGGCCAGCTCCTGCGGCAGCACGGGGCTGACCATGAAGTCGTCGCCGCCGGCCCGGCGGCATTCTTCGCGATCGTGCTCGGTCACGTAGACCGAGGTGACGTGGACGATCGGCAGGTTGGCGGTGGCGGGCCGGGCCCGCAGCCGCCGGCAGACCTCGCGGCCATCGAGGTCCGGCAGGAAGAGGTCCAGCACGACGGCATCGGCGCCTTCGGCGCTTTCCAGCGCCTGGGTGCCGTTGGCGGCCTCGATGATCCTGAAGCCGGCCTTGGACAGCCCGCGCATGGTCGCGTAGCGATGCGCGGCGTTGTCGTCGACCACCAGGACCGTCTGCTTGGAGCGCGAGCTCATGGACGTGTCGCTTTCGATAGGGGGGTGTCTCGCTCCTGCAGCCAGGCGTCGGCCTCCTGCAGGACGGTGAAGGTGCGAAGGCGCAGGCCGTGCTTCTGGGCCGCCTTCTCGCTGGTGCCGTTGCGCTGGCTGGCCGGCACCACGGTGGCCACCCGCTCCAGCGGCCCGAACGCGGCGGCCACGTGCGCGCCCAGTTGCAGGTGCTCGGTGAACGTCAGGAAGGGCTGCACCTCGAGCAGGTCGACCAGGGCGCGCCGGTGGCCTTTCATGACGGCGATGCGGGCCGCCAGGTCGGCCAGGCCGCACAGGTGCGCGAGCTCGGCCCGGCCGGTGGCCATGGCCACGAGGTAGGCGGTGTCGTCCCGCACCGTAACACTGAACATGGGGCCGACTTTATCCCAGCCCCTGCGGGCGCCTTGTCCAGCACGCGCCGCAGCGGGCTCAACCCAGCCCGCACGCGCGGGCGATCTCGCCGGCGCATTGCTGCAGCTTGGGCAGCAGCTCGAACAGGTCCGGGCCCTGCTGTCCCTTGAGGGCGGCGATGGTCAGCGCCGCGCGGGTGCGCGCGCCGGGGCGGCCGAGCGGCACGCCCAGGTCCAGCCCGCCGACGAAGCGGGCGCCTTCCGCATAGGCCCAGCCGTCCTCGCGCACGCGCGCCAGCCGCGCCTGGAACTCCTGGCGATCGGCGGCGGACAGGCGCAGGTAGTCGGCCTGGCGCGCCAGCAGCTCGGTGCGTTCGGCCGCCTCCAGGTGCGCCAGCAGCAGCTGCCCCGACACGGTGGCCACCGGCGAATGGAGGGAGCCGACCTGCACCGACAGGCGCACCGGCTGCGGGCTCTCCACCTGCGCCAGCACCAGCACCTCGTCGCGGTGCAGCACCGACAGGTGGCAGGACTGCCGCACGCGGTCCACCAGGTCGCGCATCAGCGGCGTGGCCACCTCGATCAGCTGCTCGTGCGGCGAGTGCGTGCGGCTCAGCTCGAACAGCTTGAGCGTCAGCTGGTAGCCGCCGGCGTCGTCGCGCCGCAGGTAGCCGCGCGACTCCAGGCAGGTGAGCATGCGGAACAGCTCGCCGGGCTCGCGGCCGAGCGCGCGCGCCAGCTGCGCCTGGGTGAGCGGCACGGCCTGCTCCGCCAGGTGCTCCAGCACGTCCAGCGCCTTCTCCAGGGCCGGGACGGCGTACTTGCTGCGGGGCGAGGAATCGGGTTCGGCGGCGTTCATGGGGCGGGCGGGCATCGGGAGGGGGAGGCCGTTCACAGCGGCTGGCGGCGCTCCACCAGGTGCAGATGATCGCAGACCAGCACCGTCTCCTCGCGCTGGTTGGTGACCGTCACCGTCTCCACCACGATGCCGTGGCCCCGGCGCTTGGGGTGCGGGCGGCAGTCGGTGATCTCGACCTGCGAGTAGATCGTGTCGCCGATGAACACCGGCTTGACGAACCGCATGCGGTCGTAGCCGTAGGACATGGCGCGCGGGTTGATGGTGGACGCGGTCAGGCCGATGCCGACGCTGAAGACCAGCGTGCCGTGGGCGATGCGCTGCTTGAACTCCTGCGTGGCGCACCAGGCGGCGTCCATGTGGTGCGGGAAGAAGTCGCCCGTCTGGCCGGCGTGCAGCACGATGTCGGCCTCGGTGATGGTGCGGCCCGTCGTGCCGCGGCGCGCGCCCGGCACGTACTCCTCGAAATAGCGTTCCTCGGTCATGCGGTCTCCTCGGTGGTTTGCAGTCCCAGCTCCTGCAGGATCTCCTGGGTGTGCTCGCCGATGGCGGGCGCGGGCCGCGCGTGGCGCAGCACCTGGCGGTCGATGCGCAGCGGGCAGCGGGTGGTCTTCATCGTGGCGCCCCCGCTGCCCAGCGACTGCACCATGCCGAGGGCGGCGAAGCCCGGATGCTCCAGCAGGCGCGGCCAGGTCAGCACGTCGGCGCACCAGACGCCGGCCGGCTCCAGCACCTGCAGCCAGGCGGCGGTGGGGCGCGACAGCAGGTGATCCTGCAGCACGCGCTTGAGTTCGTCGCGGTTGCGGAACCAGCCGGTGCGGTCGGCGGCCAGGTCGGCCAGCGGCTTGCATTCGACCAGCCGCGCGAGGTCGTCCATGGCCGCCATCGCCAGCGCCAGGAAGCCGTCGGCCGTGCGGTAGATGCCGTAGGGCGCCGCGGCATGCACGTTGGCGTGGTTGACCGCGCTGCGCTGCGGCTCGCCCGCGCCGTTCAGGTAGGCGGTGAAGGGCTCGAACTGCAGGTCCAGCGCCGATTCCAGCAGGCTGGCGTCGACCCGGCCGCCGCGGCCGCTGATGCCGCGCCGCAGGAGCAGCGCCAGGATGCCCTGCAGCAGGTGGGCGCCCGTCATCATGTCCACGATGGACAGGCCGGCCGGCACCGGCGGCGCGCCTTCGCCGCCCGCACCGCTCAGCCAGGCGATGCCGGAGAGCGACTGCACCAGCAGGTCCTGGCCCGGCTTGTCGCGCCAGGGGCCCTCGTCGCCGTAGCCGGTGACGGCGGCGTAGACGATGCGCGGATTGAGCGCCTGCACCGAGGCGTAGTCCAGCCCGATGCGCTCCATCACCCCGGGCCGGAAGTTGTGGATCATCACGTCGGCCCGCGCGACCAGCTGCCTGACGCGTTCCAGGTCCTGCGGGCGCTTCAGGTCGGCGGCGAAGCTGCGCTTGTTGCGGTTGATGGTGTGGAAGAGGGCGCTGTCGTCGCCCATGCGCTGGTCGGCCACGACGAGCTGGCGGCACAGGTCGCCGCCGTCCGGGCGCTCCACCTTGATCACGTCGGCGCCCAGGTCCGCCATGCGAAGGGCGCAGGAGGGCCCGGCCAGGAACTGGCTGAAGTCCAGCACCCGCAGGCCGGCCAGCGGGAGGTCGACGGCGTCAGGCTGTTGGCTCATAGGTAAATCGATAATTCATTACCGTGCGATTGTCTCGGTTCGGATTCACCCGATTCCCCGGGTAAACACCTAGGGCGTCAGCTTACCTCCGTTCGTACCATTCATTTGCAAACGCGAAGTTTGCTAAAGAATCGTCCGACCGACCCCAGGAGACAGCATGACCTTCCGCCGCAACGTCCTCGCCGCCGCCGCCCTGGCCGGCCTTCTCGGCTCCGCCGTCCTCGCGCCCGCGCAGGCCCAGGAGACCTATGCCCTGCGTTTCTCGACCTCGCAGGCCAACCCCAACGAGCCGGTCGTCAAGGTGATGAACAGCTTCGCCGAGCGGGTGAAGGAGCGGTCCAAGGGACGCATGACCGTGACCATCTTCACCGGCGACCAGCTGGGCCCGCAGAAGAAGGTCAACGAGATGATCAAGAGCGGCGCGCGCATGCTCAGCGTCACCGACTACGGCCAGCTGTCGCAGTTCGTGCCCGACATGGCGGTGGTGGCCGGCCCCTACATGTTCTCCAGCCCGGAGGACGCCAGGAAGCTGTTCGCCTCGCCGGTGTTCAAGGACCTGTCCACCCGCCTGGAGCAGCAGGGCCTGAAGCTGATCATGGCCGACGGCCTGTTCGGCGTGCGCCACCTGCTGGCGGGCAAGCCCGTTCGCACCCCGGCCGACATGGCGGGCCTGACCATGCGCGTGCCGCCGTCGCCCATCATGCTGGAGACCTTCACCGCGCTGGGCGCCCGTCCGCAGGCGCTGCCCTGGGGCGAGGTCTACAACGCGCTGCAGACCGGCGTGGTCGATGCCGCCGAAGCCAACTACGGCTCGCTGGCCGGCTCCAAGCTCTACGAGGTGCGCAAGGTGGTGTCCAACACCGCGCACCAGATGATGTTCGCCGCCTTCGTCACCAGCACCAGCTTCTTCAACAGCCTGCCGGCCGACCTGAAGACCGTGCTGCTGGAAGAGGGCCGCAAGGCGGGCGAGGAGCTGACGGTCGCCACGCTGGCCTCCGACAAGGCCTTCGCCGACGAGCTGAAGAAGCAGGGCGTGCAGATCGTGAGCGACGTCGATGTCAAGGCCTTCGCCGAGAAGGCCAAGGTCGCCTACTCCAAGGTGCCCGGCCTCACGCCCGGCATCTACGAGAAGGCCCGCGCCACGATGGCGCACTGACGCACCGGGCCTCCAGTGGATTCCACGCGACCCCTGGCCGCCCCCGCGGGCGCGGCCCGGCCCGACGCCGGGCCGGCCGTCGCCGCGGCGGCGCCGCGCACCGACCGGCTGCTGAGCCTGCGCCGCATCGACGAGGCGATCGCCGTCGCCTGCATGCTGGCGGTCGTCTTCACGATCGCCTGGGGCGTGGTCACGCGCTACCTGTTCCCGCAGCCCGCCTCCTGGACCTTCGAGGCGGCCGTCATCGCCTTCGGCTGGCTGGTGTTCTTCGGTTCCGCGGCGTGCATCCGCTGGCGCATGCACGCCGACGTGGACGCGCTGGTCGCGCAGTTCCCGCCGCGCCTGCGCCGCGCGGTCTTCATCTTCAACTGGTTCCTGCTGGCCGCGCTGTTTACGGTGCTGGCGGCGATGTTCGCCTGGCAGGCCGTGCTCGCGCACGACATCCGGGTGGTGTCGCTGGACATCCCGCGCTCGGCGGTCTATGCGCCGATGGCGGTGGCCTCGGTCCTGATGCTGGTGCAGCACCTGCTGCTGGCCCCCTGGCGCGACGGCTGGCAGTGGCGTCCTTCCTCGGAGCTGGCGGTATGAGCATGGTCCAGTTGTGGCTGCCCTCGCTGCTGATGGTGGCCTTGCTCGCGCTGCAGACGCCGGTGACCTGGGCGATGGCCGTCGCCGCGCTCGGCTTCTTCCTGATGAACACGGGCGAGATCCCGCTGGCCAACTTCGCCCAGCAGATGGCCGAGGGCACGGAGTCGGTGTCGCTGCTCGCCCTGCCGTTGTTCGTGCTGGCCGGCTGCGTCATGAACGCCGCCGGCATCACCCGCCGGCTGCTGCACCTGGCCGAGGTGCTGGTGGGCCACGTGAGCGGCGCGCTGGCGCAGATGTGCACGGTGCTCGCCACGCTGCTCGGCGGCCTCACGGCCTCGGCCAACGCCGACGCGGCCATGCTGGCCAAGACCATCGGCAACCAGATGGTGGAGCGCGGCTACGGCCGCCCCTTCGCCGCGGTGATCACTTCGTCGGCCGCGATCATCACGGCGCTGATCCCGCCCTCGATCGGCCTCATCGTCTACGGCTTCCTGGCCGAGGCCTCGATCGGGCGCCTGTTCGCCGCCGGCATCGTGCCGGGCCTGCTGCTCGCGGTGGCCCTGATGCTCACCACGCACGTGCTGGCCATCAAGCGCAACTACAAGCCGCAGCGCGAACGCCGCGCCAGCGCGCGCGAGCTGGGCCGGGCGCTGGTCGACGGCCTGTGGGCGCTGTCCATTCCCGTGGTCATCCTGGCGGGCACGCGCTACGGCGTGTTCACCACCACCGAATCGGGCGCCATCGTCGTGCTGTATGTGCTGGGCATCGCCATCTTCGGCTACCGCGAGATGCGCCTGCGCGACCTGCCCGAGGTGCTGGCGGAATCGGTGCGCGACTCGGCCAGCGTGATGATGATGATCTGCGCCGCCGGGGCCTTCGGCTTCTACCTGTCGTGGATGCAGGTGCCGCAGGCGATGTCGGGCTGGCTGCAGGGCGCGACGTCCAACCCCATGGTCCTGCTGCTGCTGATCAACCTGGTGCTGATCGTGCTGGGCACGGCCATCGAGGGCTCGGCCGCGCTGATCATCCTCACGCCCATGCTGCTGCCGCTGGTGGAAGGCGCGCACATCGACAAGGTGCACTTCGGCATCGTGCTGATCACCAACCTCACCATCGCCGGCGTCACGCCGCCGGTGGGCGGGCTGATGTACATCTCCTCGCAGACCCTCAAGGTGCCCATGGCCGACTACGCCCGCGAGGTCGCGCCCTACCTGGCCGTGATGATGGTCCTCTTGGTGGTGCTGTCCGTGTTCCCGCAGCTGTCCCTGTGGCTGCCCAACCTGATCTACGGCACCGGAGCCGTCCAATGAACGAGAAGAACGGGCCGACGCTGCGCGGCATGACCTGGAACCACCCGCGCGGCTGGCAGCCGCTGGAAGCCTGCTCGGCGCTCTGGCAGGAGCGCACCGGCGTGGCCGTCACCTGGGACCGCCGCTCGCTTCAGGACTTCGAGTCCTTCCCGGTGGACCAGCTGGCGCGCGAGTACGACCTGATCGTGATCGACCACCCGCACGTGGGCCAGGTCGCGCGCGAGAACTGCCTGCTGCCGCTGCAGGATGCGCGGCTGTCCGCCGTCGCCGAAGGCAGCGTGGGCGCTTCCTACCCCAGCTACCACTGGCAGGGTTACCAGTGGGCGCTGCCGATCGATGCGGCGACGCAGGTGCAGGCCTGGCGGCCCGACCGCCTGGCCGCGCCCGCGCCGGACTGGCGCGAGGTGATGGACCTGGCGAAGGCCGGCCACGTGGCGCTGCCGCTGCGCCCGCCGCATTCGCTGATGTGCCTGTACACGCTGACGGCGCAGCTCGGGGCGCCGGGCCGCGTGCAGGGGCCGGAGCTGTTCGATCTCGCGCTGGCATCCGAGGCGATCGGCCTGCTGCGCTCGCTGCTCCCGCACCTCGATGCGCTCGACTTCGAGCAGGACCCGATCGCCGTGTTCGAGCGCATGGCGCAGCCCGGCTCCAGCATCCACTGCGTGCCGCTGATCTACGGCTACGTGAGCTACGCCATGGACGGCTTCCGCCCGGCGCGCATCGCCTTCGCCGACATGCCCACCCTGAACGGCCGCGGCCCCGTGGGCTCCGCGCTCGGCGGCACCGGCATCGCCGTGTCGGCGCGCAGCAAGCATCCGCAGCAGGCGCTGGACTTCGCCCTGTGGGTCGCCGGGCCCGAGGCGCAGGCCGGCCCCTATGCCGCTTCCGGCGGCCAGCCGGGCCATGCCGCGGCCTGGGAAGACGGCAAGGTGAACGCGGCCACGCACGACTTCTACCGCGCCACCCGCCGCACGCTGGAAGGCGCGTGGGTGCGCCCGCGCCACGACGGCTACATGGCCTACCAGGAAGCGGCATCGCAGCGCCTGCTGGCCGGGCTGCGCACGACCGAGCCGGCCCGCGCCATCGTCGACGACCTCAACCGCATGTTCCGGGAGAGCCTGCCGCGATGATCGCCACCCGCACCCGCGAGGGCCTGCCGTTGCAGGGGCTGCTGGTCGTGGACCTCAGCCAGTTCCTCTCCGGCCCTTCGGCCGCGCTGCGCCTGGCCGACCTGGGCGCGCGCGTGATCAAGGTGGAGCGCGCGGGCAGCGGCGACATCTGCCGCAGCCTGTACCTGACCGACACCGACGTCGGCGGCGACTCCACGCTGTTCCACGCGATCAACCGCAGCAAGGAAAGCCTGGCGCTGGACCTGAAGGACCAGGACGACCTGGCCGTGCTGCGCCGCCTGCTGCAGCGGGCCGACGTGCTGATCCAGAACTTCCGCCCCGGCGTGATCGAGCGCCTGGGGCTCGGCTGGGACGCCGTTCACGCGCTCAACCCGCGCCTGGTCTACGCCAGCGTCTCCGGCTACGGCGAGGACGGTCCCTGGGCCGGCCTGCCCGGGCAGGACCTGCTCGCGCAGTCGGTCTCGGGCGTGGCCTGGCTCAACGGCCACGAGGGCGAGGGCCCGGTGCCGCTGGGCCTGTCGGTGGCCGACATGCTCGCCGGCCACGTGCTCACCGAAGGCATCCTGGCGTCGCTGGTGCGGCGCGGCATCACCGGGCAGGGCGCGCTGGTGCAGACCAGCCTGCTCGAAGCCATGGTCGACCTGCAGTTCGAGCTGCTCACCACGCACCTGAACGACGGCGGCCGCAACCCCCGGCGCGCGGACTTCCGCAACGCCAACGCCTACCTGGCCGCGCCCTACGGCATCTACCCCACCGCCGACGGCTACCTCGCGCTGGCGATGATGCCGCTGGCGCGCCTGGCCGACACCCTGCCGCTGCCCGAGCTGCGCCGCTATTCGACGGCCGACGCCTTCGGCAAGCGCGACGAGATCAAGCGCCTGGTCGCCGCGACGCTGGCGCGCCACGACACCGCCCACTGGCTGGCCCGCCTGCAGCCCGAGGACATCTGGTGCGCCGAGGTGCTGGACTGGCCGCGGCTGCTGCAGACCGAGGCCTTCCGCCGGCTGGAGATGCTGCAGACCGTGCAGCGCGGCGACGGCACGCCGGTGCACACCACGCGCGGCCCGCTGCGCATCGACGGCCAGCGCGCGCGCGACAGCCGCGGTGCGCCCCGCGTGGGCGAACACAGCGCCGCGTTGCGCGCCGAATTCGAACTCGACCCCGTCCCCACAGGAGAAACCGCCGCATGAACTTCGCCGGCAAGACCGTCCTCATCACCGCTGCCGCGCAGGGCATCGGGCGCGCCAGCGTGGAAGCCTTTTCCCGCGCCGGCGCTCGCGTCTGGGCCACCGACATCAACGAGTCCGCGCTGGCCGGCCTGCGCGAGCTGCCCGGCGTGACCACGCGCCGCCTGGACGTGCTGGACGAGGCCGCGGTGCGCGACCTGGCCGCAGAGATCGGCGCGGTCGACGTGCTGTTCAACTGCGCCGGCGTCGTCCATGCCGGCGGCGTGCTGCAGGCCAGCGACAAGGACCTGGACTTCGCCTGGGACCTGAACGTCAAGGCCATGGTGCGCACCATCCGCGCCGTGCTGCCCGGCATGCTGGAGCGGCGCGACGGCGCCATCATCAACATGGCCTCGGTGGCCAGCAGCGTGAAGGGCGTGCCCAACCGATTCGCCTACGGCGTGACCAAGGCGGCGGTGATCGGCCTGACCAAGTCGGTGGCCGCCGACCACGTGGGCCAGGGCGTGCGCTGCAACGCGATCTGCCCCGGCACCGTGGAGTCGCCCTCGCTGCAGGACCGGCTCAAGGCCACCGGCGACTACGAGAAGGCGCGGTCCGAGTTCGTCGCGCGCCAGCCCATGGGCCGCATCGGTGCGCCGGACGAGATCGCCGACCTGGTGGTCTACCTGGCCGGCGCGACCTACACCACCGGGCAGATCCACGTGATCGACGGCGGCTGGGCCAACTGAACACCGACACCCGAGAGACGCGAGAGGAACCGAGATGAAGCTGCTGCGATACGGCCCGGTGGGCCAGGAAAAGCCCGGGCTGCTGGACGCGCAAGGGCGCATCCGCGACCTGTCCGCCCATGTGGGCGACATCGCCGGCGACGTGCTGCTGCCCGAGGGGCTGGCCCGCATCGCCGCGCTCGATCCGCAGAGCCTGCCCCTCGTCGGCGGCAACCCGCGCCTGGGCGCCTGCGTGGCCGGCACCGGCAAGTTCATCTGCATCGGCCTGAACTACTCGGACCATGCGGCCGAGACCGGCGCCACCGTGCCCAGCGAGCCCATCATCTTCATGAAGGCCACGTCGGCCATCGTCGGGCCCAACGACGTCGTCGAGATCCCGCGCCACTCGGTCAAGTCCGACTGGGAGGTCGAGCTGGGCGTCATCATCGGCAAGACGGCCAAGTACGTCGGCGAGCAGGACGCGCTGCAGCACGTCGCCGGCTACTGCGTGGTCAACGACCTGTCCGAGCGCGAGTTCCAGCTGGAGCGCCAGGGCCAGTGGACCAAGGGCAAGTCGGCCGACACCTTCGGCCCCATCGGCCCCTGGCTGGTGACGCGCGACGAGATCCCGGACCCGCAGCACCTGCCCATGTGGCTCGAGGTCAACGGCGTGCGCCGCCAGAACGGCTCCACCGCGACCATGGTGTTCGGCGTCGCGAAGCTGGTGTCCTACCTCTCGCAGTTCATGAGCCTGCGTCCCGGCGACGTCATCTCCACCGGCACGCCGCCGGGCGTGGGCCTGGGCCTGAAGCCGCCCGTGTTCCTGAAGCCGGGCGACGTGATGTCGCTGGGCATCGAGGGGCTGGGGCAGCAGCGCCAGCAGGTCGTCCAGGGCTGAGCGCGCTTCAGGCCTGCAGCGCACCGGCGGCGCGCCGGTGCCGCAGGGCCGGACGACACGAGTCGCTGCCGGATTGGCGCGTGCTGTCGCGTTCGGATTTGGCACAACCCGCATCGGCGCGCGGTGCTATCTTGGTCTCCGCTTCCAGCAACACGCTTATTCCCCATGACGACACTTCTCGGGCTCTCCGGCAGCCTGCGCAAGGGCTCCTTCAACACCTCGCTCCTGCGCGCGGCCGCCGGCCTGATGCCGGCCGGCGCGACGCTGGAGATCGCCACGCTGCACGGCATCCCGCTGTACGACGGCGACCTCGAAGCGGGCGAGGGCATCCCCGCGGCCGTGCAGGCGCTCAAGGACCGCGTGGTCGCGGCCGACGGCCTGCTGCTGGCCACGCCCGAATACAACAACGGCATGCCCGGCGTGCTGAAGAACGGCATCGACTGGCTGAGCCGGCCCCCGGCGGACATCGGCCGCGTCTTCGGTGGGCGGCAGGTCGCGGTGATGGGCGCCTCGCCCGGCGGCTTCGGCACCATCCTCGCGCAGAACGCCTGGCTGCCGGTGCTGCGCACCCTGGGCACCCGGCCCTGGTTCGGCGGTCGCCTCATGGTCGCGCGCGCCGGCCAGGCGTTCAACGAACAGGGCGAACTGGTGGACGAGAAGGTGAAGGACCAGCTGCGGGGCTTCCTGCAGGGCTTCGTGGATTCGCTGCAGCGCTGAAGGCCCGACGCCATGGCCGCGCAAGCCCCGACCGCCGCCGCCTGGCCGGACCTGTCGCCTGCAGCGTGGCGCGACACCTTCGCCACGCTGCACATGTGGATGCAGATCGTCGGCAAGACCCGGCTGGCGCTGGCGCCTTTCGAGAACCACTGGTGGCACGTCACGCTGTACGTGACGGAGCGCGGCTTCACCACGCTGCCCATGCCGGCGGGCACGCGCGCGCTGTCGGTGGAGTTCGACTTCCTGGACCACCGGCTGGTGATGCGCTGCGACGACGGCGCCTCGCGCAGCCTGGACCTGGCGCCGATGACGGTGGCGAGCTTCTTCGCCGAGTACCTGGAAGGCGTGCGTTCGCTCGGGTTCGATCCGCGCATCGTGCCGCGACCGGTCGAGGTGGAAGTGGCGACGCCGTTCGCGCAGGACCACGGGCATTCCAGCTACGACGCGGTGGCCGCCCACGCCTGGTGGCGCACCGTGGCGCAGGCCGACCGCGTGTTCAAGCGCTTTCGCAGCGGCTATTCGGGCAAGCAGAGCCCCTCGCACTTCTTCTGGGGCAGCTTCGACCTGGCGGTGACGCGCTTTTCCGGCCGGCCCGCGCCCCGGCATCCGGGCGGCGCGCCGAACTGTCCCGACTACGTGATGGTGGAGGCGTACTCGCGCGAGTGCGCCAGCGCGGGCTTCTGGCCCGGCGGCGGCGCGGTGGACGAGGCGGCGTTCTACGCCTATGCCTATCCCGAACCGGAGGGTTACTCAGGCGCCAAGGTGCGCCCGGCCGCGGCGTACTACCACGCCAAGGCGCGCGAATTCATCCTGCCCTACGCCGCGGTGCGGACCGCGCCCGACCCGGACGCGGCGCTGCTGGAGTTCCTGCAGAGCACCTACGAGGCCGCGGCCTCGCAGGGCAAGTGGGACCGCGAGGCCCTGGAGCGCAAGGCCTAGCGCTTGGCGACCTGCGGCTCCGGCAGTTCGATCTTCACCTCGAGCACTTCGAGGTTGTCGTGGCGATCGAGCTGGACCTTGATGTCGTTCGGGTTGATCTTGATGTACTTGCCGATCACCGCCACCAGGTCGCGCTGCAACGCGGGCAGGTAGTCGGGCTCGGCCGAGTTGCGGCCGGAGCGCTCGTGCGCCAGGATGATCTGCAGCCGCTCCTTGGCGACCGAGGCCGTCTTCTTCTTTTCGCCGAGCAGGAAGGAGAGGAACGACGCCATTCTCAGCGGCCTCCGAACAGGCGCTTGAGCAGGCCTTGTTTCTGTGCGTCGACGAAGCGCAACGGCTTGTCCTGGCCGAGGAAGCGGTCCACCACGTCCTTGTAGGCCTCGCTCACGTCGCTGCCCTTGAGGTGCACCGCGGGCGTGCCCTGGTTGCTGGCCTGCAGCACGGTCTCGCTCTCGGGGACCACGCCGATCAGCTTGATGCGCAGGATGTCCTGGATGTCGCCCAGCGACAGCATCTGCCCCTGGTCCACGCGGTTCGGGTTGTAGCGGGTGATGAGCAGGTGCTCCTTGATCGGCTCCTTGCCCTCGATGGCGCGCCTGGTCTTGGACGACAGCATGCCCAGGATGCGGTCGGAGTCGCGCACCGACGACACCTCGGGGTTGGTGACCACCACCGCCTCGTCGGCGAAGTGCATGGCCATCAGGGCGCCGGTCTCGATGCCGGCCGGCGAGTCGCACACGATGTACTCGAAGCCCATCTCGGCCAGGTCCTTGAGCACGCGCTCGACGCCCTCCTTGTTCAGGGCCTCCTTGTCGCGCGTCTGCGAGGCGGCCAGCACCGACAGGTTGTCGCAGTGCTTGTCCTTGATCAGGGCCTGGTTGAGCGTGGCTTCGCCCTGGATCACGTTGACGAAGTCGTAGACCACGCGGCGCTCGCAGCCCATGATCAGGTCCAGGTTTCGCAGGCCGACGTCGAAGTCGATGACCGCGGTCTTGTGTCCGGCCAGGGCCAGGCCGGAGGCGAAGCTGGCGCTGGTGGTGGTCTTGCCGACCCCGCCTTTGCCCGAAGTGACGACGATGATTCTTGCCATGGGGTTTCCCGTTGGTCTTCAGGCCCTCCGCCGCGAGGAGGAGGGGGCGATTTCGAGGGCTTCCATCACGAGCCGGCCTTCCACGCCGCCTTCCAGGCGCACCTGGGTGGGCTTGCCCAGCACTTCGGCGGGCAGGGCGGTGTCGCTGGTGCGGTAGACGCCGGCGATGGAAAGCAGCTCGGGCTCGAGGCACAGCGTCACGATGCGCGCCTCGGTGTTGCCGCGCGCACCGGCGATGGCCTTGCCCCGCAACGGTGCGTAGACGTGGATGCTGCCGTCGGCGATGACCTCGGCGCCCGGGTTCACCATCGACATCACCACCAGGTCACGGCCGCGGGCATAGACCTGCTGGCCGGAGCGCAGGGGCTTGTCGACGATGAGGGCGCCGGTGGGCGCGCCCGCATCGGGCTCGGCCCGGGCGGGAGCGGGTTCGGCGCGGGCCCGGGTGGGCGCCGGCGGCCGCGCGGGCGCGGGGGGCCGGGCTTCGGCCACGCCCTCGGCCCGGGCCAGCCCCGCGGCGCGGGCCGCCTGCTGCTGGTCCTGGCTGCCCCCGCGCACCGCGACCGGCATCACGCGGTGGCGGCGCAGCAGCTGCACCAGCGCGGCGAAGTCCACCGCGGCGTCGCCCGGCAGCGGCGCCAGGTCGATCACCAGCGGATCGTGGTCGAAGAACTCGGGGATGTCACCGAAGCGGGCCTGCAGCTCGCCCGCGAGGGCGTGCAGGTCCGCGGACTTGAGCAACAGGGCGACCAGCGGAAGGTTCGCGCTCTTGATCTCGAAGGTGGCCGGTGTACGGCCTGCGAGCGCAACTGTCATCGGAGGTACTGCAAGGGCGGGCGGATATTAGCAGTGCCTCAACGGCGAAACCTATACATTGTGTAGCTCGCCCCCCAGCGACGTGAGCAACTGGGGCAAGAGGCCCGAGATTTCCGCGGTGGCGATGGCCGCGTCGGCGTCGAATCCGTCCTCGCCCTTGGGCGCGTCCTCCACGCCGCGGATGTCGATCTTGCGGATCGCCAGCTGCTCGGTGAGCACGAAGGACACCTTGTCGTTCCAGGTCAGGGCCAGCTGCGTCGGCAGCTTGCCTTCCTCGATGTGCTGGCCGATCTCGTCCAGCTCCAGGCTGTGGCGGGCGTAGCGGACCACGGATTTCTCCTCGCCCGCCTTCTTCAATTCCAGGTCGCGGTCGATCGAGAAGCCCTCGGGCGGCTGCTTGGTCGTGAGCCATTCGGCCATGGCCGTGGCCGGCGCCAGCGACGTCGACAGCGGCGCGAGCGGCAGCACGTGCTGCAGGTCGGCCATCATGTCCACCAGCTGCTTGACCACCGGTTCGGCCGATTTCATGCTGCTGGCCGCGATCACCAGGCTGCGCTTTTCCAGGTCCAGCCAGATCACGTGCGAGGAGCGCTTGCTGAAGGCCCGGGGCAGGAAGGTCAGGACGATCTCGTCCTTGATCTCGGACTTCTCCTTGCGACCGGGCTTGCGGCCCTGCTCGGCCTCGATCGCCTTGCAGCGGGCCTCCAGCTCCGCCCGCACGGCGCCGCCGGGCACGCTCTTGCGCTCCACGGCCAGCTTGAGGATCCACTGGCCGGCGACGCTCTCCACCATGGCCCCGTTGTCCTTGCCGCGCGGCGGCACCCAGCCGGCCGAGCGTTCCTGCGTGGGTTCGCAGGGCTGGAAGGCCAGGCGCTGGAGTTCCGCCTCCAGCCGCTCGAACGCCGGGGGCGTCCAGTCGGGGCCGATGCGGTAGACGACGATGTTCTTGAAAAGCGGCATGCGGGGCTACAACGGATGGGGTGGCGAAGGGCACGCATTCTCGCCTGCGGACGGGGCGATCCGGCCATGCGCAGCACGTCGTTTCAATTGCACCCCCGCGCCGGCGGCCGGAACGCAAAAAGGCCACGGGGGAGTGGCCGATCCGCGCATTTGCTGTCGCCGGCGGGGCCGGCCCCGCTCAGTGCGAGCGAAGATCGGCCAGGAACCGGCGGGCCCGCTCGCTCTGGGGATTCTCGAAGAAGCCGGTGGGGCTGCCCGACTCCACGATGCGGCCCTGGTCCATGAACAGCACGCGGTCGGCCACCTCGCGCGCGAAATTCATCTCGTGGGTGACGCAGATCATCGTCATGCCGTCCCTGGCCAGCGACTTCATCACCTGCAGCACCTCGCCGACCATCTCGGGGTCCAGCGCGCTGGTGGGCTCGTCGAACAGCATCGCGGGCGGGTCCATGGCCAGGGCGCGGGCGATGGCCACGCGCTGCTGCTGGCCGCCCGACAGCTGGCCGGGGTAGGCGTCGGCCTTGGCGGCCAGGCCCACGCGGGCCAGCAGCTGCCCGGCCCGGTCGCGCGCCTCCGCCTTGCCGCGGCCCAGCACGGTGGTGGGCGCCAGCATGATGTTCTCGGCCACCGACAGGTGCGGGAACAGGTTGAAGCTCTGGAACACGAAGCCGACGTGGCTGCGGAATTTGTTGACGTCCAGCGATTTGGCGTGGATATCCTGGCCGTCAAACAGGATGCGCCCCTTCTGGATCTCCTCCAGCCGGTTCACGGTGCGGATCAGGGTGGACTTGCCCGAGCCCGAAGGCCCGCACACGACCACCACTTCCCCCTTGGCGACGACGGCGTCGATGCCGTCCAGCGCGTGGTAGCTGCCGTACCACTTGTTGACGCCTTCGAACTGGATCATGGGTTTCCTCATTCGGCGATGGCCGCGATCGGCGGCGGTACGGCGGGTGCGGCCGCGCCCGCGCCCGCGCCCTGGCCCGCGCGGCGACGGGCGACCCGTTTTTCGAGCTGGCGGGCCAGCTGGGTGAGCGAGAAGCAGAGCAGGAAGTAGATGGCCGCCAGCACCGCGAACACCTCGAAGGGCTTGGTCAGCAGGGTGCTGTTCACCTGGTTGGCCGCGAAGGTCAGCTCGTTGACGCTGATCACGTAGCCCAGCGAGGTCTCCTTGATGGTGGAGACGAACTGGCTGAGCATGGACGGCACCATGTTGTAGATCGCCTGCGGCAGGACCACCTTGCGCATGGTCTGCATGTAGGTCAGGCCCACGGCGCGGGCCGCTTCCGTCTGGCCCCTGGGCAGCGACTCGATGCCGGCGCGCACGATCTCCGCCAGGTACGCGGCTTCGTAGATCACCAGCGTCGCCAGCATGGTGCTGAAGCCGCTGACCGGCCGGCCCAGGAGCACCGGCAGGAAGAAGTAGACCCAGAAGATCAGCATGATCAGCGGGACGCCGCGCATCACGTAGACCACGGCGGTGGCCGGCCAGTAGAGCAGCCGGAAGCGGCTCACGCGGGCCAGCGCCAGCGCGATCCCCAGCGGGAAGGCCAGCGCGATGCCCAGCACCGCCAGCACGAAGGTGATGGCCAGGCCGCCGAGCGGCCCGTTCGGGTACTGCCCGACCAGCAGGAGCACGCCGTAGTCGCGCAGGAGGGCGAGGATGTCAGCCATGGCTCACCTCGACGCGATGCGCATGCGGCGCTCGGCCATCGTGCCGGCCGCCATGATCAGGAGCGAGATCGCCAGGTAGACCACGGTCGCCAGCAGGTAGACCTCCACCGTCTTGAACGAGCGGCTCTCGATCTCGCGCGTGGCGTACGTCAGCTCCGCGACGCCGATGGTCATCGCCAGCGCGGTGTTCTTGAACAGCAGCACCGTGTGGTTGATCAGCGTGGGCATGGCGATGCGGATCGCCTGCGGGAAGACGACGTGGCGGAACGACTGCAGGTAGGTGAGCCCGAGCGCGCGGCCCGCCTCGATCTGCGAGGGCGGGATGGACCGGATGCCGCCGCGCAGCCCTTCGGAGACGTAGGCGGACATCGCCAGGCCGATGGAGACCGTGGCGAAGGTGAACTCGCCACCATGGCGGTTCAGCCAGGTCTGCAGGTCGGCGGGCAGCAGCGTGGCGATGCCGAAGTACCAGAGGAAGACCTGGACCAGCATCGGCACGTTCTGGTGGTACTCCACCCAGCCGGCCACCGCGGCCTGCGCGGTGCGGCTCTTGCTCATGCGCACCAGCGCGAGCAGGGTGCCCAGCACCATGGCCAGGACCCACGCCAGTACCGTCAGCTCCAGCATGATGACGACGCCGCGCACCAGCATCTGCGGCGCGTCGTCCCGCAGCAGGACGGAGAAATCGAGCGGGGCCATGGCGGGGCGGCGGGGTCGTCAGCCCTTGATCGGCTCGATCTTGAAGCTGCGCTTCAGGTTGAACTGCGTGCCCGTTCCCAGCCACTTGTCGAAGATCTTCGCGGCTTCGCCCGACTTCTCCATGGCGGACAGCACCTCGTTCACGTGCTTGAGCAGCGCGGGCTCGCCCTTGCGCATGCCGATGCCCCAGGGCTCGGCGAACAGGGCCGGCTCCAGGATGTCGATCGGGGCCGGGCTGGTCTCCGCGTCCTGCTTCCACTTCACCAGCGTCAGCTCGGACAGCACCACGCCCTCGACCTTGCCCTGCTGCAGCGCGAGGAACAGCGCCGGCGGGTCCTGGAAGGTGACGGTGTTGACGTTGGGGATGTGCTTGCGGGCGCCGGCTTCCGAGGTGGAGCCCTTGGCGGCGGCGACGCGCTTGCCGGACATGTCGGCGGGCGTCTTGAACTTGTCGGCGCGGCGGGCCGCCACCTTCTGGTTGCTCACGAAGTAGCTCTCGCTGAAGGCGATCTGCTCGGCGCGCTCGGGCGTGAAGCCCAGGTTGGCGGCCAGCACGTCGACGCGGCTTTGCATCAGTTCGGGGATGCGCGCCGGCACCGAGATCAGCTTGAGCTCCAGCTTGACGCCCAGGCTCTTGGCGACGGCGGCGCAGAAGTCCACGTCGTAGCCCTGGGTCTCGCGCGTCTGCGGGTTGGGGAAGCTGAAGGGCTCGGCGGTGCCGAGCGTGCCGCACCCCAGCGTGCCCTTGGCCTTGATGTCGGCGAGCTGGTCGGCGCTGGCGACGGGGGCGGCCAGGAGCGTGAGGGCCGCGACGGCGGCGGAGATGAGCGGAAGCTTACGCATGGGAGGTCTCCTCGTGGACATGGGGAAGGGAAAGGGCTTCGACGGCCCGGGCCAGCACGGCGCACCCGGCCTCGATCTGGTCGATGGAGGTCGCGAACGACAGCCGCAGGTGGTTGGGCAGGCCATAAGACGTGCCGTCGATCGCGGCGACGCCCGCGACGTCGGTGAAGTACATCATCACATCGACGTCGCTGGCCAGCGTCTTGCCGGCGGGCGTGGTGGCGCCGATCAGCCCGGCCACGGACGCGAAAACGTAGAAGGCGCCGTCGGGCAGCGCGCACTGGATGCCGGGCACGCGGTTGAGCAGCTCGACCATGCGGTCGCGGCGGGCCTCGAACAGCTGGCGCGCCTCGGCCACGCACTCCTGCGGGCCTTCCAGCGCGGTCACCGCGGCGACCTGGCTCATGGACGCGGCGCAGGAGGTGCTCTGCGTGAGCAGCAGCGTCATCGCCTTGACCAGCGGCAGCGGCCCGGCGCCGTAGCCGATGCGCCAGCCGGTCATCGCGTAGGCCTTGGACATGCCGTTCACCACCAGGGTGCGGGACGCCAGCTCGGGCACCAGCGCGACGGGAGAGACGTGGCGCACGCCGCCGAAGACGAAGTGCTCGTAGATCTCGTCCGTCATCAGCCACACGTGGGGGTGGCGCAGCAGGACTTCGCACAGCGCCTTCAGCTCCTGCCCGGAGTAGACGGCGCCGGTCGGGTTGTTCGGCGAGTTGAGGATCAGCCAGCGCGTGCGCGGCGTGATGGCGCCCTCCAGCGCCTGCGGCACCAGCTTGAAGCCGGTGCGCTCGTCGGCCGTGACGATCACCGGCCGGCCGCCGTGCAGCGCGACCATGTCGGGGTACGACACCCAGAACGGTGCGGGCACGATCACCTCGTCGCCCTCGTTCAGCGTCGCCGCCAGCGCGTTGAAGATCACGTGCTTGGCGCCGCTGCCCACCACGACCTGCTCGGGCGTGTAGGCCAGGCCGTTCTCGCGCGCCAGCTTGGCGGCGATGGCCTTGCGCAGCGGCGCGATGCCGGCCGAGCCGGTGTAGCGGGTCTTGCCAGAGGTGAGGGCGTCGACGCCGGCCGAGACGATGTGGGCGGGCGTGGGGAAATCGGGTTCGCCGATGGTGAAGTCGATGATGGTGCGGCCGGCGGCGCGCAGTGCATCGACGTGGGACTTGGCCGCCATGCTGGGCGACGGCTTGACGGAATCGAGGCGGGTGGCGAGCAGTTGGGTCATGGGGTTCGCTGCGATCAGGGCGCCGGCTGCTGCAGGAAGGGCTCGAGCCAGCTCTGCTGCACCCGGCCGGTCTGGATCTCGGCGCGGATCGCGTCTTCCTTGGCGGCGCTGCGGCGGGCGGCTTCGAGCAGGCGCTGGGCGTCGGCCTGCGGGAAGGTGACGACACCGTCCTCGTCGCCCACCACCAGGTCGCCGGGGTTCACCACCTGGCCGGCGATGGCCACGGGGACGTTCAGCGCGCCGGGGCCGTTCTTGTAGGGGCCGCGGTGCGAGACGCCACGGGCGTAGCAGGGGAAGTCGGCTTCCCCGAAGGCGGCCGTGTCGCGCACCGCGCCGTCGATGACGAAGCCGGCGCAGCCGCGCTGGATGGCGTAGGAAAGGATGAGGTCGCCCACCAGCGCGTTGTTGGTGTCGCCGTCGCCGTCGATGACGAGCACGTGCCCCGGTTGCAGCAGGGGCAGGGCCTGGTAGATCGCCAGGTTGTCGCCCGGCCGCGTCTTCACGGTGAAGGCGGTGCCCACCAGCTTGCGGCCGCGGTGGAAGCGCTGCAGCGCCGTGATGCCGGCCATGCGGTCGAGGTTGTCGCTCAGGTGGGGCGTGACCACGCGGCCGAAGGCATCGGCCAGGGCCGCCGGCGCGAGCGCCGGGACGGGGTTCAGGAGGATGGGGGCGGGCATTGCGATGGGGGTGCGGTAGGGGGCGGATTGTTGGTGTTCCCTCACCAGAAAAAAAGCGATATTTCCGATTCGAAACTCAAGAAAAAAAGCGATAAATTCCGGGTTTCCCCGAAAGCCGCGCCGTGATGACCTTCAAGCAGCTGGAAGCGATCTACTGGGTTGCGCGCCTGGGCGGCTTCGCCCAGGCCGCCAGCAAGCTGCACACCACGCAGTCGGCGATCTCCAAGCGCGTGCAGGAACTGGAGTCCCTGTTCGACACGCCGCTTTTCGACCGCACGCTGCGCACGGCGCGGCTGACCGACAAGGGCGAGGAGATGTTCGCGGTGGCGCAGCGGCTGCTGGAGCAGCGCGATTCGGCGGTGGAGCAGTTCCTGCGGCCTGAAGTGATCGAGCGGCGGCTGCGCCTGGGCGTCACGGAACTGACCGCCATGACCTGGCTGCCCAGGCTGGTGCACCGCATCGAGACCTTCTATCCCCGGGTGGTGATCGAGCCGGACGTCGACACCAGCGCGGCCCTGCGCGACAAGCTGCTGGAGGATGAACTGGACCTGGCCATCGTCCCGGACGCCTTCGAGGATCCGCGTTTCGCGTCGCGCCCGGTGGGCGACGTGGAGCTGCAGTGGATGTGCCGCCCCGGCATGGTGGACAGCCGCAAGCCGCTGCGCCTGCACGAGCTGGCGAAATACCGGCTCCTGACCCAGAGCAACAAGTCCGGCACCGGCATCGTGGTGGACCGCTGGCTGAGCGCGCAGGGCATGAAGCTGCCGAACACCCTGAGCAGCAGCAACATGCTGGCCCTGATCTCGATGACGGTGTCCGGGCTGGGCGTGACCTACCTGCCGTGGCGCTGCCTGCAGCCGATGATCGACGACGGCATGCTGGCGCTGGTGAAGGTCACGCCGGCGCTGCCGGCGACGCCCTACGTGGCCCTCTATCGCACCGACCAGCGCAGCACGCTGATCGCCTCCGTCACCATGCTGGCGCAGGAGAGCTGCGACTTCACGCGCATGTTCCAGACCGGCACGCCCCAGGGCGTCGCCGACGGCGCGTGAGCGCCGCGTGACGCGTCAGCGCGGCGGCTTGCAGGCCTTGCCGGGCCGGGTGGCCTGCCGCAGCCAGGCCACGAGGGCCTCGCGCTCCTCGGCCTCGGGCACGCCCAGGTAGGTCATGGTGGTGCCGGGGACGGTGGCCATCGGGTTGGCCAGGAAGCGCGCGAGCGTGGCCTCGGTCCAGACGAGGCCGGACTTCTTCATGGCGGCGGAGTACGTCTCGAAGCCCGGCGCCGTGCCCGCCTTGCGGCCGAACAGCCCGCAGTGCGCGGGGCCGGTGCGGTTCTGCTCGATGGCATGGCAGGCCGCGCAGCGGCCGTAGGCCTGTTCGCCGCGCGCCAGCAGGCCCGCGTCCGCGGCCGCGAGCGGGCCGCAGACGGCCAGCGCCGCGGTGAAGGCCAGTGGGCGCGCGAGCCGGGGCACCGTGGCGGGCCTTCAGGACATGAAGGCGCCGGGGACCAGGGGCTTTTCGCCCAGCACCTGCCGGAAGACGGCCCAGTGCATGGCCTCGTCGCCCAGGATGCTCGCCGCCGCCTGCGCCAGCGCGCGGTCCTGGAACAGCGGCACGGCATTGAGGTAGGCCGAGACGGCGCCGCGCTCCAGGCCGGCCGCGAAGCGCAGCACGTCGGCCTCGGCCTTGAGCTTGTCGGTGGGGAATTCGTAGCGCGCCTTGGGTTCCACCGGCTGGCCGCCCAGCTTGCGCACCGTGCCCGCCAGCACGTCGGCGTGTTCCTTGTGGTGGCCCTGGAACTCCAGCGCCAGCGCCTTGGCCTGCGGGCCCAGCAGGCCGCTCTCGGCGCCGAGCTGGTAGGCGGCGATGGCCTCGAGTTCGGCGCCGCGCGCGGTGTTGAGGATGCGCACGTCCGACTCGCCCCTGGCGCTGGAGGCCTTGGTGCCCTGCGCCAGCGCATCGCGCCCGGCCAGCAGGGCCACCGCGCCGGCCGAGAGCATGGCGGCGCCCGCGAACAGGGATTCGCGGCGGGACGAACCGAGGAAGAAGAAGGAGGAGTCCTGGGGAGAGGTCATGGTCGCACCTTTGCCTTTGTGGGCGTTGAAGGAAGGAGGGGGGCTACTGGTCGCGGACCACGCCCGCGGCACGCAGCCGCGCGAGCACCTGCACGACCATGTCGTCGCAGCGGGCGCCACGGAAGTCGTGCAGCGCCGACAGCGGCACGGTGGCCCCGGCGTCCAGGTGCCGTCGCAGCATCGCGCGGGCGCGCAGGTAGCGCGTCTTGACCACGTCGAGCGAGACGCGCAGGTTGCCCGCCGTGTCTTCCACGCTCATCCCTTCCACCGCGCGCAGGATGAAGACGCAGCGGTAGATCGGGGGCAGCAGGTCGATGGCGGCTTCGAGCTGGCGCCGCAGCTCGTTGTTGGAGGCCGTGGCCTCGGGGGTGGCGGGGTCGATGCCGTCGGCGCGACCGGGACTGTGCTCGGACATGGCGCCCTCCTCGTCGTCGGGGAGGGTCTCGTCCAGGAAGACGACCCGCCCCAGTTTGCGTTGCTGGCCCAGCGCCTGGTTGATGACGATGCGGGTCAGCCAGGTGCCCAGGCTGGACTCGCCGCGGTAGCCGTCCAGTGCGACGAAGGCCCGCAGGTAGCCTTCCTGCACCGCGTCCTGCGCCTCGGCGTCGTCGCCGACGATGCCGCGCGCGGCGCGGAACAGCATGCGGTTGTAGCGGCGCATGAGCTGTGCGAAGGCGTCGGCGCGGCCCGCGCGCAGGCCGGCCAGGAGTTCTTCGTCGACGGCGCCCGTGGCCGCCGGAGGGGGATGGGGTTGGGCCAGATCGGTCATGTCGGTTCCACCTCAGAGCGACTTCAGGTACTGGGCCACGTCCTGCACCTCCTGGGCGGTCAGCCCCAGGTCCAGGCGCTGGTTGTAGCGGTCGACGACGTCCTGCGGCGTGGCCGCCGAACCGTCGTGGAAATACGGGGCGTGCTGCCACAGGCCGCGCAGCGGCGTGGTGCGGTACATCTTCGTGGCCGAGCGGCCGGCGTAGCCGGGTTCGGCCACCGAGTCGGACGGCGGGTGCAGCCGCGAGTTCGCGTCGGTGAACAGGGCGCCGCTGTGGCAGCTGGCGCACTGGGCGGCGCCCGCGAACAGCGCCTGCCCGCGCGTGGCGGCGGCCAGGTCGAACGATCCGGTGGGCGGCGCCGGCGGGGCCAGCGACAGCTGGTAGGCCTGCAGGGCCGCGAGCTTGGCCGAGACCAGGTCCTGCGTTCCGTGCGTGACCTGCACGCCCAGGCGCGGCTCGCTGAAGCTGCCGTGGCCGCCCATCTCGACCACCGCGACGTAGCGGTTCCAGTAGGCGGGCTCGTCGCCGTCGCCGGTGAACGTCACCTTGTGCACTCCTTCGAGGCCGTAGGCCGGCGGGATCACCACCGGGTTGCTGATCCCGTCGACATTGAAGCGCGGATCGAATTTCCCCTTGCCCCAGGAGCTGTAGACGGCCTTGGTGGCGGCATCGAGCGCCGGGGACAGCGCGATGATGGCGCCCGGATCGAGGTCGCGGTTCGCCCAGCCGTCCAGCCGCTTGCCGATGCCGCCGGCAAACGAGTCGTCCACGGTCGAGTGGCACAGGGCGCAGGTGATGCCCACGCGCCGCAGGCGGTCGACGCCGTTGACGCTCTCGACCACACCCTTGACGCCCACCACCGCATCCAGCTTGAGCAGCGCCACCGTGGTGGCCGGGCTGTCGAGGTCGACCTGCCCGGCGCGCAGCGCCGCGGCCAGGTCGGCGGGGATGGCGTCGGCGTCCACCTTCAACCCGACCGACAGCGCGGTGCGGGGCGACACGCCCTGCTCGATGACCTCGTGCAGGCGCAGCGTGTCGGTCCACTGGGTCTCGTCGCCGAAGGTGTCGAAGCGGAAGACCTGCCGGCCCTGGGCGACCAGGTCGGCCTGCGCCGACGCGGGCGGGGCGCCGGCGGAGGGGGCCGGGGCGGCTGCGGCGGCCGGCGCCTCGCCCGATCCGCCGCCGCAGGCGGGGACCAGCGCGGCGAGCGCCATGGCCAGCAGGCTGGGCAGGAGGGGGCTCGGTCGGGGCATCTTGGCTCCTGGGGTGTGTAGGCCTTTGATGCGGCGGGCCCCCGAAAGGTGACAACGCACCGCTTGCGTGCACTGGCGGCGACCCGTCGCCGCCGCGTCACAGCCGATGGCGCGCCGAAAAAAATCTTGGGCACCTGCCTGTTCTTTGATCATCGGCCGCAACGCCAGAGCTGGCGCCGCGAATGCCGCGGCTCCACAGGGTTGTCCACAGCCTTCTCCAGTTTTGGTGTGAATTCGCGGGTGCCGCGCTGTGGTAGTGCGCCCCGCCGCACGTCCACAGGCCATATTCCACGGACGCGCGGTCTGCATCGCGCGACGTCGTGTCACGCCGTCTCCCGGCCCTGCCGCAGGCTACGATGCTGCGCTGCAGCACAGACTCCCGGAGCGCGCATTTGAACGTCGACGACTGCTACCACGAACTCGGCGTCGCCCCGGGCTCCAGCGATGCCGAGGTGAAGGCCGCCTGGCGCCGGCTGGCCGCGCGCTGGCACCCGGACCGCAACGACAGCCCGCAGGCCTTGCGCAAGATCCAGCGCATCAACCAGGCGCTGGAGGAGATCCGCCGGTCCAAGCGCGAACTCGCGCTGGAAGGCGAGGGCGAGGGCGAGGCGGACGGCGCCCGGGAGCCCGCGGTGGAGCACACCGTCGAACTCACGCTGGAAGAGATCGCCAGCGGCTGCACGCGCGAGCTGCGCGGTGAAGTGATCGACGACTGCGCCGATTGCCACGGCACCGGCCTGGAGCCGGAACCCGCCGCCTGCGGTGAATGCGGCGGGACGGGGCGGGTGCGCCAGCCGCTCTGGTTCGGCTGGGTCGCATCCACCATCGAATGCGGCGCCTGCCAGGGCCACGGGTCCACGCGCCAGGGCTGCCCCGCCTGCGACGCCAGCGGCAAGTCGCCGGCCCGCAAGTACCGCTGCCGCGTCGAACTGCCGGCGGGCCTGCGCGCCGGCAACGTGCTCGACGTGGCGGCGCGCGTGCAGGGCCGCAACCGCCGGGACCACCAGCTGGCGCTGCGCGTGCGCATCGCGCTGCGGGCGCACGAGTTCTTCTCGGTGGAACCGGACGGCACCCTCTGCTGCGAGCTCCCCGTCGACGGCTTCGCCTGGATCGCCAACCGCTGGACCGAGGTGCCCACGCCGCGCGGGCTGCAGCAGATGCGCCTGCGCCGCGGGACCCTGAACTACCGCATCAAGGGCGCCGGCCTGCCCTGGCAGGCGGCCGGGGCGTGCGGCGACTGCATCGTCAACGTGGTGCCGCTGTTCCCGGAGGAATTCAGCCCGGGACAGGAGAAGGCGATCGATCGCCTGGTGGCCTCGAACACGGGCGCGCGCGCCACCGCCGCCGGCGCTCGCCGGGCCGCCTGGGACCGGCTCATCGAGGGCTGGGAGGCCCGGATCAAGGCGCCGGCGAAGGCCGCGTAGCGGGCCCTGCGTCCATCGTCGAGGTCCGCTCGACGATGCGAAAGCCGATGTCGGTGATCGCCTGCGCGATCGCCGCGCCGCTGCGGCGGTCGATGATCAGCTGCGCGGCCCGCGCGCCGATGGCCGCGCCGTCCACCTGCACCGTGGTCAGCGCCGGCCGCATGTGGGCCGCGAAATCCGCGTCGCCGAAGCCGCACACCGCCAGCTGCCCGGGCACCTGCAGGCCGCGGTCCAGCGCTTCCGTGATCACGCCCTGGGCCAGCTGGTCGGAGCTGCAGAAGACGGCTTCCAGCGCCGGCTCCTGCTGCAGCAGCCGGCCCAGCGCGCGGCGCCCCAAGGCGAGGTTGCTCGGGGCCGGGCCCACGGCCACGGGCACCTCGCGGCCCCAGGCGGCGAGGAAGCCCTGGCGCCGCAGCGACGCGCGGTGGTCGTCGCCGGTGGCGATGCCCACCCGCTGCCAGCCCCTGCGCCGGAAGAACGCGGCGACAGCCGCGCCCACCTCCTGGTGCGAGAACCCCACCAGCATGTCGATCGGCTCGTCGCTCAGGTCCCAGGTCTCCACCACCGGGATGCCCAGCCGGCGCAGCTTCTGCCGCGCGGCCGGCGAGTGCACCAGGCCGGCCACCACGATGCCGTCGGGGCGGCGGGCCACCATGGTGTCGATCAGCGCTTCTTCCCGCGCGTGGACGTAGCCGGTCTGGCCCAGCACCAGCTGGTAGCCGGCGGCCGCCAGCGCATCGGTCAGGGTGTGCACCGTCGGAAGGAACTGCGCGACCGAGATCGCGGGCACCAGGCAGGCCACCGTCATGCTGCGGTTGGACTTGAGGCTGCCGGCCAGCAGGTTGGGGATGTAGCCCGTGGTCTCGACCGCCTGGCGCACCCGCTCGATGGTGCGGGGCGAGACGATGCCCGGGTTGGCCAGGGCGCGCGACGCCGTGATGGGGGAGACGCCGGCGACGCGCGCCACGTCGGCCAGGGTCGCGGTCTTGAAGGGGCGGGAGGCGTTCATCGTTGGCGCGCGCAGGCGGGCGATTCTACGAGGGGCTCAGCCGTGGGGCCGGGGGTCCGGGCGCTTGACCAGGCCAGGATGACATCGATATCATGATAGCGATGTCATCCTCTTCCGCCAACCCCTCCACGGCACCCGCCGTGTCCGGCGCGGGCGACCAGATCGCCTGGGTCCGCCTGTCCTCCTGCTACCTGCCGCTGGCGCAGCCGATCAGCGACGCCAAGGTCCTGACCGGCCGCCAGAAGCCGATGACCGAGATCGCCATGCTGTTCGCGGAGATCCAGACCCGCGACGGCCACCAGGGCCTGGGCCTGAGCTACTCCAAGCGGGCCGGCGGCCCCGGCCAGTTCGCGCACGCCAAGGAAGTCGCCCCGGCCCTGCTGGGCGAGGACCCGAGCGACATCGCGCGGCTGTGGACCAAGCTGTGCTGGGCCGGCGCGTCGGTGGGCCGCAGCGGCCTGGCCACGCAGGCGCTGGGCGCCTTCGACGTCGCGTTGTACGACCTGAAGGCGCGCCGCGCCGGCCTGCCGCTGGCCAGGCTGTTGGGCGCGCAGCGCGACTCGGTCGCCTGCTACAACACCTCGGGCGGCTTCCTGCACACGCCGACCGACCAGCTGCTGGTGAACGCGGCGGCCTCGCGCGAGCGCGGCATCGGGGGCATCAAGCTCAAGGTGGGCCAGCCCGACGGCCGGCTGGACATCCAGCGCGTGGAAGCCGTGCGAAAGCACCTGGGCGACGACGCGCCGCTGATGGTGGACGCCAACCAGCAGTGGAACCGGCCGGCGGCGCAGCGCATGTGCCGCACGCTGGAGCAGTTCCACCTGGTGTGGATCGAGGAGCCGCTGGACGCCTACGACAACGAGGGCCATGCGGCGCTGGCCGCGTCGCTGGACACGCCCATCGCCACCGGCGAGATGCTCACCAGCGCCGCCGAACACGCCGAGCTGATCCGCCACCGCGCCGCCGACTACCTGATGCCTGACGCCCCGCGCGTGGGCGGCATCACGCCCTTCCTGAAGATCGCCGCGCTGGCCGAGCACGCCGGCGTGATGCTGGCGCCGCACTTCGCGATGGAACTGCACGTGCACCTGGCCGCCACCTACCCGACCGAGCCCTGGGTGGAGCACTTCGACTGGCTGGAGCCGCTGTTCGAGGAGCGCCTGCAGATCAGCGCGGGCCGCATGCTGGTGCCCACCCGGCCCGGCCTGGGCCTGACGCTGAGCGAGCAGGCCCGCCGCTGGACCCGCGAGTCGGCCGAATGCGGCCAGCGCCCCTGATCCCGCCGCCAGGCATCACGGTGCAGCAGTGGGCACCGACCCCCTCCCACTCGACCCCTTAACTGGAAGGAGACACCCCATGAAGAACTTCTCGATCCTCCGCCGCCGCCTGGCCGGCGCCACCGCGTTGGCGGCGCTCGCCGCGCCGGGCCTGGCCCTCGCGCAGGCGCCGGCCAATCCCGCCTTCGCCGGCAAGACGCTGCGGATCATCGTGCCCAACCCGGCCGGCGGCACCTCCGACATCCTGGCGCGCCTGCTGGCGCCGCGGCTGCAGGAGCAGCTCGGCGCCACCGTGGTGGTGGAGAACAAGGCCGGCGCCACCGGCAACCTGGGCTCGGACTTCGTCGCCAAGTCGGCGCCGGACGGCCTGACGCTGCTGCTGACCGACATCGGCTCGCTGGCCATCGCGCCCAGCGTGTTCCCCAACCTGCCGTTCGATCCGGTGAAGGACTTCGCGCCGGTGCTGCTGGTGGCCTACTCGCCCCACCTGCTGGCCGCGAATCCCGCGCTGCCCGCCAAGGACGCCAAGGAGCTGATCGCGCTGGCCAAGGCCAAGCCGAACTCGCTGAACTTCGCCATCTCGGGCACGGGCGGCGCCAACCACCTGGCCGGCATCGAGTTCGCGCTGCGCAGCGGCATCAAGTGGACCTACATCCCCTACAAGGGCGGCTCGCAGGCCATCAACGACGTGGCCGCCGGCCAGGCCGACGTGCTGTTCAACGGCATGGTCGCCACCTACCCGATGGTGCAGGGCGGCAAGCTCAAGGCGCTGGCGATCTCCAGCGCCAAGCGGTTCCCGTCGGCGCCCGATGTGCCCACCGTGGCCGAGTCCGCCGGCCTGCCGGGGTTCGAGACCGGTTCCTACCAGGGCATCGCCGCGCCGGCCGGCACGCCGCCCGCGGTGGTCGCCGCGCTGCACGGCACGGTGTCGAAAATCCTGGCCACGCCGGAGATGCAGGAGCGCCTGACCAAGATGGGCGCGGAGACCCGCCCGGGGTCGTCGGCCGACTTCGGCAAGTTCATCCGCGACGAGAAGGCGCGCTGGGCGAAGGTGGTGAAGGACTCGGGGGCGAAGTTCGACTGAGGGCGAAGGCAACCGCCCCGGGGCGGTAGCCGCGGGGGCGGGAGCACTGGGTTCCCGCCTTCGCGGGAATGACGGGGCAGCGGGAATGACGGGGGGTGCGGGTCAGCGCAGCGCGAACTCGCGTTCCTGGCCTTCGCTCGTGGCCGGCGCCGCCGGCGGCTCCCAGCCGCCGCCAAGGGCGCGGATCAAGCCCACCGTGGCCTGGTACTGGGCCGACCGCACCTGCAGCGCCTGCCGGCGGTTGCGCAGCTCGCTGCGGCGCGCGTCCAGCAGTTCGAGCTGGCCGATCATCCCGTTGCGGTAGCGCGTCTCCGAGATGGTGCTGGCGCGCCGCGCGGCTTCCACCGCGCGGCCCTGCGCATGGGCCTGCTCGTCCAGCAGGCGCAGCGCCACCAGCTGGTCTTCCACCTCGCGGAAGGCGTTGAGCACCTGGCCGCGGTACTGCGCCAGCTGCGCGTCCATCTGCGCCTGCGCCGCCATCACGCCGGCCTCGCGCCGGCCGCCGTCGAAGATCGGCAGCGACAGCAGCGCGCCCAGCGACCAGGCGCGCGCCGACCACTTGAACAGGTCGCCCAGCTCGGGCGAGGCGAACCCCGCCGCGCCGGTGAGCGTCACGCTGGGGAACCAGGCCGCCTGCGCGATGCCCACGCGCGCCTGCGCCGACATCAGCGAGGCCTGCGCCGCGGCCACGTCGGCGCGACGCGTCAGCACCGTGCCCGGCACGCCGGGCGGGATCGCCGGCAGCGCCGCGGACCAGGCGCCCGCCTCCAGGCCGAACTCCGAAGCCGCCTCGCCCACCAGCACCGCCAGCGCGTGTTCGAGCTGGGCGCGCTGCCGGTCCAGCGCCAGCGCCTCGGCCTCGTTGCCGGCCAGCTCGCTCTGCACGCGCACCACGTCGAGTTCGGCGACGTCGCCGGCCTGGTGGCGGCGCTGCGTCAGCCGCAGCGTGTCGGCATACGCGCCCACGGTGTCGCGCACCAGCGCGCGCTCGGTGTCCAGCGCGCGCAGCGCCAGGTAGGTCTGCGCGACCTCGGCCTGCACCGCCAGCCGCGTGCTGTGCAGCAGCGCTTCGCGCGACTGCGCGTCGAGCGAAGCGGCGTCCTGGTTGCGCGCGAGGCGGCCGAACAGGTCGACCTCCCACGCCAGCGAGGCGCCGGCCTGCAGCAGCGTGGCCGGGCGCGCACCCGTGGGCGTGCCGGCGCCCGCGGCACGGTCGGCGGAAGCGCCGGCCGCCACCTGGGGCAGGCGCTCGGCACGCGCGCTGCGCACGAAGGCGCGCGCCTGCGCCAGCCGGGCGGCGGCTTCCTGGACGCTGGTGTTGCGCAGCGCGGCCTGCTCGACCAGGCGGTCCAGGGCCGGATCGGCGAAGGACTTCCACCAGGTGCCGCGGGGCTGCGCCTCGGCGGGCCGGGCGACCGTCCAGCGCTGGCCGTCTTCCTTGAACCGCACCGGCGCGACGGGTTGCGCCGGCAGCTCCGGCAAGGCGGTGGCGCAGCCGGCCAGCAGCAGCGCGGCGGCGAGGGGGGCGAGGAGGAATCGATTCATGGCGGGATCCTTCAGTCCTGGTGCGGCGCCGCGGGCACGATGCGCGCCGAGCCGCCGCGGCCGGGCAGCGTCGGCGCAGGGTCGACGGCGTGGGGGGAGGCGCCGTGCTGGCGCAGCGGCCGGTTGCCGGCCAGGCGGCGCAGCGCCACGTAGAACACCGGCGTGAGGAAGAGGCCGAAGGCCGTGACGCCGATCATCCCGGCGAACACCGCCACGCCCATGGCCTGGCGCATCTCCGCGCCGGCCCCGCTGGCCAGCACCAGCGGCAGCACGCCCATCACGAACGCGAGCGACGTCATCAGGATCGGCCGCAGGCGCAGCCGGCTGGCCTCGATCGCGGCCTGCAGCGGCGTGCGGCCGGCGAACTCCAGCTCGCGGGCGAACTCCACGATCAGGATCGCGTTCTTCGCGGAGAGCCCGACCAGCACCATCAGCCCGATCTGCGTGAACATGTTGTTGTCCCCGCCGGTCAGCCACACGCCGGTCATCGCGGCCAGCAGGCCCATTGGCACGATCAGGATGATGGACAGCGGCAGCGTGAGGCTCTCGTACTGCGCGGCCAGCACCAGGAACACCAGCAGCAGGGCGAGCGGGAAGACCCACACCGCGGAGTTGCCGGCCAGGATCTCCTGGTAGGTCAGGTCGGTCCATTCGAACGAGATGCCGGGCGGCAGGGTCTCGGCCGCGATGCGCTCGATGGCGGCCTGGGCCTGGTGCGACGAAAAGCCGGGCGCGGGGCCGCCGTTGACGTCGGCGGTGAGGTAGCCGTTGTAGCGCATGGCGCGCTCGGGCCCGTAGCTCTCGCGCACCTTCATCAGCGCCGACAGCGGCACCATCTCGCCCGACGACGCGCGCACCTTCAGCGTGACTATGTCCTCGGCGCGCGCGCGGTAGGGCGCGTCGGCCTGCACCCTCACCGAGTAGGTGCGGCCGAACTTGTTGAAGTCGTTGACGTAGAGGCTGCCCAGGTAGATCTGCAGGGTGTCGAAGATGTCCGTCACCGGCACGCCCAGCTGGCGCGCCTTGGTGCGGTCGATGTCGGCCCACAGCTGCGGCACGTTGACCTGCCAGCTGGTGAACAGCCCGGCCAGCTCGGGCGCCTGCTGCGCCTTGGCCATGAAGGCCTTCACCGCGGCGTCCATCGCGTCGTAGCCCAGCGAGGCGCGGTCCTCCAGCTGCAGCTTGAAGCCGCCGGTGGTGCCCAGGCCCTGCACCGGCGGGGGCGGGAACATCACGATGAAGGCGTCCTGGATGCCGGCGAACTCCTGGTTCAGCTGCATCGCCACCGCGCCGCCGCTCTGGTCGGCGCGCTTGCGCTCCTCGAACGGCTTGAGCATGGCGAACACGATCCCCGAGTTGGAGCTGTTGGTGAAGCCGTTGATCGACAGGCCCGGGAAGGCCAGCGTGCCGGACACGTTGGGGTTCTTCTGCGCGATCTCGCCCATGCGGCGGATCACCGCGTCGGTGCGGTCCAGCGTGGCGCCGTCCGGCAGCTGGGCGAAGCCGATCAGGTACTGCTTGTCCTGCGCCGGCACGAAGCCGCCCGGCACCGCCTTGAACACGCCCAGCGTCAGCGCCGCGAGCGCCAGGTACAGCCCCAGCATCAGCGCCTTGCGCCCCAGCACCGCGCGCACGCCCCGGCCGTAGGCCTCGGCGCCGCGGCCGAACAGCCGGTTGAAGCCGCGGAACAGCCAGCCGAACCCGCGGTCCATGAAGCGGGTGAGCGCGTCCTTGGGCTGGTCGTGGCCGCGCAGCAGCAGGGCGGCCAGGGCCGGCGACAGCGTCAGCGAGTTGATCGCCGAGATCACGGTGGAGATCGCGATGGTGACCGCGAACTGCCGGTAGAACTGGCCGGTGAGCCCGCTGATGAAGGCCAGGGGCAGGAACACCGCCGACAGCACCAGCGCGATGGCGATGATGGGCCCCGACACCTCGCGCATCGCGCGGTAGGTCGCCTCCAGCGGCGAGTGGCCGGCCTCGATGTTGCGCTCGACGTTCTCCACCACGACGATGGCGTCGTCCACCACGATGCCGATCGCCAGCACCAGCCCGAACAGGCTGAGCGCGTTGATCGAGAAGCCCAGCAGGTGCAGCACCGCGAAGGTGCCCACCACCGACACCGGCACCGCCAGCAGCGGGATGATGGAGGCGCGCCAGGTCTGCAGGAACAGGATCACCACCAGCACCACCAGCGCGATGGCCTCGGCCAGCGTCTGCACGACCGACTTGATCGAGGCCCGCACGAACTGCGTGGGGTCGTAGGCGATGCGGTACTCCACGCCCTCGGGCATGGTGCGGGCGATCTCCTCCATGGTGGCGCGCACCTGCGCGGAGATCTCCAGCGCGTTGGAGCCCGGCGCCTGGAACACGCCGATGCCCACGGCGGGGTCGTTGTCCAGCAGCGAGCGCAGCGAGTAGTCGGCCGCGCCCAGCTCCAGCCGCGCCACGTCGCGCAGGCGGGTGACGGCGCCGTCGGCACCGGTCTTGACGATGATGTCGCCGAACTCCTGCTCGCTCACCAGGCGGCCCTGGGCGTTGATGGACAGCTGCAGGTCCACGCCCGGCACGCTGGGCGAGGCGCCCACCACGCCGGCGGCGGCCTGCACGTTCTCGCTGCGCACGGCGGCCACCACGTCGCCGGCCGACAGGCCGCGCTGCGCCACCTTCTGCGGGTCCAGCCAGATGCGCATGGAGTACTCGCCGCCGCCCCAGATCGCGACCTGGCCCACGCCCTGGATGCGCGCGAGGCGGTCCTTGACGTTGAGCACGCCGTAGTTGCGCAGGTAGTCCATGCCGTAGCGGCCGCTGGGCGACACCAGGTGCACGACCATGGTGATGTCGGGCGTGCTCTTGACGGTGGTGATGCCCAGGCGGCGGACCTCCTCCGGCAGGCGCGGCTCGGCCTGCGAGACGCGGTTCTGCACCAGCTGCTGCGCCTTGTCGGGGTCGGTGCCCAGGCGGAAGGTGACGCTGAGCGTGAGCAGGCCGTCGGTGGTGGCCTGGCTGCCCATGTAGAGCATGCCTTCCACGCCGTTGATGGCCTCCTCCAGCGGCGTCGCCACGGTCTCGGCGATCACCTTGGGGTTGGCGCCGGGGTAATTGGCGCGCACCACCACCGTGGGCGGCACCACCTCCGGGTACTCCGAGATGGGCAGGCCGAGCAGGGCGATGAGGCCGGCCAGGAAGATCAGCACGGACAGCACGCCCGCGAAGATCGGCCGGTCGATGAAGAATCTCGAGAAGTTCATGGCGGCTCCGTGCTCACTTGGCGGCGGCGACGGCCGGCGCCGGCTCGGCCCGCGCCACCATGTCCACCGCCTGCGGCTGCACCACCGCGCCGGGGCGCACGCGCTGCAGGCCGTTGACGACGATGCGGTCGCCCGCCTTCAGGCCGCTGCGCACCACGCGCAGCCCGTCCACCGTGGTGCCGAGCGCGACCTCGCGGTACTCGGCCTTGTTGTCCGTGCCGACGGCGAGCACGAACTTCTTTTCCTGGTCGGTGCCGATGGCGCGTTCGCTCACCAGCAGCACGCGCGCCGGGCGCGGCTGGCCCATGCGGATGCGGGCGAACTGGCCGGGGATCAGGCTGCCGTCGCGGTTGTCGAAGGCGGCGCGCACTCGGATGGTTCCGCTCTTGGCATCCACCTGGTTGTCGATCAGTTGCAGCCGGCCCTCGTGGTCCTTCTCCTGCCCGGCCGCCGTGTCCATCCGCACCGGGATGCGCTCGATCTGCTGGCGGGCGCTGGCGCCGCTGGGCAGGTCCCTGAGCGCGCGCACGATGGTCTGCTCGTCGGCCTCGAAGCTGGCGTAGATCGGGCTGACCGACACCAGCGTGGTCAGCACCGGCGCGCCGGGGCCGGCGGCGACCAGGTTGCCCGCCGTCACCTCCAGCCGGCCGATGCGGCCCGCCACCGGCGCGCGCACCTGGGTGTACGACAGGCTCAGGCGCGCGGCCTGCAGCTGCGCCTGCGCGGCGCGCAGGTTGGCCTCGGCCTCGCGCAGGCCGTTGACGCGTTCGTCCACCTCGCGCTGGGCGATCGCGCTTTCCTCCCACAGGCGGCGGGCGCGCGCCTGCTCGTTGGAGGCGTGCGCCAGCCGCGCCTGCGCGGCGCCCACCTGGGCTTCGGCGCGCTCGACCTCGGCGGCGTAGGGTGCGGGGTCGATCGTCACCAGCAGGTCGCCCCGGGCGACGATGGCGCCTTCGCGGAAGTGCACGGCCTGCACCGCGCCGGCCACGCGCGAGCGGATGTCCACGCGCTCCACCGCTTCGAGGCGGCCGGAGAACTCGTCCCACGCGGTGACCTCGCGTTCGGCGACGGTGGCGACCGACACCGGCGTGGGCGGCGGCGCGGCGGCCGGCGCGCTGGCCTGCGCGCCGCTGGTGGGACCGAACACGACCGCGCCGGCGGCGGCCAGGGCGCCGAGGCTGGCGGCGAGCCACCAGTGGCGGGAGAGTTTCCGGAAAGCGTTGTTCATGGGGGGCCTCGTCTTCGAGATCTGTCGTGAAAGGGATGAGCGATCCCTGGCGGGCCCGCACGATCGGGCCTGCCATGGGGGCAAGGTCAAAGGGATGCCGCGGAATTCGCGGAGGGCCGGCGGGCCTTTCGGCGCGCCGGCGGCGTTCAGCTGGGCGGCGGCGGCGTCGGGGCCTGGAAGAAGTCGCGCAGCCAGCACTGCGCCTCGCCGGCGCAGGGACAGTCGTCGGGCAGCTCCTGCTCCAGCGATTGCGGCCAGCCGGTGGCCAGGCCCAGCACCGCGCTGGTGGCCGGCACGCCGGCCGCGCGCAGCCGGTCGGCATAGGCCACGGCCTCGTCGCGCATCGGGTCGTCGGCGGCGGTGAGCACCAGCGCCGGCGCCAGGCCCGCGAGCCGCTGCGCCCGGCCGGGCACCGCGTAGGGATGCTCGGCGTCCATCGGCCCGCGCAGGTACCGCTGCCAGCCCTCGGCCCAGCGGCATTCCACCTGCGGCCCGAGCTTGTCGCGCAGCGAAGGCGTGCCGCTGCAGGGGTCCAGCATGGGCGCGACCAGCACCTGCCCGGCCAGCGGCGGATGCAGCCGGTCGCGCGCCACCATCGCCACCGCGGCGGCCAGGTTGCCGCCGGCTTCCTCGCCGGCGACGAAGAACGGCGCGTCCTTGCCGGCCAGGGCGGTCCTCTGCTTGTACAGCCACTCGAGCGCGGCGTAGCCGGCTTCCACCGCGTCGGGGAAGCGGTGCCCGGGCGCCAGCGGGTAGTCGAAGGACGCGACCACCGCGCCGGCCCCCACCATCAGCTGGGCGAGTTGCGCGCCGCTGTCGAGGTCGCCGCTGTCGAAGGTGCCGCCATGGAAGTGCAGCACCAGCGGCAGCGACTTGCCGCGCACCTTGCCGCCCCAGACCCGCAGGTCGCGGCCGAGCCCCGGCACCGGCAGGGTGCGGAAGGCGGTGGGAGAGGGCAGTGCGGCCATGGAAGCGACTATAGGCAGGCGGCATCTGCGGATAAAGACGCGCCCGACCAGTTCTCTGTTTCCATCGGATGAACAATCCGGGGCTGCGGCCCACCCGGCCGTGGCGAATCGGACACCCAGGCCCACGAGGCCGCCACAAGAGGGAAACAAGGATGGACAGGATCCAGGCGATGCAGGTCTTCGCGCGCGTGGTGGAGACGGGCAGCTTCACGCGCGCGGCGGAGTCGTTCGACCTGCCCAAGGGCTCGGTGACCAAGCTGGTGCAGCAGCTGGAAGAGCGCCTGAAAGTGAGGCTGCTCAACCGCACGACGCGGCGCGTGACCGTCACGGCCGACGGCGCCGCCTACTACGAGCGCACTTCGCGGCTGCTCAACGACCTGGACGACATCGAGGCCAGCATGTCCAACGCCCAGGCCAACCCCAGCGGCCGGCTGCGGGTGGACGTGGGCACCTCGGTCGCTCGGCTGATCGTGATCCCGGCGCTGCCCGGGTTCTTCCAGCGCTACCCCGACATCCAGCTCGACCTGGGCGTGTCGGACCGGCCGGTGGACCTGATCGGCGACAACGTGGACTGCGTGATCCGCGGCGGCGAGCTGCTGGAGCAGTCGCTGGTGGCGCGCCGCGTGGGCAACATGCGGCTGGTCACCGTGGCGTCGCCCGAGTACCTGCGCCGCAGCGGCATGCCCGCCACGCCGCAGGACCTGGAGAACGGCCAGCACACCACGGTCAACTACTTCTCCACGCGCACCGGGCGGCCCTACCCGCACGTGTTCGAGCGCGACGGGCAGTCGATGGAGATCTGGGGCCGCTACCGGCTCTCGCTCAACGAGGCCAATGCGCACATGGCGGCCGTGCTGGCGGGCATGGGCGTCTCGCAGGTCGCGCTGTTCGGCGCGGCCTCGCACCTGGAGCGCGGGGAGCTGGTCCCCGTGCTGCCCGACTGGGACCGCCCCGCCATCCCGCTGCACGTGGTCTACCCGCCCAACCGGCACCTGAGCGCCAAGGTGCGCGCGTTCGTGGAATGGGCGGTGGAGCTGTTCGCCCGCAGCGAGCACGTCCGGGGCTGAAGCCCCGCACGCGCGGTCACTTCAGGAAGGCCCTGCGGCTTTCTTCCGTGACCAGGTCCAGCTCCTCGGGGTGCTTGCGGATGTAGCCCGCGACGAACGGGCAGGCCGGGATGGCATGCAGGCCCTGGCGCCGCACCTCGTCCAGCGCGAACTTGATCAGCCGGCTGGCCAGGCCCTTGCCCTCGTGGGCGGGCTGCACCTCGGTGTGCGTGAAGAGCAGCGCGCCCTTGAGCGCGTTGTACTCGGAAAAGGCCGCCACCTCGCCGTCGACCTGGAGTTCGAAGCGGTGGCGGGACGGGTTGTCGGCAAGGGTGACGTTGTCCATCAAGCCATTGTGACGGCGTCAGGTCCAGGCCCGTTGCAGGCCCTGCGCGAGCTGCGCCCGCACGCGATCGCCGCCCTCCGCATGGCAGGCCAGCAGTTGCCGCTGCGCCCAGGCTTCGTCCAGGCGGACGCAAGCGATGCCCGGGTTCGCATGGCGCTCCACCACCGCCCGGGGCAGCACCGTCACGCCGACGCCGCGCGCCACGAGCTGCAGCACGCCTTCGAGCTGCGGCCAGGTGATGCGCGGGCGCAGCGGCGTGCCCAGCGCGAGGGCGCGCACCAGCAGGTGCGTGGACAGCGCGCTCTGCTCGCCCCAGGCGACCCAGGGCGGGTCGAGCACTTCCTGGAACGAGACGGCATGGCGCTCTGCGAGCGGATGAGTGCGCGCGACGGCCAGCACCAGCGGATCGGGGCCCAGCGCCTGCGTCACCAGCCCGCGGGTGTCCACCGCGTCGGACACGATGCCCACGTCGGCGGCGCCCGAGCGCAGGGCCAGCACGGTGGCTTCGCTCGAGCTCTCGCGGACCACGATTTGCGGTGGCGAGTCGGGCGCGCCCAGGTCGATGAGCGCCGGCACCATCGGCCGGGCCAGCGCGGAGCTGTTGGCCAGCAGCACGATGCGCCGCGTGGAGGCGGCCCGGGCGTGGAGCAGGTCGCTCTCCAGGCGCTGGACCTGGTCGAAGACGACGCGCGCGTGGCGGGACAGGACTTCGCCCGCGACGGTCGGCGAGACGCCACGCGCGTGGCGCTGGAGCAGGAGCACGCCGTTGGCTTCTTCGAGGGTGCGGACCCGGGCGCTGACGGCGGCGACGGTCAGGTGGCAGCGCTCGGCCGCGGCGGTCATGCTGCCGGCCTCGCAGACGTGCAGGAAGACCTGGAGGTCGGTCCAGTCGAATCGCATGGAGGGGATTATGGGAAGCACTGGATTCCCGCCTCCGCGGGAATGACGGGAACCTTGCCCGTCGTGCCCGGCCCGCGGGAATGGCGGGAACCTTGCATGTCGTGCTGTCGTGCCCCCCCGTCATCCCCGCGAAGGCGGGGATCCACCGCAGCGCGGCTCCGACGTTCGAGCTTCAACCAAATGTTGATGGTCGCGGCGCACCGTCATCGCCACACTGCGTGCCCATGTTCGACGCCCACCTCCCCGAGTTCTTCCTGGTCAGCACCATCTTCTTCGGCGCGGGGCTGGTCAAGGGCGTGCTCGGCATGGGCCTGCCGACCTTCGCGATGGGCTTCCTCGGCCTGCTGATGCCGGTGCCGCAGGCGGCGAGCCTGCTGACCGTGCCTTCGCTGGTGACCAACCTGTGGCAGGCCCTGGCCGGCGGCGCGCTGCGAAGGCTGTTGCAGAGGCTGTGGGGCCTGCAGCTGGGCATCCTCCTCGGCGTGGCGTGTGCCGCCTGGCTGCCGGCGACCGACGAGCGATTCGGGCGGATGCTCTTGGGCGCCTGCCTGCTGGCCTACGGCCTCTGCGGCCTGGCGGGATGGAAGCCGCGTCCGCCCGCCCGCGCGTGGGAGCGGGTCGCGGCCCCGCTGGTCGGCGGGGTCACCGGCGTCATCACCGCGCTCACCGGCGTGTTCGTGCTGCCGGCCGTGCCCTACCTGCAGTCCCTGCAGCTCGACCGCCACCAGCTCGCGCAGGCCCTCGGGCTGTCCTTCACCACCTCCACGCTGGCGCTGGCGGCGCTGCTGGCCGCCAACCGGCAGCTGGACCTGGACGGCTCGGTGCACTCGGCCCTCGCGCTGGCTCCCGCGCTGGCCGGCATGGTCGTCGGCCAGAAGCTGCGCGAGGAAATGAGCGAGGCGCTGTTCCGCCGCTGCTTCTTCGTCGGGCTGGTGCTGCTGGGCGCATGGCTGGTGGCGCGCTGAGCGTTCATGCAGGACGCGCCGGTCGAACCGAGGGACCCTCCGGGGAAGCTGGCGAGGCACGGCGCGGGATCGCCTCCGTAGAATGGCCGCGCAGCGCAGGAAGGGCATGAGCGATGAGGCACGCGGGCGGTTCTCCCGGGCCAGCCGCAGTGGGCGGCCTGCTGGCCTTGCTGGCCGCGGTTCTGTTCGGGCTCTCCACGCCGCTGGTCCAGCTCTGCGGCCGGGGCCTGGGCCCCTTCGTCACGGCGGGCCTGCTCTACGCGGGAGCGGCCGTCGCAGGAGCGGCGCTCAGGCGCAGCGCTGAACGAGAGGCGCGACTCGCGCGCGCCGATGCTCCCCGGCTCCTCCTGGTCGCCTTCTTCGGCGCAGTGGTGGGCCCCGTCGCGCTCGCCTGGGGCTTGCAGCGCGCGAGCGGCGCGGGCGCGTCGCTCATGCTCACGCTCGAGGCGCTGTTCACGGCGCTCCTCGCCCGCCTCCTCTACCGCGAAACCATGGAGCCGCGCGTGGTGCTGGCCATGCTCCTGCTGCTCGGGGGCGGCGCGCTGCTCGCGCTCGACCAGGCCTCGGCGGGCTCCGGGCAGCTCGCGGGCCTCCTGGCGGTGCTCCTGGCCACCGCGGCCTGGGGTGCCGACAACACCGCATCGCGTCCGCTCGCCGACCGCGACCCCGGCCAGGTCGTGTTGGCGAAAGCTGCGCTCGGGGCCTGCGCGACCCTCTCCATCGCGCTCGCCGTCGGCGAGCCACTTCCTTCAGGCTCCGCGGCGCTGGGGCTGCTCGCCATCGGGGCCACGGGCTACGGGTTGTCGCTGAGGTTCTACCTGCTCGCGCAGCGCACCTTCGGCGCCGCGCGCACGGGGTCGGTCTTCGCCTGCGCGCCCTTCATGGGGGCGGCCGGAGCACTGGCGCTGGGCGACCGCCATGGCGGCTGGCTCATGGCGGCGGCGGGTCTCCTGATGGCCGTCGGCATCTTCCTCCACCTCGTCGAGCGACATGCGCACGAGCACGAGCACGAGGCCATGGCGCACGAACACGCCCACAGGCACGACGACGGCCACCACGACCACGTCCACGATCCGATGCCGGCGGGCCCCCACAGCCATCCTCACGTGCACGAGCCCAGGCGCCACGCGCATCCGCACGCGCCGGACCTGCACCACCAGCACAGGCACTAGGCGGGGCCCACGCCTGCGGCGGAGCGGGCCGTCACTGGGCGGCCAGGATCTCCGTCACCGTGAACCGGCCTTCCTGGCTGGTCGCGCGGAACCGGATCCTGTCCCCCACCTTGACCTGGTCCACCATCGACGCGTCCGCGACCACGAACACCATCGTCATCGGTGGCATGTCGAGGTTCCGGATCTCGCCGTGCTTCAGGGTGATCTTCCCGGCGGACCTGTCGACCTTGCGCACCTCACCTTCCGCGTAGGTCGCGTCCCCGGACCGGGCGGCCTGCGGAAGCTGGACCTGTTGCGCATTGGCGGGCGCCGCGGCAGCAAGCCAGGCGGCGACGAGGAGGGTTGCGAGAGAGGCTTTCATCGATGGTTCCTTTGGATAGATGGATGGATGGATGGATGGATGTGATGTCGACACTCATCTGGCGGCCGCGACCTTGATGGTCCCGACCATGCCGGCCTGGTAGTGCCCGGGAATCAGGCAGGCGAAGTCGAAGTCGCCGGGCCGGTTGAACTTCCACACGAGCTCGCCCTTGCGGCCCGCGGAGACATGGGCCATGTGGGGCTCGTCGTGCTCCATGCCGGGGAACTTCTGCATCAGGGCGGCGTGCTCATCGAGCGCCTTCCGGGTGCCGATCACCATCTCGTGCAGGACCTTCCCCTTGTTCGAGACGACGAAGCGGACCGTCTCGCCTTCGTTCACGTTGATCGTCGAGGGCGTGAAACGCATGTCGTCGCCCATCGCGATCTGCACCGTGCGCCTGGCGTCCTTCCTGTCGCCCGCGATGCCCCACGGCTGCTGCTCCTTCTTCGAGGCGCTGCCCGGCTGGGTGCGGACGTTCTCGTGCGCGAGCGCATGGCCGCCGCCCAGCGTCATCGCCAGCGCCAGGGCGGCAGTCCGTGCTGCGTTGCTTTTCATGGGAGTGCTCCTTCGTTTCGTTCTTCGGTCAATGGGCGCCGTGACCGCTGCTGCCGGACGGCTTTCGCACGCGGACCTCGACGTCCTTCGAGGGCGCTGCGCCCGCGGCTGGACGAGCGGGGCTGCGCGCGCGTGCCGGCTCGGGGAGCTGTCCGGTGAACTCGTAGGCCACGGTGCCTGGCGGATGCCTGAACCAGCCCGGGTCCCCGTAGTCCCCGGGCTTCTGGTCATGGCGCACCTTCACGGTGGTGAACATCCCGCCCATCTCCAGCCCGCCGAAAGGGCCTTGGCCGGTCATCATCGGCGCGGTGTTGTCCGGCAGCGGCATCTCCATCTCGCCCATGTCCGCCATGCCGCGCTCGCCCATCACCATGTAATCCGGCACGAGCCTGCCGATCTTCCTGGCCACGTCCCGGTGGTCCACGCCGATCATGGTCGGCACGCCGTGGCCCATGGCGTTCATGGTGTGGTGGCTCTTGTGGCAGTGGAATGCCCAGTCGCCTTCCTCGTCGGCCAGGAACTCCACTTGGCGCATCTGCCCCACCGCCACGTCGGTGGTCACCTCCTTCCAGCGGGTGCTCCTGGGCGTCGGTCCCCCGTCGGTGCCGGTCACCGTGAACTCGTGCCCGTGGATGTGGATCGGGTGGTTGGTCATGGTCAGATTGCCGAAGCGGATGCGCACCTTGTCGCCGCGCCTGACGTTCATCGAGTCGATGCCGGGAAAGATGCGGCTGTTGAAGGTCCACAGGTTGAAGTCCAGCATCGTCATGATCCTGGGCGTGTAGCTTCCGGGCTCGACGTCGTACGCCGAGAGCAGGAACACGAAGTCGCGATCGACCTCCTCGATGAGGGGCGTCCTGGCCTTCGGGTGCGTCACCCAGAAGCCCATCATCCCCATGGCCATCTGCGTCATCTCGTCGGCGTGCGGGTGGTACATGAAGGTGCCCGGCCGGCGCGCCACGAACTCGTAGACGAACGTCTTGCCTGCGGGGATCGCTTTCTGCGTCAGCCCCGACACGCCGTCCATGCCGTTGGGCAGGCGCTGGCCGTGCCAGTGGATGCTGGTGTGCTCGGGCAGCCTGTTCGTGACGAAGATGCGCACGCGATCACCCTCGACCACCTCGATGGTCGGCCCGGGCGACTGGCCGTTGTAGCCCCACAGGTGCGCCTTGAACCCCGGCGCCATCTCTCGCACCACGGGCTCGGCGACCAGGTGGTACTCCTTGACGCCGTTGTTCATGCGCCAGGGCAGCGTCCAGCCGTTCAGGGTGACGACCGGGTTGTACGGCCGCCCTGTCTTCGGCGCGAGCGGGCCCGCCGTGTCCGGCAGCGTCTGGATGACCGGTTCGGGCAATGCGGCCATCGCCACCTTGCCCACGGTCGCCGCGCTCACCGCGCCGGCGATCGCGCCCACGCCCGTGAGGAAGCTTCGTCGGTTGTGCTCTGTCATGGTTGCCTCGCGAATCAATGGGCGGCGGCATCGCCGCCGGCGGCCGCGCCACCGCTGGCTGGCGCGGAACGCGCGCTGCCAGCCAGGGGCTTGCCGATCAGGGAGGAGGAAAGGGCCGCATCGGCCAGCCAGAAGTCGCGCTGCGCCTCGATGGCCGCCATCACGCCGGTGACCTGGTCGCGTGCGTCCGCGAGCAACTCGAAGACGCCGATGAGCATGCCGTTGTAGCGAAGGACGTTCTCTTCCGAGATGGCCTTGCGCAGCGGCACGATCTCGTCGCGCTGGTGCCTGGCCTGGTCGAAGGCGGTGCGGTAGGCCGAGTAGCTCTCGCGAGCCTGCGAGGTGGCGGCGCGGGCCACCGCCTCGTAGCGGTTCGCGGCAGCGAGCGAGCGGGCGTCCAGGGAGGCGCGGCGCGTCGAGCCCCAGTCGAACACCGGCAGCCGGATCTCCAGTTCCCAGCCGCGGACGTTCGCCTTCTCGCCGTTCGACTCGAAGATGGTGTCGCGGCGGATGCCCGCCTCGACGTCCACCAGGCTGGACACCAGGTCGACGCCACGGCCCCGGCCGGCAGCCTCGAGATCCAGCCGGGCCACGCGGGCGTCGAGCCGCTGTGCCGCCAGGGCCCTGGAGACTTCGCCGGCCGCCCTGGGCGCCTTGGGCAGGTCCGCAAGCCGATCCGGCAGCTTCAGGGCCGCCGCCTGGTCGTCCGAGAGACCCAGTTGCCGAACGAGGGCCTCGCGCGAAGAGATCGCGTTCTGCCGTGCTGCCGCCAGGCGCGACGTCGCATCGGCGTAGAACAGGTGCTGGCGGGCCGCCTGGAGCTTCGTGAAATTGCCGGCCCGTTGCATGCGTGTGGCCAGCTCCGCGCTTGCGTCGGCGGCCTCCTTGACCTGCGCCGCGTAGGTCTCGATCTCACGGGCAGCCACGGCGTTGACCCACGCCTGGCGGGCGCTGGTCACCTGCTCGACGATGGTGGAGGCCATGCGCACCCGGGCGCGCTCGCCATCGATCTGCGACACCGCGTGTCGTTGCGGAAGGGTCAGGAGGTCCAAGAGGCCGAACGACAGCAGCCGTCCGAGCTCCAGGTCGCCGCCTTCGCGCAGGCGTTCGAACGAGAAAGCCAGCCCGCCGGGCAGGCCCCGTTGCCGCGCGGCGGCGATCTCTCCCCAGCTGTCCGCCAGGGCGGCCTGGAACGCAGGGCTGTTGGCCAACGCAAGCTGGGCCGCACCGTCCATCGTCAGGGTCTTGGCGAGCAGGTCCGAGGCCACCTTGCCGGCGGCGGTGCGTTGCGCCTCATCGCGCGCCAGCCCGGCGCTGGCAGACCCCGCAACGGGAGCGGCCAGGGTGTTCGCCTCCTCCAGGGCGGCGTCCATCCTGGGTGCGGCGCAGCCAGCCAGGACGAGTGCCGCGGCGGCAGTGGCGGCCACCGTGTGGAACCGTGGTGCGTTCATCGGTGGTGCCCCTCGTGGGCGTTGCCGGGAGCGGGCCGGGCGGCAGGGGCGGGCCGGTTCGGGGCAGCCTGTCCAGCGGCGCCAGCCGGCGAGCCTTCCTGCATTTCGCGGGCGTAGGCACGCCAGCCGCCGATGTCCCGAACGGTGTCGTTGCTCTTGCGCCAGTCCTGGACTTGACCGGCATCGAAAGGGCGGTAGCCGCTGAAGGCGGAGTTGTACAGGGGCTCAATCGAGCCGGTCGCCGGCACCGGCGGTGCGACACCCGTCTGGGCGGCCAGTGGGGTACTCGCCGCCAGCGCAGCGGCGGCGAAAAGAAGGATTCTCGTTGACATGGGTCCTCGCGCGAGTCGTTGCGTTGGCCTGGGCGCGCGCGATTGCGCTGCACAGGAAGCGGAACGGAATGCGGCGGCGCGCCCCGGCTCGGGCCGAGGCAGCAGGCCGTGTCAGGCGCGAGGTGGTTTGTCGGGCTGGGGTGCGTGTCGCGTGGACACGCGCGCGTCGCCTTGCGCAGGCAGGCCCGCGGGTGGCGACGCGTCCGGCAACAGGGTCGGTGTCTCGGAGGCCGCGACGAGGTTGCAGCACGAGGCACAGATCGGGCAGCTGTGCCCGTCGTCCACGAGGCCGCCGGCAGCCTGTTCGCCGGGGTCCGTGGACGGGCTTGCCTCGGCGCCCTCGGGCCCATGGTGATCCTTCGCGCCCTGGTCGTGCCCCGCCTGGGCGTGGCCATGGGATGCGTGGTCGTGGCCGGCCTGCTGCGAGGCCGTCGAATGCGCCGCCTGGCCGCAGAAGAGCATCGACGCAGCCGCCAGCCCTTGCAGGGGCAGCGCGGCCATGACGAGCCAGGCGATGACGAGGCGCAGAAGCGACATGGTTCTGATCCTAGCGCAACGACCAGCGGGGCTGCGGCCGGGTTGGGCGATTGCGAACGAAATCCGCGCGGCCGTGCATCATTGCGCATGGGCGCCATGCGCCAGCGCGTGGCCCTTGCCCCGCTCGATCAGGTAGCGGTTGAGCGGGAACGCGGCCGCGCCGGCGATCAGGAGCGAGGCGGCCAAGGCACCCCAGAACAGAGGCTGGCCCAGGCCGGCGTCCATCGCGCCGGGGATCACCAGCATCATCCCGTTGTCCACGATCTCCATCAGCGTGATCGAAGCCGTATCGGCAGCGAAGGTGACCCCGGCGGCGGTGCGCAGGGACATGCCGGAGCGCAGCAGCGGGAAGAAGGTGAAGGCGTAGCCGAAGGCGAACGCCAGAGCCACCGCCAGGGCGATCGTCGCGCCGTTCGACAGCCCCCAGGCCGTCCCCAGCACCATTCCAAGCACTTCACCCACGGCACAGCCGGACAGGCAGTGGATGGTCGCCCGCAGCGCGATGGCATTCAGGCCCGGCTGAGTCGCGGACCCTGCCGCGCCGTGATGATGCCGGGCCGGGGCGTGGTCGTGGGGGTGGTGGTGCACATGGTTCATGGCGATCTCCTGAGGGGGAGATCGAATCGTCAACCCTGCCACCGTGGGAAGGTCAAGCGCCTTCCCGCATTCTTTTTCCATGCCCAGCCGTGCGGTGCTCCCACCTCGACTTCGAGGCTGGCTCGCTATCATCACCCGATGCGGACCTTCGTCCTGATCCTCATGATCGCTCTCCTGCCCATGCGCATGTGGGCGGCCGAGGGCATGGCCGTTCGCATGGCGCAGGAGCAGGCTGCGGCCGCGCAGATGTCGGCGATGGACACCATGCCCGAGGACTGCCCGATGATGGCGAAGGCCATGGCGGACGGTGGATCACGGGACGAGTCCCCATCGACCGCGCATTGCATGACCTGCCACCTGTGCGCCGCCGCCGCTTGCTTGCCCGAGGTGGTGATCGAGCAAGGCCCCGCGCCCAGGGGCCCGCCCGAGGCGCGCCCGAGCCGCTACCTCAGTGCCGACCTGGCGCCTGACCTGCGGCCGCCGATTTCCTGATCTCCCTGTCCGACCGAACGCTCCTGCGCTGCGGGAGCGGTTTCACGCGCGTTCGCGCGCATCACGGGAGATCTGGAATGAGACATAGGTTTCTTGCCGCCGCCGCGGCCGTGCTGGCTTCCCAGGCCTTCGCTGCACCCATGGGCTTCAAGGAAAGCTGGATGGTCATGGGGGACCTCTCGCCCAACTGGCGCGAGGGGTTCGCCAACTACGCCTTCACCGCCCGCGACGCGGTCGGCCCGTCATTGCTTTACATGCGCAGCGACGACAAGGCCAGGACGCGCGATCTGGCCGAGGTGGCCTACACGCGCCTGCTGAAGCGGTGGAACCTGCCGCATGCGCAGGCGAACGTCTGGTTCATCGGCGGGGTGGGCGCCGTGCGCGGCAACGACTTCTCCGGCACCCGGACCATGGCCACGCCTGGCATCCAGGTCGACTACGAAACGACCCGCATCTACGCCTCTGCCCTCGGCCGCCTCTACCGAGCCGACGGCATCAACCACGACTATGCGGCGGCGCGCCTGGGCTTCTCGTTCTACGAGACGGACTACGACGAGGTGCAGCCATGGTTCGTGGTCGAGGCACGCCGCATGCGGGACCTGTCCGACAAGACCGAGATCACCCCGATGCTGCGGCTCATTCACAACCGCTACTTCGTGGAGGCTGGGGTGAACGGCTCCAGGGAGCTCCGCTTCAACTTCATGTACACGTTCTAAAGGACATCCAAATGCGCAACATCATCATTTCCCTGGCGATCGCATCTGCCGCCCTGCCGGCGCTGGCCGCCCAAAGCCTCAAGGCCACGGTCAACGGCATGGTCTGCGCATTCTGCGCCCAGGGCATCGAGAAGTCCCTGTTCCGGATGGATGCCACGAAGGCCGTGTTCGTGGACCTGAAAAGCAGGATCGTCCTGGTCGAGGCCAGGGACGGCAGGACGCTGGACGAGAAGGCGATCAGCGCCGCGATCGTCGATGCCGGCTACGACGTGGTGAAGATCGAGCCGTCCACCCAGTCCGTCGAGGAGCTGAAGGCCGCCTCGAAGAGCGCAAAGAAGTGATGGACGACGGGATCGCCCAGACGCGCGGCAGCCTGTGGAGTTCGGTGGCGACGCTGTTCGCCACCTCGAGCACCCTGGTGTGCTGCGCAATCCCCGCGATGCTCGTGGCGCTGGGCGCGGGTGCTGCACTCTCGTCGCTGGTGTCCGTCTTCCCGCAGGTGGTCTGGCTGTCCGAGCACAAGGAGGCACTCTTCGCGGTCGCCGGAGCAGCCCTGGCGCTCTCCGGATGGCTCCAGTGGCGGAATCGCACGGCACCATGCCCCGTGGACCCTGGGCTTCGCGAGGCTTGCATCCGCACCCGGACGGCGGCCCGGCGGGTCTTTTTCATCAGCTTGGCCTTCTATGCGGTTGGCGGCTGGTTCGCCTTCGTTCAGCCGCTGCTCCCATAGCCGTGCCTGGGGCCGCTCTGCCGCAAGCGCCGGCCGAGTGGCCGATCGGACACTCGGCAGCAGCGCGCGCCACCGGCTGACGCCTCCCTGCGCCGCGGGCCGACAGGGCACCGCGGCGGGTTCGGCGTACGACAGTGGAGCAAGGAGTACTGCCATGGAAACCCGCACCACAGGCTCGCGCCCGACGCGAGCACAGCTGTTCAGGACGTCGCTGTGGATCGCAGGAGCGGCAGCGCTGGCGGCTGCGGCGAGCTGCGGCGGGGGCTCGGGCGGCGACGGCACGACGACCACCGCCGCCCCCGCGCCGGCGCCGGCCGACCCCGTCGCCGTGGCGCCACCGGCCCCCAGCGCCGCGGCGCTCGCGGCCCAGGGCCAGCAGATCTTCCGGTTCGACACCTTCGGCGACGAGGCCTTCTGGACCGACCAGCTGCGCATGCACGAAGCGATCGCCACCGTCGATCCGACGACGGCGTTGTCGGTGGGCCTGAAGGTCGATGCCGAAGCGCTTCCCGCGGCGGTGGTGGAAGGCGTGCGCAGCGGCAGCGTGAGCCTCACCGATCCCGCGACCACGCTCGCGCTGCTCAAGCTGGACGCCATCGTCGGCGTCAAGGGCACGGTGGAAACCGTCAACGGGCAAGACCGGCTCGTGCGCTTCGGCGTCACCTGCGCCCTGTGCCATTCCACCGTGGACAACTCCTTCGCGCAGGGCATCGGCAAGCGCCTGGACGGGTGGCCCAACCGCGACCTGGACCCCGGCGCGATCATCGCCTTGTCACCCGCGCTGGATGCGGCGAAGAAGGCGGTCTACTCCTCCTGGGGCAAGGGCAAGTACGACGCTCGCTTCAACATCGACGGCCGCAACAAGCCCACCGTCATCCCGCCGGCCTACGGGCTGCAGGACATCCACAAGATCACGTTCACCGGCGACGGCGACGAGATCGCGTACTGGAACCGCTACGTGGCGGTGACGCAGATGGGCGGGCTGGGCACCATGGTCGAGCCGCGCCTGAACCTCGCGATCACCAACGGAACGGTGGACCTGGTGACCGACAAGCTGCCGGCGCTGCAGGCCTACCAGCTGACCCTGCAGCCGCCCCCGCCGCCCGCGGGCAGCTTCGATGCGACGGCCGCCGCGCGCGGCAAGCTGGTGTTCGAAGGCGCCGGGCGCTGCGCGAGCTGCCACACGGGCAGCAGCTTCACCGACGCCAACAGCCGGCTGCACCCGCCCGAGGCCTCGATGGCGGAACCCGAGGCGGACAGCCATGCGGCCCGCTCGGCGACCAGGCAGTACCGCACGACCCCGCTGCGTGGCCTGTGGCAGCGCGCGCCGTACTTCCACGACGGATCGGCCGCCACCGCGGACGACGCCGTGCAGGCCTACAACAGCCGGTTGGGGCTGGGGCTGAGCGCGCAGGACGTGGCCGACGTGGCGCACTACCTGCGGTCGCTGTAATCGGGGACCGGCCGCCGCGGCGTCACTTCACGCCGCGGCGGGCCTTCATGTCCAAGGCCATGGCCGAGACCTGGGCCGCGCCCAAGGCGGTCTTCGCCGCGGGAAACGCAGCTTCTTCTTCCGCGGCGATGTGGTCGGCGTACAGGCCGGCGAAGGACGACAGCGTCTGGTCCTCCTGCGGCGTTGGCGACGCGGGTTCCCCCTGCGCGATGCGCGCCAGGACGGGCCGCGCCGCGGCCCACCCTTGCTCCATCTCGCGGTGTTCGCGCCGCAGCCGGACCGCGAGGCCCGCGAGCTTCTCGTCGGCGCTGGCTTCGAGCGCCGGCAGCACGTGCCGCTCTTCGTCCAGGTGGTGGTGCGGCGCGGCCACGTCGAAGTACCGCATCACGTCCTGCGCGGCCGCGCGCGCCTGCGCGTCGTTGCCGTTCCGCTCGATGTGTTCGCGCATCCGGGCCATCAGTGCCAGCATCTGCCGGATCTTGTCGTGGCAGGCGTCGAGCATCTCGAAGGGCTGGTCGAAGCCCGGCGCCGGCGGGGCGGCGCGGTCCGTGATGTTGAGCAGGTGGGGCACGAAAGCGATTGTCCCGCGACGCGGGACGGAACCGGCGCCCTCGTCCTACAGGAGGCCGGTGCGGCCGCCGCAATGATGGGTCACCCGGTCCGAACGCCGGGAGAGACCATGAAAGCATCCCTTCCTTGGCCGCTGGTGGCGGCCCTGATCGCCCTGGGCGGTTGCACGCTCGACCAGGCGCCCGCGCGGCCCGATGCCGGCCGCGGTGCGCAGGCCGGGCAACGCGACCGCAGCGCGGTGCCGCCGGCGGGCAGTTCGCGCGAAGACGATTGCCGCGGCCCGGCCGACCTGTGCAAGCAGGACTCGGCGCGCTGAGCAGCCGGGCGGCCCATCCGCTCACTGCATGCGCGACAGCGTGAAGATCACCAGCAGCCCGACACCGGCGGCCACGGCCGAGGACTGCTGGAACTGATGGCTTTCGGCTTCGGGCACCAGCTCCGTCATCGTGAGGTAGAACATCGCGCCGGCGCCCACGGCCAGCAGGAAGCCCAGCATGCCGGGGGACAGGTCGCGCAGCAGGAACCACCCCGCCATCGCCGAGACGAACAGCGACGCCCCGATCAGGCCGGTCCAGCCCAGGATGCGGCGGACCTGGTGCTCGCCGCCTTGCTCCTGGATCAGGTCGCCGATGCTCATGGCTTCGCTCGCGTTGTCGATGACGATCGCCAGGCCGACGATCAGCCCGAGGGTGGCATCGGTGGCCGCGCTCACCCCGATCGTGAGGCCTTCCACCAGTTCCTCGGCGCTGGTGCCGCCGGCCAGCAGGGTCACGCCATCGCCCCGCGAGGTTTGCTTGTGCCGCAGGCGCACGACCCGTTTCCACTGCGAGGACTTCTCACCCGCGCTCACGCCGTGGTGCAGGAACAGGTCCAGCGCGTAGAGGGCCCCGAATCCGGCGGCGAAGCCCGCCACCGCGATCGGCAGCGAAGCCGTCTCGGCGGCCTTGGGGAGCATCTCGAAGGCGAAGGCTCCGAGCAGCGCGCCGGCTGCGAAGCCGACGGCGATCGACAGGGCGAGGGTGGTCGGCTTCCTGCACAACGCCAGGGCGCCGCCCAGCGGCGAGGCGAGGGCGCCGGCCAGGCTGATGAGCAGCAGGGTGGTGAAGTCCATGGGCTGCGGAACTATCGGCTTGGCTTTGGGGCTGCCGCGTCGGAGTTCGGGCAGGGGCGCGTAGGACAGTCATGGAGGGGCTCGGGGCTTGCTCGACGAAGCCCTGAGCGCGAGCAGTCCCGTCATCCCCGCCGAGGCGGGGTGCTTCCCTCAGCCGCGCGCCCGACGCGGCGGGTTCATTGCGGACTTATATCCGGCCTGTTGTGCAGTCCGGACGCCACCGTCACTACCGTCCTTACCGCCTTCGCGGGAATGACGGAGAGGGGAGCGGGAATGACGACGACGAGCGGCGGGGCAGGGCGGTGGAGGGCGCGGATGTGACCCTGCCAAGTATTGCGCGATGATGATCGGCAGACCAAAACGAAGGAGACAAAAACCATGTTCCCCACCGCCATCGCCGGCAGCCTCCCCAAGCCCTCCTGGCTGGCCGAGACCCACAAGCTCTGGCCGCAATGGAAGGCAACCGGCGACGCCCTTCTCGAAGCCAAGGCCGACGCCACGCTGATGTGGATCAAGGCGCAGGAAGACGCCGGCCTGGACATCGTGGGCGACGGCGAGCAGGCGCGCCAGCATTTCGTGCACGGCTTCCTCGAGCGCGTCGAAGGCATCGACTTCGAGCACAAGGTCAAGATGGGCATCCGCAACAACCGCTACGACGCGATGGTGCCGCAGGTGGTCGCACCCCTGCGCCTGGCCGGCCGGGTGCATGCATTCGAGGCTCGCCTGGCCCGCGCCCACACCAAGCGCAAGCTCAAGTTCACGCTGCCCGGTCCGATGACCATCGTGGACACCGTGGCCGACCGCTTCTACGGCGACAAGGTGAAGATGGCCATGGCGTTCGCCGAGCTGCTGAACCAGGAGGCGCTGGCGCTGCAGGCCGACGGCGTGGACGTGATCCAGTTCGACGAGCCGGCGTTCAACGTGTACATGAAGGAAGCGGCCGAGTGGGGCGTGCAGGCGCTGGAGCGTGCCGCGCAGGGCCTGACCTGCACGACCGCGGTCCACATCTGCTACGGCTACGGCATCCAGGCCAACGTGGACTGGAAGAAAACGCTGGGCGAGGAATGGCGGCAGTACGAGCAGGTGTTCCCGGCGCTGGCCCGCAGCAGCATCGGCCAGGTCAGCCTGGAGTGCTACCACTCTCACGTGCCGCCCGAGCTGATGAAGCTGCTGCAGGGCAAGGACGTGATGGTGGGCGTGATCGACGTGGCCAGCGACGAGGTCGAGACGCCCGAGCAGGTGGCCGACACCATCGGCCGCGCCCTGCAGTTCGTCGCGCGCGAGCGGCTCATCCCTTGTACCAACTGCGGGCTGGCCCCGATGGACCGCGACGTGGCGATGAAGAAACTGCAGGCGCTGGCGCAAGGCGCGGAACTGGCGCGCCGGCGTTACGGCTGAGGAGCCTCCCATGGCACACGATCCCCATTCGCACGACCACGACCACCCTCACGAACACGGCCACGACGACCCCGCCCACGACCCGCGCTGGAAGCACGACGGCGTGCGCGTCATCCCCGGCCACCAGCTGGACCCCAACACCGCGCAGACGCCGGGCATGGACCGCAAGGCCGCGATCAACTTCGCCCGCGTCGGCGCGCAGAAACTCTGGGCCGGAACCGTGACCATCCACGCCAACGCCAAGACCGGCGCCCACCACCACGGGCACCTGGAGAGCGTGATCTACGTGGTCAAGGGCCGCGCGCGCATGCGCTGGGGCGAGCAGCTGGAGTTCACCGCCGAGGCCGGCCCCGGCGACTTCATCTACGTGCCGCCCTGGGTGCCGCACCAGGAGATCAACGCCAGCCCGACCGAGCAGCTCGAATGCGTGCTGTGCCGCAGCGACGGCGAGGCCGTGGCGGTCAACCTGGACATCGAGCCGGTGGAGAAACCGGAGCAGGTGCTGTGGGTCGATCCCACGCACCCGCGCGGCGGGGTGTAGTCACACGCCTTCGGGGTAGGTCTCCGGCACCTCCACCTCCTCGTCGGGCGAGGCGGTCGCGCGCTCCGGCAGCGACTCCAGCGCCTGCGTGCTGTCCAGGTGGATCACGCCGTCGAACTGCGCGCCGATGCGGGCGCTGAAGTAGTGGCTGCGCCGCTCGGTCTCGGGCAGGTAGATCACGCCGATGGCGCGCTCCAGCAGCGGCTGGTCGAGCTGGGCACGCAGGGCGTCGTCGGGCAGCAGCAGGAAGTTCTCCGGCCCCACCTCGTGGAACAGCGCCTCCCAGCTGCCGGGAAGCCCGGGCCGCACCCGCTTGACCAGCGCCGGCTCGTCCCATTCCGAAGCCGCGCGCACCGTGCCCTCGTAGGTGGTGAAGCCGAGCAGGAAGACCTCGTCGCGCCAGCGCTGGCGCATCAGCTCGCCGACGCTCCACTCGCCCTGCTCGGACATCGCGGTGGCGCTGGCGTCGCCCAGGTGCGAGTTGTGGGCCCACACCGCCATGCGCGGCGCCTGGCCGCTGCGCTCCTGCAGGTGGGCCGAGAGCGCCTGCAGCGTGTCGGCCATGTGCAGGTCGCGCAGGTTCCACGACGACGCGCGGCCGCGGAACATGCTGCGGTAGTACTGCTCCGCGTTGCGCACCAGCCTCGCGTTCTGCTGCGCGTGGAACAGGGCGTCGGGGTCGCCGTCGTCTTCCGGCGTGCGGTGGCGCAGCAGGTCGGTGAGCTGCGCCACCACCGCCTCCTCGCAGCTGAACCCGGTGCCGAAGCCGGCGGCGTAGCCATAGGCCTGCAGGTTCTGCTGGAAGTGGTCGAAGCAGCCGTAGCGCCGGCGCGCGCGCTGCGCCGCTTCGGGATCGGCGCGGTCCAGGTAGGCCAGCACTTCCCGCACCGAGCCGAACAGGCTGTACAGGTCCATGCCGTAGAAGCCGACCTGGCGCCAGGGCGGCAGGTCGCGGTTGTACTGGCGCAGCCAGGTGATGAAGTCGCGCACCACGGTGTTGCGCCACATCCAGGTCGGGAAGCGCTCGAAGCCGGACAGCGCGTCCTCGGCGTCGCCGTCGGCGAGGCCGCGCACCCAGCGGTTGACGCGCCAGGCATCGGGCCAGTCGCCCTCGATCACCACCGCGCGGCAGCCGTGCTCTTCAATGAGCGCCCGGGTGATCTGCGCGCGCAGCGCGTAGAACTCATGCGTGCCGTGGCTGGCCTCGCCCAAGAGCGCGATGCGTCGTCGCGAGAGCGCCTGCATCAGCGGCGCGGGAACGCCGGACTTCAGGGGCAGCACCTGCTGCCGGAGGGCCTGCAAGAGCGAGTCGGGATCCATGAAACAAACGTGGCAAACGGCGTGCCGCGACCGTAGGCAGCGTTGTCAGCCGGCTCCTACGGGCGCCCGGGACGAATCCACCATTGGCCTTCCTGCACGCCTACACGCTCAGCGGTAGGGGCTGGCTACAACAAGGTTCGTCCCCGAGGAGCCTCTGCCATGCACCAGCCGCCACGACCCTCGTCCCCCTCCCCCGAACCCGGCGTGGTGCACGCGCTGATCGTGGGCGTGGTGGCGATCGTGACCGTGACCACCGCGTTCATCGTGATGGCGGCCGGGGGCGTGGCGTCGTGAAGGCCGGACTGGTCGGCGCCTGCGCGGCCCTGCTCGCCCTCACCGATGCCGGTGCGCAGACGACGCAGCAGGCCTCGTGGCGCAACGTGGACACCGGCCGGCCGCTGCGGCCGGGGCTGTACGGCCGCATCGAGGTGCGCGGCGAGACGCCGCCGTTGGTGCATGCCAGGCCCGTGGTCGCCGAGCCCGGCACGCAGCCGCTCGCGCAGGACCCGATCTACCTCTATGTCCCGCCCGGCCAGGTGCGCCGCTGGGGCCAGCACTGCGCCAAGTGGCAGGCCTGCGAGCGTCCGGTCTACTTCGTGCGGATGGACGACAGCCCCAGCCGGCTGGGCGAGTGGAAGAAGACCCAGCGGCCGCAGCCGCGCGACTCCTTGGTTCGGGATGCCCTCGACCTCATCGCGAGCCAGTGACCTCATCCGCGACTTGAAGCACCAGCTTGCCGAAGTTCTCGCCGGTGAACAGGCGGTTGAGCGCCTCGGGGAACTGCCCGAGCCCGCGCACGACGTCTTCACGGCTCTTCATCCGGCCGTCCTTGAGGTAGCCGGCCAGTTCGGCCACGGCCTGCGGGTAGCGGTCGGCGTAGTCGAACACCACCATCCCCTGCATGCGCGCGCGGTGCACCAGCAGCGACAGGTAGTTCTTCGGTCCCTGCACCGGCGTGGTGTTGTTGTACTGGCTGATCGCGCCGCAGATGACGATGCGCGCGTGCATCGCCAGCCGGGCGAGGACCTCGTCGAGGATGTCGCCGCCCACGTTGTCGAAGTAGACGTCCACGCCCTTGGGACAGTGCTCCTTGAGTCCGGCGCGCACGGGGCCGGCCTTGTAGTCGATGCAGGCGTCGAAGCCCAGCTCGCCCACCACCCAGTCGCACTTGGCCCGGCCGCCGGCGATGCCCACCACGCGGCAGCCCTTGATGCGCGCGAGCTGGCCCACGGTCTGGCCCACCGCGCCGGCGGCACCGGAGACCACCACCGTGTCGCCCGGCCGCGGCTGGCCGACGTCCAGCAGGCCGAAGTAGGCGGTCATGCCCGGCATGCCCAGCACGTTGAGCCACTGGGTCACGCTGCCCATGCGCGTGTCGATCGTCGCCAGGCCGGCGCGCCCCGCCTGCTCGGCCGTGAAGGCGGGGTGAGACTGCACGCCCAGAACGCCGGCCACCAGGTCGCCGACGGCGAACTTCGGATGCGAGGACGCCAGCACGCGGCCCACGCCGCCGGCGCGCATCACCTCGCCGATGCCCACCGGCGCGATGTAGCTCTTGCCCTCGTTCATCCAGCCGCGCATGGCCGGGTCCATCGACAGGGCGAGTGTCTCGACCAGCAGGCCGCCGTCGGGCGGCGACTTCACCGGCTCGCTGGTCTCCTGCCAGTCGGCGCGGGTGGGCGATCCCACCGGGCGGCGGGCCAGGCGGATCTGCTGGTTGGTGAGCTGGGTGAGGTCGGTCATGGAAGGCTCCTGCGAACGCGGCGCATCCTAGTGGGGCCGCGAGGCATGGACGGTAGCGCATGTGACAGCCCGACCGCGCGATCCCGCAAGAAACCCGCTCGCCTGTAATGAACTGCGAAGGCCGAGCGACCAGAACACAAGGAGAACCGCCATGCCCAGCCTGTCCCCCGTGCCGCGCGCCGCGCCCGGCGGCCGCGACGCCCTCGCGGCCCGCTATGCGCAGGTGCGCGCGGCGAGCCTGGAACTCGCCGCCACCCTCTCGCCGGAAGACCAGTGCGTGCAGTCCATGCCGGATGCCAGCCCGACCAAGTGGCACCTGGCGCACACCAGCTGGTTCTTCGAGGTCGTGGTGCTCGGCCCGCATGCCGGCGGCTACGAGGTGTTCGATCCGTCTTTCGCGCGGCTCTTCAACTCCTACTACGAGTCGCTCGGCCCGCGCCATCCGCGCCCGCAGCGCGGCCTGCTGACGCGTCCGCCGCTCGAGCGGGTGCACGCCTACCGTGCGCACGTCGATGCGGCGATGCAGGCCTTCCTGCGCGAGGCCAGCGGGTCGGCCTGGGCGGCGGCCGCGCCGCTGGTCGAGCTGGGGCTGCAGCACGAGCAGCAGCACCAGGAGCTGATCGCCACCGACATCCTGCATGCGTTCTCCTGCAACCCGCTGCTGCCGGCCTGGCGGCCGCAGGAGCAGCCGGCCCTGCGCCTGGCGGGCACCACGCCCGCGCTGCGCTGGCTGGAACATCCCGGCGGCGTGGTCGAGGTGGGCCATGCGGGCGAGGGCTTCGCCTTCGACAACGAGACGCCGCGCCACGGCGTGCTGCTGCATCCCTTCGCGCTGGCCGACCGGCTGGTCACCTGCGGCGAGTTCCTGGACTTCATCGAGGACGGCGGCTACGCGAAGCCGCTGCACTGGCTGTCGGACGGCTGGGCGGCCGTGCAGGCGCAGGGCTGGGGGGCGCCGGCGTACTGGCTGGCGGCGGGCGACCCGCGCGCACCGGCCGACCACTGGCAGGTGTTCGGGCCGGCCGGCGTGCAGGCGCTGGACCCGGCGGCGCCGGTGGCGCAGCTCAGTTTCTACGAGGCGGCGGCCTATGCGGACTGGGCCGGGGCGCGCCTGCCCACCGAGTTCGAGTGGGAAGCGATGGCGGAAGCGCCCGGCATCTCGCAGATGACCGGCCACGTGTGGCAGTGGACCCGGTCCTCGTACGACCCTTATCCGGGCTTCCAGCCCCTGGGCGGTGCGGTGAGCGAATACAACGGCAAGTTCATGGTCGGGCAGCTGGTGCTGCGCGGCGGCAGTGCTTTCACGCCGCCCGGCCATGCGCGCAGGACCTACCGCAATTTCTTCCCGCCGGCCGCGCGCTGGCAGTACTCCGGCCTGCGGCTGGCGAAGGACATGGCATGACCCCCCCGATGCTCGCTTCCGCTCCGCTGGTCGGGGTCCCCGACGAACTGGAGACGGCCCAGGAGCCGGGCTTCCTGCAGGACCTGCAGCGGGCCCTGGCGGCGGCGCCGCATTCGATCTCGCCCAAGTACTTCTACGACGCCGAGGGCTCCCGCCTGTTCGACCGCATCTGCGAGCTGCCCGAGTACTACCCCACGCGCACCGAGCGCTCGATCCTCACGCAGTACGCCGGCGACATCGCGCGGGAGATCGGAACCGGCTGCGACCTGGTGGAGTTCGGCGCCGGCTCGTGCAGCAAGGTGCGGCTGCTGCTGGACGAGCTGCGCCCGCGCCGCTACCTGCCGATCGACATCTCGGCCGAGCACCTGGAGCAGTCGGCCGCCGACCTGGAGCGCGAGCATCCGGGGCTGCTGGTGCTGCCGGTGTCGGGTGACTACACCGAGACGGTTCACCTGCCGCCGCCGCTGGTGGGCGCGCCGCGGGTGGGCTTCTTCCCCGGCTCGACCATCGGCAACTTCACGCCGGCCGAGGCGCTGCAGTTCCTGCGCGGCGCCGCGCGCCTCTTGCGCGGCGGCGGGCTGCTGCTGGGCTGCGACCTGGTCAAGGACCCGGCCGTGCTGCACGCGGCCTACAACGACGCGCAAGGCGTCACCGCCGCGTTCAACCTCAACCTGCTGGCTCGCGCCAACCGGGAGCTGGGCGCCGATTTCGACGTCGAGGCCTTCTGGCACAGCGCGTTCTACAACGCGGCGCAGGGGCGAATCGAGATGCACCTGGTCAGCCGCCGCCACCAGCGGGTGGCGCTGGGCGGCGAGTGCTACGAGCTGGACGAAGGGCTGTCGCTGCACACGGAGAACTCGTACAAGTTCACGATCGACGGCTTGCGCCGGCTGGCCGTGCAGGCCGGCTTCCGGCCGGGGGCGGTGTGGACCGACGCGCAGCGGCGCTTCAGCGTCCATTGGTTGCGGGCGCCAGAGCGGGAGTGAGTTCCGAAAGACGGACCGCGCAGGCCTTGGATGAATCCGTCATCCCCGCGCAGGCGGGGATCCAGTGCTTCCCCGCGAGCGTCCATGAAGGCGGATGCACTGGATTCCCGCCTTCGCGGGAATGACAAGCTCGGGTTGGCGGCGAGGCCGCTCGGCGCGCTTGTTAAGCTTGCCGCATCGTGCTGTCCCCCACCTATTCCCCCGTCTCCGAAGCCGCGCCGCAGCTGCGTTCTCGCGGTTATGCCGTGCTCGATGCGCAGGCCGTGTGCGAACTCGCCGGCTGCGGGCGCGCGGACCTGCTGGCGCTCAATCCTTCCTGGGACGACCTGCCGCCCGACGCCTACCTGAAGGACGGCGGCCGCTACCGGCGGCGCCGGCATTCCTGCTTCGTGGTGGAAGGCGGCGAACTCGTGCAGGCGCCGCACCGGGCGCACTGGCAGCCGGTGGAATACAACGCGCTGCACGGCGGCATGCAGCGCTGGTTCGAGCCGATGCAAGGCGACGTGGCCGCGGCGCCGGCCTGGTCGAAGCTGCTTCTTGGGCTGGGCCGCCTGGCGACGTCGGTGAAGGGTCGGCAGAAGTGGTACGTGGAAGCGCACCAGTTCCGCATCGACACCACCGACGGCATCGGCCGCCCCACGCCGGAAGGCGCGCACCGCGACGGCGTGGACCTGGTGGCCGTGTTCCTGCTCGGCCGCGAGGGCATCAAGGGCGGCGAGACGCGGGTGTTCGAGGCGGACGGCCCGGCCGGGCAGCGCTTCACGCTGGACCAGCCCTGGAGCGTGCTGCTGCTGGACGACGAGCGCGTGGTGCACGAGACCACCCCGATCCAGCCCACCGCGGCCGGCGGGCACCGCGACACGCTGGTGCTGACGTACCGGGCGGACGGGTTCCAAGGCGACTGAGCCGAAGCCCGTCATTCCCCCGGAGGCCCCCCTCCCGTCATTCCCGCGAAGGCCTCCTTCCCGTCATTCCCGCGAAGGCGGGAATCCAGTGCTTCCGCCTTCAGTCCCGCACGTCCGCCACCGGATTCGCCCCGAAATCCGGCCGCGCCAGGAACTTCAGGATGCGCGCGGCCGCCTCGGCCGGCGAGCTGAGCATCCCCTTCTGCTTGAGCCCGGCGAAGGTGCCGACATCGGGAAACTGGTCCGCGTCGGCGCCGCGCATCTGCACCTGCATGTCGGTGTCGATCACGCCGGGCGCCAGCGAACACACCTTGGCGCCGTTGGGCTGCAGGGCTTCCTCCAGCGCGACGCAGCGCGTGAAGTGGTCCATGCCGGCCTTGGCCGCGCAGTAGCCGGCCTGCGAGGCCATGGCCTTGCGGCCCAGGCCCGACGAGATGTTCAGCACCCGGCGCGGGCAGGGCCATTGGGCGGTCGCGCGCAGGAAGGCGCCGGCCAGCAGCATCGGGGCCTCCAGGCCCACCCGCAGCGCCTGCGCCAGGTCGGCCGCGGGCACCTGGGCCAGCGGCGCGATGCGAGGGACCACGCCGGCGTTGTTGATCAGCGTGACGCTGGCCAGCCCCGCCGGCCCCCGGGCGGCCAGCCAAGTCTCCAGCTTGGCCGCGGCGGTCTCGGGCCGGCCCAGGTCCTGCGGCCACTGCTCGAGCTTGCGGCCGGCGCGGGCGGCCCACTGGGGCAGGTCGTCGTGGGTCTTGCGCGAGATGCACAGCAGGTCGTGGCCGGCCTCGAGCAGCTGCTCGGCCAGGGCCAGGCCCATGCCGCGGGACGCGCCGGTGAGGATGGTGAGAGGGACGGGGGTGCTCATGCCCGCATCCTAAGCGGGCCGCCCCTTCAGGTCGCCAGCACGATGGGGAAGCTGGCCTGCAGCAGGCCGTCGCCGGCGGGGCGGAAGGGCACCGTCAGGGCGCGCCGGTCGTCCTCCCGCAGCCGGCGCCAGAGGCCGTCGCGCTCGTTGTTCGCTTCGCCCTCGACGTAGAGCTGGGTGGTCAGCAGCTCGCGCGGGCCCAGTCGCACCTTCAGGTGGATGTGCGGCGTGCGGCCGGTGTAGGGCACGGGCTTGATGGTGCGGAAGCGGTAGCGGCCGTCGGCGCCCACCGTGACGCGGCCGAAGCCCTGGAAGTCGGGGTCGGCGCGGCCGCCGTCGCCCGGGTGGTGGTAGTGCCCGGCTTCGTCGCACTGCCAGATCTCGACCGTGGCGCCGGACACCGGGCGGCCCTGCAGGTCCGTCACCGTGCCCTCGACCTGGGCCGGCTGGCCCTTGGCGTACTGGCGGCGGCCGTTGCGCAGCAGGTCGTTGTCGCTGTCGGCCGGCAGCTCCACCGGGTAGAACGGCCCTTCGGTCTGCGCCGGCGTGGGCCGGCGCGCGGCCTGGGCCTGCGCGCCCAGCAGCACGGCGGGCGCGAACACGAGGGCGGCGCTGGCGGCGCGGCGGGTGAGGGGAGGCGGCTGGGTCATCGCGGGTCCTTCGCTGTTGCTGGGACGCCGGAAGGCACGGGAGGTTCCCCCCTTTGGCCCGTCATTCACGGAGACCCTGGATCCCCGCCTGCGCGGGGATGACGAAACTGCTCAGAACGGCACCCGGCTGTGCCACGCCACCGGCTCCCCCGTGGCCGGGTGCGGGAGTTCCAGCCGCCCGGCGTGCAGCCACAGCCGAGGTGCGGCGGCGGCCACTGCTTCCGGCGCATAGAGCGAGTCGCCGACGATCGGATGCCCGATGGCCATCAGGTGCACGCGTAACTGGTGCGAGCGCCCCGTCACCGGCTCCAGCCGCAGCCGCGTGCTGCCGGCGACGGGGCCCGGGCCTTCGCGCCACCAGCGGGTGAGGCTCGGTTTGCCGTGCTGCGCATCGACCTTCTGCCGCGGGCGGTTCGGCCAGTCGGCCGCCAGGGGCAGGTCGATCTCGCCCGGGCCAGGCCCGGGGTCGCCCCACACGACGGCTTCGTAGGTCTTGCGCACTTCGCGGCCCGCGAAGGCGGCGCTCAGTCGCCGCTGCATCTCGAGGCCGCGCGCGAAAACGCACAGGCCGGAGGTCGCCATGTCGAGGCGGTGCACGATCAAGGCATCCGGATGGATCGACTGCACGCGGGCCGACAGGCAGTCCTGCTTGTCGTCGCCCCGGCCCGGCACGCACAGCAGGCCGGCGGGCTTGTCCGCCACGATGCAGTGCACGTCCGCGTGCAGGATGCACGCGGGCCGCCCTTGCCCGTCATTCGATAATCCGCCGATGCTCGCCGCCATGCCCTTCTCGCTGCAGACGATTGTGCTGCTCGCCGCGTCCAACGTGTTCATGACGATCGCGTGGTACGGCCACCTGAAGAACCTGGCGAGCAGCCCCTGGTACATCGCGGCCGTGATCAGCTGGGGCATCGCCCTGGCCGAATACCTGCTGCAGGTGCCGGCCAACCGCATCGGCTTCCAGCAGGCGGGCTTCTCGGTGGCGCAGCTGAAGATCGTGCAGGAGGTGATCACGCTGTCGGTCTTCGTGCCGTTCGCGGTGCTGTACCTGCGCGAGCCCCTGAAACTCGACTACCTGTGGGCCGCGCTGTGCATGGTGGGCGCCGTCTACTTCATCTTCCGTAGCGCCTGAGCCGCGCCCGGCGGCGCCCGGCCGGGCGGTACACTCGCCTGTTCACAAAAATACCACCGAAGGCCCCGCACGATGCTGTTCGGCAAGCTGCTGCCCCGCGAGGGGAATTTCTACGAGATGTTCAACCAGCATGCAGGCCGCGTCGTCGAAGCCGCCCATGCCTTCGCGCTGCTGGTCAAGCATTACGACGACCCCGACCTGCGCGAGAAGTACGCCCGCGACGTCGACCATGCCGAACGCGCGGCCGACCGGGTCACGCACGAGGTCAACCGCCTCATCCACAAGACCTTCATCACGCCGATCGACCGTGACCAGATCCACACGCTGATCAACACCATGGACGACGTGGCCGACCTGCTGCAGGACTCGGCCGAGACCATGTCGCTGTACGACCTGCGGCGGATGAACGACGAGATCACGCGGCTGACGGACCTGGCGGTCAAGTGCTGCGAGCGCGTGCGCGAGGCCGTCGCCATGATCGGCAGCCTGGCCGACCACGCCACCGCCGAGGCCGCGCTCAAGACCTGCGAGGAGATCGACCGCCTCGAGTCGGACGCCGACCGCGTGATGCGCGCGGCGATGAGCAAGCTGTTCCGCGAGGAGCCGGACGTGCGCGAGGTGCTCAAGCTCAAGGCCATCTACGAGCTGCTGGAGACCGTCACCGACAAGTGCGAGGACGTGGCCAACGTCGTCGAAGGCATCGTGCTCGAGCATTCTTAAAGACAGCGGCCCCCATGGAACCGATGCAGGCCGCCCTCTGGGTGGTGATCTTGCTGGTGGCGCTGGCCCTGGCATTCGACTTCATGAACGGCTTCCACGACGCGGCGAACTCCATCGCCACCGTCGTGTCCACCGGCGTGCTCAAGCCCACGCAGGCCGTGGTGTTCGCGGCGTTCTTCAACTTCGTCGCCATCTTCATCTTCCACCTGAGCGTGGCCGCCACGGTGGGCAAGGGGATCGTGGAGCCGGGGGTGGTGGACACGCACGTGGTGTTCGGCGCCTTGCTGGGCGCGATCACCTGGAACGTGATCACCTGGTACTACGGCATCCCCAGCAGCAGCTCGCATGCGCTGATCGGCGGCATCGTGGGGGCGGTGATCGCCAAGGCGGGCGCGGGCTCTTTGGTCGGCGGCGGCATCCTGAAGACGGTGGTGTTCATCTTCATCTCGCCGACGCTGGGCTTCCTGCTCGGCTCGCTGATGATGGTGCTGGTGTCCCACCTCTTCCGTCGGTCCACGCCGTCGCGCGTGGACCGGTGGTTCCGGCGGCTGCAACTCGTCTCGGCCGGTGCCTACAGCCTGGGGCACGGCGGCAACGACGCGCAGAAGACCATCGGCATCATCTGGATGCTGCTGATCGCCACCGGCTACGTGGGCAAGGGCGAGTCGTCGCCGCCCAACTGGGTGATCGTCAGCTGCTACATCGCCATCGGCCTGGGCACCATGTTCGGCGGCTGGCGCATCGTGAAGACCATGGGGCAGAAGATCACCAAGCTCAAGCCCGTCGGCGGCTTCTGCGCCGAGACGGGCGGGGCGCTGACGCTGTTCCTGGCGACCGCGCTGGGGATCCCGGTGTCGACCACGCACACGATCACGGGCGCGATCGTGGGGGTTGGGTCCACGCAGCGCGCGAGCGCGGTGCGCTGGGGCGTGGCGGGGAACATCGTGTGGGCCTGGATCTTCACGATCCCGGCCAGTGCGTTCATGGCGGCGATCGGGTACTGGGTTTCGCTGCAGATCTTCTAGGTCTGGCCGGCGTCAACCCGCTCCACGAACACACAACTTCAATTTCAGGCACGGCGGCCGGTGATGCGGCCGCCGTGCCTTTTTCATGCATGCCAGGGTTGCGGCGCTATTGCGGCGCACCCTGCGTGACTTGACTCCTTGTCGGGACATGACTGTCGCCCGAGCATCCGCGAGCTTTCGCAATGTTCATCCCACAGGAGAATCCATGAAGTTTCATGCAAGCTCGAAGACGCGGCTCGCCGGCGTAGCGCTGCTGTTCACGGCGGCCCTGGCCGGCTGCGGCGGCAGCGGCAGCGGCAGCCTGCCTCCACCGGCCGCCGCGCCCGCGCCCGTGGCCGCCCCTGCGCCGCTGGTGTTCAGCGCCTTCCCGTCGGCGGTGGCGGTGATCGGCCAGGAAGGCTTCGATCAATTGGCGCCCGTCGGCTCGCCCGGCACCTTGAACATCCCCGTTGGTGAACCCGCCGTGACCGCCGACGGCAGGCTGTTCGTCGCGGACTTCGGGACCAAGACACTGAAGGTCTTCAGCCGCTATGACCAGCATGGGCCGTCCGTGGACTTCCCGGGAGTCGCTGACCCGCGGAGCGTGTCGATCCATTCGGGCAGGCTGGTGGTGATCGACGGCAACAACGTCAGGATCTTCGAGAGCGCGACTCCTGGCGCCGCCCAGCTGGCCGTGGCGGGCAGCGCGCCCGTCTGCAGCGCAGCGGGGCTGCGTGCACCTTCTTCCGCCCACCTCACTCCCACGGGCCGGCTGGTGGTCGCCGATGCGGCCAACAACCGGGTGCTGATCTGGAACCAGGTGACGCCCGGGCAGCCCTTGGGGGACGCCAACGTCGTGCTCGGCCAGCCGTCGATGATCGCGTGTGAAGCCAATGGCGGCGGCACCAGCCCCAGCGACAGCACCCTGAGCGGGCCGTCCTCGGTCTGGTCGGATGGAAACCGGCTGATCGTGGCGGACAGCGGCAACCATCGCGTCCTGGTCTGGGACAGCCTGCCTACCGCCAGCTTCCAGCCGGCGAGAACGGTCCTTGGCCAGAGAAACTTCACGGATGCGCTGGCCAACGCGGGTGGTTTGAACGTCCGGTCGGCCATGAGCCTGGACCTCCCGGTTGCGGTTGACGTCAACGATGCCGGCCAACTGGCCGTCATGGACCAGCAGAACCACCGCATGCTGCTGTGGAACCGCATCCCCGATGCGGGCGCGCACGGCCAGCCTGCCGACCAGGTCATCGGACAGGATGGCTTCACCACGGATCGTGCCTCGGATCTGCCGAGCGACAGGACACTTTCCAATGAGCCGCACGGCCTGCGCTTCCACGGGACCGATCTGATCGTCGTGGACAGCGAGAACAACCGCGTGCTGGTCTGGAGGGGCACGGCGCCGCCGCCTGTGGCTCCTCCCCCGGTGGTGGGGGCTCCTCCCCCTGCGTTGCCGTTCCCAACTGAGACGACAGAGCCGCCTGGACCTGGCGTAGGGGCCTACTGACCGATCGCTCCGGTGGCACCCCAGGGCGCGCACTCACTGCGAGATGCGCCGCCCTTCCTCCACCTGGTGCTCGAAGTAGCCCTGCATGCTCATCACGATGCTGGTCATCAGCACCCCCGCCCCGATCATCAGCGCCATCACGATCGCCCAGATGGTGGCCCACCCGGTGCGGCCGGGCTCCGCGTCCGGCGCCGCCTGCGGGTTGAAGCGCGCGTTCCATTCCTCCGGCTTCTTCAATCCGTAGACGATCGCGGTCAGGCAGCACCCCGCGAAGGTGAAGCCCAGGAGCGGTGTCAGCACCCAGCTGAGCGGGTCGTTGGTCCCCAGCGATCCCATGCGCAGCACGCCGTAGGCGCCCAGCAGCGTCGGCACCGGCAGCAGCCAGCCCAGCCAGTCGCCGAAGCCGTGGAGATAGAAACGGTGCAGGCCGAACGGCCCGCCCAGGAAGGCGAGCCAGGTCGCGACGGTCTTGCTTTTCATCTACTTCGATTCGGGCGCCGTGCTGCTGCCGGCGCCGATCGCTTTTTCCATCAGGACGATGTCCAGCCAGCGCTCGAACTTCCAGCCGCAGTTGGCGATGGTGCCCACCGGCGTGAAGCCCAGCGCGCGGTGCACACCGACCGAGCCGGCATTCGAAGAATCGCCGATCACGGCGATGAGCTTTCGCACGCCCACCGACTCGGCCTGCGCCATGAGCGCGGCGAGCAATTGCTTGCCCAGCCCCTTGCCGGCTGCGTCGGGGTGCAGGTAGATCGAATCCTCGGCCGAGTACCGGTACGCCGGCCGCGGCTTGAACCACTGGCAGTAGGCGTAGCCCAGCACCCGCCCGTCCTGCTCGGCCACCAGCCAGGGCAGGCCCTTGCCCAGCACGTCGGCGCGGCGGCCGGCCATGTCCAGTTCGGTGGGCGGCGTGGTCTCGAAGGTGCCGGTGCCGTGCTGCACATGGTGGCTGTAAATGGCCGTGATGGCGGGCAGGTCGGCTTCCGTGCTGGGGCGGATGAGGCTCATCGGGGGTGGCGGGCTATAATCGCGGGCTTTCCAGCGTGTCGCTGGCCGGGTGGCCGATGCGCGTGTCTCAACGCTGGGGGATCACGGGGCCGTGCGCATGATGCGCTGGCTTCTCCACCCGAAGGATAAATCATGGTCGTGATTCGACTCTCCCGCGGCGGCTCCAAGAGCCGTCCGTTCTTCAACATCGTCGTGGCCGACAAGCGTATCCGTCGCGATGGCCGCTTCATCGAGCGCCTGGGTTTCTACAACCCGATCGCCAAGGACAACGAGGAAAGCATCCGCGTCGCCCAGGACCGCCTGACCTACTGGCGCGGCGTCGGCGCGCAGGCCTCCCCGACCGTCGAGCGCCTGCTCAAGCAGGCCGCCGCCAAGGCGCCCGCCGCCGCGGCGTAAGCTTCAGCGAGGCGATGGTGCCCGGGCTGGAGCCGGCGGAACTGCCGGCCGACGCGATCGAAGTCGGGCGCATCCACGATGCCTGGGGCATCAAGGGCTGGTTCAAGGTCCTGCCCCACAGCGCTTCCCCGGAAGCGCTTTTTTCTTCCAAGCGCTGGTACCTGCAACCGTCCGAGAAGGCCGCCAAGCCGGCTTTCACGGGCACGGTGCTGCTGCGCGTGCGCGAGGCCAAGGAGCACGCCGACACCATCGTCGCCACGGCGCAGGAGGTGGACGACCGCAGCGCGGCCGAGGCGCTCAAGGGCGCCCGCATCTTCGTGCCGCGTTCCAGCTTCCCCACGGCCGCCGCCAACGAGTACTACTGGGTCGACCTGATGGGCCTGCAGGTGGTCAACCGCGAGGGCGTGGTGCTGGGCGAGGTGCGCGACCTCATGGCCACCGGGCCGCAGACGGTGCTGGTGGTCGGCTACGAGCAGGACGGCAAGCCCGCCGAGCGAATGATCCCGTTCGTCGCAGCCTTCGTCGACGATGTCGACCTGCCGGGCCGGCGGATCACGGTGGACTGGCAGCCCGACTACTGAAGAAGCCGCCATGCGCTTCGACGTCGTCACCCTGTTTCCCGAACTGTTCGCGCCCTTCCTCGAGAGCGGCGTGACGCGCCGCGCCTACGAATCCAGGCAGGTCGACGTGCGCCTGTCGAATCCGCGCGATTTCGCCGACGGCAACTACCGCCGCGTGGACGACCGCCCCTTCGGCGGCGGCCCCGGCATGGTGATGATGGCCGAGCCGCTGGCGCGCTGCGTGGCGGCCGTGAAGGCCGAGCGCGCCGATGCCGCGCCGGTGGTGCTGTTCACTCCCACGGGCGATCGCCTGGACCACGCCGGCGTCACCCGCTGGTCGGCGGGCGAGGGCGCCATCCTGCTGTGCGGCCGCTACGAGGGCATCGACCAGCGCTTCATCGACGCCCACGTGGACGCGCAGCTGAGCCTGGGCGACTTCGTGCTCTCGGGCGGCGAGATCGCCGCCATGGCGCTGCTGGACGCCGTGGCCCGCCTGCAGCCGGGCGTGCTCAACGAGGCGGGCAGCCACGAGGCCGACAGCTTCAACCCCGCCATCGATGGCCTGCTGGACTGCCCGCACTACACCCGCCCGGAGGAGTGGCAGGGCCGCCGGGCGCCGCCCGAGCTGCTGTCGGGCCACCACGCGCAGATCGAGCGCTGGCGCCGCGAGCGCCGCCTGGAGGCCACCGCCCGCCTGCGGCCGGACCTGCTCGCCACGGCCCGCCAGGCCGGGCGCCTGACCCGCGCGGACGAGGCCTTCCTGGCCACCCTGGCCCGGCCAGGCGCCGGCGGGCTATAATCTTCGGCTTTCCGATCCTCTGCCCGCAGGCCTACCAAGGCTGGCGCCACCCGCGCCGGCCCGGCGTCCAGAACAGGACGCACGCCTTCCAACAACGCCCGGACACGATCGCACGGAACCACCATGAACCTGATCCAGACCCTCGAGCAAGAGGAAATCGCCCGCCTGGGCAAGAAGATCCCCGCCTTCTCCCCCGGCGACACGGTGATCGTGAGCGTGAACGTCGTCGAAGGCACCCGCAAGCGCGTGCAGGCCTACGAAGGCGTGGTCATCGCCAAGCGCAACCGGGGCCTCAACAGCGGCTTCACCGTGCGCAAGATCTCCAGCGGCGAAGGCGTCGAGCGCACCTTCCAGACCTACAGCCCGCTGATCGCCGGCATCGAAGTCAAGCGCCGCGGCGACGTGCGCCGTGCCAAGCTGTACTACCTGCGCGAGCGCAGCGGCAAGTCGGCCCGCATCAAGGAAAAGCTGGCCCACGGCACCCGCAGCACCGCGGCCGCCGAGTAATCCGCCTTCTCCCGCGACGAGCCGCCGCCGCCTGACCGGGCCGCGGCGGTTTTTCATTCCATGCCCCCCATAGCGCCCGTCCCCCCGCTGCCGCCCGACCTGGTGCCGCTGTCCAAGCTGCCCCATTTCGACCCGCGCGCCGTGCCGGTGGCCGGCATCGATTCCCACCTGCCCGCGGTGGGGGCGGCGGCGCTTGCGCCGGACGCGATCCGCGAGCGATTCCGCACGCCGCCCGCCTGGGAACCGGAGATCTGGGCCGAGAAGCGCTTCACCGACCGCCAGATCGCCCACGCCTCGGTGCTGGTGCCCATCGTGCTGCGCGACGAGCCCACGGTGCTGCTCACCGAGCGCACCACGCACCTGTCGACGCATTCCGGCCAGGTGGCCTTCCCGGGCGGCAAGCGCGACGACACCGACCGCGACGCCGCGCACACCGCGCTGCGGGAGGCGCAAGAAGAGATCGGCCTGCACGAGCGGCACGTCGAGGTGCTGGGCCAGATGCCCACCTACACCACCGGCACCCGCTTCATCGTCACGCCGGTGGTGGCGCTCGTGCGGCCCGATGCGCAGCTGGAGCTCAATGCGCACGAGGTCGCCGACGCCTTCGAGGTGCCGCTGAAGTTCCTGATGAACCCGGCCCATCACCGGCGCCACGTCTTCGAGGCGTTGGGCGCGCGGCGCGAGTGGTTCTCCATGCCCTACATGGACGGCAGCACCGAGCGCTTCATCTGGGGCGCGACCGCGGCGATGTTGCGCAATTTCTACCGGTTCCTGTCGGCATAGCCCCGCCGTCATTCCCGCGTCGGCGGGAATCCAGGGCATCCCTCGATGTTGCCGGCACGCTGCGCCGGATCCCCGCCTTCGCCGGGATGACGGCGTGGGCCATGGCGCTGCCTCGTATCATCTCCCCATGTCCTTTTTCGCCATCCTGTTCGCCCTGCTCCTGGAGCAGGTGCGGCCGCTGGCGCGCCACAACCCGATCCACAACGCCCTGAGGACCTGGGCGCGCTGGGCCAGCCGCAACTTCGACGCGGGCCGCCCTCACCACGGCTGGATCGCATGGGGCGTGGCGGTGCTCGGGCCCGCCCTCGCGGCGCTGGCGATCCACTGGGCGCTGCTGATCTGGGTGGGCTGGCCGGCGGCCATCGCCTGGAGCGTCGCAGTCCTGTACGTCACCCTGGGCTTTCGCCAGTTCAGCCACCACTTCACCGCCATCCGCGACGCGCTGGATGCCGGCGACGAGGACCGCGCCCGGGAGCTGCTGGCCGAGTGGCAGCAGGTCGATGCCTCCGAGCTGCCGCGGCGCGAGATCGTGCGGCACGTGATCGAGTATTCGGTGCTGGCCGCGCACCGCCACGTGTTCGGCGTGCTGGCCTGGTTCGCGGTGCTGGCCGCCTTCGGCTTCGGCCCGGCCGGCGCGGTGCTGTACCGGATGGCCGAGTACGTCACCCGCTACTGGCGCCACCGCAGCCGCCTGAACCCGCAGACGGTCAGCGAGGCGCTGCAGTCGGTGTCGGTGCGGGCCTGGGCGGTGGTCGACTGGCTGCCGGCGCGCATCACGGCGCTGGCCTTCGCCGTCGTCGGCAGCTTCGAGGAAGCCATCGACTGCTGGCGCCACCATTCGCAGCGTTTCCCCAACGACAACGACGGCGTGGTGCTGGCCGCCACTTCCGGCGCGGTGAACGTGCGCCTGGGCGGCGAGGCCCTGCGTTCGGCCTTCGCGCCGAACAACAGCCAGGCGTTCAGCGCGGCCTCGGTCGCCATGCCGCAAGAGGCCAGCGAGAGCACGCCGGGCCGCGAGGCGGAACCGGGTCACCTGCGCAGCATCGTCGGCCTGGTGTGGCGCTCCGTGGTGCTGTACATGGTGCTGCTGGCGCTGCTGACGCTGGCCAACCTGATCGGCTGAAGCAGCGGGGAGCACGCGCTCCTCAGTACCGCGGCGGCTGGCTCAATTCCTCGAACAGGTCGCAGTAGATCCGGTAGCGGTTGGCCGTGATCGGGTGCTCGCCATCGGCATGCGCCACGGCGGAGATCACCGCGCAGCCCGGTTCGTGGCGGTGCGTGCAGTTGTAGAAGCGGCACTTGCCCAGGTGCGGCTTCAGGTCCCGCATCAGGCCCGCCAGGTGCCCCGGCTCCAGGTGGTGCAGGCCGAATTCCTGGAAACCCGGGGAATCGATCAGCGCGGTGCTGCGCCCCTCGTCCACCCAGTACCAGGTCGTGCTGGTCGTGGTGTGCTTCCCCGAATTGAGCGCGCGCGAGATCTCACCGGTCAGCACCGTCGCACCGGGCACCAGCAGGTTGATCAGCGTGCTCTTGCCGGCGCCGGACGGGCCCAGCACCAGGGTCGTCTTGCCGCGCAGGTGGGCGACCAGGTGCTCGCGGTCGACTTCCCTGGACACGCGCAGGGACAGCGGCAGCACGCCGTAGCCCATCTGCTGGTAGGGCAGCAGGCGACCCCAGGCGCGCTCGAACGGCTCCACCAGGTCGCTCTTGTTCAGGGCGATGACGGGCGTGATGCGTTCGGCTTCCGCGGCGATCAGGGCGCGGGCCAGCTGGTGCTCGGAGAACTCCGGCTCGGCGGCGATCAGCACCAGCACCTGGTCCAGGTTGGCGGCGAACGACTTGGTGCGGATCTCGTCCTGCCGGTAGAACAGGTTGCGGCGCGTCTCGACCTTCTCGATCGTGCCTTCGTCGTGGGTCTGCTGCCACTGCACGCGGTCGCCGACCACGGCCTGGGCCTTCTTGCCGCGCGGATGGCAGATGCGACGCGCGCCTTCGGGCGTCTCCACCAGCACGTGGCGGCCGAAGCTCGCCACCACCAGCCCCGGCGACAGCTGCGCCCGATCAGCCAAGGCGCAGGTCCATCATTCGGCCAGCAGCGCGTCCACCCGGGCGGCGCAATCGAAGTCGGTGGAGGACAGGCCCTGCACGTCGTGCGTGCTGAAGCGCACCACGCAGCGGTTGTAGTGGACCGACAGGTCGGGGTGGTGGTCCTGCGTGTGGGCGATGAAGGCGACCGCGTTCACGAAGGCCATGGTCTCGTGGTAGTTGGCGAAGGTGCAGGTGCGCTCGATGGCGACGTCGGGCCCGTCGCCGGTGAGCTTCCAGTCGTCCAGCGTGCCCAGCCGCGTGACCACCTCGGTGGGCGACAGGGCGCGGCGCGCCTGGCCCGACCAGTCCCTGACCTTGAGCATCGATTTCATCATGCACCTCCGATCGCGGCCATCCTCGCCAGCCGCTCCGACGCGGGCGGGTGCGAGTAGTAGAACTTGACGAACAGCGGGTCCGGCGTGAGCGTCGAGGCGTTGTCCTCGTAGAGCTTGAGCAGGGCGGTGCGCAGGTCCTCGCGGCCGGTCTGGGCCACGGCGAAGGCATCGGCCTGGAACTCGTGCTTGCGCGACAGCTGCGCCATCAGCGGCGAGACGAAGAACGAGAACACCGGCGCTGACAGCAGGAACAGCAGCAGGGCCAGGGCGTCGTTGGGGCCCATCAGGTTGGGCGTGACGCCCAGCCCCGTGTAGAACCAGGGCTGGCGCGACAGGAAGCCCAGCAGCGCGAAGCCGGCCAGGCTGAAGGCGAACAGCCCGGCGATGCGCTTGAGGATGTGCTTGTGGCGGAAGTGGCCCAGCTCGTGGGCCAGCACCGCATCGACCTCCGCCGGCGACAGGCGGGACAGCAGCGTGTCGAAGAACACCACGCGCTTGGCGGCGCCGAAGCCGGTGAAGTACGCGTTGGCATGCGCGCTGCGGCGGCTGCCGTCCATCACGAACAGGCCCTTGGCCGCGAAGCCGCAGCGCTGCATCAGCGCCGTGACGCGCGCCTTGAGCGACTCGTCCTCCAGCGGCCGGAACTTGTTGAACAGCGGCGCGATGACGGTGGGGTAGAGCACCAGCAGCAGCAGGTTGAAGCCCATCCACACGGCCCAGGCCCACAACCACCACCAGGAGCCGGCCGCGCCCATCAGCCACAGGATGAGCCAGGCGATCGGCAGGCCGATCACGGCGCCCAGCACCAGTCCCTTGGCCGCGTCGGCCAGCCACAGGCCCCAGGTCGTCTTGTTGAAGCCGAAGCGCTGTTCCACCACGAAGGTGCTGTAGAGGCTGAAGGGCAGCTCGAGCAGGCCGCCGATCACGGCGAAGCTCACCAGCAGGGCGAGCTGCTGAGCCATGCCCACGCCCAGGGCGTCCAGCAGGACCTGGTTGAGCCAGTTCAGGCCGCCCAGCAGCGTCCAGCCCAGCAGCACGGCGGCGCCGAAGGCGATCTCGAGCAGGCCGATGCGGGCCTTGGTGACGGTGTAGTCCGCGGCCTTCTGGTGCGCCGCAAGCGGCACCGTGGCCGCGAAATCGGCCGGCACCCGGTCGCGGTGCCGCGCCACGTGGCGGATCTGGCGCGAGGCCAGCCAGAACTTGACCCCCAGCCCGGCGAGCAGGGCTGCCGCGAAAGCCAGGGTCCACAGGTACGAAGCGCTCATCACGACGAGTTTAGGCCCTCCCGGGGCGCCGCAGGCCTTCGGCGACAATGCCCGGATGGCAGAAATCCCTTCCGGCGCAGGCGCCGCGACGCTCGAGAAGAACGACCAGAACCTCGTGTGGCTCGACTGCGAAATGACCGGACTGGACCCGGAAGTCGACCGCATCATCGAGATCGCCGTGGTGGTCACCGGCCCGACCCTCGAGCCGCGCATCGAAGGCCCGGTTTTCGCCATCCACCAGAGCGACGAGCAGCTCGACCGCATGGACGCCTGGAACAAGGGCACGCACGGCCGCAGCGGCCTGATCGACCGCGTCAAGGCCTCCACCGTCACCGAGGCGCAGGCCGAGGAAGCGCTGCTGGAGTTCCTGGCCCGCCACGTTCCCAAGGGCGGCTCGCCGATGTGCGGCAACACCATCGGGCAGGACCGCCGCTTCCTGGTGAAGTACATGCCGCGCCTGGAAGGCTTCTTCCACTACCGCAACCTGGACGTGAGCACCCTCAAGGAACTGGCCCGGCGCTGGCGGCCCGAGGTGTACACCAGCTTCAAGAAGCAGCAGGCCCACACCGCGCTGGCCGACGTGCACGAGTCCATCGACGAACTCGCGCACTACCGTGAGCACTTCCTGCGCATGGGGGAATAGAGGGGCGCCCCCAGCCCGCGAATCGCGCCTGTGGGACAATACGGGTTCTCGCGGTGCAGCACGCATCGCAAACCCCTCGCATTCGACCTTCATGCACAGGCCCCCGGAATGGGCCACCCGCGCCACGCGCGGTACGTCGTTGATGGTTGCATGTCCCTTTGACCATTGACGACGGCTGGGCTTCCAGGCCCCGCCGCATGAGAGCTTCATGACCGACACGTTCGACGTGCAGGGCGACTTCGCGCCTGCCGAAATCATTTCTTCTTCCGACGACATCTCCATCGTGGCGACGCCGCCGAACGGCTTCGTCCGCCTGGGCCTGGCGCCCGAGCTGATCCAGGCCGTCGAGGACCTGGGCTTCACGCAGCCCACCGCGGTCCAGGAAGAGGTGATCCCCCGCGCGCTGCCCTCGGACCAGGCCGCCTTCATCGACCTGATGGTGTCCAGCCAGACCGGCAGCGGCAAGACCGCGGCCTTCCTGCTGCCCGTGCTGCACACGCTGCTGGACCTGCAGCGCCAGGCCGACGAGCAGGAGCGCGTGGAGCACCAGAAGCTGGCCGACGAAGCCGCCGCCCGCGGCGAGGCGCCGCCCAAGCGCAAGCGCCGCAACCCGACCGACCCGCGCCACTTCAAGGCGGCCGCGCCCGGCGCCCTGATCCTGTGCCCCACGCGCGAGCTGGCCCAGCAGGTGGCGCACGACGCCATCGACCTGGTCAAGCATTGCCGCGGCCTGCGCGTGGCCAACGTGGTGGGCGGCATGCCTTACCAGATGCAGATCGCCCGCCTGCAGAACGCCAACCTGGTGGTGGCCACGCCCGGCCGACTGCTGGACCTGCAGCGTTCGCACCAGATCAAGCTGGACCAGGTCCGCTTCCTGGTGGTGGACGAGGCCGACCGCATGCTGGACCTGGGCTTTGCCGACGACCTGGCCGAGATCCAGCAGCTGACGGCGCAGCGCCAGCAGACCATGATGTTCAGCGCCACCTTCGCGCCGCGCATCCAGCAGCTGGCCGCGCGCGTGATGCGCCAGCCGCAGAAGGTCCAGATCGATTCGCCGCAGGAGCGCCACGCCAACATCAAGCAGGTGCTGTTCTGGGCCGACAACGCCCAGCACAAGCGGGCCATGCTGGACCACTGGCTGCGCGACCAGGGCATCGACCAGGCCATCGTGTTCGCCTCGACCCAGATCGAGTGCGACGGGCTGGCCAACGACCTGCAGCAGGAAGGCTTCTCGGCCGTGGCGCTGCACGGCGCCCTGAGCCAGGGCCTGCGCAACCGCCGCCTGATGGCGCTGCGCAACGGCCAGGTGCAGATCCTGGTGGCCACCGACGTGGCCGCGCGCGGCATCGACGTGCCCACCATCACCCACGTCTTCAACTTCGGCCTGCCGATGAAGAGCGAGGACTACACCCACCGCATCGGCCGCACCGGCCGCGCGGGCCGCGACGGCCTGGCGGTGACGTTCGCCGAGTACCGCGACCGCTTCCGCATCTTCGACATCGAGGCGTTCACCAAGCAGCCGTTCACGGCCGACGTGATTCCGGGCCTGGAGCCGCAGCAGCGTGCCCCGCGTGCTCCCCAGCCGGGCTTCGGCGGCAAGGGCCGTGGCGGTCCGGCGCCGCGTGGCGCGCGTCCTGGCCAGGGCCGCAGCAACGGCGGCGGTGACTACGGCCGCAAGGCCGGCTTCGGCGACTTCGGGGGTGGCGATCGCCGCCGCGAGGCCACGCCGTGGGAGAAGCCGGCGCAGGGCTTCGCCAAGCCGGCCCGCCCGGGCAATGGCGGCAAGGTGTTCGTGCCGCGCGACGCGAAGAAGCGGGCGTACAGGCCGGCGGAGTGATCCGCGGGTGATCGTCTCCGCGAAGGGGAACAGGAAAGCGGCCGCGAGGCCGCTTTTTTTTCGTTCAAGGGAGCACTGGATTCCCGCCTGCGCGGGAATGACGGCTCAGTGGCGGTTCAGTGGTGCGCCGCCGCGTGCCGTCCGATCTCCGGCCAGCGCTTGTGCACGAACAGCCAGGCGAACAGGCCCACGCACATCATCAGCAGCGAAGCCACCGCCAGCAGGCGCGTCGAGTGCATCACCAGCGGCGCGATCACGCCCGCCACGATGCCGTTGGCGGTGGAGCCGATCACCGCCTGAAGCGAGGACGACAGCCCCCGCCGCTCCGGGTTGATGTCCAGCACCAGCAGCGTCACCACCGGCACCATCAGCGACCAGCCGAAGCCGAACACCGCGATCGGCAGCAGCGCCCAGCCCGCGTGCGGCTCGAACACGAAGTTGGCCGCCACGTTGGCCAGCGACACCAGCAGCATCACGATGAACCCGTACTTGATCTGGTTCTTCGGCGCGATGCGCCCGGCCAGCCGCCCGCTGGCCCAGGCGCCGCCCATGATGCCGGCGATGGTCAGCACGAAGAACCAGAAGAACTCGGTCGGCGCCAGCTTCAGGTGCGTGCCCAGGAACTCCGGCGCCGCCAGCACGTAGAGGAACATGCCGTTGAACGGCACGCCGCTGGCCAGCGCCAGCAGCAGGAAGCGCGCGCTCGATCCCATCTGCCAGTAGCCGCGCAGCAGGTTGCGCACGTTGAACGGCTGCCGGTGCGTCTCGTGCAGCGTCTCGGGCAACAGGCGGAAGTTCGCCACCCAGAGCACCACGCCGACGGCCGTGAGGAACCAGAAGATCGCATGCCAGTCGGCATGGACGAACAGCCAGCCGCCGATGATGGGCGCCACCGCCGGCGCGACGCCGAAGTAGATGGTGACCTGGCTCATCACCTTCTGCGCCTGCGCGGGCGGGAACATGTCGCGGATCACCGCGCGCGACACCACGATGCCCGCGCCGGTCGACAGCCCCTGCAGCCCGCGGAAGAACACCAGCTGCGCTATGGTCTGCGACAGCGCGCAGCCGGCCGAGGCGATGGTAAATACCGCGATCCCCCACAGCACCACCGGCCGGCGCCCGAAGCTGTCGGCCAGCGCGCCGTGGAACAGGTTCATGAAGGCGAACCCGAACAGGTAGGCCGACAGCGTCTGCTGCATCTGCACCGGCGTGGCGCCGATCGCCCTGGCGATGCCGGCGAAGGCCGGGATGTAGGTGTCGATGGAGAACGGGCCGAGCATGCCCAGCACGGCCAGCAGCACCGCCAGCGCCCAGCGCGGCGCCCGCCACAGCTGGGCGGCGTCCGGGTTCAACTCGGCGTGCGCCGCAACGCGGCGCAGGGGAGGGCGGGCATCCTTACTTCGATGCCTCGGTGTGGTACCTCGTCACCCGCTCCACTTCGTTCTTCGACCCCAGCACCACGCTCACGCGCTCATGCAGCTTCTGCGGCTGGATGTCCAGGATGCGCTGGCGGGCGTCGGTGGCCGCGCCGCCGGCCTGCTCGATCAGCCAGCCCATCGGGTTGGCCTCGTACATCAGGCGCAGCTTGCCGGGCTTGTCCGGCTCGCGCTTGTCCCAGGGGTACATGAAGATGCCGCCGCGGGTGAGGATGCGGTGCACGTCGGCCACCATGGAGGCGACCCAGCGCATGTTGAAGTCCTTGCCGCGCGGGCCTTCCTTGCCGGCCAGGCATTCATCGATGTAGCGCTTGACCGGGGCGTCCCAGTGGCGCACGTTGCTCATGTTGATCGCGAATTCCCTGGTGTCCTCCGGGATGCGCACGTTCTCCTGCGTGAGGAAGAAGGAGCCTTGCTCGCGATCGAGCGTGAACATGGCCACGCCGTCGCCCACGGTGAGCACCAGCGTGGTCTGCGGGCCGTAGACGCAGTAGCCGGCGGCCACCTGCCTGTTGCCGCACTGCAGGAAGTCCTGCTCGCTCACGCCGGCGTGGTCTTCGGGCTTCTTGAGCACGCTGAAGATGGTGCCTATGCTGACGTTGACGTCGATGTTGGACGAGCCGTCCAGCGGATCGAACAGCAGCAGGTACTCGCCCTGCGGGTAGCGGTTGGGCACCAGGTAGATGCCGTCCATCTCCTCGCTGGCCATGGCCGCGAGGTGGCCGCCCCATTCGTTGGCCTCGATCAGCACCTCGTTGGCGATGATGTCCAGCTTCTTCTGGACTTCGCCCTGAACGTTCTCGCTGCCGGCCGTGCCCAGCACGTCGCCGAGCGCGCCCTTGTTCACCGCGTGGCTGATGCGCTTGCAGGCGCGCGCCACCACTTCGATGAGCAGTCGCAGCTGCGAGGGGATGTGGCCGTCGACGCGCTGCTGCTCGACGAGGTAGCGGGTGAGGGAGATCTTGCTCATGCGGTTCGGTTCCTCATTCGGCCAGGGCGCGGGTGACCACCTCGCGCACGTCGTTGGAGAGATCGGGCTTGGCGGCCACGCGGGCGATGGCTTCGCGGGCGGCGCCGCGCATCGGCTCGGCCAGCTTGCGCCAGCGGTCCAGCGCCCGCGCCAGGCGAGCGGCCACCTGCGGGTTGATGGCGTCCAGCTCCATCACGCGGTCGCTCCAGTACACGTAGCCGGCGGCGTCGGCGCGGTGGAAGGCGCCCGGGTTGGCGCTGCAGTAGCTGAAGATCAGGCTGCGCGCGCGGTTCGGGTTGCGGATGTTGAAGTCCGGGTGCTGCATCAGCTGTCGCACCGCCGGCAGGATGTTGCCGCCGCGGTCGGGCGCGCCGCCCTGCAGCGCGAACCACTTGTCCAGCACCAGCGGCTCGTCCTTGAACATGGCGTGGAACTTCTCCAGCGCCGGCCGGGCCAGGTCCTGGCCGCTCACCACCAGGGCCGACAGCGCATTGAAGCGGTCGGTCATGTTGGAGGCGTCCTTGAAGCGCTGGTAGGCCTTGCCGGGCCACACGCCATCGCCGGACGAACGCGCCGCGATGCACAGGTGCGTGAGCGCCAGCCCCGCCAGCGCGCGCCGGCCGGAGGACACCGGGTCGGGCCGGTAGGCGCCGTTGTCCCGGTTCTGCTCGTAGGCCCAGGCCCAGTCGTCCTGCAGCGCGGTGGCCACCTGCTCGCGCATGGACTCTCGCACCGCATGCACGCGCTGCGGGTCCACCACGTCCAGCTGCTCGGCGATGTAGGTCTCGGCGGGCAGGGTGAGCACCAGCTCCTTGAAGGCCGAGTCCAGCGCCGGCTGGCGCAGGAGGCTGCGCATCGCTTCCAGGAAGGGGGTGTCCAGCACGATCTCGCCGTTGCCGCGGATGGCCGCCAGCGCGCGGTTGACCGCCAGCCGCTGCCCCGCCTCCCAGCGGTTGAACGGATCGGTGTCGTGCTCCAGCAGCGTGAGCAGCTGCTCGTCGGTGTAGTCGAACTCCAGGACCACCGGGGCGGAGAACCCGCGCAGCAGCGACGGCACCGCGCCGGCGGGCGCCTCGGGCAGGGCCAGCGTCTCGCTGGCCTGCGTGAGCACGTGCATGCCGCGGGCCACCTCGCGGCCGTCGGCGCCGACCAGCCCCCAGGCGATCGGGATCACGAAAGGTTCCTTGGCCGGCTGGCCGGGCGTGGCCGGGCAGGACTGCGACAGCGCCAGCTCACAGCGGCCGGTGGCGGCGTCCCAGTGCGCCGCGGCCTTCACGCGCGGCGTGCCGGCCTGGCTGTACCAGCGCTTGAACTGCGGCAGCAGCTCGTACAGGCGCGACTGCGGGTTGGCGTCGGCGATGGCCTGGGCGAACTCGTCGCAGGTGACGGCCTGGCCGTCGTGCCGCTGGAAGTACAGCGTCATGCCGCGCTCGAAGCCTTCGCGGCCCACCAGCGTCTGCATCATGCGCACCACCTCCGCGCCCTTCTCGTAGATGGTGACCGTGTAGAAGTTGTTGATCTCCAGGTACTGGTCGGGCCGCACCGGGTGCGCCATCGGGCCGGCGTCCTCGGGGAACTGCGCGGTGCGCAGCACGCGCACGTCCTCGATGCGCTTGACCGCGCGGGCCGAGGCCTCGCCGGCCAGGTCCTGGCTGAACTCCTGGTCGCGAAAGACCGTCAGGCCCTCCTTGAGCGACAGCTGGAACCAGTCGCGGCAGGTGATGCGGTTGCCGGTCCAGTTGTGGAAGTACTCGTGTCCGACCACCGACTCGATGTTGGAGAAGTCGGTGTCCGTGGCCGTCGCCTGGTTGGCCAGGACGTACTTCGTGTTGAAGATGTTCAGGCCCTTGTTCTCCATCGCGCCCATGTTGAAGTCGCTGGTGGCGACCACCATGAAGCGCTCCAGGTCGAGCGACAGGCCGAAGCGGGCCTCGTCCCAGGCCACCGAGGCCATCAGCGAGTTCATCGCGTGCTCGGTCTTGTCCAGGTCGCCGGGCCGCACGTAGACCTGCAGCAGGTGCTCGCGGCCGTTGCGCGCCGCGATCTTCTGCTCGCGGGCCACCAGCTGGCCGGCCACCAGCGCGAACAGGTAGCAGGGCTTGCGGAAGGGATCGACCCAGCGGGCGAAGTGGCGGCCGTCGTCCAGGTCGCCCTGGTCGACCAGGTTGCCGTTGGACAGCAGCACGGGGTACTTGCGCTTGTCGGCGCGCAGGGTGACCGTGTAGCTGGCCATCACGTCGGGCCGGTCCAGGAAGTAGGTGATGCGCCGGAAGCCCTCCGCCTCGCACTGCGTGAAGAACGAGTCGTTGCTCACGTACAGGCCCATGAGCTTGGTGTTCTTGGCGGGCGCGCAGGTGGTGAAGATCTCCAGCTCGAAAGGCTCGTTCCCCTCGGGCAGGTTCTCCAGCACCAGGCGCGGGCCTTCCATGCGGAACGAGGTGCCTTGGCCGTTGACCAGCACGCGCGCCAGGTTCAGCTCGTCGCCATCGAGCTTGAGCGGCTGGTGCGGCACGTCCGGGTTGCGCCGCAGCTTCATGCGGTTGAGCACGCGCGTCTTGGCCGGGTCGAGGTCGAAGCACAGCTCGACGGTGTCGATCCAGAAGGGCGGTGCCTGGTAATCGGCGCGGTAGATCACCGCGTTCTGTCCTTCGCGCATCATGTGGATTCCTTAGACGCCCTGCTTGAGCGAGGCTTCGATGAACGGGTCGAGGTCGCCGTCCAGCACTTTCTGGGTGTTGGAGATTTCGACGTTGGTGCGCAGGTCCTTGATGCGGCTCTGGTCCAGCACGTAGCTGCGGATCTGGTGGCCCCAGCCCACGTCGGTCTTGGTGTCCTCGAGCTTCTGCTGTTCTTCCATGCGCTTGCGCATCTCGTGGTCGTACAGGCGCGAGCGCAGGCGCTGCCAGGCGACGTCGCGGTTGCTGTGCTGGCTGCGGCTGTCCTGGCACTGCACCACGATGTTGGTGGGCACGTGCGTCAGCCGCACCGCCGAATCGGTCTTGTTGATGTGCTGCCCGCCGGCGCCCGAAGCGCGGAAGGTGTCCACCCGCACGTCGGCCGGGTTGATGTTGATCTCCACCGAGTCGTCGATCTCGGGGTAGACGAACACGCTGGCGAAGCTGGTGTGGCGGCCGCCCGCGGAGTCGAAAGGCGACTTGCGGACCAGCCGGTGCACGCCGGTTTCGGTGCGCAGCAGGCCGTAGGCGTAGTCGCCCTCGACCTTGATGGTGGCGCTCTTGATACCCGCCACGTCGCCGGCCGTCTCGTCCTCGACGTTGGCCTTGAAGCCCTTGCGCTCGGCGTACTTCAGGTACTGGCGCAGCAGCATGCTGGCCCAGTCGCAGGCTTCCGTGCCGCCGGCACCGGCCTGGATGTCCAGGAAGGCGTTCATCGGGTCGGCCGGCCGGTCGAACATGCGCCGGAACTCCAGGTCCTGGACGATCGCCGTGAGCTTGGCCGTCTCGTCCTCGATGGTGGCCAGGCCGGCCTGGTCGCCGTCCTCCTTGCTCATCTCATAGAGCTCGAGGTTGTCGGACAGCTCGCGCTCCAGCTCCTGGATCACCAGGACCACGCTGTCCAGCTGCTTCTTTTCCTTGCCCAGCTCCTGGGCCTTCTTGGGATCGTTCCAGACCGCGGGGTCTTCCAGCGCGGCGGTGACGGTCCTCAGGCGCTCCGATTTGGCATCGAAGTCAAAGATACCTCCGGAGATCGGCCGTCCTGCCCTGCAGGTCCGAGAGGGTGGTGCCGATGAGGTTGATGCGTTCTGCGTCCATGGTGTGGGGAATCCTTGCCAAAGCGGACGATTTTCTCACGCGGGCGAGGGCGCCAACGGCAGCCGCAGGGTGAAAGCCGCGCCTTCGCCAGGCGCGCTCCGAAGTTCCAGCCGGCCGCCGTGCGCCTGCATGATCTCGCGGCTGATGAAAAGGCCCAGGCCCAGGCCGGGGATGTTCTCCCCCGTCGGCCCGCGTTCGAACTGCTGGAAGATGCGTTCCTGGTCGTCCGGGGCGATGCCCGGCCCCTGGTCCTGCACCGTGACGCAGGCCTCGCCGCCCGCGGCCTCGAGGCGCACGCACACCGGCTGGCCGCGCCCGTAGCGCAGCGCGTTGGTCATCAGGTTGAGCAGCACCTGCTCGAGCCGGAACTCGTCGCCGTTGACCGGCAGCCGGGCCGGCCCTTCGACGGTGAGCGGGGTGCCGGCGGCGCGCGCCTGCTCCTGCATCGATTCGACGGCGCGGCGCGACACGCCGGCCAGGTCGATCGGCCGCAGCGCCACCGCCAGGCGGCCGGTGCGCGCGCGCGAGACGTCGATCATGTCGTCCAGCAGCCGGATCATGCTGCGGATCTGGTGCTCCTCGCGCGCGACCATCTGGCGGAAGGCGGGCAGCTCCGGCACCTGGCCCTTGGCCGCGATGCGCTGGCGCAGCTGCGCCTGCAGGTACAGCGTGTTGAGCGGGTTGCGCAGCTCGTGCGAGACCATGGACATGAAGTCGTCGCGCACGCGCACCGCATGCTCCAGCTGCGTCTTCAGGCCCAGCAGCTCCTGGCGCTGGCGGAACAGGTTGACGAACACCTCGACCTTGCTGCGCACCGCCTGCGGGTCCAGCGGCTTGTAGAGGACGTCCACTGCCCCCGACTCGTAGCCGCGGAAGGCGTAGTTCAGCTCGCGCCCGGCCGCGGTCACGAACACGATGGGGATGTGGCGGGTGCGCTCGGGGCCGCGCATGAGTTCGGCCAGCTCGAAGCCGTCCATCGACGGCATCTGCACGTCGACGATGGCCAGCGCGAACGGATGCTCGAGCATCAGGGACAGCGCCTCGTCGCCGTCCTGCGCCGTGAACACGCGACGCCCCGGACCGCGGACGAGCGCCTCCAGCGCGACCAGGTTCTCGCGCAGGTCGTCCACCAGCAGCAGGTTCACGTCGGGAAGGCCGGGGTCACTCATCGGTTCAGCAGGTTGGAGAGCAGGTCACGCAGTCCGGAAAGCGGGAGCACGGCGTCGGGCGCGGCGGCAGCGATGGCCGCCCGCGGCATGGTGGCGAAGGCGGCCCCGGCGGGGTCCTGCACCAGGGCCAGTCCGCCCGCCGCCTTGATCGCCGCCAGCCCGCGGGCGCCGTCCTCGCTGGCACCCGTCAGCACCAGGCCGGCCAGCGAAGGCCCCCACGCGTCGGCGCAGGATTCCATCAGCACGTCGATCGAGGGCCGCGAGAAGAGCACCGGCGGGTCGCAACTGAGCGCGAAGGTGCGGTCCTGCTCGACCAGCAGATGGTAGCCCGGGGGCGCGATGTAGTGGTGGCCCAACGCCACCGGCGCGCCCGGCAGCGCTTCCGTCACGTGCGGGCCCAGGCGCACCGCCAGCACCTCGGCCAGCCGGCTGTCGTGGTCGTCCGGCAGGTGCAGCACCGTCACCACTGCGGCCGAGCGGGGCGGGCCCAGCCCCTCGAAGAGCTGGAGCAGGGCATCGATGCCGCCAGCCGAGGCGCCGACGACGACGGCCTCGACCGGCGCGTGCAGCCGGGACCGCAAGGCCGTCATGCCGCCACCCGCCGGTACAGGCGCTCGGCGCGGCTCACCACCTCGAAGTGCCGCGCATGGGCGGAGAACTCCAGCGTCTCCTTGGTGCCCAGCCCCAGGAAGCCGCGGTGGGACAGCGATTCGTGGAACAGGCCGAGGGCGCGGTCCTGCAGCTGCTTGTTGAAGTAGATCAGCACGTTGCGGCAGGAGACCAGCTGGGTCTCGGCGAACACCGCGTCGGTGGCCAGGCTGTGGTCGGCGAAGGTGATGGCGCCGCGCAGGCGCTTGTCGAACAGCGCGCCGCCATAGGCCGCGGTGTAGTAGTCGCTGAAGCTGCCGGTGCCGCCGGCGCGCTGGTAGTTGCGGGTGAACGACTGCATGCGGTCCAGCGCGTAGATCCCCTGGCGGGCGCGGTCCAGCGATGCATGGTTGATGTCGGTGGCGTAGCAGATGGTGCGCTCCAGCAGGCCTTCTTCCAGCAGCAGGATGGCCATCGAGTACGCCTCCTCGCCGGTGCTGCAGCCGGCCACCCAGACCTTCACCGAGGGGTAGGTGCGCAGCACCGGGACCACGTGCCGGCGCAGCGCCAGGAAGTACTCCGGGTCGCGGAACATCTCGCTGACCGGCACCGTCAGCTGCTGCAGCAGCACAGCGAACTGCGCCGGGTCGTGCAGCACCCTCTCCTGCAGGGCGCTGATGGAGGCGGCGCCCATCTTCTGCTGGGCCTGCAGCACGCGGCGCTTGAGCGAGGCCGGCGCGTAGTCGCGGAAATCCTGGCCGTAGCGCAGGAAGATGGCCTCGACCAGCAGGCGGATCTCGATGTCCGCCACATGCCCCATCAGAGCCGCTCCAGCTTGGGCATCCAGACGCGCATCAGCGAGAACAGGCGCTCCAGCTCGATCGGCTTGGCCAGGTAGTCGTTGGCGCCGGCTTCCAGGCAGCGCTGCTGGTCGTCCTTCATCGCCTTGGCGGTGATGGCGATGATGGGCAGCTTCTGCCAGCGCGGGTCCTTGCGGATCTCCCGGGTCGCGGTGTAGCCGTCCATCTCCGGCATCATGATGTCCATCAGCACGAGGTCAACCTCGTCCTTCGCGGCCCGCAGCTTCTCCAGCGCCTCCAGGCCGTTGCGCGCCGCCTCCACCTGCGCGCCCTTGTGTTCGAGCGCGCTGGTCAGGGCGAAGATGTTGCGCATGTCGTCGTCCACCAGCAGGATGTGCCGCCCCTCGAAGGCGCGGTCGCGGCTGCGGGCGGTGCGCAGCATCTTCTGGCGCTCGGCCGACAGCCGGTTCTCCACCTGGTGCAGGAACAGCGTGACCTCGTCGAGCAGGCGCTCGGGCGAGCGGGCGCCCTTGATGATGATGGAGCGCGAGTAGCGCAGCAGCTCGGCCTCCTCGTCGCGCGTGAGGTTGCGCCCGGTGTAGACGATCACCGGCGGGAACGAGCGGCTCTCGCCGGACGCCATGCGGCGCAGCAGCTCCAGCCCGCCCATGTCGGGCAGCTTCAGGTCGATGACCATCACGTCGAACACCGAGCCGGCCAGCGCGTGCAGCGCGGCCTGCCCGGTGAGGGCCGGCACGATCTCCACGTCGGTGTCGCCGATCAGGCGCGCGATGCTCTCCTGCTGGCGCGGGTCGTCCTCCACGAGCAGCACGCGCTTGACCTTCTGCTCCAGCTTGGCACCCACGCGGGCGAACACCTCCTGCAGCTCGTCGCGCGTGGCCGGCTTGCGCGCGTAGCCGATCGCGCCCAGCTGCATCGCGGTCTCGACCCGGTCCTCCACCGACAGCACATGCACCGGCAGGTGGCGCGTGCGCGGATCCTCCTTCAGGCGCTGCAGCACCGAGAGGCCGGAGTCGTCGGGCAGGCGCATGTCCAGCAGCACGGCGTCGGGCGCGTGCTCGAAGGCGAGCGCCACGCCCTCGTCGGCATGGGGCGCGACCAGGCAGCGGTAGCCCTGTTCGTGCGCCAGGTCCAGCAGGATGCGGGCGAAGCGCTCGTCGTCCTCGACCACCAGCACGGTGCGCCGGCCTTCGGCGGGCGTGTCGCGGTCGTCCCCGAAGCTGAAGGCCAGGGAGGGCTGCGTCGGCGCGGGCGTGGCGGCGGGAGGGCGCTTCGTGGGCGCCGGCACCGGCTCGAGCGGCGGCGGCGCGACGGGTTCGCCGGCGGCATGTTCCAGCGGCACGACCAACGTGAAGGTGCTGCCCTCGCCCGGCGTGCTGGCCAGCGTGATCCCGCCGCCCAAGAGGCGCGCCAGGTCGCGCGAGATCGACAGCCCCAGGCCGGTGCCGCCGAAGCGGCGGCTCACGGTGCCATCGGCCTGGCGGAAGGCTTCGAAGATCAGCTCCTGCTGAGAAGGCTCGATGCCCACGCCGCTGTCGCGCACCTCGAAGGCCAGGGCGTCGGCGCCGCGGCGCGAAACCTCGAGCGCCACGCTGCCCTGCTCGGTGAACTTCAGCGCGTTGCCCAGCAGGTTGCGCAGGATCTGCTCCAGGCGCTGCCGGTCGGTGTAGAGGGTCGCGGGCACGTCGGGCGCCACCGACAGCTCCAGCTGCAGGCCCTTGCGCGCCGCCAGGGGCTGGAACATGGCGCGCAGCCCCTGCGCCACCGACGCGACCGGCGTCACCTCGGGCCGCAGCTCCAGCTTGCCGGCCTCGACCTTGGCGATGTCCAGGATGTCGTTGATCAGGTTGAGCAGGTCGTTGCCGGCCGAGTAGATGGCCTGCGCGAACTGCACCTGCTCGACGTTGAGGTTGCCCTCGGGGTTGTCGGCCAGCAGCTTGGCCAGGATCAGCGAGCTGTTCAGCGGCGTGCGCAGCTCGTGCGACATGTTGGCCAGGAACTCCGACTTGTAGCGGCTGGCGCGCTGCAGCTCGGACGCCTGCTGCTCCAGCTCGCCCTGGGCACGGCGCAGGTCGTCGCGCTGCACCTCGAGGCGGCTGGCCTGTTCGGCCAGCTGCAGGTTGGTCTGCTCCAGCTCGGCCTGCTGGTTCTCCAGGTGGGCCTGCGACTCCTTCAGCGCGCGGGACTGCTCCTCCAGCTCCTCGTTGGCCGTGCGCAGCTCCTCCTGCTGGACCTGCAGTTCCTCGTTGAGCTGCTGCGTCTCGTCCAGCGCGTCGTGCAGGCGGTGGCGATAGCGCGCCGACTCGATCGAGGCGCCGAACAGGGCGCCCACGCCCGCGGCCAGCTCGCGGTCGCGCGGCTGCAGCGCGCGCAGCAGGCCCAGCTCCATGACGCCGACCAGGCGGCCCTCGTGCTCGATGGGCGTGAGCAGCACCGACGCCGGCGCGGTGCTCCCGAGGGCCGAATTGACGCGCAGGTAGCTGGGAGGTGCGCCTTCCAGCGCGAGGGGGGCGCGCTGCGCGGCGCATTCGGCGACCAGGGACCGGCCTGCCGGCAGGCGTTCGTCCCCTGCGGTTTCGTCCGGTGCCCAACCCCAGGTGGCGATGCGGGTGAAACCGCCATCGTCGTCAGCCGTGTAGACGGCACCGACCGCCACGCCGATGTACTGCGCCAGGGCTTCCAGGCCGGCGTGGCCCACGGCGGCCAGCTGCTGCTCGCGCGCGACGCGCGTGGACAACCGGGCCTGGCCTTCGCGCAGCCAGGCCTGCGCCTCCAGCGTGGCCGCCTGGCGCGTCTGCTCTTCGAGCGCGGCGGAGAAGGAGTCGGAGAGCGCGAGCAACTCCTGGCGCCCGCGCCAGGCCAGCGTGCCGCCCACCAGCGCGCTCAGCACGACGAACGCGACCACCAGCCAGATCGTGTTGCGGTTGACGGTCTCCACCCGCTCTAGCCGTGCGCGGCGTTCATGGCCGATGAAGTCGTCGAACTGCTGGCGGACCGCCGACTTCAGCCGCAGGCCATCGCCCACGCGGGTGCCGATCTGGTAGCCCGGGTCGCGCTGCTTGGCCTGGATGTGCTGGAGGGCGTAGGCGTTCCACTCGCCCTGCAGCGCCAGGATGCGGTCCAGCCGCTCGCGCTGCTGCAGGTCGGAGCTCAGCTCGCGCAGCGTCGCCTGCTCGGCCGCCAGCTGCGTGCGCGCGACGTTGAAGGGCTCGAGGAAGCGGTCCTCACCGCTGAGCAGGTAGCCGCGCAGGCCCGTCTCCATGTCCAGGTCGAGCTTCTGCAGCGCGAAGGCCCGCGTGATCAGGCGGTCGGTCCGCTCGATCACGGCATTGGCCTGCACCAGGTAGGCGATGACGGCGACGAAGACGGCCGCGCTGAATCCCGCCAGGATCAGCGGGAGCGCGACGTTGCGGGCGAGGATGCGGCGAAAGCTGGAGGGATCTTGCGGCACGGACGCGGGAGTGCCCGCACGCAACCGTCGGGCAAACCGGCGAGTTTGCCGGAAAAGCCGCCGCGCGGTGCCGTCGCTGCGGACGGCACGCAACTCATCCGTGGGTCAGCGGCTCGGGCCCGCGAGGTAAGACTGCGCGCGGCGGTTGCCGGCGCTGGCGGCCCGCTCGAACCAGGTCAGGGCCTGCTTCTGGTCGGGGCGCACGGTGGCGCCTTCGAAATAGGCGACGCCCAGGAAGTAGCTCATCTCGCTGCGGCCGTGGCGGATGCCTTCCTCGGTGGACTTGCCCGAGCGCTTGACGATCGCGGGGATGTCGCCGCGGCCGGCCGCGTAGGCCTGCATCTGCTCGACCGTGCTGGCGAAGAAGCGTTCGCGCGCCTGGGTGGCGGCGGGCTTGTCGGCCGCGGTGGCGATCAGCTCGTCGGCCAGGACCGGCAACGCCTCGAAAGGCGTCATGCCGCCCTTCATGCGCGGCGAGTACCAGGCCCGCAGCATCACCTTGTCCAGCGGCATCAGGCTGTCGACCTTCCAGGGGAAGTAGCTCAGCACGGTCTTGCCGGCCGGGTGGCCGCGCACGCCCATGAGGTGCATGGCCTCGTGGTACGCGCAGCGCCAGGTGTCCTTGCTGCGCATCTGGATGGTGGCCGTTTCCACCCGGGCTTCGCTGCGGAAGTCCAGGTAGGTGACGCAGGGCTGGTTGTCCTCCAGCGCCGTGTCGGGCGTGATCTCGACGGTGAGGTTGGCGAATTCGCCCGGCTGGTCGGTGACGTCGATGAGGCGCACGCCGGTCTCGGCCGTGACGTCGCGCATGGCCTTGAGGACGTGCTCGCGGTGGCGCGGCAGTTCCACGCCCGTCATCCGCATGCGGATGTCGCTCTCCCACCGCACGATGCGGGTGGGAGTACCACTTTGGTGCCACAGCACTTCCCACAGCGTGGCCAGCCCCTGCTCCGTCTCATCCGTGGCGAGTGCAGTACAGGGCGAGAGAATCGCTGCGAGACACAACGACCAGAACTTCCTGTTCATCCGAGTCACCTCAACTTTGCGCCAGTCTACGGGTAGGAGCGTTCCTACGCCAGGCTGTCTTGACTGTCTGACGGACAAGTAGGACAACTGCGCACTTTTTCAATTGGTTGAGGCGGATGCGCATCAGCCAGCGGGGGCACGAAGCTCAGCCGTAGAGGGCGAGGCTTGTCGCGATGCAGCCCAGCCGCAGTCGCTCAGCCGCAAGCAGGCTCAGCTGGCGATGAAGTCTTCGATGAGATCGGCCAGCAGCTGGGGCTGGTCGTGGTGGAGCATGTGGCCCGCATCCGGCACGCTGGCCTGCCTCAGCTGGGCCACGGCCCGCAGGCGCTCGTGGAACTCGGCCAGCGTGAAGCGGCCCTGCCACCATTGCCCCAGGCTGTCGTCGCTGGCCTCGACCGACAGCACCGGGCAGGCGATGCGGCGGTACAGCTCCAGCACCTCGTCGACGCGGAACAGCTGGGCGTTGGTGATCTTGTGCGCGGGATCGCCCAGGATGCGCCAGCGGCCGTCCCCGTCCTGCCGGGCCCAGTGGCGCGCCAGCCAGTCCGCCTTGTCCTGCGACAGGCGGCGGTTGGTCTTCATCAGGCGCTGCGCCACGCCGTCGACGCTGTCGTACGACTTCAGCTCGGTCTCGCCGCGGTGGAAGGCCTTCAGTTCGTCCATCCACTTCGCATAGCGCCCGGGCGCCTGCGACGGCCGCGTGGCCGGCATGCCGAAGCCTTCCAGGTTCACCAGCCGCGCGATGCGCCCGGGGCGCGCGCCGGTGTACAGCATGGCGATGTTGCCGCCCATGCTGTGGCCCACCAGGTGGACCGGCCGGCCGCCGGCGTAGTGGTCCAGCAGGAAATCGAGGTCGGCCAGGTAATCGGGGAACCAGTAGTTGTCGGCCTCGGGCGATTCCGTCAGGCCGTAGGCGCGCCAGTCGGGCGCGATGACGTAGTGCTCGCGCGAGAACGCGTCGACCACGAACTGCCACGAGGCCGCCACGTCCATCCAGCCGTGCACCAGCACCAGCGGCACCTTGTCAGGCGCCGGCTCGCCCCACAGGCGAACGTGGTAGCGCAACCGGCGGATCGGGACAAACTCGCTGCGCGACGTTCGGCGGGGTTGGTACATTGCGGCCGAATCATAGGAGGCAGGCCGATGCCCGTCAGTCAAGGCAGCGACAAGGCGGTCCACGGACCGCACCCCGGGGACCACTGGCCGCGCATGCACGGTGGGTTCCGCTGGGTGGTGCCGGAGCGTTTCAATATCGCGCAGGCGTGCTGCACCCGCTGGGCGCAGGCGCCCGATGGCGCCAACCGCATCGCGATCCGCCAGCACGGCGCGAAGCGGGAAGGGGCCGTGCTCACCTTCGCCGCGCTGCAGGCGCAGGCCGATCGCCTGTCCAACGTGCTGGCCTCGCTGGGCGTGCGCCGCGGTGACCGGGTGGCGCTGGTGATGCCGCAGCGCTTCGAGACCGCCATCGCCTACATGGCGATCTTCCAGATGGGCGCGGTGGCGATGCCGCTGTCCATGCTGTTCGGGCCCGAGGCGCTGGAGTACCGCTTGCAGGACAGCGAGGCCGCGGTCGCGATCTGCGACGAGAGCTCCATCGCCAACCTGCTGGCGGTGCGCGCCGATTGCCCTTCGCTGCGCACCCTGGTCGGTGTCGGCGCGGCCGCGCTGCAGGCGGACCTGGACTGGGGCGTCGAACTGGCCCGCCATTCGCCCAGGTTCACCGCCGCCAGGACCAAGGCCGACGAAGGCGCCGTGCTGATCTACACCAGCGGCACCACCGGCCCGCCCAAGGGCGCGCTCATTCCGCACCGCGCGCTGATCGGCAACCTGCCGGGCTTCGTGTGCAGCCAGAACTGGTTCGGCTTCCCGGCGTCGGTGCGACCGGGAGCCGTGGAAGGGCAGGGCTCGGACGCCGTGTTCTGGTCGCCCGCCGACTGGGCCTGGACCGGCGGCCTGATGGACGCGCTGCTGCCCTCGCTCTATTTCGGCCGGCCCATCGTCGCCTTCAACGGCCGCTTCGGCCCCGAGGTCGCCTTCGCGCTGATGCAGGAACATGGCGTCACCCACAGCTTCCTGTTCCCCACCGCGCTCAAGGCCATGATGAAGGCCGTCCCCGAGCCCGGCCGCCACTACCGATTGAAGCTGCAGGCCATCATGAGCGCGGGCGAGGCGGTGGGCGATGCCGTCTTCGCCTACTGCCGCGACCAGCTCGGCGTGGTGGTCAACGAGATGTTCGGCCAGACCGAGATCAACTACGTCGTCGGCAACTGCAGCATGAACGGCCGCACCGAGGGGGGCGCGGGCTGGCCCGCGCGGGCCGGCAGCATGGGCCGACCGTACCCGGGCCACCGCGTGGCGGTGATCGACGACGACGGCAACGAATGCCCGGCGGGCGTGCCGGGCGACGTCGCGGTGAACCGCTTCGACGTGCACGGCGACCCGGACCCGATCTTCTTCCTGGGCTACTGGCGCAACGACGGCGCCACGCGGCGCAAATACACCGGCGACTGGTGCCGCACCGGCGACCTGGCCACGCGCGACGAGGACGGCTACCTCTGGTACCAGGGCCGCGCCGACGACGTGTTCAAGGCCGCCGGCTACCGCATCGGGCCGAGCGAGATCGAGAACTGCCTGGTCAAGCACCCCGCCGTGGCCAATGCCGCCGTGGTGCCCAAGCCCGATGCCGAGCGCGGCGCGCTGGTCAAGGCCTACGTGGTGCTGGCGCCGGGGCATGCGGGCGGCGACGCGCTGGTGGCCGAGCTGCAGCAGCACGTGCGCGGCAAGCTCGCGCCCTACGAGTACCCCAAGGAGATCGAGTTCATCGAGGCGCTGCCCATGACCACCACCGGCAAGGTGCAGCGCCGCGTGCTGCGGCTGCAGGAGGAAGAGCGCGCGCGGGCGCTTCAGTCGTAGAGGACCTGGCAGCCCTCGCACCAGAAGCTGCGGCGCTGCGTCGTGCCCAGGTGCCCCTTGTGGAAGGGGATCTCGCAGCGCGGGCAGGTGCGCCTGGTGTGCGCGAGCCAGTGCTTGCGCAGCACGTAGGCCTTCTTCCATTCGAGGAAGTCGAAGCTGTACTGCCTGGCCTGCTTGACCAGCTCGCGCAACCGCGCCGGCGGCAGCGCGCCGATGCGAGAGAGCGGGTGCACGCGGATGCGGAACAGCACCTCGTTCTTGATGATGTTGCCCACGCCCGAGAAAACCGACTGGTCCAGCAGCGCGTCGCACACCAGGGTGTCGGGGTGCAGCAGCAGGCGCCTGCGCGCGAGCTTCGGGTCCCACGCGTCGGACATCACGTCCGCGCTCCAGTCGTACAGCAGGTCCAGCGGCTCGTCCACCAGCCGCGCCGCGCAGCTGTAGAAGTTGAGCTCGCGCCCGCCGGCAAAGCCCAGGCCCAGGCGCAGCGGCTTGTCGGGCTTGCGCTCGTCGATGCACCAGCTGCCGAACATCAGCAGGTGGATGCGCAGCGAGACGTTGGCGGTCTCCAGCAGGAAGTGTTTGCCCCAGGTGCGCACCGCGCGCACCACGCGGCCGCGCAGCCGGTCCTGGTCGAGCTTGCTGTTGCCTTCCACCCGCAGGATGCGGCGGCCCTCGAATACACAGGCCTTGTCGCGCAGGATGACGAGCGAGGGGCCTTCGGGCATGGCGGGGTCGTGGAGCGGGGCAGGAGGGGAGTTGGTTTATTCTGCGCAGCTCCCTTTTCCGGCGCTTGTCCGCCTCATTGCCTGTTCCATGTCATCCATGAACCTCGTGGCGCTCGGCGCCAGCGACTTGCGCGTCACCCCGGTCTGCCTCGGCACCATGACATTCGGCGAGCAGGTCGCCGAAGACCGGGCCCATGCCATCCTCGATCGCGCGGTCGAGCGCGGCATCAACTTCCTCGACACCGCGGAGATGTACTCGGTGCCGGCCCGCAAGGAAACCTACGGCGCCACCGAAGCCATCATCGGCCGTTGGCTGCGCAAGCGCCCCTCGGTGCGCAGCCAGCTGGTGGTGGCCACCAAGGTGGCCGGTCCCTCGCGCGGCATGCCCTGGGTGCGCGAAGGCGCGGGCATGACGGCGGCCGACATCGTGGCCTCCTGCGAGGGCTCGCTCAAGCGCCTGCAGACCGACACGATCGATCTCTACCAGATCCACTGGCCCGAGCGCAACGTGCCGGCCTTCGGTGCGATGTACTTCGACCCTGCCAAGGAACGGACCAAGACGTCGATCCACGAGCAGCTCGAGACGCTGGGGAAGCTGGTGCAGCAGGGCAAGGTGCGCCACATCGGCCTTTCCAACGAGACGCCCTACGGCCTGCATGAGTTCGTGCGGCTGGCCGAGCTGCACGGCCTGCCGCGGCCGGCGACAGTGCAGAACCCGTACTGCCTGCTCAACCGCACCGTCGAGAACGGCCTCGATGAAAGCCTGTACCGCCTGGGCGTGTCGCTGCTCGCGTACTCGCCGCTCGGCTTCGGCCTGCTCACCGGCAAGTACGACGCGGGCGGCGCGGAGGGCGACCAGGCGCCGGCCGAAGGGCGCCTGGCGAAGTTCGAGTCCGTGCGGCAGGGCCGCTGGGGCCGCGCCGATGCGCTGGCCGCGGCGCGGCGCTACAACGCGCTGGCGCGCGAGCACGGCCTCACGCCCGCCCGTCTGGCGCTGGCCTTCTGCTACACCAAGTGGCAGGTGGCCAGCACCATCATCGGCGTGACCTCGCTGGCGCAGCTGGACGAGGACATCGACGCCTGGGGCACGACGCTGGCGCCCGAAGTGCTGGCCGAGATAGACCGCCTCCGCTGGGAGCTGCGGGACCCGGCGGTCTGACCCGGATTGCCTCATGGCCAACCTCATCGTCCATGGCGGCACGCCGCTCGCCGGCCGGATCGTTCCGTCCGCCAACAAGAACGCGGTGCTGCCCATCCTGTGCGCCACGCTGCTCACGCGCGAGCCGGTGCGCCTGCTGGGCATCACCGACATCACCGACGTGCGCAAGATCCTGGACGTCTTCCGCCAGCTCGGCAGCCGGGTGGAGGTGGACTTCGCGAATGGCGTTCTCGACGTGCACCACGCCGACACGCAGTTCGATCCCCAGCGCCACCACCTGCCGCAGGAGATGCGCTCGTCCATCATGCTGGTGCCCGGGCTGCTGTCCCGTTTCGGCGTCGCCAAGGTGGAGAACGACGTGCAGGGCTGCACGCTGGGCGTGCGCGAGATCGATCCCCACGTGGAGGTGATGGAGCGCTTCGGCGCCCGCGTGGAGCGCACCCGCGAAGCGCTGCTGCTGCATGCCTCCGGCGCCCTGCGCGCCAACGACCACTGGACCGATTACGCGAGCGTCACCACGACCGAGAACTTCGTGCTCTGCGCCGCCCTGGCCGGTGGCACCAGCACGCTGAACAACGCGGCCAGCGAGCCGCACGTGCAGGAGTTCTGCGCCTTCATGCGCCTCCTGGGCGCGCGAATCGAGGGCGTGGGCACCAGCCGCCTCACCGTCGAAGGCGTGCAGCGCCTGGGGGGCGGCGAGTTCCGCTTCACCGAGGACTTCCACGAGGCCGTGACCTTCCTGGCCCTGGGCGCCATCACGGGCGGCAGCGTGGAAGTGCGCAACTCCGCGCCCGAGCAGTTCCCGCTGATCGACCGCACCTTCGCCAAGTTCGGCGTGGAGGTCACGCACGAGGGCGGCTGGTCGCGCGCCCGCCTGCCCGAGGGGCGGCTGCGCGTGCGCGAGCCCTTCACCCGCAACATCCTGCAGAAGGTCGAGGCCGCGCCCTGGCCCTACCTGCCGGTCGACCTGCTGCCCATCTTCGTCGCCCTGGGCGTGCGGGCCGAGGGCAGCATGATGTACTGGAACAAGGTGTACGAAGGCGCCATGGGCTGGACCAGCGAGCTGTCCAAGTTCGGCGCCCACACCGTGATGGCCGACCCGCACCGCGTGATCACCTTCGGCGGCAAGCCGCTGGCGCCGGCGGAGGTGGACAGCCCCTACATCATCCGCGTGGCCATCGCGCTGCTGATGGTGGCGGCCGCCATCCCCGGCCGCAGCGTGATCCACAACGCCGCGCCCGTGCGCCGCGCCCATCCCGGTTTCGCCGAGAACATCCGCCGGCTGGGCGCGCACGTGGAGTGGGTGGAGGGCGACTGAGGTTCCCCATGGGCCGCAAGGACCACGTCAGCGAAACCCCGGCCACGGCCCTGCTCCGCGCGAACGGGGTGCCGTTCACCGAGCATCCCTACGAGTACCTGGAGCACGGCGGCGCCGAGCACAGCGCGCAGGTGCTCGGGGTCGATCCGTTCACCGTGGTTAAGACGCTGGTGATGGAGGACGAGAAGGCGCGGCCGCTGGTGGTGCTGATGCACGGCAACCGCAAGGTCTCCACCAAGAACCTGGCGCGCCAGATCGGCGCCAAGTCGGTCGAGCCCTGCAAGCCCGAAGTGGCCAACCGCCACAGCGGCTACCTGGTGGGCGGCACCTCGCCCTTCGGCACGCGCCGGCAGATGCCGGTCTACATCGAGGAGACCATCCTCGGCCTGCCGAAGATCGCGATCAACGGCGGGCGCCGCGGCTACCTGGTGGGCATCGATCCGCAGGTTTGCGTGCGGCTGCTCGGGGCCAAGCCGGTGCGCTGCGCCTTGGCCGACTGATCCGCGGAAGAGGCAGAATCGGCGCCCGATGCACACCCTCTACCCCGCCCTCGCCGCGATCGCCGCCTACCTGGTCGGCTCGCTCGCCTTCGCCGTCATCGTCAGCCGCGCCATGGGCCTGTCGGACCCGCGCACCTTCGGCAGCAAGAACCCCGGTGCGACCAACGTGCTGCGCTCCGGAAGCAAGGCCGCCGCGATCGTCACGCTGCTGCTGGACGCCTGCAAGGGGCTGGTGCCGGTGCTGCTGGTGCGCCTGTACGGCAAGCGCTGGGGGCTGGAGGACGGCACCGTGGCCCTGGTGGCGCTGGGGGCCTTCCTCGGGCATCTCTATCCCGTGTTCTTCCGCTTCCAGGGCGGCAAGGGCGTGGCCACGTTCATCGGCGCGGTGTTCGGCATCCACTGGCTGCTGGGGATCGCGACCGGCATCACGTGGCTGATCATCGCGTTCTTCTTCCGCTATTCGTCGCTGGCGTCACTGGTGGCTGCGGTGTTCGCGCCGGTGTATTTCCTGCTGGGGGACCGGATCCAGTGGTACGCGGAGACGCCGGTGGTGATGGCGCTGTTCGTGATGGCGGGGCTGCTGGCCTGGCGGCATCGGGAGAACGTCAAGAGGCTGCTGAAGGGGACGGAGTCGCGGTTGGGGGCGAAGAAGGCCTGAGTTTTTTGCGGCTTTTCTGGGCAGGGGCTCATTTCTGTTCGTTGCCTGCGGCAGGGGGTCCCCGGCGGGGGGCTCATGCTGTGCCTCTTCGCCTGCTTCGCTGGCGCTCGCAGTGCTGCGCGCGTCGCTTGAGTGGTGCGGGCCCTCGCGGAAAAATTCACTGCGGGCTGCGATGCAGCGCTCCGTTCAGACAGTTTCCGCGAGTCAGTGGTTGATCGACGAGCTGCGCCCGCTTGCCGCGGGCTCGCAGGGCCCGCACCACTGCGCGACGCTCGGCACAGAAATCGCCATCGACGAGCTGCGCCCGCTTGCCGCGGGCTCGCAGGGCCCGCACCACTGCGCGACGCTCGGCACAGAAATCGCCCCCCGCCGGGGACCCCCTGCCGCTGGAAACAGCGGTGGCTGACCAGGCAGGGCTCCTGATAGGCCCCCGTCATTCCCGCGGAGGCGGGAATCCAGTGCGTCCGCCTTCAGCGGACTGCCGGAAGCCCTGGATCCCCGCCTTCGCGGGGATGACGGTGGCGAAGAAAAGCGAATGGCGGTGACGAGGCGAGCAGCGCAGCGCTGAGGGTTTCCTGCCCGCACCCCCACCCTGCTCCCACGCGGCAGGCGGTGCCTGGCCCGGGCGATTTGTGGGACGAGCCGGGCTTTCCGCGGCCCGGCCGTTGCGAGCCGAAGGCGAGCTTACTGACTCGCGGCAGCTGTCTGAGCGGAGCGGTGCGAAGCAGCGCGCAGCGAGTTCTGCCGCGCAGGCCGGGCCGCGGAATGCCCTGCGAGTTGCGAGTGCAGCGAGCGACCGGCCCACCATGAGCCCGGGCCAGGCACCGCCTGCCGCGCGGGCGCACTGCCCAATTGAGCAGCGACCCAAAGGAACCTACTCCCGCTCCACCACGTACCTCGTCACCTTAGGCGGCTCCTCCCCCAGATGGAACCCCAGCCGCCGATCCCGCACCTGCGCATCCGCCGCCGTGATCCGGTCGAACCGCCGCAGGTGCTCGATCCACGACTCGTCCGTGATCTGCTCCACGTAGCGCCCCGGCTCCGACAGGTCGTGCAGCAACTGCCAGCCCAGAGCCCCCTGCGCCAGACGGCTGCGCCGGCTCTCCTCCATCACCGCCAGGAATTCCTTCTCCCGCGCCGGGTCGATCAGGTACTCGATGCACAGCTGGATGCGCCCCGACCGCGCCGGCGCCGGGATGTCCGGCACCTTGATCACGTGCGAGGGCGTCAGGTCCTCCTCGGTGCCGCGGTCGGCCATCAGGCGTTGCACCACGAACATCAGGATCACGCCGGTGAACGCGGCCACCGTGAGGCTGTCGCGCAGGCTGCTCCACGTCGCGACCTGGCCCCAGAACGCCGCGCCGGCGGCGGTGGAGCCCATCAGGCACATCTGGTAGATCGACATGCCGCGCGCCCGCACCCAGTCGGGCAGGGCCATCTGCGCGGCCACGGTTAGCGAGTTGGCCACCGTGATCCATGCCATGCCCGACACCAGCATGGCCGGCACCGCGAACCAGATGCTGGGCGCGTAGGCCACGGCCAGCGTGCCCAGCGCCTGCAGCACGGTGCCCAGGAACACCAGCTTTTGCAGCGGCAGCCGGGCCCGGATGCGCGGCATGTTGAGCGCCGCGAAGATGGCGCCGGCGCCCATGGAGGCCAGCAGCACGGTGAACGTGCCGGCCGAGCCGCCCGGCAGGCCGCGCGCGACCAGCGGCAGCATGGCCAGCTGCGCGGTCGAATGCAGGAAGAACACCGAGATGCGCAGCAGGATGCCCCGCATGCGGCTGGACTGGCGCACGAACTGCACGCCCACCCGCATGGCGCTGGCCAGGCGTTCGCGGCCCAGCGGGCTCTCCTTGTGCTCGCGCCGCCAGCGCATGATGATGACGCCGGCGATCACCGACACCACGGCGTTGAGCACGAACACCCAGGCGCTGCCGGCGCTGGCGATGATGGCGCCGGCCACCAGCGGGCCGATGATGCGCGAGCCGTTCATCGCCACGCCGTTGAGCGCCAGCGCCTGCGGCAGCTGCGGCCGCGAAACCACCTCCGGGATGATGGCCGCGAACACCGGCCAGCGCATCGCCAGGCCCACGCCGTTGGCGAAAGTCAGCGCCAGCAGCAGGCCGGGACTGAGCCAGTCCATCAGGATCATCGCGCACAGCACCAGGGCGGTGCCGGCCACCCAGAACTGGGTGAACATGAAGTAGCGGCGGCGGTCCAGGATGTCGGCCAGCGCACCGCTGGGCAGGCCGAGGAAGAAGACCGGCAGGGTGGAGGCCGACTGCACCAGCGCCACCCACAGCGGCGTAGGCGCGATCGACGTCATCAGCCAGGCGGCCGCGACGTCGTTCATCCACATCGTGGTGTTGGCCGCGAACCAGGTGAACCAGAGCATCCGGAAGACCGGATTGCCTAGCGGGCCGAACGCGGTGACGGGCGGGCTGACCGGCGGCGGCTCGAGGGTGGCGCGCTCGGGGTCGGACATCAGTAGCGCCGCTCGAGCACCATCTGGTCGTTCTCGCGCCGCATCTGGAACCGGGTCAGGAAGCTGTTGCCCAGCAGGATGTACGACATCGACTGCGGGCTCACCACCGCCTCCACGTTGCGCACCTCCACGTCGCGGATGCGCACCGACGCGAGCGTGACGCGCCAGCCGCCGACCACGCCGTTGGCCGTGCCCAGGCGCACCGGCTGGCCGGACTTGTAGTCCAGGCCCAGGCGGTCGGCCTCGGCCGCGCCGATGCCGATGCTGGTGGCGCCGGTGTCCACCATGAAGTAGGCCGCGCGGTTGTTGATGCTGCCTTCGGCGAGGAAGTGGCCCCCGGTGCCGGCGGTGAGCACGATCTTCTGCCCGCTGGGGGCGTCGCCGCTGCCGCCCACGCTGGCGGGTGCTTCGCCCACGCGCAGGGTCTGGCGCCGGCCCCCGAACTCCAGCACGGCCTGGTCGCCGGAGGTGGAGACCACCTTGACGCCCCGGTGCGAATCACCCGGCGCCACCGGCTTGGGCGCGGAGCCGTCGACGATCAGCAGGGCCCGGTTGCCCATCATGCCCTGCAGGGCGACCGATTGCGCCCAGGCCGGGACGCCGGCGAGCAGGGACAGGGCCAGGAGCGCCGTGCGCATGCGGGGACCCGCCTTCAGTCGCGGAAGTTGTTGAAGGACAGGGGCAGGTCGCTGATCTCCTTGCGGATCAGGGCCATGGCCTGCTGCAGGTCGTCGCGCTTGGCGCCGGTGACGCGCACCGCGTCGCCCTGGATCGCGGCCTGCAGTTTCAGCTTGCTCTCCTTGATGAGCTTGGTGACCTTCTTGGCCTGCTCGGACTCGATGCCGCTGCGCACCTTGACGACCTGCTTGACCTTGTCGCCGCCCATCTTTTCGACCTTGCCCTTGTCCAGGAACCGCACGTCGACGTTGCGCTTGGCCAGCTTGTTCGTGAGGATGTCCTCGACCTGGCCGAGCTGGAACTCGGCGTCCCCGAACAGGGTGATCTCCTTGTCCTTGATCTCGATGGCCGCCGACGTGCCCTTGAAATCGAACCGCGTGCCGATCTCCTTGGCGGTGTTGTCGACGGCGTTCTTCACCTCGACCAGGTTGGGCTCGCAGACTGTATCGAATGACGGCATTGCTCTTCCCCGGCGCCTCGCGCGCTTGGGCGACAATTCTCCCATGATCGTGGAGCACAACGTCTCCCTCGCGCCGCACAACAGCTTCGGCATCGTCGCCAAGGCGCGGGAACTGGTGCGCGTGCGCGGCGAAGCGGACGTGCAGCAGCTGCTGGCCGACCCCCAGCTGGCGGCCCGGCCCAAGTTCGTCCTGGGCGGGGGCAGCAACATCGTGCTCACCGGCGACGTGCGGCCGCTGGTGCTGAAGGTGGAGATCCCGGGCCGCCGGGTGGTGGAAGACGGCCCGCGGGCCACCGTGGTGGAGATCGGCGCCGGCGAGAACTGGCACGACTCGGTGCGCTGGACGCTGGACCAGGGCCTGCCCGGGCTGGAGAACCTGGCGCTGATCCCCGGCACCGTGGGCGCGTCGCCGGTGCAGAACGTGGGCGCCTACGGGGTGGAGCTGCAGGACCGCTTCGAGTCGCTGGACGCCATCGACCTGCTCACCGGGCGGGTGTTCACGCTGGACGCGGCCCAGTGCGCCTTCGGCTACCGCGACTCGGTGTTCAAGCACGTGGCGCCCGAGGGCGAGAGCGCGCGCGGCATGGGCCTGGCCGGGCGGGCGATGATCCTGCGCGTGCGGCTGCGGCTGCCCAAGCCCTGGAAGCCGGTCCTGGGGTATTCCGACCTGGAACGCAAGCAGGCCGAGAGCGGCGTGCACGAACCCACGGCGCGGCAGATCTTCGACTGGGTGTGCGCCATCCGCGGCGCCAAGCTGCCCGACCCGCGCGTGATCGGCAACGCCGGCAGCTTCTTCAAGAACCCGACGGTGACGCCGGAGCAGTGCACGGACATCATCGCCCGCGAACCGGGCATCGTTCACTACCCCATGCCCGACGGGCGGGTGAAGCTGGCGGCCGGCTGGCTGATCGATGCCTGCGGCTGGAAGGGCAAGTCGGTGGGCAACGCCGGCGTCTACGAAAAGCAGGCGCTGGTGCTGGTCAACCGCGGCGGCGCCACCGGCGGCGAGGTCGTCACCCTGGCCCGCGCCATCCAGACCAGCGTCTACGAACGCTTCGGCATCCGGCTCGAGCCGGAGCCGGTGGTGGTCTGAGCGCCGGGCCCGGTTTTCGGCAAGCTCAGCCCGAACGGCCGGCCCCACGGTCGCGCTGGCCCCGGCCGGTTGCGGCCTCAGCCTACGCGGCCGGGCTCCGGCCCTGTTCATAGTTCAGGCGCGCGCCCGCTCACAGGGCGCTGGATGCCTGCACGACAACATGAAGCACGGCCTGCTCGCGCATGCTCGAAGATGGTGGACCGCCATGCTCTGGACCCTCCTGGCCGCCGGCACGGCGCTGGCCCAGGAGCCGCCACGGTCGTCGCCCCCGCCCGAAGGAGGGCCTGAACGTCCCGCCTTCAACCTGGAGGTGCGGGCGCCCGACAACGTGCGTGAACTGCTGGAGCGCCACCTCGAACTGCAGCGCTACCGCTGGGTGCCCGACCTGGACGAGGCCGAGCTGGCACGGCTGCTGCGCCTGGCCGAGCGCGACGCCCGCGAGCTGATCGGCACGCTGGGCTACTTCGCGCCCCGGCTGGACATCCGCCGCGAACCCGGCGCCGCGGGCGGCGTGCCGGTGGTGGTGGTGGAGGTCGAGGCCGGCGAGCCGACCACGATCTCCGAGGTGGACATCCGCTTCGAAGGCGACATCGCCGGCTCCGAGGCGCCCGACGCCATCCTGCAGCGCGACCGCATCCGCGAGCAGTGGCGACTGCCGGCCGGCCGCCGCTTCACCCAGGAGGCCTGGGACGACGCCAAGTCGCAGGCGCTGCGCGAGCTGGTGGCGCGCCGCTACCCGGCCGGCAAGGTGGGGTTCAGCCTGGCCGACGTCGACGCCGCCACCCAGCGCGCAAGCCTCGGGCTGCGGCTGGACTCGGGCCCGCTCTTCAAGTTGGGCGAGATGCAGGTCGGCGGCATGGAGCGCTACGACCCGGTGCTGGTGCCGCGCCTGGCGCGCCTGCCGCCGGGGACGATCTACGACCAGGACCGCATCCAGCGCGCCCAGCTGCGGCTGGTGGGCAGCGGTTACTTCGACTCGGCCTTCATCTACGTCGACCCCAGCTCGGACCCCAACGCGGCGCCGGTGCAGGTGAGCGTGCGCGAGTCGCCGCTGCACAAGGTGGTGCTGGGCGTGGGCCTGTCCACCGACGCCGGCCCGCGCGTCAGCGCGGAGTACACGCACAACCGGCTGCCCGGACTGGGCTGGCGCGCGGTCACCAAGATGCAGCTGGACCGCAAGGCGCCCTTCATCAGCTCCGAGCTGTCCGCCGTGCCCGGCGCCGATGGCTGGCGCTGGGGCGTGGCCGGCCGCATCGAGCGCGTGGACGACGACGAGCTGGTCACCCACAGCCAGATGCTGCGCGTGGGCCGCTCGCGCAGCGAGGAACGCATCGACCGCAACGTGTACGTGCAGTTCGACCGGTCCAACGTGCGCGCCGACGTGGGCGCGCCGCCGCCGGCCGACACCGGCGACGGCACGGCGCTGAGCGCCAACTACGTCTGGTCCGGGCGCTACTTCGACCGCACGCCTTACCCCTCGCGCGGCTTCGCCGTCGGCGCCGAGGTGGGCGCCGGCATCACGCTGGTGGGCAGCCGCAGCCCGTTCCAGCGCACCGTGCTGCGCGGGCTGCAGATCCAGCCGCTGGCGCGGGGACGCCTCCAGTGGCGCGCCGAGGGCGGCGCCGTGCTGGCGTCGCGTGCCGCGCGCGTGCCGTCCACCCAGCTGTTCCGCACCGGCGGCGACACCACGGTGCGCGGCTACGGCTATCGCGACATCGGCGTGCTCCAGCCGTCCGGCGTGGTGGGCCCGGGCCGCTACCTGGCGGTGGGCAGCATCGAGTGGCAGCAGCCGATCCGCCGCGACGGCGTGGAGACGGATTTCGAGGGCGTGGTGTTCCTGGACGCCGGCGCGGTGGCCGACCGGGTGCGGGACCTGGAGCCTTCGGTGGGCATCGGCACCGGCGTGCGGTTGCGCAGCCCGCTGGGCCCGGTGCAGGTCGACCTGGCCTACGGCGTCGAGCCGAAGCGATTGCGGCTGCACGTGAACCTGGGCACCACGTTCTGAGCGCGGCGATGCGAGTCCTCAAGGTCCTGGGCGGGGTGGTGCTGGCGGTCCTGCTGCTGGCCCTGTGCGCCCTGGCCGCGGCGTGGTGGTGGGCCGGCACCGAGGGCTCGGCGCAGTGGGCGCTGGCGCAGGTGGCGCAGCGCCAGCCGCTGGTGGCCGAGAACGTCACCGGATCGCTGCGGCACGGGCTCAAGGCCGGCCGCCTGGCCTGGCGCCAGGACGGCCTGGGGGTCGAGGCGCGCGAGGTGGAACTGGCCTGGCGCCCGCTGGCCCTGCTGCAGCGCTCGGTCGAACTCTCGCGGCTGCATGCGGCGCAGGTGAAGGTGACCGACCGCCGGCCGAGCACCGGTGAGCGCCCGCAGCCGCCGCCCTCGCTGACGCTGCCGGTGCGCGTGGAACTGGACGACCTGCGGGTCGACCGCATCGAATGGGTGGGGGGCGCCACGATCGAAGTGCGCGACCTCTCGGCGGGGTACGTCTTCGACGGCCTGGCCCACCGGCTGGACCTGCGCAACGTGCGCGTGTGGGACGGCCACTACCGCGGCCAGCTGCGGCTGGGCGCGGGGGCCGGGCTGCCGCTGGACGCCTCGCTGCAGGGCCGCATCAACGCGCCCGTGCCCGGCGCTCCGGCGACGCTGCCGCTGGTGTTCCAGGCCACCGCCAACGGCGAGCTGGCGGCCCTGGACGTGCAGGCCGAGGTGCAGGGCGAGCCCGGCAGCGCCGCCTTCGGCGCCACCCAGGCCAGCCTGTCGGCGCGGGTGACGCCGTTCGCGCCCGTCCCGATCGCCGACGCCACCGCCGACGTCAAGGCCTTCGACGCCGCCGCCCTGTGGCCCAAGGCGCCGCACACCTCGCTGTCGGGCCGGGTGGCGGTGCAGCCGCAGGGCACGACCACCTGGACGATCAACGCCGACCTGCGCAACGCGCTGCCCGGCCCCTGGGACCGCCACCGCGTGCCGGCCGAGCGCGTGCGGCTGCAGGGCGACTGGCGGCTGCCCGGACGGGCCCTGGTGCGCGAACTCGAGGCCCAGGTCGGCGGCGGCCGCGTGCTGGCCCGCGGCCAGTGGGAGGCCGAGGACGCCTGGCGCGTCGAAGGCACGCTGACCGGCGTCAACCCCGCGGCCGTGCACACGGCGATGGCGCCGCTGCCGCTCAGCGGCCGGGCGACGGTGCGGGCGCAGGGCACGGCCTACCTGTTCGACACGCAGCTGGAGGCGGCTGGCGCCCGCGCACCCGCGCCGCGCGCCGGCCCCAACAACGAACTTGCCGCCACGGTGGTGGCGCTGGAGCTTCGCAAGCTGCAGGCCAAGGGGCGCTGGGCGGGCGAAGAGCTGTCGCTGCCGCTGCTGGTGGTGAACACCGCCGACGCGAAGCTGGATGCCGCGCTGGACCTGCGCCCCGGCGCGCGGTCCGGCCGCGGCCGCGCGGACCTGGAAGCGCCCGGCCTGCGCGTGCGGGCCGTCGGGTCGATCGGGCCGACGACGGGCGGCGGCAATGCACGCGTCATCGCCGCCGACATCGCGAAGGCGCAGCAGTGGCTGATGAAGCTGCCCGGCCTGCCGGCCGCGGTCGGCGAGACGCTGCTGGCCGGCCGCGGCGACCTGCAGCTGGCCTGGCAGGGCGGCTGGGACGACCCCACCGTGCAGGGCACGCTGTCGCTGCCGCTGCTGCAGGCCGTGGCCGAAGCGGACCAGGCCGCGCCCTGGGCCGTGCGCGATGCGAATGCGCGCGTGGACGGCCGCCTCGCCGATGCGCGCATCGACCTGAAGGCCCAGCTGCAGCAAGGCGCGCGCACGCTGGCCCTGGACCTGGACGGCCGCGGCGGGCGCCGGGCCAATGGCGCCTGGCAGGGCCAGCTGGGGCAACTGCAGGCGGTTGCTCGCGATCCTGGCGTCGGCCCCGGGCCCTGGCGCCTGGTGCTGCGGCGTCCGCTGGACCTGCAGTGGGCCTCGGGCCGCTTCGAGGCCGGCGCGTCGGAGGCCACGCTGGTGGCCCCGCCCCCGGCTGCGGGCGGGGCCAGCACGCAGGCGCTGCTCTCGTGGGAACCGGTGCGCTGGGGCGACGGGCAGCTTCGCACCGCGGGCCGCCTCAGCGGCCTGCCCATGGGCTGGATCGAGCTGTTCGGCGGGCCGCAGCTGACCGGCTCCACCCTCGGCGGCGACCTGGTGTTCGACGGCCGCTGGGACGCGGTGCTGGGCGACACCTTCCGCCTGCAGGCCGCCCTGGAGCGGCGCAGCGGCGATCTCTCGGTGCTGGCCGAAACCGTGGGTGGTGGCACGGCCCGCGTGCAGGCCGGCGTGCGCGAGGCGCGGCTGGTGCTGGACGGGCAGGGCGAGGCGATGACGCTGTCGCTGCGCTGGGATTCGGAGCGCGCCGGCACCGCCGATGCGAGGCTGGCCACGCGGCTGTCGCAGGACGCCGGTGGCTGGTCGTGGCCCGAGACGGCGCCCTTGAGCGGCACGGTGCGGGCGCAGCTGCCGCGGCTGGGCGTGTGGTCGCTGCTGGCGCCCCCGGGCTGGCGGCTGCGCGGTTCGGTGGGCGCCGACGTCGCGGTGGCCGGCACGCGCGGCGATCCGCTGCTCACCGGAAGCCTGCGCGCCGACGACCTCGCGCTTCGTTCCGTGGTCGACGGCGTGACGCTCCAGGACGGGCGCCTGCGTGCGCGGCTCGAAGGGCGGCGCGTGGTAGTGGAGGAACTGCTGATGCAGGGGCCGGGACCGGACGGCGGGCGCATCGCGGGCTCGGGCGAGGGCAGCTGGGTGGGCAACGGGCCGCAGGTGCGCGTGTCCACCACCATCGACCGGCTGCGGGCCAGCACGCGCAGCGATCGCCAGCTCACCGTGTCGGGGCAGCTCGTGGCCAGCATGGATGCGTCGCGCGCGGAGGTGCGCGGCGGCCTGCGCATCGACCGGGCGCGCATCCTGCTGCCGGACGAGGCGGCGCCCAAGCTGGGCGACGACGTGGTGGTGCGCAACCTGCCGCCGGGCGTCTCGCTGGGGCGCGAGCCGGAGCGACGAAACGGCGGCGGTTCGGGCGGACGGCCGTTGCTGCTGGCGGTGAACCTGGACCTGGGCAACGACTTCCGCGTGCAGGGCCGCGGCATCGACACGCGGCTGGCCGGCTCGCTGGTGGTGGCGGGCGAGTCGGTGGGCGAGCCGCGCCTGACCGGCGTGATCCGCACGATGGGTGGCGAGTACCGCGCGTACGGGCAGCGGCTGGACATCGAGCGCGGCGTGCTGCGCTTCACCGGTCCGATCGACAACCCCGCGCTCGACGTGCTGGCGATCCGCCCGCGGCTGACGCAGCGCGTGGGCGTGCAGGTGACGGGCACCGCGCAGGCGCCATTCGTGCGGCTCTACGCCGAGCCCGACCTGCCCGAGGCCGAGAAGCTGGCCTGGCTGGTGCTGGGCCGCCCGGCAGCGTCGGGCGGCGCGGAGACGGCCCTGCTGCAGTCGGCGGCGCTGGCGCTGCTGCAAAGCCGCGCCGGCGGCGGGGGAGGGAAGGGACCGGCGGCGCTGCTCGGTCTCGACGAACTCGGGTTCCGGCGTGACGGTGCCGACGGGCCGGCGGTGACGCTGGGCAAGCGGCTGGGGCGGAATCTGTATGCGTCGTACGAGCGCAGTTTGTCGGGGGCGGTGGGGACCTTGTACGTCTTCTACGACCTGTCGCAGCGGCTGACGGTTCGGGCGCAGGCGGGGGAGAAGTCGGCGGTGGATTTGATCTTCACGTTTGCGTTCGACTGATGCTTGTTTGCCGCGTGGGAGCAGGGTGCGGGGGCGGGCAAAAACCCTCAACGCCCCGCTGCTCGCCTCGTCCCCGCCATTCGCTTTTCTTCGCCACCGTCATCCCCGCGGAGGCGGGGATCCAGTGCTTCCTTGAAGTCCGCTGAAGGCGGACGCTCTGGATTCCCGCCTTCGTTCTTCGCCACCGTCATCCCCGCGGAGGCGGGGATCCAGTGCTTCCTTGAAGTCCGCTGAAGGCGGACGCTCTGGATTCCCGCCTTCGCGGGAATGACGGAACAGGGCGAGCGGGAACGGCGGAGCGAAAAGAGGAGCCGAAGTGACGATGCGGGCCCTGCCCCGCGAACCACCGCTGTCTCCAGCGGCAGGGGGTCCCCGGCGGGGGGGCTCATGCTGTGCCTCTCCGTGCTCACAGAAATCGCCCCCCGCCGGGGACCCCCTGCCGCCGCCCCGAACGCCAAACAAAACATCCCCCCAGCGCTGCTCAGAACCCCAGCCCCTCAACGCCCACACTGCTGCACACCCCTCACCGCCTGCCCCGCCGCCAGACACGGCACCCGATCCAGCACGCTGCCCGACTCGCGCAACTGCTTCGAAGCCACCGTCTGCAATTGCAGCGCATGCAGCGCCGGAATACCCAGCGCACGCGCAGCTCGCTCCGAAGCACCAAAGGAAGCCGGGTCGATGCGCGTGATCGCACCGAACATCACCAGCGCGCTCAGGTAGGCGCCATGCCCGCTGGGATGGAACTGGTCCTCATGCCACCACAGGTCGAACCCCTTCTTCTCCGGGGTGTAGGGATCGCGGAAAGCCACGCCCTCCTGCACCGCACGCATGAACGCCTGGCCCACCGGCACCACGCCAGCGATGCCCGAGTGCGTGGTCGCGGCCTGCGCGTACGCCGACTGCAGGTCGGCCGTCATCGTCTCCAGCGGCTCGCCGGCATAGGGCGAACCCGCCGGGTAGGTGAGGTCGGGCCGGGCCCAGGTCTGGTAGAGGTAGATCGATGCCGTGGGGTTGGCGTTCGGGTTGGCGGGCAGGGTGCGCAGCGCGTTGCTGCCGCCCGGGTACAGCTGCGACTCGCGGTAGGTGCGCGCGTCGCCCACCTGGATGAAGCGCGTGAGCAGGCCCACGTAGGCGTTGAACTGGCCGAAGTCGCCGCCGGCGCGGTTGACGGCCTCGGTGCTGTTGCCCTGCAGGACCACCACGTCCCAGCGGTCCGCGGCGATGTTGGCGCGCAGGTCCCAGCCGGCCGGGTTGGTGTTGAGCAGGTGGCCGCGCAGCGTCGCGCCGCCGCGCAGCGAATGGCGCACGTCCACCTCCAGGCCGGCCTGGTCGGCCAGCGCCTTGAACACGCCCGGCACGCCGCCCCAGGGCTGCGGCAGCGCCGGGTCGTTGCCCAGCGGCTTGGTGATGGAGTTCTCCAGGTTCATGTCCACCACGTTTTCGGTGTTGTAGTTCAGCGCCGGCGGCCGGGTGTAGGTGAAGCTGTTGCCGACGAACAGGATCTTCTGCGGCTGCGCCAGCGAGGGCACGGCGATGCAGGCGAAGGCGAACAGGGCGAGCAGTCTCTTGGACATGGGGCGTGTCTCCTGGGGGTGATGGATCAATGCCGCGGCGTGATGCGCGTCGAAAGCGATGGCGGAACGTAGTCGGGCTGGAAACCGCAGCGCGCGCCCGTCGCCGGCTCCAAGGCCGTGCAGCGCGCCGCGATGGCCGCCGGCGTGGGCTTGTCCCCGCCGCCGGCCCAGCGGCCCAGCGCTTCGAGGAGCGTCACGTACACGGGATCGGCCAGGTAGCTGTGGGTGGCGTGCGAGGTGAAGGTCTGCACCAGGTGGCGGTCGGTGCGGGCGCCCTCCATGGTCCGGCGGAAGCTGTCCTCCACCTCCACGAAGGCCGTGGGGTCGCCGATGCCGTGCACCGTGAGCACGGGCACCGGGATGCGGCCGTCGGGGTCGGTGTCGGCGGCGAACTTCGCCACCGCCTCGGGGTCGGCCGCGTAGCGAGCCACGGTCGCGTTCAGCCGCGCGTCGTCGTCCGAGCCGCGGTACTGCGCCCCCACGTTGCCGAACACGCTGCGCCCCTGCGTGCGCACCTGGGCGATCTCCTGGAAGTGGAAGGTGCCCCAGGCCAGGTGCGAGGGGATGGAGCTCTCCGGGATCTTCAGCGTGCGAACGAGAGTCTCCACCTTGCGCTGCTGCTCCGGCGTGCGCTCGGCCGGCTTGCGGTCCAGCGCCAGGCAGGCGTTCACCCGATCGCGCAGGCCCGCGGGCGTGAGCTTCGAATCGGCCGGCAGTCCCTGCCAGAGGGGATAGGCGGGCTCGTCGGCGCGGGGATGGTTGCCGCACAGCGCCTGATAGATCACCCGCAGGTCCAGCCGGAAGTCGTAGCCGCGCGAGCCGCCGGCCAGCATGCCGCTGGACAGGAGCACGCCGTCGTAGGGCCGGCGCCCCTGCGCATCGGCGGTGAACATCGAGGCGCCCGCGGCGGCCACGCCCGCGCCCCACGACTGGCCATGCAGCAGCGTCGTCTTCGGCACCGCGACGTGCCGCACGAAAAGGCGCCGCAGGCGCTCGGTGTCCTCGGCGGCCGCGCGCACCGCCACGCCGCCCTGGCGGTAGGTGGTGCCGGCCCAGGCATAGCCGGACTTCGGCACGATGGCCCAGCGCTCCAGGTCCTCGACGGTGCGCGCCATCGTCGGCGCGCCCAGGTTGGGCCCGCCGTGCGCGTGCAGGACCAGCGTGCCGTTCCAGGACGCCGGCAGGGCGATCAGGTAGTGCGCGCCCGCGGAGTCCGTGCCGGCCAGGCAGCGCGTGTCCGCCGACACGGCGGCGGGGCAGCTCGTCGGTTGCGGCGCGGCTTCCGGCGTGTCGATCAGCCGTGCGGTGGGGCCGGCGCAAGCCGCCAGCAGCAGGGCCAGCGTGGCCGCGGTCGCGATGCCGGCGCGCGGCAAGGGCGAATGCATGAGTTACGTCTCCTTCCCGGCGGGCGCTTCACCGGGGTGCAGGGACGATAGGGAGGCGTCGTCATAAGGTCAAATAGCGCCAACGTGCCGGTTCGATATCCATAGAATATGACGATGAACCGACGTGGCGTGCTGGCCCTGGCCGCGTGCACCGCGCTCCCCGCGCGTGCGGCGCAGGTGCTGCGCATCGTCGTGGCCTACCCGCCCGGCGGCGTGAGCGACCGCATCGCGCGCGTGCTGGCGCAGCGGCTGGGCCCGCAGCTGCGGATGAGCGTGGTGGTGGAGAACCGCCCGGGTGCGGGCGGTGGCGTCGCGCTGGCCTCGCTGGCGCAGGTCCCGGCCGGCGGCCGCGTGCTCGCGTTCTCCGCCATCAGCCCGCTGGCGCTTTCGCCGCACCTCGGTGCCGCCGCGCCGGCGGTGCAGCCGGTGACGGGCGTGATGCACACGCCCCTGCTGCTGGTGGGCACGCCGGCGCTGGACGCGGACGACTTCGCGGGGATGCTGCGGCAGGCGCGGGCGTCCGCGTCGAAGCTGCGCTGGGCGACTTCGGGCGTGGGCACCATCGGGCACCTCGGGCTCGAGCAGGTGTGCCGGGCCTTCGGCATCGAGGTCGTGCACGTCCCCTACGCGGGCGGCGGGCCGCAGCTGCGCGACGCGCTGGCCGGCCGCTTCGAGCTCTTGTCCACCAACCTGGCGCCGCAGCAGGTCGACTACGTGCGGCAGGGCCGGCTGGTCCCGCTGGCGCTGGGCAGCCCGTCGCGTTCGCCGCTGTTGCCCACGGTGCCCACCTTCGCGGAGGTCGGCGCGCCGCAGGCCAACCTCACGTCCCTGTTCGGGCTGTTCGCGCCGCCCTCCATGCCGGCGGCGGAAGTGGCGCGGTTCAACCAGGCCTGCCGGCGCGTGCTGGACGAGCCGGAGTTCGCGCGCCTCCTGGCCCAGGCCGGCAACATCGCCGCGGGCGGCACGCAGGAGGAGTTCGCGCGAGAGATCGAACGCCAGTCCGAGGCCAACCGGCGGCTGGTCGCGGCCCCGCGCCGCTAGGGAAGGGCACGCATGCAGATCGAGCTGAGGCACCTGCGCTACTTCCTGGCCGTGGCCCGCAGCGGCCACATCACGCGCGCCGCCGAGGCGCTGGGCATCCAGCAGCCGCCGCTCAGCCAGCAGATCAAGGCGCTGGAGGCGCAGCTCGGCGTGCAGCTGCTGCGCCGCCATCCCAAGGGCGTCGAGCTGACGGAGGCGGGCCGCCTGTTCCAGGCCGAGGCCGAACGCCTGGTCGGCGACCTGGCCGGCATGCAGGAGCGCATGCGGGCCTTCTCGCAGGGCATCCGCGGCACGCTGGCGGTGGGGTTCACCAGTTCGGCGGCCGCCCACGCCTTCACGCCGCATGCCCTGCGCATGTGCCGCGGCCGCCATCCCGACATCCAGCTGGTGGTGAGCGAGAACAACGCCGCCGAGATCACCGAGGCGATCTCGGCGCAGCGGCTGCACTGCGGCATCCTGCGCGTGCCCGTCGCGCAGCCCGAAGGCCTGCGCTTCGACACCCTGCTGGAAGAGCCCTCGGTGCTGGCCGTGCCGCGCGACCACCGGCTCGCGCGCGACGCGGAACGCCGCAGGACCCCCGTGGCGCTGCGCGAGCTGCAGGGCGAGACCCTGGTCCTGGCGCGCAGGCCGGGGGCTCCAGGCCTGTACGCCAACCTGCTGGCCGCCTGCGCACGCGAGAACGTGGAGGTGCGCGTGGCCGCCGAGGTCGACCGCATGATGACCAACCTCAACCTGGTGGCCGCGGGCGTGGGCATCTCGGTCGTGCCCGCGTCCATGCAGGGCACGCACGGCAAGGCGATCGTCTACCGGCCGCTGCAGCGCAGCGCGCAGCTCACCGCGCCGCTCACGCTGGTGTACCGCGAGGACGCCTGCGTGGGCCCGACGCTCACCTTCGTCAACCTGGTGAAGGCGGCCGCCAAGGCCTACCCGCGGCCGGAAGCGGCGGCCCCGCGCAAGACCGGCCGACCGCGCCCGTAGCCGCGTCGATTCGCAGCGCGCCGGGCCCCTGGTGACGCCGCCCGCTCGGCTGCGTGCGACTTTCGACACTGCCGGCCGCGCCCTACCGAATCCACTCTCGGCCCCGGTCGCCGGCCCGGTTTCTCCCGCGGCGGTGACCGTCATCAACGAGACCCTGGAGAACCTTCTTGAGTACCACTTCCCTTTTCAGATCGGCGGCCCTTTTTCGTGCCGCGTTGTTGTGCGGAGCCCTGAGCGCTTGCGGCGGGGGAGGCGGGGATGCACCAGCACCGGTCGATCCTCCCGGCCCTCCGGTCGTTGCGCCACCGGCACCCGCCCCCGCACCTGCGCCGTTGGCCTACCTGCTCCATCCGAACAAGGTCGAGGTCTGCCAGATAGACAGCGACGACCTGCTGATCAACTGCGTGGATGCTGGCGGGCTGGCGGGACATCAGGACATGGCTGCGATAGCGGTGGCAGGCTCCGACGCCTACTTTTCCGACTTCTCTGGTGCGGGTTCCCCCGAGGTCATTCACTGCAGCATCGGCGCGAGCGGGGAGCTCTCCGGGTGTGCGGTGGTGGGCTCCTTTGCCGGCCCGTATGGACTGACCATCCACGGGTCGACTCTCTACATCAGCGATGCCGGCTCTCCGCGGATCACAAAATGCGTGATCGAGCCCGACGGCTCATTGAATGCATGTGCCGACGCATTGTTTCCTGACGCCTTGGCGAGTACGGCGGAAAACTTGCAGATCGTGGGTACCACGGCCTATGTCCTGCACTACGACGACGCGAAGGTTTCCAGGTGCGAAGTCGGCGCAGATGGAACCTTGTCCGGCTGTGCGGACGCGGGCGTTCCAGGGCTCAGTGATCCGGAAGGTCTCACCATCCATGGCAGCCATCTCTACGTTGCCAATTACGCCGGGGACAACGTCGTCCGGTGCGTCATCGCCGCCGATGGATCTGGAGCCCTCAACGATTGCAGGGATGCGGGCGCCACGGGTCTGAGTTCGCCCACGCACGTCGCGGTCCGAGGCTCCACGGTCCACATCACCAATTCCGATCCGGATTCCGGCTTGACGCGCTGCACCGCGACAAGCGAAGGGCTTCTGACCAGCTGCACGCGGGTTTTCAGTGAACCCAAGTCCCTCTACGGGATCGCGCTCAGATAGACGCTTCCGAGGTGCCCGGGACGTGCGGCTCAGGCGCCCGTGCGTTGAGCCCGCGCGTCCAGCCGCGCGACGACCGCGCGGCGGAACAGCACGGCCGCGAACGGCAGGTCCTCCAGCACGTAGCGGCGGAACAGGCGGCCGGGTTCCTGCGCGAGGCGGTGCACCCACTCCAGGCCCAGCCTCTGCATCAGCTTCGGCGCGCGCCGCTTGTGGCCGGCGATGAAGCTCAGGCTGATGCCCACGCCCATCCAGCACGCGTGGGGCAGGCGGTTGTGCAGCCGCTGGATCACGCGTTCCTGCTTGGGCGAGCCCATGGCCACCAGCACCATGTCGGGGCGCGCCTGCGCGAGCGTGGCGGACACCGCTTCCACTTCGGCATCGGTGGGCATGTCACTCAGCCAGGGCGAACTGATGCCGGCGATCTGCAGCTTCGGGAATTCCGCCACCAGCTTCTCGGCCGCGGCGCGGGTGGCGGCCGGCTCGCCGCCCAGGAGATAGACGCGCCAGCCGCCCTCGGCCGCGCGGCGGCACAGCGGCTTCACCAGCGACGAGCCCGCGACCCGCTGGGGCAGCGGCGTGCCCTGCAGGTGGCTGGCCCACACCAGCGGCATGCCGTCGGCCACGCGCAGGTCCGCATCCGAATACAGGTCGCGCGAGGCGGGGTCCTGGACGAAGCGGCGCAGGAAATCGAGGTTGGCCGTGACCACCCACAAGCCCTTTCCGCGTGCCAGACTGGCGAAAAGGTGATCGAGCAGTTCGTCTGAACCGACGCTGGCCAGGGCCATGCCGCACAGCTCGACCTTGGGGAAGGCATGTTGCATCCGGCGGATGCTCGGCATCAAGCCTTGGGCGAGATGTGCGATTTGGTAGCGAACCGCGTCAACCCATCGACCGCGAGCCGGCTCGGTGCCTCGCCCGAAACCCGGCAGGGCTGTTACGCCCGGTGACCGTTAGGGCACGCACGGAAGGGTCGAAACTCCTTTGGACGACGACGGCCAACTGATCTGTGCGCAGGCCGCGCCTTCACGCGATGCGGCCGAACCAGACCACCGACAGCCCCGCTGCCGCGAGCGCCAGCAGCGCCGATCCGAACGTCAGAAGGCCCGTAAGTTCGGTCTCGCGCACTTGCACCTGCACGCGCGCGCCCAGCTTCTCGTAGACGCTGCGCAGCATCTCCGCCGTGCCGGCATGGTGGTACTCGCCGCCGGTCATCCGCGCCACTTCGCGCAGCGTGGGTTCGTCCAGCTGCAGGTAGACCGGCATGCCCTCGGGCGTGGCGGCGGCGCCGTCCACCGTGCCCAGGCCCACCACGTGGATGCGCACGCCGCGGTCGGCGGCCATCTTCGCGGCGTCCAGCGTCTCGATGCCGGTCGTGCGGCGGCCGTCGCTGAGCAGGATGATCGCGGCCGATTCGTACGAACCCGGCGCGACGGGGGTGATGGCCTTGGGCGGCGGCTTGTCCTTGTCGTCCAGGCTGCGCCCGTGCGGCCGGTTCCCGAACGTCATCTCGCCGATGTCGAGGTGGTGGTCGGGGAACAGCTCGGCCAGGCACACCACGATGGCGCTGCCCACCGCCGTGCCCATCTGCATCTGGAAGCCGTCGATGGCCCGCACCAGCGAATCGCGGTCCAGTGTCGGCCGCTGGGCCACCTGGCTGCTGCCGGCGAAGGTGACCAGCCCGACTTCGATGTCGCGCGGAAGGTCGCGCAGGAAGGTCTTGGCCGCCTCCTGCGCCGCCACCATGCGCGTCGGCTTGACGTCGGTGACGCGCATGCTCAGGGACACGTCGATGGCCAGCAGGATCGAGGCGCGGGCCCAGGGCAGCGGCACGCGCGCCACCGGCCGCGCCGCCGCGAACAGCAACCCCGAGAAGGCCAGCAGCAGCAGCACCGGCGGGAGGTGGCGCCGCCAGCTGCGGCCCTCGGCCGCCGCGCGCACGATTCGCACGCTGCTGAAGCGCACCGCGGCCTGGCGCCGTCGCCGCAGCAGCCAGACATAGGCCGCCGGCAGAAGGGGCAGCGCCAGCATCAACCAGAGGAACTCAGGCCACAGGTAGGACATGGGCGACGCCCGCAGTGCGGCAACCATCGTGCCCCGGAAGCAGCGGGTTGGCAACCGAGGATCGCTCGCTCGCGGCCGGGTTTTCGAAGAGCCTTGTCGCGCCGCGTTCCGCGATGGACGAGTTAGTCTCTCGCGATGGATTCCCTGATCGCCGCGTCCGCCCGCGCGCTCGCCGGCGGCGACCCGCTCGGCGCGCTCCAGCGGGTGGCGCTGCGCGACGATGCGCCGGCCCTGGCACTGCGCGGCATCGCCATGGCGCAGCTGGGCGAGCACGCGCGGGCCCGCGACTTGCTGCGGCGTGCGGCACGTGCCTTCGGCGCGCACGAAGCGCTCGGCCGTGCCCGCTGCATCGTGGCGGAGGCCGAGGTCGCGCTGGCCCTGCGCGACCTCGGCGGCTCGCCGCGCGGGCTGGACGCCGCGCTGGCCACGCTGGAGCGGCACGGCGACCGCGCCAATGCACTGCACGCGCGCCTGGTCGCGGCCCGGCGGTCGCTGCTGCTGGGCCGGCTCGCCGAGGCCGCGGCGATGCTGGATGCGCTCGACCGCGATGGCCTGCCGCCGGCCCTGGCCGCGGTGGCCGAGCTGACGGCCGCGGAGCTGGCGCTGCGCTCGCTGAGGTCCGCGCCCGCGAATGCGGCGCTGGCCCGGGCGCACCAGGCGGCTTATCGCGCGGGCATCCCGGCGCTGATCGCCGAGGTGGCCGAGGCGCGGTCGGCGCTCGACCGTCCCGCGGCCCGGCGCCTGGCGCAGGGCGTGGAACGTCCGCTGCACCTGGACGAGGTCGAGGCCTTGCTCGCCTCCGAAGCGCTGGTGCTCGATGCCTGCCGCCGCGGGCTCGCCACGGCCGGCGCGTGGCAGCCGCTGGCGCGTAGGCCCGTGCTGTTCTCGCTGGGCCGCTCGCTGGCGCAGGCCTGGCCGGGCGACGTCGATCGCGATGCACTGATCGCCACCGCCTTTCGCACCCGCCGCCCGGACGAGACGCACCGTGCGCGCCTGCGGGTGGAGATCGGCCGCCTGCGTGCGCTGGTCAAGGCGCAGGCCGGCGTCGAGGCGACCGCCCGGGGCTTCGTGCTGGCGCCTCGGAACGGCCGCGAAGTGGTCGTGCTGCTGCCACCGATCGACGGCGAGCAGGCCTCGTTGCTGGCGCTGCTCTCCGACGGCGCGGCGTGGTCGACCTCCGCGCTGGCGCTGGCCCTGGACGCGAGCCAGCGCACCGTGCAGCGCGCGTTGGGGGACCTGCACGCCGCCGGCCAGGTGCGGGCCATCGGCCAGGCGCGGGCGCGCCGCTGGCTGGCGCCGCCGCTGGTGGATTTCACGACAATCTTGTTACTCCCCGCTTCGCTGCCGGGTGCTTAGAGTTGTCTCCAACGCGCCGCTTCGAGGCGCCGCAAGGAGAACGCAAATGCTCGACACCCTCAGCGAACAGCAAGTGGCCGCGCCGGCCGAGATCGTGCGCGAGTACGGCCCCTTCGACGGCGTGACGCAGGTGCACGGCGTCAGCTTCGACGGCCGCCGCGTCTGGGCCGCCACCGGCGCGCAGCTGATCGCCATCGACCCGGGCAGCGGCGAGGTCACGCGACGGCTGGACCGCGCCTGCGACGCCGGCACGGCCTTCGACGGCAGGCACCTGTACCAGATCGCCGAGTCGCGCATCGACAAGATCGACCCGGCCACCGGCGAGGTGGTGGCCTCGATCCCGGCGCCCGGCGAGGGCTGCGACTCGGGCCTCGCCTGGGCCGAGGGCAGCCTGTGGGTGGGCAACTACCGCGGCCGCAAGATCCACCAGGTCGACCCCGCCACCGGTGCGATCCGGCGCACCATCGAGTCCAACCGCTTCGTCACCGGCGTGAGCTGGGTCGACGGCGAGCTGTGGCACGGCACCTGGGAGGACGAGGGCAGCGAGCTGCGCCGCATCCATCCGCAAAGCGGCGAGGTGCTCGCGCGGCTGGAGATGCCCAGCGGCACCGGGGTGAGCGGCCTGGAATCCGACGGCGCCGACCTCTTCTACTGCGGGGGCGGCAACAGCGGCAAGGTGCGCGCCGTGCGGCGCCCGAAGAGCGCACGCGGCTGAACGCGGGAGCACGCCATGGCCTCATCCACCGCAACCAACGGCATCTCCGGCCATCCCGTGGTGGCCGACGAACAGTGGCTCGAAGCGCGCAGGAAGCTGCTCGCCCGCGAGAAGGAACTGACGCACCTGCACGACCAGGTGGCGCGGGAGCGCCGCGCGCTGCCCTGGCGGCGTGTCGCCACCGACTACGTGTTCGACACCACCACGGGCCGCCGCGAACGCGACGTGCCCCACAAGATGGAATGGGTGCGGCACCACGACCGCTACGAGGCCGCGCCGCGTTCCGCCCAGTTCGACAGGTAGGTGGCGGTCGCCAGGCCCACGCCCATGACCAGCAGGCTCAGCGCGATCACGCCGTACAGGGCCTGCGGCGATCCGGCGACGTGGACCGCGATCCAGCCGCCGATCCCCACGACGAGCACCCGCGCGGTGCTGGCCAGCAGCGGCCACGCGAGCCGGCCCGCGCCCTGGGACGCGAAGAACAGCGCCAGCCCCAGCCCGAAGAAGCCGTAGCAGCTGCCGACGATGCGCAGGTAGGCGCTGCCCGCGGCCTGGACCTCGGGGTCGGTGCTGAAGAGCGCCATCCACGCCTGCGGCCAGGTGGCCGCGGCGACGCCGATCAGGCCCGTCAGCGCCCACACCAGTCCGGCACCGGTCCAGGCCACGCGCTTGGCGCGGCCGGCCTGGTGCGCGCCGAGGTTGGTCGCCACCATGGCGGTGAGCGCGCTGCCGATGCCGAAGGCGATGGGCACCAGGATGTACTCCAGGCGCGCCGCGATGCCGTAGGCCGCCACGGCCACGCTGCCGAAGCTGCCCACGTAGACGGTCGCCAGGGCGATGGACGCATTGCTCAGGACCGAGCTGCCGGAGGAGGGCAGCGCCAGCCCGAGGATGCGGCCGAAGGCGCTGCGCTGCAGCTGCCACTTCGGTCCCAGCAGGCGCACGGGCCGGCCGCGGCGGGACAGCCAGGCGAGCAGCGCCAGCGCCGACAGGGCGTTGCAGGTGACGGTGCTCGCGGCCGCGCCCGCCACGCCCAGCGGCGGCAGCGGCCCGGCGCCGAACACCAGCAGCGGGCACAGCACCAGGTGCAGCGCCGTGGTGCCGACCAGCGCCAGCGCGGCCGTGCCCATGTGGCCGGCGCCGCGCGCGATGCCGGCCAGCACATTCACCGACCAGATCGCCGCGGCGCCGGAGAACAGGATGGCGGCGTAGCTGGACGCCTGCGCCAGCACGCGGTCGCGCGCGCCCATCGCCAGGTACAGCGTCGGACTCGACGCGACCAGGGTGAACAGCAGCGACGCCGCCAGCCCCACCAGCAGGGCGTGCTGCGCCAGCCGCGTGGCCTGCGGCGCGTCGCCCGCGCCCAGCGCACGCGCCACCAGCGCGGTGGTGCTGCCGCCCAGCCCGCCGGCGGACATCTGCAGCATCAGCATGGCCAGCGGCAGCACCACCGCCACGCCGGCCAGCGCGTCGGCGCCCAGCCGGCCGACGATGTAGCCGTCGAAGCCGATCACGATGGTGTTGGCGAACAGGCCCAGTACGTTGGGCGTGGCCAGGCGCAGCAGCGTGGGCAGCACGGGCCCGCGCAGCATCCTCTGCGTGGCCGCGGACGGGGCGGGCGGCGCGGATGGGGCGGCGAGGGTGGCGCTCATGCTGCCGCCAGGTACGCCGCCGCCGGCGTGGAAAGGGACTGCTTGACCTGCCTCGTGGCCAGGTCGGCCAGGACTTCATCGACGCCGGCTTCCAGCCCGTTCAGCGCCTCGCGCAGCAGCGTCGCGTCCTGCAGGAACCCGCCGGTCTCGGCCACGCCGTTGTTGATGAGGACGTTCGCGTCGCCGCATTCGCGGGCGAAGGCCAGCCCGATGCCGCGGTTGGCACCGGTGATGAGGACGACGGCATTGGTGAGTTGCATGGGGGCTCCTGTCGATATGATGACCGTCATATGAACGGCCGAGGAAGAAGGCGGCGGGGCGCGGGGTCGGTTCAGCGGCTCTTTTCGCGCCGCGGGGGGTGGTCGAACTGCTCCAGCAGGAAGCGCCGCGACGCGGCCAGGTGGCGGCGCCCGCGGGCGTTGTCGCCCAGGGTGCGGGCGATCTGCAGCGAGCCCACCAGCTGGGCCGCCACGATGCCGGCCGTCTCGGCGGTGTGCCCGGTCGCCAGCGCGGCCTGGACGGCTGCGGTCAGCGATCCGATGCGGGCTGCCCCGGTCGCGCGCACCGCCTCCGACTGCCGCGGAAGCTCGGACGCCAGCGCGGCCACGGGGCAGCCGCTCTCGGCCGACTTCAGGTGCCGGTCGGCCAGGTAGCTTTCCACCAGCGCGCGGAAACGCCCGCCGTCGCCGGCGTCGCTCGCGGCCAGCGACCGCTGCAGCCGCGCCTGGCTGTCCTGGCCGGCGCGGTCCAGCGCCTCGGCCAGCAGGGCGTCGCGCGAGGGGAAGTGGGCGTAGAAGCCCCCGTGCGTGAGGCCCGCGCGCTTCATGATGTCCGCGACCCCGACCCCGGCGAAACCGCCCTCGCGCAGCACGCGCGCGGCGGTGTCGAGGATGCGGTCGTGGGTCAGCTGCTTGCGGCTGGCGGGGGCGGCTTCCATGGCGTTTGGTCGGTTCCTGGAGAGGGACTGTACGGAAATATGATGGCCATCATACGAACGGGGCCATCGCGGCCGGTCGAGCTGGGCCCTCAGCAAGCGCAGCCGGTCCGCCCGGCGTTCACGCCGCGTCGCTGCCGGACGACCACCGGGGCAGGGTGTAGCCGGTGACGAGCGCCACCACGCGCAAGCCGGTGGCGCAAGCGGCCGCCAGGACGAGGGCCAGGCCGTGCGGGACGCCCGCGTGCTGCGCGAACACCAGCACCCACCCGCCGATGAAGGCGCAGATCGCATAGGGCCGGTGGTCGTGGAGAGCGGTGGGGATCTCGTTGCAGACGATGTCGCGCAGCACGCCGCCGAACGTCGCGGTGACACCCCCATGAACACGGCCACGATGCCCGGCAGGTCCTGCGCCAGCGCGAGCTGCGTTCCACTGGCGCTGAACAGCCCCAGGCCCAGCGCGTCCGGCCACTGCATGGCCTTCTCGGTGGGCGCGAAGTGGCGGGCCCGCAGGAACGCCATCGCCCCCGCGCACCCCACCAGCAGGGCCCACAGCCACTCCGAGTGCGCCACCCAGAAGAACGGACGACGGTCCAGCAGCACGTCCCGCAGCGTGCCGCCCCCGAAGGCCGCCAGCCCCGCGACCAGGCAGACGCCCACCGCGTCCAGCCGCTTGCGCGCGGCCTCCAGCAGGCCCGACAGGGCGAAGGCGAGCGTGGCGGTCGCCTCGACGATGGTGAGCAGGAGGGACAGCAGGGGCGTGTTCGACATGGGGGGATTGTCCTGGGGCGCGACGGCCGTGGACAGGCGGGGGCTTGCCCGCACGAACTTCGTCCGCCGTCATTCCCGCGAAGGCGGGAATCCAGTGCTTCCAGTTGCCGGCGGAGCGGCGGCCCTGCATGCCGGAGCAGGGCGGGGGTGACTGATTTCGCGAATGTCCCCCGCTCGCCGGCTGTGCCGGCGAGCTCCTCCTTTATTTCGCGAAATCAGCCACCCCCACCCTGCTCCTGCCGCGCGCGTGACAGGAACTGCGGCTGGTTATCTGGCACCGGCGCAGGGCTCGGGGCGAGGGGCCCCCTCTTGCACGAAATAAAGGAGGAGCGCGCGGCGTAGCCGCGCGCGGGGGACATTCGCGCAACAGAGGGCCCCTCGACCCGGGCCCGGAACAGCCGGCGCGGCGCTGGAGCAGCCACGACAAGGGTTGCTCCCTTGCGCGGGAAGACGCTCCAGGCGTCAGTAACCCGCCTGCGGCGCCTCTTCGATAGCCGGCGTGGCCGCCAGGAACGACGCCGCCAGCTTCCGCGCCGCCGTTGCAAACAACAGCACGTCCACGCCGGTCGCGACGAAGGTGCAGCCCAGCTCGAGGTAGCGGCGCGCCAGCGCGGGGTCCGAGGTCAGCGTGCCGGCGGCCTTGCCCGACGCGACGATGGTGCGCATGGCCTGCTCGATGGCGGCCTGCACTTCCGGGTGGCCCGGCTTGCCGCGGTGGCCCATGGAGGCGGCCAGGTCGGCCGGGCCGATGAAGACGCCGTCCACGCCGTCGACTTCGCAGATGGCCTCCAGGTTGCGCAGCGCGGTCACGGACTCGGCCTGCACGAGCAGGCAGACCTCGCCGTCGGCCGCGTCCAGGTAGTCGGTGCGGCTGCTCCAGCGCGACGCGCGGCCGACCGCGCTGCCCACGCCGCGGATGCCCGAGGGCGGGTAGCGGGTGGCCGACACCAGCGCGCGGGCCTGGTCGGCGGTGTCCACCATAGGCACCAGCAGGTTCTGCGCGCCGATGTCCAGCAGCTGCTTGATCAGCGCGACGTCGCCCGAGACGGCCCTCACCACCGGCTGCGAGCGGTAGGGCGCGATCGCCTGCAGGGCCGCCAGCGTGCTGCGCACGTCGTTGGGTGCGTGCTCGCCGTCGACCAGCAGCCAGTCGAAGCCCGCCGTCGCGCTCACTTCGGCCAGGTAGGGGTCGGCCATCGACAGCCACAGGCCGATCTGCGCGCGGCGCTGAGCCAGCGCTTCCTTGAAGGCGTTTCCGGTTTTCATTTCAGTCCTCCCTGGCACAGGTACTTGACGTGCTGGTAGTCGTCCAGGCCGTGGCGCGAGCCTTCGCGGCCGTAGCCCGATTCCTTGACGCCACCGAATGGCGCGGCCTCGGCGGCGAGCGCGCCTTCGTTGATGCCCACGATGCCCGCCTCCAGCCGGTCGGCCACGCGCCAGATGCGGGCCGCGTCGCGCGAGTAGAAATAGGCCGCCAGCCCGAACGGCGTGTCGTTGGCCAGGCGCACCACCTCGTCCTCGCCGTCGAAGCGGAACACCGGCACCACCGGGCCGAAGGTTTCCTCGCACGAAAGCTCCATCTGCGGCGTCGCGCCGACCAGCACGGTGGGGGCGAAGTAGTGGCCGCGGCCGGCCACTTCCGGCTCGCGCAGCACGCGGCCGCCGGTGACCGCGCGGGCGCCGCGGGCGACGGCGTCGCGCACGTGGCGATCGATCTTCTCGACGGCGCGGCCATTGATCATCGGGCCGATCTGCGAGGCCGGGTCGCTGGCGGGCCCGACCTTCAGCGCGCCCACGCGCGAAGCCAGCTTGTCCACGAAGCGGTCGTGGACGGCCGAGTGCACGTAGACGCGGTTGGGGCACACGCAGGTCTGGCCGCCGTTGCGGAACTTCGAGACCATCAGCCCTTCGACCGCGGCATCGATGTCGGCGTCCTCGAACACGATGAAGGGCGCGTTGCCGCCCAGCTCCAGCGACAGCTTCTTGAGCGTGTCGGCCGAGGCCCGCGCCAGGTGCTTGCCGACGGGGGTCGAGCCGGTGAAGGTGATCTTGCGCACGCGCGGATCGGCCAGCCACACGTCCACCACCTCGGGCGTGCGCTCGCGCGAGGCGAGCACCAGGTTGATGCTGCCGGCCGGAAAGCCCGCTTCCTCGGCCAGCGCCACCAGCGCGGCGGCCGTGAGCGGCGTGTCCTCGGCGGGCTTGGCCACCACGGTGCAGCCGGCGGCCAGCGCCGGGGCCAGCTTGCGGGCGATCATGGCCAGCGGGAAGTTCCAGGGCGTGATGGCGGCGACCACGCCCACCGGCTCCTTGACCGCCATCAGCTTCTTGCCGCGCACCGGCTCCGGGATCAGGTCGCCGTGGGTGCGCGTGGCCTCTTCGGCGAACCACTCGACATAGGACGCGCCGTACAGCACCTCGCCGCGCGCTTCCGCCAGCGGCTTGCCCTGCTCGGCGGAGACGATGCGGGCCAGGTCCTCCTGGTGCGCCACGATGAGCGCGTGCCACTTCTTGAGCAGCTGGGCGCGCTCGCGGCCGGTGCGTTCGCGCCAGGCCGGGAAGGCGGCATGCGCCGCGTCCAGGGCGGCCCGGGCGTCGGCGGCAGCGCTGTCGGCCACGTGCGCGACGGCTTCGAGCGAGGCCGGGTCCAGCACCGCCAGTTCACGGCCGGTGGCCGGGCGGCACCAGCGCCCGTCGATGAAGTTCAGGGTGCGCAGCAATTCGCTGCGCTTCAGGGTGTCCAGCACGGGATCTCCTTGCAATTGCGTCATTCCCGCGGAGGCGGGAATCCAGGGCATTCAAGATTCGGAAGCCCTGGATCCCCGCCTGCGCGGATGACGAGGGCGCGGGGACGGCGAGGGATTCAGCTGACGATGCCCAGGTGCCAGGGGACGAACTCGTTGTCCCCCAGCCCCAGCTCTTCGCTCTTGGTCGGCTCGCCCGAGGCGTGCCGCAGGATGGCTTCGAAGATGCGCTGGCCCATCTGGGGCAGGTCGACCTCGCCGTCGAGGATGGCGCCGCAGTTGATGTCCATGTCGTTGCTCAGCTTGCGGTACATCGGGCTGTTGGTGGCCAGCTTGATGGTGGGCGCCGGCTTGGAGCCGAACATCGAGCCGCGGCCCGTGGTGAAGCAGATCAGGTTGGCGCCGCTGGCGATCTGGCCGGTGACGGCCACCGGGTCGTAGCCGGGCGAGTCCATGAAGACGAAGCCGCTGCTGTCGATCGGTTGCGCGTACTCGTACACGCCCTGCAGCGGCGTGGTGCCGCCCTTCATCGCCGAGCCCAGCGACTTCTCGAAGATGTTGGCCAGGCCGCCGGCCTGGTTGCCCGGGCCGACCACGCCGTTGAACTGGCCGTTGTGCCCGCGCGTGTACTCCTCCCACCAGGCCAGGCGGTCCAGCAGCTTCTGGCCCACCTCGGGCGTGATGGCCCGGCGCGTCAGCATGTACTCCACGCCGTGGATCTCGGGCGTCTCCGACAGGATGGCGGTGCCGCCGTGGCGCACCAGGATGTCCATCGCCGCGCCCAGCGCGGGGTTGGCGGTGATGCTGGAGAAGCCATCCGAGCCGCCGCACTCCAGGCCCACCTTGATGTGGCTGGCCGGGACGCGCTCGCGCCGGTAGCTGTTGGCGATGGGGAGCATCTCCTCGACCGCGCGGATGCCCGCCTCGATGGTCTCCTGCGTGCCGCCGACTTCCTGCATCACCATGGTCCGCAGCAGGCGGCCCTTCTCCAGGCCCTGCGAGTCCACCAGGTCGGCGACCTGGTTGCGCTCGCAGCCCAGGCCGACGATCAGCACGCCGGCCATGTTGGGGTGCCGCGCGTAGCCCGCCAGGGTCCGGCGCAGCAGGTCGAAGTGCGGGCTGGGCGAGGACATGCCGCAGCCCGTGGTCTGCGGGAAGGCCGCCACGCCGTCGACGTTGGGGAAGGCGGCCAGCCGCTCCTTGGTGAAGTGGTCCGCGATGCGGCGGATCACCGTGGCCGAGCAGTTGACCGACGACAGCAGGCCGATGAAGTTGCGCGTGCCCACGCGGCCGTCCTCGCGGACATAGCCCATGAAGCTGGCCCGCTCGCCCTCGGGGACGTAGGCCACCGGCCGCACGTCCAGGCCGAAGCCGGGATCGCGGTCGAAGTCCACCAGCGCCACGTTGTGCGAGTGCACGTAGTCGCCCGCCTCGATGTCGCGCGCGGCCACGCCGATCACGGCGTTGTACTTGCGCACCGGCTCGCCCTTGGCGATGGCGCGCGCCGCGATCTTGTGGCCGGCCGGCACCTGCGCGCGCGCCCGGACCGACAGCTCGCGCAGTTCCTGGCCGAGCGCAAGGGGTTCCTTGGCCACCAGGACGTTGTCTTCCGGGTGCAGCCGGATCAGCGGGCTCGTGCTCACGCTCAGCCCTTCTCGATCAGGTCCTTGAGCTTCAGGCGCTCGATCAGCTGGGTCTCGCGCTCGTACGTGGCCTGCACGTACTTCCTGTAGTCGGGGCCGTCGAGGTACATCAGGGGCGCGTCGATCTTGGCGGCCACGGCCTTGAACTCGTCGCTGTTGACGGCGAAGCGGAAGGCGTCGCGCAGCTTCTTCTCGACGTCGGCGGGCAGGCCGGCCGGGGCGCCGATGCCGTTGGGCGCGTCCACCACCACGTTGAAGCCCAGTTCCTTGAGCGTCGGCGTGTCCTTGAAGCGCGGCGTGCGCTGCTCGCCCCAGGTGGCCAGCAGGCGCAGCTTGCCGGCCTCGACGTGCGGGGCCCAGGAGCTGGAGTCCACCAGCATGTCGACCTGGCCGGACAGCGTGTCCTGCAGGGCCGGGGCGCCGCCCTTGTAGGCGATGGCGTTGAACTTGATGCCGGCAGCCAGGGCGAACTCCTCCATGCCGACATGGGTCGCGCCGCCGACGCCGGCGTGCGCGTAGCTCACCTTGCCGGGGTTGGCCTTGGCGTGGGCCACCATCTCCTTGAGGGACTTGAACTGCGAGTTCGGCAGCACGGCGATGCCGAACGTCTGGCCCGAGGTGCGGGCCAGGTAGGTGAAGTCCTTGCGCGGGTCGGCCTTGAGCGAACCGAGCTGCGAGAACCGCGTCACCGAGATCGGGATCTGGCCGATGGTGTAGCCGTCGGCCTTGGCCGCGGCCAGCGCCTGCGAGCCGATCATCCCGGCCGCGCCCGCCTTGTTCTCCACCGTGATGGGCTGCTTGAGCACGCGGCCGGCCACCTGGCAGATGGCGCGCATCGAGGCGTCCGCCGTCCCGCCGGCCGGCCAGGGGCAGATGAAGTTGATCGGGCGGCTGGGAAAATCGTCGGCGGCGCGAACCCACAGGGGCAGGGCGAGTCCGGCTGCGCCGGCGGCGGTGGCGCCCAGCAGTCGGCGGCGGTTCGGCGAAAAGTCTTGCATTGTCTTCCTCGGTGGTGGATGAACGCCCGCTCCTCGATGGGGAGCGCGGGCCCGCATCATCGCCACGCAGCCGATAACCGTCCAATCAACAGTTGGCATCGCTTCATGACCCGGAACTTATGATGCGGCCATGACGGGCATCGATCGCGCGCTGCGCTCCAACATCAAGCTGCGCCACCTGCAGCTCATCGTGGCGCTGGACGAGTTCCGCCACGTCGGGCGCACCGCCGAGTTCCTCGCCGTCACCCAGCCGGCGGTCTCCAAGATGCTGGGCGAGGTCGAGGCCATGCTGGCCATCCAGCTGTTCGAGCGCTCCGCGCGCGGCACGCAGCCCACGCCGGCGGGGCGCTCCATGGTGCGCTTCGCGCGGTCGGTGATCGCCGAGTACGAGCGCACGCGCGACGAGATCGCGGCGGTGGAGCGCGGCGGCGCCGGGCGCACCCGCGTCGGCTCCATGGTGGTCGCCCTGCCCACGCTGCTGGCGCCCGCCGTGGAGCTGCTCAAGAAGGAGGCGCGGGGCGCCACGGTGCTGGTGGAGGAGGGCGACCTCACCCACCTGCTGCCCAAGCTGCGCCAGGGCGAGCTGGACCTGTTCGTCGGCCGGATCGAGCCCGGCTACGCGGCCCCGGACCTGCTGCCCGAGCCGCTCTACAACGAGCCCATGGTGGCGGTCGCGCACCCCGACCACCCGCTGGCGCGCAGGAAGACCGTGGCCTGGAAGGACCTGGTGGCGCTGCGCTGCGTGGTGCCGCCGCCCTGGGCGTCGCTGCGGGTCAAGCTCGAGCAGCAGTGCTTTCGCGTCGGGCTGCAGCCGCCGGCGGACATCGTGGAGACGGCATCGTTCCTGAGCCAGGTGTCCTTCGTGCGCGGCCAGGGCGCCGTCGCTTTCATGGCGCGATCGGTCGCGCTGCACTACCAGGGCGAAGGCCTGGTCGCGCTGCTGAAGATGAAGGTGCCGGTCGAGCTTCCGCCGGTCGGGCTGATCACGCTGCGGGGGCGGCCGCTCACGCCGATCACCGAGGCGCTGGTCAAGGCGGTCCGGAAGATCGCCGCAGCCCGCTAGCGGCGGGCATGTCCTCCCGCAGCGTCGCCAGGAACGCCCGCACCGCCGGCGACAGCTCCTTCTGCCTGCGCGTGAGGATGCCCAGCTGGGCCATGGTGATGGGCAGCTCCACCGGCAGGATGGCCAGCATGCCGTAGTTGGCGTAGTGCCGCGCCACGTCCAGCGGCACCACCGAGACCATGTCGGTGGACTCCAGCAGCGCGGTGGTGGCCAGGATGGACGAGGTCTCCAGGATGTCGGGCGGCGGCGCCATGCTGGCCTCCTGCAGCGCCTGCTCGATGCGCCGGCGCATCGGGCTGCCGGTGGGGTGCAGGATCCAGGTCTGGCTCACCAGGTCGGCGACCTTCAGCCGGGCCTTGTCCAGCAGCGGGTGCCCCGGCCGCGCCACCACGGCCATGGGCTCGCCTTCCATCGACTCGATCTCCAGGTCGCCGCCCTGGAACTGGTCGGGCAGCCGCCCCAGCGCCACGTCGAGGTCGCCGCGCACCAGGGCGGGGATCAGCAGGTCGCTGGTGTCCACCTGCAGCGTCACCCGCACCCTGGGGTGCTCGTCCTTGAAGCGGGCCAGCGCGCCGGTGAGCATCACCGGCAAGGCGCCCATCACCGTGCCGATGCGCACCAGCCCCGCCTGCCCGGCGGCCAGGGCGGTCAGCTCGTCGCCGGCGTGCTCGAAGTCGTGCAGCACGCTGCGGGCGTAGCGGATCATCACTTCGCCATACAGGGTGGGCTCCATGCCGCGCGCGTGGCGCTCGAACAGCGGCACGCCCAGGCCTTCCTCCAGCTGCTGGAGCAGGGCGGTGGCGGCCGGCTGGGTGGTGTGGATCGCGGCGGCGGCACGGCGCAGGTTGCGGTGCTCGTCCAGGGCGTCCAGCAGCATGATCTGCCGGCTCTTGATGCGCAGCCGCCGGAACAGGTTGGCGGGCGGGGCGGCGGGCGCGCGGTCCATGACTGATCCCGGAATATGGATCGCTGCATCATAAAAGACGATTGGATGCATATCGCTTCCCTCCCTAAGCTGCGTCCCTGCCTCCCCGACCAAAGCAAGGACCCCGTTGGCCACCACGATCACCCAGCTCGCCGTACGCGACATCCGCTTTCCCACCTCCCGCTCGCTCGACGGTTCCGACGCGATGAACGCGGCGCCCGACTATTCGGCGACCTACGTCACGCTGCACACCGACGCCGGCGACGGCCACGTGGGCCACGGCCTGACCTTCACCATCGGCCGGGGCAACGAGATCTGCGTCGCGGCGGTGAAGTCGCTGGAGCCCTTCATCGTCGGCCGCACGCTGCAGGACATCACCGCCGACATGGGCGGCTTCTGGCGCGCCATCACCGGTGACAGCCAGCTGCGCTGGCTGGGCCCGGACAAGGGCGTGATCCACCTGGCCACCGCCGCGATCGTCAACGCGGTGTGGGACCTGTGGGCCAAGTCCGAAGGCAAGCCCGTCTGGAAGCTGCTGGCCGACCTCAGCCCCGAGGCGCTGGTGCGCTGCCTGGATTTCCGCTTCGTCACCGACGCGCTCACGCCCGAGGAGGCGCTGGCGATGCTGCGCCGCGCCGCGCCCGGCAAGGCGGCGCGCGAGCGCGAGATGCTGGAGCAGGGCTACCCCGGCTACACCACCTCGGCCGGCTGGCTGGGCTACTCCGAGGAGAAGGTGCGGCGCCTGGCGCGCGAGGGCGTGGCCCAGGGCTGGACCCACTTCAAGCAGAAGGTGGGTGGCAACCTGGAAGAGGACATGCGCCGCGCCGCCATCCTGCGCGAGGAGATCGGCTGGGACCGCCAGCTGATGATGGACGCCAACCAGGTCTGGGAAGTCGACGCCGCGGTGGAGAACATGCGCAAGCTGGCCGCGTTCGACCCGATGTGGATCGAGGAGCCCACCAGCCCCGACGACATCCTGGGCCACGCGACGATCCGCGAGCGCATCGCGCCGATCGGCGTGGCCACCGGCGAGCACTGCCACAACCGCGTGATGTTCAAGCAGCTGCTGCAGGCCGGGGCCATCGACTACTGCCAGCTCGACGCCGCCCGGCTGGGCGGCCTGAACGAGGTGCTGCTGGTGGTGCTGCTGGCCGCCAAGTTCGGCGTGCCGGTCTGCCCGCACGCCGGCGGCGTGGGCCTGTGCGAGTACGTGCAGCACGTGTCCCTGTTCGACTACATCGCCGTCTCCGGCTCGCTCGACGGGCGGGTGCTGGAGTACGTCGACCACCTGCACGAGCACTTCGTCGATCCCGTCGTCATCCGCAACGGGCGCTACATGCCGCCCCAGCGGCCCGGCTACAGCATCGAGATGCAGGCGCCATCGCTCAAGCAGTTCGAGTTCCCCCACGGCCCGGCCTGGGCCTGATCCCCATCCCCACAGGAGACCTTCCATGAACAAGACTTCCCGCCGCGGCCTGCTGGCCACCCTGCTGTGCACGCTGGCCGTGCCGACCGCCGCGCTCGCCCAGACCGCCTACCCGGCCAAGCCGGTCGAACTCATCGTGCCCTACCCGGCCGGCGGCGGCACCGACGTGCTGGCCCGCGCCTTCGCGCTGGCGGCCGTCAAGCACCTGCCGCAGCCGCTGATCGTGGTGAACAAGCCCGGCGCCGCCGGTGCCATCGGCTGGGCCGACGTGCTCAACGGCAAGGAGCCGGGCTACAAGGTCGCGGTGCTGGCCACCGACCTCATGACGCAGCCCAACATGGGCCTGACGAAGATCACGCACGAGGACTTCACGCCCATCGCCCGCCTCAACTACGACCCGGCCGCCATCACGGTGCGCGCCGACGCGCCCTGGAAGAACGTGGAGGAATTCATCGCGGCGGCCAAGAAGGGCGACTTCCGCATCGGCAACGGCGGCAACGGCTCGACCTGGCACCTCGCGGCCGCCGCCATCGAGGACAAGACGGGCGCCAAGTTCAACCACATCCCCTACGCGGGCGCCAACCCGGCGGCGCTGTCGCTGCTGGGCGGCCACATCGAGGCCATCACGGTCAGCGCCGCCGAGGTCTATCCGCACGTGGCGGCCGGCAAGCTCAAGCTGCTGGCGGTGATGTCGGACGAGCGCATCAAGGGCTTCGAGAACGTGCCCACGCTCAAGGAGAAGGGCCTGGACATCTCCATCGGCACCTGGCGCGGCCTGGGCGTGCCCAAGAACACGCCGCCCGAGATCGTCGCCGTGCTGCGCGCCGCCACCGCCAAGACGGTGCAGGAGCAGAGCCTGCGCGAGGCCCTGGAAAAGCAGAACATGGGCTACGCCTACGCCGAGGGCCCGGCGTTCGCGGCCGTGATGGCCAAGGACCACGCGTTCTACCGCGGCCTGATCCAGAAGCTCGGCCTGAAGGGTCAGTGATGGCACTGAACCTGGACGCCCGGCGCTTCCTGCCTGACGACGGCTACGCCGGCACCCTGGTGGCGCGCGTGTGGCGCCCGGACGTGCAGGGCCCCTCGGTGGTCGCCCTGCGCGAGCACGGCGTGTTCGACCTGAGCGCCGGGTTCCCCACCATGTCCACGCTGCTGGAGCAGCCCGATCCGGCCCGGGCCGCGCGCGGCGCGACCGGCGAGCGCCTGGGCAGCGTGGAGGAGATCCTCGCGCACAGCGAAGAAGCCTTGCGCGACCCGCGCAAGCCCTTCTTCCTCGCCCCCTGCGACCTGCAGGTGGTGAAGGCGGCCGGCGTGACGTTCGCCAGCAGCCTCGTCGAGCGGCTGATCGAGGAACAGGCCGACGGCGACCCGGCCAAGGCGCAGGAAGTGCGCGCCAGCGTGGTGGCGCGCATCGGCACCGATTTGTCGAAGCTCAAGCCCGGGTCCCCCGAGGCCATGGCGCTCAAGAAGCTGCTGCAGGAGCAGGGCCTGTGGTCGCAGTACCTGGAAGTGGGCATAGGCCCCGATGCCGAGGTGTTCAGCAAGGCGCCGGTGCTCTCCTCGGTGGGCACGGGCGCGGACATCGGCGTGCGCTCCGATTCCAGCTGGAACAACCCCGAGCCGGAGGTGGTGCTGGCCGTCAACAGCCGCGGCGCCATCGTCGGCGCGGCGCTGGGCAACGACGTCAACCTGCGCGATCTGGAAGGGCGCAGCGCGCTCTTGCTGTCCAAGGCCAAGGACAACAACGCCTCCTGCGCCATCGGGCCCTTCATCCGGCTGTTCGATGCGAGCTTCGGGCTGGCCGACGTGCGCCGCGAGAAGGTCGACCTGCGCGTGGACGGCCTGGAAGGCTTCGTGATGGAAGGCCTGAACTCCATGGAGTTCATCAGCCGCGAGCCGCAGGACATCGTCGACCAGGCGACCGCCGCCCACCAGTACCCGGACGGCTTCATGCTGTTCCTGGGCACGCTGTTCGCGCCCACGCAGGACCGCGATGCACCGGGCGCCGGCTTCACCCACAAGCTGGGCGACGTCGTCTCGATCCGCAGCGCCCGCCTGGGCGAGTTGCGCAACCGCGTGACCCACAGCGAGAAGGCCGCGCCCTGGACCTTCGGGCTGCGCGCGTTCATGACCAACCTGGCGCAACGCGGCCTGCTGGCCAAGGGACTCTGATGGACGCCGCCACCCACCCCACGACCCGCCCGGCGGCCGCGCCACGCACCATCCGCCTGCACCCGCAGGACGACGTCGTCATCGCCCGCGGCCAGCTGCTCAGCGGCACCTGGCTGGCCGAGGAGAACGTCAAGGTCCTGGGCCTGGTGCCGCCCGGCCACAAGCTCGCCGTGCGCGACCTCGCGGCCGGCCAGCCGGTGCGCCGCTACGGCCAGATCATCGGCTTCGCCTCGCAGGCCATCTCCGCGGGCCAGCACGTGCACGTGCACAACCTGGCCATGGGCAGCTTCGACCGCGATGCGGCCGCGGTGGCCGGCCTGGATGCCCGGCCCACCGAGCCGGCCGAGGGCGAAGCCAGCTTCATGGGCATCGTGCGCGCCGACGGACGCGTGGCGACGCGCAACTACATCGGCGTGCTCACCTCGGTGAACTGCTCGGCCACCGTCGCGCGGGCGATCGCCGACCAGTTCCGCCGCGACATCCGCCCCGAGGCGCTGGCGGACTTCCCCAACGTCGACGGCGTGGTCGCGCTCACGCACGGCGCCGGCTGCGCGGTCGATGCCGAAGGCGAAGGCCTGCGCGTGCTGCGCCGCACGCTGGCGGGCTATGCGCGCCATGCCAACTTCGCGGCCGTGCTGGTGATCGGCCTGGGCTGCGAAACCAACCAGATCTCCAGCTGGATCGAGAGCGAAGGCCTGGCCACGGGCACCGCCCTGCAGGCCTTCAACATCCAGGACGCGGGCGGCACCGCGCTGGCCGTGCAGCGGGGCGTGGACGCGGTGCGGGCGCTGCTGCCCGAGGTCAACCGGGTGGAGCGCGTGCCGGTGCCGGCGCGCCACCTCGTGGTGGGCCTGCAGTGCGGCGGCTCCGACAGCTACTCGGGCATGACGGCCAACCCGGCGCTGGGCGCCGCGATGGACCGTCTGGTGCGCCACGGCGGCACCGCCATCCTGTCGGAGACGCCCGAGATCTACGGCGCCGAGCACCTGCTGACCCGCCGCGCGGCTTCGCGCGAAGTGGCCGGCAAGCTGCTGGAGCGCATCCGCTGGTGGGAGGCGTATTGCGAGCGCATGGGCGCCGACATGAACAACAACCCGTCGGCCGGCAACAAGGCGGGCGGGCTCACCACCATCCTGGAGAAGTCGCTGGGCGCGGTGGCCAAGGGCGGCAGCAGCAACCTGGTCGACGTGCTGGAGTACGCGCAGCCGGTGCGCAAGGCCGGCCTGGTCTTCATGGACACGCCGGGCTACGACCCGGTGAGCGCCACCGGCCAGGTGGCGGGCGGCGCCAACCTGATCTGCTTCACCACCGGCCGCGGCTCGGCCTATGGCTGCGCGCCCGCGCCCTCGCTCAAGCTCGCGACCAACAACGCGCTGTGGCAGCGGCAGCAGGCCGACATGGACATCAACTGCGGCCCCATCGCCGAAGGCGAAGCGACCATCGATGCGCTGGGCGAGCAGATCTTCCGCCACATCCTGCGCATCGCCTCCGGCGAGAAGACCAAGAGCGAGCTGCATGGCTACGGCCAGAACGAGTTCGTGCCCTGGCAGCTCGGCGCGATCACCTGACCCCCAAGTTCCAAGGCTCCCGACCATGTTCAAGAACCCGACCGACGCCGCGGGGGGCGATGCGCCCCGCAACGTCCCGATCCCGGCCGCGCGGCTCGCGGATTTCGCCCGCACGCTGCTCACCAAGGCCGGCATGCCGGCCGACAAGGCCCAGGCCGTCGCCACCGTACTGGTGGACGGCGACCTCATGGGCCACACCACGCACGGGCTGCAACTGCTCGCGCCTTATCTCGCCGAGATCGAGAAGGGTGCGATGACGATCGACGGCGATCCCGAGGTGCTGTCCTCGCGACCCGCCGGCGAGCTGTGGGACGGCCGCCGGCTGCCCGGCCCCTGGCTGGTGCTGCGCGCCCTGGATCACGCGACCCGGATGGCGGCGGCGCAGGGCACCGGCACGGTCGTGATCCGCCGCAGCCACCACATCGCTTCGCTGGCCAGCTACCACCGCCGGGCCGCGGAGCAGGGCCTGCTGCTGCTGCTGGCCTGCTCCGATCCGAACGCCGCCAGCGTCGCGCCCTTCGGTGGCCTGGATGCGGTGTTCACGCCGAACCCCATCTCGGCCGGCTTTCCCACCGGCGGCACGCCCGCGTCGGTCGACATCTCCACGTCCACGACCACCAACGGACTGACCGGCCGCCTGCACCAGGAAGGCGGCAAGCTGCCGGCCGCGTGGCTGATCGACGGCAGGGGGCAACCGTCGAACGATCCCGCGGTGCTGTTCGACGAACCCAAGGGCACCATCCTGCCGCTCGGCGGCATGGACTCCGGGCACAAGGGCTACGGGCTGTCGCTGCTGGTCGAGGCCCTGACGGGCGGACTGGCGGGCCACGGCCGCGCCGACGCCCGCGAGGGCTGGGGCGCCACCGTGTTCCTGCAGGTGATCGACCCGGCCGCCTTCGCGGGCCTCGCGGCCTTCGAGCGCCAGGTCGGCGAGGTGGCGCGCCAGTGCCGCGCCTCCCGGCCGGTCGACACGCGCCGGCCCGTGCGCCTGCCGGGCGAGCGGGGCTACCAGCTGGCGGCCGCGCAGGCCAACACCGGCGTGCTGCTGCACGAGAGCATCCTGCCGGCCCTGCTGCCGTGGGCCCGCAAGTTCGGCGTGCCCTTGCCGACGCAAGCGGCGAACCAGGCCGCCGCATAGAAACCGCGCCTGGACCGACCCGGTGGCACGTGGGGTGCCCTCGGGTGGACGCAGGCGCGGCGGGACTTCAAGACGACGTCAGGTCGCCGGCATCGCGGGAGCTCGTTTCTGGAGTTTGGCTGGACGCGTCATGCGTTCAGCGCTCCGTGCCGGCCATCATCACATCGCTGCGGCGCGGCTGGCGCGAGGCGAGGTAGGCCGAGCCGCTGTCTTCGCTGGTGAAGGCCTTCACTTCGTTGCGAGAGGCCATGTACTCTTCCCGCACCTGGGCGCGGGTGAGGGTGCTCCTGAACGGAGCCCGGTTCATCTCCATCGGCGCTTCCGCATGCGCCATCCGGATTTCCTCGGCCCGGCCGATCACCTCGGCCCGCACTTGCGCGCGGCTCTTGGTGCTCACGAAGGGGTTGGGGTCAATCGTGATGTCGTCGGCGTGGGCCACGGTGCTCATCGCGGCGAGGGCCAGCGCGGCGGCGGCGGTTCCCGTGACGATCAGCGTAGAGGCGAGATTGCGGTTCATGTCGATCTCCTTTGAGCGGGGGGTTGAGATCCGGACGATGGCGGGCCGCTCAACGCCCGTCCGTCCGCCCTGGTGCGAATCACCATGGGATCGTGTGAGACGCGGCGAAGTATGGAAGTCGCCCCTCGATCCGCAATGCCACCGACGGCCAGCCGGAAGGCTGCCGGTATCGGTGAAGGTTTAGCGGGTTGCGGGTTTAGGCGAGTCGACTAAACCGGTTCAGCTGGTCGGGCCGAACGTTTAGTTGTTCATTCGGGGTGCGCTGCCTATAGTGGGTGGGCCCCTGACGGGCATCGAGGTTCGCGATGCACATACTGATCGTCGACGACCATCCGCTGTTCCGGGAAGGGCTCAAGACTCTCCTGACGGCGCTGGAGCCGGGCGTGCGGATCTCCGATGCCGGCAGCGTGTCCGAAGCCGTCGCGCTGCCCGCCGCCGATGCACCCGACCTGATCCTGCTGGACATGAACCTGCCGGGCACGAGCCGGCTCGAGGCGTTGCGGCAGGTCAAGGCCGCGCACGAAGGCGCCTCGGTGGTGGTGGTCTCCGGCGACGAGGACCCGCTGCTGATTCGCAGCGCCGTCGATGCGGGCGCCGCCGGCTACATCCCCAAGACCACCGATGCCTCGCTCACCATCCAGGCCTTGCGGCTGGTGCTGGCCAATGGCATCTACCTGCCGCGGGCCGCATTGACGGCCGCGGGCGCGCCGGCTCCCGCGACGCCCGCCTCGAAGGCGGGCGGCACGCCCGAGTTCAGCGGCCGCCAGCTGGCCGTGCTCAAGTGCCTGCTGCAGGGCAAGGCCAACAAGGTGATCGCGCGCGAGCTCAGCATCGCGGAGGGCACGGTCAAGGCCCATCTGTGGGCCATCTACCAGGCCCTGGGCGTCAACTCGCGGGCCCAGGCCATGTACCGGGTCCACGAGCTGCATCTCTTCGACGGCGTGCCCGCGTGAGGCCGGGATGCACCTCAAGCGCCCGGCGGGCATCGGATCCGAGCGCATCGGCCCGGAGCTCGCCCAGGAGTTGATCGAGCTGTTCGCCCGCGAGGCGCGGCGCGTCCCCGTCCCGGTGTTCCTGTCCTCGCTGCTGCTGGCCGCCATGGCGTGGAACCAGCTCGGCGGCTCGCTCCCCTGGATCTGGCTGGCCGCGGCGACGCTGGTGCTGGCCCTGCGCTGGAAGGTGCTGGGGGGCCTGCCCCAGGCTTCGCACAGCCTGGACGTCAAGCTGCGCATCGCCGTGCTCATGAGCGGCGTCAACGGGGTGGTGCAGGGGACCTCGATCGGTTTCGCGGTGGCGCTGGACACGCCCGAGCGCGCAGTGCAGTCCATCCTGCTCCTGACCCTGTGCGCCGGCTCGGTCGCCACCACCGGCGGCTACCGGCCGGTGTTCGTGGCGTTCGTCGGGCCGACCCTGGTGCTGCTGAGCGCCATGTGGGCGCTGGGCGCGCCGGGCGCCGCGCACCGCTGGGTCGAGTTCTTCATCGCCGCGCTGGTGCTGGTCTTCGGTGGCCTGATGTACCAGCTCGCGCAGGACACCTTCCGCCTGCTGAAGTCGTCGTTCGACATCCGCCAGGAGCAGGTGGTGCTCAACCGGCAGCTGCGCTCGGCGCTCGACGAGGCTGAGGCCGCCAACCGCGCCAAGACGCGCTTCCTGGCTTCCGCCAGCCACGACCTGCGCCAGCCGATGCACACGCTGTCGCTGTTCGGCGCAGCCCTGACCATGCGGCCGCTGGATGAGCCCACTCGCCAGATCGCCAACCACATGGACACGGCCCTGCAGGCGCTCAGCGCGCAGATCGACGCGCTGCTCGACGTTTCCAAGCTCGACGCCGGGGTGGTGCCGGTGAACCCGACCACCTTCTCCCTGTCCGGCTTCCTGGAGCGCCTGCACGACGAGTACGCCGAACTGGCGCGTGCCAAGCACCTGCATCTCGAGGTCGACTGCCCGCCGGACGCCCGGTGCGAGACCGACGAAGTCCTGCTCGCCCGCATCCTGCGCAACCTGGTGGAGAACGCGATCAAGTACACGCCGGGCGGCCAGGTCGCGGTCCGCGTCTCGGCGGCCGACGCCGCCCATTGGCAGGTCAGCGTGGAGGACACGGGGATCGGCATCCCCGAGGCCGAGCACCAGCGCGTGTTCGAGGAGTTCTACCAGCTGCACAACCCGGAGCGCGACCGCTCGCGCGGGCTGGGGCTGGGGCTGTCGATCGTGCGCCGGCTGGCCCAGCTGCTGGCCCTCACCATCGACCTGCGGTCGGCCCCGGGCATCGGGACGCGGTTCGACGTGAGGGTGCCCCGGGGCCGGCCGGCGCCCGCGGCCCCGCCGGGCGCGGGGGGGCCCCCGGACGCAGCGCCCCGGGGCGAATCGCTGGCCGGAACGCGGGTCCTGGTGCTGGACGACGAGGAGGCCGTGCGCAAGGGCATGGAAACCCTGCTGCAGGCCTACGGCTGCCAGGTGCGCCTGGCGGGTTCCGTCGCCGAAGCCGTCGCGCAGTGCGAGTCCATGGCGCCTGACATCCTGCTCGTGGACCTGAGGCTGAGGGGGCAGGAGAGCGGCATCGAGGCCATCGAACGGCTGCGCGCCCTGCACCCCGGCGTGCCGGCCATCCTGATCAGCGGCGACACCGCGCCCGACCGCATCAAGGACGCGCACGACGGCGGCATCGCGCTGCTGCACAAGCCCGTGGCGCCGCAGGCATTGCACCAGGCGATCACGCACGAAGTCCACGCAAGGAGCACACGCCATGAGCCAGGCATCACCGTCCAGCCCTGAGGGCACGCCCGAAAAACGGGCCACCCGCTGGCTCTCGCAGGGGTTCGAAACGCTGGCGGCCTTGCTGGAGGGCGATGCCGAGCGAACGGCGGACGACATCGACTTCGACGTGGTGATCGTCGGCACCGGCTACGGCGGCGCCGTGGCCGCCGCGGAGCTGGCCAGGACGCGCGGGAAGCTGCGCATCTGCGTGCTGGAGCGCGGCAACGAGCACCTGCCCGGATCGTTCCCGTCGCGCATGGCCGAACTCCCGGGCCACGTGCGCTTCTCCACCAAGGACAAGCACCATGCGCGCGGCCGCCGCGATGGCCTGTTCGACCTGCGCATCGGCGAGGACCTGTGCGCCGTGGTGGGCAACGGACTGGGCGGCGGCTCGCTGATCAACGCCGGCGTGATGGCGATGCCGAGGAAGGAGGTCTTCGACTCCGGGCGCTGGCCGGCGGCTTTCCGCCAGGGCGCGACCGTCGATGCGCTGTTCGGGCTCGCGGGCGACCTGCGCAAGCGCCTGGGCGCGTCGCAGACGGTGGTGTCCGAGGGACCGGAGCCCCGCAAGTACCAGGCGCTGGGCAGCTTCCTCGGGCGCAAGGATGTGGTGCCCCTGCCGATCACGGTGGCGCTGACGAAGGCGCCCGCCAGGGACTTCCTCACGCCGGCGGGTGTGCGCATCGATGCGTGCGTGCGCTGCGGCGATTGCGCCACCGGCTGCAACCACAACGCCAAGGTCTCGCTCGACGTGACGCTGCTGGCGCAGGCGCGGCAGCGTGGTGCCCAGCTGTTCACCGGCGCGACGGTGCTGAAGATCGACAAGGCGCTGGACTCGCGCAAGCAGACCGTCTGGCAACTGCACGTGGTCCACACCGACCAGCCGCTTCGCCGCCGGCAGGGCGCCCCGACGATCCTGCGCGCGCGACGCGTCGTGCTGGCGGCCGGAACGTTCGGCTCGACCGAGATCCTGCTGCGCTCGCAGGGCGAAGGCCTGCGGCTGTCCCACAAGCTCGGCCACCAGGTATCGTCCAACGGCGACCTGATTGCTGCCGCCTACCGCGGCAGGGAGGAGGCCAATTGCGCCGGCGACGAGGACCGCGAGCCCGGCTCGGTCCGGCCCGAAGACCGGGTGGGCCCGACCATCACGGGGATGGTCGACCTGCGGGGCACGGAGGACGACATGCTCCTGCAGGACCTGTCCGTGCCCGGACCGCTGCGCGTGCTGCTCGAGCAGAGCGTCACCACGGCGGCCGCGATCCACCTGCTGGGCGAAGCCGACGAGCGGGAGCACGGGCCGCGCACGCGCGATGCCTGCGCCGTCGACGACCGCGCGGTCCGCCACACGCTGATGGTGGCCATCATCGGCCACGACAGCGCGGACGGCGTGATGAAGCTCAATACGGGCACCGGGTGGGACAACGGGGATGGCGCGGCGACCCTGCAGTGGCCGACGCTGCGCAACGACCCGCCGCTGCTGGCGCGGCACCGCCGGTTCGAAGCGCTGTTGAAGGCCTCGGGCGCCCGCGCGTTGCCCAACCCGATGTGGCAGCTGCTGCCCGACAAGCTCAACGACCTGCTGGGCGGCGAGACCGGACCGCTGCTGACGGTGCACCCGCTGGGCGGCTGCCCGATGGGGGACGACGCTCATTCCGGTGTCGTGGACGAGTGGGGGCGGGTGTTCGACGCCGCGGCGGACGACAAGCGTGCGGTCCACGAAGGGCTTGTCGTCCTCGACGGCTCCATCGTGCCCGCCTCGCTGGGCATCAACCCGGCGCTGACGATCGCCAGCCTGGCGCTGCGCGCGGTGGGACAGCTGCGCACCGGGTGGGGCTACACGGCGGATCCCACGCGCAAGGACGACATCGGCGATCGCCCGTACTTCAAGCGGCCCGCGCGGATCGAACCGCCGCGCGACACCCTGATCGAAGTGGTCGAACGCCTGTCCGGCCCGGTCATCCTGCGCGGCTTCGAGGGTCACGGCCCGGCGCAAGCGCACGTCGAACTGACCTTGCGCTTCGACCCGATCGCGATCAGGCACCTGACGTCGGGAACGGCCGCCGCCACGCTGCGGGTGCAGCCCGCCCAGGGGCGGCTGCGGATCTTCGCGGCGCCGCCGCCCGAGGACATCGAGCCGCAGGACAAGGACGCCCTGCTGATCGCGTCGGTGAAGGGCACGCTGCGCGCGTTCAGCCACAAGCCGACGACGGTGGCGGCACGCCGCTGGCAGGGCTTGTGGGCCTGGCTGCGCAACCGCGGCCTTCGCGACTCCGTGCTCTGGGTCATCGACCGATGGAAGGGCGAGGCGCCCGCAACCGAGGACGCCAAGAGCTTTCCGCGGGAGGTGCTCGACCGCGCCAGGAGCCTGTGGGCCCTGAGTTCACGGGCGGGCGGGGCCCGCCTGCTCGAGTACGACCTCGAGGTCGAGAAGGTGCTCGCCTCCACGGCGAAGGCGTACGTGGCCGCATCGTTCGCCGGCGCCGCGATCCAGGGCCGCAAGGAGCTGACCTATTCGCGTCGCGCCAATCCCTGGCGGCAGTTGTCGGAGGTGACGCTGACGGCTTTCCCGCGTGCGCACAGGAAGGGCGCCGTGCTCGAGCTGGACACCGGGTTCCTGGCGCGCCAGCGGGTTCCGCTGTTCCGGATCGTGCAGCAGCAGGACCACGTCAAGGGGCTGGTCGACGTCGCCTGCCTGGGCCTGTACCTCACCCGGATGCTGCTCCACATCCACGCCTGGAGCTTCAGGCTGCCGGACGAGCCACTGCCGCGCGACATCCAGCGGCTTCCGGGGTTCGTGCCGGGGCTTGCGCCGCCGCAGATCCACGAGTTCCCCGTCGGCCGTCCGCGCAACGGCCTGCCGGTGATGGTGCGGCTGACGCACTACCCGTACTCCTCCACGAGGCGGGCACGCGCCCTGAGGGCGAACCCCGCGGCGCTCGAGGCGGTCCTGGCCCCCATCCTTCTCATCCATGGCTACAGCGCGAGCGGCACCACGTTCGCCCACCACTCGGTGCGGCCCAACGTGGCCAGCACCCTCTGGGACCGCGGCCGCGACGTCTGGATCGCCGACCTGCGCACCAGCGCCGGCATGCCGCACGCCAGGGAGCCGTGGACCTTCGAGAAGGTCGGGCGGTCGGACATCCCCGTGGCGGTGCACCAGGTCTGCGCGCTGACCGGCGCCGAGAAGATCGACGTGTTCGCGCATTGCATGGGGTCGGCGATGCTGGGCATGGCCCTGCTGGGATCGGAGCTGCCGCGCGAACGCTTCCTGGACCTGCGGCGGGACCTGCCCAACCGCATCCGGCGCCTGGTGATGTCGCAGGTGGCGCCCGCCGTGGTCTTCACGCCGGCCAACACCTTCCGCGCCTACGCCATGCAGTACCTGCGGCATTTCCTGCCGCTGCACGACTACGAGTTCCGGCCGTCCGGCCGGCATGCGCACAAGGACCGGCTGATGGACCGGCTGCTGGCCACGCTGCCCTATCCCGAGGAGGAGTTCGACCGCGAGAACCCGTTCTGGCCGCCCTGGCGCCGCACGCCCTGGGTGGGCACGCGCCACCGCATGGACGCGCTCTACGGCCGCGATTTCAACGTCACCAACCTGTCGGACCGGATGCTGGACCACATCGACGACCACTTCGGTCCGCTGAGCATCGAGACGGTGTCGCAGGCGGTCCACTTCGCGCGCCTGCGGGCGATCACGACGCGGGAGGGGTTCAACGACTTCGTGCGGCCCGACCGGCTGCGCGAGAAGCTGCGGTTCCCGATCATGCACGTGCACGGCCGGCAGAACGGCCTGGCCTCCAGGCGCACGCCGGTGCACTTCCGCGAGGTGCTGACGGACTGCGATGCCCGCTTCGAGAGCACCCGCGCCTTCCTGCACAAGGAGTATCCGGCGGGGCACCAGGACCTGCTGATCGGCCGGCCCGCGGCGGCCATGCTCAAGGAGATGAACGCCTACCTGGAGACGCCGTTCAACCCGGTCGTGCAGGAGCCGGCGGGCGTGCGGATCACCTTCTCGGCCTGCGTCCCCGCCCATGGCGTGCGCCTGCCGCCGCCTTTCGCCGGCAAGGTGCGCTGTTCGCTCGGCGACGAAGGCGCGAACGGAGCACCCGTCGCCGCGCTGCTGATGCCGGTGGTGCAGCACGAGGATGGCTATCGGCCGGTCGACGACCAGGGGCAGCCGGTGGAGCCCACGCCCGGCTACCTGCGCGAGCTGGTGGACTGGCGGACGCTGCGGCCGGTGTCGCCGAACGAACTGGCGACGCGCTACACCTTCGAGCTGGGCCACTACACCGCGCCGGCCGGTGCCAGCGGGGTCCTGGTCCTCGTCCTGTACAACCAGTCGGCGGCGCTCCAGCCCGAAGTCGACCGCCCCAGCTCCGAACTGGCGTCGCGGGTCGACAGGAAGGCCGGCGTCGGCGGCGGCAAGGGGCTGGCCGGCCTGGCCGGGATGGCGGCCGATCCTGAAGTTGCGGTGGCCCTGGCCGGCATCGACGGTTCGCAGGACCTGGCCGGCAACATCGCGCGGGCGATGGCCGAGGCCGTGCGGCGCACGCTGGAGAGCGCCAGCAGCGTCGAGCTCCGGCTGGGCCTGCTGCATCCGCCTCGCCGCGAGGCCTCGGCGGCGGATTCCTCCACGAGAAGCTTCGCGCTGGCGAGCTGCCAGTACCCCGGCGACATCCTGGACCGCACGCCTCCCCGCACGCCGTGGGAGTCGCCGGCCGGTCCCAGCGACGCGTCCTGGCTGCGCCTGCTGGCCCTGCTCGAAGGCCGGCGCGTCGCGCGGGAGCAGGGCGCGCCGCCGCTGTCGGTGCCCGAATTCCTGGTGCTGGCCGGCGACCAGATCTACGCCGATGCCACGGCGGGCCTGTTCGATGCGCGGCGGCTGGACGATCGCTATCGCATCTCCTACGAAGCCTTCTTCGGCGCCCGCGGACCGAGATCGGTGCTGGCTCGGCTGCCGGCGGTGATGCGGCCCGACGACCACGAGATCGGCGACAACTGGGAGCCCGACCCGTCGTGCGCCCATGGGAGGGAGGAGACCGAGCGGCTGAAGGAGCGGGGCATCCGCGAATTCCAGCGCAACCAGTGCGACAAGGATGCGAACCCCGAGGCGCCCTTGTGGCACGCGAAGCCCGCCGCCGGCCTGCCGTTCTTCTGGGCGGACGCGAGGACGGCGCGCACGCCGCGCACCGCGGGCACGGTGGGCAGCGCCAGCATGCTGGGCTGCGAGCAGACCCAGGCGCTGGACGAGTGGCTGGCGGACAAGGGCACGCCCGGGCCGCGCTTCTTCGTCTCCGCGCCGATGGTGCTTCCGCGCCACCTGCAGACGCGCGGCGCCGGTGCGGCCGCGGCCCTCCGGTCGGACGCGTGGGACGGGTTCCCGGCCTCGCTGCACCGCCTGCTGGCCCGGGTGCACCGGCGCGGGCTGGACGACGTGGTCTTCCTCTCGGGGGATGCGCACGTCTCCAACCTCGCCCGCATCGAGATCCGCAAGGTGGGCGAGCCCGGAGTGGTCGTCGCGCATTCGGTGCACAGCTCGGCGCTGTATGCGCCCTATCCGTTCGCCAACGGCATCGAGGAGGACTTCGCGGGCACCGAGGTGTTCGAGTTCTCATACGAGGGCGCGCAGTACAGCTGCAGCGTCCAGACCCGGTGCCCCGAGCGTGGCGACGGCTTCGCGGTGCTGTCGATCTCGGCCGATCGCGCCGGCTGGGAGGTGGAGGTGCGCTTCGATCGCGAGCAGGGACCGCCCGACCATCCGCCGAACCGTTTCGCCTTCCGCATCGACACGGCCGCGGCACCGCCGCCGGCGCCCAGGGAGCGTGAAGCGGTCACGGCCTGACGGATGAGGCACCGCGGACTCGACCGTGGCGGACAGTTGACATCGACGGACGACTGCAAGAGGCTCTTGGGCCGCGGGCAATGCCATGCCGCACTTTCGAAAACGAGCGCCAGGAGACAAACATGCAGGACAAGATGTCAACGGCCGAGCTGCGCCGGGCCGCACTGGAGTACCACAGCCAGGGAGGCAAGGGCAAGATTTCGGTCACGCCGACCAAGCCGCTGTCCAACCAGCTCGACCTGTCGCTGGCCTATTCGCCCGGGGTGGCCTACCCCTGCCTCGACATCCAGGAGAACCCCGCCCTGGCCGCCGAGTACACGGCGCGCGCCAACCTGGTGGGCGTGGTGACCAACGGTACGGCCGTGCTGGGCCTGGGCGACATCGGCCCGCTGGCCGGCAAGCCGGTGATGGAGGGCAAGGGCTGCCTCTTCAAGAAGTTCGCCGGCCTGGATGTGTTCGACATCGAGCTGGCGGAGCGCGACCCCGACAAGCTGGTCGACATCATCGTGGCGCTGGAGCCCACGCTGGGCGGCATCAACCTCGAGGACATCAAGGCCCCCGAGTGCTTCTACATCGAGAAGAAGGTGCGCGAGCGGGTCAACATCCCGGTGTTCCATGACGACCAGCATGGCACCGCCATCATCGCCAGCGCCGCGCTGCTCAACGGCCTGGAGCTGGTGGGCAAGCGCATCGGCGACATCAAGCTGGTGTCTTCCGGCGCCGGCGCCGCGGCCATCGCCTGCCTGGACCTGATGGTCCACCTGGGCGTGGCGCCCCGGAACATCTTCGTCGTCGACTCCAAGGGCGTGATCTACCAGGGCCGGCCCGGCGGCATGGACGAATCCAAGGCGCGCTATGCGCAGGACACGAGCGCGCGGACGCTGGCCGACGTTTGCAAGGGCGCCGACGTCTTCCTGGGGTGCTCCACCGCCGGCGTGCTCACGCAGGACATGGTTCGCTCCATGGCGGACAAGCCCATCATCCTGGCGCTGGCCAACCCCGAGCCGGAGATCCGCCCCGAGCTGGCGCGCGAGGCGCGGCCGGACTGCATCGTGGCCACCGGCCGCTCGGACTATCCGAACCAGGTCAACAACGTCCTGTGCTTCCCCTACATCTTCCGCGGCGCGCTCGATTGCGGCGCCACCAAGATCACCGAGGAGATGAAGCTGGCCTGCGTGCGCGAGATCGCCGAGCTGGCCAAGGCCGACATCAGCGAGGAGGTGTCCACCGCCTATGGCGGCCGCGAACTGGCCTTCGGGCCCGAGTACATCATCCCGACGCCCTTCGACTCGCGGCTGATCCTGCGCATCGCGCCCGCGGTCGCCAAGGCGGCCGAGGCCTCGGGCGTGGCCACGCGGCCGATCGCCGACTACGAGGTCTACAAGCAGAGCCTCACGCGCTTCGTCTACCAGACCGGGATGATCATGCGGCCGGTGTTCGTCGCGGCCCGGGGCACGGCGTCCAGGTGCCGGGTGGCCTTCGCCGAAGGCGAGGACGAGCGCGTGCTGCGGGCCGCGCAGCTGGCGATCGAGGAAGGGATCGCCGCGCCCATCCTGATCGGCCGGCCCGCCGTGATCGAGGCGCGCATCGCCAAGGCCGGGCTGCGCATGCGCCTGGGCACGGACGTGGAGAGCGTCAATCCGGAGAGCGATACGCGGTTCCGCCAGTACTGGGAGACCTACCACCGGCTGATGGGCCGCAACGGCATCACCCCCGAGGCAGCCAAGGCGGCCGTGCGCCGCTCCAACACGCTGATCGGCTGCCTGGCGGTCCACCTGGGCGATGCGGACGCCATGCTCTGCGGCCTGGTGGGCCGCTTCGACCACCACCTCGAGCACGTGCAGGACGTCATCGGTGCATCGCCCGGCGCTCCGGGCTTCGCGACGCTCAACGGCCTGATGCTGCCCAACCGGACCCTGTTCATCGCCGATACCTACGTCAACGAGGACCCGGGGCCCGAGCTGCTGGCGCACACCGCGCTGATGGCGGCCCACGAGATCCAGCGGTTCGGCCTGCCGCCCAAGGTGGCCTTCCTCTCGCACAGCAACTACGGTTCGTCGACCCGGCCGTCCGCGCTCAAGATGCGCCAGGCGCGCAACATCTTCCGCCAGCTCGCCCCCGACATCGAGTGCGACGGCGAGATGCAGGGCGACGTGGCGCTGTCCGAAACCCTGCGGCAGGCCAGCCTGATGGAGACCAGCCTGACCGGCGAGGCCAACCTGCTCATCTGCCCGACGCTGGACTCGGCCAACATCCTGTTCAACGTGCTGAAGATGTGCGGCGGCCAGGGCATCACCATCGGCCCGATGCTGCTGGGCGGCAAGTCGCCCGTCCACGTGCTCACGCCGTCGGCCACCGTGCGGCGCATCCTGAACATGATCGCGCTCGTCGCGGCGAGCGCGACGCGGTCGGCGTGAAGCGGGTTTGATCCGCAGCTGCGCGGGATCGCAGCTCAGTAGGCGCCGCCGCCGCCCCCGCCTCCGGGGTTGGCCGTGGTGCCTGGAGCGGTGCCCGAGTTCGCGGTTCTCCCGGTCGTCGCCTGGCAACCGGCCAGTGCGGCCGCGAGCGCGATGAGCAGCAGGGCGAGCGGACGGACGAGCGAGCGTGTCGGCATGGAAGGCTCCTTCGGGTCGAAGTCCATCCTAGGCGGCACGGTCTCGAATGCAAGGCGCGGCGCGATCCGGGCCAGCGAGCCGGGTCAGCCCACCCTGGGCACGCCCAGCCTGCGCACCAGGCGGTGGAAGTTGCTGCGGTCCATCCCGGCTTCGGCCGCCGCGCGGCTCAGGTGGCCGCCATGGCGGGCGATGCAGGCCTCCAGCCAGCGCCGCTGGAAGTCGTCGGTCGCTTCGCGCAGGGATTGGCCTGCGGCAGCGGCCGTTGCGGTCGCCGCCAGCGGCTGCGGGGGCGGCACGGAAGGCAGGGACGGCTCGAGTGCCACGTGGCGGGGTTCGATCGCGACCCAGCGCCCGCCGCGGCCTTGCTCGTGCAGGGCGCGCAGCGCCGCTCGGCTGAGCACGTGCTCCAGCTCGCGCACGTTGCCGGGCCAGCGGTGCTCCAGCAGCGCGTGCTTGGCCGCGGGGCTCAGGCGCAGGTTGCGCGCGCCCAGCCGGTGCTGGTTCTCTTCCAGGAAGCTGCCGGCCAGGGTAAGCACGTCGCGACCGCGCTCGCGCAGCGGCGGCACCAGCAGCGGATAGACCGCGAGTCGGTGGTAGAGGTCGGCACGGAAGCGCCCCTGGGCGATCATGGCGCGCAGGTCGCGGTTGGTGGCCGCCACCACCCGCACGTCGACCTTCTGCACGCTGTCGCTGCCGGGGCGCTGCACCTCGCCGCTCTGCAGCACGCGCAGCAGCTTGGCCTGGATCGCCAGCGGCAGCTCGCCCACTTCGTCCAGGAACAGCGTGCCGCCGTCGGCCAGCTCGAACTTGCCCAGGCGGTCCTGCACGGCGCCGGTGAAGGCTCCGCGCTTGTGGCCGAACAGCTCGCTGTCGGCGATCGTCTCCGGCAGCGCCGCGCAGTTGACCTGCACCAGCGGCCGCGCGCTGCGCGCCGAGGCGGCGTGCAGGCGCTGCGCCACCAGGTCCTTGCCCACGCCCGTCTCGCCCAGCACCAGCACCGTGAGGTCCGAGGCCGCCACCGAATCGATCTCGCTGCGCAGCCGCTGCATCGCCGGGCTGGTGCCCAGCAGCTCGCGCGCCGGGGCGTGCACCGCGTGCCATTCGCGCGCCAGCGCTTCTTCGCGCAGGGTGCGCCGGGCCACCGCCTGCAGCGTCTCGATGGCCTCCACGCCGGACTCGACCAGCCGCACCAGCGCCTCCAGCTGCGCGGGGCCGACGCCGTCGAAGGCGCCGGGCCGCAGCGCGTCCAGCGTCAGCAGTCCCCAGAGCCGGCCGTCCACGCGCAGCGGCGCGCCCAGGCAGTCGTGCACCGGCAGGATGTCGGGCTGGCCCGCGACCAGGCCGTCGTAGGGATCGGGCAGCCCGCAGTCGGGGGCGAAGCGCAGGACGCCGGGACTCTTGGCCAGGCGGGCCAGGCGAGGGTGCGCGGCGACCACGAAGCGGCGGCCCAGCGCCTCCACGCTCAGGCCGTCGACGGCCAGCGGCGTGAGCACGGCGTCGTCCAGGCGCAGCAGCGCCATGGCATCGCAGGCCACGAGCTGGCGGGCGGCGGCGAGCAGCTCGCGGTATCGATCGGGGGCAGGAAGGGGGCTGGGGGCGGGCGTGGTGCTTCCGACCACGCCGGTGGTCGCGGGGACAACGGTCATCGTGGTCGATTGGACCACGGCCGAAAAATTCCTTGCAGCGACAGGGACTTGCGAGGGCCCTTCGGCTGGCACGGATCTTGGGATGCCTTGTGCATGTTCACACCCAAGACCATCTCCCTGATCCAGGCCACGGTGCCTGTCCTGCAACAGCACGGCGAGGCCATCACCACGCACTTCTACCAGCTCATGTTCCGCGAGCATCCCGAGGTGAAGGCGTTCTTCAACGAAGCGCACCAGGCGAGCGGCACGCAGGCGCGCGCGCTGGCGGGCGCCGTTCTGGCCTACGCGGCCCACATCGACCGCCTCGACGAGCTGGCCGGCGCGCTGCCGCGCATCATCCAGAAGCACGCCGCGCTGGGCGTGCTGCCCGAGCACTACCCCATCGTCGGCGCCTGCCTGCTGCGCGCCATCCGCGAGGTGCTGGGCGAGGCCGCCACCGACGAGATCATCGCGGCCTGGGGCGAGGCCTACCAGGCGCTGGCCGACCTGCTGATCGCCGCCGAAGAGGAGGTGTATGCCGCCAACGCGGCGCGCACGGGCGGCTGGCGCGGCACGCGCGACTTCCGCATCGCCCGCCGCCAGCCCGAGAGCGACCTCATCACCTCGTTCTACCTGGAGCCGGTGGACGGCCGCCCGCTGCTGGACTTCGTGCCGGGCCAGTACCTGACGCTGGTGCTGCACATCGAGGGCGAGGAAGTGCGCCGCAACTACTCGCTGTCCGACGCGCCGGGCAAGCCCTGGTACCGCATCAGCGTCAAGCGCGAGGACGGTGGCCTGGTGTCCAGCTGGCTGCATGGGCAGGCGCAGCCCGGCACCGTGCTGCGCGTGCAGGCGCCCTGCGGCGAGTTCCGGCTGGACGCGGCCGCCAACGACGGCCAGCGTCCGCTGGTGCTGGCGACCGGTGGCGTGGGCATCACTCCGGCCATGAGCATGCTGGAAGCCGCCGCGCCCACCGGCCGTCCGATCCGCTTCATCCACGCGGCGCGGCACGGCGGCGTGCACGCCTTCCGCGCCCGCGTCGACGCGCTGGCCCGCCAGCACGGCAACGTGGAGGTGCTGTACGTGTACGACCAGCCGCGGCCGCAGGACCAGCCGCACGCCACCGGCCTGCTGACCCAGGAGCTGCTGGCGCGGCAGTTGCCGGCCGACCGGGACGTGGACGTCTACTTCCTGGGGCCCAAGCCCTTCATGCAGGCGGTGTACCGCAGCGGGCTGGCGCTGGGCGTGGCGCGCGAGCGGCTGCGCTACGAGTTCTTCGGTCCGCTGGAAGACCTTGCGGCCGCCTGAAGCGGCGCCCGTCCGCCTCGGACGATTCCTAGCCGGGCTCGGAGTGCGGCACCCCGCCGATCAGAGCCCGCCGAGGCCCGGTTTCATCTCCCGCCGATGTCGCCTGCGGGCCGCGCGTGGAACAGTGAGGGTCACAAGGAGCGGGGCGCAGGTCGTGCCCCGCGGACGCAACGAATGACCCACCCACAACACTCCCCGGACCCCACCCGCCGCCCGCGCAGGCCCCTGCGCGCCGCGTGGGGCGCCCTGGCCGCCGGCACCCTCGCGCTGCCGGCCCAGGCCCACGTGAAATGGTTCGCGCCCTACATCGTGGAGGCGCCGCCGCAGAAGATCGGACAGACGCTCTCGGACCCCTGGTTCTGGACGGGCATCCTGCTCGTGGTCGCCTTCTTCCTGGCGACGCGCTGGATCGAGAAGACGAGCGTGGGGCAGGCCATCCTCGCCGGCATGGACAAGGTCAGCGATCCGCTGTGGCGGCGCCTGGACGACTTCCTGCGCTTCGTGATCGCCGCCTTCTTCGTGGCGATCTTCGCCGTCGGCGGCGTGTACCTCACGCCCGACCTGAAGACGCCCAACGAGTGGGTGTCGTGGATGCAGTTGCTCATCGCGGCCCTGGTCTTCTCGCGCCGCACGATGCCCCTGGCCGCGGCCGGCATCATCCTGCTGTGGGTGCTGGCCCTGACCGAGTACCAGTTCTTCCACCTGCTGGACTACCTGGCGCTGGGCGTGGCCGTGGCGGCCTACCTGGTGCTGGAGTCGTCCAGCCGGCCCGAGTGGCGCAAGTACCGCTTCGAGGTGCTGCGCTGGGGCGTCGCGATCGCCCTCATGTGGTCGAGCCTGGAGAAGTTCGCCTATCCCGAGTGGTTCTATCCGCTGGTCGAGGAAAAGCCGTTCCTCACCTTCGGCATGCCGCGCGACGTCTTCATCCCGATGGCCGGCGTGGCGGAGTTCACCATGGGCTTCGGCCTGCTCTGGACGGCCCTGGTGCGGCGTCTTTCCGCCATCACGCTGTTCCTGATCTTCAACGCCGCGGTCTACCCGTTCGGCCGCCTGGACCTGGTCGGCCACGCGCTGATCATGGCGGTGATCGTGGCGATCGCGGCCGATCCCACGCCCCAGGTGCGCTTCCGGATCCGCCGTCCGCTGTGGACCATCCCGACGTCGCTGGTGGCCTTCATGCTCCTGTTCGCGGGCAGCTACTGGGGCCTGCACGGCCTGCTGTACGGGCCGGCCGGACAGCCGGGCACCGGCATTTCGCAGCCCAGCACGCACTCGCCGGATCCGCAGCGTCCCCATGGCCCGGCGACGGCGCAAGCCACGGGCGGCCATGCGCACGCCGCACAACCTGCCGCTGCGGGTGGCGGCGCCCGGGCCGCCTACGCGTCGAGCATGGCCGCGATGCACAAGGGAATGGATGCCGCACTCGACGACCGCGATGCCGATGTCTCTTTCGTCAAGGGCATGATCGCCCACCACCAGGGCGCGGTGGACATGGCGCGCATCCAGCTGCAGTACGGCAAGGACCCTGCCAACCATCAGCTGGCCGAGCACATCATCGCGGAGCAGGAGCGCGAGCTGGCGCAGATGAAGGAGTGGCTGCGCCGCCGCGCGGCGCCGGCCAGCTGATTCGGGTCGATCGGCTGTCCGAGGTGGGCCGCCGGTCCGGGCACCCGAACCACCGACCCACAGGCAGCGCGGGGGTTCTCGCTTGATCAAGCACTTCGCCTTTGAGGTCGACGGTTCGGGTGGCCGGGATCGGCTCCATTCGCGCCCCCCGTTCAGCCGATCCGTATGAGCGTCCTTCGAAGCCGCGTCGCTCAAAAGGCGATGGCCTCTTCATCGCGAGGGCGAGCGCGAGCACGGCCACCCGGACCGGCGGCCCNTGTTCATCAGCGAGACCGCCGATGCCGACGCCATCCTGGAGGGCCCGCGAATGGTCCCTCCGACCGGGCACCCGAACCACCGACCCACAGGCAGCGCGGGGGTTCCTCGCTTGATCAAGCACTTCGCCTTTGAGGTCGACGGTTCGGGTGGTCGGGATCGGCTCCATTCGCGCCCCCTGTTCAGCCGATCCGTATGAGCGTCCTTCGAAGCCGCGTCGCTCAAAAGGCGATGGCCTCTTCATCGCGAGGGCGAGCGCGAGCACGGCCACCCGGACCGGCGGCCCCGCCCTGGACAGCCGATCACCCTGGACCAAGACACCGTGTGGCAGGCAAGCCCAGAAGGGGAAAGGGCTCCAGGGGATCCGCTGTCCAGGGCGGGGCCGGCGGCCCGGGTACCCGTTCTCCGGGCCACGCTCGCGATGAAGAGGCCGTTGCCATTCGGGCGCCTTGGCTTGGACGTTCTTCCGTCGCGCAGGAGTGTCCAGGGCCCGCGAATGGTCCCTCCGATCGGGCACCCGAACCACCGACCCACAGGCCGCGCGGGGGTTCTCGCTTGATCAAGCACTTCGCCTTTGAGGTCGACGGTTCGGGTGGTCGGGATCGGCTCCATTCGCGCCCCCTGTTCAGCCGATCCGTATGAGCGTCCTTCGAAGCCGCGTCGCTCAAAAGGCGATGGCCTCTTCATCGCGAGGGCGAGCGCGAGCACGGCCACCCGGACCNGTTCAGCCGATCCGTATGAGCGTCCTTCGAAGCCGCGTCGCTCAAAAGGCGATGGCCTCTTCATCGCGAGGGCGAGCGCGAGCACGGCCACCCGGACCGGCGGCCTCTCCCTGGACAGCCGATCACCCTGGACAACCCGACGCCCTGGACAACGAGACGAACCTTGCAGCTAAGCGAGACGAACCTTGCAGCCAAGCCCAGCCGGGAGACGGCCTTTCACGCGATGCCGGCGCGCCGGAGCATGGCGTCGAAGATCAGGCGGTGGACCTCGCCGCTGCTCGCCACGCGGGTTTGCGGAACGTTCCTGAGGATCGTTTCGGGGATCTCGCGGTTGGGCCCCCGCCCGCCGTCGGCCGCGAGCTGGATCTCGCAGGCCCGCTGCAGGGTCCACAGGCGGTTGAAGGCGGTGGGGATGTCCGGGCCCACCACCAGCAGGCCGTGGTTGCGCAGGACCAGGTGGTTGCGCCGGCCCAGCGAAGCGACCAGCCGGGGCTGCTCCTCCAGGTTGGTGGTCACGCCCTCGTAGTCGTGGTACGCCACGTCGCCGTACAGCATGGCGCTGTAGAAGTTGTCGTGGCGCAGGCCCTCTTCCTTGCACGAGACCGCGCAGCCGGCGGTAGTGTGCACGTGCATGATGCAGTGCGCATCCTCCCGCGCCGCATGGATCGCGCTGTGGATCACGAAGCCGGCCCGGTTCACGCGCGCGTCGCTGCCGTCCTGGCCGTTGCCGTCGAGGTCGATGCGCACCAGGTTCTCGGGCCGGACCTCCGAGTAGTGCAGGCCGAAGCGGTTGATCAGGTACTCGGGCTTTCGTCCCTGCGGCGAAGGCAGGCGCACCGTGATGTGGTTGAAGATCAGCTCGGTCCATCCGAGCCAGTCGAACAGGCGGTAGCAGGCGGCCAGGTCGGCTCGCGATCGGTCTTCGGAAGTCATCGTCATGGGGTTCGGGCTCCACCGGCGCCGCGGATGCGGTCCACCAGGGCAAGGGGATCGGCGGGCAGCTCGTCGCCGCGCCACGCGACGTGCCGGTCCGGCCGCGACAGCACCAGGTCGCGGTCGTACAGCGCGCCGGCTTCGTCGGCGGACAGGTCCAGCACCTGCAGCGGCACGCCCCGGTCGGCTGCGGCCCGCACCAGCGGCGCGACGTCCTTCTTCGGGTCGGTGCGCAGCAGCGTGAAGCCGTCGCCGAGCGCGTCGTACAGCGAGCGGCCGTCCTTCAGCCAGACGTGCGGTGTGCGGCAACCGGGGACGGTGGACGGCGTGAACGAAGCCATCCCGTAGCCCGGTGCGGCCACGCCGTCGTAGGCGATGAGGGGCGAGTCGGCGTAGAAGTACCCGAAGTTCAGCCCCGCGCAGCAGTACTGCTGCACGTTCAGGTCGTAGAGCTCCTGGCCGAACCGCGCGCGCACCGCATCGCCCTGCGCGCCCGGCGCCTCGATGTCCGCCGGGATCGCCTCGCGCTTGGCCTGCAGGGCCAGCGAGTGGTTCATCGCGAACTGCGACACCTGCTCGGTGATGGGCTGGCGCTCGGCCTCGTAGCCGTCGAGCACGCCTGCGCCGCCCCAGCCCTGCAGGCGCGCCGCCAGCTGCCAGGACAGGTTCATCGCGTCGGCGATGCCGGCGTTCATGCCGTAGCCGGCCATCGGCACCCACAGGTGCGCCGAGTCGCCGCAGATGAAGGCGCGCCGGTCGCGGAAGCGCTCGGCCACCAGGCGCCGGCCGATCCAGTCCTCCTTGGACACCACCTCGTACCGGAACGACGGGTCCACGCCCAGGATCTGCCGCAGGGCCCAGTCGCGGTCCACGGCCTCGAAGTCGGGCTCGTCCGAGCGCAGGTAGTTGTGGACCAGCCAGCGGCGCCGGCCGTCGATCGCATAGACGTTGCCGCTGCGCCGCGGATTGACCGAGAACGTGGCCCAGGCGGGGCGGTTGGGAAGCGCCGAGAGCAGGTCCGGCGCATCGATCAGCGTCGACTGCACGCGGGCCACGACATCGACGCCGGTAAAGCTCGCGCCGATGGCCTTGCGCACCATGGAGCGGCCGCCGTCGCAGCCGATGAGGTAGTCGCTGCGCACCTCGGACTGCGCGCCCGAGTCCAGGTCTTCGAGCGTCGCCGTCACGCCGGTCTCGTCCTGGGTGAACGAGACCACGCGCGTGCGGCAGAGGATCTCCAGGTTCGGCATGCCCTCGGCGTGCCGGAACAGGATGGGCTCGATGTAGATCTGGTTGATGCGGTGCGGCGGCTCGGGGGTCGGCCACCAGGTGTCCGGTCCTTCCACGGTGGAGTCGAGCCGCTCGGCGCGCGAGGGGATGCGGATGCGCGAGAGCTCCTGGCCGCGGAAGGCCGTGCGGTATGCGACGTCGTGCGGGTAGTCGGGCGGCAGCCCGCTGTCGCGCAACGTGGAGGCCACGCCGAGCTGGCGGAACACCTCCATCGAGCGCGCCGAGATGTGGTTGCACTTGACCGGCGGCGCCTCGCCGCGGTGCCGCAGCTCGGCGACCAGCACCTGCACGCCGCGCCGGGCCAGGTCCATCGCGAGCGTGAGCCCGACCGGGCCCGCGCCCACGACGAGGACCTGTGCCGACATGCGTTCGCCCGTGGCCATCTCAGGCTCCCGCCTTCTCCTCGAGCCCGGCGACGTCCTCGCAGAACACGAGGTCCTCGTCACCGGTCGACAGGCGGGCCTTCAGCCAGATGCCGTCGCCGATGTTCTCCAGCACCTCGGCGCAGGTGCCGTCCTTGAGCCGGACCACCTGGCCCGGTTCGATGCCCAGCAGGTTCAACATGGATGCTCTCCTAGAAGAAGATGGTGAGGTTCTTGGCCAGCAGCACGTTCTGGTGGATGCGAATCTCGCGCTGCGCGAGCTTCCAGCCGTCGGCGGTGCGGCGGATGCGGTCGAAGCGGTCGCCCACGAAGAAGTACTCCTCGTACTCGCAGCGGTTCTGGTAGATCAGGAAGCGGCTGGACACGTCCACCTCCACTTCGCCGGCGGCGCTGGTCTCGATGGCCTTGAGCTGCACGTTGCTCACCAGGCGGCACACGCGCGACAGCGGCTCCTCGGCCCAGTGCACGCCGGTGAGGATCTGCTCGCAGCGCTTGCCGATCGACCACTTGCCTTCGTTGAACCAGCTCATGTGCTGTTCCCGCCTGGTGAACTCGTGCTTGGCGTGTTCGCCGTACTTCACGTTGTATTCCATCGGCATGAAGTAGCGCAGGTCGTCCGCGAGCGTGTCCAGCCATTCGGTGAAGCGGCGCTCGTCCAGCAGGTTGGCCTCGTCGTAGAGGAACTCCTCGATCTCGCGCCTGGTGTCGTAGTAGCGGGCATCGCGCGCCAGGCGGGGCGCTGCGGCGGCAGGGGCGGGGGCCGTGGCTTCGGCGGTTTCGGACATGTTCTTTCTCCTGGGAGGGGTGTTCAAGGCTTGGGCGGGACCGGCCCGCCCTGGTGCGCGAAGCAGCCGACGTCGATCACGGTGCCCGAGATCGCGGCCGCTTCGTCCGACAAGAGGAAGGCGACGGCATTCGCGAGGTCGCGGCCGGTGGCGGGCCGCCCCGCGGCGGTGCCTGGCGCGGGCTTGCGCACGAAGGCGTCGACGTTGCCGCCGAAGCGGCCGACGCTCATGCCGGAGACGATGCCGCCGCCGCCGGGGATGGCGACGTTCACCCGCACCCGGTCGTGGAAGTGGTCGTAGGCCATCGCCATGCTCAGGGCCACGATGGCGCCCTTGCTGGCGGCATACGCGGCCATGTTGGGCTTGCCGTAGCCGGCGCCCGAGCCGATGTTGACGATGGCGCCGCCGCCCGCGCGCACCATGTGGGGCAGGGCGGCCCGGCTCATGAGGTACGTGCCCTTGACGTTGACGTCGAGGATCTTCTGGAAGACCGGCTCCTCGGTCGTGAGGACCGTGCCCAGCGGGCCGATGGCCGCGTTGTTGACCAGGCCGTGGATCGCGCCGTAGCGCGACACGGTGTGGTCGACGACGCGCTGCACGTCGGCCGCGTTGGAGACGTCGGCCTCCAGCACGTCGGCCTTGCAGCCGGCGCGCTCGAGTTCCTTCAGCACGGAGTCGATGCCCTGCGCGGTGCTGGAGACCTGGGCCTGCGCCAGCCCGAACGCCACCACCTGGTGGCCGCGGCGCGCGAGCTCGACGGTGATGGCCTGGCCCAGCCCGAAGGTTCCGCCCGTGACGATGACGACGGACATGGGCGTCACTCGGCGAAGCTCGCCGGCTCCTTGTCCTTGCGGCCCAGCAGCGTGTCCCAGTCGGCGCTGTTCATGTAGTCGCGCCAGCGGCGGTAGAACTGCCGCGGGTTCTCTTCGCTCACCTGCAGGCTCACGTTGCCCGCCACCGGGGCGTCGGTGCTCACCTTGCCCAGCGACTGCTGGTAGTTGAACGGGTAGCGCCGCGCGATCACGCCGCGGCTGCCGGCGGTGGCGTAGTTCCAGTTCTCCATGTCGTCCTGCTCCGTCATGCCCGCCGGGCCGGAGTAGCGCATGTAGTAGGTGCGAAGGAAGTCCTTCACTTCCTGCGGCGCGTCCGCATCCACCAAGAAGAAGCGCCAGGCTTCGGTGGACTCGGGGCCGTGCGGGTGCCAGACGCACAGGTTGCGCGGCTGGTTGCCGTGGAACGAGACGTTGGGGTAGATCGTGCCGACGAAGGGGATCAGGCGGTGCTTCTCGGCGCCCAGGCGCTCCTTGCGTTTGGCATGCGCCTCGCGGAAGTACTCGGCCACGATCGGGTTGTTCTGGTACGTGTTCAGGAACTCCCAGTCGTCCGGCATGATCGCGCTGTGCACGCCGTGGCCCGCGGGGAAGTTGGCCCAGACGTGCTGCGCCTTGTCCATCTCGTTGTCGCGCCGGCCCTTGACGCCCGCTTCCGCGCTCGGTCCGATGCCGATCAGGTCGACCGAGCGGTGGCTCACGTTGTGGTACGTGTCGCCCAGGAAGTTCTCGGCCGCGAATTTCCAGTTGCACGGGATGATCCACTTGTGCACGCCGAACAGCACCTCGGAGCCGCCCTCGCGGCCGTCGCGGCAGTCCAGCGCCAGGTCGAGGTGGACCTTGGCGTCGCCCAGGTAGGTGAGCAGGTCGGGCGCGTCCTTGTCCCAGCTGGCCCACACGGTGCCCTTGTAGACCTCCATCTTGGGCACTTCGATCAGCGACCACTCCTCCTTTTCCATGCAGCCTTCGTAAAGCTGCTTGAACTGCGGCACGCCGAACAGCTTGCCGTCGGTGGTGTAGCTCCAGCTGTGGTACGGGCAGGTGAAGAGCGTGGTGTTGCCGTGGTCGTACTGGCAGACCTTCATGCCGCGGTGGCGGCAGGAGTTGAGGAAGACGTGGACCTTCTTCTTCTTGTCGCGCGCAAGGATCACGGACTCGGCGCCCATGCGCGAGGTGAAGAAGTCGCCCGGGTTGGGGATCTGGCTCTCGTGGCCGACGAACAGCCAGGCGCGGGTGAAGACCTTCTCGATCTCCTCCTCGTAGATCTCCTTGTCGGAGAAGATCTCGCGGCTGATCTTGCCCTCGCGGAGCTTGACCATCGCGTTGTAGCGGGATTCGGTGGTGATGGGGATCATGCTTTGCTCTCTCTCGAAGGGGGTCAGGCGAATCGTTCGCAGAGGACGTCGGCGCGCTTGAGGCCGGCGGCTTCGGCGGCGCGGCGGCCGGCCTCCACCATCGGCGGCGGGCCGCACAGGTACACGCGCGTGGAAGGGTCCAGGCCCAGCTGCGGGATCAGGTCGGTGGCGTAGCCGGCGTGGCAGCCGGGCTGCGCGTCCTGTTCGACGGCGATCTGCAGGTCCACGCCTTCCAGCTGTTCGCCCAGTTGCTTGAGTTCGTCCAGGGCGAACAGGTGGCCGGGCGTGCGCGCGCCGATCAGGAAGGTGGTGCGGTGCGCGGGCGGGTGGGCCGCCATCGCGCGCAGCATCGACAGGAAGGGCGCCACGCCGGTGCCGCCCGCGACGAACAGGCGTGGCCGCTCCTCGTGGCGCAGGAAGAAGGTGCCGTGCGGCGAGCTGAGCTCGACCGGATCACCCGCCTTGGCACCGGCCAGCCATTCCGAGAACGCGCCGCCCGGCACCAGCCGGATGAAGAACTGCAGGCGGTCGGTGCCCGGAACGTTGGCCATCGAATAGGAGCGGTGGTAGTCGGCGCCCGCCGGCGTGATGCGCACGTACTGGCCCGGCTCGAACACCACCGCCTGCGGCACCTTCACCTCCAGCCGCACCGTCTCGCTGGCCACCTGTTCGACGGCGGTGACTTCGGCGGCGATGGGAACGGGCTCCTCGCTCAGCGCCTCGCTGGAGTCGTAGGGCAGCTCGATCGCGCAGGCGCTGTTCACGCGGCAGACGCAGGGCAGCACGGTGCCGCAGGCGCGGTCGTCGTCGGGCAGCACCGCACGGTCGTAGTCGTCCAGGTCGACGCTGCCCGACACCAGTTGTGCCGTGCAGGTGCCGCACTGGCCGTTGGAGCAGTCGGTCAGCAGGTGGATGCCGGCTTCGTTCGCCGATTCGACCAGGTTGCCGCCACAAGGCACGGACAGCCGGTGCGAGACGCCGTCGGCGAAAAGGAGGGTCACGGGAATGGGGGATGACATCGGATTTCCTCGTTCAGTGTCCGAGCAGTGGACTTGCGATCCATTATACGGACTGACTTTGATTTCGGTCAACGTGTCCGTATGGTGGACAATAGAGGCGTCACGGTGGAGGTTCCTGATATGACGACAGCAGAGAAAAGCGACAACGTCCGGGCGGTCGGGCGGGCCCTGGAGATCCTCCTGGCCTTCCGCGAGGACGCCCCCGACCTGTCCGCGAGCGAACTCCTCAAGCGGGTCGACCTGTCCCGGCCGACGCTGTACCGACTGCTCTACACCCTGGAGGAGCACGGCTTCCTGGTCTCGGTCGGCGATCCGCAGCGCTTTCGCCTGGGCCCGTCCGTGGCCCGGCTGGCGCATGTGTGGAAGGGCTCGCTGGACCTGAAGACCCTGGCCGAGCCCGTCCTGCGCCGGCTCTGGGAGGCGACCGAGGAGACGGTGGCGCTGTTCGTGCCCCAGGGCAACCTGCGCCTGTGCGTCGCCGAGCTGGCCAGCCCGCAGCCGCTGGCCTTCAAGCGGGGCGTGGGCTACACCGAGCGGATCGCCCGGGGGGCCACCGGCCGGGCCATCCTGGCTTTCTCCAATTCCACGCCCGACCAGTTGAGGGCCTACCTGCAGGGGACCGACGTCGATCCCAAGGAGTTCGAGGCCGAACTGGCCGCGACCCGGGCGCGCGGCTATTCCACCAGCCACAGCGAGCTCATCTCCGGCGCAGTGGCGGTCGCCGTTCCCTTCTTCGACCGCGAAGGCCAGGTGGCCGGTTCGCTGGGCGTCTTCGGGCCCCAGGTGCGGCTGAACCCCGCTCGCGTGAAGGAGACCGCCCAGCTGCTGAAGGACGAGGGCGGCCGGCTGTCCGAAGCGCTCGGGTTCGACAGCGCCCTCAAGCAGCGCGCCTGAGCCTGGGCCAAGGCTTGTCCATATAGCGGACAGGTAGTTTCAAAAATTTGACTTCGATCAAGGTCGGTCCATAAAATGGACTCGCAATCCGTTGCGCGGACACGCACCGGATCAAGTCGATGGTCATTTCTTGGAGACGCTCAGCATGCCCGCCACCCTTTCCGGCCTTCGCCGCCGCTTCCTGCACGCGATCGCCGCATCCGCCGCCGTTTCGTGCGCGTCCCTCGCGTTCCCCGCGTCGGCCCAGGCCCAGGCCTACCCCGAGCGGCCGGTCCGCATCGTCGTGGGGTTCGCGCCGGGAGGCACCAACGACATCCTCGCCCGGTTGGTCGCCATCAAGCTGCAGGACAAGCTGAAGCAGTCGTTCGTGGTGGAGAACAAGCCGGGCGCCAACTCGGCCATCGGCAACGACCTGGTCGCCAAGTCCAAGCCTGACGGCTACACGCTGCTAGTGTCTTCGAGCGGCGGCCTCACGACCAACCCGGTCCTGATGAAGAATCTGCCCTACGACCCGGCCAAGGACTACGAGCCGATCGCGCTGCTGGGATCCTTCCCGCTGGTGGTGACCGTTCCGGCCGCGTTGCCGCCGAAGAACCTGGCCGAGCTGGTGCAGTTCGCCAAGACCACCAAGGACGGCAAGCTCGACCACGGGACGCCGACGACTTCGTTCGTGCTGGTGGCCGAAACGCTGACGGCCGCCTCGGGCCTGAAGTTCAACCACATCCTCTACAAGGGCTCGGGCCCCGTCGTCGCGGGGCTGCTCGGAGGCGAGATCCAGGTCGGCGTGCTGGACAGCCCGGCCGTCGTCTCGCAGGTGAAGGGCGGCAAGCTCAAGGCCCTGGCGGTCACGACCGGCAAGCGCTCAGCCGCACTGCCGGACGTGCCGACCGTCGCCGAATCCGGCTACCCCGGCTACGACACGCCGATCTGGACGGCCCTGATGGCCCCCAAGGGAACGCCCGAGCCCGTGCTGGCGAAGCTTCGCGCCGCCGTCGGCGAGATCCTGAAGGAGCCCGAGACCGTCGAGAAGATGCACGCGCTGGGGCTGGACCCGGGCGACGCCGACGCGGCCGCGCTGTCGCGCCGGATCACCGCCGACATCGCGCGCTGGGCCGCCGTGGCCAAGACCGCGAACATCAAGGCCGAGTGAGGGCGCAGACCACCATGCTTCGTACCTTCGCGCGCTTCGTCGCGCCGCTCGCCGCCGTGCTCTTCACCGGGGCCGCCGCGGCCCAGGCCTACCCCGGCAAGCCGATCACCCTGGTCGTTCCCTTCGCGCCCGGCGCCTCGGCCGACGGCATCGCGCGCATCGTCGGCCGCGAGCTGTCGCAGGCGCTCGGCCAGCCCGTCGTCATCGAGAACAAGCCGGGCGCCGGCGGCGCCACCGGCCTGATGGTGGTCGCCAAGGCACCCGCCGACGGCTACACGATCGGGCTGGGTGCCACCGGCGCCATCGTGGTGAACCCCCACCTGCCCGACGCGCCGCCGCTGAAGCCGGCGCAGGACCTGATGCCGCTGGCCAAGCTGGCCGACATCCCGCTGGTCTTCGTCACCTCGGCCAGCAGCGGCTACGGCAACCTGCAGGCCTTCCTGCATGCCGCACGCAAGACCAAGGGCGGCCTGTCGTACGCCAATGCGGGCCAGTACACGGCGCAGCACCTGTCGGGCGAACTGCTGGCCAGCATGGCCGCCACCCCGCTGGTGGCCGTTCCCTACCGGGGCAGCGGTCCCGCGGTGACGGACCTGCTGGGCGGCTCGGTGCCGGCGGCCATGGTGGACCTGACATCCGCCTACCCGCACGTGAAGGCGGGCAAGCTGGTGGCGCTGGGCGTGACCAGCACCAGCCGCAGCAAGGTCGCCCCCGAGATCCCGACGATCGCGGAAGAGGGCGTCAAGGGGTACGCGGCGCCGGCCTGGATGGGCCTGTTCCTGCCCGCCAAGACTCCCGCGGACGTGCGCACGCGGCTGACCGGCGCGCTGCAGAAGGTGATGGCCAGTCCCACCGTGCAGACGCAGGTCGAAGCCCTGGCCGCCGAGCCGGCCTACATGGACTCCCAGGCGTTTGCCCAGTTCATCGCGGGCGAGTCCAGGAAATGGGCCGCCGTGATCGAGCGCATGCCCAAGCCGGCCAGGTGAGGTGATGCCATGAAGCGAAGACTCCTGCTCTCCACCCTGGCCCTGGCGGGCATGGCGATCGGCTCCGGCGCGGCGGCGCAGGACTGGACGCCGACCAAGCCGATCAAGATCATCGTGCCCATCATCGGCAGCACCAACGACGCGCTGGCCCGGCTGATCGCACCCAAGCTCCAGGAGGCCCTGGGCCAGCCGGTGGTGGTCGAGAACAAGCCCGGCGCCGGCGGCAACATCGGCGCCGACTTCGTGGCCAAGTCGCCGCCGGACGGGCACACGCTGCTGGTGGGCTACAACGGGCCGCTGGCGATCAACCCGTCGCTGTTCGAGAAGATGCCGCTGGACCCGCAGAAGGACCTGGCGCCGATCACCCTGGCGGTGAAATCGCCCCAGTACCTGGTGGCCGGCCCCGCGGCCGACTTCGCCACCGCCAGGGAGTTCGTGGCCAAGGCCAAGGGCGCGCCCGGCAAGTACTCCTATGCGTCCGTGGCGATCGGCAGCGCTTCGCACCTGACGATGGAAATGCTCAAGCAGTCCGCCGGCTTCAATGCGACGCACATCCCCTACCGCGGTGCGACGCCCGCGGTCACGGACCTCCTGGCGGGCAACGTCCACGTGGCCTTCATGGTGCCGGGCAACGTGCAGCAGTTCGTCAAGCAGGGGCGCCTGAAGCTGTTGGCGACCACCGGCGAAAAGCGCTTCCCGAGCGCGCCCGACGTGCCCACGCTGATCGAACTGGGCTATCGCGACCTCGAGGCCACGGGCTGGGTGGGGCTGCTGGCGCCCGCGGGCACGCCCCGGCCGATCATCGACCGCTACCACCGCGAGCTGGTGAGGATCCTGCGCCTGCCGGACGTCGGTCCCCGGCTGCAAGAGATGGAGTTCGAGGTGGTCGCCAGCACGCCGGAGCAATTCGCCGCCTGGATCCGCAGCGAGTCGCAGAAGTGGGGCTCGGTCGTGAAGGCGACCGGCGCGAGGGCGGAGTAGGGCGACGGCGCGTGCCGCAGCGCGGTGACGGTCCGCGGGCTACCAGAGCCCGTAGATCGTCGCCGCCGCGGCCGTGATCGTCCCCGCCACGAGCAGGACCGCCGCAGCCACCGGGTGCCGCTCCTCCCAGAGCTGGCCTCGCACGGACGGGACCCGGCCATAGCGACGGACCGGGATCGTCGTCCGGTTTTTTGTTCTGAAATCCATAACGATGAAAGCGTAGCGCGAGCCCTGCAACGATGTCAACGGCGGCAATTCCTAACGCGCCGCCCGGGGGACCAGCGCCAGCACGCCCTTGATGCCGTACAGCACGATCAGGGTGCCGGCCAGGTCGCCGATGAACATCGCCAGGAAGCCCTGCACCAGGTTGTCCTGCCCGCGCCAGGCGAACCAGAGGTGGTGCAGCAGGGGGCTGGCGATCGAGTAGGCGAGCGCCAGCACCAGGAGCCGGGGCGGCGTCAGGTTCCGCAGCGAGGCCTCGAATCCGTAGAAGCGCGAGGCGCCCCGGTAGACCGCGTACGGCGCGACGGCGGCGATCAGGCCGCCCATGAAGGCGCGCTCGGGATCGTCGGGAAAGAAGAACACGAAGCTCACCCACCAGGACACCAGCAGGAGCCCGATCGCGCCCGCTTCGGCGAAGAGCAGCGTGCACAGCAGCCTCATGCCCGCGGGCAGGTAGATCCAGTTGATGCCCGGCGCGAACTCCAGCCGGCGGAACAGCCAGTCGTTGATCCAGAGCATCGCCAGGAACAGCGCCATGGTGGCGAGCACCTGCAAGGCCTGGGCCCGGACATTCTGCAATGACATGGTGATCGCGCTAGGATCGACGGGTGGGGTTGCCTGCTGGCCGAAGTGCCGTTTTCTAGCATGGGCCCCGAGGAAAAGTAATCACCGGAGAGGCCGATTGACCAAGTCGTCGCGGGGTGCTGGCGTCTACCTGAGGTTCCTGCAGCTGTCAGAAGCCATCCGGGGCCTGCCGTCCCTGCCCCCCCTGGATCCGCTGGAAGAGCGCATCCTGGTCTGGATCGCCCGGGCCGGGCAGGAGGAGGAGCGCCTGTCGGTGCGCGACATGATCGCCAAGGCCGAGTTCGGGGCGCCGGCCACCATCCACTCCCGCCTCAAGTCGATGCGCACCAAGGGCTGGATCCACCTGGCCGACACCGACGACAGCCGGCGCAAGCAGATCGAGCTGACCCAGGAGGCCATCGCGCACTTCGCCCAGCTCTCCAAACTGATGGTGAAAGCAACGAAGAGCTGATCCGCAGCGCCTCGGCTCGCGCAACCTGCTTGACAGCAGCCGGCAGGCCATTAGGATTCAATCGTTACTGTAATTAGAACGATTCCATTTGCTGTCACACCCCGGCGCCCGCTCCCCTTCCGGGTCCGCGCCTGGGGAATCGTCCCCGCGCTCGTCCGCCCGGCGCGTCCTGGTGGTCGAGGACCACGAAGACTGCCTGTCCACGATGGTGGAGATCGTCACGCTGCAGGGCTGCGAGGTCCGCGTGGCTCGGGACGGGGCGGCGGCTGTCGCCGTGGCGCGGGAGTTCCAGCCCCAGGTCGTCCTGCTCGATCTCGGCCTGCCCGTGATCGACGGCTACGCCGCCGCCGAGAGGATGCGGGCCGACCCGCTCACACGGGACGCGCTCATCGTGGCCATCACCGGCTTCGGGATGCGCGCGGACAAGGCCCGTTCCGCCCTTTGCGGCATCGACCTGCACCTGGTCAAGCCGGTGGCCTTCCGGGACCTGGTCGACCTGCTCCACCTGCGCGGCGCGTAGTCGACCGGCCCCGGGTCTAGAAGCGCTCGCCCGGAGGCAGGTAGCGCCACTGGCCGGGTGGCAGGCCCGCCATGGGCACCCGGCCGATGCGCATGCGCTTGAGCGCGGTGAGCTTCAGGCCGACCTGCGCGCACATCCAGGGCACGATCTCCGGCGTGATGCCCTTGACCGCGAAGCGCAGGCGGGCCTCGCTCTGCCAGCTCACGCGCGCCGGCGGCAGCGGCCGGCCCTCGAGCACCAGGCCTTCACACAGCCGCGCCAGGCCGTTGGGGACCAGGGTGCCGGTCACTTCCGCCAGCAGTTCCTGTTCGACCAGATGGGCGTCCTCGCGCAGCTTGCGCACGATCCGCCCGTCCTGGCTGAAGACGGCCAGCCCCTCGGCCGCGGCCGGCAGCGCCAGCAGCGGTACGAGCCCGACGCCGTGGCTTTTGACCCGCCGGATGCCGCAGGCGTCGCCGGCCCAGTGCGTCGCGGCGCCCAGCAGGGCGTGCGCCTCGGCGGTGCCCATCCCCGCCGGCTTGTGCATCAGGAAAGTGGCCGGCGTGGCCGGCTGCAGGTGGGCCTGGCGGTCGATCTCGACCTTCTGTTCCGTCACCCGGAACTGCGGCTCCACCACCACCTGGCCGTCCACCCGCACCCAGCCCTCGGCGATGTACTGCTCCGCCTCGCGCCGCGAGCAGGGCACCAGGGCCGCGACCACCTTGGACAGGCGCTTGGGTTCTTCAGCCATGGTCGGCCGCCTCGAAGAAGGCCAGCTTGCGCGAGCGCGGCAGCGCCTTGAGCCGCAGTTCGGCCCGCAGCGCGTCGCCCTTGGTCGGGTATTCGAGGGCTGCCAGCACCCGGATCGGCGGCCGTGCGCGCGTGAACTTGGCGCCCATGCCGCAGGCGTGCTGGAAGAACCGGTGCGCGACGTCGATCGCGATGCCGGCGTAGTAGACGCCGCCCTCGCATTCCAGGAGATAGAGCCAGTAGGGTTCGGTCCGGCGGGGGCTCGACGTTTCATCCACGGTCGGATTGTGAAGCCCTTCCAGGTGCGGTCCCGGCGGGGCCGGTGGTCGCGGCCATGCGCCCCCGTCATGGGAGCCATCGCAAATTGTTATTTGTGGTCGAGAAGGATCACAAACTAGTATTCCTCAAAGCCATTAGGAGACGATCGGATGAGCCAGCCCAAGATGTCCCGCCGTGCCTTCGCCGCGAGAGCGGCCGCCGCCGCCGGACTGTTCCCTTCCTTCGGAGCCTTCGCCCAGGCCGAGCTGCCCAAGGGCCCCATCACCCTGATCGTGCCTTTCGCCGCGGGCGGCGCGACCGACGTGGTGAGCCGGCTGGTGAGCAAGAAGGTCTCCGAACGCATCGGCCGCCCGATCACCGTCGAGAACGTGGCGGGCGGCGGTGGTGCGCTCGGTGCGTCCCGCGTCGCGCGGGGCGCCAAGGACGGCTCCCTCCTGCTCATGGGCACGGTGGCCACCCACGCCATCAATCCGCTGGCCACGCCGCCCGCGCCCTACGACCCGGTGCGGGACTTCACGCCCGTCTCGCTGCTGGCCACGGTGCCCAACGTGCTGCTGGTGACGCCCAGCCTGAAGGTCAAGAACGTTCAGGAGCTGGTGGCGATGCTCAAGGCGCAGCCGGGCAAGCTCAGCTACGGCTCGTCGGGCATCGGCACGCCGCCCCACCTGTCGGGCGAACTGTTCAAGGCGATGGCCGGCGTGAACGTCGTGCACGTGCCGTACAAGGGCGGCGCGCCCGCGATCAACGACCTCATCGCCGGGCACATCCCGATGATGTTCGACGTGCTCACGGGCGCGGCCGGCCACGTGCGCGCGGGAACGGTGCGGGCACTGGCCGTCACGACCGCCACCCGCTCGCCGTCGTTCCCGGACCTGCCCACGATGGCCGAGTCCGGCCTGGCGGGCTACGAGACCTACACCTGGAACGCCGTGTTCGGCCCCGCGGGGCTGCCACGCAGTGTGGTCGACCAGCTCAGCCAGGAATTCCAGCGCGCGGTGAACGAGCCGGACGTGCGGGAGAAGCTGAAGGACCTCAGCGCCAACCCCGCCGGAACGCCGCCGGAAGCGCTGGCGGCCCAGGTGAAGGCCGAGCTGGACAAGTGGGGCCCGGTGATCAAGTCCATCGGGGGCCTCAACACGCAGTAGCGGCTGCCCGGGCGGCTACTCGGCCAGCCACCTGGCGCCGGCCCACTTGTTCTGGCGCACGGCGGCCTTCATGCACTCGAGCAGGACGGCGACGACGCAGCGCACGGGCGGCGTGGCCTGGCGGGTGGTGGATGCGGCCAGCACGATCTTGCGCAGCAGCGCCGGCTCGGCCAGCGGTGCTCCGCTGAGCGTGCCGCGCGCGATGTCGTCGGCCACGGCCACGGCCGGCAGGATGGTCCACCCGTGGCCATCGATGACCAGGTTCTTCTGCACGCTCAGCGCGTTGGTCTCCACCAGCACGCTGAACTCCAGCCCCATCAGCGTGGCCGCCTGTTCCATCAGCGCGCGCAGGCCGTGGGGCGCGCTGGGGAGCACGAAGGGCTGCTTGACCACATGGGCCAGTTCCACCGGCTTGCTGCGGCGCAGCCTGGCCGAGGTCGGCGCCACGACCCAGAGCGCCTCTTCCAGCAGGGTCTTGACCTGCAGCGCCGGCGTCTGCTTCTGGTCGTAGAGCAGCGCGACATCCACCTCGCCTTTCTCCAGCCAGTCCAGCAGGTGCCCGGCATAGCCCACCGAGATGCGCAGCCGGATGCCGGGGTACTTCTCCGCGACGGCGGCGACCAGCGCGCTGGACAGCAGGTCCGCGGTGCTGGCCAGCAGGCCCACGGTGACGATGCCGCCGATGGGCCCCTGGCTCGGCCGGATCTCGGCCTTGGCCCGGGCCACCTCGTCCAGGATGCGCCGGGCGTACTCGACCATGCTGCGACCGGCCTCGGTGAGCTCCATGCCATGGCGGCCGCGATCGAACAGTTCGGCGCCGATGTCCTCCTCCAGCAGGCGCAACTGCCGGGAGACGGCCGGCTGGACGATGTTCAGCAGGGCCGCGGCGCGGGTGACGTTGCCGGTTTCCGCCACGGTGACGAGGGCGCGCAGCTGCTTCAGGTCCATGGTGCGGGCGCGATGCGCGAATCTGATGGTTGGATCACGGAATTCTATTGGAAAGAGCGTGCCATCAAATCCTAAGATGGCACCCACGCAGTACCCAAGGACTTCACCATGAGCGAAACCAGTGCGCCCGTGCCCGTGTGGCAGGAGGCGGTCTTCCAGGCCCTGAAGGCGGGCGGCGTCCGCCAGGTCGCCTACGTGCCGGATGCCGGCCATTCCTACGCGATCCGCGCCTCGCAGGAGGACCCGGACATCCAGGACGTGGTCCTCACGACCGAGGAAGAGGGCGTGGCGCTGGTCAGCGGCGCCTGGCTCGGCGGCCAGCGGGCCGTGCTGCTGATGCAGAGCAGCGGCGTGGGCAACTGCGTGAACATGTTCTCCCTGCTGCGCAGCTGCAACTTCCCCTTCCTCACCGTCGTCACGATGCGCGGCGAGTACGCCGAGTTCAACCCCTGGCAGGGACCGATGGGCAAGACCACCCAGCAGGCGCTCGAACTCATGGGCATCACCGTGCTGCGCGTGAGGCAGCCGGAAGAAGCCGAAGAGATCGTCAGCGCCGCCGTGGACGCGGCATTCCTCGGCGGAGAGCAGGTGGCCGTCCTGTTGTCCCAGAGCCTGATCGGCCGCAAGAAGTGGGAGCGCAACTGATGGCTACGACGAACAAGGCCCACGGGCTGGAGCGCCGCGAATTCGTGGCCAGGCTGCTGAAGGCCACGCCCGGCGCGCTGGTGGTCACGGGGCTGGGTTCCCCGTCCTACGACGTGTTCGCGGCGGGTGACCGCGACAGCAATTTCTACCTCTGGGGCGCGATGGGCGGCGCCGCTTCGCTGGGCCTGGGCCTGGCGCTGGCGCAGCCGACCCGGTCGGTGGTCGTGATCACCGGCGACGGCGAGCAGCTGATGGGCATCGGCAGCCTGGCCACCATCGGCGCCAAGCGGCCGCCGAACCTGACCATCGTGGTGCTGGACAACGGGCACTTCGGCGAGACCGGCATGCAGCGCAGCCACACCAGCCTGGGGACCGACCTGGTCGCGGTGGCCAGGGCCGTCGGCATCGAGGATGCGCTGCGCATCGAGAAGCTGGAGCAGGCGGCCGAGGTGGCCGCGCGCATCGATGCGCGGCAGGGCCCGGCGCTGGCGCATGTGCTGATCTCCGCGGCCGAGCCACCGCGCGCGCTGCCGCCACGGGACGGCAGCTTCGTGAAGAATCGCTTCCGTGCCCACCTCGGCCTCGCGCCGCTTTGACGGGAGCTGTCCATGATCCACGCCCCAGACCAGTACCAGGAGATCCGGGATGCCGTGCGCGCGCTGTGCGCCGAGTTCCCGGACGAATACCATCGCAAGGTCGACGAGGAGAAGGCCTACCCCGAGGCCTTCGTCGATGCGCTCACCAAGGCCGGCTGGCTGGCCGCGCTGATCCCCGCCGAGTACGGCGGCTCGGGCCTGGGCCTGGCCGAGGCCTCGGTGATCATGGAGGAGATCAACCGCAGCGGCGGCAACTCCGGCGCCTGCCACGGCCAGATGTACAACATGGGAACGCTGCTGCGCCACGGCTCCAAGGCGCAGAAGGATTTGTACCTGCCCAAGATCGCCAGCGGCGAGTGGCGCCTGCAGTCCATGGGCGTCACCGAGCCCACCACCGGCACCGACACCACCAAGATCAAGACCACGGCCGTCAAGAAGGGCGACCGCTACGTCATCAACGGCCAGAAGGTCTGGATCTCGCGCGTGCAGCACAGCGAGTGGATGATCCTGCTCGCCCGCACCACGCCGCTGTCGGACGTGAAGAAGAAGACCGAGGGCATGTCCATCTTCATGGTGGACCTGCGCCAGGCGGAGAAGACCGGGATGACCGTGCGGCCGATCCCCAACATGGTCAACCACGAGACCAACGAGCTCTTCTTCGAGAACCTGGAGATCCCGCAGGAGAACCTGATCGGCCAGGAAGGCCAGGGCTTCAAGTACATCCTGGACGGCCTGAACGCCGAGCGCACGCTGATCGCCGCCGAGTGCATCGGCGACGGCTACTGGTTCATCGACCGCGTGACCAAGTACGTGAAGGACCGCGTGGTGTTCGGCCGTCCGATCGGCCAGAACCAGGGCGTGCAGTTCCCCATCGCCGAGAGCTACATCGAGGTCGAAGCGGCCAACCTGATGCGCTTCAGGGCCTGCGAGCTGTTCGACGCCCGCCAGCCCTGCGGCGCCCAGGCCAACATGGCCAAGTACCTGGCGGCCAAGGCCAGCTGGGAGGCGGCCAACGCCTGCATCCAGTTCCACGGCGGCTTCGGCTTCGCCAACGAATACGACGTGGAGCGCAAGTTCCGCGAGACCCGCCTGTACCAGGTGGCGCCGATCTCCACCAACCTGATCCTCAGCTACGTCGCCGAGCACCTGCTCGGGCTGCCGCGATCGTTCTAGAGAAGCCGCCCATGCAGCGCTACCAGCTCCACATCGGCGGGCGGGAGGTCGAGCCCGCGGGCGGCCGATGGCTCGAGACCCAGAACCCTTTCACCGGCGAGACCTGGGCCGAGATCCCGCGCGGCGACGCGCGCGATGTCGACCGCGCGGTGCAGGCCGCGCACCAGGCCCTGACGCAGGGCCCGTGGTCGGAGATGACGGCCACGCAGCGCGGGCAGCTGCTGCATCGCCTGGGCGACCTGGTCGCGCGCGATGCCCGCAAGCTGGCGGAAACCGAGGTGCGCGACAACGGCAAGCTGCTCGCCGAGATGCTGGGCCAGCTCAACTACATCCCGCAGTGGTACTACTACTACGGCGGCCTGGCCGACAAGGTGCAAGGCGCCGTGCTGCCGCTGGACAAGAAGGGCTACTTCAGCTTCACGCGCCACGAGCCGCTGGGCGTGGTGGCCGCCATCACGCCCTGGAACTCGCCGCTGCTTCTGGCCACCTGGAAGATCGCGCCCGCGCTGGCCGCGGGCTGCACCGTCGTCATCAAGCCTTCGGAATTCACGTCGGCGTCCACGCTGGAATTCGCCCGCCTGTTCGACGAGGCGGGCTTTCCGCCCGGGGTGTTCAACGTGGTGACCGGCCTGGGCGACGAGGTCGGCTCGCCGCTGGTGGACCACCCGCTGGTGCGCAAGATCAGCTTCACCGGATCGGACACCACCGGCCGGCGCATCAACGAACAGGCCGCCCGCCAGCTGAAGCACACCGCGATGGAGCTGGGCGGCAAGTCGCCCAACATCGTGTTCGAAGACGCCGACCTGGAGCAGGCCGTCTTCGGTGCGATCTCCGGCATCTTTGCCGCCACCGGCCAGACCTGCATCGCCGGGTCGCGCCTGCTGGTGCAGGACAGCGTGCACGACCAGGTGGTCGGCAAGCTGCTGGACGTCGCGCGCACGGCCAGGATGGGTGACCCGATGGACGCCGACACCCAGGTCGGCCCCGTCACCACGCAGCCGCAGTACCGAAAGGTGCTGGAGTACCTGCAGGTCGCCACGCAGGAGGGCGCCAAGGTGCTGCTGGGTGGCCGCGCCGCCGACCGGCCCGAGTGCGGCAAGGGCTGGTTCGTGGAGCCGACCATCTTCGGCGACGTGAAGAACAGCATGCGCATCGCGCAGGAGGAGGTGTTCGGCCCCGTGCTGTCCATCATCCGTTTCAAGGACGAAGCCGAAGCCGTGCAGATCGCCAACGACGTGCGGTTCGGCCTCGCCGCCGCCGTGTGGACCCGCGACATCGGGCGCGCGTTGCGCATGTCCGAGAAGCTGCAGGCCGGCACGGTCTGGGTCAACACCTACCGCGCGGTGAGCTTCATGGCCCCTTTCGGCGGCTACAAGGATTCCGGCCTGGGCCGGGAGAACGGCATCGATGCCATCCGCGAGTTCCTGCAGGTCAAGAGCGTCTGGATCAACAGTGGCGCCGTCTCAGGCAACCCCTTCGTGCTGCGCTGAACCAATCCCCCGAGAGGAATTACGTGAACAAGTTCGTGAAGACCGCCGCCGCCCTGGCATGCACCCTGGCCGCCGCGGCCTCCATGGCCCAGGCCAGCGACACGCTCGCCAAGATCAGGCAGAGCGGCGTCATCAACCTCGGCGGCCGCGAGGCGTCGTTCCCGTTCTCGTACCTGGCGGGCGGTGCAGACCCCGTGGGCTTCTCGGCGGACCTTTGCCTGAAGGTGGTCGACGCCGTGAAGGCCAAGCTCGGCATGCCCGCGCTCAAGGTGCAGTACCACTTCGTCACGCCCACCAACCGCATCCCCCTGGTGCAGAACGGCACCGTGGACCTGGAGTGCAGCACGACGACGAACACGGTCGCGCGGCAGCAGCAGGTCGAGTTCGCGCCCACCCATTTCGTGGCGGGGATCGGTGCCGCGGTGAAGAAAGGCTCGGGCGTGCAGACCTTCGCCGACCTGGAGGGCAAGACCGTGGCGACGGTGGCGGGCAGCACGTCCATCCAGCTGCTGCGCGCGTACCGCCGCTCGGAGAAGAGCGACATCGCCGAGGTGCACGGCAAGGACGTGGCGGACTCGTTCCTGCTGCTGTCGACGGGCCGGGCCGCGGCGCTGATCCTCGACGACGTGCAACTGGCGGCGCGGATCGCGAACTCGACCAACCCGGGCGAGTACACGATCCTGCGCGAGCGCCTGCGCGAGGAGCCTTACGGCTTCATGTACCGCAAGAACGATCCCGAGTTCAAGGCGGTGGTGGACAACACGCTCGCCGACCTGATGAAGTCGGGCGAGGTCGGGGAGATCTACAACAAGTGGTTCACCCGTCCCCGTTCCGCCGAAGAATGTCACGCTGTCCTTTCCGATGACCGACCCGGTGCGCGAGGCCTACCGGAATCCGGGCAACAAGGGTGTCTGAGGCTTCGTATCGGAGGACAGCGACGTGGAAACTTCTGAATGGAACAGGTGGCTCGGCCACACGGTCGAGGCCACCGACGCGATCACGCCCGCGCCCCTGCGGCTGATGGCGGCCACCCTGGACCGCAGTCCCGAGTCGGTGGAGGACGCGCCGCTGCGGCCGCTGTGGCACTGGCTGTACTTCCTGCCCGGCGAGCGGCAGTCCAACATCGGGCCCGACGGCCATCCCCGTCGCGGCGGCTTCCTGCCGCCGGTGAGCCTGCCGCGGCGCATGTGGGCCGGCGGGCGCCTGCAGTTCCTCAAGCCCCTGCTGCCGGGCGCGAAGGTCCGCCGCGTGTCCCGCATCGACGGCATCGAGGCCAAGGAGGGCCGCACCGGCTCGCTGGTCTTCGTCAAGGTGCGCCACGAGATCTCGGACGAAGAGGGCGCCGCCATCGTCGAGGAGCACGACATCGTCTACCGGGACCTGCCTCCTGCCGACGCGCCGGCCGCTGCGGCCAAGGCCGCGCCGGCGGACGAGCAGTTCTCGCGGGAGGTCGTGCCCGATCCGGTGCTGCTGTTCCGCTACTCGGCCCTGACGTTCAACGGCCACCGCATCCACTACGACCGCTCGTACGTCACGCAGGAGGAGGGCTACCCGGGCCTGATCGTGCATGGCCCCCTGATCGCCACGCTCCTGCTGGAGGAGCTGCAGCAGGCCCATCCCTCCCGCCAGGTGGCCGCCTTCGAATTCAAGGCCGTCAGCCCGCTGTTCGACATCGCGCCCTTCACCGTCTGCGGCCGGCTGGACGGGAACGAGGCGCGCCTGTGGGCACGCGGTCCGCAGGGGCAGCTGGCCATGCAGGCGACCGCCCGGCTGGGCTGACCTCCGCATCCAGGAGCACATCGTGAGCAACCTGCCCCTTTCCGGCATCACCGTCGTCACGCTCGAGCACGCCATCGCCGCGCCGTTCTGCACCCGCCAGCTGGCCGACCTGGGCGCGCGGGTGATCAAGGTGGAGCGGCCCGGCAGCGGCGACTTCGCCCGGGCCTACGACGAGCGCGTGCGCGGCCTCGCCTCGCACTTCGTCTGGACCAACCGCTCCAAGGAGAGCATCACGCTGGACGTGAAGAAGCCGCAGGCCGAGCGCATCCTGGACGAGCTGGTCGCGCGTGCCGACGTGCTGGTGCAGAACCTGGCCCCGGGCGCGGCGTCGCGCCTGGGGCTCTCGTACGAGGCGCTCTCGGCGCGCCACCCGCGCCTGATCGTCTGCGACATCTCGGGCTACGGCGACGACCCGCAGGCGCCCGGGCCTTTCCGCGACAAGAAGGCCTACGACCTGCTGATCCAGAGCGAGTCGGGCTTCCTCTCCGTCACCGGCTCGCCGGAGGAGCCGGCCAAGGCGGGCTGCTCGATCGCGGACATCGCCGCCGGCATGTACGCCTACTCCAACATCCTGGCGGCGCTGCTGGAGCGGGGCCGCACCGGGCGCGGCAAGCGCATCGACATCTCCATGCTCGAGAGCATGGTGGAGTGGATGAGCTTCCCGCTCTATTACGCCTTCGACGGCGCCAAGCCGCCGGTGCGCGCGGGCGCGGCGCACGCGACCATCTACCCCTACGGCCCGTTCCCGGCGGGCGACGGCAAGTCCGTCATGCTGGGGCTGCAGAACGAGCGCGAATGGGTGGTGTTCTGCGATCGCGTGCTGCTGCAGCCGGAACTGGCCAAGGATGAGCGCTTCTCCTCCAACACCAGGCGCGTGGCCAACCGGCAGGTGCTGCGCAGCCTGATCGTCGACGCCTTCGCCGCGCTCACGGCCGAGGAGGTGGCGCAGCGCGTGGAAGAGGCGCAGATCGCCAACGCCCGCATCAACGACATGCACGACGTGTGGAACCACGGGCAGCTGCAGGCGCGCTCGCGCTGGACCGAGGTGGACACGCCCGCCGGTGCCGTGCCCGCCCTGCTGCCGCCGGGCGCGCGCACGCCGCAGGAGGTCCGCATGGACGCGGTGCCGGGCCTGGGGCAGCACACCGACGCCATCCTCGCCGAACTTGGCTTTCGCAGCGACGACATCCGCGAGCTGCGCGACAAGCAAGTGATCTGACCCCAAGAAGGAGACTCCCCATGAAACGCCTCTTTGCCTTCTCCGGCGCCGCGCTGCTCGCCCTGGGCGTGTCCGCGCAGGACGCCTTCCCGAGGAAGCCGATCACCATGGTGGTCCCGTTCGCCGCGGGCGGGCCCACCGACGTGGTGACGCGTGCGCTCGGGCAGGCGATGACGGCCAGCCTGGGCCAGCCCGTGGTCGTGGAGAACAAGCTGGGGGCCGGCGGCACGGTGGCGGCCGCGCACGTGGCGCGGGCCGCGCCGGACGGCTACACGCTGCTGATCCACCACAACGGCATGGCCACCGCGCCGGCGCTCTACCGCAAGCTGCAGTACACGCCGCTGAACGACTTCGAGTTCGTCAGCCAGGTCATCGACGTGCCGATGACGCTGATCGGCCGCAAGGACCTGCCGGCCGCCAACCTGCAGGAACTGATCGCCTACCTGAAGGCGAACACGGCCAAGGTCAACGTGGCGCACGCCGGCCTGGGCGCGGTCTCGCACCTGTGCAGCCTGCTGTTCCGACAGGCCGTCGGCCTGGAGTTGCAGACCGTGCCGTACCAGGGCACGGGCCCGGCGCTGAACGCGCTGCTCGGCGGGCAGGTGGACCTGCTGTGCGACCAGACGACCAGCACCACGTCGCACATCAAGGCAGGGTCGGTGAAGCTCTACGGCGTGACGACGACGCAGCGGATCGCCGCCATGCCCGAGGTCCCCACCCTGGCCGAGCAGGGCCTGAAGGGCTTCCAGATGGTGGTCTGGCACGGCATCTACGCGCCCAAGGGCACGCCGCCCGCGGTGGTGCAGAAGGTGAACGCCGCGGTCCGCGCCGCCCTGAAGGACCCCGCGTTCCAGCAGCGCATGAAGGACCTGGGCGCGGAGATCGTGCCCGAGGCCAAGCAGTCGCCCGACGGCCTGAAGACCTGGCTCAAGACCGAGACCGACCGGCTGGGTCCGGTCATCCGTGCCGCCGGCGCTTACGCCGACTGAGCAACGGCGGGGGTGCGGGCCCGGGCCGCACCGGCTCAGGCTGCCGGCTGTTCAACGGGACGGGTGCCGAGGTCCTCGTAGTAGCGGAACCCGTGGCAGCTCGTGGCCCAGTGGCGGTTGGTCGCCTTGCGGGTGCCCACGCCGATGAGCGTGCGGCCGGCGGCCTTGATCTTCTGCGACACCGGAACGAAGTCGCTGTCGCCGCCCACGATGATCACCGTGCCGATGTGGCCGAAGCGCCAGATGTCCTCGGTGGCGTCCAGGCACAGCCTGATGTCGGCGCCGTTCTTGGCCGTGCCGCCGGGCGGGAAGAGCTGGATCAGCTCCACCGCGTTCTGCAGCAGCACGTCGCGGTAGCGCCCGAAGAACTGCCAGTTGCAATAGGCCCGGTTGATCGCGAGCGGACCGAAGGTCGAGGCCAGGTCGATGATCGCCTGCACGTCCACCAGCGGCTCCTGCGGCTTGAAGCGGAAGTCGCCGCGCGCGTAGGCGCCCGGCTCCCGCTCCTCGCACAGCCCGGCATGGATGTTCTCGAAATCCCAGTACAGGGCCACGGTGCGGCTGTCGGCCGCGTCGGTCTTGGGCATGGAAGGCACTCCTGCTGCGGATCGTAACCAGCGCAGCCGGCGGAATTTCCCCATTGGGTGGGGCATTTGCCCCACTTCCCCGGGCACCGGGATGAAGCGCACGGAAACGCGTCCGTTGCCCGTTGCGCATGACCCGACAAAGCGGACGGATGGGGTTGCGGGCGGGGGAACGGGCATGGGGCGTGCGATGCACCAGTTCCGCCACCTCCGTCGCACGGCGCGGTGGAGGTGAGGTCGTGCCCATCCACCGAGTCCATCCAAAGGAGTCCCACCCATGAGAATCGCCACCAGGCGTTGCGGCCCCCACGCCGCGGCCGCCGCCCTCGCAGCTTGCCTGTTCGCACTGGCCTCGCCCCAGGCCGAGGCCTCCTCGTCCAAGTTCTGCGAAGGCGGAGGCTTCTCGATCCTCCGCGCCGACGGAACGCTGGTCACGCGGGGCGACCGCGAAGTCCGCATCGCGGCCGCGACCCTGGGCTCCAGCTTCATCGTCAAGGGCCGCTACGTGCAGTTCCGGGTCGACATGTCCACCTTCGGCATCCGCGACTACCGGTTCCTCGCCTCCAACGCCCCCGGCACGCAGACGGCAGGCGGCGACGCACCGGTCTTCGAGAGCAAGATCCCGGACCACCGCGGACTCGTGCTCGCCAGCCCGGTCTCGGTGGAACTCGACGAAGAGGAGATCGTCCTGATGCGCACGGGCACCGGCGTGAGCATGAAGATCCAGGCCAAGGACTGCACCCAGGGCGGCCTGTTCCAGATGGAGCCCGAGCGCGGCGACGGCACGGTGACGCGCATCACGCACGTGCTGGCCGTGGGCACCTTCTACTTCGACAACCCGAACTTCCGCGCCCGCGAAGGCGACATCGTGCCCTTCCGCCCGAGCGACCCGACCCGCAACCAGGACATCGAGGTCACGCCGCGCATCAACTGGGCCAACGACCTGTCGCGCGCCTTCGTGGGACGCGACAGCCCGCAGGTCGCCACCCGCATCCTCCCCGTGGGCTGCGACAACCAGATCCGCACGCGCACCGGTGAGTTCGTGACCGTGCGGCACTGCGGCCGGGTGTCGGTCTGGGACGTGGCCAGCGGCGGGCGCATGGGCATGGTGACCGGCGAGGACGCCACGGAGGTCGCGCCGCCAGCCACGGCCTGCACGCAGAACTGCCAGGCGCAGAACCGCGTGCGGGGCGGGGCGGTCGTGTTGCGCCATCCGTTCCCGGTGCCCTTCGACGTGCGGCTGCAGCCGGCCTTCCCGCCCGGGTTCCAGGCGCCCTGAGGGCGCAGCGGGCGGCTCCTTCGAAGGGGGCCGCCCATTTCCCCGGGGATCATGGCGGGCTCAGCGCATCGCTTATGATCCCGCCTCGCCCGTCATTGGGGAGTAGCCGCCTCGCACCGCGAGGGCTTGCGTCAACACACTTGGCCTGTCCGGCCATGGCGCAGGCAGCTGTCACAGCCTGGCAAGACCTTTGACTGCGTGTCCTCCGGTATGGCCAGGGAGGCGCGCAGTCATCCGTCTTTCCTGGCCTCGGACTCTCCTCGTGGAAGCCTTCCTTGCATCGCTCGCGATGGTCACCGTCGCCGAGATGGGCGACAAGACCCAGCTGCTCTCCTTCGTCCTCGCGGCCCGCTTTCGCGGCCGGCCCTGGGCGATCATTTCCGGCATCTTCGCGGCCACCATCGCCAACCATTTCGTGGCGGCCTGGGTCGGCGACTGGGTCGCGGCCCACGTCGCCCCCGACGTGATGCGCTGGGTCCTGGGCCTGGGCTTCCTGGCATTCGCCGGCTGGGCCCTCATCCCGGACAAGCTGGACGAGCGGGACACCCGGCAGACCGGCCTCGCGGGGGCCTTCGCGACCGCGCTGGTCGCCTTCTTCCTCGCCGAGATGGGCGACAAGACGCAACTGGCCACGGTGGCGCTGGGCGCCAAGTACGCCAGCCTCGCGGCGGTGGTGGTCGGCACCACGCTCGGGATGATGGTCGCCAACGTGCCGGCCGTGCTCCTGGGCGAACGCCTGGCCCGCCATGTGCCATTGGCGAAGATGAGGTTCGTCGCCGCCGCGCTGTTCGCGCTGTTCGGCCTCCTGATCCTGCTGAAGGTGAACCTGGGGCTGGGCCTGGCCTGAACCTGCTCGTCGGTCGGTCGTTCGCCACGGCCGTGTTGCCCGGCGCAGGCCTGTCGATGTACCGTGCGCGGGCGGGAACGCCCGCTGTCCGTGGCCCTGCGATCGGAAGGAGATGCGATGACCTCCCGGCTCGAATCGTTTGCCCGTGCCGCATGGCCGGTGGTGATGTCCCTGGCCCTGGCGCCGTCCGCGGCGCCGGCTTCGCAGACCGCGCGGGAACAGGCCGCGAAGGAGCTGGCGCGAAAGACGCCGGCGGGCAGCGTGCAGGCCTGCTCGCTGATCACGCGCGCCGACGTGCAGAAGGCGACCGGCCGCGATCCCTACGTCGACCCGGAGCCCGCCGGCCAGGGCGGCTGGATCTGCAACGTCGGCAGCGGTGAACTCAAGGTGTATTCGGGCCCGAAGTCGTGGGAGGCCTGGGAGTCCACCCTCAAGGGCTTCAAGAAGGACAAGGAGCCGCAGACGCCGGCTTCCGGGTTCGGCGAGCGCGCGTACTTCCTCTACCCCAAGCCGGACAACAAGCACCAGAACAACGTGGCTTTCCTGGTGGTGAAGGCGGGCGACCGCACGCTCGCGCTGTCGCTCGACGCGCCCGAGGGCAAGCCCGGCGAGTCGATGCGGCCGGCGCTCGAATCGCTGATGAAGACCATCCTCGCCCGCCTGCCTTGATTCGGGCCGCGGTCGACGTGCGCCGCTAGGCCCGCGATTGCGCCGCGCCACTCCTGACCAGCGTCGTCGTCATCGAGTAGCGGTTCTCCGGGTACAGCGACCGGGTCACGACGACCAGGTGGCGTGCTGCATCCCGGTAGTGCCGCAGCACCCGCAGCGCCGGCGTTCCCTTGGCCACCCCCAGCGGCTGCGACATCTCCTGGCTGATCGCGCACGAGGACACGGTCTGCTCCACCGTCTCGATGCGGCGGCCGAACATCGCCTCGATCAGGTCGACCAGCAGCATGCCGGGCTGCTGCTCGGCCATGTCGCGCACCTGCCGGTAGTGGGGCTCCACGTAGGCATCGGTCCACCCCAGCGGGCGTGGCTTGCCCGCTTCGCGGCGCACCATCGCCAGGTGGTACCAGCGAGAGCCGGGCGGGCAGCGCAGGCCCTTGGCCATCGCGGCGTCCAGCACCACGTCGTCGGCGGCCAGGATCTCGCGCTGGGCCGTGCTGGCCAGGGTCACCAGCCCGTCCAGGGAGGAGAGCGACTGCGTGAAGGTGGCGGCGCCGCCAGGCAGCGCCTCCACCAGCGTGCCGCGGTTGCGCCGGCGCGAGATCAGGCCGCGCGCCTGCAGCTGCTGCAGGGCCATGCGCACGGTGTTGCGGCTGGTGCGGTAGGTCGCCATCAGGGCCAGCTCGGTCGGCAGCAGGGTGCCCACGGGCAGCACGCCCGAGCTGATCTTCCTGAGCAGGTCCTCTGAAATCTGCTGGTACAGGGCAAGCGCCACGCGCGGGTCTCCCGAGATATGTTCCCGATATGTTCATCGTATATGTACGGACATATCGATGGTCAGGACAAATCTACCATGGGCGCATCCCCGGACGCCGTCCGCACCCACCCCCGAAGGACCCCTCGATGCACCGCAGAAGCCTGATCTCCGCCCTGGCCGCCGCCGCCGTGGCCGCCATCGCCCCCACCGCCTGGGCGCAGGCGCGCCCGGCGGGGTATCCCACCAAGCCCGTCACCATCATCGTGCCCTTCACCGCGGGGCAGAGCGGGGACGTGCTGGCGCGCGTGTTGGGCGAGCCGCTGTCCAAGCTTTGGGGCCAGACTCTGGTGGTCGACAACAAGGGCGGCGCCGGTGGCACGCTCGGCAGCCGCGCGGCGGCGGCGGCACCGGCGGACGGCTACACGCTGCTGCTGGGCTCCAGCGGTCCGCTGGCTTCGGCCCCCAACCTGTACGCCAACACCGGCTACAACCCGCGCGAACTCACGCCCATCATGAACGTGGCCGGCGTGGCCCAGGCGCTGGTGGTGCCGGCCAACTCGCCCCACAAGACCGTGGCCGACCTGCTGGCCGCGGCCAAGGCCTCGCCGGCCAAACTGAGCTACGGCTCCGGCGGCGTCGGATCCTTCCAGCACCTGACGTTCGAGCTGCTCAAGCAGCGCACCGGCGTGCAGGTCACGCACGTGCCGTACCGCGGCAGCGCGCCGGCCTATACCGACCTCATCGGCGGCCAGCTCGACGCCATGTTCGACTCGCTGCCGGCCGTGCTGCCGCATGCCAAGGCCGGCAAGGTGCGCGTGCTGGCCGTGTCCACCGCGCGCCGCGTGCCGCAGCTGCCCGAGGTGCCGACCGTGGCCGAAAGCGGCGTGGCCGGATTCGACGCGCTCGGCTGGCTGGGCATCGTCGCGCCCAAGGGCGTGGACCCGGCCGTGCGCGATCGCCTGAACGCGGACCTGAAGACCGTGCTGGCCGACGAGGCGGTGAAGACCCGCCTGACCAACCTGGGCATGATCATCATCGGCAGCTCGGCGCCCGAGTTCGGCAAGTTCATCGACGCCGAGCTCACCAAGTGGGGCTCCGTCATCAAGACCGCCAACATCGTGGCCGAGTGAACGAGGCGGCAACTCCCATGCGCATCACCGAAGTCCGCGAGCTGGCGGTCCAGCTCGAAGGCGGCGTCGCCAACGCCGTCGTCAATTTCTCGGAGCACACCGTCTCGCTGGTGGCCGTCGTCACGGACGTGGTCCGTGGCGGCAGGCCCGTCGTCGGACTGGGCTTCAACTCGATCGGCCGCTTCGCCCAGAGCGGCATCATCCGCGACCGCATGATCCCGCGGCTGCTGTCGGCGCCGCCCGCTTCGCTGCTGGCCGAGGGCGGCGAGCGCTTCGACGCGGCCCAGGTGCTGGCCACGATCATGCGCAACGAGAAGCCCGGCGGGCACGGCGACCGCGCCGGCGCCGCCGCGGCGATCGAACACGCCATCTGGGACCTCAACGCCAAGCTGGCGGACGAGCCTGCGTACGCCACCATCGCCCGCGCCTTCGGGCGCGAGCCGGTGGCCACGCCGGTGGAGGTCTACACGGGCGGGGGCTACTACTACGCCCCCGGCACCGGCCAGACCCTGCGCGACGAGTTCCTGCGCTACCGCGAGATGGGGTTCGAGAGCTTCAAGATGAAGATCGGCGGCGCTCCGCTGGCCGAGGACATGAAGCGCGTCGAGCAGGCCCTGCAGGTCGCCGGCGGCGGCGCCCACCTGATGGTGGACGCCAACGGCCGCTTCGACCTGCCGACGGCGCTGGCCTATGCGAAGGAACTCCAGCCGCTGGACCTGCGCTGGTTCGAGGAGATCGGCGATCCGCTGGACTACCAGCTCAATCGCGAGGTGATCGAGGCCTACGGCGGCGCCGTGGCCACCGGCGAGAACCTGTTCTCCGCGATCGACACGCTGAACCTGGTGCGCTTCGGCGGCATGCGCCCCCGGCGCGACATCTTCCAGATGGACGGCGGCCTGAGCTACGGCATCACGGAATACGCCCGGATGATCCAGGTGCTGGAGTCGCACGGGTTCGACCGCCGGCAGGCGGTGCCGCACGGCGGCCACCTGATCAACCTGCACGCGGTGGTCGGGCTGGGGCTGGGCGCGTGCGAGGCCTACCCCGGCGTGTTCCAGCCTTTCGGCGGCTACTCCAAGGAGTGCGAGATCCGCAACGCCAAGGTGCGACCCAGCGATGCGCCGGGCTTCGGGCTGGAGCAGAAGGCGGAACTCGCTCCGTTCATCCGGCAGCTGACAGGCCACTGAAGGGCAGGGGCCGGGGTTCCGGGTCAGCCGGGCCCTCTCGAACGCAGCGGCTGCGGTCCTACACCGCGCCCGCCGGCCCGGCGGGACCATGCGGCCATGAGCCCGTTGCGACATCGCCTCGTGCTGGCCCTGTCCGGGGCCGCGCTCCTCGTGGCCTGCGTCAGCACGCCGCCGCAGGCGACGGTGCAGGTCTTCACCGGCCAGCCCCAGCTGCCGCCCGGAACCACCTACCGCTTCGAGCGGCTGCCGTTGCAGGCCGGCCAGCCCGGCCAGGACCAGCTGGAGGCGGCGGCCGATGCGCTGCTGGCCCGCACCGGGCTGCGGCGCGACGACGCCGCCCCGCGCCTGTCCGTGCAGCTCGCCGCCACCCAGGAGATGGTGGCCGGGCCGGGCTGGGGCTCCTCGGTGGGCGTGGGCATCGGCGGCGGCGGCCGGGGTGGCGGCATCGGCATCGGGCTGGGCTTTCCGCTCGGCGGTTATGCCGCGCAGGGTTCGCAGCGCGTGGACGTCCTGATGCGCGACCTGTCCAGCGGGCAGGTGGTCTTCCAGTCGCAGGCCAGCGGCGCGGGCGCCCGCGCGGTGTTGCTGCTGGAAGCGGCGCTGCGCGATTTCCCCAACGCGCCGGCTGGCATGAGGCAACTACCGCTGGCGGATGCGGCGGGGCGGTGAGGCCCACTGCCGCCGGCGTGGCGGTCCCGGCGGATCACTTGATGCGGTAGACGTCGAAGGGCGAGACCGCTGAAGCCGAGTTGCCCCAGGACTGCCGCACGAAGGTGGTCACGGCGGCGATGTCGTCGTCGCCCAGGACCTGGACAAACGGCGGCATCCCGAAGGGCTGCGGGTTGCCGGCGGTGCTGGGCGCGAACCCGCCGTTGCGGATGACCTGCACCAGGTTGTGGTGAGCGTCCAGGACCACCGCGCGGTTGCCTGCCAGCGCCGGATAGATCGAAGGGGCTCCTTCGCCATTCGCACCGTGGCACGAGGCGCAGTGCTGCTCGTACAGCTTTCCGCCGCGTGCCAGCACCTCGGCCGATGCCCGCGCGCCGCCTTTCGGTCCGCCCTCACGCACGGGAAGGGAGCCGAGGTACTCCGCCATGGCGTCGAGGTCTTCGTCCGCCAGGTGCTGCGTGCTGCTGGAGACAACCTCGGCCATGGGGCCGGAGGCGGTGGCGTGGGCCGAAGCGCCGTCCTTCAGCAGCTTGACGACCTGCTCGCGGGACCAGCCCTGCACACCGGCTTCGCCCGGGCTGGCGAGCGAGGGCGCGTACCAGGCCCCATCGGGCATCAGGCCGCCGGCGAATTCGGCGTTCAGGCCCGTGCCGCCCATCACGTTGCGGGTCGAGTGGCAGGCCGCGCAATGGCCCAGGCCCTGGACCAGGTACCTGCCCCGGTTCCATTGGGCGGTCTGGTTCTGCTGCGCGACGAACTCCTCGGGCCGGAAGAAAAGCGCACGCCACACGACGAGCGCGGCCTGGGTGTTGAATGGGAATGCGAGCGCGTGCGGCTTGTTCTCCTGCTGGACCGGGGCGACGCTTCGCAGGTACGCGTGAAGGGCGTCCGAGTCCTCGCGCGTCACGGAGGTGAAGCTCGGGTAGGGGAAGGCGGGGTACAGCAGGCGGCCGTCCCTGGAGCGGCCGTGGTGCATCGCCCGCCAGAACTCGGCGGCCGACCACGAGCCGATGCCCGTCGTGGCGTCCGGCGTGATGTTCGATGCGAACACCCTGCCGAAGGGCGTCTCGATGCCGCGGCCGCCGGCGAATTCGGCGCCGCCCGCGGTCGTGTGGCAGCCCATGCAGTTGCCGGCCCGCGCCAGGTAGGCGCCCCGTTCGATGAGGGCACCCGTGGCGTTCACCGGGGCGCCGGCCGGCTCCAGCGGCTCCTCGGCCGCGACGTTGAGCCAGGCCACCAGGGCGGCCAGCAGCAGGAGCAGCGCAGCGACGACGGCGAGCCACCGGGTCCGGCGCGGGCGTGCGGTCAGCGTGTTCGTCATTCACCGCTCCCGCAACGGACGGGCAGGTCTGCTCCGGAGGCAGGCGCGGGCTTCACGCCCGCTGGCAGTGTCTGGGCCGAGAGCCAGCGGGAGACGATGCTGATCTCCTCCGGTGCCAGGCGACTCGCCACCTCGGCCATGCAGTCGGGCGCTTTTGCCTTTCGCTGGCCGGTGCGCCACGCACCGAACTGCGCCACCAGGTAGTCGGCGGGCAGGGTGAGCAAGCCCGGCATTGCGGGCAGCCGCCCGGCCATCTGCGCGCCGTGGCAGGAGACGCAGGCCGGAACCTGGCGTTCAGGGGCGCCCTTGAACACCAGGGTCTCGGCCACGCGCGTCTGCTCGGGCGTCAGCGTCGGCGGCTGCGCCGGCGGGTAGGGCAGGTCCAGCTCGGAGAAGTGCTTCGCGATGGCGCGCAGGTAGTCGTCCGACATGTGCTGCACCAGGTGGTTCATGGCCTCGTAGCGGCGCAGGCCCGACTTGAAGTTCTGGAGCTGGTGGTAGAGATAGTCCGCCGGCTTGCCGGCGATGCGGGGGAAGTAGCCCTGGTTGGTCGCGCGGCCTTCCTTGCCGTGGCAGACCACGCAGGCCTGCATGCGCTGCGCCATGGTGTTCTCGACGCGGGGGCCCGCACCGGGCGGGCGGGGCGCGTCCTCCGCCCAGGCCGGCGGCAGGCTGGCCAGGGCGGCCAGCGCGAAGCCGCGCAAGCTTCTTCGAAGCGACATCCGCGATCCCTCGCTCACTGCAGGGTGCTGACGGCGAACGTCGCCAGCCCCCAGAGGCCCAGCCCCAGGACCAACAGCAGGAACAGGAAGGTGGCGACCAGCGCCAGGGGCTTGACGCCCGAGAAGTCATCCGCGGCCGCCGAGCGGCCCCGGATACCCAGCATCGCCCAAAGCACCATCCGGAAATAAGCAAGCAGTCTCATACAGCACCTCGCCTGCACTTTGCCAGCGGACCTGCTCCGGTTGAAGACTCAAAATCGTCAAAAAAAGCCGTATCAGATGGCCTGCTACAGGGGCATCCGCAGCGAAACGCGCCGAATCAGTACAGTTGCGCGAGCCCCTGAGGGTCACCGGATCAGATCGACCCCCGGGGAAGAACCATGAAGCGCTACGAAGCCCTGGCACACGACATCGCCGAATCCATCGCCAGCGGCGGGCTGCAGCCGGGCGACCGGCTTCCTTCGGTGCGCGACACCAGCCGGAGCCGCGGGGTCAGCCCGGCCACGGTGTTCGAGGCCTACTACCTGCTGGAGGCGCGCGGGCTGGTCGAGGCCCGGCCGCGCTCGGGCTATTTCGTCAGCCACGTCAGCCCGAAGCAGGGCGAACCGGCGCCTTCGCAACCCGCCTCCGAAGAGCGCCAGGTCGAAGTCTCGGAACTCGTCTTCCAGGTGCTCGGCCACGCGCGCGATCGCGCGCTGGTGCCGCTGGGGTCGGCCTTTCCCAGCCCCACGCTGTTTCCCCTGCCCAAGCTCGCGCTGGCGCTGGGCAAGGCGGCGCGCGGCCTGGACCCCTGGCGCACGGTGGAGGACCTGTCGCCCGGCAGCGCCACCCTGCGCCGGCAGATCGGCCTGCGCTACCTGGCCATGGGCTGCGGCGTCGATGCCCAGGAGATCATCATCACCAACGGCGCGATGGAGGCCCTGAACCTCTGCCTGGAGACGGTGACGGGTCCGGGCGACCTGGTGGCGGTGGAGTCACCGACCTTCTACGCCGCCCTGCAGGCGCTGGAGCGCCTGAACCTGCGCGCCGTGGAAGTCGCCACCCATCCCCGCACCGGGGTGGACGTGCCCTCCTTGGCCGCCGTGCTGGAGCGGCATCCGGTGAAGGCCTGCTGGCTGATGCCGAACTTCCAGAACCCGCTGGGCAGCCTCATGCCCGACGCGAGCAAGCAGGAACTCGTGGCCCTGCTGGCGCGGCACGAGGTCCCTCTCATCGAGGACGACGTCTACGGCGAGCTGTACTTCGGCACGCACAAGCCGCGGCCGGCCAAGGCCTGGGACCGCCAGGGCCTGGTGATGCACTGCAGCTCGTTCTCCAAGACGCTGGCCCCGGGGTACCGGGTCGGGTGGGCGGCCGCGGGAAGATTCGCCACCGCCGTGGCCAAGCGAAAGCTGATGAGCTCCCTGGCCGCATCCGTGCCCTCGCAGGAAGGGCTCTCCGAGTACCTGAGGCACGGCGGCTACGACCGGCACCTGCGCCAGCTGCGGCAGGCCCTGGCGGAGCAGAGGCGGGTGGTGTTGCGCGCGATCACCAAATGCTTTCCGCCCGGCACCAGGGCCACGCAACCGGAAGGCGGGTACTTCGTGTGGGTCGAACTGCCGGCAGCCGTCGACGCTCTCGAACTGCACCGGCTCTGCCTCTCGCACGACATCAGCATCGCCCCGGGGCACCTGTTTTCGGCCGACCGCCGCTTCTCGCACCACCTGCGCATCAACTACGGGCACCCGGACAACCCGCGGGTGGAGGCGGCCCTCAGGACGGTGGGCCAGATGGCCCGGACGCTGGTGGATCGGCCCCTTCGATGAGGTCCACCGAATGCAGCACCCGGCGCAGCTCCGGATCGTCCGAGTCCAGCCAGGTCGGCAGCTGGCCGAGGAAGTGGGCGATGAACCGCGCCGCTGCATGCGAGGGCGCCTCCTGCACCCGGCGCACGATGCCCACGACGTTGCTGCGGAAGCGCTCGCGCAGCTGCAGCGTGACCAGCGTGTGGCGCAGCGCGTCGGTCTCCACCAGCGGCCAGGGGCAGAAGGTGAGCATGTCGGTCTTGCGCACCAGGCCCAGCATCAGCGAGGCCGAGTGCGCGAGCTGGATGCGGTGCACGGGTGCCTGCAGGCCGTGCTGGCCGAAGAGGTTGTCCAGGAGGCTGGTGCTTTCGCCGGGCGTGAAGTTGAGCACCCAGTCGTCCTGCAGCAGCTCGGCCATCGACTGTGCGCCGGCCCGGGGGTGGCCGCGGCGCGCCACCACCGTCATGTCGTAGCGGAACAGCGGCTGCGCCTGCAGGCCCTGCATGGCTTCCTCGGGGCCGATGCGGCCGATCATCAGGTCCAGGCTGCCCTCGCGAAGCTTGGGATAGCTGAGCGCGGACAGGCCGTCGAACATCTCCAGCTGCACGTGCGGCAGTTCTTCCCGGAACGGCGGCAGCACGCGCGGCAGCAGCGTCTGCGCCACCCAGGGCGTGATGCCCAGGGCCAGGCGCTGGCCGGCCCCGGCGTCGCGGTGGCGCGTGAGCGTGTCCTCGGCCTGGCGCAGCTGGGCCAGCACGCGCTGCGCATGCTCGAGCAGCTCCAGCCCGGCGGGCGTGAAGGCGATCCCGCCGCCGTGGCGCGTGAAGAGCGCGACGCGCGCATGGGCCTCCAGTTCGCGCAGGCCCTGCGTGACCGTGGCCTGGGTGACGCCCAGCGAGCGCCCGGCCGCGCGGATGCCGCCTTCCGACGCGACGGCGGCGAGGTAGCGCAGCTGGTGGAGCTTCATGGCCGACCGATTATCGGCAGCGACAGGCGCTGCCCGCCGATGGACGGCAGGGCCTGTCTACCCCGGCAGGCGCAGTGTTCCTAGACTTGCCCCCAAGGAAACCCGCCATGTCGTACACGTTCGAAAACGCCGCCGCCGTCGAAAAAGTGCTGCCCGCCGTGCGCGAGGTCGCCCCCGAGATGGTCTCGCTGCGGCACCAGATCCATTCCCATCCCGAGCTGGCCTACGAGGAGCACGTCACCAGCGAGCTGGTGGCGGCGCGCCTGGCCGAGTGGGGCTACGAGGTGCACCGCGGGCTGGCCGGCACCGGCGTCGTGGCCACGCTGCGGCTGGGCCAGGGCACGCGGCGCCTGGGCATCCGCGCCGACATGGACGCGCTGCCGATCCACGAGACCACGGGCCTGCCCTACGCCAGCAAGGTGCCGGGGAAGATGCACGCCTGCGGCCATGACGGCCACACCAGCATCCTGCTGGCGGCCGCGCGCGTCATCGCCAGGGAGCGCAGCTTCGACGGCACGCTCAACCTCATCTTCCAGCCGGCCGAGGAAGGCCTGGGCGGCGGCCGCCGCATGGTGGAGGAGGGCCTGTTCGACCGCTTCCCCTGCGACGAGGTCTTCGCGCTGCACAACATGCCCGGGTTCCCGGCGGGCAAGTTCGGCTTCAAGGAAGGCCCGTTCATGGCCTCGTCCGACTCCGTCACCGTGACAGTGACCGGGCGCGGCGGTCACGGCTCCGCGCCGCACCTGGCGGCCGACCCGGTGGTGGCGGCCGCGCACATCATCGTGGCGCTGCAGACCATCGTGTCGCGCAACGTGGACCCGCGCGAGATGGCGGTCGTCTCGGTCGGCGCCATCCACGGCGGCGATGCGCCCAACGTGATCCCGGGCAGCGTGCTGATGCGCCTGACGGTGCGCGCCTACCGGCCGGAGATCCGCGCCATGCTGCGCGAGCGCATCACGCAGCTGGTGCAGGCCCAGGCCGCGACGCTGGGCGTCGGCGCGGAGGTGGACTACCACTGGCGCTACCCCGCGCTGGTCAACGACGAGGAGCCCACGCGGTTCGCGCGGCAGGTCGCGCTCGACTGGCTGGGCGAGGACGGCCTGCTGCCGCCGCTGGCGCCGCTCACCGGCAGCGAGGACTTCTCCTTCATGCTCGAGCGCTGCCCGGGCAGCTACCTGATCGTGGGCAACGGCGAGGGCGAGCACCACCGCACCGGCGGCTGCATGGTCCACAACCCCGGCTACGACTTCAACGACGCGATCCTGCCGATCGCGGCCAGCTACTGGGTGCAGCTGGTGCGGCGCTTCCTGTCGCCGCAAGGCTGACCCCTTCCCACCTCCTGCACTCGAGTCGCCATGAACCGCCATCCTTCTCCTGTTTCGCGCCGTGCCGTGCTGGGCGCCCTGGGCGCGACGGCCGCCGCCTTCGCCGTCCCCGCCTTCGCGCAGGCCAGATACCCGGCCAAGCCGATCAAGCTGCTGGTGGGCTACGCGCCGGGCGGTTCGGTGGACATGGCCGCGCGCGTCGCGGCGGACATCCTCTCGGCGAAGCTGGGCGCGACCGTCGTGGTGGAGAACCTGGCCGGTGCGGCCGGCGTGGTCGCGGCGCAGCGCGCGGTGAGCAGCCCGGCCGACGGCTACACGCTGCTGGCCGGCTCCAGCAACGAGATGGCCGCCACGGCGCTGGTGAACCCCGCGCAGCGCTACAGCCCGCAGAAGGACCTGACGCCGGTGGGCCTGATCGCCACCGCGCCCGTGCTGCTGGTGGCCGCGCCCAGGGCGGGCGTCAAGAACCTCGACGAGTTCATCGCGCTGGTCAAGCGCAGTCCGGGCAAGTACAGCTACGGCAACTCCGGCGTGGGTTCGACCCTGCATTTCGCGGGCGAGCTGGTCAAGCAGCGCGCCGGCATCTTCCTGACCCACATCCCCTACCGCGGCACGGCCCCGCTCACCAGCGACCTGGTCGGCGGCACGCTGGACTTCGCGATCATGTCGCCCACCGCCGCGGCGCCCTTCATCCAGAGCGGGCGCATCGTTCCTCTGGGCATCACTTCCGCGAAGCGCTTTCCCACGCTGCCGCAGGTGCCGGCGCTGGGCGAGCATCCGCAGCTCAAGGGCTACGAGCTCACCGGCTGGTTCGCGCTCGCAGGCCCCAAGGACCTGCCGGCCCCCATCGTCCAGGCCCTGCGCGAGGCACTGCAGTCCGGCCTGACGGACCCGGCGATCCGCCGCCGGCTGGAGGAGGGCGGTTCCGTCCCCGGCACGGGCAAGGAAGACCTCGCCCGCATCATGCGCGAGGACACGGCCAAGTACGCCGAGCTGGTGAAGTTCGCGAACGTGCGCGAGTGATCGTGGACCTGCGCGAGTGATCGCGCGCACGTCGCGTTGCCGTCCGGCATCTCCGGGGCGCGTCAGGCCCTGGCGTGCCGGGCCATGACCGGCGCGTCGTCCAGGCTCCAGCGTCCCGCTCCCACCGAGGCCAGGAGCAACAGGCCGGCCAGGATGCCGACGTTCTTGAAGAACATCTGCTGCTGGAGGGCGACCTGTTCCGCCGGGACGGCCCAGAAGCCATGGAAGATCGGCGTGACCACGGCGACGAAGAGGGCCAGGCCCAGGGCCGCCCAGCGGGTCCTGAATCCGGCCAGCAGCAGCACGCCCAGGCCGAGCTCGGCCCCGATGGCGATGGCCGCGCACAGCTCCGGCAGCGGCACGCCCTTCGACGCGATGTAGCCCGTCAAGCGGGCGAAGCCGGCGATCTTGGCGAATCCCGACGGGATGAACAGCAGGGCCAGGCAGAGGCGGGCGGCGAGCGCCGCGGCATTCAGGGGAATGGAAGTGGGCATCGGTTGTCCTTGGAGGGCGGCAGGCGAGGGCCTGCCGCAATGTCTTGTTCGATCAATGCGCCGCGGCGGGCTGGCCGGCCAGGCGCAGCGCGGGCGCGTCGCCGTCACGGTCCTGGGCCAGGTAGCCGGAGCCGCTGTCCTCGGCGGTGAAGGCCGCGACCTTGTCGCGCTCGGCGAGGTATTCGGCCGTGACCTGCGCGCGGCTGCGGGTGCCCTTGAAGCCGGCGAGGGCGTCGAACTCGAGCGCCCACGGATTCGTGCCCGAAGCGCGGAAGGCGTTCATCTGCGCGACGACCTCGGCGCGCGAGGCGGTCGACGCGAACGGCACGGTCTCGACGGTGATGTCGTCCGCGAAGGCATTGCCGGCGGCGGCGGAGGCGGCGAGAAGGAGGGCGAGGGCGGCTTTGCGGTTCATGGTGGTTTCCTTTTGAGTGCTGTTGGGTGCCGGTGGCTCGTGAAAGCCTTGGGCCGACAACCCGGACTCTAGGGATGCACCTGCCGGGGGTAAGTGCGTTTTCGCACCGGAAAACGCAGCCGGCCCGAGCCGCGTCTGCGTCAGGAAGCGAGCGACCGCAGCCGGTCGAGGTCGCGCACCACCAGGGCCGTGCCGTCCTTGGCCAGCACGCCGGCCTTCACCAGCGCCGACAGCTCGCGCGTGACCTGCTCGCGGTAGGTGCTGACCAGGCTGGCCATCTCCGCATGCCGCGGTGCCGGATCGATGCGCGCGGTGTTGCCTTCCACCTGGCCGGCCCGCGCCAGCCGCAGGAGCTCGTCGAGGATGCGGCGCTGCACGGTGCGGGTGCTCAGGTCCAGCACGCGGCCGGTCAGGCGCCGCACCAGGTCGGTCAATCGCAGCAGCACGCGCTCGTTGACGATCCACTCCTCGCGCAGCAGGGCGCGGAACTCGGCCGGGGGCAGCGAGGCGATCACCGTGGACGCGAGCGCCACCACGTCGACCGACCGCGGCAGGCCGTCGAGCGCGGAGACTTCGCCGTACGAGGTGCCCGCGGCCAGGTCGCGGAAGCTGGTCTCGCGCCCGCCTTCGGAATAGCTGGTGATCCGCACGCTGCCCGCGACGATCATGTGCAGGTCGCGGTCGGCGGCCTCGCGCGAGACCAGCCGCTGCCCCGCTTCATAATGCCGCCAGCCGCACTGGCGGCTGATCGCGTCGAGCCGCGCGGCGGGCAGGCCCTGCAGCAAGTCGATCTTCCTGAGTCCCAGGCTGGATGGCCGGATCGTTCCTGACATTGCTCAATTCGCGTCCTGGTTCCAGCCGCGGGCTTCGCCTCGCGTCGGGCATCGTCCTCTTCGCCTACGTCGCCACCCACCTGCTCAACCACGCGGCGGGGCTGGTCTCGCTGGCCGCCGCGGAAAGCTCGCGGGAGTGGTTCGTCGCCGCCTGGCGCAGCCTGCCGCTCACGGTGGTGTTCTACGGCGCGCTGCTCGTCCACATCGTACTGGCATTGACCGCGCTGCACGCCCGCCGCACGCTGCGCATGCCGCCCCTGGAGTGGGGGCGCATCGTGCTGGGGTTGAGCGTCCCGTTCCTGCTGGCGTCCCATTTCGCGTTCACCCGGCTGGCCCACGAACGGTTCGGGCTGCAGGACGACTACACGCGCGTCGTCACCACCCTCTGGGCCAACGACGCCGGCGGGCGGCAGATGGCCCTGATGTGCATCGCCTGGCTGCACGGCTGCATCGGCATCCACCTCGTCCTGCGCCACCGCAAGGGCTGGCGCGAGCGCTTCCACCTCGCCTTCGCGGCGGCGCTGCTCCTGCCCGTGCTGGCGGGCCTGGGCTTCCTGGCGATGGCGCGTGAGCTCGCGTCCTCGCCCGCGGCGCGCGCGCCGGGCGCGCCGGTCGGCACGGCGCAGGCGGCGCAGCTGGCCGCCGCGGTGGACTGGATCACCGTGTCCTTCGGGGCGGCCCTGGCCTTCGTGCTTTCGAGCAGGCTGTGGCGCTCCTGGCGAGAGCAACGTCGGGGCCTCCTGGTCACGCTCACCTACCCGTCGCGCACCGTGGCCGTGCCGCGCGGCTGGTCGGTGCTGGAGGCCAGCCGCGAACACGGCATCCCGCACCTGTCCCTGTGCGGGGGCCGGGCGCGTTGTTCGACCTGCCGGGTCCGCGTCGCCGGCGATCCGGCGAACTGCCCCCCGCCTTCCGCCCAGGAGCGCCGCACGCTCAGGCGCATCGGCGCGCCGGCGGGCGTGCGGCTGGCCTGCCAGCTGCGCCCGCTGGGGCCGGTCGCGGTCACGCCGCTGCTGTCCGCCTCGGCCTCCTGGCGCGCGCCCCGGCAGACCGGCGTGGAGCGGGAGGTCGGTGTGCTGTTCGTGGACCTGCGCCGCTGGACCACGCTCTCGGAGCGGCACCTGCCGCACGACCTCGCCTATGTCCTGGACCGCTTCTTCGACGTGGTGGGCCAGGCCGTGCGCGAGGCGGGCGGTGTCCCCAACCAGTTCATCGGCGACAGCGTGATGGCGATCTTCGGGCTCGACACGGACCTGGCCACCGCCTGCCGCCAGGCGCTGAGGGCCGCTCACGCGATCGAGGCCGGGATCGACGCGGAGAACGAGCGGTTCCGCGCCGAGCTCGGCCAGCCCCTGGGGTTCGGCATCGGCCTCCATGCGGGCCGTGCCGTGGTCGGCGAAGTCGGCTGGCAGGAGACCCGCACCTTCACGGCCGTGGGCGACGCGGTCAACACGGCGGCGCGGCTGCAGGAGCTGTGCAAGAGCTTCGATGCAAGGCTGGTCGTGTCGCAGGACGTCCTGGACGCCGCCGGCGTGGAGGCCGGCAGCGCGCCCCGGCACATGCTGCCCCTTCGCGGCCGGCGCAAGTCGCTCGCGCTCCGGGCGCTGGCGTCGGCCCGCGACCTGCCCGCGGATTGAGGCCGGGAGGGCGCGGGATCCCGTGCAGCGGGGCAGACTCGCCTGGCGTCCATTCCGCCCCGGAATAAGTCTTATCGCGCAGCCTAGCCTTCCGGCGGCGCGCAGCGCGGCCTAGAGTCCCCCGGCGCCCTGGCGTTCCTTGCCACTGCATCGCCGCAGCACGGGCGCACATAACCCGAGGCCACAGAACGATGCTGAACCTGAACTTCCATCCGGCCGGGCGCCACTTCCTGCAGATCCCCGGGCCGTCGCCGGTGCCGGACCGCCTGCTGCGCGCCATGAGCTACCCCACCATCGACCACCGCGGCCCGGAGTTCGGCGCCCTGGGGCGGCAGGTGCTGGCCGGCATCCGGCGCATCTTCCGGACGCAGCATCCGGTGGTGATCTACCCGGCGTCCGGCACCGGCGCCTGGGAGGCGGCGCTGGCCAACACCCTCAGCCCGGGCGACGCGGTGCTGATGTTCGAGACCGGCCACTTCGCCACGCTGTGGAACCGGATGGCGCTGCGGCTCGGACTGCAACCGGAGTTCCTGCGGTACGAGGGCACGGACCCGCACCTGCCCGAGGCGCCCGGCTGGCGCCACGGCGTGCAGGCCGGCCAGATCGAGGAGCGGCTGCGTCGCGATCCGCAGCACGCGATCAAGGCCGTCTGCGTGGTGCACAACGAAACCTCCACCGGCGTCACCTCGGACATCGCGGCGGTGCGCCGGGCGATCGATGCGGCCGGGCACCCCGCGCTGCTGATGGTGGACACGATCTCCGGGCTGGCCTCGGCGGACTACCGGCACGACGAGTGGGGCGTCGACGTGACGGTGAGCGGCTCGCAGAAGGGCCTGATGCTCCCCCCGGGCATCAGCTTCAATGCGCTGTCGCCGAAAGCGGTCGCCGCCAGCAAGACGGCCACGCTGCCCAGGTCGTTCTGGGCCTGGGACGAGATCATCGAGATGAACCGCACCGGCTACTGGCCGTACACGCCCAACACCAACCTGCTGTACGCGCTGTCGGAAGCCATAGCCATGATCGAGGCCGAGGGCCTGGAGCAGGTCTTCGCCCGCCACCAGCGGCTGGCCGCCGCCTGCCGCGCCGCGGTGCAGGCCTGGGGCCTGGAGGTCCAGTGCGCCGACCCGGCGGTGTACTCCCCGGTGCTCACCGGCGTGCTGCTGCCCCAGGGCGTCGACGCCGACAAGGTGCGCGAGGCGGTCTACCGGCACTTCAACATGTCGCTGGGCGCCGGGCTGGGCAAGGTGAAGGGACGGATGTTCCGCATCGGCCACCTGGGCGAATGCAACGACCTCTCGCTGGTCGCCGCGTTGGGTGGCTGCGAGATGGGCCTGAAGCTCGCCGGCGTGCGCCTGCGCGAGAGCGGCACGCTGGCCGCGCTGGAGCACCTGGGCCGCACCGCGGCCCGCCAGGACCGCGGCTGAACTACAGCTGCACGAACGCTTCGCCGATGCCGTCGAAGCGGACCTGGACCGCGTCGCCCGGCGCGGCGGGCAGCATGCCGCACCAGGTGCCCGTGGTGACCACCGTGCCGCGCCGGACCGGCCGGCCCGAGCGGGTCGCATGGCGCAGCCAGGTGGGCAGCAGCCAGGCGGGATCGCCCAGCGAGTGCGTGCCCCGGAAGACCCGCGGCTCGCCGCTGCCGATGGCGACGGTGCACGACTGCTCGGCCCACGCGCGCGCCTCGTAGGGGCGCCAGGCGCCGAGCACCAGGGCGCCGTGCGACTGGAGGTCGGCCAGCTTCAGCAGCGGCGGCGCCTGTAGCCCCTGCGCCCAGCGCGAGTCCACGATCTCGATGGAGACGGCCATCGATTCCACCAGCGACGTGGCGTCGGCAGGGGTGAGACTGGCCGCGCGGGCCGCGGACACCTCGGCGCCCAGGCGCAGCGCGATCTCGGCTTCGATCACGCGCAGCCGGAATGGATGCTCGCGGGCGTTCGCCGGGCTGGTCCACACCCCCTGGGGCGGCAGCGGGGCATGGGTGAGCACCGCGTCGCGCGACGGGCCCCCGGACTTCCAGAACATCTCGCCCGCCGGCCTGGCACCGAGCCCGTCGGCGACCTGCTGCTGCACCTGGTAGGCATCGCCCGGCCCCTGCAGCAGCGCCGCCATCGCGGCGGCGTCCGCCGGCGGGCCGCCGCGCCGGGCGATCAGGAGCGCTTGCGCCACCCGGCCCGTGCCGGAGCGGCCGGTCGTGTCGTCAGCCGTCGACGCGGACATTGGCTTCCTTCGCGACCTTGGCCCACTTGGCGATCTCCGAGCGCTGCAGTTCCGCAAAGCGCTCGGGCGATCCGCCGCCGTCCTCCACGCCGAAGGTGTCGTACTTCTCGCGCACCTCGGGCATCGCCAGCACGGCCTGGATGTCCTTGTTCATCTTCTGCGCGATCGGCGCGGGCAGCTTGGCCGGGCCCGAGATGCCGTACCAGTTGAACGTCTCGAATCCCGCGAAGCCCTGCTCCTGCATGGTGGGCACGTCGGGGTAGGCCTTGACGCGCTTGGCGCGCGTCTGCGCGATCGCGATCGCGCGGCCCGACTTCACATGCGGCGTCGCCGCGGTCATGGTCTCGAAGCTGTACTGGATCTGCCCGCCGACCAGGTCGGTGAGCAGGGGGCCGCTGCCCTTGTAGGGCACGTGCAGCGCATCCAGCCCGGCGCGCAGCTTGAACAGCTCCAGCGCGAAGTGCTGCGCGGTGCCGGCGCCGGCGGAGCCGAACGTGACCCGCCCCGGCTGCGCCTTGCACAGCGCCACCAGGTCCTTGACGGTCCTGGCCGGCTGCATCGCCCCGCCGATCAGCAGGTTGGGCGTGAGCCCCAGCAGGGCCACCGGCACGAAGTCGCGCTCCGGGTGGTAGCGCAGCTTGGGCAGCACGGCCGGCGCCAGGGCGTGGCTGTTGATGGTGGTGAGCAGCAGCGTGGAGCCGTCGCCGGCCTGCTGCGCCACGTAGTCGGCAGCCACCGTGCCGGACGCTCCGGCCTTGTTCTCGATGACCACCGGCTGCTTCCACACGTCCGCCAGCTTCTGGCCGAGCACGCGGGCCAGCGCGTCGGCCCCGCCGCCGGGCGGAAAGCCGACGACCAGCTTGATCGGGCCGCTGGGCCAGGCTTGCGCCCGGACGGAGGGAAGGGCGATGGCAGCCGCGGCCGCGGCCGCCGACTGCAGGACCAGCCGTCTTTGCATGTTCGGTCTCCTCGAAGCTAGGGAAAGGGTGCTTACAACGCGGGCCAGCGGTCGGCCCAGGGGTGGGCGGCCTCGTAGGCCGCGCCGAGATCCAGCAGCGTGTCGTCGCTGCCGTAGCGTCCCACCAGCTGCATGCCGATGGGCAGGCCCTCGCGCGAGGGCTCGCAGGGCAGGGCCAGCCCCGGCAGCCCGGCGGCGTTGACCCAGCCGGTGTAGACGGCGTGGCCGCGCGGGCCGACCTCCTGGCCGTCGATGTGCGTCGGGAAGGCGTCCTGCGCTTTCCACGGCAGGGCGGCAGCCGAAGGCAGCACGATGACGTCGATGCCCTCGAACAGGGCCACGCTGTCGCGCCGCAGCTTCTTGACCTGCTCCAGCACCTGCCACAGGCGGGCGGCGGGGATCTCCCGGCCCTTGTGCGCCATGTCCAGGTACTTGGGCGAGGCCTGGGCCGCCCATCCTGGATGGCGGTCGAACATCTGCGCCAGCCCGACCTGGCCGATCTGCGGCCAGGCCTCGGCATAGAAGTCCAGGTCCAGCGGCAGCGCGCCGGTCTCGACCCGGTGGCCCAGGGCGGCCAGGCGCGCCACCGCACGGCCGACGCTCGCCGCGATCTGCGGATCCAGCGGCGCGCTGCCGAAGCGCTCCACGTAGAGCACGCGCAGCGGCGCGGACGCGCGAACCTGCGACCGCGCCTGTTCCGCCGCCAGCGAGGAGCGGTCCACCGGCGCAGGGCCGCGCATCACATCGAACAGCAGCCGCGCGTCGGCCACCGTGCGGGCCAGCGGCCCGATCACCTCGAAGTCCAGCAGCAGGCTGGGCAGCACGTGCTCGCGCGGCACCGCCGACAGCGAAGGCTTCAGGCCCACCAGCCCGGTGTGCGAAGCGGGGCGGCGGATCGAGCCGCCGCCGTCCTGGCCGATGGCCAGCGGCGTGATGCCGGCGGCCACCGAGGCCACCGCGCCGCCGCTGGAGCCGCCGGGCGTGAGCTCCAGGTTCCAGGGGTTGCGGGTGACGCCGAACACCGGGTTGTCGGTGTAGCCCTCCAGCGCGAACTCCGGCACGTTGGTCTTGCCGATGACCAGCGCGCCGGCGGCGCGGGCGCGCGCCACCGCCAGCTCGTCCTGCCCGGTCGCGTGCCCGCGCAGCGCCGGGCAGCCCCAGGTGGTCGGCAGGTCGGCCGTGTAGAGGCTGTCCTTCACCGACAGCGGGATGCCGTCCAGGGGCGACAGCGGCCGTCCCTGCGCATGGCGCTCGGCGGAGGCGGCCGCTTCCCGCAGGAAGTCGGGGTCGCGCCGCGCCACCACCGCGTTCAGGCGCGGGTTCACCGCCTCCAGCCGCGCGAGGCAGGCCTGGGCCACCTCGCGCGGGGTCAGGCTGCCGTCGCGGTAGCGGCGCTGCAGTTCACTGGCGGAAAGCTGCCAGGTCATGGGCGCTTACTTGATGCCGACCACGGGGCCCACCACCTGCTTCCAGGTCGCGGAGCACTTGTCGTAGGACTTGTCGCAGACCTCGCTCCAGGTCGGCAGCGAGACCGTGTTGAGGGCGTCGTGGATCATCTTCAGGTCGGCGGGCTTCACGGCCACTTCGGTCATCTTGTACTTCTTGACCGTCTTGCAGGGGTCCTTGCCGACGTTGCAGCGCACCGCGTCGTCGAAGAGTTCCTTGGAGTACGTCCACACCTCGCCCTCGAACTTCTGGAAGGCGGCGGTCAGCTTGGCCTTCTGGTCGGCCGGCAGGGCCTTCCACTTGTCCAGGTTCATCGCGTACGCGTTCAGCGCGATCTGGAAGCCGATCGGCATGAAGTGCGTCGTCACCTCGGGCCAGCCGGCGGAGTTGGCCGAGCTGGGGCCGGTGATGGCGCAGTCGGTGACGCCGCGCTCCAGCGCCTGCTGGGTCTCGCCGAAGGCGATGGTGACCGGGATGCCGCCGATCTTCTCGATGAACTTGGCCAGCGAGGCGTCGTACACGCGGACCTTCTTGCCCTTCAGGTCGGCCAGGCCGGTGATCGGCACCTTGCAGAACACCACCTGCGGGCCGAAGGCGTAGATGCCCAGCAGCTTGCCGTTGTAGCGCTCCTGCAGGCGCTTGTCGAAAGCCTCGCGGTAGGCGTCCACCACCTTTTTGCCGGTCTCGTAGTCGGTCGACAGGCCCACGATGTCGGGGCCGAGGAAGAAGGGCTCGTCGCGCGACACCTGCGCCAGGCGCAGCGTGACGATGTCGAACAGGCCGGACTTGAGCACCCGCAGGCCATCGGCGTCCTTCACGCCCAGCACGTCCATCGGCTTGTAGTCCACGTCGATGGGCAGGCCGGTGTTCTTCGCGAAGTTCTCGAAGAAGGGCTGTTCCTTGGTCTGCTGGATCAGGCCGGTGGCCACCAGGTTGCCGGCGGCTCGCAGCTTGAGGTTGTCGGCACTGGCAGTGCCGGCGACGACGGCCAGCGCGGCGGCGGCCAGCGCGATCTTCAGGGTTTTCATGGCAGGGCTTCCTTTCGGTTTGGGAGGGATCACTTGACGCCGACCAGGGGGCCGACAGCCTGCTTCCAGGCGGCAGAACACTTGTCGTGGACCTTGTCGCAGGACTCGGCCCACAGCGGGAAGGACACGGTGCGCACCGCGTCGGCGACCAGCTGGCGGTCGGCCGCGGCGGGCTGCACTTCCTTCATCGCGAACTTCTTGCCGATGCGGCATTCCTTGCCGGTGTTGCAGCGGGCGGCGTCTTCCCACAGTTCGCGGGAATAGGCCCAGGCGTCCGTCTCGAACTTCTTGAACGCGTCGGCCACCTTGGTGCGCTGGTCCGCGCTGAGCGCGTTCCACTTGGCCAGGCTGACGGCGAAGGCCACCTGGTGCACCTGGAAGCCCAGCGGCATCACGTGGGTGGTCACCTCCGGCCAGCCGGCGCTGTTGGCGGAGCTGGGCCCGGTGATGGCGCAGTCGGTCACGCCGCGCTCCAGCGACTGCTGCGTCTCGCCGAAGGCCAGCGTGACGGGGATCGCGCCCAGCTTCTCGACGAACTTGGCCAGCGACTGGTCGCTCACGCGGATCTTCTTGCCCTTCATGTCGGCCAGGCTGGTGAACGCGCCCTTGCAGAACAGGATCTGCGGGCCGAAGGGGTAGCTGGCCAGCAGCCGGGCGCCGTGGCGCTCCTGCAGGCGCTGGTCCAGCGGGCCGCGCCAGGCGTCCCACACCTTGCGCGCCGTGTCGTAGTCGGTCGACAGGCCCACGATGTCGGCGCCCAGCAGCGTGGGATCGTCGCGCGAGGCCTGCGCCAGGCGCAGCGCCACCACGTCGAACAGGCCGGACTTGATCACGCGCAAGGCGTCGGTGTCCTTGATGCCGACCACGTCCATCGGCTTGTAGTCGATCTCCACCGGCAGGCCCGAGGCCTTGGCGAAGTTCTCGAAGAAGGGCTGCTCCTTCTGCTGCTGCAGCAGGCCGGCCGCGACGAAGTTGCCGGCGACACGCAGCTTGATCGGCTGCGCCGGTGCTTGCGCCTGGGCCGCGGCGCTGCCGAGCACGAGCGCGGCGAGGGGAAGGAGGTGGGCGAGTTTCATGGGCGTCATCGTCCGAAGATCAGGTTGGGCAGCCAGGTGGCGATCGCGGGGAAGTGGATCAGGATGGCGGTCATGGCGACCATCGCCGCGAGGAAGGGCAGCGTGCCCTGGAACACCTCGTTGATGGTTCCCTCGCCGCGCACGCCCTGGATCACGTACAGGGTCATGCCGATCGGCGGGCTGAGCAGCGACAGCTCGCACATCAGCACCATGAAGACGCCGAAGAACACCGGGTCGATGCCGGCGGCCTGCACGATGGGGAACACCACCGGCAGCGTGCCCACCATCATGGGCATGGTCTCCAGCGCCACGCCCAGCAGAACGTACATCGCGGCCAGCACCCACAGCAGCACCAGCGGCGAGACGTCCAGCGACTTGATCAGGCCGGCCAGCGACTGCGGCACGCCCAGCATGGACAGCACGAAGTTCAGGTACAGCGCCGCGACCAGGATCAGCGCGGTCATCGCCGTCAGCCGCAGCGTGGAGCGGAAGCACTCGTGCAGCATCTTCACGTTGAGCTTGCGGTAGGCGGCGGCGATCGGCAGGCACACGATCACGCCCAGGGCGGCGCTCTCGGTGACGGTCGCCCAGCCGGTGTAGATGCCGCCCATCACGACGCCGAACACCACCAGCGGGCCGGCCAGGTGCACCGAGTTGCGCAGGCGCTCGCCCCAGCCCACGCGGCTCTCGCTGCGGCCCGCCATGTCGGGGCGCCACACGCACACCGCCAGGATGGTGAGCAGGAACAGCACCGTCATGATCACGCCCGGCACGATGCCCGCCATGTACAGGCGCGACGCCGAGGTGTTGGTCATCGACCCGTAGATGATGAAGGCCACCCCCGGCGGGATCAGGTTGCCCAGGCTGGCGCCGGCGGCGATGGAGCCGAGCACCATGCGCTGGTCGTAGCCGCGGTCGCGGAAGGACGGCAGGGCCACCGTGGAGATGGTCGCGGCGGTCGCCACCGAGGAGCCCGACACCGCCGAGAACAGGGCGGACGCGCCGATGTTGGTGTGCAGCAGGCCGCCCGGCAGGCGCTTGAGCCAGTCGGCGAGCGACTGGTACATCTTGTCGGTGGCGCCGCCGCGCATCAGGATCTCGCCCAAGAGGATGTAGAGCGGGATCGACAGCAGCAGGTAGTCCTCGCCGGCGGCCCACAGCTGCTCGCCCAGCGCGTTGAACGCCGGCATGCCGAAGTGGATGAAGGCGCCCAGCAGCCCGACCACCAGCATGGTGGTGGCCACGTGCAGGCCCAGGAACATGAGGCCCAGCATGAGCGCCAGGCCGAGGCCGATTTCGACGGGGCTGATCATGCTTTGGCTCCTCGGGCTTCCAGGGTCGCCGCGGCAGGCGTGGCGTCGGTGGCATCGGCTTGCGCATGCACGTGCAGGTCGGTCTCGGCTTCGATCTCCTCGTCCAGCGTCTGCGGGCCGAAGCGGTCGTTGAGGCCCGCGACGTCGCCGCGCAGGAAGAGCCGCACCGCGTCGATCGCGGCCCAGGCGGCCACCACGGCGAACAGCACGTAGCCGGCCAGCCAGAGCGCCTGCGGGATCCACATGGGCGTGGACAGCGGCGTGGACGCGGTGGCCTTCAGGTCCAGGCTCTCGGCCAGCACGTTCGTGCCGCGCCACAGGCACAGGAAGGCCAGCGCCGTCAGGGCCAGCATCGCCACCAGGTTGAGCACGGCGCGCACGCGCGGCGAGAAGCGAGAGATCAGGAAATCGACCCGCGTGTGGCTGCGCGTCACCAGGGTGTGGGCGAAGCCGATGCTGCCCACGATGGCGTAGGTGTAGGAACCGATCTCGTCCACGCCCTGCAGGCTGAAGCCGAGGACCTTGCGCCCCAGCATCTCGACGCAGGTGACGGCGCTCAGGCCGATCAGCCACCAGCCGCAGGCGAGCGCGGCGGTGTCGGTGACGGCGGCGACGGCGCGGCTGGTCCGGCCGGGCGGCAGCAGGGTCTTCATGGCTGCGGGGCCGGGCGGCCGGCGATGGTGGGATTTTTCATGGGGCTCCTGCGGTGCGGTCGGTGGGGGGGTCAGCGGGGCGTGTCCAGCAGGCGCGCGATGGCGTCCGGCAGGCCGCGGTGGGGTTTGGCGGGCGGCGGGGCAAAGCTGCCGCGCAGCGCGCGGCCCGGCCTCAGCGCGGCCAGGGTTTCGGCGTGGCGGACGGCGCTGGAGACGCCGTCGACGACGGGGACGGGCAGCTGGCCGTGGAGCGAACGGGCCAGTCCGGCCAGCGGCGCGCCGGCCAGGATGATCACTTCGGCGCCGTCTTCGGCGACCGCGCGTTCGGCCAGTGCCTTCAGGGCCTGCGCATGTTCTTCCTGCACGCCGCCGATGGCGGAGATCGGGCGGTCCAGCGCGCGGATGCTGGCCAGCCGCGGACCGAAGCCGTAGCCCTCGACCACCTCGCGGTACCAGGCCTGGATGCGCTGCGAGATCGCGATGATGGAGATGCGGTGGCCCAGCAGGTGGGCGCTGGCGAGCGCCGCTTCCGTCATGCCCGTCACCGGCACCGGCATCACCTCGCGCAGCCCGGCCAGGCCCGGGTCGCCGAAGGCGGCGACCACGATGGCGTCGTACTGCGAGCAGTGTTCGGCCGCCACCTGCGCCGCGGCGTACGCGCCGACCAGCGCCTCGAAGCGGGTCTCGATGTAGGCCACGCCGAAGGGTGCGGTGAGCACCTCGACCTGCGTGCCGGGCGAGGCGCTGCGTTGCGCCTCGGCACGGATCAGGTCCGACACGCTGTCGGAGATGTTGGGATTGACCAGCAGCAGGCGCATGGCGGTGTCCCTCAGGCGCGCCGGGGCAGCAGCGAGGGCGCGCCGCAGGGCAGGAACCGGCCGCGGCCGGCCCGGCCGGTGAAGCCCTGGCCGTCCCACACGACTTCGCCGCGCGACAGCGTGAGGCCGGGCCAGGCCTTCAGCTTCATGCCCTCGTAGGGCGTGTAGTCGACGGCGTGGTGCAGCCGGCGGTTGTCGATCGTGACTTCGCGCTCGTCCCACACCACCAGGTCGGCGTCGCTGCCCACCGCGATGGTCCCCTTGCGCGGATGCAGGCCGTACGCCTTGGCGGGATTGGTGGCGGTGAGCTCCACGAACTTCTGCAGCGTGATGCGGCCGCCCAGGACGCCCTCGGAGTACAGCAGCGGAAGCCGCGTCTCCAGGCCGGGGATGCCGTTGGGGATGTGGCGGAACGCGACCTCCTCGCCACCGGGCTTCTTGCCCTGCGGGTCCTCGTAGCGGAAGGGCGCGTGGTCCGAGGAGAACACCGTGAACAGCCCGTCGGTGAGGCCTTCCCAGATGCGCTGCTGGTTGGCCTTGTCGCGCGGCGGCGGGCTGCAGATGCAGCGCGCGCCCAGGTAGCTGTCGTCCAGCCCCAAGTCCTCGGCGGTGAGGAAGAGGTACTGCGGGCAGGTCTCCGCGAAGATCGACAGGCCATGGCCGCGCGCCCAGCGGATCTGCTCGATCGCCTCGCGCCCGGACACGTGGACGATGAGGATGGGCACGTCCACCAACTCGGACAGGGCGATCGCGCGGTGCGTGGCCTCGCGCTCCACCAGCATGGGCCGGGCGTGGGCGTGCCAGCGCGGCGCGGTGCGGCCGGCGGCCTCCAGCCGCTTGGTCAGCCACTCGATGCAGTCGGCGTTCTCGGCATGGACCATGGCCAGCGCGCCGTGGGTGCGGGCCACGTCCAGCACGTCCAGGATCTGCGCATCGTCCAGCTTGAGGTCGTCGTAGGTCATGTAGACCTTGAACGAGGTGTAGCCCTCGCCGATCAGCCCGGGCAGTTCCTGGCTCAGCACCTCGGGCGTGGGGTCGCTCACGATGAGGTGGAAGGCGTAGTCGATGCAGGACTTGCCTTCGGCGCGCGCGTGGTAGTCGGCCACGGCGGCGCGCAGCGACTGGCCCTTCATCTGCGCGGCGAACGGGATGATGGTCGTGGTGCCGCCGCAGGCGGCCGAGCGGCTGCCGGTGGCGAAGTCGTCGGCCATCTTCGCCGGGCCTTCCATCGGCTGGTCCAGGTGGCAGTGGGCGTCCACGCCGCCCGGCGTCACCGTGCGGCCGGCCGCGTCGACCTCGCGGGCGCCGGCCGGCAGGCCTTCCCCGAGCAGGGCGATGCGCCCGCCGCGGATGCCGATGTCACACGCGAAGGTGTCGCTCGCCGTCGCCACGCGGGCGTTGCGGATGACCAGGTCCAGGCCGCCGTGCTCAGCCATGCCCGGCTCCCCGTCGCACCGGATTGGTGCTAGCAAAGCGCCGGGAAGGTGCAAACAACATTGTCGACAAAATCATGTCGTTCGAATTAGGTGCAAGGCGAGGGTGCATAACGCTCAAGTTCGACAGGTAAGGCAAGTTCCGGGCCGCCGCGGAGGGCAGATGGAAGGCGAATCCGATGGCGCACTATCGGCGACGCTCCGGTCGACAGCATGGGTGTTTACACCGATGTCGACAATGTTGACCGGAATTGGTGGAATCCGAGCCGGCCGGTCGCGCATACTCGGCGCCTGAGACTTCGGAGTACCCATGACGCGTGCGTTGCGCCTGGGGGTGCTGACCCCCTCTTCCAACACGGCCCTGGAGCCGCTCACCACCGCCATCGTCGGCGGGCTGGCGGGCGCAAGCGTCCACTTCTCGCGGTTCAAGGTGACCGAGATCGCGCTGGACGCCGCGGCGCTCGGGCAGTTCGACGACAGCAACATCCTGGCGGCCGCGCAGTTGCTGGCCGACGCCAAGGTGGACGTGATCGGCTGGAGCGGCACCTCCTCCGGCTGGCTCGGCTTCGACCGCGACCGCCGGCTGGTGGAGCGCATCCGCGAGCGGACCGGGATCCCGGCGACGACGGCGGTGCTGGCGCTCAACGAGCTGCTGGCGATCCGCAAGATCACGCGGATCGGCTTCGTCACGCCCTACACCCAGGACGTGCAGGACCGCATCGTCGGCAACTACCGCGCCCTGGGCATCGAGACCGTGGCGCAGCGGCACCTGGGCATCCGCGTGAACCACGACTTCGCCGGCGTGGAGCCGCAGGCCCTGCTCGAGTTGATGGCGCAGGTGGTGCCGGCCCGCCCGCAGGCCATCACCACCTTCTGCACCAACCTGCGGGCCGCGCAGCTGGCGCAGGAGTTCGAGCGCACGCACGGCATCCCGCTGCTGGACACCGTGAGCACCACGGTCTGGGGCATGGTGCGGGCCGCGGGCCGCTCGCCGGCCGACATCACCGGATGGGGAGAACTGTTCCAATGGACCTGAGCCCCAGTCGCGCGAAGGCCGCCGATAGAATCGCCGGCCACCCGAAGCATCCCCACGGCGCCGCCCCTTCCATGCCCAGCAACGATCGCAAGGCGCCCGGCAACCGCGCCGAGCGCGAGAAGTCCGTGGACGAGATCTACGAGCGGATCTACATCGCCATCCTGGAGCACCGCCTGCACCCCGGCACCAAGCTGGGCGAGGAGCGGCTGGCCGACATCTTCGGCGTCAGCCGCGCCCGCGTGCGCGAGGTGCTCGCGCGCCTGGCGCACGAGCAGATCGTCGACCTGTTCCCGCAGCGAGGCGCCTACGTCGCCAAGCCCACCATCGAGCAGGCGCGCGACGTCTTCGAGGCGCGGCGGCTGATCGAGCCGGCGGTGCTCAAGCGGCTGGTGGACACGCTGACGCCCGAAAAGATCAACCGCCTGCGCCAGCACCTGGAGCTGGAGGCCGATGCGCGGCGGCGCGGCGACAAGCGCGCGGTGATCCGCCTGTCCGGCGAGTTCCACACGCTGGCCGCCGAGCTGGCCGGCAACTCGGCGCTGGCCCGCACCATGCGCGAGCTGTGCATGCTCACCTGCCTGATCATCTTCCTGTACGACGCGCCCACCGCCCAGAGCTGCCGCGACGACGAGCACCAGATGATCGTGGACGCGGTGGCCAGGCGCGACCGCGCGCGGGCGGAGAAGCTGATGCTCGACCACCTGGACCACATCGAGAGCAGCATGAGCCTGGACGACGTCAACGGCGAAGCGGACCTCGAGGCGATCTTCAAGGCCTAGCCGACCGGGCATGGACCGCCTGCAGGTCATGGAGATGTTCGTGCGTCTGGTGGAGCTGGGAAGCTTCTCCAGGGCCGCCAGCGAGTTCAGGACCACCCAGCCGACCATCACCAAGCACATCGCCGCGCTCGAGGCGCGGCTGAAGGTGCGGCTGCTCAACCGCAACACGCGCGGTGTGAGCCCCACCGAGGCGGGCGCCGTCTACTACGACAAGTGCAAGGCGCTGGTGCGCGACGCCCAGGAAGCCGACAGCGCGGTGCGCTCGGGCCAGGAGCACGCGCAGGGGCTGCTGCGCATCGGCAGCTCGGTGGCCTTCGGCCGCAGGGTGGTGGTGCCGCTGGCGCTCGAATTCCTCTCGCGCCATCCGCAGGTGCGGGTGGACCTGAGCTTCGAGGACCGCTACACCGACCTGGTCGGGCAGGGCATCGACGTGGCCCTGCGGCTGGGCAAGCTGGCCGATTCGACGCTGGGCGCCCGCTTCCTGGGCGTCAACCCCTGGGTGCTGGTCGCGTCCCCCGAGTACCTGCACCTGAAGGGCGTGCCCACCGAGCCCGAACACCTGCAGGACCACGCGGCGCTGATCTACAGCAGCGTGCAGGGCAACGACGTCTGGCTGCTCCGGTCGGCGGGGCGCGAAACGCAGGCCGTGCCGGTCAGCGGGAGCCTGCGCTCGAACAACCTGTCGGCCGTGCTCGCGGCCGCCCGCGGCCACCTGGGCATCGCCGCGCTGCCCTGGTACGTGGCCGAACGCTCGCTGCGCCGCGGCGACCTGCGGCAGGTGCTGGAAGGCTACGAGCTTCCCGAGCAGGAGATCCACGCGGTCTACCCGTCGCCCAAGCTGGTGCCGGCCAAGGTGCAGGCGTTCATCGGCTTCCTGGACGGCCACTTCGCCGGCCGCTGGTGGGAGCAGCTGCCCCGCACCTGAGCGCCCGGCATTCCGGCGCGGAATAGGTGATATCGCCGGGGCTGGCGTTCCCGGCGGGGCGCGGCGCCGGAAGAATCGATCGCACCTGCAAGGAGTGACTCGATGCCCAAGATGAAAGCCGCGATGGCGGCCGTGCTCGTGATGGAGAAGGAAGGGGTGACCCAGGCCTTCGGGATACCGGGCGCGGCGATCAACCCACTGTATGCGCAGCTGAGGGAACGGCAGACCATCTCGCACGTGCTGGCCCGGCACGTGGAAGGCGCCTCCCACATGGCCGAGGGCTACACCCGCGCGAAGGCCGGCAACATCGGCGTGTGCATCGGGACGTCCGGGCCCGCGGGCACCGACATGGTCACCGGCCTGTACTCCGCGAGCGCCGACTCCATCCCCATCCTCTGCATCACCGGCCAGGCGCCGCGCGCGCGGCTGCACAAGGAGGACTTCCAGGCCGTCGACATCGCCTCGATCGCCCGGCCGGTGACCAAGATGGCCACCACCGTGCTCGAGCCCGCGCAGGTTCCCCAGGTGTTCCAGCAGGCCTTCCACCTGATGCGCTCGGGCCGCCCGGGCCCGGTGCTGATCGACCTGCCGGTCGACGTGCAGATGGCGGAGATCGAGTTCGACATCGACACCTACGAGCCGCTGCCGGTCTACAAGCCGGCCGCGACCCGCAAGCAGGCCGGGAAGGTGCTGGACCTGCTCGCGACGGCGGAGCGTCCGCTGATCGTGGCCGGCGGCGGCATCATCAACGCGGATGCCGCCGAGGACCTGGTGCGGTTCGCGGAGCTGACGGGCATCCCGGTCATCCCCACGCTCATGGCCTGGGGCGCCATCCCCGACGACCACCCGCTGATGGCCGGCATGTGCGGCCTGCAGACCAGCCACCGCTACGGCAACGCGACGCTGCTGGCTTCGGACTTCGTGCTGGGCATCGGCAACCGCTGGGCGAACCGGCACACCGGCTCGCCCGAGGTCTACTGCAAGGGCCGGCGCTTCATCCACATCGACATCGAGCCCACGCAGATCGGCCGCGTGTTCGCGCCGGACCTGGGCATCGTCTCGGACGCGGGGGCGGCCCTGCGGTTGCTGCTGGAGGTGGCGGCCGAGCGGATCGCGGCCGGCACCTTTCCGAAATGGACCGGATGGGCCGGCGACTGCGCGCGCCGCAAGGCCGACCTGGGCCACCAGCGCAAGACCCACTTCGACCAGGTGCCGATCAAGCCACAGCGCGTGTACCAGGCGATGAACGAGGCCTTCGGCCGCGACGTGACCTACGTGTCCACGATCGGCCTGTCGCAGATCGCCGGCGCGCAGTTCCTGCACGTCTACGGTCCGCGCCGCTGGATCAACTGCGGGCAGGCCGGTCCGCTGGGCTGGACGGTGCCGGCCGCGCTGGGCGTGCGCGCGGCGGACCCGCAGGTGCGGCTGGTGGCGCTGTCCGGGGACTACGACTTCCAGTTCATGCTGGAGGAGCTGGCCGTGGGCGCGCAGTTCAAGCTGCCCTACCTGCACGTCGTGGTGAACAACAGCTACCTCGGCCTGATCCGCCAGGCGCAGCGCGGCTTCTCCATGGACTACTGCGTGCAGCTGGCCTTCGACAACATCAACTCGCCACCCGGGGATGCGGCCGCCAGTTACGGCATCGACCACGTGAAGGTGGTCGAGGGCCTGGGCTGCAAGGCGATCCGGGTGCAGGCCCCGGGAGAACTGGCCGGCGCCCTGCGCCAGGCCGAGGCGTGGATGGCCGAGTTCCAGGTGCCGGTGGTCGTCGAGGTCCTGCTGGAGCGGGTGACGAACATCGCGATGGGAACGGAGATCGACAACATCGTCGAGTTCGAGGCGCTGGCCGCCTGCCCCGCCGATGCGCCGACCTCGCTCGCGCTGCTCGACTGAGGAGGACCCGCCCATGCCCCGCTTTGCCGCCAACCTGACGATGCTCTTCACCGAGGTGTCTTTCCTCGACCGGTTCGCGCGGGCCGCGCAGGCCGGCTTCGAAGGCGTGGAGTTCCTCTTTCCCTACGACTTTCCCGCCGGCGAGATCCAGCGCCGCCTCGAGGACCACCGGCTCTCGCTGGTGCTGCACAACCTGCCCGCGGGCGACTGGGCCGCGGGCGAGCGCGGCATCGCCTGCCACCCGGACCGCGTCGAGGAGTTCCGCGCCGGCGTGGACCTGGCGATTGGCTACGCGCAGGCGCTGGGCGTGCGCCGGCTCAACTGCCTCGCGGGCAAGGCGCCGGCCGGCGTGCCCGGCGCGGTTCTGCACGAAACGCTGGTGGCCAACCTGCGTTACGCGGCCGCGCGCCTGCGGCCGGCCGGCCTGCAGCTGCTGATCGAGCCGATCAACACCTTCGACATCCCCGGCGTCCACCTCTGCCGCACGCGCCAGGCGCTGGACCTGATCGAGGAAGTCGGGGCCGACAACCTCCTGCTGCAGTACGACCTCTACCACGCGCAGCGGATGGAGGGCGAGCTGGCGGCCACGCTGGAGAGGGAGCTGCCGCGCATCGGCCACGTGCAGGTGGCCGACAACCCGGGCCGCCACGAGCCCGGCACCGGGGAGATCAACTACGGCTTCCTCTTCGGGCACCTGGACCGGATCGGCTACGCCGGCTGGGTGGGCTGCGAGTACAAGCCGGCCCGCACCACCGAAGCCGGCCTGCACTGGGGAACGGCGCTCTGCGGGCAGCAGGTCGCCGGAGTCGCCGCATGAACGCGGGCCGGGCGAAGCTGGGCTTCATCGGCCTGGGCACCATGGGGGCGCCCCTGTGCGGGCACCTCGTCCAGGCCGGGCACCAGCTGTTCGTGCACACGCGGGGCCGCATCCCGCCAGCGATCGCGCAAGGCCCGGCGACGCTCTGCACCACGCAGCGCGGCGTCGCCGAGCGCGCGGACATCGTCTTCCTCATGGTGCCCGACACGCCGGACGTGGAGGAGGTGCTCTTCTCCGAACGCGGCGTGGCCGCCGGCCTGTCGCCGGGCAAGGTGGTGGTGGACATGAGTTCGATCTCGCCGGTGGCCACCCGGGACTTCGCGCGCCGCATCAACGAGCTGGGGTGCGGCTACCTGGATGCGCCGGTGTCCGGCGGCGAGGTCGGGGCGCGCAACGCCACGCTGTCCATCATGGTGGGCGGCCAGGAGGGCGTGTTCCGGCGCGTCCTGCCGCTGTTCCAGCTCATGGGCAAGAACATCAGCCGGGTCGGCGGCAACGGCGACGGGCAGACGGCCAAGGTGTGCAACCAGATCATCGTGGCGCTGAACATCCAGGCCGTCGCCGAAGCGCTGCTCTTCGCCGCCCGGGCCGGCGCGGATCCGGCGCGCGTGCGCGAAGCCCTGATGGGTGGGTTCGCGGCTTCGCGGGTGCTGGAGGTGCATGGCGAACGCATGATCAACCGCACTTTCGCGCCGGGCTTTCGCATAGCGCTGCACCGCAAGGACCTGAACCTGGCCTTGTCGAGCGCGCGCCAGCTCGGCCTGGCGTTGCCGAACACGACGACGGCGCAGGAGCTCTTCGACGCCTGCGTCGCCCTGGGCGGCAGCGGCTGGGACCATTCGGCGCTGGTTCGCGCACTCGAGGCGTCGTCCGGGTTCGAGTTGGGCCAGGGCGCCTGACGCGCGGTTGAGTTCCGGCCTTGGCATCATGGGAACCACTTCGATGGATCCCTGAAGGACAAGGAGAGTGCCATGCACCTGGAAGGCTCGTGCCACTGCGGCAAGGTGAAGTTCAGCGTCGAGTCGGCGGAGCCTGTTCCCTTCATGCGGTGCTACTGCTCGATCTGCCGCAAGACCGCGGGCGCGGGCGGCTACGCGATCAACCTGGGGGCCGTCACGCGCAGCATGAAGGTGACGGGCAAGCACCACCTGGGCATCTACCGGGCCCGGATCGCGAACGACGGCGGCAAGGGAACCCGCACCAGCAGCGCGCGGCGCTACTTCTGCTCCCACTGCGGCAGCGCGTTGTGGGTCTGGGACCCGACCTGGCCCGAGCTCGTGCATCCGCACGCAGGCGCCATCGACACGCCGCTGCCGACGCCGCCCGAGAACGTGCACTGCCTGGTCGGCTCGAAGGCGCCGTGGGTGAAGGTCGAAGGCGGTCCCCACGACCCGCGCTTCGACAACTATCCCGACCTGTCGCTCGCGCAGTGGCACGAGAGCAAGGGGCTGGTCTCTCAACCGCCCGAGGCGAAGCGCAGCGGTTCCCCGAAGTAGCCGTCCAGGAAGGCCACGTACCGCTGTCGCCAGCCGGCGCCGGCCCGGGGGCTGTCGGCGAACTCCAGGTGGTTGTCCAGCGCGGGGTCGTAGCGCGCCCACGCCAGGCCGTCGGCGCCGGGGTCCGCGCCACGCGCGAAAGCGACCCACGCCTTGCGCATCGTGTCCGACACCACCCGGTCTTGCGCATCCGCACCCGGCACCTGACCGAGGTTGCCGAACACGTAAGGCACCTCGACGCTGTGGTGCGGCCCGTCGGGCGCTCCAGCGGCGCGGCGGGTGAAGACATAGCGCCACGTCGGCGCGCCCCGTCGCGCCATGGCCTGCGCGAGCAGCCAGGCGCCGTAGTTGAACTGCGTGTCGGCCAGCATCTCGGCGATGCGCGGCCGTGCGTCCGCGTCGCCGTGGACCGGGTACAAGGACCGCACCTGGTCTTGCACGCCGGCGAAGTTGGATCCGACCTGCTGCTCGTACGCGGCGACCGTGTCGGCGGGCCAGTTCCAGGTGAGCCAGCTGCCCTCGTCCGCGTTGGTGCCGACGATCAGTGGCATGGCGCTCAGCTTCCCGGCCTTCAACCCGTCGCGCTCGTCCTGCGGCACGAGCCAGCCGTCGACGACCGGGCGCAGCATCCGTGCCGTGGTGAGCGCGCGCACCGCCGGCGCCACGAGGTGCGTGCGCGCGAGGAGCGCGTCGGCCGGCAGCGTGCGCAGCTCGGCGAGATCCGTGCCGACGGCCAGGCCCGCGGCTTCCGCCTGCGCGAGGCGGGCCAGCGGCCGGCCCGCACCGGGACTCTGGAGGATGGCGCGATGGAACAGGCCCCGGCCCAGGGGCGACGCGAGCAGGAGCGAGATCGAGGCGGAGCCCGCCGAGACACCGAAGGCGGTGACGCGCGCGGGGTCGCCACCGAAAGCCCCGATGTGGGCCTGGACCCAGCGCAAGGCCGCCACCTGGTCCAGCAGGCCGTAGTTGCCGCTCGTGCCGCCGGGCGCCTGCGCGCTGAGCGCGGGATGCGAGAGGAACCCGAACAGCCCGACGCGGTAGTTGAAGCTGACCACGACGACGCCCTGCGCCGCCAGCCGCGCGCCGTCGCTGGCGGCGTGCGCGCCGCTGCCGCCGATGAACCCGCCCCCGTGGACCCACACCATGACGGGCAGGGTGCCCGGCTGCGCGTCGGCCGGCGCCCAGACGTTGATGTGGAGGCAGTCCTCATCCTGTCTGGGCGCCTGCGACGCCGGGTCCGGAGGCTGCGGACAGTCGGCACCGAACGCGAGCGCATCCCGGACGTCCGACCACGCCTGCAACGGGACCGGTGGGCGCCACCGCAATTCGCCGACCGGCGCTGCCGCGTACGGGATGCCCAGGAAACGGGACACGGTGCCGTCCAACTGGCCGCGGACGGGCCCGCACGGAGGGTGGGCGAGGATGAACTTCATTCGGTTGAGCCAGCATTCGGGCCTGGCCGCTAGGCTACTGCACGGTGCGTCAGCCACCCGTGGCGGCAAGGAATCCACCACCCGCAATCCCCCCACGGTTGAGCTATTCTGGTTGCCCCAAAACGAGGAGGAGGACAGGATGCGCAGACGAATGCTGCTGCTGGTTTCCGCTGGCCTGCTGGCGGGTTGTGCCACGACCACGCAGGTCACGGACTTCACCGATCGCTCGGTCGGGTACGGCTGGTTGAACATCAAGGACGTCGACGCGAACCGACTGCATGACGTGTCGATCTACCAGTTCCGGCCGCACACGACCGAGCCCTACTACCCCGCGGCCCTGAAGGAGTTCAAGGGCGGCTACCTGTACTGGACGATGGCCCTGCCCAACGGCGCCCACAAGACCCTCTCGGCCAGCGGCCAGCGCTGCCTGGGCATCCTGTGCAGCAACACGAGCTACCGCTATTCGTTCGGCAAGCAGGGCGACGACGTGGGCGCGGTGACGATCCGCACCCCCGGCGTCTACCACCTGGGTTCCTACGACCTGAAGGACGTGAAGACCGGCATGTTCGAGGCTGGCAAGTTCGAGGCCGTGCCGGCCAGGGGCGCGCCGTCCCGCCGCGAGCTCCTGGAAGAGATCCTGAAGGACGCGCAGGACACGCCGGTGATCGCCGAGCGCATCCGCCGCGAACTGGGGACGCTGCGATGACCCGCTGGCTGCTGCTGGCCTTCGCCCTGGCGCTGCAGGCCTGCGCGGTGCCGCGCGCCTTGCCGCCCGCCGGGGACCTGGAGGCCGGGGCCGGGGAGGTGGTGGTCATCGGCAAGATCGAGCTGGTCCCGCCGCTCGACGCCCGCTTCGAGCAGAAGTCCCACTGGAACGTGGTGGGCGACAAGCGCCTGCTCGAGCGCGTCTGGATGTCGACCGGCGCCGAGCACCGGCCCGTGACCACGTCGCAGCTGGACGCCTCGCAGTTCCAGGCCAGCCTGGAGGCCCAGTGGGGGGTGCCCTTCATGGTCAAGGCGCCACGGCAGCGCACCTACCTGAACGGCGGCATGGCGCACCTGGACGTGCTGCGGCAGGAAAGGCTCTGGTTCCCGGGTGGCCTGTACTTCGACGTCCCCGCCGGGGCCCGTGCGGTCTACGTCGGCACGCTGAGGTACCACCGCAACGACTTCAATGCCATCACCCGGGTGGAAGTGGTGGACGAGCGCCGCGACATCGACACCGTGCTCAAGGGCGCTCCAGCGGCGCAGGTGCCGGTCTCGCTGATGAAGCGCGTCCGTTGAGCAGGCCGGGATCCCGATGGCTTCGACCCCCAGCGACGCCGACCTCCTTCGCACGGAAGTCCTGGTCGCGGGCGGCGGGCCGTTCGGGCTCATGCTCGCCAATGAGCTCGGGCGCTTCGGCGTGCCAGCGCTGCTGGTCGAGCCGAAGTCCGGCACCGCGTTCAACCCGCAGGCCAATGCGACCCAAGCCCGCACGATGGAGCATTTCCGGCGGCTTGGCTTCGCCCGGGAAGTGCGGGAACTGGGGCTTCCGCCGGACCACCCGACCGACATCGCCTACTTCACGCGCTTTTGCCGGCATGAGCTCGCGCGTCTGAAGCTGCCGACGGCCCGGGAGGCCGAAGCGGCCGTCAAGGGCATGCGCGGCTCCTGGAGCGCGGCCGAACTGCCGCACCGCGTGTCGCAGAAGTTCGTCGAAGCCGTCCTGCTGCGCCATGCGCGGAAGTGGCCCACCAACGACATCCGCCACGGCTGGCGGCTGCTCGACTTCGAAGACACGGGCGGGGAGGTCGTCGCCCGCGTCGCGTCGGCCGATGGCGCCAGCGTGCGGCAGGTGAGGGCCCGCTACCTGGTCGGCGCGGATGGCGCGCGCAGCACGGTGCGCCAGCAACTGGGCATCGACTACGGGGGCGCCACGGGGTTCCGGCGCCAGTTCATGGGCGGCAAGATGTTCGCCGTCTACTTGCGCGCGCCGCGGTTCTACGAGGTGTTCCCGCACGCGCGGGCCTGGATGTATGTCTCGGTCAACGCGCAGCGCCGCGCCTTCATGGCCTCGGTCGACGGCCGCAGCGAGTTCGCCTTCCACGCCGCCATCCACGAAGGCGAAGACGCCGACGCGTGGACCGAGCAGGACGCCCGGCGCATCTTCTCGGAGGCGATGGGCTGCGAGCTGCCGATCGAGGTCCTGTCGATGCTCACCTGGACGGCGGGCCATGCCCTGGTGGCCCAGGGCTTCCAGCGCGGGCGCGTGTTCCTGGGCGGCGATGCGGTCCACCTGTTCACGCCCACCGGCGGGCTGGGCTACAACACCGCGGTCGAGGACGCGGTGAACCTGGGGTGGAAACTCGCTCACGTCGTGCAGGGCCGCGCGTCCGAAAGCCTGCTGGCCAGCTACGAACTGGAACGCAAGCCGCTCGCCCAGCGCAACACGGCCTACGCGAAGCACTTCGCCGATTCGGTGGGCCTGTTCCCGGCCACGCCGCAGCTGGAAGCCGACACGCCCGCGGGGGTGCAGGCCCGGCAGGCCGCATCGCAACACCTGGAGGCGCACGTGCGGCTGGAGTTCAACATCCCCGGCGTCACCTTCGGCGCCCGCTACGACGCCTCGCCCATCGTGGTGCCCGACGGGACCTCGCCGCCGCCGGACACGCCCAACGAGTACGTCCCGACCGCCTGCCCCGGCGGCCGGCCGCCCCACGCATGGCTGGAGGATGGGCGTTCGCTCTACGACAGCTTCCACGTGGGCTGGACGCTGCTGGCCCTCGGACCCGACGCGCCGCAGGGCAGTGGGTTCCAGTCGGCCGCAAAGGCGGCGGGGCTGGACCTGCAGGTGGTTCGTCACGCCGATCCCGCACTGCGGGCGCTCTATGAAGCGCCACTGGTGCTGATCCGTCCCGACCACATCGTGGCTTGGCGGGGCCACGATGAAAGCCGGGCCGCCGAGGTGCTGAGGGTCTGCACCGGCGGGTAGGCCGCCACGCCCGGCCGATCAGCCGGCGAGGCCGCTGTGCTTGGCCTGCAGCAGTTGCTGCACCAGCGGGTGCTGGATGCGCCGTTCGGCGGAGATCAGGTAGAAGTGCTCCACCAGTTCAGGCGTCTCGCCGATGGCCTTGAGCCCCCGGTCCTGGCGAAGCTCCTCCTGCGACCACTGCGACACGGGGAAGGCGCCCATGCCGCTGCGGCCGAAGGCCGCGAGCAAGGCGCTGTCCTCGAACTCGCCGGCGATGCGGGGCCGCAGCCCCTGGCGCTCGAACCATTGGTCCAGCCGGTGCCGCACGGCGGCATGGCCGGTCGGCAGGAGCAGCGGCATCTCCTCCAGGCATCCCGGGAAGGGCCGCCGGGTGGCCCGCACGAGCACGGCAGGGGCGAACCAGGCGAGCGTCGCCTCGCCCAGCGGATGGCTGTAGAGCCGCAGGTTGGGATTGGACGGGGCCGGACGGTCCGACAGCACGACGTCCAGGCGATGCAGCGCCAGGTCGGCCAGCAGCCTGTCGAATTCGTCTTCGTGGCAGAGGAGGCGGATCGGCGCTCCCGCGAGGGCGGGCTGCAGCAGGTGCCGCACCACCAGCTTGGGCAGGCCGTCGGAGATGCCGACCTTCAGGCGCAGGCCCTGCCCGGTGGCCGCTTCACGCACCGCGGCCGGAAGCTGCTCGCCCAGCTGGAAGATCTGCTCGGCGTGCGCCATGGCCGCCGAACCCGCTTCGGTGAGGGTGATGCCGCGGCCGGCGGGCTTGAACAGGGAGTGGCCGAGCGACTGTTCGAGCGCGCGCACCTGGGCGCTGACGGTCTGGACCGCCATGCCCAGGCGTTCGGCGGCGCGCGCCATGCCGCCTTCCTTGGCGACGACCCAGAAGTAGTAGAGGTGGCGGTAGTTCAGCGCGGTCGCCATGAACCGAGTGTGCCTTGGCGCCGCGCCCGGCCTACGGAGAGAAGGGGACGGCCCGCTGGGCGAAGTCCCCGCGGGTCATCGGTGCAAGCCTCAGTTGCCTTCAGCCTGCTGGATGCCGGCCACCACCCAGCCGCCCATGCCGGCCACCGGCTTGGTCAGGTGCCAGACCTCGTCCAGTTCCTCCGGCACCGAGCCCTGCTGGTCGCGGGTGCTGCCGGTGAAGCGGACGCTCACCACGTAGCGGTCCGGCTCCTGCACGACGGCCAGCACCTGGGCGTCCAGGCCAAACACCTGCGTGACCTGCTGCGACGGGCCCCGCGCGGCGAGGTCGCTGCGCACGACATCGAACATCTCCGGCGTGAGGTAGTCGCGCAGCCGGTCCAGGTCGGCGGCGTCGTTGGCGGATTGCAGCGCCATGAACTGGTCCTTGGCGTTGCGCGCGAAGGCCGTTGCGTCGAAGTCCGCCGGCAGGGCGGTCGGCTGCGCCGACGCGGTCGCGAGGCCCCCGAGGCGCGAACCGATCAAAGAGCCGCGCTGCGGCGAGGCTGCGCCGTCCGCGGTGCGAAAGACGTTCGACGCCGACTCCGGCCGGCGCGACGCGTCGCCCATGAACCCCGTGCCGCCGGCGCCCGCGAGCGATGGTGCCTGCGAAGCCGCCCGCTTGCGCAGGATCAGCCCCACCACGACGAGGACGGCCATCACGACCAGGCCGATCATCATCATGTTGGCCAGGGCCTCGCCGAACCCGAAGTGCGACGCCAGCGCCGCCAGGCCCAGGCCGGCGGCGAGTCCCGCCACCGGGCCCATCCAGCTGCGCTTGGGCGCGGCGGCTGCGGCAGCCGCCGGAGCGGCCGTGGCCGCCGTGGCTGCCGCCGGCGCGGTGGCCTGGCCCGCCGGGCCAGCGGCGTTCGCAGGCTGCGCGGGCGTGTTCGCGGGCGCGGTGGTGTTCTGCCTCTGCATCCCGGCGGACTTGCCGCCGCCGAGGCGCTTGGCTTCGGCGTCCAGGCCGGTGATCAGTCCCAGCGCCAGGACGATGGCGGCGGCGGCCAGCGATTTCTTCATCTAGGGTCTCCTGTGGAGGTGGTAGTCAGGCTGCACAGGGTACAGCACTGGCATCTCAGGAAAAATCAGAGCATTACTGCCGTTCGCTCAGGGAAAGCCGAACCTGGGCGGCTGGCCTCGACAAGCTTCTTCGACAGCCCGGGCCACCCCCAGTCGCCATAATGCGCGGCCATGGAGTCAGGCAAGCCGATCGGGGTGTTCGACAGCGGCGTGGGCGGCCTCAGCATCCTTCGCGCGCTGCGCCGGGAGCTGCCGCAGGAAGAGTTCGTCTATTTCTCCGACGCCGGGCATGCGCCCTACGGCGAGCGCGACGATGCTTTCGTGGCCGAGCGGTCGCGCGCGATCGCCCTGCGGCTGATCGACGAGCACCGCATCAAGGCGCTGGTGGTGGCGTGCAACACGGCCACCGCCGCCGCGGTGCACCTGCTGCGCGCCGAGCATGCCCACCTTCCGTCGATCGGCGTGGAGCCGGCACTCAAGCCGGCCGCCGGCATGACGCGCACCGCACGAGTGGCGGTGTTCGCGACCCGGGGCACCCTGGCCAGCGCCAAGTTCCGCGCCCTGCACGACTCGGTGCGGGGCCAGGCGGACTTCGTGCTGCAGCCCTGCGACGGCCTGGCCGCGGCGATCGAGAACGACAACCAGGAAGAGGTGCGGCGTCTCTGCCGGCTCTATGCGCGCGCGGCGGGCGAGTTCGGAAGCGCACCGGGGCAGATCGACACGCTCGTGCTCGGCTGCACCCACTACCCCTTCGCCATCCCCGTGCTGGCGGAGGTCGTCGGTCCGGGCGTCGGGATCGTGGAGACCGGCGAGCCGGTGGCGCGCCAGGCGAGGCGGCTGCTCGAGGTGAACGGCCTCCTCAACCGCGCAGGGCGGGGGCAAGTGACCCTTCTCACCAGCGGCCCGCAGCAGGCCCTGCGCCAGGCCGCGCAGCGCTGGCTGGGGGGCTCACTCGGGTAGCCCGGCCTTCGCGAGTCCCTCGAGGTAGCGATCGCGAAGGACCTGGAGCCGCGGATGCACGGGCGCGGTCCACACGCGCCAGGCGCCGACGGTAAAGCGCGGGCGCAGCCGCAGCACCTCGACGGAACGCTCGCGGGCCTCCTGCCCGCGCCCGTGCAGCGCATCCAGCGAGGCGAGCAGCAGCAGGGCCTCCAGCTGCGCCAGGGACGGCCCGGCCGCGACGGACAGGCCCGCGTGCTCGTAAGCCGAGGCGTCCCGTCCCAGGTGGTACTCGGCCAGGCCGGCCTGCAGGTGGCTGAACGCGACCAGCGAAGCTTCGGACGCGCCGAGCCGCAGCGCCATGTCCGTGTGGGCCTGGACCTCTTCGAACTGGCCCAGGCGCAGCTTCGTCGCGCCCAGCCGTGCATGGGCCCAGGCGTCGCTCGGGTTGGCGGCCACGACGGCCTGGTACACGCGCGACGCGCCTTCGAGATCGCCGAGCACGGCCAGCAGGCTGCCGTGCACATGCTGCGCAGGCAGGTAGTGCGGGTCCGCCGCCCGCGCGCGTGCGATCGCCTGGCGGGCCTGCGCGGCCGAGCCCAGCCCGAGGTTCCAGGCGGCCTCGAGTTCGCTCACGTAGGACTGCGCCATGCCGGTCCATGCCGCCGCCGAGCCGGGCTCGACGATCGTGATCGCTTCGAAGTGCGCCCGGGCGCGCACGAGGTCGTCGTAGCTGGCGGCATGGCGCAGCAGGTGCTGGCCTCGCATGAGCCCGTCCACCCGGGCTGGCGTTCCGCCCTGGCGTGCGGCCTGCCGCACGGCCGCGCTGGTGCCCATCCGCCAGTCGACGCCCCGCGCGATGCGCAAGGCCAGCTCGCGCTGCCACGCGTCATCCGGCGTGGCTTCGTACTCGAACACCTCGGACCAGACGACCGCGCCGTCCTCGCCCGACTCGAGCCGTGCGTGGATGCGGATCTTCTCGCCGACCTGCTGGGCACTGCCGGTGAGCAGGTGGCGGACGCCGAGGTCGCGGCCGATTCGCCGCGGGTCGGCCACGGCCCGCGCACCGGCCGCCGGACCGCCCGCCAGCACCTGCGTGTCCGGCACCTTGGCGAGCGCGGTCACGATGCCGGTGGAGATCGCGTCGCCCAGGCGGCTTTGCCCGGCGGTGCCGTGGTCGAGGAAGGTCAGGACCGCGACCGAGCGGCGCGCCTTGAGCAGGGCGTCCACGTCGGGCGGAAGGTCGTTGCGTGGCACGACCACGACCGACGCGGCCAGCAGCAGGGCGCTGGCCGCCAGCGACCAGGTTCTGCGCCGCACCGCAGGGCGGGCATGGCCGGTCGCCGCCGGGCGCGGGACCGTTTCCGTCGCTGCGTCGAAAAGGTAGCCCCGCCTCGGCACGGTCTTGATGAGGGCCTGTTGGTCGTCGCCGAGCGCGCCGCGCAGCTCCCGCACGCACTGCGACAGCGACTCGTCGTTCACGACGACGCCCGGCCACACGGCCGTCAGCAGTTCGTTCTTCGCGATGACCCGGCCCGGATGCTCGGCAAGGTAGGAGAGCAGGGCGAACGTCTTGGGCCGCAACGCGACCGCTTCGCCTTCACGGTGCAGTTCGGCGCGGCGAACGTCCAGGGTGAACGGGCCGAAGCGCGAGACCGGGCCAGATCCATCGCCAACCATGACGGTACCCATGGGCCAACCCCCGGCCGGGAGGCGTCTTGCGGCAATGCTTCGACGAAAGATCGACGAAGCCACCGGGATGATTCGCCGCGTGATCGCGCCGGCCGCCTAGATTATTCCGCATCCACTCGAAGGAGGATGCCCATGAATCCAAACCTTCCCGCCTGCTGGTGCATAGGCATCGGCATCGGCTTCCTTTCCTCGGCAGCGATGCCGGCGGAGCTCGCGCAGGAGACGCCGCCGAACCAGGCGGTGGTCTTCCTGGAGAACCTTCCGGAGGCCAGGCTCAAGACCCTGTACCTGCGCTGTGCACAGGTCTCGAGCCAGCGGTTGCTGCCCCTGGACGAGGCGATCCTGTGCTCGATGGCCGGCGACGTCCTGATGAAGCGAAGCTTCGGCGGCGACTTCAATGCGCTGCTGGCGTGGTGGCGCCGGCACCGCGATGAGCAGTGACGGCCGGGCCGCCTGCTGCGCCGCCTATTCCTTCACCGCGCCGGTGAGGCCGGACACGTAGTACTCGACGAAGAACGAGTAGATGACGGCCACCGGCAGCGAGCCCAGCAGCGCGCCGGCCATCAGCGCGCCCCAGTGGTAGACGTCGCCTTCGACCAGTTCCGTAACCACGCCCACCGGGACGGTCTTGTTCTCGGACGAGGAGACGAAGGTGAGCGCGTAGATGAACTCGTTCCACGACAGCGTGAAAGCGAAGATGCCGGCCGAGATGAGGCCGGGCACCGACAGCGGCAGCACGATCTTCCACAGGATCTGCAGGCGGCTGGCGCCATCGATCAGCGCGCACTCCTCCAGCTCGAACGGGATGGAGCGGAAGTACCCCATCAGCAGCCAGGTGGAGAAGGGGATCAGGAAGGTGGGGTAGGTGAGGATCAGCGCCCACTTGGTGTCGAACAGGCCCAGCTGGAACACGATGCTGGCCAGCGGGATGAACAGGATCGAGGGCGGCACCAGGTAGGCCAGGAAGATCGACAGGCCGACCTGGCGCGAGCCGCGGAACCGCAGCCGCTCGATGGCGTAGGCGGCCAGCACCGACGCCAGCAGCGACACGAAGGTGGCGACCACCGAGACGAACACCGTGTTCCACATCCATGCGGGATACGAGGTGTGGAAGAGCAGCTTGTTGAAGTGGGCGAGGGTGGGCGAGATCACCCAGAACGGGTTGCCCGTGCGCGAGAGCAGCTCGTTGTCCGGCTTGAACGACGTCACCCCCATCCAGTAGAACGGAAAGAGCAGCACGAAGACGAAGATCGCCAGCGGGATGTAGACGGTCACCACGCGCCGCGGCAGCGACGCGAGGTAGGCCATGCCCTGGGTGTCGGTGTCGCTGGCTTTCATTGGTCGCCGCCTTGCTGCCAGGCGCGTCGCTGCAGCCCGAAGTAACTGAAGAGGATGGCCGCCAGCAGGAAGGGCACCATCGCCACCGCGATCGCCGCGCCTTCGCCCAGCGCGCCGCCGGAGATGGCGCGCTGGAAGGACAGCGTGGCCATGAGGTGAGTGGCATTCAAGGGGCCGCCGCGCGTGAGCACGTAGATCAGCTGGAAGTCGGTGAAGGTGAAGAGCACCGAGAACGTCATCACCACCGCGATGATGGGCGTCAGCAGCGGCAGCGTGATGTAGCGGAAGCGCTGCCAGCCGGTGGCACCGTCGATGGCGCCGGCTTCGTAGAGCGACGGCGAGATCGTCTGCAGGCCCGCCAGCAGCGTGATGGCCACGAAGGGCACGCCGCGCCAGATGTTGGCGATGATGGTGGCCAGGCGGGCGTTGTACGGGTCGCCCAGGAAGTCGATGTAGTGGTCGATCAGGCCCATCTTCACCAGCGCCCAGCTGATGATGGAGAACTGCGAGTCGTAGATCCACCAGAAGGCGATGGCCGACAGCGCCGTGGGCACGATGTAGGGCAGCAGGATCACGCTGCGGAAGAAGGTCTTGAAGGGCAGCCGCTCGTTCAGCAGCATCGCCAGCCACAGGCCGAGCACGAACTTGAAGACGCTGGCGACCGCCGTGTAGAAGAGGGTGTTGAACAGGGCCAGCCGGGTGACGCTGTCCCCCCAGAGGAACTCGTAGTTCTGCAGCCCGATCCATTCGCCGCCGCGGCCGATCTTGGTGTCGGTGAAGCCGAGCCAAACGCCCAGCCCGAGCGGGTAGGTCAGGAACAGCAGCAGCAGCACTCCCGCGGGCAGCATGAATGCCAGCCCGAGGAGGTTGCGGCTGTTCTGGAAGCGCTGCAGCGCGCCGGGCCTCGCCGGCCCGGCGGGCGCGGCCTCAGACCTTGTAATAGCGCTCGGCACGCTGCTGGGCCCGTTGCATCGCTTCCTTGGGCGTCTTGGAGCCGCTGATGGCCTCGGCCACCATGTTGACGATGATGAAGTCCGCCCCCGCGCCGGCGGACGCGTAGCCCAGCTTGCCGGCGTAGCCCGCGGGACGCATGTTCTTGACGGCGTCGCGGTAGGGCGTGTTCTTCGGGTCGGCCGTCCACACCGGGATCTTGGCGTACGCGTCCAGCGGGGGCGCCACGTAGCCGCCGGCGCCGGTGAGCCAGGGCTCGAACTGCTCCTGCTCCATCATGAAGCGCAGGAACTCCTTGGCCGCCTTCGGGAACTTGGTGTACTTGAAGATCATCTGGTTGAAGAACAGGTGCGACTCGGTCGGCTGGCCCACCGGCCCGACCGGGAAGGACGCATGCTGGATATCCCCCGTCATCTCCTTGACCTTGGGATCCTGCGAGTTCTTCGCGGCGTAGTAGATCGAGATGCCGTTGTTGGTCACCGAGACCTGGCCGTCGAGGAAGGCCTTGTTGTTGTTCGGGTCCAGCCACGACAGCGTGCCGGGGATGAAGGTGGCGTACAGCTCCTTGCCGTACTCCAGCGCCTTGGCGGTCTCGGGGCTGTCGATCACCACCTTGTTGTTCTTGTCGACCAGCATGCCGCCGAAGGCCCACACCAGCCAGTTGCACCACAGGCCGTCGCCGGTGGCGTTGCCCAGCGCCATGCCGCCGGGGGTGCCCTTGTCCTTCAGGGCCTTCATCATCTTCAGGAAGTCGTCGGTGCTCTTGGGGAAGGCGTCGAAGCCGGCCGCCTTCACCATGCTCTGGCGGTAGACGATCATCGAGCCCGCGCAGCCCAGCGGCACGGCGATCCACTTCTTGCCGTCGGGCCGGCAGTACGCCTGCGCGCCCGGGTACCAGCCGCCGTACTTCTTGCCCAGGTACTCGGACAGGTCGGTCACGTCGAGCAGCTTGTCCGGGTACAGGTTGGCGTCGTCGTTGGTCGACAGGATGATGTCGGGGCCGCCGCCGGTGTTGGCCGCCACGGCCGCCTTCGGACGCACGTCCTCCCAGCCTTCGTTGTCCACGCGCACGTCGATGCCGTACTTCTCGCTGAACTTCTTGACGTTGACCATGTAGGCGTCCTCGTCGCCCTGCACGAAGCGCTTCCAGCGCAGCACGCGCAGCTTGGCGCCCTTCTCCGGCTGGTTGGCCCACTGCGCCTGGGCCACGCCCGGCCACAGCATGGGCACCGACACCGCGGCGGCGCCCGCGGAGGCCTTCTTCAGGAACTTGCGACGGTTGTCAGACATGGGTGTCTCCTTCGTTGGTGGGGTTGCGCAGGGGCACTCGGGGGCTCAGGCGGCCAGGCGGGCGCCGGTGGCCGCATCGAACAGGTGGGCCCGCGTCACGTCGGGGCGCAGGCGGATGACCTCGCCGGGATGGAACGCGTGGCGGTCGCGGAAGACGCTGGTGATGTCCACGCCTGCGAGCTTGGTGAAGACCTGGGTGTCGGCGCCGGTCGGCTCGACGACGACCACCTCGGTGGGCACGCCGTCGCCTTCGGCCGCCAGCTCCATGTGTTCCGGACGCGTGCCGTAGATGACGCTGCGGCCGTCCTCGGCCGACACGGCGTTGACGGGCGCGGGCAGCGACAGGCCCCCCTCCAGCTCGATGCGCGTGCCACCGCCGGAGCGGCGCACCACGCCGGGCAGGAAGTTCATCGCGGGCGAGCCGATGAAGCCGGCCACGAACTGGTTGGCGGGCTGGTCGTACAGCTCCAGCGGCGAGCCGGTCTGCTCGACCACGCCGTCGCGCATGACGACGATGGTGTCGGCCATCGTCATCGCCTCGATCTGGTCGTGGGTGACGTACACCGAGGTGGTCTTCAGGCGCTGGTGCAGCTCCTTGATCTCGGTGCGCATCTGCACGCGCAGCTTGGCGTCCAGATTGGACAGCGGCTCGTCGAACAGGAACACCTGCGGGTCGCGCACGATGCAGCGGCCCATAGCCACGCGCTGGCGCTGCCCGCCCGACAGCTGGCGCGGGTAGCGGTCGAGCAGGGCCTCCAGGCCCAGGATGGAGGCCGCCTTGCGCACGCGCTCGTCGGCCAGCGCCTTGGGCTGCTTGGCCAGCATGAGGCTGAACGCCATGTTGTCGCGCACCGTCATGTGCGGGTACAGCGCGTAGTTCTGGAACACCATGGCGATGTCCCGCTCCTTGGGCAGCATGGTGTTGACCACGCGGCCGCCGATCAGCACCTCGCCGCGGCTGATCTCCTCCAGCCCCGCGATCATTCGCAGCAGCGTGGACTTGCCGCAGCCCGAAGGCCCGACCAGCACGGTGAACTGGCCATCCTGGATGTCGATGTCGACGCCTCGGATGATGTGCGCCGCACCGAAGAATTTCTCGACCCGCCGGATCTGAACGGAAGCCATCGTGTCCTTGCCGCGTTGGCCGGCGCGGCCCCGTCTGGACCCGCATCACCGGCGCGTCATCAGAATCCCCGGAGGTCCTGCCCGCATCCGGGGAAACACCGAGCACCCTCGGGATCGATCGTCATATGGTAGTGCGATTGGTTGCGTTCCGCGGGGTGCCCATGATCAAGAACGTCCACGGACACGCGGTCGCGAGCCTGGGGACGGCCATCGTGGCCGGGCGCTACCTGCCGGGGGCGCCGATGCCGCCCGAGCCGCAGCTCGGCGAGGCGCTCGGCGTCAGCCGGACCGTGGTGCGCGAGGCGATCAAGTCGCTGGTGGCCAAGGGGATGGTCTCCACCGGCCCCAAGGTCGGCACGCGCGTGCTGCCGCCCGAATCATGGAACTGGTTCGACGCCGACCTCGTCGGCTGGCAAAGCCAGGTCGGGCTCACGCGCGAGTTCCTGCGCGACCTGCAGGAGCTGCGGCGGCTGGTGGAGCCGGCCGCGGTGCGCATGGCCGCCGAAAGGGCCACGGTGGCCGACCTGCAGCACCTGGAGGCCGCCTACGAGGGCATGCGGCACGCCGTCGTCGAGGGCGGCGACTACGTGCGCCACGACCTGGCCTTCCACCAGGGCCTGCTGCGGGCCGCCCACAACCGCATGATCGTGCAGATGAGCAAGGCGCTGGGGCCGCTGCTGCGCACGAGCTTCGAGATCTCCACCGCCCGCACGGGGGGCGCGCGCGATTCGCTGCCGCTGCACCGGGCGGTGCTCGACGCCGTCATCGCCCGCAAGCCGGCCCGCGCCGAGAAGGCGGCGCTGGTGCTCATCGACGGCGCCCGCGACGACATCGAGGTGGTGCTCGCCTCGCGCCGGCGCCTGCCCAAGCTCGACGCCCCGCCGCGGCTGCTGCGCGGTCAGTGAGGAAGGGACTCGCGCGTCACCGGCCGGCGTTGGCGTCGGCGACCGTGAGCGCCGTCATGTTGACGATGCGGCGCACCGTGGCGCCGGGCGTGAGGATGTGCACGGGCTTGGCCGCGCCCAGCAGCACCGGGCCGATGGAGATGTTGCCGCCCGCTGCCTTCTTGAGCAGGCTGTAGGAGATGTTGGCGGCATCGATGTTGGGGAACACCAGCAGGTTGGCGTCGCCGCTCAGGGCACCGTTGGGCATCACCCCCTCGCGCCGCGCGCCGTCGAGGGCCAGGTCGCCGTGCATCTCGCCGTCCACCTCCAGCCAGGGGGCTTCACGGCGCAGCAGGTCGAGCGTGCGCCGCATCTTGACCGCGGTCGGCTGGTCGCTGGTGCCGAAGTTCGAATGCGACAGGAGGGCCGCCTTCGGCTTGATGCCGAAGCGCACCATCTCTTCCGCCGCCATGGTCGTGATCTCCGCCAGCTCCTCCGGCGTCGGGTCGTAGTTGACGTGCGTGTCGACCAGGAAGATCTGCCGGTCGGGCAGCAGCAGCCCGTTCATGCAGGCGTAGACGGGCACGTCCTGCGGCGTCGACGGACAGCCGCCGGGCCGCTTGCCGATCACCTGGTCGATGTAGTGCAGGTGGATCGCGGTGGTGCCCCAGGTGCCGCAGATCATGCCGTCCACGTCGCCCTTGTGCAGCAGCATGGCGCCGATGAGGGTGAGCCGGCGCCGCATCTCGATCTTCGCCGTCTGCACCGTCGTGCCCTTGCGGTCCGTCATCCGGTGGTACGTCTGCCAGAAGTCGCGGTAGCGGTTGTCGAATTCGACGTTGACGATGTCGTAGTCGAGTTCTTCCTTCAGCCGCAGGCCGAACTTCTCGATGCGCTGGGCAATGACCGCGGGACGCCCGATCAGCGTGGGCCGCGCGATCCCCTCGTCCACGACGATCTGGGCCGCGCGCAGCACGCGCTCCTCTTCGCCTTCGCAGTAGGCCACGCGCTTGGACGGCGCGCGCCGTGCGGCGTCGAAGATGGGCTTCATGGTGGTGCCCGATGCGTACACGAAGCCTTCCAGCTTCGCGCGGTAGGCCGCCATGTCCTCGATGGGCCGCAGGGCCACGCCACTTTCGGCGGCAGCCTTCGCGACGGCCGGCGCGATGCGCGTCATCAGGCGCGGGTCGAACGGCTTGGGGATCAGGTAGTCGGGACCGAAGGACAGCTTCTCTCCGGCGTAGGCGGCCGCCACCCGCTCGCTCTGTTCCGCCTGCGCCAGCTCGGCGATTGCATGCACCGCGGCGATCTCCATCTCGTCGTTGATGGTGGTGGCCCCGGCGTCCAGCGCGCCCCGGAAGATGTACGGAAAGCACAGGACGTTGTTGACCTGGTTGGGGTAGTCGGCCCGGCCGGTGGCCATGACGATGTCATCCCGCACCGCCCGGGCGGCCTCTGGGAGGATCTCCGGCGTGGGGTTGGCCAGCGCGAAGATCACGGGGCGCGCGGCCATGCTGGCCACCATGGCGGGCTTCAGCACGTTGCCGGCCGACAGCCCCAGGAAGACGTCCGCGTCCTTGATCACTTCGGCGAGCGTGCGGGCCTGCGTGTTCTGCATGTACTGCCGCTTGTCCTCGTCCATGAGCTCCTGCCGCCCCTCGTACACCACGCCGGCCAGGTCCGTCACGAAGACGTTCTCGCGTTTCACCCCGACCTTCAAGAGCAGGTTGAGGCAGGCCAGCGCCGCGGCGCCGGCCCCGGACGTCACCAGCTTGACCTGGCCGATCTCCTTGCCGGCCACCTTCAGCGCGTTGACCATGGCGGCCGCCACCGTGATCGCCGTGCCGTGCTGGTCGTCATGGAACACCGGGATCTTCATGCGCTTGCGCAGCTCGCGCTCGACGTAGAAGCAGTCCGGCGCCTTGATGTCTTCCAGGTTGATGGCGCCGAAGGTGGGCTCGAGCGCGGCGATCACCTCGACCAGCTTCTTCGGGTCCTTCTCGTCGACCTCGATGTCGAAGACGTCGACCCCGGCGAACTTCTTGAACAGGACGGCCTTGCCTTCCATCACGGGCTTGGAGGCCAGCGCGCCGATGTCGCCCAGCCCCAGCACCGCGGTGCCATTGGAGATCACCGCCACCAGGTTGCCGCGGGCGGTGTACTTGTACGCCGCCTCGGGGTCCCGCACGATCTCCTCGCACGGCGCCGCGACGCCCGGGGAGTAGGCCAGCGAGAGGTCGCGCTGGTTCGACAGCGGCTTGGTGGCGCTGATGGCCAGTTTCCCGGCCGGCGCCTGGGCGTGGTAGTCGAGCGCGGCCTGGCGGAAGTCGGGGGTCGGGCTGTCCTTCATATGGATGTCACCTCTCAGTGGTTAGGCCTCCTAGGGGGCCTCGATCAGACGGCAGGATCAGTCAGCGTACTCGCCTGCGTCCTTGATCACCTTCGACCAGCGTGCCTTTTCGGCTTCCACGAACTTCCTGTGTCCCGCCGGGTCGAGCCGGTCATCCTTGATGACGGAGAGGCCCAGCGCTTCCTCGCGCTTGATGAGTTCCGGGTCCTTGAGGGCTACGCGCAGCGCGGCGTTCAGCTTGGCGAGAACGGCAGGCGGAGTGCCCCGCGGGGCGTAGAGCCCATGCCACACCTGCACGTTGAACTCCTTCAGCCCCGCCTCCGACAGCGTCGGCACATCCTTCAAGGCCGGGATCTGCAGGCGCTGCATGCTGGTGACGCCAAAGACCTTGACCTTCTTGCCTTCGATCTGCGGCACGGCGTTCGTCGCCTGCTCGCACATCAGGTCCACCTGGCCACCGATCAGGTCGTTCATTGCGGGTGCGGTGCCCTTGTAGGGGATCGTCGTCAGGTTGGTCTTGAGCGCGCTCTGGAACATCAGCCCGCAGAGATGGGACGCCGAGCCAAGGCCGGCATTGGCAAGGTTCACCTTGCCTGCGTTGCCTGCGATCCACTTGCGCAGGTCCGCGAAGTTACCGGGTTCCAGGCCGGGCTTGCCGATGAGGACGGAGGGCGCCTCATTGATCAGCCCCAGGAACTCGAAATCGTCCGGAACCTTGTAGCTCAGCTTGCGATAGAGCGCGGGCGCGGTTGCCATGCCGATGTGGTGGACCAGCAGGGTGTAGCCGTCCGCGTTGGCCCTGGCGACCTTGGCCGCGCCGATGGTGCCGCCGGCCCCGCCGGCATTGTCGACGATCACGGTCTGGCCCAGCGGCTTGCGCAGCGCCTCGGCCAGGTCGCGGGCGATCTTGTCGCTGGGACCTCCCGCGGCGAAGGGAACCACCAGTGTGACCGGCTTGTCCGGGAAGTCGGCCCAGGCGAGCGTGGAGAGGTGGACGAGGGCGACCAGGCCCGCCATGCGGGTGAGCATCTTCATTGCGATTCCTTCGGATGGTGGCGCGCTCAGGCGGAGAGCGCCTGCATCTCGCGGTACAGATCGGCCTTGCCTTCGAACCCGATCCCCGGGAGGTCCGGCAGCGTCACGTACCCCTCCCGCACCTTGACGCCGTCGGGGAAGCCGCCGAAGGGCTGGAACAGGTCGGGATAGGACTCGTTGCCGCCAAGGCCCAGGCCCGCGGCGATGTTCAGCGACATCTGGTGGCCCCCGTGCGGGATGCACCGGCTGGCGGACCAGCCGTGTTCCTTGAGCATGTCCAGCGTCCGGAGGTACTCGACCAGGCCGTAGCTCAGGGCGCAGTCGAACTGGAGCCAGTCGCGGTCGGGCCGCATTCCGCCATAACGGATCAGGTTGCGCGCATCCTGCATGGAGAACAGGTCTTCGCCGGTAGCCATCGGGTTCTTGTAGTAGTTGCGCAGGGTGGCCTGCAGCTCGAAGTCGAGCGGGTCGCCCGGCTCCTCGTACCAGAACAGGTCGTACTGGGAGAGCGCCTTGGCGTAGGCGATCGCGGTGTCCAGGTCGAAGCGGCCGTTGGCGTCGACGCAGAGCTTCTGGCCGTCCTGCAGCACGCTCAGGATCGAATCGATGCGACGCAGGTCTTCGTCCAGCGACGCGCCCCCGATCTTCTTCTTGACCACGGTGTACCCCCGGTCGATGTAGCTGCGCATCTCGTCCTTGAGCTTGCCGTGGTCCTGGCCCGGGTAGTAGTAGCCGCCCGCCGCGTAAACGAAGATCCTGCGATTCGGCTTGCCGTCGCCGTAACGGTCGGCGAGCAACTGGAACAGCGGCTTGCCTTCGATCTTGGCGACCACGTCCCACACCGCCATGTCGATGGTGCCGATGGCCACCGAGCGCTCGCCGTGTCCGCCCGGCTTCTCATTGGTGAACATGGTGTTCCAGATCTTGTGCGGATCGAGGTTCTTGCCGCTGGCATCGATCAGCGATTCGGGGCTGGCTTCCATGACGCGGGGGATGAAGCGTTCGCGCATGAGCTTGCCCTGCCCATAGCGGCCATTCGAGTTGAATCCGTAGCCGACGACCGGCTTGCCATCCCGGATCACGTCGGTGATCACGGCGACGAGGCTCAGCGTCATCTTGCTAAAGTCGATGTACGCGTTGCGGATGGGCGAGCTGATGGGGATGGTCTTTTCGCGGATTTCGACGATCTTCACGGGGAGGCTCCTGGGGTGCTGAGGGGAGCCGCGATGGTCGGCCAAGCCCGTTTTCATGGCCAATGCTCTTTTTCTCTCCTTCAATGCCTTGGGAGCACCGATGCTGAACTTCGACTGGCTGGAGGACTTCCGGGCGCTGGCGGCGACGGGCAACTTCTCGCGTGCAGCCGAGGAGAGGCACATGACACAGCCCGCCTTCAGCCGCCGGGTCCGGGCCCTGGAGGAATGGCTCGGGGCCGATCTGTTCGACCGGAGCACGCAGCCCGCGAAACTCACTTCGGCCGGAGAATGGTTCCGCGCCGTTGCCGACGACCTGGTCGTCCGCGTGACCCGCTTGCCCGGGGAAGCGCGCGGCGTGGCCGAAGCCAACTCGGCCACCCTTCGCATCGCGTCCACGCACGCGCTCTCGTTCACCTTCCTTCCCCGCTGGCTTCGCGGTCTCGAATCGAGGACCACATTGGGCCCGGTGGAACTCGTCTCCGATGTGCTGCAGCGCTGCGAAGCCCTGATGGTGCAAAGCAAGGTGCAGTTCGTCCTGAGTCACTCACACCCCGGTGCGAGCGGTCCCCTGGACGAGGAGACCTACCTGTCGGCGCAGGTCGGCCAGGACAGGTTGATCGCGGTCTCATCTCCCGACGCGCAAGGACAGCCGCGGCATCGCATCGGCAGCTGGCCTGCGCAGGAGGTGCCGGTGCTGCAGTACGCCGCCGAATCAGGCTTGGGCCGCATCGTGCGCGCCGTCGTCGGTCGACGGCTCGAGGCACTTCCTGTTCGCGTGGCATTCACCGCGCACCTTGCGTCGGTGCTGCGAACCATGGCTCTGGACGGACGAGGCGTCGCATGGTTGCCGCAGACGCTGGTGGAAGAGGACCTGGCCGCCGGCCGCCTGGTCCCGGCAGCCGCAGAGGATTGGAGTATTTCGCTGGGGATCCGGCTGTACAGGTCTCGAAGCTCCGCAGGAAGCGCTGCGGAAGTTTTCTGGCGCAGCGCTGCCAGCGACGCGCTCACGTGATCACGCCATGCCATCCCGCCGACGCCAGGACGAGCATCGAAGCGTACAGTTCGAAGTCGACTCGACGGAGCCTGGATGATGAACGTTGGATTGATCGGCCTTGGCGCCATGGGACAGGGCATGGCGCGGTCGCTGCTGCGGGCGGGGCATGCGGTCGCGGTCCACGACCTCCGGCGGGAGGCCGTCGAGGCCCTGGTGGGCGATGGCGCGACCGGTTGTGATTCCCCCGCCAAGGTCGCGGCGAGCTGCGACGCCATCGTTTCGGTGGTCGTCAATGCCGCGCAGACCGAGGACGTGCTGTTCGGGGCGAACGGTTGCGCATCGGCGATGAAGAAGGGCAGCGTCTTCCTGATGTGCTCGACGGTCGATCCGAACTGGTCGGCCGCGCTCGAGCAGCGCCTCGAAGCGCTTGGGCTCCTCTACCTCGATGCACCGATCTCCGGGGGCGCGGCCAAGGCGGCGGCCGGGCAGATCACGATGATGACGGCGGGCCGTCCCGAAGCCTACGCGGCCGCGGGCGGCGTGCTCGATGCCATGGCCGACAAGGTGTACCGGCTCGGGGACCGCGCCGGGGCCGGCAGCAAGGTGAAGATCATCAACCAGCTGCTCGCCGGCGTGCACATCGCGGCAGCGGCCGAAGCCATGGCGCTGGGGCTGCGTGAGGGTGTGGACGCGAAAGCGCTTTACGAGGTGATCACGCACAGCGCGGGCAACAGCTGGATGTTCGAGAACCGCATGCCGCACGTGCTGGCGGGCGACTACAGGCCCTTGTCGGCGGTCGACATCTTCGTGAAGGACCTCGGGCTGGTGCTCGACGTGGCGCGCGCGACGAAGTTTCCGCTTCCGCTCTCGTCCACCGCGCACCAGATGTTCATGCAGGCCTCCAGCGCGGGCCACGGCCGCGAGGACGACAGCGCGGTGATCAAGGTCTTCCCCGGCATCGAACTGCCGCCGCCCGGCGGGAAGGGCTCCTGAGCAGCCGCAGGCTGCGCGGCTGCACCGCTGCGCCGCGCGCGGCGCTCACGCCACCCGCACGCGCCCGTCCACCCGTGCCAGCGGCACCAGGCCGGCCATCGCCTCCAGGATCGACTCGGTTTCCTGCAGGGCATGCACCATGCACCAGCGGTCCAGCGCCTCGTTGCCCACCCGCACCATGCCCGTGTGCTGGCCGATGTCCGCGTCCAGCTGCGGATCGCGGCTGTAGAAGCCGAGGGCATAGCGGATCGCCTCCACGTCGGCCTTGTCTCCCGTGAGGAAGGTCCAGCCCGGGCCCACCCCGTGCAGCCGCCGGTACGCGGCCAGGTCGGCCGGCCGGTCATGCTCGGGCAACAGGCTGAGCGAGTACATGAACACGTCGCGCCCCAGGCGCGGCGCCAGTTCCTGCTGCACGAGCTTGAGGTTGTGCGTCATCGGCGGGCAGCGGTCGTTGCACTGGGCGTACATCATGTTGATCAGCACCGTGCGGCCGCGCACCAGGTCGCTGTAGAAGCGGACCTGGCGCCCCTCGTGCGTGAGCAGCGGCAGGTCGGGAAAGCGTCCACTGCCCGCCGCACGCGAGGGCGACGCCGCGCGGGACGGTTTGTCCGGCTTGCCCAGCAAGCCGGCAAGGCCGGCGACCGCGGCCACGCCGGCGAAGGCGCAGGCGCGCCGGCCCAGGGGAGACGATTGCGGGTCCATGGGGGCTCTCCTTCGCATCGGGGTCAGGAAGCGACGACCTCGAAGTTCTCCATCATTCCGTGGTCTTCGTGCAGGGTGTTGTGGCAGTGGGTGACGTACTTGCCCTTGAAGTCGCGGAACCGGATCAGGATCTCCAGGCGCTCGTTCGGGTTGGCATAGAACACGTTCTTGCGTCCGCGCTCGTGGGGCGGCGGGGGCCTGCCGTTGCGGCTGAGCAGGCGGCCTTCCTCCAGGTGGATGTGCACCGGGTGGACCCAGCCGCCGCTGTCGTTGCGGACGGTCCAGAGCTCCCACTGGCCCTGCCTGGGCTTGAAGGCGGGCTTGCTGCTGTAGATGCGGTCGTTGATCGTCCAGCCGCCGTTGCTGCGGCCCAGCCGCGCCTCGCGCCGGACGGCCACGCTCCTGGCGTAGTCGATATCGACTTCCGGCAGCTTGCGCAGCCAGGTGGGCACCCGGCTGTAGTCCGGCACGGACGGCTGGTCGACGATGAACTTCAGCAGCGGGATGGGCGTGCGAAGGAAATCCTTCTCGGGCTTGCGGCCGTCCAGCATCTGCAGGCGGTTGACCAGGAACAGCTCGGCCCCGACGGGGTACTTGGAGAAGTCCACCACGAGGTCGGCCCGTTCGGCCGGCGCGAGATGGACGCTGCTCATCTCCAGCGGCGCTTCCAGCAGGTTGCCGTCGTTGGCGATGTAGGTGAACTTCTGCGCCTGGTTCTGGTGGCGGATCTGCAGGTCGAGCACCCGCGCGGTCGACCCGTCCAGCAGCCGCAGGCGGTACTTGCGCGGCCGCACGTGGAAGAACGGCTGGATCTTGCCGTTGACCAGGAACTTGTCGCCCACGAAGCCGTCCGGGTCGAGCGCGTCGAAGCTCACGTAGCCGCTGCTGTCGAACTGCTTGTCCTGCACCATCAGCGGCACGTCGAACTCGCCGCTGGGCAGGCGCAGCGCCTTGGGATTGCCATCGTTCTCGTTCCCGGAGTCGAGTTCGTCGAAGGCCAGGAAGAAGCCGGCCAGTCCCTTGTAGACGTTCGACGCGGTGTAGTGGTGGCGGTGGTCGTGGTACCACATCGTGCCCAGCGCCTCGCACGGGTCGTCGCCGGCATACCGCATCGGGTAGCAGCTGTCCTTCCAGGCGCCGGGCAGGGAATGCGAGGGGAAGTAGTCGTCCGGATGGCCGTCGCTCTCCGACGGCGAGTGGAAGTTGTGCAGGTGGATGGAGATCTCCGGGGAGCCAGGGCCTCGCGCGTGGCGGGGCAGGTTGTTGCGGTAGCGGACGATCACCGGCTTGCCGTAGCGCGCATGGATCAGCGGCCCCGGCGTCTGGCCGTTGAAGCCCCACACCTCCTGCCGTGGCAGGTCGGGATGGAACTCGTGCCAGATCGGCTCGGCCTTGAGTTCGTACAGATCGGGCGCGACGTCCGACCATCCCTGGTGGTCGGCCCGCCGGGCCTCGCCCGCGAACGGCGTGCGCGATGGCACCGGGTCGAGCGCCGCCATCGGCCACGCGGGCTTGGGCACCGGCAACGGCTCGGCCCACAGGCTCGTGGTCGGGCTGGGCACGCGTCCCGGGGCGATCACCAGCTGGCTGCGGGCCACCTGCGGCGCCAGGATGGCGGCGGCCGCGGCGCCGGCCGTCTTCAACGCGGTGCGGCGGCTGGCCGGCAGGGCCGTGCTCGACGAGGGTCGGACTTGCATGCGAGTCTCCACTTCGAGTTGTGGGTGGACAGGGGATGGCGCGGCCCATTTCATCGAGCGACTCGTGCGTTCGCAATCACCAGAATTGGTGACGGCTGCAAGCGGCAGCGCGCCTGCCACTCATCCGGGTGACAAGCAGCCAAAGGCACGATCAAACGTGACCACGCGCACATCCGGTTCGGCTGTCGCGCAACCGCAGGGCGCCTGCGGCTGGGGCGGGCTGCGCATGGATGGCCCTGGACCGCCGCAGCGCCGCGAGGTGCGCGCACGCACGGATGAAGGCGCCGTAGGCCAAGACCCTCCTCAGAAGTCATAGATGGGCAGCCCATTGGCGCCGCGCCGTTCGCTTCAAGATTTCTGCTCAGGTAACGGCGGCTGGCAGGCGAGGTGCACCATGAGCGAAGCGAGCGAGGCGGTCATCGAACCCGCCATCGAATGCCCCGGTGGCAACGTCCACGAAGACCGCAGGATGGTCGCGTTGCGGGGCCTGCGGCGCCCGCAGCTCCACCTGCCGTTCGACCCGTCGAAAGCGATCGTCTTTCGCAGGGTGCACAGCCACATCGGCCGGGTGGGCGCGCTCTGCGCGGACCTGCGCCGCGAGCAGCTGTCGCGCGGGCTGGCCGGCGCCGCGCTCGACGCCTTGCAGTTCCCGGTCTTCGCCATCGACCGCGCGGGCACGCTCCTGATGGCCAACAGCGCAGGCGACCGATCGCTGCGCGAGGGCTCGCCGCTGGCGATTCGCCAGGACAGGCTGCACTCACCCGACCCGGCGATCGCCGCTCGGCTGGAGGGCGCCTTGCGCGCCGCCGCCTCGCAGCGGGGCAGCGCTTTCTCGGCCACCGTTCGCGCAACCCTGTGGCTGTTGCGTGTCGTGCCGCTGCAGGAGCCTTGCGGTGCGGCGCTGGTCTACGCGAACACGCCGGATGCCGATCCCGTGCGGTCGCGCACGCTCGCCAGCCTGCTGCGCTTCACGCAGGCGGAAGCGGATGTCGCCTGCATGCTCGCCGACGGCCTCAGTCCGAAGGAGATCGCCTTCGAGCGCGACGTTTCGCTGCACACGATCCGCACCCAGGTCCGGGGAATCTTCGAGAAGGCCGGCGTCCGGCGCCAGGCGGACCTCACCCGGCTGCTCCTGTCGGTTCCTCCCATCCACGGCGAGCCGGTCTAGCTGTCAGGTGCGCCGCCCCCGCATCGAGTTCTTCAACCCAGCTCGAAGGTCGTGATGCCATAGAGGCCGTGCATGTTCACGGCCGGCGGCCGCCCCGTGTACATGCGCGCGGTCTCGAACACCATGTGCATGTGGTGGCGCTGCGCCAGCGCGAGGGCGGCCGAATTCGCTTCCGGCAGGTCGAGGTACACGGGTTCTCCGGCGCTCGCCTGGGAGCACAGCGCGAGGAACAGGCACTCGGCGATGCGCTCCCGTTCGGCGCACAGGGGGCCGATCTTCCAGCCGCTGCGGCAGCGGCGCACCAGCCCCCAGCCTTGCAGCCGTCCGTCCTCGATCCAGCCGCGCGCGGCGGCGTCGGGCTGGGCGAGCCAGGCGCGCAGGAAGGCCGTGCGCTCGGTGGGGAAGTACGCGTGGTCGTACGAGTTCACGACGTCGAAGGGGATGCTGGCCAGGTCGACCAGCCGCGCATCGTCGGGGGCAGGCATCCCCCCGCGCCCTTCGTAGCGCACGTTGCGCCAGGCCAGTTCGAAGCCCGACTTGCGGTAGTGGGGCTGCTGCGCGACCACGCCATCCAGCCCGACCTGCCGCCCGCGGACGGAAGCCATCCCGTGCTGCCACAGCCGCCACCCCAGGCCCCGGCCGCGCCAGGCCGGCCGCACGATGTACAGGCCCAGGAACGCGAAGCCGGGTTCGTACTTGACGACCGAGACCGAGGCCACCGGCTGGCCCTCGAGCGTGCCGACGAAGAAGCCTTGCGGATCGGCGGCGGGGAAGGTCTCGGCGTCATGCAGGCCGGGATTCCAGCCTTCCTGGGCCGCCCAGTCGATCGCCAGCGCGACCTCGTCGCGGCTCATCGTGCGGGTGGTGTAGTCCGCTTCCATGGCGCCATCCTAGAACTCGCGGGTGGATTTCTCCAGCGTGGGGTGGGCGCGGTCGTGGTCGTGCTGGGCAATGGAGCCGCCTGCGGCGGCATCCGGCGATGATCGCTTTCCCAACCGGGGAGAGCCATGTCGCCCACCGTCCTGCCTTTTCGCCTGAACGCTGCTGCTCGCGCCGGACACCTGCGGCAGTTCAACCAGCGCGCCGAGATCGCCTGGTTCGGCTTCGCCGGCCGGTTCGAGGACCCTGGCGAGGCGCTGATCACGTTCGCGCGCATGCCGCAGGGCGCACTGGGCGGCGGGGGCACGCAGGCGGTGAACGGCGGCGTCATCGCAGCGGGCTTCGACGCCGCATTCGTCCTGGCCGGCCTCGGCCACTACGACCCGGAAGTGGTCGTGACCCTCGAGCTTTCGGTGAAATTCCTCTCGCTTGCGGCCACGGATCGGCCGCTGGCCTTTCGTGCCCACGTGGCCCGGTCCGCGCGGCACTTCGCCTTTGTCGAAGGCACGCTGCAAACCTTGGACGGGAGCGGGTCACCCTTCGCGCTGGCCAGCGGCATGGTGGCCCCCGGCCGCTGAGCGGCGCAGGGCCGCGGCCGACGGGTGGCATCACCTCGACCTTTCACTCCCGCAGCTCCTCAGGCGGATGCACGCGGCGGAACATCGCCAGGAGCAGGAGGTCGTAGACGATCTTCAGTGCGCCGCCGACGACCAGGGGCCAACCGAAGCTCGACACGCCCAGAAGGTAGCCGGCCAGGGCAGGGCTGGCGGTCGCGGCGAGGCTGCGCGGCACGGCGGTCACGCTGGCCGCGGCGCTGCGTTCGGCCGGCGTGACGATCGCCATCACGTAGGAGCTGCGGGTGGGGACATCCATCTGCGAGAGGGCACTGCGCACCAGCAGCAGGCCGATCGCCCACCCGAGCCCGGTGCAGAACGGCAGGGCGATCAGGCAGAGGCTGGACGGCAGGTGCGTGTAGACCATCGTGCGCACCAGGCCGATGCGGTCCGCGATGCGCGCTGCGACCAGGTAGGAGCAGGCCGTCAGCACGCCGGTCCAGAAGAAGATGGAGGCGGCGGCTTCCAGCGAGAGCCCGAAGCGCTGGTACAGCCAGAGCGCCAGCAGCGACTGGACGACGAAGCCACCGCCGAAAGCATCCAGGCTGAACAGCGCGGACAGCAGGTAGACCCGGCGGCGCGAGGGACCCAGCCCCGCCGGCTGCCCGGCCTGCGGTCCGTCGCCCGCCGGGGTGCGCAGGCCGCGGTACAGGAAGGCGACCACGAGGCCGAGCAGCGCGTAGAGCAGGAACATGCCTTGCAAGGTCGTGCGCGGCGCCAGTTCGCCATGGCGAGCGAGTAGCGCGGGCAGCGCCGCCGCCAGGGCGCCCACGGCGGCCGACAGGCTGCCGACCAGGCTGTAGCGCGCGAACGCGGCCGTGCGCGCCTTGCCCTGCGCACCCTGGGCCAGCAACGCGTGCTCGGCCGGCAGGAAGACGCTGGTGTCGCCCCCCGACGGATTGAGCGTGCCGACGAATGCCACCAGCATCAGCGGCCAGAAGCTGCTGAGCGATGCGACACCGAGCCCGGTCGCCACCATCAGGGCGGTGGCCGCCAGCAGCAGGCGCCGGTGGCCCAGGCGCTGGCCCAGCAGCCCGGCGGCCAGCGTCAGCAGGCCCGAGCCGAGCAGGGTGGCGGTGGCGACCAGCCCGACCTGGAACGGGGTCCACCCGAGTTCCAGCAGGTAGGCCGGCAGGAGCAGGCTGACGAAGCCGTCTCCGAAGGCGCGCAGGCCGCGGGCCAAAAGCAGGCGGCGTGTGTCGCCTCGCCACGGCGCCCGGGTGTGCAAGTCGTCGGGAAGGTTCGGCAAGGCAGTCTCCCAATCGGACCGGGGTCCGTGATCAGGAGCAGCACTTGGACGCGTGGCGTCTTGGGGTCGGGGAGTCTGCTCGCTTCCCCGGTGCGCAAGCGCGAAATTCTATCGACGACCGGGCCGCGAGGCCGGTGGTGTCGTCAGGCCTCCCGCAGCCGCGCGGCCAGGAAATCGATGAGCAGCCGCACCTTGGGCGGCATGTGCTTGCGGGTGGGGTAGACGGCGTAGATGCCGAGCTCCGCCGACCGGTACCCGGGCATGACCTCGACGAGGTCCCCACGCTGCAGGTCGGCGCTCACCAGGAAGGTGGGCTGCAGCACGATGCCGCCGCCGCCCAGGGCCACGGCCCGGCAGGTGTCGCCGCTGTTGGTCTGCATCCGGGGCTTGACCTTGACGGCCACCGTGCCCTGCGGGCCTTCGAACTCCCAGGTGTCGCCCGTCGCGAGCAGGTTGTAGGCGAGCACGTCGTGCGCCGACAGGTCCGAGGGCCGCGCCGGCGCGCCGCGCTTTTCCAGGTACCGGGGGGACGCGCACAGCACCATGCGCGTGGACGCGAGCCGCCGGCTCACCAGCGACGAGCTCGGCAGCCGGGCGACCCGCACCGCCATGTCATAGCCCTCGTCGACCAGGTCGATGAAGCGGTCGGTGAGGGTGAGGTCCAGCGTCAGCTGCGGATGCTGCGCCATGAAGTCCGCCCACAGCGGCGCCAGGTTGAGCACGCCGAAAGACACCGGCGCGCTCACCTTCAGCAGGCCGACCACGCTGCCGCCGCGCGCGCTGACTTCCGCCTCGGCTTCGTCCACGCCCGCCAGCAGGTCGCGGCACCGCGCGAGGAAGACCTCGCCTTCCACCGTGAGCGAAAGGCGGCGGGTGGTGCGGTGCAGGAGGCGAACGCCCAGGCGCTGCTCCAGCTCGGCCACGTGGCGCGAGACGGCCGGCTTGGACATCTCCAGCGCATCGGCCGCCGCCACGAAGCTGCCGGCATCGACCACGGCGGCAAACACACGCATCTCCTGGAACCGGTCCATTGTTTCGATTATGGGAATGATTTCTCTCGTTTTAGCATGTTTATCTTCCCAGGTGGAACACTTAAAGTCCCTCCATCGACGCAGCAACGTCGCCCTGAAACCCACCCCAAGGAGTTCCCATGAACCGCAAGTCCCTCATCGCTCTCGCCTTCGCCGCCTCCGCCACCGGCGCCTTCGCCGACGACATCACCATCGACCCGACGCCGTTCGTCTCGACGGCCACCCGTGCCGAAGTCCAGGCCGAGCAGGCCGCCTTCGAAGCGTCCGGCCGCGACCCCTGGGCCCGGGAGTACAACCCGATCGCCGACTTCGCAAGCCAGCGCAGCCGCGCGCAGGTGAAGGCCGAGTACGTGCAGGCCCGCGACCGGGTCGCCGCCTTCACCGGCGAGGACAGCGGCTCGGCCTACCTGGCCGGCCAGCCCGACGCCGTGCCGGCCACGCAGGTCGTCGGCGAAGTCCGCAACGGAGCCTGAGCATGAAGACCCAACCCGCGTTGTTCGTCTCGCACGGCGCGCCCACGTTCGCCCTGGAGCCGGGCGTCGCGGGTGCCCAGCTCGGCGCGCTCGGTCGCGCCCTGCGCAAGCCCCTTGCCGTGGTCATCGTCTCGCCGCACTGGCAGACGCGCGGCGTCGAGATCGGCGCCGCGTCGCAGCCCGGGACGGTCCACGACTTCGGCGGCTTTCCGAGCGCCCTGTACCAGATCCGCTACCCCGCCCCCGGGGCGCCCGGCGTGGCGCGCCGGGTGCAGCAGGCGCTAGGCGACGCCGGCATCCAGGCCTCGCTCAACGAGCGGCACGGACTGGATCACGGGGCATGGGTGCCGCTGATGCACCTGTTCCCCGACGCCGACGTGCCCGTGGTGCAGGTGTCGATGCCCGTCGACCTGGACGCCGCGCAGGCCTTCGATCTGGGCCGCGGACTGGCCGCGCTGGCGCGAGAAGACGTGCTGGTCATCGGCTCCGGCAGCCTCACGCACAACCTGTACGAGTTCCGCACCGGTGCCGTCGAGGAAGCGGCGTATGCGCGCGAGTTCTCGCTGTGGGTGCGGCAGGCCGTGGTCGAGGGGGACCGCGATCGCCTGGTCGCCACGCTCGAGCGGGCGCCGCACGCGCGCCGGGCCCATCCGACGTCGGAGCACTTCCTGCCCTTGCTGGTGGCGCTCGGCGCCGCGCAGGACGTCCTGCCGGCGACGGTGCTGGACGGCGGCATCCGCCACGGCGTGCTGGCGATGGAGTCGTACGTCTTCGGCGCGCAGGTCGGGATCGACACGGCCGGGAGCCCCGCATGAGCGACGGCTCCGTCGTCGTGGCACGGCCGCAGGCGCCGCGCGCGCTGGTGCTGCTGTTCCACGGGGTCGGCTCGTCGCCGGCCAACCTGGTTCCCCTCGCGCAGCTCATCGCACGGCAGCAGCCGCACGCGAGGGTGGTCAGCGTCGAGGGCGCCCATCCCGCGTCGTTCGGCGCCGGCCGCGAATGGTTCCCGGTGGCCGGCGTCACCGAGGCCAACCGGCCGGAACGCGTCGCCGCCGCGCTGCCGTCCTTCGAGAGCGCTGTGCGCAAGTGGCAAGCCGAGGCCGGGGTGGCGCCTGCCGGAACCGCCCTGGTGGGCTTTTCGCAGGGCGCGATCATGTCGCTGGAAGCCACCCAGGCCGCGGACCTCGCGCACCGCGTCGTCGCGATCTCCGGGCGGTTCGCGCAGCCGCCGCGGCAAGCCCCGGCGGGCGTCACGTTCCGCTTCGTCCACGGCGAGAGCGATTCCGTGATCCCCGCAAGGTTCAGCGTCGAAGCGGCGGACCGGCTGCGTTCACTCGGCGCCGACGCGTCGGCGCAGCTCGTGCCGGGCCTGGCCCACGGCATCGACGACCGTGCGGCGCGGCTGGTGCTTCAGGCGCTCGGATGAGCGGGCCTCGGCTGGATGTGGACCGATCATCATGCGCACGGACGAGGTGAACCGTGGGCGCGCTGCAGGGTCCACCCAGGATGATGTCGAGACATGTACGCGCGGCAGGCGCGCTGGTCGCGTGGGTCGCCGCGCTGGTCGCCAGCGGATGTGGTGGCGGTGGCGGCGGCGGCGACAACGCTCCGCCGACCGCGCCGCCGGCGATCTCGGTCAACAGCGCCACCTACGGCGCCGGCAGCCCGCAACGGCTGGCCTACGACCAGCTCAATGCCGCCCGGCTGCGCTGCGGCTTCGGGCTTCTGGCGCAGTCCGCGCCCCTCGACCAGGCCGCGGCGGCCCATGCGAACTACATGAGCCTCAACGGTGAACTGGGCCACGGCGAGGATCCCGGCAAGCCCGGCTTCACCGGTGCGACCGTGCTCGACCGGGCCCTGGCCGCCGGCTACGCCCCGCGCGCCGTCGGCGAGGACCTCTCCGGCGCATCCGGCGGCTCGACGGCAGCCGATGCGGTCCGCAGCCTGATGGCCGCCCCGTACCACGCCAGGTCGCTCCTGACCGGCTTCCTCGAAGTGGGCCTCGCGTGGAACGCCGTGGCCTCCTTCGACACGCTGACCGCCGTCCTGGGCGTGCCTGCTTCGGCCCAATTGCAGTCGCCCCAGGGCGTGGCCACCTTCCCTTGCGCGGGCACGACCGATGCCCTGGCCCGCAACGCCAACGAATCGCCTTCTCCCTTCCCGTCCAACCCCGACGCGCAATGGGGCCAGCCGATCACCGTCGCGGGGCCGGAGTCGCTGCGCATCACGTCGGCCACCATCACCGGCCCGTCCGGGCCCGTGGCGCTCCTGGTCACCTACGGTTCGGGGGCGACCGCCGACCCCAACGCGACCTTCACCGACGGCTGGTTCTCCGTCATCCCGGAGGTGCTGCAGCCCGGCACGAGCTATGCGGTGGCGATCGACTACGCCGTCGCGGGCACTCCCGGCTCTGCGCGCTTTTCATTTGCCACGGGCCCGCGCTGAAGACCACGTCGACCGGACCCGAGGACAATCCGCGGCATGAAGTCCCGCTCGCCGACCGGCGGCCTTGTCTACTCCACCGAGTCCGGCCGCATGTGTCCCGTGTGCCGCAAGGCCATCGCGCAATGCTCCTGCTCGATTCCGGCGCCCGCCGCGCCCGGCGATGGCATCGTCCGGATCTCGCGCGAGACCAAGGGGCGCGCAGGAAAAGCGGTGACCGTGGTCCGCGGCCTGGGCAGCGACCCGGCCACCCTGGAAACACTGGCCAGGCAACTCAAGGCGGCGTGCGGCTCCGGCGGCACCGTCAGGGACGGCGCCGTGGAAGTGCAGGGCGACCATCGCGACAAGATCGCCTCGCTGCTCATCGGGCAGGGCCGCAAGGTCAAGCAGGCTGGCGGCTAGCTGGCGTCAGTGGCGGTAGGGGTGGCCCGGGAAGCGGTCGTGCCGGTTCGGCACCCCATCGCGGTCGGCGTCGCCGCGAGGGCCGTGGCGATGGGCATGGCTCCAGTGGTGGCGGTTGTCCCAGCGGTCGTGGGCGTTGGGGATGCCGTCACCGTCGCGATCACCCCAGGGGCCGCGGCGGGGGTGGCCGTAAACCGGCTGCGGCTGGATGTACACGGGTTGGGGCTGGACGTACACGGGACGCGGCTGCACGTACACCGGTTCGGGCTGCACGTAGACCGGCGCGGGCTGGACGTAGACGCCCTGCGCGGGAATGCCGATGGACAGGTGGACGTCGGTTCGCGCATGGGAGGCTGCAGTGGCCACCAGCGCAGCCAGCCCGAGGGCGGTGGCCGCAACGCGCCTGGCGAAGATGAAACGGTTCATGGACGCTCCTGGGGTTGACATGGGACGGATGTTGCTCGGGCGTGCATGAACGCTTCCTGAACAGAACGCAGATTTTTTCGTTGGTGCCTCCGTTCAGGTTTCGTTCATGGACCGGCCCGTACCTTCAGGCCCGGGGATTGCCGCCCGATGAGCGGCAGTACCATCACGAAACCACTTTTCCCCTACCCACGTGCACGCTCTCCACCGGCTGCTCCTCATCGCCCTCCTGGCCGGGGCCGCGCTGCCCGCGTGGGCCCAGGTCTCGCGCGACCAGGCCGCGGCCCAGGCCCAGCAGCAGACGGGCGGCCGCGTCCTGGCCGTGGATCTCGCCGATGCCGGCGGCCGCACCGTCTGGCGGGTCAAGGTGGTGACGCCGCGTGGCGATGTCCGCGTCGTGCTGGTGGACGCCGGATCAGGCAGGCGCCCCTGAGGGCAGGTGCGGACATGCGCGTCTTGCTGGTCGAGGACGAAGCCCCGTTGCGCCTTGGCCTGGCCCGGCAGCTCGAAGCCGAAGGCTATCGCGTGGACCAGGCCGCCGACGGCGAGGAGGGCCTCTTCCTGCTGCGCGAGTACCCGTTCGACCTGGCCATCGTGGACCTCGGCCTGCCCAAGCTCAGTGGCCTGGCCATCGTGCAGCGCCTGCGGGCCGACGGCAGCGGTTTGCCGATCCTGATCCTCACCGCGCGCGGCACATGGCAGGACAAGGTGGCGGGCCTGGAAGCCGGCGCCGACGACTACCTGGTCAAGCCGTTCGAGTACCCGGAGCTAGCCGCCCGCGTCAAGGCGCTGCTGCGCCGTTCGCTCAAGGCGGTGGCCGGGGCCCTGGAACTGGGGCCGGTCAGCATCGACCTCGGGGCGCAGGCGGTGCGCGTGAAGGGCAAGGCCCTGGAGCTGACCGCCTTCGAGTACCGGTTGCTGGAGTTCCTGGTGCGCGAACGCGCGCGCGTGGTGCCCAAGCAGGAGCTGGCGGACTACCTCTACCCCCACGGCGAGGACCGGGAAAGCAATGTGCTCGACGTCCTCATCGGCCGCCTGCGGCGCAAGCTCGATCCGGACGGCACGCTGGCGCCGATTGAGACGGTCCGGGGCCGCGGCTTGCGCTTCACGCTGGGATGAAGTCCGGCTATTCGATCCGGGCCCGGCTGCTCCTGGGCGCCGCGCTGGTCCTGGTCGCCTTCGTCGCCGGCGCCGGCCTCGCCGTCCAGCGCGCGCACGCCGACAGCGTACGGGCCGCCCACTACAGCCGGCTGCAGGGCACCGTCTACCTGCTGCTGGCGCGCGCCGAACTGGACGAGCAGGGTGAGCTCGTCATGCCGCCGACGCTGGCGGAGCCGCGCCTGGCGCTGGCGCAGTCGGGCCTGTACGCCAGCATCTACAACGTGGCCCGCCGGGAAGAGTGGCGCTCGGCCTCGAGCGTGGGCGTCGAGCCGCCCTTCCAGCGCGAGGAAGTGCCGGCCGGGCAGTGGCGCAGCGAGTCGGTCACGGCGGGCAGCAGATCCTTCCATGCGGTCCGGTACGGCGTGAACTGGGCGGCCGGCAGCCGCGACGCGCCCCTCGTGCTGTCCGTGCTGGAGGACAGCGCGGCCTTCGAGCGCGAAGTCGCCGTCTTCGCGCGCACGATGTGGATCTGGCTCGGCGGGGCCGCGGGGCTGCTGCTGCTGGCGCAACTGCTGCTCCTCGGCTGGGGCCTCGCGCCATTGCGCCGGGTCGCCGTGGAGGTGGGTCGGATCGAGCGCGGGGAGCAAGCCCGGATCGAGGGCCGCTACCCGGACGAGATCGTCGCGCTCACCGACAACCTGAACACGCTGATCCAGCAGGAACGCGTGCGGCAGGGCCGCTACAAGGAAGCCCTGAGCTTCCTTGCCCACAGCCTGAAGACCCCGCTGGCCGTGCTGCGCAATGCGCTGGCCGAACCCGCGGACCTGCCTGCCGCCGTGGCGCAGCAGGTCAGGCGCATGGACGACATCGTGCAGCACCAGCTGGGCCGGGCCGCCGCCGGCGGCGCCACCCGGTTCGCATCGCCGGTGTCGGTCGCTGCGGTGCTGGAGCGCATCGCCGCCGCGCTGGGCAAGGTCTACGCGGAGCGGGGGCTCGCCCTGTCCGTCGATTGCCCCTCCGACCTCGCCTGGCGCATCGACGAGGGTGACCTGTTCGAGATGGCCGGCAACGTGATGGACAACGCCGCCAAGTGGGCCCGGCAGCGCGTGAGGGTCACCGCCGCGCTGTCGGATCGGTGCCTGATGCTCGTCGTCGAGGACGACGGGCCGGGTTTCAGCGACACGCGATCGGTCCTGCAGATGCACGTTCGCCTGGACGAGCGCGTGCCCGGCCATGGCGTGGGGCTGACGGTTGTCGACGACCTCGTCCTCAGCCACCACGGCCAGCTGAAGCTGACCCGGGGCGAGCTCGGCGGTGCAAGGGTGGAGATCACGCTGCCGCCACCGTGAGGCATGCCTTGCCGACGATGCGCCGCGGCGCTCGAGAGGTCCTGGGTGGGCTAGAGTCTGCGCATGCAATGGATCCGCGCCCTCGTCGCCCAGTACCCCAGACGCGCCCTGGTGGTCGGAAAGGCGCTCCTCCTGGCGGGCAGCATCCTGGTCGTCGGTGCCGTGTTCGCCCGGGCGGGGCTGGTCAACACCAATTCGGAAAGGGCCCAAGCCAAATTGCCTCCCGTGTACACGCTCGCTCAAGCGTATCCGCAGCACCCGACCTGGCTGGTGCCGGAGGGGCCGGTCGGCTTCGGCGTATCGGCCGTGCTTGTCCTCGTCGGCATGGGCCTGACCGTGCTGGCGGAGAAGGCGGGCAAACGCTGAGATGCTTTCCGGCAGGGCTCTGGCGGGAACCCCAAGACCTGTTTCGAGGGTGGTGAGAAGAGCCAGGGGGACTCGGCTGAGCCTTCATTGAGGCGGGTCCGCGCATGGTGACGGCGACCTTCCGTTTCTACGAGGAGCTGAACGACTTCCTCGCGCCCGGGCGGCGGCGGCGCGAGTTCACCGTGCCCTGCGCCCGCGCCGCCACCGCCAAGCACATGATCGAGGCGCTGGGCGTGCCGCACACCGAGGTCGAGCTGATCCTCGTCAATGGCGCGTCCGTCGGCTTCGGCGCGCTCCTGCGCGAGGGCGACCGCGTCGCCGTGTACCCCAAGTTCGAGGCGTTCGACATCACGCCGCTGCTGCGGGTGCGCGAGGCGCCGCTGCGCGACACGCGCTTCGTGGCCGACGTCCACCTCGGCTCGCTGGCCCGCCTGTTGCGCAGGATGGGTTTCGACACGCTCCACGACAACGGCTTCGCCGACGACCAGATCGAGCGCATCGCCGCGGCGCAGGGCCGCATCGTGCTGACGCGCGACCGCGACCTGCTCAAGCGGCGCGGCATCACGCATGGCTGCTACGTGCGCGCGCTGCGGCCGCAGGAGCAGCTGCGCGAGGTCTTCGAGCGCCTGGACCTGGCACGCAGCGCGCGGCCTTTCACGCTGTGCCCGGGCTGCAACGCGGCGCTGCACCCCGTCGACAAGGCCCAGGTGGAGCACCGGCTGCCACCGCATGTGCGTGAGCTGTACCACCGCTTCAGCGCCTGCGAGGCCTGCGGGCGCGTGTTCTGGAGGGGCGAGCATTGGGAGCCGATGCGCGCGCTGGTCGATGTGCAATAGTGGTGGCGTGGAAGCCCAACCGAAGAATGCAGCGCCCGCCCTCGAGATCCGCGCCGCCCGCGTCGGCGACGTGCCGTTGATCCTGGGCTTCATCAAGGAACTGGCGGCCTACGAAAAGGCGGAGCGGGAGGTGACGGCCACCGAGGCCCACATCCGCCAGTCGCTGTTCGGCGAGGAGGCCCGGGCCCGGGCGCTGGTCTGCAGCGTCGACGGCGTGGAGGCCGGGTTCGCCGTCTACTTCTTCAACTACTCCACCTGGCAGGGCCGGCAGGGCCTCTACCTGGAAGACCTGTACGTGTCGCCCGCCCGGCGCAGCATGGGGGCGGGCAAGGCGATGCTCCAGCACCTGGCGCGGATCGCGGTGGCCAACGACTGCGGCCGCTTCGAGTGGAGCGTGCTCGACTGGAACGAGCCGGCCATCCGCTTCTACCGGTCCATCGGGGCTGTGCCGATGGACGAATGGGTCCGGTACCGCCTCACCGGCCCGGCGCTGGCGCAGTTTGCGGGGATGGCGCCGCCACCGCCGGCCTAGGGCCCGGGCACTACCCGCTTCGGGGCGGCCTCACCGCTCGGCGATGTAGTGCTGGGTCGTCACCGACTCCCCCTCCTGCAGGAACTCGCGCACGCGGCCCTCCAGTTCCCGGTCCGCCAGCGTCGCGCGCGCACGCTGGTGCAGGTAGTCGGCCCAGGAGGCGACGATGAAGCGCTCGACGTAGCGTGAAGGATCGGCAAGGTCGCGGTAGACGCGCCAGAGCGTCGCGCCATCCCGCCGGCGCGAAGAGCGCAGCTGGCTCACGGCCTGCAGGAACTCCTCGGCTTCGCCGGGGCGGATGCGGTAGGCCACTTCGACCGACACCGGCCCGTCGTCGGGCAGCGGCTGTTCCTTGATGAACACGTCGTCCCACAGCGCGACCGGCGTGACCTCCTGGGCATCGCCCATGCGCAGGGGAAACCGGCGCGCCAGGAAGATCCCGGCCACCATGGCCAGGCTGGCCGCCACCAGCGCCGCCGAGAGCCCCGCGATGCCGGAGACCGCGCCCCAGAAAGCCGATCCGATGGCGAAGGAGCCCAGCGCGCTCACCGTGTGCAGGGCGACGGCCCGCGAGCGAACCCAGGGCGGCGCGCTCGACTGCGTGGCCGTGTTGAACGTGGCCATCACGGCCATCCAGCCCGCGCCGCCCAGGGCGAGCGCGACGAAGACGACGACGGGGATGCGCACGAAGGCCGCGATGAGCATGGTGGCGGCGAAGACCACGCTGCCCACCGCCACCAGCCGCTCCAGCCCCAGCCGCGCCCGCAGCCGGCCCAGCACCAGGCCGGCCGCGACGGCGCCCGTGCCCAGGCACCCCATCAGGAAACCGAAGCCGGTGGCGCCCAGCTGGAGCTGCTGCGCCGCGATCGCGGGCAGCAGCCCCCACAGGGCCGACCCTGCGCCGCTGTAGGCCACGGTGCGCAGCAGCTGCGCCAGGATCAGCGGCGAGTGCCGGGCGTAGCGCAGGCCCGCGAGGGTGCCGCTCCAGAGGCGCTCGGCGGGCAGGGGCGACTTCGCGTGCGGCGCCGGGGGCCACCGGCGCACCACATGCATCATCACCAGCGCGCTGATGCCGGCGAGGACGAACACCCACCCGGCGCCGGCCGCGGCGAAGATGAACCCCGCGATGGACGGGCCGAGGGCGCGGGCGCTGTTCCACGCGATCGACATCGCGGTGATGGCCTGCGGCATGTCCTCGCGCGGCACGGTGTCGGCCACGCTTGTGTTCCATGCCGGCGACAGCAGGGCCGTGCAGCATCCGGCGGCGAAGGTGAAGAACAGCAGGCTGGCCGGGCCGGCGACGCCGGCCATCGCCAGCAGCGCGAGGAGGGCGATGAAGCCCACCTGCACGGTGAGGGCCCGCAGGATCAGCGCACGGCGGTCGGTGGTGTCGGCCAGCACGCCCGCCGGCAGCGCCAGCAGGAACATCGGGAAGAACACGGCCGTCTGCACCAGCGCGGCCAGGAACGACGACCCCGTGAGCTCCACCATCAGCCAGGACGCTGCCATCGACTGCATGGCGTTGCCGGTGAAATAGACGGCGCTGCCGGTCCACAGGCCGCGGAAGGCGGGCAGGCGAAGCGGCGACCAGAGCGAGTGGGTGGAGGACATCGGGCCGGTCAGTATGCCGTCGAGCAGGGACCCGGAAGCACCGCTTTTCGCGATCCCGACACTGCCAACGCTTGTGCTGCGTGGCACGTAGGAGGTCGGCCACCGGGGAACGGGTGATGGCCCTAGGCAGCCGCAGTTCGCCCGGCCCCATGCTGGTGTCGGGCGCTACGCCCGGATCGGATCAGCATGGGCAATCCCTGGGCCAAGAAGAACCCTTTCATGAGCATGTGGCTCAGCGCCGCCAACAGCGCCGCGGGCAGCGCGCGCGGGCATGCGACCCGCACGGCGAAGCGGCAGGTCGCCGCCACCCAGGCCGAGGCCACGCGCCAGGTCCTCGACTTCTGGATGGGCAAGCCGGCGAAGAAGGCCGCCGGCAAGAAGCCGCGCAAGTAGGGCCGGGAGCCAGCTCAGCCCTGGCGGGCCGCGAGTTGCTGCTGGCGCCGCCGGGCGCTGAGCCAGCCCGCGCCCAGCACGCCGGCGACGGCCACGGTGTAGAGGCCCCAGCGCAGCGCCGTGTTGTAGGCCGCCGGCTCGTCGAACACCGCGTCGAGCAGCGGTTCGCCGACGATCATCTTGGCCGCCGTGAAGGCCAGGACCGCGGCGCCCGCCTGGATGATCATCGGGAAGCGGTCGACCAGCTTCAGCACCAGCGAGCTGCCGAACACCACGATGGGGATGCTGACCAGCAGGCCGATGACCACCAGGTCGAACGAGCCGTGCGCCGCGCCGGCCACGCCCAGCACGTTGTCCACGCCCATCAGCGCGTCGGCCACGATGATGGTCTTCATCGCGCCCCAGAAGGTGGAGGCGCCGGGGCCGTGTTCGCCCTCGTCCTCGCCCTGCTCCAGCAGCTTGTAGGCGATCCACAGCAGGCCCAGGCCGCCGACGAGCATGAGGCCGGGGATCTTGAGCAGCCAGACCACCCCGATGGTCATCACCGAGCGAACCGCGATGGCCCCGAAGGTGCCCCAGACGATGGCGCGGCGGCGCAGGTGGGAGGGGAGGTTGCGGGCCGCCAGCGCGATGACGATGGCGTTGTCGCCGGCCAGCACGAGGTCGATCAGGATGATCGCCAGCAGCGCCGAGAACCAGGCGGTCGAGAACAGTTCCATTTGAGCTCCAGGTCAGGTCTTTGAGGGACGGACCCGGCACCGGGGGAACGATGGCCAGCGAGCGATGCGGCTGTGCCTTCGAACGGGCCCGGTGCAGGGCCGCTGTTCGAAGGTCTTGCTCGGCTTGGTGAAAGTCGGGCCCGGCGCGCCGGGAGCCTCGCGGGCTCCGTATTGACGACACGCCGATCGGCCGCCGCAGGCGCGGCAGGCCGGGGAGCTACTCCCCTTCTTGGGAACGGATTAGATCACAGCGGGCCGCCGGAGCGGGCGGCCGCCGCGGCCTGCGTGTCGTACATGCCCCAGAAGCGCGTGACGCGACCGTCGCGGACGGTGAAGACGTGGACCCACTCGGTTTCGAAGACCTTGCCGTCGGGCAGGGCCCGTGTCCTTTCCCAGCCGAGGACGGTGACGTGGTCGGCCCCGACGAGGAACTCGCGCGGCTCGAACGCCTGGATGTCGTCGGCCTGGACGACGCTGGCGAACCACTTCTCGACCGCGCCCTTGCCGCGGAAAGTGCCGGTGTAGGCCAGGCCCTTGGCGCCACGGAAGGTCCAGTCGATGTCTTCGGCCCCGAGCGCCAGGATCGCCGGGATGTTGCCGGCGCCGAACGCGGCGTACGCGGCCTGGACCACCTCCAGGGGGGAAGAACTCGTGCCCATGGACAGCCTCCTGCTCGACGGCGGACCGGCCGGCGCGCTGCCTTGCGATCCGGGGCTGGAATGTAGATCCGCGGCGCGGTTCGCCAAGGTCAGCGGTTCGTAACGGAGTGCGGCCGGGCTGCGCCGCCGTCCGCCAGTGCGGGCCCGTCAGCGCCGCAACGGCAGGTCGATGAACGAGGCGTCCCCGCCCCCCAGCGTGAACCCCAGCACCGGCGGCCGGCCGGCGGGCACCTGCGCGAAATGGTCCGCATCCCCGCCCGCGATCGCCACGCGCAGGCGGCTGCCGGCCTTCAGCGTCCACGAGACCGGCAGCAGCGCGAAGCGCACCGTCTCGGGCACGCCGGGCTTCATGGGCCTGGCCTGTTCGCGCCGGAAGTTGCGGAAGGGCCAGGTGGCGCGGTAGCTGGGCGGCGGCTCGGCCTGCGCACGGTGCAGCAGCCGCAGCAGGCCTTCGGTGACGTACCAGGAACGGCCGTCCGCATCGACCTCCGACAGGTACACGAAGAGGCCGGCGTCCTGCTCGGAGGTCGACACGTGCAGCTGCACGGTGGCGTGGCCGGACAGCTCGGTCTGCCGCTCGAAAGGCTCGCTGGCGAATGTGAGCATCCGGTCTTCGCGGCCGTCCCAGTCCGGGTAGTAGTCCAGCACCGCCAGCGCGCCCAGTCGTTCGAAGCGGCTGGAGGTGCCGGTGCCGGTCGTGAACCTGGCCTTGTACTGCGCGACCGACGACTTGGGCGGCGGATTCGCCGAGAGGCGTGCGTCCTCGGCCAGGTAGAGCCGCGTGCTGGAAGCGTGCGGCGGCCAGGTGTTGGCCGCCTGCCACTTCTCCTCGCGCACGGTGTGGAAGTGCACGGGGGCTTCCTTGCGCAGGCCGGTGTCCATGCCGGCCAGGTGCTCGTCGAAGAAGCGCAGCACTTCGCCCAGCACGGGGAACTGCGGCTGCGGCGCGCTGTCGCGGAAGGGCGATCCGTTCGTCCGCGCGCCGTGGTCCCACGGGCCCAGCAGCAGGCGGTTGTCCGCGCCGGGGTTGCTCAGGAAGCGCGCGATGGAGCCGTTGGCGAACGCGCTGCCGTCGTACCAGCCCGAGACCGAGTAGATGTGGACCTGGCCCGGGATCTTCTCCAGGTACCAGTACGGGCTGAAGGCGCCGCTGTGCAGCTGCGGATCGTGCGAGGCCGCTTCCTCGCGGAAGGCGAACTCCGGCGCGAGGTCGCGCATCTTGAAGCTGTCGTGGTGCTCGTCGATCGCGGCGGCGACCAGCTTCCCCTCCACGTCCTCGTCGACCGGCGCGGGGCCGGCGTAGCGCTTGTCGTTGAAGTAGGGATAGGGCGCGAGCTTCTCGCGCAGGTCCAGGTCCAGGGCCTGCACCAGTTCGTCGTAGTTCTCCGTGACGGTGGTGCACTTGATGCCGCCGGGGAACACGTGGTCGCTGTAGGTGTCGTGCACCGCGAACAGCGGCGCGACGGCCTTCACCGCGGGATGGCCGGTGCTCGCCAGGAAGCAGGCCGCCGCACCCAGGTACGAGATACCGGTGGAGCCGATCACGCCGCTGGACCAGGGCTGGGCCACGATCCAGTCGGCGATGCGGCGGTGGTCGTCGCGCTCGCGCGGCGAACGGAAGCAGTCGCGCGTGCCGAAGCTGGCGCCACAGCCGCGCACGTCCACGGTCACCAGCGCATAGCCGCGCGGCACGAAGAAGTCGCGGTAGATCGCGATGTTGGGCGAGGGCTCGGCGCCCTGGCCCTCGACCTTGAAGCGACGGTAGTACGGCGTGAGCACCGCGACGGCCGGGATGCGCGCCGGGCGCTCGCCTTCGGGCAGGTAGACATCGACCGCCAGCCGCACACCGTCGGGCATGGTGACGTAGCAGGAGGTCGGCCGGCCCACCGCATGGGTGGCGGGGCGACGCTTGAGGTATTCGGAGGGAGGGATGAGCCAGGCTTGGCCGGAATCGTCTCTGTCAGACATTGGTTCGCTTGTGTTGAGGCCGCTTAAACTGGCCGCGGACATTGTGCATCCGCACCGTTTCACACCTTCAGGAATCGCCATCATGCGCCCGACGCGTCGCCTCCTTCTCGGCTCCCTTGCCTCGCTCGTCCTGGCTTCCACCTGCGGTGTCGCCACCGCCCAGGACTTCCCCTCGCGGCCCATCAAGCTGGTGATCCCGCAGGCGCCCGGCTCGGGCGCCGACGTGGTGGGCCGCATGCTGGCCGACTTCATGGCGAAGGACCTCAAGCAGTCGGTCGTGGTGGACAACAAGCCCGGCGCGAACGGCATCATCGCGTCGCAACTCGTGCAGCGCGAGGCGCCGGATGGCCACACGGTGCTGCTCACCAGCGTGTCGCTGGTGAGCTTCAACCAGTTCCTCTACAAGAACGTGCCGTACGACCCGCTCAAGGACTTCACCTTCGTCGCGCCGGTGGCCGATGCAGGCTTCGTCGTGGTCGCCAGCACCAACAGCGGCATCAAGTCGTGGGACGAGCTGGTCAAGCGCGCCAAGGCGCAGCCCGAAGGCCTGACGTTCGCGAGCGCGGGCCTGGGCAACTCCACGCACCTGTATACGGAGATGATCGGACTGCGCTCGGGCTTCAAGCTGCGCCACATCCCGTACAAGAGCTCGGGTCCGGCGTTGATGGCCGTGGTGGCGGGCGAGGCCGACGTGATGACGTCGACCACCGCCACCGCGCTGGCGCAGATCAAGGCCGGCAAGGTGGTCGGCCTCGCGCAGTCCGGCGAAGCGCGCTCGCCGCAACTGCCCGAACTGCCGCTGCTCAAGGAACTGACGCCCAACGTGCCGGCGCTGCCGGGCTGGTACGCGCTGGTGGGTCCCGCGAAGATGGACGGCAACGCGACGCAGAAGCTCGCCGCGTCGGTCAACCGCTTCCTGGCCGACCCCGCGATGAAGCAGAAGCTCATCGACCAGTTCCTGTTCCCCATCCCCGGCACGCCGGCGGACATCCAGAAGCGCGCCGAGAACGAAGCACGGATCTGGGGCGGGCTGATCCGCGACCTGAAGATCCAGATCGACTGAGGGCGCCCCGTGCCAGCCCGCCAGGGCGTGAAGGTCTGGCTGCCCGCGGCGCTGCTGGCCGCGGGCGCACTGGTCTCGACCTGCCAGGCCCCCGGGACCGGCATCGAGGTGACGAGCGCGACCGGTTTCGTCGGCGATCCCGAAAGCCTGCTGCCGGGCACCTGGCTGCGCGAGTCGAAGGCCGAAGGCGTCACCACCCGGCGCATCCTGGTGCTCGGTGCGGACCACCGCTTTCGCGAGGCGGTGCGCGTGGTGGATGCCACCGGGCGCACGGCGGACTACGCGCACGAAGGCACTTGGCTCTACGACGGCACCAACCTCAAGCGCAAGTACACGTCGGTGAACGGGCAGCCTCCGTCACGGCTGAACCTTCCCTTCGCCACCTTCCAGATCTCGTTCGACTCGCCGCGGGAATTCCGCGGCGTCGACCACATCCACGGCAACGAGATCCACTACCGCCGGGTGGCCTCCGACACGCAGCTCTAGGGGCGAGCCGATCTTTTCCACGACACGAACACCCATGAAGAAACGACTATTCCTCGGTGCGCTCGCTGGCGGCAGCGCAAGCCTTCCACTCGCGGGCCTCGCCCAACCGGCGAAGGCTGCGGCGGGCCCGGCGCTGCTCACCGTCACCGGTCGCATCCAGAAGGCCAATCGGGGACCGCTGGATCCCGTGCTCGACCAGATGATGGCCAAGCAGAAGCTGGCTTTCGACAAGGCACGCACGTTCGACTTCGGGCAGCTCGCCGGCCTTCCCGCGGTCACGATCAAGCCGACGCTGGAATACGACCAGAAGCAGCACGCGCTGTCGGGACCCCTGCTCGCCACCGTCCTGCGGGCCTGCGGTGCCACCGGCAGCAAGCTGGTGATGCGTGCGATCGACGGTTATGCCCCCGCCATCGCCCTGGCGGACGCGCAAAGGCAGCGCTTCATCGTGGCGACCCACCTCGACGGCCGCCCCATGCCGCTGGGCGGACTCGGGCCGCTCTGGGCGGTCTACGAAGCGGACAAGTTCCCGGACATGGCGGCCAAGCCGGTGGACCAGCGCTTCGCCCTCTGCCCCTGGGGCCTTTACCACATCGACGTGCAGGCCTGACCCGGCTCAGCGGATCTCGCCGTCCACGTAGTACCAGCGCCCGTCGTCCTCGCGCACGAAGCGGCTTCGCTCGCGCAGGCGCCCACCGCGACCCTGGATGCGGTAGCGCGCGACGAATTCGACCTCCGCGTGCGAGCCGTCGACGATCTTGTGGTCGTGCACTTCCAGCCCCAGCCACCGGGTGGCGGGATCGGGGCTGGCGTCGTCCGGCCGGGTGCTCGGGTGCCAGGTGGCCAGCAGGTAGGCCCCGTCGCGCAGCACGTGGGCCGTGTAGCGCGAGCGCATGAGCGCCTGCGCATCGGGCGCCGGCTCGCCGCCGATCCAGCGGCCGCAGCAGTCGGCGAGCGACACGGATCGGCCGTTGTCGTCGGTGCGGCCGCAGGGACAGGGATCCGAGGGGGGCAGCGGGCGGTCCATCGGGTGATGGTACAGAGGGCCTGCGTCGGCGTAGCGCTGCGTCACCAAAGCGGGCTCGGCTTGGTGAAGTCCACCGTCCGGTCCACCGCCTCGCGCATCTTCCCGAGCAGGGGACGCGTGTCGTCGCGACGCCACTGGAAGGTGTACTCCAGCGCCGGCAGCGCGGGCTTGCTCCTGAGCTCCACGACCGCCTCGCGCTGGGCCATCTGCTTGAGCCAGCCGGTGGGAAAGAGCCCGATGCCCACGCCCGCGGCGACCAGGCCGGCGATGGCCGCCAGGTTGTTGCAGGTCAGGCGCCGGCCCGCTTCCAGGTTGTTCACGGCCAGCCAGTGTTCCAGCATGCGCGTGGGACCCGCGGCCGCGGGCATCGTGATGAGCGCGGTGCCCTGCAGCAGCGAGGCGCTGATCGACCGCTGTCGACCGACGAGGGCCGGCGCCGCGGCCCAGGCGAAACGCACCTGGGCGATCGCCTCGCTGGCGATCGCGCTGCGCGAGGAATAACCCGCCACCACGGCGAAGTCGAGTTCGCGGCTTTCCAGGCGCTGCTCGAGCGCCGACCCCAGGTCCACGTGGGGCTCGAGCACCAGCTCGGGGTAGGTCGCGCGCGCGTGCGCCACCAGGTCGGGGAGCCAGGTCAGGCCGGCCAGTTCGCCGACGCCGAAGCGGCAGTGCCCGCGAACACCGCTGCTCCCGGCCCCCACGTTGCGCATGTCGTCCGCCAGCCCGAGCATCCGGCGCGCCAGCGGCAGGAGCTGCTGTCCCGCTTCGGTCAGCACCGCGCGGTGGCCGCCGCGGTCGAACAGCGGCGTGCCCAGCTGTCCTTCCAGCTCGGCGATGCGCTTGGACAGCGTGGACGGCGACACGTGCAGCCGGTCCGACGCCACCGCGAAGCTGGAGGCGCTGGCGGCCCAGTAGAAAGCCTCCAGCTGCTTGAGCGTCATGTTTCAGGAAAGTGGAGAAGCGTCGTCGAGTTTTATCACTTTTCTTCCATGGCGCCTGCCGCCAGAATCGATGCAGGAGACCCCACCATGACCGTACCCACGCCCCTGCTCAACCGCCGCCAGCTCGGCATCCTCGGCCTGTCGTCGCTTGCCCTGCCCGCCTGGGCGCAGGAGTGGGTGCCGTCGCAACCGATCACCATCCTGGTGGGCTTCGCCCCCGGCGGCTCGGCCGACCAGATCGCGCGCCAGCTCTCGTTCGCCGCCAAGGGCATCCTGCCCGTTCCCGTGGTCGTGCAGAACAAGGTCGGCGCCGCCGGGGCGATCGCGGCACAGGCGGTGGCGGAAGCCAAGGCGGACGGCTACACGCTGTTCGTGGGGGGCGGCAGCGAAACCACCGCCGTGGGCCATTTCAAGCCGCTGCCCTACGACCCGCGCAAGTCGTTCACGCCGGTGATCAAGGTCTCGCGCGCCCCCAGCGTCCTGGCCGTCAAGGCCGACTCGAAGTTCGCCGACATGAAGGCGCTGCTGGCCGAAGCCCGGCAGGGCGCCGAGAAGGTCTCGTACGGCTCCACCGGCGAGGGCGGCATCTTCCATGCGACCGGCCTGGTGTGGGAGAAGGCGGCCGGCATCAAGCTGCTGCACGTGCCGTACAAGGGCGCGGCCGATTCGATGAATGCGCTGCTGGGCGGGCAGGTGGATTCGGCCTTCGGCGCGTACGAGGAGATGAAGCCCATGATCGACGCGGGCCGCGTCCGGCCCCTGGCCCTGTTCTCGCGCACGCGGCTGCCCGCGCTGCCCAGCGTGCCCACGATGACGGAGCTGGGCGTTCCCGTGGCGCTGGACAACATGAAGGGCCTGATGGGCCCGGCCGGCATGCCCGCGCCGGTGGTGCGCTACCTGCACGACGCCTTCCGCAAGGCCATGCAGACGGCGGAATGGAAGGAGTACGTCGCCAAGTCCGGCCTCACGCAGGACTATGCCGACGGGGCCGCCTTCCAGAAGGAATACGTCGAGGCCTACGACACCATCGGCAAGGCGATCGGCAAGTGATGGCGAACCCGCGGCCCGTGGGGCCTGACACCACCATCGGTTTCGTCGGCCTCGGCGTGATGGGCGGCGGCATGGCCGCCTGCCTGCTGCGCAAGGGCTGGCGCCTCCAGGTGTTCGCGCGCAAGGCCGGCGCGAGACGCGCTTTCGTGGAAGCGGGTGCAGTGGCTGCCGACTCGCCCGCGGCGCTCGGACGCGGCTGCGCGCTGGTGTTCCTGAGCCTGCCGGATGCGGCCGCGGTCGAGGCCGTGCTGTTCGGGCCGGACGGTCTGGCCGGGACGCTCGCGCCCGGCAGCATCGTCGTGGACACCAGCACCATCGCCCCGACGTCGGCGCGCGAGTTCGGACGGCGGCTGCAGGAGAGCGGCGTGTGGCTGCTCGATGCGCCCGTGAGCGGCGGCCAGCAGGGCGCCGAAGCCGGCACGCTCGGCTGCATGGTCGGCGGTCCCGTCGAGGCCGTTGCCGCCTGCCGTGAGGTGATGGATTCGTTCTGCAAGACGATCACGCATGTCGGTGCGCTGGGGGCCGGGCAGGCCGTGAAGGCCTGCAACCAGGTCGCCGTGGCGGGCGCGCTGCTGGGCGTGGCCGACGCCTTCGCGCTGGCCAGGGCCGAAGGCGTGGACCTGGCCGTGATGCGCGAGGTGCTGATGGGCGGCTCCGCCCGGAGCTTCTCTCTGGAGAAGCACGGGCCGCGCATCATCGCGAGCGAGTTCAGGCCCGGGTTCCGCGCGGCGTTGATGCGCAAGGACCTGCGCCTGGCGCTCGACGCGGCGCGGGCGGCCGATGCCGTCCTGCCGACGGCCGCGCTCGCCGAACAGCTGCTCGATGCGCTGTGCGAAGGCGGCCGCGCCGACTGGGACTGGAGCGCGGCGGCCCTCGAGGTGCAGCGGCGCAGCGGCATGTCGATTCCGGCATCGCCCGAGCCGGACTGAAGGACAGGAAGCAGTGCGAGTGCAGCAAGTCCAGCAGAACGCCGGGCCGGTGGATGTCGTGCGTCAGCCGGATCCGCGGCAGCGCCGCGACGCGGCGGCGGCGCGACCGGTGCTGGCCGCCCGCCACGCCGGAATCCTGTGCCTCGACGACTTCGAGCGGGCGGCCCGGCGGCACCTGCCCTGGCCCGTCTACAACTACATCGCCGGCGCGGCCGAGACCAACCAGTCGTTCAGCGACAACCGCGCGGTGTTCCAGGACTACGGTTTCGCCACGCGCGTGCTGGTGGACATCAGCCGCCGCAGCATGGCGACCCCGCTGTTCGGGCGGCACCACGATGCGCCGTTCGGCATCGCGCCCATGGGCCTGGCCGCGCTTTCGGCCTACCGCGGCGACCTGGTGCTGGCCCGGGCGGCCGCGCGGGAGAACATCCCGTTCGTCATGAGCGGCTCCTCCCTCATCCCGCTGGAGGACGTGGCGCAGGCCAATCCCGACGCCTGGTTCCAGGCCTACCTGCCCGGCGACGACGCGGCCATCGCCGCGCTGCTGCAGCGCGTGCAGGCCGCCGGGTACAGGACGCTGGTGGTGACGGTGGACACGGCGGTCGGCGCCAACCGCGAGAACAACGTGCGGGCCGGCTTCTCCATCCCGCTGCGGCCTTCGCTGCGGCTGGCGTGGCAGGGGATCTCGCATCCGCGCTGGCTTTTCGGCACCTTCCTGCGCACGCTGGCGCAGCACGGGATGCCCCATTTCGAGAACAGCTACGCCACCCGCGGCGCGCCCATCCTGTCGCCCGACGTGGAGCGCGACTTCTCCGACCGCGGCCACCTGAACTGGCGCCACTTCGCCCTGGTCCGCAAGCTCTGGCCCGGCCGGCTGGTGATCAAGGGCGTGCTCGACCCGCGCGATGCGCGCATGGCGGTGGACGCGGGCGCGGACGGGGTGATCGTCTCCAACCACGGCGGCCGCCAGCTCGATGGCGCGGCCGCGCCCCTGCGCGTCCTGCCGGCGATCGTGGCCGCCTGTCCCGATGTGCCCGTGATGCTGGACAGCGGCGTGCGCCGGGGCAGCGACGTGCTGAAGGCGATCGCGCTCGGCGCGAAGTTCGTCTTCGTCGGCCGGCCCTTCAGCTTCGCGGCGTCGGTCGCGGGCGAAGCCGGGGTGCTCAAGGGCATCGAGCTGCTCAAGCAGGAAGTCTCCCGCAACATGGGGCTGCTGGGCGTGACGGCACTGGACCAGCTGGATGCCAGCTTCCTCACCCACAGGACTGCCAAGCAGTCAACCCGGCCCTGACGCAGCAAGGCGTGTCTCTGCTTCGCGACAGGGGGTGCGCCGGGAGGGCGTGCAGACATCATGGGCGGCGGGGTTCGCTCCTACACTGCATGAATGATTGATGGGCTGCGAGAGGAACTGGAGCAACTGCGCAAGACGTACGCGTCGTCCCGACCGGCCGCCCGGCTCGGCGTCATCCGCCAGGGACTTGCGCGCACGCAGGCGGAGATCGGCCCGACCCGGCTGGTGGCGGTGGTGTCCGCGGTCGAGGCGCTGGCCCGGTCCCTCGTGGTCCACGCGCCCGGCCGGCCGGCTTCGAGTTCGCACTTCCGCTACCAGCAGGTCCGCCAGAAGGCTCCGCTGGAACTGGTGGAAGAGGCGCTGCGGCTCCATGGGTCCGATCCGGCCGCCCAGCGGTACGGCGACGAAACGTGGCAGCTGTTCGAGCTCGCACACAAGTACCGCAATCTGGTGGTGCATGAATGCACCTACCTCGGCCAGGACAAGTACGCCGCGCTGATCGCAGCCTCCGAGCGGGTGCTGGAGGGGCTGGTCGTCGCCGGGGGGCTTCCCCGGCTGGTCGCGGCGCAGGCCTGAGGATCCCGGCGGTCCCTTAACGCCCCCCGACCTGCTCCACCACGCAGCCCTGCGCGACCGGGGTCGTCCCGACCAGCAGGTGGAACGCCGTGCCGGGGACGAGTTGGCGCAACGCCGCTGAAGGCACCAGGCACTCCAGCGCCAGCGTCTGCGGCGCCTCGGCGAGCCACTGCGAGAGCGGCGACGCCGATCGCACGGTGAAGCCGCGGCGGCCGACGAGGACCGTGCAGCGCTGCTCGGACGGATCGAGAGCCGCCAGCCAGCCGGCGGGCGGCTCCACGGTGTCGATGCGCGCGCTCAGCTGCGCGGCGAACGGCGCGCCGGGCGGGAAAGCCGAAGGCGGCGGCTTGCGCGCGGGGATCTTGCGGATCAGGTACGCCACGAGATTGCCGACGGCCGGCAGCCACAACACCAGCAGCAGCGTGCCGACGTCCCGCAGGGTGGACGGGTCAGGCGCCTGGTACCGGATCACGCCGCCCGCGCAGGCCAGGGCCAGCAGCACGGCCATCACGAGGCGGCGGCGCAGCGGGGTGACGATGATCGACATGGCTGGATTGTGCGCGCATGCAGGCCCAGCCCGCGGCGCCAGCCAGCAGACTCAATCGACCGGACGCGCGCAACCTTCCGGCTTGAACACCCTCGTGGTGGAAGCGGGAAAGCGGTCAAGCTTCGAGGCCGGCCGGATCGGCCGGCGCACCAGCTCTCCGCCGCAATTCGGGCACTTGCCCGCCAGCTTGCGGTCCGCGCAGTCCGAGCAGAAGGTGCACTCGAACGAGCAGATCATGGCTTGCGGCGAATCGGCCGGCAGGTCCCGGTCGCAGCACTCGCAGGAAGGACGCAGTTGCAGCATGTCTGGTGCAGTGGAGACGATGGGATTCCAGGCCCGCATCCGACGCCCGTCGCCGGGGCCTGCCTCGGCCTCTCAGCGAGCGAACGTACCGTCCTTGCGGATCATGGTCAGCGCCACGAAGCGCGATCCGAGGTTGCTCTGCTTTCCATAGCTGACCGCAAACCCGCCCAGGTCTTCGGCGTTGAGCGCCTCGAGGGTCGAGAGAAGCTTGGCCCGGGTCACCGGCGCCGGGGTCTTGGAGATGGCGCGGGCGATCAGCTTCGCGTTCAGGAACCCCTCCATGCTGTTGTAGCTGAACTTCGTCTCGGGCGTCTTGGTGATGATGGTCTGGTACTCGCGCACCACGGGGTTGCCCAGCTCGGTGAAGGGGTAGGGCACGACCTGGCTGGCGACCACGCCCGCGGCTGCCTCGCCCAGGTCGGCGTGCAGGCCGGAAGCGACGCTCAGCACGAAGAACTGCGGGTTCACGCCTTTCCCCCGCACCGCCTTGATCAGCGCGGCCGCCGGCTTGGACTGGCCGATGAAAAGGACTGCCTGGGGTTTGGCCGCGACCATCGCGTCGGCGGCAGCCGCAACCTCCACGGTGCCGCGCGGCACCGGTGCGACGGCCGCGGCTGCTCCGCCGCGCTTCTTGAGCGCGGCATTCAGGGCTTCGAGCCCCTCCTTGCCGAAGGCGTCGTCCTGGTAGACCGCGCCGATCCGCGTCACGCCCACCGTCCAGGCGTGGCCGACGGCCGCTTCGATCTCGTCGGTGGTGCTCGCGCGGACATGGAAGACGTTCTGGACGAAGGGGTCGCGAAGCGACTTCGCGCCACTGGTGTTGCCGACCTGCGCGATGCCCGCGGCCTGCACCACCGGCATGATCTTGAGGACGTTGGCGGTGCCCCGGTAGCCGACGAGCGCCAGGGCGTTCTGGTCGATCAGCGCCTTGGTGTTCTCCATGGTCTTGTCGGGATTGAAGCCGTCGTCGAGGCTGACCAGCTTGATCTTCTCGCCGCGGATGCCGCCCTTCTTGTTCAGGTCGTCGAAATACGCGGTCATTCCGCGCAGGTAGTCCCGGGTCAGCGCCGCCGAGGTTCCGGACAGGTCGCCGGAGTGGCCCAGGAGAATGTCCGCCCAGCTGGTGGCGGGGATCGCGACGCCCAGGGACAGGGCAAGAATGGCGGCCAACCGCCGGCTTCCAGAGTTTTTCATCCGCTCCTCAAGTCAGAAAAAAAGCCAGTGGAAGCTACCGGTCAACTCATCTGCAGGCAATGAGGGCGGACCCTGCGCGTGGGGGCGGACCAACGCGGGCGACGGGCGCGGCGTGTTTCAGCGCCTGCGGGCGCCGGCTCTCCCTTTCCCGACGACCACGGTGTGCTCGCTGCCCGAACGCGCGAAGTCGCAGGACTCCACCGCGAGTTCCACGATGCGCCGCAGTGCCGGCGTGGCGGTGTCCGTGCGGTACACGGCGCTGTAGACCATGGGCGGCAGTTTCTCGGTCTTCACCACCCGCAGCCGGCCCGCCTTCAGGTCCTCTCCCACGTATTCGCGCGACAGCTGGCTGATGCCGAAGCCCCGCACGGTCAGGTCGCGCAGCAGCGTGGTGCTGTTGATGTGGAGCACCTTGCCGAAGCGGTACCCCTGCCGCGCGCGCCATTCCTCGTAGAACATCTTCTTGGAAGCGCCGGTGGATTCCTCGATCACGGGGTAGTCCGCGAATTCGTGCGGCTCCAGCGCGCGGGGCACCTGCAGGCGCGGGCTCACGACCCAGAGCTCCTCGACCTGGCCGACCTTCACGGTGCTGTAGTCCGATCCCCAGAAGGTCCCGGGCATGATGCAGACGTCGATCTGCTGGGCGGCCAGCCGGTCGAACAGCCTCACGCCGACATCGACCACCGGCTCGAGCGTCACGTCGGGGTGGTTTTCCTGCACGCGCTGGATCAGGCGCGTGAGCCAGGTCAACGCGATGAACTCCGTCACGCCGACCCGGAAGTTCCCGCGCAGGGTCTCGCCCGCCGCGAACTCCTGGTCGATCCGGGTCCACAGGGCCAGGGCCTGTTCGGCCAGCGGCAGCAGGCGCCGGCCCGTCTGCGTGAGCTGCAGCCCGCGCGCGGACCGCAGGAGCAGGGGACTTCCCACCTGCTGCTCGAGCTCGGCGACGCGCTTGGACACCGCCGATTGCGTCGTGTGCAGCTGCACGGCCGCGGCGTTGAAGCTGCGCAGCCTGGCGCTGTACAGGAACGTTTCCAGCTGCCTGAAAGTGAAGTTCATGGGCCGGCCTGCTCAGTCCAATCGAGTATAGGGTCGGCCAGGGCGGCAGGAAAAAACGGAATGGCCCGCCGCGAGCTTTCTTCGCTTGTTGCCGGGGCGGCGGCTTCCTAGACTCGGTCCGGTCCACACCACCTTCCCGACCATGACCCCCCTTCTCAAGACGTTCGCCGCGGGGGCTGCTGCTCTCGCCTTCGCCTGCAGCCCCGTCCTCGCCCAGACGTTCCCGTCCAAGCCGGTCCGCATCGTGGTCGGCTTCTCGCCCGGCGGGTCCAACGACATCATCGCGCGCCTGATCGCGCCCAAGCTCGGCGAACTGCTGGGCCAGCAGGTGGTGGTGGAGAACAGGACGGGCGCCGGCGGCGCGATCGCGATCTCCTCGGTGCTGGCCGCCCCGGCGGACGGCCACACGCTGTCCATGTGCACGACCGGCACGTCCTCGATCCAGCCGCACCTGGGCCCCATGCCCTTCAACCCCGAGACCGACCTGGTCCCGGTCACGCAGATCGCCAACGCGCCTTACGTGCTGATGGTGCACTCCAGCCTGCCGGCCAAGAACGTCAGGGAGTTCGTGGCCTACGCGAAGCAGAACCCGGGCAAGATCAACTTCGCTTCCTCCGGCAATGCCACCGGCGGGCACCTGGCGGGCGAGATGTTCAAGTCGCTGGCCGGCGTGAACCTGGTGCACGTGCCGTACAAGGGCACCAGCCAGGCCATCACCGATCTCCTGAGCGGCCAGGTCCAGGTCATCTTCGACCAGCCGGTCAGCTCGATGCAGTACGCGCGCAGCGGCCAGCTCCGTGCCCTGGGCGTGGGCAGCCTCAAGCGCCTTGGCGCCTTCCCGGACCTGCCCACCATCCACGAAGCCGGCGTGCCGAACTTCGACCCCGTGACCTGGACCGGCATCTGCGCACCGAAGAACACGCCGCCCGCGGCGGTCGCCCGCCTGCAGGCCGACATCGCCAAGGTGCTGGCGATGCCGGAGATCTCGCGCAAGCTGGTGCAGGACGGCCTGGAGCCCGTGGGCAGCACGCCGGAGCAGTTCCGCGAGTTCCTCGCGGCCGACAAGGCCAAGTGGGGCCGCGTCATCAAGCAGGCCAACGTGAAGGCCGAGTGACCCGCATGACCATCGATCCGGGCCAGGCCTTCCCCGCGGAACTCTCGCGCCAGATCAAGGACCGCTTCCACCATGTCGACCAGGACTTCACGGGGCGTCCGCGGCTTTTCTTCGAGAACGCCGGCGGCTCGCTGCGCCTGAAGGCCGCCCTCGAGGCGATGGCCAAGGTGGACGCCGTGCCGGATTCCGCCGAGCGCATCCACGAGGTCGCGGCCTGGCTCAAGCAGGTGCAGACGCGGGGCACCGACGACGTGCGCCTGCTGTTCAATGCGACGGGCGGCACCGTGCACGCCTCCCTCACGGCCTCCGCCGCCATGTTCGACATGGTGCGGGCGGTGGCCGAGAACGTGCCCGGCGACAACATCGTCACGACCGTGCTGGAGCACCCGTCCTCGTACGACGCCGCTTCGCTCTACGCGCAGCGGCTGGGCAAGGAGCTGCGCGTCGCGCGCAGCAACCAGGTGACCGGCGGGATCGATGTCGAAGAGATCCTTCGCCTCGTGGACGGGCGCACCTGCCTGCTGGTGCTGATCTACGCGTCCAACATCTCCGGCGCGAAGCTCGAACTCGAGCAGATCGTCCGGCGGGCCCGCGAGATCAAGCCCGACCTGTACGTGGTGGTGGACGCGGTGCAGCACGCTCCCCACGGGCTCATCGACCTGCACAAGACGCCGGTGGACGGCATCAACATCGCCCCGTACAAGTTCTTCGGCTGCCGCGGCTCGGGCTTCTCGTGGATCTCCGGGCGGCTGGCCGTGTTGCCGCACCACAAGCTCGCCGGCAAGCCCGCCCCGTACTGGGACCTGGGCAGCGTGGCGCCGTGGCAGTTCGCCGTCGTGACCGAGATCGTGGACTACGTCTGCTGGATCGGCAGCCAGTTCGGCGCGCAGGGCGACCGCCGCACCCTGTTCGCCCGCGGCATGGAGCAGATCGGCCTGCACGAACGCGCGCTGCTGGCGCGCCTGCTGCAAGGCTCGGACCGTGGGCCCGGCCTGCGCGGCATTCCGGGCGTGACCGTGCTGCTGGACCACGACGACCTGCCCCGGCGCGACCTGATCCTGGCCATCGCGCTGCAGGGCCTGGAGCACACGCAGGCCGTGCGCGAGTACGAAAAGCGCGGCGTGATCGTCTACGAGCGGGTCGCTTCCAGCATCTACTCGCGGCGCATGCTGGAGTCCTTCGGCATGGACGGCGCGGTGCGGGTGTCGCCGCTGCACTGCCATACGTTCACCGACGTCGATCGCTTCCTGGAAGTCACGCGGGAGATCTGCGCCGGGTTCGGCCGCTAGGCGCCAGGTCCGGACCGGCGCCGGGCTGGCCGCTCAGCGCACCGCGTCGGCGCTGAAGCCTGCCTCGGCCCAGGCCTGCGCACGGGCGCGCGTCAGCTTGAAGCCGGGTGACACGCTCGCCTGGCCCAGCACTTCGCCCGCGGCGGTCGTTGCGCGCAGCAGGGCAGAAGGACTCTCGTCGTCCGGCTCGATGTCCAGCGTGACCGTCACGCGCCCGCCGGCGTGCGGGATGTCGAGCTGCTGGTGCAGCGCCGCGTGCAACTGCTGCTCGTGCCGGCGAACGAACTCGGCGGCGGTCTTCACCAGCGTGTTGAAAGCCGCCGTGTCGAGCGGCTTGGGATTCTTCTTGTCGCGCCCCATCGTCCAGGGCCCGACGAGCGCCGGCTCCGTCTGGCCCTGGGGCGTCATCGCCACCGCCCAGCCGTCATCGTCTTCGTTCTTGATGACCTGGGCCGTCCAACCGTTGTCGCGCCACAGGCGGGCCTCGCGGATGGCCTCTTGTTCGTTGCCGCTCTCGAAATCGCTCATGCCCCGATTGTTGCAGCCCACGCGGCGCGGGTTGCCGCGGCCGTCATCGGGTCAGGAGCCTGCCGGCGCCAACCACCCCGCCGTGCGGGCCTCCGCGTGGGTGCGATCCAGGGCTCGCCGCACCAGCCCGAACATCTCGTCCACCTGCGCGCGCGTCATGATGAGCGGAGGCGCGACGATCATCCGGTCGCCCACCGCCCGCATCACCAGGCCGTTGTCGAAACAGTGCCTGCGGCAGGCCATGCCAATGGCGATCTCCGGGGCGAACGCCTCCCGCAGGGGGACGTCGCGGCACAGCTGGATGGCGGCCATCAGCCCGCAGCTCTGCACCTCCCCCACCATCGGGTGGTCCTGCAGTTTCGCGAGCTGCTCCGCCAGGTAGGGGCCGGTCTCCTCGCGCACCCGCTGCACCAGCCCCTGCTGCTCGATCAGGTCCAGGTTCGCCAGGGCCACCGCGCAGGCCACCGGGTGGCCCGAGTAGGTGTAGCCGTGTTCGAACTCGCCGCCGCGCTCGATCAGCAGGCGCGCGACCCGCTCCCCGACCATCACGCCCCCCAGCGGCACATACCCGCTGGTCACGCCTTTCGCGAAGGTCATCAGGTCCGGCCGGGTCCCGAAGGTTTCGCAGCCCCACCACTGGCCCGTGCGCCCGAAGCCGCAGACGACCTCGTCGCTCACCAGCAGGATGCCGTGGCGGTCGCAGATGCGCTGGATCTCCGGCCAGTAGGTGGAGGGCGGCACGACCACGCCGCCAGCGCCCTGCACCGGCTCGCCGATGAAGGCGGCGACCTGGTCGGGGCCGATCTCGGCGATCTTGTCTTCCAGCCAGCGGGCGGCGACGACGCCGAACTCCTCGCGGCTCAGGCCTTTCGCCGCGCCGTGGCGATGGGCCCAGTAATGCGGCTGGTCGATGTGGGCGATGCCCGGGATGGGCAAACCTCCCTGGGTGTGCATCGCCGCCATGCCGCCGAGCGACGCCGCCGCCATCGTGGAGCCGTGGTAGGCGTTGAGCCGCGAGACGATCACCTTGCGCTGCGGCTGCCCCATCAGGTCCCAGTAGCGGCGTACCAGCCGGATGACGGTGTCGTTGGCTTCCGAACCGGAGCTGCTGAAGAACACGTGCCGGAATTGCGACGGTGTCACCGCGGCCAGCCGCTCGGCCAGGGCGGTGGCCGGGGGCGTCGTGGTCTGGAAGAAGGCGTTGTAGTAGGGCAGCGTGCGCATCTGCTGCGCGGCCGCCTCGATGAGGGCCCCCTGGCCATAGCCGACGTTCACGCACCACAGCCCCGACATGGCGTCGAAGATCCGCTGGCCCTCGCTGTCCCACACGTACACGCCGTCGCCGCGCGTGATCACGCGCACCCCCTTGGTGGCGAGCGCCTGGTGGTCCGTGAAGGGGTGCAGGAAATGCGACGCGTCCGCGGCCTGCCACTCCTGCGTGCTGCGCCGCGCGAAAGGCGGCAGGTCCATGTTGAAGGCCGGCGTGTTGGCGGTCATGGCGCGTCCGCGGTCAGACGTGGAGCAGCAGGTGCTCGCGCTCCCAGGGGGAGATCACCCGCATGAATTCCTCGTGCTCCAGGTCCTTGATCTCCGTGTACACGGTCAGGAACTCCTTGCCGAGAATCTCCGCCAGGTCCCTTTCGGCGCGCAGCAGCGACACCGCTTCGCCGAGGCTGCGGGGGAGCTCGAAGGCACTCTGGTAGGCGTTGCCCTTGCATTCCGCCGTCGGCTCGATGCGCTGCTCGATGCCCAGCAGGCCGCAGGCCAGCGTGGCCGCCAGCGCCACGTAGGGGTTGGCGTCCGCGCCGATGACCCGGTTCTCGACCCGGCGGGCCCGCGGCGTGGAAACGGGTGAACGGATGCCGACCGTCCGGTTGTCGACACCCCACTGGATGTTGATCGGCGCGGCGGTGAAGCGTGCCAGGCGCCGGTAGCTGTTGACGTAGGGCGCGAAGAGCGCCGTGGCGGCCGGGATGTACCTCTGCAGGCCGCCGATGTACCAGTAGAACTCGCGGCTGGGCGTGCCGTCCTCGTTGCTGAACAGGTTGCGTTCCCCGTCCTGGCTCACCAGGCTCTGGTGCACGTGCATGGCGCTGCCCGGCTCGCCCGCGATCGGCTTGGCCATGAAGGTGGCGTACATGTCGTGCCGCAGCGCCGCCTCGCGGACCGTGCGCTTGAACAGGAAGACTTCGTCGGCCAGGGCCATCGGCGCCGAATGGAAGAAGTTGATCTCCATCTGGCCGGCGCCCACCTCGTGGATCAGCGTGTCCACGTTCAGCTCCATCTTCTCGCAGTAGTCGTAGACGTCCTCGAAAAGCGGGTCGAACTCGTTGACGGCGTCGATGGAGTACGCCTGGCGCGAAGTCTCGGCGCGGCCGCTGCGGCCGATGGGGGCCTTCAATGGCAGGTCGGGGTCGGTGTTGCGGGCCACCAGGTAGAACTCCAGCTCCGGCGCGACCACGGGCGTCCACCCCCGGCGGTCGAACAGCTCGCAGACGCGGCGCAGCACCGCCCGCGGGGCGAAAGGCACCAGCTTGCCGTGGCGGTCGTAGCAGTCGTGGATCACCTGCGCCGTCGGGTCGGTGGCCCAGGGGACGATCCGCACGGTGGTGGGGTCGGCGACGAGGTGCATGTCGGCGTCGTTGCGGCTGACGACGTCGAAGTAGGGCCCCTCGTCCGGATGTTCACCGGTGACGCTCATGGCCACCACCACTTCGGGGAGCCGCATGCCGCGGTCCTCCGTGAACTTCTCGCGCGGCAGGATCTTTCCCCGCGCGACGCCGGTGAGGTCCGGCACGAGGCATTCGATCTCCGTGACGCGGTGTTCGTTGAGCCAGTTGTCCAGCTCGGCGAACTGGAACTGGCTGCGGTCCTGCACGGTGGAAGTGCCCGGCGGTGCCGACGGGCGCGCGGGCGGCGTGGCGGGATCGGAACTGGACGGGGTGCGCCCATTCGGCGGCACCACCTCGGGGTTGACACGCGCCCGCATGCGGCGGCGGAAATCCTTCTCGCCTCTGCGCCTGCTGATGTCGTCGCTTGCGGAACTCACGAAGTCATCGTAGCCATCCGTGCGACGCCTGAGTTGCGAACTCCGGGAAAACGCTCCTCGGTGAAAGAGCCCTGCCATGGGAATGCCGAAGCCCCCGTGCCGTTCGATATGACGAAGCTGTCTGAGCGGCGTGGCTGGTACTCCCGTACTCCTAATGCACGACCGGTCGCAACGTGCCGCGCCGGACGAGCGAGTGGAAGTCGGCTGAACTCAGGACAAGTTCGTTTTCGCCGTGCTTCAGGCTCACGATGAAGTGCCCGCCTTGCTGGGTCTTCGGGAGGTGGACGACGCCATCGACATGCCAGCGCCTGCCCTCCGGATCGACGAAGAGCTGACCGCGATGCGGGGGGACGAGAGCCATTCTTTCAGTATCGATCGGCAAGGGTCATGATGGGCGGAGAAACCGGACTCGTCGACTGCCGGACGAACTCGAGCAGGCCGCACTCTTGTTCAACAGCAGCGGGGGCGCAGGCCGGCTCCGGATCCAACGGATGAGGCTTGGCGGGGTGGTGCTGCTCTGTCTGCACTGGATGACAAGCCGTTAGGCGAGGGTGGCTGCCAACATGCGTCGCCTGCCTAAGCAGCCTCCCGTTGCGTTGGGGTACCTTGGGTTTTTCCAACCAAGGAGATCGACATGGACAAGGACAATCCCGACGCGAAGAAGAAGGCCGCCGCTACTGGTACGGGCGCCGTGGCAGGGGCAGCTATCGGTGGCGTGGCCGCCGGCGCCACGACCGGCGCCCTGGCGGGCGGCGTGACGGGTCCCGTGGGTGCCGCGGTCGGCGCTGCCGTGGGCGCGGTCGCGGGCGCATTGATGGGCAAGAAGGCGGCTGATCCGGCCATCGAAGACAAGTACTGGCGCGAGAACCACTCGAGCCGCCCGTATGCCCGCAAGGAAGTCGGCTGGGACCACTACCAACCCGCCTACCGCGCCGGCGTGGAGTCGTACAACCGCAATCCGGACCGCTCCTTCGACGATGTCGAGCCCGAGCTCAGCCGCGACTGGGGCAGGGCACGAGGCAGCTCGTCGCTGGAGTGGGAACATGCCCGCCCCGCGGCGCGCGACGCCTGGGACCGCGTGAGCAATGCTGCCGAGCGTGTGATCCCCGGAGACTCCGACAAGGACGGCCGCTGAACGGTCGTTGACCGGTCGCTGACCTGATCGCCGCGTCGCCCTCGGGCGACGCGGCTTTTCGGCGTGCGCGCCTAGCGTCGCGCCAGCAGGGCGGTGACGAGCGCACCGAGCCCCAGCACCACCGCGGCGGACGCTACCGGATGCGACGCAATCGTCTCGCGGTAGCCGGGTTGCACGTCGTACCGATCGCGCTGCCAGGCGGTCGCGTCGCGCTCATCGGCCCCGACGAACGTCGTGCCGGGCTGCGGGCGCATGCGTTGCATCAGGACCGTCGCCAGCAGCGCCCCGACACCGAGGAAGGCGCCGACGCCCGCGTACGGGTGCGCCTGAACGCCCGTGCGCGCCGCACTGCCGTACTCGTGCGACCGGGCCAGCAGCCGCTGCGTGCCCATCCGCACCTGGAGCGGCAAGGTGCTGGCCGTGCGCGCCAGGTCGGACGCGATGGCCTTGGTGCTGGCCAGGCCGAGCGCCGCGGCCGCCCCCACCTTCCCCATGGCTTCCTGCCCCGTTTCGCCGATGCCGTGCATGCGCGAACCGGCTGCGTGCAGCCAGCGGTTGGCGCGTCGCTCGGGATGGAGGTCCGCATCCCAGACGGGACGCGCACGCACGGGAACGTTGACCACCCGCACCTTCGGCGAACGCGAGAACATCCGGTCGAGGATCACGCCCGCGCCCACGGCGAGGCCCGCCGCCTGCAGCGGTCGGGCGTTGATCTGGTCGCGCACCTTGTCGCCATATTGGCGAGCCTGCTCGCCGTACTTCGCCTGGCTGGACATCACGCCGCGGCTCTTCGATGTCAGGCCCTGCTCCAGGCTGTCGATGGCCTTGTGCAGCCTGCCGGCGGCGCGGTGGATGCGGTCGCCCCCACCCGCCTTCGATGACGCGGCGTCCGCGGTCGCGGTTCTTTCGAGCACGGCGGGCATGCCGGTTGGGCTGTCGTGGATTTCTGGATTCGACGGGTTCATCGCGGACTTCCTCCAAAGGAAAAAGGAAAAGACGAGCGGTGCCGGTCCGGCTGCCAGAAACAGCCGGAGGAAGAACACCCAGGTGGGAGAAGGCGAGCGCCGATGGCGCTGCCGATACGGCCTTCGAAAGGCGCTAATGCATTGTCTTCGCGGACATCGGAGCGCGGCTCTCAGCAGCGGGTATCAACTTGTCATTGGTCGCGGGCAGGAGGCCGGGCCGGCCGCCATGCCCGGCGCTCACTCGATGCTGATCTGCGCCCTGCGCGCGATGGCCTTGAAGGCGTCGACCTCGTCGCGGATCAGGCGGCGGAAGGCCTGCGGGCCGAGCAGCACCGGCTCCAGGCCCGCGCCCTCCAGCGTCTTGCGCACCTCGGGCTCGGCCATCACCGCGGACAGCTCGCGGTTCAGTCGGGCCAGCACCGGCTCCGGCGTGCGCGCCGGCGCCGCCAGCGCATACCAGCTCACCAAGGACGCCTTCGGGATCTTCGCCTCGACATAGGTCGGCACGTCGGGCAGCAGCGCGGCCCGCTGCTCGCCGGTGACGGCCAGTGCGCGCAGCTTGCCCGCCCGGATCTGCGGCGCCGCGGCGGCGACGGTGTCGAAGCCGATCGGCACCTCGCCGGAGATCAGCGCCGTCAGCGCCGGTGCGCTGCCCTTGTACGGCACGGCCGTCATCCGGGCCTGGGCCGTCTCGGCCAGCATCGCGCCCGCCAGGTGCGGGCCGGAACCGCTGCCGAAGGTGGCGTACATCAGGCCGTTGGCATCGGCCCGCGCGCGCTGCAGCAGGTCGGCCACCGACGTGATCTGCGTCGAGGGGCCGGTCACCAGCACCAGCGGCGCCCTGGCCACCACGGCCACGTGGGAGAAGCTGTCGATCGGGTCATAGGGCAGCCCGGGCTTGAGCGCGGGCAGGATCGAATAGGTGGAGGAGCCCGAGAGCAGCAGCGTGTGCCCATCGGGCGCGGCCCGCGCCACGGCGGCCGCACCGATGGCGGTGGCCGCCCCGGGCCGGTTGTCGATGACCACGGGCTGGCCCAGCCGCGGCGAGAGCCGGTTGGCGACCAGGCGGGCGACGATGTCGGTGCCGCCGCCGGGCGGGAACGGCACCACCAGGGTGACAGGGCGCGTGGGCCACTCCTGCGCGAAAGCGGGGGCGGCCAAGGCCAGGCACGTGGCGGCCAGGGCCAGCAGGGAGCGAAGCGGTTTCATCGGTCGGGAAGGAAAGTGAATCGGTTCACGCGGCGCGCGCCGCACGCACGGCGGCCGCGCTGTCGCCCAGGTCCCAGAACAGGCCGGCCATGATGGCGAGGCCCTCGCGGGCCACGGGCGCCAGCAGGTGCTCGTTGGGCGCGTGCTGCGCGCACGCGGGATAGGAGTGCGGCACCCACAGCGTGGGCAGGCCCAGCGTGTTGGCGAAGATGTCGTTGGGCAGCGAGCCGCCCAGGTTGGGCAGCAGCGCCGGGCGCTTGCCGGTGCTGCGCTCCATGGAGTCGAGCGCCCAGTGCACCCACGGGTCCTGCGGGTCGAGCCGGGTGGCCGCGCCGCTGGCGCCGGGATGGATCTGCACCGCCTGGAAGCCATGCGCGTCCAGGTGCGCGCGCAGCGCGGGCACGATGGCATCGAGTTCGGTGCCGACGACGAAGCGCAACTGGCAGAACACCCGCGCGCCCGGCGGGATGGCGCCCACCGGCTGGGCCGGGTTGCCCGCCACCATGGCCAGGACCTCCAGGCTGTTCCAGCCGATCACGCGCTCGGACGGCGTCAGCCCCGGTTCGCCCCAGTCGGCGTCGATGGCCGGATCGTCCCCGCCGCCGCCGACCTCGATGTCGGCCAGCGCCCGGCGCACCGCGGCCGGCACTTCGCGCGGACGCAGCGCGTCCACGAGCAGGCGGCCGCGTGCGTCGACCAGCGACGCCACCGCATGCGCCAGCACGATGCCGGGGTTGGCCAGCAGGCCGCCCCAGTTGCCCGAGTGGTAGGCGCGCTCGCGGCATTGCAGGCGCAGCTCGAAGTTGAGCGCGCCGCGCGAGCCCAGGAAGAGCGTGGGCCGCTGCGCGTGCAGGCGCGGGCCGTCGCTGGCCAGGAACAGGTCGGCAGCCAGCGCCTGCCGCTCGCGGGCGCAGAACTCGGCCAGGCCCGGCGAGCCGGCTTCCTCGCCGGTCTCCACCAGCAGTTTCACGTTGAAGCCCAGCCGGCCCTGGCGCGCCACGATCACCTGCTCGAGCGCGGCCAGGTTGATGGTGTGCTGGCCCTTGTTGTCGGCCGTGCCGCGCCCGTACCAGCGCTCGCCCTCGATGCGCAGCTCCCACGGCGCGAGGCCCTCTCGCCACTGCGGCGCCTGGCCGCGCACCACGTCGCCGTGCGCGTACATGAGCACCGTGGGCAGCCCCGCGGACTCGATGCGCTCGGCCACCAGGAAGGGCAGCCCGGCGGCGGCCGGGTTCTCGTGCAGGCGGCAATGGAACCCGAGCGGCGCCAGCGAAGCGGCCATCTCCTCCTCGAGGTAGGCGCGCAGCACCGGGGCGGCCTGCGGCTCCTCGCTCTCGGAGGCGTAGCGCACGCGCCGCGCCAGCGTGGCGGCCAGCGCGCCCGAATCCAGGACTTCCTGCGCGCGCTGCAGGGCTAGCGGTCGGCTCATGGCCGCACTTTAGCCTGCGGGCAGGGGGGCGGTCCGCAGAGCTGGCGCGCGTGCCGGCGACGTCTTGGGGAAGGCTTGATCGAGGGCCGACACACGAGTCGTCGGGGGTGTGCTTCTCCCGTGTGAACCGCATGTGCGCAGACCGGCCGGGCTAGACTCGGGAATGGCTTTTTCCATGCCCCAGACCAGCATTCGCGGACGACTGTTCCTGCTGGTCCTGGCATTGTGGATTCCCGCTGTCGCGGGTCTCGGGCTGCAAGCGTATAGCGGCTACAGCAGCCAGAAGCAAAGCATGCTGGAGGAGATGCAGCAGCAGGCCATGGCGCTGCGCTTCGGCATCGACACCGAGATCGAACGCCGCCTGACGCTCGCGCGGGCGATGGCCGCGCTCCCTTCGCTCGAGGCGCGTGATCTGGCGACCTTCGAGCGCGCAGCGCGCGCGGCGGTCAAGGAGTCCGACGAGAGGGTGGTGCTACTCGACCGCGAGCGACAGTACTTCAACACCGGTGCGCCGGTCGCCGCCGTCGTTGCGCGACACCCTGGCGCGCTGTTCGTGACCTCCGGGATGGGCATCTCGTTCGTGCCCCACGGCCCGCTGACGCCGGCGCCGTTGATGGCCGTGCTGGTCCCCGAGAGCGGGCGGACCCCGCCGCAGTTCAACGTGGGCGTGCCTTTCCCGCCGGCGCGCGTGCAGCAGCTGATCCAGCAACAGCGGCCGCGTGCCGCCACGGTGACTTCGGTGATCGATTCGCAGCAGCGCGTGATGGGGCGCAGCCGCGATCCGGAGCGCTGGATCGGGCAGCGCGCGAGCTATCCGGCGCTGCTGGAGATGGCGGTGCGGGGCGGCTCGGGCTTCCTTTCGACGCAGACGCTGGACCGGGTGGCGAGCCTCACGTACCTGTCGCCGCCCGGGCGGTACGGATGGGCGGTCGTCGTCGCGCTTCCCGAGCAGGCGCTGACCAACGCCGCGTCGGAGCTTGCGCTGCGTGCGGTGGCTTCGTCCGCGGTCCTGCTCTTCATCGGGCTGGGCCTGGCCATCGTCGCGGCTCGCCGCATCAGCCAGCCGGTGAAGTTGCTGGAGCAGGCTGCCGGGGCGCTGCTGGACCAGCGGGTCCCCGCGCCCCTGGCCACCGGCCTGTCCGAGATCGACCGGGTGGGCGAGGTGCTGCATCACGCCGGTCAACGCGCGCACGAATCGGGACGCGTGCTCGAGGCACGTGTCCGGGAAGCCTCCGAAGAGGCCAGGAAAGCGGAGGCCAGCCTGTTCGAGGCCCGCAAGCACGAGGCGATCGGGCGCCTGACCGGAGCGATCGCTCATGACTTCAACAATCTGCTGCAGACCATCTCGATGGGCCTGCAGGTGGTGTCCCGCTCCGTTCCCGAAGGCAGGCACACCCGGCCGCTCCAGGCCGCGCTGGCTGCTTCCGGACGCGCAGCCGACCAGATCCGGCAGATGCTCGCCTTCGGCCGCACGCAGCAGTTGCGTCCGCAGCCCATCAACCTGGCCGACCTGCTGCTGCGCAGCCAGGACCTGACCGACAAGGCGTTGGGCGAGCGCGTCCGGCTCGTGGCGCAACTGGATCCGGGTCTTCCGGCGCTGATGGCGGACCCGATCCAGCTCGAACTTGCCCTGCTCAACCTGGTCTTCAACGCCCGGGATGCGATGCGCGACCGCGGCGGCACGGTGACGCTGCGCGCGTCGGTCGTGGACGGAGATCCTGCCGTTCCCGATGCCCCCCGGTTGCTGCGGATCGACGTGGAAGACGACGGCCCGGGCATGGATGCAGCCACCCTGGCGCGCGTGTTCGAACCCTATTTCACGACCAAACCCGTCGGCGCCGGGACGGGCCTGGGACTGCCGCAGGTTCAGGCGTTCGCGCGGCAATCGCGGGGCGACGTCCGCATCGCCAGCACGCCGGGGGCAGGGACGTGCGTGTCCCTTTTCCTGCCGGTGGCCGCGCTGGAGGCCGTCGCGCCCCCGACCGCCGTGCAGCACGCGCGGCGCAGCGACAAGGTGCTGCGCGTGCTGATGGTGGAGGACGACGTCCTCGTCGCTTCGGTCGTCGTGGCCGCGCTGGAACACGCCTCCCATTCCGTGGTCCTGTGCCGGACAGCCGACGAGGCGCGGGCCCTGCTCGAACAGGGGCAGTGCGTCGACGTGCTGTTCACCGACGTGATGATGCCGGGCTCGATGACGGGCCTGGAACTGGTCGCGTGGTGCAGGGAGAACCGCCCCGGGCTGCCGGCTCTGGTGGCGACCGGCTACTCCGCCCGCCCCGCCGGGGGCGTCTGCAAGGTGCTGCGCAAGCCCTACGCCATCGAGGACCTTCTCGACGCTCTCGACGCCTGCACCGCGGGCCAGCCCCTGCTGCAGGTTTGAGCCGCCAGCGTTCCGTTAGCATGGGCGACCCGCCCAGGAGCCCACGTCGTCATGAAGAAGAACGTCATCGCACTCTTGCTCGGCGTCGCCTGCGTCGCCAGCCTTGCCCAGTCCTATCCCACCAAGCCGATCCGCCTCATCGTCGGCTACCCGCCGGGCGGCGGTGTCGACTTCACTGCGCGGACCCTCCAGCAACCGCTGCAGGAAGCGCTGAAGCAACAGGTGGTCATCGACTACAAGCCGGGCGCGGGCGGGATGCTGGCCGCAGGCGAACTCACCCGCGCGGTGCCCGACGGCTACACGCTGCTGCTGGCCAACACCGGGCCTTTCGCCATCGCCCCCTACCTGCAGTCCAGGCTTCCATACGATCCGGTCCGCCAGTTCACCTACATCGGACAGATCAGCCAGGGCAGCTATGTCGCGGTGACACGGCCGGACCACCCCGCCAGGGACATGCGTGAATTCGTCGCCTGGGCCAAGGCGAATGCCGGCAAGGTCAATTACGCCTCCGGCGGTGCGGGCACCTCCACGCACCTCAATGGCGAGCTGATGAACCAGGCGACCGGCCTGGACATGACGCACGTGCCGTACAAGGGCAGCGCTCCTGCCGTGCAGGACCTCATCGGCGGACAGACGCATCTGTTGATCGACGCGGGCACGGTGCTGCTCCCGCAGATCAAGGGCGGCAAGCTGAAGGCCCTGGCGGTCACCGGGGCGAAGCGGGACCCGCAGCTGCCGGATGTGCCCACCGTGCGCGAGTTGGGACTCGTGGCGATGGAGTCCACCGGATTCCAGGGGCTCGTGGGACCCGCGGGCCTGCCGCGGGAGGTGGTCGAGAAGCTGGCCACGGAGTTGAACCGGGTTCTCGCGCAGCCGGAGCTCAGGTCGAAATTCGCTGCTTCGGGCTCGGAGGCCCACTTCCAGGGCCCGGTGGAGTTCGCCAACTTCGTGAAGGCCGACAACGAGAAATGGGCCCGCCTGATCCGCGACCGCAAGCTTCAGCTGGACTAGGGCGGCGGGATGGATGCCAGAAGGCGGGGACTCGTCGCCGGCGCGGGCTGGCTTGCCCTGGCCAGCCTGGCCGGCTGCGGCACCACGGCGAACGAGGGCCGCCAGGGCGCCACCTTTCCCCGGCCCTCCCCGATGTCCGACCCCGAGGCCGCCGAAGCCGCGTTCCTGGCCCTGGGCCTGGTGGGGACCCCGTACCGGTATGGCGGCAACACGCCGGAGGGCGGGTTCGATTGCAGCGGCCTGATCGGCTACGTGTACTGGCGATCGGCCGGGATCTCGCCGCCGCGAACGGTCGCGCAGATCAGCCGCTGGGGCCAGTCCGTGGGCGCCGGTGACTTGCGCGCAGGGGATCTGGTGATCTTCGGCAGCGACGGTTCACCGTCGCACGCGGCCATCCACGCGGGCGAGTCGCGCTTCGTGCACGCGCCAAGCACCGGCGGCACCGTTCGCCTGAACAACATCCATGAGCGTTACTGGAAGACCCGGCTGCTGGATTACCGCCGGGCCTGAGTTTTTGGCGCCGTCGACTCCCGTTGGTTAGCATCCGGCCGGATGAAGCTCGATCCTTACGTGCAGGTCGACGACATTCCGTTTTCACTGTCCAGCCAGGAGCTGCTGCGCAGGCGCGGTGAACCCTGGCGCGCGCTGCGCAACGGCGTAGGCCTCCATGAGATGGACTACGGCGACGTGGTGTTTCGCTTCCAGGACTGCGGGCGCCTGGAGGAGATCACGCTGCAGGCCGAGGTGGTGAGCATCGGCAACGTCGCCATCCCCTTCGCCAGCCTCGCCGTTTTCATCCGCGCGAACGACCCCGAGGCCTTCGAGCGCGCAGGCTTCGTGATCAGCCGGCAGTGGGGTTTGGCCTTCGACCCTTCGGAGCCCTTCTGGGTGACGGCCCTGGCGCGGCATTGCCTGCCGGAATGGGGGCGCCTGGGCCAGGGTTGAAGCGGCTGCGGCGTCTCCAGCAGAAACCACATTCCTCGAGGAAGACCGACATGACGGATCAGCATTCCACTCCAGAAGACTTGCGGCAGGCAGCGCACACCATCGCGGCAGCACGGAAAAGCCTGGCGCCGCTGCCGGCCCTGCCGCAACCGATCGTTCCGAAGAGCATCGAGGACGGCTACCGGGCCCAGTCCGAAGTTCACCGGCTCCTGGCCACCGAACTGGGTCCGAGGGTCGGCTACAAGATCGGCTGTACCAGCGAGGTCATGCAGAAGTACCTTGCCATCCCCCACCCGTGCGCAGGTGGCGTCCATGCACGCGGAGTGCATCAGAGTGGGGTGGTGCTGAACGCCAAGGACTTCGTTCGCGTGGGTGTCGAGTGCGAGATCGCGGTCCGTCTTGGAAAGGATCTCGGTCCCGGTGGCGCCCCCTTCACCCCGGATTCGGTGGCGGACAGCATCGAGTGCTACCTGCCGGCGATCGAGATCGTGGACGACCGCTACGCGAAGTGGGAGACGCTGGGCGCGCCGACGCTGATCGCCGACGATTTCTTCGCCGCCGGCATCGTTCTCGGAAAACCGGTGGCCCGATCCGCGGTCGCGGACCTTGTCCATGTGGAAGGCCGGGCCCTGGTCAATGGCCAGGAGGTGGGCCGGGGGACCGCGGCCGATGTGCTCGGCCATCCGCACAATGCATTGGCCTGGCTGGCCAACCATCTGGCGAGCCAGGGCGCCGGGTTGCGTGCCGGCGAGATCGTGATGACCGGCAGCCTCGTCAAGACCCTCTGGCTCGACGCGGGCGATGAAGCGGCGATGGAGTTCTCCGGACTCGGAAAAGTCCAGGTCACGTTCGCCTGACCGGATGCCGGCGCCTTGTCCCGCGTCCCGCGACTACGCCGGAGTGGATTCCGGGGTCGCGGGAATCGCCGCCAGGGGGCGCATCCATGGCAAGGCCATGGAGGCCGTTCGATGCACGGACATGTGGATGCCGTGGATGGCGTGCGTACCGGCGTCGCGGTAGACGAGCCGGCCGTTCAGGGACGAACCGCCGTCCTGGATTTCCAGCAGTGCGGTCGCCAGCAGCACGGGCGCGTCACGGCCGGGCGTCGGTCCCAGCGTGACATACCCGTCCGAGATCCTGCCTTCCAGGGGCACCTGCAGCTTCGTGCTGTGGTCGCCGGAGCAGTGCCGGATCCAGAGCAGCCCGCGCAGGTCGCTCGCCTGCTGCTCGAGGCTCAGGCCGATCTCGGTCCATTCGCCCGCGGTCGGGGCCGATGCATTGCCCAATCCCGTCCAACCGCCGGAAATGTTTACTCCTCGATACCTCCAATGCCGCAACAGCGGCAGCACGTCATGCACCCACAGGTCCTTGAGCGTCATGAGGAAAACGGTCGCGACCAGGGCGCCACCGGCGCCCAGTCCCAGGTAAACGGCTGTCTCATCCATAAGCCGACTTTGTCATGGCGCAGGTCCTGTCGTGTTTGCACTTGCAACAGCAGGAGGATCGACGGGCCACAATCGCGTGCATGCCGCGCCGCCCCGTCAACCTCCACCCGGCCTACCACGCGCATGTGTACTTCGACGCCGGCACGGTCGGGCAGGCGCGTGCCCTGTGCGAAGAGGCTGGCCGCCTGTTCAAGGTGGCGGTGGGCCGCGTGCACGAGAAGCTGGTGGGGCCGCATCCGCGGTGGAGTTGCCAGCTTGCCTTCTCGGCGGCCGAGTTCGATCGCGTGGTGCCCTGGCTCGACGAACACCGCGGCGGCCTCGACGTGTTCGTTCACGGGCTGAGCGGAGACGAACTCAAGGACCACACCGACCACGCCTACTGGCTGGGCAACGAGTGGCCGCTCGACTTGCGGATGTTCCAGGAATCCTGAACGGACAAGTCGGTTCCAGTGACATGAAGAGTGCGATCCCGCGTGCGACGAAGACGCAGGACCGTTGTAGGTGCCGCTCGCGGGGCCAGGGACAGCGAGACTCAGCCATGACAATGCGCAATTCACCGCCTCCGTGAAGGACTCCCTTGGCCGGCCCCTCGCTGCACCGTTCACCATGAGCGCCCCGACGTTTGCGTCCCTGGGTCTGTCCCCAGCGCTCGCGCAGGTGTGCGCGCAGGCGGGCTTCACCACGCCTTCGCCGATCCAGGTGGAGGCCATCCCGCCGCTGCTGCGCGGGCAGGACCTGCTCGGCCTGGCGCCCACCGGCTCGGGCAAGACCGCGGCCTTCGCGCTGCCGCTGCTGCAGCGGTTCCTGGCCCGGGGCCAGGGGTTCCGGCGCGTGCGCGTGCTCGTGCTGGTGCCCACGCGCGAACTGGCGGCGCAGGTCGGCGAGGTGTTCCTGCGCCTGGGCGGTTCCCCGGCGCGGCCCCTGAAGATCGCGGTGGTCCACGGCGGCGTGTCGGTGAACGTGCAGATGTTGCGGCTGCGCGGCGGCGCCGACATCGTCGTCGCGACGCCGGGGCGCCTGCTCGACCTTCTCGATCGCAATGCGGTGCGCCTGGACGGCGTCCAGGCGCTGGTGCTCGACGAGGCCGATCGCCTGCTGGACCTGGGCTTCGCCGCCGAGCGCGAACGCGTGCTGGCCGCGCTGCCGGCGCAGCGCCAGAACCTGCTGTTTTCCGCGACGTTCCCGCCGGACGTGCAGGCCCTGGCCGACACCCTGCTGCACGACGCGGTGCGCGTGGCGGCCGCTTCGCAGGTCGAGGCCGTACCGGAGATCGAACAGAGGACGATCGCGGTCGACGCCTCCCGCCGGGCCGAGCTGTTGCGCCACCTCGTGCTGCAGGGCGCCTGGCGCCGCGTGCTGGTGTTCGTCGCGACCCGCTACGCCACCGAGCACGTCGCGCACAAGCTGGCCAGCCGGGGCGTCCCGGCGGCGGCGTTCCACGGCGAGATGAGCCAGTCGCTGCGCACGCGCGTACTGCAGGACCTGCGCGAAGGCGCCGTGGACGTGCTCGTGACGACCGACCTGGCCGCCCGCGGCATCGACGTGCCCGGGCTTTCCGTGGTGGTCAACTACGACCTGCCGCGCTCCCCCGACGACTACGTGCACCGCATCGGCCGCACGGCACGCGCGGGCGCGAACGGCATCGCGGTCAGCTTCGTCAGCGCCGCCACCGAGGCGCACATGCGCCTGATCGAGAAGCGCCAGGAGGTGCGCCTGGCGCGCGAGCAGGTCGCCGGCTTCGAGCCCGTGCAGGTGGAGCCGCCCGAGCGGGCGGACGCAGGCGCCGGCGGCATCAAGGGCAAGCGGCCGAGCAAGAAGGACAAGCTGCGCGCCGCGGCGGCGAAGCAGGGCGACGGTCCGCAGGGCAGCGGCGGCTAGCAGCCCGATCCGGGCGGAGGGGACCCGGCGCCGTTACCCGTTTGCCTGAAGGGCGCCCGGCGACCGCCGGGCCATGGCCAGCCATTCCGACGCCGCCAGCCCCCAGCGCCGCTCGATCGTCGCGGCGCGTGCGGCCAGCACGTCTTCGCCTGGCGTGTCCCCGCAGTGCGCGATGACGACCACATTGCCTCCATCCACGGGGGGGAACTGCCAGACGGTGCCTGGCTGCAGGCCGGCGCGGATGCGGGCCACGCTGGCCTGCAGGTCCAGCGCGTGGCCGATCAGGTTGACCGCGACCGTGCCGCCCTCGCGCAGGCAGGCGCGGCAGTCCCTGTGGAAGGCTTCGGTGTCCAGGACGGGCCTGTCCACCCAGGCGTCGTAAGCGTCCACCTGCAGCACGTCGAAGCGGCGGCGGTTGCGCGCCTGCCGGACGAAGTCGCGCGCGTCCGCGTGCACCACGCGCAGGCCGTCGCCGTCCGGCGGCAGCAGGAAGTGCGTGCGGCAGGCGTCGATCACGTCCGCGTCGATCTCCACGGCCACCGACGGCATCCCCAGCACGCGATGCGCGAAGCGCGTCAGCGAGCCGGCGCCCAGGCCCAGGGTGACGAGGCGCTTGCCTTCCAGACGGTCGACGTCGTGGAAGAGCAGCCAGCCGAACATGTGCACCGCGTACTCCAGCTCCAGCTGGTCCGGTGCATCCAGCCGCATCGCCCCCTGGCACCATGGCGTGCCTCCCAATTGCAGCAGGCGCAGGCCGTCCGCATCCGTGATGGCGATGTTCATGGCGTGCAGGTTAAACCCGGACCCGCTGGTGCCCGAGCTCATCGATGGAACCGGCAGCGCACCGGCACCGGATTCGTGCGCAAAATGGACCGGCTTTTCACTCACTCCGGAGACCGCCCATGAATCCGCAGCAGCTTGAGAAGGTCCGATCCGCCAAGGGCTTCATTGCCGCGCTCGACCAGAGCGGGGGCAGCACGCCCAAGGCGCTGAGCCTGTACGGCATCAAGCCCGAGGCCTATGCGGGCGACCAGCAGATGTTCGACCTGGTGCACGCGATGCGCGCCCGCATCATCACGAGCCCGGCGTTCACCGGCGACCGCATCCTGGGCGTGATCCTGTTCGAACAGACCATGGACCGCGAGATCGAGGGGCGCGCAAGCGCCGACTACCTCTGGTCCGCCAGGCAGGTCGTTCCGTTCCTGAAGGTCGACAGGGGCCTGGCCGACGAGGCCAACGGCGTGCAGGTGATGAAGGCGATGCCCAACCTCGACGCCCTGCTCGCGCGCGCCAAGGGCAAAGGAATCTTCGGGACCAAGATGCGATCGGTCGTGAAGCAGGCCGACGCCCGGGGCATCGAGGACGTGGTCAGGCAGCAGTTCAACATCGGCCAGCAGATCCTGGCGGCCGGCCTCATGCCGATCCTGGAGCCGGAGGTCGACATCCATGCGCCGGACAAGCCGGGCGCGGAGCGGCTGCTCAAGGCGGCCCTGCTCAAGCACCTGGACACGCTCGGGCCGCAGCAGCAGGTGATGCTGAAGCTGACCATCCCCTCCGTCGACGATTTCTATTCGGATCTCGTGGCGCATCCGAAAGTGCTGCGAGTGGTCGCGCTCTCCGGGGGCTATTCGCGCGAGGAGGCGAACAGGCTGCTGGCGCGCAACCCTGGCGTGATCGCGAGCTTTTCGCGGGCGCTGACCGAGGGGCTCACGGCGCAGCAGGGCGAGGAGGAGTTCAACCGGACGCTGGACGCGTCCATCGCCAGCATCTACCAGGCATCGAGCACGTAAGGCCCCGGTGCTGCTGGGGTGGCCGTGCGCCTGGTGCCTAGTGCCTGGCGCTGCGGACCTCCCGCAGCCAGGTTTTCGTCGCCTCCAGGTCCCCCAGCAACCTGGTCTGGCGCTGCAGCAGTTGCAACTCGCCCCGCAACCTCTGGGCCTCCGACGAGATGAGCCGATCGGCCCGCCGCGGCTGAAGCCCCCATCCGGGCGCGACGCCCACGGCGGCACGAAATCCGGTCTCCAGCCGCCGCGTCTCCGACTGCAGGTCCGTCAATTGCTCCTGCAGCACGGTGACGTAGTGCTGCAGGCGCCGCGGGTCCACGCCGGCCAGGTGCGCCGCGTCGACCTCTTCGGCCTGCAACTGCAACTCCAGCAGGGCCAGCAGGTTCCCTTCCGCGTACGCCTGGTTGGCCTGCTGCATGAGCGCCGTCTTGCGCCCACGCTGCCGTGCATCCGGCTCGCGGTCCGGGTGGAGGGCACTGGCGAGCCGGCGGTACACGTCGCGCAGCGACCGGGACACCTCCTGCGCCGCCTGCTGGCGCCGCTTCCGTGCACTGGCGGTGCGTCGCTTCGCCGCCCATTCCGCTCGCTGGGCCGAGGCGCGGGCAGCCTGTTGCTCCCAGTCCTGCGCCGGGTCCTCTTCGGGAAGTTCTTCATCGCCGGCTTCATCAGCGGCATCTTCCCGGCCCGACTGCGCGCAAGACGAACCTTCCTCATGCCGGCGCGCGAGTTCCTCGAGCCCGGCATCGTCCTCCACCTCCAGGAGGGCCGTCGTCGCTTCCCGCAGCAGCTCGTCCAGCTGCGCACGTTCGGCGCGCGTCAGCCCAGGCTGCAGGCCGGCGTGGTCGAGCGCGAACGCCCATTGCCGCCAGGCCGCATGCAGCTCTCGACGGACAGGCTCGACGGCCTGGTGGTAGCGGTCGATCCGCTCCTTCCACCCGGCGAGTGCAGCACGCCCAAGCTCGAGCTGTCGCACCAGGGCGTTGAAGCGCGTCTGCTGCTGCGCCAGCACGGGGTCGGTGGCGCAAGGCTGGATCTGCAGCGACTGCAGGGCGGCGTTCGACATGCACGCATTGTCCCTGGGTGGACGGCTGCTCCCCGGCGGTCGGATAACCTGCGGGCACCCGGCGCCTTTTCGATGTCGGACCCCTGAAGGAAAGCTCCATGAAAACCGGATCGATCGGCCGCCGCGCGGCGCTTGGCGCGATGCTGCTGTCCCTCGCCTGCAACGGCGCGGCCGCGGCCGAGCTCGGCACCAGGCCGCTGCGTGTCGTCGTGCCGTTCGCGGCTGGCGGAACAGCCGATGTGCTCGCGCGCGTGCTGGCCGACAAGCTGCGGACCCGTTTCCCGCAGGGCGTGCTGGTCGAGAACCGCACCGGCGCCGGCGGCAATGTCGGTGCCGATTCGGTGTTCAAGTCCGAAGCGGACGGCCACACGCTGCTGCTGTCGTCACCGGGGCCTGTTTCGGTCAACCAGAGCCTCTATCCCAAGCTGGCGTTCGACCCGGACAAGTGGGTGCCGGTGACGGTGATCGCCGAGGTCCCGAACGCCCTGGTCACCGGCCCGAAGCTGCCGGTCCGCACGGCCCAGGAATTCGTCTCCTACGCGAAGGCGAACGCAGGCAAGGTGAGCTACGCGTCCCAGGGCAACGGCACCACCTCGCACCTGACGGCCAAGCTGTTCGAGACCGCGGCGGGCGCCGAGATGATCCACGTCCCCTACCGCGGCGACACCCCGGCGATGGCGGACCTGGCGGCGGGCCAGGTCGACGTGTTCTTCACCAACCTCAGCGCGACCATGGCGCTGCACAAGGCCGGCAAGGTCCGGATCCTGGCCGTCGCGGACGCCAGGCGTGCGGGTTCGCTGCCCGACGTTCCCACCTTCGCCGAGATCGGATTGCCGCAGATGCAGGCCGTGACCTGGTACGCGGTCGTCGCGCCGCCCGGCACGCCGCCCGAAGTCGTCAACGCGCTCAATGAGTCGCTGGTCGCCGCCATCCGCCAGCCGGACGTCGGCAGCCGCTTCGTTGAGCTCGGCCTGTCGGCAGTGGCCAGCGCACCCGATGCCGCGTCGCGCTTCATCCGGGGCGAGACTGCCCGCTGGCGAAAGGTGATCCGGGATGCGAAGGTGACGGTGGAGTGAGGAGCGGTGGTCCAGCAGCCATTACATGGATGAGCCGCGTCCAGCCTCGATCATCTCCACCAGCGCCAGGGCCGAGGGCGCCAGCTGCGATCGCTGGCGCATCGCCAGCAGCAGCCGTCGCTGCACGTCGGCGCCCGCCAGCGGCGCCACGGACAAGCCCAGCGCATCCGCATAGAGCGCCGCCGCGGCCCGCGGCAGGATCGCGATGCCGAGACCGCGCGCCACCATGCGGCACATCGAGTCGAAGCTGCGCACCTGGACGCGGATGCGCACCGTCTTCCCCGCGGCTTCCGCCGCCGAGATCACCCGGCGCGTGAGCGAGGCACTGCGGGCCAGGGCCACCAGGTCGAAGGACAGCGCCTGCTCCATCGGCACCGACGACAGCCCGGCCAGCGGGTGGCCCTGCGGCGCGAGCAGGACCAGCTCGTCCACGTCGCAGACGAAGGTCTCCAGCCCCTCGTGCGGGACGTTGTCGCCGACCACGGCCAGTTCGGCGGCGCCGCTCTGCACCGCACGCACGCCGTCCTCGCTGAGCGTGTCCTCCAGGTCGATCCGCACGCTCGGATAGCGCTCGGCATACCGCGCCAGCAGGCCGGGCAGGAAGCCGCCCAGGGCCGAAGGGTTGGCGCACAGCCGCAGGTGGCCGGCGGCGCCGGACTGCAGGTCGTCGACCGCCTGCGCCAGCTGCTCCAGCCGGGCGATCACCTCGATGGCGTGGCGGTGCACCGTCTGGCCCGCCGCCGTCGCCGTCACCCCGCGCTGGCTGCGCTGCAGCAGCGTGACGCCGCAGTGCTGCTCCAGCTCGCTGATGCGCTTGCTCGCCGCCGCGAGCGAGATGCCGAACCGGTCCGCTCCCGCGGTCAGGCTGCCGGCGTCGATGACGGCGACCAGCAGGCGCAGGGTCACGAGATCGAAGCGGTTCAGGTTGACCAAGCTGTCCTCAATGCAGGGTGAAGGCGCCTCAACCCAATGCGAATGGCTTTCGCCGGGGGCCTGGCCGAAGATTTGACCACCGAACCCCTTTCGAGGAGACAGCCGATGCGAAAAGCTCTGACCATCATCGCCACCGCGGCCTGCGCCGCCCTGGCTCAGGCGCCGGCCGCGGCGCAGGCCTGGCCGACCAAGCCGATCACGGTCGTGGTCCCGTTCCCGGCGGGCGGCGGCACCGACGCCTTCGCGCGTCCGCTGTTCGCGCAGCTCACGAAGCAGCTGGGCCAGCAGGTGATCGTCGACAACCGCGGCGGCGCCGGCGGCAACATCGGCGCGACCCTGGCCGCACGGGCGGCACCGGACGGCTACACCTGGTTCATGGGCGCGGTGCACCACGCGATCGCCCCCTCCGTCTACCCCAAGCTCGACTACAGCCTGGCCAACGACTTCGTCCCCGTGGCCCTGATCGCCAGCGTGCCGCAGGTGGTCATCGTCAACCCGCAACGCGTGCCGGGCCGGGACCTCAAGGCCCTGCTGGCGCAGGCGCAGGCCGGGAAGCTGAACTACGCTTCGGCCGGCAACGGCACGTCGCACCACCTGGCCGGCGAGCTGTTCAAGATCCAGACCAAGACGACCATGGGCCACGTGCCGTACAAGGGCGCGGGCCCCGCGCTGCAGGACCTGATCGGCGGCCAGGTCGACCTGATGTTCGATGGCCTGGGCTCCTCGGCCAACCACATCCGCGGCGGCAAGCTCAAGGCGCTGGCGGTGGCGAGCACCCGCCGCGCGCCCGGCTTCCCCGACATCCCCACCACCGTCGAAGCCGGCGTCCCGGACTACCAGGTGTCCACCTGGTACGGCCTGTGGGCGCCCAAGAACACGCCCAAGCCGGTGGTGGACCGGATGGTGGACGAGATGAAGAAGGCGTTCGCGGGCGCGGACCTGGTGAAGACCTGGGCCGGCCTCGGGGCCGAAGCCCCCAGCCTGTACGGCCCGGCCTTCGGCGAGTTCGTGGCGGGCGAGACGAAGCGCTGGGCCGACGTGGCCCGCACGGCGCAGATCAAGATCGACTGAATGGACGCCCTGACGAGCACCATGCCCACCAGCGCCTGGGACACCCGCGCGCGCAACCGCCAGAGCCGGCTGCTGCGCGCCGGCGAGCGCCTGGCGGGCCACGCCGCCGGCAAGGTGGTGCCGGCGGACCTGGTGGTCGACCTGCTCGAGTCCGCCATCGAGCCCGGCGACCGCGTCTGCCTGGAAGGCAACAACCAGAAGCAGGCCGACTTCCTGGCCGAGGCGCTGGCCAGGCTGGACCCGGCACGGGTGCACGACCTGCACCTGGTGCAGTCGGTCCTGGCGCTGCCGCAGCACCTCGACGTGTTCGAGAACGGCATCGCCTCGCGGCTGGATTTTTCCTTCTCCGGCCCGCAGAGCGCCCGGCTGGCGCGCATGGTCGCCGCGGGCCAGATCCGGATCGGCGCGATCCACACCTACCTGGAGCTGTTCGCGCGCTACTTTGTCGACCTGACGCCGAACGTCGCGCTGGTCTGCGCCCAGGCCGCCGACAGGGACGGCAACCTCTACACCGGCCCGAACACGGAGGACACGCCTGCCATCGTCGAGGCCACGGCCTTCCGCGGCGGCATCGTGATCGCGCAGGTCAACGAGCTGGTCGACACCGTGCCGCGCGTCGACATCCCGGGCGGCTGGGTCGACTTCGTGATCCCCAGTCCGCGTCCGCACTTCATCGAGCCGCTGTTCACCCGCGACCCGGCGCAGATCTCCGAGATCCAGGTGCTGATGGCCATGATGGCGATCAAGGGCATCTACGCCGAATACGGCGTGCAGCGCCTGAACCACGGCATCGGCTTCGACACCGCGGCGATCGAGCTGCTGCTGCCCACGTACGGCGAGTCGCTGGGCCTGAAGGGGAAGATCTGCAGGCACTGGGCGCTCAACCCGCATCCGGCGCTGATCCCCGCCATCGAGGCCGGCTGGGTGGAATCGGTGCATTCCTTCGGCTCCGAGGTGGGCATGGAGAACTACCTGCGCGCCCGCAGCGACGTGTTCTTCACCGGGCCGGACGGCAGCATGCGCAGCAATCGCGCGTTCTGCCAGGCGGCGGGCCATTACGCCTGCGACCTGTTCATCGGCTCGACACTGCAGGTCGACCTGGCCGCCAACAGCTCCACCGCGACGCTCGGGCGCATCGCCGGCTTCGGCGGCGCGCCCAACATGGGAGCCGACGCGCGCGGCCGCCGCCACGCCAGCCCCGCCTGGCTGAAGGCCGGCCGGCAGAAGCAGCAGGCCAGCGGCCACGCCGGGGCCGCGCCGCGGGGACAGAAGCTGGTGGTGCAGATGGTCGAGACGTTCCGCGAGCACATGCAGCCGGCCTTCGTCGAGAGGCTCGATGCGTGGCGCCTGGCCGAGCAGGCCGGGATGGAACTGCCGCCCGTGATGATCTACGGCGACGACGTGACGCACATCCTCACCGAGGAAGGGCTGGCCAACCTGCTGCTCGTGCGCGACGAGGAGGAGCGCGAGCAGGCCGTTCGCGGCGTCGCCGGCTACACGCCGGTGGGCATGGCGCGCGACCACCGCATGGTGGAGAACCTGCGCGACCGCGGCGTGATCCAGCGGCCCGAGGACCTGGGCGTCGACGCCCGACTGGCCACCCGCAACCTGCTGGCGGCCCGGTCCATGCGGGACCTGGTCGACGCCTCGGGCGGCCTGTACCGGCCGCCGGCGCGCTTTCGCAACTGGTAGGAGACCGGCATGACCGCAATGCCCCCCGGCATCGAATCCCTCGACTACGAGCTGCCCGGCGCCAGGTCGCCCGGCGCGTTCGCCCCCATCCTGGTCGGCGTGGTCGGCTCCGGCAATCTCGAGGTCCTGCTCGAGTCCCGCCCCGGCGCGACCTGCCGATTCCACGTCGAAACCTCGGCGCGCGGCTTCGGCGCGATCTGGGAGGCGGTGGTGCGCGACTTCCATCAGCGGCACGACCTCGCGGGCGTGCAGGTCTCGATCCACGACATGGGCGCCACGCCCGCGGTCGTCAGCCTGCGGCTGGCGCAAGCGGTCGCGGAGCTGCCCGGAGGACAGCCATGAACCCCCGGCGAATCAGCTATGCCGAGTGCAGCGCGCGCGAGCGGCTGGCCAGGCTGCTCGACGAAGGCAGCTTCCACGAGTGGCTGCCGCCGGCCGAGCGGGTCACCAGCCCGCACCTGGCGCAGCTCGGCGTGCCCACCTCCTTCGACGATGGCGTCGCGGTCGGGCGCGCGGGCCTGGACGGCCGCGAGGTGTTCGTCGCCGCGCAGGAGGGCGCCTTCATGGGCGGCGGCGTGGGGGAAGTGCACGGCGCCAAGCTCGTCGGCCTCCTGCGGCGCGCGCTGCGGGACCGGCCCGATGCCGTGCTGCTGCTGGCCGAATCCGGCGGCGTGCGCCTGCACGAGGCCAACGCCGGCCTGATCGCGGTGAGCGAAGTGATGCGCGCATTGCTCGACGTGCGGGCCGCGGGCATTCCGGTCATCGTGCTGATCGGCGGCGCCAACGGCTGCTTCGGCGGCATGGGCATCGTGGCCGCGTGCGCCGACCACATCGTGATCAGCGACCTCGGCCGCCACGCCATGTCGGGGCCGGAGGTGATCGAAGCGTCGTCCGGCGTCGAGGAGTTCGACTCGCGCGACCGCGGCCTGGTGTGGCGCACCACGGGCGGCAAGCACCGCTACCTGCTGGGCGACTGCGACCAGCTGGTGGAGGACGACGTCGCGGCGTTCCGCGCCGCCGCCATCCGGGCGCTGGGCAGCTCCCGCCCGCTGACGCTGCAAGCGCTGGAAGCGGAACACGCGTTGCTGGCGGCACGCCTCGCGCTGGCCCAGGGGGAGGTCGACGCGCTGGCGCTGTGGCGCCGGCTCGGCATCACCGGCGCCGAGCAGGTGCCCGATGCGCGGGTGCCGCAGATCCGGGCGATGCGCCCCAACCCGCAGGAGCAGCCGGCATGAAGTGGCAGGACGTTTGTGAAGCCCTGTTCGGGCCCGACCACGGCATCGTGGAGCAGGACGAACTGCTGCGGGGCAGCGCCGTGTTCGACGGCGAGCCGCTGGACGTGCTGGGCACCACCCACCATGCGGCCATCGGCTACGCCATGGCGCTGCGGCAGGCGCGTGCGGTCCTCGACACGGTGCAGCGCAGCCCCGGCCGCACCCTCCTGCTGCTGGTCGACACCCAGGGGCAGCGGCTGCGCCGGCACGACGAGTTGCTGGGCATCCACCGCGCGATGGCGCACCTGGGGTGCACGGTCGACCTGGCGCGCCGTCGCGGCCACCGGGTGCTGGGCCTGGTCTACGACCAGGCGCTGTCCGGTGGCTTCATCACCTCGGGCCTGCTGGCGGACGCCTGCCATGCCTTGCCCGAGGCCGAGATCCGCGTCATGCGACTGCCGGCAATGGCGCGCGTGACGAAGCTGCCGCAGGAACTGCTGGAGCAGCTTTCGGTGGCCAACCCCGTGTTCGCGCCGGGCGTGGAGAACTACGTCGCCATGGGCGGCGTGGCGTCGCTGTGGCGGGGCGACCTGGCCGAGGCCTTGCGCCGTTCGCTGGCGCAACTGCCGGCCGAAGACCGGCGCATGCTCGACGGCGTGGCGCGGGGCGGCCGGAAACTGGCTGCCGCCACGGTGCAACGTGTCCTCGACGCCGCCTGAGGGCCAGCCGTGACGCGCCTGCGGCGGCACCAGCTGGCGTACCTGACAACCCGGGGCTGGGCCGAGGTCCTGGGGGCGCACACGCAACTTGCCCTGCGGACCTGGGCGGAACGCCGCCTGCCGCTGGTGGTGACCCGGCAGTGCGGCGGGCCGGGCCGGATCACGCTGGGCTGGCCGGCGCCGCTGTCCTGCGGCCGGCTGCGCCTGTCGCTGCAGCTCGATGCCAAGGGGGTGGCCTGGTACGACGAATTCCCGGCGGCCCGTGCCGCCGTGCCCCTGCTGCCGCAGGACAGCCGGTGCGCGGTGCGCGCGCTGCTGAAGGCACTGGAGCGCCTGGGGTCCAGCCCGCGGGTCTACGGCAGCTACGGTTGGCAGTTGCTGACCGGCCTGGACTATGTGCACCCCGCCTCGGACCTCGACCTGTGGCTGTCGGTGGGCAGCGAACGGGATGCCGATGCGGCCGTCGGCCTGCTGCAGGCTTCGCAGTCGCTGGGCGCCCGCATCGACGGCGAGCTGATGTTCCCCGGCGGTGCCGCCGTGGCGTGGCGCGAATACGCGGCCTGGCGCGCCGGCCGCACCCGGGGCCTGCTGGTCAAGCGCCTGGATTCGGTGGACGTGGAACACGCCCTGGCCCTGCCGCCGTGGTGCGAGGCGGTGGCGGCATGAAGCTCGCCTTCCGCGCCAAGGCCTGGCAGGCCGACCCGGCTCGCGTCGCGCGGCTCGGCCAGCGGGCCGTGGTCGCCCTGTACGACGAGCTGGAACTCGCGCCCAAGCCCGGCCTGGTCTCGTTCCAGGACGCCGGCAGCCATCGCGACATGGACGCGCGCACCTTCATGCGCAGCCTCTTCGCGCTGCGCCACGCCTTCCCTGCGCTGGCCCGGCTGGGTGCGGCGGGCGCGCCGTTCGCCGCGCTGGAGGCGCAGGGCATCGCCGCGGAGGGGCAGATGCTGCGCGCGACAGGGGGCGTCAACACCCACCGCGGCGCCATCTTCACGCTGGGGCTGCTGTGCGCTGCCGCGGGGCATCGGGTGTCGCAGGGCGAGGAGGTCGGCGCCGACGGCCTGCGCCACACGCTGCTGGCGCTGTGGGGCCCGGCGCTGGCGCAGCGAGCGTCACGAAGCCGGGATTCGCACGGCTCGCGGGCGGCCCGGGCCTACGGCCTGCGCAGCGTCGGCGTCGAAGCGGCCGAAGGGTTCCCGCTGCTGTTCGAGGTGGTCTGGCCGCGCCTGAGCGGCGCGCTCGCGCGCGGGCTGCCGCCGCATCGCGCCCGGCTCGAGGCGCTGTTCGCCGCCATGGCCGTGCTGGACGACACCAACCTCGTGCATCGCGGCGGCCTGGCCGGCCTGCGCTTCGCGCAGAAGGCGGCGCGCGACTTCCTGCAGCGCGGCGGCGGCGACCGGCCCGACGCCCAGGCGCACGCGCTGGCGATCCACCGCGCCTTCGTGGCCGCCAACCTGTCGCCCGGCGGTGCGGCCGACGTGCTGGCGGCGGCCTGCTGGCTGCAGCGGGTCACCGCGGCGGACTGACGCCGTGGGCCTGGCACTGCTGTTCCCGGGGCAGGGCACGCAGCATGCGCAGATGCTGCCCTGGCTGGAGCAATCGCCGGCGGCACGCCCGCTGCTCGACGAGCTTGCAACCCTCGTCGGTCCGGACTGGCGCGAGCGCCTGGCCGATGCGCAGTGGGCACGCTCGAACGCGGTGGCGCAACCGCTGCTCGTGGGCGTGGAGCTTGCGGCCTGGAGCGTTCTCGCCCCGCTGCTGCCACCGGCCAGCGTGGTGGCCGGCTACAGCGTGGGCGAGCTCGCGGCCTTTGCCGCGGCAGGCGTGTTCGAACCGCGCACGGCCTTGTCGCTCGCCGTCCTGCGCGCGCAGGCGATGGACCGCAGCGTCCAGGGCCTGGCGACCGGTCTGCTGGCCGTCCGCGACCTGCCGATGGCGGCCATCGAGGCCTGGTGCGGGCGCCACGGTCTCGCGATCGCGATCCGGCTGGGACCGGACCGGGCCATCGTGGGCGGGCTCGCCACCGCGTTGGAAGCGGCGGCCGACGATCCGGCCGCGGGCAGCGGGCGCGTCACCGACATCGGCGTGCGCATCGCCTCGCACACGCCGTGGATGCAGGCGGCCGTGCAGGAGTTCGCTGCGCAGCTGGAGAGCCTGCGCCTGCAGGCCCCGCGGTCCACCCTCGTCTGCAACGTCACCGGCTCCGCCGCGCGCGCCCCCGCCGATCTCGCGCGCTGCCTCAGCACGCAGATCGCGAGCCCCGTGCTGTGGGACAGCTGCCTCGAGAGCGTGGCGGAGCGCAATGTCCGCTGCGTGCTGGAGATCGGCCCGGGCGCCACCTTGTCGACGATGTGGCGCGCGGCGCACCCGCGCATCCCGGCGCGCTCGATCGACGAATTCCGTTCCGCCCAAGCGGTGGTCGATTGGGTCTGGCGCGAAGCACAGCCGGCCACTTGAGAAAGGGGTTGTCACGGCTGCTTCCGGCCAGGGGCGGTCGCCGCGCTCCCGATCAACCGGTACGTCCTCAGGCCTGCACGGGCCCCCGCTGAGTGGCGGGCGCGCAGGCGTCGAGCGCAGCCACGGCGTCCTCCATCGATCCCAGCACGACCACGCCATCCATCGCCGCCACTCGGTGCACGGCCGCCCCGGCCGCCCACAGCCGGACGTGAGCGCCCAGTTCGTTTCGCAACTGCTGCAACAGCCCAGGGATGCGGCGCGGGGTGAAGGCCGCCGAGAAGGACAGCGCCACCACCTCGACGCGGTAGGCGTCCGCCGCGCGTGCGATGTCCATCAGCGGCATCTGCGTGCCCAGATTGATGCAGCGCGCCCCGCGCAGGGACAACATGGCCTCGGCCATGAGCAAGCCCATGCCATGCGCCTCCTCGGGAACGGTCGTGAGCAGCACGAGCGGCCCTTGTCCCGGTGGGACGGCCAGGATGGCGTGGCGCAGCAGGCGGGTGGCCACCTCGGTGAACAGGTGCTCATCGAACACCTGCAGCCCGCCGCGCGCCCACTCGTTTCCGACCTCTACCGCCAAGGGCGCGATCGTGTCCTGGACAAAAGCAGCCAGGCCGAATTGCGTCAGTCGCTGCTGCAGCATGTGGTGGAGCCGCGCCGCGTCATGGGAGCGGACGCAGTCCAGCAACCCGGCCGCCTCGGCAGGACCCCCGTCCTCGAGGCTCGTCACCGGAGCTTCGCGCGGCATGTCGGCTGCCAGGACGGCCAGCTCTTCCGCAGAACTCCCCAGCAGCCGGCCGGGACGCAATCCCTGGTCGAGAAGGCGCTTGATGACGCGGAGCCGCTGCACCTGCTCGCCGGGGTAGCGCCGCTCGCCGTGCGTGTCGCGCGATGGGGAGGGAAAACCGTAGCGGCGCTCCCAGACGCGAAGCACGTCCTTGGACAGCCCCACCTCTCGTTCAACGGCCGCGATGGTGAGATCCGGAACAGATTCTTTCATTTTTGTCCAAGACAAAGCGTTGACGGCTTGAGGCACTCCGCCTATTCTCGCCTTCATCCGAGTTTTGTCCTAGACAAATTGCTGCTCGCCCCTTGATTCCCCGCCACCCACCCACCTTTCACACCAAAGGACTACGTCATGAAGAGATACCTGCTCATCACCGCCATCGCCCTCGCAGCCGCAAGCGTCCAGGCCAAGGACATCGTTGACACCGCCACGTCGGCCGGCGAATTCAAGACCTTGGCCGCGGCGCTACAGAAGGCGGGGCTGGTCGACACGCTCAAGGGGCCGGGCCCGTTCACCGTTTTCGCGCCGACCGATGCCGCGTTCGCCAAGGTGCCCAAGGATCAACTGGACGCACTGCTCGCGGACAAGGACAAACTCACGCAGGTGCTGACCTACCACGTCGTTCCCGGCAAGGTGCTGGCCAAGGACGTCAAGGCCGGCCCGGTCAAGACCGTGCAGGGCAGCCCGCTGACGGTGAGCACGTCCGGCGGCGTGAAGGTGGACGGTGCCAACGTCGTCAAGACCGACATCGTGGCCGACAATGGCGTGATCCACGTGATCGACAGCGTCGTGCTGCCGAAGTAAGTGGCGGCTGGCGCCAACGCGCCCGCGCATGAACTCAAAGAGCGGACCTCCTGGCCGGTGCCGGCGGATGCGAGCCCGGGCTCCGTCCGGCCTCTTGGCCAGCCCGTGCCGCCCCTCGCCACATTTGAGGTCCGCGTCCGGACCTGTGCGGTGTGGCGGGTTGGCCGCCTCCGGAACGCTTGCAGCGATGCTGCAGGACATCGTCTCCGCGGCGGCGCACCACGATGAGAGCGACCACGATCGCGCAACTGGCGAGGTTGCCGATGGACACTGCCAGCAGCTTTGCGTCGGCGATCACCAGGCCCGCGTACAGGACGGCCGTGAGGTGGGCGACGGTCCAGTAGCTCCAGGTCACCAGCGAGATGGACCGCGCACCGTCCCGGCAACGCCAGACGGCCAAGATCTGCGGCACGTAACTGGCTACGCGACCGGTGTTGACCAGCACGTAGGCCCAGCCGACCAGCCAGATGGCCTGCTCGGTGTGCATGCCTATTCCCCTGACACGCACAGCGGGTGCCACCGCAAGACGGCACGTGTGCAATGTCCCAGGACAACGTGCTGGACAAGCGCAGGGCCCGGGTAGCCCGATTGGTCCCAGCCCCGCGCGATCCACTGGAAGGCCTCGTGCAGGTCCTCCTGTTGACCCGACGCCTCGAAGCGCGCGACGAGGTGCTGCGCCAGTTCTGCGCTGGCGTGCAGGTTTCCGAGCCAAGCATCAACACGCAGTGGGTCGAGGCTGTCGAAGTGGCGTCGTCCGTCTTCCAGCGACTGCCCCGGGACCGCGGCAGCCGCGCCGGAACCGAGGGGCGAGAGCGGCCGAAACTGGGTACTCACTACCCATGTCAATATGATCCCGACGACTCCTACCCGCCAAGCACGGCCGAGGAGCCTTGGGAGGAGGCGTCCTGACAACGACTTGTTCATGCATGGCTCCTGCAAGGGCGTCGGCCATTGCTGCAGATGACGACCCGAGCCAGTGGACCGGTGCAACGGCGGAGAGCGGAAGATGAAGAACGGAGGAGGGCGATGACTTCACAGTTATCGGGCGGCCTCACTGCGCGAGACCGGCAGATCGGGGTCAGGCGTGGCCGCATGACAATGCGTCGTCGACAGGCGTCGATCAACGCTGCAGTCACTCGGGTTTGATCTGCGCCCGCTGCACCACCTCGCGCCAGAGCGGAATTTCGTCACGGATCGTCGCTGTCATCGCTTCCGGTGTTCCGGGTGTGACCAACCTTCCGAAACCCTCCGATGCACTGCGGAACTCGGGCGAATCGACGGCACGCCGAAGCTCCTGGTTGAGCCGTGCCACGACCGCGGCAGGCGTGCCGCGCGGTGCTACGAAACCAAGCCAGACCGTGCCAATGCCCTTGATGCCAAGTTCGTCGAACGTCGGTACGTCGGGCAACACTCCTAGCCGTTGCGAGCCCGAAACGGCCAGCGGCTTGAGCTTGCCGGCACGAATTTGCGGCAGCTGCGGTGACACACCCTCCATCAGAAGCTCGATCTCGCCGCTGACCCCGGCCACGACCGCGGCGGGGCCCTTATAGGGAATGTGCTGCACGTCGACACCCGCGGCCAGCTTCAGCTGCTCCATGAAGAGGTGCCCGGGGGAACCATTGCCGGCCGTTCCATAGCGCAAAAGCCCAGGGCGCGCTCTGGCCGCAGCGAGGAGTTCGCTCAGCGATGACGCCGGCGCGCTGGCACTGGCCGAAAGCAGCTGCGGGCCACGCCAGAAGATGCCGATGTGGGTGAAGTCTTGCAGCGGGTCGTGCGGCATCGCGGTAACCAGGCTGGGATTCACGCTCATCTGCGAGAAGGCCACCATGGCGATGGTGTAGCCGTCCGGCGGATTGCTCTTTAGCGCTTCGAGCGCAAGGATGCCGTTGGCGCCCGGACGGTTCTCGACAACGACCGGCTGCCCGACGGCAGCACCGAACGTCTGCGCAACCTGGCGCAACACGCCGTCGGGCGACGAGCCGGCGGCGACACCCGCGAGCACCTTGATCGGCCTCGCTGGAAAGGTCTGGGCGAGGCCCTCGCCGGTGCCCAAGGCGGCAGCGATGCCCAGTGCGGCGGATATCAGGATCGAACGGCGTAGGCGATTCATCGGACATCTCTTGATTAGTGAACCAGTGTCGTGACAGTAGCCCCGCCGCTGGCCGAGCGCCAGCTATTGCACGGAACAACGAACGTGAAAATAATTCGTGTCACGAGAGGTCTTTGGGGCGGCGGAATGGAGCATTTGCGCAGCATCGGTGTCTTCGTACAGGTGGCGGAACTGCGCAGCTTCGCGGCTGCGGCTGCCGTGCTTGGCCTGACCCCCTCCGCAGTAAGCAAGGCGGTGGCAGCGCTTGAGCGGTCACTCGGGGTGCGCCTGCTGACACGCACGGCGCGCGGCGTGTCGCTCACCGAGGAGGGCGCGCGCTTCCAGGCGCGCTGCCGCACGATCGTTGCAGAGCTGCAGGCCGCCGAACGGGAGCTGGCAGGCTCGCGCGGCGTGGCGCGCGGACGGCTGCGCGTCGCGCTGCATAGCAGCCCGGCGAAGTCCCATATCGTGCCCAACCTGCCGGCCTTCTTGCGCAGCTACCCCGAGCTGCAGCTCGACGTCAGCATCGTCGCAGGCGCGATGAGCCTGGAAGCCAAGAACTTCGATGTCGCCGTGTACCTGGGCGACCCGCCGGATTCGAACCTCGTTGCGCACCGGGTTGCCGAGCGGTGCTTTCGTACCGTCGCCGCCCGCAGCTACCTCGAACGTCACGGCACGCCACAGACCCCGCAAGAGTTGACGGAACATAACTGTGTGGTTCACGTGCTGCCGCATGGGCGCGCCCAGGACGTCTGGAGCTACCGGAAGGGTGAACAACACTGCGAAATCAAGGCGCGAGGCAATCTGTGCATCGACGAGGGGTCGTCGATGCGCGAGATGGCACTGGCCGGGCTGGGGATCGCGCGGCTGCCGAGCAACAACGCCGACCCCTTGCTGGCGACGCCGGGCGACCTGGTGTGGCTGTTGGCCGACTGGACCAGCGACGCGCCGCCGGTGCACGTGATGTACGCCCGAGGCCGCGGCGCTTCACCGAAAGTGCGCGCTTTCTCGGACTTCGTGGCGGCGCTGTTCAAGGACTCGCAGACGGGGATGCGCTCGGTAGAACACGATAACCCACGGGCAAAGTGGCCGATGTGGCGGGCTTGACGTCCCGCATGCGAATTCGTCAGGGCATAGCGATTGGTGCAAGCGCCGGACATGCCGCCGCGCTTGGGACGGGATACGACTCGACGCCTGCTTCGATCTCGATATTTCCGACGCCGAGGCTCAGGCCGTCATGTCACTTCGCCGTGGGCATCACGAACTCGGCGCCCTTGCCGATGGATTCCGGCCAGCGCTGCATGATCGACTTCTGCTTCGTATAGAAGCGCACACCTTCCTCGCCGTAGGCGTGCATGTCGCCGAACAGGCTCTTCTTCCAGCCGCCGAAGCCGTGCCAGGCCATCGGCACCGGGATCGGCACGTTGATCCCGACCATGCCGACCTGCACCCGGCGGGAGAACTCGCGCGCCACGTTGCCGTCGCGGGTGAAGCAGGCCACGCCGTTGCCGAACTCGTGCGCGTTCACCACTTCCAGCGCGGAGGCGAGGTCCGGAACGCGGACGCAGGCGAGGACGGGCCCGAAGATCTCTTCCTTGTAGACGCGCATCTCCGGGGTGACCTTGTCGAGCAGCGTGCCGCCGGTGAAGAAGCCGTTCTCATGCCCCGGCACCTTGAAGTTCCGGCCGTCGACCACCAGTTCCGCGCCTTCGTCGACGCCGATGCCGATGTAGCCTTCGATGCGCTCCAGCGCCTGCCGGCTGACGATCGGTCCCATCTCCGCATCGGGGTTCATGCCGTTCTTCACGACCAGGTTCCTGGCGCGCTCGGCCAGCCTGGGAACGACCTTGTCGGCGATGTCGCCGACAAGGACGGCAACCGAGATGGCCATGCAGCGTTCGCCGGCGGAGCCATAGCCGGCGCCCACCAGGGCGTCGACCGCCTGGTCGACGTCGGCATCCGGCATCACGACCATGTGGTTCTTCGCGCCGCCCAGCGCCTGCACGCGCTTGCCGTTGCGGGCGCCGACCTCATAGATGTAACTGGCGATCGGCGTGGAACCCACGAAGCTGATGGCCTTCACCTGGGGGTGCTCCAGCAAGGCGTCCACGGCGAGCTTGTCGCCCTGGACCACGTTGAACACGCCGTCGGGCAGGCCGGCTTCCTTCAGCAGCCGGGCCATCATCAGCGAGGCCGAGGGATCGCGCTCGCTGGGCTTGAGGATGAAGCAGTTCCCGGCCGCGATGGCCACGGGGAACATCCAGCAAGGCACCATGCAGGGGAAGTTGAAGGGGGTGATGCCGGCCACGACGCCCAGCGGCTGGCGCAGGGTCCAGTTGTCGATGCCGGTGGAGACCTGGTCGGTGTAGTCGCCCTTGAGCAGCTGCGGGATGCCACAGGCGAACTCGACGACATCGATGCCGCGCATCACCTCGCCCTGGGCGTCGCTGAACACCTTGCCGTGCTCGGCGGTGATCATGGCGGCCAGCTCGTCCTTGTGCTGGTTCATCAGCTCCAGGAACTTGAGCAGCACGCGCGCGCGGCGGATCGGCGGCGTGTCGGACCACTTCGGAAAGGCGCGGGCGGCGCTGGCGACGGCAGCTGCCACGTCCTCCTCGGCCGCCAGCCGGACCTGGCGCGCCTGGGCGCCGGTGGCCGGGTTGAAGACGGCCTGGGTGCGCTGGCCGGCGCCGGTGCGCAGTTGTCCGTCGATGAAGTGCGCGACCTCGGCGGAATCGGTGAAGGGAGGGGTCATGGAAATCTCCGTGTGGATGAAGCCGGAGCGGGTGCTGCGGCGACGTGTGGCGCGGAGTCTAGGCAGCCGGGCCGCGGGCGCATAGTCACGCGGCTTGAATTGCTTGTTCATCATCGTGAACAATCGGGCGATGGAATCCCGAAAAGTCGAATCGCTCTGGAGCCACCTGCACTGGCTGGTCGTCCTGGGTGAACACAAGAGCTTCACGGCCGCCGCCGCGCGGCTGGGCGTCAGCAAGGCCGCCATGAGCCAGCACATCGCCGAACTCGAGCGCGCGACGGGCGTCTCGCTGGTGCAGCGCACGACTCGCAGCGTGCGGCTGACCGAGGCCGGCGAGCAGCTGGTCGACCACACCCGGGACGCCTTCGCGCGGATCGCCGGCGGTTTCGCGGGTGTCCGCGACCTGGCGGCCACGCCGCGCGGGCTGCTGCGCGTCACGGCACCGGTCGCCTTCGCCCGCCAGCAGCTGGTGCCCCGGCTGCCGGAATTCCTGCGCGCCTACCCCGACGTGCGGCTGGAACTGGACATGTCCGACCGGCTGCGCTCGCTGGCGCCGGAAGGCTTCGACCTGGCCGTGCGCCACACCGCAGCCCCACCCGACACCCACGTGGCCTGGAAGCTGGCACCGACCCGCGCGGTGCTGGTGGCCAGCCGTGCCTACCTGCGCCGACGGGGCACGCCGCAAACGCCGGGCGACCTCGGCCAGCACGCCTGCCTGCACTACCCGCGCCCGGAAGGAGCGCCGGCCTGGACTTTCGTGGCGGCGGCCGCCAGGGGCGGCAGCCAGGGGGGCGATGCGGTCACCGTCCCGATCTCCGGACCGCTCGCGGTCAACAACAGCGAGGCCCTGCGCGACGCCGCCGCCGCCGGGCTGGGGATCGCGCTGATGCCCGACTTCAGCGCGCAGTCCGCGCTCGAGGCGGGCAAGCTGGTGGAGGTCCTTCCGCGCTGGCGCTCCATCCGGGCCTTCGGCGATTCCCTGTACGCCATCCGCCCCTATTCCAGCCAGGCCCACAAGGCCGTCCAGGTGTTCGTCGCCTTCCTGCAGCAATCCTTTGGCGCGGGCTTCACCGTGAAATAAGCCCGCCGGGGCAGCCAAGGCCGCGCTTGCCGCCCCGACTGCGGCTTTTATCTTCACTAAAAATGAATCAAATATCGCTTGATTCATTTTCTATGAATCATTAGACTCCGGTCGCCTCAAGACGAAACGCCATCCGATGGACACCAGCCCGACCACCGAACAGCGCATGCTGACCGTGCGCATCTCCCGCGGCACCGGCCGCGGCGAGTTCGCCACGTACTCCGTGCCCTGGCGCGAGAACCAGACCATCCTGGACGTCGTCACCGAGGTGCAGCGCCGGCTGGAGCCCACGCTGTCCTACCGCTTCGCCTGCCGCGTCGGTGTCTGCGGCTCCTGCGCCATGACCGTCAACGGCAAGCCGCGCTGGACGTGCCGCACCCACGTCAGCCGCGTCGAGGAAGACGGCGTGATCGTGATCGAGCCGCTTCGCAACATGCCGCGCATCAAGGACCTGGTCGTCGACATGACCGAGTTCTTCCAGAAGTGGCGCAAGGCCGGCAGCACCTTCGTCGGCACGGCCACCCGCAACGATCCGCCGGCCAACGTGTCGCCGGCCAGCCCCAAGCGCAAGAAGGCCGACGCCGCGATCGAGTGCATCAACTGCGGCGTCTGCTATGCGGCCTGCGACGTGGTGTCGTGGGACAAGGACTACCTCGGCCCCGCGGCCCTCAACCGCGCCTGGACGCTGTTCAACGACGAGCGCCACGCCGATCCCAAGGGCGTGCTGCGCCAGGCCACCTCGGGCAGCGGCTGCAATTCCTGTCATACCCAGGGCAGCTGCATGACGCATTGCCCGGTGAGCCTCAGCCCCACGGGCAGCATCGCCGGCCTGAAGAAGAGCGCGCTGCTGCAGTTCCTGAAGGGCGGCTGAGATGGAGCCGCGACTGTTCGCCCTGCAGCGCCTGACCGCCATGGTCATGGCCCCGTTCGTCCTGGTGCACCTGGGCGTGATCCTCTATGCCGTGCGCGGCGGGCTGACCGCCGCGGAGATCCTTTCCCGCACGCAAGGCAGCTGGGGCTGGATCGCTTTCTACGGCCTGTTCGTCGTGGCCGTCGCCGTGCACGTGCCGATCGGCCTGCGCAACATCCTGATCGAATGGGGGCGGCTCGGCCGGCCCGCGGCAGGCTGGCTCGCGCTCGTGTTCGGGCTGGTGCTGCTGGCCATGGGTGTGCGGGCCGTGGCCGCCGTCGGAGGGCTGGCCTCGTGAAGTCCCCGCGCAACCACCAGGGCTACTGGGCCTTCCTCGGCCACCGCCTCTCCGGCCTGGCGCTGGGCCTGTTCCTGCCGGTCCACTTCTACGTGCTGGCGCTGGCGCTGCAGGAGGGCGGGCGGATGGACGCCTTCCTCAAGTTCTCCGAGATGGGCGCCGTGAAGTTCGGCGAATGGGGACTCGTGCTGCTGCTGTCGCTGCACATGTTCTTCGGCCTGCGCCTGCTGGCGCTGGAGCTGCTGCCCTGGAGCAGCACGCGCGACGCGCGCCTGTCCTGGATCACCTGGGGCGGCGCGCTGTCGCTGGGCATCGGCGCCATCTTCGTGGCGGGAGTGATCTGAATGCATATCGAGCACCACAAGACCGACATCCTGATCCTGGGCAGCGGCGGCGCCGGGCTGTTCGCCGCGCTGCACGCCCGCAAGGCCAATCCCGGCCTGCAGGTGACGGTGGCGGTCAAGGGCCTGCTGGGCAAGAGCGGCTGCACGCGCATGGTCCAGGGCGGCTACAACGTCGCCCTCTCCGCCGGTGACTCGGTGGAGCGGCACTTCATGGACACCATCGAAGGCGGCAAGTGGCTGCCCCGGCAGGACCTGGCCTGGCGGCTGGTGGAGGGCGCGATCGAGCGGGTACGCGAGCTGGAAAACGAGATCGGCTGCTTCTTCGACCGCAACCCGGACGGCACGCTGCACCAGAAGGCCTTCGCCGGCCAGAGCTTCGACCGCACCGTGCACAAGGCGGACCTGACGGGCATCGAGATCATCAACCGGCTGATGGAGCAGGTGCGCGCCCTCGACGTCGAGGAGATGGAGGAGCACCGCGCGATCGAGCTGGTCCCGGCAGCCGACGGCTCCGGCATCTCCGGCGTGCTGTTCATCGACATGCGCACCGGCGGCTACCGCTTCGTGCAGGCCAAGGCGGTGCTGCTGGCCACCGGCGCCGGCCCGACCATGTACCGCTACCACACGCCCTCGGGCGACAAGACCTGTGACGGCCTGGCGATGGCGCTGCGCTACGGTCTCAAGCTGCGCGACATGGAGATGGTGCAGTTCCACCCCACCGGCCTGCTGGGCGGCCCGGACACCCGCATGACGGGCACCGTGCTGGAGGAAGGCCTGCGCGGCGCCGGCGGCTACCTGCTCAACGGCGGCGGCGAGCGCTTCATGACCCACTACGACAAGCGCGGAGAACGGGCCACCCGCGACGTCGTCAGCCGCGGGATCTACGCCGAGATGCGGGCCGGCCGCACCGGACCCATGGGCGGCGTCTACATCCAGATGAGCCACCTCGGCCCGGAGAAGGTCGCCAAGAGCTTCCCGGGCATGGTGAACCGCTGCAAGGACTGCGGCTTCGACCTCGCCGGCGGCCGCGTGGAAGTGGTGCCGACCGCGCATTACCTGATGGGCGGCGTCGAGTTCGAGGTCGACGGCTCCACGGCGTCGCCCGGGCTGTTCGCGGCCGGGGAAGACTGCGGCGGCGTGCACGGCGCCAACCGACTGGGCGGCAACGGCGTGGCCAATTCGACGGTGTTCGGCGGCATCGCCGGCGACGCCATGGCGGCCCATGTCGCGAAGTCCGGTCGCTGGCGCGACCCGGACCGCAACGTGTTGATGCGCGGCGTCGACCGCGCCGAGTATCCGTTCGCGCGCCCCCCCGGTGCGATCCACGACCTGCGCGACGCGCTGGCCCAGACCATGTGGGACGACGTCGGGGTCCTGCGCCGCCGCGAGGCGATGGAGCGCGGCCTGGACAGCGTCGCCTCGCACCGCCTCGCGCTGTACGAGATGGGCGTGGCCGACGGCGACCGCCGCTTCAACATGACCTGGCACGACTGGCTCAACCTCGAGAGCCTGGTCGACATCTCCAAGGTCATCACGGTTTCCGCGCTGGCGCGCGAAGACAGCCGCGGGGCGCACTTCCGCGAGGACTTCCCGGAGACGGGCGACCTGCACACCAGCTGCTACACCCGCGTCGGCGCCGCCGGCGACGACGACATCGCCCTGGAGATGGTCCCGGTGAAGTTCGACATCGTGCGCCCCGGCCAATCCCTCATCACCGGCGAAGCCGGCCAACCGCCCGTGAAGCTCGCGGCGTAGGAAGACTGCAATGACGAAGATTCCGATCCAGAAGGTCGAGGAAGCCGCGCTCGAGATCATGAAGCGGGCGGCGATCGACATCCCCGAGGACTACAAGCAGGGGATCAAGGAGGCCCAGAAGACCGAGACCGGCAAGCTGGCCCGCTTCGTGATCCACGCGATGCAGGACAACTGGGATGCCGCCACCGAGGACCGCCGCCCGATGTGCGCCGACACCGGCGTGCCGCGCTACTACGTGAAAGTGGGCAACAACGCCGCGGTCGAGTCCGGCTTCGTCGCCATCGAGCACGTGCTGCGCAAGGCGACCGCCGATGCCACCACGGCGATCCCGCTGCGTCCCAACCGCGTTCACCCGCTCTGGCGCACCGACCACAACAACAACGTCGGCATCAACGCGCCCGAGATCGAGTGGTCGTTCGAGCCCGATGCCGACTGGATCGACGTCACGACCGTCCACAAGGGCGGCCTGTTCGGCACCGACTACCGCATGCTGTTCCCCGGCGACGGCATCGACGGCATCAAGCGTTTCGTGCTGGACACGCTGATCCAGTTCGGCAAGCGCGGCCTGGCCTGCCAGCCGGCGGTGGTCGGCATCGGCCTGGGCGGCTCCAAGGACACCTGCATGCAGCTGGGCAAGCAGGCCGCCTGCCTGCGCACCGTGGGCAACCGCAACCCCGACCCGAAGATCGCCGAGCTCGAACTGGAACTGAAGAAGCTGGGCAACTCCATCGGCATGGGCGCGATGGGCTTCGTCGGCTCCTCGATGGTGGTGGACTGCCACATCGAGGTGGGCTACACCCACACCGGCGGCATGCCGATCAGCCTGCACACCTTCTGCCTTTCCTCGCGGCGCGCCACCGCCCGCATCCACCCGGGCGGGAAGATCGAGTACCGCACGGATCCCCAATGGTTCACGCCCTACATGCGCCGGGAGACGGTCGAATGGTAGACAGCACTGATGACGAAATGAAGGTGTTCCGCCTCAACGTGCCCGCCTCGCGCGAGGACATCGCGAAGCTGGAACTCGGCGCCGCCGTCTACCTGACCGGCGTGGTCTATACGGCGCGGGAGGGGGTCTACAAGAAAGTGCTGGACCAGGGCCTGCCGTTGCCGGTGGAAAACCTGGCCGAGATCAGCAACGTCAACTTCCATTGCTCGCCGGCGGCGGCGGAGGATGGCAAGGGCGGCTACAACGTCGGCGCCGTGACGGCGACGGCCAGCTTCCGCTTCTCCAAATGGCTGCCGCAATGGATAGAGCGCAGCGGCGCCCGCATCATCATCGGCAAGGGCGGCATGCCGGCCGAGGACTACAAGAAGGTGCTGGCGCCCCGCGGCGCGGTCTACCTGACCACGGTGGGCTACGGCACCGGCGCGCTGCTGGGCCGCGGCATCAAGCACGTGCGCGCCGCCCACTGGCTCGACGAGCTGGGCATCGCCCAGGCCATGTGGATGTTCGAGGTCGAGAACTTCGGCCCCTTCATCGTGGAGAGCGACCTGGAGGGCAACTCGCTGTTCGCCCTGCACGGCGAGCAGATCAACGCCGGCATCGAGCAGCTGTACGCCGGCCTGAAGCCGCCGGCGCTCCACCGCTACGGCGAAACGGCCGACCGCAAGAACGAAGTGATGTAGGCCGCGCGGCACATTCCACGAACACAGCATGATCATCGACTTTCGCCTCCGCCCGCCCGTGGGCGGCTTCCTCGACACCCTGATGTACTCCGCCGGCGAGCGCCGCGACGGCTTCACGCGCACGGTGGGCTTCGAGCCCTCGCCCGCCGCCCAGAAGCAGTCGATGGAGCTGCTGCTCCAGGAGATGGACCAGGCCGGCGTCGCCAAGGGCGTCGTGGTCGGCCGCCTCGCCGGCACCCTGGGCAGCGTTCCCAACGCCGACGTCCAGCGCATCGTCGCCGACCACCCCGGCCGCTTCATCGGCGCCGCGTCGATCGACCCGACCTCGCGCAAGGGCGCGTGCGACACCATCACCGCCGCCGTCAAGAGCGGTTTCAAGCTGGTCAACATCGAGCCGGGTTCGTACCCCGTGCCGATGTACGCGGACGACCGCCGGCTCTACCCGATCTACGGGCATTGCGAGGACCTGCAGGTGCCCGTGATCATGATGGTCGGCGGCACCGCCGGGCCGGACCTGAGCTACTCGGACCCGATCCGCACCGACCGCGTGCTGGCCGACTTTCCCAAGCTGAACGTGGTCGTGGCGCACGGGGGCTGGCCCTGGGTCAACGAGATCCTGCACATCGCTTTCCGCCGGCCGAACATGTTCCTCTCGCCCGACATGTATTTCTCCCGCATGCCCGGCTGGGAGGAGTACGTGAAGGCCGCCGACAGTTTCCTGGCCGATCGCATGCTCTATGCCAGCTCCTTCCCGTTCTGCCCGGTCCGGGACTACAAGGAGTGGTTCGAGACCTTGCCGCTCAAGCCCGGGAACCTGGCCAAGGTGATGGGCGGCAACGCCAGGCGCCTGCTGGACCTGTAGCGCCGGCAAAAAGAACCGACATGGACGTCAAGACCCTCTACACCCTCATCGCCATCGCCGATCGCGGCAGCTTCGCCGAGGCCGGAAACGCCATCGGCCTGTCGCTGTCGGCGGTCAGCATGCAGATGCGGGCGCTGGAAGAGGAGCTGGGCATCACGATCTTCGACCGCAGCCGGCGGCCGCCGGTGCTGACCGACAGCGGGCTGGCGCTCACCCACCGGGCACGCGAGCTGATCGCCCACTGGGAGAGCATGAGCGCCGCGCTGAAGAAGGATGCCGGGGGCGGCCTTCTCAAGCTCGGATCCGTGCACACCTGCGTCTCCGGCGTCCTTCCCCTGGCCTTGAAGCGGATGCGCCAGCAGGGCCATGGCATCGACATCCACCTCACCACCGGGCTGACCCACGAACTCGAGAAGGCGGTGTACCACCGGCAACTGGACGTGGCCATCACCACCGAGCCCGAGTCCATGCGCAGCGAACTGGAATTCCTGCCGTTCGCGGACGAGCCGTTCGTCGTGATCACCCACCGGACCACCGAGGGCGGCACGGACAAGGAGGTGCTGGAGTCCACCCCCTACGTGCGGTTCAACCGTTCGGCGCGCGTCGGCTACCTGATCCACGAGGAGATCACGCGCCGCAAGATCACCGTGCGCTCCGTCATGGAGATCGACAACCTGGAAGGCGTGATCGCCATGGTCGCCAATGGCCTGGGCACATCGATCGTGCCGGCGCGCGACCTCAAGAGCGAATTCCCGGCGTCGATCCGCACCATTCCTTTCGGCTCTCCACCGCTCACCCGCCGGCTGGGCATCCTGGTGCCGCGCGAGAACCCCCGGGCCCATCTCGCGCAGATCCTCCTGGATGCCTTGCGCGCGGTGTCCGCGAAGTCCAACGGCGGCAAGGCCGGCGCCCCCGGCGGCACCCACGGCTCGCGCCCCTGAGCGCAGCCCTTTCACGTGCGTATCACCCTGCGCCAGCTCGAGCTTTTTTCCGCCGTCGCACGTGCGGGCTCGACGTCGGCCGCCGGCGCGGACGTTGCGCTGTCGCAGTCGGCCGTGAGTGCGGCCTTGAACGACCTGGAGCTCACCCTCGGAGCGCAGCTGTTCGACCGGGTGGGCAAGAAACTCGTGCTGAACGACCTCGGGCGGGCGCTCCACGAGCGGGCCGCGCGCCTGCTCGATGGCGCCCGGGGCATCGAGCAGGACTTCAGCCGATCCAGCCAGCTCGGTCACCTGAAGCTCGCTGCGAGCACCACCGTCGGGAACTACCTCGTTCCCGACCTGCTGGCTGCGTACAGCAAGCGCTATCCGGACCGGCGCGTCGACGTGCAGATCGGCAACTCGCAGGATGTCGCCAGGGCCGTCAGCGAACTGCGCGTGGACGCCGGCCTGATCGAAGGCCCCAGCCGGCTGCCCGGCCTGAACCTGGCGCACTGGCGCGATGACGAACTCGTGCTGGTGGCCGCGCCGCACCACGCCCTGGCGACACTGCAGCGAACCTCCCAGCCGTGCATCCCGATCGACGCGCTGCGCCGCGCCAGCTGGATCCTGCGCGAGGAGGGCTCGGGCACCCGGGATGCCGTGCAGGCAGTCCTGGTGCCGCTGCTGGGGGAATTGCAGGTCGGCCAGGTGCTGGGCAGCTCCGAGGCCATCAAGCGCGCGGTGGCGGCCGGCCTGGGCATCAGCTGCCTGTCCCGGCTGCTGGTGCAGGAGATGCTGGAGCAGCGAACGCTCGTGGAGCTCGCAACGCAGCTGCCTGCGATGACAAGGCCGCTGTTCCTCGTGGTGCATCCGGAGCGCCAGCTCTCGGAAGCCGCCTCCAGCTTCGTGCATTGAGCGAGGTGACCACTTGCGCCGGTCAGTTCGAGCTGAATTATTCGTTTCGCCCAAGCGGACCTGCTCCCTACAGTCGCAGCAGACCGCTGCATTGCAAAGACAGCTGCCTGCTTGCAGCGATGTTCACCAGAAGGAGACACCAATGAACCATGAGACGAACCTGGGCTGGGCCCGGTGGAAGAGCCCCCTGCGGGCACTGCGTGCCTTCCTGCAGGCCCCGGCTGCCCGGCGCCGCCCGGAAGCCCCCCAGCCCACCGCCCAGGAGCGGTCCGAGCGTGCGCTCGGCCGGATTTCATTGGCGATCATCCTCGGCCTCCTGGCCTTGAGCGGCAGGAATGCCGCGGCGTCGGAGTGGCCGGACAAGCCGGTCAAGATCGTGATCCCGTTCGCCGCCGGCGGCGCGACGGATCTGCTGGGGCGTGCCCTTGCCAATGAACTCGGCAAGATCTGGAAGCAATCCGTCGTGGTCGACAACCGTCCGGGGGCAGGCGGTGCGCTCGGCGCGGAGGTGGTCGCCAAGTCGCCTTCCGACGGGTACACCCTGCTGCTCGCCTCCGGGAGCATGTTCACCGTCAACCCGCACATCTACTCGAAGCTGCCGTACTCGACCCGCAGCTTCGAGCTGATCACCAAGGTGGCGAGCGGACCGATGGTCGTCACCGTGAATTCCGACCTACCGGCCAGGAACATGCAGGAGCTGATCGCGTACGCGAAGGCCAACCCTGCGAAGGTGAATTTCGCATCGGCCGGCAACGGCAGCCAGGTGCACATGGCGGGGGAATCGTTCGCGGACGCCACAGGCATCGACATCACCCACATCGCCTACAAGGGCGAGGGCCCGGCCTACGCCGACCTGCTGGCAGGCGTCGTCCAGATGGCGGTCGGCAACATCAACGCCATCTCGCCGCTGCTCAAGACCGGCAAGATCCGCGCCCTGGCCGTGACGGGCAAGGAGCGGGTCGCGCTGCTGCCGGAGGTGCCCACCGTCGCCGAGGCGGGCCTCTCCAACTATGACTTCACCGGCTGGTTCGCCCTGGTCGCACCCGCGAGCACGCCCACCGCGCTCACCGACCGGATCGATGCGAGCGTGCGGCAGGCCGTGGCGCAGCCGGGCATGAAGCGGTACCTGGCCGAGCAGGGCATGACCGCCACGCTGTCGCCCAAGGGCAAGCTGGGCGATGAGATCAACAACGAGACGGAGCGCTGGAAGGTGCTGGTCTCCAAGCGCAAGATCAGCGCCAATTGACCCGGCGCCCACTGGCACCGACTCCATCCGAGCCCCGGCAACCTCCGATGAACGCTGTTGTCCTGGCGGGTACCTCGGCCATGCGCATGTGGCCTGGAACGCTCGTCTGCGTCGTCATCGCCCTGGCTTCGACCTTCGTGTCGGAGCACTACGGCGGCCCCCAGTTGATCTATGCCCTGCTGATCGGCCTGGCGTTCCACTTCCTCAGTGCGAACCCGCAGATCAAGACAGGCGTGGACTTCTGCGGGCGCACCCTGCTGCGGGTGGGCGTCGCGCTCCTCGGCGCGCGGATCACGGTCGAGCAGGTGGCCGACCTGGGGTGGAAGACCGCCGCAGTCGTCGTGCTGGCGATGACGCTCACCATCTGCTGCGGCGTGCTGCTCGCCCGCGTCCTCAAGCGCCGGCCGGAGGAGGGAGTGCTCTCCGGCGGCGCGGTGGCCATCTGCGGGGCTTCGGCCGCGATGGCCATTTCCGCGGTCCTGCCGCAGACGCGGGAGAACGAGCGCATCACGCTGCTGAACGTCGTCGGCGTCACCGTCTTCTCGACCGTCGCCATGGTGCTCTACCCGTTCGTGCTGAAAGCGGTCGACCTGAACGGGATGCAAAGCGGCATCTTCCTGGGCGCGACCATCCACGACGTGGCGCAGGTCGTGGCCGCCGGAGCGCTGCTCGGCACGCAGGCGGCCGACACGGCCACGGTGGTCAAGCTCTTTCGCGTGCTCCTGCTGGTGCCGGTCGTCCTGGTCATCTGCCTGGCCTTTCGCCGGGCGGGGGCCGCCGCCGTCGGCCTGGACAGGAAGGTTCCGCCGGTCCCGGGGTTCCTGCTGGCGTTCATCGCCCTCGTGGTGGTGTCGAGCACCGGCGTGCTGCCGACCCAGGCCGTGTCGATGGCCAGCGATGCGTCCCGGTGGCTGCTGGTGATCGCCATCGCCGCGGCGGGCGTCAAGACGTCCTTCGAAGACCTGCTGAAACTCGGGTGGCAGCCTGTCCTCATGCTGGTGGTCGAAACCCTGTTCATCGCCGTGTTCGTCGCGGCCGCCCTGCTCGGACTCAAGCTCGGGCTGTCCTGAACCGCGCAGGGCACGCAGGGCGAAGAGCCTTGCCGCGCCCCGCACGTTCGCGCCCAACGCCACGGCCCCCATCCAACGTGAGCACCACCGAGTACCTGTCGATCGCGGCGACCATCACGGTCGCCTATACGGTCTTCGGCCTCACCGGATTCGGCGCCGCCATGGTGGCCGTCCCGGTGCTGGTGCAGGTCGTGCCGCTGCAGTTCGCGGTTCCCCTGATCGTCCTGCTGGATCTCCTGGCGACCACGCTGGTGGGACTGAGGAACGGCAAGCTCGTTTCCCGGAAGGAACTGCTGCGCCTGTCGCCGTTCCTGCTGCTCGGCGTGTGGATAGGGGCCACGGCCTTGGCAAGGCTCGACGCGCGATGGCTGCTGATCGGCCTCGGCGTCTTCGTGATCGCGATGGCGGCCCGCAGCCTTCTCTCGCCGGCAGCCGACCAGCGCGTGCTCCACAGCGGCTGGGTCGTGCCCGCCGGGCTCGCCGGGGGGATGTTCAGCGCCTTGTTCGGAACCGGCGGCCCGATCTACACGATGTACCTCTCGCGCCGCCTGCCCGACCTCGAGACTTTCAGGGCGACGATCGCAACCGTCATCTTCCTCAGTGCGATCGTCAGGCTGGCGGCCTTTGCCGGCACCGGGCTGCTCCATCAGGAGGGCCTCGTGCTGACCGCGGCGAGCGCTGTTCCCTTCAGCCTGGGCGGGCTGGCGCTCGGCGCGTCGCTGCGAAAGAAGATCGCCCCCGCCACTGTCAAGCGCCTGCTGCTCGTCTTCCTCACCGCAGGCGGCTGCGGCGTGATCCTGCGGGGGCTGTCCTGATGTGCAGCCGACGTCATGAACGTCGGCGACGATGAACTAGGACGCCACGTCGAGCCGGCCTTCGATCGAGTCGTCCAGCGTCTTGCCGGTCAGCGATTGCTGCGGGATAACACACCTGTCTTTGGCCAAAGCCCCTTGATTGTCTGCTGCCGGCCGGCTCGTGGCGGCGGTGGGCACAATGCCCCGGTGACCATCCCCGCCCCCTCTCCAGCGGCTGAGCTCAACACAGATCAGCGATTCCAGACTCTCTTCGAGCAGGCCCCCTTCAGCGTGCAACTGCTGTCCGTGGACGGCCGGACCTTGCGGGTGAACCAGGCATGGAAGGACCTCTGGGGCACGCACGAAGGGGACCCTCTCCTCGAATTCGTGCTCTCCGAGTACAACATGCTCACCGACCCGCAGCTCGAGGTGAAGGGGGTGACCGCTCATTTGCGGCGTGCGTTCGCGGGTGAACCGGTGCGGCTGCCGGCGATCCACTACGACCCTGCAGAACTGGGCAAGCCGGGGTCGGCTCGGTGGGTCGAAGCCACGGCACGGCCCATCAAGGGTCCGGATGGCAACGTCGTGGAAGTCATGTTGATCCACGAAGACGTGACGGACCGCCTGTTGGCGGACCGGGCATTGCGCGCGAGCGAGGCGCAGTTCAGGACGATCGCCGATGCCATGCCGCAAATGGTGTGGTCAACGCTGCCGGATGGCTACCACGACTACTACAACCGGCAGTGGTACGAGTTCACCGGCGCGCCGCAGGGTTCCACCGACGGGGAAGCCTGGAACGGCATGTTCCATCCAGAAGACCAGCCTCGCGCCTGGGAGGTGTGGCGGCACAGCCTCGGGACGGGCGATCCGTACGAGATCGAATACCGGTTGCGGCACCGCTCGGGCGAGTACCGGTGGGTGCTCGGGCGGGCACTTCCCGTGCGCAACGAGCAAGGCCTCATCGTTCGGTGGATGGGAACGTGCACCGACATCCACGAGCAGAAGGAGGCGCGGGACGAGCTGCTTGCCAACAACCGGCGCAAGGACGACTTCCTGGCGATGCTCGCGCACGAATTGCGCAACCCGCTGGCGCCGATCAGCACCGCGGCGCAGCTCCTGAAGGCGGCGTCCGACGACCCGGCAAGGGTTGCGCGCTCCGCGGCGATCGTCGAGCGCCAGGTGCGTCACATGACGGAACTGGTCGACGACCTGCTGGACGTCTCGCGGGTCACGCGGGGGCTTGTCGAGCTGGAGCGCAGGCCGGTGGAGATCAAGGGAGTGCTCGGCAGTGCGATCGAGCAGGTGCGGCCCTTGATCGAGGCGCGCGGGCACCAGCTGACGACGCGCATGCCGTCCGGCGACGTGCACGTCCTTGGCGATCGCACCCGGCTCGTTCAGGTCGTGTCGAACTTGCTCAACAACGCCGCGAAATACACGGCGCCGAACGGCGGCCTCTCGGTCTCGCTGGCTGTCGGCGAAGCCGTGGAGGTGCGCGTGGCCGACACCGGCATCGGGATCGAGCCGCAGCTGCTGCCCCATGTGTTCGACCTGTTCACGCAGGGCGAGCGCACGCCCGATCGCGGGCAAGGCGGGCTCGGTCTGGGGCTCGCTCTCGTGAAGAGCCTGGTGGAGCTTCACGGTGGCCGCGTCACCGGCGAGAGTCAGGGGCCTGGACGGGGCAGCACATTCGCCGTCACGCTTCCGCTGATGAAGGCCGGAACGTCCACGACATCCGACCCCGATGAAGTGATCCAGATGCCGCGAGCGTCACAAGCCCTGCGGGTCATGGTCGTCGACGACAACAAGGATGCCGCCGAGACCCTGGGGATGCTCCTGGAGAGCCTGGGCCACGCGGCGCGCGTGATGCACGAACCCGCGCAAGCGCTCGCGGCGGTCCAGCTCTCATCCTTCGATGCTTTCGTGCTGGACATCGGCTTGCCCGGCATCGACGGCTTCACCCTCGCCCGGCGCTTGCGTGCCCACCCCAACGGGAGTGCTGCGACCTTCATCGCGCTCACCGGCTATGGCGGTGCGGACGACAGAACTCGCGGCAATGACGCGGGCTTCAACCACTACCTGGTCAAGCCGGCAGACATGGGGGAACTGGCGAGGATGCTGCAGCAGGCGTGAGCGGAAACTTGCAGGTTCTGCGTTCAGGAGCCATCGAACGCCTGTGCCGGGCGGCCTGACGTCTGCTTTCGAAAGCAGTCTTGCCGATAATCTGCCGGTGACCGGCCACGTCGATCCAGGCTACTTCGACCTGCAGGTGCGCTTTGCCGAACGGTATGCGGCATTGATCGGCATTCCGCTTCACGAAGCTATTGGCAGATGCACCAACCTGCGTCGGCGTTTTGCAATGGTCGGTCCTTCGGGTCACGACAGGTGGGCGGCTTTCCTGGATGGAGTCCAGGCCTGCTCGCATCACGACGATGTTCTGCGGATCGTGATGGACACGCATGACAGCGCCCCTACCCGAAGCCCATCACCATTTGGATGCTTCAGCTACGATGCGCCGGACGCGCAGGGGACGTTGCGCCTCCACTTCATGCCAGAAGAGCGTCACAGGTGTTCGAGTCCGCTCGCGGCGAGCAGCCTCTCGGAACGGCGCGCCGAATTGCAGGCACTCTTCACGGATGTTCGCCAACGGCACCCCGAAGTACGGCAGGTGCGAGGGCTCTCATGGCTCTATCACGTGCGCGCGTACCGGAACCTCTTCCCTCCGCCGTATGCGGCATCAGTCGCAGCGCCGATCGGTCCGCTTCATTTGACGGGCAGCTCGACGTGGGGGCAGGTTCTTGACTACCGACATCGATTGAGGCGTGGCATCGCGGACCGGGTGCTCGAAGGGTTGAGCGAGTCGACCGTGAGCGCGCCGTGGCAGGCGTTCCCGGTCCAACCACTGACTGCAGTTTGCTCGGCAGATCACTGGTTCCGCTGGTTCGAGTAGCCACAGCCGCACGACGGCTGTTCCGGCGACGGTACCGCAGCTGCTGGTACTGTGCCCGCCTTGCCAACTCGCCGGTTGGTGCTTGGAACGTCATCAATCGCGCGGCCGGATGCCGAACCAGCGTGCCAGCCGGTTGCGCCAAATGTCGCGACCGGCCTGACGATAGCCCCGTAGCCACCCGCGGGTCGGCGGCATGCGGCGCACGACCCACTGCGCCACGACGATGAAGGTCACCATCGAGAACAGGCTGAGCCACAACGCGGCCCACCAACCGTGGCCGGCTTGTTCCAGTCCCTCGCGCAGCGCCGACCGCAGCACGATCACGCCGAAGAGCGGCACGGCCGCGATGCACAGGTAGCCGAGCAGGAACCTGGTGAGGCCAAGCCGCCGGCGGCGTTCGCGGGAAACCAGGGACGTGATGGCCACCGAAACCAGCAGCACCACGGCGAACCAGGGCAGCTGTTGGCTTGCACGCTCGACGAAGGCACTTGAGAGGATCTCGCGCATGGGCGTGGTTCCAACCGAGCGGGTTGCCCGGCGACTCGGGTCGCGTAGTTGAAATAGAGCGGCAGTGTGTCCTCTGCTGGTGACTTTGCCGCTAGCAGTGCTGAGTGGCTGCTTTCGGCCAGGAGCAGCCATACGGACTCTCGGATGGCGAGTTCGAAGCATGCAAGAACAGGCTGCTTGCCGGCATGCGTTGAGCGCGGGCATCGCCCGCCGATCAATACCGCCCGTTGTTCGCATCAATGCACGACGAGAACAGCTCCCGCGCCAGGCCGAGTTCCTCTTTCCGGCCGGGTGCGGCGAACATCTCGTCGATGTAGCTGTTCGCCTGGTCGCGCGAGAGCGCCAGCTTGGCGCGCGCCATGCGGGCCTTGACCTCCACGGCCGGCTCCTTGTTGTCCTTGGCCCGCATCACGTCGACGGCGAACAGCGAGTTGTCGAAGCACTGCCGGTGCAAGCGGCGCTGGGTGTCGGTCGTCGTGACGCGCGCCTGCAGCAGGCACACGTCGAACTTCACCTGCGCAACCACGTGAGGCTGGTGCGTCTGCGTCCAGACCTTCAGCTCGCGCTGGACATTGATGCGTGAGGACTCGTCCTGCGCGCCCGCAAGCTGCGCCTGCTCAATGTCGGCATCGGTCTTCTTTCCCAGGTGGTACACGCGGTAAACGTAAAGCTTCTCCATGCCAGCGTCCGCACAGTCGCTCAGCGGGTTCCTGGCGGCGCTGAGCAGCAGGTTCTGGTATCCCTTGAGTTCCTCCGGGGCAAGTTGGGCTATGGACGCCTGCGACACAAGCAAGGCAAAGGCAATGCAAGCGAGTTTCTTCATGTTGTCTCGGCATCTTACGCACCTGCCGCAGCCACGCCCTCGTGCTCTCCGGGCCCTGCCTGAGGGCTGCTTCCGGCCAGAAGCAGCCATCTGCATCCCGTTCTCAGCGGCCCCACACTGGCCGCCTGCGCGGCAGCCGGAGTGTTGCTCAGGCCGCAGGATGGCCCTCTCTTCTTCAGCGCGCGGGCTGCAGCTGGAGTCGCTGAGTCGCGTTGCGCTCGACTGCCTGGCGACTGTAGACGAGCGGGAAATATTGGCCCGCGGCCCACACGGGAGCGAGATCGCGGTAGTGCGGACTGGCCGGATCGCCGGATTGGCCGGGGGTGTTGACCACGCGCGAGGCATCCCACTGGCCGACGTCGAGAACCATGCGGAACGATGCGCCCGCGGTCAGCTGGTAGTTGGCCGGGTTGTAGCTCGCGGCCAGCGGCGTGGAGGGAGAGCCGCCCAGGGGCCAGTCACCCACCACCAGGCGCGCGCGCGTCGCCGGGTCCACGGCCGCTGCCAGCGGATGGTTGAACACGGCGCGGTGCAGCTTGCCCCACTGCCATGCGGCCGGGTCGCTTCCCAGCCGCTTTGCCGCCGCCGCATAGCCCTTGCCCAGGCTGGCCAGCAGAAGGGCGTCGCGCTGGGCCGCGCTCAGCGGGGCCGCCGGCGTTTCCAGGAACTGCACCACGCGTTCGGTGCTGGTTTCGGTGGCGGCGACGCGTTGCACGGCCGCTGGCAGGGTGCCCACCACCGCCGGACGCAGCGCCTCCATGAACCACACCTCGTACAGGGCCGCGGCCGCGCTGTCGGGCGCCATGCGGCCGTCCCAGCCACGCAGCAGCGCCAGCGCGCGCGCGGTGTCGGCGTCCGGCGAGGACAGCGGCGCCAGCAGCTTGAGCAGGCGCTGCGCCGGAACCGCCGTCACGTCGGTCTGCATCCGCTGAGAATCCTCCAGCGTGAACGGCCGGCCGGCCGCGACCTGCTGCTGGAAGATGCCGTGCAGGCGGTGCGCGCGCGCCGGGTCCGACCACTCATAGCCGACGCCGCCATTGCGGTAGAGCGGATGCTGCGGCGGGATGTTGTTCTCGTTGGCCGTGACGACGTAGCCGCGCGCGGGATTGAACTCCCACGGCAGCTCATCGCCGTTGCGGTAGCCGGTCCACTCGTAGCGGCCGTCACCCGGCACGGGCAGCAGCCCATCCCAGTTCGGGCGGATCGGCGTCAGGCCGCCGGGGATCCAGCCGATGTTGCCGGTGCTGTCCGCGTACACCTGGTTCTCGCCGGGCGCGCCCCATCGGTTCATGGCCGCGCGGAACTGGTCCCAGTTCTGCGCGCGCATGTAGTCCATGGAACCGAAGTAGGGCGCCATGCCGAGGTCCAGCCAGGCGGCGCGCAGCGCGAAGGCGGACTTCGCGTCGCCGTGCAGCACGGGGCCGTGGCGGGTGTACCAGTTCTCCACCACGCGCGGCTGCGCCTCGCCCTTGACGGCGATGCTTTCCTGCACGCGCGTCATTGGCTCCCAGCGCCCCTGGTAGCGGTACTCGCGCGGATTGGCCGGGTTCACCTGGTACGTGTACAGGTCCTCCTGGTCCATGTAGAAGCGGGTCAGGCCGAACGCGATGCGGCCGTTGTGGCCGATCGAGATCCCGGGCAGGAACGGCTCGCCCGCGCCGATCACGTCCATGCCGGGTGCCGAGATGTGCGAGATGTAGCGCAGGCTCGGCGCGCCATGGGCACGGTGTGGATCGTTGGCGAGGATCGGGCGGCCGGTGGCGGTCAGCTTCGGCGCGATCGTCCAGTTGTTGCTGCCGTAGCTGGCCAGCGTGTCGGCGTCAGGCTGTTCCGCGGTCTGCAGGGCCGCGGGATCCGCGGGCAGCACCGACACCCTGCTGGCCACCGGCGTGTTCTCGCGCGTGAAGCGCGGTGCGGCGGTGGCCAGCGCGTAGGCGCGTTTCAGTTCGGCCGCCGGCAGCCCGCAGGGATCGAGCCCCTCCGGCACCTTCGCGACCACCGTCGGCGAGGTCTCGCGCCGCAGCGCGTCGGCGCGGATGCCGTCCGGTCCCGCGCAATAGGCGGCGGCCCGGTCGACCTCACCCGTGAAGTTGAGCGTCAGGCCATGGTGGCGGATGCGCACCGTGTCCTCCGCAGCCCAGCGCGAGGGCTTGTAGCCCAGCAAGCGGAACTCTAGTGGCAGCTTGGCGGGGTCGGCCTCGGTCTCGGCGACGAAGGCGTTCACGCCCGCCACGAAGGCTTCCGCGACGCGCTTGGCATCGGACCCGTAGGCCAGCCACTCGCGGTACATGTCGCCGCGGAACAGCACCGATCGCGCGGCGCGGTCGCTGTCCACCCAGCCCGGCCCGAAGTCCCTGGCCATCTCGCCGAGGCCGCGCTTGCGCCACGTGTCCATCTGCCACAGGCGGTCGCGCGCCGCGGCGTAGCCCTGCGCGATGAACGCGTCGTACAGTGTGGCTGCGTAGATGTGCGGCACGCCCCAGCGGTCGATGAGGATCTCGGCGGGCTTCTCCAGGCCGGCGACGGGCACCGCGCGCGCCGGCGCAGTGACCGGCACCGTGCTGGCGCAGCCGGCCACGACCAGCGCCGTGCAGGCGGCGAGCAGTGTCATGCGGCCCGAAGGGCGGAGGGATGGAAGACCAGCGGGACGAACTTGCACGGATGTCTCCTGTTGTTGGTATGGGTCGTGCCGGGACGCTCGGATCAGGAACCGAAGTAGCCGCGGATGCGCGCCAGGTCGGCGCCCTGCGCCAGCGCCAGCTGCAGCAGGATACGCGCCTTCTGCGGGTTGTAGATGCCGGCGCCGATGCCGTCGGTCTTGGCCGTGACGTAGCCCGAACCGGTGCGCGTGGAGATCACCACCGGGATGCCGGCGGCGGACAGTTCCTTGATCTTCGCCTTGACCGCGGTGGGCACGTTGCCGTTACCGACGCCCGCGATCACGAGGCCCTTGGCGCCGCCCTTGACGGCCGCGTCCAGCAGGTCGATGTCGGACTCCTGGTGCGTGTAGAGCACGGCGACCTTGGGCAGCTTGTCGAGACGGGTGACGTCGAACGCCGGCTTGCCGACCGGCCGCGCGGGTTCGAAGTAGAACTTCGGCGCGCCGCCCACGAAGGCACCCAGGTAACCCTGCTCGGCCGACTTGAAGGTGTCGATCATCAGCGAGTTGGTCTTGGTGATGTAGAAGCCCGAGGCGATGCGGTCGTTCAGCACCACCATCGCGCCGCGGTTGCGGGCCTGGGGCGAGGCCGCCAGCGTCACGGCTTCCAGCAGGTTCATCGGGCCGTCGGCGGAGATCGCGGTGGCCGGGCGCATCGCACCCACCACGACCACGGGCTTGGGGCTGGCGACGGTCAGGTCGAGGAAGAAAGCCGTCTCCTCGGTGGTGTCGGTGCCGTGCGTGATCACCACGCCGGCGGTGCCGTTCTCGGCCAGCTTCCTGTTGATCGACTTGGCCAGCTTCAGCAGCACCTCGGTGTTCATGTCGAACGAGCCGACGTTGGCGATCTGCTCGCCGCTGATGGTGGCGACTTCCTTCATCTCGGGAACCGCGTTGATCAGCACCTCGACGCCCAGTGCGCCGGGCTGGTAGCCGGTGGTGTCGGTGTTGGACTTGGAAGCGCCGGCGATGGTGCCGCCGGTGGCGTAGATGGTCACGCCGGGCTTGTCCTGCGCCGAAGCGTGGAAGGACAGGGTGGCACCGATCAGGAGGGCGAGGAGTTTGCGTTGCATGGGGCGGGTCTCTTTCGGGGAACAGCTGGGGAGATTCGTCAGGCGGTCGCGGCCTTCATGGAACGGCGGCGAGCCAGGCGCACGACGGTGACGCCGGGACGCAGCTGCCGCAGCGAGGGCATCACGAGCACGCAGTCGTCGTACGGCGTGACGATCTCGCGGCCTTGTTCGTGGCCAATCACGGTGCCCTTGCGTTCGATCACCTGCAGGTCGGTGGGCGTGAACGCGAAGCGGAAGTCCAGGGTCTCGGCCACGATGGCGTCGGTGACCTCCAGCGACCACTGCGCGGGCGGCCGGTCGAGGCGCCACTGCGGCGGCAGGTCCTGCACGTCCATCACTTCCGTGAGCGCCAGCAGGCGGTGCACGGCGTCCTGCGCCACCAGGCGGCTGTCGGGGTCGCCGTGGTAGCCGCACTCGATCAGCACCGAGCGGGCATCGCCCGCATCGCTGCCGAACGGGCCGAAGTCGCGCAGGCGCCTGCCCTCGGCGTGGCCGGGGTCGACGATGACGGTGCCGGCCACGCCCAGTGCGCGCACGAAGTCGACGTGCCGCGGCTGCATGCCCGTGAGCAGCAGCGCGGAGCCTTCCTCGTGCATCGAGTGCAGGTCCAGCAGGAAGTCCGCGTCCTCCAGCCAGGGCTTCAGCTCGGCGGCCCGACGGCGTTCCAGGCTGCTGCCGCTGGCGAGCCGGTCCGGGCTCCACTGCCGGTTGAGGTCTTCCTCGACGAAGCGAGAGGCATGCGGCTGGGCCGCATCGAAGCGCTCGAAGGCGCGCAGGTTGCACAGGGCCAGGGTGAGCCGGCCGCGGCGCAGCTTCGTGCCGCCTTCCAGCACCGCCAACAGCTGCGACACCGCCCAGGCGCCGCACAGCTCGTTGCCGTGGATCAGCGCGGTGATCGTCACGCGCGGGCCGGGCTCGGCAGACTGGAATTGCCACACGCCTTCCGTGCGGGTGTTGCCCTGGCGCCAGCGGCCCAGGTCCGGCGGCGCCAGTCGGAATTCAGGTTCGCGCATCACTGCTCGATCTTCGCGGTGTCGGCGATGCGGCGGAACTTCCCGGTCTCTTCCACCATGAACTTCGGCAGGTCCGCCACCGGCGCGGGAACGCTGGCACCCGCATCCTGCAGCTTCTGGCGCACGGCCGGCGCTTTCAGGGCTTCCTGCGCCGCGGCGCGCAGCTTCGCGATCACCTCCTTCGGCATGCCTTTCGGTCCGGCGAGCATGAACCAGCTGCTCAGATCGATGCCCTTCATGGCCGGGTGCTCGGCCAGCGCCGGGATCTCGGGGGTGATGCTGGAGCGCCTGGCTTCGCTGATGCCGAGGGGCACCAGCTTGCCCGCCTTGATGTGCGGCAGCGCAGAGGACATGACGAACACCCCGAAATGGATGTTGCCGCCCAGCAGGTCGGACGTGAGCGGGGCGACGCCGCGGTACGGAACATGCAGGAGGTCGAGCCCGGCCTTCTCCTTGACCAGCTCGCCCAGCAGGTGCAGCGAGGTACCGATGCCGGAGCTGCCGAACGAGTGCTTGCCGGGCGCCTTCTTCACCGCGTCCACGAACTCGGCGGTGGTGCGCACTTCCGCCTTGGGCGACGCCACCAGCACCAGGGGCTGCGCGGCCAGCAGCGCCAGCGGCTCGAGGTCGCGCGCGCCCTTGTATTTCAGGTTCTTGTTGATCGACTCCGCGATCACGATCTCGTTGTTCACACCCACCAGCAGGGTGTAGCCATCCGGTTTGGCGCTCACCACCTTCTGGGCGCCGAGCGCGCCGCCGGCGCCGCCCAGGTTCTCGATCACCAGCGTGGCCTTGAGCACCTTGGCCATCTCCTCGGCGACCACGCGGGCCACGAGGTCGGTCGAACCGCCGGGCGGGTAGCCCACGACGATCGTGACCGGGCGGCTGGGAAAGGCGTCCGGTTGGGCGAAGGCGGAAGGGGCGCAGGCGCAAAGGACGCCGAGCGCGAGCAGGGCTCTGCGGAGCTTGAACATTCTCGAGACTCGATTCGGAGGAGTGGCAGTCGAGCGCGATGATGCCGGGGCTCTGCAGCGCAGGAGTGCCTGTTCGGCACGGAAGGAGCGCTCTCCGTGCCGGTTCGGCACGGAAGGGATCAGATGCCGCCGGCGTCGACCGTGGCCTGCCACAGCGCTTCGGCCAGCGGGCCGAGCGGGTTACGCGAGCGGTACAGCCGCACCTCCAGAGGCACGGCGTGGCTCTTGTCGCCGAGCTCGACCATGCGGCCCTGGCGGCAGTCGGCCGCGACCATCGAGCGCGGCAGCCAAGCCAGGCCGAAGCCGCGCAGCACGAATTCGTGTGCCGCATCGGCGCTGTCGACCTCGAGCGCAGTGTGGAGCAGGGGCGCGCGGGGGTGGCTGCCCAGGTGGTCGTGGACCAGCCGGCCCATCGCCAGGCTGCCGGCGTACGAGATCCGGGGCGTCGCCTTGCGCCGCGACAGCGGATGCATGGGCCGCCCGTCCGGCGTGGCGCAGCTCACGGGGACCAGCATCTCGTCGGCCAGGCGCAGGTGCGTGAAGCGCCGGTGGTCGAGCCGCGTGACCAGCATGCGGTGGTAGTAGATCAGGAGGAACTGCGCGTTCCCCGCTTCGAGCACGCCCATGGCGTCTTGCACGGCCATCGTCGACACCTGCAGCTTGCGCGGTCCGAAGAGGGGCTGCGTGCGCGCGTACCACGTCGCCATCAGCGTGCGGGCGAGGGTGCGCCCGGTGACGATGTGCACGCTCTCGTCCTCGCCGTCCTTCGGTGCGCCTTGCCGCACCGCAGCCAGCGCGGCAATCGCTTCGCGCGCGGCGTCGAGCATGGCTTCGCCGGCGGGGGTGAACTGCAGGGTGGCCGCGTCGCGCTCGATCAATGCCGTGCCAGCCCAGGCCTCCAGGGCGCGCAGGCGGCGGCCGAAGGCGGGGTGGGTGACGTGGCGGCGCTGGGCGGCCCGGGCGATGCTGCCTGCTTCCTGCAGGGCGAGCAGGTCTTCGAGCCATTTGAGTTGCATGGAAAGGGGTGCGGCCGTGATGGGGCGGGGGCCATCGTATCGGAGCCGGGCGCAGGCATCGCGCAGAGAGTGACCGATGGGCAAGATGAGCGAAACAGGGGCCCTGGTCGGGCGCCACTCTCGTGTGTCTGCTCTGGGTCTACAGGGACTGTCTGCTTTCGGCCAGGAGCAGCCCTGCTTTGCTACCAGGGCCCCTTCTTATAGTTCCTCATCTCTCGGCCGGTCGCCGCGTAGTGGCTGGTCTGGAACTCTGTCCAGGACCCGCAGAGCGTCAAGGCGGAACAGATCGACGCGACGCCTGCCGCGAGTCAAGTCCACCCAGGAGCAGAGGGCGAATTTCTTCGCAATGAACCGCACCTTCATCGGCGGGCCGCCACACCTCGGTTCAACGATGTCGCCGGGCTGGATGGCCATCTGGTTCTCTCAGATTTCGATCTTGGATCCGAGTTCGACGACGGCATTGTTCGGCAGCATCAGGAAGTCCGCAGCCGCACTCGCGTTGTGGTGCATCTGGGCATAGAGCTTCTCGCGCCACTGCGCCATGCCCGCGCCGATGGTGGGGACCACCACCTCGCGGGAGAGGAAATAGCTGGTGGCCATGGGATCGAGGTCGCAGCCCAGCTCGCGCAGCCGCCCCAGTGCCTTCGGCACGTTCGGGTCGTTCTTGAACCCGTAGTGCAGCACGATCTGCCAGCAATGGTTGCCCAGCGACTTGACCTCGGCGCGCTTGTCGATCTGGATCCACGGAACCTCGTGGGCCTGCACCGTCACGAAAACGTTGTGCTCGTGGAGGACCTTGTTGTGCTTCAGGTTGTGGAGCAGGGCGTTCGGCACCGTGCCGATGTCCGCGGTGAGGAAGACGGCTGTTCCTTCCACGCGGGCAGGGGGCGCGTCGAATACGCTCTGCAGGAACGGCTCGAGCTCCAGGGATTGCTCCCGCAGCTTGTCGTGCAGGATCTGCCGGCCTGATTTCCAGGTGGTCATGAGTGTGAAGATTGCGGCGCCGATCGCCAGCGGGAACCAGCCGCCGTCCACGAACTTGAGCAGGTTGGAGCTGAGGAACACGATGTCGACGACGAAGAAGAAGCCTGTCGCCGCGATGCAGAGCGCGAGGGGGTAGCCCCACCCGTAGCGGATGACGAAGAAGGTGAGCACCGTCGTGATCAGCATGTCGAGCGTCACCGCGATGCCGTAGGCCGCCGCCAGATTGCTCGAAGACCGGAAGAGGACCACGGCCATGACGATGGCGACGAAGAGCCCCCAGTTCACTGCGGGCAGGTAGATTTGCCCGATCTCACGCACACTGGTGTGGCGAATCTGGAGCCGGGGCAGGTAGCCCAGCTGGATGGCCTGCTTGGTCACGCTGAACGCACCCGTGATGAGGGCCTGCGAAGCAATGACCGTTGCCACGGTGGCCAGCCCCACCAGTGGAAGCAGCGCCCAATCGGGAGCCATCATGTAGAACGGGTTCTTCACCGCCTCGGGGTTGGACAGGAGGAGCGCTCCCTGCCCGAAGTAGTTGAGGGTCAGCGACGGCATCACCACGGTAAACCAGGCGAGGCGGATCGGCGTCTTGCCGAAGTGCCCCAGGTCCGCGTAAAGCGCCTCGGCGCCCGTGACGCACAGGACCACCGCGCCCAGGATGATGAACGTTGTGCCGGGGTTGACGAGCATGAACCGCAGCGCGTGGTGCGGACTGAGCGCGGTGAGGATCTCGGGGTGGTCGGCGATCTGCCAGATGCCCAGCGCCGCGAGTGTCAGGAACCACACGAGCGTGATGGGGCCGAAGAAGCGGCCGATGCCGCTGGTGCCGCGCTTTTGCACGGCGAAGAGGCCGAAGAGGATCGCTATGGTGAGGGGGATGACCCAGTCCTTGAAGCGCGGCGCGACGACCTCCAGGCCCTCGACGGCGGAAAGGACGGAGATGGCAGGCGTGATGACGCCATCCCCATAGAAGAGGCAGGTGCCGAAGATGCCGATGAGCAGGAGGATGGCGCGCAGTTTCGGCCTGTCCTTCACGGACTGGGACGCCAGGGCAAGCATGGCCACGAGCCCTCCTTCGCCGTTGTTGTCCGCCCGGAGCACGAGCGAGACGTACTTCAGCGAGACGATGACCGTGATGGTCCAGAAGAAGAGGGACAGCACGCCGTACACGTTGGCAGGCGTGAAGGGCACGTGTCCGGTTCCGAACACCTCCTTGAGGGCGTAGAGCACGCTGGTGCCGATGTCGCCATAGACAACGCCGAAGGCGCCCAGGGTGAGGGCGGCCAAGGAAGATCTGTTGTTCTGCACGCGTGGTCCTGTTGCGCTGGCACCCACGAGGACCTTTCGCGGACCTCGCGGGCCAACGCGGGGCGTTTGTCGCCCGGACCGCATAAAAAGCGCATAAACGTCCCCGAGCCCGCGGCCGGTCGGTGGAGCGCCTATTCGTCTGCCAGGCGGTAGCCGACGCCGAGTTCGGTGAGGAGGTACCGGGGCTCCGCCGGGTCCGCCTCGATCTTGGCGCGCAGGTGTCCCATGTAGATGCGCAGGTAGTGCAGCTGATCGACCTGCTCTGCGCCCCAGACTTGCGCCAGCAGCTGCCGATGGGTGAAAACCTTGCCAGGGGACCTCGCGAGCGCCTCGAAGAGCGCCATCTCGCGCGGCGTGAGCCGAACGAGTTCCCCGTCCAGTCTGAGCTCCCGGGCCGCCCGGTCGAACTCGAGGCCGCCGACGCTGACGGTCTGGGTCGATCTTGGCGGTGCGCCGGCGCGCCGCAGCATCGCCCGCACCCTGGCCAGCAACTCGCCTACCCCGAAGGGCTTGGCCAGGTAATCGTCTGCTCCCGCATCGAGCGCCCTGATCTTGTCCGCTTCCTGGGACCGGGCCGAGAGCACGAGCACCGGCACCTGGTTGGACCGGCGCAACCGGGAGATGAAGGAGATGCCGTCTTCATCTGGAAGTCCAAGGTCGACGATGAGGAGGTCGGCGGGGGCCGCGGCCAGCTCCCTCTCGGCTTGCGCGACGCAGCCGGCGGCGCGGGGCGCCATGCCGGCTGCGCTCAGGCTCGCGCACACGAATCGGGAGATTCCCGCCTCGTCTTCCAGCACCAGGATCGAGGACGCGCTCACGCGGCGCCCTCCAGCTTTTCCGAAGCCGGCAGGTCCATCCGGAACTCCGCCCCGACAGCGCAATCCTTTGCGCTGACGGAACCGCCGTGCGCCTCGGCCGCCAGCTGGCAGATCGCGAGCCCCAACCCCGAGCCCCCCGCGTGGCTGGCCTGTCCGCGGCGCCAGCGCTGGAAGAGCTCGGCGGCATTCCCGGGGGGAAGTCCGCGCCCGTGGTCCCTCACGGCGATGAAGATGCCTTCGTCGGTACGGCCCGCCTGCACCACGACCCGGGGAGGGTCGCCGCCATGGCGCACCGCGTTATCGACGAGGTTGGCAACCGCCTGCGCGAGCAGGCCGGCTTCGACCTTCACCAGCGGCAGGTCCCGCGGAACCTTCAGCTGGATGGAAGCGCCGGGCCAGCGCCTGCGCACGCGCGTCACGGCGGCACCCATCACGTCGTCGACCGACTCCCACTGCGTGGCCAGATCGATCTGCGGCTGGGAGAGCCGGGCGGTCTGCAGGATGTTGTCGGCCATGAGAGCCAGGTCCCGCGCTTCGTGCTCGAGGTTGTCCAAGAGCGTGGCCCGCTGAAGCTCCGTAAGGTCGGCGCCTTGGGAGCGCAAAGCGCTCGCGCTGCCCACGATGCCCGCGAGCGGCGTGCGCAAGTCGTGGGACAGGGAGGCGAGGAGCGTATTGCGCGCCGCCTCCGCCTTGGCGCTTTGCTCCGCGTGCGCCGCGGCGACAGAGGCCCGCTCGCGTTCGATGGCAAGCCCCGCCTGCCGGGCCAGCGCCGACCAATGCTCGGCCTCCGGTGGTGTGGGGCCTTGGCCTGCGCCGGTCTGGACTTGCACGGCACCGGCAGCGCGCACGCGCGCGAATGGAGCACACCAGACCGCAAGTTCCGGCCAGTTCAGGGAGCCGGCGCCTACGGAGCGACCATTGTCGATCGCCCATGCCGCCGCGCGATCGTCGAACTGCTCTGCTTCGGGGTCTGCATACATCAGCAGGCCGTCCCCCTCGGGCCGGCGCAGGTAGATTGCACAGGGTCTTGCCGTCACTTCCCGCATGCACCTGGCTGCGGTCCGCGCGAGGAGCTCGGTTCCATCGGCAGCGGCCATTGCTTCGCTCAAGCGGTGCTGCTGCGATGCCCGCGAGCGGCCCGTCTCGGCATCTGCACGCTTGCTGCGGAGCGATCTCACCAAGGCTCCGAGTCCCAACGAGAGGCCAAGTAGCGCTGCCAGGATCCACCAATACTCGGGTTCGCTGACGGTTAGCGACCCCCTGGGAGGAACGAAGCCTATGTTCAGCGCGGTGACCGACAGCAACGCTGACAAAGCGGCAGGCCCTCGCGGCAGGATGGCCGAGGATGCCGCTACCGCGACCATGTAGATCATGGCCAAGCCAGCCAAGGAGAGCGCGCCATCCAACACATGGCTCGCGGCAGTAGCAGCACTGGGGGCGACAACGGCAAGCGCCCAAGAAAGTGCTGGATTCCTGTCAAGCGCCGAGTCCGGGTCCACGGCAGCATGGTAGCGGTCGCCTGATTGCGCTCGACAGGGCGGGGTGATGCGACGCCTCGGCCGCGCAGGGCTCGAAAAGCGAGTAGTGTCGAAGGTCCCCCCTCAACCTGGCCACTGTCGTGCCTCGGGACAGGCGGAGCAATCACGCTCCAGGAGGGGCCAAGCATCGCAGGGGCCGTCCGTGCCTGAGCGCGCCATCTTTTCAGGGGCATTGCCATGATGCACGACTTCATCTCCAACAACCGCGACGAACTGCTGGATCGCTGCAAGGCCAAGGTCGCACGGCGGCCGCACCGGTCTGCGACCCAGGCCCAGTTGAGGAACGGGATCCCGCTCTTTCTCGAACAGCTCCAGCGCACGCTGGTGGCCGAGGAGGGGGGCGATGACGCCCAAAGCTTGGTGATTTCGGGTGCGGCAGGCGGCAACAGTTTCAACCTGTCGGAAATGGGCGTCGGTGCCACTGCCCACGGCAGGCAGCTGCTCGAGCTGGGGTTCACGGTCGATCAAGTGGTCCACGACTACGGAGACCTCTGCCAGGCCATCACCGACCTCGCGGTCGAACGCGATGCGCCGTTCGGCGTCGATGAATTCCGGACGTTGAACCGCTGCCTGGACAACGCCATTGCCGACGCGGTGACCGAATTCAGCTTCCAGCGCGATGCTTCCCGCGCCCTCGACCAGGACCGCGCGGTCGAGGCAAGGATCGGCTTCCTCGCCCACGAGCTGCGCAATTCGCTGTCGTCTGGAACGCTCGCGCTGGCGGCCCTGGAGGCCGGAAGCCTGCCGATCTCCGGCGCCACGGGTGCCGTCCTGAAGCGGGCGTTGCACGCCATGGCGCGGCTGATCAACGGGGCGCTCAGCGAGGTCCGGACCACGGCCCTGGGTCAACGCACGGTGCTCAGCGTCCAGGCGCTGGTGGCCGACGCGGCCTCGGCCGCAACCCTCCATGCGCAGGCGACCGGGTGCGCACTGACCGTCGCGCCAGTCGACGCGGCGATCGAGATCAGTGCCGACCGCGACAGGATCATGGGAGCCATCGCCAACCTGTTGCAGAACGCCATCAAGTTCACCGCGCCCGGCAGCGAGGTCACGTTGAGTGCATCCGCGTACGGCTCCCTGGTTCGCATTGAAGTCAGTGACCATTGCGGGGGGCTGCCGCAGGGAAGCATCGAGCGGATGTTCACCCCTTTCACACAACGCAGCACGGACCGTTCGGGTCTCGGGCTGGGGCTGACCATCGCCCGCGACAGCGTGGAGCTGGACGGCGGAACCCTCACTGCGCGCGATCTGCCCGGCACCGGTTGCGTCTTCACCTTGAGCTTGCCGCGCAACCGCATCTCGGGCCGCGCCGGCGACTGACCAGAGGCTGCTCCAGCCTGCGATGCCGACGGTGAGGGCGACGACTACGGCGGCCCCTATCGAATTACCCATCCAAAGACATCAACCATGCTAGCGCTCCCCATGCTGCTCAAGACGGTTCAGGCCAGACGGATCGACGCCGGACAGTTGATCACCCACCGCTTCAAGCTGACGCAGATGCTGGAGGCCTACGACACCTTCAGCCGGGCCGCGGACACCCGCGCCCTGAAAGTGATCGTCCAAGCCTGAGGGTCACGTGGCAGTCTCCCTCGGACCGTCTGACACGGGGGCCAGGCCACCCGCCCCGGCGCTGATCCGTTCGATCGGACCGTTCCAGCTCACGCTCTACGGGCTCGGCAGCATGCTGGGCTCGGGCATCTACGGGTTGATCGGCCAGGCGGCCGGCCAGGTCGGAAACGCCGTCTGGGCGTCGTTCCTCGTCGCCATGGTGGCGGCGCTGCTGACCGCGTTGTCGTACGCGTCGCTGGGCTCGCGCTATCCGCGGGCCGCCGGTGCTGCATTCGTGGCCCAGAAGGCCTACGGCATGCCGCTCCTGAGCTTCGTCGTGGGGCTGGCGGTGGTCTGCTCGGGCCTGGCCTCCGTCGCCACGCAGTCGCAGGTGTTCGCCCGGAACCTCGCCGTCCTGCTCGGTCCTGCTTCGCTGCCGGTGTGGGCCATGGGCGCCGGTTTCCTGCTCGTCATGGCGGCCCTGGTCCTGCGCGGCATCAGGGAATCGATGTGGGTGAATGTCGCCTTCACCCTGGTCGAGGCCGCGGGTCTGCTGCTGGTCATCGCGGTGGGCATCCCCTATTGGGGATCGGTCGACCTGCTGGAGATCCCGGACCTGCACGGCGGCGACGCCACGGCCTTGCTCGTGATGCAGGGAGCGGTGCTGACGTTCTTCGCGTTCATCGGGTTCGAAGACACCCTGAACGTTGCCGAGGAATGCCGCGATCCGCAGCGCACCATTCCCGTTGCGCTGGTGACCGCGATGCTCATCGGCGCGTCGATCTACGTGGCGGTGGCCGTCACGGCGGTTTCGGTCGTGCCCTGGCGCGAACTGTCGCAAGCGCCCGGGCCGCTGACGGAGGTGGTCGCGCGCGCCGCGCCGGCCATCGCGCCCTGGGTCTTCACCGCGGTGACCCTGTTCGCCGTCGCCAACACGGCGCTGGTCAACTACGTCACGAGTTCCCGCCTGGTCTACGGCATGGCGGGCCAGGGGCTCCTGCCGCGAGCGCTGGGCCACGTGCACCCACGCAGGCGGACCCCGTACCTCGCAGCCATCGTGCTCCTGGCGATCCTGCTGCCGCTGGGATTGCTCGGAAGCGTTGCGAACCTGGCCTCGGCCTCGGTGCTGTTGCTGCTGGCCGTCTTCGCCGTCGTGAACGGCGCCCTGTTCATCCTCATGGGACGCGAGAGCGAGCCGGCGGGCCGGTTCGAAATCCCGCGCTGGGTGCCGGCCGCGGGGACCGCCGTCTGCCTGCTGCTGGTGGGCCTGCGGGTGGCCAGCAGCGACTGGCACGCCCCTGCATTGGCAGGGGGCCTCCTGCTGGGGATTCTTGCGCTGTATGCGCTGTTGCGTCCGGAAGGTGACCGCGCAGCGGCGGCACCTGGCCGGGAGGGAGAAGTGCCATGAGCCCTGCTGCGAATCCGACGGCCGCGGCGAGCCCGGCGTCCTGGGTGCTCAGCGCGGCGGCACTTCGCAGGCGCCGTGGGCGCAGATCTCGAAAGCGCTGTCCTTCTGCACCCAGCCCAGCCTGACCATCAAGCCGTGGATCTCGCAGCCGACGCACAGGCCCAGCACGGACTCCATCCAGAGCAGCAGCATGGACATGACGCAGATCGTCAGCGGCACGATGCCGGTGATGCCGGCGTTCGTCATGACCATCATCGCGCCCGCCATGATCCCGATCGTCACGCGGATCAGGAACTCGACGAACAGGAACGTCGTGATGAGCTGCATCGGGAGGTAGAGCTGCTCGAAGCGGCAATGTGAACCCCCATGGGCTGGGGACGGAGCGTCGGATGATGCGCGCATTCCGGCAACCACCCTAGTACGGTCCGCTTCGACGACTGCCCGGCGGTTGCCCAACGGGTTCGCGGCGCGCCCGGCCGGGCTCCTAGGGCCCGTTTCGCTGGGTCAGCTTGTGCCGGACGATGGCGTCCGCGTGCATGCGCACGCACACCGGGTGGTGGCGGTACTCGGAGCTCGCGCATTCGTAGGCGACGCAGAGTTCGCGCGCCATCGAGAACTCCTGCCGGCACACGTTGAGCGGCGAGGGCGAGGGCGGCGCCGCCATTGCGACTGTCGCGCGGGAGGACCGATCGGGCCGTTCAGGCCGATCCTGCGGTTCGGTGGCGGCCGTGCGCTGAGGGGCGGGTCGCTCGACGGTCTCGCGCGGCCGGGGCGCGGGCGGTTGCGGAGGCGCCGGTTCGGCGGCCGCCTCGCGCGGCGGTGTTTCGATCGGCTCGGCGACGACGATCTCGCGCACGCCCGGCTCGACTGGCCGTTCGATGGTCCTGCGCGGGCGCGGTTCGGCGGACGGGGCGGTTGCGGCAACGGGGACGGTGCCGCGCACGGGCTGCATATTCGCGCTGGCCTGGGCGGGTTCCGGCGCTTCGATCGAAGTCGTGGCCGGCACGGCATGGACGGCCGGCAAGGCCGGCGGCGCCGCAGGCGTGGCGGCCAACGGTGACGGTGCGGGCGAGGTCATCGGCGTCGGTGCCGCAGCCGCTGCCGCAGCTGCAGCCGGAGCCGGAGCGGGAGCGGGAGCGGGAGCCGCCTCCTGGTCCAGCGCGGCCAGCGCCGTGCGCGTTCTTTCCACGCCCCCGCCCGCGCCCACGAACATCCCGCCCAGCACGACGGCGGTCGCGAGGCCGGCGATCAGCGCCACGCCGGCGCGGCGGGGGCGGTGGCGGACGGCCGCGGGTTTCCCGCTTTCGGCCTCTTCGGATCCAGGCGCGGGCGCAACCGCAACCGCCACCGCCACCGGCGCCGGCGCCACGCGCTGGCGTCGCACGGGAACGACCGCGCGTTCCTCTACAGGCATGTCGAACGCGGCCTGCAAAGCCGCCGCGAGCTCGGCGGCGTTGCGGTGGCGCGCCTCCGGGTCGCGCGCCTGCGCACGTTCGAACACCGCATCCAGAGCCGCCGGAAGCTCGCACCTCAGCGCACGAGCAGGGCGCGGCGCCGCATGCGCTTGGTAGGGCCAGGAGCCGGTGAGGAGTTCGTAGGCCACGATCGCGGCCGAGTAGATGTCCGCGCGGCAGTCCGCCGGCTGCCCGAGGATCTGCTCGGGCGCCATGTACGCCGGCACGTCGAACACGCCGGGCCGGCGGCCGGCCGAAGCCGCGGCGGCCAACCAGCCGAATCCGGCGATCTTCAGCTGGCCGTTGCGGGCCATCAGCACGTGCTGGGGATTCAGTGCGGAGTGAACCAGGCCGCGTTCATGCGCGGCGGCGAGCGCGGCCAGCAGTTGCAGCGACAGCGACAGGCCCTGCAGCGCAGGCAGCCGCCCCGCCCGGGCCAGATACTGCCCCAGCGCCTCGCCTTCCACGAACGCCGTCACCGCATACGCGCCGTCCCCGTCCCAGCCGAAATCGTGCAGCTCGACGATGCACGGATGCTGCAATCCGGCCGCCTGCAGGGCGGTGGCGCGAATGCGCTCGCGCGCGTCGGCCGACAGCGCGGGATCCACGGGCCACCGCCGGACGGCGACGCGCTCCCGGGATTCCGTGTCGATGGCTTCGTGGACGGTCGCCGCCCCGTCGGTGGCGCAGACGCGCTGCAGCTGATAACGCCCGATGTCGCCGCGCATCCCCTTCCCATCGTTGACCTTGTGCGTCATGCGGGCCATGTTCTTTTTTCCCATCGCAACGCCGAGTAGGACAGGTGCCTACATGCATGTCGCCCTGCGGCTAGCGTTCAGCCAATGGGTTCCGGGCCACGGCAACGGTTCGCATCGCCATGTCGGGGTCGAGCCCGGTCCGGGACCGGGCGGTCCCGAGCCGGAGCAAGGCTGGAGGCGCGGCCTGCGTCTCCTGGGCGACTACGACCCGGGCTGGCCCGGCCTGATGTTCTGGTTCACCCGGAAAAGGTTCTTCGGGTCGTACTTCGCCTTGAGGGACGCCAGCCGCGCGTAGTTGTCGCCGTAGGTGGCCTGCACGCGGCCGTCCGCCTCGTCGTCCATCATGAAGTTGACGTAGGCCCCCTCGAGGTTGAACGGGTGGACGGCCTTCCAGTAGGCGCGTCCCCAGTCTTTCAGCGCCTGCGCCTTCTTCGGGTCCGGATCGATCCCCGCGATCACCATCGACCAGGTCGCGTCGCGGGTGCTCCACGCCGTGGCGTCCTTGGCGACGCGCTTGACCGCTCCCTCGATCGGGTACAGGTGCATCAGGCACAGGTCGCTGGGCGCGGCGGCGGCCTGCGCGATGTGCGTGTCGATGGCCGAGCCGGACAAGGTCTTGACGAAGTCACCCTTCCAGTACCACTGGAGGCCCTTCGGGAAGAAGGGATCGAACAGCGAGTTGATCGCCGGGAAGGGCATCTCGCTCATCCAGTTGAAGATGGGCGGCGGCAGCCCCTTCAGCAGCCGGGCCATGATCTTCTCGCCTTCGGCCGCGCTGCCGTTGTAGCTGCCGATGACGGCGCAGGCGCGGCGTCCCCAGTAGTCCTTGGGGAACGGGTCCATGGGCGGAACCGTCTTGAGCCCGACGAACACGCCCAGCTCTTCCGGCGCGGTGGGCAGGAAGTCGCGGTAGGCGCTCATCACTTCCTTCGCGTGCGTGGCCTCCCAGAAGACCGGCCCCGCATAGACCATGCGGACCGGATGTGCCTTGAACAGGAAGCTGGTCACGACGCCGAAGTTGCCGCCGCCGCCCCGCACGGCCCAGAACAGGTCGGGATGCTCGCGCTCGCTGGCCGTCACGAACCTGCCGTCGGCCAGCACCATGTCCACTTCGAGCAGGTTGTCGCTGGTCAGCCCATGCTGGCGCGTGAGGTAGCCGGTGCCGCCGCCGAGCGCCAGCCCGGCCACGCCGGTGGTCGAGACGATGCCGAACGGCACGGCGAGGCCGAAAGCGTGGGTTGCGTGGTCCACGTCACCCGACGTGCAACCGGGGTCCACCCGCACCGTCCTGGCCTGGGGGTCCACCCGCACGCTCTTCATCAAGGACAGGTCGATCATCAGGCCGCCATCGCAGCTGCCCAGGCCCGGCCCGTTGTGTCCGCCCCCGCGGATCGCGATCAGCAGGCCCTGGTCGCGGCCGTGGTTGACCGCGGCGATGACGTCCGCCGCATCGACGCAGCGGGCGATCACGCGCGGCTTCTTGTCGATCATGCCGTTGTAGAGGGCCCGCACGGCGTCGTAGTCGGCGTCGTCCGGCCCCATGACACGCCCGCGCAAGCCTTGCTGCAAGGTGGAGACGATCTGGTCCGACATGGTGTTCTCCTTCATCGATGGAGCGTCAAGCTCAGGGAGACTCTGCCGGAACGATGTAATCGTGCCGTGTCGGCGGAGGCTGTCTGTGTATCGGCCGTGTAGCTCGGCTGCCGCTACGGGATGGGCGTCGCGAAGCTCAGTTCGTGCCCGTCGGGATCGGTGATGTGGAAGTAGCGCTCGCCCCACGTGGCGTCGTGCGGCGGTGCCTGGGGCTGCAGGCCGGCGGCCAGGGCCTGGGCGTGGAGCAGGTCGACATCCGCGACATGGAAGACGATCCGGCCCCACCAGGACCAGCTGCGCTCGCTGCCCTCGGTCGTGAGGTTGAGGCAGCCGTTGCCGGCACTGAAGCTGCTGAAGGCCGCGGAGGCCCCGCCGTAGCGCAACGCGAAGCCCAGCGCGGCGTAGAACCGAACCGCCCGCGCCATGTCGTGGGTCGCCAGCGTCACGGCACTGATCGACGTGATGTTTGCCGCACGCCTGCCGCGGTCGCTCCCGCCATCCGCGGGGCCTGGAGTCGATTGCGCCATGGCCGCTCTCCCGGGTCCTTTGCTTATTCGGCCGTGATCTTCCGGTCCCGGATGATCTGCGCCCACTTGGTGGATTCCTTCTGCATGAAGTCCAGCAGTTCGGGGCGCGTGGTGGGGTGGGGCGTGAGGCCGAGCTTCGTCAGTGCGTCCCGCACCCCGGGGTCGTTCAGGACCTTGACGATCTCGGTGTTGTAGCGGTCCAGGATCGGCGCGGGGACCTTGGAGGACGCCACGAACGCGTACCAGTTCAGGGCCTCGAAACCCGGCAGGCCGGATTCCGCCACGGTGGGGATGTTGGGCATGTAGGCCGGCCGGGTGGGCCCCGTGGTCGCCAGCGGGACCAGCTTGCCCGCTTCCACTTGCGGAAGCGAGGTCGGGGGCGCCGAGAAGTAGCCCGTGAAGCGGCCGGCGAGCAGGTCGTTCATCGCCGGTGCGCCGCCCTTGTAGGGCACGTGCAGCATCTCGGTGCCGGTGCGCGCGGCGAACAGCTCGCCCGCCAGGTGGGACGCGGAGCCCCGGCCGGTGGAGGCGTACGAGACGCTGTTGGGAGCCTTCTTCGCCGCCGCCACGAAGTCCTGCATGTTCCTGATGCCCGACGAGGGGTGCACGACCAGCAGGTTGGGGAAGAACACCGCGCCGGACACGGGGGCGAGATCCTTGAACGGGTCGTACGGCAGCTTGCCCATGTGCGGCGCGATCGTGAGCGGCCCCACGGAGCCGAGCAGCAGCAGCGTCCCGTCGGCGGGGCCGGCCGCGGCCTGCTGGTGCGCGATGTTGCCCCCTGCACCGCCCTTGTTCTCGACCACCACGCTCTGGCCGATGTTCTCGGAGAGCTTCTTCGCGATCAGGCGCGCGGCAGCATCGGCCGCGCCCCCGGGCGCGAAGCCGACCAGCAGGGAGATGGGCCGCGTCGGCGGGAAGGCCTGGGCCGCTGCGCCCAGTGGCAGGGTGGCCGCCAGGGCGATGGCGGCCAGGGTGATGCAACGGCGGGTCAGCATGAAGTCTCCGTGGGACGGTTGGATGGAAGCCATCGTTTTGACAGGACCCTGGCCTTCATTGAAGAAGGCGGTCGATCGTTGCGGTGAGGCTGGGCGAAGTGGGCGGCGGTGCAAGGTAGGCGTCCGCGCCTGCCGTGGCTGCCGCTATCCGGTGCAGCTCGCCGTCGTACACCGCCGAGACCAGGACCACCGGCAGGGAGGGCCGCGCAGCTTTCAGCGCGCGGCAGACCTCGACGCCATTGATGTCGGGCAGGTTGACGTCCAGCACCACGGCTGTCGCGGCCGCAGCCATCGCGATGGCGTCGCGTCCACAGGCGGCTTCGATGGTCTTGAAGCCATCCTCCTTGAGCCTGCGGGCCATCGCATACCGCTGCCCGTCCATGTCGTCCACGACCAGGACGGTCTGCGTCGCCCGCCACTTCTTCGGATCGGCCGCTTCCGCCGCGATGTGGGGAAGGATGCTGGCGGCCCCCGTGCCGGAGCGGTTGCCTCGTGAGTCTTCGGCCATTTCGCGCCCCTCCTTGGGTGCTGTCTGTACGTTGGACTCTAGCAGTCGCCGACGCCCGTGCGCTGGCCGGTCCAGCGCAGGAGCTCCCGGGCGAAGGCAGCGGGAACTTCGATGGGGGGGAAATGTCCGCAGGGCAGGCTCACATGCTCGGCTTGGGCAAGATGCGAGAGCAATGCCTTGCCGGCGTCGGCGGGAACGAGTGCGTCCTGCTCACCCGTCACGATCAGGGTCGCAGCCGCCACCCCTGGCGCAATCTGCGAGAGGTCGGCCTCGCCCAGCACGGCACATGCGCCCGCGTAGCCTTCCGGGTCCGTCCGGACGAACACCGTGCGCAGCGTGCCCACGGCCGCTTCTTGCCGGTGCCCGGGGCTGACCATCCGCTGGACCATGCCGTCGGCCAGGAACGCCATGCCCTGGGCGCGCACCGCAGCCGCGCGGCCGTCCCAGCCGCCCGGCGGAGGCAGCAGCTTCACGGCCGTGCTGCACAGCGTGAGAGAGCGGACGAGCTCCGGCCGGCGCTTGGCCACCGAAGCCGCCACGAAACCGCCCAGGGAGATCCCGCACAGGTGCAGCGAGGAGATGCCGAGAGCCCCGCACAGGTCGATGACATCGCCGACGAACTGGTCCAGCGAGCGGTCGCCGGGCTCCGTGTCGCTGCCGCCGTGACCGCGCAGGTCGGGACGCAGGACCTGGTGGGTGGGCAGCAGCAGCGGCACGACCTGGTCCCAGAGGCTGTGGTCGGCGCCGATCGGGTGGAGCAGGGCGAGCACCGGAAGGCCGGGCTCGCCCTCGAGGCGGAAGTAGATCCGCCCCGTGGTGAGTTTCATGAGGGGCATGGCAACAAGCGGCGGAGGGTCAGGGGCGTGTCCGGCGGGGGCGGAGGTCAGGCCGGCAGCTCATGCGAGCGCCTGCTCCGGGTCGTAGCGGAACAGCCAGTCGTAGCGCTCCATCACCTTGTCCTCGCTCCACTCGCGGTCCACGTACGCCTGCGCGCCCTGCGCGTTCGCCAACTCGCGGTTGTGGAACCGCTTGGCGTTCTCGTTGGAGCCTCGCACCATCCGCGTCGTCCGCTCGATGCGGGCGGTTTCATAGCGGGCCAGGAGAGCGCCAACGTCCTCGCCCGTCCGGCCAAGGCACTGCGCCAGCACGTAGCCGTCTTCGATGGCCATCGCCGCGCCCTGCGCCAGGAAGGGCAGCGTGGGATGGCATGCGTCCCCGAGCAGCGCGATGCGTCCACGGGTCCAGGACCGCATGGGCTCCCGGACCATGAGCGCCCATTTGAAGGGGGTCTCGATCGCGCGGATGAGGGTCTGCACGTCTTCATGCCATCCCGTGAAGTCCCGCAGGCATTCGTCACGGCTGCCCCGGGCGGACCAGGACTCCACTTCCCAAGCCTTGCTCTCCACGCAACCGACGAAGTTGATCAGCGTGTCGTTGCGCAGCGGATAGTGGACGACGTGGGCCCCGGGTCCCACCCAGTTGCAGCCGTAGGGTTCGCGCAGGCCGGGGGGAAGTTGCCGTGCCTCGATGACGCCGCGCCAGGCGAGGATGCCGGAGTAGGCGGGCTGGTCCGCGCCGAAGTGCTGGCGCCGCACGAGGGAGTGCACCCCGTCGCTCCCGATGAGCGCACTGCCTTCGAACACTTCGCCCGATCCCGTCCGCACGCGCACCCCGTTGTCGTCCTGCTGCACCTCCTGCACACGGGCTCCGAGCCGGATGGCCTGGGGGTCGGCCGCCTGCACGGCCGCCGCGAGCACGGCATGGAGATCGGCTCGGTGCATCGTGATGTAGGGGGCGCCCCAGCGCTGGCGAGACGCGGCGGCCAGGTCGAACAGCTTCCAGCGCTGGCCCGTGCTCCAGAGCCGGACCTGCTTGCCCTTCGGCTCGGAGGCCTTCGCCATGATCGCGTCCTCGAGCCCCAGGCGGAACAGGATCCGCGTGGCGTTGGCGCTGAGCTGCAGGCCGGCGCCCACCTCGCGCAGCGCCGAGGCCTGCTCGAGCACGACGACGTCGATGCCCCTTCGGAGCAGGGCCAGGGCAGCAGCGAGGCCGCCGATGCCGGCGCCTGCGACGATGATCTTCATGCGCACTCCTTGTGGGATGAGAGCGGGGAGCGCGCCGAAGGCGCGCTAGCGAAGGGCCGTGTTCTTCCGCTGCCGGGCCGGGGAGGTCTTCACCGCGGCGGTCGAACCCGGGTCGTACTCATTGACGTAGGGGATCTTGGCCGTCGTGCGGGCCAGCAGGTCCACCAGCACTTCGACCTCGTCCTCTGACAGGTCCGACAGCAGCCTGCGTTCGCGCTCCAGCGCGACCTGGATGATCTGGTCGTGCAGCTCGTAGCCCAGGGGCGTCAGCGAAAGCCTCTTGCGGCGCGGGTTGTCGTCGACGTCCTCGAGCACCAGGTAGCCCCGCTCCTCGAGCCGGCGCGACTCGCGGCTGACGGCGCCCTTGTCCAGGCCGATGACCTGGGTGATGCGGGCCGGCGGGATGCCCGGCTCGATCGCCAGCATCGCCATGATCCGCCACTCGATGATCCCGATGCCGAAGCGCTTCAGGTAAAGGCGGGAGGCGCCCGTCGAAAGCTTGTTGGCGAGGACCGTGAAGAAGTAGGTGACGTAGTGGGAGAGATTGAGAACCTCGCGCTTCTCGTTCTTCCTGCGCGAGGTTTCCGGGCGTTTCGCCGCCGGCCGTGGCATCTGCATCTCCCTGTCGATCTCGTGGACTGGGAGGTACTTTACAGGCTGGCGATCGTCGAGATCGTTCATGTTCCGCCAGCGAACGCCGCGATGTCGTCGGCCAGCAGCTGCGGCACGTCGTACCCCGGGAAGTGCCCGCCCGCCGGCAATTCGGTCCAGCGCGTGACGTTGTACGCCTTCTCCAGCAGGCTGCGTGGCGGGGGGACGAACACGGGGTCGCGGGTGGCGGCGAAAGCCACCGGAACCTCGACGCGCTTGCCGCCGGGATAGCCCGGTGGGCCTTCCGTCGCCAGGCCGCGGTAGATCCACATCGAGGTCGCCACGCTGCCGGTGGCGAGGTACAGCATGGCGTTGCGGATCACGAGCGCGGCTTTCTCCGGCGCCTGGTAGAGATCGCGCTTGTCACCGGCCGCCGGGTCGCCCCAGGCTGCGAACTTCTCGAGCATCCACGCGAGCAGGCCCACCGGGTTGTCCGACAGGGCGTAGCCCGCGGTCAGCGGCCTCGAGGTCTGCAGCCGGAAATACGCCCCGTCGTCCTCGAAGCGCTCGCGGAAACCGGCCAGCCATTGCTGCTCCTCGGGGGCGGTGGCCGCGCCGGCGATGAAGCGGGGACTGGCCATCGTCATGTGCACGCCGGTGCAGGCGTCCGGGTGGTCGAAGCCGAGCCAGGCCGAGATGATCGAGCCCCAGTCGGCTCCGTGGGCGTAGTAGCGGCGGTAGCCGAGCACCTCCGTCAGGAGCTGGTGCATCAGCGCCGCCATGGCGCGCGGACCCATCAGCTTCTCCGGAGCACCGGACCAGCCCACACCGGGGAGGGACACCACGACCACATCCCGCGCCTGGGGGCCCTCGGAGAGCCGGGAGGCCACCTCGACGTACTCGAAGATGCTGCCCGGCCATCCATGCAGCAGCAGGATCGGCGGGCGATCCTGGTTGGCGGCGGCGCGCAGGTGGATGAAATGAAGGTCGATCCCGCCAACCCGCGCGAGGAAGTTCGGAAGCCGGTTCAGCTTCTCTTCCTCGGCGCGCCAGTCGAACCGCTTGATCCAGTGCTCGACGACGGCCTGCAGCGTCGCCGGGTCGGTCCCCAGCTCCCAGCCGGCGCCGGCGGGGACCTTGGGCCATTCGAACTCGGCCACGCGGCGTTCGATGCGCGCCAGGATTTTCTGGTCCGCTCGTGGCGTGAAGGGCGTGGCCCGGGGGGTGGTGGGGGCGGTGCTCATGATCACCCCACGCGCTTGACGGCAGGACGCGAGGCCACCGCCTTGAGCCAGCGGTCGATGGCCGGGGTCTCGCCCAGCTTGCCGTCCGAAAGCTCCCGCACGCGGCCCAGCCAGCCTGCGGCGGAGCAGAAGGTGGGAATGTCGGCGATGGAGTAGTCCCCGCAGATGTACTCCCGGTCCTTGAGCCGGCGCTCCAGCACGTTGAACAGGCGGACGGCCTCGGTGGCGAAGCGCTCCACGGTCCCCGGCACGCGTTCCGGCAGGTCCGCGTAGTGGTGCAGTTGCGGCAGGGTGCCGCCGACCCCACCGGTGCCCCAGACGAGCCAGGCCATCACGTCGATGCGGCCGGGGCCGGCGGCAGGGAGCAGGCGCCTTGTCTTCTCGGCCAGGTAGATCAGGATCGCCGCCGTCTCGAAGACCGGCACGTCGCCGGAGGGCGTGTGGTCGACGATGGCGGGGATCTTGTTGTTGGGGGAGATGCGCAGGTAGGCGGGATCGAACTGCTCGCCCTTGGTGATGTCGACGGTGCGCGTCTCGTACGCTTCACCGGACTCCTCCAGCATGATCTGCGCCTTGCGGCTGTTGGGCCCGGGGTACGTGTAGAAGGTGATCATGCGAATGTCCCTCCTCAGGCGGCGACCGTCTTGGAATCGATCAGCTCGATCTTGTAGCCGTCCGGATCCTGCAGGAAGGCCAGGTGCAAGGTGTCGTTCTTCATCGGGCCCGGCTCGCGCGTGAGCTTCGCGCCCTTCTCCTTCAGGTCGGCGCAGGTGGCGTAGATGTCGTCCACCGCGATGGCGATGTGGCCATAGCCGCTGCCGACCTCGTACGGCTTGTCCTGGTCCCAGTTGTGCGTCAGTTCGATCACCGCGTGGTCGATCTCCGCGCCGTATCCCACGAAGGCGAGCGAGAAGCGGCCTTCCGGATAGTCCTTGCGGCGCAGTACCTTCATGCCCAGCAGGCGGGTGTAGAAGTCCAGGGACGCGTCCAGGTCGCGAACGCGGATCATCGTGTGCATGACGCGGTGGTTCGGCTGGTGTTGCGTGGTGCTCATTCGATCTCTCCTGGCAAAAGGAATGGTGGGAAGTTGAAGCGGAAGAAGGGGCGCGTCACAGGTCGAGCACGATCACGGGACTGCGCGCCCGGGAGCAGCAGACCGCCATCTGGTCGTTCCGTGCGTGTTCCTGGTCGGTGAGGAAGGTGTCGCGGTGGTCCGGCACTCCGGCGACAACGCGCGTCAGGCAGGTGCCGCAGATCCCCTGCTCGCACGACATGGGTACGTCGATGCCGGCTTCGGTGAGGACTTCCAGTGCGGTCCGTCCCGGCGGGACGCTCAAGCGCCGCCCGCTGCTGGCGATCTGCAGTTCGAAAGCGGAGCCATCGGCGCTGGCCGCGGACTCCGGCGCGAACCGCTCCAGGTGGATCTGGGCATCGCCGAATCCGAGCTGGCGCGCGCAGGAGGTGATGGCCTCCAGGTAGCCCGCCGGGCCGCAGACGTAGAGGTGGGTGTCCCGCTCGCACTGCGCGAGCAGGGCCGCGGGATCGAGCTTGTGCTCGTTCCCGCCGTCGCTGAAATGAAAGCGGACACGGTCCGAGAACGGTGCTCGCAGGAGTCGTTCACGGAAAGCCGCGCGCGCGGGCGAGCGCGCGCTGTAGTGGAGCCCGAACTGCGCTCCCGAGCCATGCAGCGTACCGGCCATGGACAGGATCGGCGTGATGCCGATCCCGCCCGCCAGGAGCAGGCTCCGGCGGGCCGGGACCAGCGGGAACAGGTTGCGCGGCTCGCTGATCTGGGCAATCGCGCCCTCGTGCAAGGTCTCGTGGACGGCCGCCGACCCGCCGCGCGAGCGGGGGCAGCGCAGCACGCCGATCTCGTAGCGGCTGCGTTCCTGCGGCGAGCTGCACAGCGAGTACTGGCGAACGAGGCCGTCGCGCACGACCAGGTCGACGTGGGCTCCGGACGTGAAGGCGGGGAGCTCACGCCCCGCCACATCCTGCAGCTCGATCGCGCACACACCCTCCGCCTCCTGGCGGCGGCGGGTGACGCGAACGTCGATGGTCCTGGTCATGGCGCAACTCGTCGGCCGCCGTCAGCTGGCCGCGGCCGAAGCCTCGGGGACCGCGGGCCGTGCCGCGGGGGCGGCCTCGCCCTGGAGGCGTTCGCGATCGCCCATGCGCTGGATGATCCTTCGCAACTGGACGCGCGTGACGTCGGAGACGATGTCGATCAGCCCCTTCTCGCCCAGCTCGTCGATGCGCTGCTGCTGCCCTTCGCAGATCAGCTTGTCCTCCAGGAAGGCGTGGGAGATGTGCTCCATCAGCTCCTTGGTCGCCACCGGGTCGTCCTGGCGATAGCCGTTCGCCGGCGCGTAGAAGTAGAAGCAGGTCGATTCCGTCTCCGGCGTGAGCCCGTGGAAGATGCGCAGGGAGAACCCGCCGGTGCGGTTGCCGTGCTCCCGTGCGCCGGTCCCCGCGTCGACCGCGCCGCTCCACTGCAGCACGTTGCTGGGCGGCGCGAAATCGAACTCCTGCCAGCGATCCACGCGACCCTTGAACGGCACGGCGGCCAGGTAAGTGGGCGGAGGGATGGAGTTGAGCATCCAGCGCACGTAGCTCAGGCTGTCGTCCGTCTTCTTCACGTCCATCAGCGCCTGCACGTGCGTCTGCGGGTTGCCGCCGATGGTCGAACCGTGGACATAACCCAGGTGGGTCAGGTCCATCAGGTTGTCCACCATCAGCATGTAGTTGGCCTTGATGTGATAGAAGCCCTTGTGGTGCGGCCAGTTGGCGTGGTCGTCGTTGTACGGGTAGTCGACGATCCGGGACTCGTCCGCGAGCTCGGGCGCTCCCATCCAGACCCACACGAACTCGTTCTTCTCCACGACCGGGTAGGCGCGCACCTTCGCGCGGGCCGGGATCTTTTCCTGGCCCGGGATGTGGACGCACCGGCCGCTGCAGTCGTGCACGACGCCGTGGTAGCCGCATTGCAGTCCGGCCTCGACGACCACCCCCATGGACAGGGGGGCCGCGCGGTGGCAGCACTTGTCCTCCAGCGCGGCGACCTTTCCGGTCGATTGGTCGCGGAAGAAGACGATGGGTTCGTTGCAGATCCGCCGCCCCAGGGGCTTGTCGGCGATCTCGCTGCCCCAGGCGGCGATGTACCAGGTGTTCAGGATGAACATGCTTCTCTACTCCTGTGTGTGCCGGGGATGGGCGGCGCCGTCACTTGCCGTGCTTGGCGATCAGGGACTTGGCCGCCCCGAGCAGCTTCTTGCCGTCGTGGCCCCGCTTGGTCATGTCCGCCACCCAGTCGGCCTCGACGGGCGCGGCCAGCTTGATGAACTCCGCGGCATCGGCCTGCGACAAGGTGTGGATGGTGTTGCCCCGATCCATGGCGGCCTTCACCCCGATCGCGTCGCTGTCCTGGGTGATCTTGCCGAACAGCGCGGAAGTGTCGATGCCGGAGTTCGCGTCGATCACCTTCTTGAGGTCCGGCGCCAGCGACTCGTACTTCGCCCGGTTCATGGCCATGACGAAGGTGCCGGTGTAGAGCGCCGGCGCGCTGCGCGGGAACTCCGTGGAGAACTTGGTGAGCTCGTGCACCTTGACGGAAGGGACGACGTCCCAGGGCGTGGCGACGCCGTCGATCGTTCCCTTGGACAGCGCGTCGGGAACGGCGGGCAGCGGCATTCCGACCGGAATCGCGCCGTAGGCACTCAGCAGCTTGGTGACCTGCCGGTTCGGAGCGCGAACCTTCATGCCCTTCATGTCGGCGGGAGCGCGCAGCATCTTGTTGGTGTGCAGGACGCCGCGCCCGTGCACGTGGAGCGCCAGCACCTTGGTGTCCTGGAACTCTTCGGGCGCGTACCCCTGGATGTACTCCCAGAAAGCGCGCGAGGCCGATTCCGCCTCGGGGATCATGAAGGGCAGCTCGAAGGCCTCGGTGCGCACGAACCGGCCCGCCGTGTAGCCCGGCAGCGTCCACACGATGTCGGCCACGCCGTCGCGGGCCTGGTCATACAGCTGCGGAGGCGTTCCGCCCAGCTGCATCGCCGGGTAGGCCTCGAACTTGATGCGGCCGCCCGATTCCTTCTCGACCTTCTCCATCCAGGGCTTGAGCATGATCGTCCACACGTTCGACGTGGGCGCCATGAACGTGTGGAACTTCAACGTCGTCACGGGCTGCTGGGCCATCGCGCCGAACATCGGCAGCGCAAGGGTGGCGGCAGCACAGGTCCTCAGGAAGTTGCGTCGCTGGTGCATGGTGTCTCCTAGTGGTGTACCGATGGCGGGCGGGGGATTCGGCTCGTTCAGGAAGGGGATCGCACGAGCCTGGGCGATGTCGAGGGGAGCGGCGGCAGCGGAGTGGTGCGGACCCCGCCGCGAGGGAGTGCCATGAACGAGAGAGCGTGCAAGCTGCATCTCCTGGTTGATGGATCAATGTTGATGTAGCAACGTTGATCCATCAACCAAGAGCTTCCCCTCTTGACAGCCCTGGGTGGCTGAGTCGGCCGTGCTCAGGCCGGCGTGCCGGGTTCGTACAGGAAGGGCTGGAGGCCGGCCCGCTCTCCGGCATCGGTCAGGAGGCAGACGGTCAGGTGAAGCTGGCAGACGCACTCGCACTGGGCGATGTGGACCGCCAGCCGGATGGACTCCACCGAAAGATCAGCCGTGACGAAGGAGCGGTTGCCGGGGTTCGGGTCCATGTCGCAACTCCTGGTTGGGACAAGTCTTGGCCACCGCTGTATCGCGCGCTCCGCAGTTTGTTGAACCCGCGTTTTCGCCCTGTATGGGCGTGTTTCCGACGTGTCATCGACACCGGATACGCCGGGCCCGTTCGCGTGGCGGATACGGAACGGCAACACACGCGCCATCGCCCGAAGCGTGCCGGTTACCGGCGTTTTCCAGACTGCCGGCCGGCCTGTCCCGCAAGTGGGAGTGGGCCGGAACCTCCACGACTGCGAAAGGAATGCACCATGAACACCCCCACCAGCACCGAGCGCTATGCCCGGGTCATCGAAGTCTCCAAGCGCGTGCGATGGGAGATCGAGCGCGACGTCATCCGCGGCCGGCGCTTCGACCATGCCAAGACCTTCATGCCCGACGGGCTGTCGCTCGTCCGGGAACTCCCCTTCCTGGGCGCGGCCGACGCGCGGCTGTTCAGCCAGGTGCAGGGCCGCACCTACGCCTACATGTTCGGGTTGGTCGAGCGCTTCATCAACGCCAAGGTCCTGGACGTCAGCCGCGACCACTGCTTCGGGGACCAGGTCGCCCTCGAGGCGCTGGTGCGGATGAGTGACGAGGAGATCAAGCACCAGGAGCTGTTCCGCCGGCTCGAGTCGCAGATGGCGCAGGACATGCCCGCCGGCTACGTCCAGACGGCCGCTGCCAACGAAGTCGCGCAGGTGGTGCTGGGCAAGAGCACCTGGGCGGTGCTGGCCCTCACGCTGGACATCGAGCTGATGTCGCAGGCCCACTACCGCGCCAGCATCGGGCCGCAGGCCGGGCTGTCGGAGCTCTGGAAGGACGTGTTCCTGTTCCACTGGCGCGAGGAGTCGCAGCACGCGATCCTCGACGAGATGGAGTTGCGGCGCGAAGACGCCCGGCTGGACCCCGCGCAGCGGTCGGCCGCCGTGGGCGAGCTGATCGAACTGGTGGGCGCGATCGACGGCATCCTGCAGGCCCAGGCCGCGGCCGACGCCACCTATTTCACCAGCGTGGCGTCATCGCCATTCACCTCGATGCAGCGCGTCCAGGTCCACGAGAAGATGCTCAAGGCCTACCGGTGGCAGTACATCGTCTCCGGTGCCATGGAGCCGCGCTTCCAGCAGGTGCTGTTCGGCCTCGTCGGCCAGGAGCAGCGCCAGCGCATCGAGGCCGCGCTGGCGCCGCTGGCCTACGCGGTTCCCATGGGGGACGAGGTGGACCTGCCGCTGGCGGCATGAGCCGGAAAGCCTCGACAGGCCTCAAGTCCGTGCGGCGGGCTTCGTCCTGGCGGCCTCCCCGTGCAGCCAGGACAGGAAGGCCTCGACCGCGGGACGCTTGGCGTGCCGGGCCGGATAGACGGCAAAGTGCGCCTTCACGCGGATGGCCCTGTCGAGGCTGAACACGGGCCTCAGCTTCCCCTCGGCCAGGTGCAGGCCGCCGACGGTCGTGCTCTCGAGCGCGACGCCCAGCCCCTGCGTCGCCGCGTCGAGTGACATCTGCGCCCGGTCGAAGCGCACCGGGAAGCGATCCGGCGCGCGCTTGTTGGTGAACGCCGAGAACCAGTCCGGCCACTGCACGACGCTGACGTTGCTCTGGATGAGCGGAACTTCCACCAGCTGGTCCGGCCGCTTGAGCCGGTGCTCCCGGATGAAACCGGGGCTGGCGAGAGGAACGATCTTCTCCTCGAACAGGGGCTCGACGACCAGGTCGCCCCACTGCGGCACGCCGTAGCGGATATCGATGTCCGCCTGGCCCAGGGCGAAGTCGCTCAGCGTGTGCGCGGCGGACAGGTTCAGCGCGATGCCGGGGCACGCTTGCGCGAAGCCGCGAAGCCGGGGCATCAGCCAGAGGCTGGCGATGCTCGGCGCGGAATGCACGTACAGGCTGTTGCCCACGCCCTGGCGAAGGTCCTCGGTGGCGGCGGCGATGGCCGCCAGCGCGCCGCCCACCCTCATCAGGTATTGCTCCCCGGCCGCGCTCAGGCGCACGCCGTGGGCGCTGCGCTCGAAGAGCCGCACGCCCAGGTGCGTTTCCAGGCGCGCCACCTGGTGGCTGATGGCGGAAGCCGTCAGGTGCAGCTCGGCGGCGGCCAGGGCAAAGCTGCGGCGGCGGGCGACGGCCTCGAACGCCAGGAGATTGGGGGCGGGAGGGACGGCAGGCATCGGGTCAACCCGGAGGTCAGATGACGGATCGTCATCTTAGGCTGAAGAGACTTCGCTTGTTGTACTGCCCCTGCGAAACCATGATCGCGGCTCGTTCAGGAGTTCCACTTTCATGGAGACACAGCAGATGCTTCTCAAGGACAAGGTCGCCGTCATCACCGGCGGCGCCGGAATCAATGGGCTGGGCTTCGCGACCGCGCGCCAGATGGCGGCGCAGGGCGCGCGGGTGGCGATCCTGGACCTGGCCCGGGCCGAACCGGCTGGCGCAGCGGCCCGGCTCGGCGGCGGCCATATCGGCCTGGTGGCCGACGTCACGGACAAGGCTTCGTGCGACGCGGCCGCCGCCAAGGTGGTGGAGGCCCTGGGCCGCATCGACATCCTGGTCAACAACGCCGGCATCACCCAGCCGGTCAAGACGCTGGACATCACGGGCGCCGACTACGACCGCATCCTGGACGTCAGCCTGCGCGGCACGCTCTACATGTCCCAGGCCGTGCTGCCGGCGATGCGCAAGCAGCAATCAGGCTCCATCGTCTGCATCTCCTCGGTGTCCGCGCAGCGGGGCGGAGGGATCTTCGGCGGCCCCCACTACTCGGCGGCCAAGGCCGGCGTGCTCGGCCTGGCCCGCGCGATGGCGCGCGAATTCGGCGTCGAGGGCATCCGGGTCAACTGCATCACACCCGGCCTGATCGAGACCGACATCACGCAGGGCAAGCTGACCCCCGAGCGCAAGAAGGAGATCTCGGAATCGATCCCGCTGGCGCGCCTGGGCCGCGCCGAGGACGTGGCGGGCGCCTGCGTCTTCCTGGGCAGCGAGCTTTCCGCCTATTGCACCGGCATCACGCTCGACGTGAACGGCGGCATGTTGATCCACTGACCGGCAACCCATCACACACAAGGAGACAAGCGACCATGCAACGCCAGACCTTCACCCGCACCCTCGCCGCGATGGCGGTGTCCGCCCTGCTGCCGCTGGCGGCCCAGGCGCAGGCCACGAAGATCACGCTCGGCCACGGTGCTGCGCCCGAGAACCCGAGGCACGTGGCCTCGATGAAGTTCGCCGAAGTGCTCAAGGCCAAGACGGGCGGCCGCATCGAGGTGCAGGTTGCGCCCTCGGCGCAGCTGGGCGATGACGCCGCGATGGTGACGGCGCTGCGCACCGGAGCGCTGGACATGTCCGCGAACTCGCAGGGCGCGGTGTCCGCCGCGGTGCCGGAATACGCCGCGTTCGGCATGCCCTTCATGTTCTCCAGCGCCGCGGACGCCTTCAAGCTGCTCGACGGTCCCCTGGGCAAGGAACTCGCGGACCGCTCCGCGGAGAAGGGCCTGGTGCTGCTGGGCACCTGGGACAACGGCATCCGCCAGATGACGAACAGCAAACGCCCGATCACCAAGGTCGAGGACATGAAGGGCCTCAAGATGCGCGTGCCGCCCGACGCCACGCTGGTCGACATCACCAAGGCCCTGGGCGCAGAGGCGCAGCAGATCCGCTTCGCCGAGCTGTACGTCGCGCTGCAGCAGGGCGTGGTGGACGGCCAGGAGAACCCGCTGGTGAACATCCACGCCAGCAAGCTGTACGAGGTGCAGAAGCACCTGGCCATCACCAACCACCAGTTCCAGATGACGCCGCTGCTCATGAGCAAGCGCTCCTGGGACAAGCTGTCCGATGCGGACAAGAAGGCCGTGCAGGAAGCCGCTGCCGAGGCCACGGCGCTGCAGCGCAAGCTGTCGCAGGAAGCCGATGAGAAGCTGCTGGCCGACCTCAAGGCCAAGGGTGTGCAGGTCAGCACGCCGGACAAGGCGGCCTTCGAGAAGGCGACGGCGGAAGTGACCGACAAGTGGGCCTCCGGCCCCATCGGCCCCTACGTGAAGAAGGTCGTCGCGGCCGCCCGCGCGAAGTGATCCCGGTGGCCCGGCGTCCGCCGGGCCTGCCACCCACCGAGTCCAGAGATGCAAAACCCGACCGCGATCGAGCGCGGCGTGGCCGGCCTTTGCCGTGCCGTGCTGTGGCTGTCCTTCACCGTGATCTTCCTGATCCTGGTGGCCAACACCGTGCTGCGCTACGCCACCGGCGCCAGCCTGCAGTGGGCCAGCGAAGTGCCTGAGCTGCTCTTCCCCTGGCTGGTTGTTTCAGGCGTGGTGCTGGGCGCCCTGCAGGGGGCCCACATCACCACGACGTTCCTCGTCGAGACCCTGCCCGCCCGGGCGCGCCGCGTGGTGGCGACGCTTTGCTGGCTGGTCGTCGCCGGGCTGTACGCCACGCTGTCGGTGGCCACCTGGCGGATGCTGGAGATCGTGCACGACGAGAAGTCGCCCATCCTGCAGTTGCCGGGCTCCATCACCTACGCATGCGTGCTGGGCGGGATGGTCCTGCTGGCTGTGCTGGCGCTCGGGGATGCCTGGCGCGCGTGGCGTGCGGTCCCCGGGGAAGTGTCTTCGGATCCGGAAGCGCAAGTGCGCGCCGCCCACTGGTGATCCACCGCAGGAGTTCCTCATGAGCGCACTCATTCTTCTGGTCTTCATGGGCGCGGCCGTGGCCGCCATGCCCATCGCCCATGCACTGCTCGTCGCGGCGCTCGCCGCCGCGGCCAGCTCCGACAAGGTGCCGCTGGATCTGCTGGTGCAGCAGATGGTCGCCCAGGTCCAGAGCTTCCCCCTCATCGCCATCCCGTTCTTCATGCTGACCGGCACGCTCATGATGGGCGGCAAGCTCGGCGAGGCGCTGGTCGGCGTGCTGTCGGCATTGATCGGCCGCTTCCACGGCGGCCCGGCGCAGGTCGGCGTGCTGTCGTCCACCCTGTTCGGCGGCGTGTCCGGCTCGGCGGTGGCGGACGCTTCGGCCATCGGCTCGCTGATGATCCCCTGGCACAAGCGCCTGGGCTATCCGGCCGCGTTCTCGGCGGCCACGCTGGCGGCCGCGGCCACGATCGACATCCTGATTCCGCCGTCGATCCCCCTGATCCTGTTCGCCCTGAGCTCGAACGCGTCGATCGCGTCGCTTTTCGTGGCGGGCGTGCTGCCGGGGCTGCTGATGTGCGGAGGCTTCATGGCCGCTTGCTGGTGGGTGGGACGTCGCCGGAACTTCCCGCGCGACACGGCGCCGTTCGACACCCAGGCCTTCAGGCGCCACATGGCCTATGCCTCGCCGGCCGTGCTGCTGCCCGTGCTGATCCTGGTCTTCCTGCGTTTCGGCATCGCGACGCCGACCGAAGTGGCCGTGCTGTCGACGCTGTACGCCGGCCTGGTCTCGGTCCTGATCTACCGCGACCTCGGCTGGAAGCGCCTGAACGACGCCATCGTGCACGCCGGCCTCGCCACGGGCGTGGTCCTGCTGGTCATCATGGCCTCGGCCGCCATCGGCTGGCTGCTGACGTTCGACCAGATGCCGCAGGGCGTGGCCCAGTGGGTGCAGGCCAACGTCCACGCGAAGTGGCTGATCATCCTGCTGATGAACCTGCTCATGCTGTTCCTGGGCATGTTCATCGACCTGCCGGCCGCCATCCTGCTGCTTACCCCGGTGTTCGTGCCGCTGGCCAACGCGATCGGCATGGACATGATCCAGCTGGGCATCATGATGGTCGTCAACCTCGCCATCGGCCTGTACACGCCGCCGGTGGGCACCACGCTCTTCATCACCAGCGCGCTGGCCAAGGTCAAGGTCGGGCAGACCGTGCGCGAACTGGGCCCCTTCTACTTCGTCGCGTTCACCGTGCTGGCGCTCGTCTCGTACGTGCCGGCCAGCATCCTGCGCTGATCCCTCCACCTGCTTCCCAAGGAAAGTTCCATGACTCTCACTTCCGAGAAACTCGGCGCGCTGGCCGCTGCGGCCTGGCGCATCCGGCGCTACGCGGTCCGCATGGGCGAGGTCCAGGGCCAGGGCTACATCGGCCAGGCCCTCGGCTGGGCCGACGTGCTGGCGGTGGCCTACCGCCACGCCCTGAGCCTGCGCCCGCAGGAACCCGAGTGGGAGGGCCGCGACCGCTTCCTGCTCTCGCACGGCCACTACGCGATCGCGCACTACGCCGCGCTGATCGAGGCCGGGATCATTCCCGAGTCCGAGCTGGACACCTATGGCAGCGATGACAGCCGCCTGCCGATGTCGGGCATGGCCACCTACACGCCCGGCATGGAGATCTCCGGCGGCTCGCTGGGCCAGGGCCTGGTGATCGCGGTGGGCATGGCGCTGGGCTTGAAGCAGAAGCAGAACCCGGCCTTCGTCTACAACTCGATGTCCGACGGCGAGCTCGACGAAGGCTCGACCTGGGAGGCCGCGATGTCGGCGGCCCACCACGGCCTGGACAACCTGGTGTGCCTGGTCGACATCAACAACCAGCAGGCCGACGGCCCGTCGGGCAAGGTGCTGGGCTTCGAGCCGCTGGCGGACAAGTGGGCGGCCTTCGGCTGGCATGTCCAGCGTCTCGACGGCAACGACCTGCCCGCCGTGGCCCGGGCGTTCGATGCCGCGCGCTCGCTCAAGGAGGCCAAGCCGCGCGTCCTCCTGTTCGACACGCTGATGGGCAAGGGCGTGCCCTTCCTGGAGCAGCGCGAGAAGAACCATTTCATCCGCGTCGACCCGCCCGAGTGGCAGCGCGCACTGGAAATCCTGGACCAGAGCCAGCCCCTCACCGAAGGAGTCGCAGCATGAACACCGTCACCGCAGACAAGAAGCCGCGGCTGACCACCTCGGCCATGATCGCCTCGATCGCCTCGGAGGGTCAGCGGGTGAAGGCCGCGCCGTTCGGCAAGGCGCTGGTCGAGTACGCCGCTTCCCGGCCGCATGTCGTAGGCCTCACGGCGGACCTGGCCAAGTACACCGACCTGCACCTGTTCGCGCAGGCCTATCCCGAGCGCTTCTTCCAGATGGGGATGGCCGAGCAGCTGCTGATGGGCGCCGCCGGCGGCCTGGCCAAGGAGGGCCTGGTGCCCTTCGCCACCACCTACGCGGTGTTCGGCACGCGGCGCGCCTACGACTTCATCCACCAGGTGATCGCCGAGGAGAACCTGAACGTCAAGATCTGCTGTGCCCTGCCGGGCCTGACCACGGGCTACGGGCCCAGCCACCAGGCGACCGAGGACCTCGCGATGATGCGTGCCGTCCCGGGCCTGACCGTGGTCGATCCCTGCGACGCGCTGGACATCGAGCAGGCCGTGCCGCAGATCGCCGAGCACAAGGGGCCGGTCTACATGCGCCTCCTGCGCGGCAGCGTGCCGCTGGTGCTCGACGAGGTCGAGGGCTACCGGTTCGAACTGGGCAAGGCCAAGATGCTGCGCGAGGGCGCGGACGTGCTCGTGATCTCCAGCGGCATCCTGACCATGCGCGCCCTGGAGGTGGCCAAGGACCTCGCGGCCGACAACATCGGCGTGGCGGTGCTGCATTGCCCGACCATCAAGCCGCTGGACGAGGCCGCGATCGTCGAGGCGGTGCGGTACCAGCACCGGCTGGTGGTCGTGGCGGAGAACCATTCGGTGGTCGGCGGGCTTGGCGAAGCGGTGGCCAGCGCCTTGCTGCGCAACCGTGTCCAACCCGCGCGGTTCGAACTGGCCGGCCTGCCGGACGCCTTCCTGGACGCGGGCGCCTTGCCCACGCTCCATGAGCGCTACGGCATCAGCCGGGAAGCGCTCACGAGCCGCATCAAGCGCTGGCTCGGCTGAACGCGATCTGCAGCCCTGCGGACCGCCGCAAGGCTGCCGGCAGCTTCAGCCGACGTAAGCCTGCACCTCGATCTCCACCTTCGCCCCCTTGTACAGCGGCGCCTGCACGCAAGAGCGTGCGGGCAGGCCGCCCTGGGGCCAGTGCTTGGCGTACTCCTGGTTGAACGCCGCGAAGTCGCCCAGGTCGGCCAGCCAGATCGTCGCCTTCACCACCTGGCCCATGCCGGCGCCGCACTCGGAGAGGGTGGCCGCGATGCGCTCCAGGATGGCGCGGGCCTGGACCTGCACGTCGCCTTCGATGATGTTGGCCTGCGCGTCCATGGCCAGCACGCCGGACAGGAAGAGGAAGTCGCCGGCGCGCACGGCTTTCGAGAAGGGGACGGGCAACGGGGTGGGGTAGCGCTGGATGGCGGGCATGGGGGGCTCCTCAGGCGGTGGTCGGCTGGCGGGTGATGACCTGGCCGGAGCGCGCGCCGGTGTGGCGGCCCTGCTGCCAGGCGACGGTGCCGTTCACGACCACGCTGTGGATCCCGTCGGCCGGCTGGGTCGGGTTCTCGTAGGTCGCGGCATCGCGGATCGTGGCGGCGTCGAAGACGACCAGGTCGGCGTGCTGTCCTTCGGCGATGGTGCCGCGGCCGGCCAGGCCGAAGTTGCGGGCGGTCAGGCCCGTCATCTTCCACACCGCGGTTTCCAGCGGGAAGAGCGACACGTCGCGCGAGTAGTGGCCCAGCACGCGCGGGAAGGTGCCCCACAGGCGCGGGTGCGGCTTGTCGCCGACCGGGATGCCGTCGGAGCCGACCATGGTCTCGTCGAAGGCCAGGATGCGCTGCACGTCGTCCTCGTCCATCAGGAAGTAGATCGCCGTGCCGGGCTGCAGGCGGCGCGCGGCTTCGGGTTCCGGCACGCCCCACTCGCGGGCGATGTCGCCGAGGTCGCGGCCCGCGCATTCCGGGTGCGGCTCGCTGGACGCGATCAGCACGCGGCCGTCCAGCATGCCCCGGTCGGTGCGGATCATGGTGGAGCCGGCGGTGTACGGGTAGCAGTCCAGGCACACCTTCTGCCGGCCCATCGTCTCGCGGATGAAGGGCAGCGTCTCCCGCGACCGGCCGAAATTGGGCTTGTTCTGCACCTTGTGGTGCGACACCACCACCGGGATGCCCAGCTCGCGCCCGATGCGGAAGGTTTCCTCCAGCGCCTCCATCACGCGCGAGGACTCGTCGCGCATGTGGGTGACGTAGAGCGCCTGGGCGCCCGTCAGCGGCCGGCCGACCTCGATGATCTCCTCGGTCGTGGCCTTGACCGCGGGCGGATAGAAGGTGCCGGTGGACAGGCCGATGGCGCCGGCCTCCAGCGCCTCCTCGAGCAGCCCGCGCATGGCGGCGATCTCCGCGCCGGTGGCCTCGCGCTCCAGCGATTCCATGGTCACGGCCCGCAGCGTGGAGTGGCCGACGAGCGCCGCCACGTTCACGGCAGAGGGCTGGTGGCGCAGCGCCTCCAGGTAGGCGCGGAAGGTGGTGTAGCGCTGGCCGGGCGGCGCGTCCAGCAGGTCCAGCGGCATCGGCAGCGCCATGTCCTGCCGCAGCGGCGCGGCGCTGATGCCGCAGTTGCCGGCCACCACGGTCGTGACCCCCTGCGAGACCTTGAAGCTCATGTCGGCCCGCGAGAGCACCGCCTGGTCGTCGTGCGTGTGCGAATCGATGAAGCCGGGCGCGACGACCTGGCCGGCGGCATCGATCACGACGTCGGCCGTCGCCCCCGCAAGGTCGCCGACCCGGGCGATGCGGCCGTTCTCCACGGCGACGTCGGCCTCGAAGCGCGGCGCCTTGGTCCCGTCGATGACGGTGCCGCGGCGGATCAGCAGGTCGTAGTGCATGGGGTTCCTTTCAGCGGAAGTGGCAGGCCACCCACTGGGTGCCGCCGGCCGCCGTCTCGCGTGGCGTGAGTTCGGGCTTGTCGCGGCGGCAGACCTCCTGCGCGAGAGGGCAGCGCGTGTGGAAGCGGCAGCCGCTGGGCGGGTTGGCCGGGCTGGGCGGGTCGCCCTGCAGCAGGATGCGCCGGGCCGGCGTGCGCGGGTCGGGGACGGGCACCGCGGACAGCAGGATCTCGGTGTAGGGGTGGCGCGGCGCGGCGAACAGCGTGTCCCGGTCGGCCAGCTCGACGATGTGCCCGAGGTACATCACGGCCACGCGGTGGCTGATGTGGCGCACCACCGCCAGGTCGTGGGCGACGAAGAGGTAGGCGATGCCGAACTCCTGCTGCAGGTCCATCAGCAGGTTCACCACCTGCGCCTGCACCGAGACGTCCAGCGCAGACACCGGCTCGTCGCAGACGATCAGCTTGGGATTGAGCGCCAGCGCGCGGGCGATGCCCAGCCGCTGCCGCTGCCCGCCGGAGAACTCGTGCGGGTAGCGGGCCGCCGACTCCGGCCGCAGGCCGACCCGGGCGAACAGCCACTGCACCCTTTCGCGCCGCTGCGCCGCCGTCATGCCGCCGAAGTTGCGCAGTGGCTCGGCCACGATGTCGCCGGCCCGCCAGCGCGGGTTGAGCGACGCGTACGGGTCCTGGAAGATGATCTGCACGTCGCGCCGGCGCTTGCGCATGGCCTCGGTGTCCAGCGTGGTGAGTTCCTCGCCGTCCAGCCTGACGGAGCCCGAGGTCGGCTCGATCAGCCGCATCACCGACTTGGCCGTCGTGGTCTTGCCGCAGCCGGACTCGCCGACCAGTGCGAGCGTCTCGCCCCGGGCGACCTGGAAGGACACGCCATCGACCGCCTGGATCGGCGGCCTGGCCGCGCGCAGCCACTGCCGGGGCGCGAAGTAGTGCTTGCGCAGGTTCTCGACGGCCAGCAGCGGCGCGGTCATTGGACAACCTCCGTGCTGCGCACTGCGGTGCGAGCCGCTTCGGGCGACCGGGCGCGGCTCATGCGGACACTCCTTCGCCCTGGGCCTGCACGGCATGGCAGGCGACCACGTGCCCGTGGCCGTGTTCGGTGAGCACCGGGGCCTCCTGCCGGCAGCGGTCCATCGCCAGCGGGCAGCGCGGCGCGAACGCGCAGCCTTGCCCCAGCGCGTGCAGCGCCGGCACGATGCCCGGGATCTCCGTCAGCCGCGTCGCGCGGGTGTTCATGGCCGGCATCGAGGCCATCAGCGCGCGCGTGTACGGATGCAGCGGCCGCTCGAAAAGCTCGACCACTGCCGCTTCCTCGACCTTGCGGCCCGCGTACATCACGACCACGCGGTCGCAGGTCTCGGCCACCACGCCCAGGTCGTGGGTGATGAGGATCATCCCCATGCCCAGCTCCTTCTGCAGCCGCTGGATCAGGTCCAGGATCTGGGCCTGGATCGTCACGTCCAGCGCCGTGGTGGGCTCGTCGGCGATGAGCAGGTCCGGGCGGCAGGCCAGCGCCATGGCGATCATCACGCGCTGGCGCATGCCGCCCGAAAGCTGGTGCGGGTACTCGCGCGAGCGCCGCTCCGGCTCCGGGATCTGCACCAGCCGCAGCATCTCCACCGCGCGCTCCATGGCCGGGCCGCGGCTCAGCTTCTGGTGCTGCTGCACGCTCTCGGCGATCTGGCGGCCGACGCTGAGCACCGGGTTGAGCGAGGTCATGGGCTCCTGGAAGATCATGGAGATGCGGTCGCCGCGGATGCGGCGCATCTCCCGTTCGGACAGCGACAGCAGGTCCGTGCCGCGGTAGCGGATGGCGCCGGCATGGCGCCCCGGCGGCGTGGGCACCAGGCGCAGGATGGACATGGCCGTCACGCTCTTGCCGCAGCCCGATTCCCCCACGATGCCCAGCGTCTGGCCGGCGTCCACCGTGAACGACAGGCCGTCCACGGAGCGCACCGTGCCGGACAGCGTGTCGAAGTGCGTGCGCAGCCGGTCGACTTCCAGCAGGGGGGCGGTCGTGCTCACAGCTGCCTCGCCAGGCGCGGGTCGAGGGCGTCGCGCAACCCGTCGCCCACCATGTTGATCGCCAGCACCGTCGCCGCCAGCAGGAGGCCGGGGTACAGGATGATGTGGAAGGCGACGGCCACCACGTTGCGGCCCTCGGCCATCATGTTGCCCCAGCTGGGCGTCTGCGCCGGCACGCCCACGCCCAGGAAGGAGAGCGACGCCTCGATCAGCACGGCCGAGGCGGCCACGAAGGTCGCCTGCACCACCAGCGGTGCGATCATGTTCGGCAGGACGTGGCGCGACAGGATGGCCGGCAACCGCGTGCCCACCGCATGCGCCGCCTCGACGAAGAGCTGCTCGCGCAGCGTGAGCGCGAGCGAGCGCACCAGGCGCACGACGCGCGGGATCTCCGGCACCGTGATCGCCACGATGACGGTGGTGAGGCTGGCCCGGGTCACGGCCATGAGCGCGATGGCCAGCAGGATGCCCGGGATCGCCATGAGGCCGTCCATCACCCGCATGATCGGTCCGTCGGCCCAGCGCACGAAGCCCGCGACCAGCCCCAGCACGACGCCCAGCACCGAGGCCAGCACCGCGACCGAGAGCCCCACGATGAGCGAGACGCGCCCCCCCAGCACGGCGCGGCTGAACACGTCGCGCCCCAGGGCATCGGTGCCGAAGTAGTGCTGCGCATCGGGCGCCTGCAGGCGCGCGGAAGGATCGATCTCCTGCGGGTCGGCCGTGGCGATCCAGGGCGCGGCCAGGGCCAGGGCGGCCATCAGGACCAGCAGCACGAGCCCGAGCACCAGCGTCGGGTTCTTGCGCAGCCAGCGCCAGCGCCGCGGCGGCGCGGGGGCGAAGCCCTCGTCCTGCGGCACGGTGGGGGTGGGCGGCAGCACGGCGGACATTCGGGTCAGTAGCGGATGCGCGGGTCGAAGAAGCGGTAGCTCAGGTCGACCAGAAGGTTGATGAAGACATAGACGCCGGCCGACAGGAGCAGCACGCTCTGGATCACCGGGTAGTCGTGGCGCTGCACGGAGTCGATCACGAGCCGGCCCACGCCGGGGATTGCGAAGACGGTCTCGGTGACCACGACGCCGCCGATCAGCAGCGCGATGCCCACGCCGATCGTGGTGGCGATGGGCACGGCCGCGTTGCGCAGCGCGTGGCCGACCACGGCGAGCACGCCCAGGCCCTTGGCGCGGGCCGTGCGGATGTAGTCCTCCTGCAGCACTTCCAGCACCGTCGCGCGCGTCATGCGCGTGAGCAGCGCCATGTAGAGCAGCGCGAGGTTGGTGCAGGGCAGGACCAGGCTGCGCAGCCAGCCGCCGACCCCGCCTTCGGCCAGGCGCACGTAGCCCTGCACCGGAAACCAGCCGAGCTGGATGGCGAAGCCGTAGATCAGCAGGTAGCCGACCAGAAACACCGGCACCGAGAACGCCAGCACCGAGAACACCATCACCGCGCGGTCGATCCAGGCGCCGGCCTTGCAGGCGGCCAGGGTGCCCAGGGGGATCGACAGCACGATCGCCAGCGCCATCGTGATGAAGGCGATCGACAGCGTGGGCTCGAGCCGCTGCGCGAGCAGCTGCGTGACGGGCACGTTGGTGAAGATCGACGTGCCCAGGTCGCCGGTGAGGATGCGCCCGGTCCACAGCAGGAACTGCTTCCACAGCGGCTGGTCCAGCCCCAGCGCCACGCGCAGCCGGGCGATGTCTTCCGTGGTGGCGAGGTCGCCCGCGATCAGCGCCGCGGGGTCGCCGGGCGAGAGGTGGATCAGCAGGAAGACCACGACCGCCACCACCGCCATCACCGGCAGGGTGGCGGCCAGGCGCCGCAGGAAGTAGCCCATGCGCGGGGTTTACTTGTCGAGGTTCCAGACCAGGGGCAGGCCGCCCCACATCTTCTCGCTGCCCCTGACCTCCTTGCGCACCGCCATCGCCGGCGAGTACTGGCCGACGTTGATGTAGGGCAGGGCCTCGAAGGCGCGGGCGTGGAACTGGTCGAGCAGCTGCTTGCGCCTGGCGCGATCGGTCTCCTTCAGCCACGCGGTGCGCAGCTCGTCCAGCTGCTTGTCGCAGGGCCAGCCCGGCAGGGCCGTGCCGCACGCGGCGCTCAGGTACGCGTTGGTGATCGGCGAGTCGGCGTCGAAGCTGCCGGCCACGGTGACGTACATGTTCCAGCCGCCGGCGTCGGGCGCGTCCTTGCGGGCGCGGCGGGCGCCGATGGTGGCCCAGTCGGACGTCTGCATGTCCACGTTCATGCCCATGCTGCGCATGGTCTGCGCGGCCATCAGCGCCTCGGCGTTGAGGTAGGTGATGTCGCTGGGGACCAGCAGCACGACCTTCTCGCCCTTGTAGCCGGACTCGGCCAGCAGCTGCTTGGCCTTGTTCACGTCCGACTGGCGCCAGGGCTCGGCACCGGCGAAGGTCTCGTTCGCGCTGCCGCAGATGAAGAACGTGGCGCATTGGGTCACGCGCAGGTCCTTGGGGTAGCCCATGGCGGCCATGAACTTGTCCTGGTTCACGGCCTTGAGCACGGCTTGCCGCACCTTCGGGTTGTTGAACGGCGGGTGCAGCTGGTTCATCACCATCCAGCCCTGCCAGGAGCCCGAGGGCAGCAGCTTGACGTTGGCGTCGCCGCGCAGGGGGTTGATGTAGTCGGGCGGGACCTGCTCGATCAGGTCGACCTCGCCCTTGCGCAGCGCGGCCACGGCGCTGTTGGAGTCCGGGATGTAGAGCCACTCGACGCGGTCGAAGGTGACCTTCTTGCCGCCCGCCAGGCCGTTGGCAGGTTCGGCGCGCGGCACGTAGTGCGGGTTCTTCACGAACACCGCCTTGTTGCCGGGCACCCACTCGTCGCGCTTGAACATGTAGGGACCGGAGCCCAGCACCTCGGTGAGCGGCTGCGTGGTCGGCAACTTGGCGAGCCGCTCGGGCAGCACCACCGGCGGGAAGCCGGACGGCTTGGCCATCCCTTCCAGCACCATGCCGAAGGGCTCCTTCAGCGTGAGCGTGAAGGTCCTGTCGTCCACCGCCTTCCACTCGGGCGAGGAGATCGCGGTCATGGCGCGGCCGACGCTGTCCTTGGAGGTCCAGCGCTGCATGGACGCCACGGCATCGGCGGCGCGCACCGGGCTGCCGTCGGAGAACTTGAGGTTGGGCCGCAGCGTGAAAGTCCACAGCCGGCCGTCCTTGGAGGTCGTGTACTTCTCGACCATCTGCGGCTTGGGCTCGCCCTTCTCGTCCAGCCCGAACGGCATGTCGTACACCATGTAGCCGAAGTTGCGGCTGATGTAGGCGGTGGTGAAGGTCGGGTCGAGGATCTTCACGTCGGCGTGCGCCACCACCTTCAGGGTCTTGCCCTGCGCGAAGCTGGCGGGGCTGGCCAGGCCGAGGGTGGCGCCCACTGCGAGGGCGAGTGCGGCGAGGGTGCGTCTTTGCATGGCGTTCTCCTTCGGTTTTCTTCAGGCGTCGATCGGCCACTTCGGCCGCTTGATCTTGCGGTAGGGCAGGGTGGTCAGGTCCAGCGTCACGGCGCCGGGCGCGGCCGCGTAGATGACGTGCCTGGCCACCTGCGAGTAGGAGGCGTGGAAGTGCTGCGAGGACTTCACCACGATGATCTTCTTGGCCGCGAGGTCGCAGCCGATGCCGGTGAAGAGGTCGGTGCCCATCGCCTGGTTGCGCAGCGAGCACAGCAGGATCTCGATGCCGTCGTGCTCCACCAGCGCGCTCTCGCCCATCGCCGTCGGTGTGTTGGCGAGGCCGGTCTGCATGTGCTCGTGGACCACGCGCTTGACGGTGCATTCGAGATCGAGCGGCGCGCCCGAGAGCGGGCTGACCTTGCCGCCGATGCGCAGGTGCAGGCGCGCGCCTTCACCGGCCTCGCCGGCGATGCGCGCGGCGATCGGGTCCCAGAAAGGGCCGATGGCCGCGCTGGTGACGCCGCGCTCCACCATGCGCTGCAGGAAGAAGGTGGCATCGCTGGCGGCCCCGCCGCCGGCGTTGTCGGCGCCGTCGGAGATCACGACCGGCCCGCCTTCGAAGGCGAGCGCCTGGTCGAGCGCCGCGTCGATGCCCGGGTTGGGCGGCTGCAGCTGGTCCCGCATGACGATCAGCTCGTCGGCCACCTGCCGGGCGAGCGACCGGGCCTGGGCGGCGTCGCCGTCGGTGTAGACCAGCACCTTGGTGCCCATGTCGGGCACGTCGCCCCAGGGAAAGCCGTGCGTGATGGAGACGGACAGCACGCCGTCCTTGCCTTCCATCGCCTGGAGGCGGTCGACGAAGGCGCGCGCCGGCTGGCGCGAGGTGTGGATCGTCACCGCCATCTGGCAGTCGACCACCGCGGCAACGGGCTTGATGCGTCCTTCGGCCTTGGCCGCGCACAGGTCCACCAGCTCCAGCGCGCGCTCCAGCACGTCGGTGTGGGGATATTCCTTGTAGCAGACCAGCACGTCGGCGTTCTCCACCATCGTGCTGGTGAGGTGGTTGTGCGGGTCCAGCTCGGCCCCGACCACGACGTCGGGCCCGACGATCTCGCGCACGCGCATCAGGAGGTCGCCCTCGCAATCGTCGTAGCCGTCGGCCACCATGGCCCCGTGCAGGGCCAGGACCACCATGTCGACCGGCATGGCGTTGCGCAGGTCCGCCAGGAGCTCGGCGCGCAGTTCCTCGTAGGCGGCGCGGGTGGTGGTGCCGCTCGGCTGGGCCGCGGCGATCATCCCTTCCCGGAGATCCCAGCCCCTGTCCTTGCCGCGCAGGCGCGCCGCCCACAGCGGCCCGGCGAAGAAGTTGAAGTGGTCCGGGTGCTTGCCGGCCGGGAAGTAGCCGCGGTCGCGGAACGACGCGAGCCCGGTGGGCATCGGCGCGAAGGTGTTGGTTTCGGTGGCGATGCCGCCGCTGAAGACGCGCATGGGGCTTTCCTAGTGGCCGACGGCCGCGGTGGGGGTGAAGAGCCGTCGGGGGCCGAGCATGGCTTCGGTGAGGCCGAAGCCCTGGAGCCGCGCCGTCAGGGGCTCGCCGCGCGCGAGCGCCGCGCACGCTTCGCCCATGGCCGGCGAGGTCTGGATGCCGTAGCCGCCTTGCGCGGCGACCCAGAAGAAGCCGGGCAGCTCCGGGTCCCAGCCGCCGACCAGGTCGCCGTCGGGCACGAAGGAGCGCAGCCCGGCCCAGGTGCGGGTCGGCCGGCGGATGGTGAGGGTGGTCATCGTCTGGATGCGGTCGATCGCGACGGCGACGTCCAGCTCTTCCGGCTGCACGTCGTGCGGCTCGACCGGGTCGATGTTGGCGGGCGAACCGAGCAGCATCCCGGCGTCCGGCTTGAAGTACCAGTCCTCGGCGATGCCGGCGGTCATCGGCCAGGGCGAGGCATCGACGCCCGCCGGTGGCGCGAAGATGAAGGCCGAGCGGCGGCGCGGCTGCAGGCCGATGGGCTTCGCGCCGGCAAGCGCGCCCACCACGTCGGACCAGGCGCCGGCGGCGTTGACCACGACAGGCGCCTCGTAGGCCTGTCCGCCGGCCTGCACCTGCCAGACGCCGCCGTCACGGCGCAGGGCCGTGACCTGCGCGTCCGGCTGGATGCGGCCGCCGGCCCGGCGGATGCCGCGCAGGAAGCCCTGGTGGATGGCGTGCACGTCCATGTCCATCGCATCGGGCTCGTGAACGGCGCCCAGGACGAGCCCGGGGCGCAGCACCGGCGTGAGCTCGCAAGCCTGCGCGGCGCTCAACAGCCGGCCGGTTGGGGACATGCCGCGCAGGATCTCCCAGTGCTCGTGCAGCGCTTCTTCCTGCCCATGCGTCGCGACCATCATGGCGCCACGCTCGCCCAGCACCGGATGCTCGCTGAAGCCGGCGGGTGGCGACTCGAAGAAGGCCCGGCTGGCCATGGTGAGCGCACGCACCTGCGCGGTGCCGTAGCTCTCCATGAAGAGCGCGGCGGACCGCCCGGTGGAGTGGTAGCCGGGCTGCGACTCCCGCTCGAGCAGCAGCACGGACCCGTGGGGCGCGAGCCAGTAGCCGACCGACGCCGCCGCGATGCCCGCGCCGACGACGAGGAAGTCCGCGTGTTGCGACATGCGGGGCATCGTAGTGCCAGATTTGCGGATACGCAAATTCTTTCTTTGCCTCCCATTGGTGAGCGGCTGCCGGGTAGTCAAAAGATTTGCGTTAACGCAAAATGCGCGCCAGTCCCGTATGAAGACGACCACCCCCCGCAAGCCTTCGCCGCGCCCACCGGCGCCGGCCGCCGCGCCCACGCCGACCTCCGACCGCGAGGCTTTCGGCCGGCGCCTCCGCACGGCGCGCAAGAAGTACGGCTGGACCCTGGCGGAAGTCGCGCAGCGCTCCGGCATCTCCATCACCACCATCTCGCGCGCCGAACGCGGCCAGCTCGCGCTGAGCTACGAGAAGTTCTCGGCGCTGGCGCACGCGCTGAAGATGGACATCGGCACGATGTTCGTCGAAGGCCGCGAGCCGGCGCAGCTGCAGGGGCCGGTGGTGACGCGCTCCGGCCGGGGCGTGGTCTACCGCGGCCTGGCGTTCACCTACGAATTCCTCGCGACCCAGGCCGCCGGCAAGCAGATGAGCCCCATCCTCGGGACGGTGCATGCGCGGCGGATCGAGGGGCCGGACGATTTCGCGCGGCACGAGGGCGAGGAGTGGGTGTACGTCCTCAGCGGCGCCGTGGAGGTGCACTTCGAGGACGGGCGCGTGGTCAAGCTGGCGCGTGGCGACTCGCTCTACTTCGACAGCCGCCTCGGCCACGCCTATATCACCACCAGCCGGCAGCTGGCCCGCACCATCGGCGCGACCACCAGCGAGAGCAACCTGATGAAGCTGGCCAGGCAGGCGCGCGGCTGAGCGGCGGCCTTCAGCCCCCGCGCACCAGCCGCAGCACAGCCTGCGCGAACACTGCCGGCTTTTCCTGTGGCAGGTTGTGGCCCGCGCCGGGCACCACGTGGTGCTCGCGCGTTCCGGTGAAGCGGTGCGCATGCGCGGAGGCGGGCGAGGGCGGGCGCACGCCGTCGTCGGCGCCGTCGAAGGTGATCGTCGGCACCGTGATCGGCGGCTGCATCGCCAGTTGCCGCTCGATGTCGGCGCAGGCCGGGTCGCCGGGCACGAGGTTGTAGCGGTGCCGGTACGAATGGATCACCACGTCGACGAAGTCCGGGTTGTCGAAGGCGGCCGCCGTGCGCTCGAACGTCGCGTCGTCGAACCGCCAGCTCGGCGACCAGGTCTCCCAGAGAGGCGCGCGAGATCACGCCGGTGGCGCCGCAGGCCCTCGCGCCCGCGCTCGGAATGGAAGTAGTACTGGTACCAGAGCTGGCGCTCGCTCCCGGGCGTGTCGGGTTCCATCGCCCGCGCGTGGTCGAAGATGTTGTAGTTGTTGTACGAGACCAGGCCGGCGCAGCGCTGTGGCCACAAGGCCGCCACGACGCAGCAGGCGCGCCCGCCCCAGTCGTACCCCGCCAGCACGGCCCGCGGGACCGCCAACGCGTCCATCAGGGCCAGCAGGTCCGCACCGAGCGCGGCCTGCTCGCCGGAGCGCGGCGTGGACGCCTGCAGGAACCGCGTCGGCCCGTAGCCGCGCAGGTAGGGAACGATGACCCGGCAGCCGGCCTGCGCGAGTGCGGGAGCGACCTCGGCGTACGCATGGATGTCGTACGGAAAGCCGTGCATGAGGAACACCGGCGGGCCGTCCGCCGGGCCCGACTCGTGGAACGCGACGGCGAGCACGCCGGCTTCCAGGGTTCGCAAGGGCTGCAGGGAGTTCATGGCCGGCAGGTTGCCACCCCGCCGCCTGCCTTGAAGACGGTCGTCAAGATCCGCCCACGCTCCTGAGCGGGCCTTCGAACCTGCCAGACAGGTCGGCGAGCATCACCCACTCCTCCCGCCCTTCGAATCGCACCTCCAGGTGCGGCTCCGGCGCCTCAGCGGGAGCAATCTCAACCACCACTACCGGGTGGCCCCCGGCGTCGTAGTACCGGTAAAAACCCGGTTCGCAAACCTGGTCTGAAGTCAGCATTCCGTTCTTATAGTCGATCGAGATGCTCGTGCACGGCAAGCAGTCCAAGCGACTTGAAACTGTTCTCGCTCCAAGCGCACGGTGGGCCACTTCACGCCGTTCGACCGGGTGGTGATGCTCGGCTCTCTGAAACCGCCTTTTCCTACAGACGGCCCGGCTGCGTCCGATACACAGTGCTGCTGCGGGGCGGCTAAATGATGCCGTCACCAGGAGCATGCAATGAGGTTGTTTACTTTCCTAGCAGGCGTCGCCGCGGGCGTCGCGCTGCAGCAATCGCTGGCCGCCGAACGCGCGCCGTCCATGAGGGCGCCGAAAACGAGCCGCGTGGACGACACTGACACGGGCGGGCCCGGAGTGGGCATAGAACTCGTCGGCGCGGACGGCACACCGCTCGCACCGGTGGTAGCCGGCGTCGGGGTGCCAGGCGACGGCGTTCGCTCCTGAGCCAATAGGCCGAATCACAGAACCACTACCGACCGCCAGCGAACCCGGGGAACAGTTTGCAGCGCCAGGTCTTCGCCTGCAGGCCGCTTGAAGCATCGGTGTCCGGCAAGGACTGGAGCTCGTCGACATCCCGGCCGCCACAGAAGGCGATCGCTACGGACCGCATCTCGCGCTCGTTCGTGAGTTGCGGATTCCAGCGCATGCGGATCGTCTCGTTAGCGGCAGACACGATCTCGGACTTGCCGCCTTGACTGATTGGAGTGCTGCATCCCGCAAGGGCCGAAGCCAGCAGCACCGCGTTGAGCTTTAGCATGGAAAGACCTCCAGACCCCGGCATTCTGGAACGGGAGACGTGTCTCTCCTATGCGTCCAGGTTCCCGGGACTCACCATCAGGATGACGTCGCACCAGCGCTTCCAGGCCAGCTCGACTATCGCGACCCTGAATCGCCCGGAACGGAGGGAATAAACCAGCGGCCCCCAGCGTTCATCTCCAAGGCCTCATTGCACCGTGCTGGGCACCTGAACAAGGCTGTGCGGGAGGGTTTGGAGTTCGGAACCTGACAGGGACAGCTGATGGATCCTCGGAAACAAGGCAAGGCAAGACGGGACGAGTGGCAGGACGCCGTGAAGAAGCGCGATGAGCTGCAGGACATGCTCCGCAGCCTTGATTCGCTCGTGAAGGACGGGAGCATCAAGCGCAGTTCCATCGAGGAGGTGAGGAAGCTGCTGGTGGATGCACAGAGGAAAGTCGACCAGCTGCAGGCCCTCAGCGTCGCGCACTAGGACCTGAGCCGTCTCGCGGCCAACGCGCTGAGCCACCGGTCAGCTGACTGCCCACGGCGCTCGCCCCTGGACGGCAACTCGTGGCGCCAGCGCAAAGGCGCGCCAAAATGGCCGCATGAGCCCCACCCCTGTCGAACCCTGTTCCATGCTGTTCGTGCCGGCCGACACGGACCGCTTCCTCGCCAAGGCCGGGCAGCGAGGTGCCGACGCGCTGATCCTGGACCTCGAGGACGCGGTGGCCCGCCCTGCCAAGGCGGCCGCCCGCGCCAACCTCGCGGCCTTCGTGCCTCGACTGCAGGAAAGCGCGGGCGTGCCCATCCATGTCCGCGTGAACAACGAGCCCGACCTGCTGGCGGCCGACCTGGAGGCGGCGATCGCCGCGGGCGCCGACGGCCTGCTGGTGCCCAAGGTGGAGACGCCCGCTCAGGTCGTGCAGCTCGACGAGGACATGCGGGCGCTGGAAGCACGGTTGGGGCGCGTGGCCGGCAGCGTCCGCGTGGTCGCGCTGCTGGAATCGGCGCTGGCCATCTGCAATGCCCAGGCGATCGCGCAATCCTCGCCCCGGCTGGCCGGCCTGCTCTTCGGCACCGAGGACTTCGGCGCCTCCATGGGGATCGCCTCGGCCCCGCAAGGCATGGCGGTCCCGGCGCAGATGCTGGCGCTGGCCGCCGCTTCCGCGGGCCTGCAACCCATGGGCTTGCCCGGCACCGTGGCCGAGTTCACCGACACCGCCGCGTACCGCGCGGTGGCCCTCCAGGCCAAGGCGATCGGCATGCGCGGAGCCATCTGCATCCATCCGGCGCAGGTGCCGATCGTCAACGAGGTGTTCGGCGGGACTGCCGAGGAAGCCGATAAGGCGCGCCGCCTGCTGGAGGTCTTCGACGCATCCGTGGCCGCGGGCCGGGGCGCCGTCGCGCACGAGGGCCGCATGATCGACGAGCCGATCGCCGTGAAGGCGCGCAGGTTCCTCGCGCGCTACGATGCCCTGCAGGCACGCCGCGCGCGTGCTCGCAAGGAGGCCGCATGAAGGAGAGCGCCACCAGCCGCCTGCCCCTGGCGGGCATCCGCGTGCTGGACCTGTCCCGCCTGATGGCAGGCAACATGCTCACGCTGCAGCTGGCCGACTTCGGCGCCGAAGTCATCAAGGTGGAAAGCGCGCAGGGCGACACCCTTCGCGACTGGAAGAACGGCGGCAAGGCCCTGTGGTGGAAGGTCTACGGCCGCAACAAGAAGAGCATCCGGCTCGACCTCAAGGACGAAGGCGATCGCAACGCCCTGCTCCAGCTGGTGCCGCAGGCGCAGGTGGTGATCGAGAGCTTCCGCCATGGCGGCATGGAGGCTTTCGGCCTCGGTCCCGACGACCTGCACGCCGTCAACCCGAAGCTGGTGATCGTCCGCATCTCCGGCTGGGGCCAGACGGGCCCTTACGCCGAGCGGCCGGGCTTCGGCACGCTGGTCGAGGCGTTCAGCGGCTTCGCCGAACGCAACGGCTTTCCGGACAAGCCGCCCGCCCTGCCCAACCTGGGCCTGGCCGACATGATCGCCGGCCTCTCGGGCGCCTTCGCCACGCTCGCGGCCGTGCGCGAGGTGGAAGTCAATGGCGGCGAGGGGCAGGTCGTCGACCTCTCGCTGCTGGAGCCGATGATCGGCGTGCTCGGCCCCGATGCGGCGATCTACCAGCACACCGGCAGGCGCCCGCGGCGGCTGGGCAACCGCGCGGAGAATGCCGCGCCGCGCAACGCCTACCTGTGCAGCGACGGGCACTGGATGGTGATGTCGGGCTCCACCCAGCGCATGGCCGAAAGGGTGCTGGCGGCCATCGGCCGGCCCGAACTCGCGCGCGATCCGCTCTTCGTGGACAACGCCGCGCGCATCGCCAACGTCGATGCGCTCGACGAGTTGATCGGCGGCTTCATCGGACAGCGGACGCTGCAGGAGAACCTGGCCCATTTCGGCCGGCACGAGGTGACCGTGGGGCCGGTGCTGAACGTCGACGAACTGATGCAGCACCCGCACGTCAGGGAGCGCGAGGTGCTGGTCGAGGTGCCCGACCCAGAGCTGGGCAGCGTCGTGATGCACAACGTGTTCCCGCGCCTGTCCCGCACGCCGGGACGCATCCGCAGCACGGCGCCGCAGATCGGGCAGGACCAGCACCTGGTCACGCCGCCAACCCGCCAGCAGGAGACAGAACCATGAGCCAGATCGATCCTCTGCGCCGCCGCGTCGCGGCCGCCCTTGCGCTGGCGCCGCTCGCCACCAGCGTGCCAGTGTTCGCACAGGGGCAGCTGCCCAAGTCGATCGTCCTGCTGGTGCCGCAGACGGCCGGCGGCTCGAACGACGTCATGGCGCGCAACGTCGCGGCCCGCCTGCCGCAATTCCTGCCGGGAACCAACGTGGTCGTGGAGAACCGGCCGGGCGCGGGCGGCAACGTGGGGTCCGCATGGGTGGCGAAGTCGGCGCCCAAGGACGGCAGCGTGTGGCTGGTCACGGTCAACAGCGCCCAGGCGGTCAATCCCAGCCTGTACAAGTCCACCGGGTTCGACCCGATCAACGACTTCGAACCGGTGTCGGGCATCGCCGTCGTGCAGCACGCGATCGTGGTCCACCCGAAATTCCCCGCCAACACGCTGGCCGAACTGATCGCGCTGGCCCGCAAGGACCCGGGCAAGCTGAGCTACGGCTCGTCGGGCAACGGCACGTTCTCGCACCTGCTGATGGAGATGGCAAAGAAGTCGCAGGGCGTGCAGATCACGCACGTGCCCTACAAGGGCGTCGCGCCGGCGCTCACCGACGTGATCGGCGGCAACCTCGACATCATGGTCAGCACCATCCCGGCCTCGCTGCAGTTCGTGAAGTCGGGGCAGCTCAAGGCCCTGGCGGTGCCCTCGCTGCAGCGCGCGCCGGCGCTGCCGAATGTCCCGCTCGCCAACGACACGGTGCCGGGCCTGGTCGGCGAGCTGTGGGTGGCCATGTATGCGCCCAAGGGGGTACCCAAGGAGCACATCGAACAGATGCGCAAGGCCGTCGCGTCCGTCCAGGCCCTGCCCGAGATGGAAGCCTTCTTCGCCGCGCAGGGCGCGACCGCCATGAAAGCGGGGCCGGGGGAACTCGCCGCGATCACCCGCGACGAGATCACCCGCTGGGCCCCGGTCATCCGCGACGCGGGGTTGAAGGTGGATTGACGGCCGCCACGAAGCCCGGCGCCACGTGCAGGACAGCAGGGCATGCGCTCGGGTCCGCTGCCGCCCGTCCCCCGAAAGAACGGCCGTGATCATGAACCTCGTCGACCCCGGCACCCTCGTGCTCGTCTGGGCCAGCGTCTCGGCCGCCGGGCTGGCGGCCCGCGCGTGGAGGGTGGTCAGCGTGCTGAGGCCGCCCGCCGCGGCGAGCCCGCTGCCGTAGCGGCCGTGCTCGGCGGCGCCTGAAGACCTGCGACCACGAATGCGGTGATCTGGTCCAGGATCGCCTCGGTGTCGTCCAGGTCCACCAGCCCGGGTGCGGTCACCTCCAGGCGGTGCGTGTCCGAGAAGGCGTACATGTAGGCGCCGACCATGAGCGCCATCCGCCAGTAGACGTCCTGTTCGGGCAGGTCGGGCAGGGCGAGCTTGAGCGCTTCCACGTACTGGCGGGTGGAGTAGTCGTACACCCGCGTGCGCAGCTCGTACGAAACGCTCGGCGGCTCCGTGTGCAGCCGCGCCTGCAGGCGCAGGAAGGGGCGGCCTTCCGGCGTGGCCCGCAGCGCGAGCACCGGCGAGAGGAAGGCCTGCACCAGGTCGCGCAACCGGATCTGCTTGCCGCTCGCCTGCAGGGCCTCGAGGTTGGCCGTGCGCTGCTGCGAGATCGGCAGGCCCCGGCGCAGGAAAGTCGCCTCGAACAGGCCGTGCTTGGAGCCGAAGTAGTAGCTGATCAGCGCCTGCGTCACGCTGGCGGCGTCGGCCACCAGGCGCAAGGTGGTGCCGGCGTAGCCGAGCTCGGCGAACGTGATCTCGGCCGCGTCCAGGATCTTTTCCCGCAGGTTGGATTCGCCTTCCGGACGGCCCGGACCGGTGCGCGCCGAACCGCGTTTGCGGGCCGGGGTGGCCACCCCGCTGCGGCCGACGGGCGCGGCGACGGGGGCGGGGCGGGGGGCGGATTTGGGGCGGGCGGTCATGGGATCAGGCAAGCCGCCCAGTCTACCCAAGCGCCTGCGCGCGCACCCCGCGGCCAGGGCCTGTAACCCCACTATTTGGTCGACCATTTAAATTGATTTGGTCGATCGTTTAATTTCCGTTTCAATGCAGGCACGCGGCGAGCCTTCCGCCCGCCGCATCGGCAACTCAGGAGATCTGGATGAGCAAAGTCTTGCGCGTCGCCATCGTCGGCGGCGGCATCGGTGGTGTGACGCTGGCGCGGGCCCTGCACGCGCGCGGCATCGAGTTCCGTCTGTTCGAGCGGGCGTCGGCCTTCGGCGAGATCGGCGCCGGCGTGCAGATCACGCCCAACGCCGTGAAGGTGCTCAAGGCGCTGGGCCTGGAGAAGGAGCTGGCGCGGGTGGGCTTCCTGCCCGAGGCGATGGTGGGCCGCAACTGGGAGACGGCCACCGAGCTGTTCCGCACGCCGCTGAAGGCCACGGCCCCGGGCCTGTTCGGCGCCGAGTTCTACCACGTGCACCGCGCCGACCTGCACGCGATCCTGTGCGCGGGCCTGCCGGCCGAGTCGGTGCGCTTCGGCGTGCGCTGCACCGGCGTGGAAACCACTTCGGGCGGCGCGACCGTGGTCCTTGACGACGGCACCCGCTACCTGGCCGACGTGGTGGTCGGCGCCGACGGCATCCACTCGGCGGTGCGCGACGCCCTGTGGGGCGCGGACAAGGCCCGCTACACCGGCCACATGTGCTGGCGCGCGCTGGTCCCGGTGGACCGGCACCCGCTGCCCTACGTCAGCCCCGACGCTTCCTTCTGGATGGGCCCCAAGGCCCACGTCGTCACCTACTACGTGAAGGGCGGCGCGGCGGTGAACATCGTCGCCGTGGGCGAGTCGCCGGCCTGGGTGAAGGAAGGCTGGACCGAGCCGAGCACCACCGAGGAGCTGCTGTCGTTCTACGCCGGCTGGCACGAGAACCTGATCCGCCTGTTCGAGAACACGGACCGCACCCAGACCTTCAAGTGGGGCCTGTTCGACCGCGACCCGATGGACCGCTGGTCGGTCGGCCACGCCACGCTGCTGGGCGACGCGGCGCACCCGATGCTGCCCTTCCTGTCGCAGGGCGCCGCGATGGCCATCGAGGACGGCTACGTGCTGGCCTGCGCGCTGGACCACTTCCGCAGCGACGTGCCCGCCGCGCTGGCCGCCTACGAGGCCGAGCGCCGCCCGCGCACGAGCCGGGTGCAGCTGCAGGCGCGCGAACGCGGCCGGACCTACCACCTGTCGTCGCCGGAAGAGCAGCGCAAGCGCGACCTCGAGTACCAGCGCGAGCAGGAACGCAATCCCAACGCCGTGGGCATCCGCGCCGAATGGATCTACGAGTACGACGCGGTGTCCTGCACCAGCCGCTTCGACACCCCGCTGGCCGCCTGAGGAGTCTCGCGATGAAGAACTTCCGCGTCGGCCAGATCGTGCCCAGTTCCAACACCACCATGGAGACGGAGATCCCGGCCATGCTGCGCGCCCGCGAGGCCGTGGCGCCCGAGCGCTTCAGCTTCCACTCCTCGCGCATGCGCATGAAGCACGTGACGAAGGAAGAACTGGCGAAGATGGACGGCGACTCCGGCCGCTGCGCGCTCGAGCTGTCCGATGCGCGCGTGGATGTCCTGGGCTATGCCTGCCTGGTCGCCATCATGAGCATGGGCCGCGGCTACCACCGGCAGTCCGAGCAGCGCCTGCATTCGCTGACGGTGGAGAACGGCGCGGCGGCGCCCGTGGTCACCAGCGCCGGCGCGCTGATCGATGGGCTGCGGACGCTGGGCGCCCGCAAGATCGCGGTGCTCACGCCCTACATGAAGCCGCTCACGGCGCTGGTCGTGGACTACATCGAGAACGAGGGGTTCGAGGTGCAGGACGCGGTCTCTCTCGAGATCCAGGACAACCTGGCCGTCGGCGCCCGCGACCCGCGCGCGCCGATCGAGCTGTCCAGGAAGCTCAACACCGCCAACTGCGACGCCGTGGTGCTCTCGGCCTGCGTGCAGATGCCCTCGCTGGCGTCGATCCAGCCGGTGCAGGACCGAATCGGCATCCCCGTGGTGTCGGCCGCGGTGTGCACCGTCTACAGCATGCTCGGCGCACTGGGGCTCGACCCGGTCGTGCCCAACGCCGGAGCCCTCTTGTCCGGCGCGTACGCGCGCTCCGCGGCGGTGGCGTCATGACCCGGTTCTGCCACGGCTTGCAAGTGCGAGCCAACGGCGTGCGCCTGCACCTGCTGCGCTACGGCGGCCAGGGCAAGCGCCTGCTGCTGCTGCCCGGCATCACCAGCCCGGCGATCACCTGGGGTTTCGTGGCGGAACGTCTCGCGCAGCACTACGACGTGCACGTGCTCGACTTCCGCGGCCGCGGCCTGTCCGAAAGCCGGCCCGGGCTGGACGCCAGCCTGGACGCGATGGCCGCCGACGTGACCGGCCTGCTGGACGCGCTGCAGTGGCGCGAGGCGATCGTGCTCGGGCACTCCATGGGCGCGCGCGTGGCGATCCGCGCCGCCGCGCGCAACCCCGAACGCATCGGTCACCTGCTGCTGGTGGACCCGCCGGTGACGGGACCCGGCCGCCGGCCGTACCCCGCGCCCCTGTCGTGGTACGTGGACTCCATCCGCCTCGCGACGCAGGGCACCGATGCGCAGGGGCTGCGCGCGTTCTCGCCCACCTGGACCGAGCAGCAGCTGCAGCTGCGCGCCGAATGGCTGCACACCTGCGACGAGGCCGCCGTGGTCCAGGCCTACAACGGTTTCCACGAGGACGACATCCATGCCGACCTGCCCAGGCTGCGCACGCCCGGCCTGCTGATGGCCGCTGGCCGCGGCGGCGTGATCCTGCCGCAGGACCTGGCCGAGATCGCCCGGCTCGCACCCGGGCTGCGGCAAGCCACCGCGGCGAACGCGGGCCACATGATCCCCTGGGACGACGAGGAGGGGTTCTTGCGCCTGCTCGGCGAGCACCTGGGATGCACCTTCGACGGAGGCTCCCATGGCCGTGAGTGATGCGGACCTGGTCCGCGCCTGGGACCAGGTGCTGTCGCTGTCGGGCGTGCGCGCCGGGCAGATGGTGACCGTGCTCACCAGCGAAAGCACGCACCCGCAGACCCTGCGCTGCGCCATCGCCTCGGCCAGCGCGCGCGGCGCCTGCGTGAGCCGCCTCGACCTCTCGTCGGTCAACGCGGAGAAATCCCTCAGCCGCGATCCGCTCGCGTACCTGGGCACCACGCCGCTGACCGGCAACCGCCCGGCCATCGCCGCCCTGAAGGCGAGCGACTACGTGCTGGACCTGATGACGCTGCTGTTCTCGCCCGAGCAGCACGACATCCTGTCCTCGGGCACGCGCATCCTGCTGGCGGTGGAACCGCCCGAGGTGCTGGTGCGCATGGTGCCCACGCTCGCCGACAAAGAGCGGGTGCAGTCGGCCGCGCGCCTGTTCGAAGGCCGCAAGACGATGCGCGTGCGTTCCCGGGCCGGGACGGACCTGACCTGCTCGCTGGGCCAGTACCCGGTGGTGCAGGAATACGGCCTGGTCGACCAGCCGGGACGCTGGGACCACTGGCCCAGCGGCTTCATCCTCACGTGGGCCGACGAAGGCGGCAGCGACGGCACCGTGGTGCTCGACCGCGGCGACATCCTGCTGCCGCAGAAGTGCTACGTGCAGGCGCCGGTCACCCTGCAGGTCGAAGGCGGCTACGTGCGCGCCATCGAAGGCGGGCTCGATGCCGAGCTGCTGCGCGACTACGTCGAGTCCTTCCACGACCCGGAGGCCTACGCGCTGTCGCACATCGGCTGGGGCCTGCAAAAGCGCGCCCGCTGGAGCACGCTGGGCCTGTACGACCGCGAGGCCAGCATCGGGATGGATGCGCGCGCCTTCGACGGCAACTTCCTGTGGTCCCTGGGCCCGAACAACGAGGTGGGCGGCAGCCGCACGACGGCCTGCCACATCGACATCCCGATGCGCAACTGCACCGTGATGCTGGACGACCTGGTCGTGGTGCGCGAGGGCAGGGTGTGCGAGGAACTGATGGTCAAGGGAGGCGAAGCATGAGCGGGCGCGATCTGGAGGCCGCGAAGGACCTGGAGGTCTACCGTCGACAGGGCCTGGGCGGCTCCCTCGGGCGGCAGCCGCCTTTCGGGCTGCTGGTGGTGGACTTCGTGCGCGGATTCGCCGACCCGGCGCAGCTGGGCGGCGGCAACATCGCGCAGGCGATCGAGGCCAGCGTGCCGCTGCTGGCCGCCGCGCGCGCGCAGGGCTGGCCCATCGCGCACAGCCGCATCGTCTATGCGGACGACGCGAGCGACCACAACGTCTTCAGCGAGAAGATCCCCGGCATGCGCGTGCTGCACGAAGAGGCCGACGCGAGCCAGTTCGTGCCGCAGCTCGCGCCGATGGCCGGCGAGCTGGTGGTGCGCAAGACCGCGCCTTCCGCCTTCTTCGGCACGGCACTGGCGCCGTGGCTCACCGCGCGCGGCGTGCGCACCCTTCTCGTGGCCGGATGCACCACCAGCGGGTGCGTGCGCGCCAGCGTGGTGGATGCGATGTCGTGGGGTTTCCGTCCCATCGTCGTCGAGGACTGCGTGGGCGATCGCGCCATCGGTCCGCACGACGCGAATCTGTTCGACATGCGCAGCAAGTACGCGGACGTCGCGCCGTGGAATGCGGTGGCCGAGAGCATCGGCATCGCGGCATGACGGCGTTGCCAGCGGCACAGAAGTTGCGAACCCATCCGAGCCAAGGTTCTTCCGTCGCCCTCACCGGCGCTTGATTGCAAATCCCTTCACCAGGAGCGTTTCCATGTCCTTCGAAACCACCACCCCGCAGCGCACGCCGGTCCGCCGCCGCTTCGCTCTGCACGCGGCCGCGATCGCCCTCACGGCTTCCTTCGCGGCGCTCGCGCCCGCCATGTCGATGGCCCAGGCCTGGCCGAGCAAGCCGGTCCGGCTGATCGTGAACTTCCCCCCGGGCAGCTCGCCCGACGTGGTGGCGCGCGCGATCGGCACGCCGCTGTCGCAGGCGCTCGGCCAGCCCGTGGTGATCGACAACCGGGCCGGTGCCAGCGGCCTGATCGGCGCCGAGGCGGTGGCCAAGTCCGCGCCCGACGGCTACACGCTGCTGGTGTCGGCGGGCAGCTCGTTCACGATGGTGCCGCACATGATGCCGAAGATGAGCTTCGACCCGGTGAAGGACTTCGTGCCCGTCGCCGGCATCGGCCGCATCGACATCTTCCTGGTCACCCGCAACGACCAGCCGTACGCCAACTTCCAGGAGTTCGTGAAGTACGCGAAGTCCAACCCGGGCAAGCTGAGCTATTCCAGCGCCGGAAACGGCACCTCGCCGCACATCGCCGGCGAGATGCTCAAGGCGATGGCCGGCCTGCACACGGTGCACATCCCGTACCGCGGCACGACGCCGGCGCTGCAGGACCTGCTGGCGGGCAACGTGAACTACTCGTTCGACTCGGGCGCGTCGGTCACCCACATCAAGAGCGGCAAGCTCAAGCTGCTGGCCACGGCGGGCACCAAGCGGTCCAGCCAGTTCCCCGAGACACCCACGATGGACGAACTGGGCCTGAAGGGTTTCGACGCCGGCACTACGCACGGCCTGTTCGCGCCGGCCGGCACGCCCAAGGAAGTGGTCGACCGCGTGAATGCCGAGGTCAACAAGCTGCTGGCCAACCCGCAGATCGCGCAGCAGATCCGCGCGATCGGTGCCGAGCCCGCGCTCGGTACGCCGGCCGAGTTCCGCGCGTCGATGGTCGCGGACAGCGACCGCTACGCCGCGGTCATCAAGGCCCGCGCCATCCGTCCGGACTGACGCGCTGTCGACGTGGACACCGCCATGACGGCGTGGCTCCTGCTCGCGAACGGGCAGGGGTCGCGGCGGCGCGGCCGCAAAGCGACTACAGTTTCGCGGCCGCCCCCTGTTGCGAATGAGGCCAGTCCCATGATCCAGACCCGACCCCTGTTCGAAGTGCGTTTCTCGGTGCCCGAGATCGTCGACGTCGGCGACACGCCGGCCGGGCGCCGACGCGTCGCTACGGTGGCGGGCGGCACGTTCGAAGGCGAGCGCCTCGGCGGCGAAGTGCTGGGCTCGGCCGGGGGCGACTGGATGCTGGCACGGCCCGACGGCGTGCTCGTGCTCGACGTGCGCCTTCAGCTTCGCACGCGCGAGGGCGAGCTGATCCACATGGCCTACCGCGGTCTGCGCCACGGGCCCGCCGACGTCATGGCGCGCCTGGCCGCGGGCGAGGCCGTGGACCCGGCCAGCTACTACTTCCGCATCGTGCCCACGTTCGAAACCGGTGCGCCCCGGCTGCAGTGGCTGCACCGGATCATCGCCATCGGCACCGGCCGCCGCGAGGCTGGCGGGCCGATCTATCAGATCCACGAAGTGCTTTAGATCGGCCGTCGCAGCGCGCTCAGCTCAGAAGCGCCTGAGCCCACGCACGCCGCTTTTCTTCAAGTGGTGTCGACGCGTTTGCCGGACTGGTGGAGGGCAGCAATACCCAGTCGCACGGCAAATCGGCAGGAAGAGTCTCGCGTACAAGTCGCTGGAACAGCTTAGCTGCGTGCTGCCCATTGAAGCAGACCCGGACAATCCCGGGGTGGTCGGCGAAAAAGGAGGAGAAATCATTCGGCGCCACGGTCTCTGAGCGAATGCTGGAGTCCAGGCTGCCTGGCCTTTCGGCCGCGGCACAGACATCCCAGAGTGCGATTCGATGGTCGAGAAGATGCTGCACGCGAGCGTCATACGACCCGAGTGGGTCGAATCCCAGGATGTCGCCCACAATGCTCCAGAATCGATTTTGCGGATGGGCGTAGTACTCGCTGCACGCGAGGGAGCGCTCCCCTGGCAGCGTCCCCAGTACCAGAACCCGAGCGTCTGAACGGGCAAGAGCATGGAAGCCTCGAGGTATCACGTCTTCGGGTAAAGTGAAATCGCTATTGCTTGGGTATCCCATTCCTCATTGTCCGCTCCCGGCATGAGCAGTCATTCCGAGCCAGCCTGGGGCGATAGCAGGTGCCACACAGACGTTCAGCCCGCTCAAGGCTCCGCTAGAGCTTTTTCGTTTGCAGCGACCAAGCCCTTCATGAAGCGGATCGCCTTCTCAAGCTCTTCGCGCTTCACCAGATGGCCGGCGTTCGTTCTCTGCGAGCGGCCGGGAACGGTGTACCGCATCCCCGCGCTTGGAGACGAGTTCGTCCAGCGTGCGCCTCGCCGACTGATGATCGTAGTTCAGCCACCTCCATCCGGCCTTCACGTCCACTTCAAGGTACTCCAGGAAGGTGCGCTTCGTCTTATCCGAGGACGGGGTGTGAAACCGCTTCAGCTCTTCCTGCAGCTTGCCCACCACGAGTTGCTGATCGGGTTGCCGTTCAGCGCTCGCAGGCGTGCTATTGCTTCAACGATCCGGTCATGGCCTGTTCTTGCAAGGGCACCGCGCGTCTCGCATACGGCAGCATCGGAAGCCCGGAATATCGGAGGACCGTACGCGAGGGGCTCATGTCAGGGGGCGCCTGGAGTTTCCTGACGCGGCTCGTCTTTCGAACGGCTTAACTGCTTCGCAGCTGCCACTCCGCGCTGCGCAATTTCGAAGAACTTGTCGCGCAATTCGGGAAACTGCTGCAGCGCCTTCTGAAATGCTTCGGAGCCGATCAGCTCCTGATACGGGCTGCCATGAATCTCATCCTGCACCAGGCGCAGCGGGGGCTCCTCGAGGCGGGTAAGCGCTGCCCCGAAGAGGCGGGCCTCAAATACAGGGTCGATTCGGGCAGCTTCCTTTCGGTAGCCTTCATAAGCCTTTGCAACGGATGCCTTGAATCCGTAATCCTCAGCAAGCCGGAAACGCTGCGCCAGTTGCTTCGTTGCCACCCATGCAAACCACAACGGGGCGCCTACGCTGAGTACAGAAATCAGGGCATGCATCCATATGACTCCCCATTTGAGGTCATCTCCCTCAAGGGCTGCTGAGAGCAGCTTCATTCGCTCTGCACCAAGATAGTTGGCTGCTACGAGTGCCACGAGCAGTCCTACCACCCAAACCCACATTGAGAATGCGATCTTGAACGCACGCTGGTCGAATGCTGCAGCAAGCCCTTTAGTAGTGGTGATGCGATAGGCCTGCTCGCATTGGTCCACCAATTTGGCTGAAGCCTGCTCATGGCTCTTCGCCTTCTCGAGAAGTTGCGTGATTTCGCGGCCACGCTCATCCAACTTGCCCCACAATTCAGAGGCCTCGGTGGCGGACTTTTCGATCTTCTTCCTAGCGTCAGCCAAGTCTTGTAAGTCCGTGGGCAGGCTCTCTGCCGCCGCCGTAGCCGCCTCGATCTGCGCGATCTGCTGGCGCAGCTGCTCAGCATTTGGCGCCAGTTGATCCAGCGTTGAGTGGTATGAACGCAGACGCCTAGCAAGAGGTGCGGGCATCATCCGGTGCTCGGGACTTGGCACCCAACCGATTTGTGGCGCCAGCAAACCTGAGATCACCTCAAGGGTGCCGATGTACGCGGGAATGGCCTGATGGCCATTTCCATTGAACATGTGCGGCAATGTTTCGCTGTGCAGCAGCTTTAGCCGACGTGGGAAGTCTGAGAGTGCTTCTGCCTGATCCTCATCGACCTCTAAGACGTCCGCAGCTCGAATGCGCTCTGCTAACCCAGATGCCAGCTGGGCGAGGTCGTGTCTGTTCACGGCCGGGTGATGCCAGCCGTAAACCTCGCGCACCGTTCGATCGTCAGACCAGTTGGCGGTGACCTTGTCGGCAAGTTGATCAAGTGCAGTGCAAAGCGCCTCAAACGTCGGGTGCATACCCCCTCCTTTTCTGACGCAATGGTACGCGGAACATCCTTGCGCTGCTGAGCTGCTGTGAGTTTGCGGTAGAGAGCGAATGCGCCACCCGGTCGCCGACGGACATCCCGACGTTAGGGCCGACAATCCTTCGCGCAGGGACGATCTGTGCTAAGTGTCAGGTGTAAGTCGGAACGGACGTACTGGAAAATGACACTCTGTAAGACACGTTTGATAGGCCTTCCGGCGCTGACGTCACGCTTGCGCAACATGATCAAGATGGCATACGCTGACGCGAAATGAACGAGAGGAGAGATATGGGCTCTCAAGTACGTACTGTTGCCGTTTCGGTGGCTATGATCCTCAGCGTCTGTCCCGCTGCGTCTCAAGAACACTTCGGAACGTTTCTCGATCAATTGCAAGGGACTTTCAACATATCCGCGCAGCCGCGGCCAACATTCAAGCTGCGGCAGACCTTTCGGTTCCGAGATCCAAATGGACTTCTCTGGAGTACACCGGCAGACGTCGAAGTAGACGGGGCGTCGATTCCACAGCCATTTTGGTCTGTGATCGGGGGGCCTTTCGAGGGGCAGTACATCAACGCCTCTGTAATCCACGACCACTACTGCCGAACGAGGGAGCGCACAGCCCACGACACTCACAGGAACTTCTATTACGGTATGCGAGCTACTGGAGTGCCAACATGGAGAGCGAACTTGATGTACTGGGCCGTGGCGACGTTCGGGCCAAGCTGGAAGCTTGAAAAACGTGTCGTCTCAAAGCAAACGTGCACACCCGGCTCTGCCGGATTGGCGCCGACTTGTACCAGCACGTCTTCTCTCGAGAATATTCTCGTAAGTTCACCTGGCGTAGACCTGTCCGATCCGGAGATTTTGGCTGCTGCTGTCAGCAAGACGAACGCAGTTGCAAAGACGCTCTTGACTTCCGATGGGGCCATCTTGGATGTGGTTAGTGGAGGCACCGTGCCCGCAGATCTAAACACGATCGCAGCGAGTGCGGAGACCTATCGTAGAGTCTTCGCGAACAAAGAGTTCGCTATCGCACCGAATCGATTGGGTGTGCTTTCTGTCGATTCCGAAGGTCTCAGCAAGATTGAGCCTTGGGCAGGCAACAGATTGCCCAGATTCGAAGAGGCTGCCGTTCTCACCACTGAAAATCCGAATGTTCAGTTTCGCAACGTTGGAGTGAGGGCAGGCACCGGGGCTTCGGATATCTTGCAGCAACGAATCGATCTCAAGTCGCTCTCCGGTCAGTCCAAGTTTGAACTTCGGTACAGGCAGTAAGCTCCTTTCTGCGCGCGGCGATCTCTTGCACAACTGCCTGCGAACTGAGACACCGTCGGAGGTGAGGTCAGAACACAGGACGGCCCCCCCTCGGTAGACGCGGCGAAGCTGCGGCGGATTGCGAGTCCGTCGGCTTCAATCCCGCTCCGGACCAGAAACGGAATGGCCGCGGCCAGCGGGTGCCGCTATAGTCACCGCCCCCACCCGGAGGCCCCATGGCTGAGCAGCATGAACCACTCGACGTCGCCATCGTCGGCGGCGGGATCTGCGGCGTCATCGCGCTGCATTACGCGCGGCAGGCCGGCCTGAAAGCGCATGTGTTCGAGAGGCAGTCCGGCGTCGGGGGCCTGTGGCGCCAGCTGCCGCCCTGGCAGGACATCCAGATCGGCACGAGCGACTGGGCGTTGGGCGATCTGGCCGTCGAGAGTCCCTTCCAGCCCGACATCCTGAAGAACATCGAGGCCTGGGTCCGCCGCTTCGACCTGTCCGACGGCATCAGCCTGGATTGCCCGGTGCACTCGGTGAGCCCGGTGGATGGCGCATGGAAGGTCGTCACGCCGGGCCGCACCGTCCTGGCCAGGCACCTGATCGCTGCCACCGGCGCGCACAACCGCCCGCGTGTGCCCCCGGTGCGGCGGGACTCGGTGACGCTGCGCGAATACCACTCTTCGACCTTGCGCGATCCGTCCGAGCTGAAAGGCCGGCGCGTGCTGGTCGTCGGCGGTGGCGCGTCGGCTTTCGACCTGCTGGACCTTGCGCTGGAGCACGGAGCGCAGTCGTTGGCCTGGGTGCACCACGGGGAAGTGCGCTGGTTCACCCCCGCCCGCAAACCCAAGCACGTCGTGGGCAGCGTGCGCGAGTACGGCCGCATGCAGATGTCCGGGGCCAAGCCGCACCAGATCAACGCAGGGCTGGACGCGGACCTGCGTGGACGCTACGAGAAGTTCGGGCTGCAGGCCATCCTGCCGCGGGCGCCCGTCGATCTGCAGCGACAGCAGCTGGTGCCGGGAAGGCCGCGAATGGTGGCCCAGTTCGACGCCATCCGCAGGGTGCAGGCGAGCGTGGAGGCCATCGTCGGCGACACCGTGATGCTGTCGGACGGCTCTTCGCTCGAAGCGGACCTGGTGCTCTGGGGAACGGGCTACGAGGTCGATCTGTCGTACTTCGACGATGCCGACCTGGCGGCCGTGCGCACGGTCGAGGACCTGAACGAGCGGTGTGGCGGGCTCTGTCTCAGCCGCAGGCATCCGAACCTCTACTTTCCGGCGGTCGGCCTCGATGGGGTAGGAACCGCCACCTGGTTGTATGCCATCGCGATGCGTTCGCTGATGGCGCACATCCGGGGGGATGCCCGGCTGGACAACGAGTCCGTCGGCCACCGGCTCAACCACTTCGACATCGTCCGGTACCTCGCACCACGGGACCCGGTCAATTTTCCCGAGGCGACCTGGATGGCCGAGTACCGCGCGCTGGCGCAGACGCCTGACGGGCAGCCGTTCCCGATCCCCTGACAGGCGACCGCAGCGGACGCGTCAGGACCTGCTGAGCACCCTGCTCATGCATGGGCCCGCGCAGTGACGCCGACAGGCTGGCGCCGAGCGCGGGGCTGGCCTACAGTGGCCCTCCCGCACCAACAGGACTGCCACATGCCGACTCGTATCGCATCCATGACCAAGAAAATCTCGGCGAACGGCCAGGCGCTTCACCGCGCGATGATGAGCCGGATGGAACAGGGCGGGGCGGACAAGGAGCCGTCCGAAGCCGAGGCCGCCCTGATCGAGGAGCGCCGGCTGCTCAAGGAGGAGCGGGACAAGCGCAAGGCGCAGGCGCTGCTGCCCAGGCCCAGCGCCCTCGACCGGCTGGTGCGCACGCACCACCCGCAGGCCAAGGACAAGCCCAAGGCCACCAAGGAAGCCAAGGGCGACCACGAAACCAAGAAGCCCAAGGCGCGCAAGACACGCTCCGAGAAGCACGCGGAGAAGGCCGCGGCCCTGGAGGCGGCACGCAGGTCGCCGAAGAAGCCGGCCAAGTAACGCCGTCGCGAAGGGCGAGCCGCCGGCCTACAGGCGGCGCTTCTGGACGTTCGGCCTTTGGCCGACCTGGGCCGGGGCCTCGACCTTGCTGTCGACGTAGGCGCGGCCATGCTCGAGGGCGTCGTCGCTGGTGCGCCAGCGGCCGAGGTTCAATTCCTGGGACGACGCAGGCCGGGTGGCGTAGCACACCCATCCGCCGCTGGCGGCCGAGAGGGACTGGAGCCAGCGGGCCTGGAGCTTCCAGCCACGGTGCTCGGTATTCAGGGGACTGGGCGTATTCGGGGGTGAGGTTGACACGGGTGCAGTCTAGCCCTGTTGTGGCCGCCACTACGGCCGGGCGCGGCGGTTCTCACTGGCAGCCCGCGTCGAGTCGCCTGACGACGCGCACGGCGGTGGGTGTCCTCACCCGACCAGCTGGGGCCCTTGCCCCAATGTTCGCGGCCGCGGCAACGGCCGTGCGGAACGTTCGCCGCCGCCGGTTTGCAGCAGCCAGCGTGAACCGGTGCCCGACGGGGAGGCCTCTTTCGCGGCTTGGCACGCGTCATGCCCCACGCGTGCAGGCACCGGCACTCGCGCCCCGCGGGTAGCCGGGCTCAGCCCTGGAGGGAGGTCAGATCCAAGGAGCGAACCGATGAGATTTCCTTTCAAGCCATTCCGCAGCCATGCCGGAGATCGATGGCTGGCCGGCCGCAGCCATCCCGACGAACCCGGCGTCTCCCGGTCGGGCAGGCGCCACTTCCTGGCCACCGGCGCAGCGGCAACAGCAGCCGCCCTCACCGCCCCCAAGGTCGCCTCGCAGCTGACCACCGGCAACCCCCTCCAGGTGTCTCCGGGCAACTGCACGACCGTCCCGGACACGCCGACCCCCGCCCGCCCCGACCCGCAGAACGCATCGCGCGTGTACAGCGCGGCCGAGACCGTGCTGGCCTTCCGCAACCACGGGATGCAGGCCGAGTTCCTGCGCGAGCCGCTCACGCCCCTGGGCGCCCACTACCTGCTGATCCACTTCGACGTTCCGCAGCTGAGCGCGGCGGGCTATTCCGTGGCCCTGGACGGCAGGGTGCGCAACCCGACCCGGATCAGCCTCGACGACCTGAAGCGCCGGCCCACCATCAAGCAGGTGGTCACGCTCGAATGCGCCGGCACGGGCCGCTCGACGCTGCATCCCCGCGCCGTCTACGTGCCGTGGTTCAAGGAAGCGATGGGCCAGTACCAGTGGACGGGCACGCCGCTGCGGCCGATCCTGGAGCAGGCGGGATTGCTGGACGATGCCGTCGAAGTCGTGTTCACCGGATGGGACACGGGCATCGACCTCGGCGTCGAGCATGCCTTCGAGCGCAGCCTTCCGATCAAGGAAGCCCTTCGCGACGAGGTGATGCTGGCCTGGGAGCACAACGGCGTGCCGCTGCTGCCGCAGCACGGGTTCCCGCTGCGGCTGGTGGTGCCCAGCTGGTACGGCATGGCGAGCGTGAAGTGGCTGCGTGCCATCACGGTGCTGAACCAGCCCTTCCGGGGTGTCGAGCAGTCGAAGGTCTACCGGTACCAGCAGGTGAAGGGCGAGCCGGGCGAACCGGTCACCTTCAAGCGGGTGCACTCGCTCCTCATGCCACCTGGGATGCCGGACCTGATCACGCGCCAGCGCTTCCTCGCGCCCGGCCGCGTCGTCCTGCAGGGCGTTGCGTGGTCGGGGGCCGGCCGCATCACCCGCGTGGAGGTCAGCACCGACGGTGCGGCGACCTGGGGCGAGGCCCGGCTGGTTCCCGTCTCCGAGGATCGCTTCGCCTGGACGCAATGGCGGTTCGACTGGACTGCCACGCCGGGCGAGCACATCCTGGCCTGCCGCGCGACCGACGAAGCCGGCGACGTGCAACCGGTCAACCCCGAGAACCGCTGGAACCGCCAGGGCATGGGCGTGAACGGCGTGCAGCGCGTGCACGTCACCGTGATGGAGGGCATCGGCGCCTCGCGGGCCCGGGTGCCTTCCGTGGCACAGGTGGTGGTGCAGGGCGCGGACCCGGTGGAGGTTCCGCAGACGGTCAATTCGCTGGCGGGAAGTGGTGGCCCGCCCTGAGCGAGGGCGCGGCGTGGCACGGAGCCCGTCGGCGGAACGCCATCCCGGGTTCCGCCGCGGCGCTCACTCCACCTTGGCGCCGGACACCCGCACCAGCTCGCCGGCCTCGGGCATCTGGTTCCTGACGAACGTCCAGAACGCGTCAGGCGTCATCGGCTTGCCCGGGAAGGCGCCCTGCTCGATGAACTGCTTCTGGATCTCGGGCTTGACCAGCGCCTTGTTCAGCGCCGCATTCAGCGTGTCCAGCACCGGGCGCGGCGTGGCGGCAGGCGCCACCAGGCCGTACCAGTTGTCCGTGTAGAGCTTCACGCCAGCCTGCTCGAAGGTGGGGACATCGGGCATGGCCGGGTGGCGCTGGCGCGCGGCCACCGCCAGCGGACGAACCTTGCCGCCCCGAACGAAGGGCAGGGGGCCGGTGGTGATGATGTAGTCCACCCGTCCGGCCATCAGGTCGGTCATGGCGGGGCCCGCGCCCTTGAACGGGATGTGCGTGACGTCGATGTCCTCGAGCTTCCTGAACATCGCGCCGGCCAGGTGCTGCGAGGAGCCGATGCCGGCGGAGGCGTAGTTCAGCTTCCCGGGCTGGGCCTTGGCGGCCTTGACGATGTCCTGGACCGACTTGAAGGGCGAATCCAGCGGCACCAGCATCGTGCCGGGCGAGGTGTTGATCATCCCGATGGGCGCGAAGTCTTCCAGCGGCTTGTAGGGGAGCCTGGAGAAGAGGACCGAGTTGAAGCCGTGCGACGCCGACGTCGCCAGCATGATCGTGTAGCCATCCGGCCTGGCCTTGGCCACGAACTCGGAGCCGATGTTGCTGCCTGCACCCGCCTTGTTCTCGACGACGATGGGCTGGCCCAGGGCTCCCGCCATGTCGTTGGCGACCATCCGCGCCAGCGCATCGGCGGAGCCGCCGGCGGGCCAGCCCACGATGAGGGTGATCGGCCGCTCCGGGAACGCTCCTTGGGCAAAGGCGGGGGCGTGCAACGCTGCAACCGCGGCCAGAGCCATGCAGATCTGTCGCCGGCGGGGGGTGAACTTGGCGTTCATGGGTGTCTCTCTCCTGGGTGGATCAATGGTGTGAGCGGGTCGCCGGCCGGGCGCCGGTCAGCGCAAGCGTCCGTCGGCCACGACGCAGCCCGGCGGAAGGGGGGTGGCGTCGTCCAGCGCGGAGATCACGCACCGGGCGGCGAGCATGTTGGCGCGGGCCAGGCCTTCATGGCTCGACCCGCCGGTGTGCTGCGTGCACACCACGTTCGGCAGCGCGAGCAACTCACGCGTGACGCTTTCGAGTGACGGGTCTCGTTCGGACCCGAGCACGTCCAGCCCGGCACCCGCCAGCTTTCCGGATTTCAGCGCCGCCAGCAGGGCCGCGTCGTCGACGAGTTCGCCGCGGGCCGTGTTCACGAGGATGGCCCCCGGCTTCATGGCTGCGAGCGTGCTCGGGTTGACCAGGTGGTGCGTACCGTCGGTCAGGGGAGCGTGCAGGCTGAGATAGTCGCTCAGCGCCAGCACGTCCTGGAGGCTGGCCAGTTCGACGCCGGCCTCGCGGGCAGTGGGCTCGTCGGCGTAAGGGTCGTGCGCGATCAGGCGCACGTCGAAGCCTCGCAGCCGCCGGGCCACGAGGCGGGCGATCCGGCCGAATCCGACCAGGCCGACCGTCTTGCCGAATAGTTCGTTGCCGACGACCACGGCCCGGGTGCCGGCCTGCATGCGGCGGTGCGACTCGAAGAAGCGCTTGCCGACGGCGAGCATCAGGCCCACCGTGTGATCGGCCACGGTCGGCTCGTTGGCGCCCGGGGTGATGGTGAGGAGGCGTCCGAGGTCCTTCACCGCCTGGGCATCGATGGTGTCGTAGCCGACACCCCGCCGGGCCAGCGCCCGCAGGTGGGGGTAGCGTTCGAGCAGCGCCCGCGTGACCGGCGGGATCCCCATGATCCAGGCGCTGCAGCGCTCCAGCGCCGCGTGCATGTCGCCGGTGATCATCGAATCCACCGCGTCGAATGCGACGCCGCCAGTGTGGATTTCGAAGCCCCGGGCGCGCAGTGCATCCATCGCTTGCGCGTCGAAGAAGCGGGCGGTGACCAGCACCTCCCGGCGAGGCCGGGACCCGGCCGTTGTTTGTCCTGGGTTGTCGGTCATGGCCTGCAGGGTTCAGCTCTGGAGCCAGCGCCGGGCGCGCTCCACGATGGGGCGGTCGATCATCCGGCCGTCGAGGGTCGCGGCGCCGAGTCCCTTGGCGCGCGCTTCCTGGTCGGCCGCCAGGACCTTGCGAGCCCAGGCGAGTTCCTCTTCGGTCGGTCCGAATCCGGCATTCGCCACCGGCACCTGGCGCGGGTGGATGCAAACGGTTCCCGTGAAGCCGATGCCGCGGGCCAGTTTCACCAGCCCGGCAAAAGCGGCCATGTCGTTGATCTCGGCCACGCTGCCGGGCAGGCCCCAGCAGGCCAGCTGGAAAGCGCGGGCGCAGTTCGTCACGGACTGGGCGGCCCAGAGCAGCGACTGCGGCTGGGCCTGCACCTGCATCTCGGCGGCATAGTCTTCCGCCCCGAAGCCGAGCGCGCAGACGCTGGCGTGCGCCGTGGCGATGCTTTCCGCGCGAAGGACGCCCAGCGGCGTTTCGATGAGCGCAGCGATCGGCAGCGGCTTCGCACCGGTGGGCTGCCGCGCCGCCAGCCCTTGCGCCAGCGCCTGGACCTGCGCGGCGGATTCCACCTTGGGCAGCAGCACGCCGCGCAGCTGTCCGAGCGGCAAGGCCTGCACGTCGGCTTGGAGGAGATCCGGTGCTGCATTGACCCGTACCAGGACCGGCGCCTGGGCCGACAGCTGCCCGATGGCCTGCGCGGCCATCTGGCGGGCTTCGGCCTTGCGCTCCTGCGCAACCGAATCCTCCAGGTCCACGACCAGGGCATCGGCGCCGCGCTGTGCCGCCTTGGCCAGCAGGTCGGGGGACGTCGCGGGCACGAACAGCAGGGACCGTGCCTCGCTCAGCCGCATCGGATGGCTCCCCGGGCGGACATCGCCGCGATGGCGGCTTCCTGGACGCCGACCTCGCGCAGCAGTTCGACGGTGTTTTCGCCGATGGAAGGCGCCCTGTGCCGGATGCTCCCAGGCGTGCGGCTGAGGCGCGGCGTGACGTTGTGCATCACGGTACGGTCCGCATCGTCCGCGCTGACATAGCAGCCCCGCCCGGCCACGTGCTCGTCGGCGAGCAGTTGTCCAGCGTCGTAGATGGGGCCGACGGTGACGCCCCGGGACCGGAACAAGGCCAGGCATTCGGCCTGATCCAGCTGCGCGATGGCGGCCGCGATCAGGCCGTCCAGCTCCGCGTCGTTTGCCAGCCGCGCGGAGTTGGTGGCGAAGCGCGGGTCGCTGGCGAGTTCGCTCTTGCCGATCGCCTCCAGGACGCGCCGGGCCATGGCATCGGTCGAACCCGACATCGCCACCCAGGTGCCATCCCTGCAGCGGTAGACGCCCCGTGGTGATGCGATCTTCACCGAGGCATCCTGCACGCGACCCGTGGCGGCGAACGCCGTCACGTCCGGCCCCATGATGGCCAGCATGGGTTCGAGCAGCGACAGGTCGACAACCTGTCCGTGGCCGCCGTTGACCTCGACTTCCCGCAAGGCCGCCAGGGTGGCGAACGCTCCGGTCAGGCCGGCCACCATGTCGGCCAGGGCCATGTTCGGCAGCCGCGGCACGCCTTGCGTCGAGTGCTTGTAGGCGAAGCCACTGAATCCCTCCAGCAGGCTGCCGAATCCCGGCAGGTCGCGGTAAGGACCGCTCTGACCCCAGCCCGACACCCGGACGATGACGAGCTTCGGGTTGGCGCGATGCAGTGTCTCGGGCGCCAGCCCCATGGCCTCCAGCGTCCCGGGCCGGAAGCTCTCGATCAGCACCTGGGCAGTGGCGAGGAGACTGCGAAGGACTTCCATGCCTTGCGCGTCGCGCAGGTCCATGCCCAGGCTGCGCTTGTTGCGGCCGTAGACGCGCCACCATGCGTCCAGGCCCTCGCCACTTCCCACGTCTTCGCGCCAGTGACGCAGCGTGTCGCCCTCGCGGGGCGACTCCACCTTGATGACGTCGGCGCCGAAGTCGGCCAGCTGGAGCGAGAGCATGTTGCCCGCCACCAGCCGCGACAGGTCGATCACGCGCACACCGTGGAGCACGCTGGGGGGAGCACTACAGTTCACGAGTGATTCCATGGAATGGGATTGCTCGGGGGCGGCGACGGATTCCGCGACGTCCCGGCGCGCGGCTCGGGAGCGGCATCGAAAATGAGGGCGGTGCCCGGAAAACGGACTTGATCCTACTGGAAAATATGTGCCATGGCAAATAGTGCGATAGCAAAGAAGGGGGCGGGGCCGCGTCCGCGTCGTGCCTCGGCGGCTCAGGTGACGGCCCACGCCCCGGAGAGGCTGATCACCTACCGTGTCTCGGTGCTGGCGCAGGCGATCTCCCGGCTGGTGGATGCGTCCGTGCGGCAGAACCTGGGGCTCACGAGCCGTCAGTGGCGGGTGCTGGTGATCCTGAACCGGCTCGGGACTTCTCCATCGGGCGAAGTGGCGCGCATGGCGAACTTCGACCACAGCCAGGTCAGCCGGGTGGCGTTCGAACTGGCGGAGAAGGGCTTGATCACCCAGGCCAGCGACCCGGTGGATCGACGCAAGCAGATCCTGGCGCTGACCCCTGCTGCGGTCGAATGCCTGCGCGACGGGGTCCCGGTGTCGCTCGAGCGGGAGGCGAGGCTGCGATCACGCCTGAGCCCGGCGGATTACGACACCTTCATCCGTGCGCTGGGGGCCCTGGAGGAAGAGGCGCAGACCATGCTGGAAGAAATCCGGGGCGTGGAGTGACGGCCGCGGCCACTACCTGAACTCCTCGCACTTCTTCGCGATCTCCGCCGGCGTCCGCAACTTTGCGTTCGTGCAGGCCGACCGGGCGGCCTGCAAGCATGCCGCTGCGGCCACGTCCTGCTCCTGCGGGGTCTGCCTGCGCAAGCCGGGAATGACGAAGGGCCGGAACGTCTTGCCGCACTCGCCGCTGACCGTCGGGTCGCCGTAGTGCCGCGCAAGTTCCGTCACCACCTCCCACGCCCTGTACGCAACGTCGAAAGGCGGCGCGGGCGACGCGGACTGCGCGCCCGGGGCGTGCACCAGGAGCCATGCGACGGCGGCGGCCGCGGTGGAGCGCGGGACTTTCATGCGGGCCTTGGCGTGTTGGGGAGGAATCGGAGTCTAGGACGTCGTCGCCGCTTGGCATACTCAGGCGTTCGTCACCCCAAGGCCCGCGTTGAAGCCCTTTGCCGTCATCGACTTCGAAACCACCGGCCTTTCTCCCGCCCAGGGCGACCGCGCCACCGAGATCGCCATCGTGGTGCTGGAGGGAACGCAGGTCGTCGGCCGCTTCCAGTCCCTGATGAACGCGGGCGTGCGCATCTCCCCTTTCATCGAGTCCTACACCGGCATCAGCAACGAGATGATCCGCACGGCGCCGCCGGCCGAGGAGGTCATGTCCGAGGCTGCGCGTTTCGTCGCCGGCATGCCGCTGGTCGCGCACAACGCTTCCTTCGACCAGCGCTTCTGGGCGGCGGAGACGGCCCGGCTGGGCCGCCCCGAGCGCACCGATCCGCCGATGGCGTGCACGTTGCTGCTGTCCCGCCGGCTCTATCCGCAGGCGGGCAGCTGGCGCCTCGGCTCGCTGGCGGCTTTCCACTCCATTGCCCCGGCGGGGCGGGCCCACCGCGCGATGGCGGACGCCGAGGTCGCGGCGGCGCTGCTCTCGCGCATCCAGTCCGACATCCGTGAGCGGTACGAGGTGGAGGACGCGCCGCACGACCTGCTGGTGAAGCTGCAGCGTTGTCCTCGCAAGGCCTTGCCCAAGGCGATCGAGGGCTACTTCCGGTCCCTGCGCGAGCAATGAACGCCGGCGACCTGCTGCCACTTCCCCCGGGCCTGGTGGCGGTGACGGGCGAGGAGGGCGCGGGGAAGACCCGCCTGCTGCGGCGCCTGGCGGGCGACCTGGAACGCCCGCCGGGGCCCGCGCAGCTGCTCGATGCGCTCTGGCTCGACCTCGCCTTGCCGGGGCAGGACGACCTGACGCCTCGCCAGGTGTGGGACGCCTTGCGACCGCGCTGCCCGCGCTGGGACCCGGCGCTGCAGGAGGACCTCGCGCAGGCGCTTCGGCTCGCGCCCCACCTGGACAAGAAGCTGTCGATGCTGTCCACCGGCAGCCGCCGCAAGGTCGCCCTCGTGGGCCTGCTGGCCAGCGGCGCCACCGTCACCTGCCTGGACCAGCCCTTCGCCGCCCTGGATGCGGCCTCCGCCGGCGTCGTGCGGGACTTCCTCGCCGAGGCGGCCGGTCACGCCACCCGCGCCTGGGTGGTGGCCGACTACGACGCGGACCCGCGGCTGCCCTGGCGGCGCCACGTCGTGCTGCCCTGAACCGCTCCAGGCCTCACGCCAGCGCGGCGAGACGGCTGTCCAGCGGCGCGATGAACGAGTCCGGCTGCTGCCACGGGCCCGAGGTGGAACCGCTGTCCACGAAGGGGCCGGAAGCCGCGGGCTGCGAGGGGAACTCGCTGGGTGGGGAGGTCGACGTGCCGGTCCGCTGCTGGCGCTGGCGATCGACCGCCGCACGCAGCTTCTGGCGGGCCTTCGCCAAGGCGGCCGCATCGATGCCGTCACCCACCCGGGCGAGCGCCAGTTCATCCCCGAGGAATTCCTCCAGGATGTCCGCGGCTTGCGGCAGTTCGTCGGGCCTGACGATCCGGTAGCAGATGCCGCACTGGGACAGCAGGCTGAGCTTGAGGAGCCGGTTGCTCCTGGAGATGCCGCCGGGGCCGGGAACGTCGACGCAGCCGATCACCCGGCCATCGGGGCCGCAGACGGTGAACGTGCAGTACACGCCGCTGAGCATCTGGTACCAGTGCGCGCGGTTCTCGCCGCTCCTGGGCAGGGTGAAACGCGTGATGGGGAGCTTGACCATGACGTGCTGGCCGCGGAAGGTGCGCAGCAGGTAGTTCCAGACCTGCCGCTCCTGCGAGTTGGCGATGACCCGCGGATCGAGCGGCCAGTCCTTCGGTATCCGCCGCCGGGCCTTCGCCTGGCGGCGAGCCCACCCCACGCTCCCGAGAACACCCACGAGCACACCAAGCAGGGCGATCGCCCCGGGAACGAACCACGCTGCCGCCAGACCCACTGCTCTGCCTCCGTCGATCCCTCAATTTAAGGGGCGTGCCGAGGGGGAACCAAGGGGTTGCTCGACAAAACAACGATCGTGAATGGGATTGTTACGGTTTCTAGTACGACCGTCGGGTCCAGGTCACAGCCGGGCCGCGCGAGCGTGGCATCTTTGGCATCTACCGCTTCGGGGGCGCCTCGACCCCCGTGGCCGCCAGAACGGGTGGCGAGAGGCGTTCGCCGCGGATCGGAATGGCCGCCAGCGACGCATCGAGTTCCGTCAACTCCGCCGCGCTGAAGGAGATCGACGCGGCGGCGACGTTTTCCTCCAGGTGGGCCAGGTTCGTCGTGCCCGGGATCGGCACGATCCAGGGCTTGCGAGCCGTCAACCAGGCCAGTGCGAGCTGCGCGGGCGTCGCGTTCTTGCGGCGCGCCCAGGCCTGGACCAGGCGCACCAGGGCCATGTTGGCCGGCAGGGCGTCGGGCGCGAAGCGCGGCACGGTGGCGCGGAAGTCGCCCTCCCCGAAGCGCGTCCTGGCGCTGACGGTTCCCGCCAGGAAACCCATGCCGAGCGGGCTCCAGGGGACAAAGCCGATGCCCAGCTCCTCGCACAGCGGCAGGACCTGCGCCTCGGGACCGCGCCACAGCATCGAGTACTCGTTCTGGATCACCGCCACGGGGTGCACGGCATGGGCGCGGCGCACCGTCTGCAGGCCGGGTTCGGACAAGCCGTAGTGAAGCACCTTGCCCTGAACCGCCAGGTCCTTGAGGGTCCCGGCCACGTCTTCGATGGGCACCTGCGGATCCACGCGATGCTGGTAGAGCAGGTCGATGCGGTCGGTTCGCAGGCGCCGCAGCTGGCCGTCCACCACCTGCCGGATGTGTTCCGGCCGGCTGTTCTGGGCCCCGCGACGCTCACCGGTCCTGGGATCGACGTCGAAGCCGAACTTGGTGGACACGGTGACCCGGTTGCGAACGCCTTGCAGGGCTTCCCCGAGGATTTCCTCGGACATGAAGGGGCCGTAGACCTCGGCGGTGTCGAACAGCGTGACACCGAGATCCACGGCGCGCCGGAGGAGGGCGATGGCCGCGCTGCGGTCGGTGCTGCTGGCGTACAAGTCGTTCACCCCTTGCGGGCCGCGGCCCGGATGCCACTGGACGCCCAGCCCGATGGGGAACACCTGCAGGGGTCCGAGGCGGCGCCGGATCGTGGAGCCTGCGGCCCCGGCCTGGCCTGAAACGCTTGCGCTTGCGCGGGTGGCGCCCGACGGCGCTGCACAGGCCGACAGCAGCCAGGGGGCCACGCCGAGCGCGGAGGCCGCGGTCAGCAGTTGGCGTCGATCGATCTGTTCGCGTGGGGGTCGCTCCATGTGTCGGTCCTCCTTGGTGCAGGACCCGCACTCTAGTTGTTGGCCCTGGAGAGAACTAGCCGTGAACTCCTTGCTGGATCCGCAAGCGCTGCTTGATGGCCGCACCTCAGCGGTTGCGGCCGGCGCTGGAGCTGCCCGTCAAACGGAGTCGTCCACCACCCGCATCTGCTCCCTGTTCATCCGGCCACCGTGCACCTTGAGGCCCGCCAGAGCGGCATCGATCTCGCGCAGGTCCTCGGGGGACAGCCGCACGTCCAGGGAACCGTGGTTCTCCTGGAGATGGCCCAGGTTGCGCGTGCCCGGGATCGGCACGATCCACGGCTTGCGCGCCAGCAGCCAGGCCAGGGCGACCTGCGCCGGCGTCGCGTTCTCCTTCTGCCCCACGCGCCCGAGCAGCTCCACGAAGGGCCGGTTCGCCGCCAGGCTGGCGGGCGAGAAGCGGTCGAAGCCGGCCCGCAGGTCGGCCTTGGGGTCGAGCTTCGTGCGCGCATCCAGCGTCCCGGGCAGGTAGCCCATCCCGAGCGGGCCCCACGGCACGAAGCCGATGCCCAACTCCTCGCAGGCCTGCAGCACACCGTTGTGCTCCGGGTCCCGGTTCATCACCGAGTACTCCGTCTGCACGGCGGCCACCGGGTGCACGGCGTGGGCGCGGCGGATGGTGCGCGCGCTCGCCTCCGACAGGCCGAAGTGGAGCACCTTGCCTTCGCGGACCAGGTCCCTGATCGTGCCGGCCACGTCCTCGATCGGCACGGCCGGGTCCACGCGGTGCTGGTAGTACAGGTCGATGCGGTCGGTGCGCAGGCGCTTGAGCGATCCCTCGACCACTTTCCGGATGTGGGCCGGGCGGCTGTTCAGCGCGCCGCCGTTGTCCATGTCGAAGCCGAACTTGGTGGCGATCACCACCTTGTCGCGGATCGGTGCGAGCGCTTCGCCGACCAGGTCTTCGTTGGTGTAGGGACCATAGACCTCGGCCGTGTCGAAGAAGGTGACGCCGTTGTCATGCGCCGTGCGGATGACCTTGATGCCTTGGTGGCGGTCGGCAGGCGGCCCGTAGTTGGCGCTGATGCTCATGCAACCCGCCCCGAGTTCCGAGACCTGGAGCTTTCCGAGCTGGCGTGTCTTCATGCTGCTTCCTTTGCGGGTGGATGGGGCGGCCCACGAGGGGGACGACAGGGCGAGTGCGGCACCCGCCAGGGTGGTGCCGGCGAGGAATCGGCGGCGGTTCTGGTGTTCCATGAACGCGAATGTAGGGACCGGCGATGGAAAGAAAAACCACCTGATGCTCCATGCCTTGTGAAGGTAAGCTTCATGGTGTGAAGCTGAACCAGCTCGACGGACTGATGGCCTTCTGGAAGGTGGCGGAGCATCGTGGCTTCACCAGGGCCGCAGCGGAACTGGAGGTCTCGGCCTCGGCGCTGAGCCAGGCGATACGCCAGCTGGAGTCCCGGCTGGGCGTGCAGCTCCTGCACCGCACCACGCGCAGCGTCAGCCTGACCGAGGCCGGTGAGGCGTATCTCGCCCGCGTGGGGCCTGCCCTCGGCCAGGTCGTGGAGGCGGGCGAGGACCTCAATGCACTCCAGGGCAGGCCGGCGGGCACGCTTCGACTGAACGCGGCGCGCATCTCCACGGCGATGGTCCTGCAGCCCCTGCTGGCGGGGTTCCTCCAGGAGAACCCGCACGTTCACCTGGAGCTGACGAACGACGAAGGCTTCGTCGACATCGTCGAACGCGGCTTCGATGCAGGTGTCCGCATGGGGGAAAGCGTGCACAAGGACATGGTGGCCGTGCCTCTGGGAGGGCCGGTCACCGTCGCGGTCGTCGCCTCACCCGGGTACCTGCAGCGCTTTCCCGCGCCCCGGCACCCGGACGACCTGGCGCGGCACAACTGCGTGCGCTTCCGGTTCGCGGGAACCGGTGCCATCTACAAGTGGGAGTTCCAGGTGGACGACCGCGTCGTGGACTACGAGATCGGCGGCAACCTCACCATCAGCGACACGCTGTTCAGCGTGGATGCCGCGCTCGAAGGGGTCGGCCTCGCGTACACCTTCGAGCCCCTGGTGCGGCAGCACCTGCGGGACAAGCGCCTCAAGCGGGTCCTCGCCTCCTTCTCACCAACCTTCCCGGGCTTCTACCTGTACTACCCGAGCAGGCGCAACCAATCGACGAAGCTGCGCGCGCTTGTCGAGTACGCGAGCCGTCGCAAGTGAGGCCCTGGGAATGGGCGTGCGAATTGCTGGCGCACGCGCGGCATGCCGTACCATAGCCGTCCCCTTCGCAACCGCCCCTCGCCTCGGCATGCGATTCCTGACGATCCGGTACTTCCACGAGGTCGCCAAGCTCGGTTCGGTCCGGCGGGCCGCCGATCGACTGCATGTAGCGCCTTCCGCGGTCAGCCGGCAGATCGCGCAGCTCGAGGACGAGTTCGACGCGGTGCTGTTCGAGCGCTCCAAGCTCGGTGTCCAGCTCACCGCCGCCGGCGAGGTGCTGCATCGCGAAACGCGGCGGATCTTCCAGGACCTGGAGCGGGCACGCGTGGCACTGGACGACCTGCGGGGGCTGCGACGCGGCGAGATCACGATCTGGGTGTTGGAAGGCCTGGTCTCGGACTTCTTGCCGCGCATCATTGCCGAGTTCAACCGGCGCTACCCCGACGTCTCCTTCAACGTGCAGACGGCGCCGACGGACCGCATAGTCGAGGCGCTGCTCGAGGACTGGACGGATATTGGCGTCACCTTCAATGCGGCGCCGCGGGCCGAAATCGAAGTGGTGGGCGAGTTCATCGAGCCGATTTCCTGCCTGGTGGCCAAGAGCCATCCCTACGCCCGGCGCAAGAGCCTGCGCATGGTGGATATCTGCAAGCAACCGCTGGCGCTGCCCGAGCACAGCTTCGGCTTGCGCCAGGTCTTCGATCGGGCCGTTCGCAAGTACGGCTACGAGCCCAAGGTAGTCGTCACGACCAACTCGCTCGAGCTGACGAAGACGATGGCCGTCACGGGACAGGTCATCGCTTTCATGCCTGCGCTGAACGTCACGCACGAAGTCGAGATGGGTGCTCTTCTCCTGGTGCCGGTGGACGAGCCGGACTTCGCTGCGGCCCGCTCCGCCGTGTGCGTGCATCGTGACCGGCCGCTGCCGCATGCTGCCCGCGCCTTCCTGAGCCTTCTCACGGATGAGATTGCGGTCGCCGGCAAGAACGTGAAGAAGCGTCGGGCCTGAAGCTGCCTTCCCCCCGTGTTTTCCCGGAGCCGCCATGGCGGCGGCGCCGTTCTCTCCTCGGAGTGTTGCCTTTTCTGCAATACGGCATGACAGAGACGGCAATTTACAGAACACGAACTCCCGCCGTACTCTGAGTGCGCTTCACAGGAGTTCCGATGACCAAGCCCCCCATCCCAGCCATCACGGCCCCGGCCGTGATCACCCGCACCCGCAGAGAAGTACTGATCGGCGCAGGTGCCGCCAGCTTCGGCGCCTTGCTTGGCAGTGTCGGCGCGCCAGCCATTGCCCAGGGCCTCAAGAGCATCTCCGTCTCGGAGGCCATCCACCTTGGCATGTACGTGTCGCTCTATGCCGCCAAGCACGGCGGCTACTTCCGCAAGCATGGGCTCGACGTGGCGGTGAGCTCGGCCGGCGGCATCGCGCTGGCCGTGCCCGTCGTGCTCTCGGGCAAGGCGAGCTTCGCCGTGACCGGCGCGGGCATGTCCGTGAACGCCACCAACGAAGGGGCCCAGCTGACCAACATCGCGAAGATCGTTGGCGGAGTGGCGATGTGGGCCGTCGCCAAGCCGGGCTCCAGCATCAAGAAGATCGAGGATTTCCGCGGCAAGACGATCGCGACGCTGCGGTTCCCGTCCTCCACCATCCAGATGCCGACCTTCGCCATGAAGGAGCGAGGCGGCTTCGACCCCGAAGGCGCGGGGGTCAAGTTCCTGCAGTTGCCGGCCGGCGCCCAGGCGCAAGCGGTGCTCGACGGGCGTGCGGACGTCGCGACCATGTTCGAGTGGGACGTGAGCCTGGCCAAGCAGAAGTTCGGCCTCGAGCCCGTGTTCGCCTTCGCCGACGTCATCGGCCCGCTGTCGTGGACGACCGCGATCGCCCAGAAGAGCCTGGTCGAGAAGGACCCGGCGCTGGTGCAGGCTTTCTGCAATGCCATCGCCGAGTCCCAGGCCGCATTGCACGCCGACCGCGAGCTGTTCGTGAAGACCTCGATCGCCGAGTTCCCGCAGGTGGAACCCGCGGTCATCCGCGCAGCGGGCGAGAACCTCCTGACCAAGTCGACGGCCATCCCCGTGAACCCGACGATCTCCAAGCAGGAATGGGACACCAACATGGCCCTGGAGCTGGCTGGAGGTTCCGTGAAGTCTCCCCGCCCCTACGAGGACATGGTCGACAACCGGTTCGCCGAGCGCGCGACCAAGGCCGTGAAGAAAGCTTGAACACCGATCCGTCTTCTCCCATGCCTTTCCATCTTTCCGCCCGTCCCGAAGCATTCGAAATCGATCCCGCGCGCAGCGCCCTGGTGGTGGTCGACATGCAGAACGGCTACTGCTCGCCCGGTGGCTACTTCAGCCACCTGGGGGTCGATCTCTCGGCCACCGCCTCCGTCGTCCCGGCGATCCAGCGCGCGCTGGATGCCGCCTACAGGTCTGGCATCCAGGTCTTCTGGCTGCAGAACGGCTGGGACAGGGAACAAAAGGAGGCCGGTGGGCCGGGGTCGGTCAACCAGCGCAAGGGCAACTCGCTGAAGCTGATGCGCGAGCGCCCGGAGCTTGCCGGGATGCTGCTCACGAAGGGCACCTGGGACTACGCCTTCGTGGATGCCCTCCAGCCGCGTCCAGGGGACATCGTCATCCCCAAGCCGCGCTACAGCGGCTTCACGAGCACCGCACTGGACAGTCTCCTGCGCAGCCGCGGCATCGACACGATGCTCGTGTGCGGCACGGCGACCAACGTCTGTGTCGAGTCGACCATCCGCGACGCCTTCTTCCACGAGTACTTCCCGGTGCTGATCCGCGACGCCTGCTTCCAGGCTGGCCCGGCCTACATCCAGGACGCGACGGTCTACAACGTCGAACGATTCTTCGGCTGGACCACCACCGTCGACCAGTTCGTCGAAGCCTGTGTCGAGCCGGCCACGGCCTGAAGGCCGGCCCGCCCTTTCCCCGTTCACGACAGGAGCCACCCCATGTCCTTCACCGTCCTCATCCCTCCCGGTTCCGCTCCGCCGCTGGCGCCCTACAGCCCCGGCGTCAAGGCAGGCGGTTTCGTCTACGTTTCCGGCACGCTCGCCATCGGCAGCAAGGGTGAGACCCTCGCCGTGGGCGATGCCAAGGAGCAGACACGCATCGTCCTGGACACCATCAAGTCCGTCATCGAGACGGCCGGTGGCACGATGAAGGACGTGGTGTTCAACCAGATCTTCCTGAAGGACCTGGGCGACTACGCGGCCATGAACGTCGTCTACAAGGAATACTTTCCCGAGAGTCCGCCCGCTCGCTACTGCATCAGGGCCGACCTCGTGCGCCCTGAGTTCCTGGTCGAGATCGCCACGACGGCGTACGTCGGCGAGAAGTGACGATGGCACACACCAACGCCGTATCCGCCGTGCCCTTCAGCCCACCCGACGCCCAAGCTGGCGCGCAAGTACCAGAAAAGCCGGCGCGCGAGGCCAGGCCCAGGCCGCGGACCGGCAAGACCGCGCTGCGTGTCCTGATCGGTCAGGTGCTGCTGCTCGCATGCATCTTCCTGGCATGGGAGGTCGCGGTGCGCGCCCAGTGGCTCCCGGTCTATTCCTATGGCCAGCCCAGCGGCGTGTGGCGCGAGTTCGTGCTCCGGCTCGCGTCCGGGCAACTGCTGGCCGACACCTGGGTCACCGCCCAGGAGGCCATCATCGGCTTCCTGATCGGCAGCGTGCTCGGTTCGGCCGCGGGATTGCTCCTGTGGCTGTCGCCGACCGCCGCGGCCATCCTGCGGCCTCTGATGGTGGCACTCAACGGCCTGCCCAAGATCGCCCTGGCGCCGCTCATCATCGTGTGGTTCGGCGTGGGCATCGAGTCGAAGATCGCCGTGGCGGCGGCCATCACGTTCATCGTCGCGCTGCTCACCAGCTACACCGGCAGCCAGGAGGTCGATCAGGACTACGTGCGCATGCTGCGGGCGCTCGGCGCCAAGCGGCTGCAAATCTTCCGCATGGTCATCGTGCCCGGGTCCGTGCCATGGATCGCGTCGGCCTTCCGGCTCAACATCGGCTTCGCCATGATCGGCGCCGTCGTCGGCGAGTACATCTCGGCCGAAAAGGGGCTGGGCTACCTGGTGTACTACGCCGGCACGCTCTACAACCTGAATGGCGTGTGGGTCGGCATCTTCGCCCTGATGGCGCTCGCCCTGGTCCTGGACGCGATCGTCGGCTGGATCGAGCGTCGCCTCACCTGGCGTTGAGGGAGCCGCCATGCACGTGAACATCGGCGATGCCGAGATCCACTACGAGGTCGTCGGCACGGGCGAACCCTTGCTGCTGGTCGCCGGGCTGGGCGGCGCGGCCAGCTACTGGCAGCCGAACGTCGAAGCCCTCGCCGCGCGCTACCAGGTCGTGCTCCACGACCACCGCGGAACTGGCCGCAGCACGCGCTGCGAGATGCCGTACTCCGTGGAGCTGATGGCCGCGGACCTGCTGAAGCTCATGGACGCGCTGGACATCAGGCGCGCCCACCTGGTGGGCCACTCCACGGGCGGCGCGATCGGGCAGGTACTGGCCGCCACGCAGCCGTCGCGCATCGCGAGCCTGGTCCTGTACGCCACCTGGGCGACGCTGGACGCGCAGATGGCCCGGTGCCTGCGGTTGCGCCGACTGGTGCTGCAGAAGGCGGGTCCCGGCGAATACCACCGGGCCACGCCGCTGTTCCTCTATCCGCCGGACTACATCTGCGCGAACGACGAGGCGCTGGAACGGGAGGTGGCCACGGCCACCGGGGCATCGCCCTCCGCCTCGATCCTGGAGGCGCGCCTGAACGGCATCATGGCGTTCGACGGCCTGCCTTACCTTGAGCGGATCCGCTGTCCCAGCCTCGTCCTGGTGGCCGACGACGACATCCTCACGCCGCCTCATTCCTCGGAACTGCTGGCGCGACGCATCCCCGGGGCGCAGCTCGCCCGCATGCCGCACGGCGCCCACGCGATGTCGCGGACCGAACCGGATCTTTTCAACGAAACGGTGCTCGCCTTCCTGGAGCAACACCGGATGAAACAAGGAGCGCAGCCATGAAGCGCGACGTCGTACTCAATGCCCGCAACGTCGGCATGACGTTCAACGAAGGCACGCCCAAGGCGGTGACCGCCATCGAGGACATCAGCTTCGATTTGCGGCGCGGAGAAGTGGTGGCCATCGTCGGTCCCTCCGGCTGCGGCAAGACGACGCTGTTCAACATCATCTCCGGGCTGCTGGAGCCCACGCGGGGCTCGATCCTGATCGACGGCGTGCCAGTGCACGATGCCACCGGCCACGTCGGCTACATGCTGCAGAAGGACCTGCTCCTGCCGTGGCGCACGGTATTGGAGAACGTCATCATCGGGCTGGAAGTGCGGCACGTCCCCCGCAAGGAAGCGGACCGCATCGCGCGGGAGCTCATCTCGGCCTATGGCTTGAAAGATTTCGAGAACAGCCTGCCGTCCGCACTGTCCGGCGGCATGCGCCAGCGGGTGGCGTTCATGCGGACGCTCGCCTTCAATCCGGACGTGATCCTGCTCGACGAGCCGTTCTCCGCACTGGACAGCCAGACCCGGCTGATCCTGCAGGGCGACATGCTGCGGATCATTCGCGAGCGGCAGTGCAGCGTCGTGCTCGTGACGCACGACGTGGGCGAGGCCATCACGATGGCCGACCGGATCGTCGTGATCACCCACCGGCCGGGGCGCGTGCATGCCGTGCACGACATCGACATTCCCGCGGAGTTCCGCCACCCGCTGCGGATCCGCAAGCTGCCCGCCTTCAACCTGTTGTACGACCAGATCTGGGGTGAACTCGGCATCGAGGTGGCCGCGTGAAATACGAGATCCGGGGTCGCACCGAGGCCGGTGCGCCGACCATCCTGCTTTCCGCGGGTTTGGGCGGCGCCGGGTCTTACTGGCAGCCGCAGCTCGACGCGCTGGCTCCGCAGCTTCGCGTCGTGCTGTACGACCAGCGCGGGACCGGCCGCAACCGGGAGCCGTTGCCGGAGGGCTATTCCATCGCCCATATGGTGGACGACGTCATCGGCATCCTCGACGAAGCCGAAATCGGCCGCTGCCATTTCATGGGGCATGCGCTCGGCGGCCTGGTCGGGCTCGAGCTGGCACGGCGTTGTCCAGAGCGTCTGGACCGTCTCGTGCTGGTCAACGCATGGGACCGGCTGGACACTCATACCGCGCGTTGCTTCGCAGTCCGCCAGCGCTTGCTCGACGCCGGCGGGGCCGAGGCCTATGTGCAGGCGCAGCCTCTCTTCCTGTACCCCGCTGCCTGGCTGTCGGAGCACGCGGAATGGGTGGCGCAGGAGGAAGCGCACGGTGTCCGGCACTTCCAGGGCCGCGACACCTTGCTCAAGCGCATTGCGGCGCTGAGGGCCTTCGACGTGTCGTCCCAGCTGGGCGACATCCAGACGTCGACGCTGGTGGTGGCGACCCGTGACGATGTGCTCGTGCCATGGACCGCTTCGCAGCGCCTGGCGCAAGGGTTGCCGAACGCCCACCTTCACCTGTTCGACCACGGGGGGCACGCGTCCAACATCACGGACCCCGCGGCCTTCAACTCGGTGGTGACGGACTTCCTGTACTTGTGAGCCGCTCGCGGCGACACGATCCGGCACTGCTTCATCCCCATCAGATTCAGAGGTTTCCCATGCATCGCGACAAAAGCGTGACCACCGTGTTGGGTCATTTCATCGACGGTAGACACGTCGCCGGCGGCGACCGCTTCCAGCCGATCTTCGATCCGGCCACCGGCCTGTCCAGCAAGAGTGTCGCCCTGGCCGACAAGCTGACCGTCGAACAGGCCATCGCCTCGGCCCAGGCGGCTTTTCCCGCGTGGCGGAACACACCGCCCCTCAAGCGTGCGCGCGTCCTGAGTCGCATGAAGACCCTGCTGGAAGAAAACGCCGACAAGCTGTGCGCACTCATCACGGCCGAGCATGGCAAGGTGCAGTCCGACGCCATGGGCGAGATCATCCGCGGCATCGAGAACGTCGAGTTCGCCAGCTATGCACCCCAGCTCCTCAAGGGCGAACACTCGAAGAACGTCGGACCGGCCATCGACTCCTGGAGCGAGTTCCAGGCATTGGGCGTGTGCAGCGGCATCACCCCGTTCAATTTTCCGGTGATGGTGTCCCTGTGGATGTGGCCGATGGCCGTCGCCTGCGGAAACACCTTCGTGCTCAAGCCCGCCGAACGCACGCCTTCCTCGACGCTTTTCGTCGCGGAACTGGCGCTGGAAGCGGGCCTGCCGCCGGGCGTGCTGAACGTGGTGAACGGAGACAAGGAAGCCGTGGACACGCTGCTGACCGATTCCCGCGTGAAGGCGATCAGCTTCGTCGGCTCCACGGCCATCGCCGAGTACATCTACAGCACCGGCTGTGCCCACGGCAAGCGCGTGCAGGCTCTTGGTGGCGCCAAGAACTTTGCCGTGGTGATGCCGGACGCGGACATCCCCAACGCGGTGAGCGCGTTGATGGGCGCGGCCTACGGCTCCTGCGGCGAGCGCTGCATGGCCATCCCGCTCGTGGTCGCGATCGGCAACGAGGCAGGCGACGCGGTGGTTGAAGGCCTGAAGGCGGAGATCGCCAAGATGAAGGTCGGGCCCGGCAGCGACGACACCAACGACATGGGACCGCTGGTCACGAGGCCGCATTTCGAGAAGGTCAGATCGTATGTGGACGCCGGCGTGGCGTCGGGTGCGAAACTGGTGGTCGATGGCCGGAACGTGAAGGTCGAGGGCCATGAGGGGGGCTACTACCTGGGCCCCTGCCTGTTCGATCACGTCACGCCGGAGATGTCGATCTACAAGGATGAAATCTTCGGCCCCGTCCTGGGCGTGATACGCGCCGCGTCGCTGGAGGAGGCGATGCAGATGATCGACGCGCACGAGTACGGCAACGGCACTTGCATCTTCACTCGCGACGGCGAAGCGGCGCGGTTCTTCAGCGACAACATCCAGGTCGGCATGGTCGGAGTGAATGTTCCACTGCCGGTGCCGGTGGCCTATCACTCGTTCGGCGGGTGGAAGCGATCCTTGTTCGGGGATCTGCATGCCTACGGGCCGGACTCCGTGCGCTTCTACACGAAGCGCAAGACCATCACGCAGCGCTGGCCCTCGGCTGGCATTCGAGAAGGGGTCATGTTCAGCTTCCCGAGCAATCGGTAAGCCGGACGAAAAACTCGGCGGGGCCCGCGCTCTTAGTCGTGGTTCTTGTGCCAGCCGACCGCGCGACCCGGGGGGTGGCCCTTGCCCTTGTGCTTGCCCTTGTGCCGCTTGTCGCCATCAGCCTGCACGACAACGGCTGCCGGGGCGGGATGCGCGACGTGCGTCTGCACTGAATCCTTCCTGGTAAGCGACTTGCCGATTCCAGCTCCCACCGCCCCGCCGGCGCCGGCGCCAACCACGGCTCCCGTGCTGCCGCCTACCTTTTGCCCGACCGCGGCCCCAGCGCCGCCGCCCACGGCGCCGCCCACGATCGCGCCACTCTTGCCCGATCCCGAAGTCGTCGTGGCCGCGCCGACGCCGCCGCCCAACGCACCTCCGATCACGGCTCCGTTCTTGCCGCCGACCTGGTTGCCGATCAGCGCACCCGCGGCGCCTCCGACTCCTCCGCCGAGTGCAGTCCCCACATCCCCGGCCGCAACACCATGCGTTGCCAACAGAAGGCAAAGGAAGGTGGATGCAACCGGGACAACTTTGATGGCGTGCTTCATGGTTTGAGCTTCGTAGCGAATGCAACGATTTTAAGGATCCACTGTCGAGCTTCCCGCCGGATGTGCTTCAAGAGGTATCGCTCAAAGGCGTCCCGGAAGCGAGAACATCGGGCCCTGCCTGACGTCGATCGGCAGCGCGCTTGCGGCATCGGGGCTGCTTCGGGCGCGTGCTAGATTGCCCCGATGAAGCGCTTCTACAAGTACTTTCTCCGAGGCCTGCTCACCGTACTTCCCCTTGCGCTGACCGTCTACGTGCTGGCCCTCTTCCTGGGCTGGGTCGAGTCGCTGGCGCTGTGGCTGTTCAGTCCGCTGATCGGCCGCTTCTACGTGCCCGGGATGGGCCTGTTGTTCGGCGTCTTGTTCATCGTGGGCATCGGGGCCCTCCTGTCCAAGGCGAAGGTGCGGGAGGCACTGGCGTTCATCGAGGTCCCCTTCACGACGCTGCCGGTCGTGAAGAGCATCTACTCTTCCCTCAAGAGTTTCTCCGACTACTTCTCGCCGACCGGCAAGTCCGGCGGCCAGCAGGTCGTCATCCTGCGCGTGCCCGGCACCGAGCTCGAGATTGTCGGGTTGGTCACCCGGCGCAGCTTTGCCGACTTGCCGCCCGGATTTCTGGCGGGCGACCGGGTGGCGGTGTACCTGCCGATGGGCTACATGATCGGCGGCTATACCGTCTTCGTGCCCGCGAGCTGGGTCACGCCCGTCGGCTTGTCCGTCGAGGAGGCGATGCGGTCCTCGCTGATCGCGTGGATGGAGCCCAGGCCCACCGCCACGCCGCAGCGCCCGGGTGGCGAGCCGGCGAGCCCGCGACCGGGCCTCTGATCCGAGTCGCGGTCGACGCGCCGGCCGCGCCGGCTTCGCTCACGCGGCCACGGCCTGCGACAGCAAGACGCCGCCGCGCGCGACGATGCGGCCTGCCGCCAGTACGCAGCGCCGCGGCGGTCGCGCAACCACGGCTTCCGCAACGGTGCGTGCGTCGACCAGCACGGCGTCGGCCCGGCACCCGACCGCCAGTCCATGGTCCGCGAACCCGAGGCCGCGCGCGGCCGCGCCGGTGACGCAATCCAGGGCGAGTGCCAGTTCGTCGTCGCGGCGCAGGTTGTATTTCAGGCCGATCAGCATCGCCCGCTCCAGCATGTCGGGCAGACCGTACGGCGTCCAGGTGTCCCGGATGCCGTCATTGCCGCCGACCACGGTCACGCCCGCTGCCCGGCAGGCCATCAGGGACGGAACGACACGTGAAGGCGCAGCCGTGGTGATGACGACGACGCCGAGATCGGCCATGCGCGCGAGCAGCGCATCCCGCTCGCGATCGGGCACTTCGCCCAGGCAGAAGGCGTGGCTGATCGCCACCTTCCCGCGCAAGCCCAGGGCCTGCGTCCGGTCGAGGATCAGGCCCAGCGAAAATGCACCCATGGCGCCGGGCTCATGCAGGTGGATGTCCACGGGACAGCCGCGACGGTCCGCGATCGCGAACAGGGCGTCGAGCGATGCCACCGGGTCGCCGTCGATCGCGCAGGGGTCGAGGCCGCCCAGGACGTCGGCGCCCTGCACCATGGCGCGATCGAGCAGGTCCGCGGTTCCGGGTCGGCACAACAGGCCCGACTGGGGGAAAGCGACCACCTGGATCTCCTGCAGCGGACCCATCATTGCGCGCGTGCGAAGCACGCCGTCGAGGTGAGCGAGACCGCCTTGGGTGTCGATGTCCACGTGGGTCCGCAGCCGTGTCGTGCCGTGCGCCAGAAACGCCCGGGCCAGCCCGAGGGACTGGGTGCCGGCGTCGTGGCCGCTGGCTGCGCGGAAACTGCGCTCGTTGTGGATCTTGTCGGTCAACAGGGGACCGACCTCATTGCGATACCACGGCAGGCCCCACATTGTCTTGTCGAGGTGGGTGTGGCCTTCGACGAGGCCGGGCAGCAGCAAGGCGTCGCCGCCATCTTCCACTGCGCAGCCGGTGGGCACGGCCAAGTCCCGGCCGAAGGCGGCGAAGCGCCCGGCCTGGATCCAGACGTCGAGGGCATCGGCCTCCGGGGGGCGCACGTTGCGGATCAGAAGGCAGTCCTGCCCGGCCACTTGGGGGGAACGGTTCGTGTGCATGTCGGTGAGCATGGCAGTTCTGGCGCGCGACGGCACTGGCTGGCAGAGGTTGCCCAAGCACAGGGGCCAGCGACTTGCCTGAACTGCGGGCCGCAAGGGATTCTCCGCATCCGCCGCCTGCCGGGCCGCAGTTAGCATGCTTCCAACCTGCCATGCGAACCCATCGGTCCGACGGGTCGCATCGCGGCACATGCACATAGGGGAAGAACAGATGCGAAAGACCGTGAAAGCACTGCTGGGCGTGGCCGTTTCGGCCAGCTGCCTGCTGATGGGGACGACGGCCCATGCCCAGGCCTACCCGACCAAGCCGATCAGGATGATCGTTCCCTTCCCGGCCGGCGGCACCACCGACATCGTGGCGCGCCTCGTGGCGCAGCGCATGACGGAATCGATGGGCCAGCCGGTGCTGGTGGAGAACCGCGGCGGCGCGGGCGGCGCCATCGGGGCGGACGTGGTCGCCAAGGCGCCGGCCGACGGCTACACGATCATGATGCACAACCTGACGTTCCCGCTCTCGTCGGTGGCGCAGACCTTGTCCAAGCGCTCGCCGTTCAATCCCGACACGGATTTCGCCGGCGTCTCGATCGCCGTCTACGTGCCCTTCGTGTGGACCGCGCACCCCAGCGTGCCGGCCAAGGACCTGCGCGAACTGGGCAACCTGCTGCGCGGCAACCCCAGCCTGCAATACAACTACGGCTCCACCGGCCCGGGCTCGACGATGCACGTGCAGGGCGAGGGCTTCAAGCGCGAGACCAAGGTGCAGATGGAGCACGTGGCCTTCAAGGGCGCCGCGCCGCTCAAGCAGGAGCTGCTGGCCGGTCGCCTCCAGGTCGGCGGCGACCAGCTGTCCTCGTCGCTGGCGGAGATCAAGGCCGGCACGCTCAAGGCGCTGGCCACGACCGCATCCAAGCGGATCCCCGGGCTGCCCGACGTGCCCACGGTGCGGGAACTCGGCTTCGCCAATCTCGAGCTGGAAGGCTGGAACGGCGTCTTCGCGCCGGCCAAGACCCCCAAGGACGTGCTGGACCGCCTTAACCGCGAGGTGGTGGCGGCGGTGAAGCATCCCGAGGTGCAGAAGCGCCTGGCCGACATGGGGGCCGAAGCGGTCGGCTCCACCGCCGCCGAGCAGGACGCGATCTACCGCCGCCAGATGGACCAGTTCCGCTCCATCATCCGCGACATGAAGATCGACTAGGAGCGGGCCCCTAGGCGCGGCCCGCTTCCTTCAGCCACCAGACCGGCAGCTGCGCGCAGTCGGCCTGCGCCAGCCCCTCGTCCATGGCCTCGCGCAGGCTCTGGGCCGTCCGTGCGGTCAGGGGCAGCTGCCGCTGCAGGCTGCCGGCCAGCTGCAGCATCTTCTGCACGTCCTTGTGCATGGTGGCGATGTCCACCGTGACCGCGCCACCCGCATCGCCGGCGAGCGCCTTGGCGATCATGCCGCCGCGCACCTTGAGCATGTTGGGCCCGCCGGACGAGTCGGACAGGATGTCGATCACGCGGGCCGGGTCCAGCTTCAACGGCTCGACCAGCGAGAGCGCCTCGCCCAGCGTCTGCCAGTACACCATCAGCGGCAGGTTGACGGCCAGCTTCATGGTGGCGCCCGCCCCGTGGGGGCCGACGTGCTCCACGCGCCGGCACAGCTGCGCCAGCAGTTCGCGCGCGCGCTCCACGTCCGCGGCCGCGCCGCCGGCGAAACCGATCAGCTTGCCCTCCTTGGCGGGGCCGACGCTGCCGCCCACCGGGCATTCGACGTAGGCGGCGCCGGCCTCCGCTGCGCGGGAAGCGAGCTGCTGCTGCTTGGCCGGCGCGACCGTGCTCATCTCGACCAGCAGCTTGCCGCCGCAAGGAGAGGACAGCAGGCCGGCAGGAGCGAGATAGACCTCGTCCAGCGCGGCTTCGTAGGTGAGGAAGGTGATGACGGCGTCCGACGCGGCCAGCAGCTCGCGAGGGGTTGCCGCCCACCCGATGCCGCTGTCCAGCAGCGGCTGGGCCCGTGCTCGCGTGCGGTTCCAGACGCTGACTTCGTGCCCCAGCGATTGCAGCCGTGCGGCCACGACGCTGCCCATCTTGCCGGTTCCGGCGATGCCGACCTTCATGCGATCTCCTTGAAGCGCGTTCGATGATAGCGACGCATGTCGCCCTGCCGGCTCACCCGCCCTTGGCGAAGACCAGGAGCAGGTTGTTCGCGGGCATCGCATGCCGCTCGCGCAGCACCAGGCCGGCCCGCTGCGCTTGCGCCGAGACGTCCGACACCTGCCGGATGCCCCAGGACGGATCGCGCGCCCGCAGGCTCTCGTCGAAGGCGATGTTGCTGGGCGCGGCCGGACGATCGGCCTCGAAGTACGGGCCATAGGTGATCAGCAGCCCGCCTTCGGCCAGGTGCCGCGCGGCGCCACCCATGAGCGCGGCACAGGTGCTCCACGGCGAGATGTGCAGCATGTTCGCGCAATAGATGGCATCGAAGGGATGCGGGAACGGCGCGGACGGGGAAGGCCATGGCGAGGCCATCACGTCGAGCACCAGCGGTGCGCGCACGTTGGCGAGGCCGGCCGGCGCGCTGCGTCGGGCGATCACAGGCAGCAAGCCGGGTTCCGCTTCGGTGGGCTGCCACTCCCAGCCCTTCAGCACGCCCGCGAAGAAGGCGACGTGCTGGCCGGTGCCGGAAGCGATCTCCAGGGCCGTGCCCCGCGGCCCGAGGATCCGCGCAAGTTCGGCGAGGATGGGCTCCTTGTTGCGATCCGCGGCGGCGCTGTAGGGCAGGTCGGTCATCCCGGCATTCTCGAACGGGGATCGCCATCGCCCGGTCTCGTTCACAAGGCGTCACGCTGCGCGTGTTGGCGCACACAAATGGCGCGGTACAACCCTGCCCGCGGGATCCACCCGCGACAGGAAGCCCTTATGTGGAAGCCGTTCGCATCCTTTCTCATCCTCGCCGGGACCTGGACCGGAACGCCGGCAGCGGAGATCAAGGTGGTCGCCCCCAATGTCATGAAGGACGCCGTGATCCGGATCGCCCAGCGCTTCGAGGGCGCCAGCGGGCACAAGGTGGCGCTGACCTGGGGCGGGTCGGAGGCGATCAGCAAGAGGATGACGGAGGGCGAGGTGGCCGATCTCGTCCTGACGACGGCGCCCGCGCTCGAGCGGCTGGCACGGGACGGGAAGGTGGTGGACGCTTCGCGCGTGGACCTCGGGCGCACGGCGGTCGCCGCGGCGGTGCGGGCCGACGCACCGAAGCCCGACATCGGCAGCGTGGAGGGCCTGAAGAAGGCCCTGGTCGATGCCCGCAAGGTCGCCATCTCGTCCGGCGCGAGCGGGCGCTACCTCGAGAGTCTGTTCGAGAAGCTCGGCGTCGCGGAGCAGGTGCGTGCAAAACTGGTGCAGCCCCCCTCGGGCGCGCAGATCGGCGAGATGCTGGCCCGCGGCGAAGCGGACCTGGGCTTCCAGCAGGTGACCGAGCTCATTCACGCCAAGGGGATCCAGTACCTCGGCCCGCTGCCCGCCGAAGTCCAGAACTACACCGTGTGGGCCGGTGGGCTTCACGCGGCGGCCTCGCAGGCCGAGGCCGCCAAGGCTTTCCTGGCGGCCCTGAGGACGCCCGAGGCGCAGGCGGACCTGCGGCAGGACGGCATGGAGCCGCGCTAGGCGTTCCCGGCCATGCGAGCCCATCCGTGAAGGACCCGGTCCGGCGCGGCTCGTAGAATCGGCAGCCACACCGAGTACCTTCGACGCATCTCCTGCGCGCCAGCCCCATGCCTTTCACCCTGTCCCACAAAGTACTCGACGAAGTCCTGCAGAAACACAAAGTCAAACCCAACGACCTGGCGGGCATCGACAGGTTGTTCGGAGGGGCGGATGGCTACTACTGGTACCACACGATGCGGCACATGTGCCCGCGGTCGGAGACCATCGTCTGGGTCAGCCAGGAGGAGATGCGCTCCGCGCTGCAGGAGCATGAGAACGAGACGGCCGCGGAAGACGAGGTCAAGCCCCAGGTCCTGAAAGAGGCGCACCTCGCCGCCATCGCGGCGCTCCTGGCGGACGCAGGCTAGCCGGGCGTCGCGCCGCGGGTCCGTTCACGCGCAGGGGCTGGCAGCAGGGTGGCCTGCTGCGAACCCGACCGAGCTGAAAGGGATTGTTCATGGGCAATGCTTTCGATGTCGACTACCTCGTGGTCGGAGCCGGCGCGGCGGGCATGGCCATCGCCGACGAGCTTCTTGCGCACTCGGATGCCACGCTGGCCATCGTCGACCGGCGCCATGCGCCCGGCGGGCACTGGATCGATGCCTATCCCTTCGTGCGGCTTCACCAGCCGTCCGCCTTCTACGGCGTCAGTTCCACCGCGCTGGGGCAGGATGCGATCGACCGCTCGGGGGTGAATGCCGGCTTCTACGAGGTCGCCGGCGCCGATGAACTGCGCGCGTATTTCGCCCGGGTGATGCAGCAGTCTTTCCTGCCGACCGGGCGGGTGCGCTACTTCCCGTGCAGCGACCACACCGGCGGCGAGAACGGCCGGCACACGTTCGTCTCGCGCCTGACCGGCGCCGCGCATGAGGTGCGCGTGCGGCGCAAGCTCGTGGACACCAGCTACCTGGAAGGCGCCATCCCCGCCGTCGGGGCGCCGCCCTTCGAGGTGGCCGAGGGGGTGCGCTGGTGCCCCGCAGGCGCAGTGGCACGCATCGACGGGAGAGCAGGGCGGTACGTCATCGTCGGCGCGGGCAAGACGGCGATGGACACCTGCGTCTGGTTGCTGGAGCAGGGCGTGCCGCCGGCCGACATCACCTGGATCAAGTCGCGGGAAGGGTGGTGGCTCAATCGCCGCTTCCACCAGCCGCACGACGGACTTCCCGCCTTCCTGGACGGCGTGGCCCTGCAGATGCAGGCTTTCGCGCAGGCCGGCTCGGTGGACGACGCGATGCTGCGGCTCGAAGCGGACGGCTTCCTCCTGCGCGTGGACCCCAACGTGGCGCCCACGATGCTGCATGGCGCCATCCTCAGCGAGGCGGAACAGAAGCTGTTGCGCCAGATCGAGGACGTGGTGCGCCTGGGGCGGGTGCGCCGGATCGAGCGCGATCGCATCCTGCTGGACGGGGGCGTGGTGCCCACCGATGCCGACACCCTGCACGTGCACTGCGCCGCGAGCGGCCTCGCGTACCGCACCCCGCGGCCGATCTTCGAGCCCGACCGGATCACCGTGCAACCCTGCTTCTGGAGCTTCTCCAGTTTCCAGTTCGCCCTGCTGGGCGTCGTCGAGGCCACGGTCGAAAGCGACGAGGAGAAGAACCGCCTGTGTCCCGCCATCAAGTACTGGGACACGAGCGCCGACTACCTGCGCGCGTACCTGGCGCTCCTGGCCAGCGAGCGGGCCCGCGCGGCCTCTCCCGCCTTGGCGGCCTGGGCCAAGGGGACGCGGCTGAATCCCCTGGGCCGGATCGGCGGAAGCTACCGCGACCATCCGGGGGTGGTCGCGGCGCGGGACCGGGTGAGGCAGTTCGGTGCCGCGGCCGCCGGCAACCTGGTGAAGCTGGTCGGCTGACGGCGCAAGACGTCCCGTCCAGCCGCGCCGCTGCGCTCAGTCGCAGCGGATCGTGTGCAGGCAGCCGATCAGGTCCTCGATGTCCAGCGGCTTGACGAAGTGGTAGTCGAAGCCTGCTTCCAGGGCGCGCGCCTTGTCCGCGTACTGGCCCCAGCCGGTCAGGGCGATGAGCGTCGGCGCGTCGTCGGGCATCGCGGCCCGGATGGCCCGCGCGGCGTCATAGCCGTTCATCACCGGCATGCCGATGTCCATGACGACGGCCTCCGGCCGGTGCTGCTGGACGACCGCCACCGCTTGCGCGCCGTCGTGGACGACCTCCACCGAAGCGCCTTGCAGCGTGAGCAGGGCGCCCAGGGTGCTGGCCGCATCCACGTTGTCGTCCACCACCAGGATGCTGCGATGGAGATGGCCGCCGCTCGGACGCGGGTTGGCCTCCTGCTCGCCCGTCGCGTTCACCACGACGGGGACGCTGAGCACGAACTCGCTCCCGTGGCCCGGCCCGTCGCTGCGGGCCGTGATCGTGCCGCCGTGCAGCTGGGCGAAGGCGCGGGTGAGGTGCAGGCCCAGCCCCAGTCCCGACGTCGGCTCGCCCACGGTGCGCGACTGCGAGAAGATGTTGAAGATCCGGCCGAGGAACTCCGGCTCCAGGCCCTTGCCGCTGTCCCGCACCACGAACTCGACCCACGGCGGCGCCACGTTCACCGACAGGCTGATGTCGCCCGAGGGCGGCGTGAACTTGGCGGCGTTCACCAGCAGGTTGGCGACGCACTGCACCAGGCGCACGTGGTCGGCGTACAGGTCCACCGGGCCTTGCAGCGGATGCACCGTGAGCCGGTGCGCCTTCGCCGTGATGCCCTCCTGCGCGATCTCGGTCGCGTGCTGGACGATCTTCTCGACGCTGGTCACCGAGCGCTGCAACTCCAGCTTGCCGTTGGTGATGCGCGCGATGTCCAGCAGGTCGTCCACCAGGCGCTTGAGGTGGCTGACCTGGCGCTCGACGATGCCGGTGAGCTTTTCGGTCTGCGGGGAAGGGTGCTGGCGCTGCAGGATGGCCATCGCGTTGCTGATCGGCGCAAGCGGATTGCGCAGCTCGTGCGCCAGCGCGGCCAGGAATTCGTCCTTGCGCCGGCTGAGGGCGCGCATCTCGTACTGGCGATCGCGCGCACGCAGGGCCGAACGGGCGGCGCTGACCAGGGCCATGGTGCGCACCGGGCGCTCCAGCAGCGTGACGTTGCCCAGCTTCTCGATCGCGCGCTGCGCCACCAGGGAGTCGGCCCCGTGCTTGGCCAGCAGCAGGATCGGCAGGTCGGACCACGCGGGCTGCTGCTCCAGGTACTCCGAGACCACGGCCATCGTCGCGGGGCTCAGGACTTCCTCGCCCAGCATGAGCGAACCGGCCCCGAGCTGCAGTTGCTCCGCCAGCTTCGCGGGGGTGTCGCAGTGGCTCACCTCGAGGGCCGCCGTGCGGAAGACTTTCTCGACGAGCAGGGCATCCCGGCCAGGCGGGCCGTACACGAGGACGCGACGTTCCATCAGGACTTGGCGTCCGGGACGGCGCCGGAAAGCGGCAGGGGAATGCCCGTCAGCAGCCCGCGGTAGCCGCGCAGGATCTCGCCCACCTCGATGCCCCCGGCGGACATCGAGAACTCGCGGATGGTGCGTTCATGGACGCTGCCGCGCTTCTTGAAGACCGACACCGCCTGGCGGATCTCGCCGTTGTCCTCGAAGTAGCGCAGCATCAGCACGTTGTCGGCGATGTAGCTCGCGTCCATCGCGGAGGACATCTGCCCGCCCAGCATCCCCTGCTGCACGGCGACCAGCACCGTCAGCACCTGGTGCTGGCCCAGGTAGGTCAGCAGCTCGTGCAGGTGCGTGGTCAGGAAGCGCTCGTCGGGCACGGCATTGAGGAAGCCGTTGAGGCTGTCGATCACCACCACCTTGGTGCCCGCTTCCACCGACTTGCACACGGCCGCGGAGAACTGCCCCGGCGAGAGTTCGGCGGGATCCACCTGCTGGACACTGAGGGCGCCCGAGTCCATCGCCTCGCGGATGCGCAGGTTCATTCCGTCGCTGCGGTGGAGCATGTTGCTGGCCGATTCCTCGAACAGGAACATGGCGGCGCGTTCGCCGCGGTCGATGGCGGCCGCCACGAACTGCGAGGCGAGCGAGGACTTGCCCGTGCCCGGGGGGCCGACGATGAGGGTGCTGGTGCCTTGCTCGATGCCGCCCCCGAGCAGCAGGTCGAGCTTGGGCAGGCCGGTGCTCATCTGCCGGCGGTCGGTGATGCCGCGCGACTTCGCCGCGACCAGGCGAGGGTGGACGGACAACCCGCCCCGCACCAGGTTGTAGTCGTGCATGCCGCCCAGGAAGCTGCGGCCGCGGAACTTCACGATGCGGATGCGCCTGCGCTCCGCGCCGTAGTCCTTCACCAGGTGATCGAGCTGGATGACACCGTGGGCGATGCTTCGCACCTGCAGGTCGCCCGAGGCCGAAGCCGTGCGGTCGTCCAGCAGCAGCACGGTGCACTGGCGATTGGAGAAGAACTGCTTGAGCGCCAGCACCTGGCGCCGGTAGCGCAGCGGCGAATCGGCCAGCAGCTGCAACTCGGACAGCGAGTCCAGCACGATGCGGCTGGGCTTGAGTTCCTCCACGATGCTCAGGATCAGCTTGAGCGTGCTGGCCATCTCCACCTCGGACGGGTGGAAGGTGGTGTACTGCTGCTCGGCGGCCAGCAGGTCTTCGGTCGGCAGCACCTCGTGGATGTGGATGCCCTCCACGCCGATGCCGTGCGACAGCGCGACGGCGGTGAGCTCCTCACGGTTCTCGGCCAGGGTGATGTAGACCACCGTTTCGCCGCGAAGCACGCCTTCGTTGAGGAACTGCAGGCCGGTGGTGGTCTTGCCCGTGCCGGGCTCACCCTCGACCAGGTAGATGCGATGCGGCGTGAGGCCACCGCCAAGGATCACGTCCAGCCCTGGGATGCCGGTGGAAAGGAGTGCGGCTGGGCCGGCAGGGTTCATTGGTGTCTTTCAAGAACCCGCGCACGCGTGCTTGGGCCGTCACACTTGCAGCCCTTCAGGTCTTCCTCATGCTAACAGCCCGGTCGTTGTAGAGCTCGAAGGGGAGGGGGGCTGCGCACCCACGAGGAGACGCACGCCGGCGGCCTTCATCTGCGTGAGATCGAATGAAAAGCGCAGTTGCGCGCCCTCGACGGAAAGCCGCAGCGCGAGCGCACCCGCCACCTGGTCGCACCCGATCCGCAGGTCCCCCGGGCCCAGGACCGCGTTGCGCACCGACAGTGACGCCAACTCGACGGTGAGCCCCCGCCCCACGGCTTGCGAGTGGAGGCGAACCGCGTTGTCGCCATGGGCCCGGCCCACGAAGTCGGCCTGCACGCCAGGCGCCGCGAACCTTCCGTCGCTGAGTTGCAGGTCGCCCGACACCGCGGTGCGGTCGAACAGCAGGCGCGCCTGCTCGGTGACGCCCTGGGCCTGTCCGCCCAGGGGCTGGCGCAGCAGCCATTCACCGAAGGGCTGCAGCTGCAGGCTGCCGCGGTCCGTGACCCACGGTCCCAGCAAGGCGCCGCTCTGCTCGTACTCCACGCCCGCGACCGGCGGCACCGAGAACTGGTAGAGGTAGCTGCGCCCGTTGGGCGCATCGACATAGAGCCCGAGGCGGCTCGCCCCCATGCGCGAATCCGGTCCCACGTGCTCGACGGTGGCGTCCTTGAAGTCGATGCGCCCCTGGCGGACCGGCACCGTCACGTCCGCATCGAACAGCAGGTGCGCATCGACGATCTCCGCGCGGATCGTGCCGTCCGCGGCAGCGAGCGGGCCGAGCGACCAGGACGCGGCGGCCGCAGGGCCTGTCGCGTTGCCGCCCCCCGGGTACGGCGGGAGGATCAGCGGACCCGCCAGCTTCACACCCGAGCATTCGGCGCCGGCCGCCTCCAGCATGGACAGGCGCGGCCGGCCCCCTTCGAAGCGCACCAGCGCGACCAGTTCGTCCAAGGCCAGCTGGCCGACCTCCAGCACGAGCGGCCCCGAGGCCACGCGCAGCGAAGCCGCCTCCAGCCTTCGGATCCTGACCTCGAGGGCGCCGTCGTCCCGGGGGGCCGACGTGAGGCCCTCGAGCGCGACCCGATTGCCCGGGTCCTGGCCGGCGGACCCCAGCGTCGAACCCAGGAGTGCGTCGATGATCGAAACTGCGAATGCGGTGGCCATGGAAAGATGTTGGCAGCAAATCCACCGCACGACCCCGAAAACGAAAGGCTCTCACGCTTCATGACAAGGAATCCGCGCCCATGAACCGACTTCGCGAAGGCTGGCGCCGTGTGCGGAACGCCGCGCTGGCCACGCCAGTCCTGGGCGTGACGCTGCTGGCCATCCGCAACTACGTCCTGCACCAGAGTGCCAACCAGGCCGGCAGTCTGGCGTTCTCCTGGGTGCTGGCCATGTTCCCGCTGCTGATCCTGGTGTCCGCATCCGCCGCCTATGTGGGGCAGCCGGGCGACGCGGCGGCCCTGGTCGACCGCGTCATGGGCTATGCGCCGCAGGTGGTGCGGGACGCGATGCAGCCGGTCATCGAGCAGGTGCTGGCCCGGCGCAACCAGGCGTTGCTGGCCATCGGCGTGCTGGCGACGCTGTGGACCGCGTCGTCGGGCATGCAGGCCATCCGCTCGGCGCTGAACCGCGCCTACGGCCTCGAGCGGGGGCTTTCGTTCTGGAGGGCCCGCCTCAAGGTCACGCTGTTCACGGTCGTCGTCGGGGCGGGGGTGCTGGCGGCCTTCAGCTCGGTGGTCGTCATGCCGTACGTGTGGCAACTGCTGGAGGCGAGTGCAGACACGCAGCGCGATGCCATCTGGCTCCACAACGGCGTGCGCTACGGCTCGGCCTTCCTGGTGCTGGTCGGGCTGTACGCCTTGATGTACGGCTGGCTGCCCGACATCCGCCAGCGGCTCTATACCGTGCTGCCAGGCGCGTTCGTCGGTGCCGCACTGTGGGTGGCAGCCGCCGCCACGCTGTCGTACACCCTGCGCACGGCCGGAAAGCTGGCGCTGCTCTATGGCAGCTTCGCGGGCGTGGTCGCCACGCTGGTGTTCATGTACATCAGCGCCACGACCCTGATCTTCGGCGCCGAGATCAACGGGGTCCTGCGGGAGAAGTCGGCACCGCCGGGGAAGGCGCCGCACGGATAGAAGCGAGCACGCCACCACCGCGTGTCGCTTTCTCGCGTCGGCCTGCGGGCCGGCCGGGGGCCGCGATTGCCAAACACCACCGTCGGCTGACATGATCAAAGTAATAAGAAGCCAGAGGAGTCGGGACGGTGTCCACCATTTCGCGTACGTCGCACAAGGGCGGCGCCTTGCCGCTCGTGCTGGGCCTGGCGCTGTCCGCCTGGGCGCTCCCGTCCTGGTCGCAGCAGATGTACCGGTGCGGCGGGACCTACCAGGACCGTCCCTGCGAGGACCAGGTGATCCAGAAGCGCTACGCGTCCGGCCGCTTCGACGTGGACCAGGTCAACCAGGGCACCGACAAGGACTGCGCGCGCTCGGCGGCCGACCTGATGCCCTACTGGACGCGCCTGCACGGCGGCGAGAGCATGGAAGCGATCCTGGCCGACCATGAGCGCAAGCGCGTGGGCGTGGCGGAGAAGAGCCGCCTGCGCGACCAGCTGATCACCCTCAAGAACGTCCAGGGACCGCCCCTCCAGGCGCGCGGCCGGCTCGAAGGCCTGTGCATGGCCGAGAAGCAGAAGAAGGGCGTGCCGACGGAACGCGAGCTCGAGCAGACCCGCGTGGCCGCGCAGTCGCGGGTGCACGTGCCGGCCCAGACGCCGGACTACCACCGCGAGCGCAGGGAGCGCTTCCTGTACGAACAGTCGCTCGAGCGCCAGCGGCGGGCCGCCGATCGTGCGGCGGCGGTGGCGGCGGCGCGGCGCGCGGAAGCGGCGGCGCGATGAAGTCCGCCTACGTCACGCTCGGCGTGCCGGCCAACGCCTCGGCCGAGGAGATCGAGCAGGCTTTCCAGCGCGCCCGCACCTTCTACACGCCGCAGCGGCTGGCGGAATCCGAGAGCGCGCGCGAGCGCCTGGACCAGGCGACCACCGCATACGAGATCCTGCGCAAGCCCGACCTGCGCGCGGCGCACGACCGCAAGCTGGCGCAGGCGCGCCCCCGCACCACCTACGTGCCTCCGCCCCCGGCCGACGAGCCGTCGGCGGCCGCCCGGCTCCTGCGGGCCGGCCTGGTGGTCGTCGTCCTGCTGTTCGTCGCGGGCGGGTTCCTCTCCTGGCGCAATGCCGAACAGCGGGCGGCCAGCGAGCGGGCCCAGAAGATCGCGGCCGAGACGCAGGCCCGGGAAGAAAAGGAGCGCCAGGAAGCGGAAGCGAAAGCCGCCGAGCAAAGGCGCATCCGCGACGCGCAGGCCGAAGCCGCCGAGCGCAACCTCCAGGCGACCAGCGCCGCCATCTCGGCGCAGCAACGCTGGCACAACGAGCGGACGGAGGAATCGGCCGCGCGCCAGCGGCGGCAGGAGGAACTCGCCCGCGAAGCCCGCGTGGCGACGGCCGAGCGCCGCCAGCAGGTCGAGGCGCAGCAGCGCATCGAAGCGGACAAGCGCCGCATCCGCGACCTGTGCTGGCAGAACTACGGCCGGCCGACCTGCTGACCCGCAGACGCAGGCGGGGTCCGCCTGGCGCCTGATGCTCAGAGAACGACCGGAAGGCTGGCGCAGATCACGACCAGCTGCGCGACGTTCAGGACCATGCCCAGCACGTGCAGGCGGCGGAACCGGCGGATGCCCGCCGCGTCGTGCGCCGTCATCGTCGTCCGCAGGCGGTCCATGCGGCTCAGGATGCCGCGCCGGCTCCAGAAGGCGATGGCGCCCACCGCCGCCATCACCGCCGTGGTGGCCGGGCGATGGGCCAGGGCGTGGGCCAGCGTTCCGGCCGCGGCGGCGACCATCACGGCCTTGTAGTACACGTCGAACAGGCCGCGGATGAAGCGCGCGTCCATCGGCGTGTCGTGCTTCAGGATCATCAGCGGCAGCGAGCCCAGCATGAAGAAGCCCATCCACACCAGCAGGAGGACGAGGGTGGCGAAGGGCGCGATGGTGGTGAGCATGGGCGGCAGGAGCCGCCGTATTCTGCCGCGCCGTCCTTGGCAGGCGCACGGTTGTCGACGGGCTTCGCCTATCCCTGAAATCCCCTACTTGCGTGGCCTCGGGTGCCCTGCCGTATGCTGGGGCCATGGTTTCCAGTCATCTGAGGCTCCTTGCCACCGTCGCCGCCGCCGCTGCCGTCGCCTGGGCCGCGTACGAGGGCCGCGCCATGCTGCTGGCCGGCGCCCTGCTGGCGCTGCTCTGCGGAGGCCTCTTCCTGTGGATGAAGGCGGGCAGGGGTCGGGACGACACCCTGCACGATCCTGCGGTGTCGACGCTCGTCTTCCCGCCGGAATCGAAGTTCCAGCAGTCGGTGCTGCCACCGCGCTGACGCCCGCCCTCGGCCGCGATGCGGCCGGCTCGCCACGGGGCGCCCCGGGTCAACCGGTTTTTTTGCTCCAAGCTTGATCAATCGTGACGGGATGCAAGCCGCCGCCGGCACCCGGTGCGGCGTTCATCGCGGTGCCGCCACGGCCCGCGAGGCGGGCCCGATGCGGCCTTGCGGAACGATCCGCCATGGATCGGCAGGCCCCGCCCTGGCGTCGCCGCCACCGTGACTCGCCCGCGGGCCTCCAGGCGCGGCTCAGCGCTGGCCCGCCGCCCCTCCCCAGAACTTGCTGTCGGGGCCCCTGTCGCCGCGATGCGCAACCACCTAAATTGAATCGACGACGCGCCGCACCTTGAGCCTCGAAGCAAGGGGCGGTCTTGCATCCGGGGTGCCGCGCAGCGGAGGTGGTATGAGCGATCGAAACGATTCAAGTCCTGGAACCGGTGCCGGGGGGCCCCGCAGCGGCACACGGCGCATGCTGCTCAAGACGGTCGGTGCGTCGGCGGCCGCGGGTCTCGTGGCGGCGCCGCAGCGGGCCGGCGGACAAACCGCGCTTCCGCCGCCGCGCCCGCCCAGCCCGCCCACCACGCCCTGGGTGGAGGAGCTGCCGATCCAGCAGCCGATCCAGCCGCAATCGTCGCTCAGCCCGGTGGGCGCTGCCATCGCCGACGCCACCGAATGCGGCCGCGCCGACCACCAGGCCTGGACCCGATTTCCGCCGCAGCTGCTGTACCGCGTCGACGTCAAGGTGGGCTCGCACCGGTTCCATCAGGAGTTGCCGACGCAGGAGGTGTGGGGCTATGAAGGGCAGGTGCCCGGCCCGCTGTTCCACGCCCGCTACGGCAAGCCGATCCTGGTGCGCTTCCGCAACCAGTTGCCCAACGCCCTGCAGGGCTACGGCTCGCCCGACATCTCGGTGCACCTGCACAACCTGCACACGCCTTCGGAGAGCGACGGCTACCCGGTCGACTGGTTCAGCAAGACCGCATACGGCTCGACGCTGACCCGGCCGGGCGAGTACAAGGACCACCACTACCCGATGGTGTACGCCGGCGTGGACCAGTACGGCGGCATCGGCGATCCGCGCGAGGCCCTGGGCACGATGTGGTACCACGACCACCGCGCCGACTTCACCGCGCCCAACGTCTACCGCGGCATGGCCGGCTTCTTCCTGGCCTTCGACGACCTCGATTCGGGCAACGAGAACGACCCCAACACCAATGCCCTGCGGCTGCCCAGCGGCGAGTTCGACGTGCCCCTGATGCTGGCCGACCGGCACTTCGACACCGGTGGCTACCTGATGTTCGACCAGTTCAACCAGGACGGCTTCATCGGCGACAAGTTCCTGGTCAACGGCAAGATCCAGCCGGTGTTCCACGTCGCGCCGCGCAAGTACCGCCTGCGGCTGCTGGCGGCGGGCACGGCGCGCGTGTGGGACCTGCAGCTGCGGCGCCAGAACCTGGTCCAGAGCTTCATCCAGATCTCCAGCGACGGCAACCTGTTCGCGGCCCCGATCCTGCGCAGCAACGTCACGCTGGGGGCGGCCGAACGCGCCGACATCGTGGTGGACTTCTCCAAGTTCCCGGTGGGCTCTGAGCTGTTCCTGACCAACCGCCTCAAGCACGTGGACGGCCGGCGGCCGGAGCCGGATTTCCTCACGACGCCGGTGCAGGTGCTCAAGTTCGTGGTGGACCGGGCCCTGCCCGGTCCGGACAACAGCCGGGTCCTGGGCCGCCTGCGCGAGCAGCCGCCGATCAACATGTCCGAGGTGGTGGCCACGCGCAACTTCAACTTCGGCCGCTCCAGCAGCGGCTGGACCATCAACGACAGGCTGTTCAACAACCGGCCCATCGTCAGCCCGAAGATGGGCACCGCGGAGATCTGGAACCTGCGCAACACCAGCGGCGGCTGGGCGCATCCGGTGCACATCCACTTCGAGGAGGGCCGGATCCTGCAGCGCAACGGCGTCGCGCCGCCCGCGTGGGAACGCGGGCGCAAGGACATCTTCTACCTCGGTCCCAACGAGAACGTGCAGGTGTTCCTGCGCTTTCGCGACTTCCCCGGCAAGTACCTCATGCACTGCCACAACACCATCCACGAAGACCACGCAATGATGGGTCGCTATGACATCCTCCCCTGATCCCCGAGACGAAGCCGGCGCGGCCCAGAAAGCCGTGCCGCCTCCTGGCCGGCGCGACTGGCTCACCGCCTGCGCCGGCGGCCTGGCCGCCACGGGCGGCGTGGGCCTGGCCTTCCTGCTCGATGCCGCGCCGGGTGCACCCTCGGCCATGGGGCGGGTTCCTGCGAGCAGCGCCGCCACCGGCCGCTTCCCCGACCTGCCCCTGGTGACGCACGAGGGACGGCAGGTGCGGTTCTATTCCGACCTGGTGCGCGGCCGCACCGTGTTCGTCAGCATGATGTACGCGCAGTGCAACGAGCGCTGTCCGCCCATGACGCAGAAGCTGCGGGAGGTGCAGGAAGCGCTGGGCGACCGCGTCGGGCGCGACGTGTTCATGTACTCGATCTCGCTGCAGCCCGAGTACGACCGGCCGGCGGACCTGAAGGCCTACCGTTCGCTGCACCGCGTCGGCCCCGGCTGGACCTTCCTGACCGGCGAGAAGGCGGACGTGGAGCGGCTGCGTTTTGCGCTGGGCTTCTACGACGTGGACCCGCGCATCGACGCCGACATCGGCCAGCACATCGGCATGGTGCGCATCGGCAACGACGCCCTGGACCGCTGGAGCATGGCGCCGATCCTGACCGACACGCACCTGATCCTGGAAACCTTCCTGGGGGTGGACCCGGTCAGCCGCGCGCGCGGACGCACCTGGGCCGTGCCCGCGGAAGGCTGAATCCGAAAGAGAACCGTCGCAGCGCCTGCGACCGGCCAGGAGCCGCTTACGGCTCCTCGCGGTCCGGGATCGCCAGGTCGGCGGCGCCGATCGCCTTGCCGGTCAACCGGACGGTGCCGATGGCGGCGTCGGCGGCCAGGCCGGTGGCCGAGATCGCGAGGCTGGCCGCGGTGTCCACCGCCGTCACGACGGCGCAGCCGCCCAGCGGCACGGCGCAGGCGGCGAGAAGAAGGGCGCGGGCGGCGCGGCGGGGGGCGTGGAGGATCAAGGGCATCGATGGGGTGGAAGCCCGCGGATTCTAGGGATGGGCTGTAACCCGGCTGTAGCGACGCGGTAAGCAACTGTGCCGTTCGCGCGCGGGCCGCAGGCCGGCCCGGGTCGCCGCTATGGTTCACCCTGATTCCCCCCGGTCGGGATGGCTCTAGATTCAGGACCTTCGTCAGGTCGACGACAGAAGGAGCCTCCATGACCGCCAGCAGGATTCGCCGCGCCCTTGTCTCCGCCGCCGTCATCGGCCTGGGATTCGCATGGACCGCGCCGGCTTTCGCCCAGGCCTATCCGAGCCGGCCGGTGACGCTCATCGTGCCCTGGGGCGCGGGCGGAGGCACCGACGCCACGGCCCGCATCATCGGATCGCTGCTGGAAAAGGAACTCGGCCAGCCCGTCAACGTCGTCAACCGCACCGGCGGCAGCGGCGTGGTCGGGCACGCGGCCATCGCGTCGGCCCCGCCCGACGGCTACACCATCGGCATGGCGACGGTGGAGATCGGCATGATGCATTGGCAGGGCCTGACCGAGCTCTCCGGCGCGTCGTACACGCCCATCGGCCTGGTGAACGCCGACCCCGCCGGGGTGCAGGTGCGCGCGGATGCGCCATACAAGACCATCCAGGACCTGCTGGCGGCCGTGAAGGCCAACCCCGGGAAATTCAAGGCCTCCGGCACCGGCCAGGGCGGCATCTGGCACCTGGCGCTGGCGGGGCTGCTGCGTGACCAGAAGATCGACCCGGCCGCGGTGCCCTGGGTGCCCAGCAACGGCGCGGCGCCCGGCCTGCAGGACATGGTGGCCGGCGGCATCGAGATCGCCCCGGTGTCGCTGCCGGAAGCCCGTTCGCTGATCGATGCCGGCAAGGTCAGGAGCCTGGCCATCATGAGCGAGAAGCCCGCGTCGCTGTACCCCAACGTGCCCACCGTCAAATCGGCGCTGGGCAGCAACTGGACCATGGCCGCGTGGCGCGGCATCGTCGCGCCCAAGGGCCTCCCCAAGGACGTGCAGGACAAGCTGGCCGCCGCCGTCGGCAAGATCGCCGCCAGCAAGGAGTACACCGAGTTCATGGCCAGCCGGGGCTTCGGCGTGATCTACGCGCCCGCCGACGAATTCGGCAAGTTCATGGCCAAGTCGGACGCCGAACTGGGCGCCACGATGAAGGCCGTGGGCCTGGCCAAGTAAGCGGCCGGTGAAACTCAACGACGCCGTCTTCGGCGCGCTGTTCCTCGCGCTGGGCGCGGTGGTGCTCTTCTCGATCCAGGGGTTCCCCAAGATCCCGGGCCAGCCGGTCGGCCCGGCGCTCTTTCCCGGCATCATCGCCGCCGGCCTGTGCGTCGCCGGCGTGGTGCTGCTGGCGCAAGGGTGGCGGCGCCGCCAGTCGAGCGGCGAGCCCTGGTTCGAGTGGGACGAGTGGGTGCGGTCGCCGCGCCACGTGGCCGCGCTGGCGGTGCTGCTCGGCTCGGTGCTGCTCTACATCTTCGGCGTGAATGCGCTGGGCTTCCTGCCGACGGCGACCATCATCCTGGTGGCCCTGTTCAAGGTGCTGCGCGTGCCCACCGGCCGCGCGCTCCTCATCGCCGTCGTCGCCGCGCTGGTGGTGCACTTCGCGTTCTACAAGCTGCTGCGCGTTCCCCTGCCCTGGGGCGTGCTGACGCCCCTGGCCTGGTAGAGGTCCCCCATGTTCCAGGCCGTGGCGCAAGCCTTCGCGATGGTGTTCGAGCCCTACACCATCGCGGTGATGGTGGGGGCCTCGCTCTTCGGGCTGTTCGTCGGCGCCGTCCCCGGCCTCACGGCGACGATGGCCACGGCGCTGCTGGTGCCGGTCACCTTCTTCATGCCGCCCATCCCCGCCATCGCGGCGATGGTGACCGCCACCGCCATGGCGATCTTCGCCGGCGACATCCCCGGCTGCCTGCTGCGCATCCCGGGCACGCCCGCCTCGGCCGCCTACACGGACGAGGCGTACGCCATGACCCGCAAGGGCGAGGCCGAACTCGCGCTCGGCGCCGGCCTGGTGTTCTCCGCCATCGGCGGGCTCTTCGGGACGGTGGTGCTGATCGTCGCGGCGCCCGCGCTGGCCGACTTCGCGCTCAACTTCAGCTCGTTCGAGTATTTCTGGCTGGTGCTGCTGGGCCTCACCTGCGCCGTGTTCATCACCGGCGACCAGCCGCTCAAGGGCCTGGTCACGCTGATGCTCGGCCTGCTGGTGGCCTGCGTGGGCCTGGGCAACCCGGCGGGCTTTCCGCGCTTCACCTTCGGCAACCCGGAGCTGACCGGTGGCATCGGGATGATCCCGATGATGATCGGCATGTTCGCCATCTCCGAGGTGATCCGCTACGTCGTGGACACCAGCCCGCCGGCGCAGCTGGTGGTCGACAAGGTCGGCAACGTGATGCGGGGGCAGTGGAACCTGGCCAGGAAGTACCCGGTGCAGATCCTGCGGGGCAGCACCCTGGGCACGGCGGTGGGCGCGCTGCCCGGCGCCGGCGCGGACATCGCCGCCTGGATGTCCTATGCGATGAGCAAGCGGTTCTCCAAGGAGCCGGAGAAGTTCGGCACCGGCCACCCCGAAGGCATCGTGGAGTCGGGCGCCGCCAACAACAGCGCGCTGGCCGGCGCGTGGATCCCGGCGCTGGTGTTCGGCATCCCCGGCGACTCGATCACGGCCATCGTGATCGGCGTGCTGTACATGAAGAACATGAACCCGGGGCCGACGCTCTTCACGACGAACCCGCAGAACATCTATGCGGTGTTCCTGCTCTTCATCATCGCCAACATCATCATGGTCCCGCTGGGACTGCTGTGCATCAAGGTGGCCAAGCGCATCCTGCGGGTGCCGCGCAACGTGCTGATGCCGCTGATCCTGCTGTTCTGCATCGTGGGGACCTTCGCCATCAACAACACGCCCTTCGACATCGCCGTGATGCTGGTGGCCGGCGTGATCGCCTACCTGCTGGAGGCCAACCGCTTCCCGATCGCACCCGCGATCCTGGGCGTGGTGCTGGGCGGCATGCTGGAGGAGAACTTCATCACTTCGATGATCAAGTCGGACGGCAACCTGACCGCCTTCGTCGGCCGGCCCATCGCCGCCGCACTGGCGGCCCTCACGTTCCTGGTGTGGGTCGGCCTGCCGCTGCTGCGGCTGGTGCGCGGCAGGCGGCAGGTGGCTTTCTGATCCGAGGGGATCGGCCGACGCTGGCCCCGCAGGCGTGCCGCGCGAATCGCGCCCTCACGGCTGCTGCTCGAACACCTGCTCGGTCCCGAAGATCGCTTCCTCCAGGAAGTCGATGACCGTGCGCAGCTTGAGCGACACGGTGCGGCTGGGCGGATAGACGATGTACACCTTGGGGCCCGGCGCGACGTAGTCGGTCAGGATGGGCTTGAGCTGGCCCGCGCCGATCGCCTCCGCGGCGATGAAGTTGCTGATCATGGCGATGCCCATCCCGGCGATGGCCGCCTCCAGCAGCGAGTCGGCGTTGTTCACGTTCAGCCGGCCCGACACGCGCCGCGAGAACGACTGGCCGTCCTTGCTGAAGTCCCAGGGGCGGTAGCCGCCGGTGAGGGGCGACACGTAGCCCAGGCAGTCGTGCCCCTCCAGGTCGTCGGGCGTGCGCGGCTCGCCGTGCCGCGCCAGGTAATCCGGTGAAGCGAGCGCCGTGAAGCGCAGCCGGCAAAGGGTCCGGGCGACCAGCCGCTCGTCGCTCACCTGGCCGATCTGGATGGCGGCGTCGAAGCCCTCGTAGGCCAGGTCGGCCACGCGGTCGATCAGCTCCGCGTCCACCACCAGGCCCGGATGGGTCTGCGTGAGCCGGCGCAGTGCAGGCACCACCACCCTGCGGCCGAAGCCCACCGGCATCTGCAGGCGCAGCCGCCCGTGGGGCGTGCCCCTGGACTGGGTGACCGAGCGCTCCGCCTCCTCGACCGCGGCCAGGATCTGGCGGCAGTGCTCGAAGAAGCCGACGCCATCGCTGGTCAACGTGACCAGGCGGGTGGAGCGGTTGAGCAGCCGGACCCCGAGCTCATGCTCCAGGCGGGACACCGCCTTGCTCACCGCGGAGGAGGTCAGGCCCAGCCGCTGGGCGGCCGCGGTGAAGCTGCGCGCTTCCGCGACCCGGGCGAACACGACGAGGGCGTTGAGGTTGTCCATGGCCCGATTACGGAATTCAATTCACAAGTCAACGGAATTCTATGTGGTTGATCAAAGTAATGAGGGTTCCTAGCATCGCCCCATGCTTCTGGAACAACCTGGATCGATCGGCGGCCTGCGCCTGAAGAACCGCGTGGTGATGGCGCCCATGGGCACCAACTACAGCACCACCGACGGCCTCTCGACCGCACGCGACGTCGCGTACTACGCGGAGCGCGCCCGCGGCGGGGTGGGCGCGATCATGACCGAGGCGATGGTGGTGACGCAGCACGCGCGCCCGCACCACAACTCGCTGTGCTGCTACCACGACCGCTTCATCCCCGGCCTGGCCAGCATCGTCGAGGCCATCAAGGAACACGACTGCGCCGTCTTCGGCCAGCTCAACCACCGCGGCGCGCTGCTGCGGCGCCACGTGCTGAACATGGAGCCGGTCGGGCCGTCCGACTGGGTCAACCCCAACACCGGCGACGCCGTGCGCGCGCTGCGCGTGGCCGAGATCCACGAGATCCAGCGCCTGTTCGTCGACGCCGCGCGCCGGCTCTGGCGCGCGGGCTACGACGGCGTGGAGATCCATGCCGCCAACGGCTACCTGTTCCAGCAGTTCTTCACGCGGCGCATCAACCAGCGCACCGACCAGTACGGCGGCGCGATCGAGAACCGCATGCGCCTGCTGCTGGAGACGATAGACCGCGTCAAGGAGGCCCTGCCGCAGCTGCGCCTGATCGTCCGCCTGAGCGCCAGCGAGTTCCATCCCGCCGGCTACACGCAGGAGGAGATCGTCCAGCTGGCCCAGGCCGTCGAACGCGCGGGCGTGGCGGCGATCGACCTTTCGGGCGGCAGCAACGAGAGCCCGCAGCTGTCCAAGTTCTGCATCCAGCCGCCTTCGTTCCCGCGCGGCTGCCTGGGCCCCGTGGCCAAGCCGATCAAGGCGGCGGTGTCCATCCCCGTGCTGCTGGCCGGCCGCGTGGTGGAGCCCCAGGATGCCGAGGACCTGCTGCAGTCGGGCGCCGCCGACTTCGTGTCGCTGGGCCGCGCGCTGTACGTCGATGCGCACTGGTGCGCCAAGGCCTTCGGCAAGGTCGACGCCCCGATCCGCCGCTGCATCGCCTGCAACGTCTGCTTCGAGCGCCTGACGCTGGAGAAGGACGTCTCCTGCGTGCAGAACCCCATGGTGGGCACCGAGTTCGAGACGCTGGAACATGCCGAGCCCCAGCTGTCCGCGCCCACCACGCGTCCGGCCAGGGTGCTTGTGCTGGGCGCCGGCGTGGCCGGCATCGAAGCGGCGCGCGTGCTCGCCGGCCGCGGCCACCAGGTCGAGGTGTGGGAGCGCGCGCAGCGCCCCGGCGGCCAGATCCACCTGGCCGTCGCCGCGCCCGACAAGCAGGAGGTCTGGCCGGTGTGGACCGACCGCTGGCAGCAACTGGAGAAGCTCGGGGTCCGCGTGCGCACCGGCATCGACGCCGACGAGGCCGCGATCCGCGGCTTCGCGCCCGACCATGTGATGGTGGCCACCGGCTCCAAGCCGCGCAAGCCGCCGCTGTCGCTGCAGCGCCTGGCCTCCGGCATCCCGGTGTTCCACGCCTGGGAGCTGTTCGAGCACACCGAAAAGATCCCGGCCGGCGCCCTGGTCACCATCGTGGGCGGCGGCATGGTCGGCGCCGAGCTGGCCGACCTGCTGCGCCTGCAGGACTGCCGCATCCAGCTGCTGGAGATGACGTCGGTGTTCGCCTCCGGCATGGCGCGCAACAACCGCCTGGAACTGCTGGAGCGGCTGGAGGCCGCCGGCGTGCGCCTCATCTCGCGCTGCCGCATCGAGTCGGCCATCGCCGACCGCCTGCACGTGCAGGTCGCCGACGGCGCGCCCGCCGAACTGGAGATCGGCCAGGTGCTGGTGTTCGCCACCGGCCCCGAGCCCGACCTCTCGGTGCTGCCCGCGCTGGAAGCCACCGGCGTGCCCTACACCCGCATCGGCGACAGCCAGGCGCCCGGCGACTTCCTGGCCGCGATCCGCGACGCCTGGATGGCCGCCCTGGCGCTGGATGCCGAGCGCGCTTCGCCGGCCGCGCCGCACACCCCCAGCCGCGCCGCCACCGCCCCACCGATCCGGAGCCTTGCATGAGCACCCCCACGCCCGGCCTGCCGCAGTACCAGGTCTTCGCCATCCGCTACGCCACGCGCGACGGCCGCCGTGCCAACCACTTCATCGGCGGCGACGCGCACGACGCGCCCATGCCGATGGACTACTACCTCTGGCTGGTCCGCGGGGCGGGCCGCACGCTCGTGGTGGACACCGGCTTCGCCGCGGAGGTCGCCGCCCGGCGCGGCCGCACCCTGCTGCGCACGCCCGCGCAGGGGCTGGCGCTGCTGGACGTGGAGGCCGCGACGGTCAAGGACGTGGTCATCACGCACCTGCACTACGACCACGTGGGCACCTTCGACAGCTTCGCGCAGGCCCGCTTCCACCTGCAGGACGACGAGATGGCCTATGCCACCGGCCGCCACATGCGCCACCGGCAGTTCAACCACGGCTACGAGGTGGACGAGGTGATCGGCATGGTGCGCATGGTCTACAAGGACCGCGTCGAGTTCCACCGGGGCGACGCCGACCTCGCTCCCGGCATCAGCCTGCACCGCATCGGCGGCCACACCCATGGGCTGCAGTGCGTGCGCGTCCATACCCAGCGCGGCTGGGTGGTGCTGGCCTCCGACGCCAGCCACTTCTACGAGCACTTCGAGAAGAAGCGCGTGTTCACCACCATGTTCAACGTCGGCGAGGCGGTCGACGGCTACGGCACGCTGCAGCGGCTGGCCGGGTCGCCGGCGCACATCGTGCCCGGCCACGACCCATTGGTGATGAAGCGCTATCCGGCGGCGAGCCCCGCGCTGGAAGGGATCGCCGTCAGCCTGCACGAGTCGCCGACGGACGCCGCATAGGGCGCGGCGCCGCTTCCCGTTTTCCATCCGGGCCCAAGCCCCACAACTCCAGGAGACAAGCCATGAGACGCTCTTCCTTCCTCGCCCTGTGCGCGTGCACCGCCGCCGTGCTGTGCGCGCCCGCCGTGGCGCAGGACTACCCCAACCGGCCCGTGCAGGTGGTGATCGCCTTCCCGGCCGGCGGCAGCGCCGACATCGTGGGGCGCCACGTGATGCAGAAGCTCACGGACATGGTGGGCCAGAGCTTCGTGGTGGAGAACCGCACCGGCGCCGGCGGCAACATCGCCTTCTCCGCGGTCTCGCAGGCCAAGCCGGACGGCTACACGCTGCTGTTCAGCACGCCCGGCATCGCCATCAACCCCAGCCTGTACAAGAAGGTGAACTACAAGCTGGAGGACTTCACGCCGATCGCGCTGGTGGGCGAGGCGCCGCTGGTGCTGCTGTCCAATCCCGCGCTGCCGTTCAAGACCGTCACCGAGCTGGTCGAGGCCTCCAAGAAGAAGCCCGACGCGATCCGCTTCGCCAGTTCGGGCAACGGCAGCTCCTCGCACCTGGCCATGGACGTGCTGCGCGCCGCCTCCGGCATGCAGTACGTGCACGTGCCCTACCGCGGCGGCGGCCCGGCCATGCTGGACGCGATCGCCGGGCGGGTCGACGTGACCATGCTGCCGATCGCCGAGAGCCTGCCCTACGTGCGCGACGGGCGCCTGCGCGCCCTGGGCCAGACCGGCGAGAAGCGCTCGCCGATGGCGCCGGACATGCCCACCATCGAGGAGGGCGGGATCAAGGGCTACTCGTCCACCACCTGGTACATGCTGCTCGGCCCGGCCGGCATGCCCGCCGACGTCGTCAAGAAGCTGCAGGGCCAGATCTCCGCGGCGCTGAACACGCCCGACCTGCAGGAAAAGCTCAAGGCGACCGGCATCACCCTGATCAACGGCAATGCCGAACAGGCCCAGGCCTTCCTGCAGTCCGAGCACAAGAAGTGGGCCGAGCGGATCAAGGCGTCCGGCACCGTCCTGGAATGAGCGCGAGGCGTTCCGTGTCCGGGTTCCGTCTCCCCTCGCTCGCCCGCACATTCGCGATCGGCGCCGCGCTGCTCGCCGCGCTGTTGCAGCCGGCGGCGGCGCAGGCGCCCTGGCCGAACAAGCCGATCCGGCTGGTCGTGCCGTACACGCCGGCCGGCGGCACCGACATCCTGGGCCGCCTGCTGGCCCGGCGCCTGTCGGAAGTGCTCGGCGTTCCCCTCGTGGTGGAGAACCGGCCGGGCTCCGACGGCAGCATCGGCACCGACGTCGTGGCCAAGGCCGCGCCGGACGGCTACACGCTGCTGATCGACGGCACCAGTCAGGCCTACAACGTGGCCTTCGGCAAGAAGCTGCCCTACGACCCCGTGCGCGACCTCGCGCCCATCGCGCAGACGGCCAACCAGCAGGTGCTGCTGGTGGTCAACGCCAACCTGCCGGTGACCACCGTGAAGGAACTGGTCGAGTACGGCAAGGCGCATCCGGACAAGCTCAACTACGGGGCGAGCTCCAACGCGAACGCGCTGCCGATGGAGCTGCTGAAGGTGCTGACGGGCGTGCAGATCGCGCACGTGCCTTACCGCGGCTCCGGCCCCATGCTCAACGACCTGCTGAGCGGCCAGGTGCAGCTGGCGATGAGCGGCGCCGCCGCCCCGCTGCCGCACGTGAGGGCGGGCAAGCTGCGCGTGCTGGGCATCGGCGACAGCCAGCGCTCGCCCACGCTGCCGGAGTTCCCCACCCTCGCCGAAGCGGGCATCGCCGGCTTCCAGACGCTGCAGTGGAGCGGCATGTTCGCCCCGGCCGGCACGCCGCAGCCGATCATCGACCGCCTCAACCGCGAGGTGAACGCGATCCTGCGCGATCCCGCCTTCCGCAAGCAGATGACCGATGCCGGCTTCGATGCGGTGCAGGGCGAGAACACCCCCGAGCAATGGCGCGCCCACATCGCCGCGGAAGTCGCCAAGTGGAGCGGGATCGTCAAGCGCGTCGGCCTGAAGGCCGAATGAGCAACCCCAAGGAAAGCAACGAGCCATGAGCAGCAACCAGCCGCCCCTGCTGGAGGGCGCGACCCGGACCCTGGCCGAGTTCTCGGCCCAGGTCCGCTACCCGGCCATCCCGCCCGAAGTGATCGCCCGCATGAAGACCAGCGTGCTGGACAGCATCGGCTGCTGCCTGTTCGGCGCCACGCTGCCCTGGACGCAGAAGGTGCAGGCCATGGTGGAGGAGGAGGGCGCGCGGCCGGTCGCCTCCATCTTCGGGCACGGCACGCGCACCTCGGTCGCGGGCGCCGTGCTGGTGAACGCCACCGCCGGCCACGCCTTCGAGCTGGACGACATCCACAAGGAATCGATCGTGCACGCCGGCTCCATCGCGGTGCCGGTGGTGTTCGCGCTGGCCGAGCAGCAGGGCCGCGTGTCCGGCCAGACGCTGCTCGCCGCCATGACGGCCGGCTACGAGGTCGGCACGCGGGTGGGCAACGCCGCTACCATGGACCTCTTTTTCCGCGGCTTCCATCCGCAGGGCAGCTCCGGCGTTTTCGTGGCCGCGGCGTCGGCCGCCCACATGCTGGGCCTGGACGCCCGGCGCACGCAGCACGCGCTGGGCATCGTCGGCTCGCAGGCCGGCGGCCTGATGGCGGCGCAGGAAGGCGCGATGGTCAAGCGCCTGCACTCGGGCCGCGCGGCCCAGAGCGGCGTGTATGCGGCGCAGCTCGCCGGGCGCGACTTCACCGGCATCAGCGACGTGCTGGAGGCGGCCTACGGCGGCTACCTCAGCACCTACTCGGGCAAGCCGAACGCCGCGCGCCTGACCGACGGGCTGGGCACGGTGTGGGAGGCCGGCAAGGTGGGCTACAAGCCGCATGCCTGCGTCACCAGCATCCACGCGGCGCTGGACGCCTTCGCCCACCTCCTGCGCGAGAACGGCCTCACGCCGAACGACGTCGCCAAGGTGGAAGTGGGCATGAGCCAGATGACCTACACCCACTGCGCCTGGGAGTACAAGGCGCAGGGCGTGACGGCCGCTCAGATGAACCTGTTCTACGGCCTGGCCGTGATCGCCCACGACGGCGTGGCCTTCGTCGCGCAGTACGCGCAGGACCGGTTGGCCGACCCGCGCCTCCTGGACTTCATCACCCGCATCGAGGCGCACGTGGACCCCGAGATCCAGGCCATGGGCGCTCCCTTCCGCCATGCGGCCCGCGTGGCGGTCACGCTGCGCAACGGCCGGCGCCTCACGCACGAGATCCTGCACCGGCGCGGCAGCCCCGAGAACCCGCTGTCGCCGCAGGACGTGGAATACAAGTTCCGCCACGTCGTCGAGTCCTGCCTCTCCAGGGGCGACATCGACCGCGTCGTGTCCCTGGTCGACCGCCTCGACCGGCTGGACGACCTGTCCGAACTCACCGCCCTCCTGGCCGCGCCCGCGGCCGCCTGACCCCCTTTTATTACGAGCAGCACCCCATGAGCCAAGCAGCCAAGAGCCCCACCGACAAGCCCACCCTGGCGGACCGCCTGGGCACGCACTTCCACGACTTCGACCACGCGCGCCTGTCCGACGCCTCGCGCCGCGCCACCAAGCGCCTGCTGCTGGACTACCTGGGCGTGGCCATCGCCGGCAGCCAGACCGAGAGCGGCGAGGTGGCCCGCAAGTTCGCCGCCGTCACCGGCGGCCATGCCGAGTCGACGCTGGTCGGCGGCGACGGCCGCGTGCCGGCCATGCAGGCGGCGTTCGCCAACGCGATCTCCTCGCACAGCGTGGAGCTGGACGACATCGACGTGCTGGCGCTGTTCCACTTCAGCCCGCCGGTCTATTCGTCCGCGCTGGCCGTCGCCGAGCAGGCCGGCGCCAGCGGCAAGGACCTGCTGGTGGCGCTGGCCGCCGGCTGCGAGATGATGGAACGCCTCAGCCGCGCGGCCAACAACTCGCTGCGCAATCGCGGCTACCACACCACCCCGACCTGCGGCGTGTTCGGCGCCACCGTCGCGGCCGCCAAGCTGCAGGGCCTGTCGGCCGAGCAGATCGTCTCCGCACTCGGCCTGGCCGGCGCTTCCTCCGGCGGCCTGATGGAGATGTACGGCCCCTCGATGCAGAAGCGATTCAACCCCGGCCCGGCCGCGCGCAACGGCGTCACGGCGGCCACCATGGCCGGCCTGGGCTTCACCGGCACCAACACCATCTTCGAAGGCGAGCGCGGCTTCCTGAAGGCCTTCACCGACCAGAACCAGCCCGGGCGCCTGGTCGAGGACCTGGACAAGCCCTACCAGCTGGACATCGAGTTCAAGCCCTACTCCTGCGCCCGCCCGATCCACAACGCGATCGATTGCGCGCTGGAGATCCGCCGCAAGCACAAGCCCGACCTGGCCCGCGTCGCGGGCATCGAGATGGCGCGCCACCCCGACTGGGCGCACTACCACCAGAACGCGCGCCCCAAGACCTACCACGAGGCGCAGGTGAGCCTGCCGTACTCGGTGGCGGTGGCGCTCACGGACGGCCAGGCGCTGTTCGCGCAGTACAACGACCAGCGCCTGGGCGAGCCCGTGCTCAAGCGCCTGTCGGAGCTGGTGCGCTTCACCGTCGATCCCTCGCTGCCGCGCGGCGTGTCCTGCCGGATGACGATGGAAATGGAGGGCGGCGAGCGCCACGTCTCGCAGGTGGACTACCCCAAGGGCTCGATCCAGAACCCGATGAACGACGAGGAGCTGCGCGCCAAGTTCGACAGCCTGGTGACGCCGGTGCTGGGCGCCAACCGCGCCGCCGAGATCGCGGCCATGGTGCAGTCCATCGAGGACTGCGCCAACGTCGGCCAGCTGATGCAGCTGACGCAAAAGCGCACGGGCCGCTGACATGGCCGGGACGCTGCCGCGCTACGAGGTGATCGCGCTCAAGTACGCGACGCGCGGCGGCGCGCGGCCCGACCATTTCGTGGGCGGCGACGCCCACGACGTGCCCATGCCCATGGACTACTACGTCTGGGTGGTGCGCAACGAGGAGCGCCTGCTCCTGGTGGACACGGGCTTCAACGCGGACATGGCGGCCAAGCGCAACCGCACGCTGCTGCGGCGACCGGCGCAGGCGCTGGCGCTGCTGGGCATCACGCCCGAGTCGGTGCGCGAGATCGTCATCACCCACCTGCACAACGACCACGTGGGCACGTTCGAGGAGTACCCGCAAGCGCGCTTCCACCTGCAGGACGAGGAGATGGCCTTCGCGACCGGCCGCTACATGTGCTGCGACCGCTTCAGCCGGCCCTACGAGGTGGACCACGTGGCCGGCATGGTGCGGCTGGTCTACCAGGACCGGGTGGCGTTCCACCGCGGCGACGCCCAGATCGCGCCCGGCATCAGCGTGCACCGCATCGGCGGCCACACGGCCGGCCTGCAATGCGTGCGCGTGCACACCGCGCGCGGCTGGGTGGTGCTGGCGTCCGACGCCAGCCACTACTACGAGCACTTCGAGCAGCGGCGCTGCTTCCCGCTGGTCTGGCACGTGGGCGAGATGATGGAAGGCTTCGACCGGCTGGAAGCGCTGGCCGGGTCGCCGCGGCATGTGATCCCGGGGCACGACCCGCTGGTGGTGCGGCGCTATCCGGCAGTGTCGCAGGAGCTCGAGGGCATCGCGGTGCGGCTGGACCTGCCGCCGCTGCAAGACAACCAAGGAGACAAGACATGAACATCAGCAACATCGACCTGCCGCGCAGGTGGCTGCTCGCGGCCGGCCTGGCCGCGGCCGCCTTCGCCCCCGGCCTGGCCCAGGCGCAGGACTATCCCAACCGCCCGATCAACCTGATCGTGGGCTTTCCCCCCGGCGGCTCCAACGACATCGTGGCCCGCATCCTCGCGCCCAGGCTGGGCGAGGCGCTGGGCCAGCCGGTGGTGGTGGTCAACAAGCCGGGCAGCAACGCGCTGATCGGCACCGACTTCGTGGCCAAGGCCGCGCCCGACGGCTACACGATCACCCTGGCCAGCGCCAGCCCGCTGGTGATCGCGCCGGCCACCTACGCCAAGCTGCCCTTCGATCCGGTCAAGGACCTGGTGGGCATCACCACGGTGGCGGCGACGCCGGAGCTGGTGGCCGTCCACCCCTCGGTGCCGGCCAAGGACCTGGCCGAACTGGTGGTGCTGGCCAGGACGCGCGACGTGACGATCTCCTCGTCGGGCAACGGCGGCCTGCCGCACCTGGCCATCGAGCTGCTGCGCAGCGCCACGGGCGGCCGCTTCCTGCACGTGCCGTACAAGGGCGCCGGGCCGGCCGTCACCGACACCGCCGGCGGCCACGTCCACGGCGTGATCATGGACCTGCCGGCGCTGCAGGCGCTGGTGAAGGACGGCAAGCTGCGGCCGCTGGCCATCACCAACAAGGAGCGCTCGCCGGTGCTGCCGGACACGCAGACGTCGGTGGAGCAGGGCGTTCCTTCGCTGCTGGCCTTCAACTGGTTCGCCGTGATGGGGCCGGCCAGGATGCCCAAACCCGTCGTCGACAAGCTGCATGCGGCGCTGGTCAAGGTGGCGCAGTCGCCCGACGTGCGCGAGGCCATGCTCAAGGTGGGCGTGGAGCCGATGACGCATGCCTCGCCCGACGCCTTCGCCGCGTTCATGCGCGACGAAACCGCGCGCTGGGGCAAGATCGCCCGCGACGCCGGCGCGAAAGCGGACTGAGCGGGGCCGAGCCATGGACGACCTGGCCACCTGGAAGGACCTGTCACGCGCGAACCGCGGCATCACGCTGCAGCTCGCCGGCTTCATCGCTTCGCTGCGCGAGCGCGCCATCCCCGATCGCACGCGGACCATCCTGGCCAAGGCGGTGGTCGACGCCATCGGCTGCGGCCTGTACGGCCTGACCACCGAGTGGGGCCGCATCCTGCACGCCTTCGCCGCCGAGCAGGGCGGACGGCCCGAGGCCGGCCTGTGGGCATCGGGGCAGCGCGTGAGCGTGGCGCACAGCGTGCTGGCGTCCGCCACGGCCATCCACAGCTTCGACTTCGACGACCACAGCCGGGCCAAGATCCATCCGGGCGCCATCGTGGTGCCCTTGGCGCTGGCGCTGGGCGAGAAAGTGGGCGCCGACGGCGAGCTGGTGCTGCGCGCCATCGCGGCCGGCTACGAAACCATGAACCGCGTGAGCCAGGCGGCCAACCCCGGCCGCGCCCGCATGCGCGGCTGGCACCTCACGGGCACCTGCGGCACCTTCGCCGCCGCGGCCACCGCCAGCGTGCTGCTGCGGCTGGACGCCGAGACCACGGCCAGCGCGCTGGGCCTGGCCGGCACGCAGTCGGCCGGGCTCTGGGCCTTCACCAGCGACGGCTCCATGAGCAAGCGCATGCACCCGGGCAAGGCGGCGCAGGACGGCGTGAACGCGGCCCTCCTGGCGCAGCGCGGCTTCATCGGCCCGCGCCACATCCTGGAGGCGGAGGACGGCGGCTTCCTGTTCGCGATGTCCGATTCGCCGCGGCCGGATCGCATCACCGCGGGGCTGGGCACGGTGTGGCACAGCGACTTCACCTGCTTCAAGCCCTACGCGTGCTGCGGCAGCAACCACGCGTGCGTCGATGCGGTGCTGGAGATGATCCGCGCGCACCGGCTGGCCGTGGGCGACGTCGAGCGGGTGGTCGCCGGCATCCCGCGCGTGGTGCAGACCCAGACCGGCTTCCCGTACCAGGCCGACTCGGTGCTGAACGCCCAGATGAGCCTGCAGTACAACATCGCCGTCGCGATGCTGGACGGCCAAGCGTACCTGGAGCAGTTCACGCCGGAGCGCATCGTCGAGCCCAAGGTGGTCGCGCTGGCCAGGCGGGTCGAGATCGAGGTGCACGAGGACGTGGACCGCGCCTACCCCGAGGTCTACGGCGGGCGCGTGACCCTGGTGCTCAAGGACGGCACCACGGTCAGCCGGCACGTGGAGTACTCGCGCGGCATGCCCGAGAACCCGATGGACGAGCAGGAGGTGGAGCGCAAGTTCATGTCGCTGGCTTCCGCGGCCGTGGGCGCCGGACAGGCCGGGCGCATCCTGCACGAGGCGGTGCGCGTCTTCGCGGCGCCATCGATGGCGCCGCTCAACCGGCTGCTGGCGGGCTGCAGCGTGCCAGGACTGGCGGAGACCGGGGAGGCATCGAGATGAGCAAGCGCTGGCTGCAAGCGCTGGGGCTGCTGCTGGTCGCGGCGGCCAGTCCCTGGACCTGGGCCCAGGACTACCCCAATCGCCCCGTGAAGCTGATCGTGCCCTTCCCGCCGGGCGGCGGCACCGACATCCTGGCGCGGCCGATCGCGCAGAAGCTGTCGCAGCTGTGGGGCCAGCCGGTGGTGATCGACAACCGCGGGGGCGCGGGCGGCAACCTGGGCACCAAGGCCGCGGCCGATGCGCCACCGGACGGATACACGCTGATCCTGGGCGTGCAGGGCACGCACGCGGTGAACCAGAGCCTGTACTCGAACGCCGGCTTCGATGCCACGCGCGACTTCGCGGCGATCACCCTGGTGGCCAACACGCCCAACATCGTGGTGGTCCACCCCTCGGTGCCGGCCACCTCGATCGGCCAGCTCATCGCGCTGGCCCGGCAGAAGCCCGGCGGCCTGAACTACGCGACCCCGGGCAACGGCACGCCGTCGCACCTGGCCACCGAGATGTTCAAGACCATGGCTGGGGTGGACCTGGTGCACGTGCCGTACAAGGGCAGCGGCCCGGCGCTCAACGACATGCTGGGCGGGCAGACCCAGGTCTGGATCGCCAACGCGCCGGTGGTGCTGCCCCACATCAGGACCGGCAAGCTGCGCGCGCTCGCCACCACGAGCGCGAAACGCCCGGGCATCGCCGCGGACATCCCCACGCTGGCCGAAGCCGGGCTGAAGGACTACGAAGCCGACACCTGGTATGGCCTGTTCGCGCCGGCCAGCACGCCGCCCGCCGTGCTGGAGAAGATCCACGCCGACGTGACCCGGGTGCTCAACCTGCCGGAGATCCGCGAGACCTTCGCCGCGCAGGGCGCCGAGGTGGTGGCCAACAGCCAGGCCGAGTTCACGCGCAAGGTGCGCGAGGACGTGGCCAAGTGGCGCAAGGTGGTCGAGCAGCTGCAGCTGAAGGTCGACTGACGTGCTCGCCCGCCAGCTCGGTGATTTCGCCGCCGCGGTGTCCGCCGCGGAGCAGCCGTCCGCCGCGCGCCAGGCCGCGCGCCTGCGCCTCCTGGACACGCTGGGCGCAGGGCTGGCCGGCATCGAGCTGGGCAACCACCGGGTGCTGCAACCGCTGCTGCAGGCGGCCGGGCCGGTGCGCGTCTGGGGCGAAGGGGAAGGGCGCAGCGCGCGCGACGCCGCGCTGGTCAACAGCTTCGCCACCCATTCCACCTACCTGGAGGACGGCTCGCGCTACACCGGCGGGCATCCCAGCTCGGTGGTGATCCCGGCCGTGCTGGCGCTGGCGCAGGAGCGCGGCGCCGGCGGCGAGGAGATCCTCTCGGCGACCTTCGCCGGCTACGAAGTCTTCCTGCGCCTGGGCCGCGCCATCTACCCGGCCTGCGTGCGCATGGGGTACCAGAGCACCGCCATCCTGGGCGCGGTGGCGTCCGCGGCTGCGGCCGCCCGCCTGCTGCGCCTGCCGGGCGAAGCGGCCGGCCATGCGATCGCCATCGCGGCCAACCTGGGCAGCGGCTTCAAGGAGGCGCTCAAGACTGCACAGACCCAGCCCCTGCAGGTCGGGCGCAGCTGCGAGGCCGGCATCGTGGCCGCGCTGCTGGCGCAGGCCGGCCACCCCGGTGCGCCGCGCGTGCTGGAGGAGGGCTTCCTGCCGGCGTTCGGCGGTCTCGTGGGCGAGCAGGGCAGGGCCGCCATCGTCGCCGGCCTGGGCGGCGAATGCCTGCTGCCGGAAACCTACTTCAAGCGCCACGCGGGCTGCCGCGGCAACCACGCGCCGGTCGACGCGACGCTGGACCTGGCCGCGGCCGAGCGGCTGGCGGCCGGCGATGTCGCCTCGGTCCGGGTCGCGGTCGACACCGTCACCCGCGCGGCCGCCATCGAACCGCCGGCCGACGGCAAGCAGGCGCAGTTCAGCATCGGCTTTTCGGTGGCGCTGGCGCTGCTGAAGGGCCGCGCCTCCGTCTACGACTACCGCGACGAGGTGCTGCGCGAGCCGGCGGTGCAGGACCTTTTGCGCCGCATCGAGGTGGTGGTCGATCCGCAGCTGGACGCCGGCTATCCGCAGCGGCGCGGCGCCTGGGTCGAGGTGACGCTGGGCAGCGGACGCGAGTTGCGTGCGACGGTGCCCAATGCGCGCGGCGAGCCCGAGGACCCGCTCACCGAGCGGGAGGTGCGCGAGAAGTTCAGGACGCTGGCCCAGCCGCGGCTGGGCGCCCGGGGCGTGCAGCGCGTCGAGGAGACGGTGCTGGCGCTCGAGGCCAGCGACGGCGGGAAGCTGGGCGCGCTGCTGGCGCCCGCCCCTTGATGACAGACAACAGGAACCCATGATGCAAAAAACCACGCCTGGCCAGGCTTTCCGCACCGCGGTGGAGGACGAATCGCCGCTGCAGGTGGTCGGCACCATCAATGCCAACCACGCCCTGTTGGCCCGGCGCGCGGGCTACCGCGCGATCTACGTGTCCGGCGGCGGCGTGGCGGCGGGCTCGCTGGGCCTGCCCGACCTGGGCATCAGCCAGATGGAAGACGTGCTGGTCGACGTTCGCCGCATCACCGACGTGTGCGACCTGCCGGTGCTGGTGGACGTGGACACCGGCTTCGGCGCCTCCGCCTTCAACGTGGCGCGCACGGTGCGGGCCATGCAGAAGGCTGGCGCGGCCGCGATCCACATCGAGGACCAGGTCGGCGCCAAGCGCTGCGGCCACCGGCCCAACAAGGAGATCGTGGGGCAGCAGGAGATGGTGGACCGCATCAAGGCGGCCGTGGACGCGCGCACCGACGACAGCTTCGTGGTCATGGCGCGCACCGATGCGCTGGCGGTCGAGGGCCTGCAGAGCGCGCTGGACCGCGCCCGTGCCTGTGTCGAGGCGGGCGCGGACATGGTCTTCCCCGAAGCGGTCACCGAGCTGGACCTGTACCGCAAGTTCGCCGAGGCGACGGGCGTGCCGGTGCTGGCCAACATCACGGAGTTCGGCCAGACGCCGCTCTTCACCGTGGACGAACTGCGCGGCGCCGGCGTGGGGCTGGTGCTGTACCCGCTGTCGGCGTTCCGCGCCATGAACAAGGCCGCCGAGGCCGTGTTCCAGGCGATCCGCCGCGACGGCACGCAGAAGCAAGTGCTGGAGCTGATGCAGACGCGATCCGAGCTGTACGACCGCATCGACTACCACCGCTACGAGCGCAAGCTCGACGACCTGTTCGCCCGCGGCAAGTCTTCGCCGCCGCAGTGACGGGCAGCCCCGCGCCCGCCATGCCCAGGCTGGTGCTGATGCGGCACGGCGAGTCCACCGCCAACCTGGACGGCACCTTCGCGGGCTGGCTGGACGTGCCGCTCACCGCGACCGGCATCGCCCAGGCCCGCACCGCCGGGCGCGCGCTGCGCGCGGCGGGCCTGGCGTTCGACCGCTGCTACACCAGCGCCCTCCAGCGCTCGATCGAGTCCGCGTCGCACACGCTGGACGAAATGGGCGGCGGCGGGCTGCCGGTGGAGCCCTCGTGGCGATTGAACGAGCGGCACTACGGCGTGCTGCAGGGGCGCGACAAGGCCGAAGCGGTGCGCACCTACGGCGCCGAGCAGGTCCGCCTGTGGCGCCGCAGCTGGGCCGAGCGACCGCCGCAGGGCGAGTCGATGCAGGACACGGTCCTGCGCGTGCAGCCCCTGTGGGACGAGCAGATCGCCCCCCGGGTCGCGCAAGGCCAGCGCGTCCTCATCGTGGCGCACGGCACCACCCTGCGGGCCTTCGCCGTGATCCTCGGGGAGATGGGCCCGGCCCAGGCCGAAGCCACCGAGGTGCCCAACGCGCTGCCGGTGGTCTACGAGCTGGACGCCGGGCTGCAGGTCCGCGCGTCCCACGCGCTGGCCGCCGGCACGCGGTCCGACGGCCCCGCAACGTAACTTTCTGAACGCGGGGATCGCGGCGCATCGAGCTGCGCGTCGACTTCCCACAACAGCTGAGCCAGCCTGGCGCGCACTGCCGCGCTACGGTTGGCTCTGCCATTCGACCTCTGCCCTTCCGGCATTTCTGCCGCCCGTCCAGTTCCATTTCGTGAACTCGGTCACGCCTCTCTAGCTCATCTTCAGTTACCGCTGTAGCCGGTCTCCTACGAGCTTGTGGGAGTCGTCCTACTACAGTCGCGCCTTCTGCTGAGGTTGGCCGACTGTTCGGCGATCCAGCTCCTCCTTGTCAGGGCCACGGCCGAGTCGGCCGGCGCCCGTCATCCAGGTCGCTGAACATGAAAAGACGTCTCTTCCTCTCCGGCTCCGGTGCCACCCTGGTCGCGCTCGCGGGCTGCGGAGGCGGCGGCGGCGGTGGGGCCGCTGCCGAATCGCTGGGCAGCACGGCTGCCGCGGACACCAGCCTCCTGACCGGCGTTTCCGCCGGCTCACTGGCGCCCGCACCGGCCCCGGCCCCGGGCGCTTCGCCTGCCCCCGCACCGACGCCTGCTCCTGCACCTGCGCCCGCGCCCACGCCGGCCCCCGCGCCCGCGCCTTCGTCCGGCCTGCCGCAGAAGGTGCTGGCCTGCTACTACACGGCCTGGGACACCGGCACCTACAAGATCGACGCGGTCCCGGTGGACTTCAACGTGATCTACCTGTTCCACGCCAAGCCGAACGGCAACCCCGTCAACGGCAGCTGGAACAACGTGGGCGACGGCTCGTTCAAGTTCGAGCACTACGCCGAGGTCACCTCCGCGCAGGTGCAGCGCTGCCGCAACCGCGGCCAGCGGGTGATCCTCACGGTGGGCGGCGCGCAGGCCGGCTTCAACTTCAACACCCGGCAGAAGAGCCAGAACTTCGTGGCCTCCTTCCAGGACATGTACAACCGCCTGGGCGGGCTGGACGGCTGCGACTTCAACAACTTCGAGGCCAACATCGGCTCGTCGCCGGCCGAGATGGTCTGGATCTCCCAGCAGCTCAAGGCGATCTACGGCCCCGACTTCGCCATCACCGCGCCGCCGCAGCCGAACTCGCTGGAGGACCGCGCCATGCTCAGGGCCATGTCCGACGCCGGCGTGCTGACCTGGGCCGCCCCGCAGTACTACGACTGGTCGGGCTTCAACGCCGTCGGCTTCATCAGCAACCGCACCAACGACTGGGTCTACGACCTGGGCGCCGACAAGGTGATGCTGGGCCTGGCCGCGAACTACGCCAACGGCCCCTCGCTGCAGGACTGCATCCGCGAGTGGGACGTGGTCAAGGCCCGCCACCCCGGCGTGCGGGGCATGTTCTGCTGGAGCGCGCAGCTGAACCTCAGCGGCGGCAACACCTGGGGCCGCACGATGGTCGCGCGGCTGTAAGGCCGCGACGCGGGCCCACGCGCGCCTGCCTTGCATCCGCGCGCGTGCAGACCATACTGGCCACAGCTTCGCCCGTCGAAGGAGGCCCCGATGTGCTACCTGGCCCGCCAACACCACCGCGCCCCGCTCGAGGACATCGAGCGGACCCCTCCGAGCACCGTTCCCCAGGTCCGCCCGCGCTGGGTGGGCGCCGCGATCGCGACGATCGTGGGGGGCGTGGCGCTCGCCGCCTTCCTGGCGCCGGCCGTGCCGCCCGCTTCGGCCGATGAGGCGTCCGCCGGTGCGCCACCGGTGATCGTGAAGGACTCGCTCACGCCCACGGCCGAGCGCCTTTCCCTGCCCGCGGACGATGGCGTGCCCACCGCCACGCCCGAGGTCGCGATGGCGGCCGGGCGCGAGTGCAGCCACGGCTTGTAGGGACCGGACGGCGGGGCGCGGAGCGCCCCGATCGTTACACCCGTGTCGGCTGGCGCGGCGAGCCGCTTGTCGTCAGGGCTATAGTGAGGTCATCCGCCAGCCCGACAACTCGGCTCGGGCCCTCAATGCGCAACGCAATACTCAGTACCGTCCTGGCGGAAGCCGACTTCACCACCGTCCGCAGCCTCACCCGCCAGGTGTCCGAGCTGGTGGGCCTCGACAGCCTCAAGCAGACCCGCCTCGCCACGGCAGTGTCGGAGATCTCGCGCAATGCGGTCGACCACGGCAAGGGCGGGACCGTCGAATTCCTGATCGAGTCGGCCCCGCACCTGCCGTATGCCCGCTGCCTCACGGTCGAAGTGAGGGATTCCGGCCCCGGCATCGACGACCTGGAGGCCGCCCTCACCGGCTATCGCAGCGCGTCCGGCAAGCTGCCGATGGGCATCGTCAGCAGCAAGCGCCTGGTGGACCACCTGTCGATCGAGCGGCCTCCCGAAGGCGGAACCCTGGTGCGCCTGTCCATGAACCTGCCCGCAGGCGTGGGCCCCGTCACGGCCCACGACGCGCAGCGGCTGGCCCGCACGATCCAGCCCCTGAAGCCGTTCTCGCCCTACAAGGAGCTGGAGCACCAGAACCGCGAACTCCTGCGGGTGCACCAGGAGCTCAAGGACCAGCAGTTCGAACTGGAACGCGCGGACGAGCGCAAGAACCAGTTCGTCAAGACGCTGGCGCACGAGCTGCGCAATCCGCTCTCCACGCTGGAGCTGACGCTCACGCTCCTGCGCCGCAAGCCGGACATCGGGCAGGAGGAGCTGTTCAAGCGCCTGGACGTGATGGGCCGGCAGACCGCGCAGCTCTCGCGCCTGGTGAGCGAGCTGATGGACGTGGCCCGCGTGTCCGAAGGAAAGGTCGAGTTGCACAGGCAGCCGGCCGAACTCAACCTGCTGACCGCCGACGCCGCCGAGATGGCCAGCGGCGCGGTGGCGGCCAAGTCACACGCCTGAAGGTCCATCGGCACGACAGGCCGCTGTGGGTGAATGCGGACCCCTCGAGGTACGTCCAGGTCGTGACCAACCTGATCCAGAACTCGGCCCGCTACACGCCCGAGAAGGGTGAGATCAATGTGCGGGTGGGCTCGGCCGACGGGCGCGCGCTGGTCACGGTGGAAGACAACGGCATCGGGATCTCGGCCGACCTGCTGCCGCACGTCTTCGAGCTGTTCGTCCAGGGCGACGCCAAGCCGGCGGGCAGCGAGGGCGGCCTGGGCATCGGCCTGACGCTGGTGCAGCACCTGATGGAGCAGCACGGCGGGACGGTGGCCGTCGCCAGCCCGGGCCCGGGGATGGGCGCCACGTTCACGCTGTCCCTTCCCCTGATCGCCGAGCCCGCGGCGGCCTGACCGCTACGCCTTCCTGCCTTCGAGTTCCGACTGCCGCTTGCGCAATTGCTGGCCGAGCGCCGCCAGGTCCAGCGAGGCGCGGGCCTTCGGAAAGAGCTCGTCGCGCTCTTCCTTCACGTGGTGGTCGATCGCCTGGTTGAGCGACACGACCAGGGCATCCATCTCGTCGTTCGCTTCCTTCAGGCCCTCGATGCGCGCGATGAGCTGCCGGGCCTGGTCGTGCTCGGCCTTGGCTTCATCGAGCAGGTCGCGGTCCTTGCCCAGTGCGGGCGCCAGGGCCGGATAGAAGATCTCTTCCTCGATCTGCGCATGGACGGTCAGCTCGGCGCAGATGCGGCCGGCGAGCGCCTTGCGGTCGGCCGCGGTCCCCGGGTCTTGAGGGGTCGCCAGCCGGGCGTATTCGACGAAGAGGTGCTTGACGGCCAGGTGGTCGGCGTCCAGCAGTTCGCAAGCGTTCTTGTTGGCCAGTTCGGTCATGTGTTGAGGTCGTCCTTGCGAATTTCAGATGAGCGGGGGATCCATCTCGCGGCCGAAATGGCGGTGCCGTGCGACGGCGGCGATGAAGGCCTCGACCGCCGCCGAGACGCCCTTGGCCTCGGCGAAGAGCAGGCCGGTGCCGCCCTGGGCATGGCTCTTGTCCATGCTGGCGGGCACGCCGGCCTTGACCAGCAGCTCCTTCGAAGCGCCCAGCACCAGGATCGCCTTGCAGTGGCGGAACTGGTCCTTGATGAACTCCATCGTGTGGCCGTCCTGCGCCAGGGCGGCCACGGCTTGCGCCCCGTCGGGCAGGACCAGGGCGTCGAACAGGAAGCCGGGCTCGTTCTCCAGCGAGGCGTCGGCGTCGAGCGCGTCGCCTTCTTGCGTCGGCATCCGGCCGATGCGCGTGCCGACGAGACGGGCCACCGCGCCTTGCTCCACCAGGGCAGCCTGCACCGCCGAGACCGAAGCGCCCTCCACCCCGGGGGCCACCAGGATGGCGACCTTGCGGCCCGCGAGCGAGCCATTGCCCGGCCGTGCCAGCAGCGAAAGCGCGGGCGACTTGACCACCTCGGGCTTGGCCGGGTTGGGCAGCGCGCGCGGCATCGGCTCGGGCATGGGGTCCATCCCCAGCCCCGCGGCCACCTTCTTGGCCAGCGCCTCGGAGGCATTGCGCAGCATGGACACGGTGCGCTCGCGGATCGCCGGCACGGTGACCTTGGAGAGTTCGAAGCGGAACGCGTTGGCGATGTGGTCCTGCTCCACCGGCGTCTGGCTCTCGAAGAACAGCTTGGCCTGCGTGAAGTGGTCCGCGAATTTCTCGGGCTTGGCCCGCACCTTCCCCTGGTCGTCCTGGGCCTGGATGCGGGCCGGGACGGAGACGAAGCCCTGCGCGGCACCGGCCTGGAACGGGCAGCCGCCGCCCAGCGAGTTGGGTTCGTAATTGACGCGGCCGCGGTGGATCGCCTGGCGGTGCATGCCGTCGCGCTGGTTGTTGTGCACCGGCGAGATCGGCGAGTTGATCGGGAGCTCGTGGAAGTTGGGTCCGCCCAGCCGCGAGATCTGCGTGTCCACGTACGAGTGGATGCGGCCGGCCAGCAGCGGGTCGTTGGAGAAGTCGATGCCCGGCACCACGTGCGCGGTGCAGAAGGCGACCTGCTCGGTCTCGGCGAAGAAGTTGTCCGGGTTGCGGTTGAGGACCATGCGCCCCACGGGCCGCAGCGGCACCAGTTCCTCCGGGATGATCTTGGTGGCGTCCAGGATGTCGAAGCTGAACTGCTCGGCCTGCTCCTCGGTGAAGACCTGCAGGGCCAGCTCGTACTCGGGGTACGCGCCCGCCTCGATGCGTTCCCAGAGGTCGCGGCGGTGGTAGTCCGGGTCGGCGCCGGAGATCTTCACGGCCTCGTCCCACACCAGCGAGTGGGTGCCGGCGGTGGGCGACCAGTGGAACTTGACGAAGACCGACTCGCCTTGCGCGTTGACCATGCGGAAGGTGTGCACGCCGAAGCCCTGCATGGTCGCGAAGCTGCGCGGGATCGCGCGGTCGCTCATCACCCACATCAGCATGTGGGTGGACTCGGGCATGAGCGAGACGAAGTCCCAGAAGGTGTCGTGGGCGCTGGCGGCCTGCGGCATCTGGTGGTGCGCCTCGGGCTTGACCGCGTGCACGAGGTCGGGGAACTTCATCGCATCCTGGATGAAGAAAACGGGCATGTTGTTGCCCACCAGGTCCCAGTTGCCCTCGTCGGTGTAGAACTTCACCGCGAAGCCGCGCACGTCGCGCGCCGTGTCCTTGGAGCCGCGCTCGCCCTGCACGGTGGAGAAGCGCACGAACACCGGCGTGACCTTGCCCTTCTCCTGGAACGGAGCCGCGCGCGTGATGTCCGTCAGCGGCTCGTAGCACTCGAAGAAGCCATGCGCGCCCGAACCGCGCGCGTGCACGATCCGCTCGGGGATGCGCTCATGGTCGAAGTGGGTGATCTTCTCGCGCAGGATGAAGTCTTCCAGCAGCGCCGGTCCGCGCACGCCGTACTTCAGCGAGTTCTGGTTGTCGCCGATCGCCACGCCCTGGTTGGTGGTGAGCGCCTGGCCGGAGGAGTCGACACGGACCCGGTCCAGCGGCTCGATCGTCGAGTTCACGCCTTCGGGCGCCACGCTGCCGGTCTTGCCGGAGCCGTTCTCCTCCGACAGCGTGCTGCCGGTGACCAGGCGCGAAGCCGGCTGCGAGGTCGCGCCGGGCTGGGGCGCGATGCCGTTGGCGAAACCATGCTCGGCGGCCTTGGTCGGGTTGGCCGGCATGCTGGCGGCCAGGTCCTGGACCTGGGCCATCTTCGTGGAGGGCAGGTCGGAGCCTGCTGCGCTGACGTCGCCCGGGCCGCTGTCGGTGTTGCGCGCGGCGGATTTGGCCGCTGCTCGCTTGGCAGGCTTGGCGTTGGAGGGATTGCTGGATTTGGGCATTGGATCGGGAGTGGCTGGCGGGAATTGGAGGAGCGCCACGGTAACGGCCGCATCGGCTGGACGGCTGTAGGACGCAGGCGCGAGCCCCGGATGAGATGCCCGCCCCGGGAGCGCCCGCGCGAAAGAAAAGGGGGCCGGAGCCCCCGCTGATTGGCGGCCTTCAGTCCTTGAGGTTGGCCGGCACCTTGCCGCCGTTCTCCTCCATGCGGCGCATCACTTCCTTGTGCAGCCACATGTTCATCTTGGCGGAGTCGGACTTGTCGCCGGTGTAGCCGAGTTCGTCGGCCAGTTCCTTGCGCTCCTGCAGGCTGCTCTCCATGCCGACCAGCTTCATGAGGTCGACGATGGACGTGCGCCAGTTCAGCTTCTGCTGGTTCTTCGACGCCATGTCATCGAGCACCTTCTCGATGTCGACGCGCTCCACCGCGGCCACGGGCGCGGTGTTGGCGGTGGCCGCGCCCGCTGCCCCGGGCGCAGGCTGCTGCGGCGTGCCTTGTGCACCGGGTGCACCGGGTGCGCCACCGGCGGGGGTGGTCTGCGTGGTGGGCTGCTGGGGCTTTTCGGCGGCCCGCGCGCTGGGGAAGATGCGACCGAAAATTTTGCCGAGGATGCTCATGGTTTTTTCCTTTGAAGAATGTGTCAGGCCTGCTGGCCCGTCTCGTGCCGTGCTTTCTCGATTTCCTGCTCCACCAGCGGGATGCTGTTGCCCAGCACTTCGTCGGCGTCGGGGCTGACCCGGCCGTCCGGCGTGAGCTGGTTCACCATCTCGGGCAGGAGCTCCGCGAAGCCCTGCCGCACTTCGTCCTGCGGCAGGCCCAGCTGCTGGGACAGCCGCGAAAGCTCGTCCTGGCCCACCACGTCGTCGACGGCCCGGGCGTCGAGTTCGTCGTTGTCGCCCACGGCCACCCACGACTGGGCCTGGCGGCCGTAACCCTTGTCCTGCATCCGCTTGAGCACGGCCCCGAGGCCGCCATTGCGCTGCACCCACTGCAGGGCCAGGGGCAGCAGCAGGGCGAGCAGGGCGCCACGGCTGCCGCGGCGGCCGCGACCCAGCATGCTGGCCAGCACGCCGCCCAGGCCGGCCGCGCCCACGCCGCCCAGGCCGCCGCTGCGTTGCCGCGAGGCGCTGTTGAAGATGCTGCCGAGCACCTGTCCGAGGATGAGGTTCTTCATGACTTGCTCCGCTTCGATCCGTTGAGGCGACGGTACGGAGTCCGGCACCGGGCCTGTGTAGGCCGCGAGCCGAGTCAGGCGAAGGCGCGGGACTGCAAGTCCGGCGGTGGGTCGGGCCCGGGTCTTGCCTCGCGAACACGTATCAGTACTTGGCACCCGGCCCCGACGGGCCGGTGGCCGCCAGAATGCCCGATGCCAAGACGAAAGAATCCTCTGTCGGCATGGACCCGGCTCCTTACGCGAAGCCTGGCGCCGCCCCGGCGGGCGAAGCGCCCGAGCTGGGTCGCGCCCGCCCCGCGGCGGGCCCGGCGGCAGGACGTCGAGGGCGACTGGATCGCCGGCGTGGCCATGGGGGCCGCGGGCGCCAGGCGCTACCGCCTCTACCGGCCGCCCGGCGTCGGGCTGCGGGAGAAGCTGCCGCTGATGGTGATGCTCCACGGCTGCGGCCAGGACGCCAAGGCCTTCGCCGACAGCACCCGCATGAACCGCATCGCGCGGCAGCAGAGGTTCCTGGTGCTGTACCCCGAGCAGGACCGCATGAGCAACGTGCAGGGCTGCTGGAACTGGTATGACACGCAGAACGGCCGCGCCCGCGCCGAAGTGGCGCTGATCGTGAAAGCCATCGAACAGGTCTGCCTGCTCTATGGCGCCGACCGGGAGCGGATCGCCGTGGCCGGGCTGTCGGCCGGGGGAAGCATGGCCGCCTTGCTGGCGACGCACGAGCCCGAGCGGTTCAAGGCGGTGATCATGCATTCCGGCATCCCGCCCGGCATCGCGTCGTCGGCGGCGTCGGCGGTCCAGGCCATGCGCGGCCGGCACGGAACACCCCTCATGGCGGCGGCTACGGGCACCACGCCGTCGAGGCCGCCGCTGATGGTGATCCACGGCGGGCGGGACTCCGTGGTCGCGGCGAGCAACGGCCTGGCGGCCGTGAAGATCTGGGCCGACGCCGCGGGGGCCAAGGCCGGCACCCCCAGCATCCAGCAGCGCGGCAAGCGCTACCCCATGGCGGTGACCCGCTTCTCCCGCGGCCGCAAGCTGGTGGTGACGCTGGTGGAGATCGGTGACCTGGCCCATGCCTGGAGCGGCGGCGCCAAGGGAGAGCCTTACAGCGACGAACGCGGACCCGATGCTTCGCGGCTGACCTGGGCCTTCGCCGCGCGCCAGTTCGCCAGATAATCGGGCGCCGGTGATGTGGGACCCGGGCGAAATCGCCCAGTCGGGTGCCGTCTTCGAAGCGTCACGGGAGATCAACCGTGAAGCCGACCGCCTTGTCCGTTCCCCTGCAGTTCGAAGAAAGCCGGCATGTGCCCGACGTCGAATCGGTCCGGCGCTCGACCGACCGCTGGCGCTGGCTGCTGGCGTTCACCGTGCTGGTGATGACCGCGCTGGTCTGGGGCGTCTGGGCCGAAACCACCACGCATGAAAGCCGCCAGGCCCTCTCCTCGGCCGCGCGGCGGCAGGGCAACCTGTCGGTGGCGGTGGGCCACTACCTCACCCGGGCCCTGGGCAACGCCGATGCGGTGGCGCAGTACCTCTCGGAGGTCCATTCGACCCCTGGTTCGAACTTCCCCGCGCAGCTGCGCGAACGCGCCCGCGTCAACACCCTGCTGAGCGAGGCGCTGGCCTGCGGGGAAGACGGGTCCTCGTCGTCGAGCCGAGGCGCAGGAGAGGCGTCCGCGTTCGCGCGATGGTGTCCCCAGTGGTTGCAGGAAGCGCCGGCCCGTGCGAGGACCTTCCCGGCGCGGCTGGTGAAGTCCGGCGACCTGACGCTCGTTCCGCTGCTGACGCGCGCGGCCGGCACGGCCGAGCGGCCCGCGGGCGTGATCGCGCTGCTCGTGGACGTGCGGGACCTGCTGGGGCTGATGCAGGACTACAGCATCCCGGACGAGACGGTCGTCCTGGTCGCCGGGCCGGACGGCCAGCCCCGCGCGCGGTGGCACAACGTCGACAGGATGAAGGAGCAGCGTGCGCCCGAGGTCGCGGTGCTTCCCCAAGTGCTGGCGGCCGGCACGCTGGGCCAGCCGGTGACCGTGGAGGGACGCCACATCCTCGCGTCGGCGCGCCGGGTCCAGGCTTTCCCGCTGACGGTGTTCGTCGGCACGTCGGTCCCGGACACGCTGGCCGGCCCCCGGGCACGCTCGTTCTACTACGCGGTCGCCTGCACCGTGGCCACGCTCGTCATCGCCACCTTCGCTTGGTTGCTGCTGCGCCTGCAGAACCAGGCCAGCCGGACGACCGAATCGCTGGGCCGCGCGCGCCAGCGCCTGCAGGTCCTCAACAACGCCCTGGAGGGCAAGGTGCGGGCGCGCACCGGCGAGCTGGAAGCGGCCTTGCGGGACCTGGAGGCTTTCTCGTACAGCGTGGCCCACGACGTGCGCGCGCCGATCGCCGCCATCCAGGGCTTCGCCACGGCGCTCGAGCCGGCGGTGGGCGCGACGGGGGATGCGAAGGCCTCGCACTACCTGCGGCGCATCGTCGCCAACGCCACGCAGATGAGCGAGCTCACCGAGTCGCTGCTGGCGTTGGGCAAGCTCTCCCGCGCGCCCGTCGCCACCACGCGGGTGGACGTCAGCACGATGGCGCACGAGGTCCTGGCCGGGCTGCGCGAACAGGCGCCGGACCGCCCGGTCGAGACCAGGATCCAGGACGGCCTGACCGTGCGCGGCGATCGCGTGCTGCTGCGCCAGGTGCTGGAGAACCTGCTCGGCAACGCGTGGAAATTCAGCGCGGCGCGCTCGCCTGCGGTGATCACGGTGACCGGCCGGGAGGAAGACGGTTGGAAGACCATCGTCATCGGCGACAACGGTGAAGGTTTCGACAGCTCCGGGGCCACCGAAGTGTTCAAGCCCTTCCGGCGCATGCATGCGGCGGGTGCTTTTCCCGGCACGGGGATCGGGCTTGCGATGGTCGAGAGGATCCTGCGGCTGCACGGCGGCCGCGCGTGGATCCAGTCCAGTCCGGAAAAGGGGACTTCCGTCTTCATCGCGCTTCCCGTGGACGAGGGCGGCGGGGTGGAGGGGGACGGTTCGGCGGGCTGAACCGCCGCGCCTCTCAGACGATCAGTTCGATCAGGAACGGCGCCTCGCGGCCGAAGCTCGCCGCCATCAGGTCGGCGCACTGCTCCATCGTCGTGGCCTGGGCCGCCTCCACGCCCATGCCCCGGGCCAGGTCGGTCCAGCGCAGGTCGGGATTGCCCAGGTCCAGCATGCGCATCGCCTGCGGTCCCGGCGTCGCGCCCACGGCGCCGTACTCGTTGAGCAGGATGGCGTACTTGCGGTTGCTCAGGAGGAGCGTGGTCACCGGCGCGTTCTCGCGCGCCTGGGTCCAGAGCGATTGCAGCGAGTACATCGCCGAGCCGTCGGCCTGGAGGTTGAGCACGCGCCGCTGGCCCCCGGCCGCGATCGCCGCTCCGGTGGCGACCGGCATGCCGTCGCCGATGGCGCCGCCCGCCAGGTGCAGCCAGTCGTGCGGCGCGGCGGCATGGGTCAGCCGGTACAGGCCGCGTCCATAGGAGATGCTTTCGTCGGAGACGATGGCGTGCTCGGGCATCAGCGCGGCGATGGTCTGCGCCAGCTTTTCCGGCGCCGGCGCGCCGCTCGCCCGATCGGGGCGCGGTCCGGGGTCCGGGATCTCCACCGCCGGTGCAGCCAGCGCCTCGGCCAGGGCCCGCAGCGCCGCCACCGCATCGTGCTCGGGACGCGACAGCACATGCAGCCGCGCGTCGGGCGCGTGCTGGACCGACGGCTTGCCGGGGTAGCCGAAGAAGTTGACCGGCGTCTTCGCGTTCACGAGCACGATGTCCTCGTAGCCCGCCAGCGCCTTGAGCGCCAGGTCGACGTTGTAGGGCACCCGCTCCAGGGGCAGCCGTCCCCGGCCGCGGGCGACGCGACCGATGACGTAGTCGGCCATCAGCGCGGCGCCGGTGCGCCGTGCGATCCGCCAGGCCAGGGCCTGGCCTTCGTCGAGCACCGCCGCGCCCGCGAGCAGCAGCAAGACCTTGCGCCCGGAGCGCAGCACCCGGGCGGCGTTCTCGACGGCGAGGCCGTCGACCGCCGGCGGCGGCGGAACCGCGAGCGGCGCGGCGACCCGGCCGCCTTCGTCCCACGAGGCATCCGAGGGCAGGACCAGGGTCGCGACCTGGCCGGGCACGGTGCGGGCCGCCTGCACGGCCGCGGCGGCGTCGCGCCCGACGTCGGCGGCCGACGTGCACGTCCGCACCCAGGCCGAGACGCTGCGCGCCAGCGCTTCCGTGTCGGCGGCCAGGGGCGGGTCGAAAGGACGGTGCCAGGTCGCCTGGTCACCGACGATGTTGACGATGCCGCTGCGCGCGCGGCGCGCGTTGTGCAGGTTGCCCAGCCCGTTGGCCAGGCCGGGACCGCAATGCAGCAAAGTGCATGCGGGCCGCCCCGCGATGCGCCAGTAGCCGTCCGCCATGCCGGTGACGACGTTCTCCTGCAGCCCCAGCACGCAGTGCATGCCGCTGGCCTGGTCCAGGGCGGCGACAAAGTGCATCTCGCTGGTGCCCGGGTTGGCGAAACAGGTGTCCACCCCGCAGGCCCTGAGGGTCTCGACGAGACTTCTTGCGCCGTTCATGGCCGTGGATTCTCACACCGGCAAGGGCCCCGGTGGAGCTGCGCGGGAGCACAATGGGCCAGCCTTTTCATCGGGGGAACTGAAAATGCTGGCGTCCGGATCCGCGTGGAGGATTCTCGAGGCAGAGCACAGCCGGTTGCGGCAATTGCTGGCCGCGATCGGGAGCGTCCTCGATGACGATGAGTGGGAGCACCCGGGCCCGCAGCTGAAGGTGCTTCGGCGACGGATCCAGGACTACCAGGACTTCGAGAGCATGACGCACCGGCCCAAGGGCACCGTCCTCCTGGGCTCCGTGCGCGGCCGGTCGGCACAAGCCGACCAGTTGCTCGACGTGCTCGACCATGACAGCCGGCAGTGCGAGCAGCTCCTGGCCAAGGCGGTCGGGCTGCTGGAGACGATCGAGCAGGGCGGCGACGCCGACAGGGGCGAGGTCGAAGCGCTCCTGCGGCAACACTGCAAGCTGATGCTGGGCCACCTGGACCAGGAAGACACGGCCCTGCGCTCGTACACGTCAAAACTGCTCACCTCCGAAGAGTGGTCCTCGGTGGCGTCGTCGATCTCGCGCCAGGTGCAGAAGGTGAAGGGCAAGGGGCGCTAGGGCCCCGCGGCCCCCGCGGCCCCCGCGGCCCTCACGCGGCCAGCAGCATCGCCTCCGGCGTGTCGTCGTGCGGCGCAGTTCGCGCCGCTCGCCGATGTCGTAGCGCCGGCCGCGGTGCAGGGTGGCGCGGTTGTCCCAGATCACCAGGTCGCCGATCTCCCACTTGTGCGTGTAGACGTTCTCGCGCCGGGTCGCGTGCTCCAGCAGGTCCTGCAGGTACATCCGGCTTTCGGCCGTCGGCCAGCCGAGCACCTGGCGCGCATGCACGCCGACGAACAGCACCTTGCGGCCGGAGCCGCGGTGGGTGTCGACGATCGGCCAGACCGCCGGGGGGATTTCCTTCTTCTGCTCGTCGGTGTAGGCGTCGTCGCCCAGCAGCAGGCGCGTGTGCAGCGCGAAGTGCTCGGCCTTGAGGTCCTGGATCTCGGCCCTGGTGCGCTCGTCCAGCGTGTCGTACGCATTGCGCAGGTCGGCGAACTCGGTGTCCCCGCCCCAGCTGGGCTTCACCACGCAGTGCAGCATCGAATAGGCGGCCCGCGGGTCCATGAAGGAGCTGTCGCTGTGCCACAGCTGGTTGGCGAAGTTGGACAGGTTCTTGGGCGAATCGCGGCGCGCCACGTTGCCCTGGGCGTCGACGTTGGAGATGTCGATCAGGCGCTCGTCGGGCAGCCGCTCGGGCCGCTTGAACACGCGCTTCAAGCCGATGTCCAGCGGACCGAAGTGCTTGGCGAAATCGATCTGCTGCTGTGCGGTGAGCGGCTGGCCGCGCCAGACGAGCACGGCGTATTCGTTCATCGCCGCGTTGATGGCGCGCACGTCGCGGTCGGCCAGGGGCTGGGTGAGGTCCAGGCCGCTGGCTTCGGCGGCAAAGACGGGATGCAGGGGTTTCAGGCTCAGGCTCATGGCGGCACGCTTTCAGTCGATCTGGATCTTGGCGTCGGTGACGACCTTGCCCCAGCGTTTCATCTCGGTGGAGATCAGGGTGTTGAACTGCTCCGGCCGCGAGCCGACCACCTTGAGCCCGTACTCGCGGGCGCGCTGCTGGATCTCGGGGCTGGCCAGCGCCTTGGCGGTGTCGGCCTGGATCTTCTGGACCACGGCCTTGGGCGTGCCGGCCGGCACCACGTAGCCCAGGAGGGCGCCGACGTTGAAGCCGGGGACGGTCTCGGCCACCGTGGGGAAGTCGTGGCCGGCCACGCGCTGGTCGCCCATGGTGGCGATCAGCTTCATCTTGCCGCCCTGCACGTAGGGCAGGATGGACAGGAAGGGGTCGACCACCAGGTCCAGGCGCCCGCCCATCAGCTCGGTGTGGGCCGGGGCGCTGCCCTTCATGCCCACGTGCTGCATCTCGAAGCCGGCCTCGCGCTGCAGCAGCTCGGCGCCCAGGTGGGTGGTGCTGCCCGCGCCGGGCGTGCCGTAGTTCAGCTTGCCCGGGTTCTTCTTGGCGAAGGCGATCAGCTCCCGCAGGTTGTTGAAGGGCGCGTCCGGCCGGGCCACGATGGCCAGCTGCATGTCGAACAGCTGGGTGACGCCCGTGAGGTCCTTCAGCGTGTCGTAGGGCAGTTGCTTGCGCAGGGTCGGATTGACCGCCAGCGAGGAGTTCACCATCCCGATGGTGTGGCCGTCCGGCGCGGACTTGGCCACATGGTCGGCCCCGATCACGGTGCCGGCGCCGGGCTTGTAGTCGATCAGCACCGGCTGGCCCCACAGATCCTGCAGGTTCTTGGCCAGGATGCGGCCGACGGTGTCGGTGGGGCCGCCGGGCGGGAACGGGATGATGATCTTCACCGGGCCGGTGGGGAAGTTCTGGGCCGCGGCGGGCGCGGCCGCGCCGAAGGCGAGGGCACCGGCCAGCAGGCCCGTGCAAAGCTGGAGGAAGCGCAAGGGAGGTCTCCTGAAGTCAGCCAAAAGTGGAACGCGGTTCCGCAATCCTAGCGCACATCGCTATTAAAATGAAACCGTGTTCCGGAAAATGGAGACTTTTCAGTGGCCGAACCCGTGGTGAAAGATGAGGTCAGCGCCCTCGGACGAGGGCTGGCGCTGCTGCGCACGGTGGCGGACGCCGTCGAACCGCTGACCCACCGGGCCCTGAGCGAGCGCACGGGCATCCCCAAGGCGACCCTGACGCGGCTGGCCGCCACGCTGCAATCGACCGGGTTCCTGCGCGTGGTGGGCGGCGACCGCTACGCGCTGGGGCCCGCGGCCCTGCACCTGGGCAACGCCTACCTGCGCGGGTTCGACTTCCGCCAGCAGGCGCGCCTGCACCTGGCCGAGCTGGCCGAGGCGGCCGGCGCGAACGTCCACCTGGGCGTGCGCGACGGGCTCGACATCCTGCTGATCGACACGCTGCGCCCGCAGTCGGCGCTCATCCTTTCGCGCATGGACGTGGGCTCCCGCATGGCGATCGCGACGTCGGCCGCGGGCCGTGCCTACCTGGCGGCGGTGCCCCCGCCGGAGCGCCGGCTCCTGCTGGACGAGATCCGCGTGGCCAGCGGCAGCGACTGGCCGCAGGTGCAAGCGCGGCTCGACGCCGCCCTGGCGGAGCACGCCGAGGTCGGCTACTGCAGCTCGTTCGGCGAATGGCACCCCGACATCCACGCGCTGGGCTTCCCGCTCCACGGGCCGCGCGGCGAACTGTTCGCGGTCAGCGTCGGCGGACCGGCCTACAAGCTGCCGAGGGAGATGCTGCTGCAGAGGGTGGGCCCCAAGCTGCTGCAGGTGCGGCGGTCGATCGAGCGCGAGGCGGGGCTCGGGTAGGGCGCTTGTCGCAAAAAAGAAAAACGGCGCTATCGAATCGATAGCACCGTTTGCTTTGTTGCCGAGGCTTGTTTGAGTGGTGGGTCCTGACAGATTCGAACTGTCGACCTACGGATTAAGAGTCCGCTGCTCTACCAACTGAGCTAAGAACCCACTTTTTTCGATGAAACGCCGCCCGGTGGCGGCGCTTCGCTGAACAGTGTTGTGGTGGAGAGGAGGAGGATCGAACTCCCGACCTTCGCATTGCGAACGCGACGCTCTCCCAGCTGAGCTACCCCCCCACAACGACCGTTATTCTAGCGCATGCCGTTGCGGCTCGCGAGCTCCACGAAGAGTCCGGAGTGGTCCAGGTCGGCCAGGCCATGCTCCAGGCTCTGGGCGTAAAGCTGCTCGAACAGCCGCGTGATCGGCGCCTCGAAGCCGATCTCGTGGGCCGTGGACAACGCGTTGCGCATGTCCTTGGCCTGCACCGACATGCGGGCGCGCGGCGCGAAGTCGCGCTCGACCATGCGCTGGCCGTGCAGCTGCAGGATGCGGCTGTCGGCGAAGCCGCCGGTGATGGCCTCGCGCACCTTGGCCATGTCGGCGCCGCCCTTGGCGCACAGCAGCAGCGACTCGGCCACGGCGCCGATGGTGATGCCCACGATCATCTGGTTGGCGATCTTGGTGAGCTGGCCGGTGCCGTGCGGGCCGACGTGCGTGGCGCGGCCGAACGCCTGGAACACCGGTGCCGCGCGCTCGAAATCGATGGGCTTGCCGCCCACCATGATGACCAGCGTGCCGGCCTCCGCGCCCACGGTGCCGCCGGACACCGGCGCGTCCAGGCAGGCGATGCCCAGTTCGCCGAGCCGCGCCGCATGGTCGCGCGCCTCGCGCGGCTGGATCGAGGCCATGTCGACGAAGAGGCAGCCGGGCGGCATCGCGCGTGCGGCGCCCTGGGTGAACAGCACGTCGTGCACGACGGGCCCGCTCTCGAGCATGCCGACGACGACCTCGGCCTGACCGACGGCTTCGGCCGCCGAGTTGCACACGCGCGCGCCGTCCGCGGCCAGCGGCTCGGCCTTGTCGCGGGTGCGGTTCCAGACGCTGACCTCGTGGCCGGCCTGGCACAGCCGGCGCGCCATCGGCAGGCCCATGCGGCCGGTGCCCAGCAGGGCGATCTTCATGGTTGGACCTCCATCGGCACCGATGATGGGCCGGGCCGTGGCGGCCTGGCTGTCACGCGGCTTTCAACCGCGCCGGCGCGAAGAGATCCTCCATCTGCCGGCGCAGCTGGAACGCGCGCGTGCCGGTGTCCATGGCGACGTCGGACCAGCCGAGGCTCTGGCCCTTGCGCACGGGCCGCACCACCTTGACGTCGTGCGCCAGCCCGAGCGGCAGGCCACCCATGCGCGCCGAGGTTTCCGCCGGCAGCAGCTTGCCCCACACGGTGTAGCCGCCTTCGCCGTCCAGCACCTCGCCGGGCTGCAGGTCCCTCTTGGCGGTGGCCACCACGTCGGCGTTCCAGCCCGTGGCCACGCCCGTGGGCTCGCCGCGCAGCGCCACCGACGCGACCGACACGCCCACTTCCAGCCCGATCAGGTGCCAGCGCTTGTAGAGCGTGAAGTAGCGGCCGCTGGGGTCGGTGTGGGCGTTGTATTCCTCGAAGCAGTTCTTGATGTACTCGGTCTCGGCTTCCACCGTGACCCACACGCCCATGCGGATGTCGTACGGGATCTGGCGGCCGTCGGCCTCCAGCGAGGAGATCACCTCCACCATGCCCTTGCGCTCGAGCACGCCGCCTTCGCTGCGGGGCCGCGTGACGAAGGGGATGTCCTCGACGCTCGCGGGCGGGTAGAGCAGGCCGTCGCTGGGCACGGCCAGGCCGGTCGCGTTCGACACGGCGGTGCTCTCGATCGACGGCTTGGAGCCGTCGAGGAAGCTGTTGAACATCTTCGGGTTCAGGCCGCCGCGCCGGGCCTGCTCGGGCGTGAGGCCGTAGTAGCCCCACACCGTCTCGGGCGTGGACTCGCTGAAATGCGGCAGCCACTTGTGCCCGCGGCCCGCGGCCACGACCGGGAAGCCGCAGGTGCGTGCCCAGTCCACCAGGTCGCAGATCAGCGCCGGCTGGTCGCCGAAGGCCAGCGAATACACCACGCCCGCCTCGGCGGCCTTTCGCGCGAGAAGGGGGCCGCAGAACGCATCGGCCTCCACCGTCACGTTGACCACGTGCTTGCCGTGCGCGAAGGCCTCCAGGCAGTGGTCGACCGCGGCGATGGGGTGGCCGGTGCATTCGACGATGACGTCGATGGCGGGGTGGCGCACCAGCGCCTGCCAGTCCTCGCCCAGGTGCGTGGTGCCGGCCTTCAGCGCGGCGTCGAGCGAATCGGCTTCGGCGCGCCCGGCCTCCCAGCCCACGCGGGCCAGGTTGGCGCGCGCGCCGGCGGGCGACAGGTCGGCGATGCCGGCCAGGTGCACGCCCGGCGTGCGCGGCACCTGGGCCAGGTACATGGAGCCGAACTTGCCGGCGCCGATCAGGCCGATGCGGATGGGCCGGCCTTCGGCCTGGCGCTGCTGGAGCTTGGCGTAGAGATTCATGGGTCCTCCTGCTGGGTCCCCGCCTACGCGGGGATGCCGGCGTCCGCCGTCACCTTCATCTCCTCGATCGGCACGCTGCTGGTCTGCAGCGCACTCGCGGGCAGCCCGTTCTTCCAGGGCACGTCCACCGGGTAGTCCTTGAGCAGGCAGTCGTCCGGCAGGCAATCGATGGGCGTGAAGTCTCGGTGCGCGATGTACTCCGGCCGCTTGAAGCGGCGGATGTGGTTGGAGACGGCGCACAGGCTCAGGTAGACGCTGACGCGGTTCCAGGGCGACAGGTTGCTGCTGGACGCATGCAGCAGGCAGCTGTGGAACAGGATCATCGAGCCGGCCGGGCCCTTGGGGCTGACGATGCCGCCGTTCTTGCCGCCGGCGCGCTCGACCAGCTGCGCGATCAGCTGGTCGTCCACGGTCCACAGCGGGTAGCTGGTGGTGGTGAGGTCGTGCCTGGCCTCGACGACGCCTTTCTTGTGGCTGCCCGGGATGAACATCAGCGGGCCGTTGTACTCGTTGACGTCGTCCAGGAAGATCGCCACGTTCATGGCGCGCTCGGTGGGCATCAGGTCGTCGTTGAGCCAGGTGCCGTAGTCCTGGTGCCACTGCCAGACGTCGCCCTCGAAGGCCATCTTGCCGTTGATCTTGAACTGGTGCATATAGACCTCTTCGCCGAACAGGTCCTCCACGGGCTTCACCATGCGCGGATGCCGAGCCAGCCGGGCGAAGGGCTCGCTCACCAGATGGCCCGCGAAGTTGGTGCGCACCGCGTCGCGGCCCTTCTCCCGCACGTTGTAGGCCTCGCGCCGGCTGTACAGCTCGGGCACCGCATCCAGCAGCGTCTGCGTCTCCTGGGGCGTGAAGTGACTGGGAAAGAACAGGTAGCCCTCGCGGTCGAACTGCTCCAGTTGCGCTTTCGTCAGTTGCATGATTTGGTCTCCTATCGGGTCTGGACGGACGGGGTGTTGAGAACCTGGGGCAGCCGCTGGGCCAGGTTCTGCGCGGCGTGGCCGCTGTGGTCCTGCATCAGGCGCACGGCCTCGTCGGCGTCGCCGGCGGCGATGGCCTTGGCGATCGCCTCGTGCTCGTCCCACACCGGCTCGCGCTGGCGCGATTGCTGCAGCACGGCGCCCATCACGCGGCGCAGGTGGCGCCAGTGCTGGTGCGCGCTCTCGCCGATCAGCGGGTTGCCGGACGCCGAATAGATGGCGTTGTGGAAGTCCCAGTCGGCATCGATCATGGCCTTGACGTCGCGGCCGCGCGCCGCCTTGCGGCCGTTGGCGATCAGCTTCGCATCGAGCCGGAACCGCTGTCCGGCGGCCAGCCGGGCGGCCAGCGCATCGAGCGCGCCGCGCACCTGGTAGACGTTGAGCGTCCAGCCCGCGTCCAGCGGCGTCACCAGCAGGCCGCGGCCGGGCGCGTCCTGCACGAAGCCGTCCTTCTTGAGCAGCCGCAGGGCCTGAAGCACGGGCTGGCGCGACACCGCCAGCTGCTCTGCGATATCTTCCTGGGTGATGCGCTGCCCGGGCGCCAGGGTGCCCTCGCTGATGGCGTCGAGCAGGCTGCGGTAGACCTGGTCGACCAGGTCGGGAGCGGTTTGGAGGCGGACGAGCTTGGGGGCCATGGTGATGGGCAGGTCTGAACTCCGTATACAGAATACAGCGAACCCACGAAAGGTCAAGGACGGCATGGAAGAGCACGACGGCGACTGGCACGACCGCATGTACAACAACCGGGCCCTGGTCCCGGAACACGCGCAGCACTTCGAGAGATGGAAGCGGGCGTCGCAGGCGGCCCGCGAGAACAGCGAATGCCTCCTCGACGTGGCCTACGGCGAGGGCGCGGGCGACAAGGTGGACGTGTTCCCCGCGCCGCGGGCGCGCGCGCAGACGGTGGTCTTCCTCCACGGCGGCTACTGGCGGTCGCTGGACAAGAGCGACCACTCGTTCGTGGCCGCGCCCTTCCAGGAGGCGGGTGCCTGCGTGATGGTGCCCAACTACGACCTGTGTCCGGCGGTGACCATCCCGCAGATCGCGGTGCAGGCGGCGCGCGCGGTGGCCTGGGCGTGGAAGCACGCGCCCGACTACGGCGGCGACCCGCGGCAGGTCACCCTGATGGGCCATTCGGCCGGCGGGCACCTGGCGGCGATGCTGCTGCAGTGCGACTGGCAGGCGCTGGACCCCGACCTGCCTTCGGACGTGGCGACCAAGGCGCTTTCACTCTCGGGCCTGCACGACCTGCACCCGATCATGCGCACGCCTTTCCTGCAGGACAGCCTGCACCTGACGCCCCAGGACGCGCTGCGTTGCAGCCCCGCGCTGATGCCCGCGCCGCAGGGGGCGACGCTCTATGCGATCTGTGGTGGGGACGAGAGCCCGGAGTTCATCCGGCAGAACCGCCTGATCCGGGAGGCCTGGGGCGAGCAGGTGGTGGAGGTGTGCGAAGCGCTGCCGGGGCTGCAGCACTTCAGCATCTTGGAGGCGCTGGCCACGCCGGGGCAGCTGCAGCAGCTGGCGTTGGAGTTGATGTGGCGGTGAGTTGAGTCCCGTCATTCCCGCGGAGGCGGGAAGCTCCGTCATTCCCGCGGAGGCGGGAATCCAGGGCTTCCGTCTTTAGCGGGCTACGGGGGCGCGCTGCGCTGGATTCCCGCCTTCGCGGGAATGACGGGTGGGCGGGGCTTGCGCGGGTGAGCGAGTGCGCGAGTGCGCGGGTGCGCAGGGCTACATCAGCAGGTGTTCCCCCGCGTTGTCCCCGCCCAGGATCACGTAGTTCACCTTCCGGATGTCCAGCAGGCGCTTGCCGCCGGAGTAGCTGATCGAGCTCTGGATGTCCTCCTGCATCTCCCGCAGGGTGGACGAAAGCGTGCCCTTGACCGGCTCGAGGATGCGCTTGCCCTCGACGTGCTTGTACTCGCCCTTGTTGAAGTCCGACGCGCTGCCGTAGTACTCCTTGTACAGGCGGCCGTCGACTTCCACCGTCTGGCCGGGCGACTCCTCGTGGCCGGCGAGCATGGAGCCGATCATCACCATGGTGGCGCCGAAGCGGATGCTTTTGGCGATGTCGCCGTGCTCGCGGATGCCGCCGTCGGCGATGATGGGCTTGGTGGCCACGCGCGCGCACCACTTGAGCGCCGACAGCTGCCAGCCGCCGGTGCCGAAGCCGGTCTTCATGCGCGTGATGCACACCTTGCCCGGGCCGATGCCGACCTTGGTGGCGTCGGCGCCCCAGTTCTCCAGGTCGATGATGGCTTCGGGCGTGCCGACGTTGCCCGCGATGATGAAGGTCGAGGGCAATTTGGCCTTCAGGTGCGTGATCATGTTCTTCACCGTGTCGGCATGGCCGTGCGCGATGTCGATCGTGACGTACTCGGGCGCCAGGCCCTCGGCCGCCAGCTGGTCCACCGTGTCGTAGTCGGGCTTCTTGACGCCCAGCGAGATGGAGGCGAAAGCGCCCTGCGCCTTGATCCAGCGGACGAAGGCCAGGTTGTCCAGGTCGAAGCGGTGCATCACGTAGAAGTAGCCGTTCTGCGCCAGCCACAGGCAGATCTTCTCGTCCACCACCGTCTTCATGTTGGCGGGGACCACCGGGATGCGGAAGGTGCGGCCGCCCAGCTCCACGCTGGCGTCGCACTCGGAGCGGCTCTCCACGCGGCACTTGCGCGGCAGCAGCAGGACTTTGTCGTAGTCGAAGATTTCCATAAACCCAAGCTCCTGGAGGAGGAATCGTTGAAGAACGAGTGGACGCTTGGACTGGGCCCGGCCGTGCCCGCGAAGGGCAAAAAAAACCGGGTCCCAAATGCTTGGGCCCGGTGCGCAATTCTACCGTTTGCCCTCTTCAGGCTCGCATCTGGATTCCGATATGGCCCTGATCACGCCCCGTGAATCCTGCAGCCAGCCGACCACCCGCAGCCGCTCGGGGTTCGCACCCTCGGGAATGCTCATCGGCCGGGCCTCGAAGCGCCGCCCCGGCGCCGCGGGCCAGGGCACCTGCAGCAGGTTGCGCACGAGGTTGCGCTCGACCGGCGAGCCTTCGGTGCCGGCCGGCAGCGTCTCCACCAGCGCCAGCCAGCCGGTGAACGGACCCGGGCCGGCGCCGACCGACTGGATCGAGGCGCCCACGTAGCCGTTGAACACCGGGCCCTGCGCCACGCGCAGTTCGCCGGCGCCCGGCTGGCGCGGGGTGTGGACGGCGTCGGTGGGCGAGGGCGGCTTGCGGCGCAGCGCCTGCAGGCGGTCCTGCGCGTCGCGGGTGGCGGCGGCCGACAGCGGCGCGTCGTCGCCGCGCGCGCCGGGCACGATCCAGTCCAGCGCCAGTTCGCCCTTGCGCGGCGCCGGCGCGGCGGCCTTCCAGCAGCTTTCGCAGTCGGCGCTGATGAACCGCTCGAGCAGGCCGCTGGGCTGCGGCTGCTCATCGCTGGAGCAGGACGATTGCGCGTGGGCCGGGGCCTGCACCAGCGCCAGCAAGGCGGCGAGTGCAAATCCTCCTGACAAGAGGCGGGGATGAGGGTGCACGGCCGGATATTCCCAGATTTCCATGACGGGCGCCCCTGGCCGCTGCTCAGCCAGCCGTGCGCGGCCGCAGGGGGGTCGCGCTGCCGAGCACGACCCGGCCTACCATTTCGGCCGTTCGAACGAATCGCCATGGAGCCAGCCATGAAGATCACGAGCATCGAGATCCACCTGATCCGGGTTCCCTTCGACATGGGCGCGGCGCCCCGGGCGTTCGCGGGCATGGCCTGGACGTCCGTCGATTCGCTGTTCGTCCGGGTCTCGACCGACGAGGGCCTGGACGGCTGGGGCGAGGGCTGGGGACACGTCGCCTGCCCCGCCACCTCGGCCGCGCTGTCCGGCATCGTCGCCCCCGCTTTCATCGGACGCGACGCGGGCGATCGCGCGGCGCTGATGCTGGAGATGCAGCGCCGCTTCCACCTCCATGGCCGCACGGGCCCGGTGGCGTATGCGCTGGGCGCCGTCGAGATCGCACTGTGGGATATCGCGGGCAAGGCCGCGGGCCTGCCGATCGCCACGCTCCTGGGCGGGCGGCCCCGGGAACTGCAGGCCTATGCCAGCCTGCTGCGCTACAGCGAGCCTCCGCTCGTGGCGGCGGCCGTGGAGCGCGCGCGGGACCAGGGCTTTCGCCACCTCAAGCTGCACGAGGAGCGGCTGGACGCCGTGACCGCTGCGCGCGAGGCGGCGGGCCCGTCCACCTGGCTGGCCCTGGACACCAACTGCCCGTGGAGCGTCTCGCAGGCGATCGAGCAGGCCCGGGCGCTGGAGCCCCTCGGGCTGGCCTGGCTGGAAGAACCCGTGTGGCCGCCGGAGGACCGGCGGGGCCTGGCGCGGGTGCGCGCCGCGACCCGCATCCCGATCGCGGCCGGCGAGAACGCGATGAGCCTGCACGATTTCCAGGGCCTCTTCGAGGCGGGCGCCCTGGACATCTGCCAGCCCAGCGTCATCAAGTTCGGCGGCATCGCCGCCGTGGCGGAGGTGGTCGCGCTGGCCAAGGCGCATTCGGTCGACTACGAGCCGCACTGCTTCTATTTCGGGCCGGGCTACCTCGCCTCGCTGCACCTGGCGGCGGCTTTCGCGCCGGACCTGCCGTTCGAGCTGTTCTTCGGCGACCTGGAGGCCAGCCCCTACCACGACGCCGTGCGGGCCCGCTCGGGCCGGCTGGGCGTGCCGGCGGGGCCCGGGCTGGGCCTGGAGCCGGACATGGACGTGATCCGGCGCTACCGGCTGGGCGACGCGGTGGTGGTCGGCGGGTCGAGCTAGCCGCCTGCGCCCCGGCGCATCCCACCTTCCTACAATCCGGGCATGCATTCCCAAGCCGCCCCGCAGGGCGCAAGAACCGATGGGTCCGACCAGCCCGCGCCTTCCCCCCTCCTGCAGCACCTGAACCCGGAGCAGCGCGCCGCCGTCGCGCTGCCCAACGAGCACGCGCTCATCCTCGCGGGCGCCGGATCCGGCAAGACCCGCGTGCTGACCACCCGCATCGCCTGGCTGATGTCCACCGGCCAGATCTCGCCCGGCGGCGTGATGGCCGTCACCTTCACCAACAAGGCGGCCAAGGAGATGATGACCCGCCTGTCCGCCATGCTGCCGGTGAACGTGCGCGGCATGTGGATAGGCACCTTCCACGGCCTGTGCAACCGCTTCCTGCGCGCGCACTACAAGCTGGCCAACCTGCCGCAGGGCTTCCAGATCCTGGACACGCAGGACCAGCTGTCGGCCATCAAGCGGGTGATGAAGCAGTTCAACGTGGACGAGGAGCGCTTCCCGGCCAAGGAGACGCAGTGGTTCATCTCCGGCTGCAAGGAGGACGGCCAGCGCCCGCGCGACGTGCCGGTGCGCAACGAGGAGGACCGCCGCCGCGTCGAGCTGTACCAGCTGTACGAGGAGCAGTGCAACCGCGAGGGCGTGGTCGACTTCGGCGAGCTGATGCTGCGCAGCTACGAGCTGCTGCGCGACAACGACGCGATCCGTGCCCACTACCAGCGGCGCTTCCGCCACATCCTGATCGACGAGTTCCAGGACACCAACCGGCTGCAGTACGCCTGGATCAAGATCTTCGCGGTCAACCCCGATGGTTCGGCCGGCGCGGGCGCGTCGATCTTCGCGGTGGGCGACGACGACCAGAGCATCTATGCCTTCCGCGGCGCGCGGGTGGGCAACATGGCCGACTTCGTGCGCGAGTTCGACGTGCGCCACCAGATCAAGCTGGAGCGCAACTACCGCAGCTACAGCAACATCCTGGACTCGGCCAATGCGCTGATCAGCCACAACAAGGGCCGGCTGGGCAAGAACCTGCGCACCGACCAGGGCCCGGGCGAGCCGGTGCGCGTGTACGAGGCGCCCACCGACCTGGCCGAGGCGCAGTGGCTGCTGGAGGAGATGCGCCACCTGGTGCGCGGCGACGGGCCCGAGGGTGGCACCTTGCGGCGCGAGATCGCCGTGCTCTACCGCAGCAACGCGCAGAGCCGGGTGATCGAGACGGCGCTGTTCAACGCCGGCGTGCCCTACCGCGTGTATGGCGGGCTGCGCTTCTTCGAGCGCGCCGAGATCAAGCACGCGCTGGCCTACCTGCGGCTGCTGGAGAACCCGAACGACGACACCAGCTTCCTGCGGGTGGTGAACTTCCCGCCGCGCGGCATCGGCGCGCGCAGCATCGAGCAGCTGCAGGATGCGGCGCGGTCGGCCGGTTGCTCTTTGCACGATGCGGTGAGCGCCACCACCGGCAAGGCCGGCGCCAACCTGGGCGCGTTCGTGGCGAAGATCGACGTGCTGCGCGAGCAGACGCAGAACCTGTCGCTGCGCGAGATCATCGAGCTGGTGCTGCAGCACTCGGGCCTGGTCGAGCACTACCGCGCCGAGCGCGACGGCTCCGAGCGCATCGAGAACCTGGAGGAACTGGCCAGCGCCGCCGAGAGCTTCGTGATGCAGGAGGGCTTCGGCCGCGACGCGGTGGCGCTGCCGGTGGACGAACTCTCGCAGTCGCCCGTGAGCCAGGGGCTGGACCCCGACCAGCCGCTGCTCAACGAGCCCGCCCCCGACTACGTGCCGCCGGACGCCGAGACCGGCGAGACGCTGTCGCCGCTGGCGGCCTTCCTCACCCACGCGGCGCTGGAGTCGGGCGACAACCAGGCGCAGGCCGGGCAGGACGCGGTGCAGCTGATGACCGTGCACTCCGCCAAGGGCCTGGAGTTCGACGTGGTGTTCGTCACCGGCCTGGAAGAGGGGCTGTTCCCCAGCGAGCGCTCCATGGCCGACCTCGACGGCCTGGAGGAGGAGCGCCGGCTGATGTACGTGGCGATCACGCGGGCGCGCAAGCGCCTGTACCTGAGCCATTCGCAGACCCGATTGCTGCACGGCCAGACCCGCTACAACGTGCGCAGCCGCTTCTTTGACGAGCTGCCCGAGCACGCGCTCAAGTGGCTGACGCCCAAGAACCAGAGCTTCGGCGGCTCCGCCTTCGGCTTCGGTGCCGGTTATGCCTCGACGCGGCCTTCGGGCGGGGGCGGTGGCAGCGGGGCCGGCGGCTGGAACGCCGACAAGTTCGCCAGCGCGCCGGTGCCGGTGCAGAAGGCGGCGCCTTCGCACGGGCTGCGGGCGGGGCTGCAGGTGTTCCACACCAAGTTCGGCGAAGGCACGGTGCTGTCCATCGAAGGGCAGGGCGACGACGCGCGGGCGCAGGTGAAGTTCTCGCGCCACGGCGTCAAGTGGCTGGCGCTGGCGGTGGCCAAGCTCACGCCGGTGACCTGATGATCGCGGCCGGGCCGGCCCGGGTTCGGCGGGCCTGCATCCGAAGCCCTGCAGGCGGCGTATCTGCGTCACCCTTTGTTCCGGAGGATCTTTCGATGAAGCTCGTTCCCGTCCTGGCCGCCCTGGCCATCGCCGCCGCGGCCCTCGCTGCGCAGGCTGCCGACACGCCCGGCAGCAACCCCAGCGCGGCCGCGCCCACCGCCGCCGAACGGCTGGCCAAGGCCCGCAAGTCCATCGACGCGAAGGACTGGAATACCGCGCTGCGCGAACTCAACGCAGCCGCGCGCGAGGAGCCGCGCAATGCCGACGTGCAGAACCTGCTGGGCTACTCGTACCGCAAGCGCGCCAGTCCCGACGTGCTGAAGGCCATCGGCCACTACCAGGCCGCACTGCGGCTGGACCCGCAGCACAAGGGCGCGCACGAGTACATCGGCGAGGCCTACCTGATGGAGCGCAAGCCCGCGGAAGCCGAGAAGCACCTGGCCGAGCTGGAAAAAATTTGCGGCAACAAGGACTGCGAGGAGTACCGCGACCTGGCCAAGGCGATCGCGGAGTTCAAGGCCAGGAACTAGGCCGGGTGCGCGCGGCTCAACGATAAGTACGCTTATCATTCCATGCCGTCATCCCCGCGGAGGCGGGGATCCAGGGCTTCCTGAAGTCCGCTGAAGCGGACGCACTGGATTCCCGCCTCCGCGGGAATGACGGGGCTGATGCAGGAGGCCGCCGCCATGAACGCTCCCGAGACCCTCTCGCGCTGGACCCGCCCCGAGTCCAGCCGCGTGCCCTTCTGGGCCTACACCGACGCCCAGCTGTACCGGCAGGAGCTGGACAAGATCTTCTACGGCCCGCACTGGAGCTACGTCGGCCTGGAAGTCGAGATCCCCAACATCGGCGACTACCGCCTCACCTCGATCGGCGAGCGGCAGGTCATCATGGTGCGCGACCGCGTCGCGCCCAAGGACCGCGGCACCGATCCCGGCATCCGCGTGGTCGAGAACCGCTGCGCCCACCGCGGCGTGCGGTTCTGCCAGCAGCCGCACGGCAACGCGCGCAGCTTCGTCTGCCCCTACCACCAGTGGACCTACAAGCTCAACGGCGAGCTGGCCGGGCTGCCTTTCAAGGACGGCGTGAAGGCAGCCGAGGCCGACGGTTCACCCTGCGTGCAGGGCGGCATGCCCGCGGACTTCGACCTCAAGGCCAACGGCCTGACCCGGCTGCGGGTGGCGGTGCTGCACGGCCTGGTGTTCGCCACCTTCAGCGACGAAGCCGAGCCGCTGGCCGACTACCTGGGCCCGAACATCCTTCCCTGGCTGGACCGCATCTTCAAGGGCCGCCCGCTCACGCTGCTGGGCTACAACCGCCAGCGCATCCCGGGCAACTGGAAGCTGATGATGGAGAACATCAAGGACCCGTACCACCCGGGCCTGCTCCACACCTGGTTCGTCACCTTCGGGCTCTGGCGCGCCGACCAGAAGAGCCGCATGGTGATGGACGGACACGGCCGCCACGCCGTGATGGTCTCGCGCCGCAACGACGGCGGCGAGAACAAGACCGTGACCGAGGGCGTGACCTCGTTCAAGGCCAACATGGTGCTGAACGACGCGCGCCTGCTGGACGTGGTGCCCGAGCCCTGGTGGAAAGTGCCCGACCCGTCCAACCCCGGCACCGAGATCATGCCCACCGTCACCATGATCACGCTGTTCCCCAGCCTGATCATCCAGCAGCAGGTCAACTCGCTTTCCACTCGACACATCGTGCCGCGCGGCGAGGGCGAATTCGATTTCGTGTGGACGCATTTCGGCTTCGCCGACGACACGCCCGAGATGACGCAGCGGCGCCTGCGCCAGGCCAACCTGTTCGGCCCCGCGGGCTTCGTGAGTGCCGACGACGGCGAGGTGATCGAGTTCAGCCAGGACGGCTTTCGCCAGTGGGGCGAGGACGGCAACACGCTGTGCGAGCTGGGCGGCACCGGCACCGGCGGCAGCGAGCACATGGTCACCGAGACGCTGATCCGCAGCATGTACGCCTACTGGCGCAAGGTGATGGGCGTATGAACGAAGTGCCCACCGCGCCGGCGGGGTTCGTCGAAACCCTGTACCTGCAATGGCAGGTCGACCAGCTCAATGCCGCCTACGCCGCGGCCCTGGACGACAAGCGCTTCGACGAGTGGCCGGAGTTCTTCGTCGAGGACGGCCGCTACGTCGTGCAGTCACGCGAGAACTTCGACCGCGGCCTGCCGCTGTCGCTGATCGCGCTGGAGAGCCGCGGGATGATGAAGGACCGGGTCTACGGCGTCACCCAGACCATCTACCACCGGCCGTACTACACGCGCCACGTGGTGGGCCCGGCCAGGGTGCTGCCCGCGCAGGTGGGCGATGAGGGGGGCCTGGTTCGGGCCCAGTCCCATTACGCGGTGTTCCGCACCCGGCCGGGGGATGCGAGCGAGGTCTACAACGTCGGCCGCTACATCGACGAGATCGTCCGCACCGCGGACGGCCTGCGCCTTCGCAGCCGGCGCTGCATCTACGACAGCGAGATGGTCCTCAACTCGCTGATCTACCCGATCTAGGGATTACCGATTGGGTTCCGTGGCCTTGTTGCCGATGTAGCCGCCGGCGGCCGCGCCGCCCAGCGTGCCCAGCGGGCCGCCGAAGACGGAGTTGCCGACCACGCCACCCACCGCGGCGCCGCCCAGCGTGCCTGCGGTCTGGCGGTCCATGGAGCCGCAGCCGGTCAGCGTCATCACAGTCACAGCGGCGATGGCCGCGAGGAACTTGGTCTTCATACCGTTCACCTTCATCTTGACGACCGCGGAAGGCGCGGCCTGCCTGTGCGTTGAATTGTGGGAAGCAGCCCGTCAGCGGACTGTAGGAGGGCCCAGACAGGGGGCGTCGGCACCCCCCGTGGGCTGGTGACAGCGCGCGCACGCCCCGGTGCGTCAGACGGGACGGTTGCGGGCCAGCGGTGGATTGGCGGCGAAGTAGCGGGTGATGCCCCGCATCAGCGCATCGGCCAGGTCTTCCTGGTAGGCCACGCTGCGCAGCTTGGTTTCCTCTTCGGGGTTGCTGATGAAGGCGGTTTCCACCAGCACGCTGGGGATGTCGGGGGCCTTGAGCACCGCGAAGCCGGCCTGCTCGACGTTGCGCTTGTGCAGCCGGCCCACGTTGCCGATCTCGCCCAGCAGCGCGCCGCCGAGCTTCAGGCTGTCGTTGATCTGGGCCGTGGTGCTCATGTCCAGCAGGGCGCGCGCCACGTGCTGGTCCTGTGCCCGCACGTTCACGCCGCCCACCAGGTCGGCGCGATTCTCCTTGTCGGCCATCCAGCGCGCCGCCGAGCTGGAAGCGCCGTTCTGGCTCAGCGCGAACACGCTGGCGCCGCGCGCGGTGGGCGTGATGAAGGCGTCGGCGTGGATGCTGACGAAGAGGTCGGCCTGCACGCGCCGCGCCTTCTGCACGCGCACGTGCAGGGGCACGAAGAAGTCGCCGTCGCGGGTGAGGAAGGCGCGCATCGGGTTGCCGTTGACGCTGGTCGCGTTGATGCGGTCGCGCAGGCGGTGGGCCACCTGCAGCACCACGTCCTTCTCGCGCGTGCCGGCCGGGCCAACGGCGCCGGGGTCCTCGCCGCCGTGGCCGGGATCCAGCGCGATGATGATCAGCCGGTCGGTCTTGGAGGCCGGCGCGGGCGGGCCGCCGGGCCTCGCGTCGCCACGCGGGCGGCCGCCGTACTGCCGCGCGATCAGGTCGTCGAGCGGGTCGGGCGCCGTGGCCGGCCCGGTGGCCGCGCCGCTGTCCTTCATCCGCTGCGAGATCAGTTCCTCCAGCGGGTCGGCCGGCTGCATGGGGTGCAGGTCCAGCACCAGCCGGTGCTGGTAGGCCGCCACCGGCGGCAGCGTGAACACCTGGGGCAGCGCCTGCTGCTTGAGGTCGATCACCAGCCGCACCACGCCGGGCGCGTTCTGGCCGACGCGGATGCCGGCGATGTAGGGGTCGTCGGCCTGCACCTTGGCCACCAGCTCGCGCAGGGCCGGGTCCAGGTCGATGCCCTCGATGTCCACGGCCAGCCGCGGCGGGCTGGTGACCACGATCTGCCTGGAGGTGAGCCGCGCGTCCGACTCGATGGTGACGCGCGAGTAGTCCGGCGCCGGCCACACGCGCACCGCCACGATGGTGGCGCCCCGCGCGATCTGCGCCGCGCCCAGCAGCAGCACCAGCGAGCCGCCCTTCAGGAGCCCGCGGCGCTTCATGCGGCCAGCTCCCGGCCCGCGGCGGTGCCGGCGTCGACGCGAACGTGGCGCGAGCCGTCCGGCAGCGCCTCGATGTGCAGGGCCAGGTCGGCCGGCGGCAGCAGGCCGGCGGCTTTTTCCGGCCACTCGGCGAGCTTGAGGCCGGGCTGGTCGAAGATGTCGCGAAAGCCCGCGTCCTCCCACTCGCGCGGGTCGTCGAAGCGGTAGAAGTCGAAGTGCCAGACCGGGAAGGCCGGGGCTTCGTGCGGCTCGACCAGGGTGTAGGTCGGGCTCTTGATGCGGCCGGTGACGCCCAGGGCGCGCAGCAGGTGGCGCACGAAGGTGGTCTTGCCGGCGCCCAGGTCGCCATGCAGTTCGATGAAGGCGCGGCCGAGGGCGGGGCGGCCCGCCAGGTGGTCGGCAAAGGCCCGGGTGTCGTCCTCGCTGGCCCAGCGCAGGACGGCGCCGTCGGCCCGGGGGCCGGTTCCTACAATCGGCGGGTGACTCGGTTGTGCGGTCAGATCGACGGTCCTTCGCTGGTGGCAGCCATCGGCCAGTGGGGCCGCGAGCTCGGATTCTCCCAAATCGGCGTGGCCGGCGTGGACCTGTCGTCGGCCGAACCGGGCCTGCTGCAGTGGCTGGCGCAAGGCTTTCACGGCGAGATGGCGTACATGCAGGCCCACGGATTGAAGCGAGCCCGGCCGGCCGAATTGGTTCCCGGAACGCTCTCGGTCATAACGGCCCGGATGGACTATCTGCCGACAGCGACGCCCGAGGGCTGGCAGGCCATCGAATGGGATCGCCTGCACCGCCCGCGCGAAGGCGCCGTGTCGCTCTACGCCCGCGGCCGCGACTACCACAAGGTGATGCGCAACCGGCTGCAGAAGCTGGGCGAGCGCATCGCGCAGGAGATCGGCCCCTTCGGCCACCGCGCCTTCACCGACTCGGCGCCGGTGCTGGAGGCGGAACTGGCGGCGCGCAGCGGCCAGGGCTGGCGCGGCAAGCACACGCTGATCCTCAGCCGCGAGGCCGGCTCCATGTACTTCCTGGGCGAGATCTACGTCGACCTGGCGCTGCCGGCCAGCGAGCCGGTGACGGCGCATTGCGGCACCTGCCGCGCGTGCATCGACATCTGCCCCACGGGCGCCATCGTGGGCGAGCAGCGGCTGGATGCACGCCGCTGCATTTCCTACCTGACCATCGAGCACGCGGGCCCGATCCCGCTGGAGCTGCGCCCGCTCATGGGCAACCGCATCTACGGCTGCGACGACTGCCAGCTGGTCTGCCCCTGGAACAAGTACGCGGGCCGCAGCCCGCTGCCGGACTTCGACGAGCGGCCCGGGCTGGCGGGCGCGGCCCTGGCCGGGCTGCTGGGCTGGAGCGAGCAGGAGTTCCTGCGCCGCACGGAAGGCAGCGCGATCCGCCGCATCGGCCACGAGCGCTGGCTGCGCAACGTGGCGGTGGCGGCGGGGAATGCGTTGCGGGTGGAGGACGATGCGCAGCTGCGTGCGGCGCTGCAGGCTTTGACGGAACACCCGAGCGCCATCGTGCGCGAGCACGTGGACTGGGCCCTCGCCGGTCATCCCCCCGAAGGCGGGGACCCGGGGCTTGCGGCAGTCCGCGAAGGCGGACGCACTGGATTCCCGCCTCCGCGGGAATGACGGCCAAGGTTAGCGCAGCACGCCCAGCGCGAACGTCAGGCTGGGCACGCCCAGCAGCGTGGACAGCGTCACGAGCCCCGCCACGTACGAGCCGTTGTAGCCCATGCGCGAGGCCAGCACGTAGCAGCTGGACGCGGTGGGCAGGGCGGAGAAAGCCAGCAGCACCACGGCCTGCGCCGCGTCCAGCCGGAACAGCCACACCAGCGCCGCGGCCACCAGCGGCAGCAGCGCATGCCGGATCGCGAGCACCGACACCGTGAGCACGCGCGACCGCGCCAGGCTGCCGAACTGCATGCCCGCGCCCGCGGCCATCAGGCCCAGGGCCAGCGAACTGCCGCCGATGCGGTTGACGGTGGGCTCCAGCCAGACCGGCACCGTCAGCCCGGCGAGGTTGCACGCCAGGGCCGCGGCGGTGGCCACGATCAGCGGGTTGCGCACCAGCGCCGCCACGAAGCCGGTGCCCGCATGGCGCGCCATCGGCCACACCGCCCCGATGTTGAGCAGCGGCACGCACACGCCGATCAGCACCGCGATCAGCTGCAGGCCCTGCGGGCCGGCCAGCCGCTCGGCGAGCGCCAGGCCGATGAAGGAGTTGAAGCGGAAGGCGACCTGCGCGGCGGCCGCGTGCTCGCGCCGGTCCAGGCGCGTGCCCAGGCCCGGGACGTGCGGCAGCAGGTAGGCCATGCCGATGCCGGCAATCCCGAGCAGCAGGCCGGCGCCGATCAGGCCGGACGCCGCGTCCAGGTCCAGCGGCGCGCGCACGATGGACTGGAACAGCAGCACCGGAAAGAGGACGTAGTAGACGAGGGTCTCGACCTGTTCCCAGACCGCGCGATCGAGGGCGGTGTAGCGGCAGATCAGGTAGCCGATGGCGATCAGCGAGAAGTCGGGAAACAGAAGGCGGGCGAACTCCACCGGACGAGCATAGCCCGTTGCGGGTTGACCCTTGGGTGTAATCCACAAGCATGCGTGCTGCGGGGTTGGGTACGATGCGCAGTTCAAAGCTGACGCATCTACAAGGAGAGTTCGAATGCAACGACGTGACTGGATCGCTCTTGCCACCGCCGTGCTGGCCGCCACTGCCGGCCCCGCGCTGGCCCAGGGATATCCGAACAAGCCCGTCAAGCTGACCGTTCCGTTCGCCCCGGGCGGCACCACCGACATCATCGCCCGCGTGATCTCCGAGCCCCTGGGCAAGAACCTGGGCCAGAACGTGATCGTGGAGAACAAGGCCGGCGGCGGCGGCGTGATCGGCGCCACCGAGACGGCGCGTGCCACCCCGGACGGCTACTCGCTGGGCGTGGCCACCGTGTCCACCACCGCGGCCAACCCCGCGATCAACCCCAAGATCGCCTACAACCCGACGACGGACTTCTCGCCCATCATCAACATCGCGGCGACGCCCAACATCATCGCGGTGCACCCCAGCTTCCCGGCCAAGGACTACAAGTCGTTCGTCGAGGTGCTCAAGAAGAGCCCGGGCAAGTTCTCTTATGCCTCCTCGGGCACCGGCGGCATCGGCCACCTGCAGATGGAGCTGTACAAGGGCCTCTCGGGCACCTTCGTCACCCACATCCCGTACCGCGGCGCCGGCCCGGCCCTGAACGACACCGTCTCCGGCCAGGTGCCGATGATCTTCGACAACCTGCCCTCGGCATTGCCCTTCATCAAGGACGGCCGCCTGGTGCCCATCGTGGTGGCCGCGCCGCAGCGCCTGAAGGAGCTGCCCAACGTGCCCACCTTCAAGGAAGTGGGCCTGGAGCCCGTCAACCGCATGGCCTACTACGGCATCTACGGGCCCAAGGGGCTGCCCAAGGAGGTGGTCGACAAGGTCAACGCCGCCGCCGTCAAGGCGCTGCAGGACCCGGCCGTGCGCAAGCGCATCGAGGAAACCGGTTCGCTGATCGTCGCCAACACGCCCGAGCAGTTCGGCCAGCAGATCAAGGCCGAATTCGACGTGTACAAGAAGGTGGTCGACAGCGCGAAGCTGAAGCTGGACTGACGACCGGGCCCGCATGGCGCCCGCGCCTGCCCTCGGGAAGAACAAGCCGCCCCCGGGCGGCTTGTTCGCTTGCATCGACGACTTCATCGATGCCCTGTGGCTCGAGGAAGGGCTGTCGCGCAACACGCTGGCGGCGTACCGGCGCGACCTGACGCTCTATGCCCGCTGGCTGCAGGCGCGCAACGGCGCGGACCTCGACCAGACCGGCAAGGAGGACCTGCAGGCCTACTTCGCCGCCAGGCATTCGGCCACCAAGACCAGCACCGCCAACCGGCGCCTGACCGTGTTCAAGCGCTACTTCCGCTGGGCGCTGCGCGAGCGCCGCATCACCGCCGACCCCACGCTGCAGCTGGAGCCGGCCAAGCGCACGCCGCGCATGCCCAAGACGCTCACCGAGCCGCAGGTCGAGGCCCTGCTCGCCGCGCCGGACGTGGACGCGCCGCTGGGCCTGCGCGACCGCACCATGCTGGAGCTGATCTACGCCAGCGGCCTGCGCGTGAGCGAGCTGGTCACGCTCAAGGTGATCCACCTGAGCATGGCCGACCACGTGGTGCGGGTGATGGGCAAGGGCGGCAAGGAGAGGCTGGTGCCTTTCGGGCAGGTGGCGCGCGACTGGATCGTGCGCTACATGGGACAGGCGCGCCCCGCCATCCTGGACGGCCAGCAGAGCGAGGACCTGTTCGTCACCGCCCGCGGCCACGGCATGACGAGGGCGATGTTCTGGGTGCTGGTGCGCAAGTACGCGGGCCTGGCGGGCATCACCGCGCCGCTGTCGCCGCACACGCTGCGCCATGCCTTCGCCACCCACCTGCTCAACCACGGCGCGGACCTGCGGGCGGTGCAGATGCTGCTGGGGCATGCGGACATCTCCACCACCACCATCTACACCCACGTCGCGCGCGAGCGGCTGCGCCTGCTGCACTCGCAGCACCATCCGCGCGCCTGAGATAACCTCGGGCGCTTCCCCCTCTCTCTCTCGCCCTTCCGTCTTCCCATGCCAGGTTTCCGCCTCACCCGCCGCAGCGCCGTCGCCGCGCTGTCCGCCTTCGCCCTCCCGCTCTCGCATGCGCAGGCCGCCTGGCCGTCGCGCCCGGTGCGCATCGTGGTCGCGTACCCGCCCGGCGGCGTGAGCGACGTGGTCGCGCGGGCGCTGGGCGAGCGCATGGCGGCCTCGCTGGGCCAGCCGGTGGTGATCGAGAACAAGGCCGGCGCCAGCGGCAGCATCGGCCTGGACGCCGTGGCCAAGTCCGGCGACGGGCACAGCTTCGGCTTCGCGGCGATCAGCCCGGTGGCGCTCAACCCGCACCTGGGCAAGTCGCCCTTCGATCCGGCCCGCGACCTCCTGCCGGTGGTGAGCGTGATGTACTCGCCGGTGCTGCTTCTGGCCACCAGCGCCACGCCGGCCAGGGACCTGCAGGAGCTGCTGGCCGCGTCCCGCGCGAAACCCGGCAGCGTGCGCTGGGCGACGTCCGGCCCGGCCTCGCTCGGCCACGTGATGCTGGAGCAGCTCAAGGCCGGCGCCAGGGTGGACATCACCCACATCCCGTACAAGGGCGGCGGCCAGCAGATCACCGACGCGCTCAGCGGCCAGTTCGAGGTGCTGTCGGTCAATGCCGGCCCCGCCGTGGCCCAGCACGTGAAGGCCGGAAAGCTGCGCGTGCTGGCCGTGGGCGCGCCCGCGCGGCTCGAGGCCTTCCCGAATGCGCCGACGCTGGCGGAGCTGGGCTTCGCCGCGGCCAACCTGACCTCGCTGTTCGGCCTGTTCGCGCCAGCCGGCACGCCGCCGGCGGTGATCGAACGGGTCAACGCCGAAGTGAACAGGGCACTGGCGAATCCCGACCTGCGCGCCCGACTGGTGGCCAGCGACAACGTGCCCACCGGCGGCAGCGCCGCGGATTTCGCACGCCAGATCGCCACCGAGTCGGACAACAACGCCCGCATCATCCGCGCGGCCAACATCCGGGCCGAGTGATGCTGCAGTTCGCTGACGTCGAGGCCGCCGCCCGGCGCCTGCAGGGCGTGGCCCACCGCACGCCGGTGCTGACCTCCCGCACGCTGGACGACCTGCTGGGCGCGCAGGCCTTCCTCAAGGCCGAGAACCTGCAGCGCATGGGCGCCTTCAAGTTCCGCGGCGGCTACAACGCGGTCAACGTGCTGTCCGACGAGGAGCGCGCGCGCGGCGTGGTGGCGTTTTCCTCCGGCAACCACGCGCAGGCGGTGGCGCTGGCGGCGCGTCTGCACGGCTGCCGCGCCACCATCGTCATGCCCCATGACGCACCGGCCCTCAAGCTGGAAGCCACGCGCGGCTACGGCGCGCAGGTGGTGGTGTACGACCGCTACCGCGAGGACCGCGCCGCGATCGCCGCGCGCCTGGTCGAGGAGCAGGGCGCCAACCTGATCCCGCCCTTCGACGACCTGCGCGTGATGGCGGGGCAGGGCACGGCGGCGCTGGAGCTGGTGCAGGACGTGGGCGCGCTCGATGCGCTGATCGTCTGCGCCGGCGGCGGCGGCTTCCTCTCGGGCTGCGCGGTGGCGGCCCGCCACCTGCTGCCGGGCATCCGACTGTTCGGCGCCGAGCCGGAGCGCGGCGACGACATGCGCCAATCGCTGCGCGCAGGGCGCATCGTCAGCATCGACGTGCCGCGCACCATCTGCGACGGCCAGCAGACGCAGGCGGTCGGCCGCCACACTTTCGAGGTGATCCAGGCCCTGGTGGAAGACGTGCTCACCGTCCCCGACCCGGTGGTGGTGGAGGCGATGCGCTTCGCCTTCGAGCGGCTCAAGGTGGTGCTGGAGCCGTCCGGCGCCTGCGCGCTGGCGGCGCTGATGCACCACGGCGAGCGCTTCCGCGGCCTGCGAGTGGGCGTGACGCTGTCCGGCGGCAACATCGGCACGGACCGCTTCGTGGCGCTGCTCGGCGGGGCCGAGGCCGTGGACTGACGCGGCCTCACCTTGGCATCGACCTCTTCTTCGCCGCCGGCCGTCCGCACGGCCTGGGCCATGCTGCTGGCGCTGATCTGCGGCTTCGCGCTCAGCCAGGCCTTCCGCACGGTGGCCGCCATCCTGGCGCCGCCGCTGCAGCGCGAACTGGGGCTGGCGCCGCAGCAGCTGGGCCTGTTCGCGGGCGCCTTCCACCTGGCCTTCGGCGGGCTGCAGCTTTTCATGGGCATGGGCCTGGACGTCTGGGGGCCGCGCCGCACGGTGCTGGCGGTGTTCCCGCTCACCGTCGTCGGTGCGCTGATCGCGGCGACGTCGGACGGGTTCGGCTCGCTGCTGTTCGCCCAGTTCGTCATCGGCATCGGCTGCGCGCCGGCCTTCCTGGCCTGCACCGTCTTCATCGCGCGGCGCTTCCCGGGGGAGCAGTTCGCGGCCGTGTCGGGCGCCGCGCTGGGCTTGGGCTCGGTCGGCCTGCTGGTCACCGGCACGCCGCTGGCCTGGGTGGTCGAGCAGGCCTCCTGGCGCGCCGCCTTCGTGGTGCTGGCGGTGCTGGCCGTGGCCGCCTGGTTCGCCATCCTGCTGCTGGTGAAGGAAGCGCCGCAGCCGCCGCACGACCGCGCGGCGCCGGTGGGACCGCTGGCCGCGCTGCGCGGCTACGGCGAGCTGTTCGCGCTGCGGCACACCTGGGGCATCCTGGCGCTGGCCACCTTCACCTACGGCTCGTTCCTGGCGCTGCGCGGCCTCTGGCTGGGGCCGCTGCTGGTGGAGCGGCACGGTTTCAGCCTGGTGCAGACGGGCAACGTGGTGCTGCTGGTCTCCATCGTCGGCATGTTCGGGCCGCCGCTGTTCGGCCGCCTCGACCCCGGCGACCGCAGCCGGCGCCTGTGGATCCTCGTCGGCACGCTGGCGGTCGCGGCCATGTACCTGGCCATGGCGTTCAGCCGCCATGCGGCCTTCGACGTGGGGGTGAGCACGGTGATGAGCCTGGTGGCCGGCTACATCGTGCTGCAGTACGCCGACGTGCGCGCGGCCTATCCGTCCCGCATGACGGGCCGGGCCATGGCCATCTTCACCATGGCGATGTTCCTGGGCGTGGCGCTGATGCAGTGGCTCACCGGCCTGGTGGCGCAGGCCGCGCCCGGGCTCGGCCTGGACACCTACGAAGCGGTGCTCGGCGCCATCGGCGTGCTGCTGGCGGGCGCGGCCCTGGCCTTCCGGCTGCTGCCCGCGCCGCCTAGGGCACCTGCGCCCTGAGCCAGGCCAGCTCGTCCTCCGAGAAGCCGGCCTTCCGGCGCGCGCCGTCGTTGAAGGGCGGCATCAGCCGCGGCGCGGCGTACCGCTCCACCAGCGCGCCGTAGTGGGCGACGGGCTCCAGGCCCTCGCGGGCGCACAGCCAGCGGTACCAGTGGTTGCCGACGGCCACGTGGCCGACCTCGTCGCGCAGGATCACGTCCAGGATCTCCACCGAGCGCAGCGCCGCCGGCGTGCGCGCCTGGCGCAGCTTGGACTGGATCTGCGGCGTCGCGTCCAGCCCGCGCGCCTCCAGCGTGCGCGGCACCAGGGCCATGCGGGCCACCACGTCGTCGGCGGTCTTCTCGCACATCTGCCAGAGGTTGTCGTGCGCCGCGAAGTCGCCGTAGGCGTGGCCCAGCGACGCGAGGTGCTCGGCCAGCAGGGTGAAATGGAAGGCCTCCTCGGCCGCGACACGCAGCCAGTCGAGGTGGAACTCGCGCGGCATGCCGTCGAAGCGCCAGGCGGCGTCCAGCGCGAGGTTGATCGCGTTGAACTCGATGTGCGCGATGGCGTGCAGCAGGGCCGCCAGGCCTTCGGGCCTGGTGGGCGAGCGGCGCGGCACCCGGGCCGGATGGACCAGCAGCGGCCGGTCCGGGCGGCCGGGCACCGGCGCGGCCGCGGCGGGCCGTTCGGACTCGACCGGAAGGCCCGCTGCCTCCCGGAACAACGCCTGTGCCAGCGCCACCTTGTCCTGCGGCGAAACGGCGCACAAGGCCTGCAAGGCTCGGACCCTCAGGGTCATCCCTAAAATCCCACGGTCATCATTCACCGGTATTGTCCATGGCCCTCTATGAACTCGACGGCACTTCCCCCAAGCTCGGCCAGGGCGCCTGGGTGGCCGAAACCGCGCAGGTGATCGGCGCGGTGGAACTGGCCGACAACGCCAGCGTGTGGTTCGGCGCGGTGATCCGCGGCGACACCGAGACCATCCGCATAGGCGCCAACACCAACATCCAGGACCTGTCCGTGCTGCACGCCGACGCGGGCAAACCGCTGACCATCGGGCGCGACGTCACGGTGGGCCACCAGGTCATGCTGCACGGCTGCACCATCGGCGACAACACGCTGGTCGGCATCCAGGCGGTGATCCTCAACGGCGCGCGCATCGGGCGCAATTGCATCGTGGGCGCGGGCGCCGTGATCACCGAGGGCAAGGAGTTCCCCGACAACTCGCTCATCGTCGGCGCGCCCGCCAAGGTCATCCGGACGCTGGACGAGGCGGCCGCGAAGAAGTTGACGGAAAGCGCCGAGCACTACGTGGAGAACTCGCGCCGCTACGGCAAGGGCTTGAAGAAGATCGACTGACCGCCATCTGTCGAAGCTTTGGGCCAGCCTTTTCCGATGTCCGAGCTCCACAAGTTCCTTTTCGACGGCCTGCCGGTGCGCGGCGCGCTGGTGCGCCTGACCGGCGCCTGGACCGAGATCCTGGCCCGGCGCGAGGCCAACAGCGCCACCGGCGCCTGGCCGCCACCCGTGGCCGAGCTGCTGGGCGAGATGGCCGCCGCCGGCGTGCTGATGCAGTCCAACATCAAGTTCAACGGCGCGCTGGTGCTGCAGATCTTCGGCGACGGCCCCGTCAAGGTGGCGGTGGCCGAGGTGCAGCACGACCTGTCGGTGCGCGCCACGGCCAAGGTGGTGGGCGACGTGCAGATCACCGACCGGCTGCCCGAGCTGGTCAATGCGCACAACCATGGCCGCTGCGCCATCACGCTGGACCCGCGCGACAAGTTCCCGGGCCAGCAGCCCTACCAGGGCGTGGTGCCGCTGCACGGCGACCGGCGCGAGAAGCTGCCCAAGCTCAGCGACGTGCTGCAGCACTACATGCTGCAGTCCGAGCAGCTGGACACCACGCTGGTGCTGGCGGCCGACGCCAAGGTCGCGGCGGGGCTGCTGATCCAGCGCCTGCCGGTGCAGGGGGAGGGCAACCTCGAAGGGTCGATGGTGAGCCAGGCCAACGAGGACGAGATCGGCCTGAACGAGCACTACAACCGCATCGCCATCCTGGCGGCCAGCCTCACGCGCGACGAGTTGCTGGAGCTGGACGTGGACACGGTGCTGCGGCGCCTCTTCTGGGAGGAGAAGCTGCTGCGCTTCCCGCCGCAGACGCCGCGCTTTGCCTGCACCTGCAGCCGCGAGCGCGTGGCGGGGATGATCCGCGGGCTCGGGCGCGAGGAGGCCGAGGGCATCGTCGCCGAGCAGGGGCAGATCGAGGTGGGCTGTGATTTCTGCGGAACGCAGTACCGGTTCGATGCGGTCGATGCGGCGCAGCTGTTCACCTCGCCGGGAGACCAGCCGCCGGTGACGTCGGCGGTGCAGTGAGGATTGCAGAACAGAGCACAGAGCACAGAGCACAGAGCACAGAGGCACAGAGGCACAGAGGCACAGAGGAGTGAATCCCTTCGTTACGACCTCTCTTCTTTCCTCCGTGCCTCTGTGCCTCTGTGTTCTGTCCCCGCAACGAGGCTACTTCAATCCCGTGAACAACCGGTGCTCGCATTCCGGGTCGCTGCACTTGTCGCAGGCCCATTTCCAGCGCGTGCCCCCGACGGAAACCGGGCGTTCCCCCAGCAGCTCCAGCACCGGCGCCAGCGCATTGCCCACGCGCTCCTCGCCCGTCCCGTACACCACGCGGTAGGCCACGCCCGCCTTCGCCAGTGCTTCCCGCACCAGCGCATCCACCGGCTCTCGCACGTGCGGACCATCCCGCTGCAGGCCATCGGCGACCCAGGGGAGGTCCAGGCCGGTGAGCAGCGTGAGGTCGTAGCCCCGCTGGCGCTCCAGCGCGAAGTGGTACAGCGTGCCGTCGTCGAACAGCATGGCGCTGTAGATCGCCACCATCAGCGAGGTGGTGTCGGCGATGACGATGTCGGCGCGGGCAGCAGCGGCGTGGACGCGGCGCTCCTGCTCCTGCGCGATCGGCAGCTGCTCCTCGGGGCGCGGCGTGCGGCCTTCGCGCACGCACCATTCGCGCAGCACCTCGCCGACGGTCTCGACCCGGTGGCCGCGCGTGCGCAGGCGCTGCGCGAGCGCCTCCGACAGGGTGGTCTTGCCGGTGCTTTCGGCGCCGAGCAGGGCGATCTTCATGCCGCGATCCGGGCACGCCAGGCGCGCCAGCCCACCACGCTCATCACGATGAACACCGCATAGAGGCCCGCCGTCAGCCACAGCGCCTTGTGCATGAACAGGGCGATGCTGACCGAGTTCACCAGGATCCACACGCCCCAGTTCTCGATCAGCTTGCGCCCCAGCAGGGCCTGGCCCACGAGGCTGAGCGCGGTGGGGAAGGCGTCCCACCAGGGGACGTCGGTGTCGGTGTAGGTGTCCAGGAACCAGCCCAGCGCCGGCCAGGACAAGGCGCTCGCCAGCAGCACCAGCGCCCAGCCGCGCCGCGTGAGCCGGTGCACGCGCAAGGGCGTGCCGTCGGCGCCCTTGCCGCGCAGCCATTCGAACCAGCCCCAGAAGGCCACCACGGCGAAGGAGACCTGAAGCCAGGCCTCGCCGTACAGCCGGCTGCGCCAGAACAGCAGGAAATAGAGCAGCGAGGAGGCGATGGCCAGCGGCCAGCCCCAGTGGATGACGCGGATGTTGCAGCCCACCATGGCCAGGGACAGCACCACGGCCACCAGCTCCAGCCAGGTGACGGGCGAGCCCCAGAGCGAGAACGCGGGCGCGAAGAAGGATTCGGCCATCACGTCGCCGGCCGCGGCGCCGCGCCGCGCCTCACTTGGGCGTCACGACGTTGACGAAGATCTCGTTGGGCTTGACCATGCCCAGCTCGGCGCGCGCCTTCTCCTCGACCATCTCCAGCCCTTCCTTGAGGTCGCGCACCTCGGCGGCCAGCCGCTCGTTGGCCTGCTGGGCCTGCGCATTGGCCTCGTGCTGCTGCTGGAGCTTGCGCTGCATCTCGCCCACGTTGCCCACGCTGCCCCGCCCGAACCACAGCTGCCCATGGACCACCATGAGCAGTGCGACGAGCAGGATGGGGACGACGCGGGCGCCCATGATCAGGCCTCCGACGGGCCGCCCCTAGGAGGCCTGGGCCCCCTCGGGGGGCAGAGCAGCGGCGAAGCCGCAAACGTGGGGGCCAACATTTTTAGATCAGCGCAGGTTGTAGAAGGCGCGGCGGCCGGGGTACTGGGCGACGTCGCCCAGGTCTTCCTCGATGCGCAGCAGCTGGTTGTACTTGGCCATGCGGTCCGAGCGCGACAGCGAACCGGTCTTGATCTGCCCGGCGTTGGTGCCCACCGCGATGTCGGCGATGGTGCTGTCCTCGGTCTCGCCCGAGCGGTGGCTGATCACCGCCGTGTAGTTGGCGCGCTTGGCCATCTCGATGGCGGCGAAGGTCTCGGTCAGCGTGCCGATCTGGTTGATCTTGATCAGGATGGAGTTGGCGATCTTCTTGTCGATGCCTTCCTGCAGGATCCTGGTGTTGGTGACGAACAGGTCGTCGCCCACCAGCTGCACGCGCGAGCCCAGGCGGTCGGTCAGCTGCTTCCAGCCGTCCCAGTCGCCTTCGCCCATGCCGTCCTCGATGCTGATGATGGGGTACTTGCCCACCCACGACTCCAGCGTGTCGATCCACTCGCCGGCGGCGAGCTTCCTGCCTTCGGAACCGGACAGGTCGTACAGGCCTTCCTTGTGGAACTCGCTGGCGGCGCAGTCCAGGCCCAGCGCGATCTGCACGCCGGGCTGGTAGCCGGCCGCCTCGATGGCCTGCAGGATCATGCCGATGGCCGCTTCGTGGTTCTCCACGTTGGGCGCGAAGCCGCCCTCGTCACCCACCGCCACGCTCATGCCCTTGTCGTGCAGGATCTTCTTGAGCGCGTGGAACACCTCGGCGCCGTAGCGCATCGCCTCGCGGAAGCTGGGCGCCCCGACGGGGATGATCATCAGCTCCTGCAGGTCCAGGTTGTTGTTGGCATGCGCGCCGCCGTTGACCACGTTCATCATCGGCACCGGCAGCATGCAGCCGTTCATGCCGCCGAAGTAGCGGTACAGCGGCAGGCCGGATTCCTCGGCGGCGGCGCGGGCCACGGCCATCGACACGGCCAGCATGGCGTTGGCGCCCAGCTTGCTCTTGTTCTCGGTGCCGTCCAGGTCGATCAGCGTCTTGTCCAGGAAGGCCTGCTCGGAGGCGTCCAGGCCCAGGACGGACTCGGAGATCTCGGTGTTGATGTGCTCGACCGCCTTGAGCACGCCCTTGCCCAGGTAGCGGCCCTTGTCGCCGTCGCGCAGCTCGATGGCCTCGCGCGAGCCGGTGGACGCGCCGGAGGGCACGGCCGCGCGGCCCATGGTGCCCGACTCCAGCAGCACGTCGCATTCGACGGTGGGGTTGCCGCGCGAGTCCAGGATCTCGCGGCCGACGATGTCAACGATGGCGCTCATTGGAATTTCTCTTTTCTTCGATGGTGATGATTCGTCTCAAAGACCTTCCACCACGACCATCCGCATCACGGCTGCGCCCTCGCGCGCCTTCTTCGCGGCTTCGTATTCGGTGGAGTCGTAGAAGGCACGGGCCTTCTCCAGGCTGGGAAACTTGAGGATGACCACGCGGTTGGGCTGCCAGTCGCCCTCCAGCACCTCGACCTTGCCGCCGCGTGCGCAGACCTCCACGCCGTGGGCCTGGAAGGCCGCGGTGGAGAGCTTCTTGTACGCCTCGTACTGCTCGGGGTTGGTGACGGTGACGTTGGCGATGATGTAGGCGCTGGGCATGGTGTCTCCCGTTCTCAGGCGTTGAATTCGTTTTCCAGGAAGGCGTTCTTCTTGGTCACCCGGTCGAGCGCCACCAGCGTCTCGAGCAGGGCCTTCATGTGCTTGAGCGGCACCGCGTTGGGGCCGTCGGACAGGGCCTTGGCCGGGTCCGGGTGCGTCTCCATGAAGAGGCCGGAAACGCCCACCGCCACCGCGGCGCGGGCCAGCACCGGCACCATCTCGCGCTGGCCGCCGGAGCTGGTGCCCTGGCCGCCGGGGAGCTGCACCGAGTGGGTGGCGTCGAACACCACCGGCGCACCCGTCTCGCGCATGATGGCCAGCGAGCGCATGTCGGAGACCAGGTTGTTGTAGCCGAAGCTCGCGCCGCGTTCGCAGGCCATGAAGCTGTCCTCGGGCAGGCCCTTCTCGCGCGCGGCGGCGCGGGCCTTGTCGATGACGTTCTTCATGTCGTGCGGCGCGAGGAACTGGCCTTTCTTGATGTTGACCGGCTTGCCCGACTGCGCCACGGCGCGGATGAAGTCGGTCTGGCGGCACAGGAAGGCCGGCGTCTGCAGGACGTCGACCACGCCGGCCACCTGCGGCACCTCGGCCTCGGTGTGCACGTCGGTGATGAGGGGCAGGCCCAGCTGCTTCTTCACCTGGGCCAGGATCTCCAGGCCGCGCGACATGCCGGGGCCGCGGAAGCTGGTGCCCGAGGAGCGGTTGGCCTTGTCGTAGCTGCTCTTGAAGATGAACGGGATGCCCAGCGAGGAGGTGATCTCCTTGAGCTGGCCGGCCACGTCCATCTGGAGCTGCTCGGACTCGACCACGCACGGGCCCGCGATCAAGAAAAAGGGCCTGTCCAGGCCCACGTCGAAGCCGCAGAGTTTCATGTCAGGCGACCGCCTTGAGTTTCTTGCCGGCCGACGACTGGTGTTCCAGGGCGGCCTTGACGAAGGCGTTGAAGAGGGGGTGTCCGTCCCAGGGGGTGGACTTGAACTCGGGGTGGAACTGCACGCCCATGAACCAGGGGTGCGCGTCCTGGGGCAGCTCCACGATCTCGGTGAGGTGCTCGCGCTGGGTGAGGGCGGAGATCACCAGGCCGGACTGGCGCAGCCGGTCCAGGTAGTTGACGTTGGCCTCGTAGCGGTGGCGATGCCGCTCGTTGACCACGTCGCCGTAGATGCGGTGCGCCAGCGTGCCCTTGGCGACGTCGGAGCTCTGCGCGCCCAGGCGCATGGTGCCGCCCAGGTCGGAGTTCGCATCGCGCTTGCTGATGCTGCCGTCCGCGTTCTGCCATTCGGTGATGAGCGCGATGACCGGGTTCGGCGTCTCGGGCTCGAACTCGGTGCTGTTGGCGTCCTTGAGGCCCGCCACGTGGCGGGCGTACTCGATGGTGGCAACCTGCATGCCCAGGCAGATGCCCAGGTAGGGCAGCTTGTTCTCGCGGGCGAAGCGGGCGGCCTCGATCTTGCCCTCGATGCCGCGCTTGCCGAAACCGCCGGGCACCAGCACCGCGTCGAACTTGGCCAGCTGGCGCACGCTCTCGGGGTTGAGCGTCTCGGAGTCCACGTACTCGATCTTCACCCGCACGTGGTTCTTCATGCCGGCGTGGCGCAGCGCCTCGTTGAGCGACTTGTAGCTGTCGGACAGGTCGACGTACTTGCCCACCATGGCGATGGTGACCTCGCCCTGCGGATGCTCGGTCTCGTAAACCAGCTCGTCCCAGCGCTTGAGGTTGGCCGGCGGGGTGTTCAGGCGCAGCTTGTCGCAGATCAGGCCGTCCAGGCCCTGCTCGTGCAGCATGCGCGGCACCTTGTAGATGGTGTTCACGTCCCACATGGAGATCACGCCCCATTCGGCGACGTTGGTGAACAGCGAGATCTTGGCGCGTTCTTCTTCCGGGATCTTGCGGTCGGCGCGGCACAGCAGCGCGTCGGCCTGGATGCCGATCTCGCGCAGCTTCTGCACGGTGTGCTGGGTGGGCTTGGTCTTGAGCTCGCCGGCGGCCGCGATCCAGGGCACGTAGGTCAGGTGCACGAAGGCCGCCTGGTTGGCGCCCATGCGCAGGCTCATCTGGCGGGCCGCTTCCAGGAAGGGCAGGGACTCGATGTCGCCCACGGTGCCGCCGATCTCCACGATGGCCACGTCGGCCGCGTTCGGCTCGCCCACGCGGGCGCCGCGCTTGATGAATTCCTGGATCTCGTTGGTGACGTGCGGGATGACCTGCACGGTCTTGCCCAGGTAGTCGCCCCGGCGTTCCTTCTCCAGCACCGACTGGTAGATCTTGCCGGTGGTGAAGTTGTTGACCTTGCCCATGCGGGTGGTCACGAAGCGTTCGTAGTGGCCCAGGTCCAGGTCGGTCTCGGCGCCGTCGTCGGTGACGAACACCTCGCCGTGCTGGAACGGCGACATCGTGCCCGGGTCGACGTTGATGTACGGGTCGAGCTTGATGAGGGTGACTTTGAGGCCCCGCGATTCCAGGATCGCAGCGAGGGAGGCTGAGGCGATTCCCTTGCCCAGGGAGGACACCACACCGCCGGTGACGAAGACGAATTTGGTCATGTCGTTCCGGAAGGCCGGGCTTCCGGGAGGAGGTGGTAAAGCGAGATTCTATACGTTCAGGTAGTGGCGGCCGCCAGTGGAATCGGGGGTTGGGCACGGTGTCGGGGCGGATGCGCCACACCGTGTTTGACGTCGGTGCTTTGGGGAGTGATTCGGTGTGCACGGCAGGGCGGTGTGGTTGGTCCAGGGTGATCGGCTGTCCAGGGAGAGGCCGCCGGTCCGGGTGGCCGGGCTCCGGCCCGCCCTCGCGATGAAGAGGCCATCGCTGTTCGAGCGACGCGGCTTCGAAGCACGCCCATACGGATCGACTGAACAGGGGGCGCGAATGGAGCCGATCCCGGCCACCCGAACCGTCGACCTCAAAGGCGAAGTGCTTGATCAAGCGAGGAGCCCCCGCGCTGCCTGTGGGTCGGTGGTTCGGGTGCCCGGTCGGAGGGACCATTCGCGGGCCCTGGACACTTCTGCGCGACGGAAGAACGTCCAAGCCAAGGCGCCCGAATGGCAGCGGCCTCTTCATCGCGAGCGTGGCCCGGAGAACGGGTACCCGGGCCGCCGGCCCGCCCTGGACAGCGGATCGCCCTGAACACTCAAGCGACGACTGCGACGGCACACCCCTCTGCTACATTGCGCCGCATGAACGACCTGCAGGGCAAGCACCTGGTCCTGGGCCTGACCGGCGGCATCGCCTGCTACAAGGCCGCGGAGTTGTGCCGTGCCTTCATCAAGGAGGGTGCCACCGTGCAGGTGGTGATGACCGAGGCGGCGGAGCAGTTCATCACGCCCGTCACGATGCAGGCGCTCTCCGGCCGGCCGGTCTACACCTCGCAGTGGGACGTGCGCGAGCCGAACAACATGCCGCACATCCACCTCTCGCGCGAGGCCGACGCCATCGTCATCGCGCCGTGCAGCGCGGACTTCCTGGCCCGGCTGGTGCACGGCCGCGCCGACGAGCTGCTCAGCCTGATGTGCCTGGCCCGCCCGATCGAACGCGTGCCGCTGCTGATCGCCCCGGCGATGAACCGCGAGATGTGGGCGCACCCCGCCACCCAGCGCAACATGGCGCAGCTGGCCAGCGACGGCGCCACCATCCTGGGCGTGGGCAGCGGCTTCCAGGCCTGCGGCGAGACCGGCGACGGCCGCATGCTGGAGCCGGCCGAACTGCTGGAGGACATCGTCGCCTTCCTGCAGCCCAAGGCGCTGGCCGGCAAGCGCGTGGTGGTGACGGCGGGTCCGACCTTCGAGGCGCTGGACCCGATCCGCGGCATCACCAACCACTCGTCCGGCAAGATGGGATTCGCCATCGCCCGCGCCGCCCGCGAGGCCGGGGCCGACGTCACGCTGGTGGCCGGCCCGGTGCACCTGGCCACGCCGCGCGGCGTGGCGCGCGTGGACGTGAAGTCGGCCCGGCAGATGATGGAAGCGACGCTGGCCGCGGTGCCGCGCGCCGACGTCTTCATCGCCACCGCCGCCGTGGCCGACTGGCGCCCCACCAGCGAAAGCGGCCAGAAGATCAAGAAGGACGGCACCGGCCAGGCGCCGATGGTGGCCTTCACCGAGAACCCGGACATCCTGGCGACCGTCGCCCGCAGCGAACGCGCCCAGCGCCGCGAGCTGTTCTGCGTGGGCTTCGCCGCCGAGAGCCACGACCTGCTGGCGCACGCCAGGGCCAAGCGCGAACGCAAGGGCATCCCGCTGCTGGCCGGCAACATCGGCCCGCTCACCTTCGGGCAGGACGACAACCAGTTGCTGCTGGTGGACGAGCAGGGCGCGCAGGAGCTGCCGCGCGCGCCCAAGCTGCAGCTGGCCCGCACCCTCGTCGCCGAAATCGCCCGCCGCCTGCCCCGGACCTGAAAAGCATGAAAGTCGACGTCAAGATCCTCGATCCGCGCATGGCGGACCAGCTGCCCGCCTACGCCACGCCCGGCAGCGCCGGCCTGGACCTGCGGGCCTGCATCGACGGCCCCATCGAGCTGGGGCCCAACCAGTGGCACCTGGTGCCCACCGGCATCGCCATCTGGCTGCGCGACCCGGGCTATGCCGCGCTGATCCTTCCGCGCTCGGGCCTGGGGCACAAGCACGGCATCGTGCTGGGCAACCTGGTCGGGCTGATCGACAGCGACTACCAGGGCCAGCTCATGGTCAGCTGCTGGAACCGCAGCGATACCGCCTTCACCCTGCAGCCCATGGAGCGCCTGGCCCAGCTGGTGGTGGTGCCGGTGGTCCAGGCGCATTTCAACGTCGTGGCCGAATTCCCGCCCACCGAGCGGGGCGAGGGCGGCTACGGCTCGACCGGCAAGGGCTGACAGCAATTTCCCCGACAGGGTGTTCCTACACCCGCTCCCGAGGGTTCCTACAGCCCAACGCGGCCATGGCCGTGCCGCGACGCGGCCGCGATTGCCTGTAATGAAACACACGAGGGCTCGCCTGCCCGGCTGCCTTCCCGATCCAAAGGAGAGTTCCATGCGCAATCGAATCACGACCGTCGCCGGCGCCACCGCCCTGGCCGCCCTGCTGGCCGCCTGCGGCAGCAACCCGACCCAACCCGTGGCCGCCTACCCGAGCACGCCGGTGTATCCCACGGCGAGCAGCTACCCGAGCACCAGCTTCCCGAGCTCGACGCCGAGCGCGGGCGGCACCGTGCAGCAGCAGCAGCAGGGCGCACCGGTGGCCGCCATCGAGAACGGCCGGGTGACCGACATCCAGACCGTGCAGAGCGGCCAGACCAGCGCCACCAACCCCAGCGTTCGCAATGCGGTGGTGGGCGGCATCATCGGCGCGGTGGTCGGCAACGTGGCCGGCAAGCACATCAACAGCGGTGACAACCGCAGCGCAGCCACCGTGCTGGGCGCGGCCGGCGGCGCAGCCATCGGCAACCGCATGGGCCAGCGGCAGGAGAACACCGCCGCGGCCGGCGCGGCCAGCGGGGCCTACCGCGTCACCGTGCAGACCGACCAGGGCGCGTGGCGCACCTACGAGGTCGGCGCGCTGGGCGACCTGCGCGTGGGTGACCGGGTGCGGGTGGAGAACGGCGTCATCTACCGCTCGTAAGCGTCATTCCCGCGCACGCGGCAATCCAGGGCGTCCGCCTTTCCGGCGGTCGCCCGCTCCTCAGTGCAGCGAGGTGCCCCCCGGCGCCTGCGGCTGCACCCGGAAGAACCCCGAGCCGGTCGTTCCGCGACCGATCTCTTCTTCCGTCGCCTCCCTCACGCCTTCCACCTTCAGGCTCAATCGCAGCGCGATCCCCGCCAGTGGATGGTTGCCGTCGAGCACCACGTGCTCGGGGTAGATCTCGGTGACGGTGTAGAGCACGTCCTTCGGCGCGTCCGGGTTGCCGCCCGGGGGCAGGCCCTCGAACGTCAGGCCTTCCTCCAGCTCTTTCGGGAACAGCTCGCGCGGTTCCAGGAACACGAGCTGGTCGTCGTAGTCGCCGAAGGCGACTTCCGGTTCCAGGTGCAGATCGAGACGGTCGCCGGCCTCGTGGCCTTGCAGGGCCTCTTCGATCCGGGCGAGCAGGTCGCTGCCTCCGACCAGGAACTCCACGGGTTCGGACAGCACGTCGAGCTCTTCGCCGAGCGTGTCCTTCAGGGTCCAGGTCAGCGCGACCACGCATTGCGGGGTGACTTCCATGGAAGAATTCTCGCAGTTCACCGCCCACCATGGACGTCCACCTCCCCACGCCCCTCCTCGGCGGCCTTTCTGCCCGCCAGTTCATGAAGCGCCACTGGCAGCGCAAGCCGCTGCTGGTGCGCGGCGCCATCCCCGGCATGAAGCCGCTCCTGGAGCGCAACGCGCTGTTCGCGCTGGCCGCGCAGGACGAGGTGGAATCGCGGCTGGTGGAGCAGCACGACGACGGCCGCTGGTCGCTGCGCAGCGGGCCGTTCGCCCGGCGCGCGCTGCCGCCGCTGGCGCGCCCGCGCTGGACGCTGCTGGTGCAGGGCGTCGACCTGCACGTGGACGCGGCCCACGAGCTGCTGCAGCGTTTCCGCTTCGTGCCCGAGGCGCGGCTGGACGACCTGATGGTCAGCTACGCCACCGATGCCGGCGGCGTCGGTCCGCATTTCGACAGCTACGACGTGTTCCTGCTGCAGGCCCAGGGCCGGCGCCGCTGGCGCTTCGGCCGCCAGGAGGACCTGACGCTGCGCGAGGGTGTGCCGCTGAAGGTGCTGGAACGCTTCGAGCCGCAGGAGGAGCACGTGCTGGAGGCCGGCGACATGCTGTACCTGCCGCCCCGCTACGCACACGACGGCATCGCCGAGGGCGAGGACTGCCAGACCTACTCGATCGGCTTTCGCTCGCCCCGGCGCGGCGAGCTGGCGCGCGAGCTGCTGCAGCGGCTGGCCGAGGACGCGGCCGAGACCGCCGGCGACGGCCTCTACCGCGACGCGGTCCAGACCGCCGTGCGCGAGCCGGGCGCCATCCCGGGGGAACTGGAGCGCTTCGCCCACGACGCGCTGAAGGCCGCTTTGAAGGATCCGCACGCGCTGGCGCGGGCGCTGGGCGAATACCTCAGCGAACCCAAGGCCAACGTCTGGTTCGACACCGGCGACACGCCCCGGCGCCTGCGCTCGGTGGTGCTGGACCGCCGCACCCGCATGCTCTACGACGGCCGCCACCTGTTCGTCAACGGCGAGAGCTGGCGCGCCTCGGGGCCCGACGCCCGCCTGATGCGCAAGCTCGCCGACGAACGCCGGCTGGAGCCCGGCGACCTGGCGCGGGCGAGTGACGAAGCGCTGGAGCTGCTCGCCGCCTGGTGCGAGTCGGGCTGGTTGCACGAGGGGGAAGGCGAGCGATGAGCGACGAAGGATTGCTGCAAGGCCGGCTCGAAGGCCGCGAGGCCTTCGCCGGGCAGGTGCGCCAGGCGCTGGCCTGCGCCGCGCGCGAAGGCTGGCGCGAGATCGTCCTGTCCGACGCGAGCTTCGCCGACTGGCCGCTGGGCGAGCGCGCGGTGGCCGAGTCGCTGCAGGCCTGGTCGGCGAGCGGGCGGCGCTGCGTGCTGCTGGCGCGGCGCTACGACGAGGTGGTGCGCCGGCACGCCCGCTTCGTGGCCTGGCGCCGGACCTGGTCGCACATCGTCGAGGCGCGCGGCTGCCCGTCCGCCGATGCGCTGGAGATCCCCAGCGCGATCTGGAGCCCGCACTGGGTGCTGCACCGGCTGGACCCGGACCGCAGCACCGGCTGGGCTGGCCGCGAGCCCGACCGGCGGCAGGCGTTGCGCGAGCTGCTGGACGAATGGCTGCAGATGAGTTCGCCGGCCTTCCCGGCCACCAAGCTGGGCCTGTGAGCCCTCGCGCGCGTGGCAGGTTTGGCCCATTCGTTGGTACGAGCCGACATATAATCTTTTGCTGAGCAAAGAGCTCGCGTCCTTGCTGTTCAGCCGGCGCAAAGCCATCGGCCGCGCGGCAATTTCTGGAAATTCGACCGTCCCAAAGGAAAACCTGAAATGAAGAAGTCGCTCGTCCTGGCCTCCCTGATCGCGGCCGCCGGCCTGGCCGCCTGCAGCAAGACCGAGGCTCCGGCCCCCGCGCCCGCCCCGGCCCCCGCCGCCGCCCCGGCGCCGGCTCCGGCCCCCGCGCCGGCTCCGGCCGCCGCCGCTTCCGCTCCGGCCGCCGCGTCCTCCGACGCTGCTTCCGGCGCCGCTGCCGCTGCCGCCGCTGCTGCTTCCCCGGCCGCTTCCGCCGCCAGCAAGTAAGCAGGCCTCGCGCCCAGAACGAAAGCCGCCCTCGGGCGGCTTTTGTCTTTTCGACTGCTTCGAGAAGCTAGGCGTCCAGCCAGCCGCTGCCCGTGGGCCCGTCGGCCACGTGGATCTCCACCGATTCGCCCAGGGCCGACAGGAGCGCGGCGCGCGCCAGCTCGGGCCGGTTGTTCTGCTCGCTCAGGTGCGCCGCCACGACCCGCCGCAGCCCGTGGGGCAGCACCGCCTGCGCGATGGCCGCGGCCGCGTCGTTGGCCAGGTGGCCCCAGTCGCCGCCCACCCGCCGCTTGAGGAACCAGGGGTAGGGGCCGGCCTGGAGCATCTCCGGGTCGTGGTTGCATTCGAGCAGCAGCGTCGCGCACCCGGAGAGGTGGCCGATGACGTGCGGCGTGGCGTGGCCCAGGTCGGTGAGCACGCCCATGCGCGACGCGCCGTCGCTGCAGGTCAGCTGCAGCGGCTCGCGCGCGTCGTGCGGCACGGTGAAGGGCCGCACCTGCAGCCCGCCGACCTCGATGTCCACCGAGTCGTGGACGATGCGCAGCAGGCCGTCGAAGTCCGGCTGGCCGATGCCCAGCCAGGTGCCTTCGCTCATGTAGACCGGGATGCGCTCGCGAAAGGCGAGGGTGCGCGCGCAGCCGATGTGGTCGGAGTGCTCGTGCGTGATGAAGATGGCATCGATCTGCTCGGCCAGCATGCCGGCCTGGCCCAGCCGCTTGTCCAGCTGGCGGATGCCCAGGCCGCAGTCGACCAGCAGGTGGGTGACGCCGGCGCCGGTGCGCGCCTGGATCACCGTGGCATTGCCGGTGCTGCCGCTGCCCAGGCTCTTGAATCGGATCACGGGAGTCGAGCGGAGGACGGGGCGGGCCCGTCCTGCCGCCTCACTTCAGGTCGTCGGCGATGACCTGGACGATGCGCTGCGCGTTGGCCGAAGCCTCCGGCGAGCCCTGCGCGTCGAGCACGGACACGGTGGTGGATTCGCCCTGGCTGCGCACCGCGATGCGGTACTTCAGCGGCGCCTCGACCTTCTCGGTGCGCATGAAATTGAACACGCGGCCCAGGAAGCCGGGGTCCTGCTTGTCCGGGTTCGGCGGCACGTAGCGCACGAAGTAGGTGCCCTGGCTGCGGTCGCGGTCCTCCACCGTGAAGCCGGTGCGGTCCAGCGCCAGGCCGACGCGGCGCCAGGCGCGGTCGAAGCCTTCGTCGATCTGCACCACCGGCGTGTTGTTCACGCTGGCCACGCGCGAGGTGGTGCGGGTGGTGCCCGAGGCGGTGATGGCGCGCGACTGCTCCTGCGGCACGCCCAGCTTGACCATCAGGCGGCGCAGGAACTCGGTCTCCAGCTCGGGATCGGCCGGGCGCGGCTGCCACACCGTCTGGTCCTTCTGCGTGTTGGCGTAGACCTCCACCATGCCGCGGTGCGAGATGTAGATCTCGGTGGCGCCGGTGGGCGTGCGCTCGAAGCGGGTGCGGAAGCGGTCGCGCTCGGCGGTGGAGTAGGCCGAGTCGAGCAGCTTGCCCAGCGTGCTGCGGATCACGTCCTGCGGGATCTTGGCGCGGTTCTCGGCCCAGTCGGTTTCCATGATGCCCAGGTTGGACTGGTCCAGCGACAGCAGGAAGCCGCTCTCCTGCCAGAACTCGCGCACCGGGCCCCACAGCTGGTCGGCCGGGCGGTTGACCACCAGCCAGCGCTTGTCGCCCGCGCGCTCGATGCGCACGTCGCCCACGGCGGTGGCCGCGGTCGGCAGCGACGGGGCGGACTGGCCGATCTGGTAGGCGCTGGCCGTGACCGGGCCGCCGGGCACCTGGTAGCGCGAGTCGCGCGCGAGCTGGGTGAGGTCGGGCGGCACGTCCAGGGTCGCGCCCTTGGTGGCCGACTTGTAGTCGATGCGTTCGCCCTCGAGCACCGAGCAGGCGGCCAGGGCGGCGCAGGCGGCCAGCACGCCCAGCTTTGCAGCAGATCGCTTCACGTCTTCAGGTCCTTGTAGGGGGTCAGGCCAGCAGGCCGGCCGAACGCATGGCGGCCTCGACCTGCGCATGGAAGGCCGGTTGCAGCGGCGTCATCGGCAGCCGCAGCGCGGGGCCGCACAGGCCCATGCGGGCCATCGCCCACTTCACGGGGATGGGGTTGGCTTCGGCGAACAGGTGGCGGTGCAGCGGCAGCAGGCGGTTCTGCAAATCCATGGCCGCGCGCGCGTCGCCGCGGATGGCGGCCTCGCACAGCTGGTGCATCAGCCGCGGCGCCACGTTGGCCGTGACGCTCACGTTGCCGTGGCCGCCGCACAGCATCAGCGCGACGGCGGTGGGGTCGTCGCCCGAATAGATGGAGAAGCCCTTGGGCGCATCGCGCAGCAGCCACTGGGCGCGCTCGATGTTGCCGGTGGCTTCCTTGATGCCCACGATGCCGGGCACTTCGGCCAGGCGCAGCACGGTGTCGTGGTGCAGGTCCGCCACGGTGCGGCCGGGCACGTTGTACAGCACCATCGGCAGGTCGCCCACCGCCTCGGTGATGGCCTTGAAGTGCCGGAACTGGCCTTCCTGCGTGGGCTTGTTGTAGTAGGGCACGACCTGCAGCTGGCAGTCGGCCCCGACCTTCTTGGCGAAGCGGGCGAGCTCGATCGCCTCGGCCGTGGAGTTGGCGCCGCAGCCGGCCATGATGGGCACGCGCCCCTTGGCCTGCTCGACGGACACCCGGATGATCTCCTGGTGTTCCTGCACGTTCACGGTGGGCGACTCGCCGGTGGTGCCGACCACGCCGATGCAGTCGGTGCCCTCGGCGATGTGCCAGTCGATGAGCTTGCGCAGGGTGGGGTAGTCCACGCTGCCGTCGTCTTGCATCGGGGTCGCCAGGGCCACGATGCTGCCTGTAATCGGGGTCATTGTCGGGTTCACTCGGGGATGGGGGATTCTACTTGGAGCCCGTGGCGAGCCCTTCCTTGGCCCGCCCCTGGCTGGACGGCAACGATGCGCTGCACGAAACGCGGCGGCCCCTCGAGGAAGCCGTCCTCGTAGGCCACCACGCGCAGGCCGCGGCAGGCTTCCAGCAACTCGCCGTTGCGCAGCAGGAAGTCCGGGCGCGAGGGCTTGCCGACTTCCTCGTTGCCTTCGGCGAACGTTTCGTAGACCAGGACGCCGCCAGGGGCAACGCTGGCCAGGATCGCCGGCCACAGGGGCCGCCACAGGTAGTTGGTGACGACCACCGCGCCGAAGGTTTCGCCCGGCAGCGGCCAGGGGCCGTTCTCGATGTCGGCCTGCAGCGCGCGGCCCAGGGGTGCCACCGCGGCGATCGCCTCCGGGTCGCGGTCGATGCCGGTGACGGGATGGCCGCGGCCGGCGAACCAGCGCATGTGGCGGCCGCGCCCGCAGGCGACGTCCAGCACCGGCGCACCGGCCGGTACGAGGTGGGTCCAGCGCTGGACCCAGGGCGAGGGGACTTCCGTGCCGTGCATGTCAGTCCCGGGCCCGGGCGGACGCAGGTTCAGCGGTCGCGGGGCGGGCGTCGTCGGCCAGTGCCGCCAGCGCCATGTTCTCCACCACGCCGGGCGCCAGCAGCTTCACGAAGCGGCCCAGCTTGCCGCGCGCGGTCATCACCACCTCGCGGCGGCGGTCCACCATGGCTTCGAGGATCTGCGTGGCGCATTCGTCCACCGGCATCGCGCCTTCTTCCTTCAGGCCGCTGCGGCCGGCCGGCTGGCCCTGGGCATTGAGGCCGCGGCGGCGGATCTCGGTGTCGACCACGCCCGGGTAGGCGATCGTCACCGCCACGCCGGCGGGCTTGAGCTCGGTGCGCAGCGCCTCGAAGAAGCCGGTCATCGCGAACTTGGTGGCGCTGTACGCCGTACGCCCCGGCACGCCCACCAGGCCGGCCAGCGAGGACACGGCCACCACCTGGCCGCGCGTGGCCTTCAGGTGCGGCAGCGCCGCGTGGGTGCACCAGACGCTGCCCCAGAGGTTGACCGTCATCAGGTCCTGGTACCAGCCCAGGTCGGCGGCGGCCACGTCCTCGAACATCGCGTGGGCCGAGACGCCGGCGTTGTTCACCAGGCAGTCGATGCCGCCGAAGTGGTGGACGGCCGTGTGGATCAGCGCGCGGCACTGCTCTTCCTGCGTGACGTCGGTGGGCACGGCCATCGCGTCGGCCCCCAGGCCTTCGCACTGGGCGGCCACTTCGACCAGCCTGGCGCGGTCGCGTGCGGCCAGCACCAGCGAGGCGGCCCCGCGCCAGCGGGCGGCCAGCTGCCGCGCCAGCTCGGCGCCGATGCCGTCGGACGCACCGGTGATCACGTAGGTTGTCATGGGGCGCGATGTTGCGTCATCCGGCGGGCTGATCGTGTCGGGTCATTCCCGCGGAAGCGCGGGCATCCCGGCGCCTTCAGCCCCCGAAGCACGCCCAGATCTGCTCCGCCAGCAGCACCGCCACCTGCGGGTGCGTGTACAGGCCGAACACCGCCGCCAGCGCCGCGAGGGCGGCGGTCCAGGCGATCGCCCGGCGGGCGTGGGGGTTCAGGCTCATGCCGGCTGCGCCACGGGGACGCGGCGGATCGGGGCCTCGCGCACCGGCAGGTTCACCAGGGCGGCGAACACGCCCAGCGCGATGGCGAGGTACCAGACGATGTCGTAGCTGCCGGTGCGGTCGTACAGCAGGCCGCCCAGCCAGACGCCCATGAACGAGCCCACCTGGTGGCTGAAGAACACGAAGCCGCCCAGCATGGACAGGTGGGCCACGCCGAAGATCTGCGCCACCGTCGCATTGGTCGGCGGCACCGTGGACAGCCACAAGAGCCCCATCACGGCCGAGAACACGTAGACCGACATCGGCGACAGCGGCGCCCACAGGAACAAAGCGATGGCCACCGCGCGGCCGAGGTAGATGAAGGCCAGGATCTTGCGCTTGGCCAGCTTCTGCCCCAGCGAGCCCGCGATGTACGTGCCGAAGATGTTGAACAGGCCGATCAGCGCCAGCGCATAGCTGGCCACCTGGGGCGACAGGCCCTTGTCCTTCAGGTAGCTGGGCATGTGCACGCCGATGAAGACCACCTGGAAGCCGCACACGAAGTAGCCGGCCATCAGCAGCTGGAAGCTGGGGTACTTGAAGGCTTCCCGCAGCGCCTGGCCGATGGTCTGCTCGCGCCGGGGCGCCGCCGCGCCGCCGCGAAAGCCCGGCTCGCGCAGGCCGGCGGCCAGCGGCACGATCAGCAGCGACAGCACCGCCAGCGCCAGCAGGGCCTGCTGCCAGCCGATGCCCGAGATCAGGAAGCCTTCCACCGGCACCATCAGGAACTGGCCGAACGAGCCGGCCGCCGCCGCCATGCCCATGGCCCAGGAGCGCTGGGCCGGATCGATGTTGCGGCCGATGACGCCGTAGATGACCGCGTAGGTCGTGCCGGCCTGCGCCGCGCCGATCAGCACGCCGGCGGTCAGCGCGAACAGCAGCGGCGTGGGCGACAGCGCCATGCCGGCCAGCCCCAGCGCATAGAGCACCGCGCCGACGATCAGCACCCGGAAGGCGCCGAAGCGGTCCGCCGCCATGCCGGCGAAGACGCCGAACACCCCCCACGCCAGGTTCTGGATGGCGATGGCGAAGGCGAAGGTCTCGCGGGTCCAGCCCTGGGCCTGGGTGATCGGCTGCAGCCACAGGCCGAAGCCGTGGCGGATGCCCATGGACAGGGTGACGACGGCGGCGCCGCAAATGAGCACCTGGCGCATGGAAAGACGGTCGGTCGCAAGCATCGGGCGACTTTAGCCAATCGGACCCTTTCCCGCCCGTCGCGGGCCTGACGACCCCGATGCTCATTTGCCGGGGGAATGATGACGGGCCGGCATCAATCGCCCGGGCCTGTGGTTCCATACAGCGCCGGCCGGGCCGACGACTACAATCCGCGTCCCATGGCCACGCGCTCTACCCTCGCCACCGAGTATTCCGAAGGTTCCATCCGCGTCCTCAAGGGACTGGAGCCCGTCAAGCAGCGTCCGGGCATGTACACCCGCACGGACAACCCGCTGCACGTCATCCAGGAGGTGCTGGACAACGCCGCCGACGAGGCGCTGGCCAACCACGGCAAGCGCATCAAGGTCACGCTGCACACCGACGGCTCCGTCAGCATCGAGGACGACGGCCGCGGCATCCCCTTCGGCCTGCACCCCGAGGAGAAGGCCCCGGTGATCGAACTGGTGTTCACCCGCCTGCACGCCGGCGGCAAGTTCGACAAGGGCAAGGGCGGCGCCTACAGCTTCTCCGGCGGCCTGCACGGCGTGGGCGTCTCCGTCACCAACGCCCTGGCCAAGCGCCTGGAGGTCACCAGCCACCGCGAAGGGCAGGTCGCCACCATCGTCTTCTCCGGCGGCGACGTGGTCGAGCCGCTCAAGCTGCGCAAGGCCGCCGAGGGCGACCGGCGCCAGGGCACCACCGTGCGCGCCTGGCCCGACCCGAAGTATTTCGAATCGGCCCAGCTGCCGATGGCCGAGCTGGCCCACCTGCTGCGCAGCAAGGCCGTGCTGATGCCCGGCGTGGCCGTCTACCTGGTCAACGAGAAGACGCGCGAGAGCCAGAGCTGGCAGTACAAGGGCGGCCTGCGCGACTACCTCATGCAGACGCTGCCGGCCGACCCGGTGATCCCGCTGTTCGAGGGCGAGGGCTTCGCCGAGAACAACGAGACCTTCGCCGAAGGCGAGGGCGCCGCCTGGTGCGTGGGCTTCACCGAGGACGGCGCGCCGGTGCGCGAGAGCTACGTCAACCTCATCCCCACCAGCGCCGGCGGCACCCACGAGAGCGGCCTGCGCGACGGCCTGTTCAACGCGGTCAAGAGCTTCATCGAGCTGCATTCGCTGCTGCCCAAGGGCGTGAAGCTGCTGCCCGAGGACGTGTTCGCCCGTGCCTCCTACGTGCTCTCGGCCAAGGTGCTGGACCCGCAGTTCCAGGGCCAGATCAAGGAGAGGCTGAACTCGCGCGACGCGGTGCGGCTGGTGTCCAGCTTCGTGCGGCCGGCGCTGGAGCTGTGGCTCAACCAGCACGTCGAGTACGGCCGCAAGCTGGCCGAGCTGGCCATCAAGGCCGCGCAAACGCGCCAGAAAGCCGGGCAGAAGGTCGAGAAGCGCAAGGGCTCGGGCGTGGCCGTGCTGCCCGGCAAGCTCACCGACTGCGAAAGCAAGGAGATCTCCCACAACGAGGTGTTCCTGGTCGAGGGCGACTCGGCCGGCGGCAGCGCCAAGATGGGCCGCGACAAGGAATGCCAGGCCGTGCTGCCGCTGCGCGGCAAGGTGCTCAACACCTGGGAGGTGGAGCGCGACCGCCTGTTCGCCAACACCGAGATCCACGACATCGCGGTGGCCATCGGCGTCGACCCGCACGGACCCGAGGACGAGGCCGACCTCTCCGGCCTGCGCTACGGCAAGGTCTGCATCCTGTCCGATGCCGACGTGGACGGCTCGCACATCCAGGTGCTGCTGCTCACGCTGTTCTTCCGCCACTTCCCCAAGCTGATCGACGCCGGCCACGTGTACGTGGCGCGGCCGCCGCTGTTCCGCGTCGACGTGCCCGCGCGGGGCAAGAAGCCGGCCGGCAAGGAGTACGCGCTGGACGACGGCGAGCTCACCCACATCCTGGACAAGCTGCGCAAGGAGGGCGTCAAGGAAGGCGCCTGGACCATCAGCCGCTTCAAGGGCCTGGGCGAGATGAGCGCCGAGCAGCTGTGGGAGACCACGCTCAACCCCGACACCCGCCGGCTGCTGCCGGTGCGCCTGGGCCAGCTGGACTTCAGCGGCACCGTGGGCCTCATCACCAAGCTCATGGGCAAGGGCGAGGCCGCGGCCCGGCGCGAGCTGATGGAGCTGCACGGGGACGCGGTCGAGATCGACGTCTGAACGCCTGCCCGCCTGCATGACGACGCCGTCCGCCGCCGACGACCGCACCGCTCGTGCGCCGGTGCGGGTGCGGTTGCGTCCCACCATGCAGAGCGACCTGGAGTACGTGCTCTCGATCGAGAGCGATCCGGTCAACCTGCCGTTCATCACGCCCTGGGAGCGCACGCAGCACGAGGCGGCCATCCGCTTCCCGGATTTCCGCCACTTCATCATCGAAGGCGGCGAGGGCCTGGCGTCGGTCGGCTTCCTGATCCTGATCGGCTGCCGCAGCCCGCACCAGTCGCTGGAGCTCAAGCGCATGGTGGTGCAGGCCAAGGGCGGCGGCTTCGGCCGCGCCGCGCTGCGGGTGGCCAAGAAGGTGGCCTTCGACGACCTGGGCGCGCACCGCTTCTGGCTGGACGTGAAGACCCACAACACGCGGGCCAAGGCGCTGTACGACGGCGAAGGCTTCGTGGTCGAGGGCACGCTGCGCGAATCGGTGCGCAGCGGGCGCGGCTTCGAGTCGCTGATCGTGATGTCCATGCTGCGCTCGGAGTTCGCCGCGCGGCGGGGGCAGGGGCTGGAGCTGGTGGCGTGACACCATCACTCGTCGTCCCCGCGGAGGCGGGGACCCAGGGCATCCGGCAGTCCGCGAAGGCGGACGCACTGGATTCCCGCCTCCGCGGGAATGACGGTGGGGGACTTGTCCGTGGCGCGCCGCGCGCCGCCTGGATCCCCGCCTTCGCGGGGATGACGATCTTTTTTGCGATGACGTGCGCCCAGGCCGATGTCTGGGGCTACGTCGACCCCAAGGGCGTCGCCCACTTCGCCACCGAGAAAGTCGACGAACGCTACGAGCTTTTCTTCCGCGGCGGCGAGCGCTTCGACACCGCGGAGGGCCTGCCGCGGCAGGAGCCCACGCCGCGCCCGGTGGCCGTGCCCAGCCGCAGCGCGTCGCGCCTGGTCGCCTTCTTCGAGGTGTCGCCCGCGTACAAGCAGGTCAAGCACCACCTGCGCGAAGTCTCGCGCGCCGAGAACATCGAGTACGAGCTGCTGCAGGCGCTGATCGCCACGGAATCGGGCTTCGACGCCGCGGCGGTCTCGCCCAAGGGCGCCATCGGCCTGATGCAGGTCATGCCGGCGACCGCGCAGCGCTACGGCCTGGCGGCGGACGCGAAGCTGACGCTGCACCGCAAGCTGGCCGACCCGCGCACCAACCTGCGCACCGGCGCGCGCTACCTGCGCTACCTGCTGGACCTGTTCCCCGGCCAGCTGGAGCTGGCGCTGGCGGCCTACAACGCGGGCGAGGGTGCGGTCATCCGCGCCGGCCACCGCATCCCCGACTACCCCGAGACGCAGAACTACGTGCGCACCGTGCTGCAGCTCTACACCCTGCTCAAGCCGCCGGCGGCGGTGCGCGATCCGCGCTCTCCCGCCCGCGTGCGCATGGAACTCCCCGGCGGCGCCGCCGGCCGCGGCAACCTGCCGCCTGCCCCCGCCGGCGCTGCCCAAGACTGACCGACCATGGACCAAGAAGAACTGATCACCCGCCCCGACGGAGGGGACGACACCGGCCTGGACCTGGGCGCCTACGCGCAGCGGGCCTACCTGGAATACGCGCTCAGCGTGGTCAAGGGCCGCGCGCTGCCCGACGTGTGCGACGGCCAGAAGCCGGTGCAGCGCCGCATCCTGTACTCGATGGCGCGCATGGGCCTGGGCTTCGGCACCGGCGCCGGCCCCAAGCCGGTCAAGAGCGCGCGCGTGGTGGGCGACGTGCTCGGCCGCTTCCATCCGCACGGCGACCAGGCGGCGTACGACGCGCTGGTGCGCATGGCGCAGGACTTCAGCCAGCGCTACCCGCTGATCGACGGCCAGGGCAACTTCGGCAGCCGCGACGGCGACGGCGCGGCGGCCATGCGCTACACCGAGGCGCGCCTGTCGCGCATCACCAACCTGCTGCTCGAGGAGATCGACGAGGGCACGGTGGACTTCGCGCCCAACTACGACGGCAGCACGCAGGAGCCGCTGCAGCTGCCCGCGCGCCTGCCGTTCGCGCTGCTCAACGGCGCCAGCGGCATCGCCGTCGGCCTGGCCACCGAGATCCCCAGCCACAACCTGCGCGAGGTGGCCGACGCCTGCGTGGCGCTGGTCAAGAACGGCAGGCTGACGGACGAGGAGCTGTTCGCGCTGGTGCCCGGCCCCGACTACCCGGGCGGCGGCCAGATCATCAGCAGCGCGAACGACATCGCCGAGGCCTACCGCGGCGGCCGCGGCTCGCTCAAGGTGCGCGCCCGCTGGAAGATCGAGGACCTGGCGCGCGGCCAGTGGCAGCTGGTGGTGCACGAGCTGCCGCCGGGCGTGAGCTCGCAGCGCGTGCTGGAGGAGATCGAGGAGCTCACCAATCCCAAGGTCAGGGCCGGCAAGAAGGCGCTGCTGCAGGAGCAGCTGCAGCTCAAGCAGACCGTGCTGTCGGTGCTGGACGCGGTGCGCGACGAGTCGAGCAAGGACGCCGCCGTGCGCCTGGTGTTCGAGCCCAAGACCAGCCGCATCGAGCAGAGCGAGCTGATCACCACGCTGCTGGCCCACACCAGCCTGGAGACGTCGGTGCCGGTCAACCTCACCATGGTGGGACTGGACGGCCGGCCGGTGCAGAAGTCGCTGCGCCAGATGCTGGAGGAGTGGATCGCCTTCCGCCAGCGCACCATCGAGCGCCGCTCGCGGCACCGCCTGGACAAGGTGCTGGACCGCATCCACATCCTCGAGGGCCGGCAGCTGGTGCTGCTGAACATCGACGAGGTGATCGCCATCATCCGCGGCAGCGACGAGCCCAAGCAGTCGCTGATCGACCGCTTCAAGCTGTCGGACCGCCAGGCCGAGGACATCCTGGAGATCCGGCTGCGCCAACTGGCCCGGCTGGAGGCCATCCGCATCGAGCAGGAGCTGAAGAACCTGCGCGAGGACCAGAAGAAGCTGGAGGAGATCCTGGGCAGCCCGGCCGCGCTGCGCCGGCTGATGGTCAAGGAGATCGAGCAGGACGCGAAGCAGTTCGCCGATGCGCGACGCACGCTGATCCAGGCCGAGAAGCGCGCCGTCGCCGAAGTGCGCGTGGTCGACGAACCGGTGACGGTCGTGGTCTCGCAGAAGGGCTGGGTGCGGGCGCGCCAGGGCCACGGGCACGAGGCCGCCAGCTTCGCCTTCAAGGCCGGCGACGGCCTGTACGGCACCTTCGAGTGCCGCACGGTCGACACGCTGCTGGCCTTCGGCAGCAACGGGCGGGTGTATTCCATCCCGGTGTCCACGCTGCCGGGCGCGCGCGGCGACGGCCAGCCCGTCACCACCTACATCGACCTGGAATCGGGCTCGCAGCTGGTGCACTACTTCGCCGGCGCGGCCGGCGCCTGGCTGCTGCTGTCCAACAGCGGCGGCTACGGCTTCCTGGCGACGGTGGAGAACATGATGTCGCGCCAGCGCGGCGGCAAGTCCTTCATCAGCTGCGCGCCGGGCGAGATGGTCTGCAAGCCTTCGCCGGCCAACGTGCCGCCGCAACCCGGTGCGCCGGTGACGCCGGCGAACTCCCCGGCCACCCACGTTGCCTGCGTGTCGTCGTCCCGCCGCATCCTCACCTTCCCGATCGGCGAGCTGCGGCCGCAGGCCAACGGCGGGCGCGGGCTGATGCTGATGGACCTGGACAAGAAGGAGACGCTCGCGGGCGCGGCCGCCTACGTGCGCAGCGTCATCCTGCGCGGCACCTTCCGCGGCAAGGAGCGCGACGAGACGCTGGAGGTGCGCTCCCTGAACAATGCGGCGGGCGCGCGCAACAGCAAGGGCAAGCCGGGCAACTTCACGTTCGAGCCGGTGTCCATCGACCGCGTGGAGTGAGCATGGCGACCAAGGAAGAGATCAGCGCGTTCATCGCGGCGGAGTTCCCGCAGACCCGGGTGCGGGTGCTGGAGGTGGGCAACCGCGCCTGCCGCGTGCTGCACGAGGTGGGCCGGGGCGAGCTGCGGCCGGGCGGCACGGTGTCGGGGCCGGTGATGATGGCCACCGCCGACGTGGCGCTCTACGTGGCCATCCTCGGCGAGATCGGGATCGTGCCGCTGACGGTCACCACCAGCCTGAGCTTCAACTTCATGCGCAAGCCGGCGGGCGACCGGAACGTGATCGGCGACTGCCGCCTGATGAAGCTGGGCCGCACGCTGGCGGTGGGCGAGGTGTGGCTGTACTCGGAGGGGGTCGAGGAGCCGGTGGCGCACGCGGTGGGGACGTACGCGTTGCCGGCGTCGAAATAGCGATAGCCGTCAGCCGACTTCCGCGATCAGCTCGATCTCCACGCAAGACCCCGTCGGGATCTGCGCCACGCCGAAGGCGCTGCGCGCGTGCGCGCCCTTGTCGCCGAACACCTGGCCGAACAGCTCGCTGGCGCCGTTGGTGACCAGGTGGTGCTCGATGAAGTCGGGCGACGAATTCACCAGGCTCATCACCTTGACGATGCGGCGCACGTTGTTCAGGTCGCCCACGGCCGCTTGCAGCGTGCCCATCAGGTCGACGGCGATGGAACGCGCGGCCTGCTTGCCTTCCTCGGTGTTCATGGTCTTGCCCAGCTGGCCCACCCAGGGCTTGCCGTCGCGCTTGGCCGTGTGGCCGGAGATGAACACCAGGTTGCCGGTGCGCACGAAGGGCACGTAGGCGGCGGCGGGCGTGGCCACGGGCGGCAGGGTGATGCCGAGTTCCTTCAGCTTGTCGTAGACGCTCATCGTGAGTCCTTTGGGATGGGGTCGGCGATTGTAGGGAACGCGCCGGCGGCCTGCGCATCCAGTGGCGTCACCGTCACGGCGACCTCGAGCGTGTGCTGCGCGCCGCCGTGGATCACGCCGCGGATCGGCGAGACGTCCGCGTAGTCGCGGCCCACCGCCAGCGTCACGTAGTCCTCGCCCGCCGCGCGGTCGTTGGTGGGGTCGAGGTCGGCCCAGCGGCCGCGCCCGGTCTGCGACGGCAGGTAGACCGACACCCAGGCGTGCGACGCGTCGCTGCCCACCAGGCGCGGCCGGCCCGGCGGCGGTTCGGTCAGCAGGTAGCCGCTGACGTAGCGCGCCGGCAGCCCCAGGCTGCGCAGGCACCCCAGCATCACGTGGGCGAAGTCCTGGCACACGCCGCGGCGCAGCTCCAGTGCCTCCAGCGCGGGCGTGCTCGCATCCGTGGCCTGCGACACGTACTCGAAGTCCTCGTGGACGCGGCTCGTCAGGTCCCGCGCGGCGTCGATCAGCGGACGGCCCGCAACGAAACTGGCACGCGCGTAGTTCGCGAAGTCGGCATGGCGCGGCACGTAGGGCGAGCCGAAGGCGAACTCGGCGGCCGGGTCGTACTCGGCGCCGCGGTGGTAGCGCAGGCGCTCGCGCGCTTCTTCCCACGACAGGCTGGTGTCCGGCACGTCGTGCGGCACCGTGGCCACCACGCTGTCGGCCACCACCCGCAGGCTGTCGTGCGTGGCCTGCAGGCCGAAGAAGCTGCGCGTGTTGCCGAACACGTCCATCGACTCGCTGTGCTGCGCCGGTTCGGGCGAGATCTCCAGCTTGTGCCGCAGCAGCTTCTGGCCGTCGCGCGCCGACGGCCGCAGGTGCGCCATGTGCTGCGCCGTGCGCACCGGCGGCGAGTAGTCGTAGACGGTCTCGTGGACGACGTGCAGCAGCATGGAAGGAAGGGCTCAGGCGCCGACGCTGAAGCGCGCGTCGACCGAATGCGTGAAGTAGCGCGCGCCGAGCGCGTCCGAAAGCTGGTAGGCCGCCGTGGCGCACTGCTCCAGCAGCTCGATGGCGGCGGCGTGGCGGCCGTCGCCCTTGCGCGCGCTCAGCGCCTCCAGCGTCCAGCCGCGCGGATCGGGCACGGTCAGCGCGATCCCGGGCACCTGGCCGGGCGCGGTGCCTTCCAGCCGCGCGAGGCGGCCGCGCAGCGTCTGCGCCACCCAGGCCAGCGAGCGCGGGTTGTCGCGGTCGATCACCAGCAGGTCCAGCAGCGCCGGCAGGTCGTGCCGCTGCTGGTACTGCGCGTGGAAAGTGATCGTGCTGTCGAACAGCGCCACCACGGCCTCGTACCCGGCCTCGTGGTGCACGGCGCCGGTCTCGAAGGCGGCCGCCAGGGCCGACGACAGGAAGCCCAGGCGCTCCAGGTGGCGCCCGGTGGACAGCAGGCGCCAGCCGTCGTCGCGCATCATCCGGTCGGCCTGCGCACCGGTCATGGCCGCGGTGTGGCCCGACAGCGTCTCCAGCACCTGCAGCGCTTCGACCGGCGAGTAGTTGCCGTCCGCCGCGCCCTCCCGGCAGCCCCGCAGGAAGACCTGCTGCGCCTTCACGATCAGGTTCCAGTGCTCCTGCGACAGGCGCTCGCGCACCGCCGAGGCCGCCGAGCGCAGCGCGCCCAGGTTGAAGCCCACGCTGCGGGCCCGCTCGGTGTCGGCCAGCGTGGCCACCAGCGAGCGCTCGAACACCCGGCGCGACAGGGTGGGGGGCGGCACCTTGGGCAGCACCAGGCCGTGTTCCGAGGCCAGCTCGCCCAGCCAGGCCAGCAGCGGCTGCGCGCCCTGGTCCTCGCCGTTGAGCGACTGCAGCGCCAGCCGTGCCAGGCGGGCGGTGTTCTCGGTGCGCTCGGTGTAGCGGCCCAGCCAGAACAGGTTCTCGGCCGAGCGGCTGGTGACGGTGCGGCCGCGCAGCGCCACCTCGCCGGCCGGGTGCTGGTGGCGCAGCAGGCTGGTGGGGTCGACCTGCCCGTCGGTCATCACCCAGGTGTCGGCGCTGCTGCCGCCGCGCTGCATGGAGGCGATCTCCAGCGTGCCGCCGGCGATGCGCGTCAGGCCCCCGGGCAGGATGCGCCAGGACTGCGGGCCGTCGGACACCGCGAACACGCGCAGGATCAGCGAGCGCGGCGTCAGGCGCCGATCCTTCCAGGTCGGCATCTGCGACAGCGGCAGGTAGTCCTGCACCGTGTGCTCGCCCGGATCGCGCACGATGCGGCCGGCCCATTCGTCCAGCTCGCGCGGGGCCAGGTGGCGGCCCAGGACCGCGCCCGACCCGGCGCCGCCGTAGGTGGTCTTGATCACGCCGGCGGCCAGCTGCGGCAGCGCCGCATCCATCGCGGCGCGCTCGCCGCACCACCAGCTCGGGATCGAAGGCAGCGCCAGCTCCTCGCCCAGCAGCTCGCGCGACAGCGCCGGCAGGAAGCCCAGCAGGGCGGGCGACTCCAGGAAGCCCGAGCCGGGCGCGTTGGCCACCAGCACGTTGCCGGCGCGGATGGCCTGCAGCAGGCCGGGCACGCCCAGGCGCGAATCGGAACGCAGCTCCAGCGGGTCCAGGAACTCGTCGTCCATGCGCTTGAGCAGCCCGTGCACCGGCTCCAGCCCGTGCAGCGTCTTGAGGTACAGGCGCTGGTCGCGCACCGTCAGGTCGCTGCCCTCCACCAGCGTCAGGCCCAGGTAGCGCGCCAGGTAGGCGTGCTCGAAGTAGGTCTCGTTGTACGGGCCGGGCGTGAGCAGCACGATGCGCGCGTCCTTGCCGGCGCCGCTCATGGTGCAAAGGCCCTCGAACAGCGCGCGGTAGGTGGACGCCAGCCGCTGCACCTTGAGCGCGCTGAAGGCCTGCGGGAACAGGCGCGAGATGATCAGCCGGTTCTCCAGCAGGTAGCCCAGGCCCGAGGGCGCCTGGGTGCGCTGCGACACCACCCACCAGTCGCCGCGCGGGTCGCGGGCGAGGTCGAAGGCGGCGATGTGCAGGAAGGTGTCGCCGGCCGGGCGCACGCCGTGCAGCGGCCGCAGGTAGCCGGGGTGGCCCTGCACCAGGGCCGGCGGCAGCAGGTTGCGGGCCAGCACCTGCTGCGGGCCGTAGACGTCGGCCAGGATGCTGTCCAGCAGCCGCACCCGCTGCAAGAGGCCGGTCTCGATGCGCCGCCAGCTGTCGGGCGTGACGATCAGCGGGAACAGGTCGAGCGACCAGGGCCGCTGCGGCCCGCCGGCGTCGGCGTAGACGTTGTAGGTGATGCCGTTGTCGCGCACCTGGCGCGCCAGGTCCTGCAGCCGGCCGTCCAGGTCGGCGAAGCCGGCGCCGCCCAGGTGCTCGTAGAACTTCGCCCAGGCGGGCGCCAGCGGCTGGGCGCGGCGGCCGTCGGCCGGCGCCACCGCGCTGCGCAGCTCGTCGAAATGCCCGACGGCCGCCGGCGGCGCCAGGGCGGCCGGGTCGTGCAGGCGGGTGTTATCGAACAGCGATTCGATCGGAGTGTCCACTTGGCGCGATTGTCACATCGGATGCGCACGACCCACTTCAACCGCCTCGGAAAGTAGCGCTGAGCAGTGACCTCTCTCCTTGTTCGCGTGTGACCCGAGCTAGCACCATCCGCCCGCGTTCTTCTCAACAAGGAGTAAACATGGGGATTCGTTCAAACGCAGCGGTGCGGCTGTTGGCCGCAAGTTTGATGATGGCGGCGGTTGCAGGCTGCGGCGGTGGCGGCGGCGGGGATGCCGGGGACGGGCTCACGCCCGCCCCGCCGCCGGTGAGCCCCCCTCCCGGGCCGCCCTTGCTCCAGTTCGGGGGCGACCCTTCGGCATCGGTAGTGCTCGGGCAAGGGACATTCCAAGAAAGCGTGCCCGACGAAGAAGGAAGGCTGGATCGCATGGATTCGCCGGCGGGCAATCCAGGCGTCACCGGGGACGGCAAGCTCATCGTGGCGGATCGTGGCAACAATCGGCTGATGGTCTTTGGCGACTATCAAGGGGCAAACGGGCAGACCGCTACCTTCGTGTTGCCCACGACTTTTCCGAGCGGGGTGGCACTACATGGTCAGAAGCTCGTCGTCCTTGACGCGACCAACTCGGTCAGCATCTACAACACAGCGCCCACCGCCTCGGGGGCGAGCACCAATCCTGATGTGGTCGGCACGGGCGTTGCAGGCTGCACTGACCGAGACATGAGGTCGCCCAGAGGGGCCTACTTGGTGGCACCAGCCGGGCCCCTGATCATTGCAGACGGCGGGAACAATCGAGTCCTGATCTGGCACTCGATCCCCGAGTCAGGCGAACTGGGGCCTGCCAATGTCGTGGTGGGCCAAGAGTTCAAGAATACGTGCGCGGCCAACGACGGCAATGACAGACCGTCCGGATCGACGTTGCGCGATCCCACGTCGGTGTGGTCCGATGGAAGGAGGCTGATCGTGGCCGATCAGGGGAACAATCGTGTCTTGATCTGGAAGAACCTGCCAACCACCGATTTCCAAGCGGCAGATTTCGTGGTGGGTCAACCGAATCCCAGCGAGACATTGATATTGGAACCTTCGGCCATGTCTCTCGCCTGCCCTTCATCGATTGATGTCAGTGAGGCTGGGCAATTGGCGGTAGCTGACCAGTGCAATGACCGCATCCTGATCTGGGACAGCATCCCGGAGGCCGACTTCCAACCTGCCAACCAGGTCATCGGGCAAAGGGACTTCAACCACAAAGATCGAAGGTTTTCCGGTGTGCTGGGTAATTCATTGAAGCTCCCCAGTGGCGTCCATTTTCACGGCCGCAACCTGATCGTGGTCGATGCCGGCAACAATCGGGTCTTGGTCTGGAAGGCACAGGAGTAGCGCGCCGAACCCGCTTCAGTGCGTCCACGACACCTGACGGCCGGAATCCCCGGCCGTTTTCTTTTCTGATCCGGGCTTCGGCGCCTCGCTCCCCGAGCACTGGGAGGAGCCAGATCCTCAAAGCAGCGGCTTGAGCCAGGTGCTCATGCGCTCACGCAGCTTCTGGCGGGCCGGCCGGTTCTGCCACTCCTGCAGCGTGATGCGCCGGCTCTTCTCGAGGTCCTGCTCGAACACCTCGGTCATCCGGCGCGCGAAGGTGGCGTCGTACACGTTCAGGTTGGCCTCGTCGTTCAGGTGGAACGAGCGCGGGTCGAAGTTGGTGGAGCCCACGGACGTGAGCAGCCCGTCCACGATCATCATCTTGCAGTGGAGCATGGTGGGCTGGTACTCGTACATCTCGACCCCGGCCTCCAGCAGCGGGCCCCACAGGCCGCGCGAGGCGTGGCGCACCGTGTCCTGGTCGGTGTGCTTGCCGGGCGTGATCACGCGCACCCGCGCGCCGCGCTCCACCGCCGAGCGCAGCGACTTGAGCGCCACCTCGTCCGGCACGAAGTAGGCGCTGGCAATGTCGATGCTGCGCACCGCGGCCGTGATCCCCAGCAGCATCATCATCAGCATGCTCTCGCTGCCGTCCGCGGGCGAGCTGTGGAACATCTGCGCCGGCATGTCGCCGGCCGGTTCCAGCGCCGGGAAGTACCCCTGCCCGTGCAGCACGCAGCCGGTGGTGCGGCTCCAGTTGGACAGCATCACGCTCTGCATCTGCGCCACCACCGGGCCTTCGACGCGGAAGTGCGAGTCGCGCCAGTGGTCCGGGTCCTGCGCGTCGCCGCACCACTGCGGCGCGATGCCCACCCCGCCGGTGAAGCCGATGCGGCCGTCCACGATCAGCAGCTTGCGGTGGGTGCGGTTGTTCATGCGGCCGAGGTTGTACCAGCGCAGCGGATGGAACATGCGCACCTCGACGCCGGCGTCGCGCATCCGGTGAACCAGCTCGCGATCGACCTTGGTGCTGCCCACCCAGTCGAGCAGCACGTGAACCTTCACGCCGGCCTTCGCGCGCTCGGACAGCGCTTCCGCGAATTCGGTCCCGATGTCGCCCGACCAGTAGATGAACGTCTCGAACAGCACCGTCTTCCTGGCGCCGCGGATGGCTTCCAGCATGGCCGGGAAGATGCGGTCGCCGTTGATCAGCTCGCGCACCTGGTTGCCCTGGACGATGGTGGGGCCCAGCAGCATGGCCATGGCCCGCACGAACTGCGGGTCTTCCACCGTGTAGAGATGCTGTATCTCCTGTTCGACGCGTCGCTCGGACCCACCGAAGTTGACGACGATCAGCGCGGCGGCCACGGCCGCCAGAATGGCAAGGAGTTCCAGCACGCCCGCAAGAATGGCAAAGCCACTCACGGTTGAGCGTCGGACGGGTTCCCTAGATGAAAAGAAAAACTCCCCGCCGCGAGGCACCGCGGGGGGAGCTTTGTGGCCGAGCGGCAGCGCCGGGGGTGGCGGTGCGGTCGGCTAAGGGCGATCGCCCGGTTCAGCGGACGATGTCGCCCGCTTCAGTGGACGATGGCGCCCGCTTTAGCGGACGAGGGCGCCCGCTTCAGCGGACGATGGCGTCGGCCTGGCCGGCCAGGGTGGTGGCGGACGGCACGCGCTGCGTGGCCTGGGCCAGGTAGGCCGAGCCGCTGTCTTCGCGGCCGAAGGCGGCGACGACGTCACGAGCGGCGATGAATTCGGCCGTCACCTGTTCGCGGCTGTTGGTGCTCTTGAAGCCGCGCAGCTGGTTGTACGAGGTGGCCCAGGGGTTCACGCCGGCCTGCTTGTACTGGGCCAGCTCGGCCTGCACGTCGGCACGGCTCTTGGTGGAGACGAACTTCTGCTCGGGCACGGCGTTCGGGGTTTCGGCGAGGACCTGGCCACCGAAGGCGGCGGCGGACACGGCGAGGAGGGCGGCTGCATAGCGGTTCATGGTGTTTCCTTTCAGTGGGTCGGGAGGGGTTTTCTCTGGCGGGTTCTCGTGAACCCGTGGACGCAACTTTAGAAAGGCACCGTGAGGTGACGCTTAGCGAAGTCTTAGGTGGGAATGAGGGGTGCTCGGCTGTGGGTCAGGTGTGTTTGGTCGAGCATATGGGGAAAGATTGGGGGGCGTTCCGGCAGGTGGCGCATTGCTGTTCGGGGCCTGCGGCAGGGGGCGGTGGTGGTTCGCTGGCAGGGCCACACCGTCATTGCGCTCTTTCTCTTCGCCCCGCCGTTCCCGCTCGCCCTGCTTCGTCATTCCCGCGAAGGCGGGAATCCAGAGCGTCCGCCTTCAGCGGACTGCAGGGAAGCACTGGATCCCCGCCTTCGCGGGGATGACGGGGGCGAAAAAGGCGGTGGCGGTGGCGAGGGGGGCGGCGGGACGGAGAGGCTCTCCCGCTCGCCTCCGCACCCTGTTCCCCACGCGGCAGGCGCGCTGCTCGCCTAACCCCCCGGCGGCGAACGCAAATCAAGCGTGAACGGAAACTCCCGACTGCCCGCCACCCCCACCGTGGCAGGCGGCACCTGCAAGCGGCCCGGCGTGTGCCCCATGCGGAAGAAGCGCGCCAGCCGCCGGCTCTCGGCCTCGTAGGCGTTCACGGGGAACGTCTGGTAGTTGCGACCCCCGGGATGCGCCACGTGGTACTGGCAGCCGCCGAGCGAGCGGGCCATCCAGGTGTCGACGAGGTCGAACGTGAGCGGCGCGTGCACGCCGATGGTGGGGTGCAGCGCCGAAGGCGGGTTCCACGCGCGATAGCGCACGCCGCAGACGAAGTCGCCGGCCGTGCCGGTGGGCTGCAGCGGCAGCGCCCGGCCGTTGACGGTGACCACGTAGCGGCTCTCGTTCAGGCCGGTGACGCGCACCTCGATGCGCTCCAGGGAGGAGTCGACGTAGCGCACGGTGCCGCCGATCGCGCCTTCCTCGCCCATCACGTGCCAGGGCTCCAGTGCGTTGCGCAGCGTGAGCTCCGCGCCCGCGGCCTGCACCTGGCCCACGCGCGGGAAACGGAACTCGAAGTGCGGCGCGAACCAGGCCGGATCGAACGCATAGCCGGCCTCGCGCAGCTCCTTGAGCACGTCGTGCAGGTCGGCCTGCACGAAGGTGGGCAGCAGCCAGCGGTCGTGCAGCTGGGTGCCCCAGCGCGTGACCGGCGCGCGGTAAGGCTCGCGCCAGAAGCGCGCGACCAGGGCGCGCAGCAGCAGCTGCTGCACCACGCTCATGCGCGCGTGCGGCGGCATCTCGAAGGCGCGCAGCTCCAGCAGGCCCAGGCGGCCGGTGGCCGAGTCGGGCGAGTACAGCTTGTCGATGCAGAACTCGCTGCGGTGGGTGTTGCCGGTCACGTCGACCAGCACGTTGCGAAGCGCCCGGTCCACCAGCCAGGGCGGCATGTCCTGCCCATGGACCTGGCGGTTGCGCTCGATCTCGCGCAGCGCGATCTCCAGCTCGTACAGCTGGTCGTTGCGGGCCTCGTCCACCCGCGGCGCCTGCGAGGTCGGGCCGATGAACAGGCCCGAGAACAGGTACGACAGCGAAGGATGGTTGTGCCAGTACAGCAGCAGGCTGGCCAGCAGCTCGGGCCGCCGCAGGAAGGGCGAGTCGGCCGGCGTGGCGCCGCCCAGCACGAAGTGGTTGCCGCCGCCGGTGCCGGTGTGGCGCCCGTCGGTCATGAACTTCTCGGCCGACAGGTGCGTCTCGAAAGCCGCCTGGTAGAGGAACTCGGTGTGGTCGACCAGCTCGCGCCAGTTGTGCGCGGGGTGGATGTTGACCTCGATCACCCCGGGATCGGGCGTCACCTGCAGCAGCTTCAGGCGCGCGTCCCGCGGCGGCGGATAACCCTCCAGCACGATCTTCACGCCCAGGGCCTGTGCCGTGTCCTCGACCGCGGCCAGCAGGTCCAGGTAGTCCTGCGCGTCGGCCAGCGGCGGCATGAAGACGTAGAGCACGCTGCTCTTGTCGCCCACCTTCTCGGCCTGCGGGCCGTTGGCCCGGCGCGGGTCGCGCGCCTCCACGCACAGGGCGGTGCGCGACAGCTCGCGGGCCGATTCGAAGCGGGCCGGCGCGGGCACGGGGCCGGGCTGCGGCGGGCTGGCGACGCGCACGGGCCCGATCGTTTCCTGGCGCCCCAGAGCCGCCTGCGGGACGTACGGCGCCTCGCTGGGGATCGGCGCGAAGGGCGCACGCGGCGCCGTCGGGTCCTGCTCGACCAGGAGTTCCTGGTCCTTCTTGCTCACCCAGGGCAGCGCGTCCAGCGGCAGGCGGTAGCCCATGGGCGAATCGCCGGGCACCAGGTACAGGCGCTCGTCGCGCACGAACCAGGGGCCGGTGGACCACACCGGTCCGTCGGGGCGCGGCTTCTCCGATTGCGGATTGGCCTGCAGCGGCAGCACGTAGCCCACCGCCGAATCGAGTTTCTGCTCGAACACGCGCCGCAGCCGGGCGCGCTCCAGTTCGTCGTCCAGCCGCGAGTCGAACGGGTCGACGTTGACGGGCAGCCGCCGCTCGCGCCACAGGAAGTAGAAGACGTCCTCGTAGCCCGGCTGGATGAAGCGGTCGCTGAGGTTGAGCCGCTGCGCCAGGTGCTGGGTGAAGCGGCGCGCGTCCTCGCTGGTGTAGTGGTGCGGCTGGCGCTCGTCGGCGAAGAGGTCCGGGTTGCGCCAGCACGGCTGGCCGTCGGCGCGCCAGTAGATCGACAGCGCCCAGCGCGGCAGCTGCTCGCCCGGGTACCACTTGCCCTGGCCGAAGTGCAGGAAGCCGCCGCGCCCATAACGGTCGCGCAGCTTGTGCACCAGTTCGGTGGCCAGGGCGCGCTTGGTGGGGCCCAGCGCATCGGTGTTCCATTCGCCCGCGTCGCGGTTTCGCGTGGAGACGAAGGTGGGCTCGCCGCCCATGGTCAGGCGAACGTCGCCCTCGACCAGGTCGCGGTCGACCTGTTCGCCCAGGGCCAGCACGTCCTGCCACTGCTCGTCGGTGTAGGGCCGGGTGACGCGCGGCGATTCGTGGATGCGCGTCACCTTCATGTGGTGGCTGAACTCGACCTCGGCGTCGTCCACCATCCCTTCGATCGGCGCAGCGCCCGAGGGCTGGGGCGTGCAGGCCAGCGGGATGTGGCCTTCGCCGGCCAGCAGGCCCGAGGTGGGGTCCAGGCCGATCCAGCCGGCCCCGGGCAGGTAGACCTCGCACCAGGCGTGCAGGTCGGTGAAGTCGACGGTGGTGCCGCTGGGGCCGTCCAGCGCCTTGACGTCGGGCGTGAGCTGGATCAGGTAGCCGGAGACGAAGCGCGCGGCCAGGCCCAGGTTGCGCAGCAGCTGCACCAGCAGCCAGCCGGAGTCGCGGCAGGACCCGCTGGCGTTGGCCAGCGTCTCCTCCGGCGTCTGCACGCCGGGCTCCATGCGGATGAGGTAGCGCACGTCGTGCTGCACCCGCTGGTTGAGCGCGACCAGGAAGTCGATGGTGGGCTGCGGCTTGCGGTCGATCTTCTCCAGGTAGTGGCCCACCCGCGGCGTGAGCGGCTCGCAGGCCCGGTAGGGCGCGAGTTCCTCGGCCACCAGCGGGTCGTACCGGAAGGGGAAGGTCTCGGCGCTGGGCTCCAGGAAGAAATCGAACGGGTTGTAGACCGCCATCTCCACCACCAGGTCCACCGTCACGGTGAACTCGGTGGCGGGCTCGGGGAACACCAGGCGGGCCTGGTAGTTGGCGAAGGGGTCCTGCTGCCAGTTGATGAAGTGCTTGGCCGGCTCGACGCGCAGGGAGTAGGACAGCACTTTGCCGCGCGTGTGGGGGGCGGGCCGCAGCCGCACCATCTGCGGCCCGAGGCGCACCGGACGGTCGTACTTGTAGCGGGTGACGTGGTTCAGTGCGGCGTGGATGGACATGTGCGAGGGATGCTAGCAAGTCCGGGGCCTGCGTGCGGGGGCGAGGGGCGAGGGGCGAGGGGCGAGGGGCGAGGGGCGAGGGGCGAGGGGCGAGGGGCGGGGCGGGGGCGGGGGCGGGAGCACTGGATTCCCGCCTCCGCGGGAATGACGGGGTTCGCGGGCTGTTGGTCCGCAGATCGGAGAGGAGCGGGGGTCGGCAAGATCCTGCGCAGTGCCGTTGTGCTTGATATGCACGACGACGGCTCGCCAGGCGGCAGGTGGTGGGTGCCGCTGCTGGCGGGCGCGGTGCTGGGGCCGGCCGTGCAGCTGCAGCAGCCCGACCTGTGGGGATCGGCCGCCTACCTCGCGTTGGGCGGCGCGGCGTTGGTGTTGATGGGCGTGCTGCTGGTACGCGGCGTCGGCGCTCGCGCCCCGATCGAGCGCGGCCTTGCGCTGCTGCTGGCCGCCACGCTGGCGTTCGGCCTGTGCGGGGCTCGCGCCGCGGCCTTCGCCTCGCGTGGCCTGGACCCTTCACTCGAAGGACGCGACCTGGCCATCACCGGCACCCTGGCCGCCATGCCCCAGAGCAACGAGCTGGGGCAGCGCTTCCGCTTCACGGTCGAGGAGGCCTCCGACCAGGGCCGTGCGGTCGTGCTGCCGCGCCTGCTGTCGCTGGGCTGGTATGCGGGCGAGGCCGCCGGCGGCTTCGAGCCGCAGCGCGCCGCACCGGCCTTGCGCGCGGGCGAGCGCTGGCGCTTCACGGTCCGGCTGCGTGCGCCGCACGGCCATGCCAACCCGCACGGCTTCGACCACGAGCTGTGGCTGTGGGAGCAGGGCGTGCAGGCCACCGGCTACGTGCGCGCGGGCCCGGCCCACCCGCAGCCCCTGCTGCTGGGCGCCACGCTGCGCCATCCGGTGGAGCAGGCCCGGCAATCCGTGCGCGACGCGGTCTTCGCGCGCCTGGCCGACCGGCCACTGGCCGGCGTGGTGGCCGCACTCGTCACCGGCGACCAGGCGGCCATCGACAAGGCCGACTGGGACGTGTTCCGCGCCACCGGCGTGGCCCACCTGCTGTCGATCTCCGGTCTGCACGTCACCATGTTCGCGTGGCTGGCGGCGGCGGCCGTGGGCGCGGCCTGGCGGCGCAGCACGCGCCTGTGCCTGGCCTGGCCGGCGCCGCACGCGGCGCTCGCCGGCGGGCTGCTGCTGGCGGCCGGCTACGCGCTCTTCAGCGGCTGGGGCGTGCCGGCGCAGCGCACGGTGCTGATGCTGGCGTCGGTGGCATGGCTGCGGCTGTCCGGCCGGCGCTGGCCCTGGCCGGTGACCTGGCTGTTCGCTTGCGCGGTGGTGGTCACGGCCGATCCCTGGGCCCTGATGCAGGCGGGCTTCTGGCTGAGCTTCATCGCCGTCGGCGTGCTGTTCGCCACCGACCCGGGCGGGCCGCGGCCGTCCGGCGCGCAGGCGCGGCTGGCCGCGCTGCTGCGCGAGCAGGCCGTGGTCACGGTGGCGCTGGCGCCGCTGTCGCTGCTGATGTTCGGCCAGGTGTCGCTGGTGGGCCTGGTCGCCAACCTGGTGGCGATCCCCTGGGTGACGCTGGTGGTCACGCCGCTGGCGATGGCCGGCGCGGTGATGGGGCCGGCCTGGGACCTGGCCGCGGGCGCGGTGCAGGCGCTGGGCGCGGGCTTGCAGTGGATGGCTTCGTGGCCCTTCGCGGTGTGGGCGGGGGCGGCGCCGCCGCTGTGGGCAGGTGCGGCCGGTGTCCTGGGGGGCCTGCTGCTGTCGCTGCGCCTGCCGTTGCCGGTGCGCGCGCTGGGCGTTCCGCTGCTGCTGCCGGCGCTGCTGTGGCAGGCGCCGCGGCCGCCGGCCGGCGAGTTCGAGCTGCTCGCGGCGGACGTCGGCCAGGGCAACGCCATCATCGTCCGCACCGCCCGCCACACCCTGGTCTACGACACCGGCCCGCGCTTCAGCACGGACACCGACGCCGGCCAGCGCGTGCTGGTGCCGCTGCTGCGCGCGCTGGGCGACGGCGTCGACCGGCTGGTGCTGAGCCACCGCGACAGCGACCACACGGGCGGCGCGGCGGCCGTGCTGGCCGCGCATCCCGGCGCGGACCTGCTGGCTTCGCTGGAGCCCGGGCATCCGCTGGCGTCGCTGCGGCCGCTCACCTCTTGCCGGGCGGGGCAGCATTGGGAGTGGGACGGCGTCGCCTTCGAGATCCTCCATCCCGCGATGGAAGAGCCGGCGGTGCGAAAGGCCAACGGCGCGAGCTGCGTGCTGCGCGTGTCCGGCGCGGGCGGGTCGGCGCTGCTGGCCGGCGACATCGAGCAGCCGCAGGAGCGGGCCCTGGTCGACCGCGATGCGCCGCTGCGGTCCGACCTGCTGCTGGTGCCGCACCACGGCAGCAAGACCTCGTCCAGCGATGCCTTCCTGGACGCGGTGCGTCCGCGCTGGGCGCTGGTGCAGGCGGGTTACCGCAACCGCTTCGGCCATCCGGCGGCGCCGGTGCTCGCGCGGTATGCGCAGCGGGGCGTTCCGGTTCGTGCGTCGGACCGGTGCGGCGCCGCATCCTGGTCGTCGGCCCGGCCCCTGGAACTGCGCTGCGAGCGCGAGGCGTCGGGCCGGTACTGGCGCCACCGCCTGCCCGCCACCGAGGCGGACGGCGCCACCACGACGCCCTGACCCCGTCGGGCACACGGAAGAGCAGCCGACGCTCCCCGCAGGTGCGGGATGGCCCGGTCGCGCCCCCGAGCGGCGCGCTCGTCGGGCCCGGTTGTTGCTATCCTTTGTCCGACGGAGAAGGCCGCATGCACAGATTCGACGAGATGTTCCGGCAGCTGCCCGATTCGGGGTCGCTGCAGTTCCAGTCCCAGACGATGGGCGGCATGAGCCAGTCCCAGGCGCAAGGTGTGCGGGACCATTACGAGCGCTACGCCAGCTGGCTGTCGCGCCAGCCCGGGGCCGCGATGGCGGCGCGGCGCGAGGAGGCGGAGATGATCTTCCGCCGCGTGGGCATCACCTTCGCCGTGTACGGCGCCAAGGACGAGGACGGCGCCGGCACCGAACGCCTGATCCCCTTCGACCTGATCCCCCGCATCATCCCGGCGCGCGAGTGGGCCGAGATGGAAAAGGGCCTGATCCAGCGCGTCACCGCCCTCAACCGCTTCCTGCACGACGTCTACCACGACCAGGAGATCCTGAAGGCCGGCGTGATCCCGGCCGACCAGGTGCTGAACAACGCCCAGTACCGCAAGGAGATGCGGGGCGTGTACACGCCGCACCACGTCTATTCGCACATCGCCGGCGTCGACATCGTGCGCGCGCCCAACGCGCAGGGCGAGGGCGAGTACTACGTGCTGGAGGACAACCTGCGCGTGCCCAGCGGCGTGAGCTACATGCTGGAGGACCGCAAGATGATGATGCGGCTCTTCCCCGACCTGTTCAGCCAGTACCGGGTGGCGCCCGTCGCCCACTACCCCGACCTGCTGCTGGAGACGTTGCGCGCCTCGGCCCAGCCCGGCGCGCCCGATCCCACCGTGGTGGTGCTCACGCCCGGCATGTACAACAGCGCCTACTTCGAGCACGCCTTCCTCGCGCAGCAGATGGGCGTGGAGCTGGTCGAGGGGCAGGACCTGTTCGTCAAGGACCGCTACGTCTACATGCGCACCACGCGCGGGCCGCGCCGGGTGGACGTGATCTACCGGCGCGTGGACGACGACTTCCTCGACCCGCAGGTGTTCCGCCCCAACTCCACCCTGGGCTGCCCGGGACTGGTGGACGCCTACAGCGCGGGCAACGTCACCATCTGCAATGCCATCGGCGCGGGGGTGGCGGACGACAAGTCGATCTACCCCTACGTGCCCAAAATGATCGAGTTCTACCTGGGCGAGAAGCCGATCCTGTCCAACGTGCCCACCTACATGTGCCGCAAGCCGGAGGACCTGAAGTTCGTGCTGGCCAACCTGCAGGACCTGGTGGTCAAGGAGGTGCACGGCGCGGGCGGCTACGGCATGCTGGTCGGGCCGGCGTCGACCAGGCAGGAGATCGAGGACTTCCGCCAGGCGCTGGTGGCCAATCCCGCCGGCTACATCGCCCAGCCCACGCTGAGCCTGTCGTCCTGCCCCACCTTCGTGGAGAGCGGCATCGCGCCGCGCCACATCGACCTGCGGCCCTTCGTGCTCTCGGGCAAGCAGGTGCAGCTGGTGCCCGGCGGGCTGACGCGGGTGGCGCTCAAGGAAGGATCGCTGGTGGTCAACTCGTCCCAGGGTGGCGGCACCAAGGACACCTGGGTGCTGGAGATCTGACCATGCTGTCGAGAACCGCCGACCACCTCTTCTGGATGGCCCGCTACACCGAGCGGGCCGAGAACACGGCCCGCATGCTGGACGTGAACTACCAGACCTCGCTGCTGCCGCAGTCGGCCGCCGTCGCCCAGGTGGGCTGGCAGGGCCTGCTGTCGATCAGCGAGCTGGTGCCCTCGTACACCGCCCGGCACGGCGAGATCGAGGCTTCGCGCGTCATGGAGTTCATGGTCAAGGACGAGACCAACCCCTCGTCCATCCTGTCCTGCCTGCGCGCGGCCCGCGAGAACGCGCGCGCCGTGCGCGGCTCGCTGACCACCGAAGCCTGGGAGACGCAGAACCAGACCTGGCTGGAGGTCAACCGCATGCTGCGCATCGGCGAGTTCGAGCGCGATCCCGGCCAGTTCTTCGAGTGGGTGAAGTTCCGCTCGCACCTCTCGCGCGGCGTGACGGTGGGGACCATGCTGATGGACGAGGCGCTGCACTTCATGCGCCTGGGCACCTTCCTGGAGCGCGCCGACAACACCGCGCGCCTGGTCGACGTGAAGTTCCACGCGGTGCAGAGCGACTTCTTCGGCGCCGCCACCGAGCAGGACCAGGAGTACGACTTCTACCACTGGAGCGCCATCCTGCGCAGCGTGTCCGGCTTCGAGATCTACCGCAAGGTGTACCGCGACGTGATCAAGCCCGAGCGCGTGGCCGACCTGCTGATCCTGCGCCCCGACATGCCGCGCTCGCTGCACGCCAGCCTGAACGAGGTGGTGTCCAACCTGGGCATGGTCGCCAACGACCAGTCGTCCGAGACGCAGCGGCGCGCCGGCAAGCTGCGCGCCGAGCTGCAGTACGGCAGCATCGACGAGATCCTGTCCACCGGCCTGCACGCCTTCCTCACCCAGTTCCTCGACCGGGTCAACGAACTGGGCTCGCGCATCAGCCGCGACTTCCTGGTGCCCGCCAAGCTCTGACGGTTCTGGCGGCAGCGCCGCCAGGGTCGGGCAGCCGGGCCTGGTGGTCACGGGGGAGGTGTAAGGTCCGGCGCCCGGCGCCGACCCATCGTCACCACTTCTTCCGATCGGGGCCGACCCATGAAGCTGCGAAAGACGATCCTCCTGCTGGCCTCGCACGCCCTGGTGGCGCTGCTGGGCTTCGCCGCCGGTGTCTACACCTTGCCGCTGCTCATCGCGCCGCAGGCGCCCACCGCCGCGCAGGTCCGGGCACAGGGCTCACAGGCCCGCCACACGGCGCAGTTCCGCCGCGAGCTCAAGGGCAGCGACGCGCTGCACTGGGGCGAGGGCCAGGTGACCGTGGGGCCGGAGTCGGTGGCGCTGCTGGGCGAGATCGCGCCGGGGCCCGACTACAAGCTGTACCTCTCGCCGCGCTTCGTCGAGGACGAGGCGCAAGTGCAGGCGCTGAAGGCGCAGATGCTGCGGGTGGGGGACGTGAAGACCTTCCGCAACTTCATCGTGCCGCTGCCGGCGGGGGTGGACCTGGAGAAGTACGACACCGTGCTGGTGTGGTGCGAGACGTTCAACGAGTTCATCACGGCGGCGAAGTACCGCTAGATCGAACGAAAAAAATCCGTCATTCCCTCGAAGGCGGGAATCCAGGGCTTGCGCCTTCGACAACGGGACGAAATCGGAAAGCACTGGGTCCCCGCCTCCGCGGGGACGACGCAGTTTTTAGCCCAACGCGTTCGATTTATCCCAGCGCTGCCAGCGACCGCGCCAGGTTGTCCCGAGCCCGCGCCTCCAGCGCATCCCGGAAGGCATCCGTCGCGAAGATCCGCGGCCGTCCAAGGAACCCGCGCAGCACCCGCGCCCGCCCCGCACCCCACTGCGCGTCGTCCACGTGCGCATACTCCCGCCGCACCTGCCGCTCGTAGTCGTCGAAGCGCGCCGGCGCGGCGCCCAGGATGGCCAGGTCGATGTCCAGCAGCAGGCGGGTGTCCGGGTCGTCGCCCTCGGCGACATGCCCGCGGGTCGCCAGCACCAGCGCATGCACGCGGTCGGCCACCTGCGCATCGCAGCCGGCCGCCAGCACGCTGTCGCGCGCCCAGTCGGCGCTGCGCTGCTCGTTGTCTTCGCGCCGCGGGTCGTACACCGCGTCGTGGAACCAGATCGCCAGCTCCACTTCGGCCGGCCGGCGCGCCAGCATCGAGGCGGCCTCGAAATGCGCCAGGCATTCGCGCAGGTGCTGCAGCGTGTGGTAGTGCCGCTGCGGCTCGCCCCAGGCGGCCACCAGCTGGTTCATCAGGCCGCCACTGGCCGTGGCGGCACCCAGCTCGCCCCACAGCCGCTGCCAGCTGCCCAGGGTGAGGTTCACGAGCCGCCCCGCGCCATGGCTTCCTTCACCTCGCGGCCCAGCTCGATGACGGCCATGGCGTAGTAGCTCGACCAGTTGTAGCGGGTGATCACGTAGAAGTTCTCGGTGCCGGCCACGTAGCTGGGCGCCTCGGCCCCGTTCTGCAGCTCGACCAGCGCCAGCGGCCCCGTGTGCTGCACCGCCGCGTCGTCGAGCACGGCGCCCTTGGCCAGGAAGCTGGGCACGCTGAAGGTGGGCAGGATGTCGGGCGCCAGCAGCGCCTCCTTGTCCAGCCGCTCCTCGTCGAAAGCCACCGGGTAGTGCGTGGGCATGCCCGGCTGCCAGCCGAACGACTTGAAGTAGTTGGCCACCGAGCCGATGGCGTCGGTCGGGCTGCGCCACAGGTCGATGCGGCCGTCGCCGTCGAAGTCGATCGCCCAGCGCGACCAGCTGCCCGGCATGAACTGCGGCATGCCCATGGCGCCGGCGTAGCTGCCCAGCGGCCGCGCCGGGTCCACGCCCATCTGGTGCTGCAGGGCCAGGAACTGCTCCAGCTCGTTGCGGAAGAATTTCGTGCGCTCGGCTGCGCGCGGGTGCGCCTGCGGGAAATCGAAGGACAGCGTGGCCAGCGCGTCGAGCACGCGGAAGGTGCCCATCTGCTGCCCGTAGATGGTCTCCACGCCGATGATGCCGACCACCATCTCCGGCGGCACGCCGAAGTCCTGCTCGGCCCGCTCCAGCGCGGCCCGGTTCTCCTGCCAGAAGCGCACGCCGGCCTGGATGCGGATCGGGTCGATGAAGCGGCTGCGGTAGACCGCCCAGTTCTTGGGCGTGCCGGTGGGCGCCGGCTGCATCAGCCGCACCACCACCGGCAGCATGCGCGCCTCGCGCAGCGCCGACTGGGTCCAGGCCGGGTCCAGGCCCTGGCGCTCGGCCACCTCCTGGGCGAAGGCCATGGCGTCCTCGCGGCCGGCATAGGGCGTGCCCTGGCGCGCCGGTGCGGCGACCTTGGTCTTGCGGGGCGGGGAGGGTTTGGAGGGGCCAGCGGCGGCGGCAACGGCGACGGCCGCCAGGGCGGCGGCCAGGGAAAGGGCGCGGATCATCGGAAAGCGGGCCAGGGGAGTCGGTTCAGTTCCCGCTGGAGGGCGGGGAGGGGGGCCTGGGCCTGGCGCGCGTAGCGCTGGGCCTCCAGCCGGAGCAGCCAGTCTGCCAGCGGACGACCTTCGTCGCCGAAACGCTTGGTGACGGCGTCGGCCATCTGGCGCGGCCCGCTGCTGGGCGAAAGCGGCACGCCGGCCTGCGCCAGCCGCTGCCGCACCCGCGCCAGCAGGCGCAGCCAGGGGTCCTGGCGGCTGCGCTCCCAGCGCGCCCAGGCCGCGCCGCCGAGCGCGGCCACCACCACGATGCCGATCAGCACGTAGCTCAGGTCCTGCCAGTTGGGCGAGCTGAAGCCCAGGGCGCGCAGCAGGTCCAGCTGCTTGCTCTGGGTGTAGTTCAGCACCCATTGGTTCCAGCGGTTGTTGACCGCCTCCCAGGCCTGGCGGAAGTTGACCAGCAGGCCGGGGCTGACGGTCCCCAGGGCACTGGCGAAGGCGCTGGGCGGCGGACGCAGGCGCTGCAGCGAGCCGATGCGGCCGGGTGCCACCATGCCCGTGGGATCGACCCGCACCCAGCCGCGGCCGGCCAGCCAGACCTCGGCCCAGGCGTGGGCGTCGCTGTGGCGCAGCACCCAGTAGCCGTCCACCGGGTTGCGCTCGCCGCCCTGGTAGCCGGTGACGATGCGCGCCGGGATGTCCATGCCGCGCATCAGCACCACGAAGGCCGACGCGATGTGCTCGCAAAAGCCCTGCTTGCGGTCGAACCAGAACTCGTCGGCCGTGTGCTCGCCATACAGGCCGGGATCGAGGGTGTAGACGTAGCCGCCAGTGCGAAGCTGCTCCAGTGCGGCCTGCACCAGCCCCGGCTTGTTGGCCGCGCCGCCGGGCACCCGGGCCATCAGGTCGGTGGCCAGCTGCAGCGTGCGCGGGTTGTAGCCCGCGGGGAGCTCCCGGTACTGCGGCTGCAGCGCGGTCGCCGAGCGCGCCTGCGCGCCGGCGCGGTAGTCGACGAAGCTCTCGGCCGAATAGCGCAGCAGGTCGGTGACCGGCCGGGTGGACACCCACTGCAGCTCGCCGCCGCCGATGACGGTGTGGCCCTGCGCTAGCGGCGCCTTGGGCGTGGCGTCCAGGACCGGCAGCCAGGGCCGGTTGTTCGGCTCCAGCGTGACCGTGTAGCGCACCGGCGCGCCCAGGCCTTCGACCGCCTGCGGCGGCAGCAGGGTGGCGGTGTACGGCGTCAGGCGCGCGAGCAGCGGACGCCACTCGCGCCCGTCGAAGGTGGAGAGCACCGGCCCGCGGAAGTAAAGCCCGGCGGGCGGCGGGGCGCCCTCGAACTTCACCCGCATGGCGATGCCTTCCTCCAGCGCGAGCTGCGCCACGTTGCCCACCTGCATGGTGGACGACAGGCCGGTGCGGCCCGCGATGCTGTCGGCCGGCAGGCCCCACAGCGGCGCCAGGCGCGGGAACAGCATGAACAGCACCACCATCACCGGCGCGCCCAGCAGCGCCATCGTGGCCGCGGTGCGCGCCGCATGCGCCAGCGGCGGGCGGCCCACCGGCATGTGGGCGTTGACCAGGGCCGTCAGCAGCCCCAGCAGGCCCACCAGCATCGCCCCCGCCGTCAGCAGCGACTGCGAGAAGAAGAAGTTGGTGAGCATGGTGAAGAAGCCGAGGAAGAACACGACGAAGGCGTCGCGCCGCGCCCGCAGCTCCAGCGTCTTGAGCGCCAGCAGCACCACGATCAGCGTCACGCCGGCGTCGCGCCCCAGAAGGGTCCGGTGGCTCAGCAGCGTGGCCGCGATGGCCAGTGCCAGCAGGCCCAGCACCCAGGCCGTGCCCGGCAGCGGGGCGGCGCGCACCGCCAGCACGCCGCGCCAGACCAGGATGGCGGCGGTCATCGCCGCGCACCACCACGGCACCCGGCCCACCATCGGCAGCAGCACCCAGGCGATGACGCCCAGCAGGAACAGCGTGTCGCGCGCGTCGCGCGGCAGCGAATGCAGCCGGGCGGTCAGCACAGCGCCAGCGCCTCCAGGCAGCGGCGGCGATGCGCCTCGCCCGAGTCGGGCGCGACCTGCTGGCCGGGCAGGCGCAGGCCGTAGTCCACGCCCAGCTTGTCGGCCTGCAGCACCCAGGCGGCCAGGCGGGCCAGGCGGGCCTCGGTGTCGCTGGCGCCGGCCAGGGTGAAATCGAGCCAGAGTTCGCGCCGCTGCGCCTGCTGGGTGTCACGGCTGACCAGCTCGTCGGCCTTGGCGGCCTTCTTCCACACCACCAGCTTCATCGGGTCGCCCCGGCGGTAGGCGCGAACGCCGTCGAACTCGCCGCTGGCCTGCATGCGAGCGCTGCCGGCGCCGCCTGAACGCGGCTCGCCCTCCGGCAGCGGCGGCGGCAGCGCTTCGGGGGCGGGGTAGACCAGCACCTGCGCGGCCGGCCGCCACACGGTCCAGACCCGGAAGGTGCCCAGCGGAAAACGCGTCTCGGCCGTCAGCGCCGGCACCCGGTGCAGGCCGCGCCGCTGCGGCTGGAAGGCGACCGAGACGTTGGCGCTGCCCAGGCCGGGCACGTCGGTCCAGGCCCAGCGGTCCTCGCGGCTGTCGTCCAGCACCGCCAGGCCGATGCCGTAGCGCGGCGCCTTGCGCTCGTTGGTGAGGACGATGCGCAGCGGCGCATTGCTGCCGGCGAACACCGGCTCGGGCGGGGTGAGCGTCAGCCGCAGGCCGCGCAGCGTGGCATGGCAGACGTGCATGCCGGCCACGGCGCTGCCGGCCAGCAGGAAGGTGAGCAGGTAGCCCAGGTTCAGCTGGTAGTTGATCGAGGCCACCAGCAGCACCAGCAGCGTGGTGGCGAGCATCAGCCCGGGGCGGGTGGGCAGGATGTAGACGTTGCGCTGCGTCAGGGCCAGCGTGTCCGACAGCGGCAGGCGGGACTGCCACCACGCGCGGAACTGCCGGCGGGCGAGGGCCGCGGGGTTCCATGCGCGGGCCGGCCCTTCGGCTTCGCCGGACCACGGTGGGCGCCCGCTCGAGGGTGAGGCGCCGACGGCGCTTCGGGGGTGGGCCATCTACGGCAGCGGCACGGCGTCCATCATGGCCCGCACCTGCTCGACCGGCCCGCGGCCGGCGTCGCCCACCGGCACCAGGCGGTGCGCGATGGTCTGCGGCAGGATGGCCTGCACGTCGTCGGGCGCCACGTAGTCACGCCCGCTGAGGAGCGCCTGCGCCTTGGCCGCGCGCACCAGCGCGATGCCGGCGCGCGGCGACAGGCCCTGCAGGAACCAGCGGCCCGACCGCGTCGCGGCGATCAGGTCCTGCACGTAGTTGAGCAGCGGGTCGGCCGTGTGCACCGCCAGCACCTGGCGCTGCAGCCAGTCCAGGTCGATCGGCGTCAGCGAACTGCTCATGCCCACCACCATGTCGCGCCGGTCGGCGCCCAGCAGCAGCTGGCGTTCGGCCGAGCGGTCCGGGTAGCCCAGCGAGATGCGCATCAGGAAGCGGTCGAGCTGCGACTCGGGCAGGGCGAAGGTGCCCAGCTGGTCGTGCGGGTTCTGGGTGGCGATGACGAAGAAGGGCGCGGGCAGGGCGCGGGTCTCGCCTTCGATGGTGACCTGCTTTTCCTCCATGGCCTCCAGCAGGGCGCTCTGCGTCTTGGGGCTGGCGCGGTTGATCTCGTCGGCCAGCAGCACCTGCGCGAAGATGGGGCCGGGGTGGAAGACGAAGGCCTCCTTGCCGCGCTCGTAGATCGACACGCCCGAGAGGTCGCTGGGCATCAGGTCGGAGGTGAACTGCACGCGGGAAAAGTGCAGGCCGAAGGCGCGGGCCAGCGCGTGCGCCAGGGTGGTCTTTCCGACCCCGGGAACGTCCTCGATCAGCAGGTGGCCGCCGGCCAGCAGGCAGGCCACGCAGTCGCGCACCTGGTCGGCCTTGCCGACGATCACCGTGTTAAGCTGGTCCAGCAGCGTCTTGAGCTTTTGTTGTGCTTCCATCACGGGCCTGACGTTATCCGAATTTCCGTGTGCCCCGATCCATGAGTGCGAACAAGACCGGGTATTTCAGCCATCCGTCGTGCCGCAAGCACGAGATGGGCCCGGGCCACCCGGAATGCCCGGAGCGCCTGGACGCCATCGACGATCGCCTGCTGGTCACCGGCGTGGCCGACGCGCTGGACCGGCGCGAGGCGCCGCAAGCCTCCCTGGCCGACCTGGAACTCGCGCACGACCGCATGCACGTGGCCGCCCTGCGCGGGCTGCGCGAATCGCTCGAGGAGCAGATCGCCGCGGGCGGCTCGCCCTACGCCGCCATCGACCCCGACACCGCCATCAACCCGTACACCTGGGACGCCGCGCTGCATGCCGCCGGCGCCGCGCTGGCGGCCACCGATGCCGTGATGGCCGGCGAGATCGAGAACGCCTTCTGCGCCGTGCGGCCGCCCGGCCACCACGCCTGCCGCGGGCGGGCCATGGGCTTCTGCTTCTTCAACAACGTCGCGGTGGCCGCGCGCTACGCGCTGGCGCGCCATGGCTTGAAGCGCGTGGCCATCGTCGACTTCGACGTGCACCACGGCAACGGCACCGAGGACATCCTGGCCGGCGATCCGCGCGTGCTGATGGTCGGCTTCTTCCAGCACCCGTTCTATCCGTACTCGGGCGATGCGCCGGCGGGCGACAACATGCTCAACCTGCCGGTGCCGGCGTACACGCGCGGCATGGAGATCCGCGAGCTGATCGAGACGTACTGGATGCCGCGGCTGGAGGCCTTCCGGCCGGAGATGCTCTTCATCAGCGCCGGCTTCGACGCCCACCGCGACGACGACCTGGGCCAGCTGGGCCTGACCGAGCAGGACTACGCCTGGATCACCGGGCGCATCAAGGACGTGGCGCGCCGGCACGCGCGGGGCCGCATCGTGTCCAGCCTGGAAGGCGGCTACAACCTGGACGCCCTGGGTCGCAGCGTCGAGGCGCACGTGCGGGTGCTGGCCGACCTGTGAGAGAAGACAAGGCGACAGAGGAGACCGCATTGAGCGAATCGACCGAACCCGTGGTCCACGCCCGCGATGCGCGCGGCGTGGTGACGCTGACGATGAACCGGCCCGCCAGCTTCAACGCCTTGAGCGAGGAGATGCTGGGCGCGCTGCAATCGGCGCTGGACCGGGTGGCCGACGATGCGTCGGCCCGCGTGGTGGTGCTGGCCGCGGCCGGCAAGGCCTTCTGCCCCGGCCACAACCTCAAGGAGATGATCGCCCGGCCCGAGCTGGCCTACTACCAGCACCTGTTCGCGCAGTGCAGCCGCATGATGCTGGCGATCCAGAAGCTGCCGGTGCCGGTGATCGCCCGCGTGCACGGCATCGCCACCGCGGCCGGCTGCCAGCTGGTGGCCCAGTGCGACCTGGCGGTGGCCTCCACCGAGGCGAAGTTCGCGGTGAGCGGCGTCAACTTCGGCCTGTTCTGCGCCACGCCCAGCGTGCCCCTGCTGCGCAACATCGCGCCCAAGCAGGCGATGGAGATGCTGGTGACGGGCGACTTCATCGACGCCCAGCAGGCCCGCGAGCGCGGCCTGGTCAACCGCGTCGCGCCGCCCGAGCGGCTGGACGAGGAGATCGAGTCCCTGGTGGCCAGCATCCTGGCCAAGCCGCGCCAGGCGCTGGCCATGGGCAAGGACCTGTTCTACCGCCAGCGCGAGCTGGGCGTCGAGGCGGCCTACCAACTGGCCTCGCAGACCATGGCGGTGAACATGATGGACGGCTGCGCCCAGGAGGGCGTGACGGCGTTCGCGGAGAAGCGCAAGCCGAGATGGAACTGATTCAGCGCACTGCGCACCGCGACCCCGTCATCCCCGCGGAGGCGGGGATCCAGTGCTTCCCGGTTGTCGCGCAGATCGGCATTCCTGGATTCCCGCCTTCGCGGGAATGACGAAAACAACCATGAGTCCTTTAGAAAAACTGGTCCACGAGCTGGGCCATCCGGGGATGCCTGCGGAAATCGGCATCCTGCTGGGCTGCCTGCTGCTGGCCTTCGGCGCGTGCTGGGCGGCCGGCCGGCGCAAGTCGTCCGATTCGGTCTGGTTCGGCCGGATCGTCGTCGACGGCCTGCTGTTCCCGCTGGTGGCGCTGGGCTTCACCTACGCCGCGATGAAGCTGGTGCAGAGCTGGCAGACGGTGGCGCTGCTGCGGCTGGCCGTGCCGGTGCTGATCGCGCTGGCGGGCATCCGCTTCATCGCGCGGGTGCTCACCGTGGCCTTCCCGACCTCGGGGCTGGCCCGCCTGGTCGAGCGCTCGTTCTCCTGGGTCGCCTGGATCGCCACGGCGCTGTGGGTGGTGGGCGTGCTGCCGGCGGTGCGCTCGGAGATGGACGGCATCCGGTTTGCGATGGGCAAGACGCGCGTCAGCCTGCTGACCATCGTGGAAGGCACGCTGTCGGCCGGCCTGGTGCTGGTGGCGGCGCTGTGGATCTCGGCGGTGCTGGAGCGGCAGGTGCTGAGACAGACGGTGCACGACCTGTCGCTGCGCAAGGTGGCGGCCAACGTGATCCGTGCCGCGCTGCTGGTGGTGGGCTTCCTGTTCGCGCTGTCGGCGGTGGGCGTGGACCTCACCGCGCTGTCGGTGCTCGGCGGCGCGCTGGGCGTGGGCATCGGCTTCGGCCTGCAGAAGCTGGCGTCCAATTACGTGAGCGGCTTCGTCATCCTGTTCGAGCGCAGCCTGCGCATCGGCGACGTGGTGAAGGTGGACGCGTTCGAAGGCACGGTGGTCGACATCAAGACCCGCTACACGCTGATCCGCTCCAACAACGGCCGCGAGTCCATCGTGCCGAACGAGAAGCTGATCACCGAGCGCATCGAGAACCTCTCGCTCGTGGATCCGAAGATGCTGCTCACCACCGAGGTCGCGGTGGGCTACGACAGCGATGCGGACCAAGTGCAGCGCCTGCTGGTCGCGGCCGCGGCGGGCGCCCAGGGCGTGCTGAAGGATCCGGAGCCGGTGGCGCGGCTGGTGAAGTTCGGCGCCGATGGGCTGGAGTTCCACGTGCAGTACTGGATCGGCAACCCCGGCGCGCAGGCCAACGTGCGGTCCGAAGTGAACCTCACGCTGCTGCAATCGCTGCGGCGGGCGGGCATCGACATCCCCTACCCGCAGCGCGTGGTGCACCTGCCGCCGGCTATGCCACCAGCGAAGGCAGCCACAGACTGATCTGCGGGAAAGCGATCAGCACGCCCAGCACCGCGATCATCACCAGCACGAAGGGCCAGCAGCCGCGGAAGATGTGGCCCAGGCCCACCGAGGGCAGCAGCGAGTTCAGCACGAAGAGGTTCATGCCCACCGGCGGCGAGATCAGGCCGATCTGCACGATCATCACGATCAGCACGCCGAACCACACCGGGTCGAAGCCCAGGCCGGTGACGATGGGGAAGAACAGCGGGATGGTCAGCAGCACCATCGTCAGCTCCTCCATCACCGTGCCCAGCAGCACGTAGATCGCCATCATCGCCACCACCACCATGGTGGGCGACAGGCCCATCTGCGTGATCCAGTCCTTCAGGTCGCCCGGCAGGGTGGTGAAGTTGACGAAGTTGGCGAAGATGGTGGCGGCGATCAGCAGCGTGAACAGCATCGCCGTGGTGCGCGCCGATTCGACCAAAACCTGGAACAGCACCGCCGGCGTCAGCCGCCCGCGGAACAGCGCGAACAGGAAGGCGCCGAAAGCGCCGAAGCCCGCGCCTTCGGTGGCGGTGAAGAAGCCGCCGTAGATGCCGCCCAGCACCACGATCACCAGCACGGCCACGCCCCAGATGCCGCGCAGCGCGCGCCAGCGCTCCGGCCAGCTGGCGCGTTCGCCCGGGGGCGCGTGCTCGGGGTCGCGGGAGGTGATGATGGCGATCGCCGCCATCAACCCCAGCGCCGTGATCAGCCCGGGCAGGACGCCGGCGGCGAACAGCTTGCCGATGTTGGTCTGCGTGATGATCCCGTAGATGACCATGATGGTCGACGGCGGGATCATGATGCCCAGCGTGCCGCCCGCGGCCATGACGCCGGTGGACAGCTCGTCGCTGTAGCCCAGCTTGCGCATGGACGGGTAGGCGACGCGGCTCATGGTGGCCGCGGTGGCGATGGACGAGCCGCAGATCGCGCCGAAGCCGGCGCAGGCCGCGACGGTCGCGTGCGCCAGGCCGCCGCGCACGTGGCCGATGAAGGCGTAGGCGGCCTGGAACAGCTCGTGCGCCAGGCCGGCGCGGGCGACGAAGTTGCCCATCAGGATGAACAGCGGGATCACCGACAGCGTGTAGGCGAAGCCGGTTTCGTAGACCACCTGGGCCGAGCTGGCCAGCGCCGGGTTCCAGCCCCGGGTGAGGCCGATGCCGACGAAGCCCACCAGGCCCATGGCGAAGGCCAGTGGCACCCGCATCAGGGCGAGCGCGAAGATGGCCGCAAAGCCGAGCAGGGCCGCCGTCACAGCGCGACCCCTTCGCCTTCGGCCCGCTCGACGGGCACCTTGCCCATCATCATCAGGTGCACCACGCCGGTGGCGGCGCACAGGACGGCCATGCCGTAGAGGAAGGGCGCCTTGAGGATCAGCAACTGCGCGGTGGTCTCGCCCGTCGCCAGGAACTCGCCGGCGGTGCGCCACATCAGCCAGGCCAGCGCCAGCAGCACGGCGCCGCACAGGAGGTGCACCACGTAGGCCTGCGCGCGGCGAACCCAGTGCGGCAGGTAGGGATCGAGCGAGTCGAATTCCACGTGTTCACCCCGTTCGGACACCAGCGGCAGCGCGCCGAAGATCACCACCACCATCAGCAGCTCGGTGAGCTCCAGCGAGCCCGTGATGGAGTTGGAGAGGAACTTGCGGCCCAGGACGTCGAAGAACGTGAGGGCCATGATGGCGAACAGCGCGCCGCCGGACAGCAGTCCGCACAGCAGCTCCAGGGTTCTTTTCATGGGGTGGGTCCTGCGGACGCGCCGGGCGGGCAACGGCCCTTCAAAAAGCGAAGCGGCACCTCGTGCAAGGTGCCGCTCCCGTGCCGCGGCGCCCGGCTTACTTGGAAGACTTGGCGATCTCCGCGCGGAACTCGGCCAGCACCTTGGCGGCGTCCTTCAGGCCCTTGGCCTGGGCGTCCTGCGCCCACTTCTGCTCCAGCGCCGAGGTCTTGGACTTGATGTCGGCCACGAACTTCTCGTCGGCCTTGACCACCTGCACGTTGTTGGCCTGCATCAGGCCGAAGGCGCGGCGGTCCACCTTGTCCCAGTTGCGGCCCATGATGCGCGCGGCCACCTCGCCGGAGGCGGAGTCGACCGCCTTCTTCTCGTCGGCCGAGAGCTTGTTGTACTTGTCCTGGTTCATCATGAAGACGAAGCTGGTGTTGTACAGGCCGCCCGGGAAGGTGGTGGCGTGCTTGATCACCTTGTCGATGCGGAAGGACTCGATCGACTCGGCCGGGAACAGCGTGCCGTCCATCACGCCGCCGGTGAGCAGCTCGTAGGACTCGGGGGCGGGCTTGAGCGTGACGTTCATGCCCAGCGACTTGGAGATCTCGTTGACCATGCCGCCGCCCACGCGCCACTTCAGGCCCTGCAGGTCTTCCAGCTTGGTCACCGGCTTCTTGGTGTTGAACACGATGCCGGGGCCGTGGGTGAAGTAGGCCAGCACCTTGATGCCCTGGTGCTCGGCCGCGAACTCGGGGTGCCTGGAGGCCACGCGGTTGAACGCCACCGAGATCGGCTCGGCGGAATCGCCCAGGAAGGAGAACTCGGCCATCTGGGTCAGCACGAAGCGGCCGGGCGTGTAGCCGTGCACGGTGAAGGACACGTCGGCCAGGCCGTTGCGCACCGCGTCCAGCGTGCCGGGGGGCGCGGCGACCGCGCGCGGCAGCACGTTGCAGCGGATCTTGCCGGCCGCATTCTTCTCGACCAGTTCGCACCACTCCTTCTGCGCGATGCTCAGCGAGTGCGTGGGCGGCACCCAGCTGGAGAGCGTGAGCACGGTCTGCGCGGCCACGGGAGCGCAAGCCAGGGCGGCGGCCAGGGCGGCGGCGGGGAACAGGATGCGGGGCATGGGATAGTCTCCTTCGATTGGCTTGGCGGCCAATGTAAGGGCCGGGGGTCAGCGCATCGGTCCTGACTTACCCCGAGTCAGCGGTGCGCGCGGCAGGCCACTGTCGTGGCGACGACAGTCTCGAGGGGACTCTCCAGAACGACGGCCCGGCCCGTCCCTATAATCAAAATCGAACGATCGTTCTTTTTTGTCGAGTTCGAATCCGCGCCGCGGCATAGAATTTTCGACTTTACGTAAACGTCAATTCGCCTAGGAGCTCCCTGATGAAGGTTCTCGTCCCGGTCAAGCGGGTGGTGGACTACAACGTGAAAGTCCGAGTCAAGTCGGACAACACGGGTGTGGACATCGCCAACGTGAAGATGAGCATGAATCCGTTCGACGAGATCGCTGTCGAGGAGGCCGTGCGCCTGAAAGAGAAGGGCGTGGCCACCGAGGTCATCGCCGTCTCCTGCGGGGTCCAGCAGTGCCAGGAGACCCTGCGCACCGCCATGGCCATCGGCGCCGACCGCGCCATCCTGGTCCTGACGGATGAGGAACTGCAGCCGCTGGCCGTGGCCAAGCTGCTCAAGGCCCTGGTCGACAAGGAACAGCCCGGCCTGGTGATCCTGGGCAAGCAGGCGATCGACGACGACGCCAACCAGACCGGCCAGATGCTGGCCGCGCTGGCCGACCTGCCGCAGGCGACCTTCGCCTCCAAGGTCGAGATCGCGGACGGCAAGGCCAAGGTGACGCGCGAAGTCGACGGCGGCCTGGAGACCATCTCCATCTCGCTGCCGGCCGTGGTCACCACCGACCTGCGCCTGAACGAGCCGCGCTACGTGACGCTGCCCAACATCATGAAGGCCAAGAAGAAGCCGCTGGAGACGGTGACGCCCGCCGACCTCGGCGTGGACGCCAAGCCGCGCCTGAAGACCCTGAAGGTCACCGAGCCGCCCAAGCGCAGCGCCGGCGTGAAGGTGCCCGACGTGGCGACCCTGGTGCAGAAACTCAAGACCGAAGCGAAGGTGATCTGAACATGGCCTGCCTCGTCATTGCCGAACACGACAACGCGCACATCAAGGGCGCCACCCTCAACACCGTCACCGCGGCCGCGGCCTGCGGCGGCGACGTCCACGTGCTGGTGGCCGGCCACAACGCGGCCGAAGCCGCCAAGGCCGCCGCGCAGATCGCCGGCGTCGCCAAGGTGCTGCACGCCGACGGCGAGCACTTCGCCCACGGCCTGGCCGAGAACATGGCGGCGCAGGTGCTGGCCCTGGCCGGCAACTACAGCCACATCCTGTTCCCGGCCACCGCCAGCGGCAAGAACATCGCCCCGCGCGTGGCCGCCAAGCTGGACGTGGCCCAGATCAGCGACATCACCAAGGTCGACGCGCCCGACACCTTCGAGCGCCCGATCTACGCCGGCAACGCCATCTCCATCGTGCAGAGCCAGGACGAGAAGAAGGTGATCACGGTGCGGACCACCGGGTTCGATCCGGCTGCGGCCACCGGCGGCAGCGCCGCGGTGGAGACCGTCACGGCCGTGGGCGACAGCGGCAAGAGCAGCTTCGTCGGCCAGGAGATCGCCAAGAGCGACCGCCCCGAGCTGACCGCCGCCAAGGTGATCGTCTCCGGCGGCCGCGCGCTCGGCTCGGCCGAGAAGTTCAACGAGGTGATGACGCCCCTGGCCGACAAGCTGGGTGCCGCGCTGGGCGCCAGCCGCGCCGCGGTGGACGCGGGCTACGCGCCCAACGACTGGCAGGTGGGCCAGACCGGCAAGATCGTCGCGCCGCAGCTGTACGTGGCCTGCGGCATCTCGGGCGCCATCCAGCACCTGGCCGGCATGAAGGACTCCAAGGTGATCGTCGCGATCAACAAGGACCCGGAGGCGCCGATCTTCAGCGTGGCCGACTACGGCCTGGAAGCGGACCTGTTCACGGCGGTGCCGGAGCTCGTCAAAGCTCTGTGAGCTTTTACTCGCAGGGACTAGGGGCTGGGGGCTCGGGGCTAGGGAACAGCCAGATCCCCCTAGTCCCTAGCCCCTAGTCCCTAGCCCCTGGAGTTCACGCAATGACCTACCGAGCCCCCGTCAAGGACATGCTCTTCGACATCCGCCACCTGGCGGGCATCGACGAGATCGCGAAGATCCCCGGCTTCGAGGAAGCCGGCTTCGAGACCGCGCAGGCCGTGCTGCACGAGTGCGCGAAATTCAACGAGGAAGTGGTGGCCCCGCTCAACGTGGCCGGCGACCAGAACCCCTCGAGCTGGAAGGACGGCAACGTCGCCACCACGCCGGGCTTCAAGGACGCGTACCGCCAGTACAGCGAGGGCGGCTGGCAGGGCCTGCAGCACCCGGCCGGTTTCGGCGGCCAGGGCCTGCCCAAGACCATCGGTGCCGCCTGCGGCGAGATGCTCAACTCGGCCAACCTCAGCTTCGCGCTGTGCCCGCTCTTGACCGACGGCGCCATCGAGGCGCTGCTGACCGCCGGCTCGGACGACCTCAAGGCCACCTACCTGGAGCGGCTGGTGAGCGGCGAGTGGACCGGCACCATGAACCTGACCGAGCCGCAGGCCGGCAGCGACCTGGCGCAGGTGCGCACCCGCGCCGAGCCGCAGCCCGACGGCACCTACAGGATCTTCGGCACCAAGATCTTCATCACCTATGGCGAGCACGACATGGCGGACAACATCGTCCACCTCGTGCTGGCGCGGGTGGTGGGCGCGCCGGAGGGCGTCAAGGGCATCAGCCTGTTCGTCGTGCCCAAGTTCATGGTCGACAAGGATGGCACGCCGGGCGCGCGCAACGACGTGCACTGCGTGAGCATCGAGCACAAGCTGGGCATCAAGGCCTCGCCGACCGCCGTGCTGCAGTACGGCGACCACGGCGGCGCCGTCGGCTACATCGTGGGCCAGGAGAACCGCGGCCTGGAGTACATGTTCATCATGATGAACGCGGCCCGCTACGCCGTCGGCGTGCAGGGCATCGCGATCGCAGAGCGCGCCTACCAGAAGGCAGTGGCGTACGCGAAGGACCGCGTCCAGTCGCGGCCGGTGGACGGCTCGATGAACACCAGCGCGCCCATCATCCACCACCCGGACGTCAAGCGCATGCTGATGACGATGCGCGCCTACACCGAGGGCTGCCGCGCGATGGCCAGCGTGGCCGCGGCCGCGTACGACGCCTCGCACCACCATCCCGACGCGCAAGTGCGCAAGCAGAACCAGGCCTTCTATGAGTTCATGGTGCCGCTGGTGAAGGGCTTCTCCACCGAGATGAGCCTGGAGGTCACCTCGTTGGGCGTGCAGGTGCACGGCGGCATGGGCTTCATCGAGGAGACCGGCGCGGCCCAGTACTACCGCGACGCCAAGATCCTCACCATCTACGAAGGCACGACCGCGATCCAGGCCAACGACCTGGTCGGCCGCAAGACCGCGCGCGACGGCGGCCAGACCGCCCGCGCCATCGCGGCGCAGATCGAGAAGACCGAGGGCGAGCTGGCGCGTCGCGACACCGTCGCGGCGCGTGCCGTGCTGCGCCGGCTGACCGCCGCGCGCAAGGGCTTCCTGGACGTGGTGGACTTCATCGCGGCCCAGGCCAAGGGCAGCCCGAACGCGGCCTTCGCCGGCTCGGTGCCCTACCTGATGCTGGCGGGAAACCTGGTGGCGGGCTGGCAGCTGGCCCGATCGCTGCTGGCGGCCGAGGAGCTGGCCGGCCGGGGCGAGGACACGGCCTTCATGCAGGCCAAGGTGACGACGGCGCGCTTCTATGCCGACCACATCCTGTCGCGCGTGCCCGGCCTGCGCGACAGCATCGTCGAAGGCGCGGACAGCGTGACCGGCCTGGCGCTCGAGGCGTTCTGATGTCGCGTCTGCCTCCCGCCCTGCGCAACCTGGCGCTGCCGGTGATCGGCTCGCCGCTGTTCATCGTCAGCAACCCCAAGCTGGTCATCGAGCAGTGCAAGGCCGGCATCATCGGCTCGATGCCGGCGCTCAACGCCCGGCCCGCGTCGCAGCTGGATGAATGGCTGCACGAGATCACCGAGGCGCTGGCGGCGCACGACCGGGCGCACCCCGAGCGGCCCGCGGCGCCGTTCGCCATCAACCAGATCGTGCACAAGAGCAACGACCGGCTCGAGCACGACATGGAGGTGGTGGTCAAGCGCAAGGTGCCGGTGATCATCACCTCGCTGGGCGCGCGCACCGACGTCAACGACGCCATCCATTCCTACGGCGGCGTGGTGCTGCACGACATCATCAACAACGCCTTCGCGCGCAAGGCGGTCGAGAAGGGCGCCGACGGCCTGATCGCCGTGGCGGCGGGCGCCGGCGGCCATGCGGGCATCAAGAGCCCGTTCGCGCTGGTGCAGGAGATCCGCCAGTGGTTCGACGGCCCGGTGGCGCTGTCCGGTGCCATCGCCAACGGCGGCGCGGTGCTGGCGGCGCAGGCCATGGGCGCGGATTTCGCGTACATCGGCTCGGCCTTCATCGCCACCCACGAGGCCCGGGCGTCCGAGGCCTACAAGCAGGCCATCGTCGAGAGCACGAGCGACGACATCGTCTACTCGAACCTGTTCACCGGCGTGCACGGCAACTACCTCAAGCCCTCCATCCGCAACGCCGGGCTCGACCCGGACAACCTGCCGGAGAGCGACCCCAGCAAGATGAACTTCGGCGGCGGCGACAGCAAGAAGGCCTGGAAGGACATCTGGGGCTGCGGCCAGGGCATAGGCGCGGTGGACGAGATCATCAACGTCGCCGCCTTCGTGGCCCGGCTCAGGAGCGAGTACGACGCCGCAAGGATTCGCCTGGCGATCTGACAAGCCTCGTCATTCCCGCGGAGGCGGGAATCCAGTGCGTTCCGCCCCGCCTGCGCGGGGACGACGTCATTTCGCGGCGTAACTCAGCTCGCGCGCCCGCCCCCAGAACACCCGGTACATGAAGATCGTGTAGACCACGATCGCCGGCAGCGTGATCGCCACGCCGATGAAGATCACCACCAGCGACTCGTGGGCGCTGGCCGCCTGCCACACGGTCATCCGGTCGATCACGATGAACGGGTAGATGCTGTAGGCCAGCCCGAGGAACGCCATCACGAACAGCAGCACCGTGCTGGCGAACACCACCCAGCCGTAGCCCGCCGCCACCACGTTGGGGCGGCGGGTCACGTGCCAGGCCGCGTAGAAGGCCGCCGCGCAGGCCACGGGGATGGGCAGCAGCCCGATCAGCTGCGGCATGGCGAACCACTTGTCGAACACCGTGCGGCTGACCAGCGGCGTGGCCATCGAGATGCCCGCCAGCGCCACGCCCATCGGCCACAGCACCTTGCGGGCCCAGGCCACGGCCTTGGCCTGCAGCTCGTCCCAGGTCTTCATGATCAGCCAGCCGGCCCCCAGCATCGCGTAGGCCGTGGGCAGCGTCACCGCGATGCCGAAGGCGAACGCCAGCGACCAGGGACCGCGGTCGAAGCTGGTGAGGTAGGCGCCCAGCATCCAGCCCTGGGCCATGGCCGCCATCAGCGAGCCCGTCGAGAAGAGGGCGTTCCACATGCCCTTGCGTGCCGCCCGCGCCTTGACGCGGAAGTCGAACGACACGCCGCGCAGGATCAGCCCGATCAGCATCACCGCCACCGGCAGGTAGAGGTTGGTGAGCACCAGGCTGTGGGCGAACGGGAAGGCGACCAGCAGCACGCCGATGCCCAGCACCAGCCAGGTCTCGTTGGCGTCCCAGAACGGGCCGATGCTGGACACCATGATGTCCTTCTCGACGTCGGTGGCGAAGGGCAGCAGGATGCCCACGCCGAGGTCGTAGCCGTCCAGCACCACGTAGGCCAGCAGCGACAGGCCCATCACGGCCATGAAGACCAGGGGCAGCAGGGTGGTCCAGTTCAGTTCCATGGTGGGGTCCTCCTTCAGGCCGGTCCGCCGATCGGCATGCCGGGCTTGGGGCTCTGCGGCGCATCGGGCGTGGGCATGGCGGGATGCCGGCTCATGTACATCAGCACCAGCACGTAGGCGGCCAGCAGGAAGGCATAGACCGCGAGGTAGGCGACCAGGGTGGTGAGCACCAGCCCGGGCGGGTGGTCGGCCACCATATCCGCGGTGCGCAGCACGCCGTAGACGATGAAGGGCTGGCGGCCGATCTCGGTCACCCACCAGCCGGCGAGCGTGGCGACCCAGCCCGAGAAGGTCATGCCGGCCAGCACGCGCAGCTGCATCACCGTGAACGGCTGCCGGTCCTGGAAGGCGCGGCCGCGCCACTGGGTCCACATCGCCCACCAGGCCACCAGCAGCATCAGCACGCCCATGCCCACCATCACGCGGAAGCTCCAGAACACCGGCGCCACCGGCGGATGCGCGCCCTCGAACTGGTCCAGCCCCTTGAGCTCCGCGTCCATGTCATGGGCCAGGATCAGGCTGGCGAAGCCGGGCAGCTTGATCGCGTAGTCGGTGCGGCGCTCGGCTTCGTTGGGGATGCCGAAGAGGGTGAGCGGCGCGCGCTTCTCGGTCTTCCACAGGCCTTCGACGGCGGCGATCTTGGCCGGCTGGTGCTCCAGCGTGTTCAGCCCGTGCAGGTCGCCGGCGACGATCTGCAGCGGCACGGCGAAGGCCGCCACCGTGACCGCGGTGCGCATCGCCCGCAGCGTGCCGCCGTTGCTGGACCTGGTCAGGAACTGGTAGGCCGACAGGCCCGCGATCAGGAAGGACGCGGTGAGCGTCGAGGCCAGCAGCTTGTGCGCGAGCCGGTAGGGGAACGAGGGGTTGAAGACGATCTGGGCCCAGCTGTCCGCGTGCATCACGCCGTCGATCATCTTGTAGCCCACGGGCGTCTGCATCCACGAGTTCAGGCTCAGGATCCAGAAGGCCGACAGCGTGGTGCCGGCCGCGACCATGAGCGAAGCCAACAGGTGGGTGCGGTCGGACACGCGGCTCCGCCCGAACAGCATGATCCCCAGGAAGGTGGCCTCCAGGAAGAAGGCTGTGAGCACCTCGTAGCCGAGCAGCGGCCCGGCGATGTTGCCGGCCTTCTCCATGAAGCCCGGCCAGTTGGTGCCGAACTGGAAGCTCATGGTGATGCCCGACACCACGCCCAGCGCGAAGCTCAGGGCGAACACCTTGGTCCAGAGGTAGTAGGCCTCCTCCCAGTAGCGCGCATCCTCGTGGCCGCGCGCGAAGTTGCCGCGCAGCCGGAAGTACACCAGGAACCAGCCCAGTGCGATGTTGATGGTGGGAAAGAGGATGTGGAAGCTGATGTTGGCGGCGAACTGGATGCGCGAGAGCAGGAGGGCGTCCATGTCATGACTCCGTTTTCTTCGTTTGTGACGCGCCCTTGCCCGTCATCCGGTCCTTGAACTCGAGCACCCGGGTCACCGTGGCGCCCATTCCCATGAGTTGCATCGCCGTCTCCGGCGCGAGCTTTTGCACATCGTCGAACCAGGTCATCAGCCGGTCGATCAGGTCGTGCATCTGCCGCATGCGCTCCTGTGCATGCCGGTCGGCGTCGTTGACCGGCTGCTGCAGCATCGCCATGCGCAGCATCGAGAGGGTGGGTTCGATCTCGCGGCGCCGGCGCTCCTCGGCCAGCACGCGGAAGATTTCCCACACGTCGCCCGGGGCCTCGAAGTACTCGCGCCGGTCGCCGGGCAGGTGCTTCAGGCGCACCAGGCGCCAGGACTGGAGCTCCTTCAGCCCCATGCTGACGTTGGAGCGCGAGAACTCCAGCGCCTCGGCGATCTCGTCGGCGTTGAGCGCGCGCTGAGAGATGAAGATCAGCGCGTAGATCTGGCCGACGGTGCGGTTGATGCCCCAGCGGCTGCCCATCTCGCCGAAGTGCGAGACGAATTCGCGCGATAGCGGGGGGAGGTGGTCCTGCAAAGGCATGGCGAGATTGTGCCGTGGGCGGCATGAACTTTCAGTAAGTTCTGAAAAGTTGGTATGCACGGCAGGGTTACACGGCCTGCCAATACTGGATGAAAATACAGTCCATGAGCATTTCGCTGATCCCGGTCGAGGCCATCAAGGGCCGTGGCACGGCCACCCGCCATCCCCATCGCTTCGAGCGCGATGCCCGGGAAGCCTTCGACGACGGCTGGGAAGTCGAACCGGAAGACGGCTCGCTGCCGCCCCGGACCGAAGTGACCTGGGAGGCCCCGCGCAGCGTGATCGGGGACGTGGACTCGCCCGACATCTACTTCGAGCGATCGCTCAACCCGTACCGCGGCTGCGAGCACGGCTGCATCTACTGCTACGCGCGGCCGACGCACAGCTACCTGAACCTGTCGCCGGGGCTGGATTTCGAGACGCGCATCATCGCCAAGCGCGGTGTCGCCGACGTCCTGCGGCGCGAGATCTCCCGGCGGAACTACCAGCCCAAGATGATCGCCATCGGCACGGCCACCGACTGCTACCAGCCGGTCGAGCGGGAGCTGCGGCTCACGCGATCGGTGATCGAGGTGCTGCACGAGACCGACCACGCTTTCTCGCTGGTGACCAAGTCCGCCGGGGTCGAGCGCGACCTGGACCTGATCGCGCCCATGGCCCACCGGAAGCTGGCGGCCGTCTACGTCACCATCACCACGCTGGACGCCGACCTCACGCGCAAGCTGGAGCCGCGGGCCGCCGCGCCCCACCGGCGGCTGCGCCTGCTGCGCACCCTGGCCGAAGCCGGCGTGCCCTGCGGCGTGAGCCTGGCGCCGCAGATCCCATTCCTCACCGACGACATGGAACAGGTGCTCGAAGCCGCCTGGGACGCCGGCGCGCGCAGCGCCTTCTATCACGTGCTGCGCCTGCCCTGGGAGGTGAGCCCGCTGTTCCGGCAGTGGCTGCAACTGCACTATCCGCAGCGGGCCGAGAGGGTGATGGCCCGGGTGCAGGACATGCGGGGCGGCAAGGACTACGACGCCGACTTCGCCACGCGCATGAAGGGCAGCGGCCCGTGGGCGGAGCTGATCGGCCAGCGCTTTCGCAAGGCGGCGGCGCGGCTGGGGTTCAACCGGGAGCGGGTGGAGATGGACACCAGCCTGTTCCGCCCGCCGTCGCCGGCCGGGCAGGGCCGGCTGTTCTGATCAGGCGGCGGCCAGGCGGCCGAGCAGCGCGAAGCCGACCGAGGCGACGAAGAACCAGAGGAAGATGCCGCCCAGGTTGGACCGCAGCTGGGCGGGGCCGGACAGGCGGCGCAGTTGCGTGTTCCACAGCCACAGCACCGGCAGGCCACCCAGCAGTACCAGCAGGATGGGGACCTGCCAGCTGAACAGCGAGGCCCAGGCGGGCAGCAGGGCGGAAATGCGGGTGGCGTCGTCCACCAGCGAAGTGGGCGGGATCGTCTGGGTCCACACGCCGCCGGACAGCAGGGCGCTGCCCAGCAGGGCGAAGGTGGCGGCCGGCTTGAAGGTGCGGCGCCAGCCGAAAACGCTCAGGAAGAAACCGACGGCACCGGCGATGCCGATGCTGGCCGCGATGGCCGGCAGCAGCGACCCCATGCCGACCAGCGCCTGCCACAGCCAGGCATTGCAGGCGATGCCCACCCAGCCCGCGACGGCGGCCACGGCCCAGCCCGGATGCAGCGCCAGGCGCGCCTCCCCCGGGGTGAGGATGGAATGGAAGCCCGTCGACCGGAACAGCTTGAGGGACATAACGCGCGATTGTGGATTGACGCGGGCGTCAAGCCAACGGAACTGTCGCGTTAGGGGGACAAGGTCGTAAGCAAACGTTAGCGCCGGCGTCAAGGCCGGCGCTCCCGCGGCTCGTCAATCCTGCCAGTCCGGGCCGTCATTCCCGCGGAGGCGGGAATCCAGCAACTGTCTTGGTTGTCAAGCGGCCGATGCTGGATTTCTGAAGGGCGTCGAACTCTTGACCATCGCGTTCAGGATGGTCAACAGC
>NZ_LMQL01000008.1 GCF_001424545.1 Ramlibacter sp. Leaf400 | reverse complement strand
TGATCGCCGCCGTCAGCGTGGTCTTGCCGTGGTCCACGTGGCCGATGGTGCCCACGTTGACGTGCGGCTTCGTGCGCTCGAATTTACCTTTTGCCATTTCAGTTCCTCAAAAGAGCGTGCCCGTGTACTGGGTTTAACGTCTGCACCGGACTGCTGTTTCCCTCGCCACGGGCAGCGGGGGGCGTCTGGTCGCAGACTTTCTGGATCCCCGCCTGCGCGGGGTTGACGTGACGCGGCGGGGCGGGCCCCGCCTTCGTCACATCACTTGGCGCGCGCGGCGACGATCGCCTCGGCCACGTTCCTCGGAGCTTCGGCGTAGTGCTTGAACTCCATCGTGTACGTGGCACGGCCCTGCGACATCGAGCGCAGGGTCGTCGAGTAGCCGAACATTTCAGCCAACGGGACTTCGGCCTTGATGGCCTTGCCGCCACCGACCATGTCTTCCATGCCCTGGACCATGCCGCGGCGCGAGGACAGGTCGCCCATCACGTTGCCGGCGTAGTCTTCCGGGGTCTCGACTTCCACGGCCATCATCGGCTCGAGGATGACCGGCTGGGCCTTCTTGGCGCCTTCCTTGAAGCCGAAGATGGCGGCCATCTTGAAAGCCAGTTCGTTCGAGTCCACGTCGTGGTACGAACCGAAGTGCAGCGTGACCTTGACGTCCACCACCGGATAGCCGGCCAGCACACCCTGCGTCACCGCTTCGTTGATGCCCTTTTCCACCGCCGGGATGAATTCGCGCGGCACCACGCCGCCCTTGATGGCGTCGACGAACTGGATGCCCTTGCCCGGCTCGTTCGGCTCCAGCTTCAGCACGACGTGGCCGTACTGGCCCTTGCCGCCCGACTGGCGCACGAACTTGCCTTCGGCGTCCTCGACCACGCGCCGGATCGTCTCGCGGTAGGCCACCTGCGGCTTGCCGACGTTGGCTTCCACGCCGAACTCGCGCTTCATGCGGTCGACGATGATTTCCAGGTGCAGCTCGCCCATGCCGGCGATGATGGTCTGGCCCGATTCCTCGTCGGTCCGCACGCGAAACGACGGGTCTTCGGCGGCCAGCCGGTTCAGGGCGATGCCCATCTTTTCCTGGTCGACCTTGGTCTTGGGCTCGACGGCCTGGGCGATCACCGGCTCCGGGAACACCATGCGCTCGAGCATGACGATGGAAGACGGGTCGCACAGGGTTTCACCCGTGGTGACGTCCTTCAGGCCCACGCAGGCGGCGATATCGCCGGCGCGGATCTCGTCCACTTCCAGGCGGTTGTTGGCGTGCATCTGCACGATGCGGCCGATGCGTTCCTTCTTGCCGCGGATCGGGTTGTAGACGCTGTCACCCTTGGACAGCACGCCGGAGTAGACGCGCACGAAGGTCAGCTGGCCCACGAACGGGTCGGTCATCAGCTTGAATGCCAGCGCCGAGAACTTCTCGTTGTCGTCGGCCTTGCGGGTGGTCGGCTGCTCGTCCTCGTCCATGCCCTTGACCGGGGGGATGTCCACCGGGGAAGGCATCAGTTCGATGACGGCGTCGAGCATGCGCTGCACGCCCTTGTTCTTGAAGGCGGTGCCGCACAGCATCGGCTGGATCTCGCCGGCGATGGTGCGGGTGCGCAGGCCCAGCGTGATCTCCGTTTCGGTCAGGTCGCCTTCCTCGAGGTACTTGTTCATCAGTTCCTCGGAGGCTTCGGCGGCCGCCTCGACCATCTTCTCGCGCCATTCCTTGGCGGCTGCCACCAGGTCGGCCGGGATCTCCTCGAAGGTGAACTTCATCCCCTGGGACGCCTCGTCCCAGATGATGGCCTTCATCTTGCGCAGGTCGACCACGCCCCTGAAGTTCTCCTCGGCGCCGATCGGGATGACGATCGGGACCGGGTTGGCCTTCAGGCGCTGCTTCATCTGGTCGTAGACCTTAAAGAAGTTGGCGCCGGTGCGGTCCATCTTGTTGACGAACGCCAGGCGCGGCACGCGGTACTTGTTGGCCTGGCGCCAGACCGTCTCGGACTGCGGCTGCACGCCGCCCACGGCGCAGTACACCATGCAGGCGCCGTCCAGCACGCGCATGGAGCGCTCCACCTCGATGGTGAAGTCCACGTGGCCGGGGGTGTCGATGATGTTGATGCGGTGCTCGGGGAAGGACATGTCCATGCCCTTCCAGAAGCAGGTGGTGGCGGCCGACGTGATCGTGATGCCGCGCTCCTGCTCCTGCTCCATCCAGTCCATGGTGGCGGCGCCGTCGTGCACTTCACCGATCTTGTGGTTCACGCCGGTGTAGAACAGGATGCGCTCGGTGGTCGTGGTCTTGCCGGCGTCGATGTGCGCCGAGATCCCGATGTTGCGATAGCGCTCGATGGGCGTTTTGCGGGCCATGATGATCTTTCGTTGAAAGGGGAAAAGGCCCGCTCGTGGCGGGCCCGCTCCACAGGTGGGGACGGTACTTAGAAGCGGAAGTGGCTGAAGGCCTTGTTCGCCTCGGCCATGCGGTGCACTTCGTCACGCTTCTTCATGGCGCCGCCACGGCCTTCCGTGGCTTCCATGAGTTCGTTGGCCAGACGCAGGGCCATCGACTTCTCGCCACGCTTCTTGGCGGCTTCCTTGAGCCAGCGCATGGACAGCGCCAGGCGACGCACCGGACGCACTTCCACCGGCACCTGGTAGTTGGCGCCGCCGACGCGGCGGGACTTCACCTCGACCATGGGCTTGACGTTGTTGATCGCCATGGTGAAGGCTTCCACCGGGTCACGGCCCGGGTTCTTCTTCTCGATCTGCTCGAGCGCGCCGTAGACGATGCGCTCGGCGACCGCCTTCTTGCCGCCTTGCATGATGACGTTCATGAACTTGGCGAGCTCGACATTGCCGTACTTGGGATCCGGCAGGATTTCACGCTTAGGGACTTCGCGACGACGTGGCATTTCTATTCACCTCTTTGTTGCTTCAGCTTGGCGGGTCCCTTCCGGGGGCCTGGGGAGCCAATCGGGCTTCCCGCTTACTCGACCCGAAACAGCGGGTCACTACGCTTCGATTCGCCTGCCGAGCGATCGAAGCACCGACAAACGAAAAACTTCTTAGGCCTTCTTCGGGCGCTTGGCGCCGTACTTGGAGCGGGACTGCTTGCGATCCTTGACGCCCTGCAGGTCCAGGGAACCGCGGACGATGTGGTAACGCACACCGGGCAGGTCCTTGACGCGGCCGCCGCGCACGAGCACCACCGAGTGCTCCTGCAGGTTGTGGCCTTCACCGCCGATGTACGAGATGACCTCGAAACCGTTGGTCAGGCGCACCTTGGCGACCTTGCGCAGCGCCGAGTTCGGCTTCTTGGGCGTCGTGGTGTACACGCGGGTGCACACGCCACGGCGCTGGGGGCTGTTCTGCATCGCGGGCGACTTGGATTTGGTCTTTTCGACCTCCCGCCCCTGACGCACCAGTTGATTGATGGTTGGCATTGAAGAAAAACGTCCCTAAACGTCTGGAAAAAAGGCGCCCCGCAAAGACTCTCGCGGCGCGCACGACAGCGCACCTCGGTGCGCGCGTAGCTTCCCCGCCCCAATTGCGGGAAAGCCCGCCAGTATAGCCCGGGACGGGTTTCCCCGCAACGCGGGGGCCCGCACGCCGGGCCCGGGCGGATCAGAGTGGGCGCTTACGCCCGGGTTACTTCACCCACAGCCGCAAGGCGTCCCAGGCACGGCCGAGCACGCCGGCCTGCTCCACGGCCTCCAGCGCCAGCAGCGGCACCTCGGTCACGGGCTTGTCGCCGGCCAGCACCTTGAGGGTGCCGATCTGCTGGCCCTTGGTGAACGGCGCCACCAGCGGGTCGGGGCGCGCCACGGCGGTCTTCAGCTGGGCCGCGGTACCCGCCGGCACCGCCACCACCACTGCCTGCGGCCGGCCGAGCTTGACCGTCTTGGCCGTGCCCTTCCAGACCTCCGGCGAGACGACCGCCTGGTTGGCGTCGAACAGCTTGATGCCCTCCCAGGCCGTGAAGCCCCAGTTCAGCAGCTTCTGCGACTCGTTGGCGCGCACGTTCTCGCTGCTGGTGCCCAGCACGATGGACAGCAGGCGGCGCCCGGGCAGATTGGGGAAGTCGCGCTTGGCGGTGGCCACCAGGCAGTAGCCCGCGGCCTCGGTGTGGCCGGTCTTGAGGCCGTCGACCGTGGGATCGCGGAACAGCAGCATGTTCCGGTTGGTGTCGTTGGCGCTCGGCGTGCCCTGGAAGCGGTACTTCCTGATCGAGTAGTAGTTGACGAACTCGGGGAAGTCCTGAATCAGCCGGGTGGCCAGGATGCTCAGGTCGCGCGCGGTCGTGGTGTGGCCGGGCGCCGTCAGGCCTTCGGGGTTCTTGTAGCCGGTGGAATTCATCCCCAGCGCCTTGGCCTGGTCGTTCATCAGCTCCACGAAGCGCTCCACCGTGCCGCCCACGCCCTCGGCCAGGGCGACCGTGGCGTCGTTGCCCGACTGCACGATCATGCCCTTGATCAGATCCTCCACCGGCACCTGCATGCTGGGGTCGATGAACATGCGCGAGCCCGGCATCTTCCAGGCGCGCACGCTCACGGGCAGCGTCTGCTGCAGGGTGATCTTCCTGGCGCGCAGCGCGTCGAACACGAGGTAGGCCGACATCAGCTTGGTCAGCGACGCGGGCTCCACGGGCGAGTCGATGTCGCGGCCGGCCAGCACCTGGTTGGCGCTGACGTCCACCAGCAGGTAGCTGCGCGCGGCGATCTCCGGAGGTTGCGGCGCCTGGGCGGCGGCGGCGAAGCAAAGAAGTGCGAGCAAGGGCGCTGCCAGCGCCTTGGCAAGTCGGTTCATCGGCAAGGGGATTTTCAGGAACGGAGGTGGCGCGCCACCAGGGATTTCAGGAGCGGCAATTGTCCGTGAAAGAAGTGGCCGCCACCGGGCACGACGGTTACCGGCAGTGTCTGCGGGCGCGCCCAGTCCATGACGGATTGCAACGGCACCGTGTCGTCTTCCTCGCCATGGACGATGAGCGCGCGATCGTGCGATTCCGGCGGCAGCGTCGCCACCTGGAAACGCGAGGCGGCCGTGCCCACCAGCACCACCTTGCGCACATCGCGCGTGGACCAGAGCGCCTGCACCACGTGGCTGGCGACGAAGGCGCCGAACGAGAAGCCGGCCAGCGCGATCGGGCCTTCGGGCGCGATCGCGTCCACCAGCGCCCGCATGTCCTCGGCCTCGCCCCGCCCTTCGTCGTGGACGCCGGCGCTCGCGCCCACGCCGCGGAAGTTGAAGCGCACGGCGCTCCAGCCGCCCTGCACGAAGGCGCGCGCGATGGTCTGCACGACCTTGTTGTCCAGCGTGCCGCCGAACAGCGGGTGGGGATGGGCGATGAAGGCCACGCCTACCGGGGCCTGCGGCGGGTCGTCGCGCCGCACCTCGATCGCGCCAGCCGCGCCCTGGGCCTGCAGCCGCTGCGTCTGCGGATTCATCGCGTTTCGGGGGATCAGCGGCCCAGGTGCGGCGGCGTGAGCAGGCGTTCGACCACGCGGCCGTTCTTCAGGTGCGACTCGACGATCTCGTCGATGTCCTGCTGGTCCACGTAGGTGTACCAGACGGCTTCGGGGTAGACCACGGCGACGGGGCCGGCCGCGCAGCGGTCCAGGCAGCCGGCCTTGTTCACGCGCACCTTGCCGGGACCGGCGAGGCCCTGCGACTTGACCTGGGACTTGCAACGGTCGAAAGCGGCCTGCGCGTTGTGGTCGGCGCAGCAGTTCTCGCCGTTGTCCCGCTTGTTCAGGCAGAAGAAGATGTGCCGCTCGTAGTAGGAGGGCCGGTCCGGGGAACTCATTGCGGGATTCTAGGCCGCGGCTCGCCAGTGGAGACGCGCACCAGCACATAGGCCAGGGCCGCGTAAGGCCACAGCCATCCGAGCCACTGCACCAGGCCGTGGAAGCGGATGAAGCGGCCCTGCTCCCACGTCTGCAGCGTCTGCGCGAAATACGCGCTCTCGGGCGCCTGGTTCAGGAGGCTCAGGTGCACCACCAGCGCCAGCAACACCAGCGCCGCGCACCCGCGCTGCGGCAGCGGCAGCAGCAGGAAGGCCAGTGCCAGGCCGGTAAGCAGGCCCAGGCGCACCGGGTAACTGAGCCACGCCCATGCATGCACGGGGCCCCAGCTGAGCGCCGCCGACAAAGCGGTGGCGCCTATCCCCACGACGGCCACGAACGCCGCGAACACCGCGCGTCGCGGCACCGACCGCATCACCGAATACGCCAGCAGGCAGGGTGCGAGCACGCCCAGCGCCACGCACACCAGCTCGGTGCCCGGCACCAGCGGCTGCAGTTCCACGTCGCGCACCGGCAGCCATTCGAGGAACGGCGTGTCCATCAGCCAGTCGGCGACGGCGCCCTCGAGCCGCTCGAACACCTGGCCGAGGCCGAGCGGCACGGCGGCGGGGAACAGCAGCGCGATCGGCCACAGCGCCAGCAGCACCAGCGCGCCGCGCGGCTCCTCCACGAACCAGCGCCGGCGAAAGCGGCTCCAGTGGTCGATCGCCCCCAACTTCTCCAGCGCGCCCGCCAGCGCCGCCCCGAGCAACGTGCCCAGCGCATTCAGGCCCCAGTCCAGGTTCGAGGGCACGCGCGCGGGCAGGTAGGTCTGGAGCGACTCCATGCAGAAGGCCAGCGAGGTGCCCCCCAGCGTGGCGTAGCCGATGGCCGCCCAGTTGCGCATGGCGTCCGGCATCTCCCCGCGCCGGAGGACGGCGAGCGCGAGCAGGAACCCCAGGGGCGCGTAGCCCGCGGTGTTGGCCGTCAGGTCGAAGCCGGTCCAGTAGCGCGGCCACGGGCTGGAGAGGAAGGCCCAGGGCGAGATGCCCTGGTCGCGCCAGCCACTGAACGGGTACAGGCTCGCATAGACGATCAGCAGTGCATAGACCTGCGCCAGCGGCCAGGCCGAGGTCTTGCGCAGCGTCACGCGGGCGGCCTCAGAACGGCTTGACGACCACCAGCACCACCGCCGCCAGCAGCAGCAGCACCGGGACTTCGTTGAACCAGCGGTACCAGCGGTGGCTGCGCGGCGTGGCGCCGGCGACAAACTTTCGCAGCAGGACCCCGCAGGCGTGGTGGTAGCCCACCGCCAGCAGCACCACCGCGAGCTTGGCGTGCATCCAGCCGCTGCCGCGCCCGATCCCGTAACCGAGCCAGAGCCACAGGCCCAGGGCGAGTGCCGGCACCGCGAGGAGCGTGGTGAAGCGAAGGAGCTTGCGGGCCATCAGCAGCAGCCGGTCGCGTTCGGCCAGCGATCCGGGCGCCACCATCGCCAGGTTCACGTAGATGCGGGGCAGGTAGAACAGGCCCGCGAACCAGCTGGCGACGAACACGATGTGGAGCGCTTTGACCCAGAGCATGGGCCGAGTGTACGGAAGGGCTGCCGCCCGCGGCCCGCGCGCGCGGGCAAAAAAAAAACCCCGGCCGACGGCCGGGGTTGGCAAGCCTTTTTGCTGTCACACATAAGGCACCCGCTCAGGGAGGAAAAGCGGGGGACGGCAAGCCGTCCGGGGCGTAATTTAACAAACCCCCTCACTGCTTACAAGCGCGCGGCCCTCCGGTTGCGGATGCGTTGGGCACCGCGAGCCGAGCGAAGCGGCCCGGGTTTCGAGCGTGGAAGGTGGCTGGCAGGGGCGATGGGGCACAATTTTCCCCATCATGGTCCTGCACGCTTCCTACCCCCAAGGCCGCCCGCGCCGCCTGCGCCGCGACGAGTTCACGCGCAACCTGGTTCGCGAGAACGCGCTCACCGTCCACGATCTCATCTACCCGGTGTTCGTCCTCGAAGGCCAGAAGCGCCGCGAGCCGGTCGCCTCCATGCCGGGCGTGGAGCGACTCAGTCTGGACCTGCTGCTGCCGGTCGCCGAGGAATGCGTGAAGCTGGGGATCCCGGCCCTGGCGCTCTTCCCGGTCATCGATCCTTCGCTCAAGGCGCCCGACGGCCGCGAGGCCTGCAACCCCGAAGGCCTGGTGCCGCGCGTCGTGCGCGGCTTGAAGGAGCGCTTCCCCACGCTGGGCGTGATGACCGACGTGGCGCTGGACCCCTACACCAGCCACGGCCAGGACGGCCTGCTCGATCCCACCGGCTACATCCTCAACGACGAGACGGTGGAGGTGCTCGCGCGCCAGGCACTGGTGCAGGCCGGGGCCGGCGTGGACATCGTCGCCCCCAGCGACATGATGGACGGGCGCATCGGCGCCATCCGCAAGGCGCTGGAATCCAGCGGCGCCATCCACACCCGCATCATGGCCTACAGCGCCAAGTACGCCAGCGCGTTCTACGGCCCCTTCCGCGACGCGGTGGGCTCGGCCGCCAACCTGGGCAAGAGCGACAAGAAGGTCTACCAGATGGACCCGGCCAACAGCGACGAGGCGCTGCGCGAAGTCGCGATGGACATCGCCGAGGGCGCCGACATGGTGATGGTCAAGCCCGGCATGCCGTACCTGGACATCGTGCGCCGCGTGAAGGACGAATTCCGCGTGCCCACCTTCGCCTACCAGGTCTCGGGCGAATACGCGATGCTGCAGGCGGCCGCGCAGAACGGCTGGCTGGCCGGCGAGGCGGTGATGATGGAAAGCCTGCTGGCGTTCAAGCGCGCGGGCGCCGATGGCGTGCTGACGTACTTCGCGCTGGAAGCGGCGCGCCGGCTGCGCGCCTGAGGACGCAAGGCGCCGGATGCACATCGTCGAGTTCACCCGCGGCACCCTGCGCTTCGTCGACGAGGTTCCGGCGCGGGCGCCGACGGAAGGGTTCGTCTGGATCTACCTGGACCGCGAGGAGCTCGCGGACGAACTCCCGAAGCTGCAGAACGCGGCCGCGCGCCTGGGCGGCTCGCCGCTGCTGGACCTGCACGTGAAGGACCTGGCCAACCGCGCGCACCCTTCCCACTACGACTACACCTCGGTCTACGACGTGGTGGTGTTCCGCCGCCTGGCCACCGGGGAAGAGGTCGACCGCGAGCTGCAGGAGCAGCCGGTGGAGGCGCCGACCGCGCTGGTGAGCTTCCACCGCATCCGCACGCGCGCGGTCGGCTTCGTGGTGTTCGACCGGCTGCTCATCACGGTGCACCCCAAGGGCTGCTTCACCGCCCGGTCCTTCATCGCACGCTACCTGTCCGATGCGGTGCAGGCCGAAGGCTACGCCGGGAGTCGCAGCCGGCTGCCGTTCAGTCCCGCCGACCTGATGCTGCGGATGGTGAACGTGATGGTCGACAGCTACCTCGAGCTGCGCAAGCAGCTGAGCACCGAGATGGACCGCTGGCAGCAGGAACTGCTGCGGCCGGGCGCCGACTTCCGCGGCTGGAGCGCGCTGATGGTGGCGCGGCGCGAACTGCACCTGCTCGAGGACCTGTGCGAAGAGCAGAACGACGCCATGCAGGAGTGGCTGGACACCGCGCGCGAGCAGCCGCCGGCGCACCTGTCCCAGGCGGAGCGCGACGGCCTGGTGGCCCGCGCCCGCGACGTGGTCGAGCACATCCAGCGCGTGGTGCACCAGGTGCGGCGCATGGAAGAGGGCGCCGAGAGCGTGGTGCAGATCCACTTCTCCGCGCAGAGCAACCGCACCAACAACACCATGCGCGCGCTCACGGCCCTCACGGCCATCTTCCTGCCGCTGAACCTGATCACCGGCGTCTTCGGCATGAACTTCGAGGTGATGCCGCTGCTGCGCAACTCGGTGGGGTTCTGGGTGGTCCTGGCCGCGATGGCCGGCATCGTCGGCACGCTCGGCCTGCTGTTCTGGCGCCGGCGCTACCTCGAGCGCAGCGAGCGGTGAAAGCGCCACCGGTGCGCATCGGCTGCGCCGGGTGGCAGCTTCCGCAGGCGGTGCTGGACGCCTTCCCCGCCGGCGACAGCCACCTGCAGCGCTATGCGGGCGTGTTCAACGCCAGCGAGATCAACTCCTCGTTCCACCGGCCGCACCGGCCCGCGACCTACGAACGCTGGGCGGCCAGCGTGCCCGAAGGCTTCGCGTTCTCCGCCAAGCTGCCCAAGGCGATCACGCACGAGCGCCGGCTGGTGGATTGCGATGCGCCGTTGCGCGGGTTCTTCGAGCAGTGCGCCGGCCTGGGCGGGGGGATGGGGTGCGTGCTGGTGCAGCTGCCGCCCAGCCTGGCGTTCGATGCGCAGGTGGCGGGCCGGTTCTTCGACGCGCTCGCGCGCTGCTACCGAGGCGCCGTGGCGCTCGAACCCCGCCATGCGAGCTGGTTCTCCGGCGATGTGGACTCCTGGCTGGCCGGGCGCCGCGTGGCGCGCGTCCTGGCCGACCCGGTTCGCCACGAAGCCGGTCGTGCGCCCGGCGGCTGGCCGCAGCTGGTGTACCTGCGGCTGCATGGCTCCCCGCGGACCTACTACTCCTCGTATCCCGACGACGTGCTGCGGCCGCTGGCCGACCGCATCGCCCTGGAAACGCAGGCCGGCCGCGAGGTCTGGTGCATCTTCGACAACACGGCCGGACAGGCCGCCGCGGGCGACGCGCTGCGGCTGCGCGACTGGCTCGCTCAGACGTAGGGCGGCTGCAGGCCTTCGTTGTCCAGCACGCGTCGCACGGCAGGCCGCTCCAGCATGCGCTGCAGGTAGGGCCCCAGGTTCGGACGCTCGCGCGCGCGCCCCTTGTCGAAATTGCGCGTCCAGCGGCAGAGCGTGAACACGTACGGGTCCAGCGCGCTGTAGTGCTCGCCCATGAACCACGGGCCGCCGGTGCGTGCCAGTTCGGCGTCGAGCTGGTCGAGCAGCGTCCCCACCCGGGCTTGCGCATGCCGGCGCACCTGGGCCGCGCCTTCGGCGTTGCCCTCGTCCACCCAGCGCTCCGGATAGAAGTAGACGATCAGCGTGGCCTGCAGCGTGTTGGTCAGCCACGCCAGCCACTTGTAGAAATGGCTGCGCTCCGGGCTTCCAACCGCCGGCGCGAGCCCGGCCTGCGGATGCGTGTCGCACAGGTGCAGCACGATGGCCGCCGTCTCGTACAGCACCAGGTCGCCCTCGACCAGCACGGGCAACAGGCCGTTGGGGTTCAGGCGCAGCTGGTCCGGGGCCTTGTGCGCGCCGGCCATGCGGTCGACGTGGACGCGCTCGTAGGGCACGCCCATCTCTTCCAGCACCAGGTGCGGGATCATGGCCGCGGTGCTGGGGTAATGGTGAAGCTGGATCATGGTTGCGAGAGTCCGAACAGGCCGGCGGCATTGCCCCACGCCACCTTGCGGGCGACATCGGCGGGCAGGTCGCCCAGCCAGGTGCGGTAGCCGGCCATCAACTCGTCATAGTAGAGCCAGCGCTGGTTGACCCAGGTGTCCGAGCCGATCACGAAGCGGTCGGGGTACTTCAGCAGCAGCTGCCGCCACTCGGGGCACAGCTTGCCGGCCTCGCAGGTGAGGCCAGGCCGGTACGAGAGCTCGCCCACCAGCAGCGGGTACTTGGCCATCAGCTGGTCGACGCGCGCCACCGGCGCGCCGCCGATGCCGGTGTGGGCCCAGATCAGCCGCAGGCGCTGCCCGCGCGAGGCGGTGTGCGCCATCAGCAGGTCGACCGCCTTGTCGTCCACGTGGGCCAGCACCGCGAGCTGCTTTTCCTCGGCCAGCTGCATCAGCTTGCGCGCGACCGGGCCGTCCGCATTGGCGCTGTCGTAGAGGTGGAATTCGCCGATGCCGCGGAAAGGCCCCGACCCCGTGCCGCGCGCCAGCTCGGCCTGCACCATCGCGTGGATGCTCTCGTCGCGGAACCAGTTGCTGTAGTCGGCGCGGTTGCGATACAGGCGCACGAAGGGCACGACGGTGACGCCCGCCGCGCGCGTCTGCGCGGAAGACGAGAGCGCATGGGTCCCGTCGTTCGGCCGCGAGTTGGCGATGATGGCCCGCACGCCGTTGCGCTTCATGCGCGCCAGCACGTCGTCCAGGGGATGCGGCCCCTGCTTGCCGTCCCAGGCCTCCTCGTTGTAGTGCAGGTGCGCGTCGAACAGGGGGCCGGTGTAGTCGGCCGCCACCGCGAACGCGGCGGACCCGGCCATGACGGCCATCACCGCCGCCCGGGCGAACAGGCGCGGCACGTCAGCCGGCAAGGTGCTTGGCGAAGAACGCCAGCGTGCGCTCGCGCGCCAGCTTGGCCGCGGGTTCGTTCCAGGAGCCGCGCTGGTCGCAGTTGAAGCCGTGGTTGGCCGGGTAGACGTGGACCTCGACCTGGGGCTGCGACTTGCGGAAGGCCTCCACGCTCTCCAGCGTGATCCAGTGGTCCTGGTCGCCGAAGTGCGAGAGCACCGGCACGCGGGGCTGGCGCCTGGCCTCATCGGGCGTGGTCATGCCGCCGCCGTAGTACGTGACCGCGGCCGAGAGCCCGTCGAGCGTGCAGGCCGAGCGCCAGGACAGCAGGCCGCCCCAACAGAACCCGACGATGCCCACCTTGCCGGCCTGCGCCGCGTGGCTGATCGCGGCCTGGATGTCCTGCATCACGCCGGGCGCGGGCAGCGCTTCCACGGCGGTCTTGAGCGCGAAGCCGGCCCCCATGTCCTCTTCGGTGTAGCCCAGCTCGACATTGGGCTTGACGCGGTGGAAGGTGGAGGGCGCCACGGCCAGGTAGCCTTCCTTGGCGTAGCCGTCGGCCACCGACCGGATGTGCGAGTTGACGCCGAAGATCTCCTGCAGCACCACCACCGCGGCCTTGGGCTTGCCCGCGGGTTGCGCGACATACGCAGGGAAGCCGAACCCGTCGGCGGCCTGAAGGTCCACGAAAGCACCCATCGTTTGGTCTCCTTGTCAGTTGAAAGATCGCAGCTTGCGTTCGAGGAAGTCCAGGCGATCCTGGCCCCAGAAGATCTCGCCGTCGACCACGTAGCTTGGCGCACCGAAGACGCCGGCGTCAATCGCGGCCTGCGTGTTGGCCTCGTAGGCCTGCTGGACAGCAGGCTCGCGGCTGCCCTCGAGCCGCGCGGCGGGCAGCCCGCACTCGGACAGCAGTTCACCGAGCACCTGCGCGCTCGCGATGTCACGCTCCTGCCGCCACACCGCGGCGAACACGGCGCCACTGAGCGCGAGGGCCGCGTCGGCGCCATCGTCGCGTTCGACCGCGACGATGAGGCGCGAGGCATCGTCCGGGTTCACCGGGAAGTGCCTGGGCTGCACGTTCAGGGGCACGCCCAGGTGGTCCGAGAACCGCTTGAGCTCGACCAGCCGGTAGGCCTGCCGCTGCGGCGCGCGCTTGGGCAGGGGCAGTCCGCCGCTGGCCGGGAACACCTTGCCGTAGTCGGCCGGCCGCACGCGAACCTGCGCGCCGGCCGCGCGGGCCATGCGCACGAAGCGCTCGTGGCCCAGGTAGGTCCACGGGCTCTGAGCGGCGAAGAAGTAGTCGATGGCGGGGGCCATGCAGTCTCCTGTCCTTTGTTCTAATCGGCCGTTATCGTAGTCGGCCAAGCCGAGGAGGTGCAGGTGGAACGAGTGGTCCTGGTCACGGGCGCGAGCCGCGGCATCGGTGCCGCGACCGCACGCCTCGCCGCGGCGCGCGGCTGGTCGGTCGCGGTGAACTACACCGCCAACGAAGCTGCGGCGAATCAGGTGGTGGACGACGTGCGGGCCGCCGGCCGCCGCGCGGTCGCGATCCAGGCCGACGTCTCCGACGAAGCGCAGGTGGTGCGCCTGTTCGAGCAGGTCGACGCCCAGCTCGGTCGCGTCACCGACCTGGTGAACAACGCCGGCGTGGTCGACCTCGCATCGCGCGTCGACGAGATGAGCGGGCAGCGCCTGCAGCGCATGTTCGGCATCAACGTGATCGGCTCTTTCCTCTGCGCCCGCGAGGCCATCCGCCGGATGAGCACGCGCCACGGCGGGCCGGGCGGCGCCATCGTCAACGTCTCCAGCGCCGCGGCCCGCCTGGGCTCGCCGGCGCAGTACGTGGACTACGCCGCGGCCAAGGGCGCCATCGACGCCTTCACGCTCGGGCTGGCCAAGGAGGTCGCCGCCGAAGGCATCCGCGTCAACGCGGTGCGGCCGGGGCTGATCGAGACCGACATCCATGCGTCCGGCGGCATCCCCGACCGCGTCAAGCAGCTGACGCCCCAGGTGCCGATGCAGCGCGCCGGCACGGCCGACGAAGTCGCGCAGGCCATCGTGTGGCTGCTCTCGCCGGAGGCCAGCTACACGACGATGAGCCTGGTTGAAGTGTCGGGGGGCCGCTGATGGCGATCCGCTGGTACTGGGAGGACCTGCAGCCGGGCAGCGTGCGCGACCTGGGCAGCATCACGCCCACCGAGGACGAGATCCGCGAGTTCGCCGCGAAGTTCGACCCGCAGCCCTTCCACCTGGACGCGGAGGCCGGCCGCGCCTCGGTGTTCGGCGGCCTGTGCGCCAGCGGCTGGCACACCTGCGCGATGGCGATGCGCCTCACGGTGGACAACTTCCTGCGCGAGTCCAGCAGCATGGGCTCGCCGGGCCTGGAGAACCTGCGCTGGATGAAGCCGGTGTTCCCCGGCGACACGCTCTGGCTCAAGCACCGCATCACCGAATCGCGGCCGCTCAACAGCCGGCCCGACCTCGGCCTCGTGCGCTCGGTCTGGGAGATGTCCAACCAGCGCGGCGAGCAGGTGCTGCACATGGAGGGCTACGGCATGTTCCGCCGCCGCACGCCCGCGGCCGACGCGGCCTGAGATGGACTTCAAGCCGCTGATCACGCTGCTGGCGGTGGTGAACCCGCTGGCCATCGTGCCCTTCTTCATCCACTACACCGAAGGCTTCTCGCCGGACCAGCGCCGGGGCACGGCGCTGACGTCGGCGTTCACCGCGTTCATGGTCATCGCCATCAGCGCGCTGCTGGGCCTGCAGGTGCTCGCGTTCTTCGGCATCTCGCTCGCGAGCTTCCAGGTGGGCGGCGGCATGCTGCTGCTGGCCAGTTCGCTGAACATGCTCAACGCCCGTCCGGCGGAAGCCAAGCCCTCGACGCAGGACATGGAGCAGGGCGCGGAGAAGGCCGCGAGGGGCGCAAGCATCGCCGTGGTGCCGCTCACCATCCCGCTGCTCACGGGGCCGGCCACCATCTCGACGGTGGTGATCTACGCCGAACGGGCCCAGACCGTCTGGCAGATGGCCGCGCTGGTCGGCTACGGCGTGGTGATCGCACTGGCCACCGCGGTGAGCTTCACGCTCGCCGAGCCCATCGCGCGCGTGCTGGGCAAGACCGGCATCAGCGTGATGACGCGGCTGATGGGGTTGATCCTCGCGGCGCTGGCGGTGGAGGTGATGGCGGTGGGGCTGGTGAAGTTGTTTCCGGCGCTCGCGGGTTGAGCGCGAAGCGTCAGACCTTCTGCAGCAACCGCAGCAGCTGATTGCTGGTGTTGCGCAGGCGCTGGGCGAGCAGCTGCGTGATCTTCACCAGCAGCTTGGCGCCCACGGCCGGGTGTTCGGTGATCAGGCCGGCGACGGCGGCGCGCGAGAGCACGGCGACCTCGACCTCGCTGAGCGCCCAGCAGCTGGCGTAGCGCGGCTCGCCATCCAGCATCGACATCTCGCCCACCGTGGCGCCCGGCCGCAGCACGGCCACGCGCGCGGTGCCGTCCCCGGGCGTGGCGCTCGCGGGCTCGACGCCCACCTTGCGCTTGCCCACGTCCACGGTGCCCGAGAGCAGCAGCAGCATCCAGTCGCTCGCATCGTCCTCGGCGATGAGCACCTGGCCCGGCTGGGCGCGCACCCGCAGCATCGATTCACCGAGGATGTCGACCTCGGCCGGGGTGAAGTCCTGCAGGAAGGCCGCCTCGCGCAGGTCCTGCCGCGCAGACAAGCGTTCGCACGGCCCCAGCACCTCCAGGCCCGCGGCCTCCAGGCCCTCGCGCACCGACCGGCGCGGCGCGACGCTGGTGACCAGCTCCGCGGCACCCGTGGTGTCGGAAAACTCCGTCCTGTCGTTCACCGTGAAGCGCCCCTACCACGCACCACGCACGCGGGGCTCACGGCGTCGCCCGCGTCTGCACCAGCCACTGGCTGATGTCCGCGGCCGCGGCATCCGTGGCCTCGGTCAGCGCACGCACGCCACCGGAGGCGTCCTGCGAGGGCGCGACGCCCTGCACCGCGATGCTGCGCTGGCCCAGCAGGCGTTCGCCGGCGGGCGTGCTGGCGAACAGCGTCGCGCGCAGGCGGATCACGCCGCGGCTGGCGGCCGGCGAGTCGAACACGTGGGCGAACTCCTCCAGCTCCATGCGCAGCAGGTACAGCGGCTGCCCGCTCTCGCGCGCCAGCGTGGCGCTCTCGTCCAGGTTCAGCACCGGCCGCTCGCGCCCGAGCTGCTGGCGCAGGCGCTGGCGCACCAGCTGCGGCGGCGGCGCGCTCCAGCGCGACTGCGCATAGGCGCGCAGCTGGTGGTCGTCGGCATAGCCCAGCCGGTAGAGCACGGCGGAGCCTTCCAGCGCACCCGAAGCCTCGATCTCCGGCAGCACCAGCGCCAGGCGCGGGCCCGGCCGGTCGATCGGCGGCGAGAGGGGCGGCAGCGGCCCCATGTCGAACAGGGAGGGCCGCACCGGCCGGTCGACCACCGCGGCGCAGCCGGCCAGCAGCGCCAGCGACACCGCCGCGAGCGCCAGGCGCAGGACCCGGCTCATTGCGCGCCCCCCGGCGCCGTGAAGCCCTGCTCGCCCGGCCCCGGGTCGATGCGGCCGGTGCCGAAGATCAGCGACTGCGGGTTGTCGTTGATGGCGTTGACCGTGCGGCTGAGCTGGCGCACCGCGCGCGAGGTGTCCTCGCTGACCTTGTTCAGGCGCGGCAGCGTGGCCGAGTTGAAGGAGTCGGCGGCCCGGGACAGCGCTTCCGTGCCTTCGGCCAGCCGGTCCATCGGCCCGTCCTTGGCATTGAGGCGGTTCGCCGTGCGGCCGATCTCGGCGATGGTGGAGCGGGTCTGCTCGGAGGTCTCGCGCACCGAGGCGAGCGCGTCGTCGGCGCGGCGCACCAGCTGCGGGATGTCGACCCGCTGCGGGCCGAACTGCGCCGTGACCGTGGCGTTGAGGTTGTCGCTCAGGGTGGTGAGGCTGGCCGCGGCCCTGGACACGTTGTCCAGCGTGCCGGCCACCTTCTTCTCGTTGGTCTCGGACACCATCTGGTTGACCCGCGAGGTGATCTGCTCGACCTGGTCGAGGATGGCCTCGCCGCGCGTGGCCAGCTTGGACAGCAGCCCCGGCCGCAGCGGGATGCGAGGCGGCACCTCGTCGTTGGGCTCCAGCTTCGCGGCCTGCTGGCCGCTGTCGTCCAGCTGCACGAAGGCCAGGCCGGTCACGCCCTGGAACGAGAGCGTGGCGAAGGTGTCGCGCGTGATGGGCGTGCCCTGCTCGATGTCCAGCCGCACCAGCACGTTGCCCTGCGCCTTGGGATCGAAGCCGATCGCCGTGACCTTGCCCACGTCGACCCCCCGGTAGCGCACCGGCGCCTGCTCCTGCAGGCCGGTGACCGATTCGCGGGTCGAGATCTCGTAGGCGTGGAGACTGCCCGACTCGCGCGTGAGCCAGGCGCCCAGCAGCAGCAGCAGGACGGCCAGCGCCAGCACGAACAGGCCGGCGGCCAGGGCGTGGGCTTTGTTTTCCATGGGGTGGTGCTCCTAGACGGCGAAGGGGTACTCGCGCAGCAGTTCCATCGCGCGCTGGCCGCGTTGGCCAAGGAAGAAATCATGCACAAAGGGGTGCTGGAACGCGATCACCTCCTTGGGCGGTCCGGTCACGATGACCTTGCGGTCGGCCAGCACGGCGATGCGGGTGGACAGCTCGAACAGGGTATCCAGGTCGTGCGTCACCATGATCACGGTGAGCGCCAGCTCGCGGTGCAGCGCGCGCAGCAGCGTCACGAAGCCGTCGGAGCTGTCCGGGTCCAGGCCCGCGGTGGGCTCGTCCAGCAGCAGCAGCGGCGGGTCCATGATCAGCGCCCGCGCCAGCGCCACCCGCTTGATCATGCCGCCCGACAGGTCGGCCGGCATCTTGGTCGCGTCCTCCGGCTTGAGGCCGACCATCTGCAGCTTGACCATCGCGGCCTGGTGCACCAGCGGGCGGGGCAGGGTGCGCAGCTCGCGCAGGGGAAAGGCGATGTTCTCCAGCAAGGTGAACGCGGAGAACAGCGCGCCGTGCTGGAACAGCATGCCCACGCGGCTGGACGCGCCGCGGCGGCCCAGCTGCTGCTCCAGCGGCCGGCCGAGCACGCGGATCTCGCCGGCGGCGGGCTGCTCCAGGCCCAGGATCTGCCGCAGCAGCACGGTCTTGCCGGTGCCCGAGCCGCCCACCAGCGACACGACCTCGCCGCGCCGCACGACGAAGTCCAGGTCCTCGTGCACGACGAAGCTGCGCCCGGGCAGCTCGAACTGGGTGCGCAGCCCGCGGATCTCCACCATGGCCTCGCCGTCGTCCACCGGCCGCGGTCCGGACGTGGGCGCCGGCATCAGAACCCGACCTCCTGGAAGGCGATGGCGAACAGCGCATCGACCAGGATCACCACCGTGATCGAGGTGACCACCGAGGCCGTCGTGCCCTGGCCCAGGCTCTGGGTGTTGGGCTCGACCTGCAGGCCGTAGTGGCAGCCGATCAGCGCGATCAGCAGGCCGAACACCACCGACTTGGCGGTGGCCAGCACCAGGTTGCCCACCTGCACCGCCTCGGGAAGCGCGCCCAGGAAGTAGGTGGGCGTGATGCCCAGCGAGATGTCGGCGGCCAGCATGCCGCCCGCCAGCGCCGAGAACGTCGTCCAGACGCTCACCAGCGGCATGGCGATGGCCAGGGCCATGGCCCGCGGCAGCACCAGGCGGAAGCTGTGCGAGATGCCCATCACGCTCATCGCGTCGAGCTCATCGGTGACCCGCATCACGCCGATCTGCGCGGTGATCGAGGAGCCGGAGCGCCCGGCCACCAGGATGGCCGCCAGCATCGGCCCCAGCTCACGGATGAGCGCGACGCCCAGGATGTTCACGATGTACGCATCGGCACCGAACTGGCGCAGCTGCTTGGCCGTGAGGTAGGCCAGCACCACGCCGATGAGGAAGCCGACCAGCGCCGTGATCGGCAGCGCGGTCGCGCCGATGTGGTACAGGTGGCCGGAGAAGTCGCGCCAGGGGCCTTCCTGCGGCGCGCGCGCCAGGCGCAGCACGTTGAGCGCCAGCTGGCCGACCAGGCGGACGAACTCGCGCAGCTGGTGGGCCTTGTGCAGCACCGACTCGCCCAGCGCGAGGTAGCGCCCGCGCCAGCCGCGGTGCCGGCGCAGTGGCGGCTCGGTGGTGAACCGCTCGACGCGTTCCAGCACCGCGCCCTGCGCGGGCAGCAGCGCCAGCCGCTGCGGGCGGCGGCGGCCCCAGTGGTCCCAGAGCAGCTGGGCGCCGACGTGATCGAGCTGTTCGGCTCCGCGCAGGTCCCAGGCGGCCGCGGCGTCGAAGCCGGAAAGAGCCTTGCGCAACTCGTCGAGCCGGCCGCGGCGCGCGAACTGCGCCGCCGTCCACTGGCCCAGCACCCTGGCGTGCGCCCCACCGTCGGCGGAGGTTTCCAGGCGGGGCGTGGTGGCTTCCTGCATGATCCTGTAAGGACTTGCAATGCTAGCGGCAGTCCCCTGGCCGGGCCGTAGGCGCAGCGGCCGATTGGCGGGGGTGGTGGCCCGCCGTAGACTGGCAGGTCCGAGACCTCCGTCCGAGACGACCATGAACGCACCCGATTCCACCCGCACCGCCGGCGCCGTCACCTCCATCGACCACTGGATCGACGGACGCGTCGTGCCCGGCCAGAGCGGCCGCAGCGCCGACGTCTTCAACCCCGCCCTGGGCCAGGTCACCGGCAAGGTGGCGCTGGCCAGCAGCGCCGAAGTGGACAAGGCCGTGGCCAGCGCCCAGAAGGCCTTCCCGGCCTGGGCCGACATGCCGCCAATCCGCCGCGCGCGCGTGATGTTCAAGTTCCTGGAGCTGCTCAACAAGCACCGCGACGAACTGGCGCGCGCCATCACCGTCGAACACGGCAAGGTGTTCACCGATGCGCAGGGCGAGGTCACCCGCGGCATCGACATCGTGGAGTTCGCCTGCGGCATCCCGCAGCTGCTCAAGGGCCAGTACACCGACCAGGTGTCCACCGGCATCGACAACTGGACGATGCGCCAGCCGCTGGGCGTGGTGGCGGGCATCACCCCGTTCAACTTCCCGGTGATGGTGCCGATGTGGATGTACCCGGTGGCCATCGCCGCGGGCAACTGCTTCGTGCTCAAGCCCAGCCCGCTGGACCCGACGGCCTCGATCATGATGGCCCGCCTGCTGAAGGAAGCGGGCCTGCCCGATGGCGTGTTCAACGTGGTGCAGGGCGACAAGGACGCGGTCGATGCGCTGCTGGAGCACCCCGACGTGAAGGCGATCTCCTTCGTCGGCTCCACCGCCATCGCGCAGAAGATCTACGAGACCGGCGCGCGCCACGGCAAGCGGGTGCAGGCGCTGGGCGGCGCCAAGAACCACATGGTGGTGATGCCCGACGCCGACCTCGACCAGGCGGTGGACGCCCTCATCGGCTCCGCCTTCGGCTCCGCGGGCGAGCGCTGCATGGCGATCTCGCTGGGCGTGCTGGTGGGTGAGGCGGCCGACAAGATCCTGCCGATGCTGGCCGAGCGCACGCAGCAGCTGAAGATCAAGAACGGCACCGAGCTGGACGCCGAGATGGGCCCCATCGTCAGCAAGGTGGCGCACGAGCGCATCGCCGGCTACATCGGCCACGGCGTGGACGAGGGCGCCAAGCTGGTCGTGGACGGCCGCTCGTTCCAGGCGGCCAAGGCCGGTGCCGGCTGCGACAACGGCTTCTGGATCGGCGGCTCGCTGTTCGACAACGTCACGCCGGACATGAAGATCTACAAGGAAGAGATCTTCGGGCCGGTGCTCGGTTGCGTTCGCGTGAAAGACCTGGCCGGCGCCGTGGAGCTGATCAACTCGCACGAGTACGGCAACGGCGTGTCGCTCTTCACGCGCGACGGCAACACCGCGCGCGAGTTCTCGCGCCGCGTGCAGGTGGGCATGGTGGGCGTCAACGTGCCGATCCCGGTGCCGATGGCCTGGCACGGCTTCGGCGGCTGGAAGAAGAGCCTGTTCGGCGACATGCACGCCTACGGCGAGGAAGGCGTGCGCTTCTACACCAAGCAGAAGTCCATCATGCAGCGCTGGCCCGAGAGCATCGGCAAGGGCGCCGAGTTCGTGATGCCGACGGCGAAATAGCGGCTGTTCACTCCCTCCCCTGCGGGGGAGGGCCGGGGTGGGGGCGCTCCCGGCGTCCCGCGAGGAGACACGAGAAGAATGAGCGACACCACGTTCGACTACATCATCATCGGCGCGGGCACGGCCGGCTGCCTGCTGGCCAACCGGCTCTCGCGCGATCCGTCCAAGCGGGTGCTGCTGATCGAGGCGGGCCACAAGGACGACTACCACTGGATCCACATCCCGGTGGGCTACCTGTACTGCATCGGCAACCCGCGCACCGACTGGCTGTACAAGACCGAACCGGACGAAGGCCTCAACGGCCGGCAGCTGCGCTACCCGCGCGGCAAGACGCTGGGCGGCTGCTCCAGCATCAACGGCATGATCTACATGCGCGGCCAGGCGCGCGACTACGACCACTGGGCCCAGGTCACCGGCGATGCCAACTGGCGCTGGGAACACTGCCTGCCCTACTTCACGAAGCACGAGGACTACTACAAGGGCGCCGACGCCGCGCACGGCGCGGGCGGCGAATGGCGGGTGGAGCGCCAGCGCCTGCGCTGGGACGTGCTCGACGCCTTCGCGCAGGCCGCGCAGGAGGCCGGCATCCCGCACAGCGAGGACTTCAACCGCGGCGACAACGAAGGCGTGGGCTACTTCCAGGTGAACCAGAAGAACGGCTGGCGCTGGAACACGGCCAAGGCCTTCCTGCGGCCGATCTGCTACGGCCGACCGAACTTCGAGATGTGGACCAACGCGCACGTCAAGCGGCTGCGCCTGGCGCGAGGCGACGACGGCGCGCTGCGCTGCGAAGGCGCGGAGGTCTGGACCGGCCAGGAGCTGGTGCAGGCCACGGCCCGGTCGCAGGTGCTGCTGTGCGCGGGCAGCATCGGCTCGCCGCAGCTGCTGCAGTTGTCCGGCATCGGCGCCGGCGCGCTGCTGCAGCAGCACGGCGTGCCGGTTCTGCACGACCTGCCCGGCGTGGGCGAGAACCTGCAGGACCACCTGCAGATCCGCGCCGTGTTCAAGGTGCAGGGCGTGACCACGCTCAACACGCTGGCCAACAGCTGGCACGGCAAGGCCCGCATCGGCCTGCAGTACCTGCTGATGCGCAGCGGCCCCATGAGCATGGCGCCCTCGCAGCTCGGGGCCTTCACCCGCAGCTCGCCGGACAAGCCGCACCCGGACCTGGAGTACCACGTTCAGCCGCTGAGCCTGGACGCCTTCGGCGAGCCGCTGCATCCGTTCAACGCGTTCACCGCCAGCGTGTGCAACCTGAACCCGACCAGCCGCGGCTTCGTGCGCATCCGCAGCCCGCGCTTCGAGGACGCGCCGGCGATCGCGCCGAACTACCTCAGCACGCCGCAGGACCGGCAGGTGGCGGCCGATTCATTGCGCCTGACGCGGCGCATCTGCGCCCAGCCCGCGCTGGCGAAGTACCAGCCCGAGGAATGGCGGCCCGGCACGCAGTACCAGAGCGACGACGAGCTGGCGCGCCTGGCCGGCGACATCGCCACCACCATCTTCCACCCGGTCGGCACCACGCGCATGGGACGTGACGACGATCCGATGGCGGTGCTGGACTCGCAGATGCGGGTGCGCGGCGTGGCGGGGCTGCGCGTGGTGGACGCGGGCGCGATGCCCACCATCACCAGCGGGAACACCAACTCGCCCACGCTGATGATGGCCGAGAAGGCGGCCGACTGGGTGCTGCGCGAAGCCGCCTAGAAGCTGCGGCCGACGCGCACGGTGACGTCGCGCGTGGTGAGCTCCGGCTGGCGCACCGTGGTGTTGGCCAGCGGCACGCCGCCGCGCGACACGCCCACCGACTTGCTGATCGACTGGTGAAGACCGGACCACTCCAGGCCCCACTCCCACGGCGAGTGCGCGGGCGAGGCCAGCACGCGCAGGGCGAGCATGCGCTTGCGCGCGCCTTCGAAGTGCGTCTTGTCCAATACGCCGTGGAAGTCCACGTCCAGCCGATGCCACACGCTGGCGCGCGCTTCGGCCTCGACGCGGGCGTTCCACTGCATGACGGGCGCGAACGCCGGACTGCGCCAGCGCAGGCCGACCAGCGCCGCGGACGACACCTCGTCCAGCCCGCCCGCGATGGGCGTGCTGTGGATGGCGCGCCGGTTGGCGAGCAGGCCCAGCGTCAGCCAGGCCTCGCCCCAGGCCGCGGGCGCGTGCGGTCGCAGCATCAGGTCGGCACCGATTTCGGACTGGCGCGTGCGCGTGGTCAGGGGCACCCCGGCCTGGGTCTGGCCGTCGTAGTCCAAGTCGCCGCCGAGGAAGTGGCCCCGCAGGGCGAGCGCGCGACCCTCGGCGAGCGGGCGCTCGGCTTGCAGCTGAAGCTGGACCATGGGGCCACGCTCCGTCAGGAGGCGTGCACCGGAAGGCGCGCGTTCGATGAGTTTGCGGTGGGTCAGGCCCAGCGATCCAGTCAAGAGCGGATGCTCCGGTGCCGCGGGTTGCGCGGCGGCCGTGAGTGCCGAGAGCAGGAGCATCGCGACCCCGCAGGACCGCATGGCGTTGATGGAAAAGGATTCAGTGGGAGGGCGCGGCGGCACTGGCCATCCCTCTCTTGCGGCAGTCCGTCATTTGCGCGGCGGCCGTGGGAGCCGATCCAGTTGCTTGCATGAATCCGTTGTGGGTGCGGCCCCTTGAGGAGCCGCGAGGCACTATAGCATCGCGTTTTTTCCGCTCGTGCAGGACCACGCCTCGCCTGCGAAGCCCGGGCCGGGAAAATCCCGATGCACTACAGCGGTGCGGCCCGCTAGAGTTCGCGCACTCGCAGCGGACAACGTCCGCGAAGGGCGAGGGGCCGAGGAGACAAGACAGAACAGCACAACGAACAGCGGCATCGAAGATGCATTTTTCAAGGGCGCCGGCTCACCCCGGCGCCCTTTTGTTTTGCATCGCCCACCCAGCCCATGCAGGCGCGGGCCGCACGGGGAGCCGATGCGAGAATCGGCGCAATGGAATTGTTGTGGATGGCACTGGCCTCGCTGCTGGCCGGTTTCGTGGATGCCATCGTGGGTGGCGGCGGGCTGATCCTGGTGCCGGCGCTGTTCGCCATCCTGCCGAACACGCATCCTGCGACCCTGTTCGGCATCAACAAGAGCGCCTCCGTCTGGGGCACCGCGATCGCGGCGCTTCAATTCAGCCGGCGCGTCGACCTGCACTGGCACGCGATGGTCCCGGCCGCCGTGTGCGGGCTGGTGGGCGCGTTCGTCGGCGCGTGGGCGGTGACGGTGGTGTCGCCGGACTTCCTTCGCAAGCTGCTGCCCCTGGTGCTGCTCGCCGTGCTGGCCTACACGCTGGCCAAGAAGAACCTGGGGCAGCACCACGCGCCCACGCTGTCGCATCGCACCGAGGCCATCGCGGCCGCCACCATCGGCCTGGTGCTGGGGTTCTACGACGGCTTCTTCGGGCCGGGCACCGGCAGCTTCCTGGTGTTCCTGTTCGTGCGCTGGCTGGGCTACGACTTCCTGCATGCGTCGGCATCGGCCAAGCTGGTGAACACCGCCACCAACCTCGCGGCGCTGAGCCTGTTCGCCTGGAAGGGCCACGTGTGGTGGCACTACGCGCTGGCGCTGGCCGTCGCCAACATCGTCGGCAGCCTCCTGGGCACGCGGCTGGCGCTGCGCCACGGCGCGGGCTTCGTGCGGGTGATGTTCCTGTTCGTCGTCACCGCGCTCATCTGCAAGACGGGCTACGACGCCTTCCTTCGCTGAGCGGTGGCGCGGCTTCCATAATGGCGCGATGGATGACATCGTCCGCCAGGCGATCGCCAAATGGCCCAACGTGCCGCACTGCTACGGCTGGCTGGGTCTGGACGCGCGCGGCAACTGGTACATGCGCGACGACCGGGTGCAGGCCGCGGGCGCCTTTCCGCAGGCCCGGGGCGCCGTGCTGCGGCATGCCAAGCTGATCGATTTCATCCACCGCAACTACGAGCGCGACGACGCGGGCTGCTGGTTCTTCCAGAACGGGCCGCAGCGGGTCTACGTGGAACTCGAGGCCGCGCCCTGGATCCTTCGCCTTTCGGCCGATGGCCCGGTGGAGACGCACACGCAGCGGCAGGTGCAAGTGCAGCGCAGCTTCGTGGACGAACAGGGCCGCCTCTTCGCCGAGACCGAGGCCGGCCTGGGCCTGGTGCACACGCTGGACATGCACGTGGCCGGCGAGTGGGTGGAGGCAGGGCGCTGGCAGCCGGAAAGCGTGGTGGCGCGGGAGCTGCCCGCGCGCTTCGGCTTCGTGGCCAGCCCCTCTGCCGCGAAGGCGGCCGGCACGGGCGCGCCAACCCCCGAAAAGCAGAAAGCCGGTCAGTGACCGGCTTTCTTCGCTAGCGGCGCGTGAAGCTCACTTCACGGTGCCGACCATGTACTCCACGGCCGCGCGCAGGTCCGCGTCCGACGCGGTGCTGCCGCCGCGCGGGGGCATGGCGCCCTTGCCCTTGACGACCGACTGCACCAGGCCCGGCACGCCCTGCGCCATGCGCGGGGCCCAGGCGGCCTTGTCGCCCAGCTTGGGGGCATTGGCGGCGCCGGTGGCGTGGCAGGCGAAGCAGGCCTGCTTGTAGAGGGCCTCGCCGGCGCCGGCCGTGGCCGCGGTCTGCGGAGCTGCCGCGGCAGCGGGGGCGGCGGCAACGGTCTGGGCGGCTGCGGGAGCAGCAGCGGGGGCTGCGGCCGCGGCGGGAGCGGAGGCCGCAGCTGCGCCTGCCGCGGGAGCGGAAGCGGCTTGCGCCGAAGCCTGGGCCGGCGCCCGCTCGGGCTCGGCGAACTTGGCGCCGGCGGAGTTGGCCATGAAGGCGACGGCGCGGGCGATCTCCACGTCTTCGTGGTCGCCGCCGGACTGGGCAGGCATGCCACCCTTGCCCTTGAGCGCGGAGGTGACCAGGGCCTCGAAGCCGGTCTTGATGCGAGCGCTCCAGGCGCCGGCGTCGCTGAACTTGGGCGAGCCGGCCACCCCCTGGTCGTGGCACGCGGCGCACTGGGCCTTGTAGACCTCGGCGCCGGGCTTGAGCGGGCGGTTGGCATCCCGGATCTCGACGGTGCCGACCTTGCGGATGCGGGTGGTCACGCCACGCTCCACGTCCTGCGCCGTCAGGCCGCCGAGCGCGTAGGCCTCGACCTCGGTGGTGCCGGCCGGCTTGTTCTCAGACGCCACGTAGGCGACGAAGCCCATGATGATCAGCACCGGGATCACGAACGACAGGAACACGGCCACCAGCAACTGCTTGGGCGTCTTGATCGGGCCGATGTGGGCGTGTTCCTGCGTGCTGTCGCTCATGGCGTCCTCGAGAGAATTTTCTGTGCTGGGTTTGTCAGAACAACCTTCGATTATAGCTGTCGACCTCTGGCGTCCTTGACCCGCGCGGGCCATCGCGGCCGTGCCCGCCGGGCTGCCGGCCGCGATGGGCGATAATGCGCCCTGCCCTGAAGCGGCTGTAGCTCAGTGGATAGAGTATTGGCCTCCGAAGCCAAGGGTCGTGGGTTCGATCCCCGCCAGCCGCGCCAATTCCAAAGAACCGCCAACCTTCGCGTTGGCGTTTTTCTTTTCCGGCGGATCTTCCCCGTCGGCCTGCCAGACAGCGCCCCGCCCCTTTGGCTCCTTGGAGCCATGTAGCGCGGCAGCTCGCGGCACAACAATGTCTTCCATTCGCTGCCCTCTGCAGTATTGGAGTGACAGATGCCTTTCAAGAATTACGGGCTGCACGCGGTTGCAGCGGTTTGCCTGTCCGCGGCACTGGCCGCGTGTGGAGGCGGCGGCGGTGGTGGCAGTGAAGCCGGGGCGAGCGCGACTGCGCCCGTGGCGGCGTTGAGCAGCGGCGCCCCCGTGGTTGCCCCGACGACCGAGCCGACGAATGCCGTCACGCCGGGCCAGGACAACACCAGTGAGCCGGCCCCGGCGCCGACGCCTCCCGCGCAGCCCACGACCCGCCCCGACGTCGCCATCGCCTCGATGGACGACATCGCCGCCTGGAACGGCGCCTGCGAAACCGACGACTGCCGCATCGTCCTGCCCGCGCGCAGCGGCCGCAGCCTGACCTGGTGGGGCACCGATCCGCGCCTGATGGAGCAGGTCAACGAATCCTGCGGCCCGCAGCCGGACTGCCGCGTGCCCGATGGCGATCTGCTGGTGTGGAACTTCGCCTGCTCGCCGCAGCCGACCTGCCGCATCCAGCTGAGCCGCTCCTACTGAGCGTCAGCCGCGCCTGGCTCGGGCGTCTCAACGCCCACGATGTCCACGACCTGCTCGCGCAGCCAGGCCACGCCCGGATCGGCCGCGGCGCCGCGTGACCAGCACAGCAGCGACTGGTAGCGCGGCAGCTCGAACGGCAAGGCGCGGATGCACAGCTGGTCCGCGTACTGGATCGCGACGCGGCGGCCCAGCACCGCCGCATGGTCGCTGTGCAGCAGCTGGTGGACGATCTGCCCGAAGCTGCTGACCGCGATCTGCGCCAGGCGCGCATGCCCCGCCTGCCCCAGCATCTCGTCGATCGTGTCGTCCAGCGTCGACGTGCCGTAGCCCAGGAAGACCTGCGGCGTGGCGCAGAAGTTCTCCAGCGTGACGGGCTCGTTCGCCCCTGGATGGTCCCGGCGCACCACGTGGACGTAGTGGTCCTCGTACAGCACCTCGGTCTCGATGTCGCGGGGGCGGTGGATGCGGGCGACGACCGCGAGGTCCAGCTCGCGCAGGTGCAGGTGTTCGGCCAGCGACCAGGCGCCCGGCGGCACCCAGTGGATGCGCGCCTGCGAGCCCTGCTGCACCAGGCGCCGCGAGAGTTCCGGCAGCACCAGCCGGCTCGCGTGGTCGGAGCCGGCGACGCGAAAGACGCGCTGGCTGCGCGACGGCTCGAAGCGGTCGCCTTCCAGCAGGCCGGCGATGTCGGCCAGCACCTTGGCCACCTGCGGCGCCAGCGCATGCGCCCGCGCCGTCGGCACGATGCCGTGCGAGGTGCGCGTGAACAGCGGATCGCCCAGCACCTCGCGCAGCCGGTTGAGCGAAGCGCTGACCGCCGGCTGGCTGAGGAACAGCCGCCCCGCCGCCCGCGAGACGCTGCGCTCGCGCATCAGCGCATCGAACGTGCGCAGCATGGCGACGTCGAGGCTGCGAATATCACGCTGGGGCATGGCTCATATCCAAACGTTCGAATTGCACGGCGCACACGGCGGACGCACCATCCTCGGCTTTCGCATCATTCCAACGACAGGAGACGAGTATGCAGCTGGGCAGGAGACAGTGGATGGCGGCGGCCGGCGCCGGCTTGGCGGGCTGGGCCGTTCCCGGGCTGGCGCAGCAGGGTGCGGCGTTCCCCAGCCGGCCCGTGCGCATGGTGCCCTTCGGCACCGCCGGCGGCCCGATCGACACGCTCGCGCGCGTGTACGGCGAGAAGCTCGCGGCCCGCTGGGGCCAGCCGGTGGTGGTCGAGCCACGGCCGGGCGCCAGCGGCATCCTGGCCGCCGACCTGGTGGCCAAGGCCGCGCCCGACGGCCACACGGTGCTGTTCACCCTGCCGCTCACCCACGTCAACGCCGCCATCCTGCAGCCCAGGCTGCCGTACGACCCGGTCAAGGACTTCACGCCGCTGTCGATGCTGGCCACCGGTGGCCCGATGCTGGTGGCGCGCGCCAACGCGCCGTACGGCAACATGCGCGAGTTCGTCGAGTACGCGAGGAAGCAGCCGCGCGGCATGACGTACGGGACCTGGGGAACGGGTTCCACCGCCCACCTGTTCGGCGAGCTGCTGCGCCGGCAAACCGGCACCAACCTCATCCACGCGGCCTACAAGGCGGAGTCGTCGGCCCACAACGACCTGTTCGGCGAGGTACTGGACTTCGCATGGGCCAACCCGGCCAGCGCGCGCAACCACACGCAGGCCGGCAAGATGAAGGTGCTCGGCATCACCGGCACCAGCCGCGTGTCGTCCATGCCCAACGTGCCGACCTTCAAGGAGCAGGGCCTGCAGGGCTTCGACATCGACAGCTGGATCGGCGTCTACGCGCCGGCGCGGCTGCCCGAGCCGGTGGCGCAGGCCTGGGTGGGCGCGCTGCGCGAGATCACGCAAATGCCCGACATCCAGGCCCGGCTGACGGCCTTCGGCTTCGAGCCGCTGGGCAACACGCCCGCGCAGTTCGTCGAGCGCTACCGCGCCGACTACCCCCGCATGGCCGAGCTGATCAAGGCCGCCGGCGTCACCGCCGACTGAGGACCGAATGAACGACATCGCTTCCGGCGCGCCCCGGCGCGTCATCCCCATCGAGATCGACAGCGGCACCGCCTACGGCATGCCCGCGCCCACCTCCCGCAAGGAGCTGACCGATGTCGGCCCCGGCACGCCCATGGGCGAACTGCTGCGCCGCTACTGGCACCCGGTGGGCCTGGCCGCCGATGCCACCGACACGCCGCGGCAGGTGCGCGTGCTCGGCGAGGACCTGATCCTGTTCCGCGACAAGGGCGGACGCCCGGGCCTGGTGCATCCCCACTGCGCGCACCGCGGCGCGTCGCTGTACTACGGCAAGGTGGAAGAGCGCGGCATCCGCTGCTGCTACCACGGCTGGCTGTTCGACGTGCAGGGCCGTTGCGTGGAGCAGCCCTGTGAACCGCAGGGCGGCCGCGCGCGCGACAAGGTGCGCCAGCCCTGGTACCCCGTCGAGGAGCTGTACGGCCTGGTGTGGGCTTACCTGGGCCCACCGGACCGCAAGCCGGTGCTGCCGCGCTACGAGTGCCTGGAGCAGCTGGAGGAAGGCGAATTCCTCGAGGCCAACGCCAACAGCATCGGCGGCGGCGGGCCGCAGATCATTCCCTGCAACTGGCTGCAGCACTACGAGAACCTGGTGGACCCCTTCCACGTGGTGATCCTGCACTCGTCGTTCAGCGGCACGCAGTTCGTCGAACAGATGGCGCTGATGCCGCAGGTGAACTGGGAGCTGCAACCGCACAGCGTTCGGACGGTCTCCGTGCGCAAGATGGCCGACGGCAAGACCTTCCGCCGCATCAGCGAGGCGGGCCTGCCCACGTTGCGCGTGATCCCAAGCCCGCGCGTGGGCCGTTACGGCCCGGTCGAGTCGCTGGGCTGGGTGTTGCCGATCGACGACCACCACTTCCGCATCTACGTGGCAGGCCGAGTGCGGGAGCAGGGCGAACTCGCGAAGATGCGATCACGCCTGAACGGCAAGCTGTGGGAGGAGCTCACCGAAGCGGAACACCAGCAGTTCCCCGGCGACTACGAAGCCATGGTGAGCCAGGGCGCGGTGGCCCGGCATTCCGAGGAGCACCTGGCCACCACGGACCGCGGCATCGTGATGCTGCGGCGCCTGCTGCAGAGACAACTGGAGGTGGTGGCCGAGGGCGGCGATCCGGCGGGCGTGTTCTTCGATCCCGGAGCGCCGCCGGTGAAGTTCACGGCCGGGAACTTCCTCGAAGACTGAAGGCGTTCAGCTTGCGTCGCCGAGCCAGTCTCGGCTTCGCAGTTGTTGGACGCACAAAGAAACACGCCCACCAAGGTGGGCGTTTTGAATTGGTTGCGCGGGCAAGATTTGAACTTGCGACCTTTGGGTTATGAGCCCAACGAGCTACCAGGCTGCTCCACCGCGCGTCAGAGGGAAAATTATACTTTATTCGGAGGCGTTCTGTTCGCCTTCCGCGGCCTCGACGGGCTCGGGACGGTCGACCAGTTCCACCAGCGCCATCGGCGCGTTGTCACCGACGCGGAAACCCATTTTGAGGATGCGGGTGTAGCCGCCCGGACGGGTCTTGTAGCGAGGGCCCAGCTCGGAGAAGAGCTTGGCGACGTTCTCGCGATCACGCAGGCGGTCGAACGCCAGGCGCTTGTTGGCCAGCGTCGGCTCCTTGCCGAGCGTGATCATGGGCTCGACCACGCGGCGCAGTTCCTTCGCCTTGGGCACGGTGGTCTTGATCACCTCGTGCTCGATCAGCGAATTCATCATGTTGCGCAGCATGGCGAGTCGGTGCTCGCTGGTGCGATTGAGTTTGCGAAGGCCGTGGCCGTGACGCATGGTGCTTTCCTTTCCTTATGAGTCACCCAGCCGTGTCAGGTACTGGGTGTTGCACGTACTGTTGACGGATTCAACGAAGCTGCTGCGCAGCCTCGTCCTTCAACGCTTGTCGAGGCCGGCGGGCGGCCAGCTTTCCAGCTTCATGCCGAGCGTGAGCCCGCGCGAAGCCAGCACTTCCTTGATCTCGTTGAGCGACTTGCGACCCAGGTTCGGGGTCTTGAGCAGCTCGTTCTCGGTGCGCTGGATCAGGTCGCCTATGTAGTAGATGTTCTCGGCCTTCAGGCAGTTGGCCGAACGGACCGTGAGTTCCAGCTCGTCGACCGGACGCAGCAGGATCGGGTCGAACTGCTGCGAGCTGCGCTGCACCGGCTGGTCGAAGGCGGCCAGTTCGCTGCCCTCGAGCTGCGCGAACACCGCGAGCTGCTCCACCAGGATCTTGGCCGAGGCACGCACCGCGTCTTCGGCGGTGATGGCACCGTTGGTCTCGATCTCGACGACCAGCTTGTCCAGGTCGGTGCGCTGCTCGACGCGGGCGCTCTCGACCGTGTAGCTCACGCGCTTGACCGGCGAGAACGAGGCGTCCAGCACGATGCGGCCGATGGACTTGGTCGGCTCGTCGGCGTAGCGGCGCATCGTTCCCGGCACGTAGCCGCGGCCCTTCTCGACCTTGATCTGCATGTCGATCTTGCCGCCCTGGGACAGGTGGGCGATGACATGGTCGGGATTGATGATCTCGACGTCGTGCGGGGTCTGGATGTCGGCGGCGGTGACCACGCCTTCGCCATCCTTGCGCAGCGACAGGGTGACCTCGTCGCGGTTGTGGAGCTTGAACACCACGCCCTTGAGGTTCAGCAGGATGCTGACCACGTCTTCCTGGACGCCGTCGATCGACGAGTACTCGTGAAGCACACCGGCGATGGTGACTTCGGTTGCCGCATACCCGACCATCGAGGAGAGCAGCACGCGGCGCAGGGCGTTGCCCAGCGTGTGGCCGTAGCCGCGCTCGAACGGCTCCAGCGTCACCTTGGCCCGGTTGGGGCCAAGCTGTTCCACGTTGATGGCTTTGGGTTTCAGCAGGTTGGTTTGCATGCAGGACTTCCTCTCAATACCCCCGGCTCGTTACACCGGTAAGGCTGGTGAAGTCCCCGGTCGCGGTGCCCCGCAACAAGGGAACGGAAAACTCTCGGAGGTGGAGGCTCGCCAGGAGCCTCGCGAACCCCCGTTTAACGGGAATACAGTTCGACGATCAGCGACTCGTTGATGTCGGCGCCGAATTCGTCGCGATCGGGCACCTTCTTGAACGTGCCCTCGGCCTTGTCGGCGCTGACTTCCACCCAGGCCGGGATGCCGACCTGCTGGGCCAGTTGCAGCGCCTCGACCACGCGGTTCTGCTTCTTGGACTTGTCGCGCACGGCCACCACGTCGCCGGCCTTGACCAGGTACGACGGGATGTTGACCGGCTTGCCGTTGACCGTGATCGCCTTGTGGCTCACCAGCTGGCGCGCTTCGGCGCGCGTGGAGCCGAAGCCCATGCGGTACACCACGTTGTCCAGGCGGGACTCGAGCAGGAACAGCAGGTTGGCGCCGGAGTTGCCCTTGCGCCGGTTGGCTTCCTCGAAGTAGCGGCGGAACTGCTTTTCCAGCACGCCGTACATGCGCTTGACCTTCTGCTTCTCGCGCAGCTGCAGGCCGAAGTCGCTGGTGCGCTGGCCCGAGGTGCGGCCGTGCTGGCCGGGCTTGGAGTCGAACTTGGCCTTGTCGCTGATCGAGCGGCGGGCGCTCTTGAGGAACAGGTCCGTGCCTTCGCGGCGGGAAAGTTTGGCCTTGGGGCCGAGATAACGTGCCACTTGTGTCTTCCTTTAATTCATCTGCCGCGGCCATTTACCGCGGGAGCCGCCGGACGTGTCCGGCGGCGGTGGGCTTACTGAAGGACACGGCGTGCCGAAGGCATGCCGTGTTTTCGTCTGTTTAGATGCGGCGGCGCTTCTGCGGGCGGCAGCCGTTGTGCGGCACCGGCGTCACATCGGAGATCGAGTTGATGCGGATGCCCAGTGCGGCCAGCGCGCGCACCGAGGACTCGCGACCCGGGCCGGGGCCCTTGATCTCGACGTCCAGGTTCTTGATGCCCTGCTCGATCGCGGCACGGCCGGCCACTTCCGAGGCCACCTGGGCGGCGAACGGCGTGGACTTGCGCGAGCCCTTGAAGCCCTGGCCGCCGGACGAAGCCCAGGAGAGCGCGTTGCCCTGGCGGTCGGTGATCGTGATGATGGTGTTGTTGAAGGACGCGTGGACGTGCGCGACACCGTCGGACACGTTCTTGCGGACCTTCTTGCGCACTCGCTGCGCGGCGTTGTTGACGGGAGCCTTGGCCATGTCTTATCTCTTTCCCGGTTATTTCTTGAGCGCCTGGGCGGCCTTGCGCGGACCCTTGCGCGTGCGCGCGTTGGTGCGCGTGCGCTGGCCACGCATCGGCAGGCCACGGCGGTGGCGGAAGCCCCGGTAGCACCCGATGTCCATCAGTCGCTTGATGTTCATCGTGGTCTCGCGGCGCAGGTCGCCCTCGATCGTGAACTTGGCGATCTGGTCGCGGATCTTCTCGAGGTCGGCGTCCGTCAGGTCCTTGACCTTCTTGGAGTAGGCGATGCCGCAGGCCTCGCAGATCAGGCGCGCGCGGGTGCGGCCGATCCCGAAGATGGCGGTCAAGCCGATCTCGGCGTGCTGGTGCGGCGGAATGTTGATGCCGGCGATACGTGCCATGTCTTTTCCTTACGAACCTGTTAGCCCTGGCGCTGCTTGTGACGCGGATCGGTGCAGATCACGCGGACGACGCCCTTGCGGCGGATGATCTTGCAGTTGCGGCAGATCTTCTTGACGGAAGCCGAAACTCTCATTTGTCTTTCTCCTAAATCTTTCCCCGCGCCTTACTTGGCTCGGAACACGATGCGTGCCCTGGACAAGTCGTAGGGCGTCAATTCCACGGTGACCTTGTCACCCGGCAGGATGCGGATGTAGTGCATCCGCATCTTTCCGGAGATGTGACCGAGCACCACGTGCCCGTTTTCCAGCTTGACGCGAAATGTCGCGTTGGGGAGGTTCTCGACCACCTCTCCCTGCATCTGGATCACATCGTCCTTGGCCATCCTTTTTTCAACCGCCGAGCGAAGTCTTGAAGTTGGCCTTCTTCAACAACGACTCGTACTGCTGGCTCATCATGTAGTTCTGCACCTGGGCCATGAAGTCCATGGTGACGACGACGATGATCAGCAGCGAGGTCCCCCCGAAATAGAACGGCACGTTGTATTTCAGGATCAGGAACTCCGGCAGCAGGCACACGATGGTGATGTACACCGCGCCGGCCAGCGTGAGCCTCAGCAGGATCTTGTCGATGTAGCGCGCCGTCTGATCGCCCGGGCGGATGCCCGGGATGAAGGCGCCGCTCTTCTTCAGGTTGTCGGCGGTCTCGCGGCTGTTGAAGACCAGCGCCGTGTAGAAGAAGCAGAAGAACACGATGGCGGCCGCGTACAGCATCACGTAGATCGGCTGCCCCGGCGACAGGGTGGAGGCCAGGTCCCGCAGCCAGCGCATGGAGTCGCCGGTGGAGAACCAGCTCACCACGGTGGCCGGCAGCAGGATGATCGACGAGGCGAAGATCGGCGGGATCACGCCGGCCATGTTCAGCTTGAGCGGCAGGTGCGACGACTGGCCGCCATACACCTTGTTGCCCACCTGGCGGCGCGCGTAATTGACCAGGATCTTGCGTTGCCCCCGCTCGATGAACACCACGGCGTAGGTCACCAGGGCAACCACCACCACGATGAAGATCGCCACCAGGATGCTCATCGCACCGGTGCGCACCAGCTCCAGCAGTCCACCGATCGCGCTGGGCAGGCCCGCGGCGATGCCGGCGAAGATCAGGATCGAGATGCCGTTGCCCAGCCCGCGCTCGGTGATCTGCTCGCCCAGCCACATCAGGAACATGGTGCCGGCCGTCAGGCTGACCACCGCGGTCATGCGGAAGCCGAAGCCCGGCTGGATCACCAGGCCCGGGGAGCCTTCCAGCGCCATGGCGATGCCCAGCGACTGGAACAGCGCCAGGCCCAGCGTGCCGTAGCGGGTGTACTGGGTGATCTTGCGGCGCCCGGACTCGCCCTCCTTCTTCAGCTGCTCGAACGTGGGGACCACGTAGGTGAGCAGCTGCATGATGATGGAGGCCGAGATGTACGGCATGATCCCCAGCGCGAACACCGTGAACCGGGACAGCGCGCCACCCGAGAACATGTTGAACAGGCTCAGGATGCCGCCCTGCTGGCCCTTGAACAGCTGCTGGAGTTGTCCGGGGTCGATGCCGGGCACGGGGATGTGCGCGCCGATGCGGTAGACCACCAGCGCGAGCAGCAGGAAGACCAGCCGCCGGCGCAGGTCGCCGAACTTGCCGGTCTTCGCGAGTTGGGCTGCGTTCGTCGCCAACTTCGTCTTTCCGTTCGGGGTCAGGCCAGGCTGCCGCCGGCCGCCTCGATGGCGGCCTTGGCGCCGGCGGTCGCGCCGATGCCGGTCAGCTTGACGGCGAGCTTGAGCTCACCGGACTTGATGACCTTGACGTTCTTGACCTGCTCGCCGACCAGGCCGGCCTGCTTCAGCGTGAGCAGGTCGACTTCCTTGGCGCCCAGCTTCTCCAGCGAAGCCAGGGAGACTTCGCCGTTGTACTTGAGCGTTTGCGACTTGAAGCCGCGCTTGGGCAGGCGGCGCTGCAGCGGCATCTGGCCGCCTTCGAAGCCGACCTTGTGGTAGCCGCCCGAGCGGGACTTCTGGCCCTTGTGGCCGCGACCCGCGGTCTTGCCCAGGCCCGAGCCGATGCCGCGGCCGACCCGGCGGCGCGCCTTGCGGGCGCCCGGGGCGGACTTGAGGTTGTTCAGTTCCATGTCAGAGCACCTTCACCAGGTAGCTGATCTTGTTGATCATGCCGCGCACCGCGGGCGTGTCCTGCAGCTCGGAAACCGAGTTGACCTTGCGCAGGCCCAGGCCGCGCACCGTCGCGCGATGCGATTCCTTGGTGCCGATGGGGCTGCGCACCAGCTGCAGCTTGACCGTGTTTTGTTGGGACGCCATGTCGTTGGTTCCTCGCTCAGGCGGCGAACAGGTCTTCGACCGACTTGCCGCGCTTGGCCGCCACTTCCGAAGGAGTGGTGGAGTTCTTCAGCGCGTCCAGGGTCGCCCGGACCATGTTGTACGGGTTGGTCGAACCGTGGCTCTTGGCCACGATGTCGGTGATGCCCATGACTTCGAACACCGCGCGCATCGGGCCGCCGGCGATGATGCCGGTGCCCTTGGGGGCCGGCGCCATCATCACGCGGGCCGCTCCATGCTGGCCGAAGACGGTGTGGTGCAGCGTGCCGTTCTTGAGCGACACCTTGCGCATGTTGCGGCGGGCTTCTTCCATGGCCTTCTGCACGGCCGCAGGCACTTCCTTGGACTTGCCCTTGCCCATGCCGACGCGGCCGTCGCCGTCACCCACGACGGTCAGCGCGGCGAAGCCGAGGATCCGGCCGCCCTTGACCACCTTGGTGACGCGGTTCACCGCGATCATCTTTTCCTTGAGGCCGTCCTCCGGACCCTCAGCCTGCCGGTTCGCTTGAATCTTTGCCATTTTGGTATCCGTGTTCGTTAGAACTGCAGGCCCGCTTCACGGGCGGCATCGGCCAGCGCCTTGACGCGGCCGTGGTAGGCGAAGCCGGCGCGATCGAACGCGACCTTCTCGACGCCGGCGGCCTTGGCGCGCTCGGCGATCAGCTTGCCCACCTGCTGCGCGGCTTCGGTGGTGGCACCCTTGCCGGAGCCGCCGAGCGACTTGCGCAGGTCGGCCTGGACCGTCGAGGCGGAGGCCAGCACCTTGCTGCCGTCGTCGGAGATCACGCTGGCGTAGATGTGCAGGTTCGTGCGATTCACCGTCAGGCGCGCGACACCCTGGGTGGCGATGCGGATGCGGGTCTGGCGGGCCCGGCGAAGACGCTGTTCTTTCTTGGTCAACATCGTTCGCTCCTTACTTCTTCTTGGTCTCTTTGATCGTGATCTTCTCGTCCGCGTAGCGGATCCCCTTGCCCTTGTAGGGCTCGGGCGGACGGATGGCACGAATCTCGGCGGCGATCTGGCCCACGCGCTGGCGGTCGGCACCCTTGATGACGATTTCCGTCGGGGCCGGCGTCTGCACGGTGATGCCCGCGGGCATCTCCTTGTTGACCGGGTGCGAGAAGCCCACGGCCAGGTTCAGCTTGGCGCCCTGGGCCGTGGCCTTGTAGCCCACGCCGACCAGGTTCAGCTTCTTCTCGAAGCCCTTGGTCACGCCCACCACCATGTTGTTCACCAGCTGGCGCATGGTGCCGCTCATGGCGTTGGCTTCGCGCGATTCGTTGGCCGGCTCGAACGACAGCTTGCCGTCCTTGCTGGTGACCTTCACCAGGGCGTTCTGGGCCAGCGACAGCGTGCCGCCGGTGCCCTTGACGCTGATCTGGTCTTCCTTGATCTGCACGTCCACGCCTTGCGGGACGGCGACCGGCATCTTTCCTACTCGGGACATTTGTCTTTCCTTCCCTTTAGGCCACGTAGCACAGCACTTCGCCGCCGACACCGGTGGCGCGCGCCTTGCGGTCGGTCATCACGCCCTTGGGGGTGGTGACGATGGCCACGCCCAGGCCGTTCTGGACCTGGGGGATGGCGCCGGCGCCCTTGTAGACGCGCAGGCCGGGGCGGCTGACGCGCTCGATGCGCTCGATCACCGGACGGCCGGCGTAGTACTTCAGCGAGATCTGCAGCTCGCTCTTGTTGCCGTCCTTCTTGACCTCGAAACCGTCGATGTAGCCCTCGTCCTTCAGGACCTGGGCGATCGCGACCTTGATGTTGGAGGCCGGCACGCTCACCGACGGCTTGGCCACCATCTGCGCGTTGCGGATGCGGGTCAGCAGGTCGGCGATGGGATCACTCATGCTCATGTCTTGTCACTCCTCGCCGGTTTACCAGCTGGCCTTGATCACGCCCGGGATGTCGCCGCTGAAGGCCATCTCGCGGATCTTGTTGCGGGCCAGACCGAACTGGCGGAAGGTGCCGCGCGGGCGACCCGTGATCTCGCAGCGGTTGCGCTGGCGGGTCGGGTTGGCGTTGCGCGGGAGCTTCTGCAGGGCCAGGCGAGCGGCGGCGCGCTCTTCCTCGCTCTTCTTGGCATCGCCGGCGATCGCCTTCAGCTCCGCGTGCTTCTTCGCGTACTGGGCGACCAGCTTGTCACGCTTGAGTTCGCGCTGGATCAAAGCAGTTTTTGCCACGATGTACCTTCAGTTCTTGAACGGGAAACGGAAGCCCGCGAGCAGCGCCTTGGCTTCCTCGTCGGTCTTGGCCGTGGTGGTGATGCTGATGTTCAGGCCGCGCAGGGCATCGACCTTGTCGTACTCGATCTCGGGGAAGATGATCTGTTCCTTGACGCCGATGTTGTAGTTGCCGCGGCCGTCGAACGCACGGCCGGAGATGCCGCGGAAGTCGCGCACTCGCGGCAGGGCCACGGTGACGAAACGGTCCAGGAACTCGAACATCTTCTCGCCGCGCAGCGTGACCATGCAGCCGATGGCCTGGCCTTCGCGGATCTTGAAGCCGGCGATGGCCTTCTTGGCCTTGGTGACCACGGGCTTCTGGCCGGCGATCTTGGTCAGGTCGCCGACGGCGTTGTCCATGACCTTCTTGTCGGCCACGGCCTCGCTCACGCCCATGTTCAGCGTGATCTTGGTGAGGCGCGGCACTTCCATCGGCGACTTGTAGCCGAACTTGGTGGTCAGCTCGGGGACCACCTTCTCGCGGTAATGCTGTTGCAGTCGTGCCATGGTCATGCCACCTTGATTTCTTCGCCGCTGGACTTGAAGACGCGCACGCGCTTGTCGTCCTGGACCTTGATGCCGACGCGGTCGGCCTTGCCGGTGGCGGGGTTGTAGATCGCCACGTTGGACTGGTGGATCGGCATGGCCTTCTCCACGATGCCGCCGGTGGTGCCCTTCATCGGGTTGGGCTTGGTGTGCTTCTTCACCAGGTTGATGCCCTCGACCACCACGCGCTCGTCGTCCTTGCGCAGCACGACCTTGCCGCGCTTGCCCTTGTCACGGCCCGCCAGGACGATGACTTCGTCGCCTTTGCGAATCTTGTTCATGTCTTCCCCTTACAGGACTTCGGGCGCCAGCGACACGATCTTCATGAAGCGCTCGGTGCGCAGCTCGCGCGTGACCGGGCCGAAGATGCGGGTGCCGATCGGCTCCAGCTTGTTGTTGAGCAGCACGGCGGCATTGCCGTCGAACTTCACGAGCGAGCCGTCGCCGCGGCGGATGCCCTTGGCGGTGCGGACCACGACGGCGCTGTAGACCTCGCCCTTCTTGACGCGGCCACGCGGCGCGGCTTCCTTGATGCTCACCTTGATGATGTCGCCCACGCTGGCGTAGCGACGCTTGGAGCCACCGAGCACCTTGATGCAAAGCACGGACTTCGCGCCCGTGTTGTCGGCGACTTCGAGCCGGGATTCAGTCTGGATCATTTGTGTATTCCCAACTTTCCCCCGAGGCCCCGCTCGAACCGGAGGTGGTCTCCGATTCCTGCGCGGACTTCAGGTCAGTCTTGGGCCTGTCGTCGGCGCCGCGGACTTGGGGTCCGCATCCGGCGCCTCCGGGAAGGCAGATAGCTCGCCCAAAAACAGGCGAGCCCGCGATTATGCCTTATCCACAGGCTTTGTCAAACCAGGCCTCGCGGCCCGGCCGATCAGGCCGGCTGCCGCTGCGGCAGGTAGCCGGCCGCCAGGGTGGTGAAGTCGGCCTCGTGCGGGTCGACGCCGGTTTCCTCGCGCAGAAGCCGCGCCACCACCGGCGCCAGGCGCGCCGCCAGCGCGGCGTCCAGGAACAGCAGGCGCGAGCGCCGCGCCAGCACGTCTTCGACGGTGCGGGCGTACTCCTCGCGGGCGGCGAACCGCACCATCGCCTCGGTGAGGCCCCCGCCCAGTTCGGCGCCGGCGCCGGGCAGCGCCTGCACCTTGGCCGCCTCCGAGCCGTAGCCGTGCAGGCCCGGCGGGTCGCACACCGGGACGGCAGCACCGGCGGGAACGTCCCCACCGACCAGCCGCAAGTTGGTGGTCACTCCGCCTGCGGCCTTGACCAGCAGGCGCGCGTCGAAGCAGCGCCCCAGCACGTCCTCGGCCATGGCGCGGTAGGTCGTCCACTTGCCGCCGGTGACCGTGACCAGCCCCGAGCGGCTTACCAGCACCGTGTGCTCGCGGCTGATCGCCTTGGTGTTGCCGCCGTCGTCGTCCTGCGGCTTGACCAGCGGGCGCAGGCCGACCCACAGGCTGCGCACGTCGGCCATCGTGGGGGCCACCGCCAGGTAGCGCCGCGCCTCGCCCAGGATGAAGGCCAGCTCCTCCTCGAACGGCCGCGGCTCGCGCGGCAGGTCGGTTCGCGGGGTGTCGGTGGTGCCCAGGATGACCTTGCCCAGCCACGGCACGCCGAACAGCACGCGTCCGTCGGCCGTCTTGGGCACCATCAGCGCGTGCCGGCCGGGCAGGAACTTGCGGTCCACCACCACGTGCACGCCCTGGCTGGGCGCCACCATCGGCCGCACCGGCCGGCCGACCGCCTGCCCGTCCAGTTCGCGCAGCCGGTCGACCCAGACCCCGGCGGCATTGATCACGCAGCGGGCGCCCAGGTCCAGGGCGCGCCCGGTCTCGCGGTCCTCGCAGCGCACACCGACCACCCGGCCGCCTTCGTGGCGCAAGCCGGTGACGGCGCAGTAATTGACCAGCAACGCGCCCTTGCTTTCGGCGGTGCGGGCCAGCGCCAGCGCCAGGCGGGCGTCATCGAACTGGCCGTCCCAGTATTCGACCCCGCCCTTGAGGCCGGCGGGCTGCGCTGTCGGCAGCGCCCGCAACGTTTCGGCACGGCTCAGGAAGCGCGTGGGCGCCAGCCCCGCCTTGCCCGCGAGGGCGTCGTACAGCTTGAGGCCGGCGCCGTAGAACGGCGTCTCCCACAGCTTGTACGAGGGCATGACGAAGGCCAGCGGCTGCGCCAGGTGCGGCGCATTGCGCAGCAGCACGGTGCGTTCGTGCAGCGCCTCGCGCACCAGCGCGATGTTGCCCTGCGCCAGGTAGCGCACGCCTCCGTGGACCAGCTTGGTCGCGCGCGACGAGGTGCCGCCGCCGAAATCGTGCGATTCGAGCAGCGCCACCGAAAAACCGCGGGCCGCCGCATCCAGTGCGACGCCCAGTCCGGTCGCGCCGCCCCCCACCACCACCACGTCGAAGGTCCCGGCCGAGGCCAGCCGGTTCCATGCATCCTCTCGAGTCATCACTGCCGATTGTCCCCCAGCGCCTGAGACAGGCTTTCGTCAGGCCTGCGGGCGCCGCGCGCCGACCGGTGCGGCGACGCGGAAACCGATGTTGCTGGCGCTGCTGCCCGGCGTGTTGGAGCCGCGCGCGGCCACCCGGTAGCGGTTGCAGTACGACTCGTGGCAGAGGAACGAGCCGCCGCGCAGCGAGCGCCGGCCGGTCGGCCGCTGCTGCAGCGGATCGACCGCCGCCGTGGCGCGGTGGTAGTCGGGGCTGAACCAGTCGGCGCACCACTCCCAGGCGTTGCCGGCCACTTGGTGCAGTCCCCAGCCGTTGGGCTCGAAGTCCGTGGCCGGCACCGTCTCCGGCCACCAACCCTCGGCGGGGCGCGACGGAAATTCGCCCTGCCAGATGTTGCATTGCTCGCGGCCGCCCGGCGCCAGTTCGTCGCCCCAGGCGTAGCGCTTTTCCTCCAGTCCGCCGCGGGCCGCGAACTCCCATTGCGCCTCGGTGGGCAACTGGGCGCCGGCCCAGGCGCAGTAGGCCGCGGCGTCGTGCCAGGACACGTGCACCACCGGGTGGTCGAGGCGGTCGTGGATCCAGCTGTCCGGCCCGGCGGGCCGCTGCCAGCAGGCCCCCTCCACCGGCAGCCACCACGGCAGCTCGCGCGAGACCTGGCGGATCGCGGCGCGCCGCTGGGGCTCGACCTGCAGGTAGAAGACGAAGGAGGAGCCGGCCTGCTCGGCCTCGGTGATGTACGAGGTGGCGCGGACGAAGGCGCGGAACTGCGCGTTGGTGACGGCCGTGCGGCCGATCGCGAACGGCGCGACCTCCACCGCGCGCGCCGGGCCTTCGCCGTCCTCGGCGAAGCCTTCGGCCGAATCCGTGCCCATGGTGAATCGCCCGCCCGGCAGGTCGACCCAGTCGATGCGCGCGCCGCCGACGGGGCCGTGCACGACCGGCACCGCCACCGCTGCGGCTCCCTCGCGCGCCGGGACGCAGCAGGCCTTCACTCGTCTTCCCAGAACGCCTTGGTCACGCCCTGGCTGCGCATCAGCGCCACGACCTTGTCGCGCGGCAGCACGCCGCAGCGCGCGGCCCACTCCTCGTAGGCCCGCTTCATGGCCGCCACCCGGTCGGGGAACTGCGCCGCCAGGTCCTGCGTCTCGGTGCGGTCGGCCACCATGTCGTACAGCTCCCAGTCCCTGGGGTACTCGCGCACCAGCTTCCAGCGGCCGTCGCGCATGGCGCCGTTGCCCTCGTGCTCCCAGAACATCGGCGGGCGCTCCCCCGCGTCGGCGCCGAACGCCTTGCGCAGCGAATGGCCTTCCAGCGGCAGGATGCTGCGGCCGTCCAGCTGCTGCGGGTAGGGCACGCCGGCGACGTCCACGATGGTCGCCATGATGTCCGGCAGGTAGCCCGGCGTGTGGCGGACCTCGCCGCGCTGGGCGATGCCCTGGGGCCAGTGGAAGATGAGCGGCGTGCTGATGCCGCCCTCGTGCGTCCAGTGCTTGTACAGGCGGAAGGGCGTGTTCGACAGGTTGGCCCAGGCCTGGCCGTAGCTCTGGTAGGTGTCCTCCGGGCCGGGCGCGATCTCGGGCGTGTTGCCGAAGCGCACGACGCGGCCGTCGCGCGTGTGCGAGCGGGCGATCATGAGCTTGTCCACCAGCTCGTCGACGGTCACGCCTTCCGGGATGTCCTCGGCGCAGGCGCCGTTGTCGGACAGGAAGATCACCAGCGTGTCGTCCAGCTCGTCCAGGTCCTCCAGCGCCTTCAGGATGCGGCCGATGCCCTGGTCCATGCGGTCGATCTGCGCGGCGTAGACCTCCATGCAGTTGGCCAGCCAGGCCTTGTTTTCGCTGTCGGTCCAGGCCGGCTGGCGCGGGTCGCGGCCGGTCAGCTTCCATTGCGCGTCCAGGATGCCGCTGGCCACCAGGCGCTCCAGGCGCTCTTCGCGCAGGCGATCCCAGCCCTCGTCGAAGCGGCCCTTGTACCTGGCGATGTCCTCGGGGTGCGCGTGCAGCGGCCAGTGCGGCGCGGTGTGGGCCACGTACTGGAAGAACGGCTTGTCCGGATGCTCGGCCTTGTGGCGGCGCAGGAACTTGACCGCCTCGTCGTTGATGGCGTCGGTGTAGAAGAAGCCCGGCTCGCGCGCCTCGTGCTCGGCGTTCTCGTTGCGGCGCGTGAGCGTGTTGGGGTCGTAGAAGCTGCCGGCGCCGATGATGGTGCCGAAGAAGTCGTCGAAGCCGCGCTGCATCGGCCAGGAATCGGTGGGCTCCCGGAGGTTGCTCGACACGTGCCACTTGCCGCTCAGGTAACTGCGGTAGCCGGCCGGCTTGAGCACCTCGGGGATGGTGGCGCAACGCTGGTTCAGGTTGCCCGCATAGCCCTCCGGGCCCGAGTCGTAGGTCAGGATGCCGATGCCGGTCTGGTGCGGGTGCAGGCCGGTCAGCAGCGACGCGCGCGAGGGGCTGCAGCGGGCCGTGTTGTAGAACTGGGAGAACCGCAGGCCCTGGGCGGCCAGGCGGTCCAGGTTCGGCGTCTCGACCTCGCCGCCGTAGCAGCCGATGTCCGAGAAGCCCATGTCGTCGTTCAGGATGAGCAGGATGTTGGGGCGCTTGTCCATGGCGGTCCTTCCTTCGATTCGGTCAGTTCAGTCGTTCGCCGCTGGCGCGGTCGAACAGGTGGGCGGCCTGCGGCGAGAAGCTGAGCGCGGTGGACGCGCCTTCGCCCAGCCGGGACGCGCCCTCGGCCTTGAGCTTCATGCGCTGGCCGCCGGCCTGCAGGTCCACGATGCAGTGGTCGCCCAGCTCCTCGACGTACTCCACCCGGGCGGGCGTGCCGTGCGGCCCGGCGCGCAGCTCGCCCGGGCGCACGCCCAGCACCACTTCGCGCGGCTGCGCGGTGGTGGCGCCGACGGCGTGGGCCACGCCATCCAGCAGGACCGAGTCGCCCTGCCAGGTGGCGGGCACCAGGTTCATCGGCGGCGTGCCGATGAAGCCGGCCACCGTCACCTGCGCGGGCCGGCTGAAGATGTCGCGCGGCGTGGCCACCTGCACGATGCGGCCGTCCATGAACACGGCCACGCGGTCGGCCAGCGTCATGGCCTCTTCCTGGTCGTGCGTCACGTACACCGTGGTCACGCCCAGCGAGCGCTGCAGCTGCTTGAGCTCCAGCCGGGTCTCCAGCCGCAGCTTGGCGTCCAGGTTCGACAGCGGCTCGTCCAGCAGGAACAGGCGCGGCTGCCGAACGATCGCGCGCGCCAGCGCGACGCGCTGCTGCTGCCCGCCCGAGAGCTGCCCGGGCCGCCGCTGCAGCAGGTGGCCGATGCTCACCCGCGCGGCCGCGTCGGCCACCGCCTGGGCCATCGCCTCGCGCGGCGTGCCCACCATCTTGAGCGGAAAGCCGATGTTCTCGGCCACCGTCATGTGCGGATACAGCGCATAGCTCTGGAACACCATCGCCACGTCGCGCTCGCCCGGCTCGGCGCCGGTGACGTCGGCGTCGTCGATCAGGACCTGCCCTTCGCTGACCTGCTCCAGGCCGGCCAGGATGCGCAGCGTGGTGGTCTTGCCCGAGCCCGACGGCCCCAGCAGCACGAAGAACTCGCCGGCCCGGATCTCCAGGTCGACCCCGTGCAGCACCGTGGTCTCGCCGTGCCGCTTGACCACGCCACGCAGGCGCACGTTTCCTTTTTTCTGGTTCATCGCCGGCCACCTCCCTTGACCGCTCCCACCGTGAGGCCCTTGACGATGTGCCGCTGCGCCAGCAGGCCGACGATGATCACCGGCGCCATCGCCACCATCGCGCCGGCGGCCAGGCGTGCCCATTGCGTCTGCTCGACCGAGATGAAGTTGAACATCGCCACGGTGACCGGCCGGACCTTGTTGCCGCCCAGCACCACCGCGAACAGGAACTCGTTCCACGCGTTCAGGAACACGAACACCGTGGTCACCGCGATGCCGCCACCCACCTGCGGCAGGATCACGTACCAGAACGTGCGCAGGCGGCCCGCGCGGTCGAGCAGGGCCGCCTCCTCCATCTCGTAGGGGATGTCCTCGAAGTACGACACCATCAGCCAGATCGCGAACGGCAGCGAGAACGTCAGGTAGATCGCCACCAGCCCGCTGTAGGTGTCCAGCCCGCCGGCGCGCTGCAGCACCAGGTAGTACGGGATGATCAGGCCCACCGGCGGCAGCATCTGCGTGGCCAGCACGTAGAAGCCGCTGGCCCGCTTGAACGGGTAGCGCAGGCGTGCCAGGGCGTAGGCCGCGGGCACCGCGAACAGCATGGTGAGCAGCGTGGCGCCGACACTGACGACCATGCTCGACCAGAGGTTGGGCAGGATCGACGACGGGCCCCACAGCACGTCGCGGTAGTTGGCCAGCGTCGGCGTGAACACCAGCAGCGGCGGATAGGCCAGCACGTCGCGCTCGGTCTTGAACGACGTCAGCAGCGCCCACAGCACCGGGAAGGCCCACACCGACACCAGCAGGCCCGCGATGGCATAGAGCACCACGGTCCGGTGCAGGCGCCGGGCCTTGCCGGACCGCCCGGCGATGGCGGCGGCGTTCACGGGAGAAACGGCGGTGGCGTTCATGCAGGCGCCCTCCTGCGGCGGAACAGCAGCCAGGACACGAACATCGTGATCGCCAGCAGCACCATGGCCAGCGAGGAGCCGTAGCCGATGTTCAGTTCGGTGAACGAGGTGCGGTAGGCGTACAGGTTCAGGATCTCGGTGGAGGTGCCCGGCCCGCCTCCCGTCGCGGCGAAGATGGCTGCGAAGGCGGACAGCGCCGTCATCGTGCGCAGGATCACCACCATCACGACCGCGGGGCGGATCAGCGGCAGCGTGATGTAGCGGAAGCGCTGCCACGCGCTGGCGCGGTCCAGCCGCGCCGCCTCGTAGACGTCGGGCGGCAGCGTCGCCAGCGTGGCCAGCAGCACCAGGAAGGCGAACGGCGTCCACTGCCAGGTGTGGATGGCGATCACCGAGATCAGCGCCAGCTGCGGATCGCCCAGCCAGTTGTGGCTGCCCAGGCCCAGCGTGCGGGTGACCAGGTCGACCAGGCCCACGTCGGGCGACAGCACCAGCGTGCGCCAGAACAGGCCCACGACCACCGGCGCCAGCACGATCGGCAGGATGGCCGCGACCCGCAGCAGCCCCTGGCCTCGCGGGATGCGCAGCACCAGCAGGGCGAGCGACAGGCCGATCACCACCTGCAGCAGCACGGTCGATCCCGTGTACACCACGGTCAGCCACAGCGAGTTCCAGAACCGCGGGTCGCTGCCCATCTTGGCGTAGTTGTCCAGCCCCGCGAAGCCGGACAACCAGGGCATGCCCAGGTCCAGCTTCTGCAGGCTGTTCCAGGCCAGGAACACCAGCGGCGCGGTGGTGGTGATGAGCAGGAGCAGGAACGCGGGCGCGAACAGGGCGAGCGCAAAGCGCCGCTCCTGCCGCTCCAGCGTCCCCCCGCCCGCGGGCGTGGCGACCGTCATGCCGGCATCAGGCCTTCATGATCTGGGCGATGCGCGCCTGCGCCTCGTCCAGCGCTTCCTTCGGCTTCTTCTGGCCGACCAGCGCGGCCTGGATGGCCGTGGCCATGGTCTCTCCGATGGCGGGCCACTGCGGCACGCGCGGACGCCAGTCGACGTCGGTGTCCTGCTCCAGCGACTCGAGCGCGGCGGGGATGAAGTTGTCGCCCGCGCCCTTCATGGCCGCGGCGAATTCCGGCGCCTTCCACAGGGACAGGCGGTTGAGCCCCGAGCGTTTGGCCGGGCCGTCGAACTTCCAGGAGGTGCGCGCCTGCGTCTCGGCCGACGCGGCCCAGGAGATGAACAGCCAGGTCGCCTTCTTCTGCTTGTCGTTGAGCGCGGCGTTGACGGGGAAGCCCCAGTTCCAGATCGACGTCACCCGCTTGCCCGACGGGCCCTTGGGCCAGCGCGCGTAGGCGACCTTGCCCACGACCTTGGACTTCTCCGGGTTGGTGATCACCGCGGCCGACGAGTGGGCGTCGAGGTAGCAGCCCACCGTGCCCTGCGAGAAGGCGTCGGCGATGTCGGGCCAGTTCCAGTTGCGCACCGCGGGCGGGGCGTACTGCGACAGGGCGTTGACGTACCACTCGAGCGCCTTGACCGCCTCGGGGCTGTTGACCACCACGTTCTTGTTCTGCATCCAGTCGCCGCCGAAACCGCGGAACAGCGACGGGTAGATGTACATGTTCTGGCCCGCGCCGGAGAAACCTCGCATCGCCAGGCCCCAGACGCGGTTGGCCGGGTCGTGGATCGCCTTGGCGTTGGACAGCAGCTGGTCGTAGGTGTCGGCCGGCTTGAGCCCCTTGGCGTCGTACAGGTCCTTGCGGTAGACCTGCACCGTCACCTCGCCGTCGTACGGGATGCCGTACGGCTTGCCGTCGACCGAGTCGGCCTCGCGCCAGGCCTTGAGGATGTCGTTGTAGTTGAACCAGGCCGCGTCGGTGAGCGTGGCGTCGTTCAGGTACTTGTCCAGCGGCTCCACCCACTTGTTGGAGACGTACAGCGGGTAGTACATCGGGTCGGCCGAGTGGGTGGCGTAGGTCGCCGTCTTGGACGACAGGTCCAGCATCGCCTTCTGGCGGATCTGGCCGGGCGGCACCTTCTCGGCGCGCACCTTGATGCCGGTCAGCGCCTCGAACTGCGGCAGCAGCCCCAGCAGGTTGTCGAAGTAGCTGGCCGGGATCACCGCGACCGAGATCTGCTCGCCTTCGGCCTGGCGCCAGTTGATCTTGGCGCGCTGGTAGGGCGCCAGGTCGGGGGCGCCCTGCGCCAGGGCCGGGGCCGTCCATCCGGCCGCAAGGCCGGCGGCGCCCAGGGCGGCGGCCTGGCCGATGAACTCGCGGCGGCTGGGGGCGCCCGTGTCGGGCGAGCGGGTGGGTTCCTTCATGCAGGTCTCCTCGGGGTGGACGGGTTTCGGCGACGGGCCGGGCTCGACCCATGCAATCGATTACATGCAAGTCTAGCGAGCGATCTGGCCGCCGTCATTCTCGTTGGCCTCAGTGGTTTCCCCATAGACGGAGTTTTCATTTGCTTCTGCATGGGGTAGATTCGCTGCAATCGATTACAACGGCACCATGGACGGGGAACGACTGGAGGACAAGACGGCAGCCAGCGCCCGAAAGGGCCGCTCCGGCGCCAAGGACGTGGCCCGCCTGGCCGGCGTGTCCACGGCCACGGTCTCGCGGGTCCTGAACAACTCGGTGCAGGTCGACCCCGCCACGCGGCAGCGCGTGCTGGACGCCGCCAGCAAGCTCCGCTACGTGCCGCACGGCGCCGCGCGCAGCCTGCGCAGCCACCGCAGCAAGATGGTGGGCGCCATCGTCCCGTCGTTCGATTACGCGCTGTACGCCCGCACCACCAGCGCCCTGCAGCAGCGGCTGGACGAACGCGGCTACTCCCTCGTGCTCGCCGAGCACCACTACGACCTGGCGTCCGAAGCGCGCATCGCCGCGCAGCTGGTGGAACACGGCGTCGACGCCTTCATGCTGGTGGGCCTGGACCACGAGCAGGGCCTGTTCGGCCTGCTGGAGGACTACGGCCGGCCCTACGTGCTGACCTGGGGCGTGGACCCGCTGCAGCGGCATCCCAGCATCGGCTTCGACAACCGCGCGGCCACCTACCAGGCCGCGCGGCACCTGATCGCCCTGGGGCATCGCCGGATCGGCCTGCTGAGCGCGCCCCTGCCGGGCAACGACCGGGCCCGCGCGCGCGGCGAGGGCCTTCGGCTCGCGCTCGCCGAGGCCGGCCTGGCGCTGGACCCGCGGCACCTGGCCTATGCGCCGATCTCGCTGGCCACCGCCGAACAGGCGATGGCCGGCCTGCTGCAGCTGCCCGATCCGCCCACGGCCGTGGTCGCCACCAACGACGTGTTCGCCGTCGGCGCCATGCTGGCCTGCCGCCACGCCGGCATCGACGTGCCGGGCCGCATGTCGATCACCGGCGTGGACAACACCGACCTGGGCGCCACCCAGACGCCGGGCCTGACCAGCGTCGCCACGCCCATCACCGACATCGGCCGCGCGGCCGCCGACCAGCTGGTCGCCCGGCTGGAAGGCCAGGCCTGGGACGCCTTCAAGGAGTACCCGGTCGAGCTGGTGTGCCGCGGCAGCACCGCCGCGCCGGCCTGAGAACCCGGCCCCGCCGCAGCGACTAGACTGCCCGCCTGCGCCGCGGCCCCGCGGCACCCCACCGCAGGACCACCCATGAACTTCCAGGACACGACGATCGCCTTCATCGGGGGCGGCAACATGGCCAGCGCCATCCTTGGCGGCCTGGTGAAGAAAGGTCTGCCCGCGTCGAACGTGCAGGTGGTCGAACCCTGGGCCGAGGCGCGCGAGCGGCTGTCGCGCGACTTCGGCGTGGCCGCGAGCGAGCACCCCGGCCCCGCGCTCGCGCAGGCCGGCCTGGTGGTGTGGGCGGTCAAGCCCCAGACCTTCCGCGATGCCGCCGCGGCCGTCGCGCCGCATGCGAAGGGCGCGCTGCACCTGAGCGTGGCGGCCGGCATCCGCTCGGACAGCATGGCGCGCTGGCTGGGCACCGAGCGCATCGTGCGCACCATGCCCAACACGCCGGCGCTGGTCGGTCGCGGCATGACGGCGCTGTTCGCCCGGGGCGCGGTGTCCGCTGGCGACCGCACGCTGGTCGAACAGGTGCTGGCGCCCACCGGCGAGACGCTGTGGGTCGACGCCGAAGCGCAGCTCGACGCGGTGACGGCGCTGTCCGGGTCCGGCCCGGCCTACGTCTTCTATTTCATCGAGGCGATGACGCGCGCCGGCCAGGAGATGGGGCTGCCCGCCGCCACCGCGCAGCGGCTGGCCATCGGCACCTTTTGCGGCGCGTCCGAACTGGCGCGCGCGTCGAACGAGCCGCCGTCGGTGCTGCGCGAGCGCGTGACCTCCAAGGGCGGCACGACCTACGCGGCGCTCACCTCGATGGAGCAATCCGGCGTGGCCGACAGGTTCGTGCAGGCCATGCAGGCGGCCTGCCAGCGGGCCGCCGAACTGGGTGACGAGTTCGGCCGCGACGGCCCGGCTACTTGAGCGCGTAGCCGGCCACGATGCCGGCGAACACCGCGAAGCCCACCCAGTGGTTCAGGCGGAAGGCCTTGAAGCAGCCGTCGCGCGTGCGCTCGCGGATCAGCTGCCAGTGCCACAGCGCCTGCCCCACCGCGGCCGCGATGCCCAGGTGGAACGGCAGGCCCAGCTCGCGCGGCGCCAGCGCCAGCACCCAGATCGCCAGGAAGGCGCCGTAGCAGGCCATCACCACCGGCACGTCGGCGCGGCCCAGCGTGATGGCCGAGGTCTTGATGCCGATGCGCAGGTCGTCGTCGCGGTCCACCATCGCGTACTCGGTGTCGTAGGCCAGCACCCAGAACAGGTTGCCCAGCAGCAGCACCCAGGCCAGCAGCGGCACGCGCGACTGCACGGCGGCGAAGGCCATCGGGATGCCGAAACTGAAGGCGATCCCCAGCACCGCCTGCGGCATCGACACGTAGCGCTTGGCGTAGGGGTAGAGCAGCGTGACCGCCAGCGCGGCGAACGACCACAGGATGGCCGCCGTGTTGGTGGTCAGCACCAGGGCGAAGGCGACCAGCGCCAGCACGGCGCCGAGCGTGAGCGCCTCCTTCACGCCCACGCGCCCCGACGTGACGGGCCGCTGCGCCGTGCGCTTGACGTGCCTGTCGAACTCGCGGTCGGCCACGTCGTTGACGCAGCAGCCGGCGCTGCGCATCAGCACGGTGCCCAGCGTGAACACCGCCAGCAGGTGCCAGCCGGGGAAGCCGTGGGCCGCGATCCACAACGCGCTGAGCGTGGGCCACAGCAGCAGCAGCCAGCCCGCCGGGCGGCTCCAGCGGATCAGGTCGAGCCAGAGGGGAATGCGTTGCAGCAGCTGCAAGTTGCTAGAGACCGAGTTGCCGCAGGTCCAGCTGGCCATCGCGCATCGGCGGGCACCAGTAGTACGCCCCGTTGACCGGCTTGCTGATGCGGAACATGGCGTCGACGATGCCGTCGTCGTGGCCGGCCATGCGGCGCATCTGCGCCTCGAAGGCATCGAGCGACCGGCCGAACGCCACGAAGTTCAGACCGGCCTGCATGCTCATCATCCAGGGCATGGAGCGGCGCAGCACGAAGGCCTCGGGGTCGAAGCTCTCCTGCGCCGTGCGCTTGACGTGGGCCCACTCCGGCGCGTCGTCCAGCTCCTCGTTGGTCAGGCGGTGGCGGCCGAAATGGTGGTTGGCCGCCTCGTCGCCCAGCGCCTCGAAGGCGTCGAGGTCGTGCACCCACTGCTGCACGGCCACGTAGCTGGAGCCGTCGATGCCCTCGCCCAGGCCGCTGGCGAACGCGGCCTCCTCGGCCTTCTCGCCGGTCGGGTTCTCGGTGCCGTCCTCGAAGCCGGTGAGGTCCTTGCCGTGGCCGCTCTCGCCCAGCGCATGCCGGAACGCGTCGACCACGTGCCGCACCGCGAACGCCGGCGCCAGCGCCTTCTGCACCTTGCGCGTGAGCATCAGCAGGTCGCCCAGGTCGTCGCCCCGCACCCAGCACCACAGCGTGCCGGGCGTGGACGGCACCCGCACGCCCTCGCGCGAGAAATCCGGGAACTCGTGCAGGCCGGGCACCTTGGCGTCGAGCGCGGCGACCAGCGAGGGGCCGATGCCCAGCACGGCATCGCTGCCGTTGACCAGCGGCGCCAGGCGCGTGAGCGCCTGGCGGATGTGCGCGGCGTCCGTGCCCTTGTCGGGGATGGAGAAGGTGACGAAGCGCGCGACGGCGGGCACGCCGTCGAGGATCCCCGGTTGGAAAAGCTTGGAATCGGTCATGAGAGTCTCTTGACGCCCGGCAGCTCGCAGGCGTAGATGGCGTTGCGCAACGCGGCGATGGCCTCGTAGCGCGTGAAGCTGCGGCGCCAGGCCAGCACCACCCGGCGCATCGGCGGGTCGCCGTCGAAGGGGATGTAGCGCACGAAGGCCTGGTCGTCCCGGCGGCGCTTGGGCTTGGGGTCGAGCGCGTCCTTGGGCACCGACAGGCGCGGCACCAGGGTGATGCCCATGCCGGCGGCCACCATGTGCTTGATGGTCTCCAGCGAGGAGCCCTCGAAGCTCTTGCGGATGCCTTCGGCGTCGCTGGAAAAGCGCGCGAACTCCGGACACACCTCCAGCACGTGGTCGCGGAAGCAGTGGCCGGTGCCCAGGAGCAGCATGGTCTCGCTCTTGAGCTCCTGCGCGGTGATGGTCTCGCGCGTGGCGAAGGCGTGCGTGTTGGGCACCGCGGCCATGAAGGGCTCGTCGTACAGCCCCGCCAGCGCCAGGCCGGTGTCGGGGAAAGGCTCGGCCATGACCGCGCAGTCGATCTCGCCGGTGCGCAGCATCTCCAGCAGCTTGACGGTGAAGTTCTCCTGCAGCATCAGCGGCATCTGCGGCGTGCGCGCGATCGCCTGGCGCACCAGGTCCGGCAGCAGGTAGGGGCCGATGGTGTAGATCACGCCAAGCTTGAGCGGCCCGGCCAGCGGGTCCTTGCCCCGCTTGGCGATCTCCTTGATCGACGCGGCCTGCTCCAGCACGCTCTGCGCCTGGCGCACGATCTCCTCGCCCAGCGGCGTGACGCTCACCTCGTTGGCGCTGCGCTCGAACAGCTTGACCTCGAGCTCGTCCTCGAGCTTCTTGATCGCCACCGACAGCGTGGGCTGCGAGACGAAGCAGGCTTCGGCCGCCTTGCCGAAGTGCTTCTCCCGGGCAACGGCCACGATGTACTTGAGTTCGGTGAGCGTCATGGATTTCTTCTACGCCTTCAGGTACTCCGATTTTCCACCCAACCAGCGGCCCACGTGCCTCCGGGCGGATTCGGGGAAGCGATCCAGCATGAGCGGCGCGAGCTCGCGCGCCGCCTGCAGCAGGTGGGTGTCGGTGGCCAGGTCGGCGAAGCGCAACAGTGGCGCGCCGGACTGGCGCGCGCCCAGGAACTCGCCGGGCCCGCGGATCTCCAGGTCGCGCCGGGCGATCTCGAAGCCGTCGTTGGTCTCGGCCATGGCCTTGAGCCGCGCGCGCGCCGTCTCGCCCAGGCGCCCGTTCTCGCCCGGGGAGTAGAGCAGCACGCAGGCCGAAGCCGCGGCACCGCGCCCCACGCGGCCGCGCAGCTGGTGCAGCTGCGACAGGCCGAAGCGCTCGGCATGCTCGATCACCATCAGCGACGCATTGGGCACGTCCACGCCGACCTCGATCACGGTGGTGGACACCAGCACGCCCATCTGCCCGCCGGAGAAGAGCGCCATCACCGCCTTCTTCTCCGCCGCCGGCATGCGCGAATGCAGCAGGCCGACCAGCACGCCGGGCAGGGCGGCCCGCAGCGCCTCGTGCGTCGCGGTCGCATTGGTGAGGTCCAGCGCTTCGCTCTCCTCGATCAGCGGACAGACCCAGTAGACCTGCCGGCCCTGCGCCAGCTGCGCGCGGATGCGCTCCACCACCTCCTCGCGGCGGTTGTCGGCCACGACCTTGGTGATGACCGGCGTGCGGCCCGGCGGCAGTTCGTCCAGGGTCGACACGTCCAGGTCGGCGTAGTAGCTCATGGCCAGCGTGCGCGGGATGGGCGTGGCCGACATCATGAGCATGTGCGGTTCCTGCCCCGCCTCGTCCATCTTGCCGCGCAGCGCCAGCCGCTGCGCGACACCGAAGCGGTGCTGTTCGTCGATCACGGCCAGCGCCAGGCGCTTGAAGCGCACCTGCTCCTGGATCACCGCATGGGTGCCCACCACCAGGGCCGCCTCGCCGCTGGCGATGCGCTCCAGCATCGGTTCGCGCTCCTTCTTCTTCTGGCCGCCGGTGAGCCAGGCCACCGTGAGGCCGCGCGGCGCCAGCAGGGGCTCCAGCCAGCCGATGAGCTTGCGAAAGTGCTGCTCCGCCAGGATCTCGGTGGGCGCCATCAGCGCGCACTGCCAGCCGGCGTCGATGGCCACGGCCGCCGCCAGCGCCGCGACCACGGTCTTGCCCGATCCCACGTCGCCCTGCAACAGCCTGTGCATGGGCACGGGCCGGGCCAGGTCGCGCGCGATCTCCTCGCCGACGCGCCGCTGCGCGGAGGTGAGCGCGAAGGGCAGGGCCTGCAGCAGTTGCTCGTGCAGCCCGCCGGCCGCGGCGGCCAGGTGCGGCGCGCGCAGTTCGTCGCGCTCGCGCTTGCTCTGCAGCTGCGACAGCTGCTGCGCGAGCAGTTCCTCGGCCTTCAGCCGCTGCCACGCCGGGTGGCTGCGGTCCTCCAGCGTCATCAGGGAGGTTTCCGGGCCCGGGTGGTGCAGGAAGTTCAGGGCCTCGCGCAGCGTCCACCCGGCCTGCAGGCCCAGCATCGGCGCGAGTTCGGACGGCACGGTCTCGGCCAGGTCGGCGCGGGCCAGCCCGCTCTGCACCGCCTTGCGAAGGTAGGACTGCGGCAGCGTGGCGGTAGTCGGATAGACCGGCGTCAGCGCCTGCGGCAAAGCGCCGCCGGCGGCGCGGCAGGTCGGGTGCACCATCGTCCAGCCCAGGAAGCCGCCCTTGAGCTCGCCCCTGGCCAGGATCCGGTGGCCCACCGCCAGCGCCTTCTGCTGCGAGGGATAGAACGAGAAGAAGCGCAGCACGCAGGTGTCGCTGCCGTCGTCCACCGTCACCACCAGCTGGCGGCGCGGGCGGAACGCGACGTGGTTGTCGGTGACCGTGCCCTCGATCTGCGCCGACTCGCCCTCGCGCGCGTCGCGCAGCTTCACGATGCGGGTCTCGTCCTCGTAGCGCAGCGGCAGGTGCAGCGCCAGGTCGATGTCGCGCACCAGTCCCAGCTTGTGCAGGGCCTTCTGGGGGGCCGACAGGGTCGCGGTGGCGGGCATGGGACAATTCTGCCTTCACGTTTCCCCTGGGAACGGGTCCGTCCGGCCCTCCACACATGCGCGCTTTCACCCTGGGCGATTTCGACTTCGCCCTTCCCCCCGACCTGATCGCCCAGCACCCCGCGACCGAGCGCAGCGCCTCGCGCCTGCTCGATGGCCGGCACTTCCCGCCCGCCGACCGGGTGTTCCGCGAACTGCCGGCCCTGCTGTCGCCGGGCGACCTGCTGGTGTTCAACGACACCCGCGTGCTCAAGGCGCGCCTGTACGGCGGCAAGCCCTCGGGCGGCAAGCTGGAACTGCTGGTCGAACGCGTTCTGCCGGGGGGCGAGGTGGTGGCCCACATGAAGGTGAGCAAGAAGCCGCCGGTGGGCACCGTGCTCGCGATGCAGGGCGGCTTTTCGGCCACCCTGCTGGGGCGCTGGCCCGAGGAGGACGGGCCGCTCTTTCGCTTCGCCTTCAGCGGCGACCCCTACACGCTGATGGACCTGCACGGCCACGTGCCGCTGCCGCCCTACATCGAGCACGCTGACACGGCGCAGGACGTGGAGCGCTACCAGACGGTGTTCGCGCGCACGCCCGGCGCGGTGGCGGCGCCCACCGCGGCCCTGCACTTCGACCCGCAGGTGCTGGCCAGCCTGGACGCCTGCGGCATCCGGCGCGCCAACCTCACCCTGCACGTGGGCGCCGGCACCTTCCAGCCGGTCAAGACCGAGAACATCGCCGAGCACCGCATGCACAGCGAGTGGTTCGAGATCCCGCCGGCCACGCAGGAGGCCGTGGCGCGCACGCGCGCCAGCGGCGGACGCATCGTGGCGGTGGGCACCACCACCGTCCGCTCGCTGGAGAGCTGGGCCCGCAGCGGCCAGGCGCGCGGCGACACCGACATCTTCATCACGCCGGGCTTCCGCTTCCGGATGGTGGACCTGATGGTGACCAACTTCCACCTGCCCAAGTCCACGCTGATGATGCTGGTGAGCGCCTTCGCCGGCCACGACCGCGTGATGTCCCTGTACCGCCACGCGGTGGAACACCGCTACCGCTTCTTCTCCTACGGCGACTCGATGCTGTTGGAACGCACCCCCACCTGACATGCTTCGCTTCGAAACCCTGGCCACCGAAGGCTTGGCCCGCCGCGGCCGCCTCACCCTCAACCACGGCGTGGTCGAGACGCCCATCTTCATGCCCGTGGGCACCTACGGCACCGTCAAGGGCGTCACGCCGCGGTCGTTGCAGGAGATGGGCGCTCAGATCATCCTGGGCAACACCTTCCACCTGTGGATGCGCCCCGGCCTGGACGTGCTGGCGCAGTTCGGCGGGCTGCACCGCTTCGAGCGCTGGGACCGGCCCATCCTCACGGACTCGGGCGGCTTCCAGGTCTGGAGCCTGGGCGAGATGCGCAAGATCAGCGAGGAGGGCGTGAAGTTCGCCTCGCCCGTCAACGGCGACCGGCTGTTCCTCACGCCCGAGGTGTCGATGCAGGTGCAGACGGCGCTCAACAGCGACATCGTCATGCAGTTCGACGAGTGCACGCCGTACGAGACCAAGGGGCACACCACCACCGAGGCGGAAGCACGGTTCTCGATGGAGCTGAGCCTGCGCTGGGCGCAGCGCTGCAAGACCGAGTTCGCGCGGCTGGAGAACCCCAACGCGCTGTTCGGCATCGTGCAGGGCGGCATGTTCGAGCACCTGCGCGAGGCCTCGCTCGCCAGGCTGGTCGAGATGGACTTCCCGGGCTACGCCATCGGTGGCGTGAGCGTGGGCGAGCCCAAGGCGGAGATGCTGCGCATCATGGCGCACACGCCGCACAAGCTTCCCGAACACAAGCCGCGCTACCTGATGGGCGTGGGCACGCCGGAGGACCTGGTGGAGGGCGTGGCGCAGGGCGTGGACCTGTTCGACTGCGTCATGCCCACCCGCAACGCGCGCAACGGCCACCTGTTCACCCGCTTCGGCGACCTGAAGATCCGCAACGCCCGCCACCGCAGCGACGAGCGGCCGCTGGACGAGACCTGCACCTGCTACGCCTGCCGCGGTGAGACGGCACCGGACGGCACGGTGAGCGGCGGCTTCTCGCGCGCCTACCTGCACCACCTGGAGCGCTGCGGCGAGATGCTGGCGCCGATGCTGGCCAGCATCCACAACCTGCACTACTACCTGAACCTGATGCGGGAAGTGCGCGAGTCGCTGGAGGCGGGACGCTTCGCGGCTTTCGCGAAGAAGTTTCGCGAGGACCGGGCGCGCGGCGTGTGAACCCGGCGCGGGGAAGCGCTGGATTCCCGCCTCCGCGGGAATGACGAAACAAGGGGGTGCGCGGCGAGCCGCGCGTCAAGCCGTCTCGAAGACCGTGAGCACGCCGGTGTAGCCGTACAGGTGGTGCCGCGCGATCTCGCCGCCGGCGAAGAAGCCCACCAGCGGCACGTCGCCCAGCGCCCGGCGCACGATCTGCAGCTCGGCGCTGGGCCCGCCGAAGTGCGGGCCGCCGCGGCCGGCGCAGCTGACGTACACGGCACCGGCGATGCGCCGCTGCGGGCTGGGCGCCGACTGCGCCTCGGGGGCGGCCAGCGCGGCCGCCACGGTCTGCGGCATCTCCTGCGGCTCCAGCTCCTCGCGGATCTCGGCGCAGATGCGCGTGAGGTCGGCCCGCGCGGCCTGGGCATTGCGGTTGCAGAACGCCATGCGCATGCCGGTGTCGACCTTGCTGGCCACGGCCACGCCGCGCCGGCCCGGGTCCAGGCCGATGATGTGGCGCACCTCGACGTCGGCGCCGAAGGTGCCGGCGCGCCCGATGACGTCGGCGCCCGGGGCGGTCAGGCCCACCAGCGTCGCGCGCAGCGCGGTCATGGCCGCCTGCGGTCGTTCCAGCGAGATGCCGGCTTCCTCCAGCAGCACGTCCAGCGCGGGCTCGCCGTCCAGGGCGAGCAGCACGTTGCCTTCGGCCGCCGTGACCTCGCGCTGGCGGCCGAGCGGCTGGCAGCCCTGCGTGACGCGCGAGACCACGTGCACGCTTTCGGCGAATGCCACGCCCGAGAGGCCGCCACGGAAGACGCCGCCGGCCTTGCCCTGGCCCTTGATGTTGCCGTTGCCGCCGACGGCGAACTGCACCGCCTCGCTGCGGCTGGCGGCCAGCCCGCCGAACAGGTAGCCGGTGCTGGTGCGCGCCGCCATCTCGGCGATCAGCTCGCCCAGGTCGGGCGTGGTCGCGTCGGCATGGACCAGCGCGGTGTGCGGCTCGAACCCCATGCCTTCGCCGGTGCCCAGCGGCGCGACGCCGGAGAACACGCGGTACTGGTGCGACGGCACCGCGCACAGCATGACGGCCAGCGCCGGCTCGTCGAAGTACTCCACGTTGTTCGACGAGATGCCCACGCCCACCGTGCCCGACCAGTCGGTGATCTCGGGCAGCTCGGCGCCCAGGTGATCCAGGATGTCCTGCGCGTGCGCCGCGTAGTGGTCGGTGATGTACAGCAGGGCCAGCGTGGGCGTGGCGGCGTAGTCCGGCAGCGCCATCTGCGCGCGCAGCTGCGCCAGCACCAGCCCGGCCGCCATCGGCCACTGGGGATGGGTGGCGTGCGCGAAGGGGAACAGCTTCATGTCTTGTCGGCGGCCGCGCGGCGGCGCGCGGGGGTCTTGCGGGCCTTCTTGGCCGGCGCGGGCTTCGCGTCGGCGGTCTTGGTGGAGGTGCCGGTCGCAGCCCGCGTCCCGTCCGCCGCGCCCTGGGTGGCGTCCCTGGCCATGTCGCTGGCCGTGGTGCGCGCCGTGTCCATCGCGGTGTTGCGCGCGGCGTCCTTCAGGGCGTCGGAGGCGATCTTCTGGAACTGCTGGGTGAGGGCGCCCCACCACTGCAGCGGATCGACCACGCTGGCCGTGGCCGTGGCCGCGGGCTTGGCGGTGTCTTCTTCGGCACTCTTGGCCGCCTTGCCACGAGCGCTGCGGGCCGCCTCGGCGGCGGCCGCCGTGTCCGCAGCCCTCTGCGCGCCCGCCGCCATCGCATCGCTGGTCCGGGCCCGCATCGACTCGGCCAGCTCGCCCATGCTGACGTTCATGCCGCGCAGCGTCGCCAGGGTCATCTTCTGCACCTCCAGCGCCTGGATGGTGGCGCTCAGCGCCTTGGAGTTCTGCTCCAGCCAGAAGTGCACCGCGCGCATCTCGCCGATGCGCTTGTCCAGCTCCTCGACGTTGAGCGTGGGCGCGATCCAGTTCGCGACGTTGGGCATCTGCGGGATCGTCTGGCTCGCGCCCCTGGCCAGGTTCTGCAGGAAGTCGAAACCGGGAACGAACTTGCCGAAAGCCAGGGTGGGGTTGTCGCTCATGGCCGTCTCCGTCGGGGGGATGGCACCAGCTTAGCAGGCCGAGACGCGGGCCGTCGGCGGCCCGCACCGTCAATCCGCAAGCATCGGTGTCAATGCTTGTGGTGGCTGCCGGCGGCGCCAGCCTCCTTCGGCGGCGTGGCCGACACCGGCACCTGCAGCGCCAGCTGGCGCTGTTCGCCCGTGGCGGTGCGGAACGTCAGCGTCACCGGGATGCTGGTGTTGGGCGCGAGCGGGGCCTTCAGCTCCATCAGCATGAGGTGGTGGCCGCCGGGCTTGAGCTGCAGCGGCTGGCCCGGCTTCATCTCCACCGAGTCGAGCTGGCGCATGCGCATCACGTCGCCGTCCATCTTCATCTCGTGCAGCTCGGCCCGGCCGGCCACGGGGCTGGTGGCGGCAACCAGCGTCAGCGGCTCCTGCGCCACCAGGGTCATGAAGGCGCCCGAGGCGCGCTGGCCCTGCACGCTGGCGCGCGCCCAGGGCGCGAGCACGGTCACCGGCGCCGTCGCCTGCGCCCAGGCGGACGCGCCGCAGGCCAGGGCCGTGGCGGCCAGCAAGGTTCTGATCTTGTTCATGGGTTCTCTCCTTTTGAAGTTCAGTGGCGGTGGCCGCCGCCACCCGCGGCCGGCAGGATCTCGAGGGCCGCCGCGGGCGACTTGAGGTCCGCGGCGGGGCGGCCGTCGCGCGGGACGTCCACCCAGTCCAGGCGGCCGTTCTCGCACACCTGGCTCACCGGCCAGTAGATCGTGCCCGCCTTGGCCGGCGTGCGCGCGACCAGCACGAACTCATCGTACTGGTCGTTGGGCAGCATGTCGGCGGCGGTGCGCGCGGTCCAGGTGACGCGCACCACGTCCTCGGTGACGGTGCGCCCGTGCGAGGTGAGGGGCTGCGCAAGCTTGGCCCGCTCGATCTCCAGCGACCACCCGGGCTTGGGCATGGGCTTGGCGCCGGTCACGCCGGCGGGGATGGTGACGCTCACCTGCCGCGTGGGCGAGGCGCCGCAGCCGTGGCCGATCTTGAAGGCGGCCTTGTAGCCGGCATCGGCCGGCGCGACCTGGTACTCGAGCGACACGTGCGCCAGGGCGGCGGGGGCCGCCACAAGGGCGGCCAGCAGGGGGGCGAGGGATCGGTGGTTCATAGGTCTGCCTTCAGTTCCGCGAAGAAAGTGCGCTGGGGGTAGGGATGGAAGTTCCAGTACGTCTTGTTGTTCAGGTTGTCGATGCCGAAGGCCGCGCTCAGGTGCTTGTCCAGCTGCACGCGCGCGCGCACGTCGACCACGTAGAGCCGGCTCACGCCCATGTACGCGTAGCCGTTGACGTCGCTGTTGTCCAGGGTGCGGAACTGCCGGCTGCTGTAGCGCGCGCCGACCGAGGTGGTCCAGCGCTCGCTCCAGCGGTAGTCGGCCACCGCGGCGGCGCGCCAGCGCGGGATGTTGGGCTGGCGCTTGCCCACCGTGTCCCCGGGCGTGGCCACGAAGCCTGCGTTCTCGCGGATCTCCGAGTGGGCGTAGGTCGCGCTCGCGTTGAGGTTGAGGCCGGGTGTCCACACGTCGGTGCCGCTCCAGGCGAGTTCGAGGCCCTGGGTCGCGATGCGCCCCACGTTTTGCACGCGGGTGACGTTGCGGTTGGCGGCCGTGTCGATCAGCGTCTGGTTGTAGAGCGCGTCGCGGGTGTCCTCGGCGAAGAACGTCAGCCGCAGCAGGCCGCGCTCCAGCTCCCGCTCGGCGGTGAGCTCGCCGGTCCACGACCGTTCCGGCCGCAGGTTGGGGTCGTTGATGAACTGGGCGTTGGCCGTCGAGGTCGCGCCGTAGAGCTCGGCCACGGTGGGAAAACGCACCGCGCGCCCGAGCGAAGCCTTGAGCACGGTGTCGGGCCGCCACTGCCAGGACAGCGCCGCCTTGGGCGACACGTGGGACTCGCCGCGGTCCGGCCAGGCCGTGTTGACCGCCGGCGTGATGACGGTGAAGCCCGAGAAGGCGTTCCAGCGCTCCACGCGCGCCCCCAGCACCGTCTTCCAGCGCGGCGCGAAGGCCCAGGCGTCCTGCGCCCACAGGCTGCGCAGCTGCGTGTGGCCGCCGACGTTGCTGGCCACGCTGCCCGGCGCATCGTCGCGCCAGTCGCCCGCGACGTTGGAAGTCAGGTAGGCCAGCTCGTAGCGCTCCTGCTGCACGCCGAAGTCGACGATGTGCGCGCCCTGCGTCCCGTCGGGCCGCCAGGTGCCGCGCAGGGCCAGGGTGGTCCAGCCGGTGCCGCTGCCGTCGGCCAGCGTGCCCGCGCCGCCGGCCAGCGCCGCCGGCGGCGGATTGGAAGCGGCGTTCTGGCGCTTGTCGTCGCGCCGGTAGTGGTAGCGGCTGGCCGCGGCCTCCCAGTCGAACACGCCCTGCGTCCTGCTCTTGAGCGACAGGCCGTGCATCAGGTGCGTGAGGCGCTCCTCGGTCAGCGGGAAGTCGGCCCCGGTGAGCGGGGCGAACGCGGCGCCGCCGATGCGGATCGGCCCGCTGCCCACCGCGTTGCCTGCGCCGTCGCGCAGGTAGGACGCCGACCGCCCGTGCGAGGTGTTCTCCCACCAGCCCAGCGTGTAGGCGGCGCGGATCGCGCCCGGCAAGTCGTAGGTCAGCTTGGCCTTCAGGTGGTCCTGGCGACTGGCGTACTGCGTGGCCTCGCCCAGCACGTACCAGGGCTGGTCGGCGCTGTTGCGCGTGGGCACCGCGCCGGTGACGGGCACGCCGGCCCCGGCCGGGTTGGCGCCGGAGGCCGGCCGGGTGGGGAAGGTGAGCGGCTGGCCTTCGCTGTCCAGGCGGTTGACGTTGAGCCACCAGCCCCAGTCGCCGGCCCGGTTGCCCAGCGACGCGCTGGACTGCCAGGTCCGGGAGTTCCGGTCGGTGCCGTACAGCTCGAAGGGCTGCACCGAGTAGCTGGCGGCGGCATGCGCCTCGAACTGCCGGGGCATGCGGGTCACGAAGTCGACCACCGCGCCCACCGAATTGCCCGGGTACGCGGCCGAGAACGGCCCGTACATCACGTCGACCCGCTCGATCTCCTCGGGCGTCACCAGCCCCCAGCGCGGCGGGAAGCTCAGGCCGCCGACGCCGTTGCCCAGCAGGTTGGACAGCAGGATGCCGTCCGCATAGACCAGCGAGCGCGCGCTGTTGCCCGTGCCCGAGGCGCGGCTGGACAGGATGGCGTGGTTGTAGTCGCCGGGGTAGCGCTTGCGCACCAGCAGGCTGGGAAAGTACTTGAGCACGTCCTCGCTGTCGGTCGCGTTGACGGTGCGCTCGATCTGCTCGCGCGTGATCCCTTCCATGGTGGTGGGGATCTGCGTCGGCAGCGAAGTGGGCTGCCCGCCGGTGACGGTGACCACGCCCAGCGAGCGGGCCGGGGTGTCCTGCGCGCGGGCGGGCGGCGCGCAGAGCAGGGGGATGGTGGCCGCCACGGCGGCCGCGACTCGCGACCTGTCCACGATGGGACTCCTGTCTCGGAAACGAAGGCCACGCGCGGCGGGAACGCCGGCGCATGGAACGCTTTCAGCGGATCAGGAGTGCGAAGGGGGCCCGCGGGCGGGCAGGGGCGCGGCCACGCGGGCCGCCAGCCGGGCGGCCGGGATCGGCTGCACGACGTGCGCCAGCGGCAGCTGGACGGCGTGCGTGGAGCGAGCGGGCGGGGGCGCGCTGGTCGAAGCGCAGAGCGGACAGTCGAGCGTGTGCGACGCTACCGGCTCGTCCGCGTCGCCCTGCAGCATCAGCTTCATCACGCCGCCGCTGCACACCATCTCCACGGCCTTGGGCTGCACCACCGGCGACGCGACCGCGACGCCGATCGCCAGCGCGAACCAGGCCAGCACGAGGCGGGCGAGGAAACGGGCTTGGCGCAAGCGCTGCATGGCCGGGATTATGTCCGGCGGGCCCTGGGCCGTGTGCGCGGCTGCGTGAAAAAACAAACGCGACCGCAGCGCGCCGGCCCAACGCCGGTCAGCTGCCGGGGAACCGCGGCGGCCGCTTGTCGCGCAGCGAGGCGATGCCCTCGCGCACGTCCGGTCCGCCGAACCCCATGAACTCCAGCGCGAGCGAGGTGTCGAAGTTGGGGCCGGCCTGGCGCAGCCAGTTGTTGAGCGAGTACTTGGTCCAGCGGATGGCGCTCTGGCTGCCCTGCGCCAGCCGGTCGGCCACCTCGTAGGCCTTGGGCAGCAGCTGGTCGCGGTCGACCGCCAGCGCGACCAGGCCGATGCGCTCGGCCTCCTCGCCACTGACGGGCTCGCACAGCATCAGGTAGTACTTGGCCTTGGCCAGGCCGCACAGCAGCGGCCAGACGATGGCCGCGTGGTCGCCGGCCGCCACGCCCAGCCGCGTGTGGCCGTCGACGATCCTGGCGTCGCGCGCCGCGATCGGGATGTCGGCCAGCAGCCCGGCCACCAGCCCGGCGCCCACGGCCGGGCCGTGCAGCGCGCTGACGATCGGCTTGTCGCAGTTGATCACGTTGTAGACCAGGTCGCGCGCCTCCTTCCAGACGCGGCTGCGCACCTCGAAGTCGCCGGCCATGTCCTGCACCAGCGACAGGTCGCCGCCGCCGGAGAAGCCCTGGCCCTCGCCGCGGAGCACGGCGCAGCGCACGCTGTCGTCGGCGCCGACGTCGCGCCAGATCTCGGCCAGCTCGCGGTGGCCCTCGTGGCCGGCCGTCGGCAGCTTGCCGTTGGCCGCGCGCATCACGATGTCCAGCACCGAATCGCCGGGCCCGCGGCGGCTGATCGAGAGGGTCCGGTAGCGCGAGTAGTCCATCGTCGGGGTGGGGTAGTCTTGCGGGATGGAAAGCTTATTCCACCTCGCCTTCCACGTGACCGACCTGGACGTCGCGCGCCGCTTCTACGGCGGCGTGCTCGGCTGCGCCGAGGGCCGCAGCACCGACACGTGGGTGGACTTCGACTTCTTCGGCCACCAGCTCTCGCTGCACCTGGGCCAGCCCTTCGAGACCACGCTGACCGGCCGGGTGGGCGACCGGATGGTGCCCATGCCGCACTTCGGGCTGGTGCTGGAGCTGCCGCAGTGGGAGGCGCTGGCCGAACGCCTGCGCGCCGCGGGCACCGGATTCGTGATCGAGCCGCACCTGCGCTACGCCGGCCAGCCGGGCGAGCAATGGACCATGTTCTTCCTGGATCCCTGCGGCAACCCGATCGAGGTCAAGGGCTTCCGCTCGCTCCAGGGCCTTTACCAGGCCTGACTTTCTACGCGAGCGCGCCGGCCTGTAGGAGCGTTCCTACCGAGTCCGGCGGTCGGCAGGGCGGCCGTCGCCCACCCCTTCGGTGTTACGTTCACGACCCATGAATTTCGTGGACATCCTGAGTCCGGCCTGCGCGCTGTTTCTCGACTTCGACGGCACGCTGGTGGACATAGCGCCGGAGCCCGGCGCGGTGGTCGTCCCCTGCGGCCTCGTGCCGACGCTCAGCGCCCTGCAGCAGTACCTCGGAGGCGCAGTGGCGGTCGTCAGCGGCCGCCCGATCCGCGAGATCGACCAGTACCTCGGCCCGCTGCGGCTGCCCGTGGCCGGCGTGCACGGCGCCGAGCGCCGTGCGGCCGACGGTGCCGTGGACCTGCTGCCCACGCATCCGCTGGACGCGGTGGAGCGCGCGGCCAGCGTGCTGGCCACGCGCTACCCGCAGTTGCTGGTCGAACACAAGGACAGCTCCATCGCCGTCCATTACCGCGCGGCCCCCGAGCTCGAACAGGAATGCCTGGACGCGATGCAGGAGGCGGTGGAGCGTTCGCCCGGCCTCACGCTCCTGCGCGGCAAGATGGTGGTGGAAGCCAAGCCGGGCGGCGCGACCAAGGGCAGCGCCATCGAGGCCTTCCTGCGCGAAGGCCCGTTCGCCGGCCGCCTGCCCGTGTTCGTGGGCGATGACGTCACCGACGAGGGCGGCTTCGCCGCCGTGCAGCGCCTGGGCGGCCTGGGCGTCAAGGTGGGCGAAGGCCCCACCGTCGCCTGGCAGCGCCTGCCCACCCCCGGCGCGCTGCGCCTGGAATTCGAGAACGCGGTGGCCATGAAGGTCGCCCGGAAAGCCTCCGCATGAAAGCAAACACCTCGATCCCGAACCTCAACCTGGGCGTGATCGGCAACTGCGCCTACAGCGCACTGATCGACGAACGCGGCAGCGTCGTCTGGTGCTGCCTGCCGCGCTTCGACGGCGACCCGATCTTCAACGCGCTGCTGGACCCGACCGAGAACGGCAGCCTCTGGGCGTTCGAGCTGGAGGACTTCGCGCGCAGCGAACAGCAGTACGAGACCAACACCGCAGTGCTGCACACGCGCCTGTACGACCGCCAGGGCCAGGGCATCGAGATCACCGACTTCGCGCCGCGCTTCTGGAGCCGCGGCCGCACCTTCCGGCCGCTGTCCATGATCCGGCGCGTGCGCGTGCTGGGTGGCACGCCGCGCATCCGGGTGGTGCTGCGGCCGCGCTTCGACTGGGGCCGCTTCAAGCCGGACGTGACGCGCGGCAGCACCCACATCCGTTTCGTCGGCCCGGGGCAGACCCTGCGCGTGAACACCGACGCGCCGATCGACTACATCCTGTCCGAGACGTTCTTCGTGGTCGACCGGCCGCTGAACTTCATCATGGGGCCGGACGAGACGCTCACCGGTGGCATCGAGGACACGGCGCGCTCCTTCGAGCAGGACACGGCCGCCTACTGGCGCAACTGGTCGCGGGCCCTGTCGCTGCCGCTGGAGTGGCAGGACGCGGTGATCCGCGCGGCCATCACGCTGAAGATGTCCCTGTTCGAGGACACCGGCGCCATCATCGCCGCCATGACCACCAGCATCCCGGAGGCGGCCAACAGCGGACGCAACTGGGACTACCGGTTCTGCTGGCTGCGCGACGCCTTCTTCGTCGTGCGGGCGCTCAACAGCATCTCCGAAGTGGCGACCATGGAGGAGTACCTGCGCTGGCTGACCAACGTGATCGTGCGCTCGCGCGGCAGCCACATCCAGCCGCTGTACGGCGTGGGCCAGGAGGAGAAGCTGCCCGAGGCGATCTACGAGCACCTGCCCGGCTACCGCGGCATGGGGCCGGTGCGCGTGGGCAACCAGGCGGCCGAGCACTTCCAGCACGACGTCTACGGCAACATCGTGCTGGGCGCGGCCCAGGCCTTCCACGACCACCGCCTGCTGCGCCGCGCCGGCCGCGCCGAGTTCGCCTCGCTGGAGGCGGTGGGCGAGCAGGCCTTCCGCATCTACGACACGCCCGACGCCGGCATGTGGGAGCTGCGCACCCGGGCGCGCATCCACACCTCGTCGGCGCTGATGAGCTGGGCCGCCTGCGACCGGCTGGCCAAGGTGGCGGTCACGCTGGGGCTGACGGACCGCTCCAACTACTGGGCCGAGCGCGCCCACACCATCCGCGAACGCATCCTGCGCGAGTCCTGGAGCGAGGAGCGCAAGTCCTTCGCGGAAAGCTTCGGCGGCCGCGACCTGGACGCCAGCGCGCTGCTGATGGCCGAGGTGAACTTCATCGACCCGCGCGACCCGCGCTTCGTGGCCACGGTGGACGCGCTGGAGAAGTCGCTGTGCGACGGGCCGTACATGCGCCGCTACGAGGCGGCCGACGATTTCGGCAAGCCCGAGACGGCGTTCAACATCTGCACCTTCTGGCGCATCGACGCGCTGGCGCGAATCGGCCGCAAGGCGCAGGCACGCGAGATCTTCGAGGTGATGCTGGCCAGCCGCAACCCGCTGGGGCTGCTGTCCGAGGACACGCACGCCGAGACCGGCGAGATGTGGGGCAACTACCCGCAGACCTATTCGATGGTCGGCCTGATCAATGCCGCGGTCCGCCTGTCGGCGCCGTGGGACACGGTGATCTGACCGCGATGTCCCGGCTCGTCGTCGTATCGAACCGCGTTGCCGACCCCCGCAAGACCGCCGCCGGCGGCCTGGCGGTCGCGCTCGGCGAAGTGCTCAACAACAGCGGCGGCCTCTGGTTCGGCTGGAGCGGTAAGCTGGCCGAGGGCGATGCCCAGCCGCAGCTGCACGTGCACCACGCCGGGCCGGTGACGCTGGCCACCGTGGACCTCAACAAGGAGGACTACGACTCGTTCTACGTCGGCTACTCCAACGGCGTGCTGTGGCCGGTGTTCCATTACCGGCTGGACCTGGCCGACTTCGACGCCGGCTACATCGAGGGCTACCGGCGGGTCAACCAGATGTTCGCCAAGACGCTGCTGCCGATGCTGCAGCCGGACGACATCATCTGGGTGCACGACTACCACCTGATCCCGCTGGCCGCGGAGCTGCGCGCGCTGGGCTGCACGCAGCGCATCGGCTACTTCCTGCACATCCCGCTGCCGCCGCCGCTGATCCTGGCAGCCATCCCCGGGCACGACTGGCTGATGAAGGGCCTGTGCTCGTACGACGTGGTCGGCTTCCAGAGCCAGGCGGACCACGAGCACTTCTGCCGCTACATCCAGTCGGAGGCCCACGCCCAGTCGGCCGGCGAGGGCCGCTGGCGCGTGTTCAACCGCACCATCCACGCCGGCGCCTACCCGATCGGGCTGGACGTGCAGGAGTTCCGCAGCGTCACCGAGGCGCCCGAGGCGCGCGAGATGTACGAGCGGATGAAGCGCGAGTACTCGCGCCGCAAGCTGCTGGTGGGGGTGGACCGGCTGGACTACTCCAAGGGCCTGCCGCAGCGCATGCGCGCCTTCCGCGAGCTGCTGGCGCGCTACCCCGAGACGCGCCAGAGCGCCACGTTGATCCAGATCGCCTCGCCCAGCCGCGAGGACGTCAGCGCCTACACCGACATCCTGCACGAGCTGGAAAGCCTGTGCGGCTCGATCAATGGCAACTACGGCGAGCTGGACTGGATGCCGGTGCGCTACATGCACCGCACCGTGGCGCGGGCGCGCCTGCCGGGCCTCTACCGCGCCAGCCGCGTGGCCCTGGTGACCCCGCTGCGCGACGGCATGAACCTGGTGGCCAAGGAGTTCCTCGCGGCGCAGGACCCGGAGGATCCGGGCGTGCTGGTGCTCTCGCGCTTCGCCGGCGCGGCGGAGCAGCTGAAGGAAGCGCTGCTGGTGAACCCCTACGACACCGAGGGCACGGCCCACGCCATCCACCTGGCGCTGCAGATGCCGCTGGAAGAGCGGCGCGAGCGCCACGAGGCGCTGTTCAAGACGCTGCAGCGCACCGACGTGCACTGGTGGTGCGACTCGTTCCTGCACACGCTGGGGCAGGCGGAGGCGGAGGAGTCGGGGACGCCTTGGTTGCGGCTTTAAGAGGAATGCGGGGGAATGTGCGTCGTCCTCGCGGAGGCGGGGACCCAGGGCTTCCGGCAGTCCGCTGAAGGCGGACGCACTGGATTCCCGCCTTCGCGGGAATGACGGGACCAGGGGCTCAGCGCACCACCGGCGCGATCTTCTGCTCGATCGCCCCGAAGATCGTCTGCCCGTCCTTGCCCTTCATCTCGATGCGGATGGTGTCGCCGAACTTCATGAACTCGGTCGAGGGCTTGCCGTCCTGGATGGTCTCGATGGCCCGCTTCTCGGCGATGCAGCTGTAGCCCTTGGGCCACTCCATTCGGCCGTTCTGCTCCGTGCCCTTGTTGCTCACGGTGCCGGATCCCACGATGCTGCCGGCACGCACGTTGCGCGTCTTGCAGATGTGGGCGATCAGCTGGCCGAAGTGGAAGGTCATCTCGGGGCCGGCCTCGCACATGCCCACGCGGCGGCCGTTCCAGTTGGATTGCAGCGTGAGGTGCAGGCGCCCGCCCTGCCAGGCGTCGCCCAGTTCGTCGAGCGTCACGGCCACCGGGCTGAAAGCGGTGGCCGGCTTGCTCTGGAAGAAGCCGAAGCCCTTGGCCAGTTCGGCCGGGATCAGGTTGCGCAGGCTGACGTCGTTGGCCAGCATCACCAGGCGGATGCCCTCGAGCGCCTCGTCCGGGGTGGCCTGCATGGGCACGTCGCCGGTGACCACCGCGATCTCGGCCTCGAAGTCGATGCCCCACTCCTCGCTGGGCACCACCACCTCGTCGCACGGGCCCAGGAAGTCGTCGCTGCCGCCCTGGTACATCAGCGGGTCGGTGTAGAAGGTCTCGGGCACTTCCGCCTTGCGGGCGGCCCGCACCAGTTCCACGTGGTTGATGTAGGCGGAGCCGTCGGCCCACTGGTAGGCGCGCGGCAGCGGCGCCATGCAGCGCTGCGGCTCGAAGGGAAAAGCGTGGCGCGTCCTGCCGCCGTTCAGGGCCTCGTACAGGTCCTGCAACTGGGGGGAGATGAAGCCCCAGTCGTCCAGCGCCTGCTGCAGGCGGCCCGCGATGCCGGTCGCATAATGGGCCGTCGCCAGGTCGCGCGACACCACCACCAGCTGGCCGTCGCGGGAACCGTCCTTGTACGTCGCAAGCTTCATCCTGAGCACCCCGGAATTCGCGTCCTGCGCTAAAGTCGGGGCCCGACCGCGGCGTTACGCTTAGTGAAATGAATTTACCTAAACGAAATTCTAGCCCACGCCTTCCCGCATGAAGGAGCGCGCCGGAATCCAGTCGGTGGAGGTGGGGTTCGCGCTGCTCGACGCCCTGGGCCAGGCGCCGGGCCCGCTGATGCTGCGCGACCTGGCCGCCGCCGCCGGCATGAGCGCCGCCAAGGCGCACCGCTACCTGGTGAGTTTCCAGCGCCTGCAGCTGGTGGCCCAGGACCCCTCGACCACGCGCTACGACCTCGGGCCGGCGGCCCTCAAGCTCGGTCTGGCTTCGCTCTCGCGGCTGGATGCGGTCAAGGCGGCGCGCGTGCGCGTCACGGCGCTGATGGAGCGCATCGGCCACACGCTGGCCCTGGCCGTGTGGGGCAACCACGGCCCGACCATCGTGCACTGGGAGGAGTCGCCCTCGGCGGTGACGGTCAACCTGCGCCTGGGCGACGTGATGCCGCTGCTGTCGTCCGCCACCGGCCGCTGCTTTGCCGCCTACGCCTCGCGCGAGGCGATCACGCCCATGCTGCGCGAGGAACTGGCGCGCGCGCAGAAGCAGGGCCGCACCGACGTGCCCGCCACGCTCACACAGGCGCGCGCCCTGCTGGACGAGGTGCGCGAGCGCGGCGCGGCACGCGTGGTGGACGTGCTGCTGCCCGGCATCGTGGGCTTCTGCGTGCCGGTGTTCGACGCCGACGGCCACATGGTCCTGGGCATCGTCGCCCTCGGGCCCACCGGCACCTTCGACCCCGCGTGGGACGGCGCGGTGCACGGCCCGCTGCGTGAAGCGGCCCTGCAGCTCTCCAGCGACCTGGGCTGGCGCGGGTGAAACCCGGGCCCGGCGTGCCGACGCGGCCGCTGCTGGTCCTGTCCGCGCTGGTGCTTCTGCTGCACGGGCTGGTGTTGAAGGAGGCGCCGGGGACGTTCGCGTGGAATGGATCGCGAACGCCGCAGGGGGCGGCGGTCCGCGCGCTGGTGACGACGCCCGTGGAGCCCGTTGGGGCGCAGGCAGGTGCGCCGCCCGCGGCTGCGTCGCCGACCACGCCGACGCGGGTCCCCCGCACCCCAGATGCGCGACAAGCCCGGCCACCCGCGCCTGCTTCCCGAGAGTTGCCAGCGGCGCCTGCGCCCGCAATCCCGCCCCCGGACACGAGCGCAGCCCTTCCGCAAGTCGCCCTCCCCGGCGCTGCCCGCTGGCACTACGCCGTGACCGCCCTTCACCGCGGCGTGCCCGTGTCCGGCCGGGCCGAACTGGCCTGGTGGCACGACGGCCAGCGCTACGAGGCCACGCTGCGCATCGACGCGCCGCCGCTGCCGGCGCGCGTGCAGCGCAGCACCGGCACCCTGCAGCCGCACGGCCTGGCGCCGCTGCGCTTTTCCGAGCGGCTGCGCAGCGAGGAAGCCACCCACTTCGACCGCGACGGCGGCCGCATCGTGTTCAGCCGCCAGGCCGAAGCGGCGCCGCTGCACCCTGGCGCTCAGGACCGCCTGAGCGTGCTGCTGCAGCTGGGCGCCCTGCTCTCAGCGCGACCGCAAGGCTGGTCGGCGGGCGATTCGCTCGTGGTCCAGACCGCCACCACCCGCGACGCCCAGGCCTGGCGCTTCACGGTCGATGGGGCGCAGACGCTGGCCCTGCCGTCGGGCCCCACGGATGGGCTGAAGCTCACGCGGACACCGGAACGCGAGTGGGATCCGCGACTCGAACTGTGGTTCGCCCCCGGCGCGGCTGACGTTCCGGTGCGCCTGCGTCTTACAACGCCGACTGGCGAATGGCTCGACCTGCAGTGGTCCGGCACCGACAAAGGCTGAGGCTGGTATTGCCTACTCTGGGAAGCATGCAGAAAGCGGCTTCTTGAGGATGACTTGAAACGGATCCGAACGCAGCCATCTGGAATGCCAAAGGACGACACCATGCAAATGCTCTATGACTCCGACTCGTTCGTCGTCGTGCACATGCAGGCGAACGAGCCTGCCGATGGCGAGCCGCCTCCGCGCACCGCCCGCCACGGCTTCGAGATCGTCGACAAGCGCACGAACAAGGAGGTCTACCTGGACGGCTCCTGGGCCGACGCGTTCCAGAAGCAGATCAACGCCTGGCAGCTGAACACGCCCACCCAGGAAGAGGTCGAGGAAACGCTCGACGGCTACGCCGAGCTCGCCCAGAACCCCCTGGTGATGCACTGACCCCCGGCCGCGGGCGACCCACCCGCGTCTTCCCCCGGCTGCCGGTTCAGCGCAGCCAGCCCCATCGGTGCAGGGGTTCCACCAGCATCAGCACCGCCACCAGCCGGCAGACCTGGAACGCAGTCACCACCGGCACCCCCAGCTGAAGCACCTTGGCCGTGATGGCCATCTCCGCGATCCCTCCCGGTGACGTGCCCAGCACCAGCGTCGCGGCGCTCAATCCCGTGGCCCAGGCCAGCAGGACGGCGAAGCCCGCGCACAGCACGATCATTCCCACCGTGCCCACCGTCACCGCCAGCAGCCAGCGCGGCGCCGTGTGCACGAATTCGGCCCGGAAGCGCACGCCCAGGCTGACGCCGATGACCAGCTGCGCCGCGTTGGTGAACGCCTGCGGCATCGCCGACAGCTGGATGCCGGCCATGGTCAGGCCCATCGCCACCAGCAGCGCCCCCAGGAACCACGGGTTGGCGCGGCCGGTGCGCGCCAGCAGCCAGGCGCCCGCCAGCGTGGCGAGCACCAGCAGGCCCAGCCCCGGCAGCCGGACCACGCGGGCGCCGGGCAAGGTGGGGTCGCTGCCGTGCAGGCCCAGCCAGGCGAAGGCCACCGGCAGCAGCAGCGTCACCAGCAGCAGGCGCAGGCTGTGGGCGGCGGCGACCAGGTCGGTGCGCGCGCCGGCGCGCTCGGCCAGCAAGGTCATCTCCGAAGCGCCGCCGATGGCACCGGCGAAGTAGCTGGTGGCGCGCAGCTCCTTCGGCCCGCCCGGCATGCGGCCGCGCAGCACGCCGTGCAGCCAGCGTCCGAAGCCCCAGCCCAGCAGCAGCGCCCAGACGATGGCCAGCAGGATGGCCCACCACAGCTGCAGCACCAGCGCCGTGACCTCGGGCGTGAAGTACAGGCCCAGCGCCACGCCGATCGCCCACTGCGCCGCGTTGCGCAGCGGTGTCCAGCTCTGCGTGGGCGCGCCCAGCAGCGACAGCGCCGAGGTGGCGATCAGCGGGCCCAGCATCCAGGGCAGGGGCGTGTGCAGCCAGACGCAGGCCAGGGCGGCGGCCAGCGCGACGGCGAGCGTGGCGGCGGCGCGCACGAAAAATCGGGAATCCATCGGTCGGGAAAAGCGGCGCGGCAAGCGCGGCCGCGGCTTAGTATCGCCCGATGCGCACCGCGCTCTGCACCTGGGGGCTGGCCGCCCTCGCCACGCTGGCCGGCTGCGCCTCGCCGGGACCGGGCGTCGACGAGCTGGCCGGGGCCGACATCGTGCTGCTGGGCGAGCAGCACGACGACGCGGCCCACCAGCGCCAGCACCGCGACACCGTCCAGTCGCTAGCGGCCCGGGGCCGGCTCGCCGCCGTGGCGCTGGAGATGGCCGAACAGGGCCGCAGCACTGCCGGCCTGCCGCGCAACGCCGACGAGGGCGACGTCCGCGCCGCGCTCCACTGGAACGAAGAGGCCTGGCCCTGGAGCGCCTACGGCCCGGCCGTGATGGCCGCGGTGGCGGCCGGCGTCCCCGTTCTGGGCGCCAACCTGCCGCGCGACCGCATGCGCCAGGCCATGGCCGATGCCTCGCTGGACGACACGCTGGACGCGGCGGCGCTGGCGGGCCAGCGCGAGGCCATCCGCACCGGCCACTGCGACCTGCTGCCGCAGCAGCAGCTGGCGCCCATGGCCCGGGTGCAGATCGCCCGCGACCGGGCGATGGCGCAGACGCTGGAACGGGCCGCCGTGCCGGGGCGCGCCGTGCTGCTGCTCGCGGGGGCCGGGCACGTGTTGCCGGAGCTGGGCGTGCCGCGCCACCTGCCGCCGGCGCTGGTGGTCAGGCCGGTGGTGCTGCCGGCCAGCGGATCGAAGGGCGCGGCTGCGCCGGATTACTGCGCGCAGTTGCGCGAGCGGATGCAGCGCCGCTGAGGCGTGGCCGGTGGACGTCATTCCCGCGCAGGCGGGAATCCAGGGCGTCCGCCTTCAGCCCTGCCGGGGGAAGCACTGGATCCCCGCCTGCGCGGGGATGACGGCGACTGCCGGGGACAACAGCAAGCGCTCAGGCGTGCCGCTTGACCGAATCCGCCAGCGTGTTCACCAGCTGGTCGATGTGCGACTTCTCCACGATGTACGGCGGGGCGATCACCAGCACATCGCCGGCCGGCCGCACCAGGGCGCCCTTGTGGAAGCAGTCCAGGAAGATGTCGTAGGCCCGCTTGCCGGGCGAGCCGGTGATCGGCGCCAGCTCCACCGCCGCGGCCAGGCCCAGGCTGCGGATGCCGATGACGTTGGGCAGTCCCTTGAAGGTCGAATGGAAGGCATCGCCCAGCACCTTGCCCATCTCGCCCGCGCGGGCGAACAGGTTCTCCTGCTGGAACAGCTCCAGCGTGGCGATCGCCGCCGCGCAGGCCACCGGGTGGCCCGAGTAGGTGTAGCCGTGGAAGAACTCGACCACGTGCTCGGGCGCGTCGGTCTTCATCATCGCGTCGTAGAGCTTGTCGCGGCAGACCACGCCGCCCAGCGGGATCACCCCGTTGGTGACGCACTTGGCGAAGTTCAGCATGTCCGGCACCACGCCGTAGAAATCGGCGCCGAAGTTGGTGCCCATGCGGCCGAAGCCGGTGATCACCTCGTCGAAGATCAGCAGGATGCCGTGCTTGTCGCAGATCTCGCGCAGGCGCTTGAGGTAGCCCTTGGGCGGCAGGTACCAGCCGGCCGACCCCGCGACCGGCTCGACGATGATGGCCGCCACGTTGCTCGGGTCGTGCAGCGGCAGGATGCGCTGCTCCAGCTCCAGCAGCGGGTCTTCCTTCCACTCCGGTTCCTGGTTGTGGATGTAGGCGTTGTTCACCGGATCGTGGATGAACCGCATGTGGTCCACCCGCGGCAGCATCGCGGAGCCGAACACCTTGCGGTTGGACGGGATGCCGCCCACGCTCATCCCGCCGAATCCCACGCCGTGGTAGCCGCGCTCGCGGCCGATGAACACGTTGCGGTGGCCCTCGCCGCGGGCGCGGTGGTAGGCCAGCGCCACCTTCATCGAGGTGTCGGCCGCCTCCGAGCCGGAGTTGCAGAACAGCACCTTGTTGAGGTCGCCCGGCGCCATCGCGGCGATCATCTCGGCCGCCTTGAACGCCTTGTCGTTGGAGGCCTGGAAGGCGGTGGCGTAGTCCAGCGTGTCCAGCTGCCTCTTGATCGCCTCGTTGATGGGCTTGCGGTTGTGGCCGGCGCCCACGCACCACAGGCTGGAGATGCCGTCGACGACCTGCCGGCCGTCGTGCGTGGTGAAGTTCATGCCGTCGGCGGCGACGAACACGCGCGGGTCCTTGCGGAAGCTGCGGTTCGGCGTGAACGGCAGCCACTGGTTGTCCATGTTGAAGTCGTTGTAGGCCATGGGGCGGGTCTCCTTCGGAATCGTCAGTTGATTTTGCTCTGAATGCGAGTGGCCCCGCGGAGGCGGCAATCCGGGGGCGGCGCGCGTCAGGGAAGCACTTGAGAATTCACCACAGAGGCACAGAGGCACAGAGGGAGACAGAGAAAACCCTCAAGAAATCTCTTCTTTCCTCTGGGCCTCTGTGCCTCCGTGTTCAGTTCCTTGAATTACTTCAGCGCCCCGAACACCTTGCGCAGGATGTCGCTGCCGGCCGCCACGGGGTTGCTGCGCAGCTTCTTCTCCTCCTCGCCGATCACCAGGTACAGCCCGTCCAGCGCCTTGCGCGTGACGTAGTGGTCGATGCTGGCGTCCTCCTGCTTGAGCAGGCCGAAGCCCGCCGCCTTGCCGGCGAGGCGGTCGTACTTGGCGGCCAGGCCCACCTTGGACGTGGCCTGCTTCACCACGGGAAGGAACTGCGTGCCCAGCGGCGCACGGGTGCGGTCGGCGAAGAAGGCGGTCACCGAGGTGTCGCCGCCGGTGAGGATGTTCTTGGCGTCGGTGACGCTCATGGTGCGCACCGCGTTCACCAGCAGGTTCTTGGCCAGTGGCACGGCGTTCTCGGCGGCGCGGTTGATCGCGACCTCGAGCTCCTCCACCTGCCGGCCCTGGCCCATGGCCTTGAGCAGCTTGGAAGCGTCCTGCAGCGCGCTGGGCAGCGGGATGCGCACCCGCGGGTTGCCCAGGAAGCCGTCCTGCACGCCGAGCAGGCGCACCGCCGTCAGGGCGCCCTGCTCCAGCGCCGTCTTCAGGCCGCGGGAGGCGTCCGCATCGGACAGGGAGGCCAGGCCGGAGGCATGGGCCGGCCGCGCCAGCAAGGCGGCGGGGGCCGAGACGAGGGCGAGGGAAAAGCGGCGTCGGTGCATCGGGGCAGCGAGAAGCGATGGGAAGTCGATGATGCCTGCGGCGCGCCAACGCGGCAATGCGCGGGCGTTTGCGACAATCGCCGCTTCCCATGACGCACGCCTACATCCTCACGCTTTCCTGCCCCGACCGCCCGGGCATCGTGCACGCCGTCTCCGGCTTCCTGCTGGAGCGCGGCGGCAACATCGAGGAGGCGGCGCAGTACAACGACCACGACACGGGCCTGTTCTTCATGCGGGTGCAGTTCGCCTGCGGCCAGCTGACCTTCGAGGACCTGCAGGCGCAGCTGCACCTGTTCGCCCAGCCTTTCGGCATGGCCTGGAAGCTGCACGCCACCCGCCAGCCGATGCGCACGGTGATCCTGGTCAGCAAGGAAGGCCACTGCCTGAACGACCTGCTGTTCCGCTGGCGCAGCGGCCTGCTGCCGCTGGAGATCGCGGCCATCGTCTCCAACCACCGCGACTTCTACCAGCTGGCGGCCAGCTACAACGTGCCCTTCCACCACGTGCCGGTGAGCGCCGCCACCAAGGCCCAGGCCGAGGCGCGCCAGCTGGAGATCATCGAGAGCGAGCGCGCCGAGCTGGTGGTGCTGGCCCGCTACATGCAGATCCTGTCGGACGAGCTGTGCCGCAAGCTGGCCGGTCGCGCCATCAACATCCACCACAGCTTCCTGCCCAGCTTCAAGGGCGCCAAGCCGTACTACCAGGCGCACGACCGCGGCGTGAAGCTGATCGGCGCCACGGCGCACTACGTCACCGCCGAACTCGACGAGGGCCCGATCATCGAGCAGGACGTGGCGCGGGTGGACCACTCGCAGACCGTGGAGGACCTTACCGCGGTCGGCCGCGACACCGAGAGCCAGGTGCTGGCCCGCGCGGTGAAGTGGCACGGCGAGCACCGCGTTCTGCTCAACGGGCACAAGACGGTCATCTTCAAGTGACCCGATGAAGCGAAGCGCATCGGGTCATCCCCGCGTGAGGAGCAAGAGCGTACGTGGGGATCCAGCGCAGCGCGCCGGCCGCGTGGCGGCCGCAGCCGGAAGCACTGGATTCCCGCCTCCGCGGGAATGACGAGAATCCAACCATGACCGCCCGCATCCCGCCGATCCAGTGCCTCCTCACCTTCGAGGCCCTGGCGCGGCTGCGGTCGGTGACGCTGGCGGCCGAGGAGCTGTGCGTGACGCCCAGCGCGGTGAGCCACCGGGTGCGGCAGCTCGAGCAGATGCTGGGCGCCAAGCTGTTCGGCCGGGCCGATTTCTCGCTCACCACCGAAGGCAGCGAGTACCTGGCGCACGTGCGCGAGGGCCTGGCCAGCCTGGAGCGCTTCCCGGGCCGACATGCGGCGCAGGGCAAGCGCAAGCTGCGGGTGGCGGTCACGCCGACGTTCTCGCGCTCCATCCTGATGCCGCGGCTGCGCAGCTTCATCGAGGCCTATCCGGAGATCGACCTCACGCTGCAGGTGTCGATCCCGCTGCTGGACGTGGTGGCCGAGGACGCTGACCTGATGGTGCGCTTCGGCACCGGCCGCTACGCCGACGTCGAGCACCTGTGCCTGCTGACCGACGAGGTCACGCCGCTGGCGGCGCCCTCCTTCATCCGCGAGCACGGGCCGTTCGACACCCTCGAGGAGCTGCTCGCCGCCAAGCTGATCCGCAGCCCGCTGGAGCCCTGGCGCACCTGGTTCCTGGCCCACGGCGTCGACGCCGGCGAGCCGGCCGAGGGCTCCTCGTTCAACGACATCGGCCTGATGTGCGACGCGGCGGCGCAGGGCCTGGGCATCGCCCTCGTTCGCCTGAAACTCGGCCAGCCCTGGCTGGACCACGGCACGCTGGAGCGCATCTCGCCGCGCAACGTGCCCAGCCCGCATGCGCACTACCTGTGCTGGCGCACCGGCACCCTGGACCGCTGGGAATGCGCCGCGTTCGCGGAATGGCTGAAGAAGAGCCTGGCATGAGCGTCACCGAAACGATCCACCCTTTCCCGTCATTCCCGCGGAGGCGGGAATCCAGAGCTTCCGCTCCCGCCTCCGCCTTGGCCTTCGGCACGTGGTGGCGCTGCCTCCTCCTCGCCTTCTTCACTCTCCTCTTCACCCTTCCCGCCCACGCCCAGGACCCCCTGCGCATCGGCCAATGGATCGACCCCACCGGCCAGCTGACCATCGAAGAAGTCACCCAGCGCGGCACCGAATTCCAGCCCGTCGAGCGCCCTCGCGCCGTCTCCCTGGGCTCGGGCGCCCTCTGGCTGCGAATCGACGTCCCGCCCCTGGCCGCCGAGCCGCCCTGGTACCTGATGCTCAACGGCGCCGCCTTCCTCAACCGCGCCAGCCTGTTCACCCAGGGGCGCGACGGCGGCTGGCGCGAGCAGCACGCTGGCGACCACCTCCCCGTGGCGCAGTGGACGCATCCCAACTTCGCGCCCCTGTTCGAGGTGCCCGCGGGCGGCGCCGTCACCGCGTGGCTGCGCATCGAGAACCGCCCGGCCGCGGCCAGCGCGCACCTGATGCTGCTCGATGCCAACGAGTTGCAGCAGCGCCGCCAGTGGACCTACCTGCTGGTGGGCGCCTACGTCGGCTTCGGCCTGCTGGTGGGGCTGCTGGCCGTGATGCACGCGCGGCTGTACGCCGACCTGGCGTTCGATTCGTACGCGGCCTACGTCGCCTGCATGCTGCTGTTCCAGCTGGCCTTCACCGGGGTGGGCGGGGTGTTCCTGTGGCCCGGCTCGGCCCGCTTCAACGACGCCGCGCCGGCCATCTTCATGCTGTGGATGACCGCGGCCGGCATCTGGAACATCCGCAAGGCCACGGCCCTCTCGCGCCACGGCCCCACGCTCGATCGCGCGGCGCTGGCCTTCTCGCTGTTCGGGCTGGCCTTCCCGCTGCCCTACCTGCTGCTGAACAACGGGGCGATGTACGCGATCCTCAACGTCTACGGCCTGGCCGCCGTGGCCCTGAGCATCTCGCTGTGCCTGTGGACGTGGCGGCGCGGCGAGGCGTACTCGTTCTGGCTGTTCCTGGGCTTCCTGCCGGTGCACCTGGCCTACCCCTTCCCCGCGCTGCGCGCCGCCGGCGTGTTGCCCGACAGCTGGGCGACCCAGTACGCCGTGCTGATCGGCTCGGCCATCGAGATCCCGCTGCTGCTGTACATCCTGCACCGGCGCGCGCGCGACTTCAGCGAACACCGCGCCCGGCTGCGTGCGCTGGAAAGCACCGACCCGCTCACCGGCCTGGTGCTCGCGCCCGTGCTGCGGCTGCGCCTGCGCGACGCGCTGCGGCGCGGCCGCCGCCTGGGCCACCGCTGCGCGGTCCTGCTGGTCGAGCTGGCCAACCACGCCCACATCGTCGAGCGCGAGGGGCGCGATGCCGGCGACCGCGCGCTGGTGGTGGCGGCCTCCCGCCTGGCCGCCGTGGTGCGCGACGTCGACACCGTGTGCCGGGTATCGGACACGCGTTTCGCGGTGCTGGTCGAAGGGCCCAGCCACGACGACGAGCGCCGCCGGCTGGCGCAGCACATGGTGGCGCGCGGCCTGGAGCGCCTGCGCACCTTCCCGCCCGACCTGGGGCTCAACCTTCGCGTGGTCTCGGCCCGGGTGCCCGACGGCGACATCGAGGCGGCCGACGGCGGCGAGGTCGACGAGCAGCTGCTGCTGCAGCGCCTGCACCGGGCCCTGGATCGCTTGAAGACCGATCCCAAGCGCGCCATCCACCACCTGGAGCCGCGGGCGGCCCCCGCCAGTACCTGACGGCGGCCTGCGTGAGCCGCAGGCCCGACGCCGCTTGAAGTTTCTTCACCCCACCCGCCCGCCAGGTGCGCTAGGGTTGCACCCATGAACGCCCCGCTCGATCCCGCCGTGCTGCCCCCGGCCGCCCTGCTCGACCAGCTCGTGCCCGCGCTGCTCGCGGTGCTGCCGAAGCACGCGCTGCTGTGGCATGCCGAGGAGACCCGGCCCTACGAATGCGACGGCCTCACGGCGTACCGCGAGCGGCCGCTGGCCGTCGCGCTGCCGGAAACCGAGGAGCAGGTCCAGGGCGTGCTGCGCGCCTGCCACCGCCTGGGCGTGCCCGTGGTGGCGCGCGGCGCCGGCACGGGCCTGTCGGGCGGCGCGATGCCGAACAAGGTGGGCGTGACGCTGTCGCTGGCCAAGTTCAACCGCATCCTCGCGGTCGATCCGGCCAGCCGCACGGCGCGGGTGCAGTGCGGCGTGCGCAACCTGGCCATCAGCGAGGCCGCGGCCACCTGGGGCCTGTACTACGCGCCCGATCCCTCCAGCCAGATCGCCTGCACCATCGGCGGCAACGTGGCCGAGAACTCGGGCGGCGTGCACTGCCTGAAATACGGGCTCACGCTGCACAACGTGCTGCAGGTGCGCGGCTTCACCGCCGATGGCGAGCCGGTGGTGTTCGGCAGCGAGGCGCTGGACACGCCGGGCTACGACCTGCTCAGCGTGCTGGTGGGCAGCGAGGGCATGCTGGCCGTCACCACCGAGGTCACCGTCAAGCTGGTGCCCAAGCCGCTGCTGGCGCGCTGCATCATGGCCAGCTTCGACGACGTGCGGAAGGCCGGCGACGCGGTCGCGGCGGTGATCGCGGCCGGCATCATCCCGGCGGGGCTGGAGATGATGGACAAGCCGATGACCGCCGCGGTGGAGGACTTCGTCCACGCCGGCTACGACCTGACGGCCGAGGCCATCCTGCTGTGCGAGAGCGACGGCACGCCGGAGGAAGTGGCCGAGGAGATCGGCCGCATGAGCGACGTGCTGCGCGCCGCCGGCGCCACCGCCATCGCGGTCAGCCGCGACGAGGCCGAGCGGCTGCGCTTCTGGAGCGGCCGCAAGAACGCCTTCCCCGCGTCGGGCCGCATCAGCCCCGACTACATGTGCATGGACTCGACCATCCCGCGCAAGCGGCTGGCCGACATCCTGCTGGCGATCCAGGCGATGGAGAAGAAGTACGGCCTGCGCTGCGCCAACGTGTTCCATGCGGGCGACGGCAACCTGCACCCGCTGATCCTGTTCGATGCCAACGACGCGGACCAGCTGCACCGCTGCGAGCTGTTCGGCGCCGACATCCTGGAGACCAGCGTGGCCATGGGCGGCACGGTCACGGGCGAGCACGGCGTGGGCGTGGAGAAGCTCAACTCCATGTGCGTGCAGTTCAGCCCGCAGGAGCGCGAGCAGATGCTGGCCGTCAAGCGCGCCTTCGATGCGCGCGGCCTGCTCAACCCCGGCAAGGTGATCCCCACGCTGACGCGCTGCGCGGAGTACGGCAAGGAGCTGGTGCGGGGCGGGCGCCTGGCCCACCCCGAACTGCCGCGGTTCTAGGAATACCAAGCACCGTCATTCCCGCGAAGGCGGGAATCCAGTGCTTCCGCCTTCGAACCCCCTTGAAGATGGAAGCACTGGGTCCCCGCCTCCGCGGGGACGACGGGTTCAAATCCGCGGGGACGACGGGTTACATCACGCCGGCTTGCACGCGCTGTCCGTCACGACGATGTCGCTCTCGCCGGACTCGCCTTCCTTCTCGTCCTTCGGCTGGGCGATCGAGTTGTTGTTCGCCTCGACGATGACCTGCTGGATCTGCGCCAGCGTCACGCCGGGCAGCATGCGGGCGATGGCGGCGATCAGCCCGCTGGCGGTGTTGCCGGGCACTTCCATCACCGTGCCGCCCACGTTCATGCGGATCTGCGACAGCAGCTCGGGCGGGCCCGAGATCAGGTCGAAGCGGCCGCCGGCCGCCGCCGCCTGCAGCAGCTCGTAGTACTGCGTGGCGACTGGCACGGACGTGGATGACGTGCTGGTGAGTCCCGCCGCGAGCTGGGTGCTGCTGGCCGTCGGCACCTGCGGCACCGCGTTGACGAACAGCTGGCCGCCCAGGGCCAGGTTGCCGCCCACGGCCAGCTGGTCGTAGGTGACGCCGGGAACGAAGGGCGAGCTGGCCGCGATGTCCATCTCCAGCCGGCCGCCGGCGGTCTGCTCGAAGTTGCCGGTGATGTTCAGCTGCCCGATGCCCGAGGCGCCGCCGGGCGTGACGGTGCCGGCGTTCACCACATTGCCCTGCACCGTGCCCGAGCCGGACAGCCGCGCGCCGGCAGCGTTGGTGAAGGTGCCGTTGCCCAGCGCGTAGGTGTCGCTGGCCGCGTCGTAGCTGAAGCCCACCGCCAGCGTGGAGGCCGCGCCGAGGTCGACCGAGCCGGTGTTCGTCATCGGCCCGCTCACCAGCAGGGTGGCACCGGTCTCCAGCTGCAGCGCCGACGCGTTGCTGAACGCGCCGTCGATCTGCAGCGACCCGGGGATCTCGGTGGACGACGGGATCGGCGGCAGGATGCCGGCCGATTGCTCGGTGGGCGTGGGCGTCGGGTAGGGGATGTCGATCACGGCCGGCACGACCACGCCGCCGGTGGCGAAGAGGTGGACGCTGCCGAGCGCACCTGTCGCCCCGGTGCGCGACGGGTCGGTTGCGGTGGTGGACGGTTCGTACCCGTACGTGTACTCGGACCTGTATTCGGAGCCCCAGTCGTACACCATGCCGCCCTGGCCGCCTCCGGCCAGCAGTGCGCCGCCCAGCGCCAGCGAGCCGTTGACCGCGATGTTGATCGCGCCACCGTTGCCGCCCTGCCCGCCGCGCGAGGAGCCGTAGTAGTCGCCCTCGCCACCGTCGCCGCCGGAGGCATCGAGCCAGGCCAGCAGCCTGGAGGCGCCGTTGGCCGAGATGTCGATCGCGCCACCGTCGCCGCCGCGGCCGCCGGCGTTGGTGGTGGTGCCGTCGGACCAGCCGCCGCTGCCGCCGCGCGCGCTGATGCTGCCGTCGTAGCCCGGCATCAGCACGCCGCCGGCGCGCGCGATCAGGGTGACGTTGCCGCCGCGGCCGCCCTGGCCACCGACCAGGCCGTCGCCGCCCCAGCCGCCGTCCACGTTGAAGTAGCCGCCGGACAGTTCGAGGTCGCCGCGTTCCTTGATGATCGTCAGGTTGCCGCCGCGGCCGCCGGTGCCACCGACGCCTTCTCCGCTGTAGCCGCCACCGCCGCCGGCCGCGTCGACGTAGTCCAGCGTCAGCTTGTTGCCGTAGCGCAGGGTCACCGAAGCCCCGTTGCCGCCCACCCCGTCGCTGCTGGACGAGCCGCCGTAGGCGTAGATGCTGCCGATGGAGATGTCGCCACCGGCCGACACGTCGATGTCGCCGCCGGCGCCGGCCGAAGTGCCGTAGTAGTCGTAGCCGGCGCTCGAGTCGATGGAGCCGTAGACCGTCACGTTGCCGCCGGCCGCCAGCTTGACCCTGCCGCCGCTGGCGCTGCCTGCGCTGGTGCGGCCGCCGTAGGTGTCGACCCAGCCCTGCACGGTGATGTTGCCGGCCGCCGATACGTCGACGCTGCCGGCGGTGAGGCTGGAGGCCTCGACGTTGCCGCTGACTGCTTCGAGGCCGATGTGCCCCGCGGCGGTGACCCCGTACATCCCGGAGAGGACGACGTCGCCGGTGCGCGCCTTCACGTACAGGTCGGTGCCGCTGAAGTCGAAGGCGCCGGCCGAGAACGTGTCGCCGTCGAAGCGGAAGCTGCCGCCGCCGCTGAAGGAGCCGACGTTGAAGTGGCCCTGGCTCAGCCGGACGTCCGACCAGTTGATGAAGTTGCCGCCCCAGATGCCGCCGTACGGGCCCGCGGCGCCGTCCAGGAGGCCGTTGTTCTGGAAGGTCGCGCCGCTGGCCAGGTCGATCTTGCCGTTCAGGTTGAGCGTGACGTTGCCGTCGTTGGTCCAGGTCTTGCCGCCGGCGACGATGGCCCGCACCTTGCTGTCGTTGTGGTCCGTGGACAGCTTGACCCAGGAGCCGGTCTCGGTGCGGATGCCGCCACTGGCCTGCAGCACCACGCTCAGGTCGCGCCCGCTGCCGCCCTGGGTGCGGAAGGCGGTGGTGGTGCCGGCCTTGAACACGATGTCGCCGTCGGCCTGCACGTTCAGGGTGGCCGCGCCCGAGGTCGAACGCACGATGTCCAGGAAGCCGGTGCCGTCGCCGAAGACGATGTCGCCGTTGCCGCCGGTGCCCTGGGCGTTGGTGGTGAGCGTGACGCTGGTGCCCGAATCCAGGGCGTTGTTCAGCGTGTCCAGCCGCACCAGGGAGTTCAGCAGGCCGGAGGCGATGGAGAACGGGCTGAGGAAATCCGCGTCGTCGACGCCGTTCACCGCGATGGTCAGGTCGCTCGGGTCCAGCAGCCACTGGCCGCCCTTGCCGCGCGGCGAGGACGCGTTCACGCGCACGCCGCTGGTATCGAGGTAGCGCTTGCCGGAAGTCTCGACGAAGCCGCCGTCGCCGCCCTGGGCGCCGCCCTTGGCCTCGATGCTGCCGTGCACGCGCGCCGTGTCGTCGGCCCACACGATGACCGTGCCGCCCTGGCCGTGGTCCATCGCGTTGGCGCGCAACGCGGCGTCGGCCGCCACGTAGGCCACCTGCGCGTTGGGAAGGTCCGCGTTGGCGCCCTGGTAGTCGCCGCCGATGCGGATGCGGCCACCGCCGTTGCTGCTGGAGGTGTCGATGACGGCGCCCGACATGACGCCCACGGTCTTGCCGAGCACGTCGACCTGGCCGCCGGCGCTGTTTGCGCCCTGGGCCAGGACGGTGCCGGCCGTCTCGGCATGGTCGCTCGCGCGCAGCACCACCCGGCCGCCCTGCACGGTGGCGGCGCTGGCCTGCACCAGGCCGCTGTGCCGCAGCGTGCCCGCGAAGATGCCGACGGCGTCGCCCTGCAGCGTGCCCAGGTTCACCGCCCGGTCGGTGGGCGCCTGGACCTCGAAGAGGATGCCTTCCAGGCCGCGCCCGGTGATCTCGACCTTCTGGCCCGCGGCCAGCACGGTCGCGCCCTGCGGGCTGCGGACCACGGCCTGCGCGCCGACCTGCACGTCGGTGCCGATCAGCACCACGTCACCGCTGGTCGCCAGGATGCGGCCGTCCACCCGCAACGGACCGGCGGCACTGCCGTCGCCGAAGCGCAGACGCCCGGCGATCGCGTCGGCGTCGCCCATGCGCAGCGTGGACGCGGTGAAGCCCGCCGTGTCCACCACCGCGCCGGCGCCCACCGTGATGCCCGCCGGGTTCACCAGCACCAGCCGCCCGTTGGAGGACAGCGTGCCGAAGATCGCGCTGGGGTTGGCGCCCAGCACGCGGTTGATTGAGGTGCTGGCTGCGTCGGGCTGGGCGAAGTGCGTGCTGGTGCCGCCCGGGATGCTGAAGCTCTGCCAGTTGATCGCCGAATGCCGCGTACCGGCGCCGTTGCCCGTCGTCACGACGAGGTGGCTGCCTTGCGGGCTCAGGGTGGCGCTGCCGTGGATGGCCTGCGCGCCGGTGGGCTGCGCGGCGGCGGGCAGCGCCGAGAAGCCGGCCGCCAGTGCCAGCGCCAGCAGCAGGGGGCGGTGGCCGGCGAAGGCGGGAACGGGGGCCGCGGCGCGGGCGCGAAGTCTGGAAGCGATCTGGCGTTGCGACATGGCTTGCTGCACTCGTCAAGGACTAGGAACAAAACGGGGCGGCCTTGCGGCGCGCCCCTCTGCTGTTGAGATTGACAGTAGCATATCGTTACGAGTACATCAACAAACGGCCTTGCCCGATGCCGCCCGGGTGATTAACCGGCGGCAAAGGTGCGGCAAATGTCACGCGCCCGAACCGGTGCCCGCATGTCCGTCTTCATCAGCATCGCCGCCTACTGCGACCCGGTCCTGGGCTTCACCCTCGCCCGCGCCCGGGCGGCGGCCCGCCGGCCGCAGGACCTGCACTTCGGCATCCTCGACCAGAGCCCGCAGCCGCCCGCGCCCTCGACGCTGGAGGGGCTCGCGCCGGCGCGCGTGAGCTACCAGCGCATCGACCCGGTGTTCTCCCGCGGCCCCTGCTGGGCGCGCGCGCTTGCCATGGCGCTGTACGACGGCGAGGACTGGTTCCTGCAGCTGGACTCGCACATGGACTTCGAGCCCGGGTGGGACGAGCGGCTGATCGCCCAGGCCCGCGCGCTCGCGCCCGGGCGCAAGGGCGTGGTGCTGTCCGCCTATCCGAACGCCTTCGTGTTCGAGGACGGCCGGCCCGTCGTGCGGGCCGCGACCGGCAAGGTATTGGCGCACGTCGTGAAGGCGGGATCGGCCTTCGCGCCCGACCACCCGGTGCTGGGGTTCGAGGCGCGGCCGGTCGAGACCGACCGGCCGCTGCCCGGCTTCCACCTGGGCGCCGGCTGCCTGTTCGCGCCGGGCCGCTTCGCGCTGGAGTTCCCGTACGACCCGGCCCTGTACTTCCACGGCGAGGAGCAGGCGCTGGCCGCGCGCCTGTACACGCACGGCTGGGACATCTTCCACGTGCCCGGCCTGCCGCTCCGGCACCTGTACAACGACGGCAACTCCGGCGTGCCGCCGCGCCCGCTGCACTGGGACGCGACGCACGAGGCCGGCCGCGCGCAGGCCTGGTGGCAGCTGGAGCAGCGCTCGCGCGCGCGCCTGGGGGCGCTGCTGGCGGGCGAGCCGCTGGGCGTCTACGGCCTGGGGCGCGAGCGCACGCTGGCGCAGTACGCGAAGTGGTGCGGGATCGACTATGCGAGGCGGACGCTGGGTCCGCAGGCCTTCCGGCCGATGGCGCCCTAGCCGCCGGCGGCGCTCAGGCGTCCGCGCCTTCCATGACGTCCATGGCCAGGCACAGGTCGGCCCAGGCCTTGGCCTTGTCCTGGAGGTTGCGCAGCAGGTAGGCCGGGTGGTAGGTCACCACCACCGGCACGCCCTGGTACTGGTGCACGCGGCCGCGCAGCCGGCCGACCGGCTCCTGCGACTGCAGCAGTGTCTGCACCGCGAACCGGCCCATGGCCAGGATGATGCGAGGCTGCACCAGCGCCACCTGCCGGCGGAGGAAGGGCTCACATTGAGCGACTTCCTGGGGCTCGGGGTTGCGGTTGCCCGGCGGGCGGCACTTGAGCACGTTGGCGATGTAGACGTTGCTGCGGCGGTTCAGGCCCGCCGCGCGCAGCATGTTGTCCAGCAGCTTGCCGGCCTGGCCGACGAAGGGCTCGCCCTGCTGGTCCTCGTTCTCGCCCGGCGCCTCGCCGATCACCATCCAGTCGGCCCGCGCCGGCCCGACGCCGAACACGGTGTTGCGGCGCGACTCGCACAGGCCGCAGGCGCGGCAGCCGGCGACGGCGGCGGCCAGGTCGTCCCAGCCGAGGGATTCGATGCCGGTCGGGCGGTCGCCCAGGGTGCGCGGGGCGGCCACGGGCACTGCCGCGGGCGCGAAAGACACCGGCGCCGTCGAAACGCGTGCCGCGACTTCAACGGCCGCGACTTCGATGGCCTCGGGTTCGGCGATGGCAACCTCCGGCGCGGCCCCCATGGGCGGCAGCAGCCGCAGGCCCATCTCCTGCAGCATCGCGATGCGGCGCGGGTCCAGGTGCAGCGTCACAGCTTCAGGCTCATCACGATGGCGTCCTCTCGCAGGCCGCCGGCCGCCGGGTAGTAGGCCTTGCGCTGGCCGACCCGGCGAAAGCCGCTGCTCTCGTAGACCTTCTGGGCCCGCACGTTGCCCACGCGCACTTCCAGCCAGAGCCACTGCGCGCCCTGGCGGCGCGCCCAGGTGGCCAGCGCGTCCAGCATCAGCCGGCCCCAGCCCTGGCCCTGCCAGGGCTGCGCCACGGTGAGGTTCAGCAGGTGGACCTCGTCCACGCCCTTCATGGCGACGAAGTAGCCCAGCACGTCTTCGCCCGCGCACAGCAGCTGCGCCTCGTAGCCGGCGCGCAGCGAGTCGGCGAAGTTGCCGGCCGTCCAGGGGTGTTCGTAGGCGCCGCGCTCGATCGGCAGCACCTGGCCGAGGCGCGACTCGGTCATGGGTTCGAAGCCCGCCTCGCGGGTGTCCAGGACGGCGCTCATGGCGTCATTCTGTCCTGCGCGGCTGCCGCGGTGGCCGCCGCGCGGATCGCGTCGCGTTCGGCGGTGGTCTGGGCGACCTTGTCGCGCACGTAGAGCGGCAGCGCCTGGTCGGCCGCCCGCCCCTGGCCGGCCGCCAGCAGCGCCGGCGCCAGCCTCAGCAGGGCCGACGCCCTCGGCACGGTGATGACGGCCTGGGCGCTGTCCATCGGCAGCCGCGTGCGGTAGGCGGCGAAGGCGTTCCCCGCCACCCAGCAGCCCGGCGGCACCTGCACCGCTTCGGGCGCCTCCAGCGCGATCTCGCCCTGCCGCCGCCACAGCACGCCGTCGTGCCGGTAGTGCGCCGCGTACACCTCGTCCATGCGCGCATCCAGCAGCGCCAGCACCTCGGTGGCGCCCACCAGGCGGCGCGCTTCTTCGGCGACCGCCATCAGGGTTTCGACCGGCAGCACCGGCACGCCCGCGCCCAGCGCCAGGCCCTGCGCCACCGAACAGGCGGTGCGCAGGCCGGTGAAGGAGCCGGGACCGGCGCCGAAAACGATCGCGTCCAGCTCCGCCAGCGCGAGGCCGGCCTGGGCCAGCAGGTCCATGGCCTGCGGGATGAGCGTGGCCGATGCCTGGGCGCCGCCCTTGCCGCGCAGCTCGAGCACGGGCGCATCGCCGTGGGCGACGGCGATGCTCATGGCCTCGGTGCTGGTGTCGAAGGCGAGCAGGTTCACAGGGAAGGAGGTGCAGGCGGAGGTGGCAGGCGGGAAGCCGCCCATTATCGAGCCCGGGATAATCCACCGATGCGTTTACTGCTGCTCCTGGCCGCCTTCGTGTACTGCGGCGGTGCCGTGGCGGCGCAACCCCTGCCGGCGGAGGTCGAGGCGGCCCTGGCGCGCGCCCGCCTGCCGCGAGACGCGGTCACCCTGCTGGTCACCGACGTCGACCCCGCGGTGCCGCCACGGCTGAGCCACCGCGCGCAGGAGGCGGTGAACCCGGCCTCGATCGCCAAGCTGGCGACCACCTTCGCCGCGCTCGAACTGCTGGGGCCCGCCTACACCTGGTCGACGCCGGTGTATGTGGACGGGCCGATCATCGACCGCACGCTGCAGGGCAACCTCTACGTCAAGGGCCAGGGCGATCCCAAGCTGGTGCTCGAACGCCTGTGGCTGCTGCTGCGCCGGCTGCGCGCGATGGGCATCGACCGGATCGCCGGCGACATCCTGCTGGATCGCAGCGCCTTCGAGCCCCTGGGCACCGACCCGGCCGCCTTCGATGGCGAGCCGCTGCGGCCCTACAACGCGGCGCCCGACGCGCTGCTGCTGAACTTCCGCTCGCTGGTGCTCACCTTCACGCCGCAGGTCGCGGCGGGACAGGCGCGCGTGGCCGCCGATCCGCCGCTGGCGGGCGTGGAGTGGCCGCTGCAGCTGCCACTGTCGACGGGCGAATGCGGCGACTGGCGAACCGCCCTGCGGCCCGACTTCAGCGATCCGTTGCGGCCCCGCTGGAACGGCAGCTACCCGGCGGCCTGCGGCGAGCGCACCTGGGCAGTCGCGTTCGCCGACCCGGCGAGCCACGCGGCGCGGGCGATCGCCGGCCTCTGGCAGGAAATGGGCGGCACGCTGGCCGGCCAGGTGCGCGAAGGGCGCGTGCCCGCCGGCATGGTGCCGCTGTTCGAGCACGTCTCGCCGCCGCTGGCCGAGGTGGTGCGCGACATCAACAAGTTCAGCAACAACGTGATGGCGCAGCAGGTCTTCCTGACGCTCAGCCTGCAGCTGCGCGGCCAGGGCAACCGCGAGGCCTCGCGCGAGCTGCTGCGCGGCTGGTGGCGCGAGCGGATCGGGCCGGACCTGCCCACCTTCGACAACGGCTCCGGGCTGTCACGCGACGAGCGGACCACGGCGGCGCAGCTCGCACGGCTGCTGCAGTACGCCTGGGCGTCGCCGCTGATGCCGGACCTGGTGGCCTCGCTGCCGGCGGCCGGTGTCGACGGCACGATGCGCCGCGCGCGGCCCACGGCCGCGGCCCACCTCAAGAGCGGCAGCCTGCGCGACGTGTACGGCGTGGCCGGCTACGTGCACGGCGCGGGCGGGCGTCGCTGGGTGGTGGTGGCCATCGCCAACCATGCCAATGCGCACGCGCTGCGGCCGGCGGTCGAGGCGCTGCTGGCGTGGGCAGCGCAGGAGCGTTGAGGTCGCGCCGCGCCGCCGATCACCAGCGCTCGCGCGCGCGGTCGAAGGCGTAGTTGCCCAGGGAGACGTTGCCGGCCGGCGTGAGGTACACCGAGTCGGCGAACAGCGTCGTGCCGGGGACGCTGGTGGCGAGGGTGCCGCCCGTGCAGAGGGCGGAGTTGACCTGGCCGGCGCCGACCCCGATGCCGGGGCCCGCGTCGGCCGAATTGCAGGCGAGGTTGATCACGTCGGAGAAGCCGAAGGCGGGGCCCGAAGCCGTCACCAGGTTCAGGTGCAGCGCCGCGTCCACGTACAGCACGTTGCCGCCCAGGTCCGCGATGGAGATCAGCAGGGCGTTGTTGAACGCGGTGGCGAGCTGCTCCACGAAGGCCGACTGGCCGTTGTTGCGGGCCCAGGGCGAGCGGCCCAGGTTGTAGGGCCCGACCACGATCACCCGTTCGGCGCCCGCATCGACCAGCCGGCGCACCTGCGCGCCGAACTCGCGGCCGGCCTGGCGCACGGCCTCGGTGGTCGATTCCGGCGACTGCCCGCCGGTGGTGAATGCGGCCATCTGCGCCAGGATGTCGGCGACGCCGCCGTTGATCACCAGCAGGTCGCTGTCGGCCGGCGTGGCCGACGCGAGGAAGGTGCCGATCTGTTCGGTGATGGTGGGCGTGGTGGCGTTGCCGCCGGCGTCCGGCTTGGCCGTGACGCGCGCGCTGCCCGTCGCGAACGAGGTGCCGCCGGCGCTGGTGGGCGCGACCGCCAGGCCGTAGCGGGCGGCCAGCTGCTGCGTCCAGTTGATCGAGGTGCCGTCGTTGATGGTGTAGCGCACGCCACGCTGGCCGGCGTCGGCGAAGGCGTCGCCGAACACCACCAGCCGCGCGGGCCGGAACTCCGACACGATGTCGCCGCCGCCGCAGGCGGCCAGCACGATCGGGAAGGCACAGGCGGCCGCGAGCAGCGCACGGCGCAAGCGCTGGAAAGGCATGGGGGGATCTCCGTCGGAAAGCTTGGCGGGTAGTGTAGCGAGCGCTCAGCCGGCGGCCGCGCGCTGCAGCCGGTCGCGCACGCCGTCCCACGAGGCCTCGGCCGGCGGCGTCTCCACCCAGATCAGCCGCACGCCCTGGTCGTCGAACTCGCGCAGCACCGCGAACAGCAGCCGCGCGGCCTCGCGCGCATCGTCCGGCATGCGCCGGCGCGGCACGCGGCCCGAGCGCGTCTGCAGGATGGCGCGCGACCAGATGGCGATGCCGGCGGCGTCCTCGCCCAGCACGTCGAGCGCCGACTGCAGGGCGGCCGCATCCATCAACCGCACCCGGGCCCGCGGCGCATAGTGCGATTCCAGCGTGCCGGAGGCGCGCGGCGCATCCTGTTCCAGCTCGTGCGGTCGCGCCAGCCGTTCGCCGCAGGCGGCCTCGATCTGCTGCGTGGTCAACACGCCGGGGCGCAGCAGCACCGGCTGGCCGCGGGTGCAGTCGACGATGGTGGATTCGATGCCCACCTCGCAGGGGCCGCCATCGAGCACCAGCAGCGCGTCGCCGAATTCCGATCGCACGTGTTCCGCCGTCGTGGGGCTGACGCGGCCGAACTTGTTGGCGCTGGGCCCGGCCAGGCCGAGCACCGGCGGCGACGCCTGCGCGCAGGCCTCCAGCAGCGCGTGCGCGACAGGGTGGCCGGGGCAGCGCACGCCGACGGAGTCCTGCCCGCCGGTGGCGGCCGTGGCGACGCCGGGCCGCCGGGGCAGGATCAGCGTCAGCGGGCCGGGCCAGAACGCCTCGGCCAGGCGGCGGGCGAAGGCCGGCATCTCCGCCACGAAGTGAGTGGCGGCCGGCAGGTCGGGCACGTGGACGATGAGCGGGTGGTCGGCGGGACGGCCCTTGGCCGCGAAGATGCCGGCCACGGCCTCGTCGCTGGCGGCGTCGGCGCCGAGGCCGTACACGGTCTCGGTGGGGAAGGCGACCAGGCCGCCGGCCTGCAGGGTGCGCACCGCGTCCTGCAGGGCGGTGGGCTCGCGCGGGTCGCGGATCATGGCGTCAGAACGGTTCCAGGCCGAGCAGGGCGCAGGCGCGCAGGGCGGTTGCGCGCACGGTGGCGGCGTCCGCGGCGGTCAGGGTCAGGTGGCCCATCTTGCGGCCGGGACGCGCCTCGGTCTTGCCGTACAGGTGCAGGTGCGCACCCGGCAGCGCCAGCACCTCGCGCCAGGGCGGCGCCTGTTCGCGTCCGCCCGCGAACCAGAGGTCGCCCAGCAGGTTGAGCATGATGGCGGCGCTGTGCTGCCGCGGCGCCACCAGGGGCAGGCCCGCCATGGCGCGCACCTGCAGGTCGAACTGCGAGACGTCGGCGCCATCCAGGCTCCAGTGGCCGCTGTTGTGCGGGCGCGGCGCCATCTCGTTGACCACCAGCGAGCCGTCCTGCAGCAGGAAGAACTCCACGCACAGCACGCCCACGTACGACAGGCCCTGGGCGATCGCGCGCGTCGCCTCGATGGCCTGCTTCGCGGTGGCTTCGGGGACGCGGCCCTCGACGACTTCGGTGACGGCCAGGATGCCGCCACGGTGCAGGTTGTGCTGCACGGGCAGGTGGACCATCTCGCCGTCGGCGCCGCGCGCCACGACCACGGAACATTCCGACGCCAGCGGCAGCAGCTTCTCGAGCACGCAGGGGACGCGCTTCAACTCGTCCCAGGCACGCGCGAGGGCTTCGCGGTCGGCGATGCGGACCTGGCCCTTGCCGTCGTAGCCCAGGCGCGCGGTCTTCAGCACGCCGGGCAGCAGGTGGTCGGCGACAGCTTGCAGCTGCTGCGGCGTCTCGATCACGGCATGCGGCGCGCAGGGCACGCCGCAGCGGGTGAAGTGCGCCTTCTCCAGCGCCCTGTCTTGCGCGATGGCGACGGCGTCGGCGCCGGGGGCCACCGGGCAGTGCTGCGCGAGCCGGGTGAGGGCGGCCGCCGGCACGTTCTCGAATTCGGTGGTGATGGCCTGGGCCACGGCGGCCAATTGCGACAGGCCGGCTTCGTCGAGGTAGCCGGTGCGCACGTGGTGGTGGCTCACGGTGCCGGCGGGGCTGGCCTCGTCCGCATCGAGCACGGCGGTGCGGTAGCCCAGCTGCTGGGCGGCGTGCACGAACATGCGGCCGAGCTGGCCGCCGCCCATCACGCCCAGGGTCGCGCCCGGGGGCAGCGGTTTCACGGGGACAGCGCTCATGCCGCGGGGGGCACCGTCATGGCCCGGGCCGCTTCGGTCTGGCGGGAACGAAAGGTTTCGAGCTGGGTGCGCAGGCGCTCATCCGAGGCGGCCAGCATGGCCACGGCGAACAGCGCCGCGTTGGCCGCGCCGGCGGCGCCGATGGCGAAGGTGGCGACGGGGATGCCCTTGGGCATCTGCACGATGCTGTGCAGCGAATCCACGCCCTGCAGGTGGCGGCTGGGCACCGGCACGCCCAGCACCGGCACCGTGGTCTTGGACGCGAGCATGCCCGGCAGGTGGGCCGCGCCGCCGGCGCCGGCGATGATGGCCTTGAGCCCCCGGCCAGCCGCCTGCTGCGCGTACGCGAACATGTCGTCCGGCATGCGGTGGGCGGAGACGACCTTCGCCTCATGGGCGATGCCGAATTCCTGGAGAATCTGCACTGCGTGCTGCAGGGTGTCCCAGTCACTGCTGGACCCCATCACCACGCCGACCTGGACCGGGGGCATGAGCTGCTCCTAAAGGTCGAATTTTAAGGTTTGCGAGTCCCACCCATGATCGACGTCACCCTAGAGAACTTCGAAAGCGAAGTGATCGCCGCTTCCATGACCCAGCCCGTGCTGGTGGATTTCTGGGCGCCCTGGTGCGGGCCCTGCAAGGCGATCGGCCCGATCCTCGAGAAGCTGGAGATCGACTACGAAGGCCGCTTCAAGCTGGTGAAGATCAACTCCGACGAGGAGCAGCAGCTGGGGGCCGCCTTCGGTATCCGCAGCATCCCCACCTGCATCCTGCTGATGAACGGCCAGCCGGTCGACGGCTTCATGGGCGCGCTGCCCGAGGGCCAGCTGCGCCAGTTCCTGGACAAGCACCTGCCCCCCGCCGATGAAGCGCAGGCGGACGAGGAGTTCGTCGAGGAGAAAGCGGCGCCCGCCGATGCGCAAAGCCAGCTGGAAAAGCTGCAGCACGCCGTGGCCACCAACCCTTCGGACGACGATGCCCGATCCGAATACGTGAAGGCATTGCTGCTGGCCGGCCGAGTGCAGGACGCCAAGACCGCCTTCGCGCCCCTGGCCCCCAACGCCGCGGGCCTGCGTCGCCTGGACCTCCTGCAGCGCGCGATCGACGCGATGGAATTCGCCGCGACGCAGGGCGATCCGGCCCAGGCGCTGGCCGCGCAGGACGCGCGCATCGCCGCGGGCAAGCGAGACTTCGAGGCCCGCTTCACCCGCGCCCGCCTGCTGGTAGCCCAGCGCCGCTGGACCGACGCGATGGACGAACTGCTGGAGATCCTGATGCGCGACAAGGCCTGGAACGAGGACGCCGCGCGCAAGCTCTACATCGCCATTCTCGAGCTCATCGAGCCGCCCCGGGTGAAAGTGGCCGAAGGACAGATCCCGCCGGACGACCCGACGGTGGCGACCTACCGGCGGCGGTTGTCGAGCGTGGTTCTCAGCTGAACCCCGCCTGACGCGGCGCGGGTCTAAGCCCCGGGCCGCTTGTATCCCCGTTCACGCTGGCTGCGCACAGCCAGCACGAGCGCCGTGTCGGTCATCGGGTCGTAGTGGTACAGCGCCAGGAAACCGCTGGCCCCCGTCGAGATGATCAGTTCGCGCTGGCCGTGCGGAGCCGGCCGGCCGATGTGGGGACTCCACTCGAGCACGTTGATGGCGTTGACGATGGACTCGATCCGCTGCGCTGCGGTCTCCGGAGCGTGCTCGAAGAGGAAGTCGAAGATCCGGTCGAAGTCGTCCCGCACGCCGGCGGAAAGAACGACGCGCGTCACTTGCCGGCAGGCTTGGCGCGCTTCTTCTGCGCACCTTCCGCGACGCGCCGCTTGAGCCAGTCGCGCATGTCGTGCCATTCGACGGTCGGCTCGCCCGCCAGCACGGCCGCATGGCGCTGGGCTGCTTCATCGCGCAGCGCCAGCGTCCATTCCGCCTCATCCACCTTTTCGGCCAGCGCCCGCACCATGAAGCTGTGCGGCGTCTGTTCATTGGCGGCGGCCACGCGCGCGATGCGCTCGCGCAGGTCGTCGTCGATCCGGATCGTGGCTGTGCTCATGACATGCTCCGTGTCCCACAAATGTAGCACAGAGCCTGTCGCCCGGCAGCTGGGCCTCGGGGGCCCTCAGGCCGTCAGCCGCTCCAGCGCCTCGCGGTACTTGGCCGCGGTCTTCTCCACCACGTCCTGCGGCAGCCGCGGCGCCGGGGGGGTCTTGTCCCAGGGCTTGCCGTGCAGGCGCACCTGCTCGAGCCAGTCGCGCAGGAACTGCTTGTCGTAGCTGGGCGGGTTGCGGCCTTCGCGCAGCGCGTCGTCATAGCCCTCCACCGGCCAGTAGCGCGAGGAGTCGGGCGTGAGCACCTCGTCCATCAGCACCACCCGGCCCTGGTCGTCCAGGCCGAACTCGAACTTGGTGTCCGCGATGATCAGGCCCTTGGCCAGCGCGATCTTCGCGGCCTCCTGGTAGAGCGCGAGGCTGAGGTCGCGGATCTGGGCCGCGACGTCGGCGCCGGCGATCTCCACCGTTCGCTCGAAGGTGATGTTCTCGTCGTGTTCGCCCGCGGCGGCCTTGGCGGCCGGCGTGTAGATCGGCTGCGGCAGCTTGCTGGCGTTGCGCAGGCCGGCGGGCAGCGCGACCCCGCAGACCGACTGCGACTGCTGGTATTCCTGCCAGCCGCTGCCGGCCAGGTAGCCGCGCACCACCGCCTCCACCGGGATGGGCTTGAGGCGCCGCACCAGCATCGAGCGGCCGAGCACCTGCTGCGCCTCGGCCGAGGTGACCACGCTCTCGGGCAGCTCGCCGGTGAGGTGGTTGGGGCACAGGTGGGCCAGCCGGCCGAACCAGAACATCGCCATCTGCGTCAGCAGTTCGCCCTTGCCGGGGATGGGCTCGCCCATGATCACGTCGAAGGCCGAGATGCGGTCGCTGGCCACCATCAGGATGCGGTCATGGCCGACGGCGTAGTTGTCGCGCACCTTGCCGCGCGCCAGGAGGGGCAGGGAGGTCAGCGAGGAGGTGTGCAGGGCGGTCGTCATGGCGGCGGGTGGGAAAAAGAAAATGGCCCGCGACGAGGCGGGCCACTGATTATCGCAAGCGGGGGCGGTCGGCTCAGTTCACCGTCTGCGCCAGTTCGCCCTGCTCGTACTTCTTCGCCACGACCTGCAGGGTGTGGCCCTTGATCTTGGGCGCCTGGCCCTGGCAGCCGAACTCGATGTAGCGTTGCTTGCAGATCTGCTTGGCGGCCTCGCGCGCGGGCTTCATCCACTCGCGCATGTCGAACTTCTCGGGGTTCTCGGCCAGGAACTTGCGCACCGCGCCCGTCATCGCCAGGCGGATGTCGGTGTCGATGTTGATCTTGCGCACGCCATGCTTGATGGCTTCCTGGATCTCCTCGACCGGCACGCCGTAGGTTTCCTTCATCTTGCCGCCGTGCTGGCGGATGATCTCCAGCAGGTCCTGCGGCACCGAGGAGGACCCGTGCATCACCAGGTGGGTGTTGGGGATGCGGCGGTGGATCTCCTTGATGCGGTCGATCGCCAGGATGTCGCCGGTGGGCTTGCGGGTGAACTTGTAGGCGCCGTGGCTGGTGCCGATGGCGATGGCCAGGGCGTCCAGCTGCGTCTTCTTGACGAAGTCGGCGGCCTGCTCCGGGTCGGTGAGCAGCTGCTCGCGCGTCATCGTCGCGTCGGTGCCGTGGCCGTCTTCCTTGTCGCCCTTCATGGTCTCCAGCGAGCCCAGGCAGCCCAGCTCACCCTCGACGGTGACGCCCAGCTTGTGCGCCAGGTCGACCACCTTGCGGGTGACGTCCACGTTGTAGTCGTAGCTGGCGATGGTCTTGCCGTCGGCCTCGAGCGAACCGTCCATCATCACGGAGGAGAAGCCGAGCTTGATGGCACCGGCACAGACGTCGGGGCTCTGGCCGTGGTCCTGGTGCATCACCAGCGGGATCTCGGGGTAGGCCTCGAGCGCGGCCTGGATCAGGTGCTTGACGAAGGGCTCGCCGGCGTACTTGCGGGCACCGGCGCTGGCCTGGAGGATCACCGGGGCCGACGTTTCCTTGGCGGCCTCCATGACGGCCTGGACCTGCTCCAGGTTGTTGACGTTGAAGGCCGGGATGCCATAGCCGTTCTCGGCGGCATGGTCCAGCAGTTCGCGCATGGAAACGAGGGGCATGGGTGAAGTCCTGTAGTGGGTAAAGCTGTGGCGCGCGCGAACGAGACCGTTCGCGCGGCGACTGCTGAAAATTCTAGCGGCTGGGCCTGGCCCCCGGGGCCGGGACCAGGTCGCGCCTGCGCCGCGGCACTGGCCCTTTCAGGCCACCCGGCAAATCTTGAGCATGTTGGTGCCGCCCGGCGCGCCCATCGGTTCGCCACAGGTGATGGCGTAGATGTCGCCGGAAGCGACGATGCCGCGCTTCTTGAGGTGCGCCTCGGCATCGCCCAGGGCCGTGTCGCGCTCTGCGCTCTGGTCCATCAGCAGCGGCCGCACGTTGCGGTACAGGGCCATCTTGCGCTGCGTGACCAGCTTGGGCGTGAGCGCATAGATCGGGATGTGGATCGGATGGCGGCTCATCCAGAGCGCGGTGGAGCCCGAGTCGGTGAGCGCCACGATCGCCTTGCAGCCCAGGTGGTGGGCGGTGAACAGCGCGCCCATGGCGATCGACTGGTCGATGCGCGAGAACTCCATGCCGCTGAAGTCGGCGTCCAGCTTCACGTCCTCGGCCATCTCGGCCTCGGCGCAGATGTTGGCCATCTCGATGATGGTCTCCAGCGGGTACTTGCCGGCCGCGGTCTCGGCGCTGAGCATCACCGCGTCGGTGCCGTCCAGCACTGCGTTGGCGACGTCGCTGACCTCGGCGCGGGTGGGCACCGGATTCGTGATCATGGACTCCATCATCTGCGTGGCGGTGATCACGACCTTGTCGCAGGCGCGGGCCATCCGGATCATGCGTTTCTGCAGCGCGGGCACCGCGGCGTTGCCCACTTCCACCGCCAGGTCGCCGCGCGCGACCATGACGCCGTCGCTGGCCTTGAGGATGGACTCGAGGTTGGGGATGGCCTCGGCGCGCTCGATCTTGGCGATCAGGCCCGGCTTGTGCCGGTACTCGGCGCCCGCCACGTTGCACAACTGGCGCGCCATCTCCATGTCGGTGGCGGTCTTGGGGAAGCTCACCGCCACGTAGTCGGCCTGGAAGCTCATGGCGGTGCGGATGTCCTCCATGTCCTTGGCCGTCAGCGCCGGGGCCGACAGCCCGCCGCCCTGCTTGTTGATGCCCTTGTTGTTGGACAGCTCGCCGCCCAGCTTGACGGTGGTGTGGACCTGCTCGCCCCTGACCTCGTCGACCGTCATCACGATCAGGCCGTCGTTGAGCAGCAGCGTGTCGCCGGCGCGCACGTCGCGCGGCAGCTCCTTGTAGTCCAGGCCCACGCCTTCGAGGTTGCCCAGCTCGGTTCGCGAGGCATCGAGCACGAACTTCATGCCGGGCTCCAGGAGCACCTTGCCTTCGGCGAACTTGCCGACGCGGATCTTGGGTCCCTGCAGGTCGGCCATGATGGCCACCTCGCGGCCGGCGCGCTGCGCGGCCTCGCGCACCAGCGTGGCGCGGTCGATGTGGTCCTGCGACTTGCCGTGGCTGAAGTTCAGGCGCACGACGTTGACGCCGGCCCGGATCATCTGTTCGAGCAGCTTGGGATCGCTGGAGGCGGGGCCGAGGGTGGCGACGATCTTGGTGGCGCGACGGGCCATGGGCGTTCCTGGCGGTGAAAGGTGGGCGGCATTCTCACATGCCGCCGCGGCCGCGGTTACACGGCGGTTACGGCGTCAGCCGGCCGCGCGCTTTGCCAGGATCTCGAAGGCCGGCAGTGTCTTGCCTTCCAGCACCTCGAGGAACGCGCCGCCGCCGGTGGAGATGTAGCCGATGTCCTTCTCGATGCCGTACTTGGCGATCGCCGCCAGCGTGTCGCCGCCGCCGGCGATGCTGAAGGCGGAGGACTCGGCGATGGCGCGCGCCACGGTCTCGGTGCCCTTGGCGAAAGCGTCGAACTCGAACACGCCCACCGGGCCGTTCCAGACGATGGTGCCGGCGGCCTTCAGCTGCGCGGCCAGGCGCTGCGCGGTCTGCGGGCCGATGTCGAGGATCAGGTCGTCGGCTTCCACGTCCGCGGCGTTCTTCACCGTGGCCGGCGCGTCGGCGGCGAAGGTCTTGGCGGTGACGACGTCGGTGGGCACCGGCACCTCGGCGCCGCGCGCCTTCATCGCCTCCAGCACCGCGCGGGCTTCGCCCACCAGGTCGGGCTCGGCCAGCGACTTGCCGATCGGGAGGCCCGCGGCCAGCATGAAGGTGTTGGCGATGCCGCCGCCGACGATCAGCTGATCGACGTTCTTCGACAGCGACTTCAGGATGGTGAGCTTGGTCGACACCTTGGAGCCCGCCACGATGGCGGCCAGCGGGCGCCGGGGCTGGGCCAGCGCGCGCGTGATGGCGTCGATCTCGGCCGCCAGCAGGGGGCCGGCGCAGGCCACCTTGGCGTACTGGGCGATGCCGTAGGTGGAGGCTTCGGCGCGGTGCGCGGTGCCGAAGGCGTCGTGCACGAACACGTCGCACAGCGCGGCCATCTTCTGGGCCAGCGCCGGGTCGTTCTTCTTCTCGCCCTTGTTGACGCGGCAGTTCTCCAGCAGCACGACGTCGCCGGGCTTGACGTCCACCCCGTCGACCCAGCCGGCCTTCAGCGGCACCGGCCGGCCGAGCAGCTGCGACAGGCGCTCGGCCACCGGGGCGAGCGAGTCCTCGGGCTTGAACTGGCCTTCGGTGGGCCGGCCCAGGTGCGAGGTGACCATGACCGCCGCGCCGGCGTCCAGCGCCATGCGGATGCAGGGCACGGAGGCGCGCACGCGCGTGTCCTCGGTGATGCGTCCCTGGTCGTCCTGCGGCACGTTGAGGTCGGCGCGGATGAAGACGCGGCGGCCGGCCACCTGGCCCGAGGCACACAGATCGGAAAAGCGCAGGACGTTCATGGGATCGCGGAGGTTCGCTGTAAAGAGGACCGGCGATTGTAGGCAGCGGGGCACCGTGCGGCGGCCGCTGTGGCCCGTTGGCGCTACCAGCCCAGGCCCAGGTGCAGAGGCAGGTACACGGCCATTCCCGCGGCGATCGTGGCCAGCACGCTGCGGCGCCAGAAGAAGACCGCGCCGCCGGCCAGCGCGCCGAACACGCGCGCGTCCCAGCCCTGGATGAGCTGGCCCTGGCTCATCACCACCTCGGGCACGACGACCGCGGCCAGCGCGGCGATGGGCGCGTACTGCAGGCCGCGCTCGGCCCAGCGCGGCAGCGCCCAGGGGCGGCTGGAGATGAAGAAGAAGCTGCGCGCCACGACCGTGACGGCCGCCAGGCCCACGATCACGGCCAGCGTCCAGAGGTCGCTCACTCGAGCACCTCCTGGCCGCGCGGGCGATTGGGCGGCAAGCGTTCCAGCGTCATGCACAGCAGCACGGCCACCGCGATCGCGACGACGATGTTGAGCTTGAGGGGCAGGGCATACGCCGCGATGGCGGCGACGCTCGCGACCACGGCCGAGACGATGCGCAGCCGCGTGGTGGCCAGCGAACAGAGGATGCCCACCAGGCACAGGATGCCGGCGAAGCCCAGGCCCCAGGTCGTGGGGATGAAGTTGGCCAGCGCGATGCCCAGCAGGCTGGCGCCGACCCAGCTGCTCCAGTTGACGGCGCAGTTGCCGGCCAGGAAGGACTCCTGCGCCTGCCGGCCGGCCGCGTCGGTGGCCGGCACCGGGAACCGGCTCGTGAAGATGGCGTAGCTCATGTCGGCCGTCACGTAGCCGTGCGCCAGCCGCTGCCACAGCGGCAGGTGCACCAGGTAAGGCCGCAGGTGCAGGCTGAACACCACGAAGCGCAGGTTGACGCAGAAGCCCGTGGCCAGAATCACCCACGCGGGGGCGCCGGCGATGATCAGCGGCAGCGACGCGAGCTGCGAACTGCCGGCGAACACCAGCAGCGCCATCAGGGTGGACTCGGCGGTCGACAGGCCGGACTTCACCATGGCCACGCCCGTCATCAGGCCCCAGGCCGCGACGCCGGGCGCCTGGGGCGCCATGGTCCGCATGCCGACACGGAATTCGCGGTGCCGTCGCAGCGCCCCCACCAGGAACATCAAGGCGGTGCCGCTCCGAAACGGGCGCCGGGCGCCAGCGTGGCGCCGCGCAGGAAGTCGGCGGCGGGCAGGCGCTTGCCGCCAGGGCGTTGCAACTCGGTGAGGCGCAGCACGCCGTCGCCCGTTGCCACGTCGATGCCCTCGGGGCCGGCGACCAGCACCGTGCCGGGGGGCTGCGCCGCGCTGCGCTCGCCCACCACTTGTCCGCGCCACAGCTTGAGGGTTTCGTCGCCAAGACGGCTGGACGCGCCCGGGAACGGATCGAAGGCGCGCAATCGCCGCTCGATCACGGCGGTGGGCTGCGACCAGTCCACCTGGGCCTCGGCCTTGTCGATCTTCTGGGCGTAGGTGACGCCCTCGGCCGGCTGCGGCGTGCGCGTGAGGCCGCCGCAGGCCGCGATCTCGAGGGCCTCGACGATCAGCCGCGCGCCGAGGTCGGCCAGCCGGTCATGAAGCGTGCCGGTGGTGTCTCCGGGGCGAAGGGCGACCCGCTCGACCAGCAGCATGTCGCCGGTGTCCAGCCCGGCGTCCATCTGCATGATGGTCACGCCGGTGGCGGCATCGCCGGCCTCGATGGCGCGGTGGATGGGCGCGGCGCCGCGCCACCGGGGCAGCAGCGAAGCGTGGATGTTCAGGCAGCCCAGGCGGGGGTGGGCTAGCGTCCACTGCGGCAGGATCAGGCCGTATGCGGCCACCACCATCACGTCGGGCCGCGCCTCGTCGAGCGCCTGGCGGGCGGCCTGCGCCTCCTCCGGATATTTGCCATCGATGCGCAGGCTGCGCGGCTGCGCGACGGCGATGCCTTGCGCCTGCGCGAACTGCTTGACCGGCGAGGCCTGCAGCTTCATGCCGCGGTGGGCGGGCCGGTCCGGTTGCGTGAGCACCAGCGGGATGTCGAAACCCGCGGCATGCAGCCGCTCCAGGGCGGCGCGGGCGAAGTCGGGCGTGCCGGCGAATGCGACGCGCATCAGTCGCGAACGTTGGGCGAGTTCACGAACTCCATGCCCGGATGCGCACGCCGCACCACGCCGCTCGGGTCGAGGTAGACCCAATAGAACATCGGGCTGCGGTCCACGTCCCACCAGCGGTAGGTCATGATGGGACCGCCCCAGCTCGTGACGGCCTCGATGCGGGCCGGCGGGCCGAACTCGCGCTCGACGTCGTCCCGCGACCAGCGGCCGGGTTCGATGCGGTTGAAGTTCAGGGTGTTCAGCGCCTGGCCCGCGCGCACCACGCGGCCCGACGCATCCAGGTCCACGATCCAGGTCTCGCGGCCGAAGGGCTGGTACGAGTACTGCAGGCGCTCCCCGCCCGTGATGGGCACGACACGGGTGGGCGTGCCCAGCCGGCCGATCACGTCCTGGCGGCTGGCGCCGGGCTGCAGGGCCGAGGCATTGAAGGGGTTGACCGCGCAACCGGCCAGCAGGGCTGCCAGCGACATCGAGACAAGCAGGCCGCGCATGGCGTGGTCCTCAGGCGCGCACCGGGTCGCGGCGCGACTTCAGCATCTTGGTCTTGATGCGGTTGCGCTTGAGCGGCGAGAGGTATTCGACGAACACCTTGCCCAGCAGATGGTCCATCTCGTGCTGGATGCACACGGACAGCAGGCCTTCGGCTTCGATCGTGCGCGATTGGCCGTGTTCGTCCAGCGCCGTCACCCGCACGGCGGTGGAGCGCTCGACGCCGTCGTAGATGCCGGGAACCGACAGGCAGCCTTCGTCATTCAGCTGCTTGTCCTCGCTGGCCCAGACGATCTCCGGGTTGATGAGCACCATCGGCTGGTCGCGCTCTTCCGAGGTGTCGATCACCACGACGCGCTCGTGCACGTCGACCTGGGTCGCGGCCAGTCCGATGCCGTTGGCGTCGTACATGGTTTCGAGCATGTCGGCCACCAGCTGGCGGATGCGGGCGTCCGCCGCCTGCACCGGCTTGGCGACGGTGTGAAGGCGCGGGTCGGGATAGCAAAGAATGGGGAGAAGGGCCATGGCGAACGGTGAAGGCTGTCGCTATTTTCGCCACTTTTGCGGATGGCGGCCGATGGGCGTGGCCATAAACGTTGCCCAATCAAGGGCTTGAACGCAGAATCGACAGTGGATTGTCAAGTTCCGTTACGAGGAGGAGAGTGCTCATGATGAAGCAACGTGAGGCCGTGGCCGTCGTCCCGCCGTTCGCCCTGGGGCTCGTGGCCCTGCTGGCCGTCACCGTGCTGGCCGCGCTGCCCGCCGCCGCCCAGCCGGTCTCGCCGGCGCAGCGCTCGACGGCCGAGCAGGTGGCCCAGGCCGGCGTGCCGCTGAGCGAGCTCGCGCCCAACGCGCCCGACACCTACACCGTCAAGTCCGGCGACACGCTGTGGGCCATCTCCCGCATGTACCTCAACAGTCCGTGGCGCTGGCCCGAGCTGTGGGGCATGAACATGGACGACGTGCGCAACCCGCACCGCATCTACCCCGGCCAGCAGCTCGTGCTGGAGAAGCTCGGCGACCGCGCCCGCCTGCGGGTGGCGCAGGGCGGCCAGGTGCCCACCGAGACCATCCGCGTCTCGCCGCGGGTGCGCGTCCAGGCGCTGGCCGACGGCGCCCTGCCCACGCTGCAGAGCCACCTGATCGAGCCCTTCCTGGCCGAGCCGGTGATCCTGGAAGGCAACACCCTCGAGCTCGCCCCGCGCATCGTGGCGGCGCCCGACGCGCGGGTGCTGATCACCCGGGGCGACCGCATCTACGCCCGCGGCAGCGACGGCACGCAACTGGCCACGCGCGCCACCGGGCCCAGCGAGGAATTCCGCGTCTTCCGCACCGCCACGCCGCTGCGGCATCCCATCACCAAGGCGGTGCTGGGCTATGAAGCGCAGTACCTGGGCAAGGCGCTGCTCGTGCGCGGGGAGGGCAGCGAAACCGTGCTCACCTCCGGCGGCGAGACGCGCGCCACGGCAGTGCCGGCCACGCTCGACGTGGTCTCCGCGCGCAGCGAGATGCGCGTGGGCGACCGGCTGATGCCCGAACCCGGCCGCCAGCTCGTGAGCTACACGCCGCGCGCGCCGGAAGGCCCGGTCGAAGGCGCGATGGTGGTCTCGATGTACGGCGATGCCGTCGCGCTGGCCGGCCAGAACCAGGTGGTGGTCATCAACAAGGGCACGGCCGACGGCCTGACCGCCGGCCACGTGCTGGCCATCCAGAAGGCCGGGGCGAGCCTCGTCGACCGCTCGCAGCCCGGCGAGCGCACCCAGATCAAGCTGCCCGACGAGCGCAACGGCCTGATGATGGTGTTCCGCCCGTTCGAGCGGCTTTCCTACGCCCTGATCCTGGAGACCCCCGAGGGCGTGAAGGTCGGCGACCGCGTCGTCAACCCGCGCTGATCCCCGCGCCATGGAGCGCGACGAGCTGGCCGCCTGGCTGCGCCTGGCGCTGACGCCGGGCGTGGGCCGCGGCAGCGCGCGGCGCCTGCTCGCTGCCTTCGGGCTGCCGCAGCAGGTCTTCGCGCAGGACCCGGAAGCGCTCGCCACGGTGGCGGGGCCCGCCCAGGTCCAGGCCCTGCGAGCCGAGCCGGACGGCTGGGCCGCCCAAGTCGACGTCACCTGGGACTGGCTGCAGCAAGACAGCGATGGCTCGCGCCGGCTGCTCACCCTGGCCGACCCCGCCTATCCCCAGGCGCTGCTGCAGACCGAAGACCCGCCGCTGATGCTGTACGTCCAGGGCGTTGCGAAGGTGCAATGGCCGCAGGCGATCGCCATCGTCGGCAGCCGCAATCCGACACCGCAGGGGCGGGCCAACGCCCAGCAGTTCGGGCGCACCTTCGCGCAGGCTGGCTGGACGGTGGTTTCGGGCATGGCGCTGGGCATCGACGCCGCGGCGCACGAGGGCGCGCTGGAAGGTTCGCCGCCGGGGCAAATCGCGACCATCGCCGTGGTCGGCACCGGGCTGGACCGCGTGTACCCGAGCCAGCACCGGGACCTGGCCCACCGCATCACGGGGCAGGGCTTGATCGTCTCCGAGTACCCCCTGGGCACGCCGCCCCTGTCCGAGAACTTCCCGCAGCGCAACCGAATCATCGCGGCGCTGGGCCAGGGCACGCTGGTGGTCGAGGCGGCGGTTCGCTCCGGCTCGCTGATCACGGCGCGGATGGCCGCGGAGCAGGGCCGCGAGGTCTTCGCCGTGCCGGGCTCCATCCACTCGCCGCAGGCGCGCGGCTGCCATGAGCTGCTGCGGCAGGGCGCCAAGCTGGTGGAGACGGCGCAGGACGTGCTGGAGGAACTGGCGCCAGCAACGCGCGCTCACCACCCTCGTCTGGCGGCGGTCCCTGCTGCCCCAGTCAAGGAGACTTCCCTGTTGCAGGCGCTGGGCCACGACCCCGTGGGGCTCGATGCCCTGATCGCGCGCACCGGCACGTCGGCTGCCGACCTGCAGGCGCAGTTGCTGGAGATGGAGCTCGAGGGCCACGTCGCCCGCCTGCCCGGCGGACTGTTCCAGCGCCTCGAACGCGGTTGAAGGCCGCAGCGCTTCACGACGCGCAAGCGCAACACGGCGCCGAAAATCGTCCCCAAATGCGCACCGGTTCTGGGCTATATTGCCCTGCATGTTTGAAGTGCTGGTGTTTGTTTATGAGAACTACTGGCGCGGGGATGCATGCCCCGAACTGCACCAGTTGGGTCGCAAGCTCAGTGCCCAGGGCTTCGAGGCCGAAGAGATCCAGCAGGCGCTCGCCTGGCTCGACGGCCTGAACTTCGCGGCCCAGAGCACCCAGCTCCCCGATCCCCCGCCGGCGGCGCCCTCGCCCGACAGCATGCGGGTCTATTCGGTGGCCGAACAGGACCACCTGGGCGCGCAGTGCCTGGGCTTCGTGAGCTTCCTCGAATCGGCCGGCGTCATGCCCCCGGCGATGCGAGAGATCGTGCTGGACCGCGCGATGGCCGCGCCCGGCGACCCGGTGTCGATCGACGACCTGAAGATCATCGTGCTGATGGTCTACTGGAGCATGGGCCGCGAGCCCGATGCGCTGGTCCTCGATGAACTGTGCGACGACACCGCGGGGCGCCTGGCCCACTAAAGAGCCCACCCCCAGCAAGCAAAAGGCCCGCGATGCGGGCCTTTGTTTTCCGGGCGCCGAAAGCGCTCAGGCCAGCAGGCGTTCCGGGTTCGCGTCCAGCTTGGCCAGTGCTTCGCGGGTGGCGCGCACGGTGAGCGCTTCCTCTTCGGCGGGCAGCAGCAGCCCGGCCTGCAGGTAGGAGGCGAGTCGACGCAGCTGGATCAGGAAGCTGCGGCCTTCCGACGAGGCCAACAGATGCAGCTGGCCGCGCTGGCTGCACCAGACGTACTGCACCTGGTGCACCTTGCCGTTGTGGTCCAGCGTGAACCAGTTGCCCTGCTGCAGCTCGGCCGCCCAGGCCAGCATGGCGTCGCTGGGCTTGGAGCCGCCGTCGGTCACCACCTCGATCATGGAGGCGTCGATGCCCAGCATCATCTCCAGCGCCTCCTGGTCCAGCTCCAGCTCGACGGAAGGATCGTCGGCGATGAAGTCTTCGAGGTTCTCCAGCCGCTTGCCGATGGCATCGATCTGCTGCTGCGGGATGGATTCCGTCTTGGACATGAAGGCGTCGGCGAGCGTGTCGCCGATGACCTTGATGTGGTTCTCCTGGTCTGCGCCCTGCAGGCCCATCAGCGTCATGCCCTTGCGCAGCCGCTCCAGCAGCGCGGGCAGCTCCTGGATCACCTTCGCGCGCTCCACCCGGTTGGGCTTGGCGCTGGCCGACCACACCAGGTCGGCCGCCGACTTCTTCAGCATCACCGTCTCGGCATGCTGCGGCCCGTGCTTGACCGCGGCCACCGCCAGCACCTCGGCCCAGACCTTGAACAGGAACTCGCGGATCACGTCGCTGACGGGGATGTCGCTGAGCATCTTGCGAAGTTCGATGGTGTACTGGATCGCCATCGTCTCCTTCTGCTCGACCTGCTGCGCGACACTCACCAGGCGCTGGGTGTCGCCCTTCTCGGTGAGGTACTTGGAGAGGAATTTCTGGAACTCGTCGTACACCAGCTGGAACACGCGCCGGCCGGTCTCCGGGTACTGCTCGATCACCTGCACCACGCGCTTGATCTCGATCTCCAGCGCGCTGCCGTTGATCGCCGCGGCGTTGAAGCCCAGCACGCACGACCCCATGCGGTCGATCAGCTGGCGGGCCGGGTGCTGGAGCGTGCCGAAGAACTCGGGCTCGGCCAGCGCCACCCGCAGCACGGGCATCTGCAGGCGCGCAAACCACACCCGCACAGCGGCCGGGATACGTTCCTCGGACAGGATGCTCTGGAACATCAGCGCCACGATCTCGATGGTGGCCTTCTCGCTGCTGGTGGCGGCCTTTTTCTTGAGCTCGCCGGTGCGCTGGCGCAGGTCGACCGCGGCCCGCTCGACCGCCGCGTCGTCGTAGACCACCACCTCGCCGGCGGTGTCGCCGCCGACTTCGGTCTGCACCTGGGTCTGGATCTGGGTGACGTGCCGGCTCATCGCCTCGGCCAGCGCCGGCGAGGGCGGGGCCGCGGCCTGGTTCGGATCGAAACCGACCTTCTCGGTGAGCAGCCGCTTGAGCTGGCCGATCACGCCGGTGGCCCGCATGCGGGCACGTGCCAGCGGGGTGCTGGACGTCATCAGGCGTGTCTCGTCGGCCACGCCGCCGCCCAGGCCGCGCGTCTGCGCGCCGTAGTTGGACGGAGCGCCTGCCGCGTTGCCACGCGCCGGGGACGATCCGCGAGAGCCGCCGGAATCGGGGGAGCCCGCGCCGGCATAGCCGCCGTTGCCGCCGCCTCCACCTCCGCCACCTCCGGCCGCGCCGCCACTTCCGGCCGCACCGCCGCCTGATCCGGCACCTGCGCCACCCCAGGAGCCACCGCCGGATGCGCCGCCGGGTCCGCCGGAACCGCCGCCGTAACCACCACCGCCGCCGCCTGGGCCGAAGGCTTCCGCGCCACCGCCACCCGGACCACGTTGACCTGCGCCGCCACCGGAGCCGCCGCTACCGAAGCCGCCCCCACTCCCGCCACCGGAACCGCCTCCACTCCCGCCGCCGGAAGATGAACCGGCTCCATCGGAGAAACCGCCAGCCCCACCGCCGCTGCCGCTGCCGCCCCCACCGCCGCCCCAGCCGCCCGGGCCGGAGTTGCCGGTGCCGGGCCCGCCGAATCCGCCGGGCCCGGAAGCGCCACCGCCACCGCCACCGCCACCGCCCCCGCCGCCCCCGCCGCCACCGCCGCCCCCGAATGGACCGGCACCGCCGGGTCCGAAGCCGCTGCTGCCGCCGGCGTAGCCGCCCCCGGCACTCGAATGGCCGCCCGTGGAGCCGTAACCGCCGCCACCGTAGCCGCCGGTGGAGGGCCCGCCGCCGCCGAAGCCGCTGCCTTGACCACCGCCTCCGCCGCCGCTACCGCCGGCCGAACCACCTCCGGGTCCGCCACCGCCCCCGCCTGCGTTCGCCGGGGCCTCAGGCCGCCGCGGCTGCGCCGCGGACACGCCGCGCTTGACGCGCGAGCTGAGGTCGATGTCCGGCAGCACGCCGCGCTCGACGAGGAACTTGTTGGTCGAGTGGTAGGCCGCGACCATCTTCTCGACCATGTGCCTGGCGATCACGTCCTGCACCATGGCCCAGACCTGCCGCTGCAGCCCGTTGGCGCCCCACTGCTCGATCATGAGCTGCGTCACGGACTCCACGCGCAGCACGTCGGGGCCGGCCAGCTCCGCGCCTTCCAGGTGCTGCATGCGCGCCTTCAGGTCGTTGAGCTCCCAGGTGGCCTTCTCCAGCACCGAAAGCGCGACTCGCGACGCCAGGATCCTGTTTTCCACCACCTCGTCGCCGATCAGCGAGAGGTTGACCGCCTCCATCCGCACGCGGGCCGTGGCGGTGGGCGGCACCATGGCCTTGCGCCAGGCCTTGGCCGTGCCTTCCTGCCAGGCGCGCCGCTGGCGGTCGAAGTCCAGCATCGCATCGCGGCGCTCCTGCGAGTCCCGGCTGCTGGTGGCGCTGTCCACCAGCTCGAACAGCCGGGCGCGGATGGCTTCGCCCAGCGGCTGCAGCACGCCCTCGATCTGCGCGACGAAATGCTCGCGCGCCTGTCGCGCGATCGCGGCCTGGGAGGGGGGCTGGGGCGCGCTCACGGGCAGGCGTTCAGACCACCGCCCCCGAGTTGGGGTCGTTCGGGTCTTCCTTGCGCGAGCCCGTCTTGACCAGGTCCTCGCGCTTGACGCCCAGCCACATGGCGATGGCGGCGGCCACGAAGACCGAGGAATAGATGCCGAAGCAGATGCCGATCGTCAGCGCCAGCGCGAAATAGAACAGCGTGGGGCCGCCGAACAGCAGCATCGACAGCACCATGATCTGGGTGGAGCCGTGGGTGATGATGGTGCGGCTGATGGTGGAGGTGATCGCGTTGTCGATGATCTCCACCGTGTTCATCTTTCGGTAGCGGCGGAAGTTCTCGCGGATCCGGTCGAAGATCACCACCGACTCGTTGACCGAGTAGCCCAGCACCGCCAGCACCGCCGCCAGCACCGCCAGCGAGAACTCCCACTGGAAGTAGGCGAAGAAGCCCAGGATGATGATCACGTCGTGCAGGTTGGCGATGATGGCCGCCACCGCGAACTTCCACTCGAAGCGGAAGGCCAGGTAGATCATGATCCCGATCACCACCATGGCTAGCGCCTTCAAGCCGTCGGTGGCGAGTTCTTCGCCCACCTGGGGCCCGACGAATTCGGTGCGCCGCAGCGAGACCGAAGGATCGGTCTGCTTCAGCGTCGCCAGCACCTTGTCGCTCTGTTGCGCCGAACTCACACCCTTCTGGGGCGGCAGCCGGATCATCACGTCGCGGGCGGTGCCGAAGTTCTGCACCTGGACGTCGGAGTAGCCCAGGTTGGCGACGGTCTTGCGGATGCCCTCCACGTCGGCCGCCTGGGCATAGCTGACCTGCATCACGGTGCCGCCGGTGAACTCCACCGACAGGTGCAGCCCCCGGGTCACCAGGAAGAACACCGCCGCGGCGAACGTGAGGAACGAGATCACGTTGAACACCAGCGCGTTCTTCATGAACGGGATGTCGCGCCGGATCTTGAAGAATTCCATTCTTGGGGCCCTGCCTCACTCCGGCTTGGTTATAGCTTGGTCGGCGCCGGGACGCCAGACGGTGCCGATCGAGACGGACTTGAGCTTCTTCTTGCGGCCGTACCAGAGGTTCACCAGGCCGCGCGAGAAGAACACCGCCGAGAACATCGAGGTCAGGATGCCGATGCAGTGGACCACTGCGAACCCGCGCACCGGCCCCGAACCGAAGGCCAGCAGCGCGAGGCCGGCGATCAGCGTGGTGACGTTGGAGTCCAGGATGGTCGCCCACGCGCGGTCGTAGCCCGCGTGGATGGCCGCCTGCGGCGCCGCGCCGCTGCGCAGCTCCTCGCGCACCCGCTCGTTGATCAGGACGTTGGAGTCGATCGCCATGCCCAGCGCCAGCGCCATGGCCGCCATGCCCGGCAGGGTGAGCGTGGCCTGCAGCATGGACAGCACCGCCACCAGCAGCAACAGGTTGACGGCCAGGGCCAGCCCGGAGATCAGCCCGAACAGCATGTAGTACACGGCCATGAAGGCCACGATGGCGCCGAAGCCCCAGGCCACGCTGTGGAAGCCCTTGGCGATGTTCTCGGCGCCCAGGCTGGGACCGATGGTCAGCTCCTCGATGATCTCCATCGGCGCCGCCAGCGAGCCGGCGCGCAGCAGCAGCGCCAGGTCGTTGGCCTCGTTGACGGACATCGAGCCGGAGATCTGGAAGCGGGTGCCCAGCTCGCCCTGGATCACCGGCGCGGTCAGCACCTCGCCCTTGCCCTTCTCGAAGAGCAGGATGGCCATGCGCTTCTTCAGGTTCTCGCGGCTGACGTCGCGCATGATGCGGCCGCCCTTGGCGTCCACCGTCAGGTCGACCTTGGGCTGCTGGGTCTGCTGGTCGAAGCCCGGCTGGGCGTCGGTCAGGCTGTCTCCGGTGAGGATCACCTGCTTCTTGACGATCACCGCCCGGCCGTCGCGCTCGAGGTAGCGCTCCGAACCGAACGGCACCGGCCCGGTGCCCAGTTCGGCGCCGCGCGCCTCGGCGCTCTCGTCGACCAGGCGCATCTCCAGCGTGGCGGTGCGGCCCAGGATGGCCTTGGCGCGCCCGGTGTCCTGCACGCCGGGCAGCTGCACCACGATGCGGTCCAGGCCCTGCTGCTGGATCACCGGCTCGGCGACGCCCAGCTCGTTGATGCGGTTGTGCAGCGTGACGATGTTCTGCCGCAGCGCCTGCTCCTGCACCCGGCGGGCGGCCTCGGGCCGCAGCGTGGCGACCAGCTTGTACTCGGTGCCCTCGGCCTGTTCGACCGTCTGCAGGTCGGCGAACTGCTCGCGGATCACCCGCTGCGCGCCGGCCAGGCTCTGCGAGTCGCGCAGGCGGATCTCCACCTGCTGGACGTTTCGGTTGATGCCGGCGTGCCGCACGTTGGCCTCGCGCAGCTGCGTGCGCAGGTCGCCGGTGAGGGATTCGGCCCGCTTGGTCAGGGCCGCCTGCATGTCCACCTGCAGCATGAAGTGCACGCCGCCGCGCAGGTCCAGGCCCAGGTACATGGGCGCCGCGCCGATGGCGGAGAGCCAGCCGGGCGTGTTGGACAGCAGGTTCAGCGCGACCACGTAGGGCGCGTCGTCCGGGTTGGGCACCAGCGCCCGCTGGATCGCGTCGCGCGCCTGCAGCTGGGCGTCGGTGCTCTCCAGGCGCACCTTGACCGAGTTGGGATCGAGCGTGATCGCCTCCGGCCGCAGGCCGGCGGCGGACAGCGCCTGTTCCACCCGCGCCTGCGTGGTGGCGTCGATCTTGACGGTGGACTTGGCCGAGGAAACCTGCACCGCAGGCGCCTCGCCGAAGAAGTTCGGAAGGGTGTAGAGCACCCCCACCACCAGGGCGACCACGAGGATCGCGTACTTCCAGAGCGGGTATCTATTCATGTTGAGCGTTGCCGATGGAGCGTTCAGCGCGCGGACAGTTCCCGCTCGACGCCCAACGCGGGGCGCTGGAAGACCTTATTTGAGGGTGCCCTTGGGCAGCACCTGGACCACCGCGCTGCGCTGGACCTGGATCTCCACGCCGTTGGCGACTTCCACGCCGATGTAGGTCTCGCCCAGGCGGGTGACCCGGCCCAGCACGCCGCCGGCGGTGGCGACCTCGTCGCCCTTGGCCAGCGCCTCGATCATGGCGCGGTGCTCCTTCTGCCGCTTCATCTGCGGGCGGATCATCACGAAATACAGCACGACGAACATCAGCACCAGGGGCAGCATGCTCATCAGGGTGGACTGCATGTCGCCGCCGCCGGCGGCGGCCGGGGCGGTCTGGGCGAAAGCGGAGGAAATGAACACGGTGGCTCCAGCGCGAAAAACGGGGTGGCTTGTGGTTCACGCGCCGCCGCGCAGCCCGAGGGCTGCGGCCGGGCGCGCAAGCACGGGATTGTAAGGCGCGCCCGCCGCAGGACCTCTTCAGCGGGACTCGGCCGGAAGGGGGATCGGCCGGGCGCGACGGGCTCAGGCGGCCTGGCGGGCCGGCGCCGGCTGCTGCCAGCGCTGCATCAGCATGTCCCAGCGCTGGCGCGCTGCCGCCAGGTTGCGGTCCTTCACGTGGCCATACCCCTTGATCTGCTCCGGGATCGCGGCGATCTCCAGGGCCAGCGCATGGTTGCCCGCCGCCAGGCCCGCCAGCACCTGCTCGACGCTGCGGCGGTACTCGCCGATCAGCGCCCGCTCGGTGCGGCGCTCCTCGGTGCGGGCGAACGGGTCGAGCGCCGTGCCCCGCAGGCCGCGCAGCCTGGCCAGCAGCTTGAAGCCGACGCCCATGGCCGGGCCGTACTTGCGCTTGACCAGCTCGCCCTTCTCGTTGCGCCTGGCCAGCAGCGGCGGCGCCAGGTGGTAGTTGACCTTGTAGTCGCCCTCGAACATGGCGGCGATGCGCTCCTGGAAGCCGGTCTCCGTGTGCAGGCGGGCGACCTCGTATTCGTCCTTGTACGCCATCAGCTTGAACAGGTAGCGCGCCACCGTCTCGGCCAGGCTCGTCTTGCCCAGCGGGGCCTCGGCCGCGCGGACCTTCTCGACGAAGGCCTGGTACTCGCGGGCATAGGCGGCGTTCTGGTAGGCGGTGAGGAACTCCACGCGGCGGGCCACCAGGCTGTCCAGGGTTTCGCGCTTCTTCAGCTCGATCACCTGGGCCGGCATGAGCTCCTTCTCGAAGCGCACCGGGTCGTGCGCGGCGCGGCGGCCCCATTCGAAGGCGGCCTTGTTGTTGTCGACCGCCACGGCGTTGAGCTCGATGGCCCGCACCAGCGACTCCAGGCCCAGCGGGACCCAGCCCTTCTGCCAGGCGTAGCCGAGCAGCATCGGGTTGGCGTACAGGCTGTCGCCCATCAGGCGGGTGGCCGCGGCATCGGCGTTGAACGCGCCGACGCCCTGCACGCCCACGGCCTTGGCGATCTCGGCCGTGCAGGCCTCGGCGGGATTGGCCCAGCCGGCGTTCTTCACGAAGGCCGCCGTCGGCGAGCTGTGCGAGTTGAGCGCGACGTGGGTGCGGCCCTCGCGCATGCGCAGCACCGTCTCCTTGCCGGCCACCACGATGGGGTCGCAGCCGATGATCAGGTCGGCGGCCGCCATGCCCACCCGGGTGGTGTGGATCTCGTCCGGGCTGCGGCCGATCAGCACGTGGCTCCAGGTCGCGCCTCCCTTTTGCGCCAGGCCGGCTGCGTCCTGGGTGACGATGCCCTTGCCCTCGATGTGACCGGCCATCCCCAGCAGCTGGCCGATGGTGATCACGCCCGTGCCGCCGACGCCGGCGACCACGATGCCGTAGGCGCCCTGCAGTTCGGGCAGCGTCGGTTCGGGCAGCTCGTCCCATGCCGCGGGCGCGGCCGCCTTGGACTTCGCCTTGCCCTTGAGCTTGCCGCCTTCGACGGTGACGAAGCTCGGGCAGAAGCCCTTCAGGCAGCTGGTGTCCTTGTTGCAGGTGCTCTGGTTGATGGTGCGCTTGCGGCCGAACTCGGTCTCCAGCGGCTCGACCGACAGGCAGTTGCTCTGCACGCCGCAGTCGCCGCAGCCTTCGCACACCAGGTCGTTGATGACCACGCGCACCGCCGGGTCGACCAGGGTGCCGCGCTTGCGGCGGCGGCGCTTCTCGGTGGCGCAGGTCTGGTCGTAGATGATGCCCGTGGTGCCCTCGAGCTCGCGGAACTCGCGCTGGATGCGATCGAGCTGGTCGCGGTGCTCCACGGCCACGCCGGGCGGGAGCTTGGCCACCGTGTACTTTTCGGGCTCGTCGGTCACCACCACCAGCTTGCGCACGCCCTCGGCCACCAGGCTCTGCGCGATCTGCAGCACGGAATGGCCCTCGGGCCGCTCGCCCACCTGCTGGCCGCCGGTCATCGCGACCGCGTCGTTGTACAGCAGCTTGTAGGTGATGTTCACGCCCGAGGCGATCGACTGGCGGATCGCCAGCAGGCCGCTGTGGAAGTAGGTGCCGTCGCCCAGGTTGGCGAACACGTGCTTCTCGCCGGTGAAGGGCGCCTGGCCGACCCAGGGCACGCCTTCGCCGCCCATCTGGGTGAAGCCGACGGTGGCGCGGTCCATCCAGGTGGCCATGAAGTGGCAGCCGATGCCGGCCATCGCGCGCGAGCCTTCCGGCACCACGGTGGACGTGTTGTGCGGGCAGCCGGAGCAGAACCAGGGCTGGCGGTCGGCCTTGACCTCCAGCACCTGCATCGAGCGCTCCTTGGCCTCCAGGATGGCCAGCTGCGCGTCGATGCGCGCCAGCGTGTCGGCGTCCAGGCCCTGCTTGCGCAGCCGCCGGGCGATGGCACGCGCGATCAGGGCCGGCGACAGGTCGGCGTTGGCGCGCAGCAGCGTGTTGGCGGTGGGGTTGGGGCGGGACCATTCGCCGCCGTTGAAGTCGCCGTCGGCCTCGTCGAACTTGCCCACCACCGTGGGCCGCACGTCGGCGCGCCAGTTGTACAGCTCTTCCTTCAGCTGGTATTCGATGACCTGGCGCTTTTCCTCCACCACCAGGATCTCGCGCAGGCCGGCGGCGAACTCGCGCGTGATCTGCGCCTCCAGCGGCCACACCACCGTCACCTTGTGCAGGCGGATGCCCAGGCGGCGGCAGGTCTCGTCGTCCAGCCCCAGGTCGGCCAGCGCCTGGCGGGTGTCGTTGTAGGCCTTGCCGCTGGCGATGATGCCGAAGCGGTCGTTCGGCCCCTCGATCACGTTGTAGTTCAGGCGGTTGGCCCGCACGTACGCCAGCGCGGCATACCACTTGTAGTCGAACAGGCGCGCCTCCTGCTCCAGCGCGTGGTCCGGCCAGCGGATGTGCACGCCGCCGGGCGGCATGGCGAAGTCCTGCGGCAGCACCACCTGCACCCGCTCGGGGTCGATCATGGCGGTGGCGCTGGATTCGACGATCTCCTGGATGGTCTTCATGCCGGTCCACACGCCGGCGTAACGGCTCATGGCGAAGGCGTGCACGCCCAGGTCCAGGATCTCCTGCACCGTGGTCGGGAAGAACACCGGCAGTCCGCAGGCCTTGAAGATGTGGTCGCTCTGGTGGGCCGCCGTGGAGCTCTTGGCCACGTGGTCGTCGCCCGCCACCGCGATGACGCCGCCCCAGGGCGTGGTGCCGGCCATGTTGGCGTGCTTGAAGACGTCGGAGCAGCGGTCCACGCCCGGGCCCTTGCCGTACCAGATGCCGAACACGCCGTCGAACTTCTGCTGGTCCCGGGGCGCGAACCCGAGCTGCTGCGTGCCCCAGAGGGCGGTGGCGGCCAGTTCCTCGTTCACGCCCGGCTGGAACACCACGTTCTGCGCCTGCAGGTACTTCTTGGCCTTCCACAGCGCCTGGTCGTAGCCGCCCAGGGGCGAACCGCGGTAGCCGCTGATGAAGCCGGCGGTGTTCTTGCCCACCAGGGCATCGCGCTGGCGCTGCAGCATGGGCAGCTTGACCAGGGCCTGCACGCCACTCATAAAGGCACGCCCGTAATCGAGGGAGTACTTGTCGTCGAGCGTGACGGTCTCGAGCGCCTTGCGGATGTGTTCGGGCAGGGGGGCGTTCACTTTGGCTTGTCTCCGGGGCTAAGCAGCAAAGTGTATGCAACCAGCCCAGATATGTCTTTGCTTTTGATGCCCGGATCGGGCTAGGATGAGAAAGGATTGCTCTCAAATCGCCCAATCATGGAAAGACTCGACAAGTTCGACCTGCGCATCCTGCTAGAGCTGCAGGCCGACGCGCGCCTGACCAACGCCGAACTGGCCCAGCGCGTGGGCCTCTCGGCCGCGCCCTGCTGGCGGCGGGTGCGCGCGCTGGAGGAGGCCGGCTACATCAAGGGCTACCACGCCGAGATCGACCGCCACAGGATCGGGCTGGGCGTGCTGGCCTTCGTGCGGCTGGACGCGGACCGCAACACGGGCGAGCGCACGCGCGAGATGGAGGAGGCGATCCGCCGCATCCCCGAGATCGTGTCCTGCCACTACATCAGCGGCGCGGGCACCTTCGAGCTGCAGGTCGTGTCCAGCGACCTGGACGCCTTTTCGCAGTTCGCGCGCAAGGTGCTGATCAACCTGCCCAACGTGAAGGACATCCACACCAGCTTCTCGCTGGGCGAGGTCAAGGCCAGCAGCAGCCTGCCGCTGGGGCACCTGGGCGCGGAACCCGCGCCCTGATCCCATGTCCGCCGCGACATCACGCGGCGATGACCGGAGTGTGAAACCACCGCGGTGGCATGCCACCGCGCTCGGGCATTCCCGAGTCATCAATTCTTCATCGCCCGTTCCTACGCTCTCGGCCGCTGACCCAGCACAACACCGAGTACTGCAAGGAACGAATCGATGTCCCACCTGACTGACGACTACCGCGCCGAATCGCGCGCCCGCAAGGCCCTGCCGGACGTGCCCGGCCAGATGATGGAAGACGTGCTGCGCCAGGCCGCACTGCCGCGCCGCACCCTGCTGCGCGGTGGCTTCGGCGCGGCGCTGGCCGCCGCTTTCGGCAGCCCGCTGCTGGCCGCCTGCGGCGGCGGCGGCGGCGGCGGCAGCAGCGATGCCGTCGCGGCCCCCGTCACCACCCCGGGCCAGACCCTGGATGCGGTGAACTACGCCGTGAGCTTCAAGGGCATCCCGGCGACCGTGGGCGACCAGGTCTATGTCCCCGAGGGCTACACGGCCGAAGTGCTGTTCGCGGCCGGCGACGCCGTGGTCGCGGGCGCCGCGCCGTTCACCGGCACGTTCCTCGACGCCGCCGGCTACGAGCAGGTCGCGGGCGGCAACCACGACGGCATGCACTTCTTCCCGCTCCCCGGCGTGGACCCCAACCAGGGCGGCCTGCTGGCGATCAACCACGAGGCGCCCGACCTGCGCGTGCTGTTCGCCAGCGGCACCTACGACGCCGCCACCGCCACCGCGGAACAGAAGGCGATCGCCCTGTCCTCGGTCGGCGTGTCCGTGGTCGAGGTGGCGCAGGCCGGCGGCCAGTGGGCCGTGAAGCAGGGCTCGCCGTACAACAAGCGCTACTCTGGCAACTCCACGTACGCCGTGGGCGGCCCGGCCGCCGCCGCGGTGGGCGCCACCGTCGTCGGCACCCTGAACAACTGCGCCAGCGGCAAGACGCCCTGGGGCACCTACCTGACCTGCGAGGAGACCACCGACAACTACCTGGACCCGACGCAGCCCGAAGCGGGCTACGGCTGGGTGGTGGAGATCGACCCGCAAGGCACGTTCGCCGCGACCAAGCGCACCGCCCTGGGCCGCTTCGACCACGAGAACACCGACTACATGCTGGACGCCGACAACGGCATGGCGGTCTACATGGGCGACGACGGCACGCCGGGCTGCGTCTACAAGTTCGTCCCCTCGGCCAGGTACAACCCCGCCGACCGCGCGGCCAACCGCAACCTGCTCGACAGCGGCACGCTGTACGCGGCCAGGTTCAATGCCGACGGCACCGGCCAGTGGATCGAGCTGACCCAGGGCCGGAGCGGCCTGGTGGCCGGCGCGCAGGATCCGGGCAACTTCACGCAGTCGGCCATCCCACCGGCGCCGGTGACGATCGACTTCAACACGCAGGCCGACGTCCTGGTGAACACCAAGGCTGCCGCGCGCGTGGCCGGCGCGACGCTGATGGACCGCCCGGAGTGGGTCTCGGTGGGCCCCGACCGCCGGATCTACTGCACCTTCACCAACAACGGCACGCGCGTCGTCACCGATGCCGCCAACCCGCGCGCCAGCAACCCGCACGGCCACATCCTGCGCTGGACCGAGGACGGCGACACCGTCAAGGCGACCCGCTTCAAGTGGGAGATGTTCCTGCTGGCCGGCGACCCGCGCCTGACGGCCGCCAACCTCAAGGGCGACATCCACGGCGACACCTTCTCCAGCCCGGACGGCATCGGCGTCGACCCGCAGGGCCGCCTGTGGGTGCAGACCGACGCGTCGACCAGCGCCGCGACCACAAACACCTTCGGCAACAACTCGATGTACTCCGTGGACCCGGCCACCAAGGCGTCGCGGCGCTTCCTGGTCGGCCCCAACGGCTGCGAGATCACCGGCCTGACCTACACGCCGGACCTCAAGACCTTCTTCATCAACATCCAGCACCCGAGCGGCAACTGGCCGTCGAACGTGCAGGGCAACAGCCTGCCGCCGCGCTCGTCCACCATCGTCGTGCGGCGCACCGACGGCAAGCCGGTGGGCGCCTGAGGCCGGTTCAGCCCGCCGCGCAGCGCACGGTGGCCGGCGGCAGGGTGTGGATCAGGGCGGCGGCCTTGGGGTCGTTGCCCAGTCCGAACTCGGCGCGCAGCTGGGCGCTGCTCCACACGCTGTGCTGCGGGGTGAAGCCGCCGGCGTCGCGCGCCAGGCGGTGCGGGCCGCCGGGCAGGCCCTCGATCACGATGAAGTCGTTCTGCTCGAGCACGCGGAAAGTGCTGCCGTCCTGGCAGGCGTAGGCCCGGCCGTTCGCGGATGCCCGCGCCGGCGGCGGCGTGGTGACCGCGGGTTCGGGGGCTGCAGGGACCGGCGCAGGCCACGGCACCAGCACGGGCGGCGGGGAGGGCGCGGCGGGCGGGGCCGAAGGCGCCGGCACCGCAGCGCAACCGGCGAGCAGCATCGCCGACGCCAACGCGAGCAGTTGCTTCCGAGCGCTCATCGCGGCCACAGCACCCACATGCGCAACGGCTGCTTCAGCCGCCCGGCCAGTTCGCCGGCCTCGGCGCCCCAGCCGATGAAATAGTCCGCGCGCACCGCGCCCACGATGGCGCTTCCGGTGTCCTGCGCGAGCACCAGCCGCTGCAGCTGCAGCGTCGGCCCGCTCGAGGCCAGCCAGACGGGCGTGCCGTACGGGATGCTTTCCTTGTCGACCGCGATCGAGCGGCCCGGCGTGAGCGCGACGCCCTGCGCGCCGCGCGGACCGAAGGCGGCGTCCAGGTCGCCCAGCGGCTCTTCGCGGAAGAACACGGTGCGCGGGTTGCTCCAGAGCATCTCCTGCAGCCGGGCCGGGTTGTCGCGCGCCCAGGCCTTGATGCCGGGCCAGGACGCATCGCGGATCGCGCCCTGCTGCAGCAGCCAGCCGCCCACGCTGCGGTACGGGTGGTCGTTGCTGCCGGCGTAGGCCAGCCGCACCAGGCGCTGTGAGCCGTCGCGCTCGGCGACGCGCACCCTCCCCGAGCCCTGGATCTGCAGCACCAGCGCATCGAGCGGGTCGGCCAGCCATGCGATCTCGCGTCCGCGCAGCTGCGCCCGGGCCTCGGGCAGGGTGTCGATCTCCTGGCGGCTGAACCAGGGCTTGCGGCTGCCCAGCCCGGCCGGCGGCCGGTACAGCGGCACCGTGTGGCGCGCGGTCGGCTCGCGCGAGGCGTCCAGCAGCGGCTCGTAGTAGGCGGTGAGCAGGCCTTCGACCGGCCCTTGCAACGGCTCGACCCGATAAGGCTGCAGGCGCCGGCGCATCCACTCGCGCTGCTCGGCGGGACCGGCGATCGAGAGCTGGCGCACCTGCGGGCAGAGCGCCGCGAAAGCGGGTCCGGGGCGCTCGCAGCTGCGCAGCCACGCGTTCCAGGCCTCGTGCAGCGCGTCGTCGTCGAAGCCCGGCAGCTCGCTCCAGGCCACCGGCTGCCAGCGGCTCTTGCCCTGCACCAGCGGCGTTCCGGGGGAGGGCGCGTCGGGCCGGGGAGCCGGTGCCGCGACGGGCGGCGCCACCTCGTCGGGGGCCGTCTCCGGCAGCGGCACGGATGCGCAGCCCGCCAGCATTCCTACAATCGCGGCGACTCCCGAGAACCTGGTCCACAACAAACTTGCCATGCTGCTGATTCTGCTGGAAGCCCTGCTCGCCCTGGCCGTGCTGGTGCTCATCGTGTGGTGGACCATGTTCTCCGGCCGCCCGCGCGGCGAGCCGCCTTCCGGCGACGACGACGCCCCGCCCAAGGGCTAGGACCGGCGCCTATGTCGCGGCCGCGACGTCGCGCAGCACGTTGGCCAGCTCGACCGCCGACTTCACTTCCATCTTGTCGAACACGCGGGCGCGGTGGACTTCCACCGTGCGCACGCTGATGGCCAGCTGGTCGGCGATCAGCTTGTTCGGCAGGCCCCGCGCCACCAGCTGCATCACGTCGCGCTCGCGCTCGGTCAGGTCGGCCACGCGCGCCGCCAGCCGGTCGCGCTCGCGCTGCTGCGCCAGCACGCGGGCCGACTGCTGCAGCGCCTGTTCGATCCGGTCCACCAGCGCGTTGTCGGAGAACGGCTTCTCGCAGAAGTCGAACGCGCCGCGCTTGACCATGTCCACCGCGGTGGGGACGTCGGCGTGGCCGGTCAGGAAGATCACCGGCAGCCCCTGCACCAGCCCGCGCGCGGCGATGCGCTCGAACAGCGCCAGGCCGCTCAGGCCCGGCATGCGCACGTCCAGCAGCAGGCAGCAGGGCTGGGCCGGCGCGAAGCCGGCGGCCAGCTTCTCCTCGAATTCCTCGGCGGTGGCGAAGCGCTCGCTGGCCAGGTGGCGCGAGCGCAACAGCCAGGCCAGCGCCTCGCGCACGCCCTCGTCGTCGTCGACGATGAAGACGGTGGCGTCCTTGGCGGGTTGCATTCAGGCGGTGGTGGTGGCGCCCTGCGGCGCGGGCTGCGACGGCGCGGCCGGGGCGGCACCGTCGGTCGGCAGGGTGAAGCGGAAGATCGTACCGCGCGGACGGTTGGGCTCGAACGCCAGGAAGCCGCCGTGCTGCTCCACCACCGTGCGGCACAGCGAGAGGCCCAGCCCCATGCCTTCGGCCTTGGTGGTGAAGAACGGCGTGAAGAGCTGCTCGCGCACCTCGGGCGGGATGCCCGGGCCCTGGTCCGCCACCGAGAACTCCAGCCAGCCCTTGCCCGGGCCGACCTCGCTTCCGGCGCGCCGCACCTGGATCACCAGCGAGGGGCTGGCCACGCGGGCCTCGTCCATCGCCTGCATGGCATTGCGGGCCAGGTTGAGCAGCACCTGTTCGACCATGGTGCGGTCGCACACCACCGCTGGCAGCGAGGGCGACACGCGCGTCTCCACCCGCACCCGCAGCTTGCGCGCCTGCAGGCTGACCAGCGGGAGCACCGCCTCGATCAGCGACTCGGGCCGCACCGGCTCGCGCGCCTTGACGCGCCGCCGCACGAAGTCGTGCACGCTCTTGATCACGCGGCCGGCGCGCTCGGCCTGCTGGGCGATGCGCTGCAGCGCCAGCTGCAGGTCGGCCGGTTCGGTGCCGGGCAGCCCCGCGCGGGCGTCCAGCAGGTTGAGCGAACCGGTCGCGTAGCTGGAGATGGCGGCCAGCGGCTGGTTGAGCTCGTGGCTGAGCAGCGAGGCCATCTCGCCCACGGTGGCCAGGCGCGCCGAGGCCTGCAGGCGCTCCTGGCTGGCGCGCGAGAGCTCCTCGACCCGGCGCTGCTCGCTGATGTCCAGGAAGGCGCTCATCCAGCCGGTCTGCATGCCCTGGGCGTTGATCAGCGGCGCCTCGATGATCAGCACCGGGAAGCGCGAGCCGTCCTTGCGCATGAAGACCGACTCGAAGCCTTCGCGCGGCGGCGCGTGGCCGCCGGCCAGCCGGATCTCCTGCCGCTTCTGGTACTCGCCGGCCAGCTCGGGCGGCCAGTAGGGCGCCGGCGTGCTGTTGCCCAGCAGCTCCTCGGGGGTGAAGCCCACCATCTCGCAGAACGCCGGGTTCACGTAGGTGATGCGCCCGGCCAGGTCGCGCGCGCGCAGCCCGGTCACCAGCGAATCCTCCATCGCCTTGCGGAAGGCCAGGGCCTCGGCCAGGTCCTTCTCGACTTCCTGGCGTCGCCGCATGTCCTTGCCCAGCAGGAACAGCACCGACAGCAGGGCGATCGACATCGCCGTGACCAGCGCCGTGAGCACGTTGGGAAAGAGGTCGGGCGCGCTGCGCCAGCTGTCCATGCGCAGCACCAGCGTGTTGCCCGGCAGGTCCAGCAGCTGCTGCGCGCTGAACACGCGGCCGCCGCGCCGGGTGCCGCCGTGCAGCGCCAGCCGGGTGCCGTCGGCCTCGGTGAACGAGATCTCCTGGCCGCGCGCCAGCTCCGGCGCCACCAGGGCCAGCACCTCGCCCAGCGCGTAGGTGGCCACCAGGTAGCCGTTGTGCGTGCCGCCGCTGACCTGCGGCAGGCACAGCTCCATCACCTCCATGCCCAGGCCGTCGGGTTGCGGCAGGAAGTAGCTGGTGGCGTAGGCCGGCGTGCTCAGGCGGCGGGCGGCGGCGCAGGCCAGCGTGACGTCCGGGTGCGCATTGGAGCGTCCCATCCGCGCGAACACCGGGGGGCGGTAGGGCGTGTCGGCGACCGCCAGCAGGCCCATCTGGCCGTCGCGCCACTCCAGGCGCAGCATCTCGCGCCTTTCATGCAGCAGGCGCTGCGCGTCGTGGGACCAGGTCGGCAGCGACGCCGGCGTGGCGTGCATGGACTGCAGCGCCTGCAGCGACTGCAGGTTGCGGGTGAGCGCGGTGCGGATGTCGGCGATGGCCTCGGCCGTGTCCCGCTCCAGGCGCGACTGCAGCTGGCTGGCCTCGTAGCGGCCCGCCAGCCAGACCAGGGTGACCAGCAGCGTGGCCACCAGCGCGATCAGCGAGCCCCAGAGCGGCCAGCGCTGGCCGGGCGCCCGCGCAACAGTGGGGGTGCGCGGTTTGCCTGCCGCCGCGCGCGGGCTCATAGCACCCGGTGCTCCAGCGCGGGCAGCTGGCGGCGCACGTCGGCCAAGCGGGTGGCATCGAGGTCGGCCACCACCAGGCCTTCGCCGTCCTCGTCGCGCACGGCCAGCAGCTGGCCCCAGGGATCGCAGGCCAGGCTGTGGCCCCAGGTGCGCCGGCCGTTCTCGTGCGTGCCGCCCTGCGCGGGCGCCAGCACGTAGGCCAGGTTCTCGATGGCGCGGGCGCGCAGCAGCGCCTCCCAGTGCGCCTGGCCGGTCGTCCAGGTGAAGGCGCTGGGCACCAGCAGCAGGTCGGCGCCCAGCCGCCGGTACAGCTCGGGGAAGCGCAGGTCGTAGCAGATCGACATCCCGACGCGCCACTCGCGGCCGTCGCGCGCGCGCAGCGTGAAGACGGCCGGCTCGCGTCCCGGCTCGATGGTGCGGGCCTCGTCGAAGCGGTCGCGCCCGTTGTCGAAGCGGAACAGGTGGATCTTGTCGTAGCGCGCCACGCACTCGCCCGAAGGCGAGAACGCCAGGCTGGTGTTGAGCACGCGGGCCTCGTCGCGCGCCACCAGGGGCAGCGTGCCGCCCACCAGCCACAGGCCGTGCTCGCGCGCGGTCGCGGCGAGGAAGGCCTGGATCGGCCCCTGTCCCGGCGCCTCGCGCACCGCCAGCTTGTCCGTGTCCTTCTGGCCCATCAGGCAGAAGTACTCCGGCAGCACCGCCAGCTCGCAGCCCTGCGCGGCGGCCTGCGCCACCAGGCGCCCTGCGGCGGCGAGGTTGTCCTCCACCCGCGGGGTGGACACCATCTGCAGGGCGGCGACCTTCATCGTGCGACCTCCCGTTCGCTGACGGCGGCGCGGGCACCCGCGGGTTCCGCGGGCGCGGCGGGGGCTTGGCGCTGCAGCTTGGTCACGCGCGGGTCGGCCCAGGTGCCGTCGATCTGGAACTGCTGGGTGGCGGCACGCGCCAGCGGCTCGCGCAGGAACACCTGGGCCAGGAAGGTGCCCAGCCCGATCGCCGGGTTGATGGCCGCGGCCACCAGCGACGCGGTGCCGGCGTTGATCTCCGGCACCACCACCACCCGCAGGTCCTGCGTCTCGCGCGCGATGTCGGCCTTGCCTTCCATCAGCACGGCGGCGTTGACGCCCTTCATCTGCAGGTTGTTGGTGGCGGCCACGCCGCTTTGGATGGTGATGTCGCCGCGCACGAAGTCGAACGAGAAGCCCTGGCTGAACACGTCGCGGAAGTCCAGCGTCAGCCGGCGCGGCAGCGCCTGCAGGCTCAGCACGCCCAGCAGCTTGGCCAGGCCCGGGTCGGCCTTGAGGAACTGGCCGCCCTGCACGTCGACGTGGAAGTAGCCCTGCATCGACGGGTAGTCCAGGCCCAGCGGCGAGCCCAGCCACGCGACCTGGCCTTCCATGCGGCCCTGGCCGCGCCGCACCACGTCCTTCATGCCGAAGCGGTTGAGCAGCTGGCCGGCGTCCTCGATGTCCAGGCGGAAGTTCATGACAGTGCGGCGGCGCTCGGGCGGCGTGCGCGGCGGACGCGGGCCGCCCGGCGGGGCCGCCTGCGCGTCGACCGCGGCCCAGTTGCCGGTGGCGCTCAAGGTGCCTTCCGGCGTGACGAGCGCCAGCTTGTTGAGCCGCCATTCGCGGATGCCGCCTTCGCGCGCGACCGTGGCACCGCCCCGGTTGATGGCGTCGATCTCCAGCCGGCCGAGCTTGCGGCCTCGCAGCTCGAAGTCGTCCACCACCACGTCCAGCGCCGGCATGCTGCCGGGCTGCTCGTCCAGCAGCGTCTCGACCGAATTGGCGGCGGCGGCGGCGATGGACAGCCGCGCCAGGCGCGCATGGACGCGGCCGGCGCCGGCGCCCGCCGGTTGCCGGTACTCGACGTAGCCGTTGAGCTCGTCGGCGTCCACGTTGCCGCGCCAGAGCAGGCCGTCGCGCGAGCCGCCCACCACCAGGTTGTGCAGCGTGCGGCCTTCGACCGTCAGCTCCTTGGCGCGCAGCGCGATCGTGGTCGGGAGGTAACCCAGCGACGCGGACGGGCCCGCCGGGCGCGGGGCCGCAGCCGTGGCAGCCGAAGAAGCTGCAGGAGCGGGCGGCGCTGCGGCGCCCGGTGTTTCCAGCACCCGCTCCCAGGCGTCCACGCTGGTGGCGCCCAGACGCAAGTTGGCGGTGACGCCCTGTTCCGGCAACGGAGCCGACTCGCCCTGGCCCAGCCCGATGGCGATGGCCCCACGCAGCACCCTGGGCTCGGCGCCGGAGACATCGCGCACGTAGGTGACGGACGCGACCCGGCCCATGTCCACCAGCAGCAGGTCGTGCAGCGGGCCGCTGGGGTCGGCGGCCAGCAGCACGTTCTCGTAGCGCAGCGGCAGCGCCACGTCGGCCGCCTTGGACAGCGGCGCGGGCAGGTTCAGCGCCAGGCCCTGCAGGCTGCTGGACACCTGCACCTCGGGCGTGCCGCGGCGGAAGCTCAGCACGGCGGCGTAGGTCGATGCGCCCGTGGCATGGCGGGCGAGCTGGGACACGAAGCCGAGCTCGCGCGCCTGCCGCAGCCCTTCGGCCGTGGCCGTGCCCTGCGCCCGCAGCACGACCGAAGGCTCGTTGCCGGAACCGGGCCGGCTGCCGCCCTCGATGCGGATGTCGCCGCCCAGCGCGCGCGCCTGGGTGCCCACCAGCTGGAAACCGCGCTCGCTGAACTGCACGACGCCGCGCGCTTTCTGCAGGGCCGGGCTGTCGGGCGTGATCTGCACGTCATTGCCGGCCATCGTGACCGTGCCCTGCACCCGGCTGCGCTCGATCTGCGAGATCGGCAGCGCGAGGCTGAGCTTCACCTCGGCGTTGCCGTTGGCGGTGGCACGGGCCAGCACGTCGTTGGTGAACGCCACGATGGGCGAGCGCTGGACCACGCCCAGCGCCTCGGCCAGCGGCCCCTTCAGCTCACCCGTGACGTCGACCGCGGTGTTGGCGAGGTCCGGAACATTCGCGGAAGCCCTGACCCGCAGGTTGGGCGCGCCGGCGAAACGGCCGGTCACGTCCTCCACCCGCAGGGCGGTGCGGTCGAAGACCAGCTTGCCCGCCAGCTGGGTGAGCGCCGGCCAGTGCTGGGCCGCGCCGCGGGTCGCCGGCCGGGGCACGAAGGCGTAGGTGACGTTCCGGACCTGGGCCGTGACGTGGAACTCGCCCTGGCGCTGCGGGAACGGGAAGTCCTTGAGGTCGCCGCGCACGCGAAAGCGCGATTCGCCCACATCGCCCTGCTGCACCGACTCGCGCACGTAGTCGCGCGCCTCCTGCGGCACGCCCAGCGGCAGGTAGCGCCAGACCCGCGCGCCGTTGGCGCGGGACAGGCTGGCCTGCAGGTCCAGCACGCCGGGGAAGCGGTGGGCGGGGTCGTCGCCGGTGCGCCAGGTCGCCTGGCCTTCGCCCTGCGCGTCGGCATTGGCGAACTTCAGGTTGTTCAGGTTCAGCAAGATGCGCTGGCCGGCCAGCTGCCACTGCACGTCGCCCGAGAGTCGGTCGAAGGCCAGCACCGGGTCCTGGAACACGCCGGGCAGTTCGAGCGCGCCGGCATTGATCGCCAGCCGCGCCTTGCCCCCGCCTTCGTTCAGCTCGAAATCGAACGACGCATTGCGCACGCCCGGAACGGCCGCGAACGTGCGGCCTTCTTCCACGTACGCCGGCGTCGCCGCGACGTGCAGCCCGGCCACGCGGCCGCGGGCCTGGTACTTCTGGGGCGCCTGCAGCGGTCCCTGCCACCTGGCCTGGACGTTCTGCACCACGCCTTGCGGCGCATGCCGCGCCAGCGCCGCATGGGTGGCGCGGCCGAGCGGGATGCGGCCGGCCAGCTGGCCCAGCGTGCCCAGGTCCAACCGGTCGGCGCGCAGCTCGCCCGCGCCCTCGCGGCGGCCATCCGGTTCGGTCCAGGAGAAGAACACGTTGCCGGCCGGCCAGCGCTGGCCTTCGGCGGTGGTGAACTGCAGCCCGCGCGCGTCGAGCTCCAGGCCGCCGGGCAGGCGCCTGCCGCCGACGCGGCCGGAGAGGGTGGCCAGGGCCAGCGGCTGCAGGCCGGTGCGCAGGGTGGTCGACACGTCGGCCGCGGACAGGTCGACCACGCCGCCGGTGAACTGGCCGTGGGTGACGTCCAGCCAGGTGCGCACGGCGCCATGGCCCCCGTGCACCTCGATCCCCAGCTGGGCATGCTTGCGCAGCTCGCCCAGGTCGACGCGCTGGAAGTCCGCATGCACCTGGCCGTCCCAGTCCTGCCAGCGGCCGGCGCGGGTGGACAGCAGCGGCTGGCGGAAGACGCCCTGCACGCTGAAGCGGTCGCCCCATTCGGGCGGCGGCGTCGCATCCAGGCGCAGCATGTGCCGGCGGGCCGTGTTGCGCACGACCAGGTCGACCTTCTCCAGTTGCAGCGGGGGCGCGGCGCGCATCTCGTCGGTCCAGCGGACGGTGCCGCCGCGGATCACGAATTCGCCCTGGCGGAAGAACCAGTCGGCGGCGCGGCCGTCGTCCTCGGCGCCGCGCGACAGGTCCAGCCCCGCGACCAGCAGCCGGCCCTGGGCCGAGCGGCGCACGTCCAGCACCGGGCCGTCGATGTAAAGCTGGTCGAACCCCAGGTGCAGCAGCGAGCGCGGCGAGAGCGACGCCACCACCCGCGGCAGCCGCAGGGCCTCGCGGCCCTGCGGATCCAGCAGCACCACCCCTTCGAGCTGCAGCGAGGGCACCAGGCCTTCGCTGCGCGCACTGACCGCGCCGATGCGAACCGGCACCCCCAGCAGGCGCGTGGCCTGGGTTTCCAGCGTAGGACGCATCTCACCGATTCGCGGCACAATCCAGCCGTGCACCGCCCCCCAGGCGAGCGCCAGCAGCAGCCAGGCGGCGGCCAGCAGCCACAGAAGACCCTTCGCGGCGGCGGCGTAAAGCTTGAGTGGGCCCGAGGGAAGCGGGGGCGAATCGTTCATGAAAACTACGAGGTGGCAGGAATTATGAGCCCCGGTGCGGGCCGCGCCGCGCTGGCGCAAGGCCCTTCGGACGGCACGGCCGCGGTCTCTGATGAGACGCCCGCCGGCCCCGCCGGTTCCATGCATTCACGGTTCGTGCAGCGGATCAGGCGCCGCTACGAGGCCGAACTGCCGCTGCTGCCGCCGGGCCTGCCCACCCGCGAATCCCTGCAAACCACCTTCGACGCGCTGGCCGCCCGCGGCCACGAACTCGGCGCGGCCCTGCGCGTGCTGCGCCAGCTGGTGCTCGAGCGCCTGGTGCGCCTCGATTGCGAAGAGCAGGCGCCGCTGGCCGGCGTGACCGGCGCGATGACGCTGCTGGCCGAGTTCGCGCTCGATGCGGCCTGCCGCCACGCCCTCTCCGAACTCGCGCAGGTGCACGGCACGCCGCTCGGGCCCGAGGGCCAGCCGGCGCAGCTGTGGGTGATCGGCATGGGCAAGCTCGGCGCGCGCGAGCTGAACGTCTCCAGCGACATCGACCTCATCTACGTCTACGACCATCCCGGCGAGACGCCCGGCGTCGACGGCCGCGGCCGCATCAGCCACCAGGAGTTCTTCGCCAAGGCGGTCAAGAGCATCTTCGGCCTGGTGGGCGACACCACCGAGCATGGCTTCGTGTTCCGGGTCGACCTGGCCCTGCGGCCGAACGGCAACTCCGGCCCGCCGGTGGTCTCGCTCGACGCGCTGGAGGAGTACTTCCTGGTCCAGGGCCGCGAGTGGGAGCGCTTCGCCTGGCTCAAGGGGCGCGTGGTCGCACCGCGCAGCGCCATCGAGCAGGGCACGGCGCAGGCGCTGCGCTCCGTGGTGCTGCCCTTCGTGTTCCGGCGCTACCTGGACTACGGCGTGTTCGACTCGCTGCGCGTGCTGCACCGGCAGATCCGCGAGCACGCGGCCCGCCGCAGCGCCGGCCGCCCCGAGCGCGCCAACGACGTCAAGCTGTCGCGCGGCGGCATCCGCGAGATCGAGTTCATCGTGCAGCTGCTGCAGGTGGTCCGCGGCGGCCAGTTCCCCGAGCTGCGCACCCGTCCCACCCTGCAGGCGCTGCAGCGCGTGGCCGCCGCGGGGCTGATGCCGCAGGCCACGGCCGATGCGCTGGCCCAGGCCTACGAGTTCCTGCGGCGCGTCGAACACCGCATCCAGTACCTGGACGACCAGCAGACCCACGTGCTGCCCATGGGCTGCAATGCCGAGGAGGACGACGGCGACCTGGCCTGGGTGGCCCGCACCATGGGCTACGCCGACTGCTGCCCCTTCCTGCACGAGCTGGACGGGCACCGCGAGTTCGTCGCGCAGGAGTTCGACAAGCTGCTGGGCGCGCAGGAGGAATGCAAGAGCTGCGGCGGGCCCAAGGCCCAGCGCGCGGCGCCGCCCGACCTGGAGACGCTGCTGGAGCGGATGCCCCCCGAGCTGCGCGAGCGCATCGGCCGCTGGTGCGGCCACCCGCGGGTGCTGGCGCTGCGCGAGGACGCCCGGCACCGCCTGTCGCGCCTGATCGGCCGCACCGCGCAGTGGCTGCTGGAAGGCCGCGTCGGCGAAGAGGCCGCGGTTCGCATGGCCGACTGGCTGGAGCCGCTGCTGCGCCGCGAGAGCTACCTGGCGCTGCTGCTGGAACGGCCCAACGTGCACGAGCGTTTGCTGCGCCTGCTGGGCGCAGCCAAGTGGCCGGCGCGCTACCTGCTGCGCCACCCCGGCGTCATCGACGAACTGGCGAGCGAGGCGCTGTTTTCCGAGCGCTTCGTGGCGGCGGAGTTCGAGCAGGACCTGGAAGACCGCCGGCGCGCGCTGCACCGCACCGGCGAGGACGACGACGAGGCCCTGCTGAACCTGCTGCGCCGCGCCCACCATGCCGAGGTGTTCCGCACCCTGGCGCGCGACATCGAAGGGCGGCTGACGGTCGAGCAGGTGGCCGACGACCTGAGCGCGCTGGCCGACGCGGTGCTGCGCACCACGGCGCGCTGGTGCTGGGACCGGCTGCGCAACCGCCACCGCGAGACGCCGCGCTTCGCCATCATCGGCTACGGCAAGCTGGGCGGGAAGGAGCTGGGCTACGGCAGCGACCTGGACATCGTCTTCGTGTTCGAGGACGAGGACGAGGGCGCCCCCGAGGTCTACGGCGCCTTCGTGCGCAAGCTGATCAACTGGCTGACCACCAAGACCGCCGAGGGCGACCTGTACGAGATCGACACGGCGCTGCGGCCCAACGGCAGCTCGGGCCTGCTGGTCACCACCTTCGCCGCCTACGCGAAGTACCAGCAGGGCCGAGGCAGCAACACCGCCTGGACCTGGGAACACCAGGCCATGACGCGCGCCCGATTCGTGCTGGGCGAGCCGGCGCTGGCCGAGCGTTTCGACGCCGTGCGCGAGGCGGTGATCACCGCGCCGCGCGACCGCGAGGCCCTGCGCCAGGAGATCGTGGCGATGCGCCAGCGCGTGCGCTCGGCGCATCCGGTCAAGCCCGGCAGCTTCGACGTCAAGCACAGCGAAGGCGGCATGGTCGATGCCGAATTCGCCACCCAGTACCTGGTGCTGGCGCATTCGGGCGAGCACCGGGAACTGATTCCCAACCTGGGCAACATCGCGCTGCTGCAGCGCGCCGAGGCGGCCGGCCTGCTGCCGCCTTCCGTCGGGCGGGATGCCGCTTCCGCCTACCGGGAGCTGCGCCGCGTGCAGCACGGCGCGCGGCTGAACGAGGAACCGACCCAGGTCGCGCCCGAGGCCGCGGCGCGCGAGCGCCAGGCCATCCAGGCGCTCTGGTCCGCCGTCTTCGGCTGACAAGGCCTTGCGGCGTTCGCCCTGCCACCGGCCGGGCTAATTCTTTCTTAATCAATCGTTTGATTGACGGTGGTTAAATGCGGGCCCCCATGCCTGCCACCGCGTCCCGCCACCGACCGCTGCGCCACCCACCCGCGCCCGCCGTGCCCAAGGGCGCCGCCGGCGAGCAGGCGCGCGAGCGGCTGCTGATGGCGGCCCTGCGCCTGTTCGCCGACCGGGGCTTCGCCGGCACCTCCACCCGCGACATCGCCCACGCCGCCGGCGCCAACGTGGCGGCCATCCGCTACTACTTCGGCGACAAGGAAGGGCTGTACCGCGCCGCGTTCACCGAGCCCATGGGCAGCGTGCGCGACGTCATCGCTCTGTACGACCAGCCCGGCCTGGACCTCGAGTCCGCGCTGGCCGTCTTCATGGGCACCTTCCTGGAGCCCATGAAGCTCGGCGACGAGCTGCTGGACCAGTGCATGCGGCTGCACTGGCGCGAGATGCTGGAGCCGTCCGCGCTGTGGCAGGAGGAGGTGGAGCACGGCCTGCGGCCGGCGCACCAGGCACTGGTGCGCATGCTGTGCCGCCACCTGGGCCTGCCGCAGGAGGACGACGAGGCGCACCGGCTGGCCTTCGCCATCTTCGCCCTGCCGATGCAGCTGTACGTCTGCCGCGACCTGGTGGAGCGCTTCCGGCCCGCGCTGCTGGACGGCGAGTCCGCCATCCAGGCCAGTGCCGGCCGGCTGACAGATTACGCCCTGGCGATGGTGGAGGCCGAGGCCCGCCGTCGCGCGGGCCCGAAGAAAGGGAGAACCCACGCATGAGACAGGTCCTTCGCGCCCTGGTGCTGCCGGCCGCGGCCTTGCTGCTGGCCGGCTGCGCCGTGACCCGGCCACCTTCGCAGGTCGAGGCGCCCCTGCCGGCGCAGTGGCACGCGCCGCTGCCGCACGACGGACAGCTGGCCGACATGGCCCGCTGGTGGGAGCAGTTGCAGGACCCGCTGCTGGTGGACCTGATCTCCGCGGCCCAGGCCGCCAGCCCGACGATCGCCCAGGCCGCCACCCGCATCGAGACCGCCCGCGCCACCCGCGTGGCCGCCGGCGCGGCCCTGCTGCCCAGCCTGGACGCCACCGCCTCGGCCAGCCGCGGCTTCACGCAGCCGCCGATCCCGCTGGCCACCACGGTGCAGGGCGGCCTGCAGACCGCCTGGGAGATCGACCTGTTCGGCGGCAACCGCGCCGCGGCCGACGCGGCGCAGGCCCGCCTGCAGGGCGCCCAGGCCGGCTGGCACGACGCCCGCGTGTCGGTGGCGGCCGAGACGGCCAACACCTACGTGGCGCTGCGCACCTGCCAGCGCCAGCTGGCCGTCGCCGGGAACGACGCCCGCTCCCGGGCCGAGACTTCGCGCCTCAACCAGCTCAGCGCCGAGGCCGGCTTCACCGCGCCGGCCGTCGCCGCGCTGGCGCGCGCGAGCGCGGCCGAGGCCTCGGCGCGCCTCACGCAGCAGCGCGCGCAATGCGAGATCGACCTGAAGTCGCTGGTCGCCCTTACCGCGGTGCCGGAGCCGGCGCTGCGCGAGCGGCTCGCCACGCCCTGGACCGAGCCCGGCCCCGTGCCGCTGTTCGGCGTGACCGCGGTGCCGGCGCAGGTGCTGGCCCAGCGGCCCGACCTGTTCCAGGCCGAGCGAGAGGTGTCGGCCTCCAGCGCTGACGTGGGCTCGGCCCAGGCCCAGCGCTATCCGCGCATTTCGCTCAGCGGCTCGGTGGCGGCCGGCATGGTGCGCCTGGGCGGGGAATGGACCGACGCCCAGACCTGGTCGATCGGACCGCTGGCGGTGACGCTGCCGCTGTTCGACGCCGGCCGCCGCGCCGCCAACGCCGACGCCGCGCGCGCCCGCTACGACGAGGCCGTGGTCACCTACCGCGCCAGGCTGCGGCAGGCGGTGGCCGAGGTGGAGCAGGCGCTGGTCAACCTGGAAAGCGCGCGCCGCCGCGACGAGGACGCCCGGACCGCGGCCGAGGGCTACCGCGCCTCGTTCGTCGCCACCGACGCGCGCTTTCGCGGCGGACTGGCCAGCGTGTTCGAGCTGGAGGACGCGCGCCGCACGCTGCTGGCGGCCGAGACCGCGCTGGTCACGCTGCAGCGCGAACGCGCCGCCGCCTGGGTGGCGCTGTACCGGGCCACGGGGGGCGGCTGGCGCCGCGACGAGGCGACCGCGGGCGCGGCCCGCACAAGAGAGGGGAAGAACGAATGAACAAGATCCGCAGGATGCCGGCCCGCACGCTGGCGATCGCCGCCGCCGCCACGCTGGTCGCCGCCGGCCTGTTCGCCGTCGCGGGCGGCTCGCGCGCGGCCGAGGAGAAGAAGCCCACGGCCAAGCCTTCGCTCACCGTGACCTCGGCCGTGCCGCGCCGGGTCGACCTGCCGGTGACGCTGGCCGCCAACGGCAACATCGCGGCCTGGCAGGAAGCCAGCGTCGGCGCCGAGACCGGCGGCCAGCGGCTGACCGAGGTCCGCGTGAATGTCGGCGACCGGGTTCGAAAGGGCCAGGTGCTGGCCACGTTCGCGGGCGACACGCTGCGGGCCGAGGCGGCCCAGGCGCGGGCCGCGCTGGCCGAGGCCGAAGCCGCGGCCGCGGAGGCCGCCGCCAACGCCGAGCGCGCGCGGGGCCTGGCGACCACCGGCGCGCTGAGCGCCGCGCAGATCAACCAGTACCTCACCGCCGAGAAGACCGCCCAGGCCCGCGTGCAGGCCGCCCGCGCCAGCTTCGACGCGCAGCAGGTGCGGGTGGGCCAGACGCAGGTGCTGTCGCCCGACGACGGCATCATCTCGGCCCGCACCGCCACGGTGGGCGCCGTGGTGGGCAGCGGCACCGAGCTGTTCCGCCTGATCCGCCAGGGCCGGCTGGAGTGGCGAGCGGAGGTGACGTCCACCGAGCTGGGACGCGTGCGCCCCGGCACGCGCGCCGAGGTCACGGCCGCGAGCGGCGCGCGCCTCGAAGGCAAGGTGCGCATGATCGGCCCGACCGTCGATCCGCAGACGCGCGCCGCGCTGGTGTACGTGGACCTCGTCAAGGCGCTGCCGGGTCCCGCGGAGGGCAGCGCGCGCGCCGGCATGTTCGCGCGCGGCGAGTTCGAACTGGGCGCCAGCCCCGCGCTGACCGTGCCGCAGCAGGCCGTGGTGCTGCGCGAGGGCTTCAGCTACGTGATGCGCCTGAACCCCGACGGCCGCGTGAGCCAGGTGAAGGTGCAGACCGGCCGCCTGGTGAACGGGCAGGTGGAGATCACCTCGGGCCTGCCGGCGGATGCCCGCGTGGTGGCCTCGGGCGGCAGCTTCCTGAACGACGGCGACCTGGTGCGCGTGGTGGAGGCGTCCGCGCAGGCCGCCGCGCGCCCGGCCTCGGCGCCGGAACGCTGAAGGAGCGAACTTCCATGATGAACGTCTCCTCCTGGTCGATCCGCAACCCGATCCCCGCGGTGATGCTGTTCGTGCTGCTCACCTTCGGGGGGCTGATGGGCTTCCAGGCGATGAAGGTCCAGAACTTCCCGGACATCGACCTGCCCACCGTCACGGTCACCGCCTCGCTGCCGGGCGCTTCGCCCTCGCAGCTGGAGACCGACGTCGCGCGCAAGCTCGAGAACTCCCTCGCCACCGTGCAGGGCGTCAAGCACATCATGACGAAGGTGCAGGACGGCGGCGTCAGCGTCACCGTGGAGTTCCGGCTGGAAAAGCCGGTGCAGGAGGCCGTGGACGACGTGCGCTCGGCGGTCTCGCGCGTGCGCGCCGACCTGCCGGCGGACCTGCGCGATCCCATCGTCTCCAAGCTCGACCTGGCCGGCCAGCCGGTGCTGGCCTACACCATCGCCTCATCGCGGCTGGACGACGAGGGGCTGTCCTGGTTCGTCGACAACGAGGTCTCGCGCAAGCTGCTGGCGGTCAAGGGCGTGGGCGCCGTCAACCGCGTCGGCGGCGTGACGCGCGAGATCCGCGTCGCCATCGACGCGCAGAAGCTGCAGGCCCTGGGCGCCACCGCGGCCGACGTGTCGCGCCAGCTGCGCCAGGTGCAGACCGAGAGCGCCGGCGGCCGGCTCGACCTGGGCGACGGCGAACAGCCGGTGCGCACGCTGGCCACCGTCAAGACCGCGCGCGAGATCGGCGAGATCGACATCACGCTGGCCAGCGGGCGCAGCATGAAGCTGCGCGACGTGGCCACCGTGAGCGACACCACGGCCGAGCCGCGCTCGGCCGCGCTGCTGGACGGCAAGCCGGTGGTGGGCTTCGAGGTCTCGCGCAGCCGCGGCGAGAGCGAAGTGGAGGTCGGCGGCGGCATCCGCGCCGCGCTGGAGGAACTGAAGGCCGCGCACCCGCACATCCAGCTCACGCAGGCCTTCGACTTCGTGACGCCGGTGCAGGAGGAGTACGACGGCTCGCTGCACCTGCTGTACGAGGGCGCGCTGCTGGCGGTGCTGGTGGTGTGGCTGTTCCTGCGCGACTGGCGGGCCACGTTCGTGTCGGCGGTGGCGCTGCCGATGTCGGTGATCCCGGCCTTCCTGGGCATGTACCTGCTGGGCTTCTCGATCAACGTGGTGACGCTGCTCGCGCTCTCGCTGGTGGTGGGCATCCTGGTCGACGACGCCATCGTGGAAGTCGAGAACATCGTGCGCCACGTGCAGATGGGCAAGACCCCCTACCAGGCGGCGATGGAGGCGGCCGACGAGATCGGGCTGGCGGTGATCGCCACCACCTTCACGCTGATCGCGGTGTTCCTGCCCACGGCTTTCATGAGCGGCATCGCCGGCAAGTTCTTCAAGCAGTTCGGCTGGACCGCCGCGCTGGCGGTGTTCGCTTCGCTGGTGGTGGCGCGCGTGCTCACGCCGATGATGGCGGCCTACCTGCTCAAGCCATCCCCGGCCCCGCACGGCGACCCGCTGTGGATGCGCATCTACCTGCGCGCCGTGAACTGGAGCCTGCGGCACCGCCTGGCCACCGTGCTGATGTCGGCGGCCTTCTTCGTCGGCTCGCTGGCGCTGATTCCGCTGCTGCCCACCGGCTTCATCCCGCCGGACGACAACTCGCAGACCCAGGTCTACCTGGAGCTGCCGCCCGGCTCCACGCTGGAGCAGACCCGCAGCGCCGCCGAACAGGCGCGCCTGCTGGTGGGCAAGGTCGACCACGTGGAAAGCGTCTACACCACCATCGGCGGCGGCAGCGCCGGAACCGATCCGTTCAGCGGCAGCGGCCAGGCCGAGGTGCGCAAGGCCACGCTCACCATCCTGCTGGCCGAGCGCGGCGAGCGTCCGCGCAAGCAGCCGATCGAGAACCAGATCCGCGTCGCGCTGCAGGAGCTGCCGGGCGTGCGCAGCAAGGTCGGCCTGGGCGGCTCGGGCGAGAAGTACATCCTGGTGCTGACCGGCGAGGACCCGCAGGCGCTGCAGGCGGCGGCGCTCGCGGTGGAGAAGGACCTGCGGACCATCCCGGGCCTGGGCAGCATCGCTTCCACCGCCAGCCTGGTGCGGCCCGAGATCGCCGTGCGGCCCGACTTCACCCGCGCGGCCGACCTGGGCGTGACGAGTGCGGCGATCGGCGAGACGCTGCGCATCGCGACCGTGGGCGACTACGACGTCTCCCTGCCCAAACTCAATCTCTCGCAGCGGCAGGTGCCGATCGTGGTGCGCCTGCAGGACGAGGCGCGGCAGGACCTGTCGGCGCTGGAGCGGCTGACCGTGCCCGGCGCGCGCGGGCCGGTGATGCTGGGGCAGGTGGCGACGCTGGAGCTGACGGGCGGGCCGGCCGTGATCGACCGCTACGACCGCTCGCGCAACATCAACTTCGAGGTGGAGCTGTCGGGCCTTCCGCTGGGCGACGTGGCGGCCCAGGTGGAGCAGCTGCCCTCGATCCGCAACCTGCCGGCCGGCGTGCGCCAGGTCACCATCGGGGACGCCGAGGTGATGGGCGAGCTGTTCGCCAGCTTCGGGCTGGCGATGCTCACCGGCGTGCTGTGCATCTACATCGTGCTGGTGCTGCTGTTCAAGGATTTCCTCCACCCGGTGACCATCCTGGCGGCGCTGCCGCTGTCGCTGGGCGGCGCCTTCGTCGGCCTGCTGCTGGCGCAGAAGAGTTTTTCCATGCCTTCGCTGATCGGGCTGATCATGCTGATGGGCATCGCGACCAAGAACTCGATCCTGCTGGTGGAATACGCCATCGTCGCGCGGCAGCAGGGCCTGAGCCGCTTCGAGGCGCTGATGGATGCGTGCCACAAGCGCGCGCGGCCGATCATCATGACCACCATCGCCATGGGCGCGGGCATGCTGCCGATCGCGATCGGGCTGGGGGCCGCGGATGCGAGCTTCCGCTCGCCGATGTCGATCGCGGTGATCGGCGGGCTGATCACGTCGACCGTGCTGAGCCTGCTGGTGATCCCGGTGGTGTTCACCGTGGTGGACGACGTGGAAGGGCTGATCCGCAAGATCGTGCGCAAACTGCGCCGGCATCCGCCCGCGCAACCCGCCGAATCCACTCCGCGCTGAGGACTCTCCCCCTCCGGGGGCGGGATGGGTTGGAGGCGCGCCCGGGCGCCCGCTTTCAGCCCCGGATCTTTCGAACGAACGCCGTTGTGGAATACCCGTCCACGAACGGCAGCGCCACCGCCCGGCCGCCCCAGCCCTGCACCAGCGGCGTTTCGGGCAGCCTGGCCATGTCGTAGTCGCCGCCCTTGACGTAGATGGCGGGGCGCAGCTCGGCCAGCAGCTGGACCGGCGTGTCCTCGTCGAACCAGGTGACCAGGTCGACGCTGCCCAGCGCGGCCATCATGATCGCGCGGTCCTGCTCGCCGTTGAGGGGACGGTCCGGGCCCTTGCCGAGACGGCGGGCCGAAGCATCGGTGTTGAGCGCCACCACCAGGCTGGCCCCGAGCGCGCGGGCCTGCGCCAGGTAGGTGACGTGGCCGCGATGCAGCACGTCGAAGACGCCGTTGGTGAAGACCACCGGTTGGGCCAGCGCGGCCAGCGCCTGGGGCGCCTGCTCGCGCGAGACGATCTTGCGCAGGAACTCGGGCGCCGCGGCGGGGGCCATCAGGCCGTGGTGGGGGTCGGCGTGCCGCCCGGGGTGAGCGTGGCCGTCACTTCCTTGCGGTAGCGATTGAGCTCCTGGACGCTCTTGAAGCTGCGGTTCATCAGCAGGCTCATGTTGTGCAGGATGCGCTCGACCACCTTGGTCTCCCACACCGCATCGAACTTGATCTGCGTGTCCAGCCAGTGCTCCAGCCACTCGGGGTTGGGCAGCCGGCTCTGGATGGTGTCGCGCGGGAACAGGGTCTTGTTCACGTGCAGGTTGGTGGGGTGCAGGGCCTGCGCCGTGCGGCGCGCACTGGCCATCAGCACGCCGACCTTGGCGAACGCGGCCTTGGCCTCGTTGCCGAACTTGGCGATGGCGCGCTTCATGTAGCGCAGGTAGGCGCCACCGTGGCGCGCCTCGTCCTGGCTGAGCGTCTGGTAGATGTGCTTGATGACCGGCTCGGTGTGCCACTCGCTGGCCCGGCGGTACCAGTGGTTCAGGCGGATCTCTCCGCAAAAGTGCAGCATCAGCGTCTCGAGAGCCGGTGCCGGCTCGAATTCGAAGCGCACCTCGTGCAGCTCCTCCTCGGTGGGCACCAGGTCGGGACGGAAGCGCTTGAGGTACTCGATCAGCACCAGCGAGTGCTTCTGCTCCTCGAAGAACCAGATCGACATGAAAGCGGAGAAGTCGCTGTCGTCGCGGTTGTCGCGCAGGAACATCTCGGTGGCGGGCAGGGCCGACCACTCGGTGATCGCATTCATCTTGATGGTCTGGGCCTGCTCGTCGGACAGCTTGGAAGCGTCGAACTTGTCCCAGGGAATGTCCTTGTCCATGTCCCATCGCACGGACTCGAGCTGCTTGAACAATTCGGGATAAAGCATAAAAGTGTCTCTTGGTTGCCCGAATTTTAAGCGGCGCCGGTGAAGGAACGCTTACACGGCCTTGATCTCGCGCAGCATTCGTGCGGCCATTCGGGTTGGGCGCCTACAACCCGGCGCGGCCGCGCTGCCTGCCGCAGAATCAGCCACCACTCGTTTTGCGAGGTCTCCCATGCACCGTACCCCGGCCTTGTGCCTCGCCCTCGCTGCCGCGGCGGCGCTGCCCTCGTGGTCCTTCGCGCAGGCAGCGCCGACGACCGCCACGAGTGCGTGCCCCGCACTGCTGAACCAGCAGTTCCCCAGGCTGCAGGACGAGAAACCGCAGTCGCTGTGCCAGTACGCCGGCAAGGTGCTGCTGGTGGTCAACACCGCGAGCTACTGCGGCTTCACGCCGCAGTACCAGGGACTGGAGGATCTGTACGGCCGCTACCGCGGCCGTGGCCTGGTGGTGCTGGGCTTCCCGTCCAACGACTTCGCCCAGGAGCGCGGCAGCAACCAGGAGATCGCGGACTTTTGCGAGAGCACCTTCGGCGTGAAATTCCCGATGTTCGCCAAGAGCGCCGTGCGGGGCGGCGATGCCAATCCGCTGTTCCGGGAACTGGCGTCGCGCACCGGCCAGGCGCCGCGCTGGAATTTCCACAAGTACCTCATCGCCCGCGACGGGACCGTGGTCGCCCAGTACTCGAGCCTCACGACGCCGCAGGACAAGGCGCTGGTCGGGCAGATCGAGAAACTGCTGGGCCCGCCCTGAGCGGGACTCACAAAACTTTACCGAAATGCCGACCTGCCCGGCGGAACCGGCCGCCGGGCAGGCGTGTCCATAAGGGCACGGAGCAGGGCTCCACAAGAATTTTCTGAGTTATTGCTGCGAAGCCTTCCGGGCGCATGACGCCCGGCTGCAATCCTGGGGCGACTCTTCTCCTCCTCCCTCCCTCCCTCCTTCGTTCCGGGGCGCTTCGCAGCATTTTTATTCCGGCCGAGCCGGCGACGCTGACCGCAAGGTCGCGCCTCGTCGGCTCTTGCATTTGCGGAATGCGCGCGAAGGCGCCGTGCGGGCGCGACTCGGGCGCCCTCAGGGGGAAAGGAAATCGCGGGCGGTCAGCCCGGCTTGGAGTCCTGGAAGCTGGTGCGTTGCATCAGCTTGGCGTCCAGCTTTTCCAGGTTGGGATAGGCGGTGCGCCAGTCGATCTCCGGAAAGCGGAAGTCGAGGTAGCCCAGCGCACAGCCGACCGCGATGTCGGCCAGGCTCAGGTGGATGCCGGCGCAGAAGGGCTTCTCGCCCAGGCCCTGGCTCATGGCCTTGAGGCTGGCTTCGACCTTGCCGATCTGGCGGTCGACCCAGGCCTGGCTGCGCTGCGCCTTGCTGCGGCCGGCCCAGTTGTTTTCCAGGCGGGCCAGGATCGCGGCGTCCAGCACGCCGTCGGCCAGCGCCTCCCAGGTCTTGACTTCCGCGCGCTCGCGCCCGACGGCGGGGATCAGCTTGCCCACCGGCGACAGCGTGTCCAGGTACTCGACGATCACGCGCGAATCGAACAGCGCCTCGCCGCCTTCCATCACCAGGCAGGGCACCTTGCCCAGCGGATTGGATTCGGAGATCGTGGTCTCGGACGACCACACGTCCTCCTGCACGAACTGATAGTCCAGCTTCTTCTCGGCCATCACGACACGCACCTTGCGCACGTAAGGGCTGGTCACGGCTCCGATCAGTTTCATGGGACTCTTGCTGTTGGGGGGCACGCGGCCGATTCTAGGGGGAACCATTGTGCCGCTGTGGCAGCGCGGCGACACGGTTTTCGCACCGGAACCTGCGCGGGTGCGCGCCTACAATCCGCGTTCCCATGACGCTATCCACCATCTCGGCGCTGTCGCCGCTGGACGGCCGCTACGCCGCGCGCCTGTCGGCGCTGCGCCCGCTCATGAGCGAGCAGGGCTACATGCACCGCCGGGTGCAGGTCGAGGTCTGCTGGTTCATCGCCCTGTCCGACGCCGGTTTCGCAGAGTTCAAGCCGCTGTCGCCGGGCGCGCGCACCTACCTGCTCGGCCTGGTCAAGAACTTCTCCGAGCCCGACGCATTGGCCATCAAGGAGATCGAGAAGACCACCAACCACGACGTGAAGGCCGTGGAGTACTGGATCAAGTCGAAATTCGAGGCCCGGCCCGAGCTGCGCGCGGCCAGCGAGTTCGTGCACTTCGCCTGCACCAGCGAGGACATCAACAACACCAGCCACGCGCTGCAGCTCAAGTACGCGCGAGAGCAGGTGCTGCTGCCCGCGCTGGACGCGGTGATCACCCGCATGCGCGAGATGGCGCACTCGTACGCCGACGTGCCCATGCTCAGCCGCACCCACGGCCAGACCGCGAGCCCGACCACAGTGGGCAAGGAGATCGCCAACGTGGTCGTGCGCCTGGCGGCGGCGCGCGAGCGGGTGGCGGCCGTCCGGCTGCTCGGCAAGATGAACGGCGCCGTGGGCAACTACAACGCGCACCTGGCGGCCTGGCCCGACTTCGACTGGGAAGCCTTCAGCCGCAAGGTGGTGGAGACGCCCGAGCCGCTGGGCCTGGGCCTGACCTTCCAGCCCTACAGCATCCAGATCGAGCCGCACGACTACATGGCCGAGCTGTTCGACGCCGTGGCGCGCGCCAACACCATCCTGGTGGACTGGGCGCGCGACGTCTGGGGCTACATCGGCCTGGGCTACTTCAAGCAGCGGCTGCGCGACGGTGAGATCGGCTCCTCGACCATGCCGCACAAGGTCAACCCGATCGACTTCGAGAACGCCGAAGGCAACCTGGGACTGTCCAACGCCCTGTTGCGGCACCTGTCGGAGAAGCTGCCGGTCTCGCGCTGGCAGCGCGACCTGACCGACTCCACCGTGCTGCGCAACATGGGCGTGGCGCTCGGCTACGCGGTGCTCGCGTACCACTCGATGGGCATCGGCTTGGCCAAGCTGGAACTCAACCGGGAAGCGCTCGACGCCGACCTCGACCAGGCCTGGGAAGTGCTCGCCGAGCCGATCCAGACCGTGATGCGCCGCTACGGCGTGCAGGGCGCGTACGAGAAGCTCAAGGAAGTCACGCGCGGCAAGACGGTGCGCGCGGAGGACCTTCATGCGCTGATCCGCTCGCTGGAGATCCCGGCGGCGGAACGCGAACGGCTGCTGGCAATGACGCCCGGCAGCTACGCCGGCAAGGCCGCCGAACTGGCCCGTCGCGCATAGACATGGTGCCCCCACGCTGCGCACTTCGTGTCGTCGCTGCCCCCCGAGGGGGCTGGTCCGCCTAGGGGCGGCCCGTCGTCGGACCGTGGCGCTCAAGTCCACCATCTTCAAGGCTCAGCTGGCGGTCGCCGACATCGACCGCGGCTACTACGCCGACCACGCGCTCACCCTGGCGCGCCATCCCAGCGAGACCGACGAACGCATGATGGTGCGGCTGGCGGCGCTGGCGCTCAACGCCCACTCGCTGCAGACCGAATGCGGCGGCGACGGCACGCTCGCCTTCGGCGCGGGCCTCTCCGACCCGGACGACCCCGACGTGTCGCTGCGCGATTTCACCGGCCGCACGCGCCTGTGGATGGAGGTCGGGCAACCGGAAGACAAGCCCCTGGTGCGCGCCTGTTCGAAGGCGGACAAGGTGCTGGTCTACGCGTTCTCGCACTCGGCCGAGATCTGGTGGCGCGGCATCGAAGGCAAGCTGTCGCGGCTGGAGAGGCTGCAGGTCTGGCGCATCCCCGCCGTGTCGTCCCAGGCGCTGGCGGCGCTGGCCGAACGCTCCATGCAGCTGCAGGCCACGATCCAGGAGGGCACGCTGATGTTCTCGGGCGCCAAAGGCAGCGTCGACATCGAGCCGGTTCGCTGGAAGTGAACCGTCAGGGCGGCATCGGCCGGCCGCAGTTCCAGCAGCTCTCGAAACCACCTTCCACGATCTCGCCGCAGGCGCACGCCCAGCGGCGCTGCGGCGTGGCCAGCAGCTGGTCGAGCAGCTCGCGCGCGCCGGCCTCCTGCGAGCGGTCGGCGATCCAGACTTCGGGCAGGCACTGGTCCGGCGGCAGTTCGCCGGCGGCGGCGCCCAGGAAATAGCGCTGGAGCGAGGCATCGAAGCCTGCCTGGCGCAAGAGGTCGACCCACAGCGTCGCGATCGCGATGTTCGGAGCGCGGGCCAGGCGCAGCATCAGCCCTGCCCTTGGGGCGGCTGCGCCGGTTTCTTCTCGGCGGCCCGTTCGGCGTAGCGGTTGAAGCGCCAGGCGTCGCTCGCCAATGTGATGCGGCGCCAGGTCTGGCGCTTGGCCGCGGGGCTCATCTCGGGCCACAGCTGCACCTCCTCGAAGGTGCGCCCGCACCCCTTGCAGACCTCGTCGCCCTGGCTGGTGGAGCAGATGGCGATGCAGGGCGTGTCGGGCGTGCTGTCGTACCAGGCCTTCCACGCGGCGTAGGCCTCGGGCGGGAAGCCGCGCTCGTCGGCTTCGTCCTCGTGGTAGTACACCATCAGCGCGTAGACCTCGGCCAGCGCGCGCAGCTCCGGCGCCAGCGTGACGCCGTCGGGCGAAGGCCGGCGCTCCCGCCAGTGGTTGATGGCGGCTTCGATGTCGGTGATGTGGATTCCGGCCATGGCTGGGGGGTGGGGCAGGGATGATAGCCCCGGCTCCGAAGGCCTGCGCAGCGGGGAGCCGATGCTATCCTCGCCGGCGATGAAGCTGATCACCAAGTGGCTCCTCAGCGCGATGGCGCTGGTCTTCGTCGCCTACGTCTACACCGGCGTGGAGGTGAAAAGCTTCACCGCGGCGCTGATCGCCGCCTTCGTCATCGGCCTGTTCAACATGGTGGTGCGACCGGTGCTGGTGGTGCTCACGCTGCCGGTGACGGTGCTGACGCTGGGCCTGTTCCTGTTCGTGATCAACGCCCTGATGTTCTGGGCAGCCGCCACGGTCCTCGAAGGCTTCCACGTGCCGGGCTTCCTGCAGGCCCTGGTGGGCTCGCTGATCTACTCCGCCATCGGCGTGGTGATCGATTCAGCGCTCGAGCGCCTGTTCCCGAAGAAGTGACTCCACCTGCCGCGTGCGGGTGTCGATGATCGAGGCCTCGATGTGGTCGCCGGCCGCGGCGCCACGCCGCACCAGGTCCTGCGCCGCCTTGAGCCGGTCCACCGCCGCCGCGTAGTCGAGCTGCGCCACCTGGATCTCGGCTTCGGCGCGCACGGCGCGAAGCGTCTGGCCCTGGGCGTGGTAGGCGGCGGCGAGCACCTGCCAGGCGAACGCGTCGCGCGGCTGCGTGGCCACCCAGGCCTGCAACAGTTGCGCCACCTGGCTGGCATTGCCGGCCGCGATGCCCGCCTGCGACCGCAGCAGCAGCTCGGGCCGCGAGCGCGAAGCGGCATCGAGCAGCGACAGCGCCCTTTCGGTGCGGCCGCCGGCCAATGCCACTTCGGCCAGCAGCAGCCGGGCCTGCCGGGCGGCCGCGGGCGCGTCGCGCTGTTCGTCGACCAGGCGCTGCGCGTACATCACGGCCGTTCCGGTATCGCGCAGCCGCGAGGCGGCCAGGCTGGCGGAGTACAGCGTGGCGGCCCGGCGCAGCGCGGGCGCGCCGGCCTGCAGGCTGGTGGCTTCGCTCACCAGGGAACGCAAGGCGTCCACGCCGACGCTGGACAGCGCCCGTGCGCGGGCCGCCATCAACGCATGCTCCAGCACCGCCGGCGCGTTGGCATCGATCCGCTCGCGCGCGACGAGCTGCGAGCGCGCCTGCATGTCGGCGCTGCGCTCGGTGGTCATCGGATGGGTGCGCAGGTAGGGGTAGGTGCCGTTGTCGTTCAGGCGCGAGGCCTGCTGAAGCTTCTCGAACATGCTGGCGAACCCCGCGGGCTCGAAGCCGGCCTGCGTCAGCACCCCGTAGCCCACGCGGTCGGCCTCCCGCTCCATCTCGCGCGAGAAATTGAGCTGGTTCTGCACCGCCATGGCCTGGCCGCCGCTCATGACGGCATTGGCGGCGTCCGAGTTCTTGCGGGCCGCCAGCGCGCCCAGGATCATGGCCGCGATCATCAGCGGCGCCTGGCGCTTTTCCTGTGTCACCAGCCGCGAGATGTGGCGCTGCGTCACGTGGCTGAGCTCGTGCGCCAGCACCGACGCGAGCTCATCGCGGCTGGTGGTGACGCTCACCAGGCCCAGGTGCAGCCCCAGCCAGCCGCCCGGCAGGGCGAACGCGTTGACGCTGCGGTCCTTGCCCAGCAGCACCTGCCAGGCGAAACGCTCGTCCAGCTCCGACGTGAGCTCGCCGCGCGCGCGCGCGGCCTGCAGCAGCGGTTCCCAGATGCCACGCACGTACTCGACCAGCACCGGGTCGTCGATGTAGTCGGGATCCCGGTAGAGCTCGCGCGCGATCTTCTCGCCGAGGCGGCGCTCGGCCGAGCTGCTCATCTCGCTGCCGTCGCCCAGGGTGGGGAGTTGGGCGGCGGCGGGGATGGTGGACGCGAGCATCGCCGCCGCCAGGGTGGCGGTGGTTGCGCGACGAAGAGAGGAGGACAGGGTCAAAACGAGTCGAGTGGTAGGAAGCCCAGGATCTCGGCCGTGCGGTCGTCCAGGAGAACGGTCCAGCCTTCGGCCTTCCGCGCCATCATGGGCAAGTACCGCAGGGTGGCGGCATCACGATGTATCTGGCGGACCGCATCGTCCACCACCGCGGCTTGCTGCGGGAAGCGCCGCTTCAGGTCCGACAGCGGCTTCGCAGCCCCCAGGATGCGATCCCGGCCGGCGGCATAAGGTTCCCACAGGTCGGGGCGGGCGCCGAGGTGGATGCCCTGGAGGGCCGCCATCGTGAACTCGAACTTTTCTTTTTCGCTGTGGAAGTCGCGCGTGGACAGCACGGTAGGCCTTCCGAGGGGGGCGACCACGATGCCCGGCGGGGTCTTCGATTCGAGCTCGGGAGGAATGTCGACGCGGTGCACGACGCGGAACCGGTCGATCTCGAACACGAGGTGGACGGGTCGCGCGAGCTGCACGGTCCAGAGACCGTAGGCCAGGCCACCCACTTGCAGCAGGGCGACCACGGCGAGATCGCGAACCAGCTCTGCGCGCGGCTTGCGGACGTTGAAGACGGCCAGGGTCAGCAAGGGGCCGAGCACCACGTCGACCGCCATCACGAGGAAGAACAGCTCGCGGCCTCCCGAGATCTCGCGGTAGGGATGCGGGTACCAGACCGCGAAGACAAGGAGGCCTACGCAAACGGCGAGCAGCAGGCTGAGCCCAAGGTGGACCAGCGCGGCGCGGACGCGCCGCTTCCAGGGCGCGACGGCCGTATCATCATCTGACAGGATCAAGGACGGTTGTTGCATGAGCGGACTGACTCACTTCGATGAACAGGGCCAGGCCCACATGGTGGACGTGGCCGCCAAGGCCGCCACGCACCGGATCGCGGTGGCCAGCGGCCGGATCGAAATGCTACCGGGGACACTCGACCTCATCCAGGGTGGCACGGCGAAAAAAGGCGATGTACTGGGTATTGCCCGCATCGCGGGGATCCAGGGTGCAAAGAAGACGAGCGAGCTCGTCCCTCTTTGTCATCCGCTGGCGCTAACGAGGGTTGCGGTGGAATTCTCGATGCAGCCGGAGAGCGTGAACGCGGCCGCGCACGTGTCCTGCACTGCGACCGTGGAAACCGTGGGGCCCACCGGCGTGGAGATGGAAGCCCTCACCGCGGTACAGGTGGCGCTGCTCACCGTCTACGACATGTGCAAGGCGGTGGATCGGGGGATGACGATCACCGGCGTGCGTCTCCTCGAGAAGCACGGGGGCAAGTCCGGTAGCTTCGTTCAGTCCTGAACTTTGCCAGGCACGGGGGACGAAGCGCGCCTCTGCGATTCGCGCCAAGTCAGATACTCGCTTGGGAAAGCAGCCCGGTAGCGAGCCAGGAGCAGCACGGCCTCTTCTGTCCTGCCTGTCATGGTGGCGCTCTCGATGAGGCGCTCGATCACGCGGGGTTCGGGCGAGTGGTGCAGCATCTCTTTGGACAACCCGTACATCCAGTTGGCATTGTCCCGGCTGATAGTCGCCAGGGTCAGCTCGGCGAATCGTGCCTGGTTGGCGAACAGCCAAGAGTGCCGCGCCTCATCCATCGGTGCGTGCGCCCAGGCCGGTCGCCGTTCCTCGGCTGGGAGGTAGACCTGACTCACCCGCCAGTAATCCCAGGCGACGACCGCGACGCCGAGGAACAGCACTGCCGCGGCGAACCGGCCCGCCCGGCGGGCGCTTCGATCGCCGGTTCCTTCCGGCGTCGTCAGCAACCAGCCTATGCACGTGCCCAGCGCGATCTGGAAGGGTCCATACCAGAGCGGGTACTCGAGCAGGCTGTGCAGCAGGAGCAACCCCAGAAGGGCCCACGCCAGCTGCCGGATGGGGTCGTGCTCGCGCAAGGGCCGAAGTCGCCAAGCCCAGGCCAGCGCGGCGGCACACACGGCGATGGCCGCCGGCAGACCCAATTCCACTGCAAGGTGAAGCGGGAGGTTGTGCGCGTTGTCCAGGATCTCGCAGAAGCGGGCACCGGAATAGAGATTCATGAAATGGGCGAAGTCCAGCTCTCCCCAGCCCCAACCCAGCAGCGGCCGAGCAGCGATCAGCGTAAGCACGTTCGACCAGAGGATGGTGCGGCTGCTGCAGCTCTCGCCACCGCTGATGCGGCCCCACAGCGTCCGCGTGGGGACTTCGCCGATCACTTCCAGCAGATGGGGCAGCGCCCATGCGGCGGCCAAGTAGACGATCCCGCCCCCAAGACAAAGGAGGACGCGATCGCGTCGCCCCTCGCCCTTCCAGACCACGGCAAGTGCGAGGAGAAGGAAGCCTTGCACCGCTCCAGTACGCGACACCGACGCCGCGCTGGCGATCGTGAACAGGGCGAGCAGTGCCAGGGAGGCTCCACGCGGGATCCTTGGAAAGCCCCACACCACCATCGCAACGCCCATCGAGCACAGAGTCGCGAACTGGTTGGGCTGGCGCAGATTGGCGTAGGCCTCCCCGGCGTGCGCGGCATTGACCCACGGGTACAGCTTGTCGGCGAGGCCCAGGTACTGCAACAGACCCAGTACGGCACTGATGGTTGCCGCGAACAGCACGCCGGTCGCGAGCGCGGGGCGCAGTTCGATGTCCTGGGCCGCCGCAGCCGCCAAGGCGATCAGGACCAGTCCACCGGCAAGGTACAGGACATCCGGTTGCGGATGCTTCTGGGAGAGCCAAGCCCAGGCCAAGAGCATGACGGACGCAGCGAGGTATCCACCGTAAGCCCGCGAAGTGCTCCAACGGCTCAGTGAGGCAAGGAGGCAGGCGCAACCAGCGCTGACGATCCATTGCCAAACCGACGACGATGGCCCCGAGGTGAGGGAGACGAGCCAGGGTAGCGTGGCCAGTGCCGCTGCTGCAAAAAGACGGGCGCCCTGGCCCGGTCGTTCAGCAAGTTGGTTCGCGGCGAGGGAGCTCACGGTGGCGTGACAGCCCTCAGCTCCGGATATTGGACTTGCTGTGCGAGCCACTGGCTGCGTCCCTCTTCGTAGATCTCGCTCGTGAACATGGCCTTGATAACCTCGAGATGTTGCCTGGCTTCCTGAGGGCGGCCGTTGAGGGCAAGGGCGAGGGCCGCGCGGAACTGGAGCGGAGCCCACGTGTAGCGCCGGGCCGAGCCGACCAGTGTATCGAGGTCCGCGGAGGCCATGTCACGGCCGGCGCGCAGGCGCATGGCCCGCAGCAGGCCCTCGAACTGGGTCAGGAGCCGCAGGTTCGGGAGGACGTAATCATCAGGTGTCCGACCCAGCCTCCGGTTCTCGAACCGGTTCACCCGGAAGTCCTCCTCGACGGCGGCGTATTCCACGAAGAGGGCGGCGAGCAAGACAATGAATGACGTCGCAAAGCCAGCCAGGACGACACGTGGCACGGCACGTGTACGCGCATCAGGGTCGCGAGTGCGCGACGCGACGATCCCGATCAGGATGCCGGCGAAAACCAGAAAGTAGGCATAGGCGTGCGGCAATTCCAGCATGGAGTGCACACAGAAGGGCGCCAGCATGAAGAGTGCGGTCGTCGCGGTGCCATCGTCGCCACGAAGTCGCTTCAGACGTTCGCGCGTCCACACAAGGGTCAGCCCGAGCAGGAGGAGCGAAGAGGGGACGCCGAGCATGATGAAGGCGTCGATCAGGACGTTGTGCGAGTAGTTGACCTGCTCGATCCCAGGCACATGGGCAGACCCCGCCTGCTGCGCAGAACTGACCTGCAGCCAGCCATAGCCGAACCAAGGGTCGTCCCACAAGGCAGCGGCGAGTTGGCTCCACAGGACCGGGCGCAGGCCGACGGCGGTCATGACCTCTGCACCCACAGCGGGCCGGACCCCATCCCAGTGCAGTGACTGGAGCAGCCAGCCCCCGGCGAACAGCGCACCCAACCAGGTGATCGCGTGCCACCGATACGCGCGAAGCGCCGGCCGCACCATTGTCAAAGCCACGAAGGCCATCACCATCAGCGTGGCGGATAGCAGTGCGGTACGCGATTGCGTCAGGACAACGGCCCAGCCGCCTACCAGAAACCACGCCCATGCTACGGCCAGTCCGATCCGCTGTCGCACGACCAAGGCGCCTGCTGCAGCGATCGCCATCAGCAGCAGCGTGGCCGCCTGGTTCGGCTGACCGAGATTGCCTGTTGACCGCACGGAAGCCGAAGAGTGGACCCAGCCGCGAAAGTGGTGCTCCAGTTGCAACCATTGCGCGATGGCCTGCAGCGCGGTGAGCAGGCCAAGCACCATGATGACGGCCATCATCAGCTCCAAGGGCTGCGGTTGGTTCGATCCGCGCTCGTGGGTCGCTGCCCAGAACCAGGCGCTGGCGAATGTCACCAGATACGCCGTGACGACCCAGGCATCACCCGCGTAGCGCAACAGTCCGGTCGCCCACTGAAGCCAGGCGGTGGTGACCAGCACGAGGAGAGTTGCAGTCGGTCGACCGATATGCGAGGTGCGCGACGCGCAACACGCCAGAAGCAGCAGGGCTGCGGCGCCGAACGCTGGTGCCTCGGCATGGAACGATGTCCAGGGTGGAAAGTGATCGGGGTTGACTACCGTGACAAGCATGAACGCTGCCGCCAGCAGCGTGCAGACTGATCCCAAGGGCTCGGCACGCCCCTGTTTCGATTGTCCGAATGAGCGGATCTGGAGGTCCGACGGTCGTGTGCTTGTCGTGGTCATCGGTCTCTGCAGGTGGCCACCATTTCGAGCTGAACGAAAGGGTCTGCGTCCGGCCGCCCCTCGTTCACGCCCAGTCAAAGAGAAAGGGGCTCGATTGAGCCCCTTTCGAGACGAGCAGTGCTCTATTTAAGCCGGCAGGAAGCTGCCCTGCCCGTTGACCGTGGTGTCACGGCAGGAACCCGGCAGGAACTTGGACAGGTTCGAGTTGGCTTGGCCGGGACCGCACAGCCATTGGCCGATGGTCGCGCCAGCGGTCGGCAGCGTGGTGGACGCCGTGCCGTTGACAGCCGGAGACAGGACAACCGTCAGACCCGACACCTGCGTGATGCCTTGCGGAACCACTTCGATGGCGCCGTTCGCGTTGGTACGGACCTTGGCGACGTAGCTGGAGGTCGAGGTGGACGACTCGCAGCCCCAGTTACCAGCAACGAAAGCCGACACGTTGGATGCGCTCTGAACCGTCTCGGTGATGCTGGTGCGGCACTGGGAGGCCGCCAGAATCACTTCCGACATCTTGGCGCGGACGGTGTAGTCCTGGTACGCGGGCAGGGCGACGGCGGCCAGAATGCCGATGATCGCCACGACGATCATCAGTTCGATCAGGGTGAAACCCTTTTGCAGTTGACGCTTCATGGAGTCCTCCTTGTGAAGAAGCTCTGCAGTTTCGCAATTGCTGTGCCAGCATGTTTAGTAGAACTATTTGGTTCAGATGCTGCAAAATGCGTTGATAGCAGAGCTTTTTTGTCCAGATGAGCTGACATCATTGTCAGTTATCGGATGCAAACCGACCTGACCTGCTTCAGGTCTGTCAGTCCCATCATGATCTTCTCCATGCCATCCATCTTCAGCGTGCGCATCCCGGCCGCCACCGCGGAGACGAACAGCTCCGCGACCCGGGCGCGTTCCTGAATCAGCTTCTTGATCTCGTCGTCGCCCACCAGCAGTTCGTGCAGGCCGACACGGCCCTTGTAGCCCGTCTTGTTGCACTTGTCGCAGCCCACCGCCTTGTAGAAGCGCAGCCGGCCGTTCTCGCCGTAGCCCTTGATCCAGCCTTCATACAGCTTCTTGGCCTCGCCGGCGTAGTCGGCCTTCCAGGCAGCCGTGTGCCGCAGGTCGTCGGCGTACTCGGCGATAAAGGTCTTGATCTCGTCCGACTCCGGGAAGTAGGCCTCCTTGCAGTCGCACAGCCGCTTTGCCAGGCGTTGCGCCAGGACGCCGAGCAAGGCGTCGGCGAAGTTGAAGGGATCCATCCCCATGTCCAGCAGCCGGATGATGGATTCGGGCGCGGAGTTGGTGTGCAGCGTGGAGAAGACCAGGTGGCCGGTGAGCGAGGCCTCCACGCCCATCGACACGGTCTCCTTGTCGCGCGATTCGCCGACCATGATGATGTCCGGGTCGGCGCGCAGGAAGGCGCGCATCACCAAGGCGAAGTCGATGCCGGCCTTCCGGTTCACCTGAACCTGGCGCAAGCCCTTCTGGGTGATTTCGACGGGGTCCTCCGCCGTCCAGATCTTGGTCTCGGGCGTGTTGAGGAACTTCAGGATCGAATGCAGCGTGGTCGTCTTGCCGGAGCCGGTCGGGCCGCAGACGTAGAAGAGGCCATAGGGCTTGCTGACGGTCTTCTCCAGCCGCTCCTTGTTCGCCACCGTCAGCCCCAGCTTCTCCAGCGGGATCGGCTCGCCGGCGGACAGGATCCGCATCACCACGTCCTCGACGCCACCGGCCGAAGGAATCGTCGCCACCCGCAGCTCGATGTCGAGCGGGCCGAACCTCTTGAACTTGATCTTCCCGTCCTGCGGCTTGCGCTTCTCGGAGATGTCGAGGTCGCACATGATCTTCAGGCGCGTCACCATCGCCTGGCGGAAGTGCGACGGCACTTCGATGTAGGGCACCAGGGTGCCATCGATGCGGAACCGGATGCCGGTCTTGCCCTTGCCCGGCAGCGGCTCGATGTGGATGTCGGAACAGCGCTGGTTGTACGCGTCGATGATGACCTTGTTGACGAACTTCACCAGCTCGTTGTCGAGGGCGGCGGACTCCAGACCGCCTTCATCGCCGCCTTCGTCGTCCGCCGGCGCTGTCAGGTCCGCCAGCAGTTCGTCGATGGATTCCCCGGACCCCGCACCGTAGAGCTGCGCCAGCGTCTCCTCGAACTCGGTCTGGGTCGTGACGCGGTAGGAAAACCTGGAAAAGCGCGGGAAAACCTGCGGGACGATTCGCGATCCGCGCACGGCCTCGGGGTCCATGCACATCACGACCAGGCCTTCGGCCGATTCTTCCAGCGGTATCCAGCCCTGCTCGTCCACGAACTCGCGCTTGAGCGGCCCCTGCAGCTGCTCCGACCGGATACGGCCCGCGTTGAACGGCTCATAGGGCACGCCGAAGAACCTGGCCAGTGAGGGCCCGATCTGGGTCGGCCGGATCTGGAAGTCGGCCATCAGCACGCGTTCGACCGGCTTGCCTTCCTCGCGCGCCTTCGCGATGCACTTGAGCAATTCCTCGTGCGTCAGCACGCCGTCGGCCAGCAGGCCGTCGTACTTGGTGGCGCGGCGGCGCTGGCTCTCCAGCTCCTTCTGCATGCGCTGGCGGATGGCCGTCGCCAGCGTCTTGCACAACTGCGCGGCGCCTTCGATCTCCAGCTCGCCGAATGGCTGGTCGCTCTTGTTGTTGATCACCTGGATGACGCCGTGCAGCACGTCGCCATCCAGGATGGGGATCACCAGCATCTGCTTGGTCCGGTAGCCCGAACGTCGGTCGACCTCCTTGAGGAAGCTCAGGCTGGGGTGGATCCGCTTGAGTGCATCGTCGTCGTACACGTCGGCGATGTTGACCATCTCCTTGCTGTACGCCACGTAGCCGGCGATGCTCTGCGCGCTGATCGGAAGCTTGAGGTCCTTGGCGGCATTCAGGCCCGTCTTGACCTTGGAGACGATGGCCGTGCGGTCCTCGTTGACCGCGTACAGCGTCAGCCGGTCCGCGTTGAACAGCTTGCAGATCTCCATGCTGGACTCCAGCATGATCTGGTCGATGTTCTCCGTCTCGTGGATCTTGGTGGTGACCAGCTGGAGCTGACGGAAGAACAGCGCCTCGAAGCTGAGGCCCCGCTTTTCGGGTGGCAACTGCTGGGAATCGAAGAATGCCTGCGAATCCCGTTCGTGCTTGAAGACGGCGCTCATGGGGAATCTCCTGGGCCTGCCGGCGGCAGGCAACGTTCTTAAAGCTCGAATTCCTGGCCAGCCCGCAGGTAGCGGATGTCGTGCGAGACGTCCGCCCCGAAGGGCTGAGTCTGATCGAACCGCTGGATCTCGGCCATGATCAGATCGGTCTCGGTCGGCTTGGTGTGGGTGATGAAGATCGGGAAGGACTTGCCCTTCTCGATGCAGTCCAGCTCCTCGGCCAGCGCCAGCGGCGACAGATGCAGGCTGCGCCGGGCGAGGTCCTTCTCGCGGTTGCTGAATGCGGTCTCGATCACCAGCGCCGCCACCTTCATGGCGTTCAGGCGCCGCCAGAAAGCCGGGTTGCGCTCCGTGTCGCCGGTGAAGACCCAGTTGCCCCCGCGAGCGGAGATGGCATAGCCGACGGCCGGCACGGTGTGGACCGCCGGCAGGACTTCGATGCGCTTGCCGCCGATCTCCAGCACCTGCCCCACCTGGATCTCGTGCAAGGTGATGAAGGGCTTCTCGGGCGTGGGGATGCGGCTGAAGTCGGGCCAGATGACGTTGTTGAAGACGTGCGCCTTGATCGCGCTGATCGTTCCCGGAAGCGCATGCACGCAAACCGGCCGCGTGAGCTGCGAGGCGATCGAGTCGATCATCAGCGGCAGCGCGGCGATGTGATCGAGGTGCGAATGCGTCAGCAGCACGTGCTCGATGCCGACCATCTCCTCCAGCGTGAGGTCGCCTACGCCCGTGCCCGCATCGACCAGCACGTCGCGGTCGACCAGGAAGGAGGTGGTGCGGCAGCCCTTGGCGATGGCCCCCGAACACCCCAGCACGCGCACCCGCACGGCTAGCCTCCGCGCCGGCCGAGGCGGGGACCGGGCACCCGCGAATGCCGCAGAAGGTGGCGCAAGGGGCGGGAGATGGCGAGCTTCATTTGGTCTCGAAGTTGGTGGCGCCGTCCCACTCAGGGTCGAACGGCAGCAACCTCATCGAGGCTACACGCTCGCTGTAGAGCTCGTAAAGGAATTTTTTGGGGTTCATCCGGCGCAGGTTCAGGAGCTGCACCTCGCACTGCTCCCAGTCCTGGCCGCGGTATTCGCGCAGGAATGCAGCCCACGTTCTGAGCTCTTCCGCCTGGGCCATTTCGAGCCGGTCGGCAGGCGCAACGGGCGTGAAGATCGTCACCGCCTGCTCCTTGCCCTTGACCCGGACCCGGTCCAGTTCCTGCCACGCGAAATCAGGCGCGAGCCTGCGGGTGGATTCGCTCACCACGATGTCCACCCCGTAAGCCTTGGACAGGCCTTCCAGGCGCGAGCCCAGGTTCACCGCGTCGCCGATGACCGTGTAGCTGCGGCGCACCTGCGAGCCCATGTCGCCCACGCACATCATCCCGGTGTTCAGGCCGATGCCGACCCCGATCTCGGGCAGTCCCTTCTGGCGGTGCTCGTCATTGATCCGGCGCACGGCGGCCGCCATGTCCATCGCGCTGCGAACCGCCAGGCGGGCATGTTCGGCGGTGTCCACCGGTGCGCCCCAGAAGGCCATGACGCAGTCGCCCATGTACTTGTCGATGGTGCCGCGGGTGGCGCGGATGACGTCCGTGAGCCGGTTGAAGACGGCGTTGAGCAGCTCCTGCAGTTGCACCGGCCCCATCCTCTCGGACATCTTGGTGAAGCCGCGCATGTCGCAGAACATCACCGTCAGTTCCTTGTTGGTGGCCTTCATGCTGTAGCTGTCCGGGTCCTTGACCATTTCGTCCACCAGTTCCGGCGGGACGTAGGTACCGAACAGGTTGGCCAGCTCGCGCTTGGAGCGGCTCTCGATGAAATAGCCGTAGCTCATGTTCAGCCCGAAGGCCGTCAGGATCATTGCCAGCGCCGCCGCCAGCGGCATCACGAGCCCTGCCCCCAGGAACAACCAGAAGTTCAGCCCGACCATCGCCGCCAGCACCCCCACGCTGACCAGCACGGCCTTGGGTGCGGAGATCAGGGGCAGGGCCAGCGCCAGCGCCACGCCGGCCAGCAGGAGCACCATCACGTCGTACCCGATGGCGTAATCGGGCTTGACCATCAGGCGGCCGTCCAGCAGGCCCGAGATCATGTTGGCGTGCGTTTCGACGCCGGGATAGGTCTCGCCCATCGGCGTGGAGCGCAGGTCCTGCAGCCCCGGCGCGGTGGTGCCGACCAGAACGATCTTGCCCTTCAGGCTGCCTTCGGCAAGCCGCTGGCTGACCAGGTCGGAAGCGGACACGTACCGGTACGAGCCGCCCTGCACGCCACCCGGGCCGCGAAAGGGCACCAGGGCCGCGACCCGGTCGTCGACCGGGATGCCCAGGGCCTTCTTTCCAAGGCGCAGGACCACGCTCTCCAGCCCCTGGTAGTTGCGCGAGAACACTCCGTCGCGGGGAAATCCTGGCTCCACGGTCGGTTGCCCGGCGAGGAGCCTGAACATGGCGAGCGAGAGGGATTCGTAGTACGCCTCGCCGTGCTCGGCGATCAAGGGCACGGACCGCACCACGCCGTCGATGTCGACGATCGGATTGAAGAAGCCGGCCACCGGGGCCGCCTGGGCGATCTGCTCGATGTTGGCTGCGTACCCGTTCCAGGAGGTCAGGCGGATCGGCCGGCCGTCGAGGTCTTGCCGCCGGATGACCGGCGCGGGCAGCACGCCGGTCTTGCCGCTCGCGCGCCCACTGCTGAAGTAGTAGCCGAGGACCACGGGGCGATTGCGGAGCGAACGAGCGAAGGCCGCGTCGTAATCAAGGCCGGCACTGAGCTGGTCGACCCGTCCGGCGAACCCCGGCTGGTCCTTCAGTTCGGACTGGGCGAGCTGGCGCAGGCGCTTGAGGCCCGAGCTGTCGTCCGGCTCGGCGAACACGACGTCGAAGCCCACCACGGCCACCTGCTGGCGGGCGAACAGCTCGTCCGTCAGCTGCGCCATGCGGTTGCGGCCCCAGGGCCAGCGGCCGAGTTCGGCCAGGCTCTTCTCGTCGATGTCGACGATGACGATGCGCTCGTCCAGCGTGCGCGGCATGGTGGCGCGCAGGCGAGCGTCGTACAGGACGTCGTCCAGGCGCTGCAGGAACCCCAGCGGCATCACCCCGCTGGCATGCAGCAGGGCAAAGATCAGGGGAACGAGGGTGACCGCGATGCGGGTCCAGTGTCTGGCAAGCGTACCCATCCCAGCCTGGAACCTCTCTGCCGTCTCGGGACAGGCCGCGCCGGGCGTCAGCCCTGCACGAACTGCATCTGGGTTCCGGCCAGTTCCAGCAGGTCACCGTTCTTGAGCGTGACCGGTTCCTGGCCGATGGCGGTGCCGTTCAGCGTGGGCTTGTTGCCGCCCTCGACGTGGGCCACCACGAAACCGTACGGACGCTTGGTGATGGCCGCCACCGCGACGCCGGGCTTGCCGATGGTGGTCACCACCTTGACCAGCGGAACCTCGCGGCCAGCGGCGGCGCCCGACAGGACCTTGATCGCGCCCTTGACGTCACCCGCCTCGGCGACTGCCGGGGCGCCTGCACCGGCGGTCGCTTCGGCCGGCGGCGGCACCATGCCCGGCTTCATGATCACCGTCTTGTCGAAGGTGGCGCCGGGCACCTCATTGATGTACTTGATCTTGTACTTGCCGATCTCGACGGTGTCGTTGTTCTGCAACAGCTGCTTCTTGACCGCCTTGCCGTTGATGTACGTCCCGTTGGTGCTATTCAGGTCCTCGAGGTGGACCTCACTGCCGGACATCTGCAGGACAGCGTGTTCGCCGCTGACTGCCAGGTTGTCGATGACGATGTCGTTGTAGGGACGCCGGCCCAGCGTCGTACGATCCTTCGTCAACTGCACTTCCTTGATGACGACACCGTCGATCGAAACGATCATTTTCGGCATGGCCCACTCCTGTTCGAGATCTCGTCCGGCATTTCAATACTGAAGAGCTATTTTCCCAGCAATCGGGAAATCAAGCCCTTTTTTTTCGCCCCGGTGTCCGCCTGGGCCAGCAGCACCGAGATGTTGTCGCGCCCTCCGTTCGCGTTCGCCGCGTCGACCAGTTGCACCGCCTTTTGCTCCAGCGACACGTCGCCCGCGAGGATCCGGCAGATGCCTGGGTCGTCCAGCATGTCCGACAGGCCGTCGGAGCACATGAGGTAGATGTCGCCAGGTTCGACGCGGTGCTCGTTGACGTCCAGCAGCACGGCGTCTTCCACGCCGAGCGCGCGGGTGACCAGGTTCTTGTTGGTGGACACCGCGGCCTGCTCGGGCGTGATCAGGCCCGCATCCATCTGCTCCTGCAGCAGCGAGTGGTCCTTGGTGATCTGCGCCAGCTCGTGGCCGCGCAGCCGGTAGCAGCGCGAGTCGCCGATGTGCCCCAGGAGCAGCCGGCCGTCCTGGAACACGCCGACCACCAGCGTGGTGCCCATGCCGGAATACTGCGGATTCGAATTCGCGGCGTTGAAGATGGAGCGGTTCGCGTTGTCCACGCAGATCTCCATCGCCCGCCGCACCTCCTTGGCGTTGGCGTGGCGACCGGCCTGGGACAACCAGCGGCCCAGCTCCGACTTGATGAAGGTGGTGGCCATGCCGCTGGCGATCTCGCCGGCGTTGTAGCCGCCCATGCCGTCGGCCAGGATGGCCAGGCGGGTAGGCTCGTCGACGGTGACCGAATCCTCGTTGTTCTCGCGCGCGAGGCCGGGATCGGTACGGAGGTTGAACTCGAAATTCATGGGCTTGCCGCTCACGCCTCCGGATCGGCCCGGGAGGCATCAGGCTTGTTGAACACTGCGGTCCTGGCGAATGCGTCGCCGGCCCCGCCTTCCGCCTGTGGGCGCGCCGAATCATAGCCGCCGCCGCCAGCCGCCATGGCGAGCGTCTTCTCGGCCGTGGCCTGCGCCCGGGCCGCGGAAGCCAGCGAGATCGCGACGGTCTTCTCCGGGTCCCCGGCGGCTGGCCCCGGCACGTCGCCAGGCACCTCGGCCATCACGGCACGCAAGGCGGCCGCGAAACTGTCGCCGTCCTGGTAGCGCGCCTCGGGCTTCTTGGCGAGGGCGCACGCCACCAGATTCGCCAGCGACTCCGGAAGGTCCCGGCGAACATGGCGCACGGCCGGCGCCTCCTCGTTGGCGATCTTGAACATCAGCTCGGCCATCGAGTCGCCGCGGAAGGGCAGCACGCCGGTAAGCATCTGGAACAGCATCACGCCCAGCGAATACAGGTCCGAGCGCCCATCGACCTTCTTGCCGGCGATCTGCTCGGGCGACATGAAGCTGGGCGTGCCCAGCACCAGCCCGGTCTTGGTCTTGCTCGAGTCGGTGATGCGCGCGATGCCGAAGTCGGTGACCTTCACCGTGTCCGACTCCACCTCGTACATGATGTTGGCCGGCTTGATGTCGCGATGAACGACGTTCTGCCGATGCGCGTAGGCCAGCGCCTCCGCCACGCGGGCCACGATGGAGAGCACCCTGGGCACCGGCAGCAGGTGCCCGTCCCGGCAGAAGTCGGCCAGGTCCCTGCCGCGAAGAAACTCCATGGCGATGTAGGCAAGGTCGTGCTCCTCGCCAGCGTCGAAGATGGTGACGATGTTCTGGTGCTGCAGTCGCCCCGCGGTCTCCGCCTCACGGAAGAAGCGCTCGCGGGCGTCCGTGAGCTCCTCGCCCTCGAACTCCTGCGACAGGGCCATGGTCTTGATGGCGACCACGCGGCCGATCTTCGGGTCCTTGCCCATGTAGACCACGCCCATCGCGCCCTTGCCCAACTCCTTCTCGACCTGGTAGCGGCCCAGCATGGGTTTCTCGACCGCGCCGCCGTCCAGCAGCAAGGTGCCGCCCGGATGGCCGCCGCCTCCGCCCAGCATCACCGTCTCCGAGAGGTTGCGCGCACGATTGAGCTTGGCCTGCAGGTCGCGGTAGTCCTTGTTCCAGGTCGCCATGTAGGCGTAGACGGCCTCTGCCTTGTTGAACTGCCGCTTGCGCTCGAAGTCCATCGCCAGGTTGTAGAGGTTGTCCATGAGCGGGTCGCTCAGCGTCACGCGGCGGAACCGGTCGAACGCCATGTCCAGCTGGCCCTGGCCTTGCAGCGCCAGGCCCATCATGCGGTTGGTCTCGGCCGACTCCTCGTCGGACCGCACCTTGCCAGCCTCGGTGACCAGGAAGCGCTTGGTGGTGAGCGCCGCGTGGCCGATCGCAAGCAGCACCGCCGGAAGCACCAGCCGGATCCAGGTGCCGACGGACGACAGCAGGAAGTACTCCGACAGCAGCAGCGCGAGCAACAGAACGCCCGTCGCCGCCGCGCCCGCGCCGGCGGACAGGCGCGGCAGCACGGCGATCAGGTAACCCGCCACGAGAAGGAACGCACCGAACGACGCCAGGCCGCCCCAGGAGGGCTCCACGATGAAGTGCTCGCCCAGGATGTTGGACACCACGTGGGCCATCATCTCGGCCGGGCTGAGCGCTGCATGGCCCGGCACGGGGAAGCTGGTGCCCACGCCCTGCGCGGTGGGCCCGATCAGCACGATCTTGTCGGTGTACTTGGACGCGGGGATCTTGCCGCTGAGCACGTCGTAGAACGAATCGACGGGGAAGGCGGGCTTGCCGTCGCGGTCACGGTAGAACTGGGGCAGGATGCGCGCCGCGTCGTCGGTGCGGATGCGCAGCTTGCCCAGTTGCAAGCCTTCGCCCGGCACCGACCGGATGTCGGCGGGCCCGAGGTTCAGGCTCCTGGCCGCGGCCAGCAGCGCCATCGAGGGCACGCCACGCCCGTAGTAGTTGACCAGCAGCGGATCGGACCGCACGCCCCCATCGGGGTCGTTGGTGACGTTGAGGTGGCCGATGCCGTCCGCCGACCGGCCGATGGCTTCCAGGGGGAACTGTCCGCGCAGCACTGGCAGCGCGAAGCCTGCCTTGTCGTCGACCGTGCTCTTGGCGACTTCGGACGGCAGTTCGCGGTCGGCGCGTCCCACGGGCTCGCCCAGCACGAACACCGAGGGCACCAGCACGTTGCCGGCATTGGCCATGCTGGCGGCGAGCTTGCCGTCCGTGTCCAGGGCCTGTTCGGCTTCACCCAGCAACCTGGCCAGCGCCTCATTGCCCTGGACCGCGGGGCCCGCCGCTTCCTTGATCCTCCGGATGAACGCCAGGCCGCGGTCGGTTTGGGGCTCGAAGAAGAAGGCGTTGTAGGCGATCGTCTTGGCCTTGGAGGCAGCGAGCTTGTCGATGAGCTCGGCGTGCACGTCGCGCGACCAGGGCCAGCGGCCGATGTTGGCGATGCTCTGGTCGTCGATGGCGACCACGGCGATGCGGTTGGAGGGCTGGCGCGCGCTTTGGGTGCTGGCCGTGTCGTAGAAGCGCCGCTCCAGCGCTTCGAACACATCGGTGGATTTCCAGAGCACGAACACCGCGGCAACGATGACGGCTCCGACGAACCAGTCCGTTCGCCAGAACTGGCGGCGCCTTGCCGATGAAGATGTGCTCACTTCTGCCCCTTGCCCTCTGGGTGACCACTGCCTTTCGACAGCTCCTCGCCCGCTCCTCTGATGGGCAGGTCTCCAGCTGAACGTTAACAGAGCCCCTTGGGAGGGACAAGGCGAATCCGGGCGACCCGTCTACGTTTTGTTGCAGATTTGGCGACAACGCCATCTGCGTTGGGGCGCAAAAAAAAGCCGACGCGGTCGGCGTCGGCTTTCGGGATGTGCGGTTTGGAGTTACAGCAGCGCTTTCAGCAGCTTGGCCATCTCCGAGGGATTGCGCGTGACCTTGAAGCCGCACTCTTCCATGACGGCCAGCTTGGCGTCGGCCGTGTCGGCGCCCCCGGAGATCAGCGCGCCCGCGTGGCCCATGCGCTTTCCGGGCGGGGCGGTCACGCCGGCGATGAAGCCCACGATCGGCTTCTTCATGTTGGCCTTGCACCAGCGCGCGGCGTCGGCCTCGTCCGGGCCGCCGATCTCGCCGATCATGATCACGGCATCGGTGTCCGGATCGTCGTTGAAGGCCTGCATCACATCGAGGTGCTTCAGGCCGTTGATCGGATCGCCGCCGATGCCCACAGCGCTCGACTGGCCGATGCCCAGCTCGGTCAGTTGCGCCACCGCTTCATACGTGAGCGTGCCGGAACGCGACACCACGCCGACGCGGCCCTTCTTGTGGATGTGGCCCGGCATGATGCCGATCTTGATCTCGTCCGGCGTGATCAGGCCCGGGCAGTTGGGGCCGAGAAGCAGCGTCTTCTTGCCGCCGGCGGCTTCCTTGGCCTTCATCTTGTTGCGCACGACCAGCATGTCGCGCACCGGGATGCCCTCGGTGATGCAGATCGCCAGGTCCAGGTCGGCCTCGACCGCTTCCCAGATCGCGTCGGCCGCGCCCGCGGGAGGCACGTAGATCACCGACACCGTGGCACCGGTCTGCTGCTTGGCTTCCTTGACCGAGGCGTAGATCGGGATGTCGAAGATCTTCTCGCCCGCCTTCTTCGGGTTCACGCCGGCCACGAAGCAGTTCTTGCCGTTCGCGTATTCCTGGCACTTCTCGGTGTGGAACTGGCCGGTCTTCCCCGTGATGCCCTGGGTGATGACCTTGGTGTCCTTGTTGATGTAGATCGACATGTCTGTTCCTATCAGCCCTTGACCGCGGCGACGACTTTCTGCGCGGCTTCCGCCATCGTGTCCGCGCTGATGATGGGCAGGCCCGACTCGGCCAGCATCTTCTTGCCCAGCTCCTCGTTGGTGCCCTTCATGCGCACGACCAGCGGGACGCTCAGGTTCACCGCCTTGCAGGCCGTGATGACGCCGGTGGCGATGGTGTCGCAGCGCATGATGCCGCCGAAGATGTTCACCAGGATCGCCTTGACCTTGGGGTTCTTCAGCATGATCTTGAACGCCTCGGTGACCTTCTCCGGCGTGGCGCCGCCGCCGACGTCCAGGAAGTTGGCCGGCTCGGCGCCGAACAGCTTGATCGTGTCCATGGTCGCCATCGCCAGGCCCGCGCCGTTGACCAGGCAACCGATGTTGCCGTCCAGGCTGATGTAGGCCAGGTCGAACTTGCTCGCCTCGATCTCGGCCGGATCCTCTTCGTCGAGGTCACGCAGCGCCACGATCTCCGGATGGCGGAACAAGGCGTTGGAATCGAAGTTGAACTTCGAGTCGAGCGCAACGATGTTGCCCTTGCCGTCCCGGTTGAGCGGGTTGATCTCGACCAGCGAGGCGTCGGTGTCCATGTAGCACTTGTAGAGCTTCTTGAACACGTCGGTGGCCTGCGCGGTGGAACCGGAAGGAATGCCGATGCCGTCGGCGATCTCCTTGGCCTGGGCGTCCGTCAGGCCGGCCAGCGGATCGATGAAAACCGTCTTGATCTTCTCGGGCGTGCTGTGGGCCACTTCCTCGATGTCCATGCCGCCTTCGCTGGAGGCGATGAAAGCGAGCTTCTGCGTGGCGCGGTCGGTGACGACCGAGACGTAGTACTCCTTCTGGATGTCGGCGCCGTCCTCGATGTACAGGCGTCGCACCTTCTGGCCTTCGGGGCCGGTCTGGTGGGTCTTGAGCTGCATGCCCAGGATCTGCCCGGCGAGTTCCTTGACCTGCTCGATGCTCTTGGCGACCTTCACGCCGCCGCCCTTGCCCCGGCCGCCGGCGTGGATCTGGGCCTTGACCACCCAGACCGGTCCGCCAAGCTTCTGCGCGGCCTCGACCGCCTCCTGGACCGTGAAAGCCGGAATGCCGCGCGGCACGGGCACGCCAAAGCTGCGCAAGATCTCCTTGCCTTGGTACTCGTGGATCTTCATGGGGTTCTCTCGAGGGGTCGTGGAAGGTGCAGGCGCCGGGGGCGCGGCAGTGGCGTTGCGCCTGCGCAGTGCAGCCGCGAACTGTATCATGGTGCATTGCACAAACCTGACGCCTGCCCAGCCGTGGGCGGGGTGACTTCGCGGGAAGAAAAACCATGGCCAAGGTCTTCATCGACGGCGAGGCCGGCACCACCGGACTGCAGATTCGCGAGCGGCTCCTCCAGATGCCGCAGATCGAGCTCGTGAGCATCGCGCCCGAGAGGCGCAAGGACGCGGCGGCCAAGCGCGAACTCATGGCGGGCGTGGACCTGGTGATCTTCTGCCTGCATGACGACGCCGCCCGCGAGTCCGCGGCCTTGATCGAGGACATCGGCCGCAGCGGCCGCAAGCCGCGCATCATCGATGCGTCAACGGCTCACCGCACGGCGGAAGGCTGGGTGTACGGCTTTCCCGAGCTGTCGCCCGGCCAGCGCGAGGCGGTGGCCAAGGCCGAAAGGGTCAGCAATCCCGGCTGCTACGCCACGGGCGCGATCGCGTTGCTGCGTCCGCTGGTCGACGCCGGCGTGCTGCCCCTCGACTACCCGGTGGCGCTGCCGTCCGTCAGCGGCTACTCCGGCGGTGGCCGCACCATGATCGAGGCCTACGAGGCGGGATCGGCGCCCGCGTACGAGCTGTACGCGCTGGGCCTGAAGCACAAGCACCTGCCGGAAATCCTGAAGTACACCGGCCTCACCCGCCGCCCGATCTTCATTCCCTCGGTGGGCAACTTCCGCCAGGGCATGCTGGTGCAGCTGCCGCTGCACCTGGACACTCTGCCGGGCAAGCCCTCGCCTGACGACCTGGAAAAGGTCCTCAAGCGCCACTACGAAGGCAGCGAGTGGGTGACGGTGCAGGCGCCCACCGAAGACGGCAAGCTGGAGCCTTGCGCGCTCAACGAGACCAACAAGATGGAACTGCGGGTCTACCGGAACATGGACTACGCGCATGCCGTGCTGGTCGCGCGACTGGACAACCTGGGCAAGGGCGCCAGCGGCGCCGCGGTTCAGAACCTGAAGCTGATGCTGGGGCTCTAGGCCTCAGTTCCGCTGCGCCGCCAACGCCTCGAGGTCGGCCCGCACGCGAGCCAGCACCTCCGGCCAATCGCCCGGCTTTGCCTGGCGGAAGAGCCTTGCGCTGGGGTACCAAGGCGTGTCCTCGCGCTCGAGCTGCCAGCGCCAATCGGGACGCCGAGGCAACAGCACTTTCGTGGGCAGCCCTAATGCACCCGCAAGGTGGACCACGCTGGTGTCGACCGCGACCACCACATCCAGCGCCTCCATCAACGAGGCCGTGTCCAGGAAACTGCGCAGCTCCTCGCCCCAAAGCAGCAGCTCGGGCCAGTTGCTCATCGCCTGACGGTCGCTTTCGCGAACGACAGGCTGCAAACTGACAAATCGACAGCCTGCTGCCTCAATGCCCCGGAAAACTTGAAGCGGTATCGAGCGGTTGCGGTCGTTGCGATGGTCGAGGTTGCCCGACCAGGTCACCCCGACATTGAGCTTGCAGCCTTCCGCCGCGATCCGCTGCCTCCACGACTCCACACGACCGGGATCGCCGCGCAGATAAGGCAATGCGGCAGGAATCGGTAACGCAGGCCCCAGCGCGAGTGGCAGGCTCATCAACGAGGTGTGGAAGTCGAAAGGCGCGATGGCCTCACCCGACGCAACCAGCACGCAATTGGCGGGGAGTCGGGCAAGAAGGGCAAGCTCGTGCAATTCCTTGGGGACGAGCACCTGGATTCTTTCCGCCCGCGCCGAGACCAGCGGCACATAGCGCAGGAACTGGATGCAATCGCCGAAGCCCTGCTCCGGAGCAATCAGCATGCTCTTGCCGGTGATGTCTTCCTGGCCGTGCCAGAACGGCTTTTCCGTTTCCGGCAGAAGGCTGCGCGACCCGTGGTCCGCACGCCAGCGCCACTCGTACTCGGCCCACCCCCTGGCGTAGTCGCCGAGCAGCATCAAGGCTTCAGAGAGCACCCAGTGCAGGTCGGGGTCTTCGGGATTGCGGTCAAGCGCCTGGCGGCCGACCTCGACGGATTCCTGGGCCCGGCGGGCGTCCAGAAGAATGCTCATGAGCGAATGCGCAGCAGCAGCGTCGCCGGGATCCTGTATGAGCAGCTCGCGCAGGCTGGCCTCGGCCTCCGCGACCCGCCCGGCTTGCGCCAGCGCGATGCCGTGGTTGACGATCGCCTGCCGCGAACGGCCGCCCAGCACCAACGCTCGCTCGCTTGCGGTTATGGCTTGGTCGACATCGCCAACGGCCAACATCACACTGCATCGGCAGGTCCACGCATCGGCGTTGTCCGGCTCACTGGCCAGAACTCCATCGATTGCCGCTGCAGCCTCGTCGAGCCGGCGCAGCTCGAACAGGGCCTCGGCGACGGCGAGGCTGGATTTCGCGGAGGGCCGCACCTGCTGCAAGCGCTCTGCCCAGGCGAGCACGTCCTTGTTTGAAGCCCGTGACCGGGCCAGCGCCAGTGCTTCCTCGATCGGCTCGACGAAGTCGGGCCGCGCCACCGCAGCAGTATCGAACGCTGCAAGAGCCGGGGCCGCATGGCCCAGGGTCCGGTAAGCGCGTCCCAGGAGAAACTGGGCATCGGCTACGTGAGCGGCACCCGATGGCGACAACGCAAGTGCCTGGCGCAGATGGCCAATTGCCGAATTCGCGTCGCCCTGTTCGAGCGCCACGAACCCGCGGTTCAGGCGCGCCACCGGATCCGAAGGCGCGGCCGCCGCGGCTCGGCGATAGCAGGCGGCGGCTGCCGCAAGATCCCAGGTTTGCAGGGCCGCATTGCCGCGCGCCAGGCTCTCGGACGCGGCGACAACGTCGCCGGTAGGAATGTCGCGCCGGTCGGCCCAGGTCACGGCTTCCTCGTGTCGCCCCAGCGCATGCAACAGGCCCGCAGCCTCCGTGGCGGCCTCGGCGTAACCGGCGCGCGCCGCGATTGCGGCCTCGTGGCTGACGAGCGCCTGCCGGGTGTCGCCTAACAACGCCCACGCCCGTCCGCGAAGCAGGTGCGCTTCGGGCACGAAATCGTCCTGTGGGTCCCGCAGCGCGATGGCCTGGAGCAGCAGTTCGGCAGCGGCGCGCGCGTCGCCTTGTTGCAGTAGCGCTGCGCCGCGCTCGAACCGGGATCGCGCCTCGGAAGGGCCGCTCGCGGCAGTGGGGGCCGCCGGAGTCCCCCCATCGCGCCCGCGTTGCCCGCGGCCCATCAGGCGTTGGAGGAACCGCATCGGCAGCCTACAGGCGCACCGTCAACCACTCGGTCAGCTGGGTGGCGTATTCCGTCGGGCAGCCGCCATCCTTCAACGTCCAGAGGAACGTGTTGGCCAATGCGGACCTCTTGTAGAAGTTCATGCGCTCCCGCTGCCGGAAGTCGCCGACCTCGCGGTCGGCCCGGACGAGGGCCTTCTCCGTCTTGGCCATGAACTTGGCCTCGCCCTTGGCGGTGGAAGTCTCCAGGGTGCCGAGCAGCTGCAGCGCCAGGTCGCGCGCGAAGCGCTTGCTTTCCCTCGTGTCAAACCAGCTCAGCATAGGTGTGCAGTCCTGTAGGAGGTCCCAACTCTACTTTAGGGTCGGGTACCTCCGTCCCGATTGACCAGCGCATTTGTCGGAACCGGAACTACTGCTTCAACGGAAGTCTTCGCCCGACTTCAACACTCGCTGGATCACCTCGCCGCCGAAGCCACGGGCCGCCAGGAATCGCGCCTGCTTCGCGCGCTGTGCGGCGTCCTGGGGCAGAACGCCAAATTTCTTGCGCCAGACCTCGCGAGCACGTTCCAGCTCGGTGTCCCGCAGGCTCGCGACCGCGGCAGCCACGTGCTCGGCGTCGATGCCCTTGGCCAGCAGCTCCGGCCGGATGCGGCCGGCGCCCAGCCGGGCAGCCCGCCGGTGCAGCACCGACTCGGCCGCCCGCAGATCGCTGATGAACCCCTTCCCCTGCAGCTCATCCAGCACCCGCCGCAGCTGCCCCGGCTCCTGCTCGTGCGGGGCCAGCTTGCGCTCGAGCTCGGCGCGGGAGTGCTCCCGGCCGCTGAGCAGGCGCAGGGCCCGCCCCTTGAGCGACAGCTGGCGGACCTGCATGCCAGGTGCGGGCGCTTATTCCTCGCCGCTTCCCACTTCCGCGGGCAGCAGGGCGATGTCGAGCGACGCCCGGATCTTGTTCTCGATCTCGCGCGCCAGCTCGGGGTTCTCGCGCAGGAACTCGCGGGCGTTGTCGCGGCCCTGGCCGATCTTCTCGCCGTTGTAGGCGTACCAGGCGCCGGACTTCTCCAGGATGCGGGCGGTGACGCCCATGTCGATGACCTCGCCCTCGCGGCTGATGCCCTCGCCGAACAGGATGTCGAACTCCGCCGTCTTGAACGGGGGCGCGACCTTGTTCTTGACCACCTTCACCTTGGTTTCGTTGCCGATGGCCTCTTCGCCCTTCTTGATGGTGCCGGTGCGGCGGATGTCCAGGCGCACGGAGGCGTAGAACTTCAGCGCATTGCCGCCGGTGGTGGTCTCGGGGCTGCCGAACATCACGCCGATCTTCATGCGGATCTGGTTGATGAAGATGACCATGCAGTTGGTCTTCTTGATCGTGGCCGTGAGCTTGCGCAGGGCCTGGCTCATCAGGCGGGCCTGCAGGCCGGGCAGGGAGTCGCCCATCTCGCCTTCGATCTCCGCCTTGGGCACCAGGGCCGCCACCGAGTCGATCACGATCAGGTCGACCGCGCCGGAGCGCACCAGGCTGTCGACGATCTCCAGCGCCTGCTCACCCGTGTCGGGCTGGCTGATCAGCAGCTCCTGCAGGTTCACGCCCAGCTTCTGCGCGTACTGCGTGTCCAGGGCATGTTCGGCGTCGACGAAGGCGCAGGTGCCGGCCTGGCGCTGCATCTCGGCGATGACCTGGAGGGTGAGGGTGGTCTTGCCCGACGATTCCGGGCCGTAGATCTCGACCACCCGGCCGCGCGGCAGGCCGCCGACGCCCAGGGCGATGTCCAGGCCCAGGGAGCCGGTGGAGACCACCTGGATGTCCTCGATCTTCTCGCCTTCGCCCAGGCGCATGATCGTGCCCTTGCCGAACTGCTTCTCGATCTGGGCCAGCGCGGCCTGCAGAGCTTTGGACTTCTCGCTGTCGGCGGCGGCGATCTTGCTGCCCTTGACCTGTGCATCCATGGAAATCTCCTTGTGAATCAATGGGTTGGCTTTACCGGCACCCGCTGTTTCGATTCACAGGCTGGATGCATGGCCAGTACTCTAACGCGACGGGTTGGGCGGAGTAAACGCCATTTTTGGTCAGTTTGCCTTACGATCCGGCGATGCTCCTCCAACCGGATGACGCCTGGCGGCAGACCCACCTGGGACGCCTGCTGGGCCACGCGATGCGGCGCTTCGACGAGCGGGTGCTGCACCTCATGGCGAACGACCCCGAGGTGCCGCTGGGCCTGTCCAACCTGGCGGCCCGAGCGCAGGTCGGCGCCGCCCACATCCACATCACCCGCCACCTGGCGCTGCAGGGCTCGCGCCTGACCGAGCTGGCCGAGCGCGCCGGCATGACCAAGCAGGCCATGGGCGACCTGGTCACCCAGTGCGAGGCCTGGGGTCTGGTGGTGCGTGAGCCGGACCCCCAGGACGCCCGCGCCCGGCAAGTCCGCTTCACCCCCACCGGCCTGGCCTGGCTGAACGCCTTCCGCACCGCCGTGCAACAGGCCGAGGCCGAGTTCCGCGCCGAAGTCGGCGCGGAAGTCGCGACCGTCGTCGCACTGGGGCTGGAGGCGTACGCGGGCCCGGCGGCCTGATGCGCGTCAGCGCCGGGTAGGGTGGGCGAGCCTAAAATTTCAGCAGCGCCCCGCGTGACGGCGCCCGAACACCACAAGGAGACAACGTCATGCGCATCCTCATCGCCGAAGACGACCAGGTGCTGGCCGACGGCCTGCTGCGCACCTTGCGCGGCTCCGGCGCCGCGGTGGACCACGTCAGCAGCGGCAGCGAAGCCGACGCCGCGCTCATGACGAACAACGAGTTCGACCTGCTGATCCTGGACCTGGGCCTGCCGCGCATGCACGGCCTGGAGGTGCTGCGCAAGCTGCGCGGCCGCGGCTCCTCGATGCCGGTGCTGATCCTCACCGCCGCCGACAGCATCGAGGAACGCGTCAAGGGCCTGGACCACGGCGCCGACGACTACATGGCCAAGCCGTTCTCGCTGCAGGAACTGGAGGCCCGCGTGCGTGCGCTCACCCGGCGCGGCATGGGCGCCACCAGCAGCACGATCAAGCACGGTCCGCTGGTCTACGACCAGGCCGGCCGCGTGGCCACCATCGACGGCAAGATGGTCGAGCTGTCGGCGCGCGAGCTGGGGCTGCTGGAAGTGCTGCTGCAGCGCGCGGGCCGCCTGGTCAGCAAGGACCAGCTGGTCGAGCGCCTGTGCGAGTGGGGCGAGGAAGTGAGCAACAACGCGATCGAGGTCTACATCCACCGCCTGCGCAAGAAGATCGAGAAGGGCCCGATCCGCATCGCCACCGTGCGCGGCCTCGGCTACTGCCTGGAGAAGATCCCGGGTTGAAGCGCCCGGACCGCCCATGAAGATCTTCCAGCGTGAGCAGCGCTCGCTCTTCGGCGAGATCCTCGACTGGATGCTCACGCCGCTGCTGCTGCTGTGGCCGGTGAGCCTGGCGCTGACCTGGCTGGTGGCCCAGAGCATCGCCGGCAAGCCTTTCGACCGGGCCCTCGAATACAACGTGCAGGCGCTGGCGCAACTGGTGACGGTGCAGAACCAGCGCACCGTGTTCTACCTGCCGCAGCCCGCGCGCGAGCTGCTGCGCGCCGACGACTCCGACCAGGTCTACTACCAGGTGCGCGGGCCCGGCGGCGAGGTGCTCAGCGGCGAACGCGACTTCCCGCTGCCCGACGAGGAGGAGCGGCCCGTCATCGGCGAGGTGCGCCTGCGCGACGCTGAGATGCGCGGCCTGGACGTGCGCGTGGCCTACACCTGGGTGCCGATCGACCTGCCGGGCGCCGAGCCGGCGCTGGTGCAGGTGGCCGAGACGCGCGAGAAGCGCTCCGTGCTGGCCACCGAGATCATCAAGGGCGTGATGCTCCCGCAGTTCGTCATCCTGCCGCTGGCGGTGCTGCTGGTGTGGCTGGCGCTGGTGCGCGGCATCAAGCCGCTGTCGCAGCTGGAAGAGCGCATCCGCGCGCGCAAGCCCGACGACCTGTCCCCGCTGGACGACCGCGCCGTGCCGCTGGAGGTGGCGCCGCTGGTGTCGTCGGTGAACGACCTGCTCACGCGCCTGAAGCATTCGATCGCGACGCAGAAGCGCTTCCTGGCCGACGCCGCGCACCAGCTCAAGACGCCGCTGGCCGGCCTGCGCATGCAGGCCGACCTGGCGCAGCGCGAAGGCTCCAGCGCCGACGAGCTGAAGCAGTCGCTCAAGCAGATCGGCCGCTCCAGCGTGCGCGCCACGCACACCGTCAACCAGCTGCTGGCGCTGGCGCGGGCGGAGAGCAGCGGCAAGACGCTGCCGCGCCATCCCTGCGACCTGGCGCAGATCACGCAGGAAGCCGTGCGCGACCTGGTGCCGCGCGCGATGGACCGCCGCATCGACCTGGGCTACGACGGCGCGATGCCGCAGGCGCCGGGCGTGGTGGTGACCGGCAACCCGACGCTGCTCAAGGAGCTGATCCGCAACCTGGTGGACAACGCGATCAACTACACGCCGTCCACGCCGTCCCAGCCGGGCGTGATCACCGCCCGCGTGCTGCCCGACCCCATCGGCGGCGTGGTGCTGCTGCAGGTGGAGGACTCGGGCCCGGGCATCCCGGAGGCCGAGCGGGAGCTGGTGTTCCAGCCCTTCTACCGCTCGCTGGGCACCAACGTCGACGGCTCCGGGCTGGGCCTGCCGATCGTGCTGGAGATCGCGCGCCAGCACGGCGCCGAGGTCTGGCTGGAGGACGCGCACCCCGGGGCCACGCCGCCCGGCACGCGGGCGGTGGTGCGTTTCGTGGGGACCGTGCCGGCGGCGGCGGCCGAGGAAGCCGCTCAGGCCGCCTTGTAGACGTTCAGCTGCAGGCGCTCGCGCTCGATCGCCCGCGCCACCGGCGGCAGCTGCGCCACCTTCTGCACGTGGGCCCACAGCGCCGGGAAACCCGCCGGGTCGATGCCGGCGAAGCCGCCCCACCGCAGCAGCGTCAGCGCATACGCGTCCAGCGGCCCGAAGTCCTGGCCGCCGAGGAAGGGCTTGCCGTCCTTCGCCGCCTGCTGCGCCATCGCCTCGATGTCCGCCAGCATCGGCCGGTACAGCTGCGCGTTGTAGGCCTTGATCTCCGCCTGCGTCTCGGGCTTGTCGGTGAACTTGAACGGCATGAAAACGTGCGTGAACGTCGGGTGCACCGTGTTGTTCATCCAGGCCAGCGTCTCCATCACCTTGGCGCGGGCCAGGGGATCCTTGGGCAGGAAATTGCGCTCGGGAAAGCGGTCGGCCAGGTAGCCGACGATGGCCAGGATCTGGGTGATGGTCGTCCCGCCATCCACCAGCACCGGCACCTGGCCGCGCGGGTTGATGGCGCGGTATTCGGGCGAGTTCTGCTCGCCCTTGTGCAGCTTGACCGGCACCGGCTCGAAAGCCGCGCCGGAGGCCTCCAGCAGGGTATGCGGCACGAACGAGCAGGCGCCCGTGGCGAAATAGAGCTTGAGGCTCATCGAGGAGGTCTCCTTGGGTTCAGCGGCAGGGCCGCAGGGGTTTGCCATTGAGGGCGGCGCGCAGATCGTCCAGCCGCGGCCGCAGCGCGTCGTCCACCGAGGGGAACGTCAGGCGCTGGCCGCGCACCTCGGGCCGCTCCTGCACGACGCGCGCCGTGCGCACGCCGCGCATGGCAAGCCGCTCGAGCTGCTGGTTGGCGCCCTCCTGGGTGGGCGCGCCGCCGAGCGAGAGGCCGGGCTCCAGGTCCGGGTTGGTGAGCGCCTCGAAGGCCACGCCGATCTGGCGCAGCTGGCCCTTCTTGCGCTCCACGCTCTGCGCGTCCGGGTACTGGCCCATGTAGACGATCCAGCGGCCCGGGTCGGCCATCGGCTCCAGCGTCCACGACGCGGCCGGCCAGGCCGCCAGCGCCTGGCGCAGCGGCGCCACGGCGGTGTCGTCGAACGGCCCGGCCTGCAGGCATTCGGCCGGCCGCGCGGCGACGCTGGCTTCCAGCCGGCGGGCCTCATCGCGCGGCAGCACGCGCAGGTCGCCCGGGCGGATTTGCTGGTTGAGGCGATGCGGCTCGGCCTGGGGCAGCGGGCCCAGCCCCCACTGGAGCAGCAGACCCTCGGCCCAGACGTAGTACGCGGCGTTGGCGAGCAGCAGCAGCAGGACGGTCAGGCGCAGCATCAGGGCAGGGGCGATCCGGCCGGCCGCACGCTCACCTCGGCGCTGGCGACCGCCTTCATGCCGGCGGCAGTATGCACGAGCAGGGCGCCTTGCTCGTCCACGCCGTGCGCCGTGCCCGCCGTGCCGTCGCTCAGGCGCACGGCGCGGTCGGCCAGCGCATCGCGCGCGGCGAAGCGCGCCCGGAACGGCGCGAACCCGAACTGCTCGAAGGCCTGCAGCGTGCGCACCAGCGGATCTGCCAGTCGCAGCAGCACTTCGCCGGCCTCGGCGCCGGACGCCAGTTCGCGCAGGCCGATCGGCGGCGTGGCATAGCCTTCGCCCGCCGGGGTCGCCAGGTTGATGCCCACTCCGACGATGCAGTAGCGCCCGCCACCGTCCGGCGACGCGGCCGTTTCGATCAGGATGCCGGCCAGTTTGCGGTCGCCCACCCACAGGTCGTTGGGCCACTTGAGCCGGATGTCGCCGTGCAGCGCCTCGGCCAGCGTGGCGCCCACCGCCAACGAAAGGCCCGACCAGTCGGCCGGCGCCAGCACCAGGCCCAGCGAGAAAGTGAGCGACGCGCCCGCCTCGCCGTGCCACTGCCGGCCCAGCCGCCCGCGCCCGGCCGACTGACGCTCGGCCACCAGCAGCACCGGGTCGAGCCGCCCGGCGCGCGCGCGGCCCATCAGCTCGGTGTTGGTGGAGCCCACCTCGGGCAGCACCTCGACGCTGAAGCCGGGCAGCAGCGGCGCCACCTGCTCCCACACCGCTTCGGCCGGCCAGCGCATCGCCCTTTCCTCAGCGGCGCCGCTTGGGCGCCAGCAGCGTGCCGCGGCAGTTGCTGGCGCCGCACCAGCAGGGATACTCGGCCTTGAGCTTCTTGGTATACGGCTCGTCGATGATCAGGCCGTAGTCGTAGTTGAGCTCCTCGCCGACCTTGATGTTGCGCAGGGCCTTGATGAAGACGCGGCCTTCCTCCTCGTCCGCCTCGCAGTTGGGATCGCAGGAGTGGTTGATCCAGCGCGATGAATTGCCGCCGTACAGCGCGTCGATCACGCGCTTTTCGTCGACATGGAAATAGAAGGTATGGTTCGGGTCCTTCGGGTCATGGGGATGGCGGCGCTGCGCCTCCTTCCAGGTGATGACCTCGCCGACGTATTCGATGATGGTCTCGCCCTCGGCGATGTCCTGCACGGCGAACACGCCCTTGCCGTGGACGCCCGACTTGCGGGTCTGGATTTTCCGGCCGCCGTTGACGGGCGCTTTTGCTGGCATTGAAAAAACTCTGATAAGTTGAATAGGCACACACGCGTGCGCGTATGCGCGCGTGAGGACCCGGGATTGTAGAAACATGGGAAAGACACTGGTCATTGCCGAGAAGCCCTCCGTTGCGCAGGACATCGTCCGGGCGCTGACGCCGGCCGTCGGCAAGTTCGACAAGCACGACGAGCACTTCGAGAACGACAAGTACGTCGTCACGAGTGCCGTGGGCCACCTGGTGGAGATCCAGGCGCCCGAGGAGTTCGACGTCAAGCGCGGCAAGTGGAGCTTCGCCCACCTGCCCGTGATCCCGCCGTACTTCGACCTCAAGCCGGTCGACAAGACCAAGACGCGGCTGAACGCGGTCGTCCGGCTGGCCAAGCGCAAGGACATCGCCGACCTGGTCAACGCCTGCGACGCGGGCCGCGAGGGCGAGCTGATCTTCCGGCTGATCGAGCAGTACGCCGGCGGCGGCAAGCCGCTGGGCAAGCCCGTGCGGCGGCTGTGGCTGCAATCGATGACGCCGCAGGCCATCCGCGACGGCTTCGACCAGCTGCGCACCGACCGGCAGATGGAAGGCCTGGCCTGGGCCGCGCGCTCGCGCTCGGAGGCCGACTGGCTGGTGGGCATCAACGGCACGCGCGCCATGACCGCCTTCAACTCGCGCGACGGCGGCTTCTTCCTCACCACGGTCGGCCGCGTGCAGACGCCCACGCTGGCCGTGGTGGTCGAGCGCGAGGAGCAGATCCGCAAGTTCGTCAGCCGCGACTACTGGGAAGTGCACGCCACCTTCGCGGCGCAGGCGGGCGAGTACCCGGGCAAGTGGTTCGACCCCAAGTGGAAGAAGAACCCGGACGATCCGGAGCTGAGGGCCGACCGCGTCTGGACCCAGAAGGAAGCGCACGACATCGCCGAAGCGGTGCGCGGCAAGTCCGCCACCGTCACCGAGGAGTCCAAGCCCAGCACGCAGGCCTCGCCGCTGCTGTTCGACCTGACCTCGCTGCAGCGCGAGGCCAACGGCCGCTTCGGCTACTCGGCCAAGACCACGCTGGCGCTGGCGCAGTCGCTCTACGAAAGGCACAAGGCGCTGACCTATCCCCGCACGGACTCGCGCGCGCTGCCCGAGGACTACCTCGCCACGGTCAAGGAGACCATGGGCATGCTGGCCACCTCCGGCATGAACCACCTGGCGCCCTTCGCGCGGCAGGCGCTGGACAGCGGCTACGTCAAGCCGAGCAAGCGCATCTTCGACAACGCCAAGGTCAGCGACCACTTCGCCATCATCCCGACGCTGCAGGCGCCGCACGGCCTCTCGGACGCGGAGCAGAAGCTGTACGACCTGGTGGTGCGCCGCTTCCTGTCGGTGTTCTTCCCGAGCGCCGAGTACATGGTCACCACCCGCATCAGCAAGGTGCTGGAGCACAGCTTCCGCACCGACGGCAAGGTGCTGGTCAAGCCGGGCTGGCTGGCCATCTGGGGCAAGGAAGCCAACGTCGAAGGCGACGAGAACGACAAGACGCTGGTGCCGGTCAAGGAGGGCGAATCGGTGCCGGTCCAGGGGGTCGAGCCCAAGGGCCTGAAGACCCGGCCGCCGGCGCGCTACTCCGAGGCGACGCTGCTGGGCGCGATGGAAGGCGCCGGCAAGCTGGTCGAGGACGACGAGCTGCGCGAGGCCATGCAGGAGAAGGGCCTGGGCACGCCGGCCACCCGCGCGGCCATCATCGAAGGCCTGATCAACGAGAAGTACATGCTGCGCGACGGCCGCGAGCTGCTGCCCACGGCCAAGGCCTTCCAGCTGATGACGCTGTTGCGCGGCCTGGGCGTGGAGGAACTCACCAAGCCCGAGCTCACCGGCGAATGGGAATACAAGCTGGCCCAGATGGAGCACGGCAAGCTCTCGCGCGACGCCTTCATGGGCGAGATCGCGGAGATGACCAAGCACATCGTGCGCAAGGCCAAGGAGTACGACCGCGACACCGTGCCCGGCGACTACGCCACGCTGAGCACGCCCTGCCCGAACTGCGGCGGCGTGGTGCAGGAGAACTACCGCCGCTACACCTGCATGGGCAAGCCCCAGGCGCAGCCCTGCGGTTTCTCCTTCACCAAGATCCCGGCGGGCCGCGCGTTCGAACTCCACGAGGTGGAGCAGTTCCTGCGCGACAAGCGCATCGGCCCGCTGGAGGGCTTCCGCTCCAAGGCGGGCTGGCCTTTCACCGCCGAGATCGCGCTCAAGTTCGACGAAGAAGAGAAGAACTGGAAGCTGGAGTTCGACTTCGGCGACGAGCAGGACCCGGCCGAGACCGGCGAGCTGATCGACTTCAGCGGCCAGGAGTCGCTGGGACCCTGCCCGAAGTGCGGCGCCCGCGTCTTCGAATGGGGCAAGAACTACGTCTGCGAGCGCTCGGTGCCCACGGCCGAGCACCCCGCGCCCAGCTGCGACTTCCGCAGCGGCCAGATCATCCTGCAGCAGCCGGTCGAGCGAGAGCAGATGAAGAAGCTGCTGGCCACCGGCAAGACCGACCTGCTGGACAAGTTCGTGTCCATGCGCACCCGACGTTCGTTCAAGGCCTTCCTGGCCTGGGACAAGGAAGCCGGCAAGGTGAACTTCGAGTTCGAGCCGCGCGACAGCAAGTTCCCGCCCCGCAAGGGCGCGGCCGCGAAGGCGGCGCGGGCGCCCGCGGGCGCCGCGGGCAAGACCGCCGCGAAAGCCGCGGCGAAGAAGGCCGCGCCCGCCGCCAAGGCCGCCCCTGCCGCCAAGAAGGCCGCCGCGCCCAAGGCACCGCGCAAGGCCGGTCCCGGCCTCACGCCCAGCGCGGAGCTGGCCGCGGTGATCGGCAACGAGCCCCTGGCCCGCACGGAAGTGATCAAGAAGCTGTGGGACTACATCAAGGCCAACGGCCTGCAGGATGCGACCAACAAGCGCGCGATCAATGCCGACGACAAGCTGCGCAAGGTGTTCGGCAAGCCGCAGGTGACCATGTTCGAGCTGGCCGGCCTGGTCGGCAAGCACCTGACCTGAGCCTCAGCCCCCGGTCGCCCAGCGCACCAGCGCCGCCACCGGCGGCGGCGGCGCCATCGGCGCGAAGGCGCTGACGGTGGCGCGGCCCACGTTGCCGGCAGGCAGCCGGCCCAGCAGGTGGCCCAGCGGCACCAGCGCCAGCCGCATCAGCTGGCCTGTGGCTTCTCGCCAATCGCGCTCGGTGCGCGCCTGCCGGAGCATGCGGACATGGCTGTCCCAGTGCAGGCGCAGTTCGGCCTGCCCCACCACGTGCGCGGCCATCAGCAGCCGCCAGCAGGCGTCGGCGTTGCCGGCCGTTTCGGGCAGGCGATCGATGAGGCGGCGGTAGGCCGTGGCGGGGTCGTGTCGGGTCGTCATGGCGGCATTGGAAACCCTGCCACCGTGGGAAGGTCAAGCCCCGTGCAGGACCCGGGCCAATAGCGGCGCTGAGGTCGCCGCGAGCCGCAGGGCTCAGCCGGCGCGGTCTTCGCGTGGCGGTGCGCCCGAGCTCGCGGTCGAGTCCGCGTGGTGGTCCACCGAACCGCGCGTCTGCGAGCTGGTCGCGGCCCGTCGATCAGGCTGCGGTGCGCCCGGCCGGCTGCGCGCCTCGGGCGCAGGTCGGTTGGGGGCGGCCCGCGATCGGGCGGTGGCACGCGTGCTCATGCGGGCAAGATAGTCCGCGCGCGCAGGGTGTCTGTAGGACGCCTGCGCGAGGGCCGCGCCCGGTCAGATCGGCACCAGCCGTTCGACCACGAAACGGTCGCGCGGCAGCGCCGGCGGCCGGTCCATCCGCAGGTCCAGGTCCTGCGCCGGCACCTGGTAGCGCAGGTGCAGAGCGAGCTGGCGCAAGGCCAGCTTCATCAGCGCGAGCGTGAGCCCCTCGCCGGGACCGCGCGGGCCGTCCTCCGCGCGGCCGCCGTGCGGCACGAAGTCGAACAGGCCGGGGACGGCACCGAAGAAGCGCTCCGGCCGGAACTCATGCGGCTGCGGCCAGGCGCGGGCGTCGTGGTTGGTGCCGTACAGGTCCAGCATGACGCGCGCGCCTTGCGGGAAGTGCCAGCCCTCCCAGACGAACTCGCGCCGCACCTGGCCGGGCACCGCCGGGAAGAACGGGTAGAAGCGCCGCACTTCCTGCACGAAGGCCTCCAGGTCGCCGTCCTCGCCGTCGGCGAGCGAATCGCGCCAACCGGGGTGGCGGTGCAGGGCATGCGCGGCCAGCGCCACGAACACCGAGACCGCCACGATGGGGCGCAAGAGGTTCAGCAGTTCGGCGGCCGCGAGCCGCGCGGGCAACCGCTGGCCGCCCTGGGAATCGACGAGTTCGGCGGCCGCGGCGGCGGGCGAATCCTCGGTGAACACCCATTGGCGCCGGTGGTCCTGCACCAGCCGGGCCAGCCAGGTTTCGGCGTCACGCCGCGCGAGGCGCGCCCGCAGGTGCGCGGCCAGCCCACCGGCCGGCGGGTCGAACAGAGCGGCGAGCTGGGCGGTGCGGGACCCCACTTCGTCCCTCGCCAGCGGGATGCCGGCCCAGGCGCAGGCCGTGCGGGCCAGCCACTCCTGGGCCGCGCCGTACAGCACGAGCCGCGGCCGCGCGCACCAGTGGGGCAGCAGCCGGTCCCACTCACGCAGTGCGCGCGTCACCAGGGCCGCGGCCGCCAGCGGGCCCGAGGTCGCGACGATGAACCGCATGCGGGACGGGTGCGGGTCGCCGCCCGACGTGGGCACCGCATAGCCGCCGAACAGGCCGGCGCGCTTCGGCTCGGGGACGAGACCGGCGCGGCGCACGCGCGTGCAGTCGTAGAACAGCTCGGCCGCCCCCGGGCCGGTGAGGCACAAGGTGGGCTGCAGCATCAGCCGCGCCAGCACCACGTCGCTGCCCAGGCGATGGCATTCGCGCGCGATGAAGCGGTAAGGGTCGGCCAGGAAGCGAAGCGACTGGTCCAGGCCCGGCACCACCGGCACCGGGCGAAGCAGCGGAACATGGAGCGCATCGGGGGCCATGCCAATCGGCGGCAAGCCACGTTCCTGCCTCGGCGCGGCCCCGGCCGCGTGCGCACAACTGCCGGCCTCAGGCGGGTTCGGCCAGCGGAGAAGCGCCGCGCGGCACCCGGGCCGCGCCGAGCAGCCAGTAGGTGAGCAGGCGGCCGCGGCCTTGCAGTTCCACCAGCCCGCGCGCATGGAAGTCGAACGCTTCGCCGGCCTGGCGCACCACCGTTTCGCTCACCTGGATGCTCCCGGCCCGGCCGGCGGATTCGAGGCGGCTGGCGATGTTCACCGTGTCGCCCCACACGTCGTACAGGAAGCGCTGCACGCCCAGAACGCCCGCCACCGCCGGCCCGGCGTGGATGCCGATGCGCAGCGCCATGCCGGTGCCGTTGGCGTGGTTGTAGTGCTCCAGCGCGGCGCGCATCTCCAGCGCCAGCCGGCACAGGGCGTCGATGCGTCCGGGCGCGACCACCATGTAGGCATCGCCGATGGTCTTGATCTTCTCCAGCCGGTGCTGCTGCACCAGGGCGTCGAAGGACGAGAAGATCTCGTCGAGCACCAGCACCAGCGCGTCGGGGGGCAGCCGGCTGGAGAACTGCGTGAAGCCGGCGATGTCGGCGAACAGCACGCCCAGGTTGTCGAACTTGCGAGCCTGCACCCGGCCCGACTGCTTGATCTCGTCGGCCACCGCCCGCGGCAGCACGTTGTAGAGCACCCCGTCGGCGCGCTCGCGTTCGGCCTCCGCGCGCTGCGTCTCGCGGTACAGGGCCCGGTCACGCGAGTAGGTGAAGCGGTCCAGCCACAGGCACAGCACCACCACGCAGAACGGGTTGACCAGCCCGGCGGCCACCCGCACGGCATCGCCGGCTTCGCGGTGCCAGACGGGCAGCGCCAGCGCGAACAGGCTGGCCGCGTACATCGGCTGGCGCACGCGTCGCGGCGTGCCGGCCACCGCGGCCCCGAACGTCATGCCGGCGGCGTAGATGGAGAAGTCGCCGCGCATGCCGCCGTCCACCATGCCGATCCACGTGCACAGGCCGATGAACACGCCGCAGAAGGTGTACAGCGGCCCTTCCCGGCCGCGCAGGGCGGGCAGCCAGCGGTCGGCGGCGATCAGGGCCAGGCACACCAGCTCGGCCGCCACTTGCCAGGCGAGCAGCCAGCCCACGCCGCCGACGCCGTGCTCGTGCAGCAGCGGGACGTCGGTGGTGAGTGCCGCCGGCGGCAGCAGCACCGCCACCACCTTGCAGTAGCGCACGCTCATGGCCCAGCTGCGCTGCGTGAGCCATTGCCGGAATGCCGCGTCCTCCATCCGCTTCCTCCTGCCCCGTCCCGGGGAGGGCGCACGATAGCGGCGCAGCGCGGCGGCGGCGCGTGACCTGCCAGAAAAAACGCGCCCGGCGGGCGCGTTCTTCATCCGATCTGGGGAGCGCTTACTTCGCGGCCACCACGCGGACCATCTCCAGCACCTTGTTGGAGTAGCCCCACTCGTTGTCGTACCAGCTCACCAGCTTGACGAAGGTGCCGTCCAGGGCGATGCCGGCTTCGGCGTCGAAGATCGAGGTGCGGGCGTCGCCGCGGAAGTCGGTGGCCACCACCTTGTCCTCGGTGTAGCCCAGGATGCCCTTGAGCGCGCCCTCGGACTGCGCCTTGAACTCCGCGCAGATCTCCTTGTAGCTGGCTTCCTTGTTCAGCTCGACCGTCAGGTCGACCACCGAGACGTCGGAGGTGGGCACGCGGAAGGCCATGCCGGTGAGCTTCTTGTTCAGCTCGGGGATGACCACGCCCACCGCCTTGGCCGCGCCGGTGGACGACGGGATGATGTTCTCCAGGATGCCGCGGCCGCCGCGCCAGTCCTTGTTGCTGGGGCCGTCCACGGTCTTCTGGGTGGCGGTGGCGGCGTGCACGGTGGTCATCAGGCCGCGCTTGATGCCCCACTTGTCGTTGATCACCTTGGCCAGCGGGGCCAGGCAGTTGGTGGTGCAGGAGGCGTTGGAGATGATCGCCTCGCCCTTGTAGGTCTTGTCGTTGACGCCGAAGACGAACATCGGCGTGTCGTCCTTGGACGGGGCCGACATGATCACCTTCTTGGCGCCGGCGGCGATGTGCTTGTGCGCGCCTTCCTTGGTCAGGAAGATGCCGGTGGACTCGACCACCACGTCGGCGCCCACGGCACCCCAGTTGAGCTCGGCCGGGTCCTTCACGGCGGTCAGGCGGATCTTCTTGCCGTTGACCACCAGGGTGTTGCCGTCCACGGCGATGTCGCCTTCGAAGCGGCCGTGCACGCTGTCATAGCGCAGCATGTAGGCCAGGTAGTCGGGCTCGAGCAGGTCGTTGATGCCGACCACCTCGATGTCCTTGAAGTTCTGCACCGCGGCGCGGAACACCATGCGGCCGATGCGGCCGAAACCGTTGATCCCGATCTTGATGGTCATCTTGCTTTCCCGAGAGTTGTGAAATCGTCGTCAAGGCGCGGCGAACCCGTCCGCAGCGCCGGTGGAGGGCGGACACCCGCGATTTTCGCAGCGCGGGTGCCGCCCGGGCGGCAAAGGCCCGAAAGCGCCATCCCGTTCAACGCGACAGTGCGGCCCGCACCGTGTCGGCCACGTTCTCCGGCGTGAAGCCGAAGTGCTTGAACAGCACGTTGGCCGGCGCCGATTCGCCGTAGGTGTCGATGCCCACCACCGCCGCGCAGCCGTACTTCCACCAGAAGTCGGACACGCCCATCTCGACGGCGATGCGCGGCAGGCCGGCGGGCAGCACGTCCTGCTTGTAGGCCACGCTCTGGCGGTCGAAGGTGGTGGTGCTGGGCATGGAGACCACGCGCACGGCGATGTTGTCCTGCGCCAGCAGTTCCTGGGCCTTGAGGGCCAGCTGCACTTCGGAGCCGGTGGCGATGATCACCGCCTGCGCGCGCTGCAGGCCCACCTCGGCCGGCTCGGCCAGCACGTAGCCGCCCTTGCTGATGTCCTCCAGGCCGGCCTTGGGTGCGTAGGGCAGGTTCTGGCGCGACAGCAGCAGCGCGGTCGGGCGGCTCTCGTTCTGCAGGGCCACCGCCCAGGCGACGGCCGTCTCGGCCGTGTCGCAGGGACGCCAGACGTCCAGGTTGGGCATCAGCCGCAGGCTGGCGGCGTGCTCGATCGACTGGTGCGTGGGGCCGTCCTCGCCCAGGCCGATGGAGTCGTGCGTGAAGACGTGGATCACGCGCCGCTTCATCAGCGCGGCCATGCGGATGGCGTTGCGGCTGTAGTCGCTGAACGTGAGGAAGGTGCCGCCGTAGGGGATGTAGCCGCCGTGCAGCGCGATGCCGTTCATCACGGCCGCCATGCCGAATTCGCGCACGCCGTAGTTGATGTGGCGGCCGATGCGGCCGTTCTCGTCGCGCTGCACGTTGCCGGCGAGGTCGAAGCGCAGCGGCGGCGTGCTCTTGGTGTTGGTGAGGTTGGAGCCGGTCAGGTCCGCGCTGCCGCCCAGCAGCTCGGGCAGGGCGGCGGTGAAGGCTTCCAGCGCGAGCTGCGAAGCCTTGCGCGAGGCGACGGTCTCGGCCTTGGCGTGCGCGCCCACGGCGGCGTCCACCGCGACCTGGGCGAAGTTGCGCGGCAGCTCGCCCTTCATGCGGCGCGCGAATTCGGTCGCCAGTTCCGGGTAGGCCGCCTTGTAGGTGGCGAAGCGGCCTTCCCACTCGGCCTGGGCCGCGCGGCCCTTGGCCCTGGCATCCCAGGCGCCGTAGACCGGGCGCGGCACCACGAAGGGCTCGTGCGGCCAGCCCAGCGCCTCGCGGGTGAGCTTGACCTCTTCCAGGCCCAGCGCCTCGCCGTGCGCCTTGGCCGTGTTGGCGCGGTTGGGGCTGCCCTTGCCGATCTGGGTCTTGGCCACGATCAGGGTGGGCTTGTCGGCGCTGCGGCGGGCGTCGGCGATGGCGCGGTCCACCACGTCCACGTCATGCCCGTCGATCGGGCCGATCACGTTCCAGCCGTAGGCCTTGAAGCGGGCCGGCGTGTCGTCGACGAACCAGGGCGTGACCTTGCCGTCGATGGAGATGCCGTTGTCGTCGTAGACGGCGACCAGCTTGTTCAGCTTCCAGGCGGCGGCCAGCGCGCAGGCCTCGTGGCTGATGCCCTCCATCAGGCAGCCGTCGCCCAGGAACACGTAGGTGAAGTGGTCCACGATGGCATGGCCGTCGCGGTTGAACTCGGTGGCCAGCAGCTTCTCGGCCAGGGCCATGCCCACGGCGTTGGTGATGCCCTGGCCCAGCGGGCCGGTGGTGGTTTCCACGCCGGGGGTGATGCCCACCTCGGGGTGGCCGGCCGTCTTGCTGTGCAGCTGGCGGAAGTTCTTCAGCTCCTCCAGCGGCAGGTCGTAGCCCGTCAGGTGCAGCAGCGCGTAGACCAGCATCGAGCCGTGCCCGTTGGAGAGCACGAAACGGTCGCGGTCGAACCACTGCGGATCGGCCGGGTTGTGCTTCAGGTGCCGGTGCCACAACGCCACCGAGATGTCGGCCATGCCCATGGGCGCGCCGGGATGGCCGGAGTTGGCTTGCTGCACGGCGTCCATGGCCAGGGCCCGGATCGCGTTGGCCATCTGCACGGCGTCGGCGCTGGCCTCGGGGGACGTGTCGGCGGAAGAGGTGGCGGCGGAGAGGAAGGACATGGGCGGCTTTGGGGGGAAGACGGCGGGCGGGCCCGGGCGGGACGGGCGGCTTGGGGGAAACCCGCAATTTTAGCGGTTGGGCTCCATCCCCCGTCCGGGGCCGGGGCGAGCGGAGCCATCGTCTACAGTCGCACGATGCGAGGCCTGCACCTCACCGCCGACCTGTACCAGTGCCGCTGCGAAGGGCGCTGGCTGACCGACGCGCAGCAGCTGGGCCAGTTCGCCCGGCAGGCCGCCGAGGCGGTGGGCCTGGTCGTCGAGCGCGAGATGGCCCACGTCGACGCCTCCGGCGGCGCCATGGCGGCCCTGCTGCTGGCCGGCTCCCACGTATGCCTGCACACCTGGCCGCAGGAGCGCGGCGTGACGGTGGACGTGTGCCTGGCCCATGCGCAGGACGATTTCTCGGCCAAGGCGCGCGGCCTGATGTTCGCGCTGGTGCAGCGCTTCCAGCCGGAGTGGACGGAACAGCGTTCCCTGGACCGCGGGGACGGCGAGTGACCCCGGCGCGCGCCATGGTGCTGGCCGCCGGCCGTGGCGAACGCATGCGGCCGCTGACGGACAGCTGCCCCAAGCCGCTGCTGGAGGTGCGCGGCCAGCCGCTGATCGCGTGGCACCTGCAGGCGCTGGCGAAGGCCGGGTGCACGCGGGCCGTCATCAACACCGCCTGGCTGGGCGAGCAGATCGAGCAGCGCCTGGGCGGCGCGTTCGCCGGCCTGCAGATCGCCTATTCGCATGAGGGCCGCGATTTCGGCGGCGCGCTGGAGACGGCCGGCGGGATCGCCCGCGCGCTTCCGCTGCTGGACGACGTCTTCTGGGGGGTTGCCGGCGACGTGTTCGTGCCCGGCTTCGACTTCAGCGCCCAGGCGCTCGAGCGCTTCGCCCGCGGACCGCAGCTGGCCCACCTGTACCTGGTGCCCAATCCGGACCACAACCCGCGCGGCGACTTCGCGCTGGGGGCGGACGGCCAGGCCCGCAACCAGGGCGAGACGCGCTACACGTTTTCCACCATCGGCCTGTACCGCAAGGCCTTCTTCGCCGAACTGCCCGCCGGCAACCCGCAGGGCCTGAAAGTCCCGCTCGCGCCCATGCTGCGCCGCGCGATGGACAATGGCCTGGTCACCGCCGAGATCCATGCCGGACCCTGGACCGACGTCGGCACGCCGCAGCGCCTGGCCCAACTGAACGCAACATGAGCCCATCCCTCTACGCCGAACGCCGCGCCCGCGTGGCCTCCGCCCTTGGCCCCCACGGCATCGCCCTGGTGCCCACCGCGCCGGAGCGACAGCGCAACCGCGACAGCGACTTCCTCTATCGCCACGACAGCTACTTCCACTACCTGACCGGCTTCGGCGAACCCAACGCCTTCCTGGTCATCACGGGGGATGGCAAGAGCACGCTGTTCTGCGCGCCCAAGGACCTCGAACGCGAGATCTGGGACGGCTACCGCCTGGGCCCCGCCGCGGCGCCGCAGGCGCTGGGCGTGCAGTCGGCACACTCGATCGACGAGGTCGACGCCATGCTGCCCCGCCTGCTGGAAAACCGCGACGCGGTCTGGTTCCCGTTCGCCATCCACGCCGGGCTGGAGGCGAAGGTGGGCGGCTGGCTCAACCAGGTGCGCGCCCGCGTGCGCTACGGGGCGCTCTGCCCGCAGGAGCAGCGCGACCTGTGCGCCGTGCTCGACGAGATGCGGCTGGTCAAGGACGCCCACGAGCAGGACACGATGCGCCGCGCCGCGCAGATCAGCGCGCACGCGCACGTCCGCGCCATGAAGCTGTCGGCCCGGATGCTGCGCGAGGGCCGCGACGTGCGCGAGTACCACCTGGACGCCGAGCTGCTGCACGAATTCCGCCTGGGCGGTTCGCAGTACCCGGCCTACAGCTCCATCGTGGCGGCCGGCGCCAATGCCTGCGTGCTGCACTACCGCGCGGCCGACACGCCGGTGCGCGCGGGCGAACTGGTGCTGATCGACGCCGGCTGCGAGCTCGATGGCTACGCCAGCGACATCACGCGAACGTTTCCCGCCGACGGAAAGTTCAGCGGCCCGCAGCGCGAGCTCTACGACCTGGTGCTGGCCTCGCAGGACGCGGCGGTGGCCGCCACCCGCGCCGGCGCGCGCTTCAACGATCCGCACGACGCGACGGTGAAGGTGCTCGCCCAGGGCATGCTGGACGTCGGCCTGCTGGACCGCGACAAGGTCGGCGGCGTGGACGACGTGATCGAGCAGCGCGCCTACTTCCAGTTCTACATGCACCGCACCGGCCACTGGCTGGGGATGGACGTGCACGACTGCGGCAGCTACGTGGAGCCGGCCGAGGTGGGCGAGGTCAGCGAGCGCAAGGACCCGCTGTCGGGCGAGGTGATCAAGAACCGTCCCAGCCGCGTGCTGCGGCCGGGCATGGTGCTCACCATCGAGCCGGGCCTCTACGTGCGGCCGGCCGAGGGCGTGCCGGAGAAGTTCCACCACATCGGCATCCGCATCGAGGACGACGCCATCGTCACCGAGCGCGGCTGCGAGCTGATCACCCGTGGCGTGCCGGTGAAGGCCGACGAGATCGAAGCGCTGATGCGCGGCTGACCGCACGCCTGGCCCGCCGCTAGCCCTCGGCGAAGCCCAGCACCCGCTCCACCCATCGCGGCCGCTGCACGGTGTGCAGCTGCATCTGGCTGCCCATGAGGGTGGCGACCAGCCGCGGGCCGCCTTCGTGGGCATCGCAACCGTCGATCAGCAGGGCCACGTCGGCCATGAAGACCGCGTGGCGCAGGTTGTCCAGGCTGCGCGCATAGCGGGACAGCAGCTTGTGCGAAGGCACCCCATGGCCGCCCTCGCGCACCCGCTGGTTGACCCGCTGCAGCAGCTTGCGCGGCTCGTCCAGTGCCATCGCATAGAGCACCACCTCGAAACCCAGCGTGCGCGCCTGTGCGATCAGCGCCACCCGCGACGGGTGGGAGAACGCGGTCTCGGTGGCGAAGGAGGCCTGCTGGCGCAGCAGCGCCTGCCACTGGGCATCGGCCCACTCGCGCGCGGCCGCGGCCCGCGCCTGCGGGTCGTCCAGGTGCTGCAGCTGGGACGCCGAGTGCGCCTGGGCGTCGATGAACGGCAGGCCGGGATAGCGCGGCGCCACCAGGTAGTGGTACAGCGCCGTCTTCCCGACCCCGTGCGGCCCCGCGATCAGGTGCAGGACCGGCATCGGCCTGGCCTCATGCGGACTTGCGTCCTTTCCCGCGGCCGGCCCGCGTCTTGTTGCCGGCGACGGCGTCCTGCGCGCGCGCCGACAGCGCTCCCGACTTGGACAGGGCCAGCACGTGGGCCTGCAGGTCGTCCAGCTCCGGCGAGACCGCCATGGCCTCCCGGGGTGCGCCGTAGGCGGCCCGCTCCTGGCGGGCGATCAGGGCCCGGCTGTCGCTGGTGGACAGCCCGGCGTGCTCCAGCGCCATGCCCAGCGTGGCCCAGTACTCGACCTGGCTGGCCACCGAACGGCGCATGGTCTGGGCCGCCTCGCGCGCCTGGTTGACGAGGCCGGCCGGCAGCTTGACGGAAACATAGGCAGGTGTTTCGGAGGACATGGTCGGCTCCCGGGGAAAGCGTCGGAATGGCGCATGTTACGCCATAACGCGCCATTTTCGCAGTGCCCGGCCTGCGCCCGCGGCGCAGGAGCGCAGGCGGGCATGACCGGGGTTCTACAATCGCCCACCCCAACGGAACGGCCCGCTTTTTCGCGTGCCGTCAGAGGAGACAACTGCCGATGCCCCCCATGGAATCCACGAATTCGGCCGAGAAACGCGCCGAACTCCGCCAGGCCGCACTCGAGTACCACGAGTACCCCACGCCGGGGAAGGTGGCGATCCACGCCACCAAGCAGCTGATCAACCAGCACGACCTGGCCCTGGCCTATTCGCCGGGCGTGGCGGCCCCCTGCGAGGAGATCGTCAAGGACCCGGCGGCGGCATTCCGCTACACCGCGCGCGGCAACCTGGTGGCGGTGATCACCAACGGCACCGCCGTGCTGGGCCTGGGCGACATCGGCCCGCTCGCCTCCAAGCCGGTGATGGAAGGCAAGGGTGTCCTGTTCAAGAAGTTCGCCGGCATCGACGTCTTCGACATCGAGATCAACGAAAAGGACAACCTCGACAAGCTGGTCGACGTGATCGCGGCGCTGGAGCCCACGTTCGGCGGCATCAACCTCGAGGACATCAAGGCGCCGGACTGCTTCTACGTGGAGCGCAAGCTGCGCGAGCGCATGAAGATCCCGGTCTTCCACGACGACCAGCACGGCACCGCCATCGTGGTCGGCGCGGCCATCCTCAACGGTCTGAAGGTGGTGGGCAAGGAGCTGTCCAAGGTCAGGCTGGTGACGTCGGGCGCCGGCGCCGCGGCACTCGCCTGCCTGAACCTGCTGGTCAAGCTAGGGCTGCCGCGCGAGAACATCTTCGCCACCGACCTGGCCGGCGTGGTCTACGAAGGCCGCAAGGAACTGATGGACGAGGACAAGGTGCAGTTCGCGCAGAAGACCTCGGCCCGCACCCTGGCCGAGGTGGTCGAGGGCGCCGACATCTTCCTGGGGCTTTCGGCCAGCGGCGTGCTCAAGCCGGCGATGGTCAAGACCATGGCCAAGAATCCGCTGATCCTGGCACTGGCCAACCCCAATCCGGAAATCATGCCGGAGGACGCCCTGGCGGTGCGGCCCGACGCCATCCTGGCCACCGGCCGCACCGACTACCCGAACCAGGTCAACAACGTCCTGTGCTTCCCCTACATCTTCCGCGGCGCGCTCGACTCGGGCGCCACCACCATCACGGTGGAGATGGAGATCGCGGCGGTCCACGCCATCGCCGAACTGGCCCAGGCCGAGCAGAGCGAGGTGGTTGCCGCCGCCTACGCCGGGCAGAAGCTGGCTTTCGGACCGGAGTACCTGATCCCCAAGCCGTTCGATCCGCGGCTGATGATGAAGATCGCGCCGGCCGTGGCCCAGGCCGCGGTGGACAGCGGCGTGGCGGCGCGGCCGGTCAAGGACATGGACGCCTACCGGGAACGCTTGCAAAGCTTTGTCTACGCATCGGGCACGACGATGAAGCCGATCTTCACGGCGGCCAAGGGCGCCGCCCGCAAGCGGGTGGCGTACTGCGAAGGCGAGGAAGAGCGCGTGCTGCGGGCCGCGCAGATCGTCGTGGACGAGGGCGTGGCGCGCCCCACCATCATCGGCCGGCCGGCGGTGATCGCCCAGCGCATCGAGAAGTTCGGGCTGCGCCTGCAGGAAGGGCGCGACTACGATATCGTCAACGTCGAGCAGGACGACCGCTACCGCGACTTCTGGCAGACCTACCACCGCATGACCGAGCGCAAGGGCGTGACCATGCAGATGGCCAAGATCGAGATGCGCCGGCGGCTGACCCTGATCGGCGCCATGCTGCTGCACAAGGAGCAGGTCGACGGGATGATCTGCGGCACCTGGGGCACCACCCCCATGCACCTGCAGTACATCGACCAGGTGATCGGCAAGCGCGAGGGCGTGTGCACCTATGCCTGCATGAACGGGCTGGTCCTGCCCAACCGCCAGGTTTTCCTGGTCGACACCCACGTGAACTACGACCCCACGGCCGCGCAACTGGCGGAGATCACCGTGATGGCGGCCGAGGAAATGATGAGATTCGGCCTCAAGCCCAAGGCCGCGCTGCTGTCGCATTCCAACTTCGGCTCCAGCAACCAGCCCAGCGCCGTCAAGATGCGCGACACGCTCCAGCTGCTGCAGACGGCCGCGCCCTGGCTGGAAGTCGACGGCGAGATGCACGGCGACGTGGCGCTGGACGGCGCGTCGCGGGCCCAGCTGATGCCGCACAGCTCGCTGTCGGGCGACGCCAACCTGCTCGTCTGTCCGAACATGGACGCAGCCAACATCTCCTACAACCTGCTGAAGACGGCGGCCGGCGGCAACATCGCCATCGGCCCGGTGCTGCTGGGTGCCGCCAAACCGGTGCATATCCTGACGGCCAGCACGACCGTGCGCCGGATCGTCAACATGACGGCGCTGACCGTCGCTGACGCAAACGCCACGCGACAACACCAGGCGCGACAGCTGGCACTAACTTAGCAGCTCGTCAACCCGGTCCGGAAAGGCCTTGGCGGCTGCCCAAAATTTGGGCAGCCGCTTGCCTTTTGTGACCGGATGGTTCACACTAGCGCGCTTGAATTTCCGGGTTAACCCGAGGGCTGCCAAGCTTTCGAGACGACCCGGACGGCGTCCGCAAGGTCACCCCAGAAGGTCCGAAGTTGTTCATGGCGCGTGTCGCCGCCCTCAAGTCAGCGCTCACCAGCGTCTTGGTCGCGGCCTCTCTGGCCGGCCCCGTGCCGGCGGCAGCCAAGGGCCCGACGGAACGCCCCGCCGACGGCGCGGTTTCCACCATCCGGTGGACCGAAATGCCGCGGCAAGGCCGGGAAACCTACGAACTGATCCGCCAGGGCGGACCGTTCCCGTACGACAAGGACGGCTCGGTGTTCTTCAACCGCGAGCGTTCGCTCCCGGCCGCAAAACGCGGCTACTGGCGCGAATACACCGTGAAGACGCCGGGATCGCGCGACCGGGGGGCCCGGCGCATCGTGTGCGGCGGCCCGCCCCGGCAGCCGGACGACTGCTACTACACCGCTGACCACTACGCCAGTTTTCGCAAGATCGTGGAGTGAACCTGAAATGAAGCGGGACCTGTTTTTGACATCCATGGAAAGAGACGCGGAGATGGATCGATCCCTTCGCCCTGACATCGCCGAGACGCCGCTCAAGGGCGTGCGCAGCAACATCGTGCAGTCCATCCGCGCCTTCCGCGTGCAGGACCTGCAGGACACCGCCCGCGCCGTGGGCCAGCACTTCCTGTACGCCAACCTGGCCAACGCCCAGAGCAAGCAGGACGTTCTCGACCTGATCGCCCAGCAGTTCATGCTGCCGGCCCACTTCGGCAAGAACTTCGACGCCCTGTACGACTGCATGACCGACCCGCTGCACAAGTCGGGTCCGCAGCCGGGCTTCATCGTGGTGCTGGAGCAGATCCCGGCCACGGCCAAGTTCGACAAGGAAGCGCGAGAGCAGCTCCTGGACATCTTCCGCGACACGGCCGACTACTGGGCCGACCGGAAGATCCCATTCAGATGCTTCTATTCTTTTCTGTAGCCCGTTCTGCACAAGCTGGCCAAGCAGAACGGGCGACCGAGGCCCAGGGCACCGAAGCCGCACTCGCGGCGCCCGCCATCACCGAAACCGGCGAGAAGATGCCGACCGACAAGCTGGTCGACGTCTCGCCCCTGGCGCTGCGCATGAGCAGCCCCTTCAACGCAGGCTACTGGCTGGCGGCGGCATAAACAGCCGCCACTCCCGCGGAGGCGGGACCCCAGTGCTTTCGAATCCCCGCCCCGGCGGGGATTTTTCTTTGGGGGTGTCGGCGCTTACCGGAGGCGCGCCGCGAGCGCCAGGTACTCGTCCACCGGCACCTCCTCGGCCCGCCGCTGGACGTCGAAATCCCCAGCGGCACCCCTCTGCTCGAGCCACCGCCCCAGCGTGTGCCGCAGCAGCTTGCGCCGCTGGCTGAAGGCGACCTGCACCAGCTCGGACAGCAGCTCGGGATCGACCGGCGCGGGCGCCTTGCGCGGCACCATGCGCACCACCGCGCTGTCGACCTTGGGCGGCGGATCGAAGGCTTCGGGCGGCACCGCCAGCACGTCCTCCATCTCGTAGCGCCACTGCAGCATCACCGACAGCCGCCCGTAGTCCGCCGTCGAGGGGGAGGCGACCATCCGGTCGACCACTTCCTTCTGCAGCATGAAGTGCTGGTCCTCGATGACGTCCACGAACTGCAGCAGGTGGAACAGGATGGGCGTGGAGATGTTGTAGGGCAGGTTGCCCACCACGCGCAGTCGCCGCACGGCGAGGCGCCCGGCCAGGCCGGCGAAGTCCACCTGCAGCACGTCGGACTCGACCACCTCCAGCTGCGGGTGCTGGCGCAGCCGCGCGGCCAGGTCGCGATCGAGTTCGATGACGGCCAGCCGGCCCAGCCGCTCCACCAGCGGCTGAGTCAGCGCGGCCAGGCCCGGGCCGATCTCCACCATGGCCTGGCCCGGCCGCGGCGCGATCTCGCGCACGATCGCATCGATGACCGAGAGGTCGGCCAGGAAGTGCTGGCCGAAACGTTTGCGGGGGCGGTGGTCCAACTACTGCGGCGGTTCGCGCAGGTCGACGAAGGCGCGGCCGCGGATGTCCTGGGCCCACTGGGCATAGGCCTCGTCGAGCTTCTTCTCGCGAACTACGTTGCGGGCGGCCTCGCGCTGCTCGCGCGGGGACAGGGCGGCGGTGCGGCGCTCCAGCAGCTGCACCAAATGGACGCCGAAGCGCGAGACCAGCGGATCGGCGATCTGGCCCGGCGAGAGGGCGTTGAGCGCGTCCTCGAACTCGGGCACGAACATGCCGGGCGACGCCCAGCCCAGGTCGCCGCCGCGCTGCGCGCTGGCGTCCTGCGAGAACTCGCGCGCCAGCTGAGCGAAGTCGGCCTGGCCGGCCTGCACGCGCCGCCGGTAGTCGGCCAGCCGCTCGCGCGCCGCCGCCTCCGTCAGCTGAGGGCCGGGCCGCAGCAGGATGTGGCGGGCATGCTGCTGGGTGACCGTCGCGCCCGGGAGGCCGCCGCGGCGCTTGTCCACCACCTTGAGCACGTGGAAGCCCGCGCCGGAACGCAACACGTTGCTCACGCCGCCCTGCGGCAGCGCCTGCACCGCCTCGACGAACAGCGGCGGGTAGCGGTCGGCGGCGCGCAGCCCCATGAGGCCGCCGCTCTGCGCGGCACCGGGCGCGTCGGAGGACTCGCGCGCGAGCAGGGCGAAGTCTTCGCCGGCGCGCGCTCGTTCCAGCACCCGCTCGGCCTTGGCCCGCGCTTCGCGCACCTGCTGCTCGCCCGCGTTCTCCGGCACGGCCACCAGGATGTGGCCCAGGTTGAACTCCACCGGCCCCTCGGTGGAGGCCGCCTGCTCGCGCAGGTACTGCTCGACGTCCTGGTCGGTGACCTTGACGCGCTGGTCGACTTCGCGCTCGCGCAGGCGCCCCAGCAGCAGCTGGTTGCGCAGGTCCTCGCGGAACGCGGTCACGTCGATGCCTTCGGCGGGCAGGCGCCGGCGCAGCTGCGCGACGTCCATGTCGTTCTGGCGGGCGAAGTTCTGCTCGGCCTGGTCCACCATCGCATCGCTCACGCGGATGCCGACCTCCCGCGCGAACTGCAGCTGCGCCTTCTCGCTGATCAGGCGCTCCAGCACCAGGCGGGTGAGTTCGGGCCGCGGCGGCAGGGCCGCGCCCTGCTGGGTGAGCTGCCGCTCGAAGCGCACGAGGCGCGTGCGCACCTCGGTGTTGGTGATCGGCTCGGAATTGACGACCGCCACGATGAAGTCGGCCGAGCGCTGTGCGCCCGAAGGCGCCGGACGGCCGCCGCCGATGGAGGGCGAGGCGCGCAGCTGGGCCTGCGCCGGCGGCGTGGCCGCCGCGGCGGCAGCCAGGGCGAGGAGGAGGGCGCGGACATTCATGGGACGCGGATCTCAGTCGTAGTTGGTGAAGCGGCTGGGCGGCGGCAGGTTGGGGTCGCGCAGCAGCTGGTAGCGCGGGATATTCTGGCGCAGAGTGCCCAGCGCGTTCGAGCCCAGGCGGCTGAAGCCGACGAACTCCAGCTGGAACATGATGCGCTTGCTCGAACTGTTGATGTTGCTCTGCAGGCGCTCGACCACCACGCGGCCGATCCAGCAGCAGGCGTCGTACTCCACGCCCAGCACCGTGTCGACGACGCGGCGGTCGCGCAGGCTGAAGTTCAGGCGCCCCACCGAGTACCAGCGGCCCCCGCCCTGGCCCCGTCCCGCGCCGAGTTCCTGCCCGCGGTCGCCCCACAGGTCGTTCAGCGGCCACTGCCAGCCCACGTCGATCTGCTCCGAGAAATCGCGCTGCAGGCGGTAGGCGGCGCTGACCACGCGGTAGGGGCTGGGGTGGTAGCGGCCGCCCACGGTGACGCGCTCCGAGCGGCGCGTCTTGGGGTTGTACTGCACGGTGCCGTCGAAGGCCCAGCGCGGGTCCCAGCTGAGCGTCGTGCCGAACAGCAGGTCCGACAGGCGCTCGCTCACCGGCTGGCCGCCCGGCAGCGTGACCAGCTGGTCCTTGAAGCGCAGGCGCTGGGCGATGGCGAACTTCGCGGCCTCGGCGCCGGTGTCGGGGTCGATCAGCCGCGTGGTCGCGCCCACGGTCAGCAGATTGTTGTCGGCGATGCGGTCCTGCCCGCCGAACGAGTTCTCCGTGAAGATCGTGGCGAAGTTGAAGTCGTTGAAGCCCGAGTCGTAGTTGGGCAGCAGCGACTGGTCGCGAAAGGGCGTGTAGACGTAGAACGCGCGCGGCTCCAGCGTCTGGACGAAATCGCGGCCGAAGAAGCGGGTCGGGCGCTCGAAGACCAGGCCGCTGTCCACGCTGTAGATCGGCAGCGTGCGCGAAGCGTTGCGGCTGCCGTCGACCAGCGGTGCGTCGAAGTTGTAGTTCGTGCTGTGCAGTTGCGCCCGCGGGATCACGAACCAGCCCGGCGCCTGCCACGGCCGCTGCAGCACGCCGAGCACGTAGCTGCGCTGCGCATTCGGCTGGCGGGTCAGCTCTCGCACGGACTGGAACCGTGTCGTGTTCAGGTCGACCGTGCTCTCCAGCCCCAGCGGAAGATCCTGCCGCGTGTGACGCGCCAGCAGCTGCGGCAGCTGGTCGTAAGGCGGCGTGATGGGCGACGTCACGTCCTGCAGCGTCTGCCACTTCAGGGTGCGGGCCGACGCGTACCAGTTGCCGATGCTCCACCCCAGGATGGCGTCGCTGGCCAACAGGCGCTGGGTGAGCGAGGCACTGGTGCGCGAAAAGTCGCGCCAGTAGTTGTCGTCGCTGACCCGGTTGAGGTTCAGGTACAGGCCGGTGGTCCCGAAGTCCGGCCCGCTCGCCAGCGTGCCGTCGTGCCGCAGGTGGTACCCCCAGCGGTCGCGGTCGCGCAGCCGGTCGGTCGGCATGTAGTTGGCCTGGATCTCACCGCGGTACAGGTTCTCCAGGTACCGGAACTCCGCTCCCAGGTCCACGCCGCGCTTGGACATCAGCGTCGGGTAGAACGTCGCGTCGCGGTTGGGCGCGATGTCCCAGTAGTACGGCTGCCGGACCTCGAACCCGTTGGTGCTGTCCAGGCCGACCATGGGCGGCAGCAGGCCCGACTTGCGCTTGTCCGACAGCGGGAAGCTCAGCTGCGGCAACGGCAGGATCGGCACGTTGTAGAAGCTGAGCACCGCGCCGCTGGCGACGCCGACCTCTTCCTCCTGGTCCAGCCGCAGGCCGCCCGCGCGCAGGATCCAGGCCGGCATCCAGCCCGGGTAGTCCTCGCGCTGGCAGGTGGTGTAGGTGGCCTCGTGCACGACCAGGCGGCTCTCGTCGATGAAGTCGACCCGTGAAGCCTGACCGTAGGCGTCGTTGCGCAGGAACCGGTAGTTGGGCTGGGTGAAGAACCCTTCGAAGGCTTCGACTTCCAGCTCGAGGTAGGGGCCCTCGAACACGTTGCCCGCGCGGTTGATCCGCACATTGCCGCGCGCCTTGGCCAGATCGTCGGGCTGCCAGTAGTCCAGCCGGTCCGCCCGGATGACCGTGTCGCCGCGCCTCAGTTCGGCACGGCCCTCGATCGCCGTGTCCAGGTCGGGGCGGCCGGTGATGCGATCGCCGAAGATGAAGCTGGGCTGCTGCCGGCGCACGTCACCCGGGACGCTCTCGCGCAGCAGGGGCGTGGACTTGAGGTCAACCGGCGCCGAAGACTGCGGCGATTGCGCCCAGCTGCCGCCATGGACCGCCCCGAGGGCGGCCAACGCGAGCGGCGTGAGCGGGAAACGTACGCGCGAGGTCCTGGTCGGGTTCAAGGCTGTCCGGGTCTTCTGCCACGCGGCGCCTTGAAGGGCGGACACAGGGGCGTTTGTAGAATGGATTATCCATGAGCGATCCCTTCTCCCCCCCGGCGCCGAGCGCCGGCACGGCCTGCGCCGTGCACTGGGAAGACCCCCGACGCGAACAAGCCTTCGGCCAATGGCTGCAGGGCATCGCACCCCGGCACGGTCTTGATCCCGCCACCGTGCGTCCCGCGTCCGCGGACGCGAGCTTCCGCCGCTACCTGCGCGTGGACGGCGCCCAGGGCAGCCGCATCGTGATGGATGCGCCGCCCGACAAGGAGGACTGCAAGCCCTTCGTCCACGTGGCCCGGCTCATGCAGGACGCCGGCCTGCTGGTGCCGCGCGTGCTCGAGTGGGACGAGGCGCCCGGCTTCATGCTGCTGGAAGATCTGGGGCGCCAGACCATGATCGACGTGGTCGATGCGGCCCAGCCCCAGGCCAACCTGCCGCTGTACCTGCGGGCGGTCGACGCGCTGATCGCCTGGCAGCTGGCCTCGCGGCCCGGCGAACTGCCGCCGTATGACGAAGCGCTGCTGATGCGCGAGCTGTCGCTGTTCCCGGACTGGTACCTGGCGCGCCATCGCGGCGTGGCGGTGGAAGGCAAGGTGCGCGAGACGCTGGACCAGGCCTTCCGCCTGATCGTGCGCCACAACCTGTCGTCGGCGTCCGTCCACGTGCATCGCGACTTCATGCCCCGCAACCTGATGATGCCGGCCGACCCCGCGGAGCCCCGCCTGGGCGTGCTCGATTTCCAGGACGCGGTGCACGGTCCCATCACCTACGACATCGCCAGCCTGATGCGCGACGCCTTCCTCAGCTGGGACGAGGAGTTCGTGCTCGACGTCACCGTGCGCTACTGGGAGAAGGCCCTCAAGGCCGGCCTGCCGGTGAACCAGGACTTCGGCGAGTTCTACCGGGCGGTCGAGTGGATGGGCCTGCAGCGTCACCTGAAGGTGGCCGGCATCTTCGCGCGGCTGACGCTGCGCGACGGCAAGCCCAAGTACCTGGCGGACACGCCGCGCTTCATCGCCTACATCCGCGCCACCGCCGGGCGCTACCGCGAGCTGGCGCCGCTGCTGCGGCTGGTCGACGGGATCGAAGGCACGCAGGCGGCCTCCGGCTACGCCTTCGGGCGCCTCTGAACCGCATGGGTCCGCGCCTGCACTGCCCGGTGCCGCTGCAGGAAGGCGCGGTCCTCGAACTCCCCGCCACGGCCGCACGCCACGTGCAGGTCCTGCGCCTGCAGCCAGGCGAGGGCGTCACGCTGTTCGACGGGCGGGCCGGCGAGTGGTCGGCGACCGTGGAACGCATGGGCCGCAGCGAGGTGCTGGTGCGCATCGGCCCGCATCGGGCCGTGGAGCGCGAGCCGCAGGCGCAGGTCCACCTGGCCCTGGGCGTGCCGGCCAACGAACGCATGGACTGGCTGGTGGAGAAGGCCGCCGAACTCGGCGCCGCCAGCGTGCAGCCGCTCGTCACCGAGCGCAGCGTGCTGCGCCTGCAGGGCGAGCGCGCGCTCAAGAAGCAGGCGCACTGGCAGGCGATCGCCGCCGCGGCCTGCGAGCAATGCGGCGGCAACCGCGTGCCGCTCGTGCATCCGATCGCCGACCTGGCGGGATGGGCGCCGCCGGCCGGGCTGCAACGCCGAGTGCTGTCCCTGGCCCCCGATGCGCGGCCTTTGCAAGCTGCGCGCGGCAACGGTCCGCTGCTGCTGCTCTCCGGCCCCGAGGGCGGCCTGTCGCCTCGCGAGCTGGAGCGCGCGCTCGACGCGGGCTTCGAGCCCGTGACGCTGGGCCCGCGCGTGCTGCGGGCCGAAACCGCACCGCTGGCCGCGCTGGCGGCGCTGACGCTCACCGCGGCACCGGCCGCTTCCCCATGAACCGATCCTTGTGGCTCCTGGCCGCCTGCCAGGGCCTCTACCTCACCAACAACGTCACCTTCATCGCCATCAACGGGCTGGTGGGGCTGGCGCTCGCGCCGCTGGGCTGGATGGCGACGCTGCCGGTGATGGGGTACGTGGTCGGCGGCGCACTGTCGACGGGGCTGGTCGCACGCACGCAGCAGCGCTGGGGCCGCCAGCGCTCGTTCCAGGCCGGCCTGCTGGTGGCGGCCCTGTCGGCCCTGCTGTGCGCCTATGCGGCCGTGAGCCGCAATTTCTGGCTGCTCTGCCTGGCCACCGTGGTGGCCGGCTACTACAACGCCAACGCCGGCCTGTACCGCTTCGCCGCCGCCGAACTGGTGGACGCGCCCGCGCGCGAGAAGGCGGTGTCGATGGTGATGGCCGGCGGCCTGCTGGGCGCGGTGGTCGGGCCCAACCTGGCCGCACGCACGCGCGACCTCTTCGCCGTGCCGTTCGCGGGGGCCTACCTCGCGCTGGCGGTCGTCGCGCTGCTGTCCATGGTGCTGATGTCGTTCCTGCGCTTTCCGGCGCCACCCGCGCGCGCCGGGCAGCCCGCCAGCCGTCCCCTGGCCGAGCTGATGCGCCAGCCCACCTTCATCGTGGCGGCGGCCGCGGGGGCCCTGAGCTTCGGCGTGATGAACCTGCTGATGGCGGCCACGCCGATCGCCATGCAGCAATGCGGGCTGCCGTTCTCCGACGCGGCGCTGGTGCTCGAATGGCACGTGATCGGCATGTTCGCACCGGGCTTCTTCACCGGCAGCCTGATCAAGCGCTTCGGCGCGCTGCCCATCATGGGCGTGGGCGTGCTGCTCAACCTGGTCTGCATCGCGGTGGCGCTGTCGGGCCTGGACCTGCACCAGTTCCTGGTCGCCCTGTTCGTGCTCGGCGTGGGCTGGAACTTCCTTTTCACCGGCAGCACCACGCTGTCGCTCTCGACCTACCGGCCCGAGGAGAAGGACAAGGCGCAGGCCGCGCTCAACTTCTTCGTCATGTTCACGCTGGCCCTGACCTCGCTGGCCTCGGGCGTGCTGGTGACGACCCAGGGCTGGGCATTGCTCAACTGGGGGTCGGTGGTGCCGGTGGCGATCACCGCGCTGGCACTGGGCTGGCTGGCGCTGCACCGGCGCCGGACCGCGGCGGCGGCGGCCTAGCAGCGCTCGTCCAGCCAGTGCTGGAGGCAGTCGAACACCGGCTGCGCCTCCTGCTCGTTGAAGATCTCGTGGTAGAGGCCGTCGAAGCACCGGGTGGTGACCCGGTCGGCCGGCGCCGCGGCGGCGAAGGCGCGGCTGCCGGCGGGGTCGACCAGCCGGTCGGCGCCGGCGTACATCAGCAGCGTGGGCACCTTCCACCGCGACGCCTGCGCCACCACCTCGGACCCGCCCTCGGTGATGTAGCGGGCCAGCCGCGCGCTGATGCGGTCGTGCACCAGGGGATCGGCGAGGTAGGCGCGCTCCACTTCCGGGTCGTGCGAGAGCCAGCGCGTTTGCAGGCCGTTGCCCACGCGCAGGTTGGGCGCGAACCTCGGAAGCGTCCGCAGCAAGAAGCGCCGCCAGCCGCGAACGCGCGTGCCCAGGGCGGGCGAGGAAAGCACCAGCGCGTCGATCGTCCCCGGATGCGCGGCCGCGTACTGCGCGGCCACCAGCCCGCCCATGCTGTGACCGAGCAGGATGAGGGGCAGGCCGTCGGGCGTGCGGGTGCGCGCGGCTTCCACCATCTCACCCAGGTCGTCGAGCAGGCGCGTGTCGCTGGAGAGGGCGCCGCGCGCCCCGCCGGATTCCCCATGCCCGAACTGGTCGTAGCCCCGGACTTCGAATCCCCACTCGGCCAGGCGGCGCGCCACGCGGTCGTAGCGGCCCGCGTGCTCGCCCAGTCCGTGCACCAGCAGCACCACGCCGCGCGGCCGGACGTCGTCCGGCAACGGCCAGTGCTGCACGGCGAGGTTGTCGCCGTCGCTGGCCGTGAACGTGGTCAGGATCGAGGGAGCCGAGCTCATGCCGAGGGCGATCATCGGACGCGGCTGTGCCGCGCCGCATCCGCAGTCACCCTAGCGCGACACGGTCGCGCTCAAGGCATGCGAGCGATCACTTCGGCTACCGCCGCCGTCAGCTTCTTGGCGTATGGCACGTGCAGGAACTCGTTGGGGCCGTGCGCGTTGCTGCGCGGGCCGAGCACGCCGCAGACCATCATCTGCGCGGCCGGGAAGCCCTGGCTGAGCATGCTCATCAGCGGGATGGTGCCGCCCTGGCCGATGTAGCCGCAGGGCGCGCCGAAGTGCGCCTGCGAGGCCGAGTTCAGGGCCTGCTCGAACCAGGACGCGGTGTCGGGCGCGTTCCAGCCGGTGGCCGCGCTGCCCGCATCGAAGGTGACGACCGCCTGGTAGGGCGCGTTGTCCTCCAGCAGCGTCTTGAGCTCCTGCACCGCGGCGGCCGCATCCACCAGCGGCGGCAGGCGCAGCGACAGCTTGAAGGCGGTGTAGGGCCGCAGCACGTTGCCAGCATCCTGAAGCGCGGGGAAGCCTTCCGCGCCGGTCACGGACAGCGTGGGCGTCCAGGTGCGGTTGATCAGCGCCTGCACCGGGTCGGTGGTGGTGGGCAGTGCGGTCTGCACCGAGCCGCCGCAATCGGCGTGCGCCCAGGGGAAGCGCTTGTAGACCTCTTCGCCCAGGATGGCCGCGGTGGCGCGCGCCTGCTCCAGGCGCACCGGGGGCACCTCGCAGTGGAAACTGGCAGGCAGGAGGCGCCCGTTCTTGCTGTCCTCCAGCCGGTCGAGCACCTGCCGCATGATGCGGAAGCTCGACGGCACCAGGCCCGAGGCGTCACCCGAATGCACGCCCTCGGTGAGGATCTGGACCTTCAGCATGCCCGAGGCCATGCCGCGCAGCGAGGTGGTGAGCCACAGCTGGTCGTAGTTGCCGGCGCCCGAATCCAGGCAGATCACCAGGCCCACGTCGCCCAGGCGCGTGCGCAGCGCGTCGACGTAGGGCAGCAGGTCGTAGGAGCCGCTCTCCTCGCAGGTCTCGACCAGGCCGACGATGCGCGGGTGCGGCACCTTCTGGGCCTTGAGCGCCTGCACCGCGGCGATGCTGGCGTAGACCGCGTAGCCGTCGTCGGCGCCACCGCGGCCGTAGAGCTTGCCGTCCTCGTACTTGGGCGTCCACGGGCCCAGGTCGTTGCGCCAGCCGCTGAACTCCGGCTGCTTGTCCAGGTGGCCGTACATCAGCACCGTCTGCGCGGCGCCGGGCCGGGTGGCCTCGACCTCGAAGAACAGCACCGGCGTGCGGCCCGGCAGGCGGACGATCTCCAGCTTCAGGCCTTCGACCTTCTGCGCCTCGACCCAGGCGGCGGCATTGCGCAGGACGGTCTCGATGTGGCCGTGCGCGGCCCAGTCGGCATCGAAGCTGGGCGACTTGGCGGGAATGGCGATGTACTCGGTGAGCTGGCGCACGATGTCGCGGTCCCACTGGTCGCTGGCGTGGGCCAGGGCCTGGGTGGCGTCCAGCAGGGCGCCGGGCATCTCGCGGTGCAGGGGGGCATTCATTCGGGAAGTTCTCCAGGAAGCAGCCCGCCACTGTACGACGGCCGCTAAAGTGCGGCAATTCGAAACCCGGGAGACAGGAGCAGCGGATGAGCAGCAAGGGCGCAATCCACGCCGGCGTGGGCGGCTGGAACTTCGACCCCTGGCGGGACACCTTCTACCCGCCCGGACTTCCCCACAGCCAGGAGCTGCACTGGGCCAGCCGGCGCCTGACCGCCACCGAAGTCAACGGAACGTTCTACAGCACCTTCAAGCCGCCCACCTTCGCCAAGTGGCGCGACGAGACGCCCGACGGCTTCGTGTTCGCGATCAAGGCCCACCGCTCCACCACCAACCGGCGCGAGCTGGGCACGGCGCGCGAGGCGATCGACCGCTTCCTCGGCTCGGGCCTGGACGAACTGGGCGACAAGCTCGGGCCCATCCTGTGGCAGTTCATGCCGACCAAGGCCTTCGATCCGCAGGACCTGGAAGCCTTCCTGTCGCTGCTGCCCGCCCGGCTGGGCAGCCTGCCGCTGCGGCACGTGCTGGAGGTGCGGCACCCCAGCTTCCACAGCGACGAGTACCTGGCCCTCGCACGGCGCTACGGCTGCGTGACGGTGCACACCGATTCGCCCAAGTACCCGCAGATCGCCGACGAGCAGGCGGAGTTCGCCTACCTGCGGCTGATGCAGAGCCAGCCGGAACTGGAGACCGGCTATCCGGCGCCGGCCCTGGACCAGTGGGCGACCGGCGCCCGAGCGTGGGCCGAAGGCGGCCGCGACGCCTACGTGTTCTTCATCAATGGCGCCAAGGAACGCGCGCCGGGCGCGGCCATGGCCTTCCTCGAACGGATCAGCTAGCCGTCGCTTTTGCCGGCGGTCGGCGGGCATGCGCAAGCGTCCTAGCGCAAGAGTAGGAGCCGGATGACATCTGGTTGCTCCCCCAGCGGTCAGGCCCGGCGGTGGCGCCGATGCTCAATGGAGCCCGTTCAAGAATTCACCGCAATCGGGAGCAACAGGCCATGGCCTTCGTATTCGACACCGTGCCCGCCAACCGGGGGCTGATCGACATGGACAATCCGCGCGAAGTCGCCTGGTGGACCAAACGGTTCGCCTGCAACGAGACGCAGCTGCGGGAGGCCGTGGAGCAGGTCGGGCCCAAGGCGGCCCAGGTCGAGCAGCTGCTCGACGGCCAGGAGTACATCCTGACGGTGTGAGCGGCACCGATGCGTGCGTTTCGTACGCGCGCCGGCGGCAGAAACTGACAGCCGGCACGGCTCAGCCGCGCTGAACTGCAGGCCATGTTCCACATGGACCTGCCCTGGTGGGAGTTCGTCGCGCGCGGCGCGGTGATCTACCTTTCATTGCTGGTGCTGGTGCGCCTTTCCGGCAAGCGCACGGTCGGCCAGTTCACTCCGTTCGACCTGGTGGTGATGCTGCTGTTGAGCGAAGCCGTCTCGAACGGACTGTCGGGTGGCGACGAATCGATCACAGGCGGCCTGATCGTCGCGGCCACCCTGATCGGCCTGAACTTCGGTCTGGCCTGGGTCACCTCCCGCTCGCGCCGCGCAGAGGAACTGGTCGAGGGTCGTGAGGTGCTGCTCGGCCGCGACGGCGTGCTCTACGAGGACGTGATGCGCGGCCAGCGCGTGAGCGTCGCGGACCTGCACAAGGTGCTGCGCGAGAACGACTGCATGCTCACCGAGATGCGCTTCGCCTTCCTGGAAGCCGACGGCAGCATCAGCGTGATCAAGCGCTAGAAGCCGAGCCTGCGCGCCAGCGCCGCAGCCAGCCCAGCCCTTCGCTGGTGCCGCCCGGCACGGCGCCGCGCGCCGGCCGGTATTCGCAGCCGATCCAGCCGTCCCAGCCCGAGGCGGCCGCCACTTCGTCGATGGTGCGGAACAGGAACGGATAGTCCAGCTCGCCCGTGTCGGGCTCGTGGCGCTGCGGCACGCCCGCGATCTGGAAGTGGCCGACGCGCCCGGTGGGCAGGTACTGCCGGATCTTCATGGCCAGGTCGCCTTCGACGATCTGGCAGTGGTACAGGTCCATCTGCACCTTGACATGCGGCGCGCCGATCTCGGCCACCAGCGCGTGCGCCTCGTCCTGGCGGTTGAGGAAGAAGCCGGGGATGTCGCGAGGGTTGATCGGCTCCAGCAGCAGTTGCACGCCCGTGCCTTCGCACTGCCGGGCGGCCCATCGCAGGTTGTCGACGTAGGTGGCCCGCAAGTCGTCGTTCGAACGGCCCGGGGGCACCAGCCCCGCCATCACGTGCAGGCGTGGGCACTGCAAGGCCTGGGCGTACTCCAGCGCCTTCGCCAGGCCCGCCCGGAACTCGTCCTGCCGCTGCGGCAGGCAGGCCAGGCCACGTTCACCGGCGGCAAAGTCGCCCGGCGGCGCGTTGAACAGCACCTGCTGCAGGCCATTGCCCCGCAGGCGAGCGACCAGCTCCTGTGCCGGATGCTCGTAGGGAAACAGGAACTCCACGCCCTCGAAGCCGTCCCGTGCCGCCGCCTCGAAGCGGTCGAGGAAGGGCAGCTCCGGATAGAGCATGGAGAGGTTGGCGGCGAATCGCGGCATGTCAGCGCACCGGCAGCTTGACCGCGCCTTCGTTCTCGCGCGCGTAGTCGCGTACCACCTGCTCGAAGCTGGTGTCGGCGGCCAGGCCCAGGCCGCGGGCGCGCTCCCAGCGCACGTCGCCCGGCCAGGTGCTCACCAGGCGCTCGATCGCGGGATCGGGCGTCCAGTCCAGCAGCGCGGCGGCATCGCCGCCCGCCACTTTCTCCAGCGCCGCGGCCATCTCGCCCACCGAAGTGCGCAGCGAGGGCAGGTTGAGCGCGGTGAGCGGGCCCCAGCGCGCGTCGTCGCATTCGGCGGCGCGCACGATGCCTTCGATGGTGCGCGCCGGCGAGGCGAGGGCGACGGACGTCCCGGCCGCCACCGGCACCTGCGCACGGACGCCCGACAGCGGCTCTCGGATCATCCCGGAGAGGAAGCCCGAGGCGGCGCCGTTGGGCCGGCCGGGGCGCACGCTGACGGTCATCAGCCGCACGCTGCGCCCGGTGACGAAGCCCTTGCGCGCGTAGTCGGCCACCAGCTGCTCGCCGATGAATTTCTGGATGCCGTAGCTGCTCTGCGGCGTGGGCAGCGTCTCATCGGTGATCGGCTCGGGCATGGGCCGGCCCGGCTGCTTGCCGAACACGGCGAGCGAACTGGCGAACACGAACACCGGCCGCGAGCCGAGCGCGCGGCAGGCCTCCAGCAGCTGGTGCGTCGCGGCGAAGTTGCTGCGCATGCCCAGGTCGAAGTCGGCCTCGCATTCGCCGCTCACGGCGGCGGCCAGGTGGAAGATGACGTCGGTGTCCGCGGTCGGCAGCTTGCGCGCGGACACCAGCTCCAGCAGGTCGCCGCCCAGGTGCCGCACGCGCGGGTCGGCCGCGAGATCGTCCGGCGGCGGCGCCCGGTCGGTGAGCGTGAGCGAGGTGATCGGGGCCGCCGGCGCGCCGGCCCGCGACAGCTTGCCCGTCTTCAGGAGGGTGCGCGCCAGCCGCGCACCGAGGAAACCGCTTCCGCCGGTGATCAGGATGTTCATGCGGCAAGCATAGCCGTCAGGCCAGGCCGCCCAAGCGCAACAGCAGCCCGGCCGCCGCGCAGGCCAGGATCACCGGGATCACGCCTGCCTTGAAGCGCAGCAGGGCGATGGCCGCGGCGGCGGCGATCGCCAGCGCCACCCCGTCGATGGGCCCTCCGGGCACGGGCAGCGCGATGTGCCGCAGGAAGAAGAGCGCCAGGCTGGCGATGACGCCCACCACGGCCGCCGTCACGCCGGTGAGCGGCGCGGTGAACCGCAGCTGGCCGTGCGTGGCCTCGACCAGCGGTCCGCCCGCCAGGATGAACAGGAACGAGGGCAGGAAGGTGAACCAGGTCACCACGCAAGCCGCCAGCGCACCGCCGAGGAACAGCGCGTCCGGCCCAAGCACCTGGCGCGTCCAGCCGCCCACGAAACCGACGAAGGCCACCACCATGATCAGCGGCCCCGGCGTGGTCTCGCCCAGCGCCAGGCCGTCGATCATCTGCGGGCCGGTAAGCCACTGGAAATGCTCCACCGCACCCTGGTACACGTAGGGCAGCACGGCGTACGCGCCACCGAAGGTGAGCAGCGCGGCCTTGGTGAAGAACCAGCCCATCTGCGCGAGCGTTCCGTCCCCACCCTGCCAGGCGAGCAGCAGCGCCATCGGGACAATCCAGAGCACGGCGCCAACGGCCACCACGAGCGCCAGCCGGGCGCGGCCGAAGCGCGCGTGCTCCGGCGTGGGCGTGTGGTCGTCGATCAGGGCGGGGCCGTGCGAGGCCGAGCTCTCAACATGCGCGCCGCCACCTCTGAACTGATCCGGCCACCGATTCCCGCCCAACGCTCCGACCGCCGCGGCGGCAAGCACGACCCAGGGGAAAGGCACGTGGAGAAACGCGATCGCGACGAAGCTCGCGATGGCCACGGCCCACAGCAACGGCGCCTGCGACGGGCGACGCAGCGTGCGGCCGCCGATGCGCCACACCGCCTGCAGCACGATCGCGGCAACGGCGGGCTTGATGCCGTAGAACACGCCGGCCACCCATTGCACGTCGCCGAACGCCACGTAGACCCAGCTCAGGACGATCAGCAGCAGCAGCGAGGGCAGAACGAACAGCGCGCCGGCCACCACCCCGCCCCAGGTGCGGTGCATCAGCCAGCCGATGTAGGTGGCCAGCTGCTGCGCCTCGGGTCCGGGCAGCAGCATGCAGTAGTTCAGCGCATGCAGGAAACGCCGCTCCGAGATCCAGCGGCGCTGCTCCACCAGCTCGCGGTGCATGATCGCGATCTGCCCCGCAGGCCCACCGAAGCTGATGAAGCCGAGCTTGAGCCAGAAACGCAGCGCCTCGCGGAATGGCACCGGGCTCATGCGGCAATGATCGGCTGGTGAACGGCCCAGGTGTGCGTCTCGCCCTGGCCGGCCATGCACCATTCGAACAGGGCGTCGTACACCGGCAGGGCGGCCGCCAGCATCGCGTGGTCGTCCGCATGCAGTCGCGACAGCCCGAGCGAGACGGCCAGCAGTCCTGCAGCCTGGGGGACGATGCCCAGCCGGGCGGTGTCGGCGCCGCGCACGATGGAGGCGAGCTGCTCCAGGGCCGGCGATCGCAGCTCGAACAGTCGCAGCAGGGCGTCGAAGCTGCAGCGATCACCTTCGTGGCTGACGGGGGCGCCTTCGAGGTCGTAGGCGACGGCGCCGATCCGCTGCGCCTGCTCCAGCACCTCGCCCGCCGGGGCGTAGAAGAACTCCGCGCGAGGATCGACGAACCGGCGGATCAACCAGGGGCAGGCGACGCGGTCGATCTTCGGCCGCGCGCGGGTGATCCAGCGCGAGGCCCTTCGGCCTTCAGCGCCGAACTCAGGGCGCTTGCGGATGCGAACCGGCGCTGACGAGCGCCAGCGTTCGACGTCACCGGCGTCGTCCACGCCCGGCTCGCCGCCCTCGATGCCACCGGCCAGCCAGCGTGCATCCCAGCCTGCCGCCAGCAGCGTGGCCGCGGCTCCACGGCTGACCTCGTGGCCGTAGGCGCAGTACACGACGACGGGCCTGGGCGGCTCGCTCGTGGCTAGCGCGGCCACGCTTTCGGGTGGGCAGTGGCGGGCACCGGCGAGCAGCCGGTCACTGGCCTCGAAGACGGGCGTGCGCCGCACGTCCAGCAGCAACGGTGAGTCGGCGCGGCCGATGCGGGCGGCCAGTCGGGAAGGCTCGAGGCAAGGTAATAGGGTTGCGGTGTCCATGGCTTACTCCAATGCGAGTTGCCAGCGCTTGGACGGGACACCGTCTTTCCTGTGCGGATCGGGAGGCTGTGATCCCGAGCCGCCATGCTACATCAGCCCCGCTCGAACTTGAAGACCGCCGTGCCCGCCATCAGGTTGGGCAGGCGGCGCACCTCGCGGCCTTCCTGCAGGCCGAAGGCATCGAGGATGGCCAGGCGGTTGCGCGTGGCCAGCACCTCGAAATCCTTGAACGTGCCCACACGGATGTTGGGCGTGTCGTACCACTGGTAGGGCAGCCGCTTGGTCACCGGCATGCGCCCGCGCACGATCGACAGCCGGTTGGGCCAGTGCGCGAAGTTGGGGAAGGCCACGATGCCCAGCTTGCCCACGCGGGCCGTCTCGCGCAGCATGGTCTCGGCATTGCGCAGGTGCTGCAGCGTGTCGATCTGCAGCACCACGTCGAAGCTGTCGTCGCCGAACATCGACAGGCCCTCGTCCAGGTTGAGCTGGATGACGTCGACGCCGCGCCGCACGCAGGCCAGCACGTTGTCGTCGGCGATCTCGATCCCGTAACCGGAGCAGCCGTGCTCGCGGCGCAGCAGGTCCAGCAGCGCGCCGTCGCCGCAGCCCAGGTCGAGCACGCGGGAGCCGGGCGGCACCAGCCGGGCGATGCTCTGCAGGGTGGCGCGATCGCTCATCGGCCGAACTCCGCAGCGATCCGGTCAAACCAGGCGCGCACCACCGACAGGTAGCGCGGGTCCTCCAGCAGGAAGGCGTCGTGGCCGTGCGGCGCGTCGATCTCGGCGTAGCTGCAGGTGCGGTGGTTGTCCAGCAGGGCCTTGACGATCTCGCGGCTGCGGTGCGGCGAGAAGCGCCAGTCGGTGGTGAAGCTCACCAGCAGGAAGCGCGCGGTGGCGGCGGCCAGCGCCTTGGACAGGCTGCCGTCGTGGCGCGAAGCCGGGTCGAAGTAGTCCAGCGCGCGCGTGATCAGCAGGTAGGTGTTGGCGTCGAAGTACTCGCTGAACTTGTCGCCCTGGTAGCGCAGGTAGCTCTCGATCTGGAACTCGATGTCCTGCGTCGTGTAGCGGAAGTCCAGGCCGCTGCGCAACTGCCGCCCGAAACGCTCGTTCATCACGTCGTCGGACAGGTAGGTGATGTGGCCGATCATGCGGGCGATGCGCAGCCCGCGTTGCGGCACCACGCCGTGCTGGTAGAAGTGGCCGCCGTGGAAGTCGGGGTCGGTGACGATGGCGCGCCGCGCCACCTCGTTGAAGGCGATGTTCTCCGCCGTCAGGTTGGGCGCGCTGGCGATCACCGCCGCGTGCCGCACGCGCTGCGGGTACTGCAGCGTCCACGACAGCGCCTGCATCCCGCCCAGGCTGCCGCCCATGACGGCGGCCAGCTGCTCGATGCCCAGGCCATCGAGCAGGCGCGCCTGCGCATCGACCCAGTCCTCCACTGTGACGACCGGGAAGTCGGCGCCGTACACGCGCCCGGTGTCGGGGTTCAGGTGCATGGGCCCGGTGGAGCCGAAGCAGGAGCCCAGGTTGTTGACGCCGATGACGAAGAAGCGGTCGGTGTCGACCGGCTTGCCGGGACCGATCATGGTGTCCCACCAGCCTTCGGAGCGATCCTGGCCCGCGTAGACGCCGGCCACGTGGTGCGACGCGTTCAGCGCGTGGCAGACCAGCACCGCGTTGCTGCGGTCGGCGTTGAGGCTGCCGTAGGTCTCGTAGGCCAGGTCGTAGCCGCGCACCGTGGCCCCGCTGCGAAGCGGCAGCGGCGGCTCGAAATGCATGGACTTCGGTTCGGCGATCAGCGTCATGCGAAAAAAGAAAACCCGGCGTCGCTAAACACGAGGCCGGGTGGTCGGGCTTCGTCTTTAGCTGTATTTGTTGAGCGCCCGCAAGCGGAAGCAAATCGGCGCTGTTGGCGGAAAAGTATATCAACCGAGGCCCAGCCTGGCCGCCGCCCGGGCGCACCCTTCTGGCGCGCTTATTGCTTGGCTTTGGTGCGTCGCGCCGGAAGACGGCCGCCACGCACCAGAACAACGCAAATTTCATCCAAAGAGGGATTCATGGAAGCACTCAAACAGGGCTCGGACGCCTTGTTCATCCTGCTCGGCGCCATCCTGGTGCTGGCCATGCACGCCGGCTTCGCGTTCCTGGAGCTGGGGACCGTGCGCAAGAAGAACCAGGTCAACGCCCTGGTCAAGATCCTGGTGGATTTCTCGGTGTCCACCGTCGCCTACTTCCTGGTCGGCTACACGGTGGCTTACGGCACCAGCTTCTTCGTGGGCGCCGAGCAGCTGGCGGCACGCAACGGCTACGAGCTAGTGAAGTTCTTCTTCCTGCTCACGTTCGCGGCGGCGATCCCGGCCATCATCTCCGGCGGCATCGCGGAGCGCGCGCGCTTCGGGCCGCAGCTGATCGCCACCGCGGTCATCGTGGGGCTGGTGTACCCGGTGTTCGAGGGCATCGCCTGGAACCGCGCCTTCGGCGTGCAGGACTGGATCAAGGCCACCACCGGCGAGGACTTCCACGACTTCGCCGGCTCCATCGTGGTCCACGCGGTCGGCGGCTGGCTGGCGCTGCCGGCGGTGCTGCTGCTGGGGGCCCGCAGCAACCGCTACCGCAAGGACGGCGCGGTGTCGGCCCATCCGCCGTCCAACATCCCCTTCCTGGCGCTGGGCGCCTGGATCCTCACCGTCGGCTGGTTCGGCTTCAATGTGATGAGCGCGCAGACCGTGGACAAGATCTCCGGCCTGGTGGCGGTCAATTCGCTGATGGCGATGGTGGGCGGCACGCTGGCCGCGCTGGCCCTGGGCCGCAACGACCCCGGCTTCGTGCACAACGGCCCGCTGGCCGGGCTGGTGGCGGTGTGCGCCGGGTCGGACCTGATGCATCCGCTGGGCGCGCTGGTGGTGGGCGCGGTGGCCGGCGCCATCTTCGTGGCCATGTTCACCGTCGCCCAGAACCGCTGGAAGATCGACGACGTGCTGGGCGTGTGGCCGCTGCACGGCCTGTGCGGGCTGTGGGGCGGGCTGGCGGCGGGCCTCTTCGGCAGCAAGGCCCTGGGCGGGCTGGGCGGCGTGAGCTTCGCCGCGCAGGCGCTGGGCAGCGCGGTGGGCGTGGTCTGGGCGCTGCTGTGCGGCTTCGGGGTGTACGGCGTGCTGAAGGCGACGGTCGGCCTGCGGTTGTCGCAGGAGGAGGAGCACGAAGGCGCCGACCTGGCCATCCACCGCATCGGCTCGACGCCCGAGCGCGAAGCGACCTGGTAGCGGCGCGAAGGCAATCGCGGCAACGGAGCCTGGGCTAGGATGGCCCAGCCGTCGACGCCCAGACCTGCCCATGTCGTTCGAGATCCAAGTGGCCGAACACCGCAGCTACCTGCTGCGCTACGCGAGGCTGCAGCTTCGCAACGACGCCTGGGCCGAGGACGCGGTCTCCGAGACCCTGCTGGCCGCGCTGTCGCGGCCGCAGTCGTTCGGGCAGCGATCGCAGCTGAGGACCTGGCTGGTCGGGATCCTGCGGCACAAGCTGGTCGATGCCCTGCGCAGCCGCCGGCGCGAGGTGGCGCTGCCGGACGGCGGCGCGGACGGCGACGGCAGCGAGGAGCTGGACGCGCTGCTGTTCAAGGCCGACGGCCATTTCGCCGCGCCGCCGGCCGACTGGGGCGACCCCGAGCGCGCCTTGTCCTCGCGCCAGTTCCTGGCGGTGCTGGAGGCCTGCACCGAGAAGCTGCCGCCCGGCATGGCGCGCGTGTTCATGATGCGCGAGTGGCTCGAACTCTCCGCCGAGGAGATCTGTAAGGAGCTCGCGCTCACCCCGACCAACCTGTACGTCCAGCTGCACCGTGCGCGCCTGCGCCTGCGCGAATGCCTGGAGCTCAACTGGTTTGCCACCCGCCCCGCCCCATGATGCTTCGCCGCACCTGCAAGGAAGCCGCCGCGCTGCTGGTGGCGCGCCAGGACCGCGCCCTGCCGATGGCCGACCGGATCGCCCTGCGCCTGCACCTGGCGGCCTGCGAGGCGTGCCCCAGGTTCGAGCATCAGCTCCAACTGATGCGCGCCGCGTTCGGCTGCTGGCGCCACCAGGTGGCCGAAGGCGAGGGCGGCGGCGAGGACCCGCGCGGCCTTCGCACGGATCAGTAGCGGCCGCGCCGGCGCGCGATCGCGCCCGTGCCGATCGACGCCGGGCGCGCCCCGGGAGCAATCCCCTTGCGCCCCCCTCGGCTATCTGCTTCATAATGCCCTGACGTGGTCCTTGCATGGGGCCGCGCGGTATGCGGTGAAAAGGTCTTGCGCTTGGCGCTCGGTTTGATGCGTTTTCGGGACTCCATCGCTCTGGTCAATGTTTATCTAGGAGTCCCTTTCAATGGGCAACAAACTCTACGTGGGCAACCTGCCCTACTCGGTGCGCGATAGCGACCTGGAACAGGCCTTCGGCCAGTTCGGCGCGGTCACCAGCGCCAAGGTCATGATGGAGCGCGACACCGGCCGCTCCAAAGGCTTCGGCTTCGTCGAAATGGGCAGCGATGCCGAGGCGCAAGCCGCGATCACCGGCATGAACGGCCAGCCCCTGGGCGGCCGCAGCGTCGTCGTCAACGAAGCGCGTCCGATGGAACAGCGCCCGCGCGGCTACGGCGGCAGCGGCGGTGGTGGCGGCGGCTACGGTGGTGGTGGCGGCGGCGGCGGCTACGGCGGTGGTGGCGGCGGCTACGGCGGCGGCGGTGGCCGCAGCGGTGGTGGCGGCGGCGGCTACGGCGGTGGCGGCGGTAGCCGCAGCGGCGGTGGTGGCGGCGGTGGCGGTGACGGCGGCTTCCGCAGCCCGTACGGCTCCGGCCCGCGCGGCGGCAACCGCGGCGGCGGCAGCAGCTACTGAGCATTGGTCGGCTGAGGGCGCTACACCAGAGCCGCACTTCAGCCAGCCTGCGAACGAGGGCTCCTTCGGGAGCCCTTTTTTCTTGCCTGGCCGGTTCCGAATGACGAGATGCCGCCCGGGCGGCGGGCGGCCTACTGGCCCTGGCGGTGCTTGCGCGGCCGCCCGGCGAGCAGGCGGTCGTACAACGCGTTGGGCAGCATGCGCAGCAGCTTGGCCACCACGCCCATCTGCCAGGGGATCACGCGGTAGCTGCTCCCGCGTTCGATCGCGCGGAAGGCCCGGTCGGCGAAGACCTCCGCCGGCAGCCGGAAAGGCATGCCGTAGCGGTTCTGCCGCGTGAGCGGCGTGTCCACGTACCCCGGGCTGATCGTCACCACCTTCACGCTGGCCGGTCGCAGCTCGCCGCGCAGGCACTCGCAGTAGCTGATGACCGCGGCCTTGCTCGCGCAGTACGCCCCGTGCCCCGGCAGCCCACGGATGCCGGCCACGCTGGCGATGCCCACCAGCGTCCCCGAGCGGCGCGCCGTCATCGCCGCGAGGAAGGGATGGAAGGTGGCGGCCAGCCCCACGTTGTTGGTGGCGTAGGTCCGCGCGATCACGTCCAGGTCTTCGCGGCAGGCGGTGTCGACGCCGATGCTGATGCCGGCGTTGGCGATCACCACGTCGGGGACGCCCTGCTCGTCCAGGCAGCGCCGGCCGGCCGCGACGATGCTGTCGATGTCCGCCACGTCGGCGCCATAGACCGCATAGCTCGCGGAATCCAGGCCCTGCTGCGCCGCCCAGGCCTGGATCTCGCCGGTGCGGCGCGCCGCCAGCGCCAGCCGCCAGCCGGCCTGGTGGTAGCGCCGGGCCAGTGCCTGGCCGATGCCGCTGGAAGCCCCGGTGATGAAGACGAGCGGTCCGGCCATCAGGGCGCGGGCTGCGGCATCAGCGTGCCGCGGACGCGTCCGCGCAGGTCCATCACGCGGTCGAGGTTGTCGTACTCGAGGGTGTCGGCGGTGAAGCGGTCGTTGCCGCGGATCAGCGTGACCGGCTTGTGCGAGCGCACCTTCTCGGTGTTGAGGAAGGCGTGCAGGAACTCGCCGCGGAATTCCATGCGCGGCGCATCCGTGCCCGGCGGCGGCGTGCGCGTGACGACCGCATCGCCGATCAGCTGCGCCTCCGAGCCGTCGCCGTTGCTGATGGCGCGCCGCGCGGTGGCGACCGTGAGCGCCCCGCTCTCGTCATAGGACAGGATGCGCGCGCGGTCGATCTCCAGCGTGTCGGTGTCGGGGTAGTGCCGCGCCTCGGTGCCGAACACCTCGCTCTTGAGTCGGCCGCCCGGCTCGAAGGTCTTCACCGAGAAGTTGCGCATGAAGTAGTCGGGTTCGTGGCTGGGGGGCCTCCGGTTCTCCGGCCCGCCCAGCAGCGAAGGCGTGTTGCTCGCCAGCCAGTAGGTGCCCAGCGCCATCACGCCCATGAGGATCACGGGCAGGTAGATGGCCGCGCGGTCCCAGGCGCGGCGCGCCCAGCGCCAGGCCCGGCCCCAGGGCAGGGCGGCGGTGCTCACTGGACAACCTCCGCGCTGCGCACTGCGGTGCGAGCCGCTTCGGGCGGCCGGGCGCGGCTCATGCGTAGCGCTCCAGCAGCTGCGAATAGCGGCCGCAGGCCACCAGCAGCAGGTCGCAGAACTCGCGCGCAGCGCCGTGTCCGCCCGCGGCAGTGGTGACGTAGGCCGCCGCGGCCCTGACCTCCGCATGCGCATTGGCCGGCGCCGCCGCGAAGCCGCAGCGGCGCAGCACCGGCAGGTCGGGCCAGTCGTCGCCGATGGCCGCGGCCTGGGCCCAGTCCAGGCCCAGCGCGGCCAGCGTCTTCCGAGCGGCCGGCGCCTTGTCTTCGGTGCCGTAGTGAACGTTCGTCACGCCCAGCGCCGCCAGGCGCGCGCGCAGCGGCTTCGAGTCGCGGCCGGTGATCACCACCGGCGTGATGCCGCCTTCCTGCAGCAGCTTGAGCCCCAGGCCGTCGAGGATGTGGAAGCGCTTGAGCATCTCGCCTTCGGCCGACAGGTACAGGCCGCCATCGGTGAGCACCCCGTCCACGTCGAAGAAGGCCACCCGGATGCCCTGGGCGGCCAACAGCAGTTCGGGGGGAAAGTTCAGCGCAGGGCTCGGGGCCACGTTCAGATCACCTTGGCGCGCATCAGGTCGTTGCTGTTCACCACGCCGCACAGCAGGCCCTGCTCGTCGAGCACCAGCACGCTGGTGATGCGGTGTTCCTCCATCAGTTCGGCGGCCTCCACCGCCAGCGCGTCGCGCCGCACCGTGCGTGGATCGCGGTGCATGACCTCGCGGGCCTTGACCGCGCGCAGGTCCACGCCCTTCTCGATCAGCCGGCGCAGGTCGCCGTCGGTGAAGATGCCCAGCACGCGCCGCCCCTCGTCGACGATGGCCGAGGCGCCCAGGCCCTTGACGCTCATCTCGCGCATCAGGTCCGGGAACGCCGTGTCCGGGGCGACCCGCGGGACGGCCTCGCCGGCGCGCATGACGTCGGCGACATGCGTCAGCAAGCGGCGGCCGAGCGCGCCGCCCGGGTGCGAGCGGGCGAAGTCCTCGGTGCGGAAACCGCGCGCATCCAGCAGCGCCACCGCCAGCGCGTCACCCAGCGCAAGTTGCGCCGTGGTGCTCGCCGTGGGCGCCAGCTGCAACGGGCAGGCCTCCTTCTCGACGCCGCTGTCCAGCAGGATGTCGGCGTGCTGGGCCAGGGTGGACCTGGGGTTGCCGGTCATCGCGACCAGCGTGACGCCCAATCGCTTGATCACCGGCAGCAGGCTGGTGAGCTCGTCGACCTCGCCGCTGTTGGAGATGGCCAGCACCAGGTCGACGGCCTTGATCATGCCCAGGTCGCCGTGGCTGGCCTCGGCCGGGTGCACGAACATCGCCGGCGTGCCGGTGGAGGCCAGCGTGGCGGCGACCTTGCGGCCGATGTGGCCGCTCTTGCCCATGCCCATCACGACCACGCGGCCGCGAACATCCAGCATGGCCTGCACGGCGCGGATGAAGGCCTCGCCGGTGCGGCGCTTGAGGCCCAGCACGGCGGCGGCTTCGATGTCGAACGTCTCCTGGGCCAGGCGCAGCACCTGGGCGGAATCGAACGCGGGGGCGGAACCGGTGGACATGCGGGGGATTCTAGGTGTCCAGTTAGCATCGGATGGATGTCCACCCTTGAACTGACGCTGGTGTACCTGCTGGCCGCCGTGCTCGGGGTGGTGGCCTGCCGCTCGCTCAAGCTGCCCCCGATGCTGGGCTACCTGGTGGCGGGCGTGCTGATCGGTCCCAACGCCCTGGCCCTGGGCGAGAACTCCGGCGCGGTGCGCTACCTCGGCGAGTTCGGCGTGGTGTTCCTGATGTTCGTCATCGGGCTGGAGTTCAACCTGCACAAGCTGCGCGCCATGCGCGGCCACGTGTTCGGGCTGGGCCTGTTCCAGGTGATGCTGACGATCATCATCGGCACCGCCGGCAGCCTGGTGCTTTCCCAGCTGCTGCCGCAGTTCTGGCGGATGAACTGGCAGACCGCGCTGGCCCTGTCCGGCGCGCTGGCCATGAGCAGCACCGCCATCGTCGTCAAGCTGATGGCCGACCGGCTGGAGCTGGAGTCCGAGCACGGCAAGCGCGTGGTGGGCGTGCTGCTGTTCCAGGACCTGGCGGTGGTGCCGCTGCTGGTGATCATCCCCGCGCTGGGCAGCAAGCCCGAGTCCATGCTGATGGCCCTCGGCGTGGCCACGCTGAAGGCCGCGGCCCTGATCGCGCTGCTGCTGATGGGTGGGCAGAAGCTGATGCGCTGGTGGCTGACGATCGTGGCGCGGCGCAAGAGCGAGGAGCTTTTCGTCCTCAACCTGCTGATGATCACGCTGGGCCTGGCGTGGATGACCGAGCACGCCGGCCTGTCGCTGGCGCTGGGCGCCTTCATCGCCGGCATGCTGATCTCGGAGACCGAATTCAAGCACCAGGTGGAGACCGACATCCGGCCCTTCCACGACGTGCTGCTGGGTCTGTTCTTCATCAGCATCGGGATGATGCTCGACTGGCGGCTGGTGGCCGAGCGCTGGGTCCTGGTGCTGGTGCTGCTGGTGGTGCCGGTGCTGTTCAAGCTCGCGCTGGTGACGCTGCTGGCCTGGCAACTGGGCGCCACGGCCGGCGTGTCGCTGCGCACCGGCCTCTACCTGGCGCAGGCCGGCGAGTTCGGTTTCGTGCTGCTGACGCTGGCCGGCCAGAACTCGCTGGTGCCGCCGGCCATGCTCAACCCCATCCTGGCCAGCATGGTGCTGTCGATGCTGGCGACGCCCTTCATCATCATGTACAGCAACCGGGTGGTGATGAAGCTGGTGGCCAGCGAATGGCTGCAGCAGTCGCTGCAGATGACCACCATCGCGCGCCGCTCGATCAACGCCAACCGCCACGTGATCATCTGCGGCTACGGCCGCTGCGGCCAGAACATGGCGCGGGTGCTGGAGCAGCAGGGCATCCCCTACATGGCGCTGGACCTGGACCCGGACCGTGTGCGGCAGGCCGCGGCCGCCGGCGACTCGGTGGTGTTCGGCGACGCGGCGCGGCTGCAGTCGCTCATCGCCGCCGGCCTCGCACGGGCCAGCGCCGTGGTCGTCACCTACCTCGACGTGGCCGCCGCGCTCAAGGTGCTGGCCAACGTGCGCGCCCACGCGCCGCAGGTGCCGGTGATCGTGCGCACGCAGGACGACCACGACCTGGAGAAGCTGCAGGCCGCGGGGGCCACCGAAGTCGTGCCCGAGGCGCTGGAAGGTTCACTGATGCTGGCCAGCCATGCGCTGGCCCTGGTGGGCGTGCCGATGCGCCGGGTGATCCGCATCGTGCAGGACCAGCGCGACGCCCGCTACAACCTGCTGCGCGGCTACTTCCACGGCGCCGACGACGACACGGTGGACGAGCTGCAGCAGGAGCGCCTGGCCACGCTCACCCTGCCGGTGGGCGCGCGCTCGGTCGGCCGGCACCTGGGCCACTTCGCGCTGCATGCGATGGGCGTGCGCGTGGTCAGCCTGCGCCGCGCGGACGGCAAGACGGCAACGGTGGACCAGGACGATCCGCTGCTGGCCGGCGGCGACACGCTGGTGCTGTCGGGGCGGCCGGAGAACCTGGCCACCGCGGAAGAGCGGCTGCTGTCGGGCTAGCGCAGGTCGCCGTGCTGCGACGTGCTCAGGCCCGGCGGACGCAGTTCCGTGTCCTCGAAGCCGGTGAGCAGCGTGTAGCTCTGCGGACCCTGGACGGCGGCGCCGTCGAACGCGCGGGCGCGCGGACGGTCGGCGCCGCCCGTGGCCAAGGCCTGCTTGAACGCGGCCAGTTCCTGCGCGAGCAGCGGGTCGGCCTCGGCCTGGGTGGGCTTGGTCCCGGCGCGCGGCGCCGTGGCACCGGTCGGGCCCGACCGGGTCGGTTGGGGGGCGGCGGTGGCCGTTGCAGACGGCGCAGGGGCCACCCGGGCGCCGCCAGCCGCGGGCGCCTCCCGCCAATACACCGCCTTCACCACGATGTCGTGCCGGGACTTGGCGGCCTGGGCCATCGCGGTTTCGATGCGGGCCAGGGCCGCCGTGTCGCCACCCGGCGCGCCGGTCAGGTCCACCATCACCAGGAATTGGCGGCCGCGGCCGTCGAGCGAAAGCACCTTGAAGCGGTAGCCGGAGGACAGCACACCGGCGTTCACCATCGCGTCGCGCACCACGGCGTAGAGCTGTTCGCGGCGGGCGGTGCGCTCCGACTTGCGATCGGCCGCGAGCGGCGGCGGGCGGGTGGAGTTCAGCAGGGAACTCGGCGGCGACGTCTCGGCCGCTTGCGGCTTGCGCGACAACCAACTCAACAGGGACATGAACACCTTTCCGTGCACCGCCGGCCATGGGCGACTCCCGGGGCAGTGTAGCCAGCGGTTGAGTTGGGCGACCGCGCCGGGACGACGCGCGGTGGGCGCCGGCGCCGGAACGGTCGCGCCGGGCCGCCTGTTACTTCCCGATGCAGAAGCTCGAGAAGATCACCCCGAGCAGGTCGTCCGCGCTGAACTCGCCGGTGATCTCGTTGAGCGCGTTCTGCGCCAGGCGCAGCTCCTCGGCCAGCAGGTCCAGCGCCGGCGCTTCGCCCGCCAGATGCGCGTCGGCCTCGGCCAGGTGCGCATCGACCCGCCGCAGCGCCTGCAGGTGGCGTTCGCGCGCGATGTACACGCCCTCGGACGTGGCCTGCCAGCCGGCCAGCTCGAGCAGGCGGCGGCGCAGGTCCTGCAGGCCATCGCCGGTGCGGGCCGAAAGGCGCAGGCCTTCGGCGGGCACCTGCGCCGTATCCACCGCATCGGCCTTGTTCCACAGCTGCAGCACCGTCAGCGACGCCGGCACGCGCTCGCGCAGCTGCTGCTGAAGGACTTCGTCCGCGGCCTGGTAGGCCGCCTCGCCCGCGCGGGTCAGGTCGTGCAGGAACAGCACCGCGTCGGCCTGCGCGATCTGGCCCCAGGCGCGTTCGATGCCGATGCGCTCCACCACGTCCTGGCTCTCGCGCAGGCCGGCCGTGTCGACCACGTGCACGGGCACGCCCTCGATCTGGATGGTCTGGCTGACCACGTCGCGCGTGGTGCCGGGGATGGGCGTGACGATGGCCAGCTCCGCGCCGGCCAGCGCATTGAGCAGCGAGCTCTTGCCGGCATTGGGCTGGCCGGCGATCACCACCTTGATGCCCTCGCGCAGCAGCGCCCCCTGGCGCGCGCGCCGCAGCACGGCGGCCAGCGTTTCCTGCAGGCGGGTGAGCTGGCCCTGCGCGTCGGCCTGCCGCAGGAAGTCGATCTCCTCCTCGGGGAAGTCGAGCGTGGCCTCCACCAGCATGCGCAGGTGCACCAGCGCGTCGCGCAGCTGGTGGACTTCACGCGAGAACTCGCCGGCCAGCGAGCGGCTGGCGCTTCGCGCGGCAGCCTCGGTGCTGGCGTCGATCAGGTCGGCGATGGCCTCGGCCTGGGCCAGGTCGATCTTGTCGTTCAGGAAGGCGCGCCGAGTGAACTCGCCCGGTTCTGCAAGGCGCAGGCCCATCGCGGCGCCGGCCTCCAGGCAGCGCGCCAGCAGCAGCTGCAGCACCACCGGCCCGCCGTGTGCCTGCAGCTCCAGCACGTCTTCGCCCGTGTAGGAATGCGGGGCAGGGAAATGGATCGCCAGGCCCTGGTCGATCGGCGACCCATCGGCGGCGCGAAAGGGCAGGTAGGTCGCCTCGCGCGGCCGCAGCGGCCGGCCGCAGAGGGCGTCGATCACCGGCTGCACCGAGCGCGCCGAGACGCGCACGATGCCCACGGCGCCGCGCCCGGGGGCGGTGGCGATGGCGGCGATGGGCTGGTCTTCGCGGGCGAACATCGTGGCGATTCTCTTCCGTCATTCCCGCGGCGGCGGGAATCCAGGGCTTCCACAAAACAGAAAGGGCCGCTCACGCGGCCCTTTCCTTGGGTCCCCCGCCTCCGCGGGGACGACCATCAGGTCGCCTTCTTGCCGAACTTCGGCAGGTTGAACTCCGGCGGCACGCCCATGCGGGTGTTGATCAGCCACTGCTGCGCGATCGACAGCACGTTGTTGGTGATCCAGTAAAGCACCAGGCCGGCCGGGAAGAAGAAGAACATGACCGAGAACGCCAGCGGCATGTACCACATCAGCTTGGCCTGCATCGGGTCCGGCGGCACCGGGTTGAGCGCGGTCTGCAGCAGCGTGGTGAGCGCCATCACCACCGGCAGGATGAAGAACGGATCGGGCGAGGACAGGTCGCGGATCCAGCCGATCCAGGGCGCGTTGCGCATCTCCACGCTGGCCAGCAGCACCCAGTAGAGCGCGATGAACACCGGGATCTGGACCATGATGGGGAAGCAGCCGCCCAGCGGGTTGACCTTCTCCTCGCGGTAGATGCGCATCATCTCCTGCTGCATCTGCTGCGGGTTGTCCTTGTAGCGCTCGCGCATCTGCATCACGCGCGGGTTGATGGCCTTCATCTTGGCCATGCTCTCGTAGCCCTTGGCCTGCAGCCAGTAGAAGGCGATCTTGATCACCAGCACCAGCGCCATGATCGACCAGCCCCAGTTGCCGATGAACGAGTGCAGCTTGTCCAGCAGCCAGTAGAGCGGCTTGGCCAGGATGGTGAGCCAGCCGTAGTCCTTCACCAGGTCCAGGCCCGGGGCGACCTGCTCGAGCATCTTCTCGGCCTGCGGGCCCGCGAAGAACTTGGCTTCCACCGCCTTGGTGGCGCCCGGGGCGACCGATTCCAGCGGCGCGATCAGGCCGGTGGCGTACAGGTTGTTGTCCACCTTGCGCATGAACAGCTCGCGCTTGATGCCATCGGGCAGGATCCACGCGCTGGCGAAGTAGTGCTGCACCATGGCCACGTAGCCGGTGGTGGACTCCTTCTGGATGTCGACCTTGTTCTTCTCGATGTCGCTGAAATCCACCTTCTGGAACTTCTGCTCGGCCGTGAAGGCCGCCGGGCCGGTGAAGGTGGAATAGAAGGACGACTCGTTGGGCAGCGGGTTGCCGTCGCGCACCAGCTGCAGGTACAGCTGCGGCGCCACCGGCGCGCTGCCGGTGTTGATGGTCTCGTGCCGCACCGCCACGTCGTACTGGCCGCGCTTCAAGGTGTAGGCCTTGACCAGCTTGACGCCGTTCTTCTCGGGCGATTCGAAGCGCACCGTGACCTCGTTGGCGCCGGACTTGAGCTCACGCTCGCCGCTGACGGTCATCACGGTCTTGTGGTTGGGGAAGTCGCCGCCGATCAGGCCGGACTGCGCCACGTACACGCGCTGGGGCGATTCCTCCAGCAGCACGAAGGTGCTGGTGCCCTTCTCGGTGGTGGAGTCGGCGTGCACCTTGAGGAATTCGGTGCGCACGATCGAGCCGCCTTCGCTGTCGAAGGTGACACGCAGCAGGTCGGTGGTGACCGTGAAGCGCTCGCGCGGCGTGGCCGTGGGCGCGGCGGGCGTGGGTGCGCCGCCCGGCGGGACGGCCGCCGTCCCCGCGGGGGCGGTCGCGGCCGGCGTGGGCACCGCCGCGGGCGTGCTGGCCGGGCCCTGCGGCGCCTTCGCGGTGGCCGCAGGCTTGGCCTGCGGGAAGAACGTGGCCTGGCGGCCGTTGTGCACCTGCCACTGGTCCCACAGCAGGACCAGGGAGAAACCGAAGACCACCCAGAGGATGGTGCGGCGAATGTCGTTCATGAAGTCTTCTTCTGCGAAGGCGTGGGGACCAGGCGGCGGAACAGCGCCGGCGGCTCGGCCGGCACTTCGTCGATGCCGCCGTGGCACCAGGGATGGCAGCGCGCGATGCGCGCCACCGTGAGGTAGCTGCCGGCCGCGGCGCCATGCCGCTGCAGCGCGTCCAGCGCGTAGGCCGAACAGGTGGGGAAGAAGCGGCAGGACGAGCCCAGCCAGGGCGACAGCAGCAGCCGGTAGCCGCGCACCAGGCCGATGAGGGCGGCGCGGATCATGCCCGCGCCCCGGCGAACAGGCGCTCGAGCTCCGCCCGCACGGCCTGCTTGAGCTCGGGCGAGGTGGCGCTGAGGAACCGGGTGCGGTCGAAGCCAGCGCGCAGCCGCACCACGTGGACGGCGGCGGGCAGGCGTGCTTCGAAATCCAGGCTCACGGTGTAGATCTGGCGCTTGATGGCGTTGCGGGTGACGGCGCGTCGGGCCCAGCGCTTGGGAACGATCGCGCCCAGCCAGGGTTCCGCCTGAACAGCAAACAGGGCCGCGGATCTTTCGGATCCCGGCCCTGTGGAGGAGCCTTGTTCGACGGGGGGCGGAAATCCGGCGCGGTGCAGCGCGAAATGCTCGGTGCGGGACACCGTCGCGCCGCCGGCCATGACGGCCTCGAACTGCGCCCGGGTCTTCAGCCGCTGCACTTGCCTGACCGTGCCGAGGCCGGCCGCGCCCGTCTCGCCGGTCGGGGCTTCAGACGGCCAGGCGCTTGCGGCCCTTGGCACGGCGCGCGTTGATCACGGCACGGCCGCCGCGGGTCTTCATGCGGACCAGGAAGCCGTGGGTGCGTGCGCGGCGCACTTTGGAAGGTTGGTAGGTGCGTTTCATGGTTCTGCTCGGTGCGGGGAAAACCCGCGATTATCTGCCAATCCGAGGACCCCGGCAAGAAAAGGGGTAGCCGCACGGCCCCGGGCCCCGGCTCTGCAATAGCGGAAACCCGATGTGGATAACGTCTTCATAAACTACAATGGGCCGTTTCCGCAAACGACAACTATCCACAGAGGCGGCAAACCGAGATGAGCGAGGGGTATGGCAACAGCCTGGCCGCAGGCGCGTCCATGAACGGGGGAGGCGGGCTGTGGCAGGCGTGCGTCGACCAGTTGGCGCAGGAGCTGCCCGAGCAGCAGTTCAACACCTGGATCAAGCCCCTCGTGGCCCGGGTCACGGACGATTTCTCCAAGGTCACGTTGTTCGTGGCCAACCGCTTCAAGCTCGACTGGGTCCGCGCCCAGTACGCCGGCCGCATCGCCGCCACGCTGGAGAAGCTCTACGGCCAACCGGTGCAGCTTGAGTTAGCGCTCGCTCAGCGTGAAAGCCCTGCCAAGCCTTACATCGCGGCGACGGCTCCGGAGATTCCCCCGACGCCCGAACCGGCCGACCTGGTCGAAGACAACGGCGCCGGCCTGTTCAAGAACCGCCTCAACACGGCCCTGACCTTCGACACGCTGGTCGAGGGAACGGCCAACCGGATGGCCCGCGCCGCCGCCATGCACGTGTCCGGCACGCCCGGCCAGCTCTACAACCCGCTCTTCATCTATGGGGGCGTCGGCCTGGGCAAAACCCACCTGGTCCACGCCGTCGGCAACAAACTGCTGGCCGACCGGCCGGGGTCGAAAGTTCTCTACATCCACGCGGAGCAATTCGTCTCCGATGTGGTTAAGGCCTACCAGCGCAAGACGTTCGACGAGTTCAAGGACAAGTACCACTCGCTGGACCTGCTGCTCATCGATGACGTGCAGTTCTTCGCCAACAAGGACCGCACCCAGGAGGAGTTCTTCAACGCCTTCGAGGCCCTGCTGGCCAAGAAGAGCCACATCGTGATGACGTCGGACACCTACCCCAAGGGGCTGGCCGACATCCACGAGCGCCTGGTCTCCCGCTTCGATTCCGGCCTGACGGTGGCCATCGAGCCGCCGGAGCTGGAGATGCGCGTGGCCATCCTGATCAACAAGGCCCGCTCCGAGAACTCCGAGATGCCGGAGGAGGTGGCCTTCTTCGTCGCCAAGAACGTGCGCTCCAACGTCCGGGAGCTCGAAGGCGCGCTGCGCAAGATCCTGGCCTACAGCCGGTTCAACCAGAAGGAAATCTCCATCGCGCTGGCCCGCGAGGCGCTGCGCGACCTGCTGTCCATCCAGAACCGGCAGATCAGCGTGGAGAACATCCAGAAGACGGTGGCCGACTACTACAAGATCAAGGTCGCCGACATGTACTCCAAGAAGCGGCCGGCCTCGATCGCCCGGCCGCGGCAGATCGCCATGTACCTGGCCAAGGAGCTGACCCAGAAAAGCCTGCCGGAGATCGGCGAGCTGTTCGGCGGCCGCGACCACACCACCGTGCTGCATGCGGTGCGCAAGATCGCCTCGGAGCGCCAGACGGTCACCGAGTTGAACCAGCAGCTGCACGTGCTGGAACAGACGCTGAAGGGATGAACCTGGTCCCGAACAACCCTGTGGAGCGTTCCGGCACAACCCGGCAGTTGTCCACAGGGGCGGCCGGAACGCCTGAGTTGTCCCTGTTGGCGCGACAGCTCGGAAGCACCCCCGCCCACACCCTTCGAACGCTGGCAAGTGCTTGATGAAAAAGGGGAAAATGCGCTTGTCCACAAAGCGGCACGTCCCTTACCTAACTACTACTACCTTTTAAACAAGAAACTAAGAGAGAAGAGGAGAGGCTGAACATGATCGTCCTGAAGGCCACCCAAGACAAAGTGCTCTCGGTGCTCCAGTCGGTTGCGGGCATCGTGGAGCGGCGCCACACGCTGCCGATCCTGGCCAACGTGTTGATCCGCAAGACGGGCGGCCAGGTGCAGCTGACGACCAGCGACCTCGAGATCCAGATCCGCACCACGGCGGAGATGGACGGCGACGCCGGCAACTTCACCACCACGGTGGGCGCGCGCAAGCTGATCGACATCCTGCGCACCATGCCGGCCGACCAGACCGTCAGCCTCGAATCCAGCCAGAACAAGCTGGTGCTCAAGGGCGGCAAGAGCCGCTTCACCCTGCAGACCCTGCCGGCCGAGGACTTCCCGCTGGTGCAGGAAGCCGCCAGCTTCGGCCCGAAGTTCAGCGTGCCGCAGAAGACGCTCAAGGACCTCCTGGCCCAGGTGAGCTTCGCGATGGCGGTGCATGACATCCGCTACTACCTCAACGGCATCCTGTTCGTCGCCGAGGGCAAGCAGCTGTCGCTGGTGGCCACCGACGGCCACCGCCTGGCCTTCGCCAGCGCCACGCTGGACGTGGAAGTGCCCCGCCAGGAGGTGATCCTGCCGCGCAAGACCGTGCTGGAGATGCAGCGCCTCTTGTCCGACGCCGAGGGCGCCATCGAGATGCAGTTCGCCAGCAACCAGGCCAAGTTCTCGTTCGGCGGCATGGAGTTCGTCACCAAGCTGGTCGAAGGCAAGTTCCCCGACTACAACCGCGTCATCCCCAAGAACCACAAGAACCAGGTGACGCTGGGCCGCGCGCCGCTCTTGGCCAGCCTGCAGCGCACCGCCATCCTCACCAGCGAGAAGTTCAAGGGCGTGCGCCTGAACCTGGAGCCGGGCACCCTGCGCGTGGCCAGCAACAACGCCGAGCAGGAAGAGGCGATGGACGAGCTGGACATCGACTACGGCGGCGACGCCATCGAGATCGGCTTCAACGTCACCTACCTGATCGACGCGCTGGCCAACATGGACCAGGAGATGGTGAAGATGGAACTGGCCGACTCCAACAGCTCGGCCCTCATCACCAACCCCGAAGACGCCAACTTCAAGTACGTCGTGATGCCGATGCGCATCTGACGCCGGGCCGGCCCCGACACCCGACCAACCCGCCGAGAAGGCGGGTTTGGTCCTTCAAGAGATTCCGAAAAAGCGCTGTATGTCCGATACGAACCTCCCGACCCCCGGCGACGAACCGACCCCGCACCGCATCGACACCAACCAACCGGGTGCCTCCGACGGCTACGGCGAGGGCGCCATCCAGATCCTGGAAGGCCTGGAGGCGGTGCGCAAGCGCCCGGGCATGTACATCGGCGACACGTCCGACGGCACCGGCCTGCACCACCTGGTGTTCGAGGTGGTGGACAACTCCATCGACGAGGCCCTGGCTGGCCACTGCGACGACATCGTCGTGACCATCCACACCGACAACTCCATCAGCGTGGTGGACAACGGGCGCGGCATCCCCACCGGGATCAAGATGGACGACAAGCACGAGCCCAAGCGCTCGGCCGCCGAGATCGCCCTGACCGAGCTGCACGCCGGCGGCAAGTTCAACCAGAACAGCTACAAGGTCTCGGGCGGCCTGCACGGCGTGGGCGTGAGCTGCGTCAACGCCCTGTCGCAGATGCTGCGCCTGACGGTGCGCCGCGACGGCAAGGTGCACACCATGGAGTTCAGCAAGGGCGTGGTGCAGAACCCCATCGTGGAAAAGCGCGATGGCGTCGAAGTGCGTCCCATGCAGATCCTGGGCGACACCGACAAGCGCGGAACCGAGGTGCACTTCCTGCCGGACACCGAGATCTTCCGCGAGAACTTCGACTTCCACTACGAGATCCTGTCCAAGCGGCTGCGCGAGCTCTCGTTCCTGAACAACGGCGTCAACGTCAAGCTGGTCGACGAGCGTTCGGGGAAGAGCGACGACTTCTCCGGCGCCGGTGGCGTCAAGGGCTTCGTCGACTTCATCAACAAGGGCAAGACCGTCCTGCACCCCAACGCCTTCCACTCGGTGGGCGAGAAGAACAGCGACCAGGGCACGACCATCGGCGTCGAAGTCGCGATGCAGTGGAACAGCGGCTACAACGAGCAGGTCCTCTGCTTCACCAACAACATCCCGCAGCGCGACGGCGGCACGCACCTCACCGGCCTGCGCGCGGCGATGACGCGCATCATCAACAAGTACATCGAAGAGAACGAGCTGGCCAAGAAGGCCAAGGTGGAGATCACCGGCGACGACATGCGCGAAGGCCTCACCTGCGTGCTGAGCGTCAAGGTGCCCGAGCCCAAGTTCTCCAGCCAGACCAAGGACAAGCTGGTCTCCAGCGAGGTGCGCGGCCCGGTCGAGGACGTGGTGGCCAACAAGCTGTCCGACTACCTGCAGGAGCGGCCCAACGACGCCAAGATCATCGTCGGCAAGATCATCGAAGCTGCGCGCGCGCGCGAAGCCGCCCGCAAGGCGCGCGAGATGACGCGGCGCAAGGGCGTGCTGGACGGCATGGGCCTGCCCGGCAAGCTGGCCGACTGCCAGGAGAAGGATCCCGCGATGTGCGAGATCTACATCGTGGAGGGCGACTCCGCCGGCGGCAGCGCCAAGCAGGGCCGCGACCGGAAGTTCCAGGCCATCCTGCCGCTGCGCGGCAAGATCCTGAACGTGGAGAAGGCGCGCTACGAGAAGCTGCTGACCAGCAATGAGATCCTGACGCTGATCACCGCGCTGGGCACCGGCATCGGCAAGGCGGGCACGGTCAACTCCAACGGCAAGGGCGACACCGACGACTTCAACGTCGCCAAGCTGCGCTACCACCGCATCATCATCATGACCGACGCGGACGTGGACGGTGCGCACATCCGCACGCTGCTGCTCACGTTCTTCTACCGCCAGATGCCCGAGCTGGTGGAGCGTGGCCACATCTACATCGCGCAGCCGCCGCTCTACAAGGTCAAGGCCGGCAAGGAGGAGCTGTACCTCAAGGACGGCTCCGAGCTCGACAGCTTCCTGCTGCGCATCGCCCTCAACGGCGCAAGCGTCTTCACCGGCGGCGGCAACCCGACCACCATCAACGGCGAGACGCTGGCCGAGCTGGCGCGCAAGCACCAGGTGGCCGAGCAGGTGATCCACCGCCTGGCCAACTACATGGACGCCGAGGCCCTGCGCGCCCTTGCCGACGGCGTGCGCCTGAACCTGGACACCGTGCCCGACGCCGAAGCCAGCGCCGTCGCCCTGCAGGCCAAGCTGCAGGAGATCGACCGCGTCACCAATGCGGCGCCCGCCGAAGTGGCCGGCGAGTTCGACGCCCGCACCGACAAGCCCATCCTGCGCATCAGCCGCCGGCACCACGGCAACGTGAAGTCCAGCGTCATCACGCAGGACTTCGTGCACGGCGCCGACTACAAGGCCCTGGCCGACGCCGCCGACACCTTCCGCGGCCTGCTGCACGAAGGCGCCAAGGCGATGCGCGGCGAAGGCGAGCGTGCCAAAGAAGAAAAGGTCGGCGACTTCCGCCAGGCCATGCGCTGGCTCATCTCCGAAGCCGAGCGCGCCACCTCACGCCAGCGCTACAAGGGCCTGGGCGAGATGAACCCCGAGCAGCTGTGGGAAACCACCATGGACCCCAACGTGCGCCGCCTGCTGAGGGTGCAGATCGAGGACGCGATCGAAGCGGACAAGGTGTTCACGATGCTGATGGGGGACGAGGTGGAGCCGCGCAGGGACTTCATCGAGTCGAATGCTTTGAGGGCGGCGAATATCGACGTTTGAAGGGTCGGTCCGGTCCGACCTGATGGTGCCGGACGAACTCAAGTTGGCTGTGATGAAGCGAAGCCCACTCTGGGACAACTAGTCGAGCGCTGTGTCTTCTGGCCAGAGGAAGTAAGGGCCGAAGCGAGACTTGGCGACAAACTCGACACCGGCCAGCTGGCCCTTGGTGGTGACCACGTGGCGGTCACCTTCCAGCGCCAAGTAGCCAGCAGCCATCGCGCGTTCGAGGAGCTGAGGTGTTTTCCAGCCGTGCTTCTGTGCAAGTTTTGAGGACGGGAGTTTGTCGGTAGACGCGACGTCGCCCTCTGAGCCCGCCTCTGCCGGCACTTCCGCGCGTGCCTCTGGAGTACCAGAAGTGACGCGCTCCATGGTGATCCGCACTTCATCGCTGATTCGAATGATGCGCTGCGCTTCTTCGTAGGCGTCTTTGTATAGTTGCGCGTCTTCGCTGCGCTCGATCAGAACACCCATTTCGTTGTTGTTCACTTGGCTGAATTCATAGAGATTCAAGCTGGTCACGATACAGAGCGACTCGCTCAAGTAGCACTTGGCGTGCAGGTTCTTGCAGAAGCTGGTTCGCACGTAGGTGAGGCCGCGGAGCCACTCGATTTCTTGGGGCTGCAGTTCGCTTTTTCCATAGACGATGCGAACATCGATCTTCAGCCGATTCTTGTCTGCCAGCAGTTCCTTCATGCGGTCGTTCAACTTCAAGAACGGGCTGATCAGGATCAACCGGTCAGTGGCGGTCTTGATCAAGTCTTCGAGAAAGTAGTTGGTCGCACTCGTGTTCAGAAATTTGGCCATGGTCGTTTCGTTCTCATAGACCGCGCCATTCTGCAGCACAGCAGCAGAGCGGAATCACCGCAAACCATGCGTCGATCGGGCGAAGCTGCATAGCTTGGACACGCTAGGGGGCACAATCCGTCCGCAACCTCATGAGGTAAAGCGATGGCATTCCTGCTTCTAGGCCTGGTCCTGTTTCTCGGCGCCCATTCGACGCGAATCGTCGCCGAAGGCTGGCGCGCACGAACCATCGGCTCGAAAGGCGAGAAGGTCTACAAAGGCCTCTACGCCCTCATCTCCATCCTCGGCTTCGCCCTCGTCATCTGGGGCTACGGCCTGGCCCGCCATAGCCCCGTGGTGCTGTGGAACCCGCCCCGCGGCATGAACCACCTGGCCGCGCTCCTGATGCTGTTCTCGTTCGTGTTGCTGGTCGCTACCTACGTGCCGCGCAACGCGATCAAGGCGAAGCTGCACCATCCGATGGTGTTGAGCGTGAAGGTCTGGGCCCTGGCTCACCTGATCGCCAACGGCACGCTGGCGGACGTGGTGCTGTTCGGGGCCTTCCTGGTCTGGGCGGTTCTCAGTTTCCGCGCGGCGCGGCAGAGGGACCGCGCGGGCAACGTGCAGTACGCGCCGGGCACGGCCAAGGGGACGGGCATCACGGTGGTCGTGGGCCTGGTGCTCTACGCGGTGTTCGCCATGTGGTTGCATGGCGTGTTGATCGGGGTGAGGCCGTTCGGGGGGTGAGGCCCCGCAGTGCCGGAGAGGGAAGCTCTGGATTCCCGCCTTCGCGGGAATGACGGGAGTGGAGTGCGCGGCGAATGATGGCGTTGTGCCTCAACGAGAAACGATCGTCTCCACCGCCGCCGTGCTGCGGCCTTCCTCCTGCACGTTGACCGTCTTCGCATCGCCCGCAGGTTGCCCGCCGCCGGTGTTCGCTTGCAGTTCCTCGATGCGGCGTGTCGCATCCGCCTTGCTCAGGTTGGAAAAGTCTCCGGCGACGCGCAGGGGAATGCTGTAGGCCTGCTTCGCCAACGGCAAACGCTGGGGCTGTTGCGAGCGCTTGCAGCGCGTCACACCCCAACACCCGACCCCGACACCGTCCGACATCGGACGCGATGGGCCGCTCGCAGAATCATTTGCGCAGTCCACAAGAACGGAGAACGCCATGGATGATCCCAGGGCACCGCGGCCGCTGGCGGTGGTGACGGGTGCCTCTTCGGGCATCGGCTACCACCTGGCGATGCTCGCGGCCCAGCACGGTTACGACCTGGTGGTGGCGGCGGACCGGCCGCTGGCCCAGGCCGTGGCCGACTTCAAGGCCGCGGGCGCGCAGGAGGTGCATGCGGTCGAGACGGAGCTGGCCAGCCGCCAGGGCGTGGACGACCTGGTCAACGAGCTGCAGGGCCGCGAGGTCGATGCGCTGATGGCCAACGCGGGCCACGGGCTGGGCGGGCATTTCCTCGACCAGGACTTCGCCGCGATCCAGCACGTGATCGACACCAACGTCACCGGCACGATCTACCTGATCCAGCACCTGGCGCGTGGGATGGTGGCGCGCGGGCGCGGGCGCATCCTGGTGACCGGATCGATCGCGGGCTTCCAGCCCGGGTCCTTCCACGCGGTCTACAACGGCAGCAAGGCCTTCGTCGATTCGTTCTCGCAGGCGCTGCGCAACGAGATGAAGGACACGGGCGTCACGGTCAGCCTGCTGATGCCAGGGCCGACCGACACCGAATTCTTCGAGCGGGCCGACCTGCTGGACACCCGAGTGGGCGCCGACACGAAGAAGGACGATCCCGCCATGGTGGCCCGCCTGGGCTTTCACGCCATGCTCAAGGGCGAAGCCGACGTGGTGGCCGGCTGGAAAAGCAAGTTGCAGGTGGCCGCCTCCAAGGTGATGCCGGCGCAGGCGGTGGCCCAGATGCACCGCCGGCTGGCCGAGCCCGGATCCGCCAGGCACAACCATCCCGAGCGCGAGGAGGTCCATCCCCTCGGCGCGGGCAAGTCGAAGGAGACCCGGAAATGACGAGCAAGAAGCAGCAGTTCCTCCAGCAGGAACAGAACCGCGACAAGCAGCCCGAGAAGATGATGAAGGGCAGCGCCGCCGAGCAGACGATGAAGCCCTCCAGGGGCCAGGCCAAGGGCAACCCGGTGGACCATCAGGTCCCCGGCACCGGCAAGGTGGCGAACGACCACAACAAGCAGGGCGACAAGGCGCCGACGCAGGTCCACCAGAGCCAGCGCACGCCCGAGAGCCGCCACGACCGCCAGAACGTCGCGGGGGCGAACAACGAGGTGACCACGCGCAAGGGTGGCGGCGGCGGTGGCCGCGAGCCGCGCGGCGCGGGTTAGGTCTTCAGCGCCCGATCCAGGTTCGCCAGGATCGTCATCCAGCCCTGCTCGGTGCGCTCCAGCATCTGGAGCGCCTCGTCGTCGACGGGGCCGAGGTCGTGCCGCAGGGTGAGCTCGCAGCCGTCGCCCTGCGGTTCGATGTCGATGATCACCGCCGTCTCGTGCGACTGGAACTGCGGCAGGCTGAAGGTGAAGGCGATGCGCCGCGGGCGGTCCAGCTGCAGGAAGCGGCCCGTATGTTCCATCTCGATGAAGGAGTCCGCATCCGCCTCCAGCGGCCGGCGCTCGACGATGGTGAAGCTGCCGTTCACGCCGGGCTCGATGTCGCACCGAAGCATCTCGCCGGTCGGCGGCGTGGCGAACCAGAAGCGGCGAGCGGTCTTCGGGTCGAGCCAGGCGTCGTACACGGTCTCGGCCGTGCAGTCGTAGGCGCGTTGCACGCGCACGATGGTGGAAGTGACCATGGCCCGTTATCGCGCCGGTGCGCGGGAGGGTCAAGAAGGCCGGCTCCGACGGGGATGTAGGGCAGCGCCCGGAACGACGCACCCCGCTGCTGGGGCGTAGGCGTCCTACAGCGGCTTGGGCGCTTGGCGGCTGACGTCGCCCAACGCGCGAACCGACACTGAAGGCGGGTCCACTCGCGCGCAGGAGCCGATCATGAGAAGGTTGAACCCCACCCCCTGGTTCTGGGTGATCGCGGCCGCCATCGTGGCGGTGGCGCTGTTCACGGTCAGCAACGTGCATGGACAGAGCGCCGGCTCGGCCGCGAGCTTCGAGGGTCGTCCTGCGGTCGGGGGCGCGCAGTCCGGCCTCGGCGCGATGTCGGGACCGCCGCAGGGCGGCCTCTCGGCGCAGAGCACGGAAGACCCCGGGGGCGGCATCGGCCTGCGCCGCCCGCGAGACCTCGACCTGCCGGGTCCGGTGATCCCGCGCGAGCCCGGGGTGGTGCCGCGCGATCCCGGCGTGGACCGGGCCGTCCCCGGCGGTGAGCTGAAACCCCAGCGCGACCGGGACGACGTGATCAAGCGCGACCGCGACGACCATGGCCTGCAGCAGCAGGGCCAGAGCACCGGCAAGGCCAAGCGCGGCGGCAAGCGGTCGGTGGAACGCGCCCGGCGCGGCGTGAGTGGCGTGGACAGCTGACCTACAGCACCGACTTCGCCTTCTTCAAGTCCGCCACGAACGCATCGAACGCGGCGTCCTTCTCTTCCGGGTCCATCCTCAGCAGCGCCGAAGGGTGCAGGGTGATCAGCACCTTGCGGCCGTCGGCGCGCTGCAGCCACTTGCCGCGCTCGGCGGTGACCGAGACCGCATGGCCCATCAGTGAGCGCGCGGCGGTGGCGCCCAGGGCCACCAGCGCCTTGGGCTGCACCAGCGCGATCTCGTCTTCCAGCCAGTGAAGGCAGGCCGCGGCCTCGCGCTGGGTGGGGCTCTTGTGGATGCGGCGCTTGCCCCGCAGCTCGAACTTGAAGTGCTTGACCGCGTTGGACACGAACACGATGTCGCGCGGGATGCCCAGGGCCTCCAGCGCGCGGTCCAGCAACTTGCCGGCGGGCCCGACGAAGGGATGGCCCTGCAGGTCCTCCTGGTCGCCCGGCTGCTCGCCCACGAACATCAACGGGGCGTGCAGCCGGCCCTCGCCGTTGACCGATTGGGTGGCGAATTCGCCGATCGGGCATTCGCGGCAGCGCAGCGTGGCGGCCTTGAGCTGCTCCAGCGAGTCGATGCCGTCGCGCGCAAGGGTGTCCTCGGGTTCCACCGCCACCGGGCGCGGGATGCGCCGCTGCGGAGGCTGGGCCGGCTGGTCGATCATGGCGCCGCTCCTTTCCTGCGCCTGCGCCGAGAGCTCGCCGATCAACCGGGCCTCGGGCAGGTTGTCCCAGTACTTGCGCGGCATCTCCTTGTGCAGCTGGCGCATCTTCAGCCGCGCGGGATTGAAGATGCTCTCGTAGTAGGTGAGCCACAGCGCTTCGCCGGCGTCCGCCGCAGGCGCGTCCTGCCGGCTGGCGCCGGGGCCGAACAGCAGCCGCTCGAGGTCCCAGCGTACGGAGCGCTCGGGCGTGAGGATGGCCCAGCGGATGTTGGTGAAGCGCCGCGCGAACCAGGGCGCCACCGCCTCGACGACGTGGTGGGCCGGCTCGAACCAGGCCACGTGCAGCACCTCGCCGGGGTGGCTCTCGTCGGCCACCTGGCGAAACCGCACGAAGGCCTTCATCTTGTGCATGTCGCGCCGCACCGCCTGGGCCATCTGCTGCGCATGCAGCATGTCCGCGTCCAACGGGTCGTTGCGCAGCGTAGGCTCATGCACCAATCGCCACAGCAGGCGGTAGAGCAGGGCGAAGCGCTGCGGGTCGTGGTGCAGCACCACCACCTCGCACAGGCGCAGGAACGAGGCGGGGACGATGGCGGTGGCCGCCTTGGGGATGCTGCGCGAGCGCTGGTCGGCGGCCGTGGCCGGCGGGTCGAACAGCTCGTCGTTCAGCGTGTGGACCGTCTCCCACTTCACCTCGTGCGGCGGCACTTGGTGCGCGAGCAGTTCGCGCGCCTCGTTGCGAAAGCCCGCCAGGTCGATCTCGCTTGCGAGGCGCGGCATGGTGGGGCTCCGGCTCGCGTCAGAACAGCACGCCCTGCTGGGGCGAGTGTTTGGTGGGGGCCGCGGGCGCCGGCCCGCGGGGCGTGTGGTCGGCCACCTCGACGAAAGGCAGCACCTTGCGCACGGGCACGTGCAGGCGCTTCAAGTCGTCGGCGCGCAGGCGGCGCACGCGCCGGGCGGCCAGGAGGCGGTCGACCGCCTTCACGCCCAGGCCGGGCACGCGCAGCAGCAGCTCGCGCGGGGCGCGGTTCAAGTCGACGGGAAAGCGCGAAGGATTGGCGTGCGCCCACGCCAGCTTCGGGTCCACGTCCAGGGACAGCATGCCGCCCGCTTGCGGCGGCGTGATCTCGCTCGCCTCGAAGCCGTAGTAGCGCATCAGCCAGTCTGCCTGGTAGAGGCGATGCTCGCGCACCAGCGGCGGGGCCTTCAGGGGCAGCGCCGAGGCCGCGTGCGGGATGGGGCTGAACGCCGAGTAGTAGACGCGCTTGAGGTCGTAGGCGGCGTACAGGTTGGCACTGGTGGCCAGGATGGTGGCGTCGTCGGTCGCATCGGCCCCGACGATCATCTGCGTGCTCTGGCCGGCGGCGGCGAAGCTCGGCGTCTCGGTGCGCCTGGGCCGGGCGCCTCGGTACACGGTGATGGGCCGCTCGGCTTCTTCTTGCCGCGCCTGCCGGGCTTCGTCGATGTGCACGCGCAGGCGCGCCATCGAGCGCTTGATGGCGGAAGCATCCTTCTCGGGCGCCAGCGACTGCAGGCTGTTGACCGTGGGCAGCTCGATGTTGATCGACAGCCGGTCGGCGTAGACGCCGGCACGCGCGAGCAGCTCCGGCGTCGCTTCCGGAATGGTCTTGAGGTGGATGTAGCCGCGAAAGTCGTGGTCCTCGCGCAGGCGGCGCGCGACTTCCACCACCTGCTCCATCGTGTAGTCGGGGCTGCGGATGATGCCGCTGGAGAGGAAGAGGCCTTCGATGCAGTTACGCCGGTAGAAGTCCAGCGTGAGGTGCACCACCTCCTCGACGGTGAAGCGCGCGCGCTGCACGTTGCTGCTGGCGCGGTTGACGCAGTACAGGCAGTCGAACTGGCAGTAGTTGGTCAGCAGCACCTTGAGCAACGAGATGCAGCGGCCGTCCGGCGTGAAGCTGTGGCAGATGCCGGTGCCGTCATTGGAGCCCAGGCCCTTGCCACCGACCGAGTCGCGCGCCCGCCCGCCGCTGGACGCGCACGACGCGTCGTACTTCGCGGCGTCCGCGAGGAGGGCGAGCTTGGTTTTGAGTTCCACTGGATGACTGTACAGTAGTCAGCGCCAGGCCGCGTGGGTGCTGCACCTTACCCGAGTGAGCCGGCGGGCATTGGCGGAGGCGGGGTTGGACCTTGTCATGTTGGTGGACCTCGTTCAGCCCACGGCGGTCTTGCGCGCACGCGCCTCGACCACCAGGTAGACCAGGGCGGCGATGAGCAGCGGCGCGATGTAGTAAAGAGCGCGGTAGGTCAGCAGGGCGGCGAGCAGCTGGCCTTCGGGCACGCGGTGCGAGAGCAGGGCGATGAACACCGCCTCCAGCACGCCCAGGCCCGCCGGCACGTGCGTGATGACACCGGCCACCGCACCCACCAACAGCACGCTGAGCACCGCGGGGTAGTCGACCTTGCCCTGAAGCAGGATGAACAGGATGGCGCCCATCACCACCCAGTTCGTGACGGCCATCGCGACCTGCAGCACGGCCATCTTCGGCGGCGGCAGGATGAGCTCATGGCCGCGGATCGTCATGCTGCGCTGCTTGGCGAAGAAGCACGCCACCAGGTACGCCCCGCCCGCGGCCAGCAGCGCGAAGCCCAGCCAGCGCAAACCAGTGCTGTCGATCTTCCAGTCGGGCGGCAGCGCCAGCGGCGAGATCGCGAACACCGCCCCGCCGAGCAGCAGGTAGCCGAGCCAGTTCGTCAGGATGCTCAGCGTCATGATCCGCGTGATGGTCGGCACGTCCAGGCCGAGGCGGCCGTACAGGCGGTACCGGAACGCGACGCTGCCCACCAGCGACCCCATGTTCAGGTTGAACGCGTAGCTGATGAAGTTGACCTGCCAGACCTTGAACCTGGGCAGGTCGTGGCCGGTGTAGTGGCGCCCGAGCTGGTCGAAGTTGCAGTAGATGGCATAGCTCAGCAGCACGCCGCCCACGGCCATCAGCAGCACGTTGCGGGGCGTGGCCAGGATGGTCTGCCAGACCTCGCCCCAGTCGACGTTACGCGCGTAGCGGATGCTGTACCACGCGACCAGGGCGAAGAAGGCGAACGTCAGCGCGCGCTTGACCCAGGGCCACCAAGGCTTGGCGGCCAGGCCGGTCTTGGGCGCGGCCTGCGGCGCCCCGGGCGGGGGCGCGAAGTCGCGCGGATGGGCCGGGCGCGTGCTCATCCCGTCTCCTTCTGCGGCACCGCGCAGGCGGGCCGCAGGTCCTCGGGCATGGCGGGCGCGAGCCGGGGCCGGTGGCGCGGCAGCCAGGAGCTGAGCGCCGGGTAGAGCCGCACCAGGTGGAAGGCGATGAAGCTGCGCAGCACGTGCAGCCAGCCCGCCTGTTCGAGTTCCTCGTAATTCACCTGCTTGCAGCTCTTGTGCATCAGCTGGTCGAGCTGCTCGTACAGGTGCTGGTTGAAGGCGCGGTCACGGATGACGACGTTGGCCTCCAGGTTGAGCTGCAGGCTCAGCGGGTCGAGGTTGCTCGAGCCCACGGTGGACCACTCGTCGTCCACCAGCGCCACCTTGCCATGCAGCGGCCGGTCGCAGTACTCGAAGATGCGCACGCCGGCCTTGGCCAGGTGGCTGTAGAGCGCGGTGGCGCCCACCTTCACGATGGCCATGTCGGGCGTGCCCTGCAGGATCAGAACCACGTCGACGCCGCGGCGCGAGGCGCGGCGCAGGTCGCGGATGAACCGGTAGCCGGGGAAGAAGTAGGCGTTGGCGATGACGATGCGCTTGCGCGCCGCACGGATCGCCAGGCGGTACTGCTTCTCGATGTCGGTGGTGTGGAAGCCGTTGTCGCGCGTGACCAGCATGGCGCGCGCGGTCCCGGCGCGCGGCAACTGGTCGGGCGAGGAGCGGGCCTCACGGCGGCGGCGCCACCAGCGCCGCATGGGGCTGTGGCGCGAGCCGGCGGCCAGCGCCGCATGCGCGAAGCGGTGGATCTCGGCCACGATCGGCCCGCGCACCTGCACCGACCAGTCCTGCTTGGCCTCGGGGCCGAAGTCGGCCAGGTGGTCGGCCGAATAGTTGATGCCGCCGATGAAGGCGGTCTCGCCGTCCACCACCACGATCTTGCGGTGCATGCGCCGCAGCAGGTTGGGTCGCAGGCCGAAAGGGCGGGGGCCGGGGTCGAACACGTGCAGCCGCACGCCCGCCTCGCACAACGAGGAGATGAACTGCGGCGACAGGTCGGGCGAGCCCCAGCCGTCGATCGTCACGTCCACCTGCACGCCGCGTCGCGCAGCGTTGGCCAGCGCCTCGTGCAGCTGCAGTCCGACCTTGTCCTCGAAGAGGATGAACGTCTCCACCACCACCTCCTTGCGCGCGGCGGCGATGGTGTCGAACACGCGTGGGAAGAACTCTTCGCCGTTCTCGAGCAGGGTGAAGTGGTTACCGTCGTACCAGCGGGCTGTCATGGCGGCGGCTCCGGCTCACAGGTGGATCTCGGCGACCAGCGGAGCGTGGTCGGAGAGGTGGGACCAGGGCTTGCGGGGCAGAACCACGGGCAGGTGCACCGAGGCGTTGCGCACATAGATCCGGTCCAGGCAGAACAGCGGGAAGCGCGAAGGGAAGGTCTTGGCCGGCTCGCCATACGCGTTGACGAAAACCTCGCGCAGGCCGATCTCGCGCTCCAGCACGGCGTTGCAGCGGCGGCGCCAGTCGTTGAAGTCGCCCGCCACGATCAGCGGTGCGTTGTCCGGAACCTCGCTGCGCACCATCTCGCACAGCAGGTCGATCTGCTGCACGCGGTGCGATTCCGCCAGGCCCAGGTGCACGCAGATCACGTGCACGTCCACGGCCTGTCCCGGCACGCGCAGCACGCAATGCAGCAGGCCGCGCTTTTCCGGTCCGGGCAGGGACACGTCGTGGTTCTGGTAGCGCACGATGGGGAACTTGGACATCACCGCGTTGCCGTGGTCGCTCTTGGGCGCCACCACGTTCTTGCCGTAGGCGTACTGCGGCCAGATGCTGTCGGCCAGGAACTCGTAGTGGGGCGACTCGGGCCAGCCGTTCACCTTCTTGGCATGGCCCTCGTGCGTGCCCAGCACCTCCTGGAGGAACACGACGTCCGCGCCGATCTTGCGCACCGCATCCCGCAGTTCCGGCAGGATGAACTTGCGGTTGAAGGACGTGAAGCCCTTGTGGATGTTGACCGTCATCACCGTCAACGGTGCGGCGGTGGCCGAGGTCTCTGTCATACGGACGTGTTCTCTCCCGATCCGATGGTTCTACCGAGGCACCCAGCGATGAGGTGTAGGACGGCACGCAGGGAACCCCGTCGCTGCGGTTGCGAGCCAGCGTGCGACTGCGCGCGCACCACGAAAAGCGCGGGATGCTCCAGAATTCAAGCGACACCACAAGACGAGCACAGGCGATGAAGGAAAGAAGAAAAGAACTGCTCCGATGCGTCTGCCTGGCCACGGTCGCGATGGCCGCCGTGGTGGCGCCGGCGGCTGCGCAGGGTTTGCGGCCCTCATCCTTCTTCGTGCAGGGGGGTGCCGGCGAGGACCACGTGGGGGCCGCCGCCGTGGGGGTGCAGTGGCCGCTGCCCTGGCGGTCCAGCGCGCTGGGTGGCGAGCTCAGCGCCAATGCCGAGCTGTTCGGCAGCCTCTGGCGGGCGCGCGCGCTCGACGGTGGCCGCGAGAACTTCGTGCAGGTCGGGCTGGTGCCGATGCTGCGCTACCGCTTCGCGCAGGGCCGCTCGCCGTGGTTCGCGGAAGCGGGCATCGGCCTGTCGCTGACCGGCAAGCGCTTCGTCACCCGTGACAAGGAGTTCAGCACGCGCGCCAACTTCAGCGACAACCTGGCCGTGGGCCGCAGCTTCGGCGAGCAAGGGCGGCAGGAGCTCAGCCTGCGTCTGCAGCACACCTCCAATGCGGGGCTGAAGAAGCCCAATCCGGGTCTCAACCTGGTGATGCTGCGGTACGCCAGCGCTTTCTGAGCGCCTGCCCCCTGGACGACGTAGCGCCGAGGTTCGGGCGCTCGTCGTCAGCGCTGCAAGTCCTACAGGAAGCGGCTCGCACGTCCGGCACGGCGGGGACGGCCCGGCTCCTAAGGTGAGATCACACGACGCCCACAAGGCGACCCTGTTTTCAAACCTTTCTGGCCAAGGACTTCAACATGAACAAGACCAAGACCACCGTATCGCTTCTGCTGGCCGGGCTGATGGCCGGCGGCGCCTGGGCCCAGACCGCCTCCGCGACGAGCGACGTCCCCGTCAAGGCAGGCGAGGCCAGCACGATGACCAAGGGCCAGCCGAACATGGCCACCTCGAACGATGCGGCCAAGGGCCACTCGGCCACGCATCAATCCACCGTCGGCAGCGCGGGCGCGGCCCCGCTGTCCAGCGCCACCGGCGTGCCGGTGGACAGCGCCTCGTCCACGGCCGTGATGGGAGCGCCTTCGGCCGGCCGCGAGATCCCGCGCCACAGCGCCACCGTGACCAGCAACGTGCCAACCATGGCCGGCGAAGCCAGCACGATGACGCGCGGCCAGCCGAACATGTCGACCAACAACGCGAACCCCGACGGCTCGCGCGTGATCACGCCGCCGGTGCTGCAGGTGCAGCGCACGCCGCAGCAGGCGGGTGAGGCCAGCACCATGGTGGGTGGCCGCCCGAATGCCAACCCGGACGATCCGGCCATTCGCCGCTAAGGTTCACCGGCATCAAGAGAAAAGCCTGCCCGGCGCGAGCCGGGCAGGCTTTTTGTTGCAACGCGCGGGCGCGCGATCAGCCGTGGTGCCGGCCCATGCCGCCGCGGCCATGGCGGTGCCCGAACATGCGCACCGTCTCGTCGTCGAACGTCTTCTTCTGCTCCGCGCTCAGCTGGCCATAGAAGCTCTTGGTCGCTTCGGCGCGGCGGTCCATCTCGGCATTGCGCTGGTCGCGCAGCGCACGCAGGTGGTCGATGCGGTCCGGCGTGCTCATGCGCGCGATCGCGTCGCGGTCGGGACGGGCGCGCTGGGCCGAAGGCTGCATCGCGGTGGAGAAGCTGGTCCACGCGGTTTCCTGGTTCGGCCCGACCTTCAGCTTCTGCTTCAGGTCGGCCAGTCGCTTGTTGACCATTTCGGTGCGCTTGGCGGGATCGAACTTCTTGCCATGGTGACCGTGCTGGCGCTCGGCCGACGAAGCGGCCGGCGCGGCAGGCGTCGCGGGCGTCTGCGCCTGGGCAGCGATGCCCAGGCTGGCCAGCAGCGCGCAGGTCAGGAGGTGCTTGCGGACTTGGGGTTTCATCGTCTTTCCTTCCTTTCGGTTCAGCCTGGTCGCTGATGCGGCACAGGTTGGAGCGAAGTCTGCGGCGCCGATGTAAGCCGGCGGTTCCGGGAAGGTAGAGGCGGTGTAAAGGCTTGCGCCAAGCTTGTCACGAACGCTCGCTCTGCAGCGATCACCCATCGCGAGGAGCGTCCTACGGAACCATCCGCGCCCTGGCCACAGACAAGGGGTGGCGGTCCAGTCATCCTGGAGTTTCGGACCACCCCGGGAGATAGCCCATGAAAGTGCATCCTGCGCGGTCCTGGGCGGTGTTCTTGCTGGCCGGAGCGATCGGTGCGATCGCGGCCGGCGTGTCCGCCCAGTCCGTCTCCGACAACGAAACGCCCCAGCCCGTGCCGGGCCGGGTGCTGAGCGACGCGCAACCGCTTCCGGCCGAAGAGCGCGAGAGTGCGGGCGCCGTGGTGCTGGACAACTCTCGCGTTCGGGCGCAGCAGCGCAACGCCTTCGATGCCGCGGCCGAGCGCACCGGCCTGCCTTCGGCCATCGGCCGCAACGTGTCGCGCGTGATGGAGCGTGCGCGCACCTGGAACGACGTGCGCGAGGCCGACGCCTCGCTGGTGCCGCAGGAGTGACCTGCCGCGCCGGCCGCTAGACGAAGCGGCCGTTGTTGAAGTCCTCGACCGCCTCCAGCAACTGCTGGCGCGTGTTCATCACGAACGGGCCGTACTGCGCGATCGGTTCGCGCAGCGGCTGGCCCGCGATCAGCAGCGCGCGTGCCGGCTCGTCGCCCGCCGCACGAAGCACCACCCCGTCGCCCTCGTTGCCCAGGATGGCCATGCGGCCGCGCGCCACGCTGGTGGACGCGCCGTCCGCACCCACCACGTCGACGCTGCCGCGGTAGACGCAGACGAAGGCGTTGCGCTGCGGATCTAGCGGCTGCTCGAAGCGCTGGCCGGCGGCGCCGAAGTGCAGGTCCAGGTAGAGCGGCTGCGTCACGTCGCGCTGCATGCTGCCCGCGACGCCATGGCTCTCGCCCGCGATCACCCGCGCCGTCACGCCTTCGGCCGTGCGCAGCTCGGGGATCTCCTCGCTCTGGATGTCGCGGTACCAGGGGTCGCGCATCTTGTCGCGGCCGGGCAGGTTCAGCCACAGCTGGAAGCCCTCCATCAAGCCCTCTTCCTGCTCGGGCATCTCGCTGTGCACCAGGCCCCGGCCCGCCGTCATCCACTGCACGCCGCCGTTCTGCAGCAGGCCTTCGTGGCCGGCGTTGTCGCGGTGGCGCATGCGGCCGCTGATCATGTAGGTGACGGTCTCGAAGCCCCGGTGCGGATGGTTGGGGAACCCCGCGCCGTAATCGTCGGGGTCGTCGCTGGCGAAGTTGTCCAGCATCAGGAACGGGTCGAGCCGCTGCTGCAGGTCGTGCGTGAGCAGGCGCGTGAGCTTGACGCCTGCGCCGTCCTGTGTGGGCGTGCCGGTGATGACGCGTTCGACGCGCCGGGGGTGCCGTACGGTGGTGTCCATGGTGCTGAGCGCAGCGCGGGGCCGCGTCCGTTCTACTTCGACAGGCCCTCGAACTTCATCGCCTCCTGCACCGCCGGGCGAGCGCCCACGCGCTCGCGCCAGGCCAGCAGGTTCTTGCGTTGCGACAGGTCGATGTTCATCGGCTTGGCCCAGTTGCTGACCGTGAACAGGTACGCATCGGCCACGCTGAAGTTGTCGCCCATCAGGTAGTCGCGGCCTTCGAGCTGCTGGTCGATCCATTCGAAACGCTGGGCCAGCTTGTCGAGGAAGACCTTCTTGCCTTCCCCGGGCATCGCCGGGTTGAACAGCGGCGAGAACTGCTTGTGGACCTCGGTGCCGATGAAGGTGAGCCACTCCTGCAGGCGGTAGCGCGGCAGCGTGCCATTGGCGGGAATCAGGTTCTTGGTGGGCACCTGGTCGGCGATGTACTGCACGATCGCCGGACCTTCGCGCAGCCGCGTGCCGTCGTCCAGCTCCAGCATCGGCACGTAGCCCAGCGGGTTGATCGCGTAGTAGTCGCTGCCGTCGGGCAGCTTGTGGGTCTTGGTGCTGGCCAGCACCGGCTCGAAGGCGAGGCCGGCTTCACGCAGCACGATGTGCGGGGACAGGGAGCAGGCGCCGGGAGAGTAGTAAAGCTTCATGGCAATGGTTCTCGACTTCGTGGTGAGGAACGCGATGCTAGCGGCGGCCCGGATTCCCTGCAGCGGCGGGGATAGCGAGAATCCTTGCATGGGCAGAGCAATGAAATGGGTGGTGGGTCTCGTGGCGGGCGGGGTTGTCCTGCTGGCGGCGGCGGTGTTCGGCTTGTCGCGTTGGGCGGGGAGCGACGACTTCCGCCTGCGGGCGCAACAGCAGGCGGCGCAGGCGCTGGGCGTGCCGGTGCAATTGGGGAAGATCGACGTCGCGATCTGGCCGACGCCCTCGGTGGAAGTCCACGACGTGCGCGTGCAGACCAAGCCGCCGCTGACCCTGCAGCGGGTCGAGGCCCGGCCGGTGTGGACGTCGCTGCTGCTGGGTCGCCCCGAGCTCGGCTCCCTGGTCGTGCGCCATGCCGTGCTGCCGCAGCAGGGGCTGACCGCCCTGGCCGCAGCGCTGCAGAAGCAGGAGGGTGCGGCGGCCAAGCCGGCCCCGGGAGCGGCAGCGTCGCGCCCGCAGCTGCCGCGCCGCATCGTGCTGGAGCGCGTCACCTGGGTCGATGCCAAGGCGCAGAAGCTCACGGTCGATGCCGAGGTCGAGTTCGAGGGCGAGCTGCTGCCGCAGACCGCGCGCATCCAGGTGGTCGAGGGCCGTTACGCCGGCGCCAAGGCGCAGCTGGAGCGCCAGCCCGAGGCCTGGCAGCTGCGCAGCGAGATCGGCGGCGGCACCATCACCGGCCCGCTGCGGCTGGAGCCGGCGCGCGGCGGCGGCTGGCGCTTCTCCGGCGAGCTGGCCACCAACGGCGTGGAAGTCTCGGCGCTGACGGCGCCCAGCCGCACGCTCACCGGCAAGCTGGAGGCGCGCACCTCGATGCAAGCGGAGTTCAAGGACCCGGCCGCGCTGGCCGACGTGCTGCGCAGCCAGACCCGCTTCACGGTGCGCAAGGCGCTGCTGCAGGGCGTGGACCTGGCCGCCGCGGTGCGCACCCTGGGTGCGAGCCGCGATGGCCAGACGGCGCTGGACACCCTGACCGGCCAGGTGGCCACGCAAGGCAAGGTGGTGCACCTCACCAACCTGGTGGCCAGTTCCGGCCTGCTCTCGGCCAACGGCAACGTGACGCTGGCGGCCGACCGCAGCCTGAGCGGCAAGGTCACCGCGTCGATCGGCCAGATCGCCGGCGTGCCCCTGCAGGTGGGCGGCACGCTCGACCAGCCGTCCGTCACGCCCACCGGCGTGGCGCTGCCCGGCGCGGGCGTCGCTTCCGACATCGGCAAGGGCCTGCGCGGGCTGCTCGGCCGCTGAATTCGCGCCGGCCTACAGCCGGCCGGGTTCCAGGCTGATGCACGGGGGAAGCATCATTCCCTAGCATGGATGAGCCGCGGGCACGCGCCCCGCGAGACATCGCTTCGCCCTCCATGCACCTCTCCACCGTCGAGACCTTCCTGGCCTACCAGGTCCGCCAGCCGTCGCACCTGTGCTTCAGCCTGGAGGCCGCGCATTGGCCCACGCAGGAGATCGTGGGCGAGCGCCTGTCGGTGTGGCCGCCGGTGGACCTGCGCACTTTCGAGGACCGGGAAAGCGGCAACCGCTTCTTCCGTTTCGACGCGCCGGTCGGACCGCTGGAGGTCCGCTACAAGGCCGACGTCGAAGTGCACTCCGAGCCGGTCGAGGCGCACCTGCCCGAGGTGCCGGTCAGCGAGGTGCCCGATGCGTTCCTGCAGTACCTGATGCCCACCCGCTACTGCGAATCGGACGTGGTGTGCGCCTTCGCCCGCGAGACGTTCGGGCACCTCCCGCCGGGCCTCTCGCGCGTGCGGCAGATGGTCGACTGGATCCACCAGTCGATCGAGTACCGCGTGGGCAGCACAGGCTCCACCACCACCGCGCAGGAGGCCCTGTCCCAGCGCGCGGGCGTCTGCCGGGACTTCGCTCACATCGGCATCACGCTGTGCCGGGCGCTGAACATCCCGGCGCGTCTGGTGGCGGGCTACGTCTGGTTCGACGATCCGCCGCAGGACTTCCACGCGGTGTTCGAGGCCTGGCTGGGCCGGCGCTGGGTGATGTTCGACCCGACCGGCATGGCGCCGGTGGATCGGCTGGTGCGCATCGGCACCGGGCACGATGCGAAGGACGTGGCCTTCAGCACCATCTTTGGCGACGTGCAGATGACGCAGAAGCTCGTGACGGTGCTGGAGCACGACCCGCGTGCTCCAGCCGCACAGTGTGTGACGGCGCCGCCCTGGCCGGCGGCGTCGACCATGCCCGCCTGACGTCCCAAGCGGCGCGCCTCGGGCCGCGACTTCAGTTGCGGAACGACGGATCGGTGCGATCCAGCTTGCGCAGCAGCGCCGGCCACGCGATGCCCGCGCCCTGGCCGGCCGTGACTGTCTTCATCACCTCGGACAGGCCTTGCAGCACCGCGGGATCGATGTGCACCAGCTCGCCGCCGGCCTGCGCGTCGATCTGGATGCGGCACGCGTTCTCGAAGGTGTACATCGAGAGGAAGGCTTCCGGGATGCTCTTGCCCACGGTGAGCAGGCCGTGGTTGCGCAGCATGAAGAAGGTCTTGCGCCCCAGGTCGGCCACCAGCCGCGGCTTCTCGTCGTCGCGCAGGGCCACGCCTTCGTAGTCGTGGTACGCCAGGGAGGCCAGCACGAAGGTGCTCTGCTGGCTGATGGGCAGCACGCCGCACTTCTGTGCGCTCACCGCCACGCCGGCGCGGCTGTGCGTGTGCAGCACGCAGCCGACGTCGGGGCGGGCATCGTGGATGCTGCTGTGGATGGTGAAGCCCGCCGGGTTGACCGGGAACGGCGAGTCGATCACCTTGTTGCAGTCCTGGTCCACCTTCACCAGCGACGAAGCGGTGATCTCGTCGAACATCAGCCCGTAGGGGTTGATCAGGAAATGGTGTTCTGGCCCGGGCACGCGCGCGCTGATGTGGGTGAAGACGAGGTCGCTCCAGCCGTACAGCGCCACCAGCCGGTAGCAGGCAGCCAGCTGCAGGCGCAGCTCCCATTCTTCGGCACTGACCACGTGCTTCATCGAAGCGATGTTCATCGGATGCTCCTTGGATGTGAATGCGAGGGGACTACGCCGTCAGCGCCTCGAGCCGCCGCAGGTAGACCAGCGCCTGCTCGCGCGAGTCGCCGCACATCTCCGGCTGCGGCTGCAGGCCGCCGCACACGGCGGGGCGCTCGGGCCGGCCGAACAGGCGGCAGCGGTTGGCGTCATCGAGCTGGATGCAGCGGACACCGGCGGGCTTGCCGCGGGGCATGCCGGGGATGGCGGAGGAGATCGAGGGCGCGATGCAGCAGGCCGCGCAGCCGGGTCGGCATTCCACGCTCAGTCCTTGGGCGCGAGGGGCTTCATGCGCCGATTGCACCACACGCTCTGGGGCGTGAGCCAGTAAGCGCTTGCTGGCAAGGATTTGCCACTCAAAAGTAAAATCTCGCCCTCCTGGTCTTGACGACCGCCCGCGCCGGCCAAAGGCGCCACTCCATGCTCTATCCCGAAGAATTCGACGTGATCGTCGTCGGTGGCGGCCACGCCGGCACCGAAGCAGCCCTCGCGTCCGCGCGCATGGGCTGCAAGACGCTGCTCCTGACCCACAACATCGAGACGCTGGGCCAGATGAGCTGCAACCCGTCGATCGGCGGCATCGGCAAGGGGCACCTGGTCAAGGAGGTCGACGCGCTGGGCGGCGCCATGGCCATCGCCACCGACGAGGCGGGCATCCAGTTCCGCATCCTCAACAGCTCCAAGGGTCCTGCGGTGCGGGCCACCCGGGCCCAGGCCGACCGCATCCTCTACAAGGCGGCGATCCGCCGCCGGCTGGAGAACCAGCCCAACCTCACGCTGTTCCAGCAGGCGGTGGACGACCTGATGGTGGAGGGCGACCGGGTGGTGGGCGCGGTGACGCAGGTCGGCATCCGGTTCCGCTCGCGCACCGTGGTGCTGACGGCCGGGACCTTCCTGGACGGCAAGATCCACGTCGGGATGAACAACTACGCGGCCGGGCGGGCGGGGGATCCGCCGGCGGTGTCGCTGTCGGCGCGGCTCAAGGAGCTGAAGCTGCCGCAGGGTCGGCTCAAGACCGGCACGCCCCCGCGCATCGACGGCCGCACCATCGACTTCTCCAGGTGCGAGGAACAGCCCGGCGACCTGGACCCCGTGCCGGTGTTCAGCTTCATGGGCCGGGCCGAGATGCACCCGCGGCAGGTGCCGTGCTGGATCACCCACACCAACGAGCGCACGCACGAGATCATCCGTTCGGGCTTCGACCGCAGCCCGATGTTCACCGGGAAGATCGAAGGGGTGGGGCCGCGCTACTGCCCGAGCGTCGAGGACAAGATCAACCGCTTCGCGGGCAAGGACAGCCACCAGGTCTTCCTGGAGCCGGAAGGGCTGACCACCAACGAGTTCTATCCCAACGGAATCTCGACCAGCCTGCCCTTCGACGTGCAGCTGGGCCTGGTGCGCACGTTGCCGGGGCTAGAGCACGCGCACATCCTCCGGCCGGGCTACGCCATCGAGTACGACTACTTCGATCCGCGCTCGCTCAAGGGCAGCTTCGAGACCCGGCAGATCGCCGGGCTGTTCTTCGCCGGGCAGATCAACGGCACCACCGGCTATGAGGAGGCGGCGGCCCAGGGCCTGTTTGCCGGCATCAATGCCGCGCTGCAGTGCCAGGGCCGCGAAGCCTGGCTGCCCCGCCGCGACGAGGCCTACCTCGGCGTGCTGGTGGACGACCTCATCACCAAGGGCGTGACCGAGCCGTACCGCATGTTCACCAGCCGCGCGGAGTTCCGCCTGCAGCTGAGGGAGGACAACGCCGACATGCGCCTGACGGAGCAGGGGCGGCAGCTCGGCCTGGTGACGGACGAGCAGTGGGACAGCTTCAACCGCAAGCGCGACGCTGTTTCACGTGAAACACAGCGGTTGAAGTCGGTGTGGGTGAATCCGCGCAGTCTGCCGGCCGCGGAGGCCGAGCGGGTGCTGGGCAAGAACATCGAGCACGAGCACAACCTTTTCGACCTGCTGCGCCGACCGGGCGTGGCCTACCGCCAGCTGGTGTCGCTGGAGGAGGGCCGCTATGCGGCGGCTGAGGTTTTACGTGAAACACTGGGCGAGCTCTACGAGCCCGTGGTCGAGCAGCTCGAGATCGGCGCCAAGTACGCCGGCTACATCGAGCGCCAGAAGGACGAGGTGGAGCGCGCGGCCCACTACGAGAACATGCGCCTGCCGGCCGAGCTGGACTACATGCAGGTGGCGGCGCTGTCGATCGAGGTGCGGCAGAAGCTGAGCAAGCACCGGCCGGAGACGCTGGGCATGGCGTCGCGGATCTCGGGTGTGACGCCGGCGGCCATCTCGCTCCTGCTGGTCCACCTCAAGAAGAACCGGGTCAAGGGTTTCGCCGAGGCCGCCAACCAGGCGCAGCAGGCGGCATGAGCCTGGAGACTCGACTGGGCGCCGGTCTTCAGGCGCTGGGCCTCGACTTGGCCGAGCCCCAGCGGGATGCGCTGCTGCGCTACCTCGGCCTGCTGGGCAAGTGGAACCAGGTCTACAACCTCACGGCCGTGCGCGACCCCGGCGAGATGCTGGTCCAACACCTTCTGGACAGCCTGGCCGTGATCGTGCCTCTGCGCCGGCAGACCGGTGGCGCCGCCGGGCGACTGCTGGACGTCGGTTCCGGCGGCGGCCTGCCAGGAGCGGTCATCGCCATCTGCTGCCCGGAATTGCGAGTGGACTGCCTGGATGCGGTCGGCAAGAAGGCGGCCTTCGTCCAGCAGGCGGCAGCCGGGCTGCAGCTTCCCAATCTCCGCGGTGTCCATGGGCGGGTGGAGCGGGTGACCGACCGCTACGACGCGGTCAGCTCCCGGGCTTTCGCCTCCCTGGCCGACTTCGTGGCCGGTTCCCGCCAGGCGCTGGCGGAGGAGGGCGTCTGGCTGGCGATGAAGGGCAAGCGGCCGGATGAGGAGATTTCGGCCCTGCCGGCCGACGTGGCTGTGTTTCACGTGGAACAACTCGACGTGCCGGAATTGGCCGCGGAGCGCTGCATCGTGTGGATGCGTCCGGTTCGTCCGAACCGCTGACTTAAACTCGGCCCTCCACAAGACCAAATTCCCGGGGGGTTCATGTTCGGTGTAGCGGACTACGGCGCCTTCGTCGTCGCCATCATCATCTTTCTCGCCATCCCCGGGCCCGGCAACCTGGCGCTGATCACCTCCACCGGGAAGGGCGGCGTTCCCGCTGGGCTGGCCGCCACGCTGGGCATCATCGCGGGCGACCAGGTGCTGATGTGGGCGGCGGTGGCCGGCGTAGCCGCGTTGCTCGTGGCCTACCCAGCCGCTTTCCATGCCGTCCAGTGGCTGGGCGCCGCCTACCTGGCCTGGCTGGGCTTGCGGATGTTGCTGGCCAAGCCGGGCAGTGCCCCGGTGCTCGACATCCAGCCGCGCCATTACTTCCGTCAGGCGGCCGTGATCACCCTGCTGAACCCCAAGGCCATCGTGTTCTACATGGCCTTCTTCCCGCTGTTTATCGACCCGCAGCAACCTGCAAGCCTGCTGACCTTCGGCGGGATGGCCCTGACCATCGCGGTGCTGACCTTCGCCTACGGGCTGGTGGCGGTGCTGCTCACCCATTTCCTGGCCAGCCGGCTGCGGGCCAATCCGCTGGTCGGGCGGGTGCTGGAGAAGGTGGCGGGCCTGTTCCTGATCGGCTTCGGCGTGAAGCTCGCCGTCTCCAGGTAAGCAAATGGCCAAGATCTTTTGCGTCGCCAACCAGAAGGGCGGCGTCGGCAAGACGACCACCACGGTCAACCTGGCCGCCGGCCTGGCCCGCGTCGGCCAGCGCGTGCTGATGGTCGACCTCGACCCGCAGGGCAATGCCACCATGGGTTCGGGCGTGGACAAGCGCAAGCTGGAACTGACGGTCTATGACGTGCTGCTCGAATCCTCGTCCGTGGTCGAAGCCCGGGTGCGCAGCGAGAAGTGCGGCTACGACGTCCTGGGCGCCAACCGCGAACTGGCCGGCGCCGAGGTGGAGCTGGTCGACGTCGAGCGGCGCGAGCGGCGCCTGCGCCAGGCCCTGGCCCCGGTGGAAGCCGAGTACGACTTCGTCCTGATCGACTGCCCGCCGTCGCTGTCCATGCTGACGCTCAATGGCCTGTGCTCGGCCCACGGCGTGATCGTGCCGATGCAGTGCGAGTACTTCGCGCTGGAGGGCCTGACCGACCTGGTCAACACCATCAAGCAGGTGCACGCCAACCTGAACAAGGACCTGCAGATCATCGGCCTGCTGCGCGTGATGTTCGATCCGCGCATCACGCTGCAGCAGCAGGTGAGCGAGCAGCTCAAGGCACACTTCAAGGACAAGGTGTTCGACACCGTGATCCCGCGCAACGTGCGCCTGGCCGAGGCGCCCAGCTACGGCCTGCCCGGCGTGGTGTTCGACCCGGCTGCGCGCGGCAGCCAGGCCTTCATGGAATTCGCGCAGGAGATGGTGGAGCGCATCCGCAAGATGTGACGCCCGGCAGCCCGATCCGCGCGCTCCGCCCGAAGCGATGAAGCCTTCCAACGTCCTGATCCTCCCCGGCTGGCAGAACAGCGGCCCGCAGCACTGGCAGTCGCTGTGGGAGCAGCGGCACGGCTACGTGCGGGTGGAGCAGCACGACTGGCAGCAGCCGCTGCGCGGCGACTGGATCACGCGGCTGGAGGAAGTGCTGCTCACGCGCGATGAGCCCGCCGTGCTGGTGGCGCACAGCCTGGGCTGCGTGCTGGCCGCGGCCTGGGCCTCGGTCACCCGCAACCCGCAGCGGGTGAAGGCCGCGCTGCTGGTGGCGCCGGGCGACGTCGAGCGACCCGAGATCCGGGTGCAGCTTCGCACCTGGTCGCCCTTGCCGCTGCAGCCGCTGCCTTTTCCCAGCGTGCTGGTGGGCAGCCAGGACGACCCTTACTGCGACATCGATCGCGCACGCGGCTTCGCCGAAGACTGGGGCAGCCGCTTCATCGACGTGGGCCCCTGTGGCCACATCAATGCCGATTCGGGGCTGGGCAGCTGGCCGGAAGGCCATGTGCTGCTGCAGGACCTCATGAACCTCTGAGAGAGAGAGAAGCTTCCATGGTGACCAAGAAACCCAAGGGACTGGGCCGCGGCCTCGAGGCGTTGCTCGGGCCGACCGCCGCCGAAGGCGCCGACGCGCCCGCCGCCAACCCGGGCCTGCCCGCCACGCTGCTGCTGGCCGACATGGTGCCGGGCGTGTACCAGCCGCGCACGCGCATGGACGAGGGCGCGCTGTACGAGCTGGCCGAATCGATCAAGGCGCAAGGGATCATGCAGCCGATCCTGGTGCGCAAGCTGGGGGAGGGCGCGCACGCCGGCAAGTACGAGATCATCGCGGGCGAGCGCCGTTTCCGCGCCGCCCGCCTGGCCGGCCTGGACAGCGTGCCCGTGCTGGTGCGCGACGTGCCCGACGAGTCCGCGGCCGCGATGGCGCTGATCGAGAACATCCAGCGCGAGGACTTGAACCCGCTGGAAGAAGCCCAGGGCCTGCAGCGCCTGGTGCGCGACTTCGGCCTGACCCACGAGCAGGCGGCCCAGGCCGTCGGCCGTTCGCGCAGCGCGGCCTCCAACCTGCTGCGCCTGCTGAACCTGGCCGAACCGGTGCAGACCATGCTGATGGCCGGCGACCTGGACATGGGCCATGCCCGCGCGCTGCTGGCGCTGGAGCGGGCGACGCAGATCACGGCGGCCAACCAGATCACCGCCCGCAAGCTGTCGGTGCGCGAGGCCGAGACCCTGGTCAAGAAGATCGGCGCCGAGTTCACGCTCACCTCCCCCAAGCCGAAGAAGGACAAGTCCAGCGACCTTCGCCGGGTGGAGGAGGAGCTTTCCGACCTGCTGATGGCCGCGGTCGAGGTGCGCGTGAAGAAGCGCGTGAAACGCGCGGGCCAGGTCGAGGAGATGGGCGAACTCGCCATCCAGTTCGGCTCGCTGGATGCGCTGAACGGCCTGATCGAGCGCCTGCGCGGCTGATTCCGGCCCGGAAGCCGGTATTACTTCCGGCCTTGTGGCATCACCCACACGGGGGATAGACACCTCTGCCTTAAGTTGCAACAATCCATGTCAGTTGCAACTGGAGGCTTAGATGTACCGCAATCTCCAATCGACGGCGCTGCTCGCGATCGTCGCCGTCCTGGCCGGCTGCCAGACCAATCCCCCACTGCAGAACGCCACCGGCGTGTCGTCCATGGAGGTCGACTCCAGCCGCAAGGGCCCCGTGTCGGGCGTCGGCGTGGAGGGCCAGGACATCGTGGCCATGACCGACCAGATGATGCGGGACATGCTGGCCGAGTCCATCTTCGCGGAAACCGGCAAGCGGCCGCGCGTGATCATCGACAGCGCGCACTTCGTGAACGAAAGTTCGCAGGCGATCAACCGCAACATCATCACGCAGCGGTTGATGGTCAACCTCAACCGCGCGGCCAAGGCTCGCATGCAGTTCGTCAACCGCCAGAACACGGCGATGGTCGAACAGGAGCGCCAGCTCAAGCGCACCGGCACGACTGACCTGGGCACCACCGGCCTGACCAAGGCGCAGCTGGGTGCCGACTACCGCCTGTCCGGCAAGATCAATTCGCTGGACAGCCGCAACGTCAAGACCGGGATGGTGCAGCGCTACACCCAGATCTCCTTCGAGATGACCGACCTGGAGACCGGCGAGATCGTCTGGTCCGGCATCTACGAGTTCTCGCGCGCCGGCGCCGACGACGTCATCTACCGTTGAAGGAAGCGAACATGAAGACGCTGTTCGCGCTCCTCGCCGCCACGGTCCTGGCCGGCTGCGCCACCACGCAGACCACGCCGCCCACCTTCGCCGGCTGCCGCACTTGGGACCAGCAGGCGGGGCAGGGCAACCTGGGCGCGGTGTCGGTGCTGTCGCCCGAACTCGCTCGCGTGATCGGCGTGCACGAGGTGGTGACCTCGCGCACCGGCACCGGGATGGCCTCGGTGCAGACCACGGTGCAGAACTGCAGCGACGTGGACGTGGTGCTCAGCGTGCGCACGCGCTTCACTGGCGACCGCGGCCAGACCGAGCCGCCGAGCGCGTGGAAGACCGTGTTCCTGCCGCCGCGCGGCCAGGCCGTGTACGGCGAGTCGGCCATCTCGCAGGCCACCAGCCGTGTCGCGGTCGACATCTACGACGCCAACCGCGGGCAGTCGCAGTTCGCGCCGGGCCAGACCTACCAGATCCCCGCCGTCACGCCGCCGGCCCGCTGAGCCGGCTTCATCCGAAAGGTCCTGCCATGCTGCGTCGCCTTGCCCTGCTTGGCGTGCCGGTGCTCGCCACCGCCGCCTTCGCGCAAACGCCCCAGATCCCGCCCAGCGCCTACCGGCAGGGGATGCCCGAAGTGGCCACGCCCGCGCCGGCCCCGGTCGCGCCTGCGGCGCATCCGGACTTCGACCGGGCCGCGTTCATGGCGGCCTATGCCCGGGCGGGCCGGCCGACCATCGCCGTGCTGTGGAACCGCGAGTTCGCCGACATGCTGCAGCAGGACTCGGCCTGGCAGATCAACAGCAGCACCGCGCGCGCCGGCATGGCCAGCCGCGAAACGGCGGCCGCGCCGGGCTACATCGGCAGCGAGGCGGCCGGCATGGCGGTGAGCAACACCACCATCACCACGCGCCAGGTGAAGACCGAGCAGGCGCGCCGCGCAGGCCCGGTGGAGCGCACCGACCTGGAGATGCGCAGCGCCTTCATGCAGACCATCACGTCGACGGGCGTGCGGCTGGTCGACCGCAACGTGGTGATGCGCACCACGGCCGCGGCCGGCAAGGGCGGCTCGCTCGACACGCAGCAGGTCGAGACGCAGGCGCTGTCCAAGCATGCGCGCCTGATCATGGAAGTGCTCAACACCCGGGACCCGGCGGCCGCCACCGGCTGGTCGACCTACGTGTCGATCAAGCGCCTGGCCGATGGCGTGGTGCTGGCCGAGGGCTACATGAACGGCCAGCTGCCCGAAGGCACGCCGGCGGCGCCGCCGAAGTTCGAAGCCGACCCGCGCGGGGGCTTCCGCCAGGTGGCGGCCCCGCAGCGCACGGTGACCGATGTGGGCCGCCTGGTCGCGCAGCAGACGCTGGCGCGCCTGGCCGGCGCCCTCTGACGCGCCCGGCCCGCGTTCCCTGATCCCTTCTTCTTCCTTCGTTCCCTTCCTGGAGTGATGACCATGAGTGCTCGTCCCGTTTCGCGCCTGCGCGCCTCCTGCGTCTCGGTGGCGCTTGCCTGCGGCGGCCTGTGGGCCGTGCCGGCCCACGCCCAGTTCGGCGGGCTGTTCCAGAACATCATGCAGATGCAGATGCAGCAACAACAGCAGCAGCAGGCCAAGCAGGCGGCCGAGCAGGCCGCGAACCCGACCAAGAAGTGGGGCGCCTCCAAGCCGGTGGCGCCCGAAGTGCAGGCGGCGGCCACCGAGTTCGCGGGCAAGGTGCCGGCGGCCGACCTGCGGCCGCTGATGGAGCGCCTCTTCATCGAGGGCGAGCGCAACGCCACGCTCAACCTGCAGCGCATCGGCATGGCGGCGCTGGCCGCCGGCAACGTGGACCTGGCCGAGAAGGCTTTCGAGGCGGCCGTGGCCCGCATCGAGATGATCTACGCCGACAACCCCGAGGCGCAGAAGGCCAAATCGCTCTGGTCGGCCGAGAAGGTGAAGGACTTCAAGGGCGAGCCCTACGAGCGGTCCATGACCTACTTCTACCGCGGCCTGGTGTGGGCGGCGAAAGGTGACTTCCAGAACGCGCGCGCCATGTTCAAGCAGGCCGACTACCAGGACACGGTGGCCGAGGCCGAGCAGTACGCCGGCGACTTCGGCCTGATGCCCTACATGGCGGGCTGGGCCAGCTACTGCGACGGCAATACGCAGCTGTCCAAGGAGTTCGTGCAGCAGGCCGCCAAGGGCGACAAGGCGTACGAGGGCCTGTCGGCCGACCGGCCGGTGCTGGTGCTGTTCGAGACCGGCCGCGTGCCGTTCAAGTACGGCGGCGGCAAGTTCGGCGAAGCGCTGATGTGGCAGTCGCACAAGCTGGCCGACACCACCGTGAAGAAGGCCTGCCCGGAAGGCGGCGGCGCCTGCGTGTCCGAGCAGTTCACCGTCGGCGCCGACGTCGGCTACCAGGCCACGACGCGCGGCGGCCGTCCGGTGGACGCGGTGCTGGGCGGCAAGGCCTCGTTCAAGGAAGGCGCCCAGACCGTCTCGGACGTGGCGAGCACGATCGGCGCGGTGGGCCTGCAGACCGCGCTGGCCACCGGCAACCGCGACGCCGCCGGCCTGGGCATGGTCGGCATGTTCGCGGGGCTGGTGGCCCAGGGCGTGGCGCAGTCCACCCAGGCCCAGGCCGACATCCGCGAGTGGGAGCAGCTGCCCGGCACCGTGTGGCTGGGCAGCGCGGACCGCAAGGTCACTGCGGCCAAGGTCGGCGTGACGCTGGAGTCCGAGGGCAACACCTCGGTGGTGCCGGCCACGCGCCTGGTGAACTCGCAGCGCTGCCAGCTGTACTGGGGCCGCAACCTGGCGCCGATGTCGCTGCTGTCCGAGGCCGGCCCGCTGGAGCCGGGCGAGCACCAGCGCGATGGCGCGTTCCGCCAGGAAGTGCAGGCGCTGTTCGCGCAGTAAGCCGGTTACGTCATCCCCGCGGAGGCGGGGAGGCCAACCCTCGTCGTCCCCGCGAAAGGCGGGGAGGCCAACTCTCGTCATCCCCGCGGAGGCGGGGACCCAGGGCTTTCGGCAGTCCGCGAAAGCGGACGCATTGGCTTCCCGCCTTCGCGGGAATGACGGGTGAAGTCAGTCGCGCGGCACGGCCAGCCAGGCGCCCAGGCCGGCGCCCAGTGCAGTGGCCGCGACACGGCCGCTGCCGCCGCCGACCTGCGATCCGATCAGGCCACCGGCCAGGCCGCCCAGCGCGGCCTCGGGGCTGTACTGGCCCTGGGCCGCCATCGCGCCGATGGCCGCACCCGCCCCGGCGGCCGCGAGCCGCCCGTTGCCCGATCCCACCTGCGCGCCCGCCAGACCGCCGACCAGCGCGCCCAGCCCGACACGAGCCGGGTCGTTCTGCACCTGCGGCACCGGCACCATCGCGTTGAGCGCGGGGTGGCCGTAGTTCACCTGTGAAGCCGGTCGGTGTGCGCAGGCGCCGACCATCAGGCAGGCGGCGAGCAGCAGGGGCGTGGTGGGCTTCATCGCGGGCTCAGAGCGAGAAGATCTTCCCGGGGTTGAGGATGTTCTTCGGGTCCAGCGCCCGCTTGATGGTGCGCATCATGTCCACCGCGCCGGCGCCGGCCTCGGTGACCAGGAAGCCCATCTTGTGCAGGCCGACGCCATGTTCGCCGGTGCAGGTGCCGCCCAGGTTGAGCGCGCGCGTCACCAGCTTGTGGTTCAGGTCCTCGGCCACCTCGCGTTCGCGCGCCTCGTTGGGGTCGAGCAGGTAGCCGAAGTGGAAGTTGCCGTCGCCCACGTGGCCGACCAGGAAGTAGGGGATGCCGCTGCCATCGGCTTCCTTCACCGAGTCGAGCAGGCAGTCGGCCAGGCGCGAGATCGGCACGCAGGTGTCGGTGGAGATCGCGCGGCAGCCCGGCCGCGACTGGATGGCGGCGAAGTACGCGTTGTGCCGCGCGGTCCACAGGCGGGTGCGTTCCTCCGGCGTGGTGGCCCACTCGAAGGCGTTGCCGCCGAACTCGCTGGCGATCTCCTGCACCGTCTCGGCCTGCTCCTTCACGCCGGCCGGCGAGCCGTGGAATTCCATCAGCAGCATCGGCTCTTCGCGCAGGCCCAGCTTGCTGTGCGCGTTGACCATCCGCACCGTGTGGTGGTCGATCAGTTCCACCCGCGCGATCGGCACGCCCAGCTGGATGACCTGGATGACGGTGCGCACCGCGGCCTCGATGCTCGGGAAGGAGCACACCGCCGCCGAGATCGCCTCGGGGATGGGGTAGAGCCGCAGCGTGATCTCGGTGATCACGCCCAGCGTGCCTTCGCTGCCCACCATCAGCCGCGTGAGGTCGTAGCCGGCCGAGGACTTCTTGGCGCGCGTGCCGGTGCGGATCACCTCGCCCGAGGCGGTGACGACTTCCAGGCCCAGCACGTTCTCGCGCATGGTCCCGTAGCGCACGGCGTTGGTGCCGGAGGCGCGCGTGGCGCTCATGCCGCCGAGGGTGGCGTCGGCACCCGGGTCGATCGGGAAGAACAGGCCGGTACTGCGGATCTCGTCGTTCAGCTGCTTGCGGGTGACGCCGGCCTGCACGGTGACGGTGAGGTCCTCGGGATTGACCGACAGCACCTTGTTCATGCGGCCCAGGTCGATGCTGATGCCGCCCTGCACGGCCAGCAGGTGGCCTTCCAGGGAGGAGCCGACACCGAACGGGATGACCGGCACGTCGTGCTGCGAGGCGAGCGCGACCGCATCGGCCACGTCCTGCGTCTTCTCGGCGAACACCACGGCGGCGGGCGGAGGCACCTCGAAGGAGGACTCGTCACGGCCGTGCTGCTCGCGCACCGCCGCCGCGGTGGAGCACTGAGCGCCGAAGCGCGCCTGCAGCGCATCCAGCAGCGCCTGCGGCACTGGCCGCGGATGGAATTCGGGAACGAGGTGGGACACGGCGGTGGGCGCGTTCATGGGCAAGTCTCCTGGAGCCGGCCAGTTTACGCCGAGGCCGCGGCGCGGCCCAACGGTCGCGCCGCGCTCTGCTAGCGCAGGCTGTCGTCGTATTCGGACCGCGAAACCGAACCGTCGCGGTTGGTGTCCATGTCCTCGAAGGTCATCGTCACCAGCGGCAGCCGCAGCGCCTCGGCGCGCGACAGCAGCCCGTCGCCGTTGCCGTCGGCCTGCAGGAAGAACTGCGCCACCTGCAGGGCCGTGAGCGGCCCGCCCCGCGCCACCACGGCCCCCGGCGACACCGACGGCACGCCGCCGGTGAGCCCGCCCGCGCTCCCGACCGAGGCGCCCTGGACCACGCCGGTGGCGCCCGGCGTCGCGCCGATCCCGGCGGTGCCGGGTGCGGCGCCGGGCGTCCCCACGCTGACGGCCGCGCCCGCGTTGCCCGCCGCGGCAGCGCCGTTCGGATCGAGCACCGCGGCGGCCGCGCCGGCGGGACCGATGACGCCGGCATCGATCGGCTGGCCCGTGGTCGTCGTGCCCAGCGGGTTCACCACGCCGCGCGTGCTGCTGGTCACGCCGCCGGCCGTGCCCACGGTGCCGGCCACGCTGGGGGCGATCGCGGTCGGCGCGGTGATCGCGGCACTGGTGCCGGGCGCGGCGATGCTGGTGGAGGAGATGCCGGCCGGGAAGGGTGAAGGCGACGCCAGGCCCGAGGGCGAGGGCGCGCCCAGGGGCAGCGTGCCCGTGCCGGCGCCAGGCGCGACCGCGATCGGGTTGCGCGTGGCCGGTACCGTGGCGCCCCCCGCGTTGCCGCCGGAGATGCCGATGCCCGCCGCCCGCGGCGAGGTGGCGCTGCGCACCGGTGCCTGCGCGGCTGCGAAGCCTGCGCACAGGGTGAGGACCAGGGTCGCGAGCACGGCGCGCGGCCTGGGCAGGAGGAAGGAGGAGGCGGAAGGCTGCTTCATGGCGGACTCCTGGAGCTTCCCCATGGTGGCGCGGCTGGGCCACGTGCGTGTCGCGCTATCGCGAGAGTCGGCGTAGGACGGCTCGCACCCGGCCATGGCCGAGGCCGTCAGGGGCCGCGATGGGACAATCCGCCCCACATTCCAAGAGGAGCCAAAGATGGGCAAGCGCCTGACGCAGATCGCCACCCGCACCGGCGACGACGGCACCACGGGCCTGGGCGACAACACCCGCGTGCCCAAGCACAGCGCGCGCGTGCAGGCCATGGGCGACGTGGACGAGCTCAACTCGCACATCGGTCTGCTGCTGTGCGAGAAGCTGCCGGACGAGGTGCGCACGCTGCTGGTCGAGGTGCAGCACCAGCTGTTCAACCTGGGCGGCGAGCTGTCGATCCCGGGCTACGAGCTGATCAAGCCCGAGGCGCTGGCCGTGCTGGACGACGCGCTCGCGCTGCACAACGGGCGCCTGCCCAAGCTGGAGGAGTTCATCCTGCCGGCCGGCACGCGGGCCGCGTCGCAGGCGCATGTCTGCCGCACGGTGGCGCGGCGGGCGGAACGTTCGGTGGTGGCGGTCGGACAGTCCGAGCAGGTCAACGACACGCCCCGTCGCTACCTCAACCGCCTGTCGGACCTGATGTTCGTGCTGGCCCGCGTGCTCAACCGAATAGACGGCGGCGACGACGTCTACTGGAAGAGCGAGCGGATGGCGCGCGGCGGCGCCGATCCGCAATAAGCCGCAGCGCTTCAGCGCCCCTGCAGCATCGCCATCGTGATGCGCGACACGCAGGTGGGCTGGCCCTGGTCGTTGCTCAGCTCGATGGCCCACACCTGCGTGCTGCGGCCGATGTGCACCGGCCGCGCGATGCCGGTGACCCAGCCCTGGCTGGCGCTGCGCAGGTGGTTGGCGTTGATGTCCAGGCCCACCGCACGCGTCCCCGTCTCGGCGGTGAACGCCGCGCCGCAGGAGCCCAGCGTCTCGGCCAGCACGACCGACACCCCGCCGTGCAGGATGCCGTAGGGCTGGCGCGTGCGCGTGTCCACCGGCACGCGCGCGCGGATGAAGTCGTCGCCGACCTCCAGGAACTCGATGCCCAGGTGCTCCACCGCGGTGCCGACATGCATCTCGGTCAGGCGCTCCACCGAGATCGGCTGCTTCCAGATCGGCATCAGCGCTGCACCGGCGTGGCCGTGGCCGTGGTCTGCGCGGCGGGGCGGCTGCCGCCGCGGCTGAGCAGGGCGTAGAGCAGGATGGCGCCGAAGGTCGCGGTGCCGATGCCGCCCAGCGCGAAGCCGCCGAACTTCAGCGTGAAGTCGCCGGTGCCCAGCACCAGCGTCACCGCCGCCACGATCAGGTTGCGGTTGTCCGAGAAGTCCACCCGGTTGTCGACCCAGATCTTGGCGCCGGCGGCCGCGATCAGGCCGAACACCACGATGGACACGCCGCCCATCACCGGCAGCGGGATGGCCTGGATCACCGCGCCGAACTTCGGCGAGAAGCCCAGCACGATGGCGATGGCGGCGGCGAACACGAAGATGGCGGTCGAGTAGATCTTGGTCGCGGCCATCACGCCGATGTTCTCGGCGTACGTGGTCACGCCCGTGCCGCCGGAAGCGCCGCTGACCATGGTGGCCACGCCGTCGCCGATGAAGGCCCGGCCCATGTAGGCGTCCAGGTTGCGGCCGGTCATGGCGGTCACGGCCTTGATGTGGCCCAGGTTCTCGGCCACCAGGATGATGGCCACCGGCGCGATCATCAGCATGGCCGGGCCGCTGAACACCGGCGCGGCGAAAGCGGGGGCACCGAACCACGGCGCGGCGATGATGCCGCTGAAGTCCATCGGCTTGCCCATGCCCAGCCCGTTGGTGAGCACCGCGTAGATCACGCTGGCGACGATCAGGCCGACCAGGATCAGCAGACGCTGCACCATGCCCCGGGTAAACACCGCGACCACGGCCACGCTGACGAACGTGACGGCCTGCATCCAGGAGTCGAAGCTGCTGGCGGCCATGTTCTTGATCGGGATGCCGGCCAGGTTCAGGCCGATCACCGCGACCACCGCACCGGTGACCACCGGCGGCATGAAGCGCTCGATCCAGCCGGTGCCCACCGCCTGCACGACCAAGCCGATCAGCGTGTAGAGCACGCCGCAGGCGATGATGCCGCCCAGCGCCACGCCGATGTTGGCGTTGGGCCCCTTGCCGGCGTAGGCGGTGGCAGCGATCACCACGCCGATGAAGGCGAAGCTGGAGCCGAGGTAGCTGGGCACCTTGCCGCCGGTGATCAGGAAGAAGATCAGCGTGCCCACGCCGCTCATGAGGATGGCGACATTGGGGTCGAAGCCCATGAGGATGGGCGCGAGCACGGTGGCGCCGAACATGGCGATCACGTGCTGCACGCCCATGGCGGCCGTCTGCGGCCAGGGCAGGCGTTCCTCCGGCCCGATCACTCCGCCTTGCTGCAGGACCTGCGCAGGCCGCTCCGTCCAGGTGAACATTCCCATCTTCTCCGCTCCTTCTTGTGTTGAAGCAGCAGATGCTAAGCGCCGCCCCTGCGGGCGACAAGCGGCGCGTCAGCGCAGGAAGTCGGCCACCTCGCGCAGCACCGGCGGTTCCTTGAGCAGCTTGCGGTGGCCCATGCCCTCGGTGGCCAGCAGCCGCGCGCCGGCGATCTCGCTGGCGAAGGCCTGGCCGTCGGCGAAGCGGTTGATGCGGTCGCCGCGGTCGTGCACCACCAGCGTGGGCAAGTCGATGCGCGCGCCCACGGCCTGCGGCTCGAACTGCGCCATCAGGACGCCTTCGCGCGCCTCGATGCGCGCCTGCATGCGCGAGCGCGTGCCTTCCGACAGGCCGAAGACGGCGGCGAACAGGCGCGTGTACTCGCGCGGCGAGGCCGGCGGCGCCAGCAGCACCAGCCGCTCCACCGGCAGGCCGCGGCTGGTGGCGTAGGCCGCGCCGTTGGCGCCCAGCGAATGCGCCACCAGCGCGCGCAGCTGGTGGCCCTGCTGCAGCAGGCGGGCGCCCACGTACTCGATGGCGCGGGCGAACTGCGGCAGGTTGCTGACCGCGCCGGCGCTGCGGCCATGGGCCGGCATCTCCACGATCACCGGCCGCAGCCCGGCGCGGATCGCGGCGTCGGCCAGCGGCAGCATCTGCCGCGCATGGCCGCCCCAGCCGTGGACCAGCAGCACCACCGGCGCGTGCGGCGCCACGGGTCGCGAGTAGAGCGTCAGGCTCGCGTCCTCGAAGGGCCAGGCCTCGATGTGCCAGTCGCTGTCCCAGGCGCCCTTGCGCTGCAGCCACTTGGGCGGCAGCGGCGTGCCGAACAGGCGCAGCGAGGCGCGCACGGCCAGCGACGGCCAGATGCGTTGGGACGCGCCCAGCGCCAGGCGGAACAGGCGCAGCCCGGGGCCGGCCTGGTAGAAGTCGGACGTGGCCTGCACGGCGGTGCGTGTCATCGCGTTGTCCTTTCAGTAGAAGACCATGTCTTCGTTGCGCCGGGGCAGGCTGCGCAGCGAACGCAGGGCGGCGCGGCCGCCGGCGATGCCGCCCCAGGCGAGGGCGATGGCGAGGAGGATCAGCATGGCGGTTCCTTTCTTCGCACGGCTGTGCGAAATGTGGTTGAGCGAAGGGCGAGGGGCATCTTCTTCTGGGGGAACTCAGGCGATGTAGGTGGAGAGCAGCCGGCGCCAGGTCGACTGCACGCGCTCGGCCGTGCGCGGCTCTCGCAGGAAGCGCACGTCGTGCACCATGCCCAGCATCAGCGAGTAGATCTCGCTGACGAACTGCTCGGCATCGGTGTCGGTCTTCAGGTGCCCGGCCTCGACGGCCTGCTGCACGGTGCGCCGCAGCGCCGAGCGCCAGCGCAGGATCTCGCTGTGCAGGTGGTCACGAAGCGGGCCGTCGCGGTCGTCCAGCTCGAAGGCGCCGGCCGAGAACACGCAGCCCGATTTGGCTTCCACGTCACGCGTGCGCACGATCCAGCGCTGCACGATGGTGTCCAGCCGCGGCAGGCCCTTGGGCTGCTGCATCGCGGGCACGAAGACGTCGTCGATGAAGCGGCGGCCGAATTCCTCCACCACCGCCTTCTGGAGCGTCTCGCGCGAACCTACTCGCGAAAACACGCCGCTCTTCGAGAGCCCGATGCGGTCGGCGACCGCCTGCAGGGTGATGGATTCCAGCCCTTCGGCCGCGGCCAGGTCCAGCGCCGCACCGATGATGGCGGCGCGGGTCAGTTCGCTGCGCTGGGTCTTGGCTTCCATGCGAGGCACTTTAGCACGGGTGTGCGAAAACGCAAGCCGAGCGGTTTTTCATCCGGGTGTTCGCCCGATGCATCGGCCGGGGCGCCGCTGCTACGCTAGCCCGCCATGCGCACCGTGCCCGACCGAATCCCCCAGATCCGCCTCTACCAGGAGTGGCTGCAAGAGCGCACCGGGCGCTCGTTCGCGAACTACGACGAGCTCTGGCGCTGGTCGGTGCAGGACCTGGACGGCTTCTGGCAGAGCATCTGGGACGCCTTCCGGATCGAGTCGCCGACCCGGCACCGGGCGGTGCTGGCGAAGGCCTCGATGCCGGGCGCGCAGTGGTTCCCCGGCGCACAGGTGAATTACGCGCGGCAGGTGCTGCGCCATGCCGACGCCGCGCACGCCGCGGGGTTCCCCGCCCTGGTCAGCCGCAACGAACAGGGCCAGCACCGCGAGCTGTCCTGGCCCGAGCTGCGCCGCCAGGTGGCGTCGGTCGCGCTGCACCTGAAGGCGCAGGGCCTGCAGCCGGGCGACCGCGTCGCGGCCTACCTGCCCAACGTGCCGGAGGCCATCGTCGCCTTCCTCGCGGTGGTGAGCCTGGGCGGCATCTGGAGCATCTGCGCGCCCGACATGGGCACCCATGCCGTGCTGGACCGCTTCCGCCAGATCGAGCCCAAGGTGCTGATCGCCTGCGACGGCGTGAGCTACGGCCACAAGGCGTTCGACCGCAGCGGGGTGGTCGCCGAATTGCGCGCGCAGTTGCCCACGGTGCAGCACCTGCTGGCGCTGCGCAACCTGGGCGGCGACGCCGCGGCAGCGCTGGCGGCGGATGCGTGGTTCGACCAGGCCGCGGCCCGCGACGACCAGGCCACCGCGGCCTTCGAGCCGGTGTGGCTGCCGTTCGACCACCCGATCTGGATCGTCTACTCCAGCGGCACCACCGGCCTGCCCAAGCCCATCGTGCACGGCCACGGCGGCATCCTGCTGGTGATGCTGGCCCACCTGGTGCTGCACAGCGACGTCGGCTGCAGCTACCACCCCAACACCTGGGGCGAGCGCTTCCACTGGTACAGCTCCACCGGCTGGGTGATGTGGAACGCGCAGATGGCGGGACTGCTCAACGGCACGACCTGCTGCCTCTACGACGGCAATCCCGCGGGGGCCAAGGACGCGCCCGACTGGTCCACGCTGTGGCGCTTCGCGGCCGAGCTGGGCGTCACCTTCTTCGGCGCCGGCGCGGCGTTCTTCGCCAACTGCATGAAGGCGGGGCTGGACCTGTCGTCCATGCCGCGCCTGCAGTCCGTGCGCGCGCTGGGCACCACCGGCTCGCCGCTCTCGGAAGAGGTGCAGCGCTGGACCAATGCGCAGTTCGAGCGCCTGGGCAAGCCGGGCACGCGCGACGACGGGCCGCCCCTAGGCGCGCGCGCCCCCTCGGGGGGCAGCGCGCCACGCGAAGCGGGGGAGCGTGGGGGCGGAATCTGGTGGTCGAACATCTCCGGCGGCACCGACTTCGCCGGCGCCTTCATCGGCGGCAACCGCGAGCTGCCGCTGGTGCCCGGCGAGATGCAGTGCCGCCTGCTCGGCTGCTCGGTCGAGGCCTGGGACGAGCAAGGGCGCCCCGTGGTGGACGAGGTGGGCGAGCTGGTGTGCACGCGGCCCATCCCCTCCATGCCGCTCTACTTCTGGAACGACGAGGGCCACAAGCGCTACCTCTCGTCCTACTTCGACACCTACCCGGGCGTCTGGCGCCACGGCGACTGGCTCAAGATCACCTCGCGCGGCGGCTGCATCATCTACGGCCGCAGCGACGCCACCATCAACCGCCACGGCCTGCGCATGGGCACCAGCGAGCTGTACAGCGCGGTGGAGTCGCTGCCGGAGGTGCTCGACTCCATGGTGGTGGACCTGGAGTACCTGGGCCGCGAAAGCTGGATGCCGCTGTTCGTGGTGCTGCGGCCCGGCCTGCAGCTGGACGACGGCCTGCGCAAGCGCCTGAACGACGCGATCCGCACGGCGCTCAGCCCGCGCTTCATCCCCGACCAGATCTACCAGGTGGCGGAGATCCCGCGCACGCTCACCGGCAAGAAGCAGGAGCTGCCGGTCAAGAAAATGCTGCTCGGGCAGGCGCCGGAGAAGGTGGTCAACCTCGACGCCATGGCCAACCCCGGCTGCCTGGACTGGTACGTGCAGCTGGCGCGCGAGCGCCATCACGCGCGCGCGTGAGCCCCTTCGGCTTCGTCCCGGTCACCCGCGGCGACTACCCCCTGATCTCCTCCTGGCTGCGCCAGCCCCACGTGCGGCGCTGGTGGTGCGACGACCCCGCGCCCGAGGCCGTGGAAGCCGAATACGGCGGCGTGATCGACGGCACCGAGCCCGCGCAGGTCTTCATCGCGTACCGCGACGGCCGCCCCGTCGGCCTGGTGCAGCGCTTCGCGCTGGCCGGCTACCCGCCGTACGCCGAGGAGATCGCCCAGTGGACCGACGTGCCGTTGCAAGCGTGGAGCCTGGACTATTTCCTGGGCGAGCCCGGCACGCTGCAGCGCGGCTGGGGCACGGCGCTCGTCGGCCAGCTCACCGAAGGCATCTGGGCGCATGCGCAAGAGGCCACGGCGGTGATCGTGCCGGTGCATGCGGACAACCGCGCTTCGTGGCGCGTGCTCGAACGCAACGGCTACCGGCGCGTCGCGCGAGGCGAGTTCGAGCCGGACAACCCGGTGGACACGCCGGAGCACTTCATCTACCGGCTCGATCGGCCCGCGGCTTGACGCGGCGCTACACCGCCGCCGTCACGCTGCCCTGCGACGCGGCCTCTTCCTCCAGGCCGTCCAGGAAAGCCCGCACCTTGGCCGGCACCAGCCGGCGTCCCGGCAGCAGCGCATAGATGCGCAGCGGCGCGCACTCCCACTGCGGCAACAGCCGCACCAGGCGGCCCTGCGCCACCGCCTGCGCGCAGAACGTCGCGGTGATGCGCGCCACCCCCAGGCCGGCCATCGCGGCCCGCATGCGCACCTCGGCGTTGCCGCTGCGCAGGGGCGGGTTGCGCACCTCCACGTCGGCCGAGCCATCGGGGCCCGCGAAGGACCAGGTCGTGTCCTCGCCGCCCGCCAGCAAGGGCAGGGCGTTGAGGTCCTCGGGCGCCGCGAACTCCGGGTGCCGCACCATCAGCTCGGGCGAGGCGAACAGTCCGCGCTCCAGCGAGTACACGCGCTTGGCCACCACGGTGGATGGCGCGAAGCTGTGCTCGATGGCGGAGAACACGATGTCGTAGTGCCGCTCGAACAGCGCCACCCGCGCGTGTTCCACGTCGACCTGCACCTTCAGCTGCGGATGCTGGGCCAGCAGGCGGCAGGTGACGGACGCGAGGTGGTGCGCGCCGAATTCGTAGGGCGCCGCGACGCGCAGCGTGCCCTGGACCTGCGCGCCCTTGGCCACCGCGTCGACCGCCAGCTCGCGCAACTGGGCGAAGGGCTTGGAGATGTCGCGGTAGAGCGATTCACCGGCGTCGGTGAGCCGCAGCCGCCGGGTGGTGCGCTCGAGCAGGCGGGCACTCAGCTGCTCTTCCAGCCGGGCGACCGAGGCGCTCAGGCTGGACTTGGGCCGGTCCAGTGCACGTGCCGCGGCGGTGAAGCCGCCGTGCTCGACGACCTGGCAGAAAGCGTCGAAGTCGTCCCAGTTCATTGTTCAGGATTCGGAACACAGAAGTCAGAGGGGCGCATTGATCCAGGTCAACGTGCTGCCTAGCATTGTCCCATCTCGACACACGCATGGCCGCGCTCGCGCGGCCGGGAGAACTTTCATGTTTCTGAAGAACTGCTGGTACGTGGCCGCCTGGGACCACGAACTGCTCGACGGCAAGATGCTGCCCCGCACCCTCCTGGAAGAAGCCGTGCTGCTCTACAAGAGCGAGAGCGGCAAGGTGGTGGCGCTGCAGGACCGCTGCTGCCACCGCGGCGTGCCGCTGCACCTGGGCCGACGCGAAGGCGACTGCGTGCGCTGCATGTACCACGGCCTGAAGTTCGACCCCACCGGCAAGTGCATCCAGATCCCCGGCCAGGAGGTCGTGCCGCCCAAGCTGGGCGTCAAGAGCTACCCGGTCGTCGAGAAGGACCACCTGGTGTGGATCTGGATGGGCGATCCGGCCAAGGCCGATCCCGCGCAGATCATCGACTTCCCCTACCTGCGCGACCCGCAGTGGAAGGGCATCCACGACTACATGCACTACGACGCCAACTGGCTGCTGATCGTGGACAACCTGTCGGACTTCGCGCACCTGGCCTTCGTGCACACCAAGACGCTGGGCGGCTCCGAGGAGTACGCGTACGTCACCAAGCCGGTGGCCGTCGAACGCCAGCCGCGCGGCTTTCGCGTCGAGCGCTGGCACATGGACGCGGCGCCGCCGCCCTTCCACCGCAAGGTGCTGCCGGCGCAGGAGAAGGACAGCCACGTGGACCGCCGCAACATCGGCCACATGCACATCCCGGGCATCTTCTTCCTGGAGTCGATGTTCTCGCCGGCCGGCAGCGGCAGCGAGAAGGGCAACCGCGAAGGCAGCCGCGAGTACCGCAACTGCCAGTTCATGACGCCCGAGACGCGCCGCACGTCGCACTTCTTCTGGACCTACCTGAACAACTTCGAGGGCGACGACCACAACATCTCGCGCTCGCTGCACCAGAGCCTGATCGAAGGCTTCATGGAGGACAAGCACCTGATCGAGGCGCAGCAGAAGGTGCTGGACGCGGACCCCGAGTTCAAGATGCTGGCCGTGGCGGCCGACGCCGCGCTGTCGCACTTCCGCTGGACCTTCGACAAGCTGGTGGCCGCCGAGCGCGCCGAGGAAGCCACGAACAAGGCGGCGACGCCCGTGCACGTCATCAAGCCCCCGCACCAGGCCGGCCTGGCGACCTGATCCTGCGATGACCGAACTCAACCTGCGGGTCTCGCGCGTCGAGGCCGAGGCAAGGGACGTGCTGCGCCTGGAGCTGGTGGACCCCGCCGGCGCGCAGCTTCCGCCTTTCGAGCCCGGGGCCCACCTGGCGGTGCAACTGCCGGGAGCGATGCTGCGCCACTACTCGCTGTGCGGCGACCCGCGCGACCGCAGCCGCTACGTGCTGGGCGTGGGCCGCGCGGCCGGCGGCCGCGGCGGCTCCGACTACGTGCACGGCCAGGTGCGCGAGGGCATGGACCTGCGCTGCAGCCGGCCCGCCAACAACTTCCGCCTGGTGGAGGCGGACAGCTACCTGTTCATCGCCGGTGGCATCGGCATCACGCCGCTGCTGGCCATGGTCCGCTGGTGCGAAGCCAACGGCAAGCCGTGGAGCCTGGTCTACGGCGTCCGCAGCCGCCAGCGGCTGGCGTTCTACGAGGAGCTGCGTCAGTGGGGCGACCGCGTGCGGTTCCATTGCGACGACGAGGCCGGCGCGCCGATCGCCGTGCCGCTGCTGCTGGCCGACTGGACGCCCGGCGTGCACGTGTACTGCTGCGGCCCGGCGCCGCTGATGAACGCGGTGCAGCTGCACGGCGCGCACCTGCCGGCCGATGCCCTGCATTTCGAATGGTTCTCCGCACCGGCCGCGCCCGCGTCCGAGGCCCCGGCCGCCGAAGGCTTCGCGATCGAGCTGCGCCGCAGCGGCGGCTGCTACACGGTGCCGCCGGATCGCAGCATCCTGGAGGTGCTGGAGGAGAACGGGCACGAGGTGCCGTTCTCCTGCCGCGAAGGACTGTGCGGCACCTGCGAGACGACAGTGTGCGAAGGCCAGCCCGAGCACCTGGACTACGTCTACCCGCCCGCCGAGCGCGAAGGCCTCAGGACGATGCTGGTCTGCGTGAGCCGCGCGAAGTCCGAGCGCCTGGTGCTGGACCTGTGAAACAACATCCCTCGACCTTTCCCATCCTTGCAGGAGCAACGCCCATGACGTTCGATCGCCGCCAGTTCATCCAGGCCACCGCCGCCGTGCTTGCCGCCGGCGGGGCGGTCGTGCCCGCCTACGCGCAGACGCCCGACACGGCGCGCGTCGTCATCGGCTTCGCGCCCGGCGGCACCATCGACCTGGCCGGCCGCCGCATCGCCGAGAAGCTGCAGCCCTCCTTCGCCAAGGCGGTGATCGTCGACAACCGCACCGGCGCCGGCGGCCAGATCGCGGCCCAGGGCGTCAAGAGTGCCGCGCCTGACGGCACCGCCATGCTGCTCACGCCGACCTCGCCGATGAGCCTGCACCTCTTCACCTATAAGAAGCTGCCGTATGACCCGGTGGCGGACTTCACGCCGGTCTCCGGCGCGGTGATGTTCGACTACTCGCTGGCGGTCGGCCCCCTGGTCCCGGCCTCGGTTCGCTCGGTGAAGGACTTCCTGGCCTGGTGCAAGGCCAACCCGGCGCATGCCAACTTCGGCTCCGCCGGCCAGGGCTCGGCGGCCCACTTCATCGGCGCGGCGCTCGGCCGCATGGGCGACGCCGACCTGCGGCACATCGCGTTCCGCGGCTCGCAGCCGGCCCTGGCCGACATGATCGGCGGGCAGATCGCGGCGGTGGTCGGACCCACCGGCGAGTTCATGCCCAACGTCAAGGCCGGCAAGATCCGCCTCTTGGCCAGCAGCGGCCCCAAGCGCGGCAAGTTCACGCCGGACACGCCGACGATGGCCGAGCAGGGCTTCAAGGACCTGGCCTACGTCGGCTGGTTCGGTTTCTTCGTGCCGGCCAGGACGCCGGCGGACGTGGTGCAGCGCCTGAACGGCGGCATCCGGCAGGCGCTGGCGCAGCAGGACGTGGTCGACAGCCTGGCCACGGCCTACATGGAGCCCCTGCCCACGGCGCCGGCGCAGATGGCGCAGATGCTCAAGACCGAGACCGAGTTCTGGGCCGGGCTGGTGAAGACGGTGGGGTTCTCGGTGGAGTAGGTTGTTTCTCCCCAACTGAGCGGAAGCCCACAGGCCGTCGTCATCCAGCACAGCCGCCAAGAACACGCTGGCAGAGAAAGGAAAAGGGCCCGAGACATCGGGCCCTTCAGTCGACTAGGCAGAAAACTAGCCTGTGAGGCTCACAACGGTTATGCCCACCGGACTGGTGCCAGCGACGAACGACTCCGTCATGGCGGCCAGTGCACCGTGATCTCGGTTGATCTCGAATCCGGACACCGCCGCGCCAGTGGTGTCCGTGCAATAGAGGAAGCGGCCATCGGGACTGATCGCCAACGAGGTTGCGTAGCCCGGTAGAGCCGTCGGGCTCTCCTCGGAGGTGAGTTCGCCGGTTTGTGAATGGATCGAGTAAGCCAACACCCGCACCGAGGAAACCTCCGGAGACAGTACGTATGCGAATCGGCCCGAAGGGTCGATCGCAATCGAACTCGCCTCGGTTCCGGCGGCCACAGAGCGTGCGGTTCCCAAAAAGCCTTCGGGGTCGATCGCATGAGCGGAGATGTTGCCGCTTTCACTGGAGATGTAGAGGCTGCTTCCGGAAGGCGCAACCGCAATAGCTTTCGGTGACTCGCCCGAAGGCGCGGAATCGATCAATCTCAACAAGCCGTCCTCTTCTATGGCAAACGATGAAACGCTGCCGTCGGATGTCGTGGCGAAAAGGAAGCGACCGGAAGCGTCGAGTTGAAGGTCTTCAGTACTGCTGCTGGCACCCACCAGCACGCGGTCGAGTTCTTCCAATGCACCCGTATCCTGAGCAACTGAGTAGATGCCGAATGTGCCGTCGCTGCCCGAGTTCACATACAAGAATCTTCCAGACGGCTGGATTCGAATCTGCTTTGTCTTGTGTCCTGCTGCAAGGTGTCCGGCTGGGCTTGGCGAAAGTGAACCAGTCGCGGCATCGACCGCGTAGATGAGGATGTTCCGCTGCGGCCCCATGCTGGTGGCATAGGCGAATCTCCCGGACGGATGGATGGCAATGGAGTACACGCCGCTTTCAGCGAGCGTCGAATCTACAAGCTTCAGAGCACCATTGGCAGCCACTTCGAAGACCGAAATATCACCGGAGTCGTGGTTTGCCACATAGGCGAACGTCCGCACGGTCGGTGCTGGCAGTGGTTCGGGAGGTGCGGGAGCAGGCGCTGGCTCCCCCGACCCTCCGCCGCCGCAGCCGGTCAGGGGGAAGGTCGCCGTCACAGCGGCCATCGAGGCCGCGACACGCAGAAAGTGAGAACGTCGCACAGGTAGTCCTTTCGTAAGAACGAAGGGACTCTCATTCAGGCGGGCTCCATTGCGAAGTGACGTCTGGCGTTCCCACTGCATCGATTGGGAATGCTCTCGCGGGGTCACTTCGCCGCGGGAAGACGCAAGGAGGGCCCCCGCCGCTATCTGGCCGCCGGCTTCCGGTTGACCAGCACGATCCCCGCCGCCACCCCCGCCAGTGCGAGCACCAGCTGCAGCGTCAGCGGCTCGCGCAGCAGCACCACGCCGAACACCAGCGCGAACACCGGCGTCAGGAACGAGAACGACGACAGCTGCGTGGCCGGGTAGTGCCGCAGCAGCCACATCCAGGCCAGGAAGCTGGCGAAGGCGCCTATCACGGTCTGGGCCGCGATCGATCCCCACGCGTAGGCCGAGTAGCGCAGCGACCAGGACTCGCCCAGCACCAGCGACAGCAGCGGCGCCGCCACCGCGGTGACGGCCACCTGGTAGAACAGGATCTTCTCGGCCGAGGTGGACCCCAGCTTCGAGGTGCGGATCACCAGCGTGGTCAGCCCCCACAGCGTGCCGGCGGCCAGCGCCAGCGCGTCGCCACGCAGCTGCCGCAGGGTGGTCCCGCCGTCGAAGCCTTCGCTGAAGGCCACGGTCACCGCCGCGAAGGCGACCACCAGGCCGATCCACTGCACGGGGCGCAGCTTCTCGGACGGCACGAAGCGCGGCACCAGCAGCGCCACCACGAAAGGCGCCGTGTAGAGGAACACCGTCAGGCGCGAAGCGGTCGTGTCGCGCATTCCCACGTAGATGCAGGCGAACTCGCTCGCGAACAGCGCCCCCGCCACCAGCCCCGCACCCAGCGTGCCATCGCGCTCGAACAGCGGCACCTTGCGCAGCACGCACCAGAGCCAAAGGAGCGCGGTCGCGCCGATGAAACGCAGGGCCGCCTGCCACAGGGGCGGCACCTCGCCGACGGTGGTCTTGATCAGGATCTGCTGGAAGCCCCAGAACAGGCAGCAGGCCAGGAGCAGGGAGACGGCCAGGCCGTCCAGGTGTTCTTTTCGTTGGATCATCGCCCGGCGATGCTAGCCGCGCGGTGCGATCTCCGCTCCCGGCGGGGCACCCGGGCGGCGCGCTACAGCCGGCGCTCCGGTTGGGCCGCCACCAGCTTTTCCAGCAGCTGGCGCAGCGCCTTCTTCTCGGTGGCGCCCAGCGCGCGCAAGAGGCGCGCCTCGTGCTCCTTGGCTTCCTCCACCAGCGGCTTGACCAGCCGGCGGCCGGCCGCGGTGGCCGACACCATGGTGCGGCGCTGGTCGGCGGGGGAGGCCTGCAGCGCGACCCAGCCCTGGTCGGCCATGCGCTGCACGAGCTTGGTGACGGTGGGCTGCTTGGACAGCACCTCCTGCGCCAGCTGGCTCACCGTGAGCGGCCCGCCGTCGTGCAGCGTGGCGAGCACCCGCCACTCGATGGAACTCAGGCCCCGCGCGCGCACCTGGGCATCGAAGTCCTTGTAGAGCGCGTGGTTGGCCTGCCCCAGCAGGTAGCCCAGGTAGTTGTCGACGAAGCGCTCGCCTGTCGCCGCGGTCACAGGGGCAGCTCCGTGTAGAAGCGGCCGCCGTGGAACAGCAGTGGGGCGGCGCCCGGCCGGGACGACACGCGCTCGACCTCGCCCACGAAGATGACGTGGTCGCCTTCCTCGTAGCGGCTGCGGTTGAAGCACTCGAACACCGCCGCCGCGCCGGTGAGCAGCGGCGCATTGCCGCAGCCGCGCGTGAACTCCACGCCGTTCCAGCGGTCGGCGCCCTTGAGCGCGAACTTCTCGGCCAGCAGCTTCTGGTCGGCCGCCAGGATGTTGATGGCGTAGTGCGAGCCGGTGCTGAAGGCCGGCAGCGAGGCGGCGGCGCGCGCCAGGCTCCACAGCACCAGCGGCGGCTCGAGCGAGACCGAGTTGAAGGAGTTGGCCGTCAGGCCGATCGGCTTGCCCTCGGCCGTGGTCGCGGTGACGATGGTGACGCCGGTCGCGAACATGCCCAGCGCCGAGCGGAACTCCCTCAGCGAGAAGGCCGGCGGTTGGGCCTGTGTGGGCGGGCTCATCAGCGGGTTTGCATGAAATTTCATGTAGTATGGACCAAACCTTGCCGCCCATGTTGCAGGAAAAAATCGAACCCGCGTGGCTGGAGGCCTTCGAGGCCGTGCTCCGGCGTTGCGCCGTGCAACCCGGCGACACCGTGGCCGTGCTGAGCGAAAGCCAGAGCCGGCCGGTCCTGGTGGAACTGGCCCAGCTCGCCGCGGCCCGCCTGGGCGCCCGCGTCTTTGGCCTCACCCTGCCCACCCGCTTTGCCAGGGGCGCGCCGCAGGCCCGCTCCACCGGCGCTTCCGACGCTCTGCAAAACATAGCGCCCGTGGTCACTGCGCTGGCCGGCAGCACCCTGGTGGTGGACTGCACGGTGGAGGGCCTCATGCATGCGCCGGAGCTGCCCGCCATCCTCAAGGGCGGCGCGCGCGTGGTCTACGTCAGCAACGAGCATCCCGAGGCGCTGGCCCGGCTGGCTCCTTCGGACGATGGCTCGTTGGAGCTACGCGTGAAGGAGCACGTCAAGCGGCTGCGCTCGGCCAGACAGATGCACGTCACTTCGCCCGGCGGCACCGACCTCACGATCTCGCTGGAGCGCGCTGTGGTCGGCGGCAACTGGGGCTACACCACGCGGCCCGGCACCATGACCCACTGGCCCGGCGGGCTGGCGCTGGCCTTCCCTGCCGCGGGCAGCGTCAACGGCCGGCTGGTGCTCTCGCACGGCGACGTGAACCTGACCTTCAAGCGCTACGTCGAGCAGCCCGTCACGCTCACCGTGGAATCCGACTACGTGCAGCGCATCGAAGGCACCGGCCTGGATGCCGAGCTGATGCGCAGCTACATCGCGGCCTGGGGCGACCGCGAGGCCTACGCGGTCAGCCACGTCGGCTACGGGCTCAACCCGGCCGCGCGCTGGGACAGCATGGCCCTGTACGACAAGCGCGACTTCAACGGCACCGAGCTGCGCGCCTTCGCCGGCAACTTCCTGTACAGCACCGGTGCGAACGAAGTGGCGGGCCGGCACACGCTGGGCCACTTCGACCTGCCGCTGCGCCACTGCACCGTGACGCTGGACGGCGCCAAGGTGGTCGAGGAGGGCAGGCTGGTCGAATGAGCACGCTGCCCACCTTCACCTCGCTGGGCTCCGGCCCCACGGTGCTGATGCTGCACGGCATCGGCGGCGGCCACCTGGCTTTCGCCCCGCAGGTCGAGACGCTGGCCTCCAGCGGCTACCGCGCGGTGGCCTGGGACATGCCCGGCTACGGCCACAGCGCGCCGATCGAGCCCTACACCTTCAAGGGACTGGCCGAGAGCTGCATCAGGCTGATCGAGAGCCTGCGCTGCGAGCACGTGGTGCTGGTGGGCCACAGCATGGGCGGGATGGTGGCGCAGGAAGTGGTGGCGCGCCGGCCGCAGCTGGTGAGCCGGCTGGTGCTGTGCGGCACCTCGCCGGCCTTCGGCAAGCCCGACGGCGACTGGCAGCGCGAGTTCCTCGCGCAGCGCACCGCGCCGCTGGACGCCGGCCAGACGATGACGCAGCTCGCCGAGCAGCTGGTGCCGCAGATGATCGGCCCGGCGTCGCTGCCCGAGGGCGTGCGGCTGGCGCTGCACTGCATGTCGCAGGTGAACCCGTCCACCTACCGGCGTGCGCTGGAGGCGCTGCTCACGTTCGACCGTCGCGCCAACCTGGAGCACATCCACGTGCCCACGCTGCTGGTGGCCGGCGAGCACGACCGCAACGCCCCGCCGGCTGTGATGAAGAAGATGGCCAAGGCCATCGTCGGCAGCACCTACCTGGAGCTGCCCGGCATCGGCCACCTGCAGAACCTGGAAGCACCGGACGCCTTCGATGCGGCGGTGCTCAACTTCCTTTCGCTGCCGCGGCAGCTGTTGCACTAACAACGCAGGCGCGGCCCGCGGCCGCGCCGACGACAGGAGACGCATGGACGCCCTGACCTCGCTGGGCTTTTCGCCCGCCGTCGGCGACACCGACCTCACCCCGCAGCAGCGCTCGCTGCTGTCGCTGGCGAACGAGCTGGGACGCACGCGATTCGCGCCGCGTGCGGCCCAGTGGGACGAAGAGGCCAGCTTCCCGTTCGCCAACTACGAGGACCTGCGCGAGGCCGGATTGCTGGCCCTGTGCGTGCCCAAGGCGGCGGGTGGCGGCGGGGCGGACTTCGCGACCTACATGATGGTCGCCGCCGAGATCGGACGCTTCTGCGGCGCCACCGCGCTCACCTGGAACATGCACATCTGCTCCACCATGTGGACCGGCGTGCTGGCCGACGGCATCCCGATGACGGATGCCGAGCGCGAGGAGCACGCGCGCCGGCGCGAGCTGCACTTCCGGCGCGTGGTGAATGACGGTGCCATCTACGCGCAGCCGTTCTCCGAAGGCAGCGCGGCCGCGGCCGGGCGCGCACCCTTCGGCACCACGGCGCGCAAGGTCGAGGGCGGCTGGGTGGTCAACGGCCGCAAGATCTTCGCGTCGCTCTCCGGCGCGGCCGACTACTACGGCATCCTGTGCACCGAGGACCGCGAGGGCGTGCGGCACGACCCGCGCGACACGCTGTACCTGGCGGTGCCGGCCACGAGCCAGGGCTTCGCGATCAGCGGTGACTGGAACCCGCTGGGCATGCGCGGCACGGTGAGCCGCAACCTGACCTTCACCGAGGTGTTCGTCCCCGACGACGAGCAGCTCATGCCGCGCGGCGTCTACTTCAAGGGCGCGCAGACCTGGCCGGCGATGTTCTTCACGCTCGCGCCCACCTACCTGGGCCTGGCCAACGCGGCCTACGACTTCACGGTGCAGTACCTGCGCGGCGAAGTGCCCGGCGAGCCCCCGGTCAAGCGCCGCATGTACCCCACCAAGCAGGTGGCGGTGGCGCAGATGCGCATCCAGCTGGAGAACCTCAAGAGCATCTTCCTGCGCGCGATCCGCGAGGCCCGTCCCAATCCGTCCAAGGACGAGCGCATGCGCCTGTACGCCGCGCAGTACACGGTGATGGAAGGCGCCAACGACATCGCGCGGCTGGCCATCCGCACCTGCGGCGGCCAGAGCATGATGAAGCACCTGCCGCTGGAGCGCATCTACCGCGACAGCCGCTGCGGCTCGCTGATGCTGCCCTGGACGGCGGAGCTGGTGCTCGACCGCATGGGCCGCGAAACGCTGTACGAGCCGGGCGAGAAGGACGAGTGAGCCAAGGCCGTCATGCCCGCGGAGGCGGGCATCCACTGCTTCCGTCTTCACCGCCCGCCACCTGGATTCCCGCCTTCGCGGGAATGACGAGGTGGGTGCCCGCAGACTGCGCCGCACCAGCGGCAAATTCGCGTGCCGGGCACAATGCCTCGCCACATCTTGCGAAGGACTCTCCCGATGAGCGCAGACCTCCCGATCTCCGACGCCGTGGGCCGCTTCGGCAGCGGCCGCGCCGTGCCCCGCATCGAGGACGAGGGCCTGCTGCGGGGCCAGGGCCGCTTCACCGACGACGTGCACCCGGGCACGCCGCTGCGCGTGGCCTTCGTGCGCTCGCCGTATCCGCATGCGCGCATCGTGTCGGTGGACACCTCCAACGCGCGGGCCCTGCCCGGCGTGGTGCAGGTGACGACCGGCGCCGACCTGCTGCAGGCCGGCGTCAAGCCGATGCCGGTGAACACGGGCTTCAAGCGGGCGGGCGGTGCGCCCGGGGTGTCGCACCTGCGGCCGGTGCTGGCGCACGACCGCGTGCGCTTCGTCGGCGAGCCGGTCGCGGTGGTGATCGCCGAGACGCTGCAGCAGGCGCGGGACGCGGCCGAGGCGGTGTGGGTCGAGTACGAGGAGCTGCCCAACGTGGTCGACGTGCACCAGGCGGTGCAGGGCGCGGCCGTGCTGTGCGACGACGCGCCCGACAACATCGCGGCCGAGACGCGCTACGGCGACGCGGCCGCCGTCGACGCCGCCTTCGCGCGCGCCGCGCACGTGGTCCGGCTGGCGCTGGACAACCAGCGCGTGGCGGCCCTGTCGCTGGAGCCGCGCGCGGTGCTGGCCTGGACCGCCGACGACGGACGCCTGACCCTGCAGATGAGCACGCAGATGCCTTCGGGCGTGCGCAGCACCTTGTCCGACCTGCTCGGGCTCAAGCCCGAACAGCTGCGCGTGACGGTGGGGGACGTGGGCGGCGGCTTCGGCATGAAGACCGGCGCGTACCCGGAAGACGTGGCGCTGGCCTGGTGCGCCTGGCAGCTCAAGCGGCCGGTCAAGTGGACGGCCGAGCGCGGCGAGGAATTCGTCTCGTCCCACCACGGCCGCGACGTGCGCACGCGCGCGCAGCTGGCGCTGGCCGCCGATGGCCGCGTCCTCGCGCTGCGCCTGCATTCGCTGGCCAACGTCGGCGCCTACGCCACCGGCACCGGCTGCGCGATCCAGCTGCTGATCGGGCCCTGGGTGCAGACCAGCGTGTACGACATCCCGGTGGTGGACTTCCACTACCAGGCCGTGATGACCAACACCGCGCCCACCGGGGCCTACCGCGGTGCGGGGCGGCCCGAGGCGATCTACACCATCGAGCGACTGATGGACGAGGCGGCACGCCAGAGCGGGATCGACCGCGTGCAGCTGCGCCGGCGCAACTTCATCCGGCCCGAGCAGATGCCCTACACGAACCCGATGGGCCAGGTCTACGACGTCGGCCGCTTCGAGCACGTGATGGACCAGGGCCTGGCGCTGGCGGAGTGGAACGGCTTCGAGGCGCGGCTGGCGCAGAGCCGCGCGCGCGGCCGGCTGCGGGGCCTGGGCCTGGCCACGTTCCTCGAATGGACCGGCGGCCTCGCGCTGCAGGAGCGGGTGACCGTGTCCGTGCTGGCCGACGGCGTGATCGAGGTGTTCTCCGCGGTCAACGCGATGGGGCAGGGCATCGCCACCACGCTGGCGCAGCTGGTGGTGGACGTGTTCGGCGTCGACATGGACCGGGTGCGCGTGGTCCTGGGCGACACCGACCGTGGCGAAGGCTTCGGCAGCGCGGGATCGCGTTCGATCTTCACCGGCGGCTCGGCGCTGCGCGAAGGCGCGCAGAAGGCGCTGGAGGAAGCGCGCCGGCTCGCGGCCCAGTCGCTGGAGGCGAGCGCGCAGGACATCGAGTACGCGGCGGGACGCTTCAAGGTGCGCGGCACCGATCTCTCCGTCGACCTCTTCGCCGTGGCGGCCAAGCAGCCGCAGGGGCGCATCTTCCTGGAGAGCAGCACCACCGTCGCGGGCCCGAGCTGGCCCAACGGCTGCCATGTCTGCGAGGTGGAAGTCGATCCCCAGACCGGCGAGGTGGGCGTGGTCGCCTACAGCAGCGTCAACGACGTGGGCCGGGTGGTCAACCCCACCATCGTGCGCGGCCAGCTCGATGGCGGCGCGGTGCAGGGCCTGGGCCAGGCGCTGCTGGAGCACCTGGTCTACGACGCCGGCAGCGGCCAGCCGATCACCGGCAGCCTGATGGACTACGCGGCGCCGCGGGCCGACCTGCTGGCCTGCGAATTCGTCACGCGCATGGACGAATCCACGCCTTGCACCAACAACCCCCTGGGCGTGAAGGGCGTGGGCGAGCTCGGCACGATCGGGGCGACGCCTTGCGTGGTCAATGCGGTGGCCGATGCGCTGGCGCGCGGGGGCTACGCGGCCGTCGCACCGCGGCTGCAGATGCCGCTGACGGGCCACCGGCTGTGGGCTTTGCTGCAGGCCGCGCAACCCGCCTGAGCGACACGCGTCAGCGCGGCGGCGGCACGTCCTCGCCGCGCATGCGCCGGCCCAGCCAGCCCAGGCCGGCCTCCAGGTCGACGCGCGCGCCGAGGTTGCGCGGCGACACAGGGGCCCACGCGCCGCCTTCCTGCCGCGCCACCAGGAAGTTGAACGAGTACCAGGGCTCCTGCCCCATGCGCAGGTCGGTGATGAACGCCTGGCCGTCCTGCGAGTGCACCTTGTAGAAGCCGTGCGTGAACCAGGCCATGCGCCGCACGGCCCAGACGTCCTGCAGCGAACGCTCGAGCGCGCGGTCGGTGGGGAAGCGCTCGAAGCGCATCGGCCTGGGGCCGTCCAGCAGCGAGTAGTAGCCCTCGTCGTAGCCGTCCTCGCGCATGGCCACCACGCGCCACAGCAGGGTGTTGAACGGGGTAGGCGTCACCAGCAGCCGCTGCGCCGGCGCGCCGCTCGCGGCCAGTGCTTCCTCGGCGACCCCGCGGACATGGGCCTGGGCGATCGCGCTCCAGGCCAGGTAGCCCGTGGAGAGGACCAGGCCCCAGCGGTTCCAGGCCAGGCCGGCCGGTGCGCGGCGGGCGAGGGCAACGACCACTCCCAACCCCAGCGGCACCGTGTAGAGCGGATCGATGATGAAGATGCTGCCCAGGCCGAACGGGTGGTCCGTGAAAGGCCGCAGGATCTGCGTGCCGTACACCGTCATGGTGTCCAGCATCGGATGCGTGACCAGGGCCAGCCACAGCGCCAGCCACCAGCGCCGGAAGTGATCGCGCTCGCCGTGCACCCGGCTCGCGATCCAGGCCAGCACCGGCGCGGCCAGCGTCTCCCAGAACAGCGCGTGGGTCCAGGCCCGGTGCAGCGTCATGTTGCGCACCGCATCGCCGTGGTCGATGAAGGCGTCCAGGTCGGGCAGCGTGCCGGCGATCCCACCCCAGAGCGCGGCTTTCCACACGGCCGTGCGGCGGCCCATCACGGCCACGCCGACGGCGGCGCCCAGCGCCAGTTGCGTAACGGAATCCATGGGGACCGCAGCCTACCGGGTCCCGGCGGCAGTGCGGCGTCGTGTGGGCTTTGCGGCTCAGGCCGCGCGCGTGCGCCAGCCTTCGCGCGGGGCGTCGAAGCCGTGGAAGCGGAAGGCGAGCGAGGGTTGCTCGCCGCTGATCAGCTCGGCCATCGCCTTGCCGGAGCCGGCGCCATGCGTCCAGCCCAGCGTGCCGTGTCCCGCGTTCACCCACAGGCGGCCCACGCGGGTGCGCCCGATGTAGGGGATGTTGGTCGGCGTGGCCGGCCGCAGGCCGGTCCAGTAGCGCGGATTGCCGCCCTCGGCTTCGCTGCGCGTGTCGCACACGCCGGGCAGCACCTGCTCGATGCGCTCGGCCAGCATCCGGCAGCGGGCCTGCGCGACGGGGCTGTCCAGCGAGGTGTCGTAGCCGCCCAGCTCGATGGTGCCGGCCACGCGAAGCTCGTCGCCCAGGCGGGAGATGGCGCACTTCACCTCGTCGTCGATGGTGCTGACGCTGGGCGCGAGCTCGGGGCGCCGGATGCGGAAGGTGGCGCTGTAGCCCTTGCCGGGATAGATCGGCAGGTCGACGCCCACGCTGCGCAGCAGGGGCGCGCTGTAGGAGCCGCAGGCCACCACCACCTCGTCAGCCTGCAGGCGCTGCCGGGCGCCGCTGGCGCGGTCGCGCACCTGCACCGCGGCGATCGCGCCGCCGGCCTTTTCCAGGCGCTCGATGTCATGGCCGTAGAGGAAGCGCGCGCCCCGAGCGGCGCAGCGCGCCGCCAGCGCTTCGGTGAACACGCGGGCGTCGCCGCTCTCGTCGCTGGCGGTGAAGGTGCCGCCGACGATGCGGTGGGCGAAAGATCGGAAGGCCGGCTCGATGCGTAGCAGCTCCTCGCGCGAGACCACGCGGCGCGCGACGCCGAACTCCTGCATCAGGCGCGCGGCGTCGGCGGCGCCGGCGAACGCCGCCTCGTCGGTGTAGTAGTGGGCGATGCCGCGCTGCAGGCGGTGGTACTCGATGCCGGTGGCGCGCACCACGTCCTTGAGCGCCGCGTGGCTGTACGAGCCGAGCGCGACGAGCTGGCGCACGTTGCGCTCGAAGGCCCCGTCGTTGCATTGGGCCAGGAACTGCAGGCCCCAGCGCCACTGCTGCCAGTCGAGCTGCGGGCGGAACAGCAGCGGCGCGTCGTTGCGGAACATCCACTTGAGCAGCTTGGCCGGCGCCTGCCGGTTGGCCCAGGGCTCGCAGTAGCTCACCGAGATCTGGGCGGCGTTGGCGAAGCTGGTCTCGCGCGCGGCGGCGTCCTGCCGGTCGACGATGGTGACGGCGTGGCCGCGTTCCAGCAGGTGCCAGGCGGTGCTGACGCCGATGATGCCGGCGCCCAGGACGAGGATGTTCATGCGCCCAGTGTCGGCCGGGAGCGCGCGGAAATGAAGCCAAATTAAACTCTCAGCGAATCCATCAGGAACGCTAATGAGCACCTACGACCCCGCCGCGCTGGAGTGCCTGGCCGCCATCGTGGAGGAGGGCGGCTTCGAACGCGCGGCCCGGCGCCTGTCGGTCACGCAGTCGGCCGTCTCCCAGCGCCTGCGCGCGCTGGAGGCGCAGGTGGGCACCGTGCTGATCGTGCGCAGCCGCCCGCTGCGGCCGACGGCGGCCGGCCAGCTGCTGCTCAAGCACACGCGGCAGCTGCGGCTGCTGCGGGCCGACCTCGAGCGCGACCTGCACGAGCTGGCGCCCAGCTCGGCCGCGGGGCTGCGCGAGGAGGAGCGGGTTTCCATCGCCGTCAACGCCGACAGCATCGCCACCTGGGCGTTGCCGGCGCTGGGCGAACTGGTGCGGCAGGGGCTGCCGCTGGAGGTGATCACCGACGACCAGGACTTCACCCACGAATGGCTGCGCGAAGGCCAGGTGCTCGGTTGCGTCACCACGGTGCGCCAGGCGCTGCGCGGCTGCAGGGTGGCGGGGCTGGGCGCGATGGCGTACATCGCCATCGCCGCGCCGGCCTACCTCGAAGCGAACGCGCCTCGCGGGCTCACGGCGCACAACTTCCACGAGCTCCCCTTCATCGCGTTCAACCGCAAGGACGACATGCAGCGCGAGTTCGTGGCCAAGGCGTTCGGGCTGCGCCGCGTCTCGCTGCGCCAGGTGTTCGTCCCCAGCTCGGAGGGGCAGGTGCGGGCGGTGCTCGCGGGCTGGGGCCTCGCGGTCGTCCCGCGGTTGCTGGTGGAAGGGCTGCTCGAGCAGGGGCAGCTCGTCAACGTGCTGCCTGCTCATGCGCCCGCGATCCAGCTGTACTGGCATTGCTGGAACCTGGAGTCCGAAGTGCTGGACACGTTGACGAAGGCACTGCAAGCCACCGCCGGACGTGCACTGACCCAGCATTAGAATTTCCGGCATGAGCACCGTCGCCGCCCGGCCTTCCTTCAAGGAGCAGATGCTGGCCGCGCGCGAGGAGGCCATCATCCAGAACGTCAACCGGCTGCTGGCCGAAAAAGGCTTCGATGCGATGACGGTCGACGAGGTCGCCGCCGCCGTCGGCATCGCCAAGGCCAGCCTGTACAAGCACTTTCCCAGCAAGGAAGACCTCGCCGCCGCGGCGATGGTGCGCGTCATGCGGCGCGCGCAGCAGTTCCTGTCGGAGATCGATCCCCAGCTGCCGGTGCAGGACAAGCTCAAGGCCCTCGTTCGCTGGACACTGCAGGTGCGGCTGGCCGGCCAGATGCCTTCGCTGCCAAGCCAGAACTCGTCGCTGCGCGCGGCGCTGACGTCCAACCGCGACTACATCGACGCCATGACGCGCATCAGCGAGCAGCTCGGTGTGTGGATCGATGCGGGGCAGCGCGAGGGCACGATCGACGCGCGGCTGCCGCGGGAGGCCGTGCTCTACACGCTCTACGCCCGTGCGTGCGATCCGGTGGTGGAGTTCCTGCGCTCCGGCGGCCAGCACGACGACGAGGAGATCGTCGAGCTGGTGGTGGGCACCTGCTTCAACGGCCTGAGCGCGCGTTGAGCGCCGCCGGCAGCGCCGGCACCTCCAGCACCATGTGCGGCCGGAAGGCGTCCTGCTCGCCCTTGCGCGCATAGCCCAGCGGGTTGGCCACGACCCGGCAGCCACCAACCACGTAGTCCTGCGGGCAGTGCAGGTGCCCGTGCACCCACAGGTCCGCCAGCGGCAGCAGCTCGTCCAGGGCGTTGCAGAAGCCCGCGGTGCCGGGCGTGAGACCGTAGCGCGGATCGGCGCTGCGCAGCGAAGGCGCGAAATGGGTGGCGACCACGGTCGGCCCGTCGAAAGGCTGGGCCAGGGCCTCGCGCAGCCACTGCTGGCTTTCCACGCCCAGTTCGCGCCAGGCCTCGGCCAGCAGCGGTTCGCCGCGCCGGGTGGCGCCGGTCTTGGTCAGGTAGAAGTTCGCGGCGCGGAAGGCCTTCTCGCGCCGCCGCAGCGCGCGGGTGGTGTCCGGCGCCTGCAGAGCCAGCGCATCGAAGTCGGTCCAGAGCGTGGTGCCGACGAAGCGCACGCCGTCCAGCACCAGCACCTCGCGCTCCAGCCAGGTGATGCCCAGCCGGTCGCAGGTCTCGCGCAGCCGGGCGTGGGTGGCATCGAAGTCGAGGTTGTCGTACTCGTGGTTGCCGGGCACGAACAGCACCGGCACCGGCCAGCCGTTGCGGGGGGAGAAGCGCTCGAGGCCGAAGTCGCCGCCGGGCAGGGCACTGCCGGGCTGGTACGAACCGACGTCGCCGGCCAGCAGCAGGAGGTCGGCGCCGGGGGCGGGGGAGAACTGCCGGTCCGGTTGGGTTTCGAGGTGGAGGTCGGACAGCAGCTGGAACTTCACGGGCGCCATTGTCGGCGGGCGACCGGGCCGCCGGGGCCGGCTGCACCCGAAAGGGGCGGCGGAACGGCCGCGTCATGTTCCCGGCCAGGTGGCCCCATGCGGAACGGGCATGGACGAAAAAACCCGCTGGGGTTGTAGTTCTAGGGAAAACCCTTAGTCTTCCTACATCCCCGCCAAACGCACCTTCCCGGTGACCCTCGCCATGATGTCCGTCCTCACCTCTATCACCCGAATGTTCTCCCTGCCGGGTACCGCCACCCGGCCCGCCGACCCGGTGCAGCGCCTCCTCGAGCAGGCCGGTGCCCGCGCCGGCCGCAACCCGGGCCAGGCCCGCGAGCTGCGCCAGAACGCCGCCGCCTGGCTGCGCGTGGTCCGCTGACCGGTCGCTCCGCCTGAGGAAGGCGTTACTCGCGCTCGCCTTCGAAAGCCTTGCGGGCGGCCGCCCAGACCGCCAGCCGCAACCAGGCGTGCTCGCTGCGCTGGCCCTGGCGGTGGTGCCAGAGCGAGTCGACGTGCACCAGCGGCACGTCGAACGGCAGCTCGCGCACCACCAGGTCCGACTCCATGCCGGTCACGCCGACGAAGTGGCGCGGCAGCACCGTGAGCAGGTCGGACCGCGCCACCACCCGCCCGGCCGTGAAGAACTGGTTGACGGTCAGCACGATGCGGCGCTTGCGCCCGAGCGCGGCCAGGCTTTCGTCGATGAACCCGTAGGGCCGGCCCGAGAAGCTCACCAGCATGTGGTGGGCGGCGCAGAACCGGTCCAGTGTCAGCGGACCGGCGGACAGGGGATGCCCGCGGCGCATCACGCAGACGTAGCGGCCGTCGTAGAGCCGCTGGTGGTCGAAAGCCGGCCTGTTGCCGGCTTGCGACTGGGCCGTGAGGTCGGCCAGCACGGCCGGGAAGAATCCCACGGCCAGGTCGATCTCGCCTTGGTCCAGGAGGCGGCGCGGGTCCCGGGTGGCCAGGGGCAGCACGCGCATGGAGATCCCGGGGGCGTCGCGCTCGATGATCTCCACCAGGCCCGGCATGAGCTCGGCCGCGGTCGCATCGGCCATGGCCAGCACGAAAGTGTTGCCGGCTTCGGAGGCGATGAACTGGCCCGGGGACAGGGCGCCCTCCAGCTGACGTAAGGCATCACTTACCGCCGGCCACAATGCCAGAGCGCGTGCCGTGGGTTCGACCCCGTAGCCGCTGCGGACCACCAGCTTGTCGCCCAGGGCATCGCGCAGGCGGTTGAGCGCGTTGCTCACCGCCGGCTGGGTCATGGACAGGTTCTCGGCGGCACGGGTGAGGTTGCGCTCGGCCATGACCTGGTCGAACACCCGCAACAAATTCAGGTCAAAGGTTCGGAAGTTCGGCATTACCATCATTCTCCTGAATGTTTGGCATAACAAACTGTGATTTGAAAAATATCAGGGTCAACCCTAATCTATGCCCTGTGCCAAAACGGCACGCGCCTATCAGGAGGAAAACACCATGACCCAATTCGCTCACATCGACCATCCCACCCAGCACCCCGGAGTGGAGCGCGTCCAGCGCGCCGCCGGCGCCCTGCGGGAGATCGCCTCAGGCTTCAACGGCGCCCGCGGCGCCGCGACGCTGCTGCTGGCCGCTGTCGTATCCGCCCTGGTGGTCGTGGCCAACGAAGTGGTCGACACCTGGACCGAAGGCCACCTGCTGGCCGCCTGGATCATCCTGTGGACCATCGCGTTCGCCGGGATGGCCCTGTTGGCCGGCCCGGCCCGCAGCTTCGTGCGCGCCGTGAGCGGCCGCGTGAAGGCCGGCGCCGCCGCCCGCCGCCAGGTCGCCGAGGACCGCAAGTACTGGGACGTGGCCCTGACCGACGCCCGCGTGATGGCCGACCTCAGCCGCGCCATGTCGGCCGAAGCGTCGCGCAGCGTCCGCAGCTACTACTGAGCTGCTCCCGTGCTGCTGCTGCGCGCCGTCCGCCTGGTCTGGCGGGGCCTGCTGGCGGCACTGCCGGCGCCGGTGCTGGCCCGCCTCGACGGCTGGGCCCAGCGCCAGGCCCGGCGCAAGGCCCAGCGCCGCCGCCAGCGCCTGGACGCCGCCCACCGCTGATCCGGGCGCGTCCCGGAAACGAAACAGCCGCCCTCGGGCGGCTGTTTTCTTTTGGGCGTCGTGCCGGGATCAGGCGGCCAGGCGCTTCTCGATCTTCGCCTTGGTCTCGCCCAGCTCCTGCGGCAGGTGGTACGCCAGCTGCTGGAACAGCTCGGCGTGCAGGACCATCTCCTTTTGCCAGGCGGCCTTGTCGATGCTGGTGACGGAGGTGAACTGCTCCTGCGAGAAGTCCAGGCCGGTCCAGTTGAGCTCCTCGTAGCGCGGGCTCACGCCGAACACGTGCTCCTGGCCGTCGGCCTTGCCCTCGATGCGGTCGATCATCCACTTGAGCACGCGCATGTTCTCGCCGTAGCCGGGCCAGACGAACTTGCCGTCCTCGCCCTTGCGGAACCAGTTGGTCGTGTAGATGCGCGGCAGCTGCGCGCCGGACGCCTTGAGCCTGGTGCCCAGCTGCAGCCAGTGCTGGAAGTAGTCGCTCATGTTGTAGCCGGCGAAAGGCAGCATGGCGAACGGGTCACGGCGCACCACACCCTGCTGGCCGAAGGCCGCGGCGGTGGTTTCCGAGCCCATGGTCGCGGCCATGTAGACGCCTTCGACCCAGTCGCGCGCCTCGGTCACCAGCGGCACGGTGGTGGAGCGGCGGCCGCCGAAGATGAAGGCGTCGATCGCCACGCCCTTGGGATCGTCCCAGGCCGGGTCGAGCGCCGGGTTGTTGATGGCCGCCACGGTGAAGCGCGCGTTCGGGTGGGCGGCCTTGGCGCCGGTCTCCTTGGAGAGCGCCGGCGTCCAGTCCTTGCCCTGCCAGTCGACGGCGTGCGCCGGCGCCGGGCCCATGCCTTCCCACCACACGTCGCCGTCATCGGTGAGGGCGACGTTGGTGAAGATGACGTTCTTGTCCAGGCTGGCCATGCAGTTCGGATTGGTGTCCGTGTTGGTGCCCGGCGCCACGCCGAAGTAGCCCGCTTCCGGGTTGATGGCGTACAGGCGCCCGCCCGGGCCCGGCTTGATCCAGGCGATGTCGTCGCCGATGGTCGTGACCTTCCAGCCCTCGAAGCCCTTGGGCGGGATCAGCATGGCGAAGTTGGTCTTGCCGCAGGCCGAGGGGAAGGCCGCCGCCACGTGGTACTTGCGGCCCTCGGGGTTGGTCACGCCCAGGATCAGCATGTGCTCGGCCAGCCAGCCTTCGTCGCGGCCCATGGTGGAGGCGATGCGCAGGGCGAAGCACTTCTTGCCCAGCAGCGCATTGCCGCCGTAGCCCGAGCCGTACGACCAGATCTCGCGCGTCTCCGGGTAGTGGACGATGTACTTGGTCTTGTTGCAGGGCCAGGACACGTCCTGCTGGCCCGGCTCCAGCGGCGCGCCGACGGTGTGCACGCAGGGAACGAACTCGCCGTCCACGCCCAGCACCTCGTACACCGCCTTGCCCATGCGGGTCATGATCTTCATGTTCACCGCCACGTACGGGCTGTCGGACAGCTCGATGCCGACGTGGGCGATGGGCGAGCCCAGCGGGCCCATGGAGAACGGCACCACGTACATGGTGCGGCCGCGCATGCAGCCGTCGAACAGGGGCTGCAGGGTGGCGCGCATCTGCGCCGGGTCCATCCAGTTGTTGGTGGGGCCGGCTTCTTCCTTGGTGCGCGAGCAGATGAAGGTGCGGTCCTCCACGCGGGCGACGTCGCTGGGATCCGACCAGGCCAGGTAGGAGCCGGGGCGCTTGACCGGGTCCAGCTTCTTGAAGGTGCCGGCGTCCACCAGCTGCTGGCACAGGCGGTCGTATTCCTCCTGGCTGCCGTCGCACCAGTAGACGGAGTCGGGCTTGCACAGGGCGACCATGTCCGCGACCCAGGCGATGAGCCGGGCGTTTCGGACGTACGAAGGGGCGTTGAGGTTCAACCCCTGCATCACGGGTGAGTTCATTGGCACAAAGCTCCTGAATTGAAAACCGGGTTTCAGGAAGGTGGAGCTCTGCAATCGGGCCGGGCGCGCCTTTTTGAAACCGGGCTTGGCTCAGTCGGCGTGCGGGGTGTTCGCCCAGGGCGACAGGGTCGCTGCAAGGGCTTCAGTCACCGTCCGCGGGTCGGCTGGAATCGTGGATTCTAGGGAGGGGCAACTGGACTTGGCTTCCGCAACTGCCCGAAACCATGCAAAACATGCATGGGGTTATGCGCAACGCCGAAGCGCGGCAGTCAAAAGCAAACAGCCCGGCCGTTTGCACGGTCCGGGCTGTCCACGGAAGAGTCTGTCGGGGGCGCGGATCAGGCCATGTAGATGGCGATGAACGCCAGCAGGAACATCAGCACGCCGCCCACGACGGGCAGCACGATCGGCATCAGGGGGACGATGGCTTCGACGGTGTCCTCGGGCTCGTGGGATTCGCCGTGGCTGTGGCGGTGTTCGGTGCTGGCCATTGCTGTCGTGCGGTTGGGGGTTCGGAAACCGACGATTCTAATCCGCGCGCGGCGCTAGAGCAGGGCGTACGTGGTGCTGGCCCGGCAGACGCTCTTGCCGTCCTGCGCGCCGCGGATGTCGATCTCGCCGAAGGCCAGCGCCTTGCCGGCGCGCACGATCCGCGCCTGCACCAGGGCGTCCTGGCCCGACAGCGGGCGCAGGAAGCTGGTGTTCATCTGCACCGTGGTGCAGGGGCGGAAGCCGCCGGACTGGTTGATCAGCGCCAGCACCATCGCCGTGTCGGCCGCGGCCATCATGGCCTGGCCGCACAGCATGTTGCCGGTGCGCGAGAGCTGGTCGCTCTGCGGCAGGCGCAGCGTCACGCTGTCGGCGTCGAAGGCCTCGGCGCGCAGGCCCAGCGCCTGCACCCAGGGCGCGAAGTACTCGGGAAGGGCGGCATCCAGCTGGTCGAGCGTCATGGCGGCGGATGATAAGCAGGTGCGCCTACTGGCGCTCGGCCTCGAAGCCTGCGGCGTGCAGGGCGTCCAGCACCGCCTCGATGTGCTGCGGGCCGCGGGTCTGGATCACCAGCTCGATCTCCACGTTCTGCGCCGCCAGCATGGTGAAGGCGCGCTGGTGGTGGACCTCGTCGACGTTGGCGCCGGCCTCGGCCACCGTGGCCGTGATGCGCGCCAGCGACCCCGGCACGTCGCGGGCGCAGACCCGGATGCGGGCCAGCCGCCCGGCGCGGGCCATGCCGCGCTCGATGATGGCCGCCAGCAGCATCGGGTCGATGTTGCCGCCGCCCAGCACCAGCCCGACGGTGCGGCCGCGGAAGCGCTCGGGGTGCTTGAGCATCGCCGCCAGGCCCGCGGCGCCGGCGCCCTCGACCAGGGTCTTCTCGATCTCCAGCAGCAGCACGATGGCCTGCTCGATGTCGCCCTCGTCCACCAGCAGGATGTCGTCGACGAAGCGCTCGATGATGGCGCGCGGGATCTTGCCCGGCGTGCCCACCGCGATGCCCTCGGCGATCGTGGACACGCCCTGCGGCAGCGTGGCCTGCTTGACCGCGTTGTACATGTTGGGAAAGCGCAGGGTCTGCACGCCCACGACCTCGATGCCGGGCTTGAGGGCCTTGGCGGCCAGCGCCATGCCCGCGATCAGCCCGCCGCCGCCCACCGACACCACCAGGGTCTCGAGCTCCGGCACGTCTTCCAGCATCTCCAGCGCTGCCGTCCCCTGGCCGGCGACGATGGCCTCGTCGTCGTACGGGTGGACGAAGGTCAGGCCCTGTTCTTCGGCCAGCTTCAGCGCATGGCCGCGCGCCTCGTCCAGCGTGTCGCCATGCAGCACCACCTGAGCGCCAAAGCCCCGGGTGCGTTCCACCTTCACGCCGGGCGTGAATCGCGGCATGACGATCACCGCCCGCAGCCCGAGCCGCTGCGCGTGGTACGCCACGCCCTGCGCGTGGTTGCCGGCGCTCATCGCGATCACGCCGCGGGCGCGTTCCGTCTCGCTGAGCTGGGTCAGCTTGTTGCAGGCCCCCCGCTCCTTGAAGGAGGCGGTGAACTGCAGGTTCTCGAATTTGAGGAAGACGCGGGCCCCGGTGAGCTGTGAAAGCGTCTGCGAAGCGACGCAGGGCGTGCGCAGCACCTGGCCCTGCAGGCGGCCGGCGGCGGCGCGGATGTCGGCGAGTTCGAGCATGGCCGCATTGTCGTGCGGCCGGGCGGGGCGACCGGCGGCGGCGAATGCCTTCCACGCGGGGTGAAGCCGAGTTATCGTAGGCGTCGCGAATCCTGAACCCTGGAGCCCGGCCTCATGGTCAAGCGTACGGTCGATCTGCAGATGCTTCCCTCGCCGGGGCTGAAGGACGCGCCCGTGCTCGACCTCATGTGTTCGCACTTCGTGCTGACGCTGGCGGCCAAGCAGGGCGGCAAGTTCAACGTGCGCCGCGACCTCAATGGCCTGCTGGCGCTGGCCGGCCGGCACCTGGTGTGGCCGGCCCCCGCGCTGGGCCGGCTGCGCGAATTCCTGGGGCGCCGCTGCAAGGACAACGAGTTCTGGCGCGGCCACGAGCAGCTGTCCACCCCCGAGTTCCTGGACCGCCACGGCGTCTGGCGCGGGCCCTACGAGGAAGGCACGCTCTTCTTCTACCTGGACGAGTACGCCAAGGACCAGCCCAAGGACCTGCTTTCGGTGCTCACCGTCACCGGCGAATGGCTGACCCATGCGCTGAAGAAGCAGTCCACCCTGGTGGAGAAGAACATCGACGCGCTCTCCGGCCTGCTGCAGCTCAACAAGGCCGAGCGGGCGCTGCTGCTGTACGGCACGCTGGCGCGCTACCAGCGCGACCTGCGCAGCATCCTGGTCGAGTTCAAGGTGAACAACGCGCCCGAGGCCTATGCCGCCATCGCCGACATCGCCGGCGTCAACGCCGCGGACGTCGGCGAGGCGCTGCGGGCCGGCTCGCGGTTGGAGCGCATCGGGCTGGTGGAGAACCTGATCTCCGAGCACAACATCACCGACCTGGCCGACCTGATGAAGGTCAGCGAGAAGCTGCCACCGGTGCTGATGCGCGAATACCGCGACCAGAGCGAGCTGATGGCGGTGTTCACCCGCCCCAGCGCCAAGAGCGACCTGGCCCTGGCCGACTTCGCCTTCGTGCAGGAGGACGCGCAGGTGCTGTGTGCGCTGCTGCGCAACGCGGTCGACCGCAAGGAACCGGGCGTCAACGTGCTGCTGTACGGCCCGCCCGGCACCGGCAAGACCGAGCTGGCCAAGGTGGTGGCGCAGGCCGCGGGGCTGGAGCTGTTCGAGGTGGAGTACGCGGACCGCGACGGGAATTCGCTGTCCGGCCGCGACCGCTACCGCTCGCTGCAGATCGCGCAGGTGTTCCTCAAGGGCAGCGCTCAGGCGGCCCTGCTGTTCGACGAGGTCGAGGACGTGTTCCCGCCCATCAGCTCCGAGGCCGCGCAGCTGATCGCGCGCGCCGAGCAGGTGGCCGCGCCGTCCAACGGCAGCGTGAGCGGCAAGGCCTGGGTCAACCAGATCCTGGAGTCCAACCCGGTGCCCACGCTGTGGGTCACCAACCGCATCGAGCAGATCGACCCGGCCTTCCGCCGCCGCTTCGCCTACCACCTGGAGCTGACGTCGCCGCCGCCCGGCGCGCGCGAAGGCCTGGTGCGCAAGACGCTGGAGGGCGTGGCCGTGTCCGACGACTTCGTCGCCAAGCTGACGGAACGCAAGGGCCTGACGCCGGCGCAGATCCGCACCGCGGTGCGCTTCGCGGGTCTCGCCTCGGGGACGGCCACGCCGGTGGAGCAGCTGATCGAGCGCCAGTTGCGCAACGCCGACCAGGCGCTGGGCAACCGCGCGCCGGGCGCCCAGCGCCCCAGTGTCACCACCTACGACCTGGGGATGCTGAACGTGGAGAGCCGCTTCGAGGTGACGCGCATCGTGGAGGCGCTCAAGGCGCGCGGCCACGGCACCCTGTGCTTCTACGGCGCGCCGGGCACCGGCAAGACAGCGCTGGCCGAACACATCGCGCGCCAGGTCGACCGGCCGCTGCTGGTCAAGCAGGCCAGCGACCTCATGAGCAAGTTCGTCGGCGAGACCGAACAGAACATGGCCGCCATGTTCCGCGAGGCCGAGGACGAGAAGTCGGTGCTGCTGCTGGACGAGGCCGACAGCTTCCTGCAGGACCGCCGCGGCGCGCAGCGCACCTACGAGGTGACGGAAGTGAACGAGATGCTGCAGGGCATGGAGCGCTTCGCCGGCATCTTCGTCTGCACCACCAACCTGCTGGACCGCATCGACCAGGCCGCGCTGCGGCGCTTCACCTTCAAGATCCGCTTCAAGCCGCTGACGGCGGCCCAGCGCGAAACCATGTTCATCAACGAGGCGCTGGGCGGCGACGTCGATGCGTTGAACGGGGAGATCCGCGGCCGGCTCGCGCGACTGGACCAGCTGTGCCCCGGCGACTTCGCGGCGGTGAAACGGCAGGTGGACATCCTGGCGGCCCCCGACTTCGGGCCGCTGGAATTCCTGGAACAGCTCGAGGCCGAGCACCGCATCAAGCCGGAAGTGCGCGAGTCGCGCAGCATCGGGTTCACGAGCTGAGGTTCGGCTTCGGTCCGTCCCAACTCCCCGTCATGCCCGCGAAGGCGGGCATCCAGTGCTTCCGACTTTTTGTGCCCTGCGCCCCCTGGATTCCCGCCTTCGCGGGAATGACGGATCAGGGGGCGACGGTGTTTTTCAAACGCCCTGCAGCACCCGTATCACCTCTTCCCCATACGCCTCCAGCTTGCGCGCCCCGATCCCGCTGACACCTTCCAGCTGCTCCACCGACGTCGGCGCCAGCGCCGCGATGGCCGCCAGCGTCGCGTCGTGGAAGATCACGTACGCCGGCAGGTTGTGCGAGCGCGCCACCTCCGCGCGCCAGGCCTTGAGCGCCGCGAAGCGCGCCTGGCCGCTGTCGCTCAGGCCCGCGGCCACGGCGCTGCCTGGCGAAGACCCCGTGCGCTCCCGCCGCTTGCGCCCGCCCGGCTGGGCCACCGATTCCCGCAGCAGCACCGGAAGATCGCCGCGCAGCACGGCGCGCGATCCTTCCGTCAGCCGCAGCGTGTTGAACGCCTCCGAATCCACCGCCAGCGCACGGACCGCGATCAGCTGGCGCATCACGCCGCGCAGCTGCTGCTCGCTGAAGGCGGCGCCCAGGCCGAAGGTGGAGACGCGGTCGTGCCCGTACTGCGTCACCTTCTCGGTCGTCTTGCCGCGCAGGATGTCCATGATGTGGCCGGCGCCGAAGCCGATGCCGCTGGCCTGCTGCACGCGGTAGACGGTCGACAGCAGCTTGCGGGCCGCATCCGTGCCGTCCCACACCTGCGGCGGCGCCAGGCAGTTGTCGCAATTGCCGCAAGGCTGCGATGCCTCGCCGAAATAGGCGAGCAGCCGCACGCGCCGGCAGTCGGTGGCCTCGGCCAGCGCCAGCAGCGCATCGAGCTTGCCGCGCATGGCCTGCTTGTGCTCCTCGCCGGCCGGGCTCTCGTCGATCATGCGGCGCTGGTTCACCACGTCCTGCAACCCGTACAGCATCCACGCCTGGGACGGCAGGCCGTCGCGCCCGGCGCGGCCGGTCTCCTGGTAGTAGCCCTCGATGTTCTTGGGCATGTCCAGGTGCGCGACGAAGCGCACGTCGGGCTTGTCGATGCCCATGCCGAAGGCGACGGTGGCCACCATCACCACGCCGTCGTCGCGCAGGAACCGGTCCTGGTGGCGCTGGCGCACCGCGGCGTCCAGCCCCGCGTGGTAGGGCAGGGCGTCCACGCCCCGCTCGCACAGCATCTGCGCCGTCTCCTCCACGCGCTTGCGCGACTGGCAGTACACGACGCCGGCGTCGCCCTCGTGCTCCTCGGCGATGAAGCGCGCCAGCTGGGCCGACGGCTCCTTCTTCTCGGCGATACGGTAGCGGATGTTGGGCCGGTCGAAGCTGCTGACGAACTTGCGCGCCTCCTGCAGCTGCAGCCGCTCGACGATGTCCTCGCGCGTGAGCGCGTCGGCGGTGGCGGTCAGGGCGATGCGCGGCACGCGCGGGTAGCGCTCGTGCAGCACCGTGAGGCCGCGGTACTCCGGCCGGAAGTCGTGGCCCCACTGGCTGACGCAATGCGCCTCGTCGATGGCGAACAGGGCCAGCTGCCCGCGCGACTGCAACGCGTCCAGCTGCGCCAGGAAGCGCGGCGTGGTCACCCGCTCGGGCGCCGCGTACAGCAGCGTGATCTCGCCGCGGGTCAGGCGCTGCTCGACGTCGGCCGCCTCTTCGTAGCCGAGCGACGAGTTGAGGAAGGCCGCGGCGACGCCCGCCTCGTGCAGTGCGCCCACCTGGTCGTGCATCAGCGCGATCAGGGGCGAGACCACGATGGTCACGCCCTGGCCGGCGCGCTGCCGCACGATGGCCGGCACCTGGTAGCACAGCGATTTGCCGCCGCCGGTGGGCATGAGCACGAGGGCGTCGCCGCCGGCGACGACGTGGTCGACGATCTCGGCCTGCGGGCCGCGGAAGCTCTCGTAGCCGAAGACTTCGCGAAGGACGGTGGAGGCGGTGGTCACGATGGCGCGATTCTCCCTGCTGCGGCGTGGTCGATGCCGTCTTCCTACAATCGGTGGCAACATGAAGTCCATCGCCTACACCCGCGGCCAGACCCTGCCGGCGCTGCTCGAGCAGCGCATCCTCATCCTGGATGGCGCGATGGGCACCATGATCCAGCGCTTCAAGCTCACCGAGGCCGACTTCCGCGGCGAGCGCTTCCGCGACCACGCCAAGGACCTGAAGAACAACGGCGAGATCCTGGTGCTCACGCGGCCGCAGGTGATCCGCGACATCCACGAAGGCTTCCTGGCCTCGGGCGCGGACATCATCGAGACCAACACCTTCGGCGCCAACGCGCTGGCGCAGGACGACTACGGCCTGGGCCACCTGTCGCGCGAGCTGAACCTCGAGTCCGCGCGCATCGCGCGCGAGGCCGCCGACAAGTTCAGCACCCCGGACAAGCCCCGCTTCGTCGCCGGCGCGCTCGGCCCCACGCCGCGCACCGCCAGCATCAGCCCGGACGTGAACGACCCCGGCGCACGCAACGTCGACTTCGAGCAGCTGCGCGCCTCGTACTACGAGCAGGTCGAAGGCCTGGTGGACGGCGGCGTCGACCTGCTGCTGGTGGAAACCATCTTCGACACGCTCAACGCCAAGGCGGCGCTGTTCGCGATCGACGAGTACTTCGAGCGCAGCGGCGAGCGCCTGCCGGTCATCATCAGCGGCACGGTCACCGACGCCTCGGGCCGCATCCTCAGCGGCCAGACGGTCACCGCGTTCTGGTACAGCGTTCGCCACGCGCAGCCGCTGGCCGTGGGCCTCAATTGCGCGCTGGGGGCGGCCCTGATGCGCCCCTACATCCAGGAGCTGGCCAAGGCCGCGCCCGACACCTTCATCAGCTGCTACCCCAACGCCGGCCTGCCCAACCCGATGAGCGAAACCGGCTTCGACGAGACGCCCGACGTCACCGCTCGGCTGCTGCGCGAGTTCGCGGCCGAGGGGCTGGTCAACATCGTGGGCGGCTGCTGCGGCACCACGCCCGAGCACATCGCGGCGATCGGCGAGGCCGTCGCGCCGCTGCCGGCGCGCAGCCGGCAGCGCGAATTCTTCTACAAGGAAGCGGCCTGATCTGGCCGTCCCGGCCCGCGGGCCGGGACTATGCGTGCTAGCTGAGCCACCACGTGGCCAGGCCGGCGACCAGGCACCCCACCGCGACGGCGTACAGGATCCAGCCCGGCAGGGAGCCGGTGTCGTCGTCCACCCGATCCGCAACCAGCCTTCCGTACACAGCCGCCACCACGGCCAGGATGAACGGCCAGGCGTAAGTGGGCAGGTCGGGGAGACCCATGGGGGCCAGTCTCTGGCCGCGGCCCTGAAAACGTCTGTCAGGCGGCGTCGGGCGGCGCTGTAGGTCCGCCGACGACGAGGCCGTTTGCGGCGCCCGCGCCGGCGAGCCTCACTGTGGCTGGAACCCGCTGGCCTTGATGATCCTGGCCCAGGCCTCGGTGTAGGCCCGCTCGCGGCTGGCCAGTTGCTGCTGCGACTGGTAGCCCACGTTCAGGCCCATGCCGGTAAGGCGCTCGCGCACTTGGGACATGGCGATCACCTCGGACAACGCCACGCCTACGCGATCGATCGCCGCTTGCGGCGTGCCCGCGGGCGCGAACAGACCGTAGTAGGGCACGTTCTTGAAGCCGGAAATGCCCAGCTCGGCGAAGGTGGGTGCGTCGGGCACGGCGGCCTGGCGGGCGCTGCCCATCACCGCCACCACGCGGATCTTGCCGGCCTTGTGGTTCTCGATGAAGTCGGGGATGGAGCCGACACCGGCGCCGATCTGGTTGCCCAGCATGTCGGCCATCATGGGCGCGCTGCCGCGGTAGGGCGCGGCCTGCAGGTCCAGGCCGTATTTCTGGCCGATCACCTTGACCGCGAACTCCGGCACCGAGGCCGGCGCGGGCACGCCCACGTTGCCGCGGCCGCCCTGCGACTTCACCCAGCTCACGTACTCGGGCATCGTCTTCGCCGGCGTGCCGCCCGACAGCGCCAGCGCGTTCACGAAGGTGGCGAAGCCGGCCACCGGCACGAAGTCGCGCGCCGGGTCGAACCCCGGGTTCTTCGTCACCAGCGGCAGGATGGAGATGGTGTGGTCGTGCGACAGGAAAAGCGTATGCCCGTCCGCGGGCGCGGCCTTGAGCGCCTGCGCGGCGATCTGCCCGCCGGCGCCGGCGCGGTTGTCCACCACGACCGGCTGGCCGAGCGAGTCCTTCAGCTTGTCGGCCAGCGTGCGGGCGATGGCGTCGGTGCCGCCGCCAGGCGGGAAGCCCACCAGGATGCGGATCGGCGAACCGCTGCCACCCGACTGGGCGAAGGCGGGCAGCGCGAGCGTGGCGGCGGCGGCGGTGAGCAGGCGGCGGCGGCCCATGCGAAAGGACATGATTGAGGCTCCTGGGGACAAAGACTGCGCCGGATTCTGCACGCCGACCCTGTAGCTAAAATGACGGGCTCTCAAGGAGCGTTGCAGCGCCGGTCCCGCCGGCGTCAGGCTTGAGACCCACAACGACGCTCACCTCGACGCGGCGCCTGCCGCAGGTCCAGACGAAGGTGAGCAAGATGTCCCCAACCCCCCACGCCCCCCCGCTGAAGCTTGCCGGCCTGGAGCCGGTCGCCATCGGCCCCGGCAGCCTGTTCGTCAACGTCGGCGAGCGCACCAACGTCACCGGCTCCAAGGCCTTCGCCCGCATGGTCCTGGCGGGGGAGTTCGAGAAGGCGCTGGCCGTGGCGCGGCAGCAGGTGGAGAACGGCGCCCAGGTCATCGACGTCAACATGGACGAGGCCATGCTGGACAGCAAGGCGGCCATGGTGCGCTTCCTCAACCTGATCGCCAGCGAGCCCGACATCGCCCGCGTGCCGGTGATGGTCGACAGCTCCAAGTGGGAGGTGATCGAAGCCGGCCTGCGCTGCCTGCAGGGCAAGGGCATCGTCAACTCGATCTCCATGAAGGAAGGCGAGGCCGAGTTCAGGCGCCAGGCCACGCTGGTGCGGCGCTACGGTGCCGCGGCCGTGGTGATGGCCTTCGACGAGAAGGGCCAGGCCGACAGCTACGAACGCAAGATCGAGATCTGCGAGCGCGCCTACCGGGTCCTGGTGGACGAAGTGGGCTTCGCGCCCGAGGACATCATCTTCGACCCCAACGTCTTCGCCATCGCCACCGGCATCGAGGAGCACAACAACTACGCGGTGGACTTCATCGAGGCCACCCGCTGGATCAAGAAGAACCTGCCCGGCGCCAAGGTGTCGGGCGGCGTGTCGAACGTGAGCTTCTCCTTCCGCGGCAACGACCCGGTGCGTGAGGCCATCCACACCGTCTTCCTCTACCACGCGATCCAGGCCGGCATGGACATGGGCATCGTCAACGCCGGCATGGTGGGCGTGTACGACGACGTCGAGCCGCAGCTGCGCGAGCGGGTCGAGGACGTGGTCCTCAACCGCCGCCCGGACGCCGGAGAGCGGCTGGTGGAGATCGCCGAGCAGGCCAAGGGCGCGGCGCGCGACGAGGGCAAGCGCAACGAGTGGCGCCAGCTGCCGGTGGGCCAGCGCCTGTCCCACGCGCTGGTGCACGGCATCACCGACCACATTGTCGAGGACACGGAAGAGGTCTACCAGGCCGTGCTCAAGGACGGCGGGCGCCCGCTGCACGTGATCGAGGGGCCGCTGATGGACGGGATGAACATCGTGGGCGACCTGTTCGGTGCCGGCAAGATGTTCCTGCCCCAGGTGGTGAAGTCGGCGCGCGTGATGAAGCAGGCGGTGGCGCACCTCATCCCCTACATCGAGGAAGAGAAGCAGCAGCAGGAGGCCGCGGGCCAGGACGTGCGGGCCAAGGGCAAGATCATCATCGCCACCGTCAAGGGCGACGTGCACGACATCGGCAAGAACATCGTGACCGTCGTGCTCCAGTGCAACAACTTCGAAGTCGTGAACATGGGCGTGATGGTCCCCTGCCACGAGATCCTGGCCCGGGCCAAGGTCGAGGGCGCGGACATCGTCGGCCTGTCGGGCCTGATCACGCCCTCGCTGGAGGAGATGCAGTACGTCGCCAGCGAGATGCAGAAGGACGACCACTTCCGACTGCGCAAGATCCCGCTGCTGATCGGCGGCGCCACCACCAGCCGCGTGCACACGGCGGTGAAGATCGCGCCGCACTACGAAGGCCCGGTGGTCTACGTGCCGGACGCCTCGCGCAGCGTGGGCGTGGCGCAGAACCTCTTGTCCGAGCAGGCGGCCCGGTTCATCACCGAGGTCGAGGCCGACTACGTGAAGGTGCGCCAGCTGCACGCGAGCAAGAAGCAGGTGCCGCTGTGGCCGCTGGCCAAGGCGCGCGCCAACAAGACGCCGGTGGACTGGTCGGCCTACACGCCGCCCAGGCCCAAGTTCATCGGCCGGCGCCTGTTCCGCAACTTCGACCTGGCCGAGCTGGTGAGGTACATCGACTGGGGCCCGTTCTTCCAGACCTGGGACCTGGCGGGGTCGTTCCCGGGCATCCTCAAGGACGAGGTCGTGGGCAGCGAGGCGGTGCGGGTGTTGTCCGACGGCCAGCGCATGCTCAAGCGGCTGGTCGAGGGCCGCTGGCTCACGGCCAACGCCGTCATGGGCTTCTGGCCGGCCAACAGCGTGAACGACGACGACATCCAGCTCTACACCGACGAGTCGCGCGAGCAGGTCGCGCTCACCTGGTACGGGCTGCGCCAGCAGGCCGAGAAGCAGGCGATCGACGGCGTGATGCGCCCGAGCCGGTCGCTGGCCGACTTCGTCGCGCCCCGGGGCGTGCGCGAGGACTATGTCGGCGTCTTCGCGGTCACCGCTGGCATCGGCTCCGACGCCAAGGAGCAGTACTTCCTCAAGGACCACGACGACTACTCGGCCATCATGCTCAAGGCCCTGGCCGACCGGCTGGCCGAGGCCTTCGCCGAATGCCTGCACGAGCGGGTGCGCAAGGATCTCTGGGGCTACGCGGCCGACGAGCACCTGTCCAACGAGGACCTGGTCGGCGAGAAGTACAAGGGCATCCGCCCCGCGCCGGGCTACCCGGCCTGCCCGGACCACAGCGTCAAGGGCGACATGTTCCGCCTGCTGCAGGCGCAGGACGTGGGCATGGGCCTGACCGAGAGCATGGCGATGACGCCCGCGGCCAGCGTCAGCGGCTTCTACCTGAGCCATCCGGACAGCACGTACTTCAACGTGGGCCGCATCGGCCGCGACCAGCTGGAAGACCAGGCCCGCCGCCGCGGCGAGGAAATGGCCCAGCTCGAGCGGATGCTGGCGCCCAACCTCTGACGCGCCCCGGCGCGCCGCTGGCGTCGGCGCGGTCCGACTCGATCCCCTAGCCACCGCCGATAGCGTGCCCCCCGCGTGCCGCGCAAGCTGCGGCATGGCTCCGAAGGATCTCGTGCCCCCCTGGCTGCGTCGCGCGGCGCGCCCGGCCCAGCCGCTGTACCACGCGGCGCAGCTCTGGAGCGACGCCGGCGGCATGCGCATGAGCGCCGCCATGTCCTTCTACGGCATCCTCAGCCTGGCGCCGCTGCTGCTGGTGATGGTGGGCGTGCTGGGCTGGTGGATGGACCGGCAGATGCTGGCGCAGACCCTGGTGGCCCAGATCGGCTCGATCGTCGGGCCGCAGGGCGCGGCCGTGGTGCAACAGGCGCTGGACAGTGCGCAGCAACCCTCCGAGGGCCTGGTGGCGACGCTGGCCGGCTTCGGCGTGCTGCTGTTCGGCGCGACCGGCGTGTTCGGCGAACTGCAGGAGGCCTTCGCGCGCGTGTGGGCCGATGGCGGGCCCCCCGCGCGGCCGGGCTGGCGGCATTCGGCTTCGCTGCGGCTGCGCGGCGTGGCCTACATCCTCGCCTTCGGGTTCCTGCTGCTGGTGTCGCTGGTCGTGTCCACGCTGATCACCGTGTTCTCCGGCTGGCTGGGGCGGTTCTTCCTGCTGGAGACCTTGCTGCGCGTGGTGAACGAGGCGGTGGCGTTCGGGCTGTGCACCGCGCTGTTCGTGTCGCTCATGCGGCTGAGCGCGGGACCCAAGCCGCGCCTGCGGTTTCTGGTGCTAGGCGCGGTGATGGGGGCGGTGCTGTTCAGCGTCGGGCGGCAGTTGCTGGCGCTGTACCTGGCGACGGCGGCCGTGGTGTCGGCCTATGGCGCGGCAGGGGCGCTGGTGGTGCTGCTGATGTGGATCTACTTCTCTTCGGCCGTGCTGCTGTTCGCGGCGAGTTGCGCGAAGGCGTCGCAGGAGACGTGGAGGCGGAACACGGCCTCGCACTCGCGGGAGGAGCCTCCGCTGGCGCCAGGCGGGAAGCCGCACCTGCGAGCGGTGGGTGGCACTCGCTTGGCTGGAGCGCGTGCACAGTCCCGGCGAGACGCTCGCTACCGCTGACGGGATTCGCTTCGTCGGCATTCCCCCTCTGCGGCTCCTCTGGCGTCGTTCTTGAGCGCCTTTGCCGAGCGCTCGCGCGCGTCGCCGTGACCTTCTGACTTGGGGAGAGGGCCAGCGGCAAAGAAGCTCCTGGGCTTTTCATTCACAGGAGTCCTCCCATGCAGAAGTCGGTAGCCCGGCGGACCACAGCGTCGGCCCTCAGCCTGCTTTTCCTTACCGTCGGCTTGAGCGTTGCCGTCACCGCATGTGGCGGCGGCGGTGGGGGGGATGGGGGCGGCGATGGCGGGGCTGGCGCTCCGCCCCCCGTGGCCCCGCCGCCCGTGGAGCCTCCGGCAACGAGCTTCCAGAGTTTCGCGGCCGCCGCGGCTGTCTTTGGACAGCAAGGCTTCGAGTCCGCCGGTCCGAATGGGGGCGCGGACATGCCGAGCGGGGCGACACTGTTCGATCCGGCCAGCATCGCCGTGGCCGATGATGGAAAGGTGTTCATAGCCGACACCGCGAACCAGCGTGTGCTGGTCCTCGCGCAGGTTCCGGACGGGCAGCAGCAAGGTGCGGCATTCGTAGTGGGACAGCCGGACGCTCTCAGCGGAGGGGACAACGGACTGCCGGACGGCTTTGCCTCGCCGAATTCCGTCTCCGTGCGCGCGGGAAGAATGGTGGTGGCGGACACCTCGGCGCACCGCGTCCTCATCTACGAAGCCGTTCCGACGGATTTCGGCGCGAGGCCGACGGTGGTTGTCGGCCAGCCAAACATGGACTCGCGTGATCCGGAATGCGATGGCTTCAGCCTCAACGGGCCCCGGGCGGCGTATGTCACGCCCCAAGGCAAGCTGATCGTGGCCGATACCGGAAACTCGAGGGTGCTGATCTGGAACAGTGTCCCCACGGTCGAAGAACAGGGCCGGCGCGCGGACACGGTGCTCGGACAGAGCAGCTTTGGCAACTGTGCCCCGAACCGTGGCGGCGGCTTCACTCCCCATAGGAACACCCTTCGTGCTCCGGACGGGATCTGGAGCGATGACACCCGGCTGGCCGTGGTGGACTCGGGCAACCATCGGGTGCTGCTCTGGGACGACATCCGCGGGATCCAGCTTGGCCAGAACGCGAGTCGCGTTCTGGGTCAGGCGGACTTCGACTCGGCGGTCAGGAATGGACCCCAGGACGACTCGCTGGAGTTCCCCCGCGCGGTCGCCGCGGACGAGAAGCACCTTGCCGTCTCCGACGGCCAGAACCGGGTCCTGATCTGGAATGGGTGGCCCGCCCAGGACGGGCAAGCGGCCAACGTCGTCCTTGGCCAGAGAGACTTCCTGCGCAACGACCTCGATAACTCGTTCGAGTCGGCCCAGTCGCTGGACAGCCCCTACGGCATCACCTTCCATCAGGGCAAGCTTCTGGTCATCGACCAAGGCAACAACCGCCTTCTCGTCTTCAAGCAGAACTGAGTGGCTCGATAGCCGCCCGATCCGGTGGCTGCTGGCGCCCGGCGCACGCGATGTGCGCCGGGCGTCGGTTTTTGGGGAGGCTACTGGGCGGCCAGCAAGCCTCGCCGATGCTGAACCGCCTCCGCGACGTGCGCGACTTCGATCCGATCACAAGCGCACAGGTCTGCGATCGTGCGCGCCACCTTCAACGCCCGGTGCGTCGCCCGCGCACTCCACGCCAGGCGTGCCGCGGCATGGTCCACGAACGCGGCCGCGGCGGGATCCAGTCGCACATGCTGGTCGACTTCCGCGCCTTGCAGCTCGTGGTTCGCTTTTCCCTGGCGCACCAGCGCGCGGTTGCGCGCCGCAATGCAGCGCGCCCGCACCTGCCCCGTCGATTCGCCCGCCGTCGCCGACAGCAACTCCTGCGGCGCGATCGCCGGCACCTCCACATGCAAGTCGATCCGGTCCAGCAGGGGACCCGAAAGCTTGCCTTGGTACCGGCTGATCTGATCGGGCGCACAGCGGCAGTTGCGGTGCGGCGCCCCCAGCCAGCCGCACGGGCAAGGGTTCATCGCCGCAATCAAATGGAAGCACGCCGGAAACTCGGCTCGCCGTGCCGCCCGTGCGATGGTGATGTGCCCCGTCTCCAGCGGTTCGCGCAGCGCCTCCAGCGCCGCGCGCGGAAACTCCGGCAACTCATCCAGGAACAGCACGCCCCGGTGCGCCAGCGAGATTTCGCCCGGCCGCGGCGGCGAGCCGCCGCCGACCAGGGCCACGGCGCTGGCCGAATGGTGCGGACTGCACGTCGGCCGCACCGACCAGCGCTCCAGGCTGAACCGCCCGCCCAGGCTCGCGAGCGCCGCGCTCTCCAGCGCCTCGCCTACCTCCATCGGCGGCAGCAGCCCCGCGAAACGCTGCGCCAGCATGGACTTGCCCGACCCGGGCGGCCCGATCAGCAGCACGCTGTGCCCTCCGGCCGCGGCGATCTCCAGCGCGCGCTTGGCACCGCCCTGGCCCTTGACGTCCGAAAGGTCGGGATAGGTGGCATGTCCCGGCGGGGGCCGTGTCTCCACCCGCACCCAGCCCTCGCCCGGCTCGGCGGGCTCGCCGTTCTGGAACCGGCCCACGACATCCATCAGGTGCCGCGCCCGCCAGACGCGTGAGCCGGGCACCAGCGCCGCTTCCTCCGCGCTGCCCGAGGGCAGCACCAGTTGCGCGCCTTCACCGGCGCCGTGCAGGGCCAGGCTCATCGCCAGCGCGCCGCGCACCGGCCGCAGCTCGCCCGAGAGCGACAACTCGCCCGCGAACTCGTAGTCCGCCAGCCGCGCACCGTCGAGCTGCCCGCTCGCGGCCAGGATGCCCAGCGCGATCGGCAGGTCGAAGCGGCCCGAATCCTTGGGCAGGTCGGCCGGCGCCAGGTTCACCGTGATGCGCTTGTTGTGCGGGAAATCCAGCCCGCAGGTCTGCAGCGCCGAGCGCACCCGCTCGCGCGCTTCCTTCACCTCGACATCGGCCAGCCCGACCAGGCTGAAGCTCGGCAGCCCGTTGGCCAAGTGGACCTCGACCTCGACCCGCGCGGCCTCCAGGCCCAGCAGTGCGCGGCTGCGCACCAGCGCCAAGCTCATCTTTGAATCCTCCCGTTTTCCGTGCATGGGCGCGGTTGGTGCGCACCAAGGCGCGTTGCCGCACTTGCGTGGTGCGACCGGCCGAAGGCGGCCGTCACACGCCCCATTAAGGATCGTGCTGCGGTCGGGCTGGTCTTTGCAACCCGGCTTGTGATGAGTGGCACGGCTCGTGCTTGTGGGGCAGGCACAAACTTTTTCAAGACGGAGAGAGAACCCCAATGCTGAAACTCAAGGCCACCGTGCTGCTGTCCTCCCTGGTGCTGTCCGGCGCCGCGCTCGCCCAGAAGGCGGCCGAACCCGACTACACCCTGTCCTTCAACGTCGGCGCAGTGACCGACTACCGCTACCGCGGCATCTCCCAGTCGCGGCTGAAGCCAGCCCTGCAGGGCGGCGCCGACTTCGCGCACAAGAGCGGCTTCTACGTGGGCACCTGGGCGTCCACCATCAAGTGGATCAAGGACGCCGGCGGCAGCGCGGACGTCGAGATCGACGTGTACGGCGGCTACAAGTTCGGCGCCGGCCCGCTGGGCCTGGACGTGGGCGTGCTGACCTACAACTACCCCGACCACAGCCTGGCCACCAGCCCCAACACGCAGGAAGGCTACATCGCCGGCACCTTCGGCCCGGCCACGCTGAAGTACTCGCACTCCTTCAGCAACCTGTTCGGCTTCGCCGACAGCAAGAACAGCTACTACGTCGACCTGTCGGCCACCTTCGACATGGGCAGCGGCTGGTCGGTGGTGCCGCACATCGGCTACCAGAAGGTCAAGAACACCAGCGCGGCCGACTACACCGATTACTCGGTCACGCTGAACAAGGACTTCGGCAACGGCCTGGCCGCCAGCGCGGCGCTGGTCGACACCGACAGCAGCGGCGTCTACCTGGCGCCCAACGGCAAGAACCTCGGTCGCTCCGGCGTGGTGCTGGGCGTCAAGTACTCCTTCTGATTTCCGGCAGCCACTGCCGAAAGGAGAACGCATGAAACTGGTCACCGCCATCATCAAACCCTTCAAGCTGGACGAGGTGCGCGAGTCGCTCTCGGCCATCGGCGTGCAGGGCATCACGGTCACCGAGGTCAAGGGCTTCGGACGGCAGAAGGGCCACACGGAGCTGTACCGCGGCGCCGAGTACGTGGTCGATTTCCTGCCCAAGGTGAAGATCGAAGCCGCCGTGTCCGAGGACCTGGTCGACCGGGTCATCGAAGCGGTGGAGGGCGCTGCCCGCACCGGGAAGATCGGCGACGGAAAGATCTTCGTCTACGACCTCGAGCAGGTCGTGCGCATCCGCACCGGCGAGACCGGCAAGGACGCCCTGTAGTCCCCCATCCCCAGAAAAGAGACGACCACCATGAGAAAGCTTCTCGCATCCCTGGCCCTGGGCCTGGGTCTGCTGGCCGGGTCCGCCGCCGTGATGGCGCAGGCACCGGCCGCTCCTGCCGCGACCGCGCCCGCGGCAGCGGCCAGCGAACCGGCCGCTGCGGCGCCGGCGGCGGCATCGACGGCGGCCCCGGCCGCCGCCGCGGCTGCTCCGGGGGCGGCCGCCCCCGCTGCCGCGGCCCCCGTGCCCAACAAGGGTGACACCGCGTTCCTGACGTTCAGCACGGTCCTCGTGCTGCTGATGATCCTGCCCGGCCTGGCGCTGTTCTACGGCGGCCTGGTGCGCAGCAAGAACATGCTGTCGGTGCTGATGCAGGTGTTCGTCGTCAGCTGCCTGATCTTCGTGCTGTGGGCCGTCTACGGCTACAGCGTCGCGTTCACGGGCGGCAGCGCGTTCATGGGCGGCTTCAGCAAGCTGTTCCTGGCCGGGATCACGCCGGACTCGGTGGCCGCGACCTTCAGCAAGGGCGTGGTCATCCCCGAGCTGAGCTTCGTGGCCTTCCAGGCGACCTTCGCGGCCATCACCTGCGCGCTGATCGTCGGTTCGTTCGCCGAGCGCATCAAGTTCTCGGCGGTGCTGTTCTTCGTGGTCCTCTGGTTCACGTTCAGCTACCTGCCGATCGCGCACATGGTCTGGTACTGGGACGGCCCGGATGCGATCACCGACGCCAAGACGCTGGAGACCGTGACGGCCAATGCCGGCTGGCTGTGGGCCAAGGGCGCGCTCGACTTCGCGGGCGGCACCGTGGTGCACATCAACGCCGGCGTGGCGGGCCTGGTGGGCGCCTACGTGCTGGGCAAGCGCATCGGCTACGGCAAGGAATCGCTGACCCCGCACAGCCTCACGCTGACCATGGTGGGTGCGTCCCTGCTGTGGGTGGGCTGGTTCGGCTTCAACGCCGGCTCCAACCTGGAAGCCACCGGTGTCGCCTCCCTGGCCTTCGTCAACACGCTGTTCGCCACCGCGGCCGCCACCCTGTCCTGGATCGCCGGCGAGGCGCTGTCCAAGGGCAAGGCCTCGATGCTGGGCGCCGCGTCCGGCGCCGTCGCCGGCCTGGTGGCCATCACCCCGGCCGCCGGCTTCGTCGGCCCGATGGGCTCCATCGTGATCGGCCTGCTGGCCGGCCTGCTGTGCCTGTGGGGCGTCAACGGCCTCAAGCGCCTGCTGGGCGCCGACGACTCGCTGGACGTGTTCGGCGTGCACGGCGTGGGCGGCATCCTGGGCGCTCTGCTGACCGGCGTGTTCGCCTCGCCCTCGCTGGGCGGCTCGGGCGTGTACGACTACGTGGCCAACAAGGTCAACCCCGACTACTCCATCGCCGGCCAGGTGTGGATCCAGTTCCAGGGCGTGCTCACCACCGTGGTCTGGTCCGCCGTGGTCGCCTTCATCGCCTACAAGATCGTCGACCTGGTGATCGGCCTGCGCGTGTCCGAAGAGGAAGAGCGCGAGGGCTTGGACATCTCGTCGCACGGCGAGACGGCGTACAACCGCTGAGAGGCAGGTGCGTCCCGCCGAGGGCGGGGCGCTTGAGAGAAAAGCAAGTTCTCCTTTGGATGTTGGGCCCGCTTCGGCGGGCCCTTTTTTTCATCCGGGGAGCTTCACTCCAGGACGTTGAAGGTCAGGGTCGCGCGGTCTTCGGTGTGCGAGACCTCGACGTCCTCGGCGCCGGCCAGGGCCTGGACTTCGTTCCACTGGATGGCGCGGTACGACAGCTGGTTCTCGAAGCCGCCTTCGCCCTCGCCACGGCGCACTTCGAGTTCGACGACCACGACGTCCTCGCCGGGCCGCGCGGAAATGACCACTTCGGCCGGCCCTTCGCGCGGGTCGGTCAGCGCCAGCAGCGCGGCCGGCAGCAGCATGCGCGCCGCGGCGCGGCCCACGGGCTGGGAAAGGTCCGGTCCCTCGCTCTTGAGCGAGAAGCCGCGGAAGCTGAAGTTGCCGCGCAGCAGGGACACGGTGTCCTTGACCACCGTGTCGAGCGGCGCGGTCGCCCCGGGTTCGGGCGCCATCCAGGTGATGACGTCCAGCGAGTCCTGCGCGGCGGCCTTGGACAGGCCGTTGATCTTGGCCACGCTGTCGTTCACCTGGGCCATGTCGGGCGTGGGCATGCGCAGGCGGCGCTCCAGCAGCTCGGTCACCATGCCGATGGGCTGCAGGTGGGCCACCATCTGGTGGCGGATGGAAAAAGCGAGGCGGCGCAGCAGGGCATAGCGCGCCGACTCGACCAGCATGAGGCTGTTCTGTGCGGACGATACGGATGAGGTCATGTGTTGGAAGCTCGCAGGGATGGTAACGGCTAGCCCCCGGGCGTGGGGCGCCCGCGCACAATCGCGCCGTGTCCCCAGCCACGCAACCGACCCCCTGGCGCAGCGTCGTCGCGCAGCCCGACCGGCTGGGCGAGTCGCCCTTCTGGCATCCCGGTGAGCGCAGGCTCTACTGGGTCGACATCCCCGGCCGCCGCCTGCGCCGGGCCGACCCGGACAGCGGCGCGGCCGAGAGCTGGGCCATGCCGCAGGAGCCGGGTTGCTTCGCGCCGGCCCGCCGCGGCGGCTGGGTGATCGCGTTGCGCGACGGCATGTACCGCGCGCACGGGTGGGGCGGCGAGCTCTCGCTGCTGCATCGCTTCGACTACGACGCCACCAACACCCGCTTCAACGACGGCAAGGCCGACCCGCAGGGGCGCTTCTGGGCCGGCACCGTGTTCGAACCCAAGACGCGGGCCGCCGGGGAGCTCTACAGCCTGGATTGCCGCGCCGGCGCGCCGCGCGCGCAGCGAATGGCCGACGGCGTGACCACCGCCAACGGCCTGGCCTGGTCTCCCGCCGGGGACACGGTCTACTGGACCGACACGCCGCGCCACCTCGTGCGGGCATGGGACTGGGACGCGGCGAACAACCGCCTGTCGAACGAGCGCGTGTTCCACCAGTTCCCTTCCAAGCCGTCGGGCTGGAACGTGGGCGATCCCGGCTACGGGGGTCGGCCCGATGGCGCCACGGTCGACGCGCAAGGCCACTACTGGTGCGCGATGTTCGAGGGCGGCCGCATCGTCCGCCTGTCGCCGGCCGGCGAGATCGTCGACGAGATCGCCACGCCGATGCCGTGCCCCACCATGCCGTGCTTCGGTGGCGACGACCTGCGCACGCTGTTCGTCACCAGCGCCGGCGACCGGCCCGCGACCGAGCGCGACCGCTGGCCGCAGTCCGGCCACGTGGTGGCCACGCGCGTCGACGTGCCCGGCCTGCCCGTCAATTTCTTCATCGACTAGCACCGGAAAGATCAACGCCGTCGGACAAGGGCGGCGCTTACCATCGCAGGCATGGATGGGGCGCTCACCGACTGCATCGAACGCATCCGTGCGGCCAGCGCGCGCGGCACGCCGCTGCGCGTGCGGGGCGGTGGCAGCAAGGATTTCTACGGCGAGCCGGCAACGGGCGAGGTGCTGGAGACCGCGGGCCTGAACGGCATCCGCAGCTACGAGCCCAGCGAGCTGGTCGTCACTGTCGGCGCGGGCACCCCGTTGGCCGAACTCGAGGCGACGCTGGCGCGCGAAGGCCAGTGCCTGCCGTTCGAGCCGCCGAGGTTCGGCGGCGCCGCCACCGTCGGCGGCATGGTGGCCGCGGGCCTCTCGGGTCCGGCGCGCGCCAGCGTGGGCTCGGTGCGCGACTACGTGCTGGGGCTGTCGATGGTCAACGGCCGCGGCGAGCTGCTCACTTTCGGCGGCCAGGTGATGAAGAACGTGGCCGGCTACGACGTGTCGCGCCTGATGGCCGGCGCGCTGGGCACGCTGGGCTTGATCGTGGAGGTCAGCCTCAAGGTGCTGCCGCGCGCGCCGGCCGAGGCCACGCTGCGCTTCGAGCTTCCGCAGGCCGAGGCGCTCAAGCGCCTGCATGCCTGGGGCGGGCAGCCGCTGCCGCTCAACGCGAGCCGATGGGCCGAGGAGGCTTCGGGCCCCGCGCTGACCCTGCGGCTGCGCGGCGCGGTCGCGGCGGTCGATGCGGCGTGCCATGCGCTCGGCGGCGAGCGCATCGACGACGGGGTGGCGCAGGCGGATTGGGATGCATGCCGGGACCATCGGCTGTCCTGGTTCGCTGAGCGGGCCGGCCGCGATCTCTGGCGTCTCTCGGTGCCGCAGACCGCGCCGGTCCTGGACCTGCCCGAGCCCCCGCTGGTGGAGTGGCACGGCGGCCAGCGCTGGGTGTCGGCCGAACTCGGAGGGGCCGACCGGCTGCGCCGGGTGGCCGAGCGCGCCGGCGGCCATGCCACGCTGTTCCGGGCGAATGCGGCCGGCACCCGCACGCCGCGCTTCCATCCGCTCGCGCCGCCACTGGACCGCATCCACCGCGAACTCAAACGCGAGTTCGACCCGGCCGGCATCTTCAACCGCGGCCGCCTCTACCCCGACCTCTGACGTGCAGACCCACCTGTCCCCCGAGTTCGCCGGCACGCCCGAGGGCGCCGAGGCCGAAGCCATCCTGCGCAAGTGCGTGCACTGCGGCTTCTGCACCGCCACCTGCCCGACCTACCAGTTGCTGGGCGACGAGCTGGACGGCCCGCGCGGCCGCATCTACCTGATCAAGCAGGTGCTCGAAGGCGAGCAGCCGACCGAAAAGACGCAGTTGCACCTGGACCGGTGCCTCACCTGCCGCAACTGCGAGAGCACCTGCCCGAGCGGAGTGCAGTACGGCCACCTGGTCGACATCGGCCGGCGGATCGTCGAGGGGAAGGTGCCGCGCGGCGCCGGATCGAAGGCGCTGCGGTGGGCGTTGAAGGAAGGCCTGACCTCGCCGGCCTTCGGCCCCGCGATGAAGCTGGGGCAGGCGGTGCGCGGGCTGCTGCCCGGCGCGCTCAAGGCCAAGGTGCCGGCATCGCGACCCGGCGGTGAATGGCCCACGCGGACCCACGCGCGCAAGGTGCTGCTGCTGGAAGGCTGCGTGCAGCCGTCGATGGCGCCCAACATCAACGCCGCCACCGCGCGCGTGCTCGATGCGGCCGGCATTCAGTCCTTGGTGTCGCCTCGGGCCGGTTGCTGCGGCGCGGTGAAGTTCCACCTGAACGACCAGGAGGGCGGGCTCGCCCAGATGCGCCGCAACATCGACGCGTGGTGGCCCCACGTGGAACGCAACGAGGTCGAGGCGCTGGTGATGAACGCTTCCGGCTGCGGCGTCACGGTGCGCGAGTACGGCCACCACCTGAAGCACGACCCGCGGTACGCGCAGAAGGCCGCGCGCATCAGCGAGCTGACGCGCGACCTGAGCGAGCTGCTGCCCGAACTCGTGCCCGCCCTGCAGGCGCGCGTGAAGGCGCCCGCCGGCGTGCTGGCCTACCACCCGCCCTGCACGCTGCAGCACGGGCAGCAATTGCGCGGCGGGGTCGAGACGAATCTGCGCCGCCTCGGGTTCGACGTTCAGGTGGCGCTGAACGAGTCGCACCTGTGCTGCGGCTCCGCGGGCACCTATTCGGTGCTGCAACCGGAGATCGCCACGCAGTTGCGGGACCGCAAGCTCGATCACCTGGGTGCGCTGCAGCCGGCGGCGGTGCTCTCCGCCAACATCGGCTGCATCACTCATTTGCAAAGCGGCACCGCGTTGCCGGTGCGGCATTGGGTGGAGGTGCTGGACGAATCGCTTCGTACCGATTGAGACCACGCAGTCGCGCAAGAAACAGTTCATTGCCCAGCTTGCCCAGGGCGAGAAGGGGCCTAGGCTGCCCCTTCCCCAACCCAAGGAGGCCGCAAATGGCGACTCAGACGAAAAGACCCGGGCAAGGTGCATCGGGCGATGGTGCGGATGCGGGCGCAGCGGTGGCCAGCCTCGGCGCGGCGGCCAGCACGGTGGCCGAGATCCAGCGGCAGCAGCTGGCTGCCGGCGTGGAGGCCCTGAGCATCCTGTTTCGCGCAGGCGAAGCGGTGCACCAGGCGCAGCTGCAGATGGGACAACGCTCGGCGCTGCTCCACAGCCAGGCGGCGGACAACATCCGCAAGGCGGGCAGCCCGATGGAAGTGGCGTCGATCCAGTCGACGCTGGTGATGTACGAGTTCCAGGAGGCCATGCGCTACGGCCAGGAACTGGTGGCTGCGCTCGCCAAGACCGGCGGCGAGATGCTGCGACCCACCCAGGGGCAGCAGGAGGGTGCGGCGGGCAGCTCGCCGGCGGCCAGCATGATGGGCGCGGCGATGACGGCGGCGGGGCCGATGGCCGACGCCTTCCAGCAGATGTTCACGGCACCGATGAGGGCCGCGCAGGCAGCGCAGCAGACGCACTGAGCGAGCCGCCCACCTCCGCGCCCCGCACGGCGCGTGCGGGTGGAGCGTTCGCCGGCCTTACGCCGCGAGGGCCGCTTCGATGTCCTTGGCCAGCGCCGCCGGCGCTTCCTGCGGCGCGTAGCGCTTGACCACGCGGCCGTCCTTGCCCACCAGGAACTTGGTGAAGTTCCACTTGATCCCCGTGCTGCCCAGAAGGCCCGGCTTCTCGGTCGTGAGCCAGCGGTACAGTGGGTCGGCCTGCGGTCCGTTGACGTCGATCTTGGACATCATCGGGAAGTCCACGCCGTAGTTGCGCTGGCAGAACGTCGCGATCTCGTCGTTGCTGCCCGGGTCCTGCGAGCCGAACTGGTTGCACGGGAACCCCAGCACCGCGAGGCCGCGCGAGCCGTAGCGCTGGTGCAGCTCCTGCAGCCCGGCGAACTGCGGTGTGAAGCCGCACGCGCTGGCCGTGTTGACGATCAGCAGCACCTGGCCCTTGAACCGGTCCAGTGGCACGGGCTGGCCATCGATGCCGGTGGCCTCGAAGTCGTAGACGGTGGTCATGGGGCCGATTGTGCGGCGTCCGGCGCGGCATCGCGCGGCGCCGCCCAGGCCGACCACGCGGCCGCCAGGACCACCAGCGCGCCGCCGGTCCACACGCGCGGCGACAGCTCGGCCGCGCCGGCCACCACCGACGTGGCGCTGGCGAACAGCACCTCCGACAGCATCACCAGCGCGGTGGTCTGGGCCGGCAGCCGGGTGGCGCCGAACTGCAGCGCCGCATTGCCCGCCAGGAAGCCCAGGCTGAGCAGCAGCCCGAGCAGCAGGGCGCCGGCGGGCAGGGCGCTCGGAGCAGCGACCGCGCCCTGGGCCATGCCGGCCAGCGCCGCGGCGAGGGCCGCCAGCGCGCCGCCGCTGAACATAGCGCCGATGCGGGTGGCGGCGGGCGCCTTTTGCAGCCGGCGCAGCAGGATGTTGGTGAGCGCGAAGCTGAAGCCGCCCAGCAGCGCCAGCCCGTCGGCCAGGCCCTCGGGCAGCGGCCAGGACGCCTCGGGCGTCTTCAGGATCACCGCCACGCCCACCATCGCCACGGCCAGCCGAAGGAGCGACGCCGCGGTCGGCCGCTCGCCCAGCAGCGGCCAGGCCAGGAGCGTGCTCCACGCCGGCATCAGGTAGAACAGCAGCACGACCCGCACCACGTCGCCCACCGTCACCGCCCAGTTGAAGCCCACGTTGGTGAGGCCCGCGGCCAGCATCAGCAGCACCAGCTGCGGCTGCCCGGCGAACCCGCGCCACGCCTGCGGCCGCCACGCGAGCAGCGCGGCCAGCGAGAAAAAGTAGATGCCCGCCGTGGCCCAGAGCGGATGCAGGCCGTGCGCCTGCAGCTCGCGGAACGGCCACCAGGAGACGCCCCAGACGAAGGCGTTGAAGACCAGGGCCAGCGCGGGGAGCGTGCGGCCTTCAGAAGCTGTGGACGGATTCATCGTGGCCGCGATGGGGTGGTCCGAGGTGCAGGCGTAGGCGCGGGCTGTGGTCCAGGCTGATTGCCTGGACCACAGCCCGCAACGCCCGCATGCACCTTGGAACGCCCCAGCCCGCAGGGCGAGCCCGGCCAGGAGCGTGGCGGAAGCAAAGATACGTGACGGCTCGCGCGGGCGCGAGGAATCCGTTCACAGCTTCTTATCCATGCGACTTGTCCTGCCGCGCGATGTGCAGCAGGTGGTCGAGTTCCTCGCGGTGGTGGACGGTGTTGTAGGCGTGCCAGCGCTGGATCAGCCACATGGCCCCGGCCACGACGATGCCGAACGCCGTGATGGCGCCGAACGCCGACAGGCCCAGGCCGGCCGACAGGCTGTAGAAGGCGCCCAGGCCCAGGATGCAGCTTTGCTCGTTGAAGTTCTGCACGGCGATGGAGCGGCCGGCGCCCATCAGGTTGTGGCCGCGGTGCTGCAGCAGCGCGTTCATCGGCACCACCAGGAAGCCGCCCAGCCCGCCCAGCAGGATCAGGAAGGGCGCGGCCACCCAGACGTTGCTGATGAAATTCATCAGGATCACCAGCAGGCCCATCGCGATGCCCAGCGGCATCACGCTGGTGGCCATGTCCAGCCGCATGCGCATCGACGCGACGATCGCGCCGACCGCCGTGCCCAGGGCCACCACGCCGCTGAGGGACGAAGCCTGGGTGGTGCTGTAGCCCAGGGCCGCGGCGCTCCAGGCCAGGATGATGTAGCGCAGGTTGCCCGACACGCCCCAGAACAGCGTGGTGGTGGCCAGCGAGATCTGCCCCAGCTTGTCGCGCCACAGGCGCGAGTTGCAGGACCAGAAGTCGGGCACCAGCTCCAGCAGGTTCTTGGGCAGCGGACGCATCTCCACGCCGGTGAACGGGATGCGCGTGTTGAACCAGGCGGCGATCGCGTAGATGAAGATCAGCAGGAAGATCGCCGCCTCGGGCGCCGTGTCGATGCCGGTGTCCATGAGCGGGAAGTCCAGCGCCAGCATCCGGCTGGCGATCGCCTGGCCCACCAGCTGGCCGCCCAGCAGGATGCCCAGGATGATGGAAGCGATGGTCAGGCCCTCGATCCAGCCGTTGGCCTTGACCAGCTGGGAGGCCGGCAGGAGCTCGGTGAGGATGCCGTACTTGGCCGGCGAGTAGGCCGCCGCGCCCAGGCCGACGATGGCGTAGGCCAGCAGCGGATGGCTGCCGAACAGCATCATCAGGCAGCCCACGACCTTGATCGCGTTGCTGATGAACATCACGTTGCCCTTCGGCCGGGCGTCCGCGAAGGCCCCCACGAAGGGCGCCAGGATCACATAGAACAGGGCGAACATCGGCACCAGGGCCGCGCGCTGCCATTCGGCGGCGCCCGAGGTCCGCAGCAGCTCCACGGCCGCCACGAACAAGGCGTTGTCCGCCAGCGACGAGAAGAACTGCGCCGCCATGATGGTGTAGAAGCCGCGCTTCATCGGGCCGGCTTTGGTGTTGTCATCGGCGGGCGTGCTGCGTGTGGGTTAACAGCTGTCTCCAAGCGTCGCGGGTTATATCACGCGCAGTAATGACAAAATCTTCGGACCCCTCAGCCGAGCCCAGCCGGAATGCCCCGTCCCATCCAGGCCACCGTCCACACCGAAGCCCTTCGACTCAACCTGGCGCGCATCCGCCGCGCCGCCCCCGATGCCCGGGCGTGGGCCGTGGTCAAGGCCGACGCCTACGGGCACGGCATCGAACGCGCCTACGAAGGCCTGCGCGGCGCCGACGGGTTCGCGCTGCTGGACCTGCAGGAAGCCGAGCGGGTGCGCGCCCTGGGCTGGCGTGGGCCCATCCTGCTGCTCGAAGGCGTGTTCGAGCCGCGAGACCTGGAACTTTGCTCGCGGCTGGGCTTGTGGCACGTGGTGCACTGCACCGAGCAGATCGACTGGCTGGCCGCGCACAAGACGCAGGTGCCGCACCGTGTCTTCCTGAAGATGAACTCGGGCATGAACCGGCTCGGCTTCGCGCCCGCTGCCTTCCGCGCAGCCTGGACGCGGCTGAACGCGCTGCCGCAGGTCGACGAAATTTCGCTGATGACGCATTTCAGCGACGCCGACGGGGAGCGCGGCATCGCGCACCAGGTGCGCGACTTCGCCGAGGCCACGCGCGACCTGCCGGGCGAGCGCTCGCTGGCCAACAGCGCGGCCACCCTTCGCCACGCGCAGGACGCCGGCGTGCGCGGTGACTGGGTGCGCGCCGGCATCGCGGTGTACGGCAGCGCGCCCGACTTTCCCGAGCACGACATCGGCCACTGGGACCTGCAGCCCACGATGACACTGGCGAGCCGCCTGATCGGCGTGCAGCAGCTGCAGCCGGGCCACACGGTCGGCTACGGCTCCACCTTCGTGGCCGACGCGCCGCTGCGCATCGGCGTGGTGGCCTGCGGGTATGCCGACGGCTACCCGCGCCATTGCACGAGCGGAACGCCGGTGCTGGTCGACGGCGTCCGCACCCGCATGGTGGGGCGCGTGAGCATGGACATGCTCACCGTCGACCTGACGTCGCTGCCGCAGGCCCGAATCGGCAGCGCGGTCACGCTGTGGGGGCGCGCGGAGAACGGCGCGGTGCTGCCGATCGACGAGGTGGCGCGGGCGGGCGGGACGCTCGGCTATGAGCTGATGTGCGCGGTGGCGCCGCGGGTGCAGAAGGCGGTGGACTAGCAAGCCCGGCATCGCGTTGATCCCGTCATCCCCGCGGAGGCGGGGATGGAGTGCTTCCCAAGCGGGAGCCGAAGGCGCAAGCCCTGGGTTCCCGCCTCCGCGGGAATGACGACGGGGCGGGGTCAGCGTTTGCGCATCCCCAGCACCATCACGGCGCCCACGACGACGAGCGCGCCCGCCACCTGCACCGGCGCGATCGACTGGCCCAGGACCCCCCACCCCAGCACCAGGGCGAACACCGGCTCCACGTTCATGATCGCGGAGTTGCCCACCACGCCCAGCCGGGGCAGCACCGTGAACATGATGGTGAAAGCGGTGCCGTAGAGGAAGGTGAGCGCCGCCAGCCCACCCCAGCCCGCGGCGGCATCTGGCAGGTGGAAGCCGCCCTGCACGCTCACGGTGGCCAGGGCCACCAGCGCGGCCATGCCCATGGTGGTGGCGGTGCGCACCCGGCCGTCGACGTCGCCGGCCTCGTGCTGGGTGAGCACCAGCGCCAGGCCGAAGGTGCCGGCCGCCGCCAGCGCGAAGGCCACGCCGGCGCCGATGCGGCTCCATTGCCCGGCGGCACCCAGGCCGGAGGTGGCGCCCAGCACGTCCAGCGCCAGCGCCAGGCCGAACAGGATCACCGGCATGGCCAGCAGCATCGCCTTCTCGGGCTTGTGCCGGTAGACGAGCGCCGACCAGATCGCTGTCCAGATCGGGTAGGTGTTGAAGGCCAGCAGCGCCAGCGCCACCGGCAGGCGCGCCACCGCGGAATAGAGGCACAGGCTCTGCACGCCGATCAGGAGGCCGATGACCGGCAGGAAGCGCTTGTGCCGCGCACTGAACCGCACGCGCACGCCCTGGGCCGCGAGGAGGGCCACGATCACCAGCGCCGTGACGGTGCTGCGGAACACCACCGCCGTGGCGACGTCGGCGCCATGGTTGAAGGCGATGCGCGCCGCCACGTGGTTGGCGCCCATCATCAGGGCGATGAGCAGCAGGGTGGCGAAGGCCGCGCCGCTGAGGGCGCGGGCGGGCGCGGTCATGGGCGGTGGGCCGGGCGGCGGATCACAGGCTGGCGAAATGGGCCCGGGCCGCGTCGGCCAGCTTCTCGTCGAAGGTGGCCAGGGGGCAGCGCAGGTCGGCGGCGAGCCAGAGGTAGGCGGCGTCGTAGGCCGAGAGGCGGTACTGCTCCGCCAGGGCCGCGACCGCGGCTTCCTCGATGCGGTGCAGCTCGATGCTCATCTCGGACGCATGGCGCAGCCCGTCGGCCGCGAGTTCGCCCAGGCCGTGGCGCAGCTTCTTGACCGCGACGCTGGTGATCTCGTACGGCAGCAGCGAGGGCGCATGCAGCTCGCGGCCGGCGATCTGGGCATCGGCCGTCGCCTGCCAGGGCTCGCTGAACACGCTGCCGGCGATCACGCTGCAGTCCACCACCAGCGGCGGGCGGACCAGGTACTGCGCCGGCGGCTCGGCGACGTGCAGCCGCGGCGCGCTCAACGGCTGTCCCTGTCCTGCCGGACGATGTCGGCCCCGAGCGGCTGGTCGTGCACGGGCTGCGGGTACTTGCCGCGCAGTTCAGCCACCACCTGCTCCGGCGCCTTCCAGCCCTGGCGCACGATGGGCCAGCCGCGCTTGTCATAGCCCACGATCCGGGGGCGGCCGTGGGCTTGGTCCTCGGCGACGCCGCCTTCCTGCACGGCCAGGCCAGCCGAGGGGGCGGCCGGGCCTGTGACGGCCTGCTCCACGAGCGCCATCAGCTCGCCTTGCAGCGACCGGTGGTGGCGTGCGGCGCGCTGGCGCAGGGCTTCGGCCCAGTGCTCCGGCACGTCCTTGATCGAAAGGGTGGTCATATCTGCTCCAGAACGGAACCTGGTTCCATTCTGGAGCCGTTTGCGCGCTTCGTCAATACAGGCCGTGGACACGCGCGTGCAGCCGGGACAGGCCCAGCAGCACATCGGTGTACGGGGTGGGCACGCCGGTGAGCTGGCCCAGCTCGCGAACCACCGTCACCAGCGCATCGATCTCCACCGGCTTGCCGGCTTCCACGTCCTGCAGCATCGAGGTCTTGAACGCGCCCAGCTTGCGCGTGACCTGGTGCCGGTCCTCGGGCAGCTGGTCGATGGGGATGCCGATGCGGGCGCCGATCTCGCGGGCCTCCAGCATCACGCTGGAGATGAAGCCGAGCACCAGCTCGTCGCGCAGGATGAGGTCGGTGGTGGCGCCCGTGAAGGCGCTCACCGGGTTGACCGTCATGTTGCCCCACAGCTTGTACCAGGCGTCCTTCTGGATCTGCTCGGAAACCACCACCTCGTGGCCGCCCTTCTCCAGCAGCGCCGCCAGGTCCCGCACCCGCGCGCTCTTCTCGCCGGAGGGCTCGCCCAGGATCAGCTTGTTGCCGAAGTGGCGCTGCACGAAGCCCGGCGACTTGAGCGAGCAGCTGGCGTGGACCACGCAGCCGACGATGTGCCGCGGCGGGATGGCGCCGGCGATCACGCCTTCCGGGTCCACCGCCTTGAGCCGCGTGCCGGCCAGGCGGCCGCCGAAGCCCTCGAAGAACCACCAGGGCACGCCGTTCATGGCGGTGAGCACCACGGTGCGGGGGCCCAGCAGCGGGCCGATGGCCAGCGCGACGTCGGCCATGGCCGGCGCCTTCACGGCCACGACCACCAGGTCCTGCTCACCCAGTTCCGCCGGGCTGGCGCTGGCGCGAGCGGCCACCGACGTGGCCTGGCCGTTCTCCTCCAGCCGCAGGCCGTGCTGCTGGATGGCCTCCAGCGTGGCGCCGCGGGCCACCACGCTCAGTTCGCAGCCCGCCTGCGCGAGCTTCACACCGATCCATCCGCCGATCGCGCCGGCGCCGTAGATGCAGACCTTCATGCCGTGTCAGTGCTTGTAGGAGGGATCGATGCGGTCGACGCGCCGCACCAGCGCATCGAACACGTCCTGGCCGGCGCCGAACTTCTGGTCCCACTGGAACGAGTCGGCCACCGTCCGCGCCGCGACCTCCTCGGGCACCGGGAGCGCCGGGCCGAGCGCGGCCTGCGCCACCTGCACCTCGCAGGCGCGCTGCAGCGTCCACAGCCGCACGAAAGCCAGCGGCAGCGTGCGGCCCCAGGACAGCAGGCCGTGGTTGCGCAGGATCACGGCGGGCTTGTCCCCGATGTTCTTCAGCAGGCGAGGGGCCTCGTCCGCGTGGATGGTGATGCCCTCGAAGTCGTGGTACGCCACCAGGCCGTGCAGCTGGGCCGAGTAGAAGTTGTTCTGCGCCAGGCCGGCGGCGGTGCAGGCCACCGCCAGGCCGGCCGTGGTGTGGGTGTGCATCACGCAGTGCGCCTCCGGCAGGCCTTCGTGGATCGCCGAATGCACGGTGAAGCCCGCCGGGTTCACCGGCCAGGGGTTGTCGTCCAGCTTGCGGCCCTGCACGTCGATCTTGAGCAGGTTGCCCGCGGTCACCTCGCTGTAGTGCAGGCCGAAGGGGTTGATCAGGAACTGCTTTTCACCACCCGTCACGCTGTCGGGCAGCCGCACCGTGATGTGGTTGTAGATCATCTCGGTCCAGCCGAGCAGGTCGAAGACGCGGTAGCAGGCGGCCAGCTGCACGCGGGCCTGCCATTCGTCCGGATGCATCGCCGTCGAGGCGGGTTGGAGCATGGCGTTCACGAAAACCTCCCGGGGTCAGTAGGGATTGCCGCCCTGGGCGGCGGGGGCGGTCGTGCCCTTGAATTTCGCAGCCAGCGCGGCGCTGGCCTTGGCCAGCAGGTTGTTGTCCAGGCCGACCGCGACGAACAGCGCGCCCAGCTCCAGGTAGCGGCGCGCCTGCGGTTCGGCCGGGGTCAGGATGCCCGCGGCCTTGCCGGCGCGGTTGATGCGGGCGATGCCGTCCTCGATCGCGGCCTGCACCTCGGGGTGCGCCGCGTTGCCCACATGCCCCATCGAGGCCGACAGGTCCGCCGGGCCGATGAACACGCCGTCCACGCCCTCGACCGCGGCGATCGCGTCCAGGTTGTCCATGGCCTGCTGCGTCTCCGCCTGCACCAGCAGGCACACCTGCCCGTTGGCTTCCGTCGGGTAGTTCGGGTAGCGCCCCCAGCGCGAGGCCCGCGCGCCGCCCATGCCGCGCACGCCCTGCGGCGGGTAGCGCATGCAGCGCACGATCTCGCGGGCCTGCTCGGGCGTGTCCACCAGCGGCACCAGCAGCGTCTGGATGCCCAGGTCCAGGTACTGCTTGATCAGCATCTGGCCCACGTGGCCATGGCCCAGGGGGATGCGCGCGACGGCATGCGTGCCGGGATAGGCGGCGATCGCCTGCGCCTGCTGCAGCACGCTGTTCAGGTCGTTGGGCGCGTGCTCGCCGTCGATCAGCAGCCAGTCGAAGCCGGCGCCGGCGCAGATCTCCGCCGAGTACGCGCTGGCCAGCCCCTGCCACAGGCCGATCTGCGGGCGGCGCTCGGCGAGCGCCTTCTTGAAAGGATTGACGGGCGTCTGCATGGCGGACCTTCCTTTTCGTCTTGTCAGGTGAACTGGAACTCGAAGCGGCCGAGCGGGCCGTAGTCGGCATCGAAGCGGTCGCCCTTCTTCGCCGCCACCGGGCGGGTGAAGGAGCCGGCCAGCACCACCTCGCCGGCCTGCAGGCTCTCGCCCCAGGGCGCGAGCTTCATCGCCAGCCAGGCCACGCCGATGGCGGGATGGCCCTGCACGCCGGCGGCCAGCCCCGTCTCCTCGACCACGCCGTTCTGGCGCAGGATGGCGCCGCACCAGGGCAGGTCGACCTCGCGCGGCTTCACGCGGTGGCCGGCGACCACGATGCCGGCATTGGCCGCGTTGTCGCTGATGGTGTCCTGCACCTTGCGCATCACCTTGGTGTGGCGGTCGAACTGCTCGATGCGCGAATCGATGATCTCGATGGCCGGCGTGACGTAGTCGGTGGCGTCCAGCACGTCGTCGACCGAGATGCGATCGCCTTCCAGCTTGCGCTTGAGCACGAAGGCCAGCTCCACCTCCACGCGCGGCGCGATGAAGTGCTGCGTGGGGATGTCGCCGGGCTCGAAGAACATGTCGTCCAGCAGCGTGCCGTAGTCGGGCTCGTCGATCTGGCTGGACTGCTGCATGGCGCGCGACGTCAGCCCGATCTTGTGGCCGCGCACCTGGCGGCCTTCGGCCAGCTTGAGCTTCATCCAGGCGCGAGAGACCGAATAGCCGTCCTCGATGGTCATGCCCGGGAAGCGCTTGGAGAAGTGTTCCACCTGCACGCGTTTCTTCTCGCTGTCGTGCAGTTCGGCGGCGAGGCGCTGGATCAGGTCCTGTTCAAGCATGGTCTTTCTCTTCTCGTCATGCCCGCCTTCGCGGGCATGACGGGGCTTGGCGTTCATTTGTTGAAATAAGGGTGCAGCGTACTGTGCTTGCCGTCGTACACCTGCCCGGGGCTTTCGTCCACCTGGACCGTGAGTCCGATCAGGCGTTTCTCGAACAGCGGGGCCAGGTGCGTGCGGGCCCGCTCCAGCACCGTGTCCCCGGCCAGCTTCTTCACCGCGTCGCTGCGGCCGGCGCCCATGCGCAGGTTCATGTAGATGAAGGCGTAGTCGCCCTGGCCGTCGGCCACGGCATAGTGCGCCGCCGGGTAGGCGAGCACGCGCGTGCCGCCGGTGGGGAAGACCTGCTTTCCGGCTTCGTCCTTGACCGTCAGCATGCCATCGGCCAGCGTGCGGCAAAGCGCGTCCATGTCGGTCTCGGGCTCGATGTTCGGCGTGTAGAGGATGACCAGGTGCGGCATGGCGTCAGGCGGGCAGGGGCGTGACCGGGAAGATGGCGTTGATCTGCCCCGTGCCGGAGCTGCCGAAGTAGGGCGTGACGATCTCCACCGGCGCCTCGTAGCGGTCCCAGCCCAGCAGGCCCAGCAGCATGGCCGTGTCGTGCATGTCGCCTTCGCCCCAGCACTTGTCGGCGTACATGGGTAGCATGCCCAGGAAAGTCTTCCAGTCGCCGGCCTTCCACAGGTCGACCACGCGCCGGTCGACCTGCTCCAGGAACGGGTCGTACACCTTGTGCATGAACTCGGGGGCGCGGCCGTTGTCGGCGAAGTGGTGCGACAGCGAGCCGCTGGCGAACACCGCCACCGTGCCGTCGTACTGCTCCTCGATGGCGCGCCGCACGGCCAGGCCGAAGCGGCCCGACTCGTGGAGGTCGTGCCAGTCGCACCAGCCGCTGACGCTGATCACCTTGTAGTGCTGGTCGGCGTTCATGTAGCGCATGGGCACCAGCGTGCCGTATTCCAGCTCCAGCGTGGTGTCCGAATGCGCCCGGCTCTTCACGCCCATGGCGTTGGCGGTGTCGGCGATCAGGTGCCCCAGCTTCGGATTGCCGGGGTAGGCGAACGGCATGTTCTTGATGAAGTGCGGCAGCTCGTTGCTGGTGTAGACGCCTTCGAACTTGGGCCCGCAGTTGATGTGGTACTCGCTGTTGACCTGCCAGTGCACATCGAACACCACGATGGTGTCCACGCCCAGCTCGCGGCAGCGGCGGTCGATCTCCTTGTGGCCGTTGATGGCGGCGTCGCGGCAACCGAAGTTCGGGCCCGGGAACTCCGACAGGTACATCGACGGAACGTGCGTGATCTTGGCGGCCAGCGCGAGCTTGCCCATGGTCAGACCCCCCAGTGCGGGATGTGGTGCGAGCCCATTGACACCGCGATGTTCTTGGGCTCCAGGAACACTTCGTAGCTCCAGGTGCCGCCTTCGCGGCCGGTGCCCGAGGCCTTGGTGCCGCCGAAGGGCTGGCGCAGGTCGCGCACGTTCTGGCTGTTGACGAAGCACATGCCGGCCTCGACCTGCGCGGCCACGCGGTGGGCGCGGCCGATGTTCTCGGTCCACACGTAGCTGGAAAGCCCGTACTGGATGTCGTTGGCGATGCGGATCGCGTCGGCCTCGTCCTCGAACGGGATCAGGCAGGCCACCGGGCCGAAGATCTCGTCCTGGGCGATCTTCATGCGGTTGTCCACGTCGGCGAACACGGTGGGCATCACGTAGTTGCCCTTCTTCACCCGGTCGGGCAGCAGCGGCGCATCCAGGCCGCCGCACAGCAGCGTGGCGCCTTCCCTGGGGCCCAGCTCGATGTAGCTGCGCACCTTGGCCAGGTGGGCCTGGGAGATCATGGGCCCGATGATGGTCTTGTCGTCCAGCGGGTCGCCGACGGCGATGCGCCTGGCGCGCTCGACGAACTTCTTGGCGAAGTCGGCGTAGATCGACTTCTGCACCAGGATGCGGCTGCCCGCGGTGCAGCGCTCGCCGTTGTTGGAGAAGATCATGAACACGGCGGCGTCCAGCGCGCGGGCCATGTCGGCGTCCTCGAAGATGACGAAGGGCGACTTGCCGCCCAGCTCCATGCTGAACTTCTTCAGGCCCGCTTCCTTGACGATGCGGTTGCCCGTGGCGGTGGAGCCGGTGAAGGAGATGGCGCGCACGTCCGGGTGCCGCACCAGCGGCTCGCCGGCCTCCTTGCCGTAGCCGTGCACGACGTTCAGCACGCCGGGCGGGATGCCGGCTTCGATCGCCAGCTCGCCCAGGCGGGCGGCCGTCATCGGCGACAGCTCGCTCATCTTCAGCACCGCGGTGTTGCCGAAGGCCAGGCAGGGCGCCACCTTCCAGGTCGCGGTCATAAACGGCACGTTCCACGGCGACACGAGCGCGCAGACGCCCACCGGGTGGAACAGCGTGTAGTTAAGGTGCGTCTCGGTGGGATAGGTGTGGCCGTCCACCCGCACGCACATCTCGGCGAAGTAATAGAAGTTGTCGGCCGCGCGCGGCACCAGCTGCTTGCCGGTCTGCGAGATCACCTGGCCGGTGTCGTTGGTCTCGGTGCGCGAGATCTCGGGGACGTGCGCGGCGATCAGGTCGCCCAGTTTGCGAATGAGCTTGGCGCGCTGCGGCGCCGGCATCGCGGCCCAGGCGGGGAAGGCGGCCTTGGCGGCGGCGACGGCGGCGTTGACCTCCGCTTCGCCGCCGCTGGCGACTTCGGCCAGCACTTCCTGGGTGGCCGGGTTGACGGTCTCGAAGTAGTCGCGGCCAGCGACATGCTTGCCGTCGATCAGGTGGTCGATCTTCATTCGGGTCCTACTGCAGTGTGTTGACGAGCGCGCCCAGGCGCTCGATCTCGGTGACGACCACGTCGCCCGGGCGGCAGTCCACCACGCCGTCGGGCGTGCCGGTCAGGATCAGGTCGCCGGGCTGGAGGGTCATGAAGCTGGAGAAGTATTCGATGAGGAAGGGCACGTCGAAGATCATGTCCTTCGTGTGGCCGGACTGCGTGACCTTGCCGTTCACCGTGGTGCTCAGCGCCAGGTCCATCGGGTTCGGCACGTCGCCGCGGTCCACCAGGAAAGGGCCCAGCGGCGTGGTGCCGTCGCGGTTCTTCACCCGCAGGTTGGGCCGGTACCAGTTCTCCAGGTAGTCGCGGATCGCGTAGTCGTTGGCCACGGTGTAGCCGGCGACGAAGTCGTAGGCGTCGTCGCGGCGCACGCGGCGGGCGGTCTTGCCGATCACGACGGTCAGCTCGCACTCGTAGTGCATGAACTGCACGTCCGGCGGACGGCGGGTGAACTGGCGGTGGCCGTTGAGGGCGCGCTCGCCCTTCAGGAAGACCAGCGGCTCCTCCGGCGCCTTGAACGCCAGCTCCTTGGCGTGGTCGGCGTAGTTCAGGCCCAGCGCGAGGATGGTGCGCGGCTGCGCCGTGGGCTCGACCGGCGGCAGCCAGGTGACGGCGTCGAAGGCGACCAGCCGGCCGTCGGACAGGAGCAGCTGGCCGTCGCGCTCGATGGCGCGCTGGGTCCGGCCTTCGTGGACCACGCGGGCGTGCTTCATGCGGCCTCCGGCACGAGGGTGTTGGACAGGGTGCCGAGCGCGGACGAGCGCAGCTCGATGCGGTCGCCGGCGCGGGCGTGCGGGCGCGGGGCATCGCAGCCGAGCAGCAGCACGTCGCCTTCGCCCAGCGTCATGAACTCGGCGACGTCGGCCAGCAGCCGCTGCGGGTCGCGCACCAGGGCGTCGAAGCGCACGGCCTGGCGCAGCTCGCCGTTGACGAACACCTCGATCTGCAGCGCAGCCGGGTCGGCCGCGCGCACCTCCGCGCCGATGCCCAGGAACCCGTCCAGGCACTTGAACTTCACCGGCGGCCTGAAGAAGCTGGCATGCGGGATCGACAGGTCGTTCATCAGCACGCAGCCCGCCACTTCGGTGGCCGACTTCATCACCAGGCCCACGGTGGCGCCGATCTCGACCTCGGGCACGCGCTGCGGGACCGGGATGTCGACGCCATGCGGACTGAAGGTGTTGGCGGTCTTGACGTACAGGATGGGCGCCTTGGGCGGGGCCTTGTAGGGCGCCTCGTGCATCTGCGCCGACAGCGCTTCGTGCTCGCTGCGGAAATTCAGCAGCGTGCCGTACACGGTGCCTTGGGGGAGGTAGCTCATGCGGTGGCTTCCGGTCGCCGGGCGGAACGCCCGGGCTTGGTCACCCGGCAGGCGTCGCCGCCGGGTTGTTCGAGTTCGATGAGTTCATCGAGCAGCTGGTACAGCTGCCCGAGCTTCTGCTTGCCCAGGGTGTTCTCCATCCATTGGTAGTGCGCCTCGACCGCGTTCGACAGCCTGTCCACGAGCTTGCGGCCCTTGGTGGTGGCTTCCACGACGGTGCGGCGCTGGTCGGCGGGATCGCGTTCGCGGCGGATCAGCCCGTCGCGCTCCATGCGCGCGAGCACGCCGGTGAGGCTGGGCCCGAGGATGAAGGCCTCGCGCGCCACCCGGCCGGTCTCGACCGTGCCGTGTTCGCCCAGCACGCGCAGCACGCGCCACTGCTGGTCCGACAGGCCATGCTCGCGCAGGCGGGGGCGGTTGTGGGCCATGACGGCTTCGCGGGCCTGCAGCAGCAGGCGCGGGAGGTTGCGGTGGGTGAACGAGGTGCTCATGGCGGCGATTGCTTAATATGTTAAATGAGTTGGCGGGGACCGCGCAAGGGCAACGTCCCTGTCGCCAGGAGGGGCGGTCAAAGCGCCAACGCTGAGCCTGCGCTGCACCGGCTATCCGCCCTGTGCAACCCGCTGCTGCGCGAGGGCGCCGCGCAAGTGCTCGCCTACACTGCCGCGTGGCCAAAGACCGAACGACCTACAGCTGCACCGAGTGCGGCGGCAGCACGCCGAAGTGGCAGGGCAAATGCCCGCAGTGCAACGCCTGGAACACGCTGATCGAGACCGTGGCGGAAGCCCCGGCCTCGCAGCGGCACCGCTTCGCCTCCCTCGCGCCCACCGCCGGGGTCGCCGTGCTGGCCGACATCGAGGCCAGCGAAGTGGCCCGCACGCCCACCGGCATCGGCGAGCTCGACCGCGTGCTGGGCGGCGGCATCGTGGAAGGCGGCGTGGTGCTGATCGGCGGCGATCCCGGCATCGGCAAGTCCACCCTGCTGCTGCAGGCGCTGGACGGCCTGCAGCGCGCGGCCATCCCCTGCCTGTACGTCACCGGCGAGGAGTCCGGCGCGCAGGTGGCGCTGCGCTCGCGCCGGCTCGGGCTGGACAACTCGCAGGTGCAGGTGCTGGCCGAGATCCAGCTGGAGAAGATCCTGGGCACGCTGGCGGCCATCAAGCCGTCCGTGGCCGTGATCGACTCGATCCAGACCGTCTACTCCGACCAGCTCACCTCGGCGCCCGGCTCGGTGGCGCAGGTGCGCGAATGCGCCGCGCACCTGACGCGTGCGGCCAAGTCCTCGGGCACCTGCATCGTCCTCGTGGGCCACGTGACCAAGGAAGGCGCGCTGGCCGGCCCGCGCGTGCTGGAGCACATGGTGGACACCGTGCTCTATTTCGAGGGCGACACGCATTCCAGCTTCCGCCTCGTGCGGGCGATCAAGAACCGCTTCGGCGCCGTCAACGAGATCGGCGTCTTCGCGATGACCGAGAAGGGCCTCAAGGGCGTGGCCAATCCCAGCGCGATCTTCCTGTCGCAGCATGCCGAACCGGTGCCCGGCAGCTGCGTGCTCGTCACGCTGGAGGGCACGCGGCCCATGCTGGTCGAGGTGCAGGCGCTGGTGGACACCGGCGGCCCCAGCCCGCGGCGCCTGTCGGTCGGCCTGGAACGCGATCGGCTGGCGATGCTGCTGGCCGTGCTGCACCGCCATGCCGGCGTGGCCTGCATGGACCAGGACGTGTTCGTCAACGCGGTCGGCGGCGTGCGCATCACCGAGCCGGCGGCCGACCTGGCCGTGATGCTGTCCATCACCTCGTCGCTGCGCGGCCGCCCGCTGCCCAAGGGCTTCATCGCCTTCGGCGAAGTGGGCCTGGCCGGCGAAGTGCGGCCGGCGCCGCGCGGGCAGGAGCGGTTGCGCGAGGCCGCCAAGCTCGGCTTCTCGGTGGCGGTCGTGCCCCGGGCCAACGCGCCGAAGAAGGGCAGCCGCGACATCGAGGGCCTCACCATCCACGCGGTGGACCGCATCGAGGAAGCCATGGAAGTGGTGCGCGGGCTGGACTGACCCGTGGTGGCGCGACAATCGCGCCCATGAATTGGCAACGAATCTTCGTCCCCATCGCCGGCGTGGCGCTGGTGGCCATGGCCTGGCGCACCTGGGGCTGGCCCGGGGTGGCGCTGGTGGCAGGCGGCATCGTCATGTGGGCCCTGCTGAACTTCACCCGCATGACCGGCGTGCTGCGGCGGGCGGCCGACCTGCCGGTCGGCTACGTGGGCAGCGCCGTCATGCTGCATTCCCGGCTGCGTCCCAGGCTCACCCTGCTGCACGTGATCGGCCTGACCCGCGCGCTGGGCGAGCAGCTGTCGCCCAAGGACGAGCAGCCGGAGGTGTTCCGCTGGACCGACGGCTCGGGGTCGCACGTGACCTGCGAGTTCGCCCAGGGCAAGCTGGTGCGGTGGACGCTGGAGCGCCCGCCGGCCGATGAGCCGTCCCCGCCCGAGCCGGCTCAGTAAAATCGCCCGTTTGCTTTCCCTTCCCAAGGACGAGACATGACTGCACTGCCCTCCATGGCCGACCGCGACGGCAAGATCTGGATGGACGGCGAGCTGGTGGACTGGCGCGACGCCAAGATCCACGTGCTGACCCACACCCTCCACTACGGCTGCGGCGCGTTCGAGGGCGTCCGCGCCTACAACACCGTGAACGGCACCGCCGTCTTCCGGCTTCAGGAGCACACGGACCGCCTGTTCAACAGCGCCAAGATCCTGCGCATGCAGCTGCCCTTCAGCAAGGAGCAGGTCAACGAGGCGCAAAAGCAGGTGGTGCGCGCCAACAAGCTGGAGAGCTGCTACATCCGGCCGCTGACCTGGATCGGCTCGCAGAAGCTGGGCGTCAGCCCCCGGGGCAACACCATCCACATGATGGTCGCGGCCTGGGCCTGGGGCGCCTACCTGGGCGAGGAAGGCCTCAAGCGCGGCATCCGCGTCAAGACTTCCAGCTACACCCGCCACCACGTCAACATCACGATGACGCAGGCCAAGGCGGTGTCCAACTACAGCAACTCCATCCTGGCCAACATGGAGGCCCTGGACGACGGCTACGACGAGGCCCTGCTGCTGGACAGCTCCGGCTTCGTCAGCGAAGGCGCCGGCGAGAACGTCTTCGTGGTCAAGGACGGCGTGATCTACACCCCCGACCTGTCGGCCGGCGCCCTCAACGGCATCACCCGCAACACGGTGTTCCACATCTGCAAGGACCTCGGCATCGAGCTGGTGCAAAAGCGCATCACCCGCGACGAGGTCTACATCTCGGACGAGGCCTTCTTCACCGGCACGGCCGCCGAAGTCACGCCGATCCGCGAGCTGGACCGGGTGGAGATCGGCGCCGGCTCCCGCGGCCCGATCACCGAGAAGATCCAGAACGCGTTCTTCGACATCGTGAACGGCCGCAATCCCAAGTACGCCCACTGGCTCACCAAGGTCTGAGGCCGCACATGGACGCCCCCACGAAGAAGCCCCTCACCGTCGTCGAACTGCGCGCCAGCGACCTCAACGGCAACGGCGGGGTGTTCTGCCCCAGCCCGGTGGCCGGCATGAAGCTGTGGAACACGCACCCGCGCATCTTCCTGGACGTGGCCGGCACGGGTGAGGCGCGCTGCGCCTACTGCGGCACGATCTACAAGCTCAAGGAAGGCGAGCACTTCGGCCACGGCGGCCACTGACCGCACCGTGGGTCGCTCCCTCGTCATCGCCCCGCAGTGGATCGGCGATGCCGTGATGACCGGGCCGCTGCTGCGCCGCCTGCACGCGCGCGGTGAGCGGCTGACCGTCGGCGCCGTTCCCTGGGTGGCGCCGGTCTACCGGGCCATGCCCCAGGTCGACGAAGTCATCGAGTTCCCCTTCCAGCACGGCGGCCTGCAGTGGGCCGCGCGCCGGAAGCTGGGCCGCGAAATGCAGGGGCGGTTCGACACGGCCTACGTGCTGCCCAATTCGCTCAAGAGCGCCTTGCTGCCTTTCCTGGCCAGCATCCCGCGGCGGGTCGGCTACCTCGGGGAAGCGCGCGTGGGCCTGCTCACGCACCGCCTGAAGAACCCGAAGAACAAGCCGCCGATGGTGGCCTTCTATTCGGCGCTGAGCGGCGACACGGCCGGGCTGGAGCACGACCGGCCGGTGCTGCAACTGGACCCGCGCGAGATCGACGCCGCGCTCGCCTCGCAAGGCCTGGCCCGCGGCGGCTATGTCGTCTTCGCGCCGGGCGCCGAGTTCGGACCGTCCAAGCGCTGGCCGGCCGAGCACTACGCAGCGCTGGCGCTGTCGGTGTCGCAGCCGGTGCTGCTGCTCGGCTCGGGTAAGGACTCGCCGGTGTGCGAGGCCATCGCCGCGGCCGCGCCCAACGGCCGCAACCTGGCCGGCCGCACCTCGCTGATGCAGGCCTTCGCCCTCATCGCCGCGGCGCGCGCCGTCGTCAGCAACGACTCGGGCCTGATGCACGTGGCCGCGGCCTTCGGCGTGCCGCAGGTGGCGCTGTTCGGCTCCTCCAGCCCGCTGCACACGCCGCCGCTCAACGACGCGGCGCGCGTGGTCTGGCTGAAGGACGACCCCGGCTACCAGCCGCCGCTGGACTGCGCGCCCTGCTTCGCGCGCGAATGCCCGCTGGGGCACCACCGGTGCCTGCGCGACGTGGCGCCGCAGCGCGTGGCCGACCTGCTTCAGGCCGCCAGCAGCGCCTGAAGCCCCAGCAGCGCCGTGGACGGCGCGCCGTTCCACACCAGGTGGGTGCGGTTGCGCCGCACTCGGGCGGGCAGCTCGTGCTGCTGCACGTCGCCGGCCGAGCGCAGCGCCAGCAGCAGCGAGCGCGGCACCACCGCAAAGCCCGTCCCCGCCGCCACGCAGGCGATCATGGCCTGGTAGGACGCGAACTCCAGCGTACGCGCCGGCATCACGGCCGAAGCGCCCAGCCACTCCTCCAGCCGCTTGCGGTACGAGCAGCCGGTGGCGAAGGCGATCACGGTGCGGCCCTCCAGGTCGGCCGCGCGCCGCACGGCGGGCACGTCCTTGCCGGTGATGAGCACCAGCTCCTCGTCGAACACCTTCAGCGCCTCCAGGCCCGGAGCGCTGAAGGGTTCGGACACGAACGCGGCTTCCAGCTCGAAGTTCGTGACCCGCTGGATGAGCGCGCCGGTGGTGCCGGTGGCCAGCTCCACCACCACGCCGGGGTAGAGGCCGTGGAACTTCGACAGCAGCGGCCCCAGCCGGCTGCCCGCCGTGCTCTCCAGCGAGCCGATGCGAAAGGCCCCCATCGGCTTGCCGGTGCGCAGCTCGCTCTCGGCCTCGTCGGCCAGGCGGAACAAACGCTGGGTGTACGACAGCAAGAGTTCGCCCTCGGGCGACAGCACGATGGAGCGGCCCTGGCGGCGGAACAGCGCCAGGCCCAGACGCTGCTCGAGCTGCTTGATGCGCGTGGTCACGTTGGACTGCACGCGGCCGAGCTTGTCGGCCGCGCGGATGATGCCGCCCTCCTGCACCACGGCCCGGAAGATCTCCAGCGAGTCGAGGTCGATCGTTCTCACGGCAAGAATGGTCCTTCTCGAAAATTCATTTGTGCGTGCAGTCCATTCTGGGTGTAATGGCCCGCCATGGCAAACCCGCAAGCGCCCCACCGCGAGCCGCCCGCCTGGGCCATCGGCCTGGCCGGCCTGCTGTCGCTGGCGGTCGCGATGGGCGTGGGGCGCTTCGCCTTCACGCCGATGCTGCCGCTCATGGTCCAGGCCGGGCAGCTCGACGTGGCCGGCGGCGGCTGGCTGGCCGCGGCCAATTACGCGGGCTACCTGGTCGGCGCACTCACCGCCGCGCGCACGGGCTGGACCGCGTCGCGCCTGTCGCTCGTCGCCCTGCTGTCCACGGCCGCGCTGACGGCAGCGATGGCGCTGCCGGGGCCGCTGGCCTGGTGGGCCGCGCTGCGCTTGCTGGCGGGCGTGGCCAGCGCGTGGGCCTTCGTGGGCACCAGCATCTGGTGCCTGTCGGCGCTGGCGCGCAGCGGGCCGAGCGCGTGGAACAGCGCCCTCTACTCGGGGGTGGGCCTGGGCATCGCGCTGGCGGGCCTCTACTGCTGGGGGGGCGCAGCGGCGGGGCAGGGGCCCATGGCCTTGTGGCTGCAGCTCGGTGCGCTGGCGCTGCTGCTGGTCGTTCCCGTCCTGGGGGTGCTGGCCCGTGTCGCGCGACCGGAGACGGGCACCGCCGCGAAGCCGCCATCCGCAACGATGCCACCGGGCAGCACCGGCCTGGTCGTCTGCTACGCCCTGCTGGGCTTCGGCTACATCCTGCCGGCCACCTTCCTGCCGGTGCTGGCCCGCGCCGTGGTGGAGGACCCGCGCCTGTTCGGCCTGGCCTGGCCGGTGTTCGGCGCGACGGCCGCCGTGTCGACCCTGGTCGCGGCCGCGCTGCTGCGCCGCGCCTCGCGGCTGCAGGTCTGGTCGGCGTCGCACGTGCTGATGGGCGTCGGCGTGCTGCTGCCCAGCCTGTGGCGCAGCGGCTGGACCATCGCCCTGTCCGCGCTCCTGGTTGGCGGCACCTTCATGGTGGTGACGCTGGCCGGCGTGCAGGAGATCCGTGCGCGCGCCCAGGGCGATGCCACGGCGCTGGTCGGCCGGATGACCGCGGCCTTCGCGCTCGGCCAGATCGCCGGACCGGTGTCGTCGTCGCTGCTGCTGCAGCTGTCGCCCGAGCACGGCCTGGCGCTTGCGCTGCAGGCCGGCGCGCTCGCCCTGTTCGCCAGCGCTGCGTGGCTCTGGCGCGCCACCCTTGTTCCCAAGACGGACCTGCCGGAGACCTCCCATGCCCGATGACACTTCCACCTCGCCCGAAGCCCTGCGCCAAGGATCCACCCAGCCCTGGCGCGAGCGCATGCCGCTGCCCGCGATGGAGTCCATGACCCCGCCGCAGCGCGCCGCCGCGCAGGCGCTGATCGACGGTCCGCGCAAGGGCGTGTTTGGCCCGTTCCTGCCATTGATGCGCAGCCCCGTGCTGCTGGAGCGCGTCGCCAGGGTCGGCGAGTACCTGCGCTTCGAGAGCGTGCTGGACGCGCGCATCCGCGAGCTGGCCACTTGCGCCGCGGCGCGGCACGTCGGCAACCAGTTCGAGTGGCACATGCATGCGCCGCTGGCGGCGAAGGCCGGCGTGGACGCCGGCGCCATCGATGCGCTGCGCCAGGGCGCGCGGCCCGCGTCCGGCCTGAAGGAGGACGAGGCGCTGGCACTGGACTTCGCGCTGGAACTGCTGCGCACCAACGGCAGCAGCGAGCTCACCTACGAGCGTGCCCTGCGCGCGTTCGGCGAGCAGGGCGTGGTGGAACTCACCACCCTGGTCGGCTACTTCGTGATGGTGAACTGGCTGATGAACGTGGCCCACACGCCCGCGCAGGCGAGCGCCGGCGCGGACATGACGCCTTTTCCGCTCTAGATCGGCAGCCGCAGCACGAAGCAAGCGCCGCCGCCCTCGCGCGCCTCGCAGTGCACCGTGCCGTGGTGGCGCTGCGCGATCGATCGCACCAGGGCCAGCCCCAGGCCGACGCCGCCTTCGCGCTCGCTGGCGCCGGGCAGGCGGTAGAAGGGCTCGAAGATGCGTTCGCGCTGGTCGGCCGGCACGCCCGGGCCGCGGTCGCACACGCGCACCACGGCGTGCTGGCCGTCGCGGTGGACCTCGACCTCGGCCGGCCCTTCGGCATAACGGCGAGCGTTTTCCAGCAGGTTGCGGATCGCGCGGCGCAGCAGCTTGGCCACGCCGTCGACCGCGAGCCCGTCGGCCACGCCCTGTGCCGAGAGTTCTGCGCCGGTCTGGGCGCATTCCTCGGCGGCCAGGCCGGTGAGGTCCACCGGCTCGAAAGTGCCGATGTCGGTCTCGCGCGCGTCCAGCCGGCTGGCCAGCAGGATCTCGTCGATCAGCTGGTCGAGCTCGCCGATGTTGCGCAGCAACTCCTGCCGCTGCACCGGCGTGGGCGGGCCGTCCAGCAGCTCCAGCGCCATGCGGATGCGCGCCAGCGGCGAGCGCAGCTCGTGCGATGCATTGGCCAGCAGCGACTTGTGGCTCTGCACCAGGGTTTCGACGCGCTGTGCCGCATGGTTGAAGCGGCGCGCCAGGAACGCGACTTCGTCGTGGCCGCTCTCGTCGACCCGCGCGGCCAGGTCGCCGCGCCCCCAGCGTTCCACGCCCGCGCGCAGGTTCTCCAGCCGCATCGTGAGCCGCCGGATGATCGGGTAGCTGCCCACCACCATCGCCAGCGCCACGATGCCCAGCAGCCAGAACAGCCCCGTCGGGCCGCGCGGCAGGTACAGCCGCATGCCGCCCGGCCCCTCGCCCGGGCGGCGCTGGCGGGGCGGAACCTGCACGGTGAGCGTGCGGCCGTCCTTGAGCGTCACCTCGGCTTCCCAGCCCTGGCCGGGCTGGCGGTTGGCGCGGGTGGCCTGGCCCTGGCCCAGAACCTGGCCGGCGTCGTCGCGGAGGATGATCTCGCGCGCCGACTGCGCCTGCTCGGTGCGCACCTGGTCGCGGTACAGCTCCCACAGCGCGCCGAACGCCAGCGTGAGCAGGGCGACGGCGACGATGACCGCGAGCCAGATCCGGAGGTAGAGGGGAAAGCGGAGTTTCACGAGCGCGGCGGGTCAGTCTTGCTGCTTGGCGAAGACGTACCCGACGCCGCGCACGGTGAGGATGCGCTTGGGGTTCTTCACGTCCGCCTCGATGGCGGCGCGGATGCGGCCCATGTGCACGTCGATCGAGCGGTCGAAGGCTTCCAGCTCGCGACCGCGCACCGCTTCCATGATCTGGTCGCGGGTGAGCACGCGGCCGGCCCGCTCAGCCAGCGCGACCAGCAGGTCGAACTGGTAGGAGGTGAGCTCGCGCAGCTCGCTGCCGACGGTGACGGTGCGCGCGTCGCGGTCGATCTCCAGCGAGCCGAAGCGCATGTGCTTGGCCGTGGGCGGCGCGCCTTCGCCGCGGCGCCGCAGGATGGCGCGGATGCGGGCGAGCAACTCGCGCGGCTCGAAAGGCTTGGGCAGGTAGTCATCGGCGCCGATCTCCAGGCCGACGATGCGGTCCATCGGGTCGCCCTTGGCGGTGAGCATCAGCACCGGCACCCGGCCGGCCTCGCCCTGCATGGAGCGGATGCGGCGGCAGACCTCCAGCCCGTCCAGGTCGGGCAGCATCAGGTCGAGCACCACCAGGTCGGGCAGCTGGCCGTTGGCGGGCTCCTGCAGCAGCCCGAGGCCGGCCTTGGCGTCGACCGCCTTGGTCACGCCGAACCCGGAGCGCTCGAGGTACTCGCCCACCATCTGGGCCAGCCGCGCGTCGTCTTCGATCATCAGGAGTTGCTGCATGGGGGCAATGTTAGTCACGTGGACCGCCGATGTGGCCCAGCATCGGCAGCACGGCGAAAGAGGGCTTGTCGCGGCGGTAAAGTTAGGTAAATGGGCGTAGCCACTTTCCAGCCGCGAGACCTGCCGCAGGTGCTGGCGTTGCATGCGCGACGACAACCCGATGCGCCGGCGATGGTCTTCGACGGGCGGGTGCTCTCGTATTCGGCGCTGTCGGAGCGCGCGGCCTCCATCGCCGCGACCCTGTGGCACGACTGGGGCGTGCGGCCCGGCGACCGCGTCGCGTGGCTGGGGCTGAACCATGTGGAGCAGGTCGCGCTGCTGTTCGCGCTGGCGGGCATCGGCGCGGTGCTGCTGCCGCTGAATTTCCGGCTGGCGCCGGCCGAGTGGGACACGCTGGTGGCCGAATGCGGGCCTGCGCACCTCGTGCACGACGAAGCCTTCGCGCCCGCCGCGGCGGCACTGGGCGCTCGCAACGGAATGGCCGTGCACGCGCTGGCGTCGCTGCAAGGCGGCGGCGAGCATGCGGCGCCGGACCACGCCGCGGCCGATGCCGCCGTGCTGCTGGTGGCGACCTCCGGCACCACGAGCCGGCCCAAGGTCGCGGTCCACACCCAGGCCAACCTGCTGGCCAACATGCGCATCGCTTCCGCCGTGCAGCGGATGACGCCCCAGGACCGCGTACTCACGGTGCTGCCGCTGTTCCACGTCGGCGGCCTGTGCATCCAGACGCTGCCGGCGCTGTACGCGGGCGCGCAGGTGCTGCTGCATCCGCGGTTCACGCCCGAGGCGACGTTCGGGGCCCTGTCCCTCCATCGCCCGACGTTGACGCTGCAGGTGCCGGCGACGATGAAGGCGCTGGTCGAACATCCGGACTGGCCGCGGGCCGACCTGGCCAGCCTGCGCGCGGTGTGGGCCGGCTCCAGCCTGCTGCCGGCGCAGCTCGTGCAGGCTTTCCACGAACGCGGCCTTCCGGTGTGCAACGTCTACGGCGCGACGGAGACGGGGCCTTTCTCGATCGCGCTACCGCCGGAACACGCGTTCGACCACGTCGGGTCCTGTGGCTGGCCGCCGGAGGGTGTCGAGGTGCGGCTGGCCAACACCGGCAAGGACGGCAGCGGCGAGGTCTGCCTGCGGGCCGGCAACGTGGTGCAGCGCTACTGGCCCGACCAGCCGGCGTGCGATGCGGACGGCTGGTTCCGCACCGGCGACCTCGCGTCGCGGGCGGCCGACGGCAGCTACAGCATCGTGGGCCGCGCCAAGGAGCTGATCATCTCGGGCGGCGAGAACATCCACCCGGCCGAGATCGAGGCGCCGCTGTCGGACCACCCGGCCGTGCTGGAATGCGCCGCCTTCGGCGTGCCCGATGCGGACTGGGGCGAGGCGGTGGCCGTGGCCGTGGTGCTGCGCCCGGGGGCGCAGGCCAGCGACGAGGCCTTGCGCGAGCACCTGGCGGCGCGGCTGGCGCGGTTCAAGCTGCCGCGCCACTGGGTGCGGCTGGAGGCGCTGCCGAAGACGGCCTTGGGCAAGGTGCAGCGCCAGTCGCTGGCGGCGCGGGTCCGACGCGGCTAGGAAATCGCCTCGACCCGCGCGGGCGGTGCCTGCGTGTTCCCCGCCGCCGCGTGCATGCGCGAGGCGAACCACACCAGCAGCAGCACCGGCACGCCCAGGCAGGCGGTCACGGTGAAGAAGTTGCCGTAGCCGAACTGCTCCACGAACTTGCCCGAGAACCCGGCCAGCCACTTGGGCAGCAGCAGCATCATGGAGCTGAACAGCGCGTACTGCGTGGCGGAGTAGTTCACGTTGGTCAGGCTGGAGAGGTAGGCGATGAAGGCCGCCGAGGCGATGCCGGACGCCAGGTTGTCGGCCGAGATCACCAGCATCAGCGCCGGCACGTCGTGCCCGCGCGAGCCCAGCCAGGCGAACAGCAGGTTGCTGCCGGCGCTGAGCAGCGCGCCCAGCATCATCACCCGCATCACGCCCAGGCGCATCGCCATCAGGCCGCCGATGAAGGTGCCCAGCAGCGTCATGACCACGCCATAGACCTTGGTGATGTTGGCCACCTCGGTCTTGGTGAAGCCCATGTCGGAATAGAACGGGTTGGCCATGATGCCCATCACCACGTCGCTGATGCGGTAGACAGCGATCAGCGAGAGCACCAGCACGGCCTGGCTGCCGTAGCGGCGCAGGAATTCCGCGAAGGGCTCGACCAGGGTCTCGCGCAGCCACTGGGCGGCATCACGCGCCGGCGGCAGCACGCGGCGGATCGGCTCGGGCGACAGCAGCACGGTGAGGATGCCGACGGCCATCGAGCCGGCCATCACGAGGTAGGCGAAGCGCCAGGCCTCGTGCTGGTAGGTGACGCCGCCCGGCACCTCGGCGCGCGCGGCGATCCAGAACACGCCGGCGCCGGCCCAGATCATCGCAAGGCGGTAGCCGGTCTGGTAGGCCGCGGCGAGCGCGCCCTGCCGGTTGGCGTCGGCCGACTCGATGCGGAATGCGTCCAGCGCGATGTCTTGCGTGGCCGAGGCGAAGGCCACGCCCAGCGCGCACAACGCCACCAGCGTGCGGTCGACGGAAGGGTCGAACCAGGCCATGCCGACCAGGCCCGCCACGATGGCCGCCTGCGATACCAGCAGCCAGCTTCGCCGGCGCCCCAGCAGGCGCGTGAGCAGCGGCAGCGGCAGGCGGTCGACCAGCGGCGCCCAGGCCCACTTGAACGCGTAGGCGAGGCCGACCCAGGAGAGGTACCCGATGGTGGCGAGGTCGATGCCGGCTTCACGCAGGCGGAAGCTCAGCGTGCCCAGCACGAGCAGCAGCGGCAGCCCGGCCGAAAAACCCAGCGCCAGCATGCGCAGCGTAGGCGGCTCCGCATAGACCTTGAGGCTTGCGATCCAACCGGGGGCCGGGCTCGTCTGAGGCTGCGTGGGGCTTTTGTCTGACATCTGCTCGGCCGATCCCTTTTATTATTGCCTCATGTGCCAGATGTGCTACCCGAAGAACTCGCCCTGGATGCCACGCCGTGGCTTCCTGGCGCTCGCGGGTGCGACGGCTGCCGCGCCCGCGTTGGCCCAGGTCGACGTCGGCGGACCTTCCCGCGCGCGCGGCCTGGTGCCGGCCGAGGAGATCGAGGCCGCTTCGCAGCAGCAGTACTCGGAGATGATGGCCAAGGCGCGCCAGCAGGGCGCGCTGGCGCCGGACAACCATCCGCAGCTGCAGCGCATCCGCTATGTCGCCTCGCGCCTGATCCCGCACAGCCTGCGCTGGAACGACCGCGCCAAGGGCTGGCGCTGGGAGGTCAACCTCCTGGGCAGCAAGCAGATCAACGCCTTTTGCATGCCCGGCGGCAAGATCGCCATCTACACCGGCATCCTCGACCAGCTGCAGCTGACCGACGACGAGCTCGCCATGGTGATGGGCCACGAGATCGCGCACGCGGTGCGCGAGCACGCCCGGGCCCGCATCGCCAAGCAGGCCGGCACCGGCGCGCTGCTGTCGATGGGCGCGGCGCTGTTCGGCCTGGGTCAGCTGGGCGACGTGGCCGCCAACATCGGCACCCAGCTGCTGACGCTGCGCTTCTCGCGCGAGGACGAGATCGAATCCGACCTGATCGGCCTGGAGATGGGGGCCCGCGGGGCCTACGTGCCCGAAGCTTCGGTCTCGCTCTGGGAAAAGATGGGCAAGGCTTCGGGCGGCGAGCAGGGGCCGGCGTTCCTGTCCACGCACCCCACCGGCCCGGACCGGCTGGCCCGCCTGCGCGACAACGTGCCCAAGGTGCGCGGCCTGTACCAGCAGGCCGTGGCGGCTTCGCCGCCGGTCAAGCGCCAGTAGCGCGCCTCAGGCCCGCGCCGGCCGCGCCGGCCACAGCACCGAAGCGATCGCCACCACCATCAGCGCAACGGCGGTCCAGTCCTGCCAGTGCAGCGCTTCCTTGAGCCACAGCGCCCCCGAGAACACGCCCACCACCGGGATGAACATCACGCTGAGCGTGGACGCCACCGGCGGCAGGCTGCGGGCCAGGTAGAACCAGACCACGTGGGCGAAGCCGAACACCAGCACGGCATTGAAGCCGATCGCGCCCATCGCCGCATCGTGCGGCCAGGCCCACTGCGAGCGCTCGAACACGATGGACAGCACCGTCATCACCGCCGCGGTGAGCGCCGTCATCCAGAACGAGAGCGTGAGCGTGGGCCGGTCGATGGTCGTGCGGCGCAAGAGCTGCGTGCCCAGGGCCCAGACCGCCGCCCCGACCAGGGCCAGCGCCACGCCCCCCGGCCGCCCCGCCAACTGGGTGAACTCGTGCCACAGCAGCAACGCCACGCCCAGCGCCGCCGCGCTCACGCCCAGCCAGCCGCGCTGCGAGAGAACGGCGGAGAAGAACCAGGCGCCGATCAACGCCGAGAAGATCGGCATCGTGTAGCCCAGGATGGCCGTGCGGCCGCTCGACAGCGTGCTCACCGCCAGGATGATGCAGACGTGCCAGACGAACATGTTGGTGGCGGCCAGCAGCAGCAATTGCGGCCAGTCGCGCCGGGGCACCGAGAACGGCACCTTCATCGCCAGCAACACGGCGGCCAGCACCGGCAGCCCGAGGACCAGCGACAGCGCGCGGAAGGTGAGCGGCGGGTAGCCGGTCACGCCCAGCTTCATCACCGGCCAGTTGATGCCCCATACCGCCGTCAGGAGCACCAGGAGGACGAGTTGCTGCCGGCTGAGTCTCTGCATCGGGGCGATTGTGGGTCATCCCTACAATCGGCCGCATGACGTTCCTGGAGATGCTGCGCGGCGCGCAAGAGCGAAACGGGTCCATGCTGTGCGTGGGCCTGGACCCCGAGCCCAAGCGTTTCCCGGCGGGGTTGCGGGGCGACGCTTCCCGCATCCACGAGTTCTGCGCGCGCATCGTCGACGCCACCGCGGACCTTGCGATCGCCTTCAAGCCGCAGATCGCGTACTTCGCGGCGCACCGGGCGGAGGACCAGCTCGAGAAGCTGATCGCGCACATGCGCCGGGTGGCGCCGCACGTGCCGGTGATCCTGGATGCCAAGCGCGGCGACATCGGATCGACCGCGGAGCAGTACGCCATCGAGGCGTTCGAGCGCTACGGGGCCGATGCGGTGACGCTGTCCCCGTTCATGGGGTTCGATTCGGTCGCGCCGTACCTGAAGCATGAAGGCAAGGGCGCTTTCCTTCTGTGCCGCACGTCGAACCCGGGTGGGGACGACCTGCAGAACCAGCGGCTGGGCTCGGTCGAGGGATCGCCCTTGCTGTACGAGCACGTCGCCCGGCTGGCGCAGGGGCCTTGGAACCTGAACGGGCAGCTGGGCCTGGTGGTGGGCGCGACTTATCCGAATGAGATCGAGCGGGTGCGGGCGATTGCGCCGACGTTGCCGTTGCTGATCCCCGGGGTCGGCGCCCAGGGCGGTGATGCCGTGGCCACGGTCCGCGCGGGCTGGCGGGCCGACGCGCCCATCGTCGTCAATTCGTCGCGCGCGATCCTGTATGCGTCGTCGGGCGAGGACTTCGCCCAGGCGGCGCGGCGCGAAGCGGAGAAGACGCGCGCGGCGCTGGAGGCAGCCAAGCCCTGAGGCAAGGGGACCTTTCAGTCGTCCCCGAGTTCATGCACGCGATCGGAATTGGTCGTGCTGTGCACGCCGTGGAGGTGCATCTCCACGGCGCCGGCCTCGTCGCCCACTGCCTTGACCGCTTCACGAAGCTGAGCCTCCGAGCAGTCCAGCTTGCGCGCCCACTCGGCGCGGTCCTTGGGGTCTTCGATGTTGATGCGGTCTGGCTCCTCGCCGGGGCGGGTGGACTTATCCATCATGCGTCTCCTGTTCCGCAAGACAGTAGCGCGCACGAAGCGCCAACGCTGTAGGCGCGCGCCACTGAAAGCTCAGAGCAGCCGCTTGAGGTAGCGCCCCGTGTGACTCGCTGCATTCGCCGCGATGTCCTCCGGCGTCCCCGCCCCCACAACCGTCCCACCCCCAGCCCCGCCCTCCGGCCCCATATCCACCAACCAATCCGCCGTCTTGATCACATCCAGGTTGTGCTCGATGACGACGATGGTGTTCCCTGCATCGCGCAACTGATGCAGCACCTTCAGCAGCAGGTCGATGTCCGCGAAGTGCAGCCCCGTCGTCGGCTCGTCCAGGATGTACAGCGTCCGTCCCGTGTCCCGCTTCGACAGCTCCAGCGCCAGCTTCACCCGCTGCGCCTCGCCGCCTGACAGCGTGGTCGCGGCCTGCCCCAGCTTGATGTACGACAGCCCCACGTCCAGCAGCGTCTGCAGCTTGCGCGCGATGGCCGGCACGGGCTTGAGGAACTCGTGCGCGTCCTCGACCGTCAGGTCCAGGATCTGCGCGATGTTGCGGCCCTTCCACTGCACCTCCAGCGTCTCGCGGTTGTAGCGCTGGCCGCGGCAGACGTCGCAGGGCACGTAGACGTCGGGCAGGAAGTGCATCTCCACCTTCACCACGCCATCCCCCTGGCAGGCCTCGCAGCGGCCGCCGGACACGTTGAAGGAGAAGCGCCCGGGCCCGTAGCCGCGCTCCTTGGCCGTGGCGGTCTCGGCCATCAGCTCGCGAATGGGCGTGAAGAGGCCGGTGTAGGTGGCCGGGTTGCTGCGCGGCGTGCGGCCGATCGGCGACTGGTCGACGTTGATCACCTTGTCGAAGTGCTCGATGCCGTCGATCTCCTCGTGCGGCGCCGGCTCCTCGTGCGCGCGGTAGAGCGTGCGCGCGACGGCCGCGTAGAGGGTGTCGTTCACCAGGGTCGACTTGCCCGAGCCGGAAACGCCGGTCACGCAGGTCAGCAGGCCCACCGGGATCTCGACCGTCACGTCCTTCAGGTTGTTGCCGCGCGCGCCCGCGATGCGCAGCCGCTGCAGCTCGCCGGGCTTGCCGCCTTCCAGCGGCAGCCACACGTGGCGCTTCTTGGGCACGGGGATCTTGAGCGTGCCCGCCATGTAGCGGCCGGTGAGCGATTCCGCAGTGGCCTCCACCTCCTCGGGCGTGCCCTGCGCCATGACGCGGCCACCGTGGATGCCGGCGCCCGGCCCCATGTCCACCACGTGGTCGGCGGCACGGATCATGTCCTCGTCGTGCTCGACCACCAGCACGCTGTTGCCGATGTCGCGCAGGTGCTTGAGCGTGCCGATCAGCCGGTCGTTGTCGCGCTGGTGCAGCCCGATGCTGGGCTCGTCCAGCACGTACATCACGCCGGTCAGGCCCGAGCCGATCTGGCTGGCCAGCCGGATGCGCTGGGCCTCGCCGCCGGAGAGCGTCTCGGCGCTGCGCTCCAGGCTCAGGTAATTCAGGCCCACGTCGTTGAGGAACTTCAGCCGCGCCGCGATCTCGCGCACCACCTTGGAGGCGATCTCGGCCTTGGCGCCGTGCAGCTGCAGGCCTTCGAAGTACGCCAGCGCATCGCGCAACGTCACGCGGCTGACGTCGTAGATGCTGCGGGCCTGCTCGTTGTCGCCCACGCGCACGTGCCGGGCCTCGGTGCGCAGCCGGGTGCCGGCGCAAACGGGGCAGGGCTGCAGGCTGCGGTAGCGGGCCAGCTCCTCGCGCACGGTGGCCGAGTCGGTTTCTCGGAAGCGCCGGACCATGTTGGGGATCACGCCCTCCCACGGGTGCTTCTTCGTGACCTTCTTGCCGGCGGTACTGCCGGACTCCATCACGTAGCTGAAGCGGATCTCCTCGTCGCCCGAGCCCTGCAGGACGGCGTTCTGCACCGGCAGCTCGAGGTTCTCGAAAGCCTCGTCCACGCTGAAGCGGTAGTGCTTGGCGAGGCTCTCGATCATGCTGAAGTAGTAGGGGTTGCGGCGGTCCCAGCCCTTGATCGCCCCCGACGCCAGCGACAGCGAGGGAAACGCCACCACCCGCTGCGAATCGAAGAACTCCATGCAGCCCAGGCCGTCGCATTCCGGGCAGGCGCCCACCGGCGAGTTGAAGGAGAACAGGCGCGGCTCCAGCTCGGCGATGGAGTAGTGGCAGATCGGGCAGGCGAACTTGGCGTTGAACATGTGTTCCTTGCCGCCGTCCATCTCCAGCGCGACGGCGCGGCCCTCGGCCAGCCGCAGCGCCGCCTCGAAGCTTTCGGCCAGGCGCTGCTGCACCTCGGGCCGCACCTTCAGGCGGTCGACCACCACGTCGATGTCGTGTTTCTCGGTCTTCTTCAGCTTGGGCAGGTTCTCGGCCTCGTACGGCTGCCCGTTGATGCGAAAGCGCACGTAGCCTTGCGCCTGCATGTGGGCGAACACGTCCTCGAACTCGCCCTTGCGCTCGCGCGCGATCGGCGCCAGCACCATCAGCCGCGTGTCCGGCGGCAGCGCCAGCACCGTGTCCACCATCTGCGAAACCGTCTGCGACGTCAGCGGGATGTCGTGGTGGGGGCAGTAGGGCGTGCCGGCGCGCGCGAACAGCAGGCGCAGGTAGTCGTGGATCTCCGTCACCGTGCCCACGGTCGAGCGCGGGTTGTGGCTGGTGGCCTTCTGCTCGATGGCGATGGCCGGCGAGAGGCCCTCGATCAGGTCGACCTCGGGCTTGTCCATCAGCTGCAGGAACTGCCGCGCATAGGCCGACAGGCTCTCGACGTAGCGGCGCTGGCCCTCCGCGTACAGCGTGTCGAAGGCGAGCGAGGACTTGCCCGAACCCGACAGCCCGGTGATCACCACCAGCTGGTTGCGCGGCAGGTCCAGGTCGATGTTCTTGAGGTTGTGGGTGCGCGCCCCGCGGATGGAGATCCGCTGGTCCTGCAGGGAGCGGGCCAGGTACTTGCCTTCGGAGGTGTTCAAACGCTGGGCTGGTCGAGGGAAACCGACCATGATAGACGGCCGGGTCGCCGCCGCGCCAAGGCCGGGCCCGCCATGCCTGACAATGCGGGCTCGCCGGTGCCCGTCCCGGCCCGTTTTGGCCGCCCGCGGCCGGATCCCGCTCCTCGTGACCTCCACCTCCCATCCCGACCGGCACCGCATGACGCCCCTGGAGCGCCGCGCCAGCGGTTCGCTCGCCCTGGTGTTCGCCGCGCGCATGCTCGGCCTTTTCCTGGTGCTGCCGGTGTTCGCGCTCGAGGCCGCGCGCTATCCGGGCGGCGACGACGCCGCGCGGGTCGGCCTGGCCATGGGCATCTACGGCCTGACCCAGGGCCTGCTGCAGATCCCGTTCGGCATGGCCTCGGACCGGTTCGGCCGCAAGCGGGTCATCCTCCTGGGGCTGGCGGTGTTCGCCGGCGGCAGCTTCGTGGCGGGGGCGGCGGACAGCCTGCTCTGGCTCATCGTCGGGCGATCGCTCCAGGGCGCCGGCGCGGTTTCGGCCGCGGTGACGGCCCTGCTGGCCGACCAGACCCGCGACGAGGTCCGCACCAAGGCCATGGCGATGGTGGGCGCCAGCATCGGGCTGATGTTCGCGCTGTCGCTGGTGGCGGCCCCGCTGCTGGCCGGCGTGGGCGGGCTGCCGCTCCTGTTCGGCATCACCGGCCTGCTGGCCCTGTCCTGCATGGCGGTGGTGGTCTGGTGGACGCCGCCGGAGCCGGCGGAGCACAAGAACCCGGGCAGGCCGCGCGGCGGCCTGCGTGAAGTGCTGCGCCACGCCGGGCTGCTGCGCCTGGACGTGGGCGTGTTCGTCCTGCACGCCGTGCAGCTGGCCATGTGGGTGGCCATCCCGGCCCTGCTGGTGCAGGCCGGCCTGGACAAGGACCGCCACTGGACGGTGTACCTGCCGACGGTGCTGGCGTCTTTCTTCGTGATGGGCGCCACGCTGTTCCCGCTGGAGCGGCGCGGTTACCTGCGCGCGGTGTTCCTGGCGTCGGTGGCGCTGGTGGGCGCGGTCCAGGTCGTGCTGGCCTTCACGGCCGAACGGCCGTCGGTGGCCCTGCTGGCGGCCGTGCTGTTCGTCTTCTTCTGCGGCTTCAACGTCCTGGAGGCCAGCCAGCCGAGCATGGCCTCGCGCATGGCGCCGCCGCACGCCCGGGGATCCGCCCTGGGCGTCTACAACACCCTTCAATCGCTGGGCTTCTTCGCCGGTGGCGCGGTCGGCGGCTGGCTGGCCAAGCACGTTGGAGCGCAGGGCCTGTTCGCCGCCTGCGCCGGTTTGACGTTCCTCTGGCTGGTGGTCGCCTGGCCCATGGCGGCGCCCGGCCGCTCGCCTTCCCCGGGGGAAGTGCTGGCGGACGAGGCCCAGGCGACATAGCCATAATTCCCGCAATCCTCAGGAGGAACACCTCATGGCATCGGTTAACAAAGTCATCATCGTCGGCAACCTCGGCAAGGACCCCGAGATGCGCACGTTCCCCAGCGGCGGCCGCGTGTGCAACGTCACCATCGCCACGTCCGAGCGCTGGAAGGACAAGCAGTCCGGCGAGATGAAGGAAGCCACCGAATGGCACCGGGTCGTCTTCAACGACCGCCTGGCCGAGATCGCCGGCGAGTACCTGCGCAAGGGCTCCCAGGTCTACGTCGAAGGCAGCCTGCGCACCCGCAAGTGGACCGACCAGAGCGGCGCCGAGAAGTACACCACCGAGATCCGCGCCGACGAGATGAAGATGCTCGGCAAGCGCGAAGGCATGGGCGGCGGCGCCCCGGGCGGTGATGACGACGGAGGCGGCTACGAGCAGCGCCGCGCGCCGGCCCCCCGCGCTCCCGCGCCGGCCGCCCAGCGTCCGGCCGCCGGCAACAAGCCGTCGTCCGGCTTCGACGACATGGACGACGACATCCCGTTCTGACGGGCGTCGCCGGCCTGCCGCTCAGGCCGGCATCCTGAACTCGACGCTCTCGCGGTCATGCGAGAGCAGCACCAGCTCCCGGGTCGTCTTGCAGATCCAGGTCTGCTGGAAATGCGGATGGGGCAGGCTGAGGGCGGCGGGGTCGAAAACCACCTGGCACAGGCCGCCTTCCCGGCGCGCCGATTCGTAGCGGATGGATTGCAGCGGCGCCTGCAGGCCGCGCACCCGCGAAGCCAGCGCGTGGCAGTGCGAGTAGTCCTCGCCGTGGCGCCACCGGGCTCGGTGCTCGTTCCAGGGCGCCTGCGTGAGGTCCAGTTCGGAGCCGGCGAACCGTGCCTGGAAGAAGGTGTGCTCGGTCACCAGCTGCTCGCCGCGCAGCCCATCCGAATCCATGAAGAACTTCCAGCGCCAGTGCGCGATCTCGGCGGCCACCGTCAGGCACTCGTCGGCGCCGTACCAGGCGCCGGGGTCCTGCGGCCGCCGGAAGCGCGAGGGCCACTCGGCGACGTAGCGGAAGGGCGTGAACAGCAGGTAGTGCGTGCCGGGGGGAATGCGCGGCAGGGCGGGCTTGCTGGTCTCCAGCAGTTCCTCCAGCAGCTCCTGCTCGCGCAGGGTGTCGGCCAGCCGCATGGTGGCGACGCGGTGCTGGGCCTCGACGCCGCGCCACAGGTCCCGGCGCTCGCCGCGGACCGAGGCGAGCCAGCCCTCGTCCCAGGGCATCAGATGACCGCGCGGGCCCCGTCCAGGTAGCGGACCACCCGCACCAGGCCTTCGACCTTCTGGATGGTGTCCCTCGGCGCCTCGTTGAAGGCCTGGTTGTAGCTGTCCATCCAGAGGTGGCGGTGCCGGTCGCTGTTGCCCACCAGGGCATCGAGCGAGCGGTACACCCGCACCAGCAGGGTGGCCAGCTCGGCCGGCTTGGTGCCGATCTCCAGCTGGCGCTGGCCGGCGGCCATGCGGGAGATATGGGATTCGCTCACGCCGACCGTGCGCGCCAGGGCGGCGTGGGTCAGGCCCAGGAGCTGCGCCGCGCGCAGGGCGGCCTTGGTCAGGACCGCGCCAGCGGTTGCCCGGTCGGCGGAAAGCGCTGCCTCAGCCATTTGCTGCTCCTGTTGGGTGTCTGTGGCAATTGTACGGCGACCGGCTTGCTGGAGCAAGAGCGGGAGGGCAATCTTGCCTCAGGCGGCCGCCGCGATCACCCCACCACCCAGGCACACCTCGCCGTCGTACAGCACGGCCGATTGCCCCGGCGTCACCGCCCACTGGGGCTGGGGGAAGGCCAGCTCGAAAGCGCCGTTGGCGCCGGCGGCCAGCCGACAGGGCGCGTCCGCCTGCCGGTAGCGCGTCTTGGACCCGTACTCGCCCGGCGCCGGCGCCTCGCCCGCGATCCAGCTCGCGTCGTCGGCCTGCAGCGCCAGCGACTGCAACCAGGGGTGGTCGTGCCCCTGCACGACCCACAGCGTGTTCTTCTCCACGTCCTTGCGCGCCACGAACCAGGGCGCGTGCTCGCCGCCGCCCTTTTGCGCCCCGCGCGCCTTGATGCCGCCGATGCCCAGCCCCTGCCGCTGGCCCAGCGTGTAGAACGACAGGCCCTGGTGCTGGCCGATCACCCGGCCGCGCTCGTCCTTGACCGGCCCCGGCTCCTTGGCGATGTAGCGGTTGAGGAACTCGCGGAACGGCCGCTCGCCGATGAAGCAGATGCCGGTCGAGTCCTTCTTGCGGGCGTTGGGCAGGCCGATCTCGTCGGCGATGCGCCGCACCTCGGTCTTGCGCAGCTCGCCCACCGGGAACAGCGCCTTGGCCATCTGCCCCTGCGTGAGCCGGTGCAGGAAGTAGCTCTGGTCCTTGGTCTCGTCCAGGCCCTTGAGCAGCTCGAAGCGGCCGCCGGCCTCGCGCACCCGCGCGTAATGGCCCGTCGCGATCTTCTCGGCGCCCAGCCGCACCGCGTGGTCGAGGAAGGCCTTGAACTTGATCTCGGCGTTGCACAGCACGTCCGGGTTGGGCGTGCGGCCGGCCTGGTACTCGCGCAGGAACTCGGCGAAGACGCGGTCCTTGTACTCGGCGGCGAAGTTGACGTGCTCCAGCTCGATGCCGATGACGTCGGCCACGGCGGCCGCGTCCAGGAAGTCCTGCCGCGACGAGCAGTACTCGTCGTCATCGTCGTCTTCCCAGTTCTTCATGAAGATGCCGACGACGTCCCACCCCTGGCGCTTGAGCAGCCAGGCGCTGACCGCGGAGTCCACGCCCCCGCTCAAGCCGACGACGACTCGCTTGCCATTGCCCATGTATGCGATTATCCCGGGCCCTCTTTCTCCCCATGGCGCCCGGGCCCACCGGGGCCGTTCGCAGCATGGACCTGAGACTCTCCGACAAGACCGCGCTGGTGACCGGCGCGAGCGCGGGCATCGGCCGCGCGATCGCGGCGGCGCTGGCCGCCGAGGGTGTGCGGGTGGCCATCGCGGCCCGCCGCACCGACCAGCTGGAGGCGCTGGCGCGCGAGATCGTCGCGGCCGGCGGGCCGGCGCCGGCGGTCCTCGCCTGCGACCTGTACGAGGACGACGCGTCGCGCAAGCTGGCCGCGGCTGCGGTGCAGGCGCTGGGCCAGGTCGACATCCTGGTGAACAACGCCGGCGGCTCGCGCAGCTTCAAGGACCTGCACGTCAGCGAAGAGGCCTGGCAGGAGGCGATGACCCTGAACTTCCACCGCCCGCGCCAGCTGGCCGACGCCCTGATCGACGGCATGGTCGCGCGCGGCTGGGGCCGCATCATCAACATCACCGGCAAGAGCGAGCCCGAGCACATCAATGGCGCTTTCTGCGCCAAGGCCGGCATCCACAGCTGGGCCAAGGGTTTGTCGCGCATGGTCGGCAAGCAGGGCGTCACGGTGAACTGCATCCCACCCGGGCGCATCCACTCGGAGCAGATCCTGCGCAACTACACGCCGGAGTACCGCGCGTGGCAGTCGGAGCACGAGATCCCGGTGGGCCGCTACGGCGAGCCGGGCGAGCTCGCCGACCTGGTGACCTTCCTGGCCTCGCCGCGCGCCGGCTACATCACCGGCGCCGTGATCCCGGTCGATGGGGGTTTGCGCAGATACCAATTCTGAGCAGCGCGGCTTAGGCTTTTCGGCTGGAGACTCCCCATGCCGCAAAAGAAAACTTTTTCCCTCACGCGCCGCGCATTCGTGGCCGGCGCCGCTGCCGCGATCGCCGCCCCCGGGCTGCGTGCCCAGGCCTCCTGGCCGAGCAAGCCGGTTCGCTTCCTGGTGCCGTTCGCACCGGGCGGCACCTCCGAGATCGTGGCGCGCTCGGTCGCGGCCGAACTGAGCAAGCAGCTCGGCCAGAACGTCTTCGTGGAGAACAAGCCGGGCGGCGCCGGCGTGGTGGCGATGGTGGAGGCGCAGAAGGCCGCGCCCGACGGCCACACCATCATCCTCGGCCATGTCGGCACGCTGGCGGTCAATCCGTACATGCTGTCCAACCAGCCCTACGACGTGAACCGCGACTTCGTTCCGGTCACGCTGCTGGCCAAGGTGCCCAACGTGTTCGTGATTCACCCGGACGTGCCGGCCAGGGACTTCCGCGAGTTCGTCGCCTACGTGAAGAAGAACCCGGGCCGCCTGAGCTACGGCTCGGCCGGCAACGCCAGCGCCGGCCACCTGGCCATGGAGTACCTGAAGCTGGTGACGGGGATGTTCATCACCCACATCCCCTACCGCGGCACCGGCCCGCAGCTCACCGACCTGCTGGCGGGCCGCACCCAGGCTTCGTCGGCCGGGATGCCGGCGCTGGGCGCGCACATCCGCTCCGGCAAACTGCGCCCGATCGCCGTGGGCACGCTGCAGCGCATCGCCGCCATGCCCGAGGTGCCGACGGTGCACGAGATGGGCTACAAGGACTTCGAGACCTCGCAGTGGTACGGCATCCTGGCGCCGGCCGGAACGCCGGCCGACGTCGTCAGGCGGATCCAGGAGGAGTCGTTCAAGGCCCTGCGCTCCAGCGCGGTGACCGAACGCTTCGCCACCGACTCCGCGGTGGGCGGCGGCGGGCCGGCCAGCGAGTTCGCCACCTTCATCGCCCGCGAGCAGAAGATCTGGAGCGACATCGTCAAGCGCGCCCAGATCAAGGCCGACTGAGCGCCGCCTCAGAACTCCCCGAAGACGCTGTCGTCCGTGGTGATCGCCGACAGCGGGTGCCGCACCCCGGCCAGGTAGTCCTCCATGCAGCGCAGCAGCAGCGGGCTGCGGTGGCGTTCGCGGCTGGCGCGGATCTCCTGCGGCGTCAGCCACAGGGTTCGCACGATGCCCGTGTCCAGCGCCCGGCCGGGCTCGCGTTCACCCAGGCGCCCGCAGAAGGCGAAGCGCAGGTAGGTGAACTCCTCGCCAGTGGAGGCCCGCTTCGTCCGCGACAAGTAGACGCCGACGAGGTCGGTCGGCTCGAAGCGGTGGGCGGTCTCCTCCAGCGCCTCGCGCGCGCAGCCCTGCACCGGCGATTCGCCGGGGTCCAGGTGGCCCGCAGGGTTGTTGAGCTTGAGGCCCTCGCTGGTCTCTTCCTCCACCAGCAGGAAGCGCCCCTCGTGTTCGATGATCGCGGCGACGGTGACGCTCGGCTTCCAACGCGTGTCCATCGGCCGATTATTGGGGAGCCGCCGAGCTCCGTGGGGCCCGCGCACCCGAACGGGCCGCCCCCCGCGCCCTCAGGCGTCGTACTCGTCCGAGCCCTGCACCCAGATGAACGACTGCACGTCGATCATGTCGCGCGCCTTGAAGCCCGGGCGGCGGTCGAGGTCGCGCCGGATGATGGCGCCGAACGTGAGCAGGCCCTGGTAGACCGACCACGAGGGCTCGGGCTGGTAGCCGAAATCGAAGCCGTAGCCGCGCGCCGCCTTGCGCGTCACGCGCGGCTTGAGGAACAGGTGCTTGTCGGGCCGCGCGATGAAGCCGAACACGGTCACCACGGGCCAGGTGAACACGCGCGCCTGCCGCTGCGGCAGGTCGGCCACGGCCTGCACCCAGTCCTCGAACTTGCGCTGCGGCGAGCCGCGGCCGTAGAGGAAGGCGTACAGCTCGTGCGCGAACAGCCGGGCCCCCGCGGGCGAGCGCAGCGCGTCGCGCAAGGCCATCTTTTCGAACGAGAAGAGCAGGTTGGTGCGCGACTCGATGCGGATGGCGGCGTCGGCGATCTGGCGGAACTCGCCGCGCGCCAGCAGCTTGCGGAATTCGGCCGGACCGAGTTCGGCGTGCCACTCGAGGTGGGCGCGCTCCTTGTAGGCCCGCTCGGCGATCAGGTAGGTCTCGTCCTGGAAGCCGTCGGGGTAGTAAAGCTCGAACTTGCGGCGAGCACGCGCCGCGCCGAGGTAGCAGACGCCGTTGGCGCGGGCACCGGTGAGGGGGGAGGAGAGGAATGCTGGGCGTGGCATTCGGGCAGTTTTTGGTGGCGGCCAAACTCATCCATGTGGGACGCCACCTTGGGTCCTTGTAGGACCGCCGCCATCCCCGCCTACGCGGCCACCAGCCTCAACCGTGTGATCTCGGACGGCGCGGCCACGCGCTTGGGCGGGCCCCAGTAACCTGTTCCGCGGCTGACGTAGACCCAGAGCCGGCCCAGGCGGTGCAGCCCGGCCGTGAAAGGCTGCTGGAAGCGCACGAAAAAGATCCACGGGAAGAACTGGCCGCCGTGCGTGTGGCCGGAGATTTGCAGGTCGAACCCGGCCTTCTCGGCTGCCGTCGCGCTGCGGGGCTGATGGGCCAGCAGGATGCGGGCGCCCGCATCGGCGGGCGCGCCGGCCAGCGCCGCGGCCGGATCGCTCTGGTGCGAGGGATCGAAGTGGTGCGCCCCGTAGTCGGTGACGCCGGCCAGCACCAGCGCGGCGTCCTCGCGGCGGATGACCACGTGCTCGTTGAGCAGCACCCGGATCCCCAGCCGCCGCACCTCGGCCAGCCAGGGCCCGGCGCCCGAGTAGTACTCGTGGTTGCCGGTGACGAAGAAGCTGCCGTGCCGCGACCGCAGTCCGCCCAGCGGCGCGACATGCGGTCCCAGTTCGGGCACCGAGCCATCGACGATGTCGCCCGTGATCGCCACGGCGTCGGCCTCGAGCCGGTTGACGCGGTCGACGATGCGCTGGATGTAGGCAGCGCGGATGGTCGGCCCGACGTGCAGGTCGCTGATCTGGGCGATGGTGAAACCGTGCAGCGCGGCCGGCAGCCCGGCGATCGGCACGTCCACTTCCTTCACCTGCGCGGTGCGGCGGGTGTTCAGCAGGCCGATGGCGCTCAGGCCGAGCGCCAGCAGCGGCACCCAGCGGGCCGAAGCGTGCGGCAGCGCCGGCCCGCCGGCGTCTGCCAGGAAGGCGAGGAACAGCAGCACGTCGCGGCCGAGCGTGAGCACGAACAGCGACGAGAACAGGCCCAGGGCGAACAGGCCGGCCGTGGCCAGCTGGTCGGCGCGGGGCGGCCGGGCGATGCGGCGGGCCATCAGCCCGGCCGGCACCAGGACCGCCGACGTGAGCAGCCAGGCGCCCAGTGCGAAGGCGGCGGCCAGGGGCAGGGCGGGGAGCAGGCGCAGGCCGATGAAGGCGTGCAGGAGCAGGGAGAGGATGAAGAGGGGCACGACGGATGCGTTGGGGGGCGTTCACAGATGGAGGCGCGCGCATTGGATTCCAATGGGCCAGCGTCAGTTCATGTAAGCTCAACGCAACTCTTACAACCTCACGAAAAAGCGAGGAGACCGCCCATGCAGATTGGCGTGCCCGCCGAGACCACGGCCGGTGAGACCCGCGTCGCCGTCACCCCCGAGACGGCCAAGAAACTGAAGGCGCAGGGGCACACGGTGCGCGTGGCCTCCGCGGCCGGGCTGGCCGCCAGCGCCACCGACGACGCCTACGTCGCGGCCGGCGCCGAGATCACCGACCAGGCCGGCGCCCTGGGCTGCGACCTGGTGCTCAAGGTGCGGCCCCCGCAGGAGCACGAGTTTTCGGCGATGCGGCCGGGGACGACCCTGGTGGGCATGCTCAATCCCTTCGATGCGGCCGGCCTGCAGCGCATGGCGACGGCGGGGCTGACCGGCTTCGCGCTGGAAGCGGCGCCGCGCACGACTCGCGCGCAGAGCATGGACGTGCTGTCCTCGCAGGCCAACATCGCCGGCTACAAGGCCGTGATGATCGCGGCCGACAAGTACCAGCGCTTCTTCCCGATGCTGATGACCGCGGCCGGCACGGTGAAGGCCGCGCGGGTCGTGATCCTCGGCGTGGGCGTGGCGGGCCTGCAGGCGATCGCCACCGCCAAGCGGCTGGGCGCGGTGATCGAGGCTTCGGACGTACGGCCCTCGGTGAAGGAACAGGTCGAGTCGCTGGGTGCCAAGTTCATCGACGTGCCCTACGAGACCCAGGAAGAAAAGGAAGCGGCCGAAGGCGTGGGCGGCTACGCCCGGCCGATGCCGCAGAGCTGGCTGGACCGGCAGAAGGCGGAAGTCGCCAAACGGGTCGCCCAGGCCGACATCGTGGTCACCACGGCGTTGATCCCCGGCCGTCCGGCGCCGGTGCTGGTCACCGAGGAGATGGTCAAGGCGATGAAGCCCGGTTCGGTGATCGTCGACCTGGCGGCGCCGCAGGGCGGCAACTGCCCGCTCACCGAGCCGGGGCGCACCGTGTCCAGGCACGGCGTCACCCTGGTGGGCGAAACGAACCTGCCGGCGCTGGTGGCGGCCGACGCGTCCGCGCTCTACGCGCGCAACGTGCTGGACTTCCTCAAGCTCATCCTGGCCAAGGAAGGCCAGCTGAACATCGACCTGGAAGACGACATCGTGGCCGCCTGCCTGATGACGAAGGACGGCGAAGTGAAGAGGAAGACCTGATCATGGAAGTCAGCCACACCATCACCAACCTCATCATCTTCGTGCTGGCGATCTACGTCGGCTACCACGTCGTGTGGACCGTCACGCCGGCGCTGCACACGCCGCTGATGGCGGTGACCAACGCGATCTCGGCCATCGTGGTCGTCGGCGCCATGCTGGCGGCGGCGCAGACCGAAACCCTGGCGGGCAAGACGATGGGCGTGCTGGCCGTGGCGCTGGCCGCGGTCAACATCTTCGGCGGCTTCCTGGTGACCCGGCGGATGCTGGAGATGTTCAGGAAGAAGGACAGGAAGCCGGGAGCCCCCAAATGAGCATGAACCTCGTCACGCTGCTGTACCTGGTGGCATCGGTCTGCTTCATCCAGGCGCTCAAGGGCCTCAGCCACCCGACCACCTCCATCCGCGGCAACGTCTTCGGGATGATCGGCATGGCCATCGCCATGGTGACCACCGCGGCGCTGGTCGTCGAGCTGGCGGGCACGGCACGCGGCCTGGCCTGGGTGCTGGTCGGCCTGGTGGTGGGCGGCGGCTACGGCGCCTACCGGGCCAAGACGGTCGAGATGACCAAGATGCCGGAGCTGGTCGCCTTCTTCCACAGCATGATCGGCCTGGCGGCGGTGTTCATCGCGGTGGCCGCGGTGCTGGAACCTTCCGCCCTGCTCAGCGGCCTGCCCAAGGACGCGCCCATCCCCGCCGGCAACCGGCTCGAGCTGTTCCTGGGCGCGGCGATCGGCGCGATCACGTTCTCCGGCTCGGTCATCGCCTTCGGCAAGCTTTCGGGCACCTACAAGTTCCGCCTGTTCAAGGGCGCCCCCGTGGTGTTCTCCGGGCAGCACATGCTCAACCTGGTGCTGGGGCTGGTCACCATCGCGCTGGGCCTGGTGTTCACCTTCACCGGCAGCTGGCCGGCCTTCTTCGCGATGGTGGCGCTGTCCTTCGTGATGGGCGTGCTGATCATCATCCCGATCGGCGGCGCCGACATGCCGGTGGTGGTGTCGATGCTCAACTCGTATTCGGGCTGGGCGGCCGCGGGCATCGGCTTCTCGCTGAACAACAGCATGCTGATCATCGCCGGCTCGCTGGTGGGCAGCTCGGGCGCGATCCTGAGCTACATCATGTGCAAGGCGATGAACCGCTCGTTCTTCAACGTGATCCTGGGCGGCTTCGGCGGCGAGGCGGGGCAGGCGGCGGCGACCGGCGGGGTGCAGCGCACGGTCAAGAGCGGCAGCGCCGACGACGCGGCCTTCGTGCTGTCGAACGCCGAAACGGTGGTCATCGTCCCGGGCTACGGCCTGGCGGTCGCGCGGGCGCAGCACGCCGTCAAGGAGATGGCCGAGAAGCTCACGCACAAGGGCATCACCGTCAAGTACGCCATCCATCCGGTGGCCGGCCGCATGCCGGGCCACATGAACGTGCTGCTGGCCGAGGCCGAAGTGCCCTACGACCAGGTGTTCGAGATGGAGGACATCAACGGCGAGTTCGGCCAGGCCGACGTGGCCATCATCCTGGGCGCCAACGACGTGGTGAACCCGGCCGCCCTGCAGAAGGGCACGCCGATCTACGGCATGCCGATCCTGGAGGCCTACAAGGCCAAGACGGTGATCGTGAACAAGCGCTCCATGGCGGCCGGCTACGCCGGCCTGGACAACGAGCTGTTCTACATGGACAAGACCATGATGGTCTTCGGCGACGCCAAGAAGGTGGTCGAGGACATGGCCAAGGCCATCGAGTAAGTCCCGTGCGGCCAGGGGCGCCGCTAGAGCGTCCACCCCAATCCGCGTCAGGGAAAAACACGGCGCCGCCCGCCCGTGGCTGAGCGCACAATGCCGCGTCCGCCGGGACAGCCACAACGAGGAGACACCATGGACATGAGTCCGCCGCCCGCCCACCAACGCCCCTGGCTGAGCGCCTACCCGCAGGGCGTGCCGGCCGAAGTCGATGCGTCGCAGTACCAGTCGCTGGTGCAGTTGATGGAGGAGAGCTTCCGCAAGTTCGCGGACCGCACGGCCTACAGCTTCATGGGCAAGGACGTCACCTTCGGGCAGACCGATTCCCTGAGCAAGGCGCTGGCGGCGTACCTCCAGAGCCTGGGACTGGCCAAGGGCGACCGCGTGGCGATCATGATGCCCAACGTGCCGCAGTACCCGGTGGCGGTGGCCGCCATCCTGCGCGCCGGCTTCGTGGTGGTGAACGTCAACCCGTTGTATACGCCGCGCGAGCTGGAGCACCAGCTCAAGGACTCGGGCTCCAAGGCCATCGTCATCATCGAGAACTTCGCCAACACGCTGCAGCAGTGCATCGCGGCCACGCCGGTCAAGCACGTGGTGCTGGCGGCGATGGGCGACATGCTGGGCCTGGCCAAGGGCGCGCTGGTCAACTACGTGGTGCGCAGCGTCAAGAAGATGGTGCCCGCCTACACCCTCCCGGGCGCGGTTCGCTTCAACGACGCCCTGGCCCGCGGCACGCGCGCCACGCTCAAGCCGGTGGACATCCGCTCCGACGACGTCGCGGTGCTGCAGTACACCGGCGGCACCACGGGCGTGTCCAAGGGCGCGGTGCTCCTGCATCGCAACGTCATCGCCAACGTGCTGCAGTCCGAGACCTGGAACCAGCCGGTGATGGCCAAGGTGCCGGCCGGCGAGCAGCCCACCGGCGTGTGCGCGCTGCCGCTGTACCACATCTTCGCGTTCACGGTGGGCATGATGCTGAGCATGCGCACGGGCGGGCGGCTGATCCTGATCCCCAATCCGCGTGACCTGCCGGCGGTGCTCAAGGAGCTGTCCAAGCACACGTTCCACAGCTTCCCGGCGGTCAACACGCTGTTCAACGGCCTGGCCAACCATCCCGACTTCGACAAGGTCAACTGGAAGAACCTGAAGGTCTCGGTCGGCGGCGGCATGGCGGTGCAGGGCGCGGTGGCGCAGAAGTGGCTGCAGAAGACCGGCTGCCCGATCTGCGAGGGCTACGGCCTGTCGGAAACCTCGCCTTCGGCCAGCTGCAACCCGGTGACCAGCACCGAGTACACCGGCACCATCGGCGTGCCGCTGCCCTCGACGCTGATGAAGTGCATCGACGACGACGGCAAGGAAGTGCCCGTGGGCCAGCCGGGCGAGATCGCCATCAAGGGCCCGCAGGTGATGGCGGGCTACTGGCAGCGCCCGGACGAGACCGCCAAGGTCATGACGGCCGACGGCTTCTTCAAGAGCGGCGACGTCGGCATCATGGACGAGCGAGGCTACTTCAAGATCGTCGACCGCAAGAAGGACATGGTGCTGGTCTCCGGCTTCAACGTGTACCCGAACGAGGTCGAGGACGTGGTGGCCAGGCTCGAGGGCGTGCTCGAATGCGCCGTGGTCGGCGTCAACGACGAGAAGACCGGCGAGGCGGTGAAGCTGGTCGTGGTGAAGAAGGACCCGGCGCTCACCGAGGAGAAGGTGCGCGAGTACTGCCGCACCAACCTCACCGGCTACAAGCAGCCCAAGGTGGTGGAGTTCCGCACCGACCTGCCCAAGACCCCGGTGGGCAAGATCCTGCGGCGGGAGCTGCGGGACAAGAAGTAGTCGCGCCCCCCGTCATTCCCGCGCAGGCGGGAATCCAGGAAAGCCGGGCACCGCCCGGCTTTTTTCCTGGGGCCGCGCACAATCGGCCCATGCCCACCGCCATCGTCTCCGCCATGCACGAGGAGCTGGCCGCCGTGCTCGCGCTGATGCCCGACGAGGCCCGCCAGAGCGTGGCCGGCCGCGAGTTCTGGGTCGGCCACCTGCACGGCCGCGAAGTGGTGGCGGTGCTCTCGCGCATCGGCAAGGTGGCCGCGGCCACCACGGCCGCGGTGCTCATCGAGCGCTTCGGCGTGTCCGGGATCGTCTTCACCGGCGTGGCCGGCGGGCTCGGCCCCGGCGTGGCGGTGGGCGATGTGGTGGTGGCGGATTCGTTCCTGCAGCACGACCTGGACGCCTCGCCGATCTTTCCGCGCTACGAGGTGCCGCTGTACGGCACCAGTCGCTTTCGCACCGATGCGGCCCTGACCGAACGCCTGGCCGCGGCGGTGAGGAAGGCGCTCCCGCAACAGCGGCTGCACCGCGGCCTGGTGGTCAGCGGCGACCGCTTCGTATCGACGGACGCCGAATGCCGCGCGCTGCAGGCGGCCCTGCCCGACGCGCTGGCGGTGGAGATGGAAGGTGCGGCGGTGGCCCAGGTGTGCCACGACTTCGGCATCCCCTTCGCGGCCGTACGGACGATCTCGGACCGGGCCGACGACGGCGCCGCCGTCGATTTCACCCGCTTCGTGCGCGAGGTGGCCAGCCGCCACAGCGCCGCCATCGTGCAGGCGCTGCTGGCCTGAGCGGTCAGCGGTCGAATTCGCGCGTCAGGCCGATCGTCCAGGACGACTCGCCGGCGCCGCGGATGCGCACGGCGCGGCTGAGGTCCACGATCCAGTCCCTGGTCGGCGTCCAGCGCAGTCCGGCACGCGCGAAATGCCCGCCTTCCTGGCGGTAGCGTTCGGCCGCCAGCTGCCACGCACCGCCGCCGGGCGTCCAGTCGATGGCCACGCCCCCGCGCGACTCGTCGGCGCCGCGGTGCACGAAGTCGCGACCGAGATTGCCGTGCAGGCGCACGTTCTCCACCGCCTCCCAGGTCAGCAGCGCCGCGGCGGTCGTGCCCTGGAAGCGGGGACGAGCATGCGCTTGCCACGACGGGCTGGCCGAGAGGCCCGCGCTCAGGCCGGGCGCGAGTTCGGTCGCCCACTTGATCGCGAGCGAGTGGTCCGAAGTGGACGATCCGTCCTGGCGCTGCGGCTCGGTGGCCGCGCCCAGCTCGAAGGCGCCGACGCGGCATCCCGCGCCCAGGTGCAGCAGGCGCCCGGACGAGGAGGAGCGCTCGTACCAGCTCTCGAGCTTGCAGCGGCCTTCGTCGAGCAGTTCCGCATCGTCGACGCCATGGTGGCCACCGGCCGCCTGGGCCAGGCCCGAGGCGAGGAGCAGGCAAGCCGCAATCGCGGCGTGGATGCGGAAGGGAGTGGGCAGGAGTCGGAGCATTTCTTTTCTTTTTCAGCGCAGCCAGCCGCGCTTTCGGAAGTACCACATGGGCACCAGCGCGCTGGCGGCCATCAGCAGCAGCGCGAACGGGTAGCCCAGACGCCACTGCAGCTCCGGCATGAACTGGAAGTTCATGCCATAGAGGCTGGCCACCAGCGTCGGCGGCAGCAGCGCCACGCTGGCCACCGAGAAGATCTTGATGATCTTGTTCTGGTTGATGTTGATGAAGCCGACGGTGGCGTCCATCAGGAAGTTGATCTTCTCGAACAGGAAGGCCGTGTGGTTGTCCAGCGACTCGATGTCGCGCAGGATCTGGCGCGACTCCTCGAACTGGCTGGCCGACAGCATGCGGCTGCGCATCATGAAGCTCACCGCGCGCCGGGTGTCCATCACGTTGCGGCGGATGCGGCCGTTCAGGTCTTCCTGGCGGGCGATGTCGCCCAGCACCTCGCCGGCCATCTCGTCGGTCACCTCGCCGGCCAGCACCTGCTTGCTCACCTTCTCGAGCTCGTCGTAGATGCCTTCCAGCGTGTCGGCCGAGTATTCGGCATCGGCGTCGAACAGCTTGAGCAGGACGTCCTTGGCATCCTCGATCAGCCCCGGCGCCCGGCGCGCGCGCAGGCGCAGCAGCCGGAACACGGGCACGTCCTCGTCGTGGATGGAGAACAGCACGCCCTTGCTGCGCAGCGTCTCGTTGGCCTGGTTCAGGATGAAGGCCACGCGGACCGAGCTGGGTTGCTCGTCGTCGGCGATCAGGAAGTCGCTGCGGATGTGCAGCTCGCCGTTGTCCTCTTCGTAGAAGCGGGCCGACTCCTCGATGTCCTCGTCCATCGCATCCTCGGGGATGGACAGGCCGTAGTACTGCTTGACCCAGCGCTTCTCTTCGAGGGTGGGCGACTCCAGGTCGACCCAGATCGGCTGGAACCGGGACAGCTCCTCGAGCGACTCGATCTCTTCCTGGAAAAGGCGCCCGTTGGCGAGCGAGAAGATGTTGAGCATGGGCTCACTCCGTGAGAGGTGGGGGGTCGGCGTCGCGTGCAGGCTTCCAACGCCGCTCACGGACGTTGGAAGCTACCGACTGGGGTGCGCTTCCAAGGAGGTCTCTCCGGAATGAGGAAGGCGCGATTATGCCGCGCGCCCCTCGACGAAAGCGAGCAGTTCGCCCTTGCGCGCATACGCATCCTGCTCGCCCAGCGCCATCAGGGCGCGCACGAAAGCGGGCTCGAACAGCAGGTAGCTGGCCACGGCGCCTCCGCCCCTGCGCGTGCCCAGCCCGCCAAGGGCGCGCCGCACCGACGCGGGCAGCAGGTGCACGTGGTCCTGCGCGATCGCGTCGAGCGACTGCGAGGGCTGCACCGCCAGCACCTCCACGCCGCGGAAGGGCAGCAGGGCCGCCACCTCGCGGGGCAGCTGCTGCAGCTCGCGCGTGACGCGCTGGGCCTGTTCGACGTCGGCCTGCAGCGTGTCGTGGAACACGCTGGCCATGGCGTGGCCGGCGATCGCGCCCATGTTGGGCGCGCCGGCCGCCGCCGGGCCGGCCAGGCCGGCCCGCTCGGGCTGGCCGGCGCCCACCACCAGGATGCGCTGCGCACCCAGGTGCATCGCGGGCGACAGCGGCGAGACCTGCCGCATCGAGCCGTCGCCGAAGAACTCGCGCCGGCCGTCCACCCACAGCGGCGTGGCGGGGAACAGGAACGGGATGGCGCTGGAGGCCATCAGGTGCTCGATGGTCAGCGGCTGGAATTCGGCGCGCCGGCCGGGCCGGTTCCAGGACAGGTGGGTGCGGTCGTGCGCCGTGTGGCAGAAGGTCCAGTGCACCCCGCTGGTGTAGCTGGAGGCGGTCACGGCCAGGGTGTCGATCGCGCCGCAGGCCAGCGCCTGCTCGATTCCTTCCAGCGAGACCGCCCGGTGCAGCGTGTCCACCAGCGGCATGGTGTCCAGGATGGCGCCGGCCCGGCGCGCCTGGCCCCACAGCCGCACCGCCGCCACCAGCCGGCTGAAGCGCACCCAGATCGGCAGCTGCAGGTCGTAAACGTCTTCGCAGCGCAGCCGCGCCCAGAACGCGGACAGCTTGTCGAAGGCCTGCAGCCCCTCGCTCGCGGCGCTGGCCAGGTAGGCCGCGTTGAGCGCTCCGGCCGACGTGCCCACCAGCACCTGGAAAGGAAAGGCGCCCGCCGGGCCGGCCTGAAGCCGCAGCATGGACGCCAGCGCCTGCAGCACGCCGACCTGGTAGGCGGTGCGCGCGCCGCCGCCCATCAGCACCAGCGCCGCGCCCGGCCGGGTGGGCGCTTCTCCCGTCTGCATCATCGTCTCGAGTCCCATCGCCGCTTTCCTCGCGGCGCATGGTAGAGCAGCGCCGCCCGCGGCTCAGGGCGCGGGCCGGTCGGGAGACGGTGCCGGGTCCGTGGACGGCCGCACGTCGCACTTGAGCACCGAGCCCATGTACTCCAGCGCGGCGGCCTTGGCCTTCTCCGTCTCCGACGCCGTGCAGTCCGACGGCACCCAGACGCGGTACTCGCGCAGGAAAGCATCGGCCGCGCTCAGCTGCACGCACATGTCGGCGGCCAGGCCGCAGATCACCAGCTCGCGGGCTTCCATCTCATCCAGCAGCAGCTCCAGCGGCGACGCGTAGAAGGCCGAGTGGCGCGGCTTGAGCACGGTCAGGTCGTCCTCCTGGGGTTGCAGCACGCGGGCGATCTCGCCGGCTTCGCCGGGCAGATCCAGGCAACGCGAAACCAGCCGGCGGAAGTCCGACTGCCAGACGCCGAAGTTGTCGTTGGCGTAGATGGTGGGCACGCCCTGCGCACCCAGCCGCTTCTTCAGCCCGGCCGTGGCGCGTGCCGCCGCCAGCGCCGGAGCCGCCAGCTGCTCGGCGCCGGGGAAGTCGAGGGCGGTGATGAAGTCGACCAGCAGAAGTACGCGCTGACTCTTGGGCAGGCGGCGGGGCTGGGTCTCGCAGGCGCGGGAGCTGGGGGGCATTCGGGGATTTTGCGGGTGGCCGCGCACGGTCCGTGACAGCGCAGGGAATGGCTCGGCCGCAGGAGGAGTCCTACAAAGCAGGGCCGACCTGTCCGACATATCCGATGAGGTCCGGCCCCTACATTGGACCTGTCCACTCGGGCGGTGCCACCGTCCGGGGAGTCCCAGGAGCAGTTTTCCATGATCCAGCTAGCGAACGACCCGAATGCGAGCCGTACCAGCTGGCGGCCGGCCGCCGCCGACAAGGCCGCGGCACACGATCCGCGCCGCAGCCGCACCGGCCACGCCTGGCCTTTCCTGAGCCCGCACGCGCGCCGCCCTGCCCAGCAGGAAGGTGCGAAGTCCCCGCGTAACGACAGCGGCAGCTGATGGCCGCCCATCTCCGAAAGCCCCCCATGCTGACCGAATCCAAGAGCCCCAACAAGATTTCCGACACGCCGCGCGACAAGCCGCAAGGCGATCGCGTGGAACACGCCAACCTGGAACGCCCGGGCGCCGCGACCCACCCGCGCATGCGCGGCACCGACTGGTCCCACTACACGCAGCGCGTGAGCGGCTGGCGTCTGAACTGACCTGACACACCGCGCTCGAATGCGCGCGTTTCCGAAGCAAGCGGCCCCTCGTGGGCCGCTTTCGTTTTGCGCGGACCCGGATGCAACGCGTCGGTCGACGCTCGAGAGTTTTAAAGTGTTCGGCTGCGTCCTGCGGCGATTGCAATCGCATGACTCGCACGGCATAGTGGTCCGCAGCGACAGCTCACCTTCTCCCCTCGGTCCGGCGGGTCCTCCGCCGGGCCTTTCAACCCGAGTGCACCAGGAGGCTCTACATGAACTTGACGATCAGCGGTCACCACCTCGTAGTCACCCCCGCACTGAGAAGCTACGTGACCACCAAGCTCGATCGCATCACACGCCATTTCGACCAGGTCGTGGACATCAAGGTCCTCCTCACGATTGAAAGACAGAAGGAAAAGGAACGAAGGCAGCGGGCCGAGTGCCGCATCCACGTCAAGGGCAACGACATGTTCGCCGAGAGCTCGCACGAGGACCTGTACGCGGCCCTCGATGAGCTGGTCGACAAGCTCGACCGGCAGGTCGGCCGCCACAAGACGCGGCTGCAGGACCACCACCATCCGGCAGCCAAGCGGATCATGTGAAGCGTGGGCGGATCGCCGCCCGACCGGAACGAAAAAAGGGGCCTGCGGGCCCCTTCTTCATGGGGCTGTAGCTCGGCCGCAGCACGCCCGTTCGAAGGCCCGTCGAGCCAGGAGGGGAGGTGCATAATCGCCCATCCCGACCATGAATCGCCTCGCAGCCATCCTGCCCGCCGCCCAGGTGCTGGTGAGCGTCGACGCCACCAGCAAGAAGCGGGCGTTCGAAGAGGCCGGCCTGCTGTTCGAGAACCTGCACGGCCTGTCGCGCGCCCTGATCACCGACAGCCTCTTCGCCCGCGAACGGCTGGGCTCCACCGGGCTGGGCCACGGCGTCGCCATCCCACATGGCCGCATCAAGGGCCTGAAGGCGCCGATGGCGGCGCTGTTCCAGCTGGCCAACCCGATCGGCTTCGACGCCCCGGACGAACAACCGGTCAACCTGCTGATCTTCCTGCTGGTCCCCGAGGCCGCGACCCAGAAGCACCTGGAGATCCTCTCCGAAATCGCCGAGCTGCTCTCCGACGCGCCGCTGCGCGAGAAGATCAAGTCCAGCACCGACGCGGCCGAGCTGCACCGGCTGATCGCCACCTGGCAGTCGGCCCAACCGGCGTAGCGTGAAGCCCACCGTCGTCAGCGCCGATGTCCTGTTCGAGGACCATCGCGCGCAGCTGAAATGGGAGTGGGTCGCCGGGCTGGGCGCTTCCGAGCGGCGCTTCGACGAGGTGGCCGTGCGCGCCGCGCGCTCGGGCGCCGACCTGGTCGGCTACCTCAACTACATCCATCCCTACCGGGTGCAGATCCTGGGCGAGCGCGAAGTCGCCTACCTCACCAATGCGACGGCCGAGGACTGCGCCCGCCGCATCTCGCGCATCGTCACGCTGGAGCCGCCGGTGCTGGTGCTCACCGACGACCAGGCCGCACCCGAAGCGCTGCTGTCGCTGTGCGAGCGGGCCCAGATCCCGATGTTCGCGACGCGCGAGCCCTCGGCCTTCGTCATCGACGTCCTGCGCGCCTACCTGTCCAAGCACTTCGCCGAGCGCACCTCGATGCACGGCGTGTTCATGGACATCCTGGGCCTGGGCGTGCTGATCACCGGCGAGAGCGGCCTGGGCAAGAGCGAGCTGGGGCTGGAGCTGATCACGCGCGGCAACGGCCTGGTGGCCGACGATGCGGTCGACCTGTACCGGGTCAACCAGACCACCATCGAGGGCCGCTGCCCCGAGCTGCTGCAGAACCTGCTGGAGGTGCGCGGCATCGGCCTCCTGGACATCCGCGCCATCTTCGGGGAGACGGCCGTGCGCCGGAAGATGCGGCTGCGGCTGATCGTGCACCTGGTGCGGCGCGAGACCATGGAGCGCGAGTACGAGCGGCTGCCCTACGAGCCGCTCACCCAGGACGTGCTGGGCGTTCCCGTGCGCAAGGCCGTCATCCCCGTGGTGGCCGGCCGCAACATCGCCGTGCTGGTGGAGGCGGCGGTGCGCAACACCATCCTGCAGCTGCGCGGGGTGGACACCTACCAGGAGTTCGTCGAGCGGCACCGCCGCGCGATGGAGAAGGGCGGCTGAGCCGCTAGCGGGCGCCCGGTCCGCGGTGCGGCCGGTGCGGGCAATCGTCCTTCGTGCAGTGCGCGTACAGCGACAGGGCGTGGTCGGCGATCGCGAAGCCCTTGGCCTTGGCCACCGCGTGCTGGCGCTTCTCGATCTCGGCGTCGTAGAACTCCTCGACGCGGCCGCAGTCCAGGCACACCATGTGGTCGTGGTGCGTGCCCTCGTTCAGCTCGTACACCGCCTTGCCGCTCTCGAAGTGGCTGCGCGAGAGGATGCCGGCCTGCTCGAACTGGGTGAGCACGCGGTAGACGGTGGCCAGGCCGATGTCCGAGCGCTCCTCCAGGAGCACGCGGAACACGTCTTCCGCCGTCATGTGGCGCTGCGATCCCTTCTGGAACACGTCCAGGATCTTCAGCCGCGGCAGGGTCGCCTTCAGGCCGGTGTTCTTCAGTTCGTCGACGTTGGACATGGCGCTCGCGCGAAGGGGCCACCGAAGGGCTGCCGCTACAATCTTCCGATCATATCGCCGCCCTCGAAGATGCCCTCCACCACCCTCCGCTTCCTGCGCTCCAGCCTCGTGCTCGCGGCGTGCGCCGCGGCGGTCGGCTGCGGCAGCGTCGATGGCGTCAGCCGCCGCATCGCCAGCGCCGTCACGCCCTACAAGGTCGAGGTGGTGCAGGGCAACTTCATCTCACGCGAGCAGGTCGAGCAGCTCAAGCCGGGCCTCTCGCGCCAGCAGGTGCGCGAGCTGCTGGGCACGCCGCTCGTCACCAGCGTGTTCCACGGCGACCGCTGGGATTACGTGTTCACGCTCAAGCGCGACGGCGTGCAGGAGCAGCCGCGCCGCCTGACGCTGTTCTTCACCGGCGATGCGCTGCAGCGCTTCCAGGGCGATCCCATGCCCTCGGAGTCCGAATTCGTCGCCGCCATCGGTGCCAAGCCGCGCGACGCGCGCAAGCCGGTGCTCGAAGCCAGCGAAGAGCAGCTGCAGCGCGCCAGTGCCGCGGCCAAGCCGGCGGGGTCGCAAGCGCCCGCGCCGGCCACGCCTGCGTCGCCGCCGGCAGCCGCTTCGTACCCGCCCCTCGAACCCACCGCGCGCTGAACCGCATGGCCTCCACTCCCCAGGGCGACGCCCTGCACCAGGTCGCCGTCGCCGGCTCCACCGGCCGCATGGGACAGATCCTGATCGAGGCCATCCGCGCCTCGGGCGACTGCCAGCTCGCCGGCGCGCTGGACCTGCCCTCCAGCCCCGCCATCGGCAACGACGCCGCGGCCTTCCTCGGCGTCGCCAGCGGCGTGCCGGTGGTGGCCGACGTGCGCGCCGGCCTGGCTCGCGCCAAGGTTCTGATCGACTTCACGCGCCCCGAGGGCACGATGGACCACCTGGCCGCCTGCCGCGAACTGGGCGTCAACGCGGTGGTGGGCACCACCGGCTTCTCGGCGCAGCAGAAGGACGAGATCGCCGCGATCGCGCGCGACATCGCCATCGTCATGGCGCCCAACATGAGCGTGGGCGTCAACGTCACCTTCAAGCTGCTGGAGATGGCGGCCAAGGCGCTCGCCACCGGCTACGACATCGAGATCATCGAGGCGCACCACCGGCACAAGGTGGACGCGCCCTCCGGCACGGCGCTCAAGATGGGCGAGGTGATCGCCGAGGCCCTCGGGCGCGACCTCGCGTCCAGCGCGGTCTACGCGCGCGAAGGCGTCACCGGCGAGCGCGACCCTTCCACCATCGGCTTTTCCACCATCCGCGGCGGCGACATCGTGGGCGACCACACGGTGCTGTTCGCCGGCACCGGCGAGCGCATCGAGATCACGCACAAGTCGTCCAGCCGCGCCACCTATGCGCAGGGCAGCCTGCGGGCGGTGCGTTTCCTGGCCGGCAGGCGCAGCGGCCTGTTCGACATGTTCGACGTGCTGGGCCTGAAATAGGCGCGGCCCGCCAGCGGCGGGCAAGGGGAGGGCGACGATGGGCATTCCACAGCTGTTCAGCCAGGCCGACGCGATCGGCCGCGCCGTCGCGCTGCTGCTCCTGGTGATGTCGGTGGCCAGCTGGGTGGTGATCCTGTGGAAGGGCTGGCTCTTGCGCCGGGCCGGCGTCGACGTGGCCCGTGCCACCGCCGCCTTCTGGCAGGCGCCCTCGCTGGCCGAAGCGCAGCAGCGCGTCTCGGGCTTCGACCGGGAGCAACTGGTGCTCCCGCTCATCGCCGCCACGCAGTCGCAACCGCCGGGGTCGCTGGCGGCCGCCGGCAACCGCAGCCAGCAGCTCACGCGCGTGCTGCGCGACGCGCTGCATGCGGTGCTCGACAAGCTGCAGTTCGGCCAGGTGCTGCTGGCCACGGTGGGCTCGACCGCGCCCTTCGTCGGCCTGCTGGGCACCGTCTGGGGCATCTACCACGCGCTCACCGGCATCGCGGCCGCCGGCCAGATCAGCATCGACCGCGTGGCCGGCCCGGTGGGCGAGGCGCTCATCATGACGGCCGCCGGCCTGGCGGTCGCCATCCCCGCCGTGCTGGGCTACAACATCTTCGGCCGCCGCATCGGCCGCATCGAGGCCGACCTCGAAGGCTTCGCGCGCGACCTGCGCGAGCTGGCCGCCCACCACCCGGAGGGCCGCTGATGCCCTTCGGCCGGCTCGAGCGGACGGAAGTCCCGCGACCGATGAGCGACATCAACGTCACGCCGCTGGTCGACGTGATGCTGGTGCTGGTGGTGATCCTGATCATCACGGCGCCACTGATGGCCAGTTCGCTTCGGCTGGACCTGCCGCGAGCCGAGGGCGCCAAGCCCCAGGACGCGCCGAAGTTCGTCACGGTGGGGCTGGACAAGCAGGGCGGCGTCTTCCTGGACGAGAAGCCCGTCAACGATGAACAGCTGGCGCAAGGCCTGTCGGAGGCGGCGCGCCGCGATCCGGACACCGAGGTCCAGCTGCGCGCCGACCAGTCCGTGCCCTACGGCCGGGTCGTCCAGGTGATGGGCGCGGCCCAGAAGGCGGGCCTGGCCCGCATCGGGTTCGTCGCCGAGCCCCCGCGATAAGGCCTTGCGCCTCGGGCCGGCGGCAGGCCCCACCTAGAATTCCCGCCATGCAAGAAAAGTACAACCACCTCGAGGTCGAGCGGGACGCGCAGTCGCACTGGACCGCACGCGACGCGTACCGCGTGGTCGAGGATGCGCGCAGGAAGAAGTTCTACGCCTGTTCCATGCTGCCCTATCCGAGCGGCAAGCTGCACATGGGACACGTGCGCAACTACACGATCAACGACATGTTGACGCGCTACCTGCGCATGAACGGCTACAACGTCCTCATGCCCATGGGATGGGACGCCTTCGGCCTGCCGGCGGAGAACGCGGCGATGAAGAACGGCGTGCCGCCGGCCAAGTGGACCTACGACAACATCGCCTACATGAAGGGCCAGATGCAGGCCATGGGCCTGGCGATCGACTGGTCGCGCGAGGTCGCCACCTGCGACCCCAGCTACTACAAGTGGAACCAGTGGCTGTTCCTGAAGATGCTGGAAAAGGGCATCGCCTACCGCAAGACCCAGGTGGTCAACTGGGACCCGGTCGACCAGACCGTGCTGGCCAACGAGCAGGTGATCGACGGCAAGGGCTGGCGCACCGGCGCGGTGGTGGAAAAGCGCGAGATCCCCGGCTACTACCTGAAGATCACCGATTACGCGTCGGAGCTGCTCGACCACGTGGAGCACAAGCTCCCGGGCTGGCCCGAGCGGGTCAAGCTGATGCAGGAGAACTGGATCGGCAAGAGCGAAGGCGTGCGCTTCGCCTTCACCCACGACATCCGCGACCCCGAAGGCCACCTGATCGGCGACGGCCGCATGTACGTGTTCACGACGCGCGCCGACACCATCATGGGCGTGACGTTCTGCGCCGTGGCGCCCGAGCACCCGCTGGCCACGCACGCCGCCCGCACCAATCCCAAGCTGGCCGCGTTCATCGACGAATGCAAGAAGGGCGGCACCACCGAAGCCGAACTCGCGCTGCGCGAGAAGGAAGGCCTGCCCACCGGGCTGACGGTGACGCACCCGCTCACCGGCGAGCCGATCGACCTCTGGGTCGGCAACTACGTGCTGATGGGCTACGGCGACGGCGCCGTGATGGGCGTGCCGGGCCATGACGAGCGCGACTTCGAATTCGCGCTCAAGTACCAGCTGCCGATCGTGGAGGTGGTGCACGTCGACGGCGAGACCTACGACTACCACCACTGGCATGACTGGTACGGCGACAAGGAGCGCGGCGTCACCATCAACTCCGACAACTTCAGCGGCTACAGCTACCAGCAGGCCGTCGACGCGGTGGCCCACGCGCTGCAGCAGAAGGGCCTGGGGGAAAAGAAGGTCACCTGGCGGCTGCGCGACTGGGGCATCAGCCGCCAGCGCTACTGGGGCACGCCGATCCCCATCATCCACTGCGAGGAGCACGGCGCCGTGCCGGTGCCCGAGAAGGACCTGCCGGTGGTGCTGCCGCAGGACTGCGTGCCCGATGGCAGCGGCAACCCGCTGAACAAGCGCGAGGACTTCCTGGCCTGCAGCTGCCCGGTGTGCGGCAAGCCCGGGCGCCGCGAGACCGACACCATGGACACCTTCGTCGACTCGTCCTGGTACTTCATGCGCTACTGCGATCCCAAGGACGACCGCGCCATGGTGTCCGAAGGCACGCAGTACTGGATGCCGATGGACCAGTACATCGGCGGCATCGAGCACGCCATCCTGCACCTGCTGTACGCGCGCTTCTGGACCAAGGTGATGCGCGACCTGGGCCTGGTGAAGATCGACGAGCCGTTCACCCGCCTGCTCACGCAGGGCATGGTGCTCAACGAGGCCTTCTCGCGCACCGGCGCCAAGGCCGGCAAGCAGTACTACTGGGCGCACGACCTGGACATCGCGCGCGACGAGCACGCGCGCGTGATCTCCGCCACCGCCAAGGCCGACGGCCAGCCGGTGGTCTACGAGGGCTGGACCACCATGTCCAAGTCCAAGAACAACGGCGTCGACCCGCAGGAGCTGATCGAAAAATACGGTGCCGACACCGCGCGCCTGTACACCATGTTCACCGCGCCGCCCGAGGCCACGCTGGAGTGGAACGACGCCGCGCTGGAGGGCAGCTACCGCTTCCTGCGCCGCGTGTGGCAGTTCGGCCATCGGCTGGCGCCTTCGGGCTCGGCGGCCGGCTTCGCGCAGCGGCTGGGCAAGGCCTCGCACTTCGGCAAGCAGACCAAGGCCCTGCGGCGCGAGGTGCACACGGTGCTCAAGCAGGTGGACTACGACTACGTCCGCATGCAATACAACACCGTGGTGTCGGGCGCGATGAAGATCCTCAACGCGCTCGAGGACTTCAAGGGCGCCGGCGAGGAGGGCGCCGGGACGGCGCTGGCCGAAGGTTTCGCCATCCTGCTGCGTGTGCTCTATCCGGTGACGCCCCACGTCACCCATGCGCTGTGGCAGGAGCTGGACTACGTGGCGGCCCATGGCGAGTTGCTCGACGCGCCCTGGCCCAAGGTGGACGAGCGCGCGCTGGAGCAGGAAGAGGTCGAAATGGTGGTGCAGGTCAACGGCAAGCACCGCGGCTCGGTGCTGGTGCCGGCCGGCGCGTCCAAGGACGAGATCGAGCGGCTGGCCCTGGCCAGCGAGGCCTTCGCCAAGTTCGGCGGCGGCGCCGCGCCCAAGAAGGTGATCGTGGTGCCAGGCCGGCTGGTCAACGTGGTGGTGTGAGCATGGACCGCCGCCTGTTCCTGGCCGCCGGTGGCGCCGCGCTCGCGGGCTGCGGCTTCGAGCTGCGCAAGGCGCCCGACTTCGCCTTCCAGACCATCGCCATCCCCGCCGCCGGGCCGGTGGCCAACGAACTGCGCCGCACCATGGGCGCCGCCGGCAACGTGCAGGTGACGCCGCGCCAGACCCCGGCCGACCAGGCGCAGGTGATCCTGGACCTGCTGGCCGAGCTGCGCGAGAAGGTTGTCGTGGGCCTGAACGCCAGCGGCCAAGTGCGCGAGTTCCAGCTGCGCTCCAAGGTCAAGTTCCGCCTGCGCACGCCGCAGGGCCGCGAGCTGATCCCGGAGACCGAGCTGGTCCAGCAGCGCGACATCAGCTTCAACGAATCGGCCGTGCTGGCCAAGGAAGCGGAAGAGGGCCTGCTCTACCGCGACATGCAGACCGACCTGGTGCAGCAGCTCATGCGCCGGCTGGCGGCGGTCAAGACCGTATAACCCCCTCGGGCCATGTTGTCGCGGCGTTCTCCGACGCCGCCATGGTCGCGCGCGGCCTAGACTGGCTCAACAAGGGCCGTTCCCCGGCCCGCGGGAGCGCTGCGATGGACAGCCAGACCGGACCCGGCAGCGGCGACTATGTTGCCCTGGAAGCGCGCTACGGGGCGCGCAATTACCTCCCCGTCCCGGTGGTCGTGGACCGGGCGCTCGACTGCCTGGTGTGGGACGTCGAGGGCCGCGAGTACATCGACATGATGGGCGCGTACTCGGCCGTGAGCCACGGCCACCTGCACCCGCGGTTGGTCGCGGCCGCCCAGCGCCAGCTCGGCAAGGTGGCGGTGACCTCTCGCGCCTACTACGGCAACACGCTGGGGCCTTTCCTGGCCAAGCTGTGCTCGGTGGCCGGATTCGACCGCGCGCTGCCGATGAACACCGGCGCCGAGGCGGTGGAGACCGCGATCAAGTGCGCCCGCCGCTGGGGCTACCGCGTCAAGGGCATCCCCGACGGCCAGGCCGAGATCCTGGTGGCGCGCGGCAACTTCCACGGGCGCACCAACACCATCATCGGCTTCTCCAGCGAGCCCGAGTACCGCGCCGGCTTCGGGCCGTTCACGCCGGGATTCCGCCACTTCGATTTCGGCGACATGGCCAGCATCGAGGCCGCGGCCTCGCCCCACACCTGCGCCGTGCTGATCGAGCCCATCCAGGGCGAGGCGGGCGTGGTGGTGCCGCCGCCCGGGTTCTTCCGGGCGCTGCGCGACTGGTGCACGAAGAATCGCGTGCTGCTGATCGACGACGAGGTGCAGGCCGGGCTGGGCCGCACCGGCCGCTGGTTCGCTTTCGAGCACGAAGGCATCCGGCCCGACGGGCTGATCCTGGGCAAGGCGCTGGGCGGCGGGCTGCTGCCGGTGAGCGCCTTCCTGGCCGACGACGCGGTGATGAACGTGTTCGACCCGGGCAGCCACGGCTCGACCTTCGGCGGCAACGCGCTGGCGGCGGCGGTGGCGCTGGAAGGCTTGCGCGTGCTGGAGGAGGAGCACCTGGTCGATCGCGCGGCCGAGCTGGGGCCCTACCTGATGGACCGCCTTCAGGAGGTGCAAAAGGCCGCGGGACCGCTGATCCGCGACGTGCGCGGTCGCGGACTGTGGGTCGGCGTCGACATCGACCCGGCGCACGGCAGCGCGCGGCGGCTGGTGGAGAGGCTGGCCGAGCGCGGCGTGTTGTCGAAGGAAACGCACGAGACGGTGATCCGCTTCGCGCCTCCGCTGACGATCACGAGGGCGCTGATCGACAAGGCGTGCGGGGTCTTCCGCGAGGTGGTGTTGCGCCCCTAGCCCCGTCATTCCCGCGAAGGCGGGAATCCAGCGCAGCGCGTCTCGGTGCTTCTGGAAGGCGGACGTCCTGGATTCCCGCCTTCGCGGGAATGACGGGAGAGTGGGCACGAAGGCCGGGACCGCGGAGCCCGCACCTACAATCTCCGCCCATGCAGCTCGCCCCCGCCCAGCTGTCCGCGCACCTCGCCAAGGGCCTGAAGTCGCTCTACACCCTGCACGGCGACGAGCCCCTGCTGGTGCAGGAGGCCGCCGATGCCATCCGCGCCGCGGCGAAAACCCAGGGCTACACCGAACGCACCGTCCACACCGTCGCCGGCGCGCACTTCGACTGGAGCGAGGTGCTCGCGGCCGGCGGTTCGCTCAGCCTGTTCGCCGAGCGGCAGATCGTCGAGATCCGCATCCCTTCGGGCAAGCCCGGCAAGGAGGGCAGCCCCGCGCTGCAGCAACTGGCGCAGAGCGCCGAAGGCAACGACAGCACGCTCACGCTGGTGCTGCTGCCGCGCCTGGACAAGATGACCAAGACCGGCGCGTGGTTCGGCGCGCTGGAGAGCTACGGCGTGACGATCCAGGTGGAGGGCATCGAGCGCGCGGCGCTGCCGCAATGGATCGCGCAGCGCCTGGCCCGCCAGGAGCAGCGCGTCGGGGCCGGCGAGGAGGGCCAGCGCACGCTGCAGTTCTTCGCCGACCGCGTCGAAGGCAACCTGCTGGCCGCGCACCAGGAAATCCAGAAGCTTGCCCTGCTGTACCCCGCGGGCGAGCTGAGCTTCGAGCAGGTGGAAAGCGCCGTGCTGAACGTGGCCCGCTACGACGTCTTCAAGCTCTCCGAGGCGGTGCTGGCCGGCCAGCTCGCGCGCGTGCAGCGCATGCTCGATGGCCTGCAGGCCGAAGGCGAGGCCGAGGTGCTGGTGCACTACACGCTGGCCGAGGACATCCGCGCGCTCAAGCGGGTCAAGGATGCGATGGGCGCCGGCCGGCCGCTGCCGGTCGCGCTGCGCGAGCAGCGCGTCTGGGGCCTCAAGGAGCGCCTGTTCGAACGCGTTCTGCCGCGCCTGTCGGCCACGGCCCTGGACAACCTGCTGCACGCGGCCCACACCGTGGACGGCATCGTCAAGGGTTTGAAGGCGCCGGGCTGGCCCACGGACGGCTGGCAGGCGCTGCACCGGCTGGCGGGCGACCTCTGCCGCGAGTGCGCCCCGGCCGCCCAGCGCCGCTGACCGGCGCGGCGGGCATCCCGTTCCCGACCCGCGGGCCGCGTCACCGCCCTCGCCCCTGTCCTGTCATTCCCGCGAAGGCGGGAATCCAGTGCTTCCCCGGGCGGCGAAACCAAGCCCTGGTTCCCCGCCTCCGCGGGGACGACGTAGTGGCGGGATAATCGGCCTGTGAACGCGCTCAACATCGCCGAATACATGCAGACCCTGGGCGTGCAGGCCCGGCAAGCCGCCGCCCGCATGTCGTCCGCGACCGCCGCCGAGAAGAACGGCGCGCTGCGGACCCTCGCGGCCAGGCTGCGCGGTTCCATCGAGGTCCTCGCGAAAGACAACGCCAAGGACATCGAGCGCGCGCAGGCCGCCGGCCTGGCCGCGCCCCTGGTCGACCGCCTCAAGCTCACGCCGAAGATCGTGCAGACGCTGGCCGAAGGCTGCGAGCAGCTCGCGGCGATGCCGGACCTCATCGGCGAGATCCGCGGCATGGCCCAGCAGCCCAGCGGCATCCGCGTGGGCCAGATGCGGGTGCCGATCGGTGTGTTCGGCATGGTGTTCGAGAGCCGTCCCAACGTGACGATCGAGGCGGCCAGCCTGTCGATCAAGAGCGGCAACGCCTGCATCCTGCGCGGCGGCTCCGAGGCCATCGAATCCAGCAAGGCGCTGGCGCGCCTGGTGCGCGAGTCGCTGGCCGAGGCCGGCCTGCCCGAGGACGCGGTGCAGCTGGTGCAGACCACCGACCGCGAGGCCGTGGGCCAGCTGATCGCCATGCCGCAGTTCGTCGACGTCATCATCCCGCGCGGCGGCAAGGGCCTGATCGAGCGCATCAGCCGCGACGCCAAGGTGCCCGTGATCAAGCACCTGGACGGCAACTGCCACGTGTACGTCGACGATCCCTGCGACGTCGACATGGCGGTGACGATCGCCGACAACGCCAAGACCCAGAAGTACAGCCCCTGCAATGCCAGCGAAGGCCTGCTGGTCGCGCGCGGCGTGGCGGCGCGGTTCCTGCCGAAGATCGGTGCGGTCTACGCCGCCAAGGGCGTGGAGATGCGCTGCGATCCCGAGGCGAAGAAGGTGCTGGCCTCAGTGCCTGGCGCCAACCTCCAGGACGCCACCGAGCAGGACTGGTACGAGGAATACCTCGCACCCATCATCAGCATCAAGGTGGTGGACGGGCTCGATGAAGCCATCGCCCACGTCAACCACTATTCCAGCCACCACACCGACGCCATCGTCACGCGCGACCACGTGCACGCGCAGCGCTTCCTGCGCGAGGTGGACTCGGCCAGCGTGATGGTCAACGCCAGCACCCGCTTCGCCGACGGCTTCGAGTACGGGCTGGGCGCCGAGATCGGCATCAGCACCGACAAGTTCCACGCGCGCGGACCGGTCGGCCTCGAAGGCCTGACCTCGCTCAAGTGGGTGGTGCTCGGCCAGGGCGAGATCCGCCGCTAGTGCCGCCCATGCCCGATTTCTGGACCGGCTGCGGCTGGCACCTCCTGCAGCGCGCCCCCGACGGCCAGCTGCTCGTGACCGACGACTTCCTGCGCAGCCTGCTGCTGCGCCCCGAGCTGGCGCCGGTGGCCGAGTCCTGCGACGCCGAACGCGCACTGCACCACGCCCTGCTCGACGCGCCCCGCCAGGCCGTCGACGCGGCCCGGCTGCAGGCCCTGGCCGACGAGGACGCGCGCGCCAACTACCAGGTCTGGCTGCGTTTCCGCGAAAGGCTGCTGGTGCGCCCGACGCTGGAAGGCAGCTACCTGCAGCTGTTCCGCGCCGACGTCGACGTGCCGCCGGTGCTGGTGCACCTGCTCACGCAGGTGATCCTGCGCCAGGTGCTGGGCGACGAAGCGACGCCGATGGAGGCGCGAGCGGCGGAGATGCTGTTCCGCACCCAGCGCATCGCCATCCAGGACGACGGCCACGTCATGGCCGCGGACGAGCAGACCGTCGAGCGCCAGGCCCAGGCCAGCTTCGGCGGCATCGGCGAGCTGCTGCGCCAGGCCGGCGCCATGCCGCGCACCGCCGAACTGGACGTGCTGGGCGACGACAACGCCGACGGCTACTGGGCCCGCAGCGAGGCGCACGATTTCGTCATCAGCCTCAACCACGGCCAGCCCGCGCTGGCCGCGCTGTGCCGCGTGATCGAGCGCTGGGTGAAGCACTTCCTGGCCGTCGACGTGCGGGTGCAGCCCGAAGGCGAGATCGACGACGAGCAGTGGGTCTGGCACGTCGGGCTGGATGCGCAGGCCAGCGCCGTGCTCAATGCGCTGTACCAGGGCGAAGAGGTCGATCCGGCGCAGGGCAAGCGCATGCTGTGCCTGTTCCGGCTGGACTTCGACGAGCCGCAGGTCGTGCTGCCGCAGGTGGCCGGCCACCCCGTGTACCTGGCGATGGCCATGGACGAAGCCAACCGCCTGCGCCTGAAGCCCCAGAACCTGCTGCTCAACCTGCCCCTGGCCCGACCGGCGGCGTAAGCCCGCGGCTTGCAAGCGCCGCGCGCGCCCCCAGATTCCTACAATCGTCTGGACAACTCCCTCGAGCGAGCGTTTGCATGGTCCCCCACCTCATCACGGCCCTGTCCGGGCCGATCAACGAACTCGAGGAACGCATCCTGGAGTCTATGCCCGCCATCGAGCGCTGGTTCCGGCTCGAGTGGATGGAGCACACGCCGCCGTTCTATACCTCGGTGGACGTGCGCAATGCCGGCTTCAAGCTGGCCCCGGTGGACACCAACCTGTTCCCCGGCGGCTGGAACAACCTGACGCAGGAGATGCTGCCGCTGGCGGTGCAGGCCGCGATGGCGGCCATCGAGAAGATTTGCCCCGAGGCGCGCAACCTGCTGGTGATCCCCGAGAACCACACGCGCAACACGTTCTACCTGGCCAACGTGCTGCAGTTGAAGCGCGTCTTCCACATGGCGGGGCTGAACGTTCGCATCGGCTCCATCAGCCCGGAGATCAAGGAGCCCACCACGATCAACCTGCCCACCGGCGAATCGATCGTGCTGGAGCCGGTGGTGCGCACCAAGACGCGGCTGGGCCTGAAGGACTTCGATCCCTGCACCATCCTGCTCAACAACGACCTCTCGGCCGGCCCGCCCGGCATCCTGGAGGACCTGCACGAGCAGTACCTGCTGCCGCCGCTGCACGCGGGCTGGTCGGTGCGGCGCAAGAGCCGCCACTTCCAGAGCTACGAGGAGGTGTCCAAGCGCTTCGGCAAGATGCTGGGCATCGACCCGTGGCTGATCAATCCCATGTACAACAAGTGCGGGGAGATCGACTTCGCCGAGGGCTCGGGCATGGACTGCCTGACCACCAACGTCGATGCGCTGCTGACCCGCATCCGCAAGAAGTACAAGGAATACGGCATCAACGAGAAGCCGTTCGTGATCGTCAAGGCCGACAACGGCACCTACGGCATGGGCATCATGACCGTGCGCGACGTCAAGGACCTGGACCAGCTCAGCCGTCGGGCCAAGAACAAGATGTCCGTCGTCAAGGACGGCCGCGAAGTCAACGACGTCATCATCCAGGAGGGCGTCCAGACCTACGAACGCATCCATGACGCCGTGGCCGAGCCGGTGGTCTACATGATGGACCGCTACGTGGTCGGCGGCTTCTACCGGGTGCACCCCGAGCGCGGCATCGACGAGAACCTCAACGCGCCAGGTGCGGGGTTCGTGCCACTCGCTTTCGCCGAGAGTACGCGCTTACCCCAGCCCGGCGAGAAACCCGGCGCCAGCGCCCCCAACCGCTTCTACATGTACGGGGTGATCGGCCGCCTGGCCATGCTGGCCGCCAGCTACGAGCTCGAGGCCACCGACCCGGAAGCCGAGAGCTACGACTAAAGCGCTTGCGGGCGGTTGTTGCGCTGCAACATGGCGCGACAAAAGGCGCACAATAACCGTCCCCTAAGGAACGGAACCCCGCCGCCGGCCGTGCCGGCGCCAAGACGGGGCCCTGACTTGCAAAGCTCCAAATCACCGCTTGCGGCGCTCACCCTGGCCGCCATCGGCGTCGTCTACGGCGACATCGGCACCAGTGTCCTGTACTCGCTGAAGGAAGTCTTCGGCTCCGGGCACGTGGAATTCACCACCGGCAACGTCTACGGGATCCTCTCGATCTTCTTCTGGACGCTGACGGTCATCGTCTCGCTCAAGTACGTGGTGCTGGTGCTGCGGGCCGACAACAACGGCGAGGGCGGCCTGATCGCCATGCTGGCCCTGGCCTCGCAGGCGGTGAAGGACAAGCCCCGCCTGCGCTCGGTGCTGCTGGCCATCGGCATCTTCGGCACCTCGCTGTTCTACGGCGACGGCGTCATCACGCCGGCGATCTCGGTGCTGTCGGCGGTCGAGGGCCTGGAGGTGGTGTCGCCGCGCTTTGCCGAATGGGTGATCCCGCTCACGCTGCTGATCCTGTTCGGCCTTTTTGCCGTGCAGAAGAACGGCACCGGCGGCGTCGGCCGCTACTTCGGCCCGATCACCGTGGTGTGGTTCGGCGTGCTGGCCGTGCTGGGCGTGGGCAACATCCTGCGCCACCCCGAGATCCTGCAGGCCATCAGCCCGCACCATGCGATCGGCTTCATGTGGCACCACCCCGGCACCACCTTCATCGTCCTGGGCGCGGTGGTGCTGTGCGTCACCGGCGCCGAGGCGCTGTACGCCGACCTGGGCCACTTCGGCAAGAAGCCGATCCGGCTGGCCTGGTTCGCGGTGGTGATGCCCTCGCTGACGCTCAACTACTTCGGCCAGGGCGCGCTGCTGCTGGACCGGCCCGACGCGGTGAAGAACCCGTTCTTCCTGATGGCGCCGGACTGGGCGCTGCTGCCGCTGGTGGGGCTGGCCACCGCCGCGACGGTGATCGCGTCGCAGGCCCTGATCACGGGCGCCTTCAGCGTGACCCGCCAGGCCATGCAGCTGGGCTACCTGCCGCGCATGGACGTGCAGCACACCAGCGTGCGCGAGACCGGCCAGATCTACATCCCGTTCGTCAACTGGGGCCTGTTCGTGGCCATCGTGCTGGCGGTGGTGCTGTTCCGCTCCTCGAGCAACCTGGCGGCGGCCTACGGCATCGCGGTCACGCTGGACATGCTGATCACCACCACGCTCACGTTTTTCGTGATCCGCTACAGCTGGAAGTACCCGCTGTGGCTGTGCGTGGCCGCCACCGGCTGCTTCTTCCTGGTGGACTTCGCCTTCTTCGCGTCCAACATGCTCAAGCTGCTGGCGGGCGGCTGGTTCCCGCTGATGATCGGCAGCTTCATCTTCACGCTGATGATGACGTGGAAGAAGGGCCGCGCCATCCTCAACGAGAAGCTGCGGGCCGACGCCATCGACCTGCCCAGCTTCCTGGACGCGGTGTTCGTCAACCCGCCCACGCGGGTGGAGGGCACGGCGGTTTTCCTCACGGCGGAACCCGGCGCGGTGCCTAACGCGCTGCTGCACAACCTCAAGCACAACAAGGTGCTGCACGACCACAACCTGTTCGTCACGGTGCGCAGCCACGAGGTGCCCTGGATCGGCGGCACCAAGCGGCTGGAGGTCGAGCCGCTCGGCCACAACTGCTGGCAGGTGGTGGTCCACTACGGCTTCAAGAACGACTTCGACGTGCCGCGCGCGCTGGAACACATGCGCACCCGCGGCTGCGAGATCCAGCCCATGACCACCAGCTACTTCCTCTCGCGCGACGTGGTCGTGCCCACCATCGGCAGCGGCATGGCGCCCTGGCGCGAGAAGCTGTTCGCCCAGATGCACCACAACGCCGGCGCGGCGGCGGACTTCCTCAAGCTGCCCAACAACGCGGTGGTGGAGCTGGGCTCCAAGATCGAGATCTGAGGCGCGGCGGCCGGCGGCGCTAGCACGTCGCCCGAGTCCCCGCGGGCCCTGGGCCTTGGCCTTGCATGCTACGGTGGCGCCCCATGCCCCACACGCTTTCCGACCATCCCATCACCCGCAAGTGGCCGGCCCGGCACCCGGACCGCCTGCAGCTGTATTCCCTGCCCACGCCCAACGGCGTGAAGATCTCCATCGCGCTCGAGGAAACCGGCCTGCCCTACGAGGTGCACCGCGTCGACTTCGAGCGCAAGGACCAGCTGTCGCCCGAGTTCCTGTCGCTCAACCCGAACAACAAGATCCCGGCCATCCTCGATCCCCAGGGCCCCGGCGGCGAGCCGCTGGCGCTGTTCGAGTCCGGCGCCATCCTGCTGTACCTGGCGGAGAAGACCGGCCAGCTGCTGCCCAGCGATGCCGCGGACCGCTGGCGCGCGGTGCAGTGGCTGATGTTCCAGATGGGCGGCGTCGGCCCGATGTTCGGCCAGGTCGGCTTCTTCCATAAGTTCGCCGGCAAGGACTACGAGGACAAGCGCCCGCGCGACCGCTACCTGGCCGAGTCGCGGCGGCTGCTCGCGGTGGTCGACGGCCAGCTGGCGCGACACGCCTGGATCGCCGGCCCGCAGTACGGCGTGGCGGACATCGCCACCTTCCCCTGGATCCGCAACATCGTCGGCTTCTACGGCGCCGGGGACCTGGTGGGCTTCGACGACTTCAGGCACGTGCGGCGCGGGCTGGACGCCTTCCTCGCGCGGCCGGCCGTGCAGCGCGGCCTGGCCATCCCGGCGGCGCCCAAGGCCTGAGCGCGTCCCTTCAAAGTCCCGACAATCCCCCCATGAACCTGCTTTTCGTTGCCGATCCGCTGGAGGCCTTCAAGGTCTACAAGGACACGACGTTCTCGATGATGCGCGAGGCGCAGCGCCGCGGCCACCGCATCGCCGCCTGCGAGCCGCGCGACCTGGCCTGGCGCTCGGGCGGCAAGGTGCAGGCCCGCGTGCGCGAGATCCACCTGACCGGCGACGCCGATACCTGGTTCACCCAGACCGCCATCGGCACGCGCGCGCTCCCCGAGTTCGACGCGGTGCTGATGCGCAAGGACCCGCCGTTCGACTCGGAGTACTTCTACGCCACCCACCTGCTGGAGCAGGCCGAGCGCGAAGGCACGCGCGTGTTCAACAGCCCGCGGGCGCTGCGCGACCACCCGGAAAAGCTGGCGATCATGGAGTTCCCGCAGTTCCTCAGCCCCACGCTGGTGACGCGCGATCCCGACGAGGTGAGGCGCTTCCACGCGGAGCACCAGGACGTGATCCTCAAGCCGCTGGACGGCATGGGCGGCATGGGCATCTTCCGCGTGCGGGCCGACGGGATGAACCTGGGCGCCATCGTCGAGACGCTCAACGGCGGCGGCGCCACCACGCTGATGGCGCAGCGCTTCGTGCCGGAGATCGTGCAGGGCGACAAGCGCGTGCTGGTCATTGCCGGCCAGCCGGTGCCGTTCAGCCTGGCCCGCATCCCGCAGGGCAGCGAAGTGCGCGGCAACCTGGCCGCCGGCGGCAAGGGCGTGGCGCAGCCGCTCACCGCGCGCGACCGCGAGATCGCGCAGGCGCTCGGGCCGGTGCTCGCCTCGCGCGGCCTGCTGCTGGTGGGCCTGGACGTGATCGGCGACTGCCTGACCGAGATCAACGTGACCAGCCCGACCTGCTTCCAGGAGATCACGCAGCAGACCGGGTTCGACGTGCCGGCGATGTTCGTCGACGCGCTGGAGGCGGCCTGCGCCGCGGTCACTCGCTGAGGATCACCTCGAAGCCGCCGTAGATCAGGCGCTGGCCGTCGAACGGCATCTTCATGTCCTTGAAGCGCGGGTCTTCCATGGCCTTCTTCATGCCTTCGTCGCGCGTGGCCTTGGACGGCCAGGTGATCCACGAGAACACCACCACCTCGTCGTCCTTGCGCTTGACGGCCATCGGGAACGAGGTCAGCTTGCCTTCGGGCACGTCGTCGCCCCAGCACTCCACGACGCTCTGGGCGCCGAACTGCTTGAAGACGCGGGCGGTGTCCCGCGCGTGCTCGAGGTAGGCGGCGCGGTTGGCCTTGGGCACCGCGGCGACGAATCCATCCACGTAAGTCGTCATGAGGGTCTCCTGTCGGGTTGGGGCAGCGCGAGAGCGCTTCCTACCCTACGACGAACGAGCGGGGGGCGGATCGACAACCCCTTCCCGTCATTCCCGCGGAGGCGAGAATCCAGGGCGTCCGCCTTCGGCGAGAGTCCGGGAAGCACTGGATTCCCGCCTCCGCGGAAATGACGGTTCTGGGCGACTCAGCAGACCGCCGCCCCGTCCACGAACACCCGCAGGTCCCCTGACTGCATCTGCGTCCACTGCTCGTCCGTGGTCAGCGGCGCCGTCACCACCACGGCCACCTTGTCCTGCGGCGTGGTGTGGTGGGCGAAATCGATGGACAGGTCCTCGTCCTTCAGCCGCGCATGGGCGAAGGGGTGCCGGCGCTCCACGTAGAACAGGCTGGTCGCGCAGTGGGCCCACAGCGCTTCGCCATTGGACAGCAGGAAGTTGAACGGCCCGTGCCGCGCGATCTGCGGCGCCAGCTCGCGCAGCGTGAGCGTCAGCTCGGCCACGCTGGGCACGCCGGCGTGGGACTTCCACAGCTCCTGCATGATCCAGCAGAACGCGCGCTCGCTGTCGGTGCTGCCCACCGGGCGGAAGCTGGCGTGCAGTCGCGGCTGGAAGTCCTTGAGGTCGCCGTTGTGCGCGAACACCCAGTAGCGGCCCCACAGCTCGCGCACGAAGGGGTGGCAGTTCTGCAGCGACACCTCGCCCTGCGTGGCCTTGCGGATGTGGGCGATGACGTTGCGGCTCTTGATGGGGTAGCGCCGGATCAGCTCGGCCACCGGCGACTGCGACGCCGGCTGGTGGTCGACGAAGTGGCGCAGGCCCAGGCCCTCGAAGAAGGCGATGCCCCAGCCGTCGGCATGGTGGTCGGTGCGCCCGCCGCGCTGCGCGAAACCGGTGAAGCTGAACGTGACGTCCGTCGGCGTATTGCAGTTCATCCCGAGCAGCTGGCACATGAGGCCATTATTCGCGACGCCGCGTGCCTCGTGGGCGGGGCCCTGCCGAATGGCGCTGCGCGGGGCGTCCTACTGCTGTCGGGTGGCGCAGGCGGAGCAGATGCAGGCCAGGTTGCGCGCAGGCTCGGGCACCTGCGACAGCAGCTCGCGCGAGAAGTCCACCAGCGTGCACCAGCAGGGCGGCTGGGGCTGGCCGGTGATGCGCTGGGTTTCCATGGCGCAGGTGTTCGGCTGCCCGCAGAGCGGGCAGAGGTTCGAATCCAGGGCGCGTGGAGCGGGAAGCGAGGACATCGGCGAAGTTTAGGCCGTGCTCACGGTCCCCATGCCACCGAGTCCCGTCATTCCCGCGAAGGCGGGAATCCAGAGCTTCCCGGCAGTGCGCGAAGGCGGACGCACTGGATCCCCGCCTCCGCGGGGATGACGTTCAGCGCGCCGCCTTCACCTTCAGCCGCCACGCATGCAGCAGCGGCTCGGTGTACCCCGACGGCTGTTCCTTGCCCTTGAACACCAGGTCCAGCGCCGCGCGGTAGGCGGAAGACTTCTCGAAATTGCCCGCCATCGGCTGGTAGAGGGGGTCGCCGGCGTTCTGCTTGTCGACCACCGCGGCCATGCGCTGGAAGGTCTCCACCACCTGCTCCTTGCTCACCACGCCATGGTGCAGCCAGTTGGCGATGTGCTGGCTGGAGATGCGCAGCGTGGCGCGGTCCTCCATCAGGCCGACGTTGTGGATGTCCGGCACCTTGGAGCAGCCCACGCCCTGGTCGATCCAGCGCACCACGTAGCCCAGGATGCCCTGCACGTTGTTGTCCAGCTCCTGCTGGCGCTCCTGCGCGCTCCACCTGGCCTCGGGCACCACGGGGATCTGCAGCAGGCCGGCCAGCAGGTTCTCGCGCTCGGCGGCCGCGTCGGTCTTCTCCAGCTCGCGCTGCACCGCGGCCACGTCGACCTGGTGGTAGTGCAGGGCGTGCAGCGTGGCGGCGGTGGGCGAGGGCACCCAGGCGGTGTTGGCGCCGGCCTTGGGATGGCCGATCTTCTGCTCCAGCATGGCGGCCATCAGGTCGGGCATGGCCCACATGCCCTTGCCGATCTGCGCGCGGCCGCGCAGGCCGCTGGACAGGCCCACCAGCACGTTGTTCTTCTCGTAGGCCTGGATCCAGGCGCTGGACTTCATGTCGCCCTTGCGGAACATCGGGCCGGCCAGCATGGCGGTGTGCATCTCGTCGCCGGTGCGGTCCAGGAAGCCGGTGTTGATGAAGGCCACGCGCGCGGCGGCCTCGGCGATGCAGGCCTGCAGGTTGACGCTGGTGCGGCGCTCCTCGTCCATGATGCCCAGCTTCACCGTGTTGGCGGGCAGGCCCAGCAGCTGCTCGACGCGGCCGAACAGCTCGCTGGCGAAGGCCACCTCGCGCGGCCCGTGCATCTTGGGCTTGACGATGTAGACCGAGCCGGTGCGCGAGTTGCGGATGCCCGCGGCACCCTTTGCGCCGCCACTTTTCTTGAGGTCGTGGATGGCGATGGCCGTGGTGACCACCGCATCCAGGATGCCCTCGGGGATCTCCTTGCCGCCTTCCCACAGGATGGCCGGGTTGGTCATCAGGTGGCCCACGTTGCGCACGAACATGAGCGAGCGGCCATGCAGCGTGACGGTGCCGCCGTCGGGCCCGGTGTAGACGCGGTCCGGGTTCAGCCCGCGGGTGAAGCTGCGGCCGCCCTTGCTCACTTCCTCGGTAAGGTCGCCCTTGAGGATGCCCAGCCAGTTGGCGTAGGCCAGCACCTTGTCCTGCGCATCGACCACGGCCACCGAGTCTTCCAGGTCGAGGATGGTGGACAGCGCCGCCTCCACCACCACGTCGGCCACGCCGGCCGCGTCGGTGCTGCCGATCGCGTGCTTGCGATCGATCACGATGTCCAAGTGGATGCCGTTGTTCCGGATCAGCACCGACGAAGGCGCCGCCGCGTCGCCGCGCAAGCCGACGAACTGCGCCGCGTCCTTCAGGCCGCTGCTCGCGCCGCCCTTGAGCGCCACCTGCAGCTTGCCGCCTTCGACCTTGTAGCCCACGGCATCGCGGTGCGAGCCCGACGCCAGCGGCGCGGCCTGGTCCAGCACCTTGCGCGCGTACTCGATCACCTTGGCGCCGCGCACCTCGTTGTAGCCGGGGCCTTTCTCCGCTCCGCCGGTCTCGGGGATGGCGTCGGTGCCGTACAGCGCGTCGTAGAGCGAACCCCAGCGCGCGTTGGCGGCGTTGAGCGCATAGCGCGCGTTCAGGATCGGCACCACCAGCTGCGGCCCCGCCTGCAGCGCGAGTTCGGCGTCGACCTTGGTGGTGGTGGCCTTGGCACCCGCGGGCTGCGGCACCAGGTAGCCGATCTGCTCCAGGAAGGCGCGGTAGCCCTTCATGTCCTGGATCGGGCCCGGGTGGGCCTGGTGCCAGCGGTCCAGCTCCGCCTGCAGTCGGTCGCGCTCGGCCAGCAGGGCGATGTTCTTGGGCGCGAGGTCGTGGACCAGGGCGTCGAAACCTTTCCAGAACGCGGCGGGTTCCACGCCGGTGCCCGGCAGGACCTTGTCCTCGATGAAGCGGTGCAGTTCGGTCGCCACCTGGAGGCGGTGGGCGGACGTGCGGGCGGTCATGGCGGGCTCCTTGTCGAAACAAAAAAAAATGGGAAATCAGAAGAAGGCGAGCACGTCGTGCAGCGTCTCGCCGGTGCGGGTGGGCTGCGTGCCGAGTTCCTCGAACGGCAGCCCGTAGCGGTTGATCCACAGCGTGCGAAAGCCGAACCAGGTGGCGGCCAGCGCGTCCCAGGCGTTGGAGCTGACGAACAGGATGTCCGCCGCGGCCTGCCCGGTCGCCTGCGGGCCGAGGGCGTAGGCCTGCGGGTGGGTCTTGTACCTGCGCAACGGATCGACGCTGATCACGTGGTCCAGCAGCGGCGCCAGCCCGGCGCTCGCCACGGCGGCCTGCAGCATCGGCGGGTCGCCGTTGGACAGGATGCCGGTGGCCACGCCGCGCTCGTGCAGCGCCTGCAGCACCTCGCGCGCCTCGGGGAAGGCGGGCAGCTCGCGGTACTGCTGCATCAGCTGCCGTTCGGCGTCGTCGGTGAGGGCCAGGGCCAGCCGCTTGCACGCGTAGCGCAGGGCGGCCTGCGTGAGCTCCGAGAACGGCCGGTAGTGGGCGCCGTCATCGCTGGTGGTCACCAGGCGCGTGTACTCGATCTGCTTGTCCCGCCACAGCACTGCGAGGGCGTGGCCCTGGCCGGGGAACAGCCGCTCGGCGAGCGCGCCGATGCCGTACACGTCGAACAACGTGCCATAGGCATCGAACAGGACTGCGCGCGGCTTCTCCACGGGCGTCACTGTATTTGAACCTCGCGCCGAGGTTTAGACCCCGGATGGTGATTTGATTCGTGACCTGTGCAGCTGTAATGGCTGAGATGTGCGCGGCTGGCGGCCGCGAAGGCCGGCCCTGCCGATGGCGTGGCCGCAAACAAACTCTACAGTGAATCATCCCGTCAATCGCGTAGATTCTGAACCTGCGTACGCATAATCTGCCCGGCATGGACAAGCTCAAGCAGCTCGAATCCTTCGTTTCCGTGGCCACCCGCGGCAGCCTGACGGCGGCCGCCAAGGCCGAGGGGGTCGCGCCCGCCATCATGGGCCGCCGGCTGGACGCGCTGGAAGAGCGGCTCGGGGTCAAGCTGCTGGTGCGCACCACCCGCCGCCTGACCCTGACTCACGAGGGCAGCGCCTTCCTGGAGGACTGCCAGCGCCTGCTGGCCGACATCGCCAATGCCGAGGCCAGCGTCAGCGCCGGCGGGGTGAAGGCCAGCGGCCACCTGCGCATCACCGCGCCGGCCGGCTTCGGCCGCCGGCACGTGGCGCCGCTGGTGCCCGAATTCCGCCGGCTCCACCAGGACGTGACCGTCTCGCTCAACCTCAGCGACCGCGTGGTCGACCTGGCCGGGGAGGGCTACGACTGCGCGGTGCGGGTGGGCGACCTGCCGGACTCGTCGCTGGTGAGCGTGCGCATGGCCGACAACCGCCGGCTGTGCGTGGCCACGCCCGAGTACCTGGAGCGCCATGGCACGCCGCAGCAGCCCGCCGACCTGGCGCGCTTCGCCTGCCTCACGCTGTCGAGCGACGCATCGCAGGTGCGCGGCTGGGCGTTCCGCGTGCCGCGCGGCGTCCACGGCCGCCCGCAGGACGGGGCGCCGGCGGAAAGCCCGACCCCGCCGAAGGAGCAGTGGGAGGTCATCCACTTCAAGCCCGCCGGGCCGCTGGACTGCTCCGACGGCCAGGTGCTGCACGACTGGTGCCTGCAGGGCCACGGCATCGCCTGGCGCAGCACCTGGGAGGTGGAGAGCGAGATCGCCGCCGGCCGCCTGGTCGAGGTGCTGGCCGAGTTCGCCGCGCCGCCCAACGGCATCTACGCCGTGTTCCCGCAGCGCAAGCACCTGCCGGTGCGGGTGCGGCTGTGGATCGAGTTCCTCAAGCAGCATTTCGGCCAGCCCGGGTTCTGGCGCAGCCCGGCTCCCTCCAGCGTCCCCACGGCCAACACCGCCACCTCCAGCGAATGACCACCGACGCTCTTCTCGCCTACGCCCACATCCTGGCCATCCTCACGCTGGTGGTGTTCATCGCCAGCGAGGCCGCGCTGTGCCGGCCCGAATGGCTCAATGCCGCCGCCGTCGAGCGGCTGGTCACCGTCGACCGGGTCTACGCCATCGCCGCAGCCGCAGTCTTCCTCACCGGCCTGGCGCGGGTCTTCCTGGGCAGCAAGGGCGGCGCCTGGTACGGGCACAACTGGCTGCTCTGGACCAAGCTGGGCCTGTTCGTGGCGGTCGGGCTGATGTCGATCGCGCCCACGCGCCGCTTCATCGCCTGGCGCCGGGCCCTGCGCGCCGACGGCCGCCTGCCACCGGCGGAGGAAGTGCGGCGGGTGCGCCGCTGGGTGATGCGGCAGGCGCACGTCATCCCCCTCATTCCGCTGGCGGCGGTGTTCCTCGCGCGCGGTTACGGGAACTGATTCACGAAGGGGGCAGGGGCCGCCTCCTTAGAATCCCGCGATGCTCCTCGTGAAAGATGAACTGCTCGGCGCCCTCGCGACCGGGCTGGAAAAGCTCTCGCCGGGTGCGGGCGCCAAGGCGGCCTTCGAGTCGCCCAAGGTGGCCGCGCACGGCGACCTGGCCTGCACCGCGGCCATGCAGCTGGCCAAACCGCTCAAGGCCAACCCGCGCCAGGTGGCGGAAAACCTCAAGGCCGAGCTGCTGCAGTCGACGGCCTTCCAGCGCTGGGTCCATGCCGTCGAGATCGCCGGCCCCGGCTTCCTGAACATCCGCCTGAAGCCCGCCGCCAAGCAGCAGGTCGTGAGCGAAGTGCTCCAGGCCGGCAACCGCTACGGCCACCGGCCCGCGGGCGGCCAGCGGATGATGGTGGAGTTCGTCTCGGCCAACCCCACCGGCCCGCTGCACGTGGGCCACGGCCGCCAGGCCGCGCTGGGCGATGCCATCTGCAACCTGTACGCCAGCCAGGGCTGGGACGTGCACCGCGAGTTCTATTACAACGACGCGGGCGTGCAGATCGCCACCCTGGCCACCTCGACCCAGCTGCGCGCCAAGGGCATCAAGCCGGGCGACCCGCAGTGGCCCGAGAACGCCTACAACGGCGAGTACATCCAGGACATCGCCGACGACTTCAAGGCCCGCAAGACGGTGAAGTCCGACGACCGCGAGTTCACCGCGTCGGGCGACGTCGACGACCTGGACTCGATCCGCCAGTTCGCCGTGGCCTACCTGCGCCACGAGCAGGACCTGGACCTGCAGGCCTTCGCCGTCCGCTTCGACAACTACTACCTGGAATCCAGCCTTTACACGAGCGGCAAGGTCGAGGCCACCGTGCGGCGGCTGCAGGAGGCCGGCAAGACTTACGAACAGGACGGCGCGCTGTGGCTGCGGTCGACCGACTACGGCGACGACAAGGACCGCGTGATGCGCAAGTCCGACGGCACGTACACCTACTTCGTGCCCGACGTGGCCTACCACGTCACCAAGTGGGAGCGCGGCTTTCCCAAGGCGGTGAACATCCAGGGCACGGACCACCACGGCACCATCGCCCGCGTGCGCGCCGGCCTGCAGGCGGCCGGCGTCGGCATCCCGGCCGGCTACCCCGACTACGTGCTGCACACCATGGTGCGCGTGATGCGCGGCGGCGAGGAGGTGAAGATCTCCAAGCGCGCCGGCAGCTACGTGACGCTGCGCGACCTGGTCGAGTGGACCAGCAAGGACGCGGTCCGCTTCTTCCTGCTCTCGCGCAAGCCCGACACCGAGTACGTGTTCGACGTCGACCTGGCGCTGGCGCAGAACAACGACAACCCGGTCTACTACGTGCAGTACGCGCATGCGCGCATCTGCTCGGTGCTGGCGGCGTGGGGCGGCGATGCCGCGACGCTGCCGCAGGCCGACCTGTCGGCGCTGGACAGCCCGGCCGCGTTGTCCCTGATGCTGCAGCTGGCCAAGTACCCGGACATGCTCGCGTCCGCCGCCGCCGACTTCGCGCCGCACGACGCCACGTTCTACCTGCGCGAGCTCGCCGCGGCCTACCACTCCTACTATGATTCCGAGCGCATCCTGGTCGACGACGACAAGGTCAAGCGGGCCCGGCTGGCGCTGGTGGCCGCCACGGCGCAGGTGCTGCGCAACGGGCTGGCCGTGCTGGGTGTGAGCGCACCCGAGAAGATGTGAGCAAGATGTTGAACAGACAGCGTGGCAATGTCCTGGTGGGCGTGATCATCGGCGTGGTGCTCGGCCTCGCGGCCGCCCTCGCCGTGGCGGTGTACGTCACCAAGGTGCCGATCCCCTTCGTCAGCAAGACCCCCGGCCGCACGGCCGAGCAGGACGCGGCCGAATCGCGCAAGAACAAGGACTGGGACCCCAACGCGCCCCTGCATGGCAAGAACCCGGCCAAGCCGCTGCCGCCCGTCGCGGCGCCTGCTGCTTCCGCGCCCGTGGCCGAGCGGCCCGGCCCGGCGGCTTCGGCGCCCCCGGCCGCGCGCTCGTCCGCCGGCGATCCGCTGGGCGACCTGGCCGCCTCGCGTTCGGCCAGCCCGGCCGCCGACCCCTTCATCTATTTCGTGCAGGTCGGCGCCTTCCGCGCGCCCGAGGACGCCGAGGCCCAGCGTGCCAAGCTGTCGCTCATGGGCGTGGAGGCGCGCATCACCGAGCGCGAGCAGTCCGGCCGCCAGGTGTTCCGCGTGCGCGTGGGCCCCTTCGACCGCAAGGACGACGCCGACCTCAGCAAGGAAAAGCTCGAGGCCGTGGGCCTGGAAACCGCGCTGGTGCGCGTGCAGCGCTGAGCCGCCGCGCGGAACCTTTCCCGCGCCGCCGGGCTCAGACCCCGAACTCAAGGAGTGCTAACCAAGATGGATCGACGTGAGTTTTCCGCGGGCCTGGCCTGCGTGGCCGCCGTGGCCGGCCTGGGCGTGACCCCGCTGGCCTGGGCGCAGAAGAAGCCCGAGGACGGCAACGACTACAAGTCGCTGGACAAGCGCGTGGCCACCGAGGCCCCGGCCGGCAAGATCGAGGTGGTCGAGTTCTTCTGGTACGCCTGCCCGCACTGCAACGCCTTCGAGCCGCAGCTGGAAGCCTGGCAGAAGAAGCTGCCGGCCGACGTGGTGCTGCGCCGCGTGCCGGTGGCCTTCCGCGACAGCTTCGTGCCCCAGCAGCGCCTGTTCTACACGCTGGAGACCATGGGCAAGCTCGACGAGCTGCACCGCAAGGTGTTCCACGCCATCCACGCCGAGAAGCAGGCCCTGGACAAGGAAGACCTGATCCTGGCCTGGGTCGAGAAGAACGGCGTCGACAAGGCCAAGTTCCAGGAGCTTTACAACTCCTTTGCCGTCTCGACCAAGGCGCGCAAGGCGGCGCAACTGCAGGACGCGTTCAAGGTGGAAGGCGTGCCCGCCCTGGGCATCGCCGGCCGCTGGTACACCGACGGCTCCATGGCCGGCAGCATGCCGCGCGCCGTGCAGGTGGCCGAGTACCTGATCGGCGAGGCCCGCAAGTCGCGCTGAGAGCCGCGGCCCTGTCAAGCTGGACCGAGCCCGCTTCGGCGGGCTTTTTCATTGGCGCCGGCCGGCTGCTCGCTACAATGCGCCAGCAAGATTCATGCCGAATATGAAACCCGCTTTCCTCCTCGCCGCGCTGGCGGCCGCCGTCCTGGGCTTTCCCGCCCAGGCCGAACGCGCGGACCGCAACCAGCCGATGAACATCGAGGCGGATGCGCTGCGCTACGACGACCTGCGCCAGACCAGCGTGTTCACCGGCCGGGTGGTGATCACCAAGGGCACCATCGTGATCCGCGGCGCCCGCGTGGACGTGCGCCAGGACCCCGAGGGCTTCCAGTACGGCGTGGTCACGGCCGAGCCGGGCAAGCGGGCGTTCTACCGCCAGAAGCGCGAGGCCCTGGACGAATTCATCGAAGGCGAGGGCGAGGTCATCGAATACGACGGCAAGGCCGACCGGGTGAAGTTCATCCGCCGCGCCGAGATGCGGCGCTATCGCGGCGCCACCATCAGCGACGAGATGGTGGGCAGCCTGATCACCTACGACAACGTCACCGAGGTCTTCACCGTCGACGGCGGACCGGCCTCGGCCACGCCGGGCGGCCGGGTGCGCGCCGTGCTGTCGCCGCGCGACGGCGCATCGGCGCCGGTGGCCGGCCAGCGGCCCGCCACGCCGCCGGCCCAGCTGCGCACCAGCCCGGCCCTGGGCGGGGAGTCCAAGTGAGGGCCGATCCGGCGGAAGCGCTGCAGCCGGAAGGTTCGGCGCAAGGCCCCAGCCGGCTGGAGGCGCGGCACCTGCAGAAGGCGTACGGCAGCCGCAAGGTGGTCAAGGACGTCTCGCTGGCGGTCGACAAGGGCGAGGTGGTGGGCCTGCTCGGCCCCAACGGCGCGGGCAAGACCACGTCGTTCTACATGATCGTCGGCCTGGTGCGCGCCGACGCCGGCGAGATCTCCATCGACGGCCGCCCGGTCGAGCACATGCCGATCCACCGGCGCTCGCGCCTGGGCCTGTCCTACCTGCCGCAGGAGGCGTCGATCTTCCGCAAGCTCAACGTGGCGGAGAACGTGCGCGCCGTGCTGGAACTGCAGCACGACCCCGACGGCCGGTCGCTGTCGCGCGCCGCCATCGAGGAGCGCCTGGACGCCCTGCTGGCCGACCTGCGGGTGGACCACCTGCGCGACTCGCCCGCGGTGGCGCTGTCGGGCGGCGAGCGGCGCCGGGTGGAGATCGCCCGGGCGCTGGCGACCCAGCCGCGCTTCATCCTGCTGGACGAGCCCTTCGCCGGCATCGACCCGATCGCCGTGATCGAGATCCAGCGGATCATCGGCTTCCTCAAGTCGCGCGGCATCGGCGTGCTCATCACCGACCACAACGTGCGCGAGACGCTGGGCATCTGCGACCACGCCTACATCATCAGCGACGGCCACGTGCTCGCCCAGGGCACGCCGGCCGACATCGTGAACAACGCCGACGTCCGCCGGGTGTACCTCGGCGAGCACTTCCGGATGTAGCGGTGGACCACCGGTCGTACCCATGAAGCAGGGCCTTTCGCTTCGGGTCTCGCAGCACCTGGCGCTCACGCCGCAGCTGCAGCAGTCGATCCGGCTGCTCCAGCTGTCGACGCTGGAGCTGTCCCAGGAAGTCGAGCAGATGCTCGGCGACAACCCCTTCCTCGAAGTCACGCAGGACGAGGCGCCGCGCGAGGAGTTCGGCCTGGCGCAGGCCGACGCGCCGCCACCCGAGTCCGAGCGCGAGGAAGCGGCCGCGGAATTCGGCAGCTTCGAGTCCGAGCGCCCGGTCGCCGGCACGCAGGAGAGCGAGTCCGCTTCCGAGCCGGTGGAAAGCCCCAGCGACTGGGACGGCGACGGCACCACCGAGATGGTGCCCGACGACGGCGAGTGGGGCGGCGAGGCGCAGGCGCGCCGCAACAACCTGGGCGGCGACGACGAAGTCGATGCCGCCGACCTGGCCCACGTGCACGAGTCGCTCCAGGCCCACCTGCACCGGCAGGCGCTCTCGCTGCGGCTGGCGCCCGTGGACCAGGCGGCGCTGCGCTTCCTGATCGAATCGCTCAACGACGACGGCTACCTGGAAGACTCGATCGAAGCGCTGGCCCACGGCCTGGCGCCGGGCGACGCCGAGCAGCAGGAGGAACTGGTGCACCGCTTCACGGTGGCGCTGCGGCTGCTGCACCATCTGGACCCGCCGGGCGTGGGCGCCCGCACGCTCGCCGAGTGCCTGACGCTCCAGCTGCAGGTGCGCAAGGGCGACGGCGACGACGCCGTGCGCGAGGCCGCGCTGGCGATCTGCCGCCAGCCGATGGACCTGCTGGCCCGCCGCGACATCAAGCGGCTGGCCCAGCTGTGCGGCCAGACCGACGCGCACATCCGGGCCGCCATCGGCCTGATCACGCGGCTGGAGCCCAAGCCGGGCCGGCGATTCGTCGACGTGGAGCGCAACATCGTGGTGCCCGACGTGCTGGTCAGCAAGGTCGGCCGCGGCAACCAGTTCCGCTTCCGCGTGCAGCTCAACCCGGACGTGATGCCGCGGCTGCGCGTGCACGACGTCTATGCCGGGGCGCTCAAGGCCCACAAGGGCGAGGGCCACCAGGCGCTGCAGCAGCGGCTGCAGGAGGCGCGCTGGTTCATCAAGAACATCCAGCAGCGCTTCGACACCATCCTGCGGGTGTCCAACGCCATCGTGGAGCGGCAGAAGAATTTCTTCGTGCACGGCGAGCTGGCCATGCGGCCGCTGGTGCTGCGCGAGATCGCCGACGAACTGGGCCTGCACGAGTCCACCATCTCGCGCGTGACCACGGCCAAGTACATGTCCACGCCGTTCGGCACCTTCGAGCTGAAGTACTTCTTCGGCTCGGCACTGGGCACCGAGACCGGGGGCAACGCCTCGTCGACCGCGGTGCGCGCGCTGATCCGACAGTTCGTCGCTTCGGAAGACCTGAAGAAGCCGCTGTCGGACAGCCAGATCTCCGAGATGCTCAAGGAGCAGGGCATCGAGTGCGCCCGCCGCACCGTCGCCAAGTACCGCGAAGCGCTGCGCATCGCACCCGCCAACCTGCGCAAGGCGCTCTGACCCGCTTGTCCCACCTCCAGCTTTTCCTGCCCTGCGCCGCCGGCGTCGAGAACCTCCTGGCCGACGAAGTGCACGCCCTCACCGGGCTGGCCGGCGACGACCTCCTGGTCGGCCGCGCCGGCGTGGTGGTGCGCGGCTCCTGGCGCGAGGCGCTGCGCCTGAACCTGCACAGCCGGCTCGCGCAGCGCGTGCTGGTGCAGCTGTCGCACACGCCCTACCGCGAGGAGGCCGACCTCTACCAGGCGGCCAACGCCGTGGCGTGGGAGGCCTGGTTCACCGTGCGCCAGAGCTTCAAGGTGGAACTCACCGCGCAGCACAGCCCGCTCAAGAGCCTCAACTTCGCGGCTCTGAAGATCAAGGACGCGGTCGCCGACCGCTTCCGCGACAAGGGTGGCGCCCGGCCCGACGTCGACACCCAGCGACCCGACGTGCGCCTGTTCGCGCACCTGACCTCGACGCACTGCACGCTCTACATCGACACCTCGGGCGAGCCGCTGTTCAAGCGCGGCTGGCGCGAGGACAAGGGCGAGGCGCCGCTGAAGGAAACGCTGGCCGCCGCCATGATCGCGGCCAGCGGCTGGCGCGCCGAACAGCCGCTGTACGACCCCTGCTGCGGCAGCGGCACCATCGCGATCGAGGCCGCGCAGGTGGCCTGCCACATCGCGCCCGGCATCCGGCGCCGCTTCGCCTTCGAACGGATGCTCGCGCACCAGCCGCACGTGTGGGCCCAGCTCAAGGATGAGGCGCGCGCCGCCGAGCGCGCGTCGCCAGTGACGGTGTTCGGCAGCGACGTGGCCTTCCGCATGGTCGACTTCGCGCAGCGCAACGCCGAACGCGCCGGCGTGGCCGGGGCGGTGCAGTTCCGCGGCGGCGACGCGCTGCAGCGCCTGCCGCCGGCCGACACGCCCGGCGTGATGCTGCTCAACCCGCCCTACGGCGAGCGCATCGAGACCGCCGGCGTGGCCGGCCGCGTGCAGCGCGGGCGCGAACGCGCGCAGACCGACGGCGAGGGCGACTTCTTCACCCAGCTGGCCGCCCACTGGAAGAAGCACTACGCGGGCTGGTCGGCCTGGGTGCTCACGCCCGACCTCAAGCTGCCCTCGCTGATGCGGCTGAAGGAATCGCGTCGGGTGCCGATGTGGAACGGGCCGATCGAGTGCCGCCTGTTCCGCTTCGACATGGTGGCGGGCTCGGCCCGCAGGACGGCGCCGCCCGATGCCCCCGCTGGTGCTTGACACCAACATCGTGCTGGACGTCTTCGTCTTCGCGGACGACGCCGCCCAGCCCTTGCGCGAGCAGCTGCTCGCCGGCCGCCGCTGGCTGGCCACCGCGGCCATGCGCGACGAGCTGCAGCGAGTGCTCGGCTACCGGCAGATCGTTCCGCGGCTGGCGTACTACGGCCTGGCCGCGGTCGACGTGCTGGCCGCCTTCGACCGGCACGCCACCGAAGTCGAAGTCGCCCCCAAGGCGCCGGTCCTCTGCAAGGATCCGGACGACCAGAAGTTCATCGACCTGGCCGTGCGCGAGCGCGCCACGCTCCTGAGCAAGGACAACGCGGTGCTGCGCCTGCGCAAGCGCCTGGAGGCGCTGGGCGTCGGCGCCGGCCCGGTCCTGCCCACCGCCTGAGTCCTTGCGGCGCCCGCCGGCTCAGTGCCCGGCGGCGCCGGTCGATGCCATGTAGTGCCGCAGGCTGGCCGCGCCGCGCTGGCGCACCTTGCCGCGCAGCATCGGCGTCCAGCCCAGCAGCAGGCCGGGCAGGCCGAGCGCCTGGCGCGACCAGCGCCAGAAGCCGAAGCGGTCGCGGTGCGCCGCGATGCGCCCGTCGGCCGCGAAGCGGAACTCGGCGTCGATGCGGTTGTGCACCTTGCGGCCGGTGGTGCTGAAGCGGTACCAGGCCTCCCAGTGCGCGCGGCCGCGGGCGGCATCGGCCTGCACGCCGGACCATTCGATCCGCCAGGGGTCGCGCCCGCCGGCCCGCACGGTGTCGCACAGCATGTGCCACATGCCAGCGATCTGCGGCCGGCCCCTCAGCGAGAACACCTCGTCCTCGAAGGTCGCGTCCTCGGCATAGCACTCGGACATCACCGCGGCGTCGAGCCGCCCGAAGGCGGCGTACAGGGTCTCGAGCGTCTGATGCGTCTGCATTCGATGCTCCCCGGGAGAGGACAAGAAAGAAACTAGGCGGCGTGCAGCAGCGCCAGCAGGCGCACCAGCGCGTGCGCCACGGTGGCCTGCCGCACGGCCTGGCGGTCGCCGTCGAAGCGCACCGTCTCGCTGTGCAGCCGGCCGTCCACCGAGAAGCCGAACCAGACGGTGCCCACGGGCTTTTCCGCGCTGCCGCCGGTCGGGCCGGCGATGCCGGTCACGGCGACGCTGACCTGCGCGTGCGAATGGCGCAGGGCGCCGAACGCCATCGCGCGCGCCACGACTTCGCTGACCGCGCCGTGGGCCTGCAGCAGCGCCGGGTCGATGCCGAGCGATTCGGTCTTGGCCTCGTTGGAGTAGGTGACGAAGCCGCGCTCGAACCAGCGGCTGGAGCCGGACAGCTCGGTGCACGCGCCGGCGATCAGGCCGCCGGTGCAGCTCTCGGCGGTGGCCAGCATCCAGCCGCGCTCCAGCAGCCGGTCGGCCAGCTCGGCGCACAGGGCCGGGATGTCGCTCGTCATGTGAACTGCCTCCATGCGGCCAGCAGGAACAGCGTGCAGAACGCCGCCACCAGGTCGTCGAAGATGATGCCCAGCCCGCCGCGCCAGCCGAAGCCGTGGAACAGGCCGTCGGCCCAGCCCACCGGTCCCGGCTTGACCGCGTCGAGGAAGCGGAACACCACGAAGGCCGCCAGCTGCGCCTCCCAGCCCGCGGGCATCAGCACCCACAGCACCAGCCAGAAGGACATGATCTCGTCGGCCACGATGCAGCCGGGGTCCAGCACCCGCATCTGGTCGACCGTCACCGTGCTGGCCCACCAGCCCACCACCACGCTGCCCAGCACCACGCACCCGAGCGCGAACGGAGACAGCCAGGCCTGCAGCACCAGGAAGGAGGCCCAGGCCCACAGCGTGCCCACGGTGCCGGGTGCGACCGGGCTCAGGCCGCTGCCGAACCCCATCGCCATGAGGTGCGCGGGATGCGAGAGCAGGAAGCGCCAGGTGGGCCGCAGCAGCGCCGCCTGCAGCGGCGGGTTCAGGGGCGGGGCAGTGGTCATGCGGAGCGCGCCTGGGCGGGCCGGCCGCGTCCGAACCACTCGGCCCAGAAGTCGATGCAGGCGCGGATCTTCGGCAGGCGGTGCCGCGCGCCGGCGGTGACGGCATAGACCGGTACCGGTTGCACGTCGACCAGGCCGGGCAGCACCGGCACCAGCCGGCCCTGGCGCACCAGGTCCTCGCCCACCAGCGTGGCGAGGCGCCCGATGCCCAGGCCTTCCAGCACCATGCTCGCGGCCATGTTGGTGTCGTTGGTCCGCCAGTGGCCGTCGGCGGCGAAGGTTGCGGGTTTGCCGTTCACGCGGAAAGGCCACTGGTTGAGCATGGGCACGGCGTTGTTGGTCACCAGGCGGTGCTGCGGGAGGTCGTCCAGGTCCTGCGGCAGGCCGTGGGCGGCTGCATAGGCCGGCGCCGCATAGAGCGCCCGGCCCAGCGTGCCGATCTCGCGCGCGACCACGGTGTCCGGCAACACGTGCGCGGTGCGGATGGCCAGGTCGATGCCGTCGCGCGCCATGTCGGCCAGGCGGTCGCCCACGTCCAGTTCCACCCGCAGGCGGGGATGGCGCTGCGCCAGTTCGAGCAGGCTGGGGACGATCTGGTACTGCGCGACCACGGTGCTGGCCGCGACCCGCACCACGCCGGCCACGTCGCGCGCGCTGGCCGCGAAGTCGCCCTCCAGCTCGTCCAGCGTGCCGAGCACGCGGCGCGCGTGGCCCATGAAGGTCTCGCCTTCGGCGGTGAGCGAGAGCCCGTGGGTGGAGCGGTGGATCAGGCGCGCGCCGCAGCCTTTTTCGATGCGCACCAGCGTGCGCGAGACCTGGCTGACCGGCACGTCGCGTTCGCGGGCGACGGCCGACAGCGTGCCCAGCTGCGCCACGCGGACGAACAGCAGCAGGTCATCGAAAGCCAGCTCACGCATGGGGCGATGTTAACGAGCGACGCTGCCTTGCATCCACCGCAAGACGGATTTGCCCGGCGCGCCGTTTCCGGGCCTGCCCATCGTTCCTAGAGTGCAGGCACTTTCAAAGCAACCCCAGGGGGATCGCCATGCACACCCACGACACCGACCGTTCGCAACGCCTTCGGGATGCCGCGCTCGCACGTGCGCTGCGGCTGCGGGACGAGGCGCTGGACCGCGGCTGGCGCGTGCTCATCGCCGCTGCGCGCCGGCTGCTGCTTCGGACCCCGCGGCTGCGTCGCCGGGCGGCTGGCCCGCTGCGCCGGGCCTAGGACGGGCCCTGGGTGGCGGCGGGCGGCGTGCAGGACCCGCGCAGCCGGCGGAAGGTGCGCGGCTCCAGCGGGTGCGCTGCCGCCCACAGGCCGCGGCGCGCTTCGCGGGCCTGGGTCTGGAGTGCGTCGTACGGACCCGGCTGCCGACGGAAGGTGGGCGACCAGGCCAGGCCGTTGCCCACCAGCCAGCCGCCCACGTCCTGGCCCTGGCGGCGCATCTTGGCCAGCACCCGGTCGTAATCGTCGCGGCCGTGCTCCTCGACGATGACCGTGCGGCGCAGGACGAACCGCGACAGGGCGTCACGCGACTGCTCGCCGAAGCGCTGGCAGATCTCCGGGGCGTCCACGCCCAGCAGGCGCACCTGCACGCGGGGCCCGCCGCGCGCCGGCCGCACCCAGACCGTGTCGCCGTCGCTGACGTGCAGCACCACCGCCGGGTAGCTGCGCGGCTGGGCCGGCGCGGCATGCGGCAACAGGACGAGGAGGGTGGCGACGAGCAGCCGCAGGCAGGACATGGGTTCTGGACTCAACGGCGAAGGGGCGGGTGCAGCCGACGCGATCAGGCGAAATGGTCGAACGAGGCGAAGCGCCCGCGCAACTCGCGGTCTTCGCCGTCGAGCAGGCGCACGCCCGGCTGGGCTTCGATGCGGCCGATGCGGGTGACCGGCGTCGCGCTGGCGGCCGCGGCCGCGGCCACCGCTTCGCGTTGCGCGGCCGGCGCGGTGAACACCAGCTCGTAGTCGTCGCCTCCCGCGAGGACGAACTCCAGCTGCGTCGCTTCCGGCAGGCCGGCCACGCCGTCCGCCTGCTCGCGCGCGGCGAGCAGCGGCAGGGCGGACGCCGCCCAGATCGTGGCGCCCACCTGGGACCGGCGCAGCACGTGGCCCAGGTCGCCCAGCAGCCCGTCGCTGACGTCGACGGCCGAGGAGGCGATGCCGCGCAGCGCCTGGCCGAGCGCGACGCGCGGCGTCGGCTGCTCCATGCGGCGGCGGGCGAGTTCGAACAGCGGCGCCGGCACGGCCAGCCCCCCCCGGAACACCTCCAGGGCCAAGCGGGCGTCGCCCAGCGTGCCGCTGGCGTAGAGGTCGTCCCCGTCCCGCGCGCCGCTGCGCAGCAGGGCCTGGCCGGGCGGCACCTCGCCGAACACGGTGATCGAGATCGCCAGCGGCCCGCGCGTGGTGTCGCCGCCGACCAGTTCGCAGCCGTGCTCGTCGGCCAGCGCGAACAGGCCGCCCGCGAAGCCCGCCAGCCAGGACTCGTCGACGGCGGGCAGCGCCAGCGAGAGCGTGAAGCCCAGCGGCCGGGCGCCGCACGCCGCCAGGTCGCTCAGGTTGACGGCCAGCGCCTTGTGCCCCAGCCGGGCCGGGTCCACCGTCGACAGGAAGTGGCGGCCTTCCAGCAGCATGTCCGACGACACGGCCAGCTGCATGCCCGGCGCGGGCGCCAGCAGTGCGCAGTCGTCGCCGATGCCCAGCGCCACCTGGCGCGACGCCGGGCGGTCGCGGCGGAAGAAACGATCGATCAGCTCGAATTCACCCATGCGCGGGCGAGGATAACCGCCGCGCCGGGGAGGGTCCGGGACTTAGACCCGGGGACGCGAGCTGCCGCGCACCATGCCGTAGATCACCAGGAGCAGGATGGCGCCGACGATCGAGGCGATCCAGCCGGCCGGTTCGCCCTCTGTGTACCAGCCCATCGCCATGCCGGCATAGCGGGCCAGGAAGGCACCGGCGATGCCCAGCAGCGTCGTCATGATCAGGCCCATGCGGTCATTGCCCGGCTTGAGGGCCCGGGCCAGCAGGCCGACGATGAACCCGACCACGATGGTTCCGATGATTCCCATGTCCAATTTCTCCCTTTGTGCGCACCGCCGCGGGTGCGAAAGGATTCTGGAAGGGGCGCCACGGCCGCCCTGTAGGACGACGGCGGCGGCCGAGATAGGCGCGGCTGCTACCGCTGGCCCTTGAAGCGTTCGCTGCCCTGCCGCACCACCTCGGCCAGCAGGCGCTCGCGCACCTGGCGCTGGCGCAGCCAGCGCGCGTCGTTGGTGCCCAGTTCCGCGTCTTCGGCCAGCAGCTGGATCGCGGGGCCGGCGCCCAGCCGCTGCGCATGGGGCGCCAGCTGCCGCAGCGTGGCCAGGATGTGGTCGCGCAGCGGCATGTGGCGTCCGCTGACCGGGTCGACATACACCGCCTCCAGCCCAAAGCGGCAGGCCTGGAAGCGGTTGTACGTGTAGACCATGTAGTCGTCCTCGGCCGGCAGGAAGGGCTGCTCGTGCAGGAACCAGCTGGCCAGCGACTGCACCAGGCCGGCCAGCGCGGCCGCGCGCTCGATGGTGAGCGGCGTGTCGAACACCCGGATCTCGATGGTCCCGTACTCCGGCTTGGGCCGGATGTCCCAGTAGAAGTCCTTCATGCTCTTGACCACGCCCGTGCGCGTGGTCTTGGCGAAGAACGCCTCGAACCCCTCCCACGACAGCGTGAACGGCGCACGGCCCGACATCGGGAAGGCGAACACCGAGTTCAGCCGGGCGGAGTCGAACTGCGTGTCCTGCCCCTGCACGTAGGGCGAGGACGCCGACAGCGCGATGAAGTGCGGGATGTAGCGCGACATGCGGTGCAGCATGAGCAGCGCCTCGTCCGCGCCGGGGCAGCCCACGTGCACGTGCTGGCCGAAGATGGTGAACTGCTTGGAGAGGTAGCCGTACAGCTCGGACAGCTCGCGAAAGCGCGGCTTGTCGTAGATGCGCTGCTGGTGCCACTGCTGGAAGGGATGCGTGCCGCCGCCCACCACCGCGATGTTGAGCTTGTCGGCGCAGCGCACCAGTGCGTCGCGCAGCTGCGTGAGCTCGCCCAGCACGTGCGCCGCCGACCGGCACACGCCGGTGGAGATCTCGATCATGCTGGACGTCATCTCCGGCACCACCGAGCCGGGCAGCTCGAACTTGGACATCAGCCGCAGCATCTCGTCGGAATACGGGGCCAGGTCGTAGTCGTGCGTGTTGACCAGCTGCAGCTCGAGCTCCACGCCCAGCGTCAGCGGCTCGGACTCGTGGAAGGGCTCGAGGCGGGCCTCGGCCTCGGGCGACTCGCCGGCCGGCGTCAGGTCCGGCAGCACCGGCTCACGCACGCTGGGCCCCCACGGGCGCCGTGCCGTTGGTGGGCTCGGGCTGCGAACTCTCGCGCGCCAGGTGCAGCACGAAGGTGGCGATCACCGCGCCCAGCACTTCGGTCAGCAGGATGGCCGGCAGGGCGATGCTGGCGATGCGCGGCCCCAGGGTGAACGAAGCCGACGCGAACTGCGACACCAGCAGCAGCGCGAGCGAGGACATCGGCGACATCGCCCAGCCGGTCATCAGCGCCTGGCGCCAGCTGGTGCCGCTGCCCGGGTTGGCCAGGAGCACGCCCGCCAGCTTGGCCAGCGTGCGCGCGCCGACCAGCGCGAGCACCAGGCCGGCCACGCCGGGGTTCCAGTCGGCCTGCGCCGCCACCACCGACACCAGCACGAAGCTGAGCATCACCAGCAGCGAGGCGGCCGTGCCCAGCTGGCGCGGCCAGGCCCAGGGGCGGGGGTGGATCTGCTTGAGCACCAGCCCGGCGAGCAGGCCCGCCAGCGCGGCCGAGCCGCCCAGGTGCGAGGCGACGGCGGTGCCGGCCGCGATGCTGGCGATGAGGAGGATCGAGGTGTTCTCGCTGTTGGGGCTCATGAAGTGCAGCGCGAAGCGCAGCACCAGGGCCAGGGTGGCGCCCACCGCCACCGACACGCCGAGCACGACGGCCACCGGGTAGAGCAGGGCGAACAGGTCGGTCTCTTCCCGGTGCATCAGGCCCGCGCGCGCCGCGACCAGGGTCAGCGCGTAGAGCGCGCCCAGGGCCGACAGCACGATCGCCCGCTCGGTCACCGGCCCGGCCGCCCGCACGTCGGTGACGACGCGGCTGAGCACGGCCGGCGACGAGGCCATGGCCACCAGGGCGAGCGCGTCGGCGACGGAGGGACGCACGTCGAACCAGCGCAGGGTGAAGTAGACCGCCACATAGGTGAGCGCCGCCTCCAGCACGCTCTGCAGCAGCACCATCGGGTTGTGCCGGAACCAGCGCAGCGCGATGCGCCCGCCGGTCTCGAACAGCACGACCGACACGCCCAGCTCCAGCAGGAAAAGGCCGATGCCCTGCAGCGGCCAGGCCGCGCCGGTGAAGCCGAGGATGCCGGCGATCGCGCCGACGGCCGAATAGCCCACGACCTTGGGCAGCGCCATGTGCCGCTGCACCAGGTGGCCCGCCGCGGCGGCCAGCGCCAGGAGGAGGGACCATTGCACCGTCGGCAGCCCCGCCGAGGGCTTGAGCCACTGGCCCCAGATGGCCATGAATTCGTCCATGCGTGTCCCTCGCGGCGGACTCTAAACGCCGGCCGTGGCTCAGCTTGTAGGACGGGGCGCTGAGCAGCGGCCCGCCGGGCCGGGCGCTGCAGCGGATGGGCTCAGTGCAGCACGCGCCGGCTGCCGTCTTCCAGCGTGAAGGCCTCGATCTCGGTCTCGAAGCGCTCGCCGTCCTCGGCCACGCAGAAGTAGCTGCCGCGCATGGTGCCGCTGGGCGTGGCCAGGCGGCAGCCGCTGGAATACTGGAACGACTGGCCGGGCTGCAGCAGCGGCTGGTGGCCGACCACCCCCAGGCCCTTGACCTCCTGCAGCACGCCGGCGGCGTCGGTGATGAGCCAGTGGCGCGAGATCAGCTGGGCCGCCACCTCGCCGACATTGGTGATGGTGATGGTGTAGGAGAAGGTGAACAGGCCCTGCTCGGGCGCCGATTGCTCCGGCAGGTAAGCGGGCTGAACTTCGACGCGGAACTGGTACTTGGCCATCGCCCCGATCGTACCTGCCGCATTCCATTTGCGAGAATCCGCTCCCATGAGCACCCCGTACCGCATCGCCCCTTCGATCCTCTCGGCCGACTTCGCGCGGCTCGGCGAGGAAGTGCGCAACGTGATCGCCGCGGGCGCGGACTGGATCCACTTCGACGTGATGGACAACCACTACGTGCCCAACCTCACGTTCGGCCCGATGGTGTGTTCGGCGCTCAAGCCGCACGCAAAGCGCGCCGACGGCACGCCGGTGCCGGTGGACGTGCACCTGATGGTGGAGCCGGTCGATGCCCTCGCCGAAGCCTTCGCGGGCGCGGGTGCCGACTACATCAGCTTCCATCCGGATGCGTCGCCGCACGCGCACCGCAGCGTTCAGGCGATCAAGGCCCGCGGCTGCAAGGCCGGCCTGGTGTTCAACCCGGCGGCGCCGCTGGACGTGCTGGACTGGCTGGTCGACGACATCGACCTGGTGCTGATCATGAGCGTCAACCCGGGGTTCGGCGGGCAGGGCTTCATCGACTCGTCGCTGCGCAAGATCGAGCAGGCGCGCAAGCGCATCGACGCGTGCGGCAAGGACATCCGGCTGGAGGTCGACGGCGGCATCAAGGGCGACAACATCGCCCGGGTCGCTTCGGCCGGCGCCGACACCTTCGTGGCCGGCAGCGCGATCTTCGGCAAGCCCGATTACAAGGCGGTGATCGACGGCATGCGCGCCGCGCTGGCACGCTAGGGCCTGTACTTCTTCTCCCCGTCCGGCAGGTTTTCGCGCAGCTTGTCGTAGGTGGCGTCCAGTTCGGCGCCCTTGGTGGTGTCGGCCACGCCCCGTTCCACGTCGGCGCTGGCCTTGCGGCCCACGCGGGCATGGGATGCATTGCTGCTGGGCTGGCTGTCGGCGGACTCGTCGCGTTCGTGCGGCATCCGCGGTACCGTGCGCTGGTCCTCGCCCTGGGCCGGGGTCGTGTTGCCCGGCCGGCCTTCGGGCCGCTCGCTGGCCTGGGCGGGGTCGGACAGATCGGTCCTGTTGTCGGGCATGGCTGTACTCCTGGGGGATGGGTGACCCATGGTGCCGCCAGGACACCTCATGCGCGGTAGGAGGGACGGGCCGCAGCCTGTAGGAACCCCCGCGGCGCCACCGTCTGACCGTGTCGGCGGCGTCCTACCTGCACTGGCAGTCCCGGCGGACAAACGCCCCCGCTGCCGGGCTACGGAGGGTTCCCCATGAGCTTGGCACAGTCTTCTTCTCGGTCAGGGGCTTGGTCGCCGAAGGAGAGTGATGATGGAATTGATCGCCGCGGTGCCTGAATGGCTGGTCTGGTGCGCTGCCGGCGGGGCCGGGGCGTTCGCGCTGTCGGTGCTGGCCAGCACCATCGAAGCAGCGCTCGACCTCGAGACCTGAGCCGAACCGAAAAAGACAGCGTCCCTGCGCCCGCGTGGCCGGCAGGCCGCCCCCAGGAGAATCCATGGCCCAGTCCAAACCGGACGCCCAGCGCAGATCACGGTCCGGCGACGCCGCCACGGCCAAGCACAAACAGCTGGAGAGCTTCAGCCAGGCCCCGGAGAACCTGCTGACGACCACGCAGGGCGTGGTCGTTCCCGACAACCACGGCTCGCTGCGCGCCGGCGCGCGCGGCCCGACGCTGCTGGAAGACTTCCTGCTGCGCGAGAAACTCACGCACTTCGACCGCGAGCGCATCCCCGAGCGCGTGGTCAACGCGCGCGGCGCCTCGGCCCACGGCCACTTCGAGCTCTACCGGTCGCTCGGCCAGTACACCAAGGCGGACTTCCTGCAGGAGGCCGGCCTGCGCACGCCGGTGTTCGTGCGCTTCTCCGGTTTTTCCGGCGAGCGCGGATCGGCCGACACGGTGCGCGACCTGCGCGGCTTCGCCGTCAAGTTCTACACCCGCGAGGGCAACTACGACCTGGTGGGCGCCAGCGCGCCGGTGTTCTTCATCCAGGACGCGATGAAGTTCCCGGACCTGGTGCATGCCCTCAAGCCCGAGCCGCACCACGGCATGCCGCAGGCCTCCAGCGCGCACGACACCTTCTGGGATTTCGTCTCTCTGATGCCGGAGAGCACGCACGCGCTCATGTGGCTGATGTCCGACCGCGCGCTGCCGCGCAGCTGGAGGATGATGGAATTCTTCGGCGTCCACAGCTTCCGCTTCATCAACGCCCACGGCGCTTCGCACTTCGTGAAGTTCCACTGGAAGCCCAAGCTCGGACGCCACGCGCTGGCCTGGGACGAAGCCCAGAAGCTCGCCGGCCGCGACCCCGACTTCCTGCGCCGCGACCTGTGGGAGTCGATCGCCCGCGGCCACTGCCCCGAATGGGAGCTGGGCGTGCAGCTGGTGGAGGAAGGCAAGGCCGACGCGCTGGGCATCGACCTGCTCGACCCGACCAAGCTGATCCCCGAGGAGGTTGTGCCGGTGCAGGCGATCGGCAAGCTGGTGCTCAACCGCAACCCCGAGAACTTCTTCGCCGAAAGCGAGCAGGTGGCCTTCAACCCCGGCCACCTCGTGCCGGGCATCGACTTCAGCAACGACCCGCTGCTGCAGGGGCGGCTGTTCTCCTACCTGGACGCGCAGGTCGCGCGCCTGGGCGGGGCCAATTTCCACGAGCTGCCGATCAACCGCAGCCTGTGCCCGTTCCACAACCACCAGCGCGACGGCCTGCACCGCATCGGGCTGCCCAAGGGCCAGGTGAGCTACGAGCCCAACACGCTGGCCAACGGCTCGGAGTTCCGCGTCGACGGCGGCCACCAGGGCTTCCAGAGCCACGAGGACGTGATGGATGCGTCGAAGGTGCGGCGCCGCAGCGTCTCCTTCGACGATCACTACAGCCAGGCCACGCTGTTCTGGAACAGCCAGGGCCCGGCCGAGAAGGACCACATCGTGTGCGCCTTCCAGAACGAGCTGGCGCGGGTGGAGACGCCGGCGATCCGGCAGCGCGTGGTGGACAACCTGGCGCACGTCGACGCGCGGCTGGCGCGCAAGGTGGCCGAGCCGCTGGGCATGGTGGCGGACGCCAAGGCCGCCGCCGGCCGCGCCGGGTTCCGCGAGCACCGCGGCAAGGTGACGGTGGAATCCTCGCCCGCCCTGAGCATGGAGTCCGCCGTGAGCCCGCTGGTCACGCGGCGCGTGGCCGTTTTGGTGGACAGCGGCGTGGAGATCGGCGCGCTGAAGATCTTCCAGCAGGCGCTGGCCGAGCACCAGGTGACGCTGAAGATCGTGGCGGGGCACCTGGGCGTGGTGTCCACGTCCTCGGGCCAGCAGCTGCAGGTGGACCACTGCTTCCTGACGGCGTCCTCGGTGCTGTTCGATGCGGTGCTGGTGCCCGGTGGCGCCGCGCATGCGCAGGCGCTCGCGGCCAACGGGCGGGCCGTGCATTTCGTGCTGGAGGCGTACCGCCACTGCAAGCCGATCTGCGTGATCGGCGAAGGCGTGGAACTGCTTCGCTCCCTGGGCATCGATGCGGACACGCCCTCGGCCGAAGGCGTGCTGGTCGGCAAGGGCGACCCGGCGGGGCGGGTGCCGCTCGCACAGGAGTTCATCGGCGCGATGGCCCGGCATCGGCACTGGACCCGCAGCCGGCTGGACACCGTGATGGCCTGACGGCGCGGGAGCGCTGTTCCGGGCTGCGGCACACTCGGGCCATGCCCCTCACCCCCGGATTCCAGGCGGCCATCGTCGATCTCGATGGCACGCTGGTGGACACGCTCGGCGACTTCACCGTCGCCCTCAACGCCACGCTGGCGCAGCTGTCGCTGCCGCCGCTGGCCACCTCAGACGTCGAGTCCCTGGTGGGCAAGGGCTCGGAGCACCTGATCCGCTCGGCGCTCGCCGCGGTCGACGCGCCGCAGCAGCTGTACGACGCGGCCTGGGACGCTTACCAGAGGCATTACGGCGCCATCAACGGCCAGCATTCGGCCGTCTATCCCGGCGCCGAGGAAGGCCTGGACCTGTTGCGCCGCGCCGGGCTGCGCCTGGCCTGCGTGACCAACAAGCCGACCCGTTTCGCCACCGAGCTGCTGGAGCGCAAGGGCCTGGCGGGCGCGTTCGAGGTGGTGTTCGGCGGCGATGCGTTCGAGCGCAAGAAGCCCGATCCGCTGCCCTTCGTGCGGACCTGCGAAAGGCTTGGGGCGCCGGCGCAGCGCACGCTGGTGGTCGGCGATTCGAGCAACGACGCCGCGGCGGCGCGTGCCGCAAGCTGTCCGGTGGTGCTGGTCACCTACGGCTACAACCACGGCGAGCCGGTGAGCGCGGTGGACGCCGACGGCTTCGTGGATTCGCTGGCGCAGATCGGCCGCTGGCTCTGAGCGCGGCGCGGCGCCCTCAGGCCGGCCGGCCGAGCAGGGCGTCCTTGAGCTTCCAGTCGGCCGGATTGGGGCCGAGCCAGATCCGCAGCAGCGCGTTGAAGAACTCCGGCTCCTTGAAGGGTTCGCCCTGCTGCACGCCCTTGACGGTGACCACGGTGCCGGTGCCGGGCACCCAGTCGATGGTGAACAGCTCGCCGGGATTGAGCTTCTTGTGGTCGCTGAAGATCTGGCTCATGCGCAGCACGCCCGGCACCAGCCTGGAGAACGCGGACTTGTCCATGTTGTCCTCCATGCCGCGCGAGAACATCTTGCCGAACTCGGAAGAATCGATCTCGCGCAGCATGGTGATGCTGATGCGCTTGGCACCGGGCATGGCCAGCACTTCCTCGGGACTGGCGGCCTTCTTCGGCAGGTACAGGCCGGCGGCATAGACCTTGAAGACGGCCTTGTAGCGCAGGCCGGCGCCGTTGAGCTGCAGCCGCGAGCCGCGCACGTCGTTGGCATCGTCGAACTTCACGCCCGACAGGACGACCGGTTGCGCGTGGGTGGCTGCGGCCAGCGCCAGGGCCGTGGCGAGAAGGAGATTGCGGATCGCTTTCATGGCGTGTCTCTTGAAAATAGAACGACCGTTCGTTTTGTTGCGAGATGTTAATCGGCGGTCCCGGCGCAAGCCATCAGGGTTTTCGGCGAGCCCTTTGCTACACTCGTCCGCGATGTTCATCCACCGCACCACCATCACAGGTTGCTCCGGCCGGGGAGCCTGGCCCTGGCGCAAGCCTGTCAACGTGCGTTCCTGATCTGCACGGGGCAGCCCGTGCCCCGCGTCCCGGCCCCGGGACATCCCCAGAATGGACCAGCGGCCCGCGCCGCATGAGCTTGTGGAGGCTCACCCCGTGATCACCGAACTCGAATTCAAGAGCCTGGCACTCCAGGGCTTCAACCGCATCCCCCTCATTGCGGAAGCCTTCGCCGACCTCGAGACCCCCCTCTCCCTGTACCTGAAGCTGGCGCATGCCAAGGGCCAGAGCCGCCACAGCTTCCTGCTCGAATCCGTCGTCGGCGGCGAGCGCTTCGGGCGCTACAGCTTCATCGGCCTGCCCGCCCGCACGCTCCTGCGCGCCACCGGCTTCGGCGCCGACGCGGTCACCGAGGTGGTCACCGAAGGGCAGGTGGTCGAACGCGTCCGCGGCAATCCGCTGGACTTCGTGGGCGAGTACCAGAAGCGCTTCAAGGTGGCGCTGCGCCCGGGCCTGCCGCGCTTTTGCGGCGGCCTGGCCGGCTACTTCGGCTACGACGCGGTGCGCTACATCGAGAAGAAGCTGGAGAAGACCTGTCCGCCCGACACGCTGGGCTGCCCGGACATCCTGCTGCTTCAGTGCGAGGAGCTGGCCGTCATCGACAACCTGTCGGGCAAGCTCTACCTGATCGTGTACGCCGACCCCGGCCGGCCCGAGGCGTACAGCAACGCCAAGAAGCGGCTGCGCGAGCTGAAGGAACAGCTCAAGTACTCGGTCAGCGCCCCCCAGGTGCGCCAGACCCAGACCTTCCCGGCCGAGCGCGAGTTCTCCAAGGCCGACTACCTGAAGGCGGTGGACCGCGCCAAGGAACTGATCGCCGCCGGCGACTTCATGCAGGTGCAGATCGGCCAGCGCATCAAGAAGCGCTACACCGAGTCGCCCTTGTCGCTGTACCGCGCGCTGCGTTCGCTGAACCCCAGCCCGTACATGTACTACTACGACTTCGGCGAGTTCCAGGTGGTGGGCGCCTCGCCGGAGATCCTGGTGCGCCAGGAGCAGACGCCCGAGGGCCAGAAGGTGACCATCCGGCCGCTGGCCGGCACCCGTCCGCGCGGCGCCACGCCGGAGCAGGACAAGGCCGTCGAGCAGGAGCTGGTGACCGACCCCAAGGAACGCGCCGAGCACGTGATGCTGATCGACCTGGCGCGCAACGACATCGGCCGCATCGCCAGGACCGGCAGCGTGAAGGTGACCGAGGCCTTCGCGGTCGAGCGCTACAGCCACGTGATGCACATCGTGAGCAACGTCGAAGGCATCCTCAACGAAGGCATGACCGGCATCGACGTGCTGAAGGCGACCTTCCCGGCGGGCACGCTGACCGGCGCGCCCAAGGTGCATGCGATGGAGCTGATCGACCGTCTCGAGCCGACCAAGCGCGGCCTCTACGGCGGCGCCTGCGGCTACCTCAGCTACGCAGGCGACATGGACGTGGCGATCGCGATCCGCACCGGCATCGTGAAGGACCAGACCCTGTACGTTCAGGCCGCCGCCGGCGTCGTCGCCGATTCGGTGCCGGAGCTGGAATGGAAGGAAACCGAGGCCAAGGCGCGGGCGTTGCTGCGCGCTTCGGAGCTGGTCGAGGAGGGGTTGGAATGAAACTCCTCGGGACAGAACACAGAGGCACAGAGGCACAGAGGGAAGAGGAGGATCAGGGTGATGGGGGGATGTTTGCCCTTTCGCGAAAGGTCATTGGTTGTGTGATCGAGGTGCATCGGGCACTGGGGCCGGGGCTGCTGGAAAGTGCGTACGAACATGCCCTGGCGCGCGAGCTCGGTTTGCAGGGCTTGCCGTTTCAAAGGCAGATCGATCTGCCCGTCATGTACAAGGGCGAGCGACTGCCGCATTGCTACCGACTGGACATGGTGGTGGACACCCGGCTGCTGCTGGAACTGAAAGCGGTGGAAGCCTTGCTGCCCCTGCACAAGGCGCAGACGCTGACCTACCTGCGCATGTCGGGTCTGAAGACAGCGCTGCTGATCAACTTCAACGTCGAAGCAGCCAAACAGGGCATCCGGAGGATCTCCCTGTGACTCCCACCCCTCCCTCGATGCATTCCTCTGTGCCTCTGTGCCTCTGTGTTCTGTTTGTTCAGGAGGGTCTGGAATGAAGCTGCTCATGATCGACAACTACGACAGCTTCACCTACAACCTGGTGCAGTACTTCGGCGAGCTGGGCGCGCAGGTGGAGGTGTTCCGCAACGACGAGATCACGATCGAGGGCATCGCCGCGCGCGCGCCCGACCGCCTGGTGGTCTCGCCCGGCCCCTGCTCGCCGGCGGAGGCGGGCATCTCGGTGGCGGCCATCCGGCACTTCGCGGGCAAGCTGCCGATCCTGGGCGTGTGCCTGGGGCACCAGAGCATAGGCGCCGCGTTCGGCGGCAACATCATCCGCGCCGCGCAGCTGATGCACGGCAAGACCAGCGAGATCACCACCACCCGCCAGGGCGTGTTCGCCGGCCTGCCGGAGCGCTTCACGGTGAACCGCTACCACTCCCTTGCCATCGAGAAGAGCACGTGCCCGCGCGAGCTGGAGACCACCGCGTGGACCGACGACGGCGAGATCATGGGCGTGCGCCACCGCGAGCTGGCCATCCAGGGCGTGCAGTTCCATCCGGAATCCATCCTCACCGAGCATGGGCACGCGATGCTGAAGAACTTCCTGGAGCAGGTGTGAGCGCCGGCCTTGTTGACTTGCGCAGCGACACCGTGACTCGGCCGACCGCGGCGATGCGCGAGGCCATGATGGCCGCGCCGCTGGGCGACGACGTGTTCGGCGACGACCCCAGCGTCAATGCGCTTCAGGACCAGATCGCCGCGATGCTGGGCTTCGAGGCGGCCCTCTTCATGCCCACGGGCACGCAGAGCAACCTGTGCGCCGTGCTCTCGCACTGCCAGCGCGGCGACGAGTACATCGTCGGCCAGTTCCAGCACTGCTACCGCTGGGAAGGCGGCGGCGCCGCCGTGTTCGGCAGCGTGCAGCCGCAGCCGCTGGAACACCAGCCCGACGGCACGCTGGCGCTCGAAGCCATCGAGGCCGCGATCAAGCCCGACGACCCGCACTTCGCGCGCACCCGCCTGCTCGCGCTGGAGAACACGCTGGGCGGCAAGGTGATCCCGATGGCGTACCTGGGCGAAGCCACCGCGTTGGCCCGCCGGCACGGTCTGTCCACCCACCTCGATGGCGCCCGGCTGTTCAATGCGGCCGTGGCGGTGGCGCAGCGCGAAGGAACGACTGCGCAGGAGGCCGCCCGCCGCATCGCCGGCCACTTCGATTCCGTCTCGGTCTGCTTCAGCAAGGGCCTGGGCACGCCCGCCGGCTCCGCGCTTTGCGGCTCGAAGGAGCTGATCGCCCGCGCCCGCCGCATCCGCAAGATGGCGGGCGGCGCGATGCGGCAGGCCGGCGTGCTGGCGGCCGCGGCCTCGTACGCGCTGGACCACCACGTCGAGCGCCTCGCCGTCGACCATGAGTTGGCCGCGCGGTTGGCGCAGGGGCTGGCCGGCCTCGAAGGCGTGCAGGTGGAGCCGCCGCAGACCAACATCGTGTTCGTCGACCTCACCGGCGCGGCGCGTGATCGCGGGCCGGCGCTGCTCGAAGCCCTGAAGGCCGAAGGCGTGCTGGCCACCGGCCTGTACCGCCTGCGATTCGCCACCCACCTGGACGTGGACGAGGCCGGCGTCGACCGCGCCGTCGCCGCCTTCCGCCGCTTCTTCCGGAACTGAGCGCCATGCCGGACCTGCAGCAGCTCGTGATCTTCATCGCCGCCGGCTGGCTGCTGAACCTGACGCCGGGGCCGGACGTGCTCTACATCGTCACCAACGCGCTGCGCTCGGGCGCCCGCGCCGGCATCGTCGCGGGGCTGGGCATCACGGCCGGCTGCTTCGTGCACGTGTTCGCCGCGGCGGTGGGCGTGGGCGCGCTGCTGGCCACATCGGCCACGGCGTTCACGGTGCTGAAGTGGCTGGGCGCGGCCTACCTGCTGTGGGTGGGCGTCAAGCTCCTGGTGGCGCGCCCGCAGGCCGACGTGGCCGACCTGCGCTCGCTGGCGCAGTCGCAGCCGCCGGCCCGGTTGCGCGCGGTCTTCCTGGGCGGCTTCTGGACCAACGTGCTCAATCCCAAGGTCGCCATCTTCTTCCTGGCCTTCGTGCCGCAGTTCATCGCGCCGGACGCGCCGAACAAGGCGCTGGCCTTCGTGCTGCTGGGCGTGCTGTTCAACGTCAACAGCATTCCGGTGAATTCCGGCTGGGCGCTGGCCGCGGCCTGGATGGCGCGCCGCGATGCCGTGCAGCGTGGCATGCACTGGCTGGACCGCGCCGCCGGCGCCATGTTCATCGCTTTCGGCGCGCGCCTGGCGCTGTCCGACAATCCTTCCCGCTGAATCGAGGAGAGGCCCATGCCCATCACCCCCCAGGAAGCGCTGCAGCGCACCATCGAACACCGCGAGATCTTCCACGACGAGATGCTCAAGATCGTGCGGCTGATCATGAGCGGCGAGCTCTCGCCCGTCATGATGGCCGCCCTGCTCACCGGCCTGCGGGTGAAGAAGGAAACCATCGGCGAGATCACCGCGGCCGCCGAGGTGATGCGCGAGTTCTCCACCAAGGTCCACATCGCCGACAAGACGCACCTGGTGGACATCGTGGGCACCGGAGGCGACGGGTCGCACACCTTCAACATCTCCACCTGCGCGATGTTCGTGGCCGCGGCCGCGGGCGCGAAGGTGAGCAAGCACGGCGGCCGCAGCGTGTCCAGCAAGTCCGGCAGCGCCGACGTGCTGGAGAGCCTGGGCGTGGACATCAACCTGTCGCCCGAAGCCATCGCCCGCTGCGTGCAGGAGGTGGGCATCGGCTTCATGTTCGCGCCCAACCACCATCCGGCGATGAAGAACGTCGCGCCGGTGCGCAAGGAACTGGGCGTGCGCACCATCTTCAACATCCTGGGGCCGCTGACCAACCCGGCGGGAGCACCCAACATCCTGATGGGCGTGTTCCACCCGGACCTGGTGGGCATCCAGGTGCGGGCGCTGCAGCGCCTGGGCGCCGAGCATGCGCTGGTGGTCTACGGCCGGGACGGCATGGACGAAGTGAGCCTCGGGGCCGCCACCATGGTGGGCGAACTCAGGAATGGCCAGGTGTCCGAGTACGAGATCCATCCGGAGGACTTCGGTCTTTCCATGTCCAGCAACCGGGTGCTGAAGGTGGAGACGCCCGACCAGTCGCGCGCCATGCTGGTGTCGGTGCTGGACAACCAGCCGGGCGCGGCGCGCGACATCGTCATGCTCAACGCGGGCGTGGCGCTGTACGCGGCCAACGTGGTGAGCGACATCCGCACGGGCATCGAGCGCGCGCGCGAAGCCATCGCCTCGGGCGCCGCGAAGTCGCGGCTCGTCGGGCTGGTCGCGCTGTCCAAGCAGCTGGCCGGCTGAGCGATGGCCGACATCCTGGACAAGATCGTCGCCGTCAAGCGCGAGGAGATCGCGGCGGCCAAGAAGAAGGTTTCGCTGGAGGCCGTGCGTGCCGACGCCGAGAGCCGCGTCCTCACGCGCGACTTCGAGGCGGCGCTGCGCGGCAAGATCGCGGCCGGCCGCAGCGCCGTGATCGCCGAGATCAAGAAGGCCAGCCCCAGCAAGGGCGTCCTGCGCGAGGACTTCATCCCGGCCGACATCGCGCAGAGCTACGCCGAGCACGGCGCGGCCTGCCTGTCGGTGCTGACGGACCGTCAGTTCTTCCAGGGACGGCCGGACTACCTGAAGCAGGCGCGCGCCTCGTGCGACCTCCCGGTGCTGCGCAAGGACTTCATGGTCGATCCCTACCAGGTGTACGAGTCGCGCGCCATGGGCGCCGACTGCATCCTGCTGATCGCGGCCTGCCTGGAAGACGGGCCGATGGCCGAGCTGGAGCAGATCGCGCGCGGGCTGGACATGGCGGTGCTGGTCGAGGTGCACGACGCGGCCGAGCTGCAGCGCGCCCTCAAGCTCAGGACGCCGCTGGTGGGCATCAACAACCGCAACCTGCGCACCTTCGAGGTGTCGCTCGACACCACGCTGGGGATGCTCAAGGACGTGCCGGCCGACCGCCTGCTGGTCACCGAGTCCGGCATCCTGGGGCCCGCGGACGTGAAGCGCATGCGCGAGGCGGGCGTGCACGCCTTCCTGGTGGGCGAGGCCTTCATGCGCGCGCTCGACCCGGGCGAGGCGCTGGCGGCGCTGTTCGGCGCGTGAGCGATCGCCAGGCGTCGTTGCTGGCGGAGCCGGTCGCTGCGGGCCGGCTGCTCGGCTGGGATCCGGCGTCGGCCTCGCTGGCGCCGGGATGGCAGCCGGTGGTCGATCGCTTCTTCCAGCGAGAGACCGGCCGCGCGTTGTCCGATTTCCTGCGCGCGCGCATCGCGGCCGGTGCGGTGATCTATCCGCCTCGGCCCTTGCGGGCGCTGGAAACCACCCCGCTCGAGCAGGTTCATGCCGTCATCCTCGGCCAGGACCCGTACCACGGGCCCGGGCAGGCGGAGGGCCTCGCGTTCTCGGTGGCGCCGGGCGTGAAGGTGCCGCCGTCGCTTCGCAACATCTTCAAGGAACTGGCCTGCGGCTCACCCGGGCCCGCGCCGTCCAGCGGGTCCCTGCTGCGCTGGGCCGAGCGCGGCGTGCTGCTGCTCAATGCCGTGCTGACGGTGGAAGACGGCCAGCCCGGCAGCCACGCGAAGAAGGGCTGGGAGGCGCTCACCGACGCCTTGCTGGCCGAAGTGGCGGCGCGGGCCAGCCCCTGCGTCTACCTGCTGTGGGGCGCCCACGCCCAGGCCAAGGCCGGGCTGATCAGTGCCACGGCCGGGCAGCACGGCCGCGAGGCGCTCGTGCTGCAGGCCAACCATCCTTCGCCGCTGTCCGCCTCGCGCCCGCCCGTGCCCTTCCTCGGCTGCGGGCACTTCGCGCAGGCCCGCGAATGGCTGGCCGAGCGGGGCCACCCGGGCTTCTTCAGTTGACGTGGGACCACGGCCGGGCTCGCGCTGGTGCGCGGACGGGCTGGAGTGGCTGAAACATGGTATATTTCGAGGTTCGCCGGAGGGGTGCCCGAGTGGCTAAAGGGGGCAGACTGTAAATCTGTTGGCTTACGCCTACGCTGGTTCGAATCCAGCCTCCTCCACCAGACCTCCTGAAGAAGGGGGTTCGGCGAAAAGTGCAAGAGACGAGTGGTAGCGAATGAAGGACGGGGCAGCCGGATGAGCCGGCGCCACCAAGATTCCGGCGGCCGGTCCGCCGGGACCGCCTGGGGCCCTCGAACCACGCCCGATGCGGGAGTAGTTCAATGGTAGAACCTTAGCCTTCCAAGCTAATGACACGGGTTCGATTCCCGTCTCCCGCTCCACGGATCGATTGCGCAGGCGAGAGAGATTTCGCCCTTGTGGCTCAGTGGTAGAGCACTCCCTTGGTAAGGGAGAGGTCGCGGGTCCGATTCCCGCCAAGGGCACCAGAAAAGAAGTGATCGTCAGTTATTTTTTTCGGAAGGCGAAAAAATGGCAAAAGGTAAATTCGAGCGCACGAAGCCGCACGTCAACGTGGGCACCATCGGCCACGTGGACCACGGCAAGACCACGCTGACGGCGGCGATCA
>NZ_LMQL01000007.1 GCF_001424545.1 Ramlibacter sp. Leaf400 | reverse complement strand
GGCCGGATATAAGTCCGCAGTGAATCCGCCGAGTCAAAGCTTCGAAGAACCGCTTGCCACACGGGAGGCGTCCATATAAGTTTTTCCGCGAGGGCCCGCGCCACTCAAGCGATGCGCGCAGCAATGCGAAGCGTCAGCGAGCTCGGAGAGGCACAGCATGAGCCCCCCGCCGGGGACCCCCTGCCGCAGGCAACGAACAGCAATGCGACCCTGCCTACCTTCCCCGACCCCGCCAAAAGACACCTCAACCCGCCAGCCGAATCGGCGCCCCCTCCAGCTGCGGCGCCGGCGGCAACCCCGTCGCCTTCAGGATCTCCTCCTCCGACAGCGTCTCGTCCTCCAGCAGCGCCGAAACCAACCCGTCCAGCGCTCCCCGGTGTTCGCGCAGCAACCGCTTGGCCTCCTCATGGCAGCCGTGCAGGATCCCCTGCACCTCGGCATCCACCAGCGCCGCCGTCTGCTCGCTGAAAGGCTTGTCGCCACCGAACCCGCCGCCGGTGCCCAGGAACCGGTTCTCGCGCGGCGCCAGCTGCACCATGCCGACCGCCTCGCTCATGCCCCAGCGCGTGACCATGTTGCGCGCGAGCTGGGTGGCCTGCTCGATGTCGTTCTCCGCGCCGGTGGTCTTGGTGCCGTACACCACCTCCTCGGCCGCGCGGCCGCCCAGCATGCCGATGATGCGGGCGCGCAGGTACGCCTCGGGGTAGTTGTAGCGGTCGGTCTGCGGCCGCTGGTAGGTGACGCCCAGCGCCTGGCCGCGCGGCACGATGCTCACGCGGTGCACCGGGTCGGCGCCCGGCACCACCAGCCCCAGGATGGCGTGGCCGCCCTCGTGGTACGCGATGCGCTCGCGGTCCTGCGCCGTCAGCAGCAGCGGCCGCTCGGGGCCCAGCACGATCTTCTCCAGCGCGTCCAGGAAGTCCTTGTGCGTCACTGCGCTCTCGCTGCGGCGCGCGGCCAGCAGCGCGGCCTCGTTCGCCAGGTTCTTCAGGTCCGCGCCCGAGAAGCCGGGCGTCGCCTGGGCCAGCTGTTCCAGTTGCACGTCGTCGGCCAGCGGCACCTTGCGCACGTGCACGCGCAGGATGGCCTCGCGGCCCGCCTTGTCCGGCAGGTTCACCACCACCCGCCGGTCGAAGCGGCCGGGCCGCAGCAGCGCGCGGTCCAGCACGTCGGGCGTGTTGGTGGCGGCCAGCACGATGATGCCCTCGCGCCCGGTGAAGCCGTCCATCTCGGTCAGGATCTGCTGCAGCGTCTGCTCCTGCTCGCTGTGCCCGCCGCCCATCATCACGCCGCCGCGGGCGCGGCCGATGGCGTCGATCTCGTCGATGAAGATGATGGCCGGCGCGCTCTCGCGGGCCTGCTTGAACAGGTCGCGCACGCGCGCCGCGCCCACGCCCACGATCATCTCGACGAACTCGGCCGCGCTCATCGAGAAGAAGGGCACGCCGGCCTCGCCGGCGACGGCCTTGGCCAGCAGGGTCTTGCCCGTGCCCGGCGAGCCGATCAGCAGCACGCCCTTGGGCGCGGTGCCGCCCAGGCGCGTGTACTTGTCCGGCGCCTTGAGGAAGTCGACGATCTCCACCAGTTCGGCCTCGGCCTCGTCGATGCCGGCGACGTCGTTGAACGTCACGCGCGTCGCCGGGTCGCCGACGTCGTAGCGCTTGGCCTTGCTGCGGCCCAGGCCGAACACGCCGCCCATGCCGCCGCCTGCGCCCCCCGCCGCGCGCCGGTACATCCACACGTAGAAGCCGATGATCAGCAGCGCGGGCCCGAAGTACAGCAGCGTGGTCCACAGGCCGCCCTGCTGGATCGGCACCGCGCTGATCTCCACCTTGTGGGTGATCAGGAAGCTCTCCAGGTCACGGTCGTGGAAGGCCGGCAGCTCGGTGTTGAAGTAGGCCGAGGTCTTGGGCGGGGGCATCAGCCGGCGGTCCAGCGAGGTGGGCCGCGCGGGCTGGCCGCCGGCCTGCTTGACCTCCTCCGGCGTGGGCCAGGTCACGGGGTTGCGGAACCGGCCTTCGATGGTGTTGCCGCGGCTGTAGAGGGCGGTCACGTTGCCCACCGCCACCTGCTGGCGGAACTCGGTGTAGGGCACCGTCACCGGCTGCTCGCCCGGGAACAGGAAGCGCATCAGCAGGTAGTTGATGAGGAACACCAGCGCGAAGATCGCAAGCGACTTGCGCGGCGGCATCCGGCTCAGCGGCGTTCGGCCGGACAGGGGAGGCGGTGGTCGGGCGGGCGTCTGCGAACCGTTCATCCTCCGATGATGTGGGCCCGCGCGGCTGCTCAACGTCAGCCGGGGGCGCAAATTGGCCGCAGACGGGCTTGCCACTGCAGGGCCGCCGGGGCGGCCGGCGGGCTTGTCATCCGCCGTCGGCCAAAGGAGCCGCGGCCGCCGCGACTGGCGGCCAGGCGCGGTGCTCGCGCCGCGCCTCGGCCCAGGTCCGCACCACCATCCAGCCCGAGGCGCCCAACCCCGCCGCCGAGAGCGTGCTCCACAGGAGCATGAGCAGGCTCAAGGTCATCGCCGCGCCTCGAAGATCAGGTTGAAGGGCGTCTGCGCCGCGAGCCGGAAGTGCGTGAAGCCGGCCTTGCGGAACACCTCCTGCAGCCGCGCCGGCCCGGCCTGCGCACCCAGCACCATCGTGCCGCCTTCGCTGATCGCGTGGGCGCAGCAGATCATGGTGGAAGCCGAGTAGTACAGCCGCCCCACCGTCCCCTGGTTGTCCTCGACGCGGTCGTGGGCGAACGGCTCCACCAGCATCACGGTGCCGCCGGGCGCCAGCGTCGCGGCGGCATGGCGCGCGGCCGCGACCGGGTCGCCCAGGTCGTGCAGCACGTCGAAGTAGCAGATCAGGCCGTAGCGGCGGTCCGGGTAGTCGGTGGCGCGGGCGAAGTCGAAGCGCACGCGATCCGCCACGCCGGCCTTGACCGCCAGGGCCCCGGCCTCGGCGATCGAGGCCGCGTGCGTGTCGAAGCCGTGGAAGCGCGAGGCCGGGAAGGCCTGGGCCATCAGCAGCGTGGAGTGGCCGTGGCCGCAGCCCACGTCGGCCACGTCGATGCCGGCTTGCAGCTTCTGCACCACGCCGTCCAGCGCGGGCAGCCACTCCGGCACCAGGCTGGCCTTGTAGCCGTTGCGGTAGAACGCGGCGGAGCCGCAGGACATGCGCTGATGGTGCTCGCCCCAGGCCACGCCGCGGCCGGTGCGGAAGGCCTCCAGTGCCTTGGGCTCGTCGAACCACATCGAGGCCGGGACGTTCCATGCGTTCGGGATGAAGAAGGGGCTGTCCTCGTCGGCCAGCACCTGCGCCTGCGCGGGCGAGAGCTCGTAGGTGCCGCTCACCGCGTGGTAGCCGATGTAGCCGGCGGCGACCTGGGCGTCGAGCCACTCGCGCACGTAGCGCTCGGCGCAGCCGGCGCGGGCGGCGACCTCGCGCGCGCTCGACGGTCCGGCCCCGGCCAGCGCCTTGTAGAGGCCGAGCTTGCTGCCCAGGCTGACCATCACGCCGGTGTAGCCGGCGGCGATGTCGTCGATGGTGCGCAGGGCGAAGGCCATCAGGGCGTCCTGCCCGGTGGATGTGTCGGAGGTGGCGGCGGCGTCCATGGGGGTGTCCTTTCGAGGGGGGGTGGGGGATGGGCTGGATCATTCCGGCCGGCCGCTCCCGCGCACAGGGGCGGAATCGCCCGGGACCGGTCGCTTCGTGCCACGCCGCGCGGCAAGGCCCGGCGCTATGCTTGGCCGCACCCCCGCCATGGCCGCCACCGCACCCGCCCCGGTCACGGGCTCGCAGCACGTGAGCCTGGTGGCGCTGCCCGAGGCGTCGATCTCGACGCTGGCCGGCGTGTTCGACGTGCTGCATGGCCCGTCACTGCTGGGCATCGGTGGCGCGCAGGCGCCCTTCCAGGTCGACGTGGTGGGCGCGGTCCGGGGCCCCATGACACTGGCCAGCGGCGTGCCCTTCGAGGTGCGGCGCACCATCGACGAGGTGACGGCCACCGACATCGTGATCGTGCCCTCGGTGGTGCTGCCGCCCGAGGGCTGGCGCACCGGCCGCTACCCGCAGCTGGTGGACTGGCTGCGCCGCATGCACGAGGGCGGCGCGATGCTGTGCTCGGCCTGCTCGGGCATCTTCCTCCTGGCCGAGACCGGCCTCTTCGACGGCAAGGACGCGACCGTGCACTTCTGGTACGCGCGCGCCTTCCAGGCGCTGTACCCGCAGGTGCCGGTCCATCCCGAACGCGTGCTGGTGATCTCCGGCCTGCGCGAGGAGCTGGTCTGCTCGGGCGCGTCGACCACCTGGCACGACCTGGTGCTGTACCTGGTGGCGCGGCACGCCGGCGCCACGGTCGCGCAGGAGGTGGCGCGCATGTTCGCGCTGCAGTGGCACCAGGATGGGCTGGCGCCCTTCATCGTGTTCGAGGGCAAGAGCGACCACGGCGACGGCGAGATCCAGAGCGCGCAGCAGTGGCTGGCCCAGAACTTCTCGGTGGCGCACCCGGTGGAAGAGATGATCAAGCGTTCAAGGTTGGCCGAGCGCACTTTCAAGCGGCGCTTTTCGGCCGCCACGGGACTCACCCCGATCGCCTACGTGCAGCGCCTTCGCATCGAGGACGCCAAGCGGCGGCTGGAACGCACCGAGGCGCCGGTGGACGAGGTCAGCTGGCGCGTCGGCTACGAGGACCCGGCGTTCTTCCGGCGGCTGTTCCGGCGCACCACCGGCATGGCGCCGGGCGCGTACCGCAAGCGCTTCCGCATCCCGGAGTTCGCGCGCGGCTGAACGCGACAACGAGGGTGCGAACGCTCCCGTGCTGACGAGTTGCAGCGCGCAGCTCGACAAGCGAATGTTGAGTGGCCGGCATTAGGGATAGCCCTTTCGAGCGCCCCAAAGGCTGAGCCACGGGCGTATCGTGGAAACACCCTGAAACAGGCCCGATGGCTCCCGCCCCCTGGAGGTTCGTTATGGCTCCCGCGACGTTGATCGACTGCCAAGTTCCACCGGAGTTCGAAGGCGAGGCCGAGCGTCGCGTCGAGACCTTGCGCGCCCTCGTGGCCGAGGGGGAACGCCTGGCCCTCCACGAGGCGCGGACCGGCGACCCGCAGCTGCGGGTCGTCGCGCGCTGGCAGCGCGCGTCGCTGGCGCTGCTGGGCCTGGCGCTGCTGGGGCTGCCGATCGACTTCGTGTTCGGAGCACACGGCGCCGCGTTCGCCGCGCTGGTGGTGGGGGTCGGCGGGCATTTCATCGTCGAGCAGCGCATCGACGCGCTCATTGCGGCTCGAGAACGGCTGTTCGAGTCCGGCAAGCAGGAGCTCTCGCTGCAATGGCTGGGCCTGGGAGGACTGGGCGCCACCGAAAACCCGTCGTTCCCGCGAAGGCGGGAACCCAGTGCTTCCCTGTCCGCCGCCCCCATCGGAGCACTGGATTCCAGCCTCTGCGGGAATGACAGGGTCACCCAGGCCTGACGGGCCGCCGTTCCCCGGCCGCCGTCAGGGCTTGCGCAGCACCAGCTCCCACGCGACCTTGGGTTGGTCGTAGCGGCGGATCGTGTGCTCCTCGCACGAAACCCAGTCCCACGCCGCGGGCGGGAGCAGCCGTTCCAGGTCGCCGCGCTCGAAGAAGCGCTTGTCCACGCTGTAGGTGCCGTGCACCCGGCGCAGGCCGGGCTCGATCTCCTCGCCGGCGTTCGAACCGTGCAGCACGTCGCGCACCGAGTTCACGCGGCACAGGAGCAGCCCGCCCGGTCGCAGGCAGCGGCGCAGCTCGGCGACGGCGCGCGTGGTCGTCGCCCAGTCGAAGTAGTGCAGGCACAGGCTGGCGATGGCGGCGCCGAAGCGCTCGTCGGCGAAGGGCAGCGGCGTGCGCAGGTCGTGCTGCAGCAGTTGCGCCCGCGGTGCGTTCGACGCGCAGGCGCGGAGCGCGTCCAGCGCGATGTCGGTGGCGACCACCTCGAAGCCCTGGTCGAGCAGCCAGACGGTGTCGCCGCCGCGATCGCAGCCGAGTTCCAGCACGGGGCCCGCTTGCGCCGCCGAGCGCAGTTGCGGCAGCCAGCGCTGCATCCAGCGGTCCTGCGCCGCGCTCATCGCGCCGCTCCCGCGGGCAGGGGCAGCGCCGTCTTGTAGCGCACCTGCTTGAGCGCGAAGCTGGAGCGGATCTTCTCGATGCCCGGGATGGGCGTGAGCTGGTTCAGGATGAAGCGCTCCAGCGCCGCGATGTCGGCCACCGCCACGCGGATCAGGTAGTCGCTGTCGCCGGTCATCAGGTAGCACTCCATCACCTCCTGGTGCTCGGCGATGCGGCGCTCGAACTCCGCCAGCGACTCGCGCGACTGCTCCTTCAGGCTGATGCTGATGAAGACGTTCAGGCCCAGCCCCACCGCCTTGGGGTCGGCCAGCGCGACGTACTGGCGGATCACGCCGGCGGCCTCCAGCGCCTTCACGCGCGTCAGGCAGGGCGAGGGCGACAGATGCACCCGGCGGGCCAGCTCGACGTTGGTCAGCGAGCCGTCTTCCTGCAGCTGCGCGAGGATTCGCAGGTCGACGGCATCGAGTTGCATGTTCTGCCTGGAAGCTGGGATTGGACGGCATTTTATGCTGCCGTGCTCATCGGCGGGAGCGACTATGACACCCCATTCCGTCGCGGGCGGCCTACAGTGGCCGCATGACCGATCAGAGCATCAACCGCTTCCTGCTCGCCGCGGGCACCGACACCGACCCGACCGAAACCGCCGAATGGCGCGCGGCCCTGGCCGCGCTGGTGGCCAGCGAAGGCCCCGAGCGGGCCCGCTTCATCCTGGACGAGCTGGCCGCGATGGCCCGCGTGCCGCAGGTGGGCTGGTCGCCCGAGCTGGTCACGCCCTACGTCAACACCATCCCGGTCGAGCAGCAGCCCGCCTTCCCCGGCGACCTGGCGATCGAGGAGCGGCTGGCCTCGCTGATGCGCTGGAACGCGCTGGCGATGGTGGCGCGCGCCAACACCGCCTATGGCGAGCTGGGCGGCCACATCGCCAGCTACGCCAGCGCGGCCGACCTGTTCGAGGTGGGTTTCAACCATTTCTTCCGCGCGCGCAATGAAGCGCAGGGCGGCGACCTGGTGTTCTTCCAGCCGCACAGCGCGCCGGGCGTGTACGCGCGCGCCTTCCTGGAAGGGCGCCTCACCGACAACGACCTCGCGCACTACCGGCAGGAGCTCACCGCGCCGCAGAAGGACGCGCGCGGTCTCTCCAGCTACCCGCATCCCTGGCTGATGGCCGACTTCTGGCAGTTCCCGACCGGCTCCATGGGCATCGGGCCGATCAGCTCGATCTACCACGCGCGCTTCATGCGCTACCTCACGCACCGCGGCCTGCTCGATTGCGAGGGCCGCAAGGTGTGGGGCGTGTTCGGCGACGGCGAGATGGACGAGCCCGAGAGCATGAGCGCGCTCACGCTGGCCTCGCGCGAGAAGCTGGACAACCTGGTGTGGGTGGTCAACTGCAACCTGCAGCGGCTGGACGGCCCGGTGCGTGGCAACGGCCGCATCGTCGACGAGCTGGAAAAACTGTTCCGCGGCGCCGGCTGGCACGTGATCAAGCTGCTGTGGGGCAGCGACTGGGACGGCCTGTTCGCGCGCGACGTCACCGGCGCCCTGGTGCGCGCCTTCGCCCACACGGTCGACGGCCAGATGCAGACCTTCGCGGCCAAGGACGGCCGCTTCAACCGCGACAACTTCTTCGGCCAGGACGAGGAGCTGGCGCGCCTGGCGCAGGGCATGACGGACGAGCAGATCGACCGCCTGAAGCGCGGCGGCCACGACCTGGTGAAGATCCACGCGGCCTACCACGCGGCGGTGCGCCACGGCGGGCAGCCGGTGGTGATCCTGGCCCACACCAAGAAGGGCTACGGAATGGGCACGGCCGGGCAGGGGAAGATGACGACGCACAGCCAGAAGAAGCTGGACGAGTCGGCGCTGCTGGAGTTTCGCAACCGCTTCAACCTGCCGCTGTCGGACCAGCAGGCCACCAGCCTCTCCTTCTTCCGGCCGGCCGAGGACAGCGCCGAGATGCGCTACCTGCACGAGCGGCGCCAGGCGCTGGGCGGCTACCTGCCGCGGCGCGAGTCGCACGCGCCCGCGCTGCCGATCCCCGCGCTGGAGGCCTACGCGCAGTTCGCGGTGCAGGCGGGCGGCAAGGAGATGTCGACCACCATGGCCTTCGTGCGGCTGCTGGGCAACCTGCTGAAGGACCGCGAGCTGGGCCCGCGCATCGTCCCCATCGTGGCCGACGAGGCCCGCACCTTCGGCATGGCCAACCTGTTCAAGCAGGTGGGCATCTACTCCAGCGTCGGGCAGAAGTACGAGCCGGAGGACATCGGCTCGGTGCTGTCGTACCGCGAGGCCCTGGACGGGCAGATCCTGGAAGAGGGCATCAGCGAGGCCGGCGCCATCGCCAGCTGGACGGCCGCCGCCACCAGCTACAGCGTGCACGGCGTGCCCATGCTGCCGTTCTACATCTACTACTCGATGTTCGGCTTCCAGCGCGTGGGCGACGCGATCTGGGCGGCGGCCGACCAGCGCGCCCGCGGCTTCCTGCTGGGCGCCACCTCGGGCCGCACCACGCTGGGCGGCGAGGGCCTGCAGCACCAGGACGGCAGCAGCCACCTGGTGGCCGCCACCATCCCCAACTGCAAGGCCTGGGACCCGGCCTTCGCCGGCGAGATGGCGCTGATCGTGGACCACGGCATGCGCGAGATGCTGGTGGACCAGCAGGACGTCTTCTACTACCTGACGCTGATGAACGAGAACTACGCGCAGCCGGACCTGCCCGAGGCCGCGCGCGAGGGCGTGGTGCGCGGCGGCTACCGGTTCGCGACGTTCGGTGAGGGTCCGGCGAAGGCCACGCTGCTGGGCTCGGGCGCCATCCTCACGGAAGTGCTCAAGGCGGCCCGCCGCCTGGCCGACGAAGGCATCGCCTGCGAGGTGTTCAGCATCACCAGCTGGAGCGAGCTGGCACGCGACGGCCTGCACTGCGAGCAGCGGGCGATGCGGGGCGAGGCGCACACCACGCCCTGGCTGCACCGGTTGTTCGGGGAAGGCGGCACGCCCCTCGTGGCGGCCACCGACTACGTGCGGGCGGTGCCGGAGCAGGTCCGGGCCTGGCTGCCGCAGGGGCGGCGCTACCTCACGCTGGGCACCGACGGCTTCGGGCGCAGCGACACGCGGGCGGCGCTGCGCCAGTTCTTCGGCGTCGATGCGGACCACATCGTGCGGGCGGTCCGCTGGTGCCTCCACTAACATCCGGCCCATGAGCCTGAAATCCCGCTTCTGGGCCGACCTCACCACCCGCGACTTCGAGCAGCTGCAATCGAGCGCCGCCATCGAGCAGGTGGTGGCGGTGCTGCCGGTCGCGGCGATCGAGCAGCACGGGCCCCACCTGCCGGTGAGCGTGGACACGGACCTGGTCGACGGCATCGTGCGGGCCGGCCTGCCGCACCTGCCGGCGGACCTGCCGGTGCTGTTCCTGCCCACGCAGCAGGTGGGCAAGAGCAACGAGCACATCCGCTTCCCGGGCACGCTCACGCTGTCGGCCGAGACCGTGATCCGGCTGTGGACCGAGATCGGCGAGTCGGTGGCGCGCGCGGGCGTGCGCAAGCTGGTGCTGTTCAACTCGCACGGCGGGCAGGTGAGCGTGATGGACATCGTCGCGCGCGACCTGCGTACGCGTTGCGAGCTGCTGGTGTTCTCGGTCAACTGGTTCAACCTGCCGCTGGGCGACGAGGTGCAGGGACTCTTCACGCCCGCGGAGCACCGCTTCGGCATCCACGCCGGCGACGTGGAGACGTCGATGATGCTGGCGCTGCGGCCCGACGCCGTCGACATGCGGCAGGCCCGCGACTTCCGCTCCAGCTCGCAGGACCGCGCCGCCCGCTTTCCGATCCTGGGCAACGGCAGCAGCGCGAAGCTGGGCTGGCAGATGCAGGACTACAACGCCATGGGCGCCGCGGGCAACGCGACGCTGGCGACCGCGGACAAGGGCCGCGCCGTGGTCGAGGCCGCCGCACGCCAGCTGGCCCTGCTCCTGCAGGAAGTGGCCCAGGTGCCGCTGTCCACGCTGGTGGCGCGGCCGGAATTTCCCCGCTGAATCCAACCGCAGAGCGCGATCTCCCGCGCTGAGTTCGCGCAGGGGCCGCGTCCTACGGGCGCCCTGCGGGGCGGCCGATGGCTTTCGCCGGGGCGCTGCCTAGATTGGGTGGCATGCCGGACCTTCGCGCCGGCGCCCCAGGAGCGACTCCATGGCAACCGTAGAAGACGTCATGACCCGCAGCCCGCGGACCATGACCCCCCAGGACACGCTGGTCGACGCGGCCAAGGTGATGGATGAACTGAACATCGGCGTGGTGCCGGTGTGCGACGGCGATCGCCTGTGCGGCGTGGTGACCGACCGCGACATCGTGGTGCGCGGCCTGGCCCGCGACGTCGACCCCAGGACCTGCAAGCTGTCCGACGTGATGAGCGGCCACGTGCGCACCGCGCGCCAGGACGACGACGTGGACGAGGTGCTTGTCGAGATGGCCAACGCCCAGGTCCGCCGCATGCCGGTGGTGGACGGCCAGGATCGGCTGGTGGGCATCCTGTCCATCGGCGACATCGCGGCCAAGAGCCCCGAGGACGAAGGCGACGTGGGCACTTCGCTGGGCGACATCTCGTCGCCGGCGGAGCCGGACCGCAGCGAGCCGCAGTCCATGCAGGTGCCGTCGCAGAAGGCCTCCCAGAAGCAGAAGCAGAAGGGCTGAGTCCCCTTCCCGTCATTCCCGCGAAGGCGGGAATCCAGTGCTTCCGTCTTCCTTGCGCCCCTTGATCCCCGTCTCCGTGGATGACGGGTTGGGCGCTGGCACACCCGTTGCTTCGTCTCCCACGAAGGAGCAACGCATGAACCGCAACGACGTCACCGAGAAGATCATCGCGACCAAGGTCGCGCAGGGCATCCGCTGGGCCGATGTGGCGGAGAGGCTCGGCCAGTCCAAGGAGTGGACCACGGCCCTGTGCCTCGGTCAGATGACGGCCAGCCCTGAACAGGCCCGCATCGTCGGCGAGGTGTTCGACCTCACCGAGGAAGAACGCAAATGGCTCAAGGTGGTGCCATACAAGGGCTCGCTGCCCACCGCGGTGCCGACCGATCCGCTGATCTACCGCTGGTATGAGATCGTCAGCGTCTACGGCGCCACGATCAAGGAGTTGATCCACGAGGAATTCGGCGACGGCATCATGAGCGCGATCGACTTCTCGATGGACATCACGCGCGAGGCGGATCCCAAAGGCGACCGCGTGAACGTGGTGCTCTCGGGCAAGTTCCTCCCGTACAAGACCTACTGAAGGCCGCTTGCGATGGCGCAATGGAAAAAGGCCGCCCTGCGGCGGCCCTCCCCGTCGTGGCCGCATTCACGGCCGACGCATCGCTGCGTGCCAGCCCGTTACTGGGTCGAAGCCTTCTTGCGATTGGCGCTGCGGGCCTGGCCACCCTTGCGGCCGGCCTCGCGCGCTTCCTCGGAAGTGAACTCGTGGGCCGTGCCCTTCTCGTGGGCGGCCTTGCCACCCTCGCTGGCGATCTGGCGCTGGCGTTCCGGGTCCATGGACGCGAAACCTCGGTTGGACTTGCCGCCCGTGCTGCCTTGATTGTTGGATGCCATCTGGGTACTCCTGAAAAAAGCTTGGGGTAGTTGCATGGGGGCAAGCTGCCCACCATGGACGGGATTGGGCGTGCAAAGCAGAGGCCCTCTCGTCAGGGCCTTGTGGCGAGCGCTGTAGGACTTGGCCTTGCTGGGTTACATCCCGACAAAGCCTGTATCGGCTGCTAGCGTTTTGGGAGCACGGAGGCGCGCAACCGATGCAGCAGCAAGTGCCCTTCGGTGGACTCGGAACGACGCGCGTGAGGGTCGGCCAGCAGTCTGTCCAGCAGGCGCGAGACCTGCGTGGAGGAAGGTTCGACCGCTCCGAAGAAGCACGCGCGATCGCCGTGCGCGACAAGGAGCGTGGGAAAAGTCTCGATGTCCAGCTCGCCGAGCGCGTCGGCTTCGTCCTCGACATCGACCCAGTCGAAGCGGACCTGGGGGAACGACCGCGACAGCGTCTCGAAGACGCCTTCCCATTCGCGGCACACGCCGCACCACTCGGCACACAGGCAGATGGCCTGCCAGCCCGGATCGTGCGAGGAAGAGGAGGGCGCGGCGGTCATCCGCGGCAGTCTAGCAATCGCCGCGCGGCCGGCCTGTCAGGGGTGCTCGAAGAAGAACGTGACTTGCCCTGCGCGGCGATGTGGCTCAGGCATACGTGATCCAGCCGCGCAGGTCGGGTGCGTCCAGGTGCGGCAGGCAGTTGAAGCTGACGAGCATGTGGCGCTTGGGCGTGAAGGCGAACTCGGTGACCGACGTGTTTCGGATGCGCAGGTTCAACTCGATCGTCGTCTCGGGGCTGGTGCCCAGCACGTGCCCGACCGCGGTGGAGATCGGGCCGCCGCTGGTGACGACCAGCACCTTCTGCCCATAGTGGTTGGCGCGCACGTGGTCGAGCGCGCCGGACACGCCGGCCACGAAGTCGGTGTACGAGGGCATCCCGCGCGGACGGGTCGCTCCGGCCATCCAGCGGGCCAGGCCGTCGCGCAGCATGCGGAAGTGGTGGCGGTAGGCCTCGGGCGTGTCGGGTCTGGCCAGCGGCTCGGGGTGGAACGCGGCGATCACCGCCTCGCTGTCGTACTCGTTCAGGCCCTCCCAGGCGAGGTGGTCGCCGGCCCGGTCCATGCCCTGCAGGATGCCGGCCAGGGTCTGCTTGTGGCGGCGCAGGGTGCCGGCGATCAGGCCGTCGAACTGCAGCCCCTGGTGCGCGAAGTACTCGCCCAGTCGCACGCTCTGGCGATGGCCGAGCTCGCTGAGCTGGTCGTAGTCGTCGGCCCCCAGCGAGGCCTGGCCGTGGCGAACGAGATAAAGGGTGCCCATGGAGGCGATTCTGGCAAGCCGCGGCGGGCGAAGCCGGTCCCGGGGGCGACTGGGTCCGCCCGGGCGGTCACCTACGCGATGACGCGCCGCGATCCTGCAAGCCGGGCCAGCTCGGCTGACTCAGATTGCCGGCGTGGCAACGACAAGGAGACGACATGGCCCGCTACGGCAAGAAATCCCAGGAAAAGGTCGAAGACGCGATGCATGAATACAAGCGCGGACAGCTCAAGAGCAGCTCCGGGCAGAAGGTGACCAATCCGAAACAGGCCGTGGCGATCGGCTTGTCGGAGGCGCGCAGCGAAGGGGGGAAGGTTCCGGCGAAGAAGGCGGGGGCGAAGAAGGCGGGGGCGAAGAAGACGGCTGCGAAGAAGACGACGGCGAAAAAAGCCGCTGCGAAGAAAACCACCGCGAAGAAGACGGTCGCGAAGAAGGCAACTGCAAGGAAGTCGCCTGCGAAGACGTCGGCCAGGAAGGCGCCTGCCAGGAAGTCCGCGGCGAAGAAGTCGACGGCCCGCAAGACGACTGCGAAGAAGGCCAGCGCGAAGAAGGTAAGCGCGAAGAAGACGACGGCGAAGAAGAGCACCGCCCGGAAGACCACGGCCAAGAAGTCCACTGCAAGGAAGACGACCGCCAAGAAGACGGCGGCGAAGAAATCCGCGACGCGGAAGACGGCTGCCAAGAAGAGCAGCGCCCGCAAGAGCACCTAAGGTCGTCGTCCCCGCGGAGGCGGGGACCCAGTGCTTTCAATTGCGCTGCGAAGGCGGAAGCACTGGATTCCCGCCTTCGCGGGAATGACGGGCTGTGCGGACGACGAGCTGCGTGGGCGCGCTATCTCAGGCGCGCACGGCCCGCAGCTCGGCCACGGCCGCCGGCGACGCCCCATCATTCGCCGCCGCCCCCACCCGCCCCCGGATGTGGTTGCGCGCCAGCAGCTCGGCGCTGGCCAGGGCGGCCTCGGGGCTGTCGAACAGGCCGCCACCGCAGAGGTGGGCGCAGCAGCCGGGTTCTTCGCACAGGGTGGCCAGCCAGAAGCTTCCGGGCCGGCTGCAACACAGCTTCGCGAAGCCGAGGTAGCGGCCGCTGCCGGCGCCGATCTCGGTGGCGGAACTGGCGATGTGGTAGCCGTCGAAGGGTCCGGTGACTCGGTCCATGGATGTGCTCCTGCGCTCCCGGGCGTTTTGGTGGACGGCCACTCTAGGTCGGCAGCTCGGATGCCGGTGTAGGACAAGGCCGACGCCGTGTCAGCCGGCGCCGCTAGAGCCCGGCCGACTCCAGGCGCACCGAACCGCGCGGCCCGAGCAGGGTGGCGCACAGGTTGGCCGGCCCTTCGCCGACCGCCACGCCTTCCAGTCCGATGGCGTCCAGCGCACGCCGCAGAAGAGTCGCCTGCGGATGAGTCAGTGCCAGCGAGCGGAACGTGAGTCCCGCATCCGGCAGCGCCGCCGCCGGGTGCACCTCGCCCCACTGGATGAGCGTGGGCAGGCAACCGTCGAACAGCCGCTGGCCATCGGGACGGATGCTGATCTGCCACTGCAGCAGGCCGCGTGCCGTCATCCGCGACGCCTCGACCCCCTCGCCCCGGTCGATGCCCAGCCGGGCCAGCGCCGCCACGGCGGCCCGCAGGTCGGGCACGCGGACCACCCAGTGCGCCAGGCGCGGCCCGCTCTCGCGCACCGTGGACTGCACGGCCGGCTCGTCCATGTCGAACCAGCGGCGGCGACCTTCCTGCGGGCCGGCCGCCGCCGGGTTGCGGGCGATCACCTCGAAATACGCGAGCGGATGGTCCACGCTGGCGACGCGCAGCAGCCGGTTGTGCGTGCCCATCAGCGGGTGCTCGCCCCCGGGCCCGGGCGCGACGCCGAGCGTTCGTTCGCACCAGGCCGCGCCTTGCTCCAGCGTGTCCGCCAGCACCACCAGGTGGTCGACGCGGGCCAGGCCCGTCACAGCCGCACCTGCCCTTCGATGCAGGTGACCGACTGGCCGCCGATCCAGATGTCCCCGGCGGCGTCGCGCTCGACGTGCACGCGGCCGGCGCGGCCCAGCGCCGTGCCCTGGGCCACGACGTAGCGCTCCGGTGCGAGGCCCGCGCCGATGAGCCACTGCGCTAGCGCGGCGTTCAAGCTGCCGGTGACCGGGTCCTCCGCCATGCCGTTGTTGCCGGGGAAGAAGGCGCGCACTTCGAAGGCGCATTCCGCCCCGGCCTCGTGCGAGGCGACGACGCCCACCTTGCCGCGCGGACCGACCACCCCGATGTCCAGCCCCGCCAGCACGTTCCCGTCGGGACGCAGCCCCAGCACCTGCTCGGCGCTGCGCAGCATCACGCCGCGCCAGTTCGGCCCGTTGTCGCACCAGGCGTGGGCCACGATGTCGCCGCGCGGCACGCCCAGCCCTCGCGCGATCAGCGCCAGGTCGGCCTCGTCGAGCGGGCCGCCCTTGCGCAGCGGCGGCGCGGCGAAAGCGAGCCGGGCGCCGTCGCGGCGGATCTTCACCAGGCCGACGCCGCACTCCTGCACCAGGTGCCCGGCCTTGGGTTTCCCGCCCGCGGCCAGCCAGGCGTGGGCACTGCCCAGCGTGGGATGGCCGGCGAACGGCAGCTCGCGGCCGGGGCAGAAGATGCGCAGCCGGTAGTCGGCCTGCGGGTCCTCTGGCGGCAGCACGAAGGTGGCCTCGGACAGGTTGGTCCAGTTGGTGAACGCCTGCATCTGCCCGGTGGACAGGCCGGTGCCGTCCAGCACCACGGCGACCGGGTTGCCGAGATAAGGCGTGGCGGTGAAGACGTCGACTTGCTGGAAGGGGCGGGAGATCATCGGGTCGCTCCGGTCAGGACAGGGGAAGGTCGAGCACGCCGCGCGCGGCCGGCAGGGCGAGCACCTGCCCGTACCAGGCGTCCAGCCGCGGACGCGGGCGTGCCGCCAGCGGCAGGCCGCGCCAGCGGTGCACCTCGCAGGCGATGGGGATGTCGGCGATGGTGAGGCGGTCGCCGGCGATGAAGGGGCGGTCCTGCAGTTGCGCTTCGAGCAGGTCCCATAGCGGCTCGGTGGCCGCGACGGACGCGTCGACCAAATCCTGGCGGCGCTGCGGCGCGGCCACGCGGATCAACTGCACGAAGGCATCGCGGCCCGCGGGGTTGAGCGTGGTCTGCTGCCAGTCCATCCAGCGCTCGGCGTCGAAGCGCTCGCGCAGGTCCTGCGGGTACAGGGTGCCGTCGCCGTGGCGTGCCGCGAGGTAGCGCACGATCACGTTCGATTCCCAGAGCTCGAAGCCGTCGTCGTCGAGCAGCGGCACCAGCGCGTTCGGGTTGCGCGCCAGGTAGTGCGGCGTGCGCACGATGCCGAAGGTGCCGCCGGCATCGGTGCGCTCGAAGGGCAGCTGCAGCAGCTGCAGCGTGAGCACCACCTTGCGCACGTTGATGGACGACAGGCGCCCCCACAGGCGGATCATGGCCGCGGGCCCATCTCGCGCAGGGCGCGCGCCAGCGCCGCGATGCCGGTGTCGATCTGGTCGACCGTCGCGGTGACGAACGACAGGCGCAGCGTGCGCAGCGCCTCGGGGCCCTCCTGCTCGCCCGCGTAGAACGCGGCGCCCGGCACGAAGGCCACGCCCGCCTCCACCGCACGGGGCAGCAGGTCCACCGCGCTCACGCCCTGCGGCAGCCGGGCCCACAGGAACATGCCGCCTTCGGGCGCGTTCCACTGCACGTCCAGTCCCTTCATCTCGCGCGCCAGCGCCGCCAGCATGGCGTCGCGCTGCGAGCGGTACAGGGTGCGGATGCGCGGCAGGTGGCGATCCAGGAAATCGCCCTCGAGCACGCGGGCGGCCATGCGCTGGTTGAAGCTGGGGCTGTGCAGGTCGGCCGCCTGCTTGGCCTGCAGCAGCTTGGGGTAGAGCGCGGGCGGCGCGACCAGGAAGCCCAGGCGCAGGCCGGGCGCGAGCACCTTGGAGAAGGAGCCCAGGTAGATGCAGCCGTCCGGGTTGCGCGCCGACAGCGGCGCCGGCGGCGGCCGGTCGAACCACAGGTCGCCGTAGGGGTTGTCCTCGACGATGGGCAGGCGCAGGCGCGCGCACAGCTCGGCCAGCTCGGCCCGGCGCGCCTCGCCCATGGTGCGGCCGGTGGGGTTCTGGAAGTTGGGCAGCAGGTAGAGGAAGCGCGCGCCTTCGGCCTTGGCTTCCAGGTCGTCCAGGAGCACGCCGCCGTCGTCGCTGCGCACGCCCAGTGCCTGCGGCTCCATCGGCGCGAAGGCCTGCAGCGCGCCCAGGTAGGTGGGCGTCTCCACCAGCACGCGCGAGCCGGGGTCGAGCAGCACCTTGGCCACCAGGTCCAGGCCTTGCTGCGAGCCGGTGGTGATCAGCACCTGGGCCGGATCGACCGCCCACGGCAGCAGGGACGCGACCTGCTCGCGCAGCGGCGCGAAGCCCTCGCTGGCCGCGTACTGCAGGGCCGAGGGGCCGTCTTCCTTCAGCACCTGGGCGCAGGCGGCGGCGAACTCGGTGACGGGGAAAGTGGCCGGCGAAGGCAGGCCGCCGGCGAAGCTGATGATGCCGGGCCGCTCGGTGACCTTGAGGATCTCGCGGATCACCGAGGGGTTCATGCGTTCGGCGCGGCGCGCCAGGGTCCACGGGGTGGGCAGGTCGTTCGGTTTCATGCGGGCTCCTGGGAAGGCTGGGGGCGCACCGGCATCCGCTTGCCGATGAACACGGTGGCGATCACCGCGAGGGCGAAGGCCAGGGTGGTGGCGTCCAGGGTCTCGCCGAGCAGCGGCACCGCGAACACCATGCTGAGGAAAGGCTGGACCAGCTGGACCTGGCTCACGCGCACCGTGCCGCCCATCGCCAGGCCACGGTACCAGGCGAAGAAGCCCAGCCACATCGAGAACACCGCCACGTAGCCGAAGCCCCACCAGGCGGAGGACGGCATGGGCGTGCGCGGCGCCGACCACCAGGCCAGCGGCAGCGTGAGCGGCAGCGAGATCACCAGCGCCCAGCAGATCACGTGCTCGGCCCGCATGCGCTGCGACAGGCGCGCGCCCCAGGCGTAGCCGACGGCCGCGCAGGCGATGGCGGCCAGCAGCAGCAGGTCGGCTGCATGCAGGCCCGTGCCGCTGCCGCCCTTGAGCAGGGCGAAGCCCACCACCAGCACGCTGCCGAGCGCCGCGCAGAGCCAGAATCCGGCGCTCGGCCGCTGGCGGTGCAGCCAGGCGCCCATCGCGGCGGTGGCCAGCGGCAGCAGGCCCACGATCACGCTGGCATGCACCGCCTGCACGTAGCGCATGGCGATCGACGTGAGCAGCGGGAAGCCGAACACCACGCCGGCCGAGGTGATGGCCAGCGCCGGCCAGTCCTGGCGGCGCGGCAGCGGCGCGCGGGTGGCCAGCAGGAAGGCCGCCGACAGCGCCGCCGCGACGACGGCGCGGCCCAGGGCGATGAAGACGCCGGACATCTGCGGCGCGTCCGGCGTGCCGACGGCCAGCCGCGTCATCGGCAAGGTCATGGCGAAGATGGTGACGCCCAGCAGGCCGAGCCAGAGGCCGCGAATCTCCTGCGGCTTCATGCCAGCACCATCCACACGGCGGTGGCCAGCAGCACCAGGGCCAGCGCGCGGTTGAACCAGAGCAGCCGCGTCCCGTGCGAGAGCCAGCCGCGCAGCATCGAGCCGGCCAGCGCGTAGGCGAAGTTGCTGACGAAGGCGAACACCGGCACGACGAGGCAGATGATCGCCAGCCGCTGACCGGGGTTGGCGGCGGGCTGGCCGGCGGCGTTGACCACCCAGCCTGCGCTGAGCGTGAGCGCCAGCAGCCAGGCCTTGATGTTGACGAACTGCAGGCCGATGCCCTGCGCGAAGCCGACGTCCAGGCGGTCAGTGTCGGCCTCGCCCAGGCGGCCGGAGCCGGACAGTTTCCAGGCCATCCAGCCCAGGTAGGCGGCGCCGGCGTACTGGATGGCGCTGCGCAGCGCGGGCAGGCCGGTGACCAGCGCGCCGACCCCCAGCCCGCAGGCCAGCATGAGCATCACCCAGCCGGCGGGCACGGCGAAGCAGAAGCGCAGCGTGCGGCGCAGGCCGTGGTTGGCCGCGATCGCCGTCGACAGCGTGGTGTTGGGCCCCGGCGAGAAGCTCATGGCGGTGCAGAACGCCAGCAGGGCCGTGAGTTCGGCGGCGCTCATCGCAGGGTGGCCGGTTGCCTGTGCATGCGCAGCACTGTAAGCTCGGTGCCCAGTACACCGCCAGTACAGTTGGCCGGATCAGATGGACTTCTGTATTGGCGGATCGACCGATACACGGGGCCCGCCCATGCTGATGAAAACCTCCTCGCAGTCGCTCACCGAGCAGCTGTCCGGCCGCTTCGCCCAGCGCATCCGCGACCGGCTGCTGGCGCCCGGCGCGCGGCTGCCGTCGGTGCGCCAGTGCGCGCAACAGCAGGGCGTGAGCCCCTCCACCGTGGTGGCGGCCTACGACCAGCTGCTGGCGCAGGGCCTGGTGGAAGCGCGCAAGAACCGCGGCTTCTTCGTTCGCGAGCTGGCGCAGCGGCAGGAGGACGCGGCGGCTCCCGCCCGCGAGCGCCGACCCGACGCCTGGGCCACGGCCACCGGCTTCGCTGGGCCGCGCACGCCGATCGACGCCACGGCGCTGATCCGCGGCATGTTCCACCGCGTCAGCGCCAAGCCGCAGCCCGGCATGGGCGTGTTCCCGCCGGAGTGGCTGGAATCGACCTTCATGCCGGCGGCGGTGCGCAAGGTGACGGGCACGCGCGCGCTGCAGTCCTTCTCGCTCCAGTACGGCGAGCCGATGGGCGATTCGGCCCTGCGCCAGGCGCTGTCGCAGAAGCTGGCGGCCCTGAACGTGCCGGCCTCGCCGGACCAGATCATCACCACGGTAGGCGCGACGCATGCGCTGGACATCGTCAGCCGCAGCCTGTTGCGCCCCGGCGATCCGGTGATGGTGGAGGAGCCGGGCTGGGCGGTGGAATTCGCGCGCCTCACGGCCCTGGGCATGCGCCTGCTGCCGGTGCCGCGCCGCGCCGACGGGCCCGACCTGGAGGTGATGGCCAAGTACTGCGAGGCGCACCGGCCCAAGCTGTACGTCAGCGTGAGCGTGCTGCACAACCCGACCGGCTACTGCCTGACGCCCGGCGCGGCACACCGCGTGCTGCAGCTGGCCAACCGCTACGACTTCCACATCGTCGAGGACGACACCTACAGCCACATCGGGCCCGAGCACGCGACGCGCCTGTGTGCGCTGGACGGCCTGCAGCGCACGCTGCACGTGAGCGGCTTCGCCAAGATCCTGGCGCCCAACTGGCGCGTGGGCTTCGTCGCGGCCCATCCCTCGCTGGTGGAGCGGCTGCTGGACACCAAGCTGCTGTCCACCCTCACCACGCCCGCGCTGCTGGAGCGGGCGCTGTCGCTGTGCATCGAGCAGGGCCAGCTGCGCCGGCACGCCGAGCGCATCCGCACCCGGCTGGACGCGGCGCGCAGCCGCAGCGTGAAGCTGGCCATGAACGCCGGCTGCCGCTTCGCCGCGGAGCCGGCCGGGCTGTTCGGCTGGGTGGATACCGGCGTGGACACCGATGCGCTGGCCCAGCGCATGCTGGACGAGGGCTACCTGCTCGCGCCCGGCGCGCTGTTCCATGCCGAACGCAAGCCCGGCACGCTGATGCGGATCAACTTCGCGACCACGCAGGACGCGACTTTCTGGCGCAAGTACTCGGAGCTGGTGCGGCGCATGTGAGCGCCGGGCTCACAGCATCTCGTCGGGCGCGAACGGGGCGAGCAGGTTGACCAGCAGCTTCAGCTTGGTCGGCGCCTCGGGTTCGCTGGTGGCGTCCTTGAAGGGCGCACCGGGCGGCGCCCGCCAGCGCAGGCTGCCGTCCGCGAGTTCGAGGCGATAGGCGCCGCGCGCGAAGCTGCTTTCGAGCAAGGCCGCGCTGGCCTGTGCGAGCGCCGGGCTGCGGATGACCAGGGCGACCTCGCTGTTCTTCAGCTGCGAGCGAAGGTCCAGGTTCATGGAGCCGATCACCGACAGGTTGCGGTCGATGATCACGGCCTTGGAATGCAGGCTGGCGCGCGAGGTGCCGCTCTTGGAGCCGCCGGCCGCGCTGCCGAGGCTGAGGCCGCTGCCGCCGCCACTGCCACCGCTGCCCGACGACCCGGCGCCGCGGCCTTCCAGCCCGGCCGAAGCGGGATCGGCCCGCATCTCGTACAGCTCCACGCCCATGGCCACCAGCTCGGGCCGGTAGCGGCGGTAACCCGCATGGGCCGCCGGCGCGTCGTTGGAAGCGAGCGAGTTGGTCAGCACGCGGATGGCGACGCCGCGGCGGCGCATCTCGGCGAACTGCTTCATCATCTCAGCGCCCGGCACGAAGTAGGGCGAGATGATCAGCAGCTCGCGCCTGGCTTGCTGCATCAGGTTGAGCAGGCCGTCCACGGTGGTGTCACCGCGATCCACCTCGTCGTCGCCCGGGCCGACCTTGCCGGGCTTGTCCACCATCAGCGCGGCCGGCGCCCAGGTGATCGGCACCCGGCTCAGGTCCAGCGGCGGACGGCGGGCGGAGACGACCTCGGTGGGCGTCACGTTGGGCAGGACGGTGCTGGTGGGGGTGACGGCGACCGCCGGCGCGCCGGGCGCGGCCTCGCTCTCCGAGCGCGCGGGGTCGCCGCGCGGCGGGCCCGCGTCCTTGCGCAGGCGCTCCAGGTCCTTCGGATCGAGCAGCGTCTGCACCGGATAGGCCAGCTCGTTGTTCCAGTAGCGGTCGAAGCTGGCCGACATCTGCCGCACGATGGGGCCGGCCGCCAGCACGTCGAGATCCACGAAGTTGCTCTTGTCGTCGCCGCCGAAGTAGGCGTCGCCGAGGTTGCGCCCGCCGGTGATGCCCCAGGCGTTGTCGGCGATGAAGAGCTTGTTGTGCATGCGCTTTTGCATGCCCTCGACGTCGTGCAGTGAACCCAGCACGCGGGTGAACAGCGAGCCGCGCGAGCCCGGCACCGGGTTGAACAGGCGCAGCTCGACGCCGGGAACGAACGCCAGCCGCAGCACCTGGGCGTCCTCGCCCACGGTGTTGAAGTCGTCCAGCAGGATGCGCACGCGCACGCCGCGGCGGGCGGCGGCGCGGATGCGGTCCAGCAGCACCTCGGTGCTCGCATCGGCGTGGATGGCGTAGTACTGCAGGTCCAGGCTGCGCTGCGCGCCTTCGATCAGCGCCAGGCGGCTGGTGAAGGCGGAGTCGACAGTGTCCAGCAGCGTGAAGCCCGACTCGGCCCGCGCCTTCGCCTGGACGCGGCGGGCCTGAACGAGCTTGCCCAGGGCGGTGTCGTCCGGAGTGGCGAAGGCCTGGGAAGGCGTGCGCTGCACGTTGGCCGGCAGGCTGGCGCAGCCGGCGGCCCAGGTGGAGAGCGCGACCAGCACGAACAGGCGCCACAGCCAGCCGTGCCGGTGGCCGGGGTTCGATCGGAAGGAGGTCAGCGCGAGCATTGCCTGGCCACTGTAGATGCAGGCTTGGCCGCGCGGGGGCCGCGCAAGGTCAGCGGTGACCGCCAGTTGGCGACGGCGCAGCCCTACAGCGAACCCAGCGTTTCCCAGCGCTCCAGGGCGACCATCAGCTCATCCTCGATGGCCGCGCCGCGCGCGGCGAGCTGCGCGGCACGGGCGCCGTCGCGCGCGTACAGCGTGCCGTCGGCGAGTTCGGCGTTGATGGCGGCCTGTTCCTGCTCGAGCGCTTCGATGCGGCCGGGCAGCGCCTCCAGTTCGCGCTGCTCCTTGTAGCTGAGCTTGCGCTTTGGGGCGGCGGGCGCCGCTGTCGCTGCGGGCGCCGGCGTTTTGGCGGGCGGGGGGGCAGGGGCGGTTGCGGCCGCCGACGCCCACTCGCGCGTGCGTTGCGACTGCAGCAGCCAGTCCTGCACGCCGCCTTCGTACTCGCGCCAGCGGCCCTGGCCCTCGAACGCGATGGTGCTGGTCACCACGTTGTCGAGGAAGGTGCGGTCATGGCTGACCAGGAACACCGTGCCCTCGTAGTCCTGCAGCAGGTCCTCCAGCAGTTCCAGCGTGTCGATGTCCAGGTCGTTGGTGGGCTCGTCCAGCACCAGCACGTTGGCGGGCCGCGCGAACAGGCGGGCCAGCAGCAGCCGGTTGCGCTCGCCGCCCGAGAGCGACCGCACCGGCGAATTGGCGCGCGCCGGCGAGAAGAGGAAGTCGCCCAGGTAGCTCTTGACGTGCTTGCGCTGCTTGCCGATCTCGATCCATTCGCTGCCCGGGCTGATGAAGTCCTCCAGGGTGGCGTCGAGGTCGAGCGCCTCGCGCATCTGGTCGAAGTACGCCACCTGCAGGTTGGCGCCCTGGCGCACCTTGCCGCCATCGGGCGCCAGCTCGCCCAGGATCAGCTTGAGCAGGGTGGTCTTGCCCGCGCCGTTGGGGCCGACCAGGCCGACCTTGTCGCCGCGCAGGATGGTGGCGGTGAAGTCGCGCACCACGACACGCGGGGGCGCCGAGCCCGAGGGATCGGGGAACGACTTGAAGACGTCGTCCAGTTCGGCGACCAGCTTGCCGCTGGGCGCGCCGGAAGCGACTTCCATCCGCACGCGGCCCACCGCCTCGCGCCGCGCCACGCGCTGCTCGCGCAGGTGCTGCAGCCGGGTGATGCGGCCCTGGGCCCGCGTGCGCCGGGCTTCCACGCCCTTGCGGATCCAGACCTCTTCTTGGGCGAGCAGCTTGTCGGCCTTGGCGTTGACCACCGATTCCTGCGCGAGCTGGTCTTCCTTGAGCACCTGGTAGCGGGTGAAGTTGCCGGGGTAGGAGCGCAGCTGGCCGCGGTCCAGTTCCACGATGCGGGTGGCCACGCGGTCCAGGAAGGCGCGGTCGTGGGTGATCGTGATCACGCTGCCGCGGAAGTCGATCAGCAGGCCTTCCAGCCATTCGATCGCGTCCAGGTCCAGGTGGTTGGTGGGTTCGTCCAGCAGCAGCACGTCGGGCTCGGCGACCAGCGCCTGGGCCAGCGCGACGCGCTTGCGCGTGCCGCCGGAGAGGGTGCGCACGACGGCGTCGGGCGCCAGCCGCAGGCGGTGCAGCGTCTCGTCGACGCGCTGCTCCCAGTTCCAGCCGTCGTGCGCCTCGATCTGGCCCTGCAGCAGGTCGAGGTCGCCCTGGCCGTGGGTGTAGCGCTCGATCAGGTCGATCACGGGGGCGAGGCCGGCCTTCACGCTGTCGAAGACCGTCGCGTCTTCTTCCAGCGCCGGCTCCTGCGCCACGTAGGCGGTGCGCAGGGCCTGCTGGAACTGCAGGGTGCCGTCGTCCAGCCGCTCGAGGCCGGCCAGGATCTTGAGCAGCGAGGACTTGCCCGCGCCGTTGCGGCCGATCAGGCCCACGCGCTCCTGGGACTCCAGTGCGAACTGCGCCTGGTCGAGCAGGGGGACGTGGCCGAAGGCCAGATGGGCTTGCGAGAGGGTGATGAGGGCCATGGAGCGCGCGATTATGGGCGCCGGCCCGCTGTGGTCGAGCTGCTAGAGTGGGCCGACAAGGAGGATGGGCCATGCAGCTGTCGATCAATGGCCGATGGGTGGAGGCCGACGTCGAGCCGGCGATGCCGCTGTTGTGGGTGCTGCGTGACGTGCTGGCCCTGACCGGCACCAAGTACGGCTGCGGCGTCGCGGCCTGCGGCGCGTGCACCGTCCGCGTGGACGGGCAGCCGGTGCGCTCCTGCGTCACGCCGGTGTCGGCGGTGGCGGGGCGCAAGGTGGTGACGATCGAAGGCCTGGGCTCCGCGTCCTCACCCCATCCCCTGCAGGCCGCCTGGATCGCCGAGCAGGTGCCCCAGTGCGGCTACTGCCAGAGCGGGATGCTGATGGCCGCGGCCGCCCTGCTGGAGCGCAAGCCAAAGCCGACCGATGCGGACATCGACGAGGCCATGACCAACCTTTGCCGCTGCGGCACCTACCAGCGGGTGCGTGCGGCGATCAGGCGCGCCGCGGGGATCAAGGCATGAAGCGGCGCACGCTGCTGGTGGCGGCCACCGCCGGCACGGGGGCCCTGGTGGTCGGCTGGGTGGCCGCGCCGCAGCGCTCGCGGCTCGGCAAGGCCGGGCTGCTGGAGGCCTCGGACGGCGAGGTCGCCCTGAACGGCTGGATCAAGATCGCGGCCGACGGCGGCGTGGTGCTGGCGATGCCGCGCAGCGAGATGGGGCAGGGGGTCCACACCGCGCTGGCGATGCTGGCGGCCGAGGAGCTGGACGTGCCGCTCGCGGCCATTCGCATCGAGCAGGCGGGCAGCGACGCGATCTACGGGAACGTCGCCTATTCGGTGGTGAACCTGCCGTTCCACCCGATGGAGGTGGAGCGCGAGGACGGGTTCGGGCGCGTGAAGGCCAGCCGCTGGATCGTGGGCAAGGTCGCTCGCGAGATCGGCATCAATGCGACCGGCGGATCGTCGAGCGTTGCGGACGCCTGGCCGGTGGTGCGGCTGGCGGCGGCCACGGCGCGTGCGTCCCTGCTGGGCGCCGCCTCGCTGCAGTGGCGGCTGCCGCTGGAGGAGCTGACGGTGCGGCAGGGCGTGATCTCGCACGGCTCGGGCAAGTCGGCGGGCTACGCCGAGATGGCCCGCTTCGCCGCGGCGACGCCCTCGGGGAGCGTCGTGCTGAAGGAGCGCAAGGACTGGCGCCTGATCGGCCGGCCAGCGCCGCGGCTGGACGTGCCGGGCAAGGTGGATGGCAGCGCGGTGTTCGGGCTGGACGTGCGCGTGCCAGGGATGAAATTCGCGGCCGTGCGCCTGTGCCCCGTGATCGGCGGCGCGCCTGGGCGCGTCGACGCCTCGCGTGCGTTGGCGATGCCGGGCGTGGAGCGGCTGGTGATGCTGCCGGCCTATGGCGGATCAACCTCGGGGTTCGCAGTGATCGGTCGCACGACCTGGCATGCGCGCCAGGGGGCGGCGGCGGTGGAGGTGGACTGGCAGGGTCGGCCGGCGGGGGCGCTGGACTCGGAGCGGATCGCCAGGTCGATGCAGCAGGCGGTGGAGACGCAGCGCGGGTTCACCTTTCACCAGAGCGGCGACGTCGCGGATGTGGAGCGCCGTGCCAAGAGGACGGTGGAGGCGTGGTACCGCGCGCCCTACCTGGCCCACGCCACACTGGAGCCGATGAACTGCACGGCGAAGGTGGCGGACGGGCGGGTCGAGCTGTGGGCGCCGACGCAAGTGCCACAGCTGTGCCGGGCGGCGGCGGCGATGGTCGCCGGAGTGAAGCTGGAGGACGTCGACCTGCACGTGACGCTGCTGGGCGGTGGATTCGGGCGCCGGCTCGAAGTCGACTATGCGGCCCAGGCGACGCGTGTCGCGATGGACGTGCCGGGTTCGGCCGTGCAGTTGTCCTGGAGCCGCGAAGAGGACACGACTCACGACTTCTACCGGCCGATGCAGGTGGCGCGCCTGCGCGGCACGCTGGACGAGGGCGGCCAGGCGCTGTCGCTGCGGATCGAGTCGGCCGGCGATGCGATCTCGCCGCGCTGGTTCGAGCGGGTGCTGCCCGCCGGGCTGCGCACGACGCTGAGCGGGCTGCAGCTGACGGCGCCTGCGCTGCCGGGGGTCTCTTCCCTGTCAGGCCCGCTGGACCTGCCGGACAAGACGGCGGCGGAAGGCTTGTTCAACCTGCCCTATGGCATCCCGCACCAGAGGATGGACCACGTCGCGTCGCGGTCGGGGGTCCCGGTGGGGTTCTGGCGGTCGGTGGGCCATTCGCACAATGCCTTCTTCTCCGAGTGCTTCATCGACGAGCTGGCGCAGGAGGCGGGGGTGGATCCGGTGGAGTTCCGGCAGCGGCTGCTGAAGCATGCGCCGCGCTACAGGGCAGTGCTGGACCTGGCGGCGCAGAAGGCGGGGTGGGGCTCGGACTTGCCCACGGGGCGGGCGCGGGGCGTGGCGCTGCACGAGTCGTTCGGGTCCATCGTGGCCCAGGTGGCCGAGGTGTCGGTCGAGCAAGGACAACCGCGCGTGCATCGGGTGGTGTGCGCGATCGACTGTGGGACCGTCGTCAATCCGCAGATCGTGGCGCAGCAGATGGAAGGGGCGGTCGTCTTCGCGCTGAGTGCGGCCCTGCATGGGCGCATCGATGTGCGAGAGGGCGCAGTGGTGCAGAGAAACTTCCCTGATCAGCCGCTGCTCGCGTTGAGGCACGCGCCCCGCGTCGAGACCTGGATCGTGCCCAGTGAGCGGCCTCCCGCAGGAGTGGGGGAGCCTGGTGTGCCCCCGCTTGCCCCGGCCGTGGCCAATGCCCTGTATCGCCTAGCGGGACGGCGGTTCAGGCAACTCCCGCTTGGGCTCGCCACGGATGCGTAAGAAAGTGATTCGCGGCCGGAGCCCCTCCGATGGGGTGCTATAGTCGCGGGCTCCGCTGATGACGGCGCCGCAGAAATGCGATGCAAGACGACGGGGGAGAAAAAGGAAGTGTTGAGTTGATCGGGGCGCAAGTTTCGGTATAGAATTCAAGGCTTCGCTGAAAACGAATCGCGAGTGCTTCGACAAGAAGCGGCAAGCGAAAAAAATTCAGCAGCGGTTGACGGAACGCTAAAAACTCTGTCATAATCGAGGGCTTCGCTGATCGC
>NZ_LMQL01000006.1 GCF_001424545.1 Ramlibacter sp. Leaf400 | reverse complement strand
TGGGTCGAACAGAATTCCACTTTGGCACTCGATGCCGTCAGATGCGAGGCCCCCCTCGTCGCACCGGCGCCGAAGACGGGAGGCGTCCATGCCATCTCACTGCGCGCTGCTGCGCACCGCTCCGTTCAGACAGTTTCCGCGAGTCAGTTGTTCATCGACGAGCTGCGCCCGCTTGCCGCGGGCTCGCAGGGCCCGCACCACTGCGCGACGCTCGGCACAGAAATCGCCCCCCGCCGGGGACCCCCTGCCGCTGGANCGAGCTGCGCCCGCTTGCCGCGGGCTCGCAGGGCCCGCACCACTGCGCGACGCTCGGCACAGAAATCGCCCCCCGCCGGGGACCCCCTGCCGCTGGAGACAGCGGTGGTTCGCTGGGCAGGCCCGCACCGTCACTTCGGCTCCTCTTTTCGCCACGCCGTTCCCGCTCGCCCGGTTCCGTCATTCCCGCGAAGGCGGGAATCCAGTGCGTCCGCCTTCAGCGGACTGCCGGAAGCACTGGATCCCCGCCTCCGCGGGGATGACGGTGGCTAACAAAAGGCGATTGGCGGCGGCGAGTCGCACAGCGGGAGCAGCGAGTTCCTGCCCGCACCCGCACCCTGCTCCCACGCGGCAGGCGGTGCCTGGCCCGGGCGATTTGTGGGACGAGCCGGGCTTTCCGCGGCCCGGCCGTTGCGAGCCCTGCTCCCACGCGGCAGGCGGTGCCTGGCCCGGGCGATTTGTGGGACGAGCCGGGCTTTCCGCGGCCCGGCCGTTGCGAGCCGAAGGCGAGCTTGATATCAACCTCTGACTCGCGGCAGCTGTCTGAACGGAGCTGCGCAGCAGCGCAGTGAGTTCTGCCGCGCAGGCCGGGCCGCGGAATGCCCTGCGAGTTGGCGAGTGCAACGAGCCAACCGGCCCACCATGAGCCCGGGCCAGGCACCGCCTGCCGCGAGGGCGCACTGCCCAACCAAGCAGCAAAAACAAACTCAGCCGAAATTGGAATCTGACCCCAATCAGGACCGCGGCGCAGGCAACCGCCCCAGCAAATCCTCGATCGCCATCCCGACCCCCAGCAACCGCCGATCACTCCCCGCAGGCCCGTCAAGTTCCAGCCCCACGGGCAACCGCGTCGTCGCCCCCAGCCCCATAGGCAACTGGATGCCAGGCACACCCGCATTGCTCCCGGGGTCGGTGTTCTGGATCAAGAGCAGGAAATTCTCCAGGCTGCTCGCCTGCGCATCGGCGGGCAACGCGGTGCGCGGCACGGTGGGGAACACCAGTGCATCGAGCTTCTGCGCTGCGAAGGTGTCGGCGTACAGCTTCACCAGGCGGGGCCGGTGCACTTCCATGGCCGCCTTGTAGGCCGGCGCGGCATCGACGACGCCGCCGGACGGCGCGGGCAGCTTGCGGGGCAGCACCAGTCCCTCATAGGTGCCCTTGACGTCGGGGCTCGCGATGCGCGCGGCGATCTGCTGGATCGTCGCGCCAGTGCCCGTGCCGCGCAGGTAGGCCACCATGTCGTCGTAAGCCTCGTACAGGGCCAGCGGGAAACCCACCGCGCCGTTGAGCGTGGCCAGGTCCGCCATCGGGGTCTCGACCAGGGTGACGCCCGCCGAGCGAAGTTTCGCGGTGGCCGCATCCCACGCCGCGCGCGTGTCCGCGTCCAGGTTGGACAGCATGCCGGGCACCACCCCCAGCCGCACCGTGTTCAACGGCACCGGCGACACCGGAGCGCCACCGGCCACCACGCGGTCCATCAGCTCCACGTCGCGCATCGACAGCGCCATCGGGCCGGCCGTGTCCCGCGTGTGCGAGATCGGCGCGATGCCCGCCTGCGGGTAGCGGCCCATGGTCGGTCGCAACGACGCGCAGCCGTTGAACGCGCAGGGGATTCGCACCGACCCGCCGGTGTCCGTGCCCAGGCCCGCCGGCGCGATCCTCGCGCCGAGGGCGGCGCCGGTGCCGGAGGACGAGCCGCCCGCGACCTTGGTCGCGTCGTAGGCGTTGCGCACGCCGACCTGCGTGCCCGGGCCATTGAAATTGGGGTTGTAGCCGGTGACGCCGAACGCGAGCTCGTGCATGTTGGTCTTGCCCAGGACCACGGCGCCCGCTTCGCGCAACCGCGCGACGACGGGCGCATCGGCGGCCGGAACGAACCCGCCCAGGGCCGGCGTCCCCGCCGTCGATGGCAGCCGGGCCACGTGGATGTTGTCCTTCACCACGATGGGCAGGCCGTGCAGCGGCAGGCAGGCGCCCCCGGAGGCGCGGCGCTTGTCGGCCGCCTGCGCGGCGGCGATGGCGCCGGCTGCATCGAGCGTGACGAATGCATTGAGCTGGGCGCGCGACTGCGCGCGTTGCAGGTACGCACGCGTCAGCGCCTCGCTGCCGAGCTCGCCCGCGCACATGCGCCGCACCGCTTCGCTCGCGGTGAGGTTGTCGATGTCGGGGGCGCCCCGTGTGGCCGGCGGGGAGGTGCAACTGGCCAGCACGACGGCGGCGGCAGGCAGGACGATGCGCAGGTTGTTCTTCATGGCGCTCTCCTCGCGGCAGGTCCCGCGCCGCGCCCCTGCATTCGACGCCCGCGCGGCGCACCGGTCAACCGGCGCGCCCCACGAAGAGCTCAGCGCGCCGGCGCCACCCGCCAGACCGTGTTCCCGACGTCGTCGGCCACCAGCAGCGCGCCCTTGCCGTCGAGCGCGACGCCGACCGGACGGCCGAAGGCATCGCCGTCCTTACTCAGGAAGCCCGTCAGGAAGGTCTGCGGCGGACCCGAGGGCCGACCACCCGAGAACGGCACGAACACCACGTTGTAGCCCGCCAGGTCCTTGCGGTTCCAGGAGCCGTGCTGGCCGACGAAGGCGCCGCTGGCATAGGGCGAGGTCATGCGCGCGTCGGAGAACACCAGGCCCAGCGGCGCGACGTGCGCGCCCAGGCCGTAGTCGGGCGCGACCGCCTTGGCCACCATGTCGGGGCGGGGCGGCTTCACGCGCTCGTCCACGCGCTGGCCCCAGTAGCTCCAGGGCCAGCCATAGAAGGCCCCCTGCTTCACCGAGGTGAGGTAGTCGGGCACCAGGTTGTCGCCCAGCTCGTCGCGCTCGTTCACCACGGTCCACAGCGTCTTGCTCTGCGGCTCCCAGCCGAGCCCGTTGGGGTTGCGCAGGCCGGTGGCGAACAGGCGCTTGGTGCCCGACGAACGGTCCACTTCCCAGATCGCCGCGCGGCCTTCCTCGGACTCCATGCCGTTGTCGCCGATGTTGCTGTTGGAGCCCACCGTCGCATACAGCTTGCTGCCGTCGGGGCTGGCGATGATGTTCTTGGTCCAGTGGTGGTTGGCGCCGGCCGGCAGGTCGGTCACCTTGGCGGGCGCGGCGGTCACCTGCGTCTGGCCGGGCTGGTACGGCACCTTCACGATGGCGTCGGCGTTGGCGATAAACAGCTCGTTGCCCACCAGCGCCATGCCGAAGGGCGAATTCAGCCCGCTCATGAACACGCTGCGGGTCTCGGCCACGCCGTCGCCATCCGTATCGCGCAGCATCGTGATGCGGTTGGCGCTGGGCACCTCGGCGCCGGCGCGCTTCATCACCAGCTCCATCGCCTTGCCGCGCACGCCTTCGCCATGCACGTTCTTCGAGCCCGGCTCCGGCTTGGGCTTGTTGGTTTCAGCCACGAGCACGTCGCCGTTGGGCAGCGTGTAGACCCAGCGCGGGTGTGTCAAGCCGCTGGCCAGCGCCGTCACCTTGAAGCCCGCGGGTGCGGTGGGCGCGGCGCCCTGGGGCCAGCCCTTGGCGGGCGCGATGTTGACGGTGGGGACCAGGCCGCTGTCCTGCGGCGCGGGCAGCGGCGGGTTGGGACCGGTGCCCGGCAGCGGGCCCTGCGCCACGGAGCCCGAAGCGCAGGCGACCAGGACGCAGGCGGCCGCCAGGGACGACAAGGTGGATTGGCTCGACGATTCCATGGGCGGCAGTGTGGAACTGCGCCCGCCGGGGAAGTTGTAGGCGAAAACCGCCAGAATCCCGTGCTGCGCCACCCACGAAACCGCCCCGAAAACCCATGACCCAGGATCTGTTCCGCCAGGACGCCTACCTGCAGGAATGCGATGCCACCGTGCTGTCTGCCGACGGCCAGGGCATCGTGCTCGATCGCACCGTGTTCTACCCGCTGGGCGGCGGCCAGGCCGGCGACAGCGGCGTGCTGGTGCTGGCCGATGGCCGCACCCTGGCGATCGCCGACACGCGCAAGGCCAAGGACGAGCAGGGCCAGCCCACCGACGGGATCTGGCACGTGCCCGCGCCCGGACAGGAGGACCTGCTGGCCGCGCTGCGGCCGGGCCAGCCCGTGGTCGCGCGCATCGCGTGGGACCGGCGCCACCGGCTGATGCGCTTCCACACCACCACTCACCTGCTGTGCCACCTGGTGCCGCAGCTGGTCAATGGCTGCTCCATCACGCCCGACTACGCGCGGCTGGACTTCAACATGACGGATGCGCTCGACAAGGAACAGCTCACCGACGGCATCGCCCGCCTGGTGGCGGCCGGGCTTCCGGTGGCGGTGGGATCGATCACCGACGAGGAACTCGACGCCAACCCGGCGCTGGTCAAGAGCATGTCGGTGCAGCCGCCGCGAGGCACCGGCCGCATCCGGACCATCCGCGTGGGCGGGCAAGAGCTGGTCGACTTCCAGCCCTGCGGTGGCACGCACGTGGCCAACACCTCCGAGATCGGGGCGGTGGTCGTCACCAAGATCGAGAAGAAATCGGCGACCACCCGCCGCGTGGTGCTGGGCTTCGCCTGACGCGCACAGGAACTTCCTTCGCACTGCCGCGCTCCGACACGACCATGACCGCCTTCCTGCGCCTGCTGTTCGCCCCGCTCCTGCTCCTGCTGGGCGCGGCCGCGCACGCGCAGGCCGGCGGGAAGTCGGTCGTCACCACCGAGCGCGTGCGCGCCGAACTGCTGGCCCATGCGCCCGAGGGCGTGGCGCCGGGCAAGCCAGTCTGGATCGGCCTGCAACTGGCGCACCAGCCCGAGTGGCACACCTACTGGAAGAACTCGGGCGACTCCGGCCTGCCCACGCAGCTGGAGTGGACGCTGCCGCCGGGCGTGCGGGCCGGCGACATCCAGTGGCCGGTGCCGGTCAAGATCCCGATCGGCACGCTGGCCAACTATGGCTACGAAGGCACGGTGCTGCTGCCGGTGCCGCTGGAGATCGCGCCCGACTTCAAGCCCTCGCTGGTGGCGCAGGAGCTGGACGTGCGGCTCAAGGCCAACTGGCTGGTCTGCCGCAAGGAGTGCATCCCGGAGGAAGGCGAGTTCGCCATCAAGCTGCCGATTCGCGGCAGCACCGCGGGCCACGCGCAGGCCTTCGAGGCGGCCTTCGCGGCCCAGCCGCGGCCGGTGGCGACGACGCCCGGCGGCATCATCCCCGACAGCACGGCCGGGATCGCCGACGGCGCACTGGAGATCCAGGTGCAGGGCCTGCCGGTGTCGGTGCGCGGCAAGCGGCTGGAGTTCTTCCCCGAGACGCCGGAGGTGATCGAGACCGCCGGCGCCTGGACCCAGGGCTGGAACGGCGCGGTGTGGACCGCCCGCGTGCCGCTCTCCCCGCAGCGCAGCGCCAGCCCCGGCGTGATGCCGGTGGTGGTGGCGGATGGCCGCCAGGGTTGGCGCGCCGAACTCAAGGTGGTGGGCACCTGGCCGAAAACGGCCGCACCCGCCGCGGTGTCGCCGGCGCTGGAGGAGGCGCTTCGCCGCAATGCATCCGGCTCCGCCCTGCCGCCCGGCCCGGGCATCGGCCTGCTGGCGGCGCTCGCCGGAGCGCTGCTCGGCGGCCTGATCCTCAACCTGATGCCCTGCGTGTTCCCCGTGCTCGCGATCAAGATGGTCGGTTTCGCCGGTCATGCAGGCGACGCCCGTCGCCGCCGCGTCGCCGGCGCGGCCTACACGGCCGGCGTGGTGCTGTCCTTCCTCGCGCTGGGCGGGCTGATGCTGGGGCTGCGGGCGGCCGGCGAGCAGCTCGGCTGGGGCTTCCAGCTGCAGTCGCCGCTGGTGGTCGCGGCGCTGGCCGCGCTGTTCACGCTGCTCGCGCTCAACCTGTCGGGCGTGTTCGAGTTCGGCGCGATGCTGCCCTCGTCGGTGGCGTCGATGGAGATGAAGCACCCGGTGGGCAACGCCTTCCTGTCCGGCGTGCTCGCGGTGGCCATCGCGTCGCCCTGCACCGCGCCGTTCATGGGCGCGTCGCTCGGCCTGGCGGTGACGCTGCCGCCGCCGCAGGCGCTGGCGGTGTTCGCGTTCCTCGGCCTGGGCATGGCCCTGCCCTACCTCGCGGCGAGCCTCGCGCCCGCGGCCGCGCGCTGGCTGCCGCGGCCCGGCGCGTGGATGGACGTGTTCCGCAGGCTGATGGCCTTCCCGATGTTCGCCACCGTGGCCTGGCTGGTGTGGGTGCTGGGCCAGCAGAGCGGCATCGACGGCGCCGGCGCCCTGCTCGCGCTGCTGGTGGCCATGAGCCTGCTGGTGTGGACGCTCACCTTGCGCGGCCGCGCGCGGCTGGCGCTGTCGGGCCTGGCGGCGCTGGGCCTGGTCGCGCTGGCCTGGGCCGCCGTGCCGCAGCTGGTGCAACTTCCGCCGGCCTCGCAGCAGGCGGCGCGCAGCGATGGCGACTGGCAGCCGTGGTCGGTGTCGCGCGTGGAGCAGTACGTGGCGGCGGGCCAGCCGGTGTTCGTCGATTTCACCGCCGCGTGGTGCGTCACCTGCCAGTACAACAAGAAGACCACGCTGACCGACCGCCAGGTGCTGGACGGCCTCAGGCGCCACAACGTCGCGCTGCTGCGCGCCGACTGGACCCGGCGCGATCCGGCCATCACGGCCGCGCTGTCGGCGCTGGGCCGCAGCGGCGTGCCGGTCTACGTCTTCTACCGGAAGGGCAGCCCGCCGGTGGTGCTGTCCGAGGTCCTGGGGGTGGAGGAAGTCTTGTCCGTCGTCTCGCAACAGTGAAAGGAATCCCCATGCTGCGCCGTCCCTTCATCGCCGCCTGCTCCTTCGCCGCGCTGGCGCCCTTCCTCGTGGCGGCGCACGCCGCGCCCGCCGTGGGCCAGCCTGCACCGGACTTCACGCTCACCGATGCGTCCGGCAAGGCCGTCAAGCTGTCGGACTTCCGCGGCAAGCACGTGGTGCTGGAGTGGACCAACCCCGGCTGCCCCTACGTTCGCAAGCACTACGACAGCGGCAACATGCCGGCCACGCAGCAGGAGGCGGTGGGCCGGGGCGTGGTGTGGCTGTCGATCAACTCCACCGAGAAGGGCGCGTACGACTACCAGGAGCCGGCCAAGGTGGCCGCGTGGATGAAGGAGCGCAAGTCCGCGCCCACGCACCTGCTGGGCGACGAGGAAGGCACGGCCGGCAAGGCCTACGGCGCCCGCACCACGCCGCACATGTACATCGTCGATCCGCAGGGCCGGCTGGCCTACGCCGGCGGCATCGACAGCATCCCCTCGAGCAACCCCGACGACATCAAGCGCGCCACCAACTACGTGAAGCAGGGGCTGGGCGAGGCGCTCGCGGGCAAGCCGCTGACGGTGGCGACCTCGCGGCCTTATGGGTGTTCGATCAAGTACAAGAGCGGGGCCTGAGGCAGAGGCGAGCGCACCTCGCCAATCAAGGTCACCGTCATTCCCGCGGAGGCGGGAATCCAGCGCAGCGCGCCCCCCCGGCGATTGAGGAAGGCGGAAGCCCTGGATTCCCGCCTCCGCGGGAATGACGAATTCCACCGAATGCAGCGCCCCCGCCACGTCCTCGTGCCGATCGCCCCGATTGGCGGAATTGCTTAGTTACGGCGGCTCACATCGCCTGACAATGGCTCCACGCATACCGCCGGGCACACGAGCGGGTGCGGCACCCCAGGGAGCGATTTCCACCATGTACGACTCGGCGGCCCTGCCACAGGCCGCAACCGATCACGTCCACCGGCCGCGGCGGCGATGGCTCCACCTGCTGTGGCGCCTGCTGGCGCGCCTGCGCGGCGGCAGCCCCGCCCTGCTGGACCGCCCGGGCCTGCTGGCGGCGGGCAACCGGCTGCTGGCGCGCAGCCACCGCCGCAGCGCCGCCCTGATCGTCTTCGACTTCGAGGAGCTGCCCGAGTTGAGCGAGCTCTATGGCCAGCCCGCGCGGCGCCGGGCCCTGCGCCAGGTCGCGGACGACCTGCGCCTGGTGGCCGGCGTGCAGGGCCTGGCGGCCCGCACCGGCCCCACCCAGTTCACGCTGCTGATCACCGACTGCACCCGCCAGCAGGCGCTGGACCGCGCCGTGCGCGTGCTGGGCTCGCCCTGCCGCATCGAGCTGGACCTGGACGGCGGCGAAGCCGTGCTGGTGCCCGACCTGCTGGTCGACGAGTTGCCGCCTTCCAGCGGCGGCCTGTCCGTGCTGCAGCAGCAGCTGGGTGAACGCCTGGCGGCGCACCGGCGCCACCGCAAGCTGCGCGAGCAGTACATGCGCCGTTCGCGCGAGCGCTACAGCAGGTTCGGCTCGCTGGACTCGACGGACTCCTACGCCAGCCGCGACTGAAAGCGGCTCGGACTACCGCGGCCCCTCGGCGGGCTGCAAGCGCGTCAGGTCTTTTCCCGATCCGACCCCAGCGACATCAAGTAGCGCTCCAGCACCGCCAGTTCCGCCTCCGTCGGCCGGCCTTTGCCCGCGATGGCGCCGAACACCAGCCCGCGGAAGCTCTCCCGCGGGTAGTGGTCGACGAAGCCCCAGCCGATCAGCAGCTGGTCGAACGCGGCGTTCGGAAGCTGCGCGCGCATCTGGCCGGCCTCGCGGCCGTTGACCCTCAGCGCTTGTGATCCCCCCGCGCTGGCCAGCGTGAGCACGGCCGGCACGCGGGGCGGCAGGCTGTCCGGCGCGCCGACCACCACCGGCTGGCCGCGCCCGTCGCTCCAGCGCGCCTGCGGCCGCCCGCGTTCGAGCACGAGTTCGCTGAACTGCCGCTGCTCGGCGCGCGACGCCTGGAACACCGCGCCGCTGGCGTTGGCGTCCGGCGACACGATCGCGACGATGGCGAAGTGGTCGTCCTGCAGGTCGTACAGCACGCGGTCGCGCGGCCGCGGCTGCACGCCGGGCAGGGGCGCGCGCTTTTTGCACCACAGGCCCCAGCTCCCCGGCGCCGACATGTCCATCGCCTTGCGACCGTCGACGGTCCGCATCACGGGCGGTTTGGCGGGGCCCATGGCCGCACTGTCATCGTTCAGGAAGCACAGCATCTCCATCGCGTTGCCGGCGCTCGAGCCGAAACCGGTGTCGGCCACCGCGCGCAGCGGCTGGCCGTCCTGCGACGGCGCGCCACGCACGTAGTCGGTGTGGCCGTGGGCCATCTCCCATTTGCCCGCGGCGTACTTGGCCAGGAGGGCATGCGCCGCGTCGGCCAGGTTTGCGCCCGCGGCCGCCACCGGATCGGCGAGCGAATACACCTTGCGGGGCGGCGGCGCCTGCAGGCCGCCGGCCACGGTGTAGCTGAGCGTGGTGACCCGGTCGGGCTCGGGCGTGAATGTGAAGCTGTCGGAGCCGTTGGCACCGGCGGGGAGCGTGAGCGTGGTCTTGCCCAGCCGGCCGCCGCCACTGGACGCGACCTGCACGCTGACCGGCTGCGCCAGCCAGCCGCGCGCGTACACGGTGATCGTCACCTCGCGGCCATTCGCCGACCAGCCGCCGCCGTCGTCGTACAGCGCCACCCTGGCCTCGTGGGCCGCCTGCTGCAGGGGGCCGGCCACGGCCGGCTCCAGGGTGCGGTGCTGGTGCCACCCGGGCACATGGTGGATCGGGTAGTTGCGCACCGGCCAGTGGTTGCCGCCCATCCAGCTGTAGACCTCGACGCCTTCACGCGCGGCCTGCGCCAGCGTGCGCTGGAACATCTCCTGCCAGCGCGCGTCGCCCAGCGGCATGCCGATCTCGGTGAGGGCCAGCTTCAGGTTCTTCTCGCGGGCCCAGCTGGCGGCCAGGGCGAGGCGTTTCGCACCCGTGTCCATGTCGATGGCCCGCCGGCCCACGCCCGCGCTGAAGCCCTTGCCCACCTCGGTCTCGAAGTCGAACGCATGGCCGTTGCTCGCCGCGTCCAGGTACAGGTGGACCTCGTAGACCAAGTTCTCGCCGGCCAGCGGGAAGCCGGGGTTGCGGCTGGCCATGGACATGGCCGCGCTCCATTCGTTGCCGGCCACGTAGATCGGCGTGCGCGGATCGACCTTGCGGATCGCCGCCACCGCCGCGCGCGCGTAGGCCGGCCAGATCGCGAGGTCCTCGCCGCCGCCCTGGCTCTCCTGCAACTGCCCGGGCCGGGGCAGGTCGTGCGGCTCGTTCATCAGGCCGTAGCCCGCCAGGCCGGCGTGGTCCTTCCAGCGCCGCGCGGCCCGCGTCCAGAAATCGGCGAAGTGCGCCTGGGTCAGCGTGGCCCCGGCTGCGAGCGAGAAGATGCGTTCCTGCACGCCGCCCGCGTCCTCGGTGTAGGCGCGCTGCAGCGGCGTGGGCCCGGGCTTGAGCCCGGGAACACTGCCATCGGGCGCGTAGCGGAAGTCGCGGTAGCGGCAGTAGTTGTGCAGGTCCAGGATGACCTTGGCGCCCACGGCCGCGTGGGCATCGAGCACGTCGGTGATGGCCTGCGCGTACTGCGCATGGAACTCGCCGGGCTCGCCCACCAGCGAACGCGCCTGCGCGTTGGGCCGGGCGTCGTGCAACACCGGCTGCAGCATCTCCCACAGCACCGGCAGCCGGTTGCGGCGGAAGCCCTGGTCGGCCAGCCAGGCGATGTCGGCCCGGCGCGGCACGGTGAAGTGCACGTTGGGCGCCGAGCTGCCGCCCTTGCGGATGCCGGGCTTGGGCCACTCCATGCCCGAGAGGTTGGTGCCCACGGTGAAGCCCGGCCGTGGCGGGTGCGCGTTGCCGTTCTCGCTCCAGAGGCAGCCCGGCAGCGCCGGCACCGCGCCGGCCGCCGCCCACTGCATCAGCGTGCGCCTGCGGATCAGTTCCATGTCATGTCTTGAGCCCATCGGAGCGCACCTTAGGCTGAGCCAGCGGTCGGGGAGGTAGGACGGTTTCGCGTTTTCGCGCGCCGTACACTGGCGCGCATGAGCTCCGCACCGCCGCCCGAAGGGGCTCGCATCGCAGTGCGCAGCACGGAGGTTTTCCAGTGAACTCGATCTTCCAGCTGCGGCACATCCTGGGCACCTGCCGCACCCTCGCCGTGGTGGGCCTGTCGCCGCAGTGGCACCGGCCGAGCTTCTTCGCGGCCAAGTACATGCAGGCGCACGGCTACCGCATCGTGCCGGTGAACCCGGGCGCGCAGGAGATCCTGGGCGAGCGCTGCCACCCGAGCCTCGCGGCCGCGGCCGAGGCCCTGGGCGCGCAGGGCGTGAAGATCGACATGGTCGACTGCTTCCGGCGCAGCGAGGACATCCCGCCGATCGCGCGCGAGGCCATCGCCATCGGCGCGAAGTGCCTGTGGCTGCAACTGGGCGTGGTGAACGAGGAGTCGGCGGCGCAGGCGCGCGCCGCGGGCCTGGACGTCGTGATGGACCGCTGCGTGAAGATCGAGCACGCGCGCCTCTTCGGTGGCCTCAACTGGGCCGGCGTGAACACGCGCGTGATCTCCGCGCGCCGCCCGCAGCAACTGCCTTACTGAAAAAAGAACGAAGGACCTCATGGCCCAGGACCGCGAATTCGGATTCGCCACGCGTGCCGTGCACGCCGGCGCCATCCCCGACCCGGTGACCGGCGCGCGCGCCACGCCGATCCACCAGACCACCAGCTTCGTGTTCGACTCGGCCGAGCACGCGGCCAGCCTGTTCAACCTGCAGACCTTCGGCAACGTCTACAGCCGCATCAGCAACCCCACGGTGGCGGTGCTGGAGGAGCGCGTGGCCTCCCTCGAAGGCGGCCGCGCGGCGCTGGCCTGCGCCACCGGCATGGCGGCGCAGATGACGGCGCTGCTGGCCATCGTGAAGGCGGGCGACCACATCGTGGCGGCGTCCACGCTGTACGGCGGCACGGTGGGGCAGCTGGGCGTGGGCTTCGCGCGGCTGGGGATCGAGACCACCTTCGTGGACCCCGCCGACCCGGACAACTTCCGCAAGGCGATCCGGCCCACCACTCGCGCGGTCTACGGCGAGACGCTGGGCAATCCGCGCGTGAACGTGTTCGACATCGAGCCGGTGGCGAAGATCGCGCACGAGCACGGCCTGCCGCTGGTGATCGACAACACGGTGGCCAGCCCCTACCTGTGCAACCCCTTCGCCTTCGGCGCCGACATCGTCGTGCACAGCGCGACCAAGTACCTGGGAGGCCACGGGACCACGATGGCCGGCGTGGTGGTGGAGTCGGGCAAGTTCGACTGGGGCTCGCCGCTTTCGCGCGACAAGTTCCCCGAGATGCTGGAGCCCAGCAAGGCTTATCACGGCGTCAAGTTCTACGAGACCTTCGGCGACTTCGGCTACACGATGAAGGCGCGCATGGAGGTCAACCGCACCTTCGGCGGTTCGCTGTCGCCCCTGAATGCGTGGCTGATCCTGCAGGGCATCGAGACGCTGCACCTGCGCATGCAGGCGCACTGCCGCAACGCGCTGGCCGTGGCGCAGTTCCTGGCCGAGCATCCGCTGGTGAGCTGGGTGAACTATCCGGGCCTGTCCTCTTCCGCGGACCATGCGCTGGCGAAGAAGCAGTTCCGTGCGGTCGATGGCACGCCGGGGTGCTCGGGCATCCTCACGTTCGGCATCAAGGCGGCCGATCCCGCGCGTGCGGGCGAGCGCTTCATCGATGCCTGCGAGTTCGCCAGCCACCTGGCGAACATCGGCGATGCGAAGACGCTGGTGATCCATCCGGCGTCGACGACGCACCGGCAACTGGACGACGCGCAATTGGCGCAGGCCGGGGTGAGCGCGGACATGGTCCGGCTGTCGGTGGGGATCGAGGAGTGCGAAGACATCCTGTGGGACGTGGACCAGGCGTTGCGCAAGGCGGTGGGCTGAGAGGGCGCCTCCCCATCCCCGCCGACAAGCACGTCATCCCGTCAATCAACTCCCGTCATCCCCGCGAAGGCGGGGATCCAGGGCTTCGGGCAGTCCGCCGGAAAGGCGGACGCACTGGATTCCCGCCTTCGCGGGAATGACGACGTGGGGCCAAACGTAGCCCAGGCACGGCCCCAACTCACACCCTGTTTCCCGCCCCGCCGCGCGTCAGCGCGAGTCCGACAGCCGCGCAGGCGCTTGAGGGACGCCGCGCGGGCGCGCGGCTTCCTAAGCTCCCTGCATGTCCGAATGGATCATCAGCGTCATCGAGCGCACCGGCTACCTGGGCATCGCACTGCTGATGATGCTGGAGAACGTGTTCCCGCCGATCCCCTCGGAACTCGTGCTGCCGTTCGCCGGCTACGTGGCGGCCTCGGGCAAGCTGCAGCCGGTGGGCGTGCTGGTCGCGGCCGTCACCGGGTCGCTGCTGGGCGCGCTGCCCTGGTACTGGCTCGGCCGCAAGCTGGGGCACGGCGGCCTGCAGCGGTTCGCGCAGCGGCATGGCCGGCTGCTCACGCTGGAGCCGCAGGACATCGACCGCGCGCAGGCGTGGTTCAAGCGGCACGGGCCGATGTCGGTGGCGTTCGGGCGCCTGGTGCCCGCCGTGCGCAGCGTGATCTCCATGCCCGCCGGCGTGGGCCGCATGCCGGTGGCGAGCTTCCTGCTCTGGTCGCTGGTCGGCACGACGGCCTGGAGCGCGCTGCTGATGGGCGTGGGCTACATGCTGCAGTCGCGCTACGAGGAAGCCAAGGACCTGGTCGAGTGGATCACCCGCGGCGTGCTGGTGGTCCTGGTGGGCGGCTACCTGTGGCGCGTGTGGCGGTTCGGCAAGGCGGACCGCAAGCGCGAGCAGGAAGCCGCCTGAGCGGCTAGAAGTACACGTTGTACCGCTCGCCCTTGAACCCCAGCACCGCGCTTTCCGGCCGCACCTGCTGCAGCACGACGCCCGACCCCAGGTCGGCGCCTTCGCGGACCACCTGGCCGTTGACGATCAGCATGCGCCGCGCCGGATCGGGCGAATAGACGGCGCCGCTGATCACCAGCCTCGGCGCATCGGGCGGCAGCCCGCGCACCGGCTGCCCGGCGGCCGCCGCCGGGGCCGCGCCGCCAGGAGCCGGACGGTTGGCGGCAAAGGGCGGCGTGACCTGCGCGGGCGGTTGCGGATTCGTGATCGGCGGCGCGGCCGATCCCTCCGCCTCCTCGGCCGGCTGCGCGGGCGCCTGTCCGTTTGCGCGCCGCGAGGCGGGGCTGCCTTGCGGGGACGGCACGGCGGACATCGCGGGCGGCTGCGGGTTCACCGACGAGGACGGCCGGCCGCTCGGCCCGGCCATGTTCGGGCCCGCGCCCATCGCCTGCCCTTGCGATGGAAGCTGCGGCTGCGGCGCCGGCACCTGCGCCTGGGGCGGGACCTGCTGCGCCGGCTGCGGCTGCACCACCACCGGCCCGCCGCCCGGCTGCACGACCACCGGCGCGGCGCCGGGCTGCACCACCATCGGCGAGGGCGTGTTCGCCGGTGCCGGTGCGGGCGCCCTGTCGGCGCCGAAAGGCCGGCCGCCGAAGGGCTCGACCGGCGTGACCTGCGCGCCGGCGCCCGCGGCCGCGGCCAGCGCCACCACGCCGAACGCGAACCGCGCGACCCCGAGGCGCACGGCCGGGAATTCGAGACGGTTCATGTCGTCCTCCTTCAAGCCATGGCCGGCACGAGCAGCCGGCCGGCGTGCCCTTTCTGCCGATACTGCGCCAGCACCTCCTGCGCGACCTGGTGCACAGCCTGCGCTTCGCACAGGGCCACGCAGGCGCCGCCGAAACCAGGGCCGGTCAGGCGCGCCCCGTACACGCCCGGCTGCCGCTGCAGCAGCCCCACCAGCAGGTCGAGTTCGGGCGTGGACGCCTCGAAGTCGTCGCGCAGGCTGGCATGCGAGGCGTTCATCAGCTCGCCGAAGGCCCGGGCGTCCTTGCAGGCCGCGGCGCGCAGCACGCGGGCGTTCTCGGTGAACACGTGGCGGGCCCGGCGCTTGGGGATCTCGGGCAGCGCCTCGATCGGCTCCAGGTGCTCGACGTCGCGCAGCGACGGAACGCCCAGCAGCCGCGCCGCTTCCTCGCACTCCAGGCGGCGCTGGCCGCAGCCGCTGGTGGCCTGGCTGCGCGGCACCCCGGAGTCCAGCACCAGCACCTGGCTGCCTGTCGGCAGCGGCACGGCGCGGCGCTCCAGCGAGCGGGCGTCCACCAGCAGCGCCTCGTCGGTGCCGCCCAGGCTGGACGCGATCTTGTCCAGGATGCCGCAGCGCTCGCCGGCGTACTGGATCTCGGCCTGCTGGGCCAGCTGCGCGATGCGCTCGTCGTCCACCGCGAACGGCAGCAGCTCGCGCAGGCAGCGCAGCGTGGCCACCTCCAGCGCGGCGCGGGAGGCCAGGCCCATGCCCGTCGGGACTTCCGAGCCCACGTGGATGTCCAGCGGCGGCACCTCGGCGCCTTCCTCGCGCGCCAGGCGGAGGCACCCGTAAACGTAGCTGGCGAAATGCTGGCCCGGGTCCTCCTCCAGCGTGAACTCCACCGTGCCGGGCAGATTCGCCGCGTACAGGCGGAAATGCGAGCGCCCGTTGCGGCGCATCGCCACCCGGGTCTGCTGCGGGATCGCGACCGGGAGCACGAAGCCCTCGTGGTCGCACGTGTGTTCGCCCAGCAGGTTCACCCGGCCGGGCGCCTGCGCCTCGGCCTGCGGCCAGCCGTGGAACACCTGCTCGAATTCGCGGGCGCAGGGCGTGCGCGGATGCTCCGCGCGGGCCTGCACCTCGGCTTCCCATGCCACATGGCTCATGTCAGCGAGACCTCCACCTGTTGCGGACCGTGCCCATTCCCGCGGCAGCGCGTCCAGGGACCAGGAGCCCCGCTCGGGGGCGACGCGAAGAACTCCGTCCGTGGGCGGTGCCTCAGGACGTCGCGCCGGGCTTGCGCAGCCAGGCGAACAGGCCCGCCACGGGCTGCCCCTGGTCGATCCTCAGAGGATGCCGGGCCGTGGCGAGGACGTCGAAACCGGCATGGGCGGCCAGCATCCGGATGTAACGCTCCGAATGGGCGTAGCGCAGGCTCATGCGCAGCACGAAGCCTTCGTGCTCATCGGCCGCCTCCAGCGAGAAACAGAATGCGCCGCCGGGCTGGAGCACGCGTGCCGCGCCTTCGAACACGCGCTCCAGTGCGCCCACATAAATGAACACATCGGCCGCGACCAGCAGGTCGTAGCGGCGCGGCGTGGTCGCCAGGAACTCCGAGACGTCCGCCTGCGCGACCTCGTCGTACAGCCCGCCGGCGCGGGCGACGTCCACCATGTTGGCCGACAGGTCGATGCCCTCCAGCCGGTCGCAGCGCGGCCGCAGCAGCGGCGCGCACAGGCCGGTGCCGCAGCCGAGGTCGAGCGCGGCGGCGAAGCGCGGCGACGCCAGGCCCGCCGCGAGGATCTCCGGCGCCCGGTACTGCAGGGTGCCGGCCAGGTGCCGGTCGAAGTCCTGGGCGTAGGCGTCGAAGAGCTGCTCCACGTACTGCCTCGGCGGCGCCGCCGGTGCGCTTTCCTCGGCCAGGCCGGCCAGGTAATAGGACGTCAGCTGCGGGTCGGCGCCCTGCGCCAGCGCCCGGCGGTAGGCCTGCGCGGCCTCCGCGCGCCGGCCGAGCTCGCGCGCCAGCGTGCCGCGCAGGCTCCAGGCGGCGCCGTTGCCGGGCGACAGCGCGACGGCGCGGGTGATGGCCTCCAGCGCCTGCTCGCGCTGGCCGGTCTCGGCCAGCGCGGCGGCCAGGTGGCCCAGCGCCTCGGCGTTGTCCGGCTCCTGGCGCAGCGCCTCGCGCAGCAGCCTGGCGGCCTCCTCCACCCGTCCGAGCTTCAGGCGGGTGGCGCCCAGGTTGGTGAGCGTGGACGGCCGGCCCGGCACCAGCGCCAGCGCGGCGCTGAACTCGCGGTCGGCCGACTCGAAGCGGCCGGCGCGGTAGTGCGCCAGCCCCTGGAGGAAGAAGGCCTTGGCCTGTTCGACGCGGGCGTCCATGGCCCCGGATCATAGGAGCGGCCTGCGACAATCCCGTGATGCCTTTCGCTCCCCTGAAGAACGACACGTTCCTGCGCGCCTGCCGGCGCCAGGCCACGCCGTACACGCCCGTCTGGCTGATGCGGCAGGCCGGCCGCTACCTGCCGGAATACCGCGCCAGCCGCGAGCGGGCCGGCAGCTTCATGGGCCTGGCCACCAACCCGCAGTTCGCCACCGAGGTGACGCTGCAGCCGCTGGAGCGCTACGCGCTGGACGCGGCCATCCTGTTCTCCGACATCCTCACCGTGCCCGACGCGATGGGCCTGGGCCTGTCCTTCGCGACCGGCGAAGGCCCGCGCTTCGCCTCGCCGGTGCGCGACGAGGCGGCGGTGCGCAAGCTCGCGGCGCCGGACATGGACAAGCTGCGCTACGTGTTCGACGCGGTCACCTCGATCCGCCGGGCGCTCGACGGGCGGGTGCCGCTGATCGGCTTTTCCGGCAGCCCCTGGACGCTGGCCTGCTACATGGTGGAAGGCCAGGGCTCGGACGACTACCGCCTGGTCAAGTCGATGATGTATTCGCGGCCGGACCTGATGCACCGCATGCTGGAGGTCAACGCCGACGCGGTGGCCGCCTACCTCAACCAGCAGATCGAGGCCGGCGCCCAGGCCGTGATGGTGTTCGACAGCTGGGGCGGCGTGCTGGCCGACGGCGCCTTCCAGGAATTCAGCCTGGCGGCCACGCGGCGCGTGCTGGCGAAGCTGCACCGCGAGCACGACGGCCAGGCCATCCCGCGCATCGTCTTCACCAAGGGCGGCGGGCTCTGGCTCGAGGAGATGGGCGGGCTGGACTGCGACGTGCTGGGCGTGGACTGGACGGTGAACCTGGGGCGCGCCCGCGCCCTGGTGGGGGACCGCAAGGCGCTGCAGGGCAACCTGGACCCGAACGTGCTGTTCGCGCCGCCCGAGCGCATCGAAGAGCAGGTGCGCGCCACGCTGCGAAGCTTCGGCGCGCCGCACACCGGGCCCGGCACCGGGCCCACGCAGGTCTTCAACCTGGGCCACGGGATCAGCCAGCACACGCCGGCCGAAAACGTGCAGGTGCTGGTGGACGCGGTGCACAAGCTGTCGCAGCGGCAAGTTGTCGCGTGAAGGCGGGGCATCGGGAGTTACCCTAGTGGACGGATGGGGCAGGACGGCCCTTCGTCTTGACTTATGCACAAAAACCGTGTGGCGGGGCAACGCAATGCCGCCGGACGCCGCGATCCTGCTACGAAACCGATAGCGCCGCTAAGTCGTTGATTTTCCTAGGATTGCGGGAATGCCGCTTTTCGAGGCAAAGCGGCCAAGCCCTTGATTCGACGGGCTCTGCGGCGTCCCCGCGACGTTCTATCAACAAAGTTATCCACAAAAGCTCTGGACAGTGACAAAAGGCTGGCAAATCAACCACTTGGGTAAGTTTTCGCATCAAAGCTTAAGGAATCTTCCCTAACGATGAGTTCCTGGCCGCACCGACTGGCGGTGGTGGTGCCGACCCCCGCGCACAGCACGATCGCCGGTCCGCTCACCTACGGAAGTGAGTTCGCGCTTCCCCCTGGCACTTTGGTGCGCGTGCCGCTCGGCCAACGCGACGTGCTGGGCATCGTCTGGGGCGAAGCCGACGGCGATGCGCTGCCGGCCGGCGTCGAAAAAAAGATCGCCGGCACGCTCGAAGGATTGCCGCCGCTGGGCGAAGGCTGGCGCCGGCTGGTGGGGTTTGCAGCCGCTTACTACCAGCGCAGCGTCGGCGAGGTGGCGCTGGCGGCCGTGCCGCCCCAGCTGCGCGAACTCAGCCCCGAGCAGTGGGAAAGGCGCCAGCGTCGCAAGACGGCCACGGGCGAAGGCGCCCCGGCCGACGATCCGCCGCCTTTGACCGACGAACAGGCGGGGGCTTTGTCGCAAATCCGCACCGAACCGGGTCCCTTCCTTTTGTTCGGCGCCACCGGCAGCGGCAAGACCGAGGTCTATCTGCGCGCCGTGGCCGACGTGCTGGCGGCCGATGCGGCGGCCCAGGCGCTGGTGATGGTGCCGGAGATCAACCTCACGCCGCAGCTGCAGGCCCGCTTCGTCGAGCGCTTCGGCGAGGGCGCGGTGGTGGCCCTGCACAGCGGGATGACCAACCCGCAGCGGCTGAAGGCCTGGCTGGCGGCCCACACCGGCGCCGCCCGCATCGTGCTGGGCACGCGCATGGCGGTGTTCGCGTCCATCCCGAAGCTGGCGCTGATCGTGGTCGACGAGGAGCACGACCCCAGCTACAAGCAGCAGGAAGGCGCGCGCTACTCGGCGCGCGACCTGGCGCTGTACCGCGGCAAGCTGGAAGGCGCCAAGGTGGTGCTGGGCTCGGCCACGCCTTCGCTGGAGAGCTGGCAGGCCAGCGAGAAGGGCCGCTACCGGCGCCTGGCCATGCCCTCGCGCGTGGGCCAGGGCCGGCTGCCCGAGGTGCGGCTGGTGGACATGAACCACCAGCCCCGGGGCACGGTGGTGTCGCCGCCGCTGCTGCTGGCGATCCAGGAGCGCATCGCGCGCGGCGAGCAGGCGCTGCTGTTCCTCAACCGCCGCGGCTATGCGCCGGTGCTGGCCTGCACCGCCTGCGACTGGAAGAGCGAGTGCCCCAACTGCAGCGCCTTCCGCGTCTTCCACAAGATCGACCGAACGCTGCGCTGCCACCACTGCGGGTTCACCGAGCGCGTGCCGCGCGCCTGCCCCACCTGCGGCAACCTGGACATCGCGCCCGTGGGCCGCGGCACCGAGCAGCTGGAGGAGCACCTGGCGACGCTGTTCGCCGGCACGCTGCGGCCCGACGGCCAGCCGGCACGGGTCGCGCGCATGGACGCCGACACCACGCGCGCGAAGGGCTCGCTGGAAGCGCAGCTGGGCGAAGTGCATTCGGGCGCGGTGGACGTGCTGGTGGGCACGCAGATGGTGACCAAGGGGCACGACTTCCGCCGCATCACGCTGGTGGCCGCGCTCAATGCCGAGTCGGCGCTGTTCTCCAGCGACTTCCGCGCGCCCGAGCGCCTGTTCGCGCTGCTGATGCAGGCCGGCGGCCGCGCCGGCCGCGACGCCAGCCGCGCCGGCCACAGCCAGATGTGGGTGCAGACCTGGCACCCGGACCATCCGCTGTTCGCGGCCCTGCGAAAGCACGACTATCCCGCGTTCGCGCGCCAGCAGCTGGCCGAAAGGGAAGCCGCGGCCATGCCGCCGTTCTCGTTCCAGGCGCTCGTGCGGGCGGACGCGAGGACGCAGGAAGTGGCCCAGGCGTTCCTGCGGGCGGCCAGCGAGGCCGCGCAGGAGCTGCCGGAAGCCGACCAGGTGACGGTCTTTCCGCCCGTGCCGATGGCGGTGCAGCGCGTGGCGAACGTGGAGCGAGCGCAGATGGTGGTGGAGAGCGTCTCGCGGCCGGCGCTGCAAAGGTTCCTGGCGGGGTGGGGGCCGGTGCTGCAGGGGCAGCGGGTGAAGGGGTTGATCCGGTGGGCGGTGGATGTGGATCCGTTGGCGATCTAGCCCGCGGGTTCGCACACGGCCCGATCCCTCAGGAGGTTTGGTCGCCGGCCTTCGATTTCAAAGCTGCCTCGTACAACGCATTTCGCGGGGCGCCCGTGATCTCCGCGGCCAGCTTCACCGCCATCTTGACCGGCAACTCCGCCAGCAGCAGCCGCAGCACCCTCTCGCCGTCGTCCGCTGGCGCGGCTTCGGCAACACCATGCAGCACGAGCGCGAACTCGCCACGCGAGCGCTGCGCATCGGCGGCCAGCCAGTCCGCCAGTGCCGAACACGGCATCGTCGCGATCTCCTCGAACTGCTTGGTGAGTTCGCGCCCCACCGTCACCAGCCGGTCGCCCAAGACGGCCAGTGAACGGGCCAGCGCCTCGATGCGGTGCGGCGCTTCCAGGAGAACCACCGCCCTCGGTTCGGCGGCCATCGCCGCGACGGCCGCGTCCCGCTCGCCCGCCTTGGCGGGCAGGAAACCCTCGAACACGAAGCCGCCCTCCTGCACGCTGCCGGCGGCGCTCAGCAGCGTGGTGATGCTGCTCGCGCCCGGCAGTGGCAGCACCCTGTGCCCCGCGGCCCGCACGGCCGCCACCAGCCGCGCCCCTGGATCGCTCACGGCCGGCGTGCCGGCGTCGCTCGCATAGGCGACCCTTTCGCCCGCAGCCAGCCACCCGATCACCCGCTGCGCCGCCTCGGCCTCGTTGTGCTGGTGCAGCGCCAGCAAGCGGTCACCCGGGCGGTCGATCCCGTAGGCGCGCAGCAGCTGCTGCGTGTGCCGCGTGTCCTCGCAGGCGACGCGGTCCACCAGGTCCAGGACATGCAGCGCCCGCAGGCCTATATCCGCAAGGTTGCCGATGGGCGTGGCCACCACGTACAGCGTCCCCTTCGGATAATCCTGGGCACCGGCGGCGGCGCGCGCGGCGCTCAGCGCGGCGGCGAAAGAGGAGGCGCTGGAAACCAATGGGAACTCCACGAAAGTTCAGGACGGCGCCGGCAGCGTCGCCGACCACCAAGGCCGCCGGCGATGCCGCCGAGGACTGGGCGCTCGCGCACCTGCTGGACGCCGGCCTGCGGCTGGTCGCGCGCAATTATCGGACGCCGGGGCGCGGCGGCGGCGAGATCGACCTGGTGATGCGCGACGGCGCCACGCTGGTGTTCGTGGAGGTGCGGCGGCGCTCCCGCCGCGACTTCGGCGGCGCCGCGGCCAGCGTCGGGTGGGCCAAGCAGCGGCGCATCGTGTTCGCGGCCCGGCACTTCCTGCTGCGGCTGGCCTCGCCGCCGCCTTGCCGGTTCGACGTGGTGGCGGTCGAGCCGCAGCGGGTGCATTGGCTGCGGGCGGCGTTCGATGCCGGCTGAGCGCCCCGGCCTCAAAGGCGCACGGAGCGGGAGGTAAGTGGCCGCGCGCTATCATCCCGGCCCATGCTCGAACAGAGAATCCAGCAGCACTTCATCGACAGCGCCGACCTGAAATACCAGGCGGCGCAGACGCTGAGCAAGCCCATCGCCGCCGCCGTGCAGGCCGTGCTGGCCTGCGTCACCAGCGGCGGCAAGGTGCTGGCCTGCGGCAACGGCGGGTCGGCCGCCGACGCGCAGCACTTTTCCGCGGAATTCGTCGGCCGCTTCGAGCGGGAGAGGCCCGAGCTGGCCGCCATCGCGCTGACCACCGACAGCTCCATCCTCACGGCCATCGCCAACGACTACGACTTCCAGCGCGTGTTCTCCAAGCAGGTGCGCGCGCTCGGCCAGGCCGGCGACGTGCTGCTGGTGCTGTCCACCAGCGGCAACTCGGCCAACGTGATCACCGCCATCGAAGCCGCGCACGAGCGCGAGATGAGCGTGATCGCCCTCACCGGCCGCGGCGGCGGCAGGATCGGCGCGATGCTGCGCGAGACCGACGTGCACATCTGCGTGCCGCACGAGCGCACCGCCCGCATCCAGGAAGTCCACATCCTCGCCATCCACTGCATCTGCGACGGCGTGGATGCCCAATTGCTCGGAGAACAGGAACCCACCCCATGACCCTTCGCTTCCCCCGTTTCGCCCTCGTTTCGATTTCGGCCGCCGTGCTGTCGGCCACCCTGTCCGCTTGCGCGCCCCTGGTGCTCGGCGGCGCGGCGGTCGGCACGATGGTGGCGGTCGATCGCCGCACCTCGGGCGCGCAGCTCGAAGACGAAGGGATCGAACTGCGCGCGGCGTCGCGCCTGCGCGAAGGGGTCGCCGGCCACGTCAACGTCTCCAGCTACAACCGCCAGGTGCTGCTCACCGGCGAAGTGCAGCGCGAGCAGGACAAGCAGGCCGCCGAGCAGCTCGTCTCGCGCGTGGAAAACGTCAAGGGCATCGTCAACGAGCTGGCCGTGATGGGCACCTCGTCGTTCGCGCAGCGCTCGGCGGACACGCTCACGACCGGGAAGGTCAAGGCTTCGCTGGTGGACGACAAGGAGCTGTCCGTCAGCGCCTTCCGCGTGGTCACCGAGCGCGGCACCACCTACCTGATGGGCCGCGTCACGCAGCGCGAGGCCGAGCGCGCCACCCAGATCGCGCGGACCGTCCCGGGCGTGCAGCGCGTGGTGCGGGTGTTCGAGGTCATCACCGACGAGGAGCTGCGGCAGATCGCGCCGCAGCAGGCGCGGCCGGCGAGCGCTTCGCGCTGAACCTGCACGGCGCGAGCCGTCTGCCAGCAAACAAGAAGGGCCGCGACAGCGGCCCTTCTTCATGGCGCGAGCGGCGTTCAGCGCAGCCGCTTGATCAGCGACGACGTGTCCCAGCGCTGCCCGCCCAGGTTCTGCACATCCGCATAGAACTGGTCGACCAGCGCCGTCACCGGCAGCCGCGCGCCGTTGCGCTTGGCCTCGTCGAGCACCAGGCCCAGGTCCTTGCGCATCCAGTCGACCGCGAAGCCGAACTCGAACTTGTCGGCGATCATGGTCTTGCCGCGGTTGTCCATCTGCCAGCTCTGGGCGGCGCCCTTGCCGATGACCTCGAGCACCTGCTCCATGTCCAGGCCCGCGCGCATGCCAAAGGCGATGCCCTCCGACAAGCCCTGCACCAGGCCCGCGATGCAGATCTGGTTGACCATCTTGGCCAGCTGGCCGGCGCCGCTGGGGCCCAGCAGGGCGAAGGCGCGCGAGAACGCCATCGCGGCCGGCCGGGCCGCCTCGAAGGCCTGCGCATCGCCGCCGCACATCACGGTCAGGAGCCCGTTCTGCGCGCCCGCCTGCCCGCCGGACACCGGCGCATCGACGAACTGCAGGCCCTTGCCTGCGGCGACGCCGGAGAGTTCGCGCGCGACGTCGGCAGAAGCCGTGGTGTGGTCCACGAAGATCGCGCCAGGCTTCATGCCGGCCAGGGCGCCGTCGTCGCCGAGCACCACGCTGCGCAGGTCCTCGTCGTTGCCGACGCAGCAGAACACCAGCTCGCAACCGGCCACCGCCTCGCGCGGCGTCGGCGCCGAGCGGCCCCTGAACTCGCCGGTCCAGGCCTGCGCCTTGGCGGCGCTGCGGTTGTAGACGGTCACGTCGTGGCCGGCCAGCGCGAGGTGCCCCGCCATCGGGAAGCCCATCACGCCCAGGCCCAGGAAGGCCACCTTGCGCGGCGGAGTGGAGTCGTACGTCTTCGGGTTGGTGCTCGGCATGCGTCGTCCTTGGAGGATTGGAACGCCGGATTCTAGGAGCCGGGCCGGCCCGCGGGCCGCTGCCGGTCGGCCACCGCGTAATGCGCCAGGCCGGCGCCGAACGACCAGTTCTCGCGCGCGGTCTCGACCAGGTTGATGATCACGTCGTCCGCGCGAAAGCCCGTGCCGGCCTCGACGTCGGCGGCGATGCGCGCGTACAGCGCCTCCTTCAGCCCGACCGTGCGTCCGGGCGAGCAGACGATCTGCACGAACGCCACCTTGTCCGAATGCTCGATGCCCACGTAGCTGGGGCTGCAGACGAGTTCGCCCGGCGCGCGGCGCGCGACCACGTGGAACAGGTCGTCCTGCGGCACGCTGAAGAGGTCCACCAGCGCCTGGTGGACAGCGCGCGAGACCGCGGCGGCCTCGATGGAAGAGGTGGTGGCGGGGAGGTCGATGCGCACGAGCGGCATGGCAATTCCTGGAAAGAGTGGAGGGGCAAGGCGCACTGTGCCGGCGCCAGCCGGGAGCGGAAAGCCGGCCGCCGGCACAACAGCTTTGCACTGTGCGCAAAGAAAAAGCCGGGCGATGCCCGGCTTCGTCCCACTTTCCAGTCGACCGCGCTCAGACGATGGCCAGGTGCTCCGTCCCCGACGACAGGTCCTGCGACTTGGCCCGCTGCGAGTTGAGCTTGATCTGCAGTCGCAGGTCGTTCACCGAGTCGGCGTTGCGCAGCGCGTCCTCGTAGGTGATCGCGTTGTTCTCGTACGCATCGAACAGCGCCTGGTCGAAGGTCTGCATGCCCAGGTTGCGGCTCTTCTTCATGATCTCCTTGATCTCGGAGACCTCGCCCTTGAAGATCAGGTCGCTGATCAGCGGGCTGTTGAGCATGATCTCCACCATCGCCGCGCGGCCCTTGCCGTCCTGCTTGGGCACCAGCCGCTGCGACACCATGGCCTTGAGGTTGAGCGAAAGGTCCATCAGCAGCTGGGTGCGGCGCTCTTCGGGGAAGAAGTTGATCACCCGGTCCAGCGCCTGGTTGGCGCTGTTGGCGTGCAGCGTGGCCATGCACAGGTGGCCGGTCTCGGCGAAGGCGATGGCGTGCTCCATGGTCTCGCGGTCGCGGATCTCGCCCATCAGGATCACGTCGGGCGCCTGGCGCAGCGTGTTCTTCAGCGCCGATTCCCAGTTGTCGGTGTCCAGCCCCACCTCGCGCTGGGTGATCACGCAGTTCTTGTGCGGGTGCACGAACTCCACCGGGTCTTCGATGGTGATGATGTGGCCGTAACTGTTCTCGTTGCGCCAGTCGATCATCGCGGCCAGCGTGGTCGACTTGCCCGAACCGGTGGAGCCCACCAGGATCACCAGGCCGCGCTTGGCCATCACCACTTCCTTGAGCACCTGCGGAACGCCCAGCTTGTCGATGGTGGGCAGGGTCTGCGGGATCACGCGCAGCACCATGCCGACCTTGCCCTGCTGCACGAAGGCGTTGACGCGGAAGCGCCCCACGCCGGGCGGCGAGATGGCGAAGTTGCACTCCTTGGTGCGCTCGAATTCCGACGCCTGCTTGTCGTTCATGATCGAGCGCGCCAGCGCCAGCGTGTGCTGGCCCGTCAGCGGCTGCGGCGACACCTTGGTGACCTTGCCGTCGACCTTGATCGCCGGCGGGAAGTCGCCGGTGATGAACAGGTCGCTGCCGTTGCGGCTGACCATCAGCTTGAGCAGGTCGTTGATGAATTTGCTGGCCTGGTCGCGTTCCATGTGTTGCTCGCTCCGTTGTCGCTCGTAGGGGCTAGGGGCTAGGGACTAGGGGCTGGGGACTAGGGGAACAGCCCTGCCCGCCCACTCCGCCTCGCCCGCATCCTTGTCTTTTCCCTAGCCCCTAGCCCCTAGCCCCTAGCCCCTTACCCGGGGAAGTTCTCCGGGATCTTCGCCTTGCTCCGCGCCTCGGCCGGGCTGATCATGTTGCGCTTGACCAGGTCGGTGAGGTTCTGGTCCAGCGTCTGCATGCCGAAGCTGTTGCCGGTCTGGATGGCCGAGTACATCTGCGCCACCTTGGCCTCGCGGATCAGGTTCCGGATGGCCGAGGTGCCGAGCATGATCTCGTGCGCCGCCACGCGGCCCGAGCCGTCCTTGGTCTTGCACAGCGTCTGCGAGACCACCGCCTGCAGCGACTCGGACAGCATCGCGCGCACCATCTCCTTCTCTTCGGCCGGGAACACGTCGATGATCCGGTCGATGGTCTTGGCGGCGCTGGAGGTGTGCAGCGTGCCGAACACCAGGTGGCCGGTCTCGGCCGCGGTCATCGCCAGGCGGATGGTCTCCAGGTCGCGCATTTCGCCCACCAGGATGCAGTCCGGGTCCTCGCGCAGCGCCGACTTCAGCGCGGCCGCGAAAGACAGCGTCATCGGGCCGACTTCCCGCTGGTTGACCAGGCACTTCTTGGACTCGTGCACGAATTCGATCGGGTCTTCCACCGTCAGGATGTGGCCGTACTCGGTCTCGTTCAGGTGGTTGATCATCGCGGCCAGCGTGGTCGACTTCCCAGAGCCGGTCGGGCCGGTCACCAGCACCATGCCGCGCGGCTTGAGCGCGAGGTCGCCGAAGATCTTGGGCGCGTTGAGCTGCTCCAGGCTGAGGATCTTGGAAGGGATCGTCCGGAACACGGCGGCCGCGCCGCGGTTCTGGTTGAACGCGTTGACGCGGAAGCGCGCCAGGCCTTCGATCTCGAAGGAGAAGTCGCACTCGAGGAACTCCTCGTACTGCTTGCGCTGCGTGTCGCTCATGATGTCGTACACCATGGCATGGACCTGCTTGTGGTCCATGGCCTCGACGTTGATGCGGCGCACGTCGCCATGCACGCGGATCATGGGCGGCAGGCCGGCCGACAGGTGCAGGTCCGACGCCTTGTTCTTCACGCTGAAAGCCAGCAGCTGGGTAATATCCACCGAGTCCCTCTTGACGTTTTGATACGAATCCTCGTCGGTCGATTATGACCAGCATCGGTCTCAACCTCCATACCGTCCGGGAGCGGATCCAGACCGCCTGTGCCCGGGCGCAACGGCCCGCGGAAGAAGTCACGCTCCTGGCCGTTTCCAAGACGTTCGGCCCCGACGCCGTGCGCCAGGCGCATGGCGCCGGCCAACGCGCCTTCGGCGAGAACTACATCCAGGAAGCGGTGGAGAAGATGGCCCTCCTGGCCGACCTGCCGCTGGAATGGCACTGCATCGGCCCCATCCAGAGCAACAAGACCCGGCTGGTGGCGCAGCACTTCGACTGGGCCCATACCGTCGACCGCCTGAAGATCGCGCAGCGGCTTTCGGAGCAGCGCCCGCCGGACCGGCCGCCTTTGTCGATTTGCCTGCAGGTGAACATCGACGGCGGCCCCAGCAAGTCGGGTGTCGCGCCGGAAGAAGTCGAGGACCTCGCTCGCGAAGTGGCCCAGTTGCCCGGGTTGCGCCTGCGCGGCCTCATGACGATCCCCGAGCCGGCCGAAGACTTCGAGGCGCAGCGGGCGGTGCACGAACGCGCCGCGGCGCTGTTCCATCGGCTGCGCGACGCCGGCCTGGAGCTGGACACGCTCTCCATGGGCATGTCGGCGGACCTGGAAGCGGCCGTGGCGGCCGGCAGCACGATGGTGCGGGTGGGCACGGCCATCTTCGGCGGCCGGCCGAAGAAAGACTGACGCACTTCGCGGGAACCCTGGCTCCGGATCTCGGCCGCGGGACCGTGTGGAACAATCGTCGCCCCCTTCAGCAAAGGCATTGATGAGCACAGCTCAGCGCAACAACGTCCACGTCGCCGGCGCCGGTCCGGCCACGCTGGTCTTCGCCCACGGCTTCGGCTGCGACCAGAACATGTGGCGCAAGATGCAGCCGGCCTACGCGCAGCGGTACCGCACCGTGCTGTTCGACCTGGTGGGCAGCGGCAACTCGGACCTTTCCGCCTACGACCCCACCCGGTACGCCACGCTGCAAGGCTATGCCGACGACGTGGTGGAGATCGTCGAGGAGTTCGCCCAGGGCCCGGTGGTGTTCGTCGGTCATTCGGTGAGCGCCATGATCGGCCTGCTGGCCAACCTGAAGACGCCCGCGCGCTTCGCCGCCCAGGTGATGGTGGGCCCCTCGCCCTGCTACATCAACGACGGCGACTACTTCGGCGGCTTCGAGCGCCAGGACATCGAAGGCCTGCTGGAGACGCTGGAGAGCAACTACCTCGGCTGGTCCAGCAACATGGCCCCGGCCATCATGGGCGCGCCCGAGCAGCCCGAGCTGGCCGAGGAGCTGACCAACAGCTTCTGCCGCACCGACCCCGAGATCGCCAAGCACTTCGCCCGCGTCACCTTCATGGCGGACAACCGCGCCGACCTGCCCAAGCTCAAGACCCCGACGCTGATCCTGCAGTGCAGCGACGACATCATCGCGCCGCGCGCCGTGGGCGACTACCTGCACCGAGTGCTGCCCGACGCCACGCTGGAGGTCATCGAGAACTTCGGCCACTGCCCGCACCTGAGCGCGCCGGGCGCCAGCGCCGACGCCATCGACCGCTTCCTCGCCGCGCGCGGCCTCTGATGGAGCGCCAGGACCCGTTGCCGCCCGAGGTTCAGGCAGCGCTCGACCTGGCCCCCTGCGGACTGCTGCGCACCGGCCCCTTCGGCGTCATCGAGAGCGTCAACCTGACGTTCTGCCGGTGGGTCGACCACGAACGCGAGCAGCTGATCGGGCGCAAGCTGGCCGACCTGCTGACGGTGGGCGGGCGCATCTTCCACCAGACGCACCTGGCGCCGCTGATGCAGATGCAGGGTTCGGTGTCCGAGGTGAAGCTCGAATTCGTGCGTCGCGACGGCCAGGTCATCCCGATGGTGCTGAACGGCAGGCGCCATGAAGCCGGCGGCCGCGTGTTCTCCGAGCTGGCGATCTTCGTCGCCCGCGACCGCGACAAGTACGAGCGCGAACTGCTGCACGCGCGCCGGCGGCTCGAGGCCCTGGTGAACGAGGAGAAGGCCCGCCAGGAAGAGGCCCACCACCTGGCCCAGATCGCCGAGCAGATGGTGGGCATCGTGAGCCACGACCTGCGCAACCCGCTGCAGACGATCCAGATGGGCGCGCTGCTGCTCAGCCGGGGCGAGCCCACGCCGCACCAGCTCAATGTGCTGGGCCGCATCACCCGGGCCGGCGAGCGGGCCCAGCGCCTGATCGCGGACCTGCTCGATTTCACCCAGGCCCGGCTGGGCAAGGGCATCGCCGTCCACCCCCGGGCCATCGACCTGCACGCCATCGTGGCCGACGTCATCGATGAACTGGTACAGGCCTTCCCCGGGCGCCGCCTGCTGCACGAGCAGGAGGGCGAAGGCGCGTGCACGCTCGACCCGGACCGCCTGGCCCAGCTGGTGGGCAACCTGGTGTCCAACGCCATGGCCTACGGCGACCCGGCGGCGCAGGTGACTGTGCGTTCCGTCCTCACCGGCACCCAGTGCCGCGTCGCGGTGCACAACACCGGCGCACCGATCCCGCCGGACACCCAGGCCGCCCTGTTCCAGCCCATGGTGCGGGGCGTCGTCGGCGGTGCGAGCCGCAGCGTCGGCCTGGGCCTGTTCATCGTGAGCGAGATCGCCAAGGCCCATGGCGGCCAGGTGGTGGTGCACTCCACGCAAGCCGAGGGCACCATCTTCGTCGCGAGCTTCCCCCGGCACGGCGCGCGCGCCAACGCCGGCGCCAGCCCGGACTCGTAAACGCAGGCGCGGGCGCGGATCAGGCCAGCGTGGCCTGCCGCACCGCGTGCTCCCAGCGTTGCATCAGCTCGCCCGCCCGGTCGCGCGAGAGCGTCGGCGTGAAGCGGCGCTCGGCCTGCCACAGCGCCTCCAGCTCCTGGCAGCCGGTGAACGCGCCGCACGACAGGCCGGCCAGGTAGGCGGCGCCCAGCGCCGTGGTCTCGGTGATCGCCGGCCGCACGACCGGGATGCCCAGCAGGTCGGCCTGGAACTGCATCAGCAGGTTGTTGACGCAGGCGCCGCCGTCCACCCGCATCTCGGCCACCGGCGCCGAACCCGCCGCCGTCGCGTCGCGGCTCATGGCCTGCAGCAGCGCGGCGCTCTGGTAGGCGATGCTCTCCAGCGCCGCGCGCGCGATGTGCGCCACGGTCGATCCGCGCGTCAGCCCGGTGATCGCGCCGCGCGCATCCGGCTTCCAGTAAGGGGCGCCCAGGCCGGTGAACGCGGGCACCAGCATCACGCCGCCGGCGTCGGGCACGCTCTCGGCCAGCGCCTGCACCTGCGCGCTGCTCTCGATGGCATGCAGCCCGTCGCGCAGCCACTGCACCACCGCGCCGCCCACGAACACGCTGCCTTCCATCGCGTACTGGGGCTGGGCCGAGGTCTGCGCCGCGCTGGTGGTGAGCAGGCCGTTGGCCGACTGCTGGAAGCGCCCGCCGGTGTGCATCAGCAGGAAGCACCCGGTGCCGTACGTGTTCTTGGCCATGCCTTCGCGAAAGCACGCCTGGCCGAACAGCGCGCTCTGCTGGTCGCCCGCGACGCCGCCGATGCGCACCGGCGCCCCCAGCAGCGACGCCACGCTGGTGCCGTACTCGGCGCTGGAGGGCAGCACCGAGGGCATCATCGACGCGGGCACCTGCAGCAGGTCGAGCAGCTGCGCGTCCCAGGCGTTGCGGTGCACGTCGAACAGCATGGTGCGCGAGGCGTTGCTCACGTCGGTGGCGTGCAGCGCGCCGCCGGTCAGCTGCCACAGCAGCCAGCTGTCGATGGTGCCGAAGGCCAGATCGCCGCGCTCGGCCTGCTCCCGCGCGCCGGCCACGTTGTCGAGCAGCCAGCGGATCTTGGTGCCCGAGAAGTAGGAGTCGATCAGCAGGCCGGTGCGCGACTGGATCAGCACCGCGTGGCCCTGCTCGCGCAGCTGCGCGCACAGCGGCTCGCCGCGGCGGTCCTGCCACACGATGGCGTGGTGGATCGGCTGGCCGGTCTTGCGGTTCCACACCACCGCGGTCTCGCGCTGGTTGGTGATGCCCAGCGCCGCCACGTCGCGCGCGGCGATGCCGGCCTTCGCCAGGGCCTCCTGCGCCGTGGCCAGCTGGCCGCGCCAGATCTCCATCGGGTCGTGCTCGACCCAGCCGGGTTGCGGGTAGATCTGCGGCAGCTCGCGCTGCGCCATGGCGACGATGCCGCCACGGCGGTCGAAGACGATGCTGCGGGAGCTGGAGGTGCCCTGGTCGAGCGCAAGCAGGTAGGTCATGCGCGGATGCTAGCGGCCGCCCCGGCCTTCCATCATCCGGGCATGCCCCCGGTTTCGTGCGGGGCGGCGGGCCCTCAGGCCTGCGGGTCCTGCACCTTGCGCAGCGCGTCCGGCTTGTGCGCCGCCTGGCCGCCGGTCCCGGTCTCGACCAGGAACTCGGGGTTGTCGGGGGATGCGGCCACCTGGTGGCCCTTGATGGTGGTGCGGCTGGTCAGCTTCTTCTTGACCTTGCCCTTGGCCATGCTGCCGTGGGAGTTCCACTCCACTGCGTCGCCGGCCCGGAACTTGTCGCTCATGCGTACTCCTCGATTCGCTGGAACAAGCGACACATCATCGCCGCGCACAGGGCCCGCAACGACGTTACCCGCCGTCTCCGAAGCAACGCTTCCTAGCGCAGCGGCGGCGCGCCGGCCCCTTCAGGCCCGTTCGCCGCGGCCCAGTCGCATGATCGCGAAGCCCCAGATCGCGGCCAGGCCCACCAGGATGTAGGTGATGCGCGAGACCATCGAGCCCGGCCCGAACAGCATGGCGACCAGGTCGAGGTCGAAGGCCCCCACCAGGCCCCAGTTGATCCCGCCCACGATCAGCAGGACCAGGGCGATCCAGTCCAGCCCGTTCAACCGGCCCGGTGTGGCGTAGGGGTAGGACGTGCCGGTGCCGGCGTGCAGTTCGGATTCGGCCATGCGGTGCTCCTTCGCAAGGATGGTGACCCTCGCGGCTCGGCAATTGCCATGCCCGGCCGCGGCACGGGGCCGCGGCGCGTGAAACGCGTCAACCCCGGCGCTTGCTCTTGAGCTCTTCGATCAGGCCCTTGATGCGCCCGACGTTCAGCGGCTTGGTCAGATGGGCGTCGAAGCCCGCTTCCATCGAATGCCGGATGTCCGCCTCCTGGCCCCAGCCGGTGGCGGCGATCAGGATCATCTCGCGGCCCCAGTCCTCGGTGCGCAGGCGCCGCGCCACCTCGTGGCCGCTGAGGTCCGGCATGCCGATGTCCAGCAGCGCGATGGCCGGCCGGTGCAGCGCCGCCACGTGCAGGGCCTCCTCGCCCGAGCGGGCCAGCACGGCCCGGAAGCCCGACAGTTCCAGCAGCTTGGCCAGGCCCCACGCGGCGTCGCCGTTGTCGTCGGCCACCAGGATGAGCTCGCCGTCGGCGGCGGCGGCCGGCGACAGGGGCTGAACGACCGGCTCGTCGAGGTCGGCCGGCAGGTCGGCCGAGCCCACGCGCAGCAGCGGCAGGCCCACCCGCAGCTGGCTGCCCTGCCCCGGCCCGGCGGAGCTGGCCATGATCCAGCCGCCGTGCATCTCCACGATGTTGCGCGCCAGGGCCAGGCCGATGCCCAGCCCGCTGTTGGGATGCCCCGTGACCTGCTCGCCCTGCGAGAACAGGTCGAACATGCGGTCGATCTGCGAGGGGTCCATGCCGATGCCGTTGTCGCTGACCTGGATCACCACCTCGTCGCTGAAGACGTCGGCCGACACCTCGATGCGGCCGCCCTCGGGCGTGTACTTGGCCGCATTGCTGACCAGGTTGGAGACCACCTGCGCCAGCCGCAGCGGATCGGCCTCCACCTCGATCGAATGCGGCGGCAGGTTCACCACCAGCTCGTGCGCGGCCGCCTGCACCAGCGGCCGCGTGGCCTCCAGCGCCTGCTGCACCACCATCGCCAGCGACACCGGCCGCTTGGCCAGGTCGAGCCGGCCCAGCGTGAGGCGCGAGACGTCCAGCAGTTCGTCCAGCAGCACCTTCATGGCCTTGCCCTGGCGCTGCACCACCTCGGCCGCCTTCTCGCGGGCCGACTCCGGCAGCTTGGGCATGAGCAGCAGCTCGGACGCGCTGGCGATGGAGGCCAGCGGGTTGCGCAGCTCGTGCGAGAGCACCGCCAGGAAGCGGTCCTTGGCCGCGTCGGCCGCCTCCAGCGCGCGGCGCGCCAGCTGCGTCTCTTCCAGCGACTGCTTGAGTTCGGTTTGGCTGCGCTCCAGGGCCTGCTGCGCCTCGCGCGCCCGGGTCTGGTCGCGCAGCACCTTGACGAAGCCCAGCGCCTGCCCCGCGCGGTCGCGCATCAGCATCACCATGCCTTCGGCCCAGAACAGGCTGCCGTCCTTGCGCACGTGGATGCGGTCGTCGGACGCGCGCCCTTCCAGCAGCGCCGTGCGCACCTCCGCCTCGGGCATGCCGGCCACCCGGTCCTCCTCGGTGAAGATGCAGTCGGCGCCCATGCCGATGGCCTCGCGCTCGGCGTAGCCCAGCAGCCGCTCGGCCCCGCTGTTCCAGCTGATCACGCGGCGGTCCAGGCCGATCGAGAAGATGGCGTACTCGCGCACGTTCTCCACGATCAGGCGCATCCTCTCCTCGCTGGCGCGCAGCGCTTCCTGCGAGCGCAGGGCCTCGGTGATGTCGCGCACGACACTCGTGCCACCGATCACCGTGCCGTCGGGGTCGCGGATGGGCGACAGCGCCATCACCACCTGGATCTCCTGGCCGTCCTTGCGCCGGCGCACCGCCTCGTAGTCGAACGACTCGCCTTGCCTGAGCCGCGCGATGTTCTGCTCCTGCACCCGTGTCAGGTCCGGGCCGGGCGCCAGGATCGCCAGCGACTGGCCGATCACCTCCGACGCGGTGTAGCCGAAGATGCGTTCGCAGGCCGCGTTCCAGCTCAGGATGGTGCGGTCCAGCGCGAAGCTGACGATGCCGTCGGTGGACGCATGGACCACGGCCGACAGCCAGGTGCGCACCTCCTCCGCCTGCCGCCTTTCGGTGATGTCGATGAAGGACAGCACCACCCCCGCGATGCGGTCCTCCAGGGTGCGGTAGGGCAGCATGCGCACCAGGAACCAGGTGCCGTCGGGCAGGCCCATCTCGCGCTCGACGGGCACCAGCCGCTCGAGCACGCGTTCGGCGTCCTCGGGCAGCTGCGGGTAGTCCAGCCGCGAGGCCAGGTCGGCCAGCGGGCGGCCGACGTCGCTGGGGATCAGGTTGAACAGCTGCACCGCCGCGGGCGTGTACCGCATGATGGTCAGGTCGCGGGCCAGGAACAGCGTGGCGATGGACGTCGCGTCCATCAGGTTCTGCATGTCGGTGTTGGCGTTCGCCAGTTCCTCGACCTTGCCCTTGAGCTCGTGGTTGACCGTGCTGAGCTCCTCGTTGAGCGACTGCAGCTCCTCGCGGCGGGCCTGGAGTTCCTCGGCCGCCGAACGCAGCCGCTGCAGTTCGCCATCGCGATCGGGGGCCGCGGCGCCCTGCTGCGCGTCCGCGGCACGGGCTTCGACGGCGCCGGATGCGCGCGGGTCCAGCTGCACGATGAAGAGGTCGGCGCCCATGTCATGCGCCGGCCAGACCCGCAGCGTGACGGTGACCGCTCCTTCGGTCGTCGGCACGTTCTCGATCCGCGCCTGCGCCTCCCGCTGCGACGCGGCCGCCTGGTCCAGCGCGGTCCGCAGCTCGGCGCGCAAGACCGGGTGCACGACCCGCAGCAGGTTGCGGCTGGGCTCGCCGCCCGTGAACTGCAGGAAGCGGCCGGCCGTGGGCGAGAGGTGCACGATCTCGTGGTCCTGGTCCACCAGGATCGACGGCGGCGCCAGCGCCTCCAGCAATCGCAGGTGCAGCTCACCCCACGCCTGCGCAGGCGGGCTTGCCTGCGGCACCGGCGCCGCCGTGCGCGGCTGCGGCCGCTGCAGGTAGATGCGGTGCTGCTGGTCCGCCACGGTGAACAGGTCGCCGCCCTCCTCGCAGCTTTCCGCCGACCCGAGGAACAGCAGGCCCCCGGGCCGCAGGGCGAAGTGGAAGGACCGGAGCACGCGCTGCTGGGCGGCGCGGTCCAGGTAGATCAGCAGGTTGCGGCAGGACACCAGGTCCAGCCGCGAAAACGGCGGGTCCTGCAGCAGGTCGTGCTGGGCGAACAGCACCATCTCGCGCACCTCGCGCCTCACGCGCCAGCCGCGGTGTTCCTTGGTGAAGCAGCGGCGCAGCCGCTCCGGCGACACGTCGGCTTCGATCGTGGCGGGGTAGACGCCCTCGCGTGCGGTGCGGATCGCGTCCTCGTCCAGGTCGGTGGCGAACACCTGGATCCGGGGCGGCGCCTCCATCCCGCGCACCTGCTCGGACAGCAGGATGGCGATGGCGTAGGCCTCCTCGCCGGTGGCGCAGCCCGGCACCCAGACCCGCAGCACGTCGCTGGCCGCCTTGGCGCGGACCCGCTCGCGCAGGTGCGGCGCGAGCGCCTCGAAGCATTCGGCGTCGCGGAAGAAATGGGTGACGCTGATCAGCAGGTCCTGCAGCAGCGCCTGCGCCTCGCCGGGGCGGGTGCGCAGGAACTCCAGGTAGGCGGCCGGATGGCCGGTGCCGTTGACCTGCATCCGGCGGGCGATGCGCCGCACGATGGTGGCCCGCTTGTAGCCGCTGAAGTCGCGGCCGGTGCGCGTGTGCAGCAGGTCCAGGATCTCGCGCAGCGCGTTCTCGTCCTCGGCCTCGCGGCTGGCCGGCGCCGGTGCCGGCGGGGCTTCCTCGGCCGGCAGCCGCAGGTGCTGCGCCAGGCGGAAGTAGTCGAGGAGGCGCGGCACGATGTCGGCCGCCGGCAGGGTCCAGTCGACCATGCCGGTCGCGATCGCGGTGCGCGGCATGCCGGGGTTCAGGCACTCGTCGGGGTCCTGCGCGATGGTCAGGCCGCCGCGTTCCTTGATGCGCTTGATGCCGATGGCGCCATCGCCGTCCGCGCCGGACAGGACGACGGCGGCGCCATGCGCGCCATGCGATTCGGCCAGCGAGCGAAAGAGCAGGTCCACCGCCACCGGCCGCCTGGGGTCGGGCATCGAAGCCTCGGGCGACAGCGCGCCGTCCTTCAGGCGGATCGACTGGCCCGGCGGGATGACGTAGACCACGCCGGGCCGCACCGTCTCGCGCCGCGCCAGCTGCGTGACCGGCAGGGCGCTGCTGCCCTGCAGCAGTTCGGCCAGTTTCGGATCGTGCTCCGCGCCCAGTTGGACCGAGACCACGAAGGCGAGCGGGCAGTCCGCGGTCAGGTGGCCGAGGAAGGCCTGCAGGCCCTCGATGGCCCCGGCCGAGCCGCCCAGGGCGACCAGCGGCACGGGCCCGTGGCCGCTGCCCGGGGCGATGTCGTCGCGGTCGCTGTCGATGTCCTCTTGTCTGCGTGCGGGCGTGGGCGCTTCGGCCATCCGGATGCTGGGGGAGGTGGGGGGCCGGAGATTATGCGCCGCCGGTCTCCTGCTCCAACAGGCCGGCCAGCCGCCGCGCCTGCTCGCGCACCTTGGCCGCCTGCCGCAGTCCCGCTTGCGCCTGCGCCTCCTCGCCGATGTTGCGCGAGACCGCGGCCACCCGCCGAAGCAGCTGCTCGCGCACCTGGAGCACGCGCAGGCTGGACTGCAGGGCGGCATCGTTGCGCCGGGCCTGGGCGCTCACCAGGTCGGTGGCGGTGAACGCGTGACCGGTATGGCAGCGGTAGCGCGGGGGCCGCGCTACCGGCAATTCCGACAGGGTGCCGCCACACTCCGGGCAGGTCAGCGGCACGGGCCTTCCAGAGGCCGGGGGTTGCTCCATGGGGGTTGTCTCCTTCGATCGGTGCGAGGGCTCCGCCGTAGCCCTAGTCCCACAGCGAACGCACTCGGGTTCCGACGGCAATCGGCAGGCCCGCGCCGCACACTGGCGTCGAACCAGGAGGCAATCCCCATGGCCTACAGCAGCATCCTGGGCGCCGATCCGGCGCCCGCCCAGCCCAGCGGCCGCAGCAGCGACCTGCTGGGCCCGAGCGACAACTCCGACTCCGGCAGCGACGCCATCGGCACGCGCGAAGACCACGCCGACTCCGACGGCTCGGGCACCGGCGAGCGCGGTTCCGTGTACGGCCCCGAGGCGATCGAAGGCGCCGACATCGCGCCCGACCGCATCGTGCGCATGGGCGCGGAGGAAGGCGACGAAGACGCCGACGCGCTGGACGATGGTCCCGGTTCGGGCCGGGGATTCCCCGAAGCCGACACCGACGCCCGGGAGTTCACCGACCTGGATGCCGACAGCGACGCCGACGCGGCGGACGGCGACGCCGACCGCTGACCCATGGCGGGCCCGCGCACCGAGTCCGCTTCCGCGCGCGCCAGGCGCGTCGCCACCGTCCTGAAGGACACCTTCGGCCTGCAGCGGTTGCGGCCGGGCCAGCGCGCGGTCATCGACCAGGTGCTGGCCGGCCAGGCCACGCTGGCCATCATGCCCACCGGCGCGGGCAAGTCGCTGTGCTACCAGGTGCCGGCGCTGCTGCTGCCCGGCCGCACGGTGGTTGTCTCGCCGCTGATCGCCCTGATGAAGGACCAGGTCGAGGCCCTGCGCGAGCACGGCATCGCCGCGGTGCAATTGAACAGCGCGACCGACAGCGAAGAAGCGCGCACCGCGCTGGCCGCGGCTCTGGACGGCAGCGCCCGCATCGTGATGACCACGCCGGAGAAGCTCGCCGAGCCCGGCTTCGTCGACCAACTCGCGCGCCATCCCACCAGCCTGCTGGTGGTGGACGAGGCGCACTGCATCTCGCAGTGGGGACACGACTTCCGCCCCGCGTTCCTGGACATCGGCCCCGCGCTGAAGGCGCTGGGCCAGCCCACCGTGCTGGCGCTGACCGCCACGGCCACCGAAGACGTCGCGCGCGACATCGCGCAGCAGCTGGGCATCGCGCGCGGCGGGATCATCAACACCGGCGCCTACCGCCCCAACCTCGCGCTCGAGGTCGAGCAGGTGGCGCGCGAGGAGCACAAGCTCGAACGCGCGCTGGCCTTCGTCAAGGCCGTCGAAGGCAGCGGGCTGGTCTACACCGCCACCGTGAAGGCCGCGGTCGCGGTGCACGAGGCGCTGCAGGGGGCGGGCGAATCGGTGGGCCTGTACCACGGCAAGCTCGCGGCCACCGAGCGCCACGCGGCGCAGGAGGCCTTCATGGACGGCTCGGTGCGCGTGATGGTGGCCACCAACGCCTTCGGCCTGGGCATCGACAAGCCCGACATCCGCTTCGTGCTGCACTACCAGCTGCCGTCGGGCCTGGAGTCCTACTACCAGGAGGCCGGCCGCGCCGGCCGCGACGGCCAGGCTGCGCTGTGCCGGCTCTTGTACCTGCGCGCGGACAAGGCGGTGCAGCAATTCTTCCTGGTCGGCCGCTACCCCACCGACGACGACGCGGTGGCGATGTACGAGGCCCTGAGCGGGCCACCCCACGAGGGCGGGTCCTGGACCCTGCCCCTGCTGCAGGCGCGACTGGGACGCCCGCGCGCCAAGCTGCAGGTGGCCCTGGGCCTCTTGCGCCGCCAGAAGGTGGTGGCGATGGAGGCGGACGGCACCGTGCGCCTGCTGCGGCGCGGCCTGGAGGGCGAGGCCCTGCGCCCGCTGATGGCGGCCTACCGCGACAAGCGCGAACAGGACCGCGGCACGCTGGAGCGCATGGTGTTCTACGCGCAGACCGGCCAGTGCCGCTGGCGCCTGCTGCTGGACCACCTGGAAGGCGAGACCAGCTTCGAACGCTGCGGGCATTGCGACAACTGCCTGCGCATCGCCCGCCAGGAAGCAGTGCTGGCGACGGCCCAGGCGGCCGAGGCTTCGCCGCAGGAACCGGACCGCGCGGCGCACGCCGTGTTCGCCTCGGGCGACATCGTCCTGGTCAAGCGCTACGGCCGGGGCGAAGTGCGGCAGGCCAGCGCGACCGAAGTGACGGTGGCTTTCGCCGACAACACGCTGCGCGCGTTCCAGCCGGAGTACGTGAAGAAGGCCAGGACCAGGGCTTCGCCGGCGGCGCCCTGAGCGCCGCGATTCATCGGCCGGCGCTCAGCGCGCGGCACCCTCCGTGTTCAGGGCAGCGGTCAGCTGCTCGCGCCTTTGCGCGTACCAGCGCAGCAGGCACTCGCGGTCGCGGCACTCGCGTTCGCGTCGGAACCACTCCGCATCGCTCGCGCGCCTGAAAGCCCGCGGGTCGGGCGAGGCCGCCTGGGCGCGCGCGAAGAGGCGCCCGAGGTCGCGGTCCTGGCGCGAGAGCTCCGGGTCGGCGCAGATCAGGCGTTCGGTCGTCGACCGGGCCTTGGCGCAGTCGAAGCTGGGCGACACGCGTTCGGCGGGCTCCGGACGCGGGACGACGGGAACGGTGTTGCGCGCGACGACCTGGGGCGGCGGGAGTGCAGGCGCGGCAGCGGCAGGCTGCGCCGGCACGGCTGCTGCGGGACCCGCGCCCATGGTGGCCGTCGACGGCGCGGCGGCCGTCACCGGCGGCAGCGGGATCGCGGCCATGGCGGGATCGGGCTGGCGCTTCCATTGCACGCCCCAGGCCAGGGCAACGGCCAGCAGCACGTGCGCGACGACCGCCACCGGCAGCCCCCGCGAGAGGATCGGAGGCGAGGGCGGCGGTCCCAGGTCCAGGTTCTCGATCGCCGGGTCCATCGTCGTGCTCTTCCAACCGACGATACGCCGGCCGAGCACCCCCGCCACGGGCGTTCACAACTCGGCGCAAAGGTGACGAGCCGGAAACGCGAAGGCTCAGCGCACCAGCGTGGAGGCGCCGAAGAGGCTCTGCACGAACTCCACGGCCAGCTCGGCCGTGCGGTTGCGCACGTCCAGCGCCGGGTTGATCTCGACCACGTCCAGCGAACCCAGCCGTCCGGTGTCGGCGATCATCTCCATGCACAGCTGCATCTCGCGGTAGGTGGGCCCGCCGCGCACGCCGGTGCCCACGCCGGGCGCCTCCAGCGGGTCCAGGCAGTCGAGGTCGAAGCTCACGTGCAGGTGGGTGTCCTCGTGCACGTCCTGCAGCACCTCGGACATGGTGGTGCGCATGCCGTTCTCGTCGATGTGCCGCATGTCGAACACCTGCAGCCCGAGCTGGCGGATCGCCTGCTTCTCGTCCGCGTCCACGCTGCGGATGCCGATGAAATCGATCTGCTCGGGCGTGACCGCCGCCGGCTCGCCGCTCCAGCCGACCAGCGACTTCGGTCCGTGGCCCAGCAGGCAGGCCACCGGCATGCCGTGCAGGTTGCCGCTGGGGCTGATGGTCTCGGTGTTGACGTCGGTGTGCGCGTCCAGCCAGACCACGCGCAGCTGCTTGCCGACGGCGCGGCAGTGGCGCGCCACCGCGCTGATGGAGCCGATCGCCAGGCAATGGTCGCCGCCCATGACGAGCGGCACCTGGCCTTGGCCCAGCGCCTGGTCGACCGCGGCGTACACGGCGCGGTTCCAGGCCACCACCTCGTCGAGGTGGCGCAGCCCGCCCTGCGGCGGCTGCCAGGGGTTGGGCGGGCCCGCGAGGTTGCCGTGGTCCACCACGTCCAGCCGGTGCGCGCGCAGCGCCTCCATCAGGCCGGCCACGCGCAGCGCGTCCGGTCCCATGCCCGCGCCGCGGACGCTGGCGCCCACGTCGGTGGGCGCGCCGATCAGGCAGACGGTCTTGCTCATCGCCGCCATTGTGCGGGCGAACCGCGCGACGCGGGGGCCGCGGCGGCGAGGCACGCGGCTTGCCCTTCACGCACTTCAACCCCCAAGGAAACGGAGTCCCCCCCATGCTGGCGATGAACTACCGAGGCCCCTACCGCGTGCGCGCGGTGCACAAGGCCGAGCCCGAGATCGAGCACCCGCAAGACGCCATCGTGCGCGTCACGCGCTCGTGCATCTGCGGCTCCGACCTGCACCTGTACCACGGGCTGGTGCCCGACACCCGCGTCGGCATGACGTTCGGGCACGAGTTCACCGGCATCATCGAGGAGGTCGGCTCCTCGGTGCAGAACCTGCGCAAGGGCGACCACGTGCTGATGCCCTTCAACATCTTCTGCGGCAGCTGCTTCTTCTGCCGCAAGGAGCTGTACAGCAACTGCCACAACACCAACCCGAATGCCACCGCGGTGGGTGGCATCTACGGCTACTCGCACACCACCGGCGGCTACGACGGCGGGCAGGCCGAATACGTGCGGGTGCCGATGGCCGACGTCGGCCCCACGATCATCCCGCCCGACATGGACCTGGACGACGCGGTGCTTCTGACCGATGCCCTCCCCACCGGCTACCAGGCCGCCGAGATGGGCGACATCAAGGAAGGCGACACCGTGGTGGTGTTCGGCGCCGGGCCGGTCGGCATCTTTGCCGCAAAGTCGGCCTGGCTCATGGGCGCCGGCCGCGTGATCGCGGTGGACCACCTCGATTACCGGCTGGAGTTCGTCAAGCGCTTCGCGCAGTGCGAGACGATCAACTTCCGCGAGGTGCGCGACATGGCCGTGCACCTGAAGCAGATGACCGACGGACTGGGGCCGGACGTGTGCATCGACGCCGTGGGCGCCGAAGCCGACGGCAACGCGCTCCAGCGCTTCACCGGCGTCACGGTGCCCCTGCAGGCCGGGGCGGCCACCGCGCTGCACTGGTGCATCAACTCGGTCCGCAAGGGCGGCACGGTGTCCATCGTCGGCGTCTACGGGCCCACCTTCAACGCGGTGCCGATCGGCAATGCGATCAACAAGGGCCTGACGCTGCGCATGAACCAGGCCAGCGTCAAGCGCCACCTGCCGCGGCTGATCGAGCACATCCAGGCCGGGCGCCTCAAGCCCAGCGAAGTCATCACCCACCGGATCCCGCTGGAGGACGTGGCCGACGGCTACCACCTCTTTTCCAGCAAGCTGGACCACTGCATCAAGCCGGTGCTGATCCCGCCCTCGGTGCGGCATTGAAGGAGGACCGCCCATGGACACCACCCTCACCCCCGCCACCCCGGGCACCGACCGCCGCGAGGCGCCGTATGCCGAGCGCACCGACCCCGACGTGCGCCGCCAGCACGGCGACACCTCCCACATCCAGGGCTGGGGCGCCGACCTCGACCCGGCCAACCGCCCTGCCGTGCCGCGCGAGCGCACGCCCCCGCGGCTGGAGGGCGTGCACTGGGACGCGCCCGAGCAGCAGACGCCGCACGTCAAGATTCATCATTCGGTGGAGCGGCCCGGCCTCACGCCGGTGTTCGGCACCAGCACGCCGCCGCGGGGCCTCTCGGGCAAGCTGCGCGACGTCGCCTACCGCTTCAGCGAGAGCGACATGCGGCACTGGCTGATCCTGATGCTGGCCGACCGCGTGAACGTGGGCGAAGGCCTGATCGAGGACCTGGCCCACGGCCATGTGCCCAACCTCTACCGCGAGATGGGCGGGCCGGCGGAGTGGCGCTACAACCGCGCCGGCTTCGTGAAGAAAGCGGTGGTGGCCTCGGCCGTGGTGGGCCTGGCCGTGTACCTGCTGCGCCGGCGGCGTTGAGGCCGGCGGCAAGCGGAAGCCGTGATCCCCGCGCAGGCGGAAACCGTCATCCCCGCGCAGGCGGGGATCCGGTACTTCCTCAGGCGGCTTCCTGGCTGGCCGGCCGCCGCGCCGCCAGGCCCTTGCCCAGGGCCAGCACGATCAGGGCGCCCGCGCCCGCCATCACGTACTCCCAGACCTTCGCTTCCGGCAGGTAGGGCTTGAGGCCGGGGTCGGTGAAGATCATCTGGCCGGCGATCCAGCCCAGCAGCATCGCGCCCAGGGTGATGATGACCGGGAAGCGGTCCATCAGCTTGAGCACCAGCTGGCTGCCGGCCACGATGATGGGGATGCTGACCAGCAGGCCGAAGATGACCAGCGGCAGCTGGTGCTGGCCCGCGCTCTCGGCCGCGCCGGCGATGGCCAGCACGTTGTCCACGCTCATCACCAGGTCGGCCACGATCACGGTCTTGACCGCGGCCCAGAGCTTGTCGCTGGACGCGATGTTGCCGTGGTCGTCGTCGTCCTGCGGCAGCATGAGCTTGACCCCGATCCACACCAGCAGCAGGCCGCCGACCAGCTTGAGGTACGGGATGGCCAGCAGCGCCAGCGCGAACGCGATCAGGATGACGCGCAGGACGATGGCGCCGGCGGTGCCGTAGATGATGCCCATCTTGCGCTGCTTGGCCGGCAGGCCCCGGCACGCCAGGGCGATCACCACGGCGTTGTCGCCGCCCAGCAGGATGTCGATGAGGATGATCTGGCCGACGGCGATCCAGAAGGCGGGGGTGAGGAACTCGAGCATGGGAGGGCTTCTTGCTGATGCGTTGAGCTTCGGTGGAACCGGCGATTATCCCCGCTCGCGGCGCGGCGTACTGCGGCGCAGCGCTTCGGCGAGGTAGGAAAAAGTGCGGCCGAGCTTGCGGCCCGCCACGTCCACCGGCCGGCCGGCCGCCACGATGCGGCCGCCCTCGCCTCCGGCGCCGGGCCCGACATCGACGATCCAGTCGGCCTGCGCCGCCACCCGCATGTCGTGTTCCACCACCACCACCGTGTGGCCGGCGTCGGCCAGCCCGTGCAGCTGGCGCATCAGGCGGTCGACGTCGGCGGGGTGCAGCCCGGTGGTGGGTTCGTCCAGCAGGTAGAGCGTGGGCGTGCGGCTGGCGCGCTGCAACTCCGTCGCCAGCTTGATGCGCTGCGCCTCGCCGCCGGACAGCTCGGTGGCGGGCTGGCCCAGGCGCAGGTAGCCCAGCCCGATGTCGCGCAGCACGGCCAGCGGCCGCGCCACGGCGGGCTCCTGCGCGAAGAAGCCGGCGGCCTCGTCCACCGTCATGCGCAGCACCTGCGCGATGCTGCGGTCGTTCCAGGTCACTTCCAGCGTCTGCGCGTTGTAGCGGGCGCCGTGGCACTCGGGACAGGGTGCATACACGCTGGGCATGAACAGCAGTTCGACCGACACGAAGCCCTCGCCCTCGCAGGTGGGGCAGCGGCCCTTGGGCAGGTTGAAGGAGAAGCGCCCGGCGTCGTAGCGTCTGCGGCGCGCGGCGGGCGTGGCGGCGAACAGCTTGCGCACCGCGTCGAACAGGCCGGTGTAGGTGGCCAGGTTGGAACGCGGCGTGCGGCCGATCGGCTTCTGGTCCACCTGCACCAGGCGCCCGATCCGCTCGGCGCCTTCGAGGCGGCCTTCCGCGGGCGTGGTGTCCGGGGGCGGCACGCCGTGCGGGTCGGTCTCTTCCTGCACTTCCGGCTCCGCGCCCAGCCTCGCCGCCACCAGCTCGCGCAGGGCCTGCGTGACCAGGCTGGACTTGCCCGAGCCGGAGACGCCGGTCACCACCGTCAGGCAGGCCAGGGGGAACTCGGCGTCCAGCGCCTGCAGGTTGTTGCGCCGCACGCCGTGCAGGCGCAGCCAGCCCTGCGCCTCGCGGTTCGAGGACGCCGGCGCCGGCAGCTCCTCGAACAGGTAGGCCCGGGTGCGCGAAGCCTTCACCGCCGCCAGGCCCTCCGGGCGGCCGCTGTACAGCACGCGGCCACCGTGCTCGCCGGCGTCCGGGCCCACGTCCACCAGCCAGTCGGCGCGGCGCATGGTGCCCACGTCGTGCTCCACGATGAACAGCGTGTTGCCCGCGGCCTTGAGCCGCTGCAGCGCGGAGAACAGTGCCTCGTTGTCGGCCGGGTGGAGGCCGGCCGAGGGCTCGTCCAGCACGTACACGACGCCGAACAGGTGCGAGCCGAGTTGCGTCGCCAGGCGCAGGCGCTGCAGCTCGCCGGGCGACAGCGTGGGCGTGGCCCGGTCCAGCGACAGGTAGCCCAGGCCGAGCTGCTGCAGCGTCGCGATGCGGCCCATCAGGTCGCGCGCGATGCGCTGGGCGGCGATGCGCTTTTCCTCCGACAGGTTGGGCGTGCGGCGCACGTCGGGCGCCGCCGCGTGAGCCGACCCGCCCTGGGCCACGCGGGCCTGCACCGCCTTGCGGGCGCTCGCGCGGTCCAGCACCTTGCCCCCTTCGTCGGCGTGCAGGTCGCCGCGCGCGGCCGGCGCCAGCAGCTCGCTCACCTCGCCCAGCGGCAGCTGCGACAGCTGCGCGATGTCCAGGCCCGCGAAGGTCACCGACAGCGCCTCGGGCTTGAGCCGCTTGCCTTCGCACGCCGGGCAGCAGGCCCAGCGCATGAAGCGCGACACCCGCTTCTTCATCATGGCGCTCTCGGTCGTGGCGAAGGTCTGCAGCACGTAGTTGCGCGCGCTGGTGAAGGTGCCCATGTAGCTGGGGTCCATCTTGCGGCGCAGCGCGGCCTTCGTTTCCTTCGGAGAGAAGCCGGCGTACACCGGCACCGTGGGCGCCTCGTCGGTGAAGAGGATCCAGTCGCGGTCCTTCTTCGGCAGATCGCGCCAGGGCGTGTCGACGTCGTACCCCAGCGTGACCAGGATGTCGCGCAGGTTCTGCCCGTGCCACGCGGGCGGCCACGCGGCGATGGCGCGGTCGCGGATGGTGAGCGAGGGGTCCGGGACCATCGAGTCTTCCGTGACCTCGTACACCTGCCCCAGGCCATGGCAGCGCGGGCACGCGCCCTGCGGCGTGTTGGGCGAGAAGTCCTCCGCGTACAGCATGGGCTGCTTGGGCGGGTAGCTGCCGGCGCGCGAGTACAGCATGCGCAGCGAGCTGGAGATGGTGGTCACGCTGCCCACCGACGAGCGCGTGCTCGGCGAGCCGCGTTGCTGCTGCAGGGCCACGGCCGGCGGCAGGCCTTCGATGGAGTCCACATCGGGCACGCCCACCTGGTCGATCAGCCGGCGCGCGTAGGGCGACACCGATTCCAGGTAACGGCGCTGCGCCTCGGCGTACAGCGTGCCGAAGGCCAGCGACGACTTGCCCGAGCCCGACACGCCGGAGAACACCACCAGCGCGTCGCGCGGGATGTCCACGTCCACGTCCTTCAGGTTGTGCTCCCGGGCGCCGCGCACGCGCACGCAGCCTCCGCCCGGCTTGGGCGCGGCAGGCTCATCGGGATGTTCGCCGGGGCCTGGGCCGGGGTCGGACCGGGACGGATCGGGCCTGGACTTCTCTCGCGCCATGGGCCGACCTTAGGGGTGCGGCCGCGGCCCGCCGGTCGGACACGCCTGTCCCGCGGCGTAGGACCGGACGGAGGACCGAACAGCCCTTTCGTTCTACGGGTGGGGCCGGATGGCTGCAATTCACCGGAACGTGAATGATGGCGGTTTTGCCCCGCACACCGATGAGCCTGCCCGAGCGTTTCACCACCGTCGCGCAACTCGAGGACGAGATGTCGCGCCCTTCCGAAGCGCTGGTCGACGCGCTGCGACGCGCGCCAGGCGACCTGCTGGTGCTGGGCGTGGGCGGCAAGATGGGCCCGACGCTGGCGCGCATGGCCAAGCGGGCCGACCCGCTGCGCCGCGTGGTCGGCGTCGCGCGCTTCTCGCAGCCGGGCCTGCGCCAGGAACTGGAGCGCGAAGGCATCACCTGCCTGGAGGCCGACCTGCTGTCGCGCGAGGCGCTGGCCGCCCTGCCCGACGCGCCCAACGTGGTGTTCATGGCCGGCCGCAAGTTCGGCTCCACCGGCAGCGAATGGCTGACCTGGGCGATGAACGCGCACGTGCCGGCGCTGGTGGCCGAGCGCTTCCGCCGCTCGCGCATCGTCGCCTTCTCCACCGCCTGCGTTTACCCCTTCGTGGAGACCGGCGGCCCGGGCGCGCCCGAGGCCACGCCGCCCACCGCGCCATCGGGCGAGTACGCCAACTCCTGCGTGGCGCGCGAGCGCATGTTCGAGCACTTCTCGCACCAGCACCGCACGCCGGGCCGGCTGCTGCGGCTGTCCTATGCGATCGACATGCGCTATGGCGTGCTGCACGACGTGGCGCAGAAGGTGCTGCGCCGCGAGCCGATCGACCTGTCCATGGGCCACGCCAACATCATCTGGCAGGGCGAGGCCAACGACTGGGCGCTGCGCTCGCTGGCGCACTGCGAGTCGCCCACCGCACCGCTGAACATCAGCGGACCGAAGATCGCCATCCGCGACGTGGCGCGCGCGCTGGGCGAGCGCCTGGGCATCGAGCCGGTGCTGCAAGGCCAGGAGGCGCCCACGGCCTGGCTGGTCGATTGCAGCGAAGCCTTCCGGCTGTTCGGGCCGCCGCAGGTGGGGCTGGACCGCATGCTGGACTGGACGGCCGACTGGGTGTCGCGCGGCGGCGCCAGCCTGGGCAAGCCGACGCATTACGAGGCGCGGGATGGGAAGTACTGAACCGTCGTTTTGGCCGAGGAACCCGTCGGCCTCGCGGAGGATCCCGTCGTCCGCGCGGAGGCGGGGACCCGCCCTCGCCGTCATCCCCGCGAAGGCGGGGATCCAGGGCTTCCGGCAGTCGGCCGAAGGCGGACGCACTGGATTCCCGCCTTCGCGGGAATGACGACGCCCTATGCACCGCACCGACATCCCCGCCGACTCCCTCGCCGTCCTGCGACGCGGCGCCGTCATCCCCGCGCACCTGCTCGCGCTCGACGCCGAGCGCCGCCTCGATGAGCGCCGCCAGCGCGCGATGACGCGCTACTACCTGGACGCCGGCGCGGGGGGCGTGGCGGTCGGGGTGCACTCCACCCAGTTCGCCATCCGCGAGACCGGCCTCTACGAGCCGGTGCTGTCGCTCGCCATGCAGACCGCCCGCGAGTGGGAACCGATCGGCGGCCGGCGCCCGCTGTTCATGGTCGCCGGCCTGTCCGGCCGCACCGAACAGGCCGTTCGCGAGGCGGGCATCGCGCGCGGCCTCGGCTACCACGCCGGCCTGCTCAGCCTGGCCGCGATGAAGGGCGCGAGCGAAGACGAGCTGGTGCGCCACTGCGAAGCCGTGGCCGCCGAGATGCCGCTGGTCGGCTTCTACCTGCAGCCGGCGGTGGGCGGCATCGCGCTGCCGGCCTCGTTCTGGGCGCGCTTCGCCGCCATCGACAACGTGGTCGCGATCAAGATGGCGCCCTTCCACCGCTACCGCACGCTCGACGTGATCCGCGGCGTGATCGCGGCCCGGGCCGAGGATCGCGTGACGCTCTACACCGGCAACGACGACCACATCGTGCTGGACCTGCTGGCGCCCTTCACCTTCCCGCGCGACGGCCAGCCGGTCACCGTGCGCGTGCGAGGCGGCCTGCTCGGGCACTGGAGCGTGTGGACCCAGCGCGCGGTGGAATTGCTGGCGGTGATCCACGCGGCGGTCGATGCGGGCCAGGTGCCGATGAACCTGCTCGCGCTGGACGCCCAGGTCACCGACTGCAACGCCGCGCTGTTCGACGTGGCCCACGACTTCCACGGCTGCATCGCCGGCTGCCACGAGGTGCTGCGCCGCCAGGGGCTGCTCGAAGGCATCTGGTGCCTGGACCCGGCCGAAGGGCTGAGCCCCGGCCAGGCCGCCGAGCTCAGCCGCGTGCAGCGCGACTACCCGCACCTGGTGGACGACGACTTCGTCGCCGCCAACCGCGAGCGCTGGCTGGCGTGACGACCCTCGCCGACGGGCCACTAGGGCAAGCCGCGTTGACACCCCCGACACCCCCACTCTAGAGTCACTCAATTCACCGCCTGGGGAATTAACCGGAGACCCACCATGCACAAGCGCTTCTTCCTGAAGTCCCTCTCCCTGGCCGCGCTGGCCGTCGGGCTGGCCGCGCCGGCGATGGCGCAGCAGTGGAAGCCGAGCAAGCCGATCAACCTGGTCGTGCCCTGGGCCGCGGGCGGCTCCACCGACCAGGTCACGCGCGTCACCGCCGCCGAGCTGGAGAAGGTGCTGGGCCAGAAGATCGTGATCGTCAACCAGCCGGGCGCCTCCGGCTCCATCGGCACCAAGAGCGTGTGGGACGCGCCCAAGGATGGCTACACCTGGGCGGCGGGCGCGGCGCAGGACCTGGGCGCCTACCAGACGCTGGGCATGCTGGACGTCCCGGCCACCCAGTGGCACCTGTTCCTCACCGTGGCCAACGTGCCGGTGGTCGGCGTCAACGCCGGCCGGCCCTGGCAGGACATGAAGCAACTGCTCGACGCGATGAAGGCCAAGCCCGACGAGGTGAAGGTGGCCACCGCCGGCGTCACCTCCGGCGGCCACAACGCGATGGAGCTGATTTCGCGCGCCACCGGCGTGAAGTACCGCCATGTCACCTACGACGGCGGCAACCCCGCGGCCGTGGCCACCGTGGCCGGCGAAACCGACCTCACGACCCAGCTGGCGGTCGAGCAGGCCGACTTCATCCGCGGCAAGCGCATCCGCCCGCTGGCGGCGGTGAGCGACAAGCCGCTGGAGCTGGAAGGCTTCGGCACCATCGAGCCGATCACCAAGTTCGTGCCCGGCATCAAGGTGCCCACCAACTACTTCGGCATCTTCATCCCCAAGGGCGTGCCGCCGGAAGTCGTGGCCACGGTGCAGCAGGTCTGGACCGAGCACATCGGCAAGAGCGAGGCGCTCAAGAAGTACGCCACCACCCGCGGCGCGCTCTTCGCCCCGGTGGCCGGCGACGCCGCGCTCAGCGCCGCCATGCCGGCGATCGCCGCCAACGCGTGGCTGATGCAGGACACCGGCAAGGCCAAGGTCTCGCCCGACAAGGTGGGCATCCCCCGGCCCTGACGGGATGGACGCTCCGCAGGAAAGGCTGCCCTCGCCGCGCTCGGACCTCGTGTCCGGCGGCGTGTGGGCCGTGATCGGCGTGGCCATCGCCGTCGGCGCCTGGAACATGGACCGGCTCGACAAGCAGGGCGTGCCGCCGTTCGCCGCGCCCGGCCTGGTGCCCGGCATCCTAGGCGTGCTCATCACGCTGACGGCGCTGGCGATCGTGCTGCGCTCGCTGCGGCGCGGCGCGCTCACCCCGGAAGGCGGCACCGATCCCGAGGCCTCGCTCGACTGGCGCCGCGCCGGCATCACGCTGGTGCTGTGCATCGGCTTCGCGGCCGGGCTGGTGGGCCACGGGCTGCCGTTCTGGGTGGCGGCGCCGGCGTACCTGTTCCTGCACATCGCCCTGCTGCAGTGGCCCGAGCGCCGCGCGGCCGGCCAGGTCGGCCGCGGCCTCGCGCTGGCGGCGGCCGTCGCGCTGTTCGCCGGCGTGGGCATCGCGATGCTGTTCCAGCACGTCTTCCTCGTGCGGTTGCCCTGATGCTGGACGGCCTGTACGCGCTGGGCCGCTCGCTGGCGGCGTTCTTCACCTTCTGGCCGCTGGTGTACGCGCTCGGGGCCACGCTGGTGGGCATCCTCGTGGGCTGCATGCCGGGGCTGTCGGCCACGCTGGCGATCGCGCTGCTGACCACGCTGACGATCCAGATGCCGCCCAACGACGCCATCCTGATCCTGATCTGCGCGTACGTCGGCGCCATCTACGGCGGCAGCCGCACGGCCATCCTGCTGAACATCCCCGGCACCGCGGCCAACGCGGCCGCGTGCCTGGACGGCTACCAGCTCGCGCTCAAGGGCCAGGCCGGCCGCGCCATGGGCATCGCCACCTGCGGCTCGGTCGCCGGGTCGCTGTTCGGCATCCTCTGCCTGGCGCTGCTCACGCCGGCGCTGGGCGAGATGGCGCTGTCCTTCGGCGCCTTCGAGTTCTTCTGGCTGGCGCTGTTCGGCGTGATGATGTCCGGCACCATCGCCGGCAGCGACCCGGTCAAGGGCTGGCTGATGGGCTTCGCGGGGCTGTTCCTCACGCTGATCGGCCAGGACGGCATGCACGCGCACGACCGCTTCACCTTCGGCGTGCCCGAGCTGTCCGGCGGGCTCTCCTTGATCCCGGCGCTGATCGGCGCCTTCGGGCTGGCGGAGATCCTCACCGTGCTCTCCGAGCCCATCCGCAAGGCGATGGTGAACAGCGCCGACTCGGTGATCCCGCGCATCCGCGACGTGGTCCAGTACTGGCGCACCATCCTGCGGTCGGGCGTGATCGGCGTCTACATCGGCATCCTGCCGGGCGTGGGCGAGGACATGGCGGCCTGGTCGTCCTATGCCGCCGCGCGCCGCGCCAGCCGCGAGAAGGAGCAGTTCGGCAAGGGCTCGGTCGAGGGGCTGATGGCCGCCGAGACCGGCGACAACGCATCGATCCCCGGCGGCATCATCCCGGCGCTGGCGCTGGCGATCCCGGGCTCGGCGCCGTCGGCCGTGCTGATGGCCGCGATGATCATCCACGGCGTGCAGCCGGGCCCGATGCTGATGGTGAACCAGCCGCAGTTCGTGTTCGACGTGGTGGCCATGACGCTGCTGGCCACGCTGGCGATGCTGTTCTTCGGCCTGTTCCTGGTGCGGCCGCTGCTGGCCATCATCCGCATCCCGCGCACCATCATCATGCCGGTCATCATGGTGCTGTGCACCGTCGGCTCGTTCGCCATCGCCTCGCGCCTCTTCGACGTCTACATCATGCTGTTCATCGGCGTGTGCGGCTTCGTGCTGCGGCGGCTGAACTACCCGATCCCGCCTTTCGTGCTGGGCATCGTGCTCGGCGACATCCTGGACAAGAGCCTGCGCCGGGGCCTCACGCTGAGCAACGGCGACCTGACGCCCTTCTTCACCCGGCCCATCTGCGCGCTGCTCGCCGCCGTCACCGTGTTCACCATGCTGATGTACGTGCCGGGGTTCAACCGGCGCGTGCGGGCGATCAACACCCGGGTGTGGGGCCTCCTGCGGAGGCAGCCGCGATGAAGATCGCGCTGTGCAACGAGGTGCTGCAGCCGCTGCCGTTCGAGCAGCAGTGCAAGCTGGCGGCGGCCCTGGGCTACGACGGGCTGGAGGTGGCGCCCTTCACGCTGGCCGAGGACCCGCTGCGCATCACCGACGCGCAGGCGCAGCAGTTCCACCGCACCGCCGCCGACCACGGGCTGGCGATCACCGGCCTGCACTGGCTGCTGGTGGCGCCTCCGGGCCTGTCGATCGTCTCCGATGACGCGGTGCTGCGCGGCCGCACCGCCGCCGTGATGGAGCGGCTGGTGGGACTGTGCGCCGCCATGGGCGGCCGCTACCTGGTGCACGGCTCGCCGCGCCAGCGCTCGGTGCCCGCGGGCGCCACGCGCGAGCAGGCCTGGGAGCGCGCACGCGAGGTCTTGCAACGCGCCGCGCGGCGGGCCGAGGCCTGCGGCGTCACCTACTGCCTGGAGCCGCTGTCACGCAACGAGACCGACTTCGTCAACACGGTGGCCGAGGCGGCGCGCATGGTCCAGGAGATCGGCAGCCCTGCGTTCAAGACCATGATCGACTGCAGCGCCGCCGGCCAGGCCGAGCAGGAGCCGGTGCACGAGCTGATGGCACGCTGGATGCCCACCGGCCACATCGCCCACGTGCAGGTGAACGACCCCAACCGGCGCGGCCCCGGCCAGGGCGCGATGGACTTCGCGCCCATCCTGCGCACGCTGCGCGAGATGCAGCGCCAGGGCCACTATGGCGACACGATCGCCGTCGAGCCCTTCGACTACGTGCCCGACGGGCCGGGCTGCGCGGCCCGGGCCATCGGCTACCTGCGCGGCGTGCTGCAGGGGATCGGCCATGGCTGAAGCGATGCGGGTCAAGCTGCGCGAGATCGAGCTGTACGAGCGGCCGGTGCGGCTGCGGCTGCCCTTCCGCTTCGGCGTGGTGACGCTGACCGAATGCCCGCAGGCCTTCGTGCGCGCGCGGGTCGAGACGGCGGACGGCCGCTCCGGCTGGGGCGCCGCGGCCGAACTGATGGCGCCCAAGTGGTTCGACAAGAACCTGCAGCTGTCCAACGAGGACAACTTCGACCAGCTGCGGCAGGTGCTGCGGCTGGCGCGCGACGCCTACCTGTCCGATGCCGCGCCGGCTTCGGCCTTCGGCCACTTCGCGCGGCACCACGACGCTCACCAGGCCGCGTCCGCCGCGCAGGGCTTCAATCCGCTGCTGGCCAGTTACGGCCCCGCGCTGCTCGATCGTGCCGTGCTCGACGCGGCCTGCCGGCTGCAGGGCGTGTCGTTTTACGAAGCGGTGCGCGGCCCCCTGGCGGGCATCGGCGCGGGCCGGCGCGAGTTCGAGGGCCTGGACCTGGAGGCCTTCCTCTCCGGCCTCTCGCCCCAGGGCGACATCGAGGCCCGCCACACCGTGGGCCTGGTCGATGCCATCACGGCGCAGGACCTGTCGCAGCGCGTGGACGACGGCCTGCCCGAGACGCTGGAGGAGGTGATCGCCACCTACGGCCACCGCTGGTTCAAGCTCAAGGTGGGCGGCCAGGTCGCAGCCGACCTGGAGCGGCTGCGCGCCATCGCGGCGGTGCTGGACCGCAGCCCGCAGGCGTACTTCGTTTCGCTGGACGGCAACGAGCAGTACACCTCGGCCGCCGGCGTGGCCGAACTGGTCGCGGCCGTGCGCGCCACCCCCGCGCTGGCGCGCCTGTGGTCGTCGGTGCGCTTCATCGAACAGCCCATCGCCCGCAAGCTGGCGCTGCAGGAGGACCTGCGCGGCACCGACCTGGGCAAGCCGGTCATCGTGGACGAATCGGACGGCGAGCTCGACTCGTTCGTGCAGGCGCGCGAGCGCGGCTACAGCGGCGTCTCGTCCAAGACCTGCAAGGGCTTCTACAAGTCGCTGCTGAACGCCGCCCGCTGCACGCGCTGGAACCGCGAGCTGGGACGCGAAGCGTTCTTCATGTCGGCCGAGGACCTGACCACCCAGGCCGGCCTGTCGGTGCAGCAGGACCTGGCCCTGGTGAACCTGCTGGGCATCCGGCACGTGGAGCGCAATGGCCACCACTACGTCGACGGCCTGGCCGCGGTGCCGCAGGCGGAGCAGCAGCGCTTCTTGCAGGCGCATCCCGACCTGTACGAGCACAGCCACGGCGCGGTGCGGCTGCGCCTGCGCGACGGGCGGCTGGCCCTGGGCTCGCTGGCCGGTCCCGGCTTTGCCAGCGGCGCGATGCCGGACTTCGCGGCGATGAAGCCGCTTGGCGGCTGATCGGCCTTCGCGGCCATCGGCGGGCCCCGAGGCTCGCCGACAGCGCGGCGTTTATCATCGTCCGCCCTCCCCCACGCAGTGCCCCCCGAGATGAATGCCACGCCCGAAACCCTCGCGTTCCTGACCCGTGCCGTGGTCTGGGGCGCCCTGCCCCTGGGCCTGCTGCTGGGCGCGGTGGCGCAGTCCACGCGGTTCTGCGTGCGCGGCGGCATCGCCGACTGGGTGACCTTCCAGGGGCCGGCGCGGCTCTTTTCCTGGGTGCTGGCCATCGCGGTCGGTGCGGTGCTGCTGCAGTCGATGATCGGCCTGGGCCTGTTCGACGCCGGCCGCACGCTGGCCTGGAATGAGCGCCTGCTCTGGTTCTCGGCGCTGGCCGGCGGCCTGCTGTTCGGCATCGGGATGATGCTGGCGCCGGGCTGCCCGCAACGCTGCCTGGTCAAGGCCGGTGCGGGCGATCTCACCGCCGGGGTCACGCTGCTCGTGATCGCCGTCGTGGCCGTCATGACGCTGCGCGGCATCCTCGCCGTGCCGCGCGTGGGCCTGTTCGACAGCCTGTCGGTCACGCTGTCGCACCCGCAGGACCTGGGTTCGCTGCTGGGCGGCGCCCTGGCCACGCCGGCCGGCCTCGTGCGCGCGGCGCTCACCGCGCTGCTGGTCGCGGGCACCGCGTTGTTCGCCTGGCGCGCGCGGCGCCAGCTCGATGCGGCCGCGTGGGCCGGTGGGCTCGGCGTGGGCCTGGTGCTCGCGCTGGCGTTCTACCTGACCGGTCGCGTCGGCTTCGTGGCCGAGCATCCCGAGACGCTGGACCCGGCCTGGCTGGGCACGCAGGGCAAGCGGCCCGAGGGCCTGTCGTTCGTGGCGCCGCTGGCCAATGCGCTGGACCTGCTCACGCTGTGGACGGACAAGAACACGGTCGCCACCTTCGGCGTGATGCTGTCGCTGGGCATCGTGCTGGGCAGCCACGCCAGCGCGCGCTGGCGCGGGGAGTACCAGGTCGAATCGTTCGCCACCGTGCGCGAGTTGCGGCACAGCGTGGTGGGTGGGGCGCTGATGGGGTTCGGGGGTGTGACGGCGCTGGGGTGCTCGGTGGGGAATGGCGTGACGGGGGCTGCGCTGTTGTCCACGGGGTCGGTGTTGGCGATCGTGGGGATGGTCGTGGGGACGGTGCTGGTGTTGAAGTGGCAGGCACGCTCGGACGGTCGCGCGCAAGGCGAACCGGCGGCGGTCCGCGCGGCCTGAGTAGTTCTTTTCTAGCTTCCGTTGCCTGCGGCAGCTTGGTCAATGGCGCATTGCTGTTCGTTGCCTGCGGCAGGGGGTCCCCGGCGGGGGGCTCATGCTGTGCCTCTCCGAGCTCGCTGACGCTTCGCTTTGCTGCGCGCATCGCTTGAGTGGTGCGGGCCCTCGCGGAAAAAACTCACTCCGCGCTGCTGCGCACCGCTCCGTTCAGACAGTTTCCGCGAGTCAGTGGTTGATCGACGAGCTGCGCCCGCTTGCCGCGGGCTCGCAGGGCCCGCACCACTGCGCGACGCTCGGCACAGAAATCGCCCCCCGCCGGGGACCCCCTGCCGCTGGAGGCAGAGGTGATTCGTTGGCAGGGCCCAGGGAGTCTCACGCTGCGCTCTCCACCGCCACCGCCCCCACCCCAACCCTCCCCCGGAGGGGGAGGGAGGAATAGCCGCTGCTCGTTGTGCGTGTCTCGGTCCGGAGCCCTTGTCTTTTCCCTCCCCCTCCGGGGGAGGGCAGGGTGGGGGCGCCCCGGAGCCGAAGCGAGCAGCACGGCTTAGTCGATCCCTGCCCACCCCCGCACCCTGTCTCCACGCGGCAGGCGGTGCCTGGCCCGGGCGATTTGTGGGACGAGCCGGGCTTTCCGCGGCCCGGCCGTTGCGAGCCGCAGGCGAGCTTGAAATGAACAACTGACTCGCGGCAGCTGTCTGAACGNGCGCAGGCCGGGCCGCGGAATGCCCTGCGAGTTGCGAGTGCAGCGAGCAACCGGCCCACCATGAGCCCGGGCCAGGCACCGCCTGCCGCGCGGGCGCAGGCGCTCGAGCGAGCCTAAACCCCACCCGCCAACCGAAACCCCGCCCTCCTCTCCCCCACCACCGCCCCCAACACGCTCGCGATCTCCGCCGCCCGCCAGGGTCGCAGCTCTTCCCGCTGCCGCTCATCCAGCCACCCCAGCTGGTCCAGCACCTCCACCGTCGCCGCATACAGCGCGGTCTTGTTCCCATCGATCACCTTGATCGCGAACGCCTGTCCGCGGCTGACGCTGCCCACGGCCTGCACGCCATCCGCGCCCACCTTGGTGACCCAATCCCCTCGCCCCACCTGCATGAAGGCCAGGTCGTTGCGCCCCGTCCCCGACACCAGGTCCGGATGCGCCGTCATCGCCCGCGACAAGGCCGCGAAGCTCGAGCCGAACTCCGGATCGCGCTCCCCGCTGGCCAGCCGCGCATAAGCCCGCGCCAGGTTCGACAAAGGCATCGCGTAGTTCGGCGCCGAGCAACCATCGGTGCCCGCCTTCAAATGCTCGGGCGCGACGCCCGCGGCCCGCGCGACATCGCGGCGGATCGCCTGCTGCAACGGGTGCCCCGTCTCCAGGTAGCGTTCGACCGGCTCCCCGTGCTGCACGCACCACGCGAGGAAGCCCGAGTGCTTGCCGCTGCAGTTGTGGTGGCGCTCGTCGAAGCTGCCGGGCGCGGGCGCGGGGCCGACGCCAAGCTCCACGTACATCGGCACATGGCAGCCGCACTGCAGCGCGCGGTGGTCGAGCCCGACCCGCTCCAGCATGCCCTGCACCACCTCGACGTGCTGCGCCTCGCCGTTGTGGCTGGCGCAGAGCATGGCCAGCTGCCGGTCGCTGAAGCCGAACTTCGCCGGGCCGCCGCCCTGCACGAAGGGCAGCGCCTGGAGCGCCTTGAGTGTCGAGCGGGTGAAGGTGAGCCAGTGCGGATCGCCCGCATGCGCCAGCACGCGGCCCTGGGTGTCGGTCACCGCGACGGCGCCGAAGTGCCGGCACTCCAGCGTGCCGCCGCGGAAGGTGTCGATGAGGGGAACGAGCGGGTCCATGGCCCATTGTCGCGGCCCGGAGCGCCGGCCCGCGAAGCGCTCTCGAGCAGCTTCTGGCGCGGCACTGCGAGCAAGGCCAGGCGCTGCGGATGGCGCAGACGCTGGAGATCGATGCGGTGATCGATCCGGCCGAGGCGCGCGGCTGGCTGGCCCGCGCCCTCGCCTCGGCGCCCCCGTCGAGGGACGATGGCGCCCGGGCGATCGACACCTGGCAGGCCAACCCCTCTGCGTCATTCCCGCGGAGGCGGGAATCCAGTGCGTCCGCTTACTGCTTCGCGCCCGCGTTCGCCTGCTGTTCCTTTTCCTTCGGCGTGGTCACGGTGACCTTCGGAACTTCGATGGTCTTCTTCTCGGCGTTCACGTCGACGTTGGGAACGGTCACCTGCTTCTCGGTGGACGAGACGTTCACGTCCGGGCCCTTCACGTCGTACTTGGGCAGCTGGGCGCTGCCTTCCTGCGTCTTGGAGACGTCGTACTTGGGCAGGTTGACGTTGCCTTCCTGGGTCTTCTGCACGTCGCAGGCGGTCAGGCCCAGCGCGGCGGCGGAGACGAGGGCGGCGGTGAGGGTGGTCTTGATCATGTCGAATACTCCCGAAAGATTGATGAGTCATGAGAAGCGGCACGCCGCATCCCTGCCGAAAATTGTGGTGGCCACCCCTGTACCGGACTGTAGGAACGCGGCGGCGGCCCCTGTGGGGACCAACCTCGGCTGCACGAGGGCCACGTAGCGCGGCCTTCTGTCACCTTCCTCCTACGGCGTGTGGTCCCGCGGCTGCCTAGCATCCGGTACAGCACCGGCGCACACCGCATGAAAGAACCGTCATCCGCCCATCGGGAAGCCTGGCCCAGCCAGGCGGCCGACGCCCTGCGCGACCTGCGCGGCGGCATGCGGCTCATCGTGGACGCGGTGCGCAGCGGGCTCGACCACGTGGAGTCGGTGCACGGGCGCGTGGCCAGCGTCGAGCCACCGGTGCGCGGCGCCCGCGTCGGCCGGCCCACCAGCGGCGTGGGCGCGCTGGTCTATCGCGGCCTGCGCGGCACGACCGACCTGGCCGGCGGCGCGCTCGACCTGGTGCTCGCCTCGTTCCAGGCCTGGCTGCTGGACCCGCAGCGCGAACGCCTTCCGTCCGAGCCCATGCCCTCGCGCGAAGCCGCGGTGGCGATGCTCAACGCGCTGCTGGGGGACCACCTGCACCGCACCGAGAACCCGCTGGCCATCCCCCTCGAGCTGCGCACCCGCATCGCCGAAGCCCGGCCGCGCGTGCTGCTGCTGGTCCACGACATCGCCCGCAGCGACCTGCACTGGCACCTGGGCCCGCAGGACCAGGCCCAGGCCCTGGCCGACGCGCTGGGCTCAACGCCGGTCTACGCGCTCTACAACAGCGGCCGCCCCGTGGCGGCCACGGGGCGCGAACTCGCGGCCGAACTCGAGGTGCTGCTGGCCCACTGGCGCGTGCCGCTGCAGGGCGTGGCCCTGCTGGGCCACGGCATGGGCGGGCTGGTCCTTCGCAGCGCGCTGCAGCAGGCGCAACGGGCCGGGATGGCATGGCCGGCCCACGTGCGCCAGCTGGTGTTCCTGGGCACGCCGCACCTGGGGGCCGCGCCCTCGGGCGACCTGCTCACCCGACTGGGGTTCGGGCCGGTCGGCGCGCTCGCGCCCCTGGCACGGCTGGGCCGGCGCCGCAGTCCCGGCATGCGCGACTTCCTGGAAGGGCGTGTAGCCGAAGAGGAGCCGCGCGCCGGCGTGCCCTCGCCGCCCGCGCCGGTGGTCCTGCCCACGGGCGTGCCGGCTTACGCGATCGCGGGGGCGATCGGCGACGGGCTGGGCGACGGCCTGGTGACGATCGAAAGCGCGCTGGGCCGCCATCCCACCGCGGGCCTGGACCTGCTGCTGCCGCCGGAACACCGCTGGGTCATCCAGGGCGTGGACCACTTCGGCCTGCTGCGCAGCGAAGCGGCCTTCCTGAAGATGCGCCAGTGGCTGTCGACGTGAATCGTGGCGCGCGCACAGTCCTGTGCGTGCGCGGCTGACAGGCGCACCCCGGGGAGCGGCCCACACTGGCCGCAAACAGTGGAGATCCAGCGATGTCCTACCTTCCCCGCGCCCAGGAGCAGATGAACGGCGACCTGCTGTTGCCCGAGGCCACCAAACTCTTCCTGCACCGCCTGGTGCGCGACCTGAAGGACCACCTGGAGCGCACCGGCTCCCCCGAGGTGGAGACCCAGGGCCTCGCCGCCCTGGAGACCGCACTGGGCACCTGCCTAGAGCCGCTGCCCACCGTTCGCGAGATGCTGGACCTGCCCGACCCGGAGCAGGAGCGGCGCGGCCGCAACCTGCTGAAGTCGGTGCATGTGGACGCGGTGGCGCGGCTGACCGCGTACCGGTGATCCGGGGATGACCGCGTCCCGGAGATCCGGGGGCGCGTCCCGGTGATGACCCGGGCCCGCCACGGCGCGCCCCCCTGCCGTCATTCCCGCGGAGGCGGGAATCCAGTGCGTCCGCTTTCGCGGACTGCCGAAAGCCCTGGGTCCCCGCCTTCGCGGGGATGACGTCCAAAGAAAGCTCGCGGCGCCGCCTACCCCGCGTTGGCCATGCGCCCCGCCAGCGCCTTCTGCAGCGCCGCATGGATCGCCTGCGGCTCCGCCGGCTTCACCAGGTGCCCCGCGAAGCCCGCCATCGCCGACCGCTGCAGGTCCGGTGAGGCTCCGTAGCCGGAAAGCGCCACCACCGGCACCGACTTGCTCAGCGCGCGCCCCACGTCGATGCCGCTGCCATCGGGCAGGCCCAGGTCGGTGAGCACGATGTCGAACGGCTCCTGCCGCGCGGTGCGCACGGCCTCGGCGCAGGTGCTCGCGTGGGTGACCTGGTAGCCGTAGGTTTCCAGGCACATGACGATGGTTTCGGCCGCGTCCTGGTTGTCTTCCACCAGCAGCAGCCGCCAGCCGCCGCCCCCCTCCTCGTCCAGCCCGGGCAGCGTGCCGTCGTCCGCGGTCTCGGCCGGCACGTGGCTGCGCAGCTTGAGGCGGAAGGTCGCGCCCAGGCCCCGCCCCTCGCTGTGCGCGGTGAGTTCGCCCTTGTGCTCGGCGACCAGGCCGCGCGCGATGGCCAGGCCCAGCCCCAGGCCGCCGAAGCGGTGCGACACCTCGCGGTCGGCCTGCTCGAAGGCGCTGAAGATCCGCGGCAGCGCCTCGGGCTCGATGCCGATGCCGTGGTCGGTGCACTCCAGGACGAAGGAGCTGCCCTCGAGTCGGCTGCGCACCTCGAGGCGGCCGCCTTCGGGCGAGAACTTGATCGCGTTGCGCAGCAGGTTCCACAGCACCTGCTGCATGCGCGCCTCGTCGGCCATCACCAGCGCGGAGGCCGCGCGCAGGTCCAGCACCGGCACCAGCTTCTTCTCCTTGACCTGGCCGTCCAGCATGTCCAGGACCACCCGCACCAGGTTGTGCATGTCGACCGACTTGGGCCGCAGGCTCACCTTGCCGGCCGAGATCGCGGTCAGGTCCAGCAGGTCCTCGATCAGGCGGGCCTCCAGCGCCACGTTGCGCTGGATCATCGGCAGCAGGTGCTGGTACTTGGGCGGGATGGCGGCGGTGCGCTCGAGCAGGTGGGCGGCCGTCGCGATGGGCGACAGCGGCGTGCGCAGCTCGTGCGACAGCACCGCCAGGAAACGGTCCTTGGCCTGGTTGGCGCGCTCGGCCTCCTCCTTGGCCGCGCGCAGCGCCTCGGCGTCGCGGTAGTCGGCGGTGGCGTCGCGCAGGATCTTGCAAAAGCCGCTGTGCTCCTGCGCGTCGTTGAACAGCGGCATCAGCACGCCCTCGGCCCACAGGTGCAGGCCGTCGCTGCGCAGCATCCAGCGGTTGTCGTCGGCCTTGCCGCCGGCCAGGGCCTGGGCCATCTCCTGGCGGAACACGCCGGACTCGCGGTCGCGCGGCGTGAACAGCAGTTCGGCACCGCGGCCGACCACGTCGTCGTCGTCCCAGCCGAAGATGTCGCGCGCCGCCTGGTTCCAGAAGCGGATGGTGCCGCGCGTGTCCATCAGGATCACGGCGTAGTTGCGCAGCGAGTCGACCACCCGCCCGAACACCGCGTTGGCCTCGCGCAGCATCACCTGGGCGGCATCGCGCGCCTGGCGCTGCGCCACCTCGCGCAGCGCGCGGTCGATCACCAGCGGCAGCCGCGCCAGCCGGTTCTTGCTCACGTAGTCGGTGGCGCCGCGCTTGAGCATCTCCACCGCGTTGTCCTCCCCGATCACGCCGGAGACGAAGATGAAGGGCACCCGCGGATCGGTCGCCCGGGCCTGCGCCAGCGCCTGCTCGCCCGTGAAGCCGGGCAGCTCGAAGTCCGACAGGATCAGGTCGTAGCGGTGCGCGGCCAGGGCCGCGGCGAAGCCGTCTTCGTCGCGCACCATGTCCAGCGAGGCCTGCGGGTAGGAGGCGAGCAGGGTCTCGCGCAGCAGTTCGGCGTCGAACCGCGAATCCTCCAGCAGCAGGACCTTGAACGCCTTGTCGTGGGAACCGTTCTCCGGCAGGTGCTCATTCATGTCGTCGGATGGCTTTCATCGACCCCGGCGGGGGCTCGTTCAGCACGGCCCAGAACACCCCCAGGTCCGCGATCGCCGAGACGAACTGCTTGAATTCGACCGGCTTGACCACATAGGCGTTGACGCCCAGCTCGTAGCTCTTGATCACGTCCGATTCCTCCTGGGAGGACGTGAGCATGACGACCGGCATGCTGCGCAGCCAGGAGGTGCCGCGCACCCGCTGCAGCACTTCCAGGCCGTTGACCTTAGGCAGCTTCAGGTCGAGCAGCACGACCGCGGGATTGCCTTCCTCGCGGTTCCTGAAGTCGCCTTCGCGCATCAGGTAGTCCAGGGCCTGGGCGCCATCGCGCACCACGATCACCTCGTTGGCGAGCTGGCTGCGTTCCAGCGCCACCAGCGTCAGTTCCAGGTCTCGCTTGTCGTCTTCGACCAGCAGGATCGGCTTGAGCATCTTGGGTCCTCTTTCCTCTTCCTCGTTTTAGTCCTCTAGGGCCGCGCGCGGCCCGTGTCCCGCGGCTTGGGGTCCGCCTTCTGCCGGGGCAGGGTGAAGCCGAACACGGCCCCCTGGTCCGGCTCTCCGCGTGCCCAGACGGTGCCGCCGTGGCGCTCGACGATCCGCCGCACGCTGGCCAGGCCGATGCCCGTCCCCTCGAAATCCTCGGCCTGGTGCAGGCGCTGGAACACGCCGAACAGCTTGCCCACGTACTTCTGCTGGAAGCCCACCCCGTTGTCGGTGATCTCCAGGCCCTCGCCCTCGGCGTTGCGCACGGGGCTGATGCGCACCTGCGCCTGGGGCCGGTTGCGGGTGTACTTGACGGCGTTGCCCAGCAGGTTGCGCAGGGCCACCTGCAGCAGGAAGGGATCGGCCCACAGCGACGGCAGCGGGTCCTCGATGGTCCATCCGATGCGCCGGGCCTGCTCCTGCCGGTTGAACTCGGTGATCAGCTCGTCCACCAGCAGGCGCGTCTCCACCCGCCCGCGCTTGAGCGCGGAGCGGCCCATGCGCGAGAAGTCCAGCAGCGCGTCGACCAGGTGGCCGGCATAGGCCGCCGCCTCCTTGACGTGCGACAGGTAGCGCATCGATCGCTCGGACAGGTGCTTGCCCTCCATGTCCTGCACCAGGTCGACGTAGCCGGCGATGTGGCGCATCGGCGCGCGCAGGTCGTGCGACACGGTGTAGGAGAAGGCTTCCAGTTCCTTGTTGACGCGCCCCAGTTCAGTGGCCACCTCGGCCATCTCCTCGGCGCGGCGCAGCACGATGCCGATCAGCGCATGGCGCAGCTCGGCGGCCGCGCCTTCCTGCGCGGCGGACCAGGGGGCCGAGCGGCCGCGCACCTGCTCCTGCCAGCTGGCGAAGCTCTTGCGCGGATGGATGCGGCCGCCCGCGGCCCGCAGCTCCTTGCGCGGATCGCCGGCCCAGCGGATGGTCCTCACCCGCTCGGGGCGGAACCAGAGCACCAGGTGCTGGTGCACCTGCGAGATGGAGACCGCCAGCACGCCCGAGGCCTGCGCGACGTACTCGGCGGCCGGCGGGTAGTCCTCCGCCAGGCGGTCGGTGCTCCAGACGTCGCGGTTCTTGGCGGCGATCCACCTGGCCAGCGCGGCGATCTGGGCGCGGTCGGGCGTGTCGCCGGTGGTCCAGCAGTCCTCGTCGAGCAGCACCGCGGCGCCGCCGGCCTGGGCCAGGCGCAGCAGCGGGGCCGGCTCGGCCACCATGCGATGCAGCGTCGCGTCGCCGTCGGCCAGGTGCGAGACGATGTTCAGCGTCAGCTGGCGCAGCTCCAGGCGCGCGGCCACCTCGGTGGTGTCCTCGCGGGCGCCGATCTGCATGGAGAGCAGCCGGCCCAGGTGCTCGCAGGCGGCCCGCGTCTGGAAGGGCAGGTGGCGAGGCGCGTGGTCGTGGCAGGAGATCAGGCCCCACAGGCGCCCCTGGACCATGATGGACACGGACATCGACGCCAGCGTGCCCATGTTGCGCATGTACTCCAGGTGCACGGGCGACACGCTGCGCAGGCCCGCATGGGACAGGTCGAGCGCGCGCGCGTCCCAGGCCGGGTCGCCGCTCACCAGCGGCACCGGCTCGTAGGTGGCATCGGGGATCAGGCGGATGTGGTTGAGCAGGTACAGCTCGCGCGCCTGCGGCGGCACGTCCGAAGCCGGGAAGCGGTGGCCGGCGTAGGAGTCGTAGCCGGGATCGATCGCCTCGGCCAGCACCTCGCCGTGGCCTTCCTCGTCGAAGCGGTAGACCAGGGAACGGCCGAAGCCGGTCAGGCGCTTGATCTCGGCCGCCGCGAGCGTGGCCATCATCGGAACCGAGTCGGCCTTCTGCAGCTGGGGCAGGAAGTGGCGGGCCAGCGAATAGATCGGGGCCTGCGTGCCGGTTTCCTTCGAGGCCGGCTCGAACTCCAGCACGGTCAGCTCGCAGCTGCGGTGGCCGGCCACGTCCAGCGCGGTGCCGCCCAGCTCGATGCAGCCGAGCGCGGCCGGGCCTTCACCGGCCTGCAGGGCGCCCAGCGGGTCGCGCACCAGGGCCGCGGCCTCGGCGGCGCGGTCGGCATTGCGCCAGTTGGCGCTCCAGGCCGCGAGCCTGCCCTGCGACGAGAGCACGGCCATCCAGCCGTGCGGCTGGATCGCGCCCGGCACCCGGATCGGCTCCTGCGCGCACAGGAGCAGGTCAGGCAGCGGCGCGTTCATCCAGCAGGGTCTCGAAGGTCGCGATGAGGGCCTCGAAGGTGCGCACGGCGGCGTCGACCGCACGGGCGCGGGCGCGGGCGTCGTCGTCCAGGTGCTCCTGGACCAGCCCGCGGTACTCGCGCCAGCGCGCGGCGGTGCCGCTGCCGCAGCCGTTGAAATAGGCGCCGCCGTTGTCGGCGTCGATGCCCAGCCGGTGGCGCAGGCTGGCCGCGATCAGCTGCCCGCCCAGGGCCGAGCCTTCCATCACGTAGAGCGAGCCCAGCGCCTCGGCGCGATCGGCCAGCGCCGGCACCACCGCCAGCTGCGGGCCCACCACCGGCAGGCCCAGCGCGGCCAGGTCCTGGTCGACCAGGAACGCGCGGCGCCCGCGGGCGAACCACGGCAGCATCGGCCGAGGCAGGGCCCGGGCCACTGCGGGCTCCCAGCCGTGCAGGAAAGCGCCGAAGCCTTGCAGCACGCGGCCGTAGTGGCCCCGGCCGAACGGGCCGCCGAGGCCCACCAGGCATTCGATGCGGGCATGGTGTCCTGCCGTCGCCTCGCGCAGCGCGGCCAGGGTGTCTTTCGCGGCCGCCACAGGCGTGCCAATGGATGTCGTGTACTGCTGGGGACCAGCCATCGGGGAGTTGTTGTCGGGGTGGGAAGATGAGGGAGCGGCGAACGCCACCCTCGCGGAGACGGGCCGAGCATGCCAGAGGCCTTCCGGCCGCCGTGTAGGACGGCTCCCACAAAAGCCGTCGGTTTCACGCGGGACCGGGGCCAGCTCTAGCGCAGGAGGGCCACCGCCCCGGAGAAGGTCAGGAAGGCCGCGGCCGTGGTCAGCAGGATGATGCGGGCGATGCGCCCGTTGTCGGCGCCGAACCGTTCAGCCAGCAGCGACACGTTGCTGGCGCTGGGCAGCGCGGCCACCAGCACCATGACGGTGAGCGCGAACCGGTCCAGGCCCAGCCCGAGCGCGATGGCGCCGCTGCCGGCGGCCAGCACCACCAGCGGATGAGCGACCAGCTTGGCCAGGGCCACCGGCACGAAATCGCGCCAGGGCAGCGGCTCGTGCTCCTCGGCCGCCGCCAGCCGCTGCGAGCGGGCCAGCACGGCGCCGATGGTGAAGAGCGCCACCGGCGAGGCGGCGTCGGCCAGCAGGCCAAGGGTGGCCATCACCGGCTGGATGGGCTGCAAGCCCAGCCAGGACGACAGCCCGCCCAGGGCGATGGACCAGGGCATGGGGTTGGTGGCCATGCCCCTGAGCGCCTTGCGAGCCGCCTCGCGAGCGCCGTGCTCGTCCGCGCTGTCCAGCCGCGACAGGGCGATGCACAGCGAAGAGGTGATGACCAGGTCGATCAGGATGGTGAGGATGGCCGGCCCGGCCGCCTGCGCGCCCAGCAACGCCACCAGCAGGGGCACGCCCATGAAGCCGGTGTTGGGAAAGGCGGCGACCAGCGCGCCGAAGGCCGCGTCGTTCCAGCGGATGCGCTCGTTCAGGCTGAAGTAGACCGTGCCGGCCACCATCAGCAGCGCGCAGGGCAGGTAGACGGCGAAGGCCGCCGCGTCCAGCAGCTGCCCGATGGGCGTGCTGGCGCCGAACCGGTAGAGCATGCACGGCAGCGCGAAATAGAGCACGAAGGTGTTCAGTCCGCCGATCGCCTCCAGGGGCAGCATGCGGTTGCGGGCGGCCAGGTAGCCGCACAGCACCAGTGCGAAGAAGGGAAAGGTGATCTTCAGGATCTCGAGCACGGCCTGAATTGTCGCGCCAGCGGACGCGACTTCGGGCCGGCCGGCGACGCGTTCCCGCCGCCCGGGCCGGCAATATGACCGGGGGGCCCGCGGCCCCGGCCGGTATCATCGGCCGCCCTTTGCAGACCCACCTTTGATGTCCGGCCTCAACCTCGCGCAGCAGGAAGCAGTCAATTACATGCAGGGGCCGTGCCTGGTGCTGGCGGGCGCCGGATCGGGCAAGACGCGCGTCATCACGCACAAGATCGGCCGGCTGATCCAGACCGGCGTGGCCGCCAAGCGCATCCTGGCCATCACCTTCACCAACAAGGCCGCCGCCGAAATGCGCGAGCGGGCCAAGTCGCTGATCGGGCGCGAGGCCAAGGAAGTGGTGATCTGCACCTTCCACGCGCTGGGCGTGCGGCTGCTGAGGCAGGACGGCGAGGCGCTGGGCCTGAAGGCGCAGTTCTCCATCCTGGACAGCGACGACGTCACCTCGATCCTGAAGGACGCGGGCGGCACCACCGACGCCGCCACCGCGCGCCAGTGGCAGTGGGCCATCAGCCTGTGGAAGAACATGGGCCTGAACGCCGCGCAGGCCGAGGCGCAGGCCAAGGACGACCACGAGCGGGTGACGGCGCGCATCATGGCGCGCTACGAAGAGCGCCTGACCGCCTACCAGAGCGTGGACTTCGACGACCTGATCAGCCTGCCGCTCAAGCTGCTGCGCGACCACGAGGCGGTGCGCCGCAAGTGGCAGGAGCTGCTGGGCCACGTGCTGGTGGACGAGTACCAGGACACCAACGCCACCCAGTACGAGCTGCTCAAGCTGCTGGTGGGCGACAAAGGCCGCTTCACCGCGGTGGGCGACGACGACCAGTCGATCTACGGCTGGCGCGGCGCCACGCTGGACAACCTGCGGCGCCTGCCGCAGGACTGGCCCAACCTGAAGGTGGTGAAGCTGGAGCAGAACTACCGCTCCACCAGCGCCATCCTGCGGGCGGCCAACAACGTCATCCAGCCCAACCCCAAGCTGTTCCCCAAGACCCTGTTCTCCGAGCTGGGCGAGGGCGAGCCGGTGCGCGTGGTCGACTGCGACAACGAGGAGCACGAGGCCGACCGCGTGGTGGCGCGCATCCAGTCGATCCGCGCCAACGGCATGGGCAAGGAGTGGAAGGACTTCGCCGTGCTGTACCGCGCCAACCACCAGGCCCGCATCTTCGAGCAGGCGCTGCGAAAGGCGCAGGTGCCCTACAAGGTCTCGGGCGGCCAGAGCTTCTTCGACCGCGCCGAGATCCGCGACCTTTGCGCGTGGCTGCGCCTGTGGGTCAACAACGACGACGATCCCGCCTTCCTGCGTTCGATCACCACCCCGAAGCGCGGCATCGGCCACACCACGCTGCAGAACCTGGGCACGTTCGCGGGCAAGTACAAGCTGTCGCTGTTCGCGGCCCTGTTCTCGTCCTCGCTCGGCTCGGTGCTGCCGGCCAAGGCGGTGGGCAGCCTGCACGAGTTCGGCCGCTACGTGAACGACCTGGAGTTCCGCGCGCGGCGCACCGAGGGCGCCGAGGACGCGCGCGCGTTCCTCACCGAATGGCTCAAGGACATCGGCTACGAGAAGCACCTGTACGACAGCGAGGAGAGCGAAAAGCTCGCCGCTTCGCGCTGGACCAACGTCATGGAGTTCTGCGACTGGATGGCGCAGCGCTGCGGCGGCCAGATCGACGACACGGCCGGGGTCTCCATCACCAGCGACAAGAAGAACCTGCTGGAGGTGGCGCAGACCATCGCGCTGCTGTCCACCATCAGCGAGCGCGAGAAGGACCAGAACGTGGTGACGCTGTCCACGCTGCACGCGTCCAAGGGCCTGGAGTGGCCGCACGTGATGCTGGTGGGCTGCGTGGAAGGGATGCTGCCCTTCAAGCTCGATGACGACGACGGCAAGAAGGGCCAGGCCAACGAGAGCATCCTGCAGCGGCTGCAGGAGGAGCGGCGGCTGATGTACGTGGGCATCACCCGCGCGCAGCGGTCGCTGGCGGTGAGCTGGACCAAACGGCGCAAGAAGGGCCGCGAGATGGTGGCGGCCCAGCCGAGCCGCTTCATCGCCGAGATGGCGCTGGACAAGGCCACGGTGAAGGAAGACCCGCGCGAGAAGCTCAAGGCGTTGCGGGCCGAGTTCGCCAAGAAGAGCGCGGATGCCGCGGCGGCGTCTGCGGCAGCGGCGGCGGCGGGGACGCCCTGAACGCGCAAGCTCTGGATTCCCGCCTGCGCGGGAATGACGGCCGTTTGTCGAAGTCGTGCCGTCGTCCCCGCGCAGGCGGGGACCCACCGCAGCGCGGCGGCGCGGCTTGCTATAACGCGCGGCTCATGACCGGCTCCTTCCTCCAACGCGTTTTGGCCGCGCTGCTGCTCGGCCTCTGCCTCAATGCCGCGGCCGCGGAACCGACCGACCCGTGCCCCACCCCCACCAACGTCACCCCGCAGCAGCTCGTCGGCCTCTGGCGCGCCGAGTTCATGGGCCAGCCGCACGGCGGCACGCTGCTGCTGGAGCCGCACCGCGAGTACGCGCAGAGCCTCTCCGGCGAGATCAACCGCGATGGCCATCGCGCACGGGTCGCGGCCGACCTGGAGGAAGGCGAGTTCACGCTGGAGGAATCGGCCGACGGCCAGCGGATCACCGCGACGTGGCTGGGCGACGTGGTCGACGGCTCCTGCGGCAAGGAGATCCGGGGGCGGCGCGAAGGGGGCTGGGACGGAACATTGCCGTTCGTGCTGCGCAAGCTGCCTTGAACCGGCGCGCGCTGGCCCTGCGAACAACTTGATGCAAGACCACCGCTGAGCCCGGGCGGACGCTCGCCGCCCCGCGCTAGCATCGGGCCGATGCCGATTCCCCTCTCCGGCCGGGCGTTCGCCTGGCTCCTGGTGGCCGCCGGCGGCGCGCATGCGCAAGAAGCCTGGCAGGCCTGCACCCTCCACAACGACGCGACCCTGCGGCTCGCCTGCTTCGACCGCTGGGCCGAGGGCCAGCGCGCGCCCGCCGCGACGGTCGACGCACCGGCCACATCGCCCTCGCCCGCGACCTCCACGGCGCCCGCACTTGTCACGCCGCCCGTGGCCGCCGCACCCGCGCCCGCGGAACCGCCCGTCGTCTCCGCCCCCGGCACCCGCCTGGGCCTGCGGCTCACGCGCCGCGAAGGCTGCCGTGATCCGCGCTACTCGGACCTGTCGCGCTTCTGGGAGCTGGAGCCGGGCGCCGATTGCGGCACCTTCGGCATCCGCGGCTACCGGCCGATCAGCCTCGGGCTCGTCGGCGCCAACAGGGTGAACCGCCTGCCGACGTCAGGCAACGAAACCAACAATGCGCTGACGTCCCAGGACTTCCGCACCACCGAGTTGCGGCTGCAGCTGTCGGTGCGGACCAAGGTCGCCCAGGGCCTGCTGGTCGACACGCCGGAGAAGCGGGACTCGCTGTGGTTCGGCTACTCGCAGCAGTCTTACTGGCAGCTGTTCACGCCGGCACTGTCGCGACCGTTCCGCAGCACCGACCACGAGCCCGAGGTGGTGTACGTGGCGCCGCTGCAGTCGGCCATGCCTGGCCAATGGCGCGTGCGCTACACGGGCCTGGCCATCACGCACCATTCGAACGGCCAGTCGCTGCCGCTGTCGCGCAGCTGGAACCGCGCCACCCTCATGGTCGGTGCGGAACACGGGCCGGTGCAGTTGCACGCGCGCCTTTGGCGCCGCCTGCCCGAGGGCGGCACCGATGACAACCCGAACATCACCGACTACATCGGGCGCGCGGAACTGCGCGCCGAGTGGCAGGCCGGCGGCGGCAACCTGTGGGCCGTCACGGCGCGGCATTCGCTGCGCAGCGCGGGGCGCGGCTCGGTGCGGCTCGAGTGGTTCCGCAGCCTCACGGACAAGGAGACCGGCGCACCGGGCGGGCTGCAGTTGCACACCCAGCTGTTCAGCGGCTACGGCGACAGCCTGCTGGACTTCAACCGGAGCCGGCTGATGTTCAGCGTGGGGCTGAGCCTGGTGGACTGGTGATCTAAAGTCGGCGGGCGGGCCGTTGCCCGCGAGGGAGATCGACATGGTCCAGCCCACCGCGGCCTTCACCGGCCCGCGCTTCTACGACGAGGACATCGGCCCGGTGCAGTTCGACCCGTTCGCGGCCGACCTGGTGCAGCGGTTGCCGGCCGGCTTCGCGGGCGAGGTGCTGGAGATCGCCTGCGGCACCGGCATCGTCACGCGGCGCCTGCGAGAACGGCTCGCCCCGGGTGCGCGGCTGGTGGCGACGGACCTCGCGCCAGCGATGCTGGACCACGCGCGCAAGCGGCACGCCGGCCTGGCGGTCGACTGGCAGGTGGCCGATGCCATGCAGCTGCCTTTCGGGGCCGCCGCCTTCGACCTGGTGGTCTGCGGCTTCGGCGTGATGTTCTTCCCCGATCCGGCGGGCGGCCTGCGCGAAGCCCGCCGCGTGCTGCGCCCGGGCGGGCGCCTGCTGTTCAACGTGTGGAGTGCGATCGAGCAGAACCCGCATGCGCTGGTCAATGCGCAGGTGGTCGAGTCGCTGTTCCCGGGCGATCCGCAGATGAAGTTCCGCACGCCCTATTCGCTGGCCGACGTGGACGGGCTGCGGGCGCTGCTGGCCGCGAGCGGCTTGCGGGAGCGGGCGATCGAGACGCGGCGCCTGCCCATCGAGGGCGACCCGCGCCGCATCGCGCAAGGGCAGATCCGTGGCACGCCGCGCTCGGCCCTGATCACCGAGCGTGGCATGGCGCTGGAGAAGGTGATCGACGACGTGGCGGCGGCGCTGGTCGCTCAAGGGGGCGATCCCTATCGCGGCCACGCCCAGGCCGTGGTGGTGGACGCCGAGGCGGCTTGAAGGGCCGGGCCCGCCGGCCCGCTCAGAGCGTCAACTCGTACTGCACCGTGATCGGTGCGTGGTCCGAGAATTTCTCCTGCTTGTAGATCGACTCGGTGCGCGCGAGCTGGCCGATGCCCGGCGTGGCCAGGTGGTAGTCCAGCCGCCACCCGACGTTGTTGGCGTAGGCCTGGCCGCGGTTGCTCCACCAGGTGTAGGACTCGTCGGTGGTGTCGGGCCTGAGGTGCCGGTAGACGTCGACGATGCGGTGCTCGTCCAGCAGGCGCGTCATCCACGCGCGCTCTTGCGGCAGGAAGCCGCTGTTCTTGCGGTTGCTGCGCCAGTTCTTCAGGTCCTGCTCCTTGTGGGCGATGTTGACGTCGCCGCACAGCACGAACTCGCGCTCGGCCTTCAGCCGCGCCAGGTACGGCTCGAACTCGTCCAGGAAGCGGAACTTGGCCTGCTGGCGTTCCTCGCCCGACGAGCCGCTGGGGAAGTAGGCGCTGATGATGGAGAACCTGCGCGCGGGCGTGTCGAAGCGCAGCTCGATGTAGCGGCCCTCAGCGTCGAACTCGGCGGAGCCGAAGCCCACGACCACGTCGCTCGGCTCGTGCCGGCTGTACGCGGCGACGCCCGAGTAGCCTTTCTTCTGGGCGAAGTGGAAGTGGCCCTTCAGGCCGGCGATGTGGTCGAAGCGGCCCTGGACGTCCTCGGCCTGGGCCTTGACTTCCTGCACGCAAATACAATCCGGCTTCGCTTTCGCGAGCCATGCCTCGACGCCCTTGCTGGCGGCCGAACGGATGCCATTCAGGTTGAGGCTGGTCAGTTTGAACAAGGAATCCCCCATGTCGGCAGCGCTCGGCCAGGACGCCCTGGCGCAGGACTTCGTTGAGTTCTCGGTGGAATCGGGTGTGCTGCGGTTCGGCGAGTTCAGGACCAAGGCGGGACGCCTGTCGCCCTACTTCTTCAACGCCGGCCTGTTCGACGACGGCGCCAAGCTCGGCCGGCTGGCGCAATTCTATGCACGCCGCATCCTCGCCTCGGCCATCGAGTTCGACATGCTGTTCGGGCCGGCCTACAAGGGCATCCCGCTGGCCGCGGCGGTGGCGGTCGAACTCGCGCGCGCCGGGCGCAACGTGCCCTATGCGTACAACCGCAAGGAAGCCAAGGACCACGGCGAGGGCGGCACCCTGGTCGGCGCGCCGGTGCAGGGCCGGGTGCTGATCGTCGACGACGTGATGTCGGCCGGCACGGCCGCACGCGAATCGATCGCCCTGATCCAGGCCGCCGGCGCCACGCCCCACGCGGTGGCGATCGCGCTGGACCGGCAGGAAAAGGCGACGGAGAACGGGCAGGATGTAGAGCACAGCGCGGTGCAGTACGTGCGCAACCAGCTCGGGCTGCAGGTGTGCGCGATCGCGAAGCTGGCGGATCTGCTGGCCTACCTGCAGGGCAAGGGGACGGGGGAGCTGGGCGAGCATTACGCCAGGGTGCTGGCGTATCGGGAGCGGTACGGGGTGGAGTGAGCGGGGCGGCGCGCGGGCCCAAAAAAAGAGCCGCGCGAGGCGGCTCATCAAGTGGCTCCCCAGGCCGTTGAAAGCTATCTTCGAAAGATCAGCACCCGGTTGTTCCCCGTGTCGCTGGTGATCAGGGCGCCCGGCGTCAGCAGGACATGCGACGGGCGGTAAAGGACGTGCGCATCGATCACCAGGGGCGGGTCGATGATCCCGTCACCGTTCTGGTCCGTCGTCGCTGCCCCCAGAAAGTCCGGTTGGCCCAGCACGACATCTGCCGGCTGGTAGTTCTCCTGCGGAAAGGAATTCCAGATCAGGACACGGCTGTTTTGCGTGTCCGCGACCGCGAGGCTCACGCCATCCGAGTGAACGCCGCTTGGCTCGCCCAGCGTATGGGCGGTAGGCTTGTCGGCGCGGACGTCCCCGACGGGCGGGACGTCATTGAAGTGCGCGCCGGTGAAAGTCGAATGGCCGAGCACGATGTCTGCGGGCTGGAAGTTGACGGTCGGGAACGTCTTCCAGATCAAGACCCTGCTCGCGAGTTTGTCGACGACCACGAGCCGGTCGTCATCCGTCCAGACGTCGACCGCCTGCACGAAGCGAGCCGAGGTGTGGTCCACGGAATTGGAGCGCCCGTCCTGCTCTTCATCCCGGAACGCACAGTGAAGCAGATCGCCCTGGCCCAGCACCAGATCCGGCTGCGGCGCGAAGGACCCAGGCGCGGGGATGGAGTTCCACACGAGAACACGGTTGTTCAGCGTGTCGGCGACGATCAACTTGCCTGCCGGTGAGATGGCGACGCTGTCCGGCCGGTTGAGGCCCTTTGGTCCACAGCCAGGTTCAAACGAATCGAAATCAGGCTGACCGATCACGGACGTGGGCTCGGGCGGCGCCTCACCTTCCATCGGAATCCGGTCGTAGATGAGGACGCGATTCGACCCGGAGTCGGCCACGGCCATTCTTCCGGCGCCGGTGGCCACGTCCAACGGCTTGTTGAAGCCGCCACGCGAAGTCGAGGGTGCCGAGCTTTGGAAATTCGGTTGACCCAGAACAGCCACCGCGGCTCCGCCTGACACCGTCAATCCGTACAGAAGCACCCGGTTGTTCTTGAAATCCGCCACCAGCAGAGCCCCTTCCGGCGTGAGCGCCATCCCGACGGGAACATCCAGGCTCGCAGCATTGGGCTCCTGCCCCTGATCAGCCAGACCGCTGCCCATGGTGGGCTGGCCAAGCACCACGCTGGCAGCCTGGAACGTGGTGAACAGCCGCGGAGCGCTGGCGTCGCCGCCGCCGCATGCGGCAAGACAGAAGGGCATCGCGAGTGCGAGGACAGTGCGCGCTATGCGTCGATTCGATGGATGCAAGGACATGGTGGTTGTGAGATCAGGTTGAGCCGAATGGCCCCGCGATGCTTCCCACCCGCAGCGCGCCGCGGAAGTCCGTAGGTCATCGCGCAGGTGATTCCTGCAGCGCTCCGCAGCAGCCCTGAATGAAAGAGCCGCTCAGGGCGGCTCCTGGATCGGCACGCACTTCACGCACGAAGCGATCCGATCACCTCCCGAACCTCAGCACCCGGTTGTGCAAGAGGTCCCCCACGAACAACGACTCAGGCGTCAGCAGCACGCGCATCGGGTAGTTGAAGACCTGCGCGGTGGGCGCATCGGCGCCGCCGTCGTTGTTCCCATCGTTGGAGACCGACTGATTGAATGTCTGGTGACCGAGCACGACTTCCGCCGCCTGGCCGTTGTTGTCGGGGAAGGTTCGCCAGACCAGGACCCGGTTGTTGAGTGAGTCGGCAACTACCAGCGCGTTGCCGTCGGAGTGGACGCCTTCGGGGTCGCGCAGCGTGCTGGCCGTCGGCTGGGCGCCGCCGTCGTTGGGCGCCGAGCTGGTGAAGCTGGGATGGCCCAGCACGAGGTCGGCGTCCTGGAGGTTGGCGCCCGGGAAATTCCGCCAGATCAGGACGCGGTGGTTGCCGCTGTCGGCCACCACCAGCCGGGTGTCGTCGCTCCAGACGTCGACGGGGAATGCGAGGGTTCCCCGGCCCGCCACGTCTCCGTTCACGTCGTTGTTGTTGCGCACGCAGCGGTCCGGCCGGCTTTGCCCCAGCACCAGGTCAGGGGCCGGGATGGGGGCTGCCACGGGCACCGTGTTCCACACCAGCACGCGATGGTTCACGGCGTCCGCCACGATCAGTCTGCCCAGTGGCGTGATCGCCACCGCTGTCGGGAAACTCAGGCGATTGGCCGCGCAGTCCGTCAGCGCCGACTCGAAATCCGGTTGACCGATGACAGCGGCAGGTTCCGGCAGGGGCATGCCCGCCACGGGCACCTCGGCGTAGACCAGCACGCGGTTCGCGGCCGAGTCCGCGACGGCCATCCTGCGTGCACCCACGGGCCCACCGACGGCCACTCCGAACGGACCCGAGAGGCCTCTACGAGTGAGCGAAGACGAGGAACCCTGCGCAGTGAGCTGGCCGAGCACAGCACTCGCCGCCGCACCGGACGTGCCCGGGATGGCTTCGAAGAATGCGACCCGGTTGTTCGCCTGGTCTGCGACCAGCAACCCGCCGGCGGGCGTCATGGCGAGCGCCGAGGGCAAGCTCAGGCCGGTCGCACTGGTGGACTGCCCCTGGTTGGCGAGGCCACTTTCCAGGTTTGATTGGCCCAGCACGACGCTGGCGCTCTGGAAATCTACAGGGCCGATGGGGGTTGGGGCGGGGGACGGGGCTGGTGTCGGAGCCGGAGCCGGAGCCGGAGCCGGAGCTGGAGCTGGAGCTGGAGCTGGAGCTGGAGCTGGAGCTGGAGCCGGAGCTGGAGCTGGAGCTGGAGCTGGAGCTGGAGCTGGAGCTGGAGCTGGAGCTGGAGCTGGAGCGGGTGCCGGGGTTGGTGCTGGGGCCGGGCTTGGAGAGGGAGCGGGGCTGGGCGATGGAGCCGGGCCAGGAGCCGGTGCCGGTGCCGGCGCACCCGGCACCGGCGCGGGCATGTCGTCGCCCGACCCACCGCCGCCGCAAGCGGCCATCAGGAATGAAACGGCCAAGGGAATCCACACGCGTGCGGTGCCGGGATGTCGGATGGGCATGGTGAGTACCGGTTGAAGGTTGAGCCGAAGTAGCCCGGGAATGCTCCCCACCTCGCTGACCACCGGGAACGACCAAGGTCCTTCGCTGCGGGTCCGAGGATGAGAAGCATCGACGCCTCCCTCCGCTCCCCCGGTTGGTCCCGGCGCTCCAACATGCCCTTGCAGAAACTCCTCGACGCCGCAGCGCGCGCGGGCGCTTCGGCCACCGCGCTTCTCCTGGCGGCCGCCTGCGGCGGCGGGAGCAGCTCGGGCCTGGACCACGTCCTTCCGCTAACAGCGCCGCCCGTTCCGGCCGTTCCGGTCGTTCCGGTCGTGGCGCCTGTGGTCCCCTCACCCGCGCCGAGCCCTGGCCTCCCGGTCACCTTCCAGGCCGCCGAGACCGTGCTGGGACAACCGAACCCCGATATCGACGAAGCCAACCAGGGGCAGCCCCAACCGGGTTCGCACACCATGTTCTTCCCGGTGGGCCTGGCGCTCACGCCCACCGGCGGCCTGCTCGTCACCGACGCCGGCAACCACCGGGTCCTGTTGTTCGATTCGGTCCCCACGACGACCGGCGCGAGCGCCGTCGAAGTGCTCGGCCAGCCGGGCTTCGAGACCGCCGGCCGCTCGCTGTCCCGGAGCGGCCTCAACCAGCCGTCCGGCGTGGCCGTTCGCGACGGCAGGATGGTCGTGGCGGACCCGCTCGCCCACCGGGTGCTGGTCTACGACCGCATCCCCGGGCCCGGCGCCGAGATGCCGGAGCCGGTCGCGGTCATCGGCCAGCCGGGTTTCGAATCAGGCGATCCGGCCTGCACGCGCGCGGGACTCGCCTTCCCCTCCTCGGTGTTCATCACCCGCACCGGCCAGCTGATCGTGGCCGATGCCTGGAACCATCGCGTGCTGGTGTGGGACGCCGTCCCGGCCACCCAGGAAGCCGTTGGTCCGCCGACCCAGGTCGTGGGCCAGCGGTTGTTGAACAGCTGCATCCGCAACGACGACGACGAGAGTGGCCAGGAGGACTTCGACCCTCGGACGGGCCTGAGCGTCGCCAGTGCGAGGACCCTGCGATTTCCGTCCGGCGTGTGGAGCGACGGTATCCGGCTGGTGGTGGCCGACACCGCGAACCACCGCGTCCTGGTCTGAAACACGTTTCCGACAAGCGACTTCGCACCGGCCGACATTGTGCTGGGCCATTCCGACATCACGGCGACCACGCCCAACGACAACAACGTGCTGCCGAAGGCGCAGACGCTGTTCGGCCCGCAGGACATCGACTCCGACGGCACCAGCCTGGTGGTGGCGGACACGGCCAACAACCGGGTGCTGGTCTGGAAGACTTTTCCGGATCGAGATTTCCAGCCGGCCGACATCGTGCTCGGGCATCCGGGGTTCGAGCAGCGCGTGCCCAACGACCAGGCTGGTGACGGCACCTCCGATGGGCCCACAGCCAAGACTTTCGACCGGCCGCTCAAGGTGCTGCTGACGCCGGACGCCTTGCTCGTGTCCGATTCCTTCCACAACCGGGTGCTGGTGTTCAGGCGCTAGTTCGCCCGAGTGCCGCGCTATTGCGCCACTTGCCGGGCCGCGTCCACCTCCGCCTTGGGCGGCACGTGAACGGCTGCCACCGGCTCGCCGTCCGCGACGAAGAACGGCGTCTTGCGATAGCTGCCCGTCAGGCGCGCCGCCGACAGGCGCAGCACCATCGCCCCGAACCGCGCCATCATGCCGGGCCCGCCGCGATGCGGCGCCGACCCGAGCGCCGACTTGGTGTTGATGTCCATCTGCACCGGCACGAAGTCGGGCTCGAGCGGCCGCGACTGCGCCAGGCAGGTGTGCACGAGGCCGACGTACGGCAGCTTCCATTGCCGCGGCGTGTTGGCGATCGGCGTGCGGCAGCAGCTCGCGTACCAGCGCAGCAGGCCGCGGGGCGACAGCGACATGCACGCCAGCGACGACGCCCCGGCCGTCAGGCGCACGTGGCGCGCGTGCGTGGCCACGATGTCGGTGCCGCCCAGCGGGTCGAGCACGTAGTCGGGTTGGCCGAGCCAGTGCGCGTAGGCGCGGCAATCCCGGCAGTAGCACACCGCGCGCATCGCGCGGCGCGGCTCGTCCACCTCGCCCCGCAGCGTGCCGCAGCGGCACTGGAACGGGTGGACGGCCATGTCAGCCGGCGAGCTTGCGCCGCAGCAGCTCGTTGACCTGCTGCGGGTTGGCCTTGCCCTTGGTGGCCTTCATCGCCTGGCCCACCAGGGCATTGAAGGCCTTGTCCTTGCCGGCCTTGAACTGCGCGACGTTGTCGGGGTTGGCGGCGAGGATCTCGTCGAGGATCTTCTCCAGCTCGCCGGTGTCGCTCATCTGCCTGAGGCCCCTGGCCTCGATGACGGCGTCGACGTCGTTGCCCTCGCCGCTCCACAGCGCCTCGAACACCTGCCGGCCGGCGTTGTTGGAGATGGTGCCGTCGGCGATGCGGCCGACCAGCGCGGCCAGCGTGGCGGCGGCCACCGGCGCCTGCTCGATGCCGATTTCCTGCGCGTTCAGTCGGCGCGACGCCTCGCCCATCACCCAGTTGCTGGCCAGCTTGGGCTGGCCGCAGGCCTTGGCCGCCGTTTCAAAATAGGCGGCCATCGCGGGGCTCTGAGTCAGCGTGGTCGCGTCGTACTCGGGCAGGCCGTACTGCTGCACGAAGCGCTCGGCCATCGCCCGAGGCAGCTCGGGCATGGTCTGCCGCACGCGCTCCACCCACTCCTGCGCCACCACCAGCGGCGGCAGGTCGGGATCGGGGAAGTAGCGGTAATCCGCCGCGTCTTCCTTGGTGCGCATGGCGCGCGTCTCGCCGGTGTCGGGATCGAACAGCACGGTGGCCTGCTCGATGGCGCGGCCGTCCTCCAGCTCGCCGATCTGCCAGCGGATCTCGTAGTCGATCGCCTGCTGCATGAAGCGGAAGCTGTTCAGGTTCTTGATCTCGCGGCGCGTGCCCAGCGGCTGGCCGGGGCGGCGGATCGACACGTTGGCGTCGCAGCGGAAGCTGCCTTCCTGCATGTTGCCGTCGCAGATGCCGATCCAGGTGACGATCTTGTGCAGTTCCTTGGCATACGCGACCGCTTCGTCGGTGGAGCGCATGTCCGGCTCGGTGACGATCTCCAGCAGCGGCGTGCCCGCGCGGTTCAGGTCGATGCCCGACTGGCCGACGAAGTCCTCGTGCAGCGACTTGCCCGCGTCCTCCTCGAGGTGGGCGCGCACCAGACGCACGGACCTCTTCTCGTCGCCCAGGTAGAACGCCACGTCGCCACCCTGCACCACCGGGATCTCGTACTGGCTGATCTGGTAGCCCTTGGGCAGGTCGGGATAGAAGTAGTTCTTGCGCGCGAAGATGCTGCGCGGCGCGATCTTCGCGCCCACGGCCAGGCCGAAGGCGATGGCGCGCTCCACCGCGCCCTTGTTCATCACCGGCAGCGTGCCGGGCAGGGCCAGGTCGACGGCGCTGGCCTGCGTGTTGGGCTCGGCGCCGAATCCGGTGGGCGCGCGGCTGAAGATCTTGGAATGCGTGGAGAGCTGGGCGTGCGTCTCGAAGCCGATCACGACTTCCCAGCCCTGGACCAAGTTGGCGCTCATGTCAGACGCCCTCCGGCTTGCGCAGGTGGAAATCGGTCGCCTGCTGGAAGCGGTGGGCCGCGTTGAGCAGGCGCCCCTCCTGGAAGTAGTTGCCGATCAACTGCAGCCCCACCGGCATGCCGCCTTCGCCGAAGCCGACGGGCAGGCTCATGCCCGGCAGGCCAGCGAGCGAGCCGGGCAGCGTGAAGATGTCGGCCAGGTAGTCGGCCAGCGGGTCGTTGCCGTGCTCGCCCAGCTTCCAGGCCACGGTGGGTGCGGCCGGGCCGGCGATCACGTCGCACTGCTTGAACGCCTGCTGGAAGTCGTCGGCGATCATGCGGCGGATCTTCTGCGCCTGAAGGTAGTAGGCATCGTAGTAGCCGTGCGACAGCACGTAGGTGCCGATCATGATGCGGCGCTTGACCTCGTCGCCGAAGCCCTCGGCGCGCGTCTTCTTGTACATGTCGACCAGGTCGGTGTACTGCTTCGCGCGGTGCCCGAACTTCACGCCGTCGAAGCGCGAGAGGTTGGACGAGGCCTCGGCCGGCGCGATGATGTAGTAGACCGGGATCGACAGCTCGGTGCGCGGCAGCGAGATCTCCACCCGGCGCGCACCCAGCTTCTCGTACTGCTGCAGCGCCGCTTCGATGGCCGCGCGCACGTCGGGCGCCAGGCCTTCGCCGAAGAACTCCCTGGGCACGCCGATGCGCAGCCCCTCCAGCGAGGCGCCCAGCGCCTTCGAGTAGTCCTCGGCCGGCACGTCCAGCGACGTGGAGTCGCGGTCCGGGTCCGGGCCGCACAGGGCCGACAGCAGCAGCGCGCAGTCTTCCGCGCTGCGCGCCATCGGGCCGGCCTGGTCCAGGCTGGAGGCGAAGGCGATCATCCCGTAGCGGGAGGCCCGGCCGTAGGTCGGCTTGATGCCGGTGATGCCGCAGAACGAGGCGGGCTGGCGGATCGAGCCGCCGGTGTCGGTGCCGGTCACGGCCGGCGCCAGCCGCGCCGCCACGGCCACCGCGCTGCCGCCGGAGGAGCCGCCGGGGATGCGGGTGGGGTCCCACGGGTTCTTCACGGGGTGGAAGGCCGAGTTCTCGTTGGACGAGCCCATGGCGAACTCATCGCAATTGAGCTTGCCCAGGGTCACGGCGCCGGCTTCCGCCAGCTTGCGCACCACGGTGGCGTCGAAGGGCGAGCGGTAGCCCTGAAGCATCTTCGAGCCGGCGGTGCTGGCGAAATCGCGCGTGACGAAGATGTCCTTGTGGGCGATCGGCACGCCCAGCAGGGGCGCCGTGTCGCCGCGGGCGATGCGCTCGTCGGCGGCGCGGGCCTGGGCCAGCGTCACGCCCTCGTCGCGTGCGAGATACGCGCCCAGGTCCTGGTGCGCGTCGGCGCGGGCCAGGAAATGCTTCGCCACTTCGACGGCGGAAACGTCCCGGGTCTTCAGTTGCCGCGCGAGGTCGGCGACGGAGAGGTCGTGCAGCGCCGCCATCACTCGATCACCTTGGGCACGAGGAACAGGCCGCGTTCGACCGCGGGGGCGCTGCGCTGGTTGTCGTCCCGCGCGTTGGGCTCGCTCGCCGCGTCCTCGCGCAGCCGCAGCTGCACCTCCTGCACCGTTGCCAGCGGGTGCGGCAGCGGCTCGATCCCCGTGGTGTCCACAGACCGCATCGCCTCCACGATGGAGAAGAAACCGTTGATCTGCGTCAGCATGCGCTCGCTCTCCTGCGGCTGCAGTTCCAGCCGCGCCAGGTGCTGCAGGCGGCGGATGTCTTCGGGGGTCAGGGCCATGGTGGGAATCGGCGGGAAACGGAATGTAAGCGCGACGGACGGGCTGCCGGCACGGTCGAGTTATTCACAGGGGATCAGGTATTATCCGCGCTGCAGTGCACGGCCCCTCTTGGGGCCGCTTTCACAGAAGAACCAAGAGGACACCCCCCCATGTTCGGAGCGTTTCGTCGGTACCTGTCGACCGACCTGGCCATTGACCTGGGCACCGCCAACACACTCATCTTCGTGCGGGACAAGGGCATCGTTCTGGACGAACCGTCCGTGGTCGCCATCCGGCACGAAGGCGGCCCGCAGGGCAAGAAGACCATCCAGGCCGTGGGCCACGAGGCCAAGGCCATGCTGGGCAAGGTGCCGGGCAACATCGAGGCGATCCGCCCGATGAAGGACGGCGTCATCGCCGACTTCACCGTCACCGAGCAGATGCTCAAGCAGTTCATCAAGATGGTCCACCCGCGGTCCGTCCTGAAGCCCAGCCCCCGCATCATCATCTGCGTTCCCTGCGGCTCCACCCAGGTCGAGCGCCGCGCCATCCGCGAGTCGGCGCTGGGCGCCGGCGCCAGCGAGGTCTACCTGATCGAGGAACCCATGGCCGCCGCCATCGGCGCCGGCCTGCCGGTGTCCGAGGCCAGCGGCTCCATGGTGGTCGACATCGGCGGCGGCACCACCGAGGTGGGCGTCATCTCGCTGGGCGGCATGGTCTACAAGGGCAGCGTGCGCGTCGGCGGCGACAAGTTCGACGAGGCCATCATCAGCTACATCCGCCGCAACTACGGCATGCTGATCGGCGAGCCCACCGCCGAGGCGATCAAGAAGACCATCGGTTCGGCCTTCCCGGGCAGCGAGGTCAAGGAGATCGAGGTCAAGGGCCGCAACCTCTCCGAAGGGGTGCCGCGCTCGTTCACCATCTCCTCCAACGAGATCCTGGAAGCCCTCACCGATCCGCTGAACAACATCGTCTCGGCGGTGAAGAACGCGCTGGAGAGCACCCCGCCCGAGCTGGGCGCGGACATCGCCGAGCGCGGGATGATGCTCACCGGCGGCGGCGCGCTGCTGCGCGACCTCGACCGCCTGCTGGCCGAGGAAACCGGCCTGCCCGTGCTGGTGGCCGAGGACCCGCTGACCTGCGTGGTGCGCGGCTGCGGCATCGCACTCGAGCGCATGGAGCGCCTGGGCAGCATCTTCACCTCCGAGTAGTTTCCCCCGGAAGACAGCGATGCCGCTCGGTACGCTGGACAGGTCCCCACCGCCCTTCTTCAAGCAGGGGCCGTCGGCGCTGTCCAAGCTGATGGTGTTCAGCGCCCTGGCGCTTTTCCTGATGGTGGCGGACACGCGCTTTCGCATCACGCAACCGCTGCGCGCGGCCGTGGGCACCGTCCTGTTCCCCCTGCAGTGGGCCATCATGCGGCCGGTGCTGGCGCTGCGCCAGGGCGGCGAATACTTCGAGGCGCTGCGCGACGCGCAGGTGCTGGAGGCCGCCGCCCGCAAGAAGCTGGCGCAGCAGTCGCTGCGCGCCAACCAGGTCGAGCAGCTCGAACTGGAGAACGACCGGCTGCGCAAGCTGCTCGCCCTGCGCGATCGCATCACCACCCCAGGCCAGGCGGCCGAGGTGCTGTACGACGCGGCCGACCCCTACACCCGCAAGGTGATCATCGACAAGGGCCTGGCCCAGGGCATCGTGGAAGGCTCGCCGGTGATCGACGAATCCGGCGTGCTGGGCCAGGTCACCCGCGTCCACCCGCTGATCAGCGAGGTGACCCTCATCACCGACCGCGACCACGCCATCCCGGTGCTGAACGCCCGCACGGGCGCCCGCAGCGTGGCCTACGGCGACCCGGGCGGCTCGCACGCCGGCGCGCTGGAGCTGCGCTTCATGGCCGGCAACGCCGACGTGCAGGCCGGCGACCTGCTCACCACCAGCGGCGTGGACGGCATCTACCCGGCCGGCCTGCCTGTGGCCAAGGTCGACAAGGTCGAGCGCCGCGCCGATTCCGCCTTCGCCCGCATCTACTGCACGCCCCAGGCGGCGGTGGACGGCGCCCGCCACGTGATGGTGATCAAGCCGATCGGCGCCCAGATCCCGGCCCGGCCCGCCGAGGCGCCGGCCGTGGTGCCCAAGGGAGCGAAGAAATGAGCGTCGACGGGCCGCCCCTAGACGCGAAGGCCCCCTCGGGGGGCAGCGCAGTACACGGAGTGACAAGCGGGGGGGCACTGAAATGATCATGCGGCCGGGCCAGCAGCTGTTGCTGCCGGCGAACCCGCTCTTCATCTGGGCCAGCCTGCTGCTGGCCATGGTGGTGAACATGCTGCCGCTGGGGCGCACGCCCTGGATGCCGGACCTGCTGGCCCTGGTGCTGGTGTTCTGGAACGTGCACCAGCCGCTGCGGGTGGGCATCGGCGCAGCGTTCGTGTTCGGCATCGCGATGGACGTCCACCAGGCGTCGCTGCTCGGGCAGCACGCCCTGGCGTACACCGCGTTGTCCTATTTCGCGATCACCATGCACCGGCGGCTGCTCTGGTTCACCGTGCCTTCGCAGGCCGTCCAGGTGCTGCCCCTGTTCCTGGCCGCCCATGCGATCGAGCTGGTGATCCGCATGATCGCCGGCGGGGTGTTCCCCGGCTTCTCCATCGTGCTCGCCCCCGTGATCGAATCCCTGCTTTGGCCGGTGGTCAGCATCCTCCTGCTGGCGCCCCAGCGCAGGGCGCCGGATCCGGATGAAAATCGGCCACTCTGAGGGGCTAGGGACTAGGGGCTAGGGACTAGGGAACAGCCGGTCCTTGCCTCCCGAACCCTAGCCCCTAGTCCCCAGCCCCTAGCCCCTGCGAGCGCCAGCGAGCCCCATGACCGAACTCAGGAACGTCGAAGCCGATCTCTCGCGCTTTCGCACGCGGGTGCTGGCGGCCAGCCTGGCGGTGCTGGCGTGCTTCCTCCTGCTGGCCCTGCGGCTGGCCTACCTGCAGGTGGTGCGGCACGACGAGCTGGACGAGCAGGCCGAGTCCAACCGCACGGCCATCGTGCCCATCGTTCCCAACCGCGGCCTGATCCTCGACCGCAATGGCGTGGTGCTGGCCACCAACTACTCGGCCTACACGCTGGAGATCACGCCCTCGCGCCTGGCCCACACCCTGGAGCGCACCATCGACGACCTGGCCCAGGTGGTCGAGATCCAGGCGCGCGACCGCCGCCGCTTCAAGAAGCTGCTGGAGGAGTCCAAGAGCTTCGAGTCGCTGCCGATCCGCACCAAGCTCACCGACGAGGAAGTCGCGCGCTTCGCGGCGCAGCGTTTCCGCTTCCCCGGCGTGGAGATCAAGGCCCGCCTGTTCCGCAACTACCCCTACGGCGAACTCGCCAGCCACGTGATCGGCTACATCGGCCGCATCAACCAGGCCGAGAAGAAGCAGATGGAGGAGTGGGACGAGGAGGACCAGGCCAACTACCGCGGCACCGAGTACATCGGCAAGCTGGGCGTGGAGCAGAGCCTGGAAAAGCAGCTGCACGGCCTGACGGGCGTCGAGCAGGTGGAGACGTCCGCCGGCGGCCGGGCGGTGCGCAAGCTGGCCAGCAAGCCGGCCACGCCGGGCAACACCGTGATGCTGTCCATCGACATCCGCATGCAGAAGATGGTCGAGGACATGTACGGCGACCGGCGCGGCGCGCTGGTGGCGCTGGACCCCAAGACCGGCGAGGTGCTGGCCTTCGTGTCCAAGCCCACCTTCGACCCGGGCCTGTTCGTCGACGGCATCGACTCGGAGAACTGGCAGGCGCTGAACGAATCGATCGAGAAGCCCCTGCTCAACCGGGCCCTGCGCGGCACCTACCCGCCCGGCTCCACCTACAAGCCCTTCATGGCCCTGGCCGCGCTGACCACCGGCAAGCGCAGCGCCACGCAGGTGGTCATGGACGGCGGCTCCTGGTCCTTCGGCGGCCACGTGTTCCGCAGCCACGGCGACCACGGCCTGGGCGCAGTCGACATGCACACCAGCATCGTCAAGTCGAGCAACGTCTACTACTACTCGCTGGCCAACGAGATGGGCGTGGACCTGATGCACGACTTCATGAAGCCGCTGGGCTTCGGCCAGCTCACGGGCATCGACATCTTCGGCGAGGTGCGCGGCGTGCTGCCCAGCCAGGAGTGGAAGCGCAACTACTACCGCCGCCCCGAGCAGAAGAAGTGGTACGCGGGCGAGACCATCTCGCTGGGCATCGGCCAGGGCTACAACAGCTTCACCATGCTGCAGCTGGCCCAGGCCACGGCCACCGTGGTCAACAACGGCGTCAAGCACAAGCCCCGCCTGGTGATCGCCACCCAGGACCCGATGACGCGCGAGCAGACGCTGGTGCCCGCCCAGCCGCCCGAGGACCTGGGCTACAAGCCCGAGCACGTGGCCGTGATCCGCAAGGCCATGGTCGGCGTCACGCAGGGCGGCACGTCCACCCGCGTGTTCGCGGGCGCGGGGTACCTCTCCGGCGGCAAGACCGGCACGGCGCAGGCGGTGACGATCGGCCAGAAGGAAAAGTACAACGCGTCCAAGCTGGAAGAGCACCAGCGCGACCACTCGCTCTACATCGCGTTCGCACCGGCCGACGATCCCAAGATCGCGCTGGCGGCGGTGGTGGAGAACTCGGGCTTCGGCGCGGCGGCCGCGGCGCCGATCGCGCGCCGGGTGTTCGACTACTGGCTGATGGGCCTGTACCCGACCGACGAGGACATGGCCGCCGTGCGCAAGGGCCAGGCCGCCGCCCCGGTGGGCAAGCCGCGCCCCGCGGCCGAAGTGGGCTGGCCGCCCGCGGGATCGGGCGGGGCGGCATCGCCGATGCCGGCCGCGTCGGCCGCCTCGGTGGCGGCGACTCCGGCGGCCACCCCGGCGTCGGCGCCGGTCGCGCAGCCCAAGCCCGCATCGGCACCGGCACGCGCCATCGCGTCGATCCCCGCGGCCAGCGCCCTGCCCGTCAACGCGCGGGCCAACTAGGCCCGCTCGCGCCTCGAAGCCGCGGGTCCGCTGGAAGGCCCGTCCGGCGAAACGGCGGATCCCGCCGCCGCCAGCAACCAGTCGCCCACCGCCTGCGGCATGCACAGCACATGCGACGGCCAGCGGCCGCACGGAAAGCCGACGTGGCCGCCCTGCGCCGGCTGCCACAGCGTCACCCAGTCGCCGACCTCGCCCGGCCCCGGCAGGCTGCCCGCGGGCACGAAGGGATCGTTGCGGGCGTTGAGCACCAGCGCCGGCAGGCGGATGCGCGGCAGGTGCGGCTTGGCCGAGGCGCGCGCGTAGTAGTCGTCGCTGCCGCGAAAGCCGTGCAGGGGCGCGGTGAACACGTTGTCGAACTCGTACAGGTCGCGCGCGGCGAGCAGGGCCTCGCGGTCGAACAGTCCGGGATGCTGCGAGAGCTTGAGCAGCGCCTTGGGCCGCATGCTGCGCAGGAACATCGTGGTGTAGACCAGGCGGTTGAAACCGCGCCCGATGGCGGCGCCGCCCGCGGCCAGGTCGATCGGCGAGCACACGGCCGCGACCGCGTCGGCCAGCCCGACCGCCGCGTGCCCCGCCTCGCCCGCCCAGCGCAGCAGCGCGTTGCCGCCCAGCGAGATGCCGACCGCGACCAGGGGGCCGCGGTGCGCCTCGCGCAGGCGCGTGAGGATCCACTGCACCTCCTGGTGGTCGCCCGAGTGGTAGGCGCGCGGACCCAGGTTGATCTCGCCGCTGCAGCCCCGGAAGTGCGGCACCACGTAATGCACCCCGCGCTCGCGCGCGTAGCCGGCGAAGGCCTCGGCGTAGTGGCTGCGGGACGAGCCTTCCAGGCCGTGGAACAGCACGAGCAGCGGCGCGCCTTCGGCCGCGGGCGCGGTGGACCAGTCCAGGTCGACGAAGTCGCCATCGGGCGTGGTCCAGCGCTCGCGCCGGTAGGAAGGCGGCGCGCCCGAAGTGCGTCGCGCGAAAAGCGCGGGCCAGATGCTCTGAAGGTTGCCGCCCGGCAGCCACCAGGGCGCGGAGTAGTCGAAGCCTGCGGCCTGCGTGGCGGCCGGCGGGGACGGCAGCGCCGCCGACATCAGTGCAGCACCGACGGCGTGTCCGAGACTTCCTGGATCTCGCTGGGCGTGCCGGGGCTGGCGTGGTGGGCCACCATGCGCCAGCCCTGCGCGGTCTTGTGGTAGATGTTGGTGGCGATCACCCAGGCCTGGCGCGGCCCCTGCGGCGTGATCACCTCGACCTTCTCGAGCAGGTTGTGCACGCTGCTGGCCACCGACTCCACCTTGCGCACGCGCTCGGGCCAGGCGCGGATGCTGCCGTTGGCGAACATGGCCTCGAAGGTGGCGCGGATGGCCACCGGGCCCACCACCCGCGGGCCGCCCGGGTGGATGCAGACGATCTCGTCCTCGTCGGCCCAGCAGGCCATGAGCTTCTCGATGTCGGCGTTCTGCAGGGCGTCGTAGAACGCCGCCTCCACTTCGTCGGCGTTGCCTTCGAGGTTGGCGGCCTGGAGCTTGGACTTTCGCATCGGGGGATTTTCGCGGAATCAGGCGCCCAGCCACTGGCGCACGGCCATTCGCAGGTCGCCCTGGGCGGCGCGCCACACGGTCTCGGGCGCGGCCACGTGGATGCCGGGCGGCGCCACCTGCAGCGCCGCGGCCACGAACTCGGCCACCTTGGCCGAGCGCACCGGCTGCTCGCTGCTGGGCACCATGTACTTGAAGATCGACAGCATCCAGTGCGCCAGGGCGACCAGCCAGTTGCCCGAGGCCACCGCGGCCGGCTTCTGCGCCGAGCGCACGATGAGCAGGCGCTCGAAGCCCTGGGCCGCCACCGCATGCTCGTCGAGGTTGGCCAGCCCTCGCTTGAGCGCCTCGGGCAGGCGGCCCTGCGCATGCGGGAGCACCACGGCCAGCGTGGTGACGCCGCTGCGGCGCATCCAGCCTGCGAGTGCGGGCAGCTGCTGCGGTACGGGCGTCCACAGTGCGCGCTCGCGGTCGTAGAAGAGGCGCGGCGGATCGAACAGGACGACGCCGGTGTCGGCCGCGCCGGGTGGCCACTGCGCCGGGTCGTCGCCGGGGACGACGGTGGTGCCGACCCCGCGCAGGCCCGCCGTGATCGGCTCGCGCGCCAGCACTTGCGTGGTGCCGAAGAGGCGCAGGCCGACCAGCCGCCGCAGCACCTCGTTGCCCAGCACGCCCGTCGCGCCGGCGATCACCAGGCGCGGGCGCACGGAAGAGTCCGCCGGTGCCCCGCGCGCGGCGGCCTGGAGGGCTTGAAGTGGCGCATCGCGCATCGCATCTATGCTACCGTCGCCCGACCTTCCCAGTGGAGCTTGCAGATGAAACGTTGGCTTGCCGTTATCGTTGCCGTCCTGGCGCTCACCGGCTGCGGCTACAACGACTTCCAGCGGCTGGACGAACAGACCAAGTCCGCCTGGAGCGAGGTGCTCAACCAGTACCAGCGCCGCGCCGACCTCGTGCCCAACCTGGTGGCCACGGTCAAGGGCGAGGCCAACTTCGAGCAGGAGACGCTCACGCGCGTGGTCGAGGCCCGCGCCAAGGCCACCTCTGTGCAGGTGACGCCCGAGACGCTCAACGACCCGCAGGCCTTCCAGCGCTTCCAGCAGGCGCAGGGGGAGCTGTCCAGTGCGCTCAGCCGGCTGCTGGTGGTGAGCGAACGCTACCCGGACCTCAAGGCCAACCAGGGCTTTCGCGACCTGCGCGTGCAGCTCGAAGGCACGGAGAACCGCATCACCGTCGCGCGCAACCGCTACATCCAGTCGGTGCAGGAGTACAACGTGCTGGCGCGCAGCTTCCCGACCAACCTGACGGCCATGGTCTTCAACTACGACCCCAAGGCCACGTTCACGGTCCAGAACGAAGCGGAGATCTCGGCACCGCCGCGGGTGGACTTCGGCACGCCGGCCGCGTCCACGCCCCGGGCGGCGCCCGCCGTGGCCCCGAGCACACCGGCCAGCGGCACCCCCAGCCGCTGATGCCACTGCGGCACGGCTGACCCGGGCGTGAAGCGGCTCGCCACCTTCCTGGCCTTCGCGCTGCTGTGGCTCGGCGGCGCCTGGGCGCAAGGCGTGCTGCCGGTGCCCGAGCTCACGGCCCGCGTGGTCGACCAGACCGGCACGCTGGACGACATCCAGCGCCAGGGACTGGAGCAGAAACTCGCAGCCGTCGAGCAGCGCAAGGGCACGCAGATCGCGGTCCTGCTGGTGCCCACCACCCAGCCCGAGGACATCGTCAGCTACGCCAACCGCGTGGCCAATGCCTGGAAGATCGGCCGGCGCGACGTCGGCGACGGCGTGCTGGTGGTCGTCGCCAAGAACGACCGGCGCGTGCGCATCGAGGTGGCCAAGACGCTGGAAGGCGCGATCCCCGACCTGGCGGCGCGGCAGATCATCGAGAACGCGGTCACGCCGCGCTTCCGCCAGGACGATTACGCGGGCGGCCTGCAAGGCGCGACCGACCAGCTCATCGCGCGCATCGAAGGCGAGGCATTGCCGCAGCCGAAGGCGCCGCGCAGCCCGGCCGCGTTCGAGGGCTTCGACTGGTTCGACCTGGCCATCTTCCTGTTCTTCGCCGTGCCGATCGCGGGCGGCATCCTGCGTGGCATCTTCGGCGGCAAGCTGGGCTCGCTGCTCACCGGGGGCGGCACCGGCGTGCTGGCGTTGCTGCTGACGTCCAGCGTGGTGATCGCGGCGATCGCCGGCTTCGTGGCCCTGCTGCTGTCGATGCTGTCGGGCGGGCTCGGGGGCATGGGCGGCCCGCGGCGGCGTTCGAATGGCGGCCATTGGGGCGGCCCCGTCATCGGCGGCGGCGGCTGGGGCGGTGGCGGGTCCGGCGGTTGGGGTGGCGGTGGCGGTGGCGGCGGCTTCAGCTCCGGCGGCGGTGGCGATTTCGGCGGCGGTGGCGCGTCGGGGGACTGGTGATGCTGCGCAGGTTGATGCGGATCCTCAAGCACCGGTGGGTCGATGAAGCCGACACGCGGCGCGCCATCCCGCCCGACCTGGTGGAGCGCCTCGCGGGCCGGGTCGCGGCCAGCGAGCGCCGCCACAGCGGCGAGGTGCGCATCTGCGTCGAGGCCGGGCTTCCGCTGAGCTACCTCTGGCGCGACGCCACGCCGCGAGAGCGCGCGATCGCCATGTTCAGCAAGCTGGGCGTGTGGGACACCGCGCAGAACAACGGCGTGCTGATCTACCTGCTGCTGGCCGAGCACGCCATCGAAGTCGTCGCCGACCGCGGGCTGGCGGCCAAGGTGGACCCGGGCGAGTGGCAGCGCATCGTGCAGCACATGGGCGCCGCCTTCCGGGCCGGCCGCTTCGAGGACGGGCTCACGCAGGCGCTGGAGGAGGTGTCGGCCCTGCTGGTCGCGCATTTCCCGCTGAGGCCGGACCAGCCCGATGCGAACGAGCTGCCGGACGAACCGGTGCTGGGCTAAGCCGCCAGTCCGTCGTCCCCGCGAAGGCGGGGACCCAGCACAGCGCGCCGACCCTGGTCGGAGAGGAAGCGGAAGCACTGGATCCCCGCCTCCGCGGGGATGACGGGGGCGGGCAAGAAAAAAGCCCCGCACTGGGCGGGGCTTGAGAGCGCGGGTTTTTAGCGCGTTCTTATTTCTTCTGCCGGTACTTGCGCAGAGCGGCAATCTGGGCGGCCATCACGGCGAGTTCGGACTGGGCCTTGGCGACGTCGATCTCGCTCTTCGCATTCCTGAGGGCTTCTTCGGCCGCGCGGCGCGACTCGTTGGCCTTTTCCTCGTCCAGGTCCTTGCCGCGGATGGCGGTGTCGGAGAGCACGGTCACGCGGTTGGGCTGCACCTCCAGGATGCCGCCGGCCACGAACACGAACTCCTCGCCGCCGTCGGCCTTCTCGATGCGCACCGAGCCGGGCCGCACGCGCGTGATCAGCGGCGTGTGGCGCGGGTAGATGCCGAGCTCGCCGGCCTCTCCGGGCAGCGCGACGAAGCGCGCCTCACCGGAGAAGATCGACTCCTCGGCGCTCACCACGTCAACGTGGATGGTGTGCGTGGTATCAACCATGGCTTAGGCCGCGATCTTCTTGGCCTTCTCGAAGGCCTCGTCGATGGTGCCGACCATGTAGAAGGCCTGCTCGGGCAGGTGGTCGCACTCGCCGGCCACGATCATCTTGAAGCCACGGATGGTCTCGGACAGCGGCACGTACTTGCCGGGCGAGCCGGTGAACACCTCGGCCACGTGGAAGGGCTGCGACAGGAAGCGCTGGATCTTGCGGGCGCGGGCCACGGCCAGCTTGTCTTCCGGCGCGAGTTCGTCCATGCCCAGGATGGCGATGATGTCGCGCAGTTCCTTGTAGCGCTGCAGGGTCGACTGCACGGCGCGCGTGGTCTCGTAATGGTCCTGGCCGACCACGTTCGGGTCGACCTGGCGGGACGTGGAGTCCAGCGGGTCCACGGCGGGGTAGATGCCCAGCGAAGCGATGTCGCGGGACAGCACCACGGTGGCGTCCAGGTGGGCGAAGGTGGTGGCGGGCGACGGGTCGGTCAGGTCGTCGGCGGGCACGTACACGGCCTGGATCGAGGTGATCGAGCCGACCTTGGTGGAGGTGATGCGCTCCTGCAGGCGGCCCATTTCCTCGGCCAGCGTCGGCTGGTAGCCCACAGCGGAAGGCATCCGGCCCAGCAGCGCGGACACTTCCGTGCCGGCCAGCGTGTAGCGGTAGATGTTGTCCACGAAGAACAGCACGTCGCGGCCTTCGTCGCGGAAAGACTCGGCGATGGTCAGGCCGGTCAGCGCCACGCGCAGGCGGTTGCCCGGGGGCTCGTTCATCTGGCCGTACACCATGGCCACTTTCGACTCGGCCAGGTTGTCCAGTTTCACGACGCCCGAATCGGCCATCTCGTGATAGAAGTCGTTGCCCTCGCGGGTGCGCTCACCCACGCCGGCGAACACCGACAGGCCCGAGTGCGCCTTGGCGATGTTGTTGATCAGCTCCATCATGTTCACGGTCTTGCCGACGCCGGCGCCGCCGAACAGGCCCACCTTGCCGCCCTTGGCGAAAGGGCAGATCAGGTCGATCACCTTGATGCCGGTCTCCAGCAGCTCCTGCGAGGGCGACAGCTCGTCGTACGCGGGGGCCTTGCGGTGGATGGCGGCCGTCAGGGCCTGGTCCACGGGACCGCGCTCGTCGATCGGGTTGCCCAGCACGTCCATGATGCGGCCGAGGGTGGCCTTGCCCACCGGCACCGTGATGGGCGCGCCGGTGTTGTAGACCAGGGAGCCGCGGCGCAGGCCGTCGGACGAGCCCAGCGCGATGGTGCGCACCACGCCGTCACCCAGCTGCTGCTGCACTTCCAGCGTCAGCGCCGTGCCTTCCATCTTCAGCGCGTCGTACACGCGCGGCATCGCTTCGCGCGGGAACTCGACGTCGACCACGGCGCCGATGCACTGAACGATTTTTCCCTGAACGCGTGCGTTCATTTGAGTGTTCTCTTGAGCCATTCGTTTGCTCCGAAAATTTGTTAAACAGCGGCGGCCCCGGACACGATCTCCGAAAGCTCCTTCGTGATCGCGGCCTGGCGCGTCTTGTTGTAGACCAGCTTGAGCTCGGAGATGAGGTTGCCGGCGTTGTCCGTGGCGGCCTTCATGGCCACCATGCGGGCGGACTGCTCGGACGCCATGTTCTCGGCGACCGCCTGGTACACCAGCGCCTCGACGTAGCGCAGCAGCAGGTCGTCGATGACGGTCTGCGCGTCCGGCTCGTAGATGTAGTCCCAGCCCGGCTCGTTGCCGGCGGCCTTTGACTCGGCCTGCATCTTGGCGGCCGACAGGGGCAGCAGCTGTTCGACCACCGGCTCCTGCCGCATGGTGTTCACGAACTTGGTGTACGCGATGTACACGGCGTTTAGCTTGCCCTGCGCGTACTGGTCCAGCAGCACCTTGACGGGGCCGATCAGGCGCTCGAGGTGCGGCGTGTCGCCCAGCTGGGTGACATGCGACACCACCTGCGCGCCGATGCGGTTCAGGAAGCCGAAGCCCTTGTTGCCGATCGCCACCGTCTGCACCGCACGGCCTTCGCCCTGCAGGTCGCGGATCTTCTGGGTGACCGCGCGCAGCACGTTGGTGTTGAGACCGCCGCACAGGCCCTTGTCGGTGGAGACGACGATCAGGCCGGTGGCCTTCACGTCGTTCGTCTTCATGAACGCGTGCGTGTACTCGGGATTGGCCTTGCCGAGGTTGGCGGCGATGTTGCGCACCTTCTCGCTGTAAGGCCGGGCCGAGCGCATGCGTTCCTGCGCCTTGCGCATCTTGGAGGCGGCGACCATCTCCATGGCCTTGGTGATCTTCTTGGTGTTCTCCACCGATTTGATCTTGCCGCGAATTTCCTTGCCTGCAGCCATTGCCGTTCCTTGTGTGGTGGGCCCGGGCCTTTAGGCGAAGGTCTTCTTGAAGGCTTCGATGGCGGACGCGAGTTCGCCTTCGGAATCCTTGTCCAGCGCCTTGTTGGCTTCCAGCTTCTGGATGAGGGCGGAGTTCTTGTCCTTCAGCCAGGCGTGCAGGCCGGATTCGAACGAGAGCACCTTCTTGACGTCGATGTCGTCGAAGTAGCCCTTGTTCACCGCGAACAGCGAAGCGGCCATCAGCGAGATGGGCAGCGGGCTGTACTGCGGCTGCTTGAGCAGCTCGGTCACGCGGGCACCGCGGTCCAGCTGCTTGCGGGTGGCGGCGTCCAGGTCGGAGGCGAACTGCGCGAAGGCGGCCAGCTCACGGTACTGCGCCAGGTCGGTACGGATACCGCCGGACAGGCCCTTGATCAGCTTGGTCTGCGCGGCGCCGCCCACTCGCGACACCGAGATGCCCGCGTTGATGGCGGGACGGATACCGGCGTTGAACAGCGAGGTCTCCAGGAAGATCTGGCCGTCGGTGATCGAGATCACGTTGGTCGGCACGAACGCGGACACGTCGCCGGCCTGCGTCTCGATGATCGGCAGCGCGGTCAGCGAACCGGTCTTGCCCTTGACTTCGCCCTTGGTGAAGGCTTCCACGTAGTCGGCGTTCACGCGCGCGGCGCGCTCCAGCAGGCGGCTGTGGAGATAGAACACGTCGCCGGGGTAGGCTTCGCGGCCCGGCGGGCGGCGCAGCAGCAGCGAGACCTGGCGGTAGGCGACGGCCTGCTTGGACAGGTCGTCATAGATGATCAGCGCGTCCTGGCCGCGGTCGCGGAAGTACTCGCCCATCGTGCAGCCGGAGTACGCGGACACGTACTGCATGGCGGCCGACTCGGAGGCCGACGCGGCGACGACGATGGTGTATTCCATCGCGCCGTTGGCTTCCAGCGCGCGGACGATGTTCTTGATCGTGGACGCCTTCTGCCCGATGGCGACGTACACGCAGATCATGTTCTGACCCTTCTGGTTGATGATCGTGTCGACCGCCACCGCCGACTTGCCGGTCTGGCGGTCGCCGATGATCAGCTCGCGCTGGCCACGGCCGATGGGCACCATGGAGTCGATGGCCTTCAGGCCGGTCTGCACCGGCTGGTCGACCGACTTGCGCGCGATCACGCCCGGGGCGACCTTCTCGATCACGTCCGACAGCTTGGCGTTGATCGGGCCCTTGCCGTCGATCGGTTGGCCGAGGGCGTTGACCACGCGGCCGACCAGTTCGGGGCCGACGGGCACTTCCAGGATGCGGCCCGTGCACTTGACGGTGTCGCCTTCGGAGATGTGCTCGTACTCGCCCAGGATCACCGAGCCGACCGAGTCGCGCTCCAGGTTCAGCGCGAGGCCGAACGTGGGGGTGCCGTCGGCGGTGGGCGGGAACTCCAGCATCTCGCCGGCCATCGCATCGGACAGGCCGTGGATGCGGACGATGCCGTCGGTCACGGAGATGACCGTGCCCTGGTTGCGGATGTCGGCGCTGGCGGCCAGGCCTTCGATCCGGCTCTTGATCAGTTCAGAGATTTCTGCGGGATTGAGCTGCATGACTCGTTCCTTTGTCCTTTGGAGCGGGGACGGCCCTCAGGCCGTCAGCGCGACTTTCATTTGCTCGAGGCGGGCCTTGACCGAGGTGTCCAGCACCTCGTCGCCGACCACCACGCGGATGCCGCCGATGAGGGAGGAGTCCTCCTGCACCGTGAGATTGAGCTTGCGGCCGAAGCGCCGCTCCAGCGTCTGCGCCACCTCGCCCAGGCGGTCGGCCGGGATCGGGAAGGCGCTGTAGACCACCGCATCGGAAGCGCCGCCCTGGGCGTTCTTCATCGCGCGGAACTGCGCGGCGACCTCGGGCAGCGCGGAGAGGCGGCCGTTCTGGATCACGGTGCGCAGGAAGTTCTGCCCGGACTGCGGCAGCGGCTCTCGCACGACGCCGGAGATCAGGTCGAACACCTCGCGGTCGGTGACCTTGGGGTTGCCCGCGAACTGCAGCAGCTGCGCGTTGCCAGCCACGGCGGCCAGCGCGTCCAGCCACTGCGACGTGCCGTTCAGGTCGGCGTGCGCCGACTTGAACAGGGCCTCGGCGTACGGACGGGCGATGGTGGCGAGTTCGGCCATGCGTCGGTCCTTACAGCTCGGTCTTCAGGCGGTTGAGCAGCTCGGCGTGGACGCCGGCGTTCACTTCCTTGCGCAGGATCTGCTCGGCGCCCTTGACGGCCAGCGCGGCGACCTGCTCGCGCAGCGCCTCGCGGGCCTGCACGGTCTGCTGCTCGGCTTCGGCGCGGGCGGCCACGACGATCTTGTTGCCTTCCTCGCTGGCGCGGGCCTTGGCCTCTTCGATGATGCCCTGGGCGCGGCGCTCGGCATCGGACAGCAGGGCGGCGATCTGGTTGCGCGACCGTGCCAGTTCCTCGTCGACCTTGGCGTTGGCGGCGGCCAGTTCCGACTTGGCGCGATCCGCGGCAGCCAGACCCTCGGAGATCTTGGCGGCACGCTCGTCGAGCGCGGCGGCGATCGGCGGCCACACGTACTTCATCGTGAACCCGACCAGGATCAGGAACACGATGACTTGAATGATGAGGGTACCGGTGATGCTCACTGTTTCATCCTTGACCCCGGCGCGCTGAGGGCACCGGGGAAATCTGGGAGAAAGAAGGATGCGTGCCGATTACTTCGGCAGGTTGGCCAGCTGGCCCAGGAACGGGTTGGCGGTGGCGAACCACAGCGCGATACCCGTGCCGATGATGAAGGCCGCGTCGATCAGGCCGGCCAGCAGGAACATCTTGGTCTGCAGCTCGTTCATCAGCTCGGGCTGGCGGGCAGCGGCTTCGAGGTACTTGCTGCCCATGATGCCGATGCCGATGCAGGCGCCGATGGCACCGAGGCCGATGATCAGGCCGGCGGCCAGGGCGACAAAGCTGATAACTTCCATGATTGCTCCTAAGGACTTGGGGGTTAGCGGAAAGGGAAAAGGGGAAAACCGGATCAGTGCGCGTCGTGGGCCTGGCCCACGTAGACCAGCGTCAGCATCATGAAGACGAAGGCCTGCAGCGTGATGATCAGGATGTGGAAGATGGCCCACGCGGAACCCGCGATGATGTGGCCGATCGCCAGGCCGATGCCGGTGGCAGTCAGCGACCAGGCGCCGCCCATCAGGGCGATCAGCAGGAAGATCAGTTCGCCGGCGTACATGTTGCCGAACAGTCGCATGCCGTGCGAGACGGTCTTGGCGACGAACTCGATGATCTGCATCAGGAAGTTGAAGGGCCACAGCAGCGGATGGCTGCCGAACGGCGCGGTGAACAGCTCGTGGATCCAGCCGCCCAGGCCCTTGATCTTCACGTTGTAGTACAGGCAGACCAGCAGCACGGCGAGCGACAGGCCCATCGTGACGGAGAGGTCGGCGGTGGGCACGACGCGCATGTAGGCGTGGTGCGGGTCGTGGCCGGCGGCGCCATAGAGGCGGGCCCACACCTCGGGGATCAGGTCCACGGGCAGCAGGTCCATCGCGTTCATCACGAAGATCCAGACGAACACCGTCAGCGCCAGCGGGGCCACGAACTTGCGGCTGGTGGCGTTGTGCACGATGCCCTTGGCTTGCGAGTCGACCATCTCCACCAGGATCTCCACCGCCGCCTGGAAGCGGCCGGGGACGCCCGACGTCGCCTTGCGCGCGGCCTTCCACAGCAGCAGGCACACGATCACGCCCAGAGAGATCGCCCAGAACAGCGAGTCCCAGTTGAAGACCGTGAAGTCGACGACGTTCTTGGGCGGATGGTTCTGCAGGAAGGTCAGGTGGTGGACGATGTACTCGCCAGCGGTCGGTCCGTGTTCGGCAGCCATGTTGTCTTGAGCCCGTTTCTTCCTAGTTCACTTCGACGCGCGCTTTCGCGGCGCGAACGCCAGCGCAATCCAATACACCTTCATCGCGAGCACCAGCCCCACCAGCAATGCCGGCCAGCTGAGACCACTCACCAGCCTCGGCGCGGCCATCATCATGGCCACCGTCAAGGCGATCTTGACCATCTCCCACAGCAGGAACCCGAAGGCCGCCGTGCCGGCGTTGAGCGAGGAGAACCGGCTGGTCATGCCTCGCGCCATGACGGCCGCGGGGATCACCACGGCCAGCGCGCCATAACCGGCGGACCACCCAACGCTTGCCTTGCCGGTGATGGCCCAGGCCACGAGTGCCGCGGCCAGTCCCACCACCACCTGCCCCCCGACCACCCGCCAGGGGGAAACCGGCGGGTGCTGTTCGCGCAGCTTTCGCGCCTCTTCGGCGCTCAGCGGCTTGACGGGGGGTTGCTCGTCCTCCGACGCTTCAGGAAGCGGGGCGACTGTTTTTCTCATCCGGACGGCCCCGCTTTCGGCCCTGAAATTTCACAAAGCCACTGATTATAAGTAGAAACCACGAGCCTGAAACGAGGGCGACAATCGACGCCATGAACGACACCGCCCACCTGCCCGACCTGCCCTGCTACCTGAACGGCGAATTCACCCCGCTGCGCGACGCGCGCGTGAGCGTGCTGGACCGCGGCTTCATCTTCGGCGACGGCGTGTACGAGGTGGTCCCGGTCTACCGTGGCCGGCCGTTCCGCTTCGCCGAGCACATGGCGCGGCTGGACCGCAGCCTGGGCGAGCTGCGCATCGCCAACCCGATGCCACACGGGAAGTGGCGCGAGCTGGTGCAGGAGCTGGTGGACCGCTACGCGCGGGCCAAGGGCAAGCCCGCGGCGCAGACGGACCAGATCGTCTACCTGCAGGTCACCCGTGGCGTCGCCATCCGCGACCACGTCATGCCCGAGGGCATCACGCCCACGGTGTTCGCCATGACCAACCAGCTCTACCTCTACCCGGACGAGGTGCGCGCCCGTGGCGTGGCGTGCGTGACGGCCGACGACTTCCGCTGGAAGAAGGGCCACGTCAAGAGCATCAGCCTGGCCGGCGCGGTGCTGGCCCGCCAGCTGAGCGCCGACGAGGATGCGGCCGAGACCGTGATGTTCCGCGACGGCTTCCTCACCGAAGGCTCGGGCTCCAACATCTGGGTGGTCAAGGACGGCCAGGTGCTGGGCGCGCCCCGCGACAACCTGGTGCTGGAAGGCATCCGCTATGGCCTGCTCGAAGAGCTGTGCCAGCAGCAGGGCATCCCGTTCGCCCTGCGCCGCGTGTCGCGCGATGAGGTGCTGGCTGCCGACGAGATCCTGGTCTCCTCGGCCACCAAGGAAGTGCTGCCCTGCACCACGCTGGACGGCAAGCCGGTTGGAAATGGCCGGCCGGGCCCCATCTACCAGAAGCTCTACGCCGCCTACCAGCAGGCCAAACAGGCTTCCTGAACCAGAACCATGACCGCTCCCACGCCCGATCCCGCCACCGACCCGCGCAAGGATTCGCTCATCGAGTACCCGTCGCAGTTCCCGATCAAGGTGATGGGGACCAAGGCCGAGGGCTTCGTCCACGCCGTGACGTCGATCGCCAAGCAGTTCGACCCGAACTTCGACGCCTCCACCGTCGAGCTTCGCGACAGCAAGGCGGGCAACTACCTGGGCATCACCATCACCATCACCGCCACCAGCCGCGAGCAGCTCGACGAGCTGTACCGCACGCTGTCGACCCATCCGATGGTGAAGGTCGTCTTGTAGGCCGCGGCATGCAGCTGCGCCTGCTCGGCCGGCTCGACTACGAGCCCACCTACCGCGCCATGCAGGAGTTCACCGCCACGCGCGGCGAGGACACCCCCGATGAGCTCTGGCTCTGCGAGCACCCGCCGGTCTTCACCCAGGGCCTGGCGGGCAAGGCCGAGCATGTGCTGTCGCCGGGCGACATCCCGGTCGTGGCCACCAACCGCGGCGGACAGGTCACCTACCACGGGCCCGGCCAGGTGGTCGCCTACCCGCTCATCGACCTGCGGCGGCGCGGGTACTTCGTCAAGGAATACGTCTACCGGCTGGAGGAAGCGGTCGTCCGCACGCTGGCCGAGTTCGGCGTGACCGGGCACCGCGTGGCCGGCGCGCCGGGCATCTACGTGCGGCTGGCTGATCCTTTCTCGCACCAGGCCCTGCAGGGGCCGCGCGAGCCGGGCCACGAGTTCGACGGCCTGGGCAAGATCGCGGCGCTGGGCGTGAAGGTGAGCCGGCACTGCACCTACCACGGCCTGGCGCTGAACGTGGCGATGGACCTGGAGCCCTTCTCGCGCATCCACCCTTGCGGCTACGCCGGGCTGGAAACGACCGACCTTTCTACAATCGGCGTCTCCACTCCCTGGAACGAAGCGGCGCGGGTGCTGGGCCAGAAGCTCGGCGCCCTCCTGGCCGCCTGAGGACATCCATGAGCTCCACCCCCGTCGTGCGCGAAGCGCAATCCGTCGAGAACTACCAGGCCGGCGCCAAGCAGAAGGCCGCGGCCAAGCTCTCGCGCATCCCCGTCAAGGTGGAGGCGGGCGAGGTGCTCAAGAAGCCCGACTGGATCCGCGTGCGGGCCGGCTCGCCCACCACGCGCTTCTACGAGATCAAGCAGATCCTGCGCGAGAGCAACCTGCACACGGTCTGCGAGGAAGCCTCCTGCCCCAACATCGGCGAATGCTTCGGCAAGGGCACGGCCACCTTCATGATCATGGGCGACAAGTGCACGCGCCGCTGCCCGTTCTGCGACGTCGGCCACGGCCGCCCCGACCCGCTGGACGTGAACGAGCCGGAGAACCTGGCGCGCACCATCGCCCGCCTCAAGCTCAAGTACGTGGTGATCACCAGCGTGGACCGCGACGACCTGCGCGACGGCGGCGCCGGCCACTTCGTCGAGTGCATCCGCAAGACGCGCGAACTCTCGCCCGGCACCACCATCGAGGTGCTGGTGCCCGACTTCCGTGGCCGCGACGACCGCGCGCTGGAGATTCTCAAGGCGGCGCCGCCGGACGTGATGAACCACAACCTGGAGACCATCCCGCGCCTGTACAAGGAAGCGCGGCCGGGCTCCGACTACCGGTTCAGCCTCAACCTGCTGAAGAAGTTCAAGGCCCTGTTCCCGCACGTGCCCACCAAGAGCGGCCTGATGGTCGGCCTGGGTGAGACCGACGAGGAGATCCTCGACGTGATGCGCGACATGCGCGAGCACGGCATCGACATGCTCACCATCGGCCAGTACCTCGCGCCCACGATGTCGCACCTGCCGGTGCGCCGCTACGTCCATCCGGACACCTTCAAGATGTTCGAGGCCAAGGCCGGCGAAATGGGATTCAGCCACGCCGCGGTGGGCGCGATGGTGCGCTCCAGCTACCACGCCGACCAGCAGGCGCACGCGGCCGGCGTCGCCTCGGCCTGATCCACGGTCGGGGCCGCCGAAGGGCAGCCGCCGAGGCGTCCGCTCAAGCTCCACCCATGCCTGCCGCCAACCTCTACGCCCTGGGCGCGATCGCCCTGTGGGCCGGCCTCGCCTCGCTGGGAACCGCGCTCGCGCACCTGCCGCCCTTCCTGCTCACCGGCATCGCCCTCGTGATCGGCAGCGTGCCGGCCTGGCCGCTGCTGCGGCAGTGGAAGGTGCCGCCCGCCACGCTGGCCCTGGGCATCTGCGGCCTGTTCGGCTACCACTTCCTGCTGTTCATCGCGCTGCGCGTCGCGCCGCCGGTCGAGGCCAACCTGGTCAACTACCTGTGGCCGCTGTTCATCGTGGTGCTGGCCCCGGTGTTCCTGCCGGGGATGTCGCTGCGGACGGGACACGTGCTCGGGGCGCTGCTGGGATTCGCAGGCGCCGCCATCGCCATCCTGGGGGCGGGGAGCGCTTCCGGTGCCTGGTCGTGGGGGTACCTGCCGGCACTCGGCGCCGCCTTCATCTGGGCCAGCTACTCGCTGCTCACGCGCCGGGTGGCGGCGTTCCCCACCGCGGCCATCGGCCTGTTCGGCCTCGTCTCCGGCCTGCTGTCGCTCGCGTGCCACGTGTTGCTGGAAGCGCCCGCCACGATCAGCGCCACCGACTGGGTACTGCTCGTGGTGATGGGCCTGGGTCCCCTGGGCGCGGCCTTCTTCCTGTGGGACCGCGCGCTCAAGCTCGGCGATGCGCGGCAGATCGGCGTGCTGAGCTACATCACGCCGCTGGTCTCGACCGCCCTGCTGCTGCTGGTGACCGGCCGCGGCCTCAGCTGGAACATCGCGCTCGCGGCCGCGCTGATCGTGGGCGGCGCGGTGCTGGGCACCCGCACGCGCGAAGCGCCCGCACAGGCGCGCACCGCCGCCTGATCTCAGTCATTGAGCGCTGTCGCGGCAATGCCGCGGCGCTGCGCGTGCCGGACGTGCGCGCACGCCGGTTGCGCGCCTGCGCGCGGCCGCTTGGGGGACAGTCCTACAGGGGCGGCGCGAACCTTCCGCCAGAGTCGGCGCTCGGCAGCCCCACGAATCCCCAGAACGACCAACCATGGCCGACAGCGCCGAGACTCCGACACCCCATGCCCGACGCGGCTGGGTGCGGCGGCATCCCTGGTGGACCTCGGCGATGGTCCTCTTGCTGCTGGCCCTGCTCCCTGTCTTCCTCGCCGCCTGGTACTTGATGACGCAGGTGCCGGCCACACCCGTCATCGGCAACCTCAAGCGCCAGCAGGCCGAGCATCCCAGCGTGCTGCTGACCTCCGACGGGCAGGAGCTCGCGGTGTACCGCAAGACCAACCGGCAGTGGGTGCCGCTGGAAGGCATCTCGCCCCACGTGCTGGCCGCGCTGCTCGCGGTCGAGGACCAGCGCTTCTACGAGCATCGGGGCCTGGACCTGCGCCGCACGGTCGCGGCCGCGTGGAACACTTTCCAGGGGCGGCTTCAGGGCGGCTCCACCATCACGCAGCAGCTCGCGCGCAACCTCTATCCCGAAGAGATCGGCCGCGCCCCGACACTCGAGCGCAAGGTCAAGGAAGCGATCACCGCGCTGAAGATCGAGCGGGCCTACGGCAAGGACGAGATCCTGGAGATCTACCTCAACACCGTGCCCTTTCTCTACAACACGTACGGCATCGAGATGGCCGCGCGCACCTACTTCGACAAGAACGCGCGCGACCTCGACGTGCTGGAGAGCGCGACGCTGGTGGGCATGCTCAAGGGCACGACCTACTACAACCCGGTGCTCAACCCGCAGCGGGCCCAGCAGCGCCGCAACATCGTGCTGGCCCAGCTGGCGCGCCACGGCAAGCTGGAGCAGGCGCAGCTCGACCAGTTGCGCGGCCAGCCGCTGCAGCTGAACTTCGAGCGCCAGGACGAGCAGCCCGGCCCGGCGCCGCACCTGGCGGTGCTGATGCGCCGCTGGCTGATCGACTGGGCCGACCGCAACGGCCGCAACGTCTACGCCGACGGACTGGTGGTGCGCACCACCATCGATTCGCGCGCGCAGGCGATGGCGCAGGCGGCGCTCAGCGCGCAGACCGAGCGCCTGCAAAAGCTCGCCGACACCACGTGGAACGGTCGCCAGGGCTGGAACGCGCGCCGCGATCTGGTCGATGCATTCCTTCGCGAGACACAGCAGTTCCAGGCCGCGCGCACCGCCGGGATGTCCGATGTCGAAGCTCTGGCCAAGTTGCGTTCCGACGCCACCTTCATGCAGGCGCTGCGCGCGGACAAGACCCGCCTGCAGGCTGGCCTGGTGGCAATGGAACCCGGCACCGGCTACGTCCGGGCGTGGGTCGGCAGCCGCGACTTCTCGCAAGACCAGTTCGACCACGTGCAGCAGGCCCGGCGCCAGCCCGGTTCGACCTTCAAGCCCTTTGTCTATGGCGCGGCCTTCGCGCTGGGGGCGCGCCCCAGCGACCAGCTGATCGACCAGCCCATCGACATCCCGGACGGCCAGGGCCGCATCTGGCGGCCGACCGACGCCGGCCAGCCCACGGGCGAGCCGATGGCGCTGCGCGACGCGCTCGCGCTGTCCAGGAACACCATCACCGCGCAGCTGATGCAGTACGTGGGCGCGCCCAAGGTGGCGCAGCTCGCGCAGGCCATGGGCGTGCGCGACAGCCGGCTGGAAGAAGTGCCCTCGATCGGCCTGGGCACCAGCCTGGTGACGCTGCGCGAGATGGCGGCCGCCTACGCGACCATCGCCAACGCCGGCCAGTACGTGGCGCCGGCCCTGGTGCTGCAGGTGGAAGACCGCAGCGGCAAGGTGCTGGAAGCCTTCCGCCCCGCCGCGCCGGAGCCGGCGCTGGACCCGGCCGCCAATGCCGTGCTGCTGGACGCCCTGCGCGCCGCCATCGACCGCGGCACCGGGGCGCCGATCCGCAGCCGCTACCGCCTGCAGGGCGAGCTGGCCGGCAAGACCGGCACCACGCAGGAGAACACCGACGGCTGGTTCATCCTGGCCCATCCGCGGCTGGTGACGGGCGCCTGGGTCGGCTTCAACGACAGCCGCATCACCATGCAGGACCCCTGGGGCCAGGGCGCCCGCAGCGCGCTGCCGATGGTCGGTGAATTCATGCAGGGCCTGGTCAAGGCGAAGCTGGTCGACCCGAAGGCGAAGTTCCCCAAGGCACCCGAGCCACCGCTGCAGCAGGACGCCGGCGCCGGCTGGGGCACGCTGTTCCCGCCGCCGCCCGAACTGCTGGAGCCGCCGGCGCCGGCCGCGACCGTGCCGTCGATGCCGTTGCCGGCCGAGTACGGCGTCAACGTGGGCGGGGGGACGCTGGGATTTCCTTCGCAACCGGCCATCGTGGTGGCGCCTCCGCGTGCGGGCGGGCCACCGCCCGAGGTGCTGGCGCTGCCGCCGCAACGAGCCATCGTGGTGGCGCCGCCGCGCGGCGAGTTGAGCGGCGCCGGGCCCGCACAGCTCCTGCCGACCCCGGGCAGCGCCGGGCCCGGCTACTGACCGAGCAGCTTGCCCGGGTCTTCGGCCGCCAGCACTTCCTGCGCCCAGCCTTCCAGCCGCCGCGTGTCGGCGCGAAGCACTTCCTGCTTGACCGCCAGGATCTGGGCCGGATGCATGGAGAAGCTGCGCAGGCCCAGGCCGAGCAGCAGCCGGGTGAAGCCGATGTCGCCCGCCATCTCGCCGCACACGCTGACGCCCTTGCCCTGCGCGTTGCACTCGGCGATGGTCTGCGCCACCAGTTGCAGCACGGCGGGATGCAGCGGGTCGTACAGGTGGGCCACCGATTCGTCGGCGCGGTCGATCGCCAGCGTGTACTGAATCAGGTCGTTGGTGCCGATGGACAGGAAGTCGAAGTAGCGCAGGAAGGTGCGCAGCGTCAGCGCCGCCGCCGGGATCTCGATCATGGCGCCCACCTGCATCGAGCCGTAGGCCACGCCGCGGTTGTCCAGCTCGGCGCGCGCGAAGTCCAGCAGCGAGAGCGTCTGCCGGATCTCGGAGGCATGGGCCAGCATCGGGATCAGCAGGTTGACCTTGCCGTGGGCGGCCGCGCGCAGCACGGCGCGCAGCTGGGTGAGGAACATCGCCGGGTCGGCCAGGCTCCAGCGGATGGCGCGCAGCCCCAGCGCCGGGTTGAGGTGGGCCTCCTCGCGGTGCCCGTCGTCCAGCGGCTTGTCAGCGCCGACGTCGATGGTGCGGATGGTCACCGGCAGGCCTTGCATGCCCTCGACCGCGCGCCGGTACGCCTCGTACTGCTCGTCCTCGTCGGGCAACCGGCCCTTGCGGTTCATGAACAGGAACTCGCTGCGGAACAGGCCCACGCCCACGGCGCCGGCTTCCAGCGCCGCCGGCGCGTCCTCGGGCATCTCGATGTTGGCCAGCAGCTCGACCTTGAGGCCGTCGATCGTGACGGCGGGCGTGTGGCGCAGCCGCGCGAGGCGGCCGCGTTCGAGCTCGGCCTGGCGCTGCTTGAAGCCGTACTCGGCCAGGATGATGGGCGAGGGGTCGACGATCAGCACGCCGTCGTCGCCGTCGATGATCACCCAGTCGTCCTGGCGCACCAGCTGGCTGGCGCTGCGCGCGCCCACCACCGCCGGGATGTCCATGCTGCGGGCCACGATCGCGGTGTGCGAGTTGCGCCCGCCCACGTCGGTGACGAAACCGGCGAAGACGCTCTGCTTGAACTGCAGCATGTCGGCCGGCGACAGGTCGTGGGCCACCAGCACCAGCGGCACGTCGACGCTGTCGTCCAGCAGCAGGTCCTGCTGGGTCTTGCGGCGCGGCGTGGGCGCCACCGGCGAGGCCACGCCCTTCATGTAGCGCAGGATGCGTTCGGCCACCTGCTCGAGGTCGGCCTTGCGCTCGCGAAGGTACTCGTCCTCCATCTCGTCGAACTGGCGCGAGAGCTGCTCCAGCTGCGTGGTCAGCGCCCATTCCGCGTTGTAGAGGCGCTCGCGGATCCAGTGCTTGACGCCGGTGATCAGGTCCTCGTCCTGCAGCAGCATCAGGTGCACGTCCAGCAGCGCGGACAGCTCGTGCGGCGCCTCCTTGCCCATGGCCGAGATGGTGTGCTGCAGCCGGTGGATCTCCTCGATCACCGCGTTGCGGCCCTCGCGCACCCGGGCGATCTCGGCGTCGACCTGCGCCGGGTCGATGAAGTAGTGCGCCACGTCCACGCGCCCGCCCATCAGCACCGCGCGGCCGATGGCGATGCCGCGGGCGACGGGGAGGCCGTGGATGGAGAAGGTCACTCGCCTTCCCCGAACTTGTCGTGGATCAACGCCAGAAGAGCGTTCATGGCTTCCTGCTCCCGGTCGCCTTCCGTCTCGATCACCACTTCGCTGCCGACGCCGGCGGCCAGCATCATCACGCCCATGATGCTCTTGGCGTTGACGCGGCGCTCGCCCTTGGACATCCAGACCTCGCAGGGATAGCTGCCGGCCAGCTTGGTCAGCTTGGCCGAGGCGCGGGCATGCAGGCCCAGCTTATTGCTGATGGTCGTGCTCGTCTTGATCATGGCTGCGGCGGGGCTGGTTCTGCGGCGCGGTGACGGCCACCTGCATCACGCCCTGGGTGCCGCCGACGACGGCGCGCGACACCAGCGCGTCCAGCGGCTCATGGCGGTAGCTCACCGTGCGCAGCAGCATCGGCAGGTTGACGCCGGTGATCAGGCGCGAGGTGACGCCGTCCACCAGCTTCTGCGCCACGTTGCTCGGCGTGGCCCCGAAGATGTCGGTGAGGACCAGCACGCCCTTGACGCCGGGCGGCTGCGTGAGCTGCGCCATCGCGATGCGGGCCGTGGCCAGGGTCTCTTCCGGCGAGAGGTTGGGCTGCACGTCGATGGCCGCGACAGCGGACGCGCAATCCGGGAACACATGCAGCGCGCACTGGCGCAGCGCGTGCGCGAGCGGGGCATGGCCGATGATCAGGATCGCGTTCATGGCGAGGCGGGGCGGGGCTGAGTTCGATTATCGCGGCTCCCCAGCAGGAACCAGGCATACGACGCCGCACTCAGGGCCAGGAAGACGGTGAATGCGCCACGGAAGGCGGCCACTTCCGCCCAGCCCAGCGCCCGGAAGCCGTCCACCAGCAGCCCGATGCCCCACTGCATCACGAACACGCCCAGGAAGATGACCAGGTTGTAGGCCGACAGGGCGCGCCCGGCCAGCGCCGTGGGGAAGGCCATGCCGACCGCCGGCTGGGCCAGCGAGACGAAGGTGGACGACACGCAGAAGAGCGCCAGCGCCAGGGGACCGGCCGCCGGGCCGGCCACGACGATGCCGGCCAGCGCCACCACGCTCAGGGGCGTGCCCCAGGCGATCAGCCGGTCGGTCGTGATGCCCCGCCGCGCCAGCATCGGGTTGACCATGCCCCAGGTCCAGAACGTCACCAGCATGCACAGGTTGATCGTGAACAGGCCCGCGGCCGATTCCATGGGCTGGTAGCCGGCCACGCGCACCATCCACGGCCCGGCCCAGAGGGTCTGCACGGCGATCATTCCGCCGTAGGTGAAGAAGCCGATCGGCGTCATGCGGCGGAAGTAGGGATCGCGCCAGACCTGCTCGTACGACCCGCCCGGCGCGGCCGCGGCCTCGGGCGCCGTCTCCCAGTGCGGCACGCGCCAGGCGATCAGGACCATGGACAGCGCGATCAGCGCGGCCAGCCCCCAGAACAGCGGCCGCCAGCCGAACAGCGGCACCAGCCACTGCACCGGCAGCGTGGAGGCCAGCATGCCGAACGAGCCGGTCATCAGCATCCAGGAGTTGGCGCGCAGCTGCGTGCCCGGCTCCAGCCAGCGGCGAAAGCCGGTGAGCGGCGCCATCAGGCAGGCGCTGACGCCCACGCCGCACAGCACGCGCGCCGCCAGCAGGGCCGGGAAACTGGTGGCCAGCGAGAAGGCCACGCAGCCCGCCACGGCGACCAGCAGGAAGGCCAGGATGACCTTTTTGGGCCCGTGCCGGTCGAGCCAGTTGCCCAGCGGCAGCTGGGTGGCCGCGAAGCCGAAGAAGTAGCCGCCGGCCAGGAGGCCCAGGTCGCGCGCGCTTAGCGCGAATTCCGGCGTGAGCGTCGGGGCCAGCGTGGCCGTGACGGCACGCACCAGCGCCGAGAAGAAGTACGCGAACGCGAACGCCAGGAAGACCAGGACGGCGTCGCGGCGGGACAGCAGGTCCGGGGCGGAGGCGGAAGCCTGCACGCGCGGGGCGTCCGGACGGCTCATGGGAACTTCAGGCCTTCGAAGAAAGGCTGCAGCGTGTCGGGCCTGGGATCGCTGGCATAGACCACCGCCTGGTAGACGTGGCGGCCGCGCGCGAAGTAGGCGGCCTCGCCGCGCACCGGCGTGCCGTCGGCGCGGCGGCCCTGCGCGCTCACGCGCTGGGACGAGGACAGCGGATCGGCGCCGGGCGGCACGAAGGCACGGGCCTGGGAGCCTTCGGCCTTCATGTTGGCCAGCGTGGCACGGTTCCACTGGGCCAGGACCTCGTCGGGCCGGGGCGGCTCGCCCAGCTCGGCCTGCAGGATGGCGAAGGTGGCGCCGCCGGTGTCGCAGCCGAGCACCGACAGCTCGACTTCGCCCGCACCCATGGGCACGCGCCGCGACGCCTTGTCCGGCTTGCACGGCAGCATCGCTTTCAGGCCTGAAGGGTCGGCGCGGACCTCGCGCCAGTTGAAGGTGGGGCTGCAGCCGGTGGCCGCCGCCGCCAGCAGCAGGAGTGCTGCACGGGAACGGTGCATCGTCCGATCATACGGTTCCATCGGAGGAGAATGGCGCTCCATGACATCGCTCGACGGCATCCGGATCCTGGACCTCTCCCGCGTGCTGGCGGGCCCGTGGTGCACCCAGACACTGGCCGACCTGGGCGCCGACGTCATCAAGATCGAGCGGCCCGGCAGCGGCGACGACACGCGCAGCTGGGGCCCGCCCTTCCTGCAGGACGCGCAGGGCCAGGACACGCGCGAGGCGGCCTACTACCTGGGCACCAACCGCAACAAGCGGTCGGTCACCTGCGACATCGCGCAGCCGGCCGGGCAGGCGCTGGTGAAGGAGCTGGCCAAGCACTGCCACGTCTTCGTGGAGAACTTCAAGGTGGGCGACATGGCCCGCTACGGGCTGGACTACGCCTCGCTGCGGAGCGTGAATCCGAAGCTCGTCTATTGCAGCGTCACCGGCTTCGGCCAGACCGGGCCCTACCGCGAGCGCGCCGGCTACGACTACGCCGTGCAGGGCATGGGCGGGCTGATGAGCATCACCGGCGAGCGCGACGACCTGGGCGGCGGGCCGCAGAAGGTGGGCGTGGCGGTGGCCGACCTCTTCACCGGCATGTACGCCGGGGTCGCCATCCTGGCGGCCCTTCGGCACGCCGAGCGCACCGGCGAGGGCCAGCACGTCGACATGGCGCTGCTGGACACGCAGGTGGCGATGCTGGCCAACCTGGGCGCCAACTACCTGGTGAGCGGCAAGGTGCCGGGGCGAGCCGGCAATGCGCACCAGAACATCGTGCCCTACCAGGTGTTCGAGGTGGCGCCGGCCGAAGACGGCCACAAGGACTACCTGATCCTGGCCGTGGGCAACGACGGCCAGTTCGCGAAATTCTGCGAGGTGGCGGGCCGGCCCGAGTTGGCGCGGGACGAGCGCTTCGCGCGCAACCAGGACCGGGTGCGCAACCGTGCCGTGCTGGTCCCGATGCTCGAGGCCCTGATGCAGGCGCGCACCAAGGCGCAGTGGCTGCCCGCGCTGGAGGCCGCCAAGGTGCCCTGCGGGGCGATCAACAACCTGGCCGAGGTGTTCGCCGATCCGCACGTTCGCGAGCGCGGCATGGTCGACGAATGGGAGCATCCGCTCGCGCCCGGCCTGCGGCTGGTGGCCAGCCCCATGAAGCTGAGCGGAACGCCCGTGCGCCACGAGCTGCCACCGCCGCTGCTGGGGCAGCACACGGAAGAGGTGCTGGGCGGCGTGCTCGGCTGGGACGCCGCGCGCATCGCGGCGCTGCGGCAGGAAGGAGTGATCTGAAAATGGCGAACTTCGTGCTGGTCCATGGGGCCTGGCATGGCGGGTGGTGCTGGCGCCATGTCGTGCAGGCGCTCGTGCAGGCGGGCCACCGCGCGCATGCCGTGACGCTGACCGGGGTGGGCGAGCGCGCCCACCTGCTCTCGCCGGCCATCACGCTGGAGACGCACATCGAGGACGTGCGCTGCGCGATCGAGGCGGAAGAGATGGACGACGTCGTGCTGGCGGTGCATTCCTATGCGGGGATGATCGGCACGGCCCTGGCCGACCGGCTGGGTGCGCGCCTGCGGCACCTGGTCTATGTGGACGCCGTGGTGCCGCGGCCCGGCGAGAGCTGGAGCAGCACCCACTCCCGCGCGGTGCGCGAGGCCCGGCTGGCCGGTGCGCAGGCCTCGGACGACTACGCCCTGCCCGCGCCCGACCCGGACAACTACGGCCTGCAGGGCGCCGACTACGAATGGGTCAAGCGCCGCCTGACCGCGCATCCCGGCCATTGCTACGACGCGCCGCTGGAATTCGACCCCGTCCGCGCGGCCGCGGTGCCGCGCACCTTCGTCAGCTGCGTGCGGCCGGCGTTGCCCACGATCGACTCGATCCGCCCGCGCATGGCCGACCCCCATTTCTGGAACGGCGAGTGGCGGCGCGGCGGCGGCGCGCAGGTGCTGGAGCTGCCCACCGGGCACGACCCGATGGTGACGATGCCCGCGGAGCTGACGCAGATCCTGCTGCGCTGCGCCTGAACGCCGCCGGGCGGGAAACCTTTGCCGGGCATGGGAGTCCCACCGGCACTTAAACTCGACATGCCATGAAGAAAGCCCTGATCGGCGCCATCGCCGCCGCCGTGCTCGCGGTGGGCGCCGCCGTCTACCTGAACACCGGAAGCCAGGCCGCCCCCGCCTCCACCTTCGTCCTGCTGGACGGCTCCAAGCGCAGCACGGATGACCTGAAGGGCCGCGTGACCCTGGTGAACTTCTGGGCCACCAGCTGCGTCACCTGCGTGGGCGAGATGCCCAAGATCATCGCCACGCACGACAAGTACAAGTCGCGTGGCTATGACACGCTGGCCGTGGCGATGAGCTACGACCCGCCCAGCTACGTGGTGAACTTCGCCCAGACGCGCAAGCTGCCCTTCCAGGTGGCCATCGACAACACCGGCGCGGTGGCCAAGGCCTGGGGCGACGTGCAGCTGACCCCCACCACCTACATCGTCAACAAGCGCGGCGAGATCGTGAAGCGCTACGTGGGCGAGCCGGATTTCGCCGAGCTGCACCAGCTGATCGAGAAGCTGCTGGCCGAAGCCTGAGCGGCCGGCGCCCACGAAAAAAAAGCCCCGCATCGCGGGGCTTTCGTTTGGCGGCGGTGAGCCGCTTCAGTCCTTGCGGAAGTTGTCGTGGCAGGCCTTGCAGCCGCCCGAGTTCGGGCCCCAGGCGGCCTTGAGGTTGTCCACGCTGCCGGTCTTGGCCGCGGCGGCGATCTTGCCCACCTCGGAGATCATGCGGTCCTGGTGCTCCTTGAACTTGGCCTGCTCGGCCCAGATCTCCGGCTTGGCGCGGGTCTCGCCCTTGTCGGTGCCGGGTGTGAAACCCGTCCAGGGCAGCGTGGAGACGAGCTGGATCACGTCGGCATGGCGAGCCGCGGCCGTCGCGTCGTACGGAGCGCGGCCGTTGGCCATCGCGCCGAGCGCGCCGAAGTGCGCGCCGAGCACCCGGAGCGCGCCCTGGCGGTACTTGATGGCGTCCTCGGGCTTCTGGAAGCTCTGGGCGGCTGCGGGAGCGGCAACCGCCGCGGTGAGGGCCACGAGGGCCAGGGAAGCGATCAGTTTCATTGGTCTTCTCCGATCAAGGTGAGACTCGGCGGGTGCCGGACCGCGTTTGTACCAAGCTTCTGCTCGACACTGGGCCTAGGGTATCTACGGACCAGTGGCCGGTTCAGCAAATCCAAGCACAATCGGCGCCGCAAAGGAGAAGCACATGGCAGCGACGGTACGCGTCTGGGACCTCCCCACCCGGCTATTCCATTGGGCCCTGGCCGTTTGCGTGATCGGCATGGCCATCACCGCCTACTCGGACGACTGGCTGGAATGGCACGCCCGCATCGGCTACGCGGTGTTCGCGCTCCTGCTCTTTCGCATCGTGTGGGGCTTCATCGGCGGGCGCTGGTCGCGCTTCGCCTCCTTCCTCTACGCACCCACCGCCGTGGTGGCGTACCTGCGCGGCCGCTCGCACCCCGACCACCTCGTGGGCCACAACCCGCTGGGCGCGGGATCCGTCTTCGCGATGCTGGTTTTCCTGCTGGCCCAGGTGGGCACCGGCCTCGTCAGCGATGACGAAAGCATGTTCCACGGCCCGCTCAACCCCTACGTGAGCAGCAGCAAGGCGCTGGCCGCGACCTGGTACCACAAGCGTGTGGGCCAGTGGATCCTGCTGGCGCTCGTGGTGCTGCACATTGCCGCGGTGATGTACTACCTCGTCCGCAAGCGCGAGAACCTGGTGCGCCCCATGGTCGCCGGGGACAAGCTGGTGGCCAGCCAGGCCCCGCACTCACGGGACGACGCGGCCTCGCGCACGGTCGCGCTGATGGTCTTCGCGGTCTGCGCCGGCTTCGTCTGGTGGCTGGTCAAGTGAGCGCCTGCTGAGGTTGCCCCCCACGGGCCAGCCGCTAAACTGGCCGGCCCGAGACTTCCGATCACTGACTTGCAACCGGCCGAGTTACCGGTCATCGAGCTGATGACCCCCAGCACCGACGAGGAGCTGGACGCCACCCGGGAAATCTTCCGGGAGTACGCGCAGGGTCTTGGCGTGGACCTCTGCTTCCAGGGTTTCGAAGAGGAGCTGGCCGGGCTGCCCGGCGACTATGCCGAGCCGCGCGGCGCCCTGCTGCTGGCCCGGGTGGACGGCGCCGTCGCCGGCTGCTGCGCCCTGCGCCCCCTGGACTCGAGCGACTACGCCGGCGCCGCCGAGATGAAGCGGCTGTACGTGCGCAAGGCGTTCCGGGGCTTCGGCCTGGGCCGCCAGCTTGCCGAAGCGATGCTGGACGCCGCCCGGCAGTCGGGCTACGACTGCGTGCTGTTGGACACGCTGGACGACATGGAAGCCGCCCGCGCCCTGTACGAGGACCTGCGGTTCGAGCCCATCGAGCCCTATTACCACAACCCCATTCCCGGGGCGCACTACCTCAAAGTGGAGCTGTGAGTCTTGCTCCCTCTCCCCTGGGAGAGGGTTGGGGCGAGGGCACGCGCAGTCGTGCGCCCTGCCCCGCTACCGCTCAGCCCTTGGCCTGCGCCAGAAGCGTCTCCGCGTCGCTCACCTCGAACTTGCCGGGCGCCTCGACGTTCAGGCTGGCGACCTTGCCGTCCTTGACCAGCATCGAATAACGCGTGCTGCGCGTGCCCATGCCGCGCGCGTTGAGGTCCAGCGTCAGGCCCGCCGCCTTGGCGAAATCGGCGCTGCCGTCGGCCAGCATGCGGACCTTGCCGGCGCTCTTCTGGTCGCGCGCCCAGGCGCCCATGACGAAGGCGTCGTTCACGCTCACGCACCAGATCTCGTCCACGCCGGCCTTCTTCAGGTCGTCGAACTTCTGGAGGTAGCCGGGCACGTGCTTGGCCGAGCAGGTGGGCGTGAAGGCCCCCGGCAGGGCGAACAGTGCGATGGTCTTGCCCGCGGCGGCTTCCTTCACCTTCACCGGGTTGGGGCCGATGCTGCAGCCTTCGCCTTCGACTTCCGAGTACTCCTGCAGGGTGACGTCCGGGAGCGTGTCTCCGACCTTGATCATGTGCGATCTCCTCTAGTGGGGTGGGTGGAAAATGAAAACGGCCCACATTGTGGGCCGTTTCCGGGATCGCGCGCTGCGGTGGGTTTAAACCGCGGCGGCCTTCTCGACCAGGCGGGTCGCAACCCAGTTCTTGGTCTTGGAGATCGGCCGGCTCTCGGTGATCTCGATCAGGTCGCCCACGTGGAACTCGCCCTTTTCGTCATGGGCGTGGTACTTGCTCGACTTGGCGACGATCTTGCCGTAGAGCTCGTGCTTCACACGGCGCTCGACCAGAACGGTCACGGTCTTGGCACGCTTGTCGCTCACCACCTTGCCGACGAGGGTGCGCTTGAGGGAGGTCTTTGCTTCCGTCATGTTCACTCCGGTCACTTGGCGGGTTTCTTGGAGCCACCATCGGTGGCGGCGGCTTGCTTCTGCGCCAGGATGGTCTTGGCGCGAGCGATGTCGCGGCGCGTCACACGGATCGAACCGGTGTTGCTCAGCTGTTGCGTGGCCTTCTGCATGCGCAGCCCGAAGTGGGCGCGCTGCAGGGACTTGACCTCTTCCTCGAGGCCGGCAACGTCTTTCTGGCGAAGGTCGGCAGCTTTGGTCATAGGTCTCTCCTTAGGCGCCGATCATGCGGGACACGAACGTGGTGCGCAGGGGCAGCTTGGCCGCGGCCAGCCTGAACGCCTCGCGCGCCAGTTCCTCGGGCACGCCCACGATCTCGTACAGCACCTTGCCCGGCTGGATCTCGGCGACGTAGTACTCGGGGTTGCCCTTGCCGTTGCCCATGCGGACCTCGGCCGGCTTCTGGCTGATCGGCTTGTCGGGGAACACGCGGATCCAGATGCGGCCGCCGCGCTTGACGTGGCGGGAGATCGCGCGACGCGCGGCCTCGATCTGGCGCGCCGTGAGGCGGCCGCGGTCGGTGGACTTCAGGCCGAAGTCACCGAACGCCACGGAGTTGCCCCGCGTGGCGATGCCGGTGTTGCGGCCTTTTTGCTCTTTGCGGTATTTGCGACGAGCAGGTTGCAGCATGTTTACTCTCCTTTACCGTCGGCCGGGGTGGCCGGCGCGGCGCTGACCTTGCGGGGCACGCGCTTAACGGTGGTCTTCGGCGCTTCCGCGCCTCCAGTAGCCTCTTGCGGCTTGTCGCTGCCGTCCGAGGGAGCGGCATTGGTGGTGGCGGGGGCGCCACCACCGGCGCCGCCGGCGCGGGGACCGCGCGACGGCGGCCGGCGATCGCCGCCAGGACCGCCACGGCGGTCGCCGTCACGACGCGGACCGCGCGGACCGCGACGCTCTTCGCCTTCGGGGCGCGGCGTGCTGTCCAGCGACGGGGCATCGCTGCGGCCCAGGGTGTCGCCCTTGTAGACCCACACCTTGACGCCGATGACGCCGTAGGTGGTCTTGGCTTCGGAGAAGCCGTAGTCGATGTCGGCGCGCAGCGTGTGGAGCGGCACGCGGCCTTCGCGGTACCACTCGGTGCGCGCGATCTCGATGCCGTTCAGGCGGCCCGACGACATGATCTTGATGCCCTGCGCGCCCAGGCGCATGGCGTTCTGCATCGCGCGCTTCATGGCGCGGCGGAACATGATGCGCTTCTCGAGCTGCTGGGTGATCGAGTCGGCGATCAGCTGGGCATCGACTTCAGGCTTGCGCACTTCCTCGATGTTGACCGCGACCGGCACGCCCAGGCGGGTGGCGAGTTCCTTCTTGAGGTTCTCGATGTCCTCGCCCTTCTTGCCGATCACCACGCCCGGGCGGGCGGAGTAGATCGTGATGCGGGCGTTCTTGGCCGGACGCTCGATCAGCACGCGGGAGACGGCGGCGTTCTTCAGCTTGGACTTCAGGTACTCGCGGACCTTGATGTCCTCGGCCAGCATGCCCGCGAAGTCGCGGTTGTTGGCATACCAGCGGCTGGCCCAGTTGCGGCTGACCGAAAGACGGAAGCCGGTCGGATGGATTTTCTGTCCCATATCTTTACCTGAGCCTTAGTTGCCGACCGTCACGTACACGTGGCACGTGGGCTTGCTGATGCGGTTGCCGCGACCCTTGGCTCGAGCGGTGAAGCGCTTGAGCGTGGCGCCCTGCTCCACGTAGATCGTCTTGACCTTCAGCTCGTCGATGTCGGCGCCGTCGTTGTGCTCGGCGTTCGCGATCGCGGACTCCAGCACTTTCTTGACGATGCCGGCGGCCTTCTTCTGGGTGAAATCCAGGATGTTGAGGGCCTGGTCCACCTTCTTGCCGCGGATCAGGTCGGCCACCAGACGGCCTTTGTCGACCGACAGGCGCACGCCACGGAGGACTGCACGGGTTTCCATGATGTCTGCTCCTTACTTCTTCTGGACTTTTTTGTCCGCGGGGTGACCCTTGAAGGTGCGCGTCAGGGCGAATTCGCCCAGCTTGTGGCCCACCATCTGGTCGGTGATGTAGACCGGCACGTGCTGCTTGCCGTTGTGAACGGCGATCGTCAGCCCGATGAACTCGGGCAGGATCATGGAGCGGCGCGACCAGGTCTTGATCGGCTTCTTGTCCTTGTTGGTGACGGCCTTGTCGACCTTGGCCACCAGGTGGTGGTCCACAAACGGACCCTTCTTGAGAGAACGCGTCATTTGTGCGACCCCTTACTTCTTGCGGCGCGAGACGATGAACGTCTGCGTCCGCTTGTTGTTACGCGTGCGGTAGCCCTTGGTCAGGTTGCCCCACGGATCCACCGGCGGCTTGCCCGTGCCGGTGCGGCCTTCGCCGCCGCCGTGCGGGTGGTCGACCGGGTTCATCGCGACGCCTCGCACCGTCGGGCGGATGCCCATGTGGCGCTTGACGCCGGCCTTGCCGAGCTGGCGCAGGCTGTGCTCTTCGTTGGCCACTTCGCCGATGGTGGCGCGGCACTCGACGTGGATCCGGCGGACCTCACCTGAGCGCATGCGGACCTGGGCGTAGGTGCCTTCGCGGGCCAGCAGCGTGGCCGACGTGCCGGCCGAACGCGCGATCTGCGCGCCCTTGCCGGGCTGCAGCTCGATGCAGTGGATGGTCGAGCCCACCGGGATGTTGCGGATCGGCAGCGTGTTGCCGGCGCGGATCGGCGCCTCGGAACCGGAGACCAGCTGCGCGCCGACCTCCAGACCACGCGGGGCGATGATGTAGCGGCGCTCGCCGTCGGCATACACCACCAGGGCGATGTGGGCCGTGCGGTTCGGGTCGTACTCGATGCGCTCCACCTTGGCCGGGATGCCGTCCTTGTTGCGACGGAAGTCGACGACGCGGTAGTGGTGCTTGTGGCCACCGCCCTTGTGGCGGGTGGTGATGTGGCCGTTGTTGTTGCGGCCGGCCTTCTGGAACTGCTTTTCGAGCAGGGGCGCGTAGGCCTCACCCTTGTACAGGTGATCGCGCGTGACCTTGACCACGGCACGCTGGCCGGGCGAGGTCGGTTTCATCTTGACGACTGCCATGGCTTACGCGGCCTCCCCGGAGAGGTTGAGCTCCTGGCCCGGCTTGAGCGTCACGTAGGCCTTGCGAACGTTGTCGCGGCGGCCCACCGAGCGGCCGAAGCGCTTGGTCTTGCCCTTGGTGTTGACGACGGAAACGCCCTGGACCTCGACCTTGAACATCAGTTCGACGGCCGCCTTGATCTCGGGCTTGGTGGCGTTCTGCAGCACCTTGAAGGTCACCGCGTTGGTCTTGTCGGCCACGTGCGTCGCCTTTTCGGAGACGACGGGAGCGACCAGGACCGACATCAGGCGGCCCTCGTCGAACTTGCGTTCGGCGGGAGTGGGGTTCACACGGCTCATGCGAACATCTCCTTGAGCTTGTCCATGGCACCCTTGGTTACCAGCACCTTCTTGTAGTGCACCAGGGACAGCGGATCGGCGTAACGCGGCTCGACGACGAGCACGTTGGCCAGGTTGCGGGAGGCGAGGTACAGGTTCTCGTCGACTTCGTCGGCGATCACCAGCACCGATTCAAGGCTCATGGCCTTGAACTTGGCGGCCAGCTGCTTGGTCTTGGGCGAATCGACCTTGATGGAGTCCACCACGGCGATGCGGCCTTCGCGAGCCAGCTGCGAGAAGATGGACGCCATGCCGGCGCGGTACATCTTCTTGTTGATCTTCTGGGTGAAGTTCTCTTCCGGGCTGTTCGGGAAGATGCGGCCGCCGCCACGCCACAGCGGCGAGGAGGTCATGCCGGCGCGGGCGCGGCCCGTACCCTTCTGCTTGAACGGCTTCTTGGTCGAGTGCTTGACCATCTGCCGGTCCTTCTGGGCGCGCGTGCCCTGGCGGGCATTGGCCTGGTAGGCGACGACGATCTGGTGGACCAGGTCCTCGTTGTATTCACGGCCGAACACGGTCTCGGGTGCGTCCACCTTGGACGCGGCCTGGCCCTGCTCGTTCAGGAGTTCGAGCTGCATTTACTTGGCTCCCTTCTCAGCCGCGGGCTTGGCCTTGACGGCCGGGCGCACGGTGACGAAACCGCCCTTGGAGCCCGGAACCGCACCCTTGATCAGGAGCAGCTGGCGGGCTTCATCGATGCGGATGACGTCCAGGTTCTGGGTGGTGACGGTCTCGTCGCCCATGTGGCCGGTCATCTTCTTGCCCGGGAACACGCGGCCCGGGTCCTGGGCCATGGAGATCGAGCCGGGCACGTTGTGCGAACGGCTGTTGCCGTGCGACGCGCGCTGCGAGCTGAAGTTGTGGCGCTTGATGGTGCCGGCGAAGCCCTTGCCGATCGAGGTGCCCTGCACGTCGACCTTCTGGCCTACCTGGAACAGCTCGGTCACGGGCAGCGTGGCGCCGGCGGCGTACTTGCCGGCGGCTTCGGCCGTGATGCGGAATTCCTGGATGATCTCGCCCGGCTCGACGCTCGCCTTGCCGAGGTGGCCGGCCAGCGGCTTGGACACGCGCGATGCCTTGCGCTTGCCGAACGTGACCTGCAGGGCCACGTAGCCGTCGTTCTCTTGGGTCTTGACCTGGGTGACTCGGTTGCCCGACACGTCCACCACCGTGACAGGAACAGCGTCCCCGTCATCGGTGAACAGGCGCATCATGCCCACCTTGCGGCCCAGCAACCCGAGGGAGTTGCTCTGACTCATGTTGTTGCTCCGTTGCTTTCGCCGCAGCCGCTGCAATTGGCTTCTGCGTTTGACGCCCCCCTGGCGGGAGACGGCGAAAGAAGGTTGATAAACGGCCCGCTCGCGGGCCTCAAAACGTCCACGCCTAAAAAGGCGAAGCCGCAAATTATAGCCCGCCCCCGGCATTCGTGCCAAGGGCGGGCTTGAACAGACTCCAGCTCAGGCTTATTGCAGCTTGATCTCGACGTCCACGCCGGCCGGAAGGTCGAGCTTCATCAGCGCGTCCACGGTCTTGTCGGTCGGGTCGACGATGTCCATCAGGCGCTGGTGCGTGCGGATCTCGAACTGGTCGCGCGAGCTCTTGTTCACGTGCGGCGAGCGCAGGATGTCGAAGCGCTTCATGCGCGTCGGCAGGGGCACCGGGCCCTTGACGATGGCGCCGGTGCGCTTGGCGGTGTCGACGATCTCGGCGGCGGACTGGTCGATCAGCTTGTAATCGAAAGCCTTGAGGCGGATGCGGATCTTCTGTTGGGTGGCCATGTTCGTTCCGCCTTATTCCATGATCTTGGCGACGACGCCGGAACCCACGGTCTTGCCGCCTTCGCGGATGGCGAAGCGCAGGCCTTCTTCCATGGCGATCGGGGCGAT
>NZ_LMQL01000005.1 GCF_001424545.1 Ramlibacter sp. Leaf400 | reverse complement strand
CAGGCTAGCGGCTTGGCTCGTGCGCAATCTGCTGGATTACGGGTTCGGGACCCTAGTGCGTATCAGGCTGCACGAGCCTTGCCAAAAAAAGAAGCCGGACCCGAAAGATACAAGTGCGTCCGCCTTCGGCGGACTGCCGGAAGCACTGGATCCCCGCCTTCGCGGGGATGACGGTGGCTAGGGGTGATGGCGGTGGCGACGGGGCAAGACAGTGGCGAGGCGAGCAACGGGGCGAAGAGGATTTCCTGTCCACTCCCGCACCCTGCTCTCACGCGGCAGGCGGTGCCTGGCCCGGGCGATTTGTGGGCCGAGCCGGGCTTTCCGCGGCCCGGCCGTTGCGAGCCGCAGGCGAGCTTGATATCAACCTCCGACTCGCGGCAGCTGTCTGAGCGGAGCGGTGCGAAGCAGCGCGCAGCGAGTTCTGCCGCGCAGGCCGGGCCGCGGAATGCCCTGCGAGTTGCGAGTGCAGCGAGCAACCGGCCCACCATGAGCCCGGGCCAGGCACCGCCTGCCGCGCGGGCGCANCTGACTCGCGGCAGCTGTCTGAGCGGAGCGGTGCGAAGCAGCGCGCAGCGAGTTCTGCCGCGCAGGCCGGGCCGCGGAATGCCCTGCGAGTTGCGAGTGCAGCGAGCAACCGGCCCACCATGAGCCCGGGCCAGGCACCGCCTGCCCCGCGGGCGCGCGGCGGAAGCTCTGGATAGGATGATGCGTCCGAGCCCCCGGTCAAAGGACCCAGCCCCATGAAGCACGTCGTTCCCCTCGCCCTCGCAGCCATCGTCGCGGCCACCGCCGTCGTCGTCTGGCAGCAGGTGGGCACGGTCGGCACCACCAGCGAACGTGTGGAGATGCTCGATCCCGCCAAGGTGGAACTGATCCGCACGCCGGGCGGGTTCCTGCAGGTCACCGCGATGGCCAAGGTCGAGGAGTTCGGCTGGCAGACCGGTTGGGCCTGCCCGATCCTGGACTGCACCAGGCTGCCCAAGACCATCTCTCGCGTCCGCGTCAAGGCGCACTACTCGTACGGCATCCCGCTGGCGGCCGAGTGGCGGCTGGAGCCCCAGGGCGATCACTACCGGCTGGTGGTCCCGCCCCTGCAACTGCAGCGTCCGGTGGCGTTCGAGACCACCAGCATGGAAGTGGTCACCACCGAGAGCAGCGTGCTCTCCCCCGCCGCGCCGGCGAACCGCGAGAACGCGCTGCGCCACCTGGGGCCGGAACTCGCGCAGCGCGGGGCCAGCGCGGCCTACCTGGACGCGCAGCAGAAGAACGCCGAGCAGACCGTGCGCGAGTTCGCGAAGAAGTGGATGCTGGAGCAGGGCAAGAGGACCGAGCGCCCCATCAAGGTCGTGTTCAGCGGGCCGAATCCGGGCTAGGAGCCGCCTTCGCTGGGTGGCCCGTCCCCCGGCAGCCGCCGGGCGTATGCTCCGGCCACGCTCGAGTTCCCCGCCGTGGTCGCCCCCCGCTACAACCTCGCCCGCTTCGATTTCGTCTCCATCCGGCTGGCGGTCGCCTGCGCCCAGACCGGCAGCCTGACCTCGGCGGCGCACGACTGCAACCTGGTCCTGCCGGCGGCGAGCCGGCGCCTTCGCGAGCTGGAAAGCGCGCTGGGCGACACGCTGTTCGAGCGGCATTCACGCGGCCTGGTGGCCACCGCGGCGGGGCGCGCCTTCGTGCGCCACGGGCTGGCCCTGCTGCAGGAGATGGACAACCTGGTGGCCGACCTGGCGGACATCCGCCAGGGCATCGTGCGCCACATCCAGCTGTGCGCCAGCACCGCGGCCATCAACCAGTTCCTGCCGCCCCTGCTGGCCGCCTATGCCGAGCTGCGGCCCGATGTGCACGTGGAAGTCGAGGAGCAGGTGTCGGAACACGTGGTCACGGCCCTGCGCGAGGGACGCGCCGACATCGGCGCCTTCGTCGAAGGCCCGGACACCCGAGGGCTGGAGGTGCGCGACTTCCGCAAGGACGAGCTGGTGCTGGTGCTGCCGGCCGGCCACCGCCTGGCCGGGCGCACGCCCATCCCCTTCGTGGAGACGCTGGACGAGCAGTGGATCAGCCTCAACGCCGGCGCGGCCATGCTCCAGCAGCAGCAGCAGGCCGCGCTGGCGGCCGGGCGCAACTTCAAGCTGCGCATGCAGGTGCGCAGCTTCGACGCGGTCGGGCACATGGTCGCGTCGGGGCTGGGCATCGCCGCGCTGCCCAAGGGCGCGGGGCTGCCGATCATGCGGGCGATGAAGCTCACCTGGCGTCCGCTGGCCGACCCGTGGGCCCACCGCCAGCTCCAGATCGGCATCCGGCCGGAGTCCGACCCGGCCGTCCTGGGTCTGCAGGAGTTCCTGTGCACGCCTTCGCGAAATGCGAAGGGTGACTGAATGAAGCTCGCATAGACGGCGCCCCCGCGTCCGCCGGAGACTTGCGGGATGGACAAAGTCACCAACGAAGCATCGGGCGCCGCCTCGCGCGGGGCCGCCCTGGCGGGCCTGAAGGTCCTGGAACTCGGGCAGCTCATCGCCGGCCCATTCGCGGCCAAGACCCTGGCCGACTTCGGCGCCGAGGTCATCAAGATCGAGCCGCCCGCCGCCGGCGACCCCTTGCGCAAATGGCGCTTGCTCAAGGACGGCACGTCCGTCTGGTGGCAGGTCCAGTCGCGCAACAAGCGGTCGCTCGCGCTGGACCTGAAGGACCCCGAGGGCCAGGCGGTCGTGCGCAAGCTGGCGGCCGAGGCCGATGTGCTGGTGGAGAACTTCCGCCCCGGCGCCATGGAGGGCTGGGGGCTCGCCCCCGAGGACCTGCTGAAGCTCAACCCGCGCCTGATCGTGCTGCGCATCAGCGGCTACGGCCAGACCGGCCCCTACCGCAACCGTCCCGGCTTCGGCGTCATCGGCGAGGCCATGGGCGGCCTGCGCCACCTCACCGCCGAGCCGGGCCGCGTGCCGGTGCGCGTGGGCGTCAGCATCGGCGACACGCTGGCCGCGCTGCACGGCGTCATCGGCATCCTGCTGGCGCTGCAGCACCGCCATGCCACCGGCGAGGGGCAGGTCATCGACGTCGCCCTGTACGAGGCCGTCTTCAACTGCATGGAAAGCCTGCTGCCCGAGTACAGCGCCTTCGGTGCGGTCCGCGGCCCCGCGGGAAGCGCCCTGCCCGGCATCGCGCCGACCAACGCCTACCGCTGCAGCGACGGCGGCTATGCGCTGATCGCGGGCAACGGCGACAGCATCTTCCGCCGCCTGATGGCGCTGATCGGCCGGGAAGACCTGGCGAGCGATCCGGCGCTGGCCGACAACGCCGGCCGAGTGGCCCGCGTGCAGGAACTCGACGAGGTGATCGGGGCTTGGACCGCCACCCGCACGGTGGACGAGGTGCTGGCCGCGCTGGACCAGGCTTCGGTGCCGGCCGGACGCATCTACACCGTCGCCGACATCGCCGCCGACCCCCACTACCAGGCGCGCGACATGCTGCAGCAGGTCCGCCTGGACGACGGCAGCACGCTGACCGTCCCGGGCATCGTGCCCAAGCTGTCGCGCACGCCGGGCAGCCACCGCCGCAACGCACCCGGGCTGGGCCAGGACTCCGAAGCGGTCCTGCGCGAGGTCGGGCTCACGCCGCAACAGATCCAGGCCCTGAAGGACCGGTGCGTCATCCAGGGAGCATCCGCATGAACCGCATCCACTTCAACGAAGTCGTCACCCGCGACGGGTTCCAGAACGAGCCGGACTTCATCCCCACCGATGCCAAGGTGGCGCTGATCGACGAGCTCAGCCAGTGCGGCTACGCCAAGGTGGAGGTCACCTCCTTCACCTCGCCCAAGGCGATCCCCATGCTGCGCGACGCCGAGGAGGTGATGGGCCGCATCCGGCGCGTGGCCGGCGTGGAGTACACGGTGCTGGTGCCCAACGTGCGGGGCGCCGAGCGGGCGATGGAGTCGCGCGCGGACGAGCTCAACCTCGTGATGTCCACTTCCGAGACGCACAACCTGGCCAACCTGCGCATGCCGCGGGAGAAGAGCTTCGACGGGCTGAAGGCGGTGATCGAGCTGGCCGCGGGCAAGGTGCCGGTCAACGTCTCGCTCTCCACCTGCTTCGGCTGCCCGATGGAAGGCGACGTGCCGCAGGAGGAAGTGCTGCGCTGGGCCGCGCGCTTCGCCGAGCTGGGCGTGCGCGGGCTGACGATCTGCGACACCACCGGCATGGCGCATCCCGCGCAGGTGGCCCGCATGTGCGAAGCCCTGCAACAGCGCTTCGGCGCCCTGCAGCTGACCCTGCATTTCCACAACACGCGGGGCATGGGCCTGGCCAACCTGCTGGCGGCGGCGCAGCAGGGCATCACGCGGTTCGACGGCTCGCTGGGCGGGCTCGGCGGATGCCCCTATGCGCCCGGCGCGACCGGCAACATCTGCAGCGAGGACGCCCTGCACATGCTGCAGGCGATGGGGTACGAGACCGGCGTGGACCTGGAGCGCCTGCTCGCCGTGGCACGGCACCTTCCCGAGATCCTCGGGCACGACGTGCCCGGCCAGGTTGCCAAGGCCGGTCCCATCGGCCAGCTGCATCCGGCCCCGGCTTCGGTGGCCGAACTGCGCAAGGCCTTCGCATGATCGGCCACCTCGACCACCTGGTGCTGACCACCGCGCGCGAGGCCGCCTGCGTGGACTTCTACACGCGCGTGCTCGGCATGCAGCTGGAGCGGTTCGTGGGCGGCACCCCGCCGGTGGAGCGGCGGGCGTTCCGGTTCGGCCACCAGAAGATCAACCTGCACGTGCAGGGGGCCGAGTTCACGCCCAAGGCGCACCTGCCGGTGCCGGGCGCGCTGGACCTTTGCTTCATCGCCACCGTGCCGCTGGAGGCCGTGATCGAACGCCTGCGCGTGCAGGGATGGCCGATCGAAGAGGGCCCGGTCCAGCGCACCGGCGCGACCGGGCCGATCCGTTCCGTCTACGTGCGCGACCCCGACTTCAACCTCATCGAGCTTTCGCAACCGACCTGAAGAACCAAGGAGACAAGACATGCAAAGACGCCAACTGATCCAGGCCGGCAGCGCCGCCCTGCTCGCGGGGAGCGCCGGCCGCCTCTTCGCGCAGGGCAAGTACCCCGACCGCCCCATCACCATCGTCGTGCCGACCGCGCCGGGGGGCACCACGGACTTCACCGCCCGCCTTCTCTCCGAGCCGCTGTCGCGCGCCCTGGGCCAACCGGTCGTCATCGACAACAAGCCCGGGGCGTCCGGCAACATCGGCAACCAGGTCGTCGCGCGCGCCAGGCCGGACGGCTACACCCTGCTGCTGGCCTACAGCGGCTACCAGGTGGGCAACCCGCACCTGTTCAAGAAGGCGGGCTGGGACCCGATCAAGGACTTCGCGCCGGTCGCCATGCTCACGCGGGCCCCCCAGCTGATGGCGGCCAAGGCCAACCTGCCGGCCAGCAACATCCGCGAGCTGATCGCGTATGCCAAGGCCAACCCTGGCAAGCTGAACTACGCGTCGTCGGGCAACGGCTCGATCCAGCACATCGCCGGCGAGCTGTTCAAGCAGATCACGGGCACGTCCATCACGCACATCCCCTACAAGGGCTCGGGCCCCGCCGTGCAGGACCTGCTGGGCGGGCAGGTCGACCTCTTCATCACCACGCCGGCCGCGGTGGTCAGCCAGGTCAAGGCGGAGAAGCTCAAGGCGCTGGTCGTCACCAGCCCCAGGCGGCTCACCTCGCTGCCGCAGGTGCCCACCGCCGTGGAATCGGGGCTGCAGAACTTCAACCTGGACTCCTGGTTCGCGCTGTACGCGCCCGCGGGCACGCCCAACGACATCGTGACGCTGCTGAACACCGAGATCGGGAAGATCCTGGCGATGCCCGAGATCCGCAAGAAAGCGGAAGAGTCCGGCACGTCGGTCGAGCAGATGAGCCCTGCGCAGCTCGGGGAGTTCACCCGCAAGGAACTCGACTACTGGGGCCGCGTGATCCAGTCGGCCAGCATCAGCGCGGACTGAGGGCGGGGGACGCCAGCCTCCGAGCCGGCGTCACGCTGCCGCCAGCCGGCTGAGCCCGCCCCCACCTCGTCATTCCCGCGAAGGCGGGAATCCACCGCAGCGCGGCTGCGGCGCCGGGGGGCGGAAGCCCTGGATCGCCGCCTTCGCGGAGATGACGGAACTCAGTCCTTCGCGACTCCGCGCAGGTCCTCCAGCAGCATCGCCGCCACGCGCGAAAGCCATCAAGCTGGACTGACGCCAGGGCGCCGCCCGCGGCGCCATACTTTCCTTCATCGATTTTTTTTCCGCAGGAGATCCGCATGGCCGATCTGTTCGACAACCCGATGGGCCTGATGGGCTTCGAGTTCGTGGAGTTCGCCTCCCCCACCCCCGGCGTGCTCGAGCCGCTGTTCGAAAAGATGGGCTTCACGCTGGTCGCCAGGCACCGTTCCAAGGACGTGGTGCTGTACCGCCAGGGCGACATCAACTTCATCGTCAACCGCGAGCCCCGCAGCCTGGCCCATTACTTCGCGGCCGAGCACGGGCCCTCGGCCTGCGGCCTGGCCTTCCGCGTGAAGGATGCCCACAAGGCCTACGCCCGCGCGCTCGAGCTGGGCGCCCAGCCGATCGACATCCCGACCGGCCCGATGGAGCTGCGCCTGCCCGCGATCAAGGGCATCGGCGGCGCGCCGCTCTACCTGATCGACCGCTTCGAGGACGGCAAGTCGATCTACGACATCGACTTCGAGTGGCTGCCCGGCGTGGACCGCCATCCCAGGGGGCACGGCCTGAAGGTGGTGGACCACCTGACGCACAACGTCTACCGCGGCCGCATGGCGCACTGGGCGGACTTCTACGAGCGGCTGTTCAATTTCCGCGAGATCAAGTACTTCGACATCAAGGGCGAGTACACCGGCCTGACCTCCAAGGCGATGTCGGCGCCGGACGGCATGATCCGCATCCCGCTGAACGAGGAAGCCGGCAAGACCGCAGGGCAGATCGAGGAGTTCCTGATGAAGTTCAGCGGCGAGGGCATCCAGCACGTCGCGCTGGCCTCGGACAACCTGATCGAGACCGTCGACGCCCTGCAGATGGCCGGCGTGCAGCTGATGACCGCGCCCAACGACATCTACTACGAGATGCTGGAGGAACGCCTGCCCGGCCACGGCCAGCCGGTGCCCGAGCTGCAGGCGCGCGGCATCCTGCTGGACGGCACCACCGAGAAAGGCGAGAAGCGCCTCTTGCTGCAGATCTTCTCGGAGACCATGCTGGGTCCCGTGTTCTTCGAATTCATCCAGCGCGCCGGCGACGACGGCTTCGGCAACGGCAACTTCAAGGCCCTGTTCGAATCGCTGGAGCGCGACCAGATCCGCCGCGGCGTGCTGAAGGTCGAGGAGGCCGCATGAAGATCGACCGCATCCACCACGTCGCGTACCGCTGCAAGGACGCCAAGGAGACGGTGCTCTGGTACCAGAAGATGCTGAACATGGACTTCATGCTCGCCATCTCCGAGGACCAGGTGCCGTCCACCAAGGCGCCGGACCCGTACATGCACGTCTTCCTGGACGCCGGCAACGGCAACGTGCTGGCCTTCTTCGAGCTGCCGACGCAGCCCGAGATGGGCCGCGACCCCAACACGCCGGCCTGGGTGCAGCACATCGCCTTCCGCGTGAAGGACCGCGCCGAGCTGCTGGAGTACAAGCAGCACCTGCAGGCCAACGGCGTCGAGGTGCTGGGCGTCACCGACCACGGCGCCTTCCACTCCATCTACTTCTTCGACCCCAACGGGCACCGGCTGGAGCTGGCGTGTCCCGATCCTGACGAGGACGCGATGAACAAGCGCCTGGACGAAGTGAAGTGGGACATGCTGGAGGAGTGGTCCAAGACCAAGCGCGCGCCCAAGCACGGCGCCTTCCTCCACCAGCGCGAGTTCAAGCAATGAACGCGGCGCCGGACGACACCTGCGACGTGGCCCTGGAAAGCTGGGTCGAGAGCGCCAACGTCGCGGGCTGCGACTTCCCGATCCAGAACCTGCCCTTCGGCCGCTTCCGCCGGGAGGACGACGACTCCTGGTGCATCGGCGTGGCCATCGGCGACCAGGTGCTCGACCTGCGCAAGGCCGGCGTGTTCGACACGCACGACATGAACCGCGTGATCCGGCTCAAGCGCGAGCAGCGCCAGGCCGTGCGGCAGGCCATCTCGGAAGGGCTGCGCAAGGGCAGCGCCCAGCGCGGCAAGTTCGAAGCGGCCCTGCTGTCGCAGGCGGACCTGGAGCTCGGCGTGCCGTGCACCATCCGCGACTACACCGACTTCTACGTCGGCATCCACCACGCCACCGCCATCGGCAAGCAGTTCCGCCCCGACAGCCCGCTGCTGCCCAACTACAAGTGGGTGCCGATCGGCTACCACGGCCGCGCCTCCACCATCGTGGCCAGCGGGAGCAGCTTCCACCGGCCCGTGGGGCAGACCAAGGCGCCGGACGACGCGTCGCCCGCGGTGAACCCCAGCGCGCGCCTGGACCTGGAACTGGAACTGGGCATCGTGATCAGCCGGCCCAACGTCCATGGCGTGCCCATCCCCCTGGACGCCGCGGAGGAGCACGTGTTCGGCATCACGCTCTTCAACGACTGGAGCGCGCGCGACATCCAGGGCTGGGAGTACCAGCCGCTGGGCCCGTTCCTGTCGAAGAACTTCGCCAGCACGATCTCCCCGTGGATGGTGACGCTGGAAGCGCTGGAGCCTTTCCGCAAGCCCTGGAGCCGGCCCGAGGGCGATCCGCGGCCCCTGCCCTACCTGGATTCGCAGGCCAACAGCCAGCGCGGCGCCTTCGACATCGGGCTGGAGGTGTGGCTGCAGACGGCACGGATGGAGCAGGCGGGCCATGCGGGCGACTGCATCAGCCGATCGAACTTCGCGCAAGCCGCCTACTGGACGGTGGCCCAGCTGGTGGCCCACCACACCGTCAACGGCTGCAGCCTTTCCGCGGGCGACCTGTTCGGCTCGGGCACGCTGTCCGGTCCCCGGCCGGAGCAGGCCGGTTCGCTGCTGGAGCTGACGTCCGGCGGCAAGCAGCCGCTGCAGCTTTCGAACGGGGAGAAGCGCACCTACCTGCAGGATGGCGACAGCATCATCCTCAAGGGCTTCTGCGAGCGGCCGGGGTTCCGCCGCATCGGCTTCGGCGAATGCCGCGGCAAGGTGCTGCCCGCCCGGGCCTGAGATGATGCCCGGTGCGGCCGCGCCGGCCCGCCCGGCCCCCTGACTCCCGGAGACCCCCATGCTGCAGCAACTGAAGGAAACCGCGAAACACGGCCTGGCCGCCGGCGCCGAGCAGCCGCCCGGCCGGCCGGACTGGACCATCGACCAGGGCTGGGCGAACTACACCGCGCAGGACCACGCCGTCTGGAAGACGCTGTTCGAGCGGCAAGGCCGGCTGCTGCCGGGCCGCGCCTGCGACGAGTTCGTCCGCGGCATGAACGACCTGCCGATCGGCGCCGACCGCATCCCCGACTTCGAAGAGCTCTCCGAAGCCCTGATGAAACGCACGGGCTGGCAGGTCGTGGCCGTGCCCGGCCTGGTGCCGGACGACGTGTTCTTCGAGCACCTGGCGAACCGGCGTTTTCCCGCCGGCCACTTCATCCGCAAGCCGGAGCAGCTCGACTACCTGGAGGAGCCGGACGTCTTCCACGACGTGTTCGGCCACGTGCCGATGCTGATGAACCCGGTGATCGCGGACTACATCCAGGCGTACGGCCATGGCGGCCTGCGGGCCCGCAAGCTGGGCGTGCTGGAGAACCTGGCCCGCGTGTACTGGTACACGGTGGAATTCGGCCTGGTGCAGCAACCGGACGGGCTGCGCATCTACGGCGCCGGCATCGTGTCGTCCGCGACGGAGACGGTGTTCTCGCTGGGGGACCCTTCGCCCAATCGCGTGCGCTTCGACCTGGAGCGGGTGATGCGCACGCGCTACCGGATTGACGATTTCCAGGAGACCTACTTCGTCCTCGGGCACCTGGACGAGCTGCTGGAGCTGGCGCACATCGACTTCGCCCCCCACTACGAGCGCGTCGCCGGTGCGGCCGAATACGAGCCGGGCCAGGTCCTCGACACGGACGGGGTCGTCTCGCGAGGCACGGGGCAGTACCACGCCGCGCGGCGCACGGGGGTCGCGGCATGAACCCGCAGCAGCAGACCGTTCTGATCACGGGCGCCGCCGGCCACCTGGGCCAGGCGCTGGCCGCCACCTACCGCGGGCGCGGTGCCCGGCGGGTGCTGGTCGACCGCCACGCCGACGCGCTGGCGCGAGCCTTCGGCGAATCGGCCGACACCCTGCTGCTGGCCGCCGACCTGCTGGATGCCGAGCAGGTCCACGCTGCCGTGCTGCAGGCGGTGGACAGGTTCGGCCGCATCGACGCGCTCTGCCACCTGGCCGGGGGCTTCCGCATGGGGGAGGCCGTGCACGAGACCTCGCCCCAGACCTGGGACTTCCTGCTGGACCTGAACGCCCGCACCTTCCTGAACATCGCCCGGGCCCTGGTGCCGCACATGCTCGAGCGCGGCGGCGGCAGGATCGTCACGGTCGGGGCGGCCGCCGCGCTCAAGGGGGCCGGGCAGATGGGCGCTTATGCCGCTTCCAAGAGCGCGCTGATCCGGCTGACCGAAGCGATGTCGGCCGAGCTCAGGGACCGGAACATCAACGTCAACTGCGTGCTGCCGTCCATCATCGACACGCCCGACAACCGCGCCGCCATGCCCGATGCCGACACCAAGCGCTGGGTGGCGCCGGAAGCGCTTGGCGAGGTCATCGCCTTCCTGGCTTCGGAGGCGGCACGGGCGGTGCATGGGGCGGCGGTTCCGGTGACCGGCCGGGTGTGAGCCGGGGTCGCCCCATGGAACCCGCGTAGCGAGGAACCCGGCGGCTCAGGACCGCCGCGCGCCCGTGTCCCGCACCACCTCGCCGTCCTCCTTGGTGAACGGCGGCAGCGCCCCCACGGGCAGGAGTTCCAGCACCGCCTCCGAAGGCCGGCAGAGCCGGGTGCCCAGGGCCGTGCGGACCACGGGACGGTTCATGAGGATGGGGTGCTGCTGGATGAAGTCGAGCAGCTGCTCGTCCGTCCACTGGGGGTCGCCCAGGCCCAGCTCTCCATAGGGCGTGCCCTTCTCCCGCAGCAGTTCCCGGACGGAAAGGCCCATCTCCGCCAGCAGCTCGCGCAACTGCTCCTTCGAGGGTGGCGACTTCAGGTACTCGACGACGACCGGCTCGATGCCGGCGTGGCGGATCAGCGCCAGCGTGTTGCGGCTGGTGCCGCAGGCGGGGTTGTGGAAGATGGTGACGGGGACCGGCTCGGGCGCCCGCTGCGCGAACACCAGGCGGTTGCCGAAAGGATCGGCTACCGACATCTCGCGGCCCCACGGTTGCTCCACGATGCCCGGCCGGGCGTACTTGTAGGCCTTGGCGGCCAGCTCGGCCTGGAGGTCGTCCAGGCCCTGCGCCTCGATCCTCAGGGCGGCCCCGGGCGAGGCGTCGCCGTGGTGCTCGGACAGGTGCAGCCGGCAGCCCTGCCGCGACACCTGCAGGTAGAGCGGCAGGCCGGGTTCGAAGCGGTGCTCCCAGTCGATCCTGAAGCCGAGGAAGTCCACGTAGAACTCGCGGGCCTTGGCCTCATCGAAGATGCGCAGGATCGGGGTGGGCGAGCCGAGATGCATGGGGAAACGAGCCTCCTCGGGCGATCATCCCACGGGCCCCGGCGGCGCGAATCGGACGCGCCGGCCTCAGCGGCATTCCGCCTGCGCCCAGTACTTCGGCGTCCATTCCGGCGGGCTGTTCTCGTTCCACACCGAAGCGGAGATCCGACGGGCGACGAAGAGGTCGCCGTGGCGCCAGACCACCTGGCCCGGCATGTAGCGCACGCGGGGGTCCCACCGGGGCGCGCCGCACGACTGCTCGTGGCGGTGGCGGCGTTCGTACGCGTAGGCGGGCGGCGCGTCGTACACCTCGTAGGGCTGCGCGTGCACCGTGCGCACGGCCGGCGCGTACACCGGTTGCGGCTGGACGTGCACCGGCACGGCCGTGGGCAGGGGCACGCCCACGGAGACGTGGACAGAGGTGCCTGCATGGGCGCCGGCGGCAGCGCCCAGGGTGCCGACGACCAGGGCGGTGGCGGCGATCCGGTTTCTGATCGAACGGTTCATCTGGGTCCTTTCCTCGATGACCGCACTGTCCGCTTCCTACCTGAACGGACCATGAAGGCAAGGTGAACCCTGCGTGAACAATTGGAAGCAAACGCTGGGCCCGGCCTGCCGCCGGATCACTCCAGCGTGAAGCCGACCTTCAGCGTCACCTGCCAGTGCGCGACCTTCCCGTCGCGGATGTGGCCGCGGGTCTCGACCACCTCGAACCACTGCATGTTGCGCACGCTCTCGTGGGCCTTGGCGATCGCCGCGCTCACGGCCTCCTCGATCCCGGCGGGGGACGATCCCGTCAGCTCGAGCGTCTTGTACACGTGGTTCGACATGGTGGGGCTCCTTTGATCCAGGCGGGCGCCCATTCTCCCGCCCGGCGCACCGTCGAGCTGAGGTGGCGTGTCGCATCGACCCTCGGACGGCTAGCATCGCCCGCATGCAAGCCGATGCCCTGCCGCTGTCGATCGACCTGCCTTCGGGCCCGGCCGTCTCGGGACTGCTGCTCGCCCCGAAGGCGCCCGCCGCCTGCTACGTGTTCGCCCATGGCGCGGGCGCCGGCATGCAGCACCGGTTCATGGCCGACCTGGCCGGCGCGTTGTGCGGCCGCGGGATCGCCACCCTGCGCTTCCAGTTCCCGTACATGGAGAACGCGAGCAAGCGCCCGGACCGGCCGGAAGTTGCGCACGAGGCCGTGCGCGCGGCGGCCGCGGAAGCCGCGCGACGCTTGCCGGACGTGCCGCTCTTCGCCGGCGGCAAGTCCTTCGGCGGCCGCATGACGTCCCAGGCGCAGGCCGCCCGCCCACTGGCCGGCGTGGCGGGACTGGTGTTCGTCGGCTTTCCCCTGCACCCGGCCGGCAAGCCCGGCACCGACCGGGCCGCGCACCTGTCGCAGGTGCAGGTCCCGATGCTCTTCCTGCAGGGCGACCGCGACGAGCTGGCCGGGATGGACCTGATGCGCCCCGAGGTCGAGCGGCTCGGTGCGAAGGCGTCCCTGCACGTGGTCGCGGGCGCCGACCACGCCTTCCACGTGCTGGCGCGGTCCGGGCGCAAGGACCCGGAGGTGGTCGAGGAACTGGCTGATGTGATGGCGCGCTGGATGGGCGCTTTACGGGCCGAGAAGAAGTAGCCCCGGGGCCCATCGGCCGCAGCGGAATGTGTCCGCCCCGCGAGGTCAGCCGACGAGCTTGTCGTATTCGGCGTGGCTGCCGATCCAGAACCAGTGCACCCCTCCATCCACGCGCAGGCCCAGTGCCCGGTAGTGCAGGCCGACCCGAACGCTGTAGACCCTCGCAGCGCCGAGCGGCTTGAGCTGCAGGGAGGGATGCGCAGGGTCGACTCTCAGGAGAGCAAAGTTTCTACGGGCAAGCGACCGGATCTCGGCGGGAAGCTTCTCGAGACAGTCCCAGAACCGAGCCGACGCCGTGTGCTTCAAGGCTGTTTGCGCGGGCCGCTAGCGTAGTCAGCCTGAGCCTCGGCGACAAGCGTCTCCAGCTTGCCTCTGGAGAGGTCGTCTTCGAGCTGGGCGTCCCATGCAGCGTTGTCGAACTCTGCGAACCAGCGACGAAACACCGCGAGCTCCGCCGGAGGCAGGGATCGCACAGCGTCTTCAATGGCCTTGACGTCTGACATGGTGGGCTCGTTGGATAGGGATTTCAGTATGCCGCACACATGACGCGGCGCCAATGGCCGGGTGGCGCACACACCCCCCACCTTCAGGGGATGCGATCAAGACGCCAACGCCGCCCCGAGCCGCGCCACGCCCTCCCGGATCTTCCCCACATCCGCCGTCGCGAACGACAGCCGCAGCGAACTGCGATCCGGCTCCTTGGCAAAGAACGGCGCGCCCGGCACGAAGGCCACGCCCTTCTCGATCGCGCGCTTGGCGAACTCGGCCGCGTCGCTGGTCTTGCCGCCCGCGCCCGTCAGGCGGGCCCAGAAGAACAGGCCGCCCTGCGGCTGCGTGAACTCGATCGCGTCGCCCAGCTCGCGCTGGAGCGATTCGCCCATCGCCTGCGCGCGCTCGGCGTAGACCTGCCGCACGCGCTCGAGGGTCGCGGGCATGCGGCCGCTCCTGAGGTACTGCGCGGCCGTCGCCTGCGCGAAGGTGCTGGTGTGTGCGTCGCTGAACTGCTTGCACATGGTGGCCTTGGCCAGCAGCTCGGTGGGCGCCACCAGCCAGCCCACGCGCAGGCCGGGCGACAGCACCTTGCTCAAGCTGCCGCAGTGCGCCAGCCAGTCGCGCGAGCCGGGCACCTCGTGGCTGAGGGCCAGCATCGACGGCGGCGGCGGCCCGGGGGTGAAATAGAGATCGCCGTAGGGGTCGTCCTCGACGATCAGCGTCTGGTACTTGACGGCCAGCTCCAGCACCTTGCGCCGCCGCTCCAGCGAGAGCAGCGCGCCGCTCGGGTTGCCGAAGGTGGGGATCAGGTAGACGAACCTGGGCTTGTGCTCGCGGATCAGGGCTTCGAGCCGCTCGACATCCACGCCATTCGAGTCGATGGGCGCGGAGACCAGGTCGGCGCCATAGAGGCGGAAGCACTGGATGGTGGCCAGGAAGGTCGGGCCCTCGACGATCACCTTGTCGCCGGGGCTGATCAGGGTCTTGCCCAGCAGGTCCAGCGCCTGCTGGCTGCCCGTGGTAACGATCAGCTGCTGCGGCTCCAGGCCCTGGACGCCCTTGCCCTGTTCGAAGGCGGCGAGCTGCGCGCGCAGCGGGTCGTAGCCTTCGGTGGCGCCGTACTGCAGCGCGGCGCCGGGCTCCTCGGCCAGCGCCTTCTGGCTGGCCTCGCGCAGGCCCTCGACGTCGAACATCGCGCTGTCCGGAAAGCCGCCGGCGAAGGAGATGATGCCCGGCTTGCCCAGCAGCTTGAACAGCTCGCGGATGGCCGAGGTTTCGACGTTGTCGAGGCGGGAGGCGAATTGGAGGGGCATGGCAAGGCAGGTGGGTCGGTCCGGCGCCTATTGTGGCGCGAACGGCCCCAGCCCTCGCCTGCGGCGCTGCGGGCGTCGGGGCCGTGCCCGACGCCGCCGTGGCACTTCGAAGGTCAGCGAGCCGGCTTGTCCTTGTCCGCGTAGCGCAGCCCCACGTGGTCCAGGTCGTCGCGCTCCGCCGCACGGGCGCGTTCGCGCTCCGCCTCCGCGCCCGGGGTGGCGTCGCTCCAGTCGCGGCCGGCGGCCGGGGCCTGCGAGGTGTCGACGGCGGCGGCACCCGACGCCATCGCGCGTTCGCGCGGCGTTTCGGCCCGCGGATCGAACGCGCTGCTGCGGTCCTGGTAGCTGCCCTGCAGGCCGCCGGAGCTGCCGGGCAGCGGGCGGTCGACGACCTCGTGCAGGGGCTTTTGCGCCGGCCGGTGGAACACGTTCAGGTCCGTGGCCTGCAGGTCGTGCAGCAGCGCACGCGCCCGGGCGGCCTCGGCCTCGTTCGCGGTGTCGACCACGAGCACGAAGGAGCCGCGGTCCACCGCCTTCTCGTAGACCTCGTGGTCGCCCGGGTTGCGGTCGGCGCCGAACAGGCGCACGAAGAAACCGGCCACCTTGTCGACCATGTCGCGGCTGGCGGCGATCTCGCGGTCCGTGCCCTCCCAGGCGCGCGGGTCCTCGCCCATGGCGTCGGAATCGGTGGGGCCGCGGTGCTGCAGGTGGACGTCCTTGCGGTCGAAACCGGATTGCAGCAGGCGGTCGCGGGCGCGCTCGGCGACGTCGCGGTGGTCGAAAGAGCAGATGGCGGTGTGCATGAGGTACTCCTTTCGCTTGGCTTGCCTCCTTGATAGGCCTGCGGGAGGCGCAGGGGCAGTCGCCGGGGGAGGCAGAGGGTGTAGGTGGGGGACTACCGCGCAGTCGTCCCGGCGGCGCCCTCACCCTTCGCGCGGCAACCGCTGCGCCAGCGAGTCGCGCGCTTTCTGCAAGACCGGCAGCATCGCCTCGCGGAATTCCGCCATCGTCATGCGCTCGGCGCGCACCGCCATGCTGATGGCGCCGACGGCGCGGCCCTCGCGGTCGAAGGCGGGCACGGCGAGGGACCGCACGCCCAGTTCCAGCTCGCCGTCGCTGCCGGTCCAGCCCTCCTCGCGGCAGCGGTCCACCAGCGCGATCACCTCACGCGTGCGCCACACCGTGCGCTCGGTCAGCGGCTTGCGCGGCATCAGCTCGATGCGGCGCCGGACCTCGTCCGGCGGCAGGCTGGCCAGCAGCGTGCGGCCGAGCGCGGAGCAGTAGCCCGGCAGGCGCGAGCCGATGGCCAGCCCGGTGGACAGGCTGCGCCGCGCGGTCGAGCGCGCGATGATGAGCGCGTCGTCGCCCAGCAGCGTGCCGAAGGTGGCCGACTGGCGGGTGCGTTCGGCCAGCGCGTCCAGCAGCGGCTGGGCCAGCTGAGGCAGCGGGCGCGAGACCAGGTACGAGTGCCCCACCAGCAGCGCGCGCGGCGCCGGCCAGAAGCGCTTGCCGTCGCTGTCCAGGTAGCCCAGCGCGTGCAGGGTGTGCAGCGAGCGGCGCGCCGAGGCCGGCGTGCTGCCCGCCAGCCGCGCGACCTCGCTCAGCGTCAGCCGCGCCGCCTCGCGGTTGAAGCACGTCAGCACGTCCAGCCCCTTCTGCAGGGCGGTGACGAAGCTCTTGTCTTCGGGTGCGGCAGCGGCGCGCGGCCGGGCTGCAGCGGAGGCGTTCTTGCGCATCGCGCAATTTTCGCTTGCCGCGCCGGCGCGCACGGCGGGACACTGGCAGGCTGCCGCGAAAGAGACAAGCGGCCCACCAGGAGACACCGTCCATGACCCATCGCTTCACTCGCCGCCAGGCGCTCGCGCTCGCCGCCGGCGGCGCCCTCGCCCCGGTGCTTCCGGCCCTGGCGCAGGGACAGCCCGCCAAGTCGGTGCGCCTGATCGTGCCCTTCCCCGCCGGCGGCACCGCCGACGTGCTGCCGCGCCTGGTGACCGAGAAGATGCGCGCTTCCTTTCCCAACGGCATCGTGGTGGAGAACAAGTCCGGCGCGGGCGGCAACATCGGCGCGGCGGAAGTCGCGCGGGCCGAGCCGGACGGCAGCACCTACCTGGTGTCGCCGCCGGGGCCGATCGCGATCAACCAGCACCTGTACAAGTCGCTGCAGTTCGACCCGGCCAAGTGGGTGCCGGTGACCGTGCTGGCCACCGTGCCCAACGTGCTGGCGGTCAGCAACAAGGTGCAGGCCGCCAACCTGCAGGACTTCGTCGCCTACCTCAAGGCCAACCCCGGCAAGGTGAGCTACGCCTCGCAGGGCAACGGCTCCACCTCGCACCTGACGGCCAGCCTGTTCATGCAGCTGACCGGCACCGAGATGATCCACGTCCCCTACAAGGGCACGGCGCCCGCGCTGGTGGACCTGGTGGCCGGCAACGTGGACGTGTTCTTCGACAACATCAGCTCGTCGGCCCAGTTCCACACCGGCGGCAAGATCAAGGTGCTGGCCGTGGCCGACCAGCAGCGCTCGCAGGCGCTGCCCAACGTGCCCACCTTCGCCGAGCAGAAGCTGCCCGCGATGAGCGCGGTCACCTTCTTCAGCATGGTGGCGCCCCCCGGCACGTCGGCCGAGAACGTGGCCTACATGCACAAGGCCGTGTCCGGCGCGCTCGCACTGCCGGACGTGCGCCAGAAGTTCCTGGACCAGGGTGCGCAGCCGCGCGGCTGGTCGCCCGAGGAGACCGGCCGCTTCATCCGCGGCGAGTCGGACAAGTGGAACAAGGTCGTCAAGACCGCCAACGTGACGGTGGAATGATGGAAAGCACGATCGAATGGCGCGGGCCGGGCTTCACCCGGATCCCGTACGGGGTCTACAGCGGCTCCACGCTGGAGCAGCAGGAGCAGGAGCGCATCTTCCGCGGCCCGACCTGGAACTACCTTTGCCTGGAAGCCGAACTGCCCGAGGGCGGGAGCTTCCGCACCACCTTCGTCGGCGAGACGCCGGTGGTGGTGGTCAAGGACGACGACGGCGAGATCTACGCCTTCGAGAACCGCTGCGCCCACCGCGGCGCGCTGCTGGCGCTGGAGAAGTCGGGCAAGGTGGAGAACTTCCAGTGCGTCTACCACGCCTGGAGCTACAACCGCCAGGGCGACCTCACCGGCGTGGCCTTCGAGAAGGGCGTCAAGGGCCAGGGCGGCATGCCGGCCTCCTTCTGCAAGGAGGAGCACGGCCCGCGCAAGCTGATGGTGGCGCGCCATTGCGGCCTGGTGTTCGGCAGCTTCAGCGACGAGGTGCCGCCGATCGAGGAGTACCTGGGCGAGGAGATCTGCGCGCGCATCGGGCGCGTGCTGCACAAGCCGGTGCAGGTCATCGGCCGCTTCACCCAGGCCCTGCCCAACAACTGGAAGCTGTACGTGGAGAACGTCAAGGACAGCTACCACGCCAGCCTGCTGCACCTGTTCTTCACCACGTTCGAGCTCAACCGCCTCTCGCAGAAGGGCGGCGTGATCGTCGACGAGAGCGGCGGCCACCACGTGAGCTATTCCATGATCGACCCGGCCGCGGCCGACTCCTCCTACCGCGAGCAGGGCCTGCGCTCGGACGACGCGCAGTACCGCCTGAAGGACCCCAGCGTGCTGGCCGGCTTCCAGGAGTTCGACGACGGCATCACGCTGCAGATCCTCTCGGTGTTCCCCGGCTTCATCCTGCAGCAGATCCAGAACTGCCTGGCCGTGCGCCAGGTGCTGCCCAAGGGCGAGGGCCGCTCCGAGCTGAACTGGACCTACCTGGGCTACGCGGACGACACGCCCGAGCAGCGCACGGTGCGCCTGAAGCAGCTGAACCTGGTGGGGCCAGCCGGTTTCATCTCGATGGAAGACGGCGCCGTCGGCGGCTTCGTGCAGCGCGGCATCGCCGGCGCGCGCGACCGGGAGGCGGTGGTGGAGATGGGCGGCGAGGCCACCGACTCCAGCGAGGGCCGCGCCACCGAAACCTCGGTGCGAGGCTTCTGGAAGGCCTGGCGCGGGCACATGGGGGTGTGAACATGGTCGACGTCCTGTCCCTCTGCGCCTTCCACGCCGCCTACGCGCAAGCCATCGACAGCGATGCGCTGGAGCGCTGGCCCGGCTTCTTCACCGAGCGCTGCCACTACCGCATCACCCACGTGGAGAACGAGCGCGAGGGCCTGCCTGCCGGCATCGTCTACGCCGACTCGCGCGCCATGCTGGAAGACCGCATCGCCGCCCTGCGCGAGGCCAACATCTACGAGCGCCACCGCTTGCGCCACCTGCTGGGCATGCCCCTCGTGGAATCGGCCGATGGCGGCGGCGCCGTGGCGCGCACGCCCTTCATGGTGGCTCGCATCATGCACACCGGCCAGACCGAGCTGTTCGCCACCGGCGAGTACCGCGACCGCTTCGTGCTGCAGGACCAGCGCCTGCTGCTGGCCGAGCGCGTGGTGGTGTGCGACAGCACCGTGACCGACACCTTGCTGGCGCTGCCGTTGTGACCCGACGCATCGCGCTGTCGGTCGGCGACCCGAACGGCATCGGGCCCGAGATCGTGCTGAAGTCGCTGGACGCCTTGCGCGGCGAGGACCGGCTGCGCGTGACGGTGTTCGGGCCGCGCGCGGTGCTGGAGCGGGCGGCGCAGGTCACGGGGCTGCAGGAGTTGCTCTCGACGATCGACCTGCGCCCGGCCGGCGAGCTGCCGGCGGCCGCCGCGCAGCCCGGCCAGGTCAACGCCGAGGCCGGCGCCAGCGCGGTGGCCAGCGCCACCGCCGCCATCGAGGCCTGCCGCCGCGGCGAGTTCGACGCCGTCGTGGCCGGCCCGCACCACGAGACCGCCATCGCGCTGGCCGGCATCCCCTTCTCGGGCTACCCGTCGCTGCTGGCGCGCGTGTGCGGCCAGCCGGAGGACCAGGTCTTCCTGATGCTGGTGGGCGGCGGCCTGCGCATCGTGCACGTGACGCTGCACGAAAGCGTGGCGACCGCGCTGGCGCGCATCACGCCCGAGCTGGTGTGCGCCGCCACGCTGGCCGGCGTGCGCGCCTGCCGGGCGCTGGGCGTGGCCAAGCCGAGCGTGGCGCTGTTCGGCATCAACCCGCATGCATCCGAGGGCGGCCTGTTCGGCCACGAGGACGCCGAGCGCGTGTTTCCCGCTGCGCTGCGCCTGCGCGCGCAGGGCGTGGACGTCGCCGGTCCGCAGGGCGCGGACATGCTGCTGGCCGACCGCAAGCACGACCTGTACGTGGCCATGCTGCACGACCAGGGCCACATCCCGGTCAAGCTGCTCGCGCCCCAGGGCGCCAGCGCGGTGTCGATCGGCGCCGACGTGCTGCTGGCCAGTACCGGGCATGGCAGCGCGATGGACATCGCGGGCACGGGGACGGCGCGGCCCGATGCCTTGCTGCGCAGCCTGCGGCTGATGGGCGGGCTTCCGACTCCCTCCCGTCATTCCCGCGGAGGCGGGAATCCAGAGCTCCCGCCTTCCTCCCGTCATTCCCGCGAAGGCGGGAATCCAGAGCTTCCGCCTTCCGAGACGCCGGAGGGAAGCACTGGATCCCCGCCTCCGCGGGGATGACGGCCCATCCAAGACAGCTCCCATGCCCTTTGACATCCGCATCGCCGGCACCGACGTGCAGTTCCCCTGCGAGCCGGGCCAGAACGTGCTCGACGCCGCGCTCAAGTCCGGCATCGAGATGCCCTACTCCTGCCGCAAGGGCATCTGTGGCAACTGCGCGGGCCGGGTCACCGCCGGCCGCGTCGAGTGCCCGCCGCCCGGCGCGGTGATCGAGGCGGACCAGCACCTGTTCTGCCAGTGCCTGCCGCTGGAGGACCTGGAGATCGCGCCGGCCACCTGGCACCGCCTCGATCCGTCGGCGCGCAAGACCTACACGGTCAAGGTGTTCCGCAACACGCTGGCCGCCCCCGACGTCAACGTGCTGCAGCTGCGCCTGCCGGCCGGCCAGCGCGCGAAGTTCCGCGCCGGCCAGTACCTGCAGGTGACGCTGCCCGACGGCAGCCGCCGCTCCTACTCCCTGGCCAACCCCCCGCACGAGAGCGACATGCTCCAGCTGCACATCCGCCACGTGGCCGGCGGCCAGTTCACGCAGCTCGTGCCGCAGCTCAAGTCGGGCGACACGCTGCAGGTGCAGCTGCCCTTCGGCGACGTGGAGATCCAGGAGGACACCCCTGCCCCGCTGCTGTGCGTGGCCGGCGGCACCGGCTTCGCGCCGGTCAAGTCGCTGATCGACGACCTCCTGAAGAAGGGCAGCACCCGCGCCGTCACCCTGGTGTGGGGCGCGCGAACGCCGGACGGGCTCTACCTGATGCCGGCGGTGGAGCGCTGGAAGAAGTCGCTGCCGGGCTTCCGCTTCGTGCCGGCGGTGGAGGACGAAGCCGGTGCCCAGGCGACGGGCGGCTTCCACGGTCGCGCCGACGACGCCGTGCGCTCGCTGTTCACCGCACTGGCCGACCACGAGGCCTACTGCTGCGGCGCGCCGGCCATGGTGACGGCCGTGCGCAAGGCCTGCGTCGAGGACCGCGGGCTGGACCCGCACCGCTTCTTCGCCGACGTGTTCGTGCCCGGCCCGGCGGCCTGACGGGGCCTGCCGTCCGGGCGGCGGCCGCCGAAGTCACCGCTTTCGCATGGCGTTTGTCGCCCCTTTCTTACCTGCGTCGCGCCTCATCGGGCGCAGAGTAGGCGTGCTCCCAACGCGACAACGGGCACGAAAAATGATGAATCCCAAGCAGTTGCTGCGGCTGGTCGTCCAGTCCGCGAAGTCCTGGTCCAACGACTACGCGCCCTCCATGGGCGCGGCCATCTCCTACTACACGGTGTTCTCGCTGGCCCCGCTGCTGGTGATCGTCATCGCGATCGCCGGCGCCGTCTTCGGGCGCGAGGCGGTGCAGGGCCAGATCTCCGACCAGCTCACCGGCCTGATGGGCCCCAGCGGCGCGCAGATGGTCGAAGGCCTGGTGGCCGCCGCGAGCGACACCGACCGCGGCCTCGTCGCCGGGCTGATCGGCTTCTTCCTGCTGCTGGTGGGCGCCACCACGGTCTTTGCCGAGCTGCAGAGCGCGCTGGACCGCATCTGGAAGGTGCCCGAATCGAAGAAGCCGTCGGGCATCTTCGGGCTGCTGCGAGCGCGCCTGATGTCCTTCGGGCTGATCCTGGGCGTGGCCTTCCTGCTGATGGCGTCGCTGGTCGTGAGCGCCGTGCTGGCGGCGGTGGGCAGCTGGCTCGGCGGGCTGATGCCGGGGTGGGAGGCCACGCTGCAGGTGCTGAACCTGGCGGTGTCGCTCACCATCCTCACGGTGCTGTTCGCGATGATCTTCAAGCTGATGCCGTCCACGCCGGTCGGCTGGAGCGACGTGTGGGTGGGCGCCTTCGTCACCGCCCTGCTGTTCGAGGTGGGCAAGGTGCTGATCGGCCTGTACATCGGCAAGAGCGGCATGAACGAATCGTTCGAGGCCGCCGGCTCGCTGGTGATCCTGCTGGCGTGGGTGTACTACGCGGCGCAGATCTTCCTGCTGGGGGCGGAGTTCACCAAGGCGTACGCGGACACGCACGGCTCGTTGTCGCGGGTCGAGAAGCCCGTGCAGGAGAACCCGACCAAGCACTAGGCGGGCACGGGAAGCACTGGATCCCCGCCTGCGCGGGGATGACGGCCAACCCTTCGCGATGACGGGATCTCAGAACCCGGCCGCCAACCCGTCCCGCCGCGAATCCGAAGCCGCCACGTAGCCCTCGGCCTTGGGATCGCCCGCGCGCCAGATGAACTGGCCGGCGCCGAAGTCCTGGTAGTTGTCGTGGATCACCTCGACGCGGTGGCCGCGGGCGGTGAGCTCCTCCAGCGTCGCCGGGTTCATCTGCTGCTCGGCGTTGATCTCCAGGCCGGCGTTGTAGCGCCAGCGCGGCGCGTCGCAGGCAGCCTGCGGGTTCTGGCCGTAGTCCAGCATGCGCACCACCGTCTGCATGTGGCCCTGGGGCTGCATGTTGGCGCCCATCACGCCGAACGACATCACCGGCTGGCCGTCCCGGGTGAGGAAGGCCGGGATGATGGTGTGGAACGGCCGCTTGCCGGGCTCGACCTGGTTGGGGCCGGGCTGCAGGCTGAAGCCGTGGCCGCGGTTCTGCAGGCTGATGCCGAACTCCGGCTCCACCACGCCGGAGCCGAAGCCCATGTAGTTGCTCTGGATGAAGCTGACCATCATGCCGTTCTCGTCGGCGGCCGTGAGGTAGATGGTGCCGCCCTTGACCGGATTGCCGGCGCCGAAGTCCTGCGCTTTCTTCATGTCGATCAGCCTGGCGCGCGACGCGAGGTAGCCATCGTCCAGCATCTCCTCTGGCGTGACCTCCATCGACTTCGGTTCGGCCACGTACTTGTAGACGTCGGCGAAGGCCAGCTTCATGGCCTCGATCTGCAGGTGCTGCGAGTCGGGGCCGTCCACCGGCAGGCCGGCGACGTCGAACTTCTCCAGGATGCCCAGCGCGATCTGCGCGGCGATGCCCTGCCCGTTGGGCGGGATCTCGTGCAGCGTGTGGCCGCGGTAGTTGCGCGCCAGCGGCGTCACCCACTCGGGCTTGTACGCGGCCAAGTCCCTGGCCGTGAGCGTGCCGCCGTGCTCCTTGACGAAGCGCTCGATGGCCTGCGCGATCTCGCCGCCGTAGTACGCCGCGCCCTTGCTGTCGGCGATCGTGCGCAGGCCGCGCGCGGCGGCCGGGAATCGGAACAGTTCGCCCACGCGCGGCGCGCGGCCCCAGGGCAGGAAGGCCTGCGCGAAGCCGGGGTTGCGGCCCAGCTCCGGCGTGGCGGCTTCCCATTTCTGCTGCACGACGATCGGCAGCAGGTAGCCGCGCTCGGCGATCTCGATGGCGGGCGCCAGCACGTCGGCGAACGGCAGCTTGCCGAAGCGCTCGGACAGCGCCACCCAGCCCGCGACGGCGCCGGGCACGCTGATCGAGTCCGGGCCGCGCTTGGGCGGCGTCTTCGCATCGGCGCCGTACTTCTGCTTGAAGTAGGAAGGCGTCCAGGTCGAAGGCGCGCAGCCGGACGCGTTCAGGCCGTGCAGCTGCTGGCCGTCCCACAGGATGGCGAAGGCGTCGCTGCCCAGGCCGTTGCTCACCGGCTCGCAGACGGTCATCGCGGCCGCGGCGGCGATGGCCGCATCGACGGCGTTGCCGCCCTGCCAGAGGATGCGCAGGCCCGCCTGCGCGGCCAGCGGGTGCGAGGTCGACACCACGTTGCGCGCGAAGACGGGGATGCGGGTGGTGGGATAGGGGTTGTGGAAGTTGAAGTGCATGGTGTCGTCTCTCATTAACTCAACACAGAGGCACAGAGGCACAGAGGCACGGAGGCACGGAGGGAAGAGGAGGAATCCTTTTATGAAGATCCTCTGTGTTCCTCTGTGTTCCTCTGTGTTCCTCTGTGCCTCCGTGCCTCTGTGTTCTGTCCTCAATCCGCGATCAGTTTGCGCTCCACGATGATCTTCTTCCACTTCGCACGGTCGGCTTCGGCCATGCGGGCGAACTGCTGGGGCGTGCCGCCGGCCGGCTCGATGCCCAGGCGGGCCAGGCGGTCCTTGACCTCGGCGTCCTGCAGGGCCTGGTTGATGCCGGTGTTGACGCGCGTGACGATGTCCGCCGGCAGGCCCTTGGGGCCGTACAGGCCGAACCAGGTGACGGTCTCGTAGCCCGGCACGCTCTCGGCGATCGCGGGCAGGTCCGGCAGCAGCGGCGAGCGCTTGGCGCTGGTGATGCCCAGGGCCTTGAGGCGGCCCTCGCGCACGTGCGGCAGGCCGCTGGGCAGCGAGTCGAACAGCACGTCGATCTTGCCGCTCACCAGGTCGGGGATGGCCAGCGCCGTGCCGCGGTACGGGATGTGGACCAGGAACAGCCCGGCCTGCGCCTTGAAGTACTCGGCGCCCAGGTGGACGATGGTGCCGTTGCCGCTGCTGGCGTAGTTGAGCCGGCCGGGGTTCTTCTTCGCGTACTCGACCCACTCCTTGACGTTCTTCGCGGGCGCCGAGTTGGGCACCAGCATGATGCTGGGCGCGCTGCCCACGTGCGAGATCGGCGTGAAGTCGGCCACCACGTCGTAGGGCAGTTTGGCCGAGGCGAAGCTCGGGCCGATCGCGTGCGTGCTGGTCGTGGCCAGGAGCAGCGTGTAGCCGTCGGCCGGCGCCTTGGCGGCGATGTCCGAGCCGATGGCGCCGCCCGCGCCGGGCTTGTTGTCCACGACGACGGTGGTGCCCAGGCGCTCGCCCAGCTTGGCCGACACCGCGCGCGCGAAGATGTCGGTGGCCCCGCCGGCCGGGAACGGCACGACCAGGCGGATCGGCTTGTTGGGATAGGCGTTCTGCGCCCAGGACGGCGCGAGGGCGGCCGCCGAAGCGGCGGCCAGCAGGAGGGTGCGGCGTGTGCTCATGGGGGGATTATCGCGGGGTGTTGGCATGCCAACGGATGAGGTGGGAGCTTGTCCGTCATTCCCGCGGAGGCTCCCTTTCCCGTCATTCCCGCGGAGGCGGGAATCCAGGGCTTCCGGTTTCGGCCTTCGAGGCCCGCTGGGCTGGGTCCCCGCCTGCGCGGGGACGACGGCAGAGTGGGGGCTGGGTCCCCGCCTGCGCGGGGACGACGGCAAAGTGGGCGCGGCGGCCGGGCGGATCCGACGATCATTCGCCCTTTCGCTTCTCCTCCATCCGCCGCACCAGCTCGCGCGCCTCGTCGCCTTCCGGGATCGGCTTGCCGCTGTCGCGCCACTGCACGGCGGCCTTGAAGCCCTCGGTCTGCGCATAGCGGCGGAACCACATCCCCTCCGGGTTGTGGCGGGTGATGCCGTCGAACACGGTGGCCAGCTGCTGGGTCTGCTCCAGGCCCATGGTGAGCATGACGTTGTTGACCACCATCTTGTGCATCGCCAGGTGGCCGCGCGGCACGCCGGCGATGCGGGACGCCAGCTTCATCGTGGCCGCGTCGAGCTGGTCGGCCGGCACGCATTCGTTGGCCAGGCCCCAGGCGGCGGCGGTGCGGCCGTCGACGGTGTCGCCGGTGAACATCATCTGCTTGGCCCGCGCGGGGCCAAGGCGGAAGGTCCACATGGCGGTGGTGGGGCAGCCCCACACGCGCGTGGGCATGTAGCCGATGCGGGCGTCCTCGGCCATGACCAGCAGGTCGCAGCACAACGCGATGTCGCTGCCGCCGGCGGCGGCGTAGCCGTGCACCTTGGCGATGGTGGGCTTGGGGCTGCGCCACAGCGCCATGAAGTCCTCGGTGTTGCCCTTCATGTAGGCGTAGTCGACCATCGGGTCCCAGGGCGCGCGCTCTTGCTGGCAGGGATGGTCGGCCTCGCCCTGGCCGAAGAACTGCAGGTCGTAGCCGCCGCAGAAACCCTTGCCCGCGCCCTCGACCACGATGACGTGGACCTCGTCGTCGGCATTGGCCCATTCCACCGCGCGCCGGATGTCGCGCGGCGTGTCCTCGTCGATGGCGTTCAGCCGCTCGGGGCGGTTGAGCAGCAGCCGCGCGACGCGGGGGTTGGCGGCGTCCTTGGCGATGCGGACGGTGCTGAGTTCGAGCATGGAAGGTTCCTCATTGAAAGATATCCGTCATTCCCGCGGCGGCGGGAATCCAGTGCTTCCGCTTTCAAGACAACCGAGCCGCGCCGCGGTGGATTTCCCCGGTCCCGCTCAATCCAGCGGAAAGCGCTTGGCCAGGCCGGTGAAGCGCTCGTCTTCCTTGCGCACCTGGGCAGCGAATTCCTCGGGCGTGTTCACCAGCGGGATCGCGCCGGCGGCAGCGATCGACTTCTGCAGTTCGGGATTGCGCATCGCTTCCTTCACCGCGGCGTAGATGCCCTGGGCCACCGCCGGCGGCGTGTCCTTGGGCGCGAACAGGCCGAACCAGGTGGTGAACTCGTACTGGGGCAGGCCGGTTTCGATCACCGTGCGCACCTCCGGCGCCGCGGGCGCGCGGATGTTGCCCTGGCTGGCGACGATCTTCAGCGTGCCGGCCTTCTGGTGGGGCAGCGCGGACGTGATGCCGGTGACGGCGAAGTTCACGTTGTTGGCGATCATGTCGGTGATGATGGCCGCCGTGCCCTTGTAGTTGACGACGATCAGGTTGGGCAGCGCCTCGGCCTGCAGCTGCCGGCCGAACAGCTTGGCGACGTTCTCGCCGGTGCCCATGGAACAGGGCGTGGCCGCGGTCTTGCAGTACGCGATCAGCTCCGGCAGGGTGCTGGCCGGGATCTTGCCGTTGGCCACGATGACGCCGGGCGACTGCGCGATGTTGGTCACCGGCTTCAGGTGGGCCAGCGGATCGGGGCCCTTGAAGGAAGGCGCGTGCTTGGTCAGCACGATGGCCGGCGTCTGCAGCAGCAGGGTGTGGCCGTCGGCACGGGCCTCGATCACCCGCCGCCCGCCGATCAGGCCGTCGGCGCCCGGCATGTTCTCCACCACCACCGGCTGGCCCCAGAGCTCGCCGAGCAGCTTGGCCGTGGCGCGCGCCGTGGCGTCGGTGCCGCCGCCCGCCACGTAGGGCACGACGATGGTGACGGGGCGGCTGGGCTTCCAGGCCGGCTGGGCCGGGGCCTGGGCCTGGGCCTGGGCCGAAGTGCCGAGGACGAACAAGGCCGCCAGGGCCAGGGAGTGCGTGCGCATCTTGCGAATGAGGGAAGTGTGGTTGGAGGTCATCAACGGGCCCAGCGCTTCTCGAAGTCCCAGACCTCTTCGAAGCCGATCAGCTTGCAGAACTCGCCGAAGTCGAACATGTCGATCCCGGGCGTCTGGCTCACGCCCTGCTCCTTGAGCGTGCGCAGCGACTTTTCCATGGCGGCGGCGGCCACCAGGCTGGTCATCGACGGATAGATCGCCAGGGCATAGCCGATCTCCTCCAGCACCTTGGCCGGCAGGATCGGCGTCTTGCCGCCGTCGGCCATGTTGGCCAGCATCGGCTTGTCGAAGGCCTCGCAGGCGCGGCGCATCTCCTCCTCGGACTGCGGCGCCTCGAAGAACAGGATGTCGGCGCCGGCCTTGTCGTAGGCCTCCAGCCGCCGCATCGCCTCGTCCACCCCCAGCCCGGCGCGGGCGTCGGTGCGGGCGATGATCAGGAAGTTCTCCTTGTCCTCGCGGGCCTCGGCGGCCACCTTGATCTTGTCCACCATGTCCTGCGTCGGGATGCAGCGCTTGAACGGCGTGTGGCCGCACTTCTTGGGAAACTCCTGGTCCTCGATCTGGATGGCGGTGACGCCGGCTTCCTCGTAGCCACGCACCGTGTGGTGCACGTTCAGCAGGCCGCCGTAACCGGTGTCGGCATCGGCGATGAGGGCCGCATTGCTGGTGCGCGCCACCGTGCGCATGCGGTCCACCATCTGGGTGTAGGTGGCGATGCCGGCGTCGGGCAGGCCCAGGCTGGAGGCGGTGAGCCAGTAGCCGGTGCCGTAGATGATGTCGAAGCCGACCTTGTTGGTCATGACCGCGGCGATCATGTCGTGCACGCCGGGGATGACGAGGAACTCGCCGGCGGCAAGTTTCTGGCGGAGGATGGGATTGGCCATGTTTCGGATGCCTGTTGGGGTGGAAGGAAAGGGTCAGCCCAGCGATGCCAGCCAGGGCTGCTGCTGGCGCACGCGCTCTTCATGGGCGCGCAGGGCGGCTTCGTGGCGCAGGGTGCGGTCCACTTCGTCCTCGGACGACAGCAGTTGTTCGGCGTGGCCCGCGGCCAGCGCCACCGGCAGCGTGCCGCCGTCGGACAGGTGCAGCGTGCTGGTGGCGACGTCCAGCCGCAGCACCCCGTCGGGCGCGGCGGCCAGCGCCTGCAGCAAGCGGGCATGGTCGGCCGGCGCGACGATGGCCGCGACCACGCCGTTCTTCACGCAGTTGTTGCGGAAGATGTCGCCGAACGACAGGGCCAGCACGGCCTGCACGCCGTAGTCGGCCAGCGCCCAGACGGCATGCTCGCGCGAGGAGCCGCAGCCGAAGTTCTGCGAAGCCACCAGCAGGCGCGGCGGATCCGGCTGCTGCATGAAGGCCACCTCGGGCCGGCCTTCGGCGCGCCAGTCGGCGAACAGGTGGGCCCCCATCCCGTCGCGCTGCACCAGGCGCAGGAAACGCCCCGGGAAGATGGCATCGGTGTCGATGTCGTCGCGCTGCATCAGCGCGGCGCGGCCCGAAGCCTGGGCGGTGACGGCCTTCATGACAGGAACTCCCGGGGATCGGTCAGCGCCCCGCGCACGGCGGAGGCGGCGGCGGCCGCCGGGCTCATCAGGTGGGTGCGGCCCCCCTGCCCCTGGCGGTTCTCGAAATTGCGGTTGGAGGTGGAGGCGCTGCGCTGGCCCGGGGCCAGGCTGTCGCCGTTCATCCCGATGCACATGGAGCAGCCGGGCTCACGCCATTCGAAGCCGGCGTCCAGGAAGACCTGGGCCAGGCCTTCGGCTTCGGCGGCGCGCTTGACGCTGCCCGAGCCGGGCACGACCAACGCGCGCACGCCGGCCGCCACGCGGCGGCCGCGGGCCACGGCCGCGGCGGCGCGCAGGTCCTCCAGGCGGCCGTTGGTGCAGGAGCCGATGAAGACCACGTCGATCGGCACGGCGGACAGCGCCTGGCCGGGCTGCAGGCCCATGTAGGCCAGGCTCGCCTCGAGCCGGCGGCGTTCGGCCTCGTCGGCCGGTGCGGCGCCGTCGCCCACCCGGCCCGAAAAAGGCGCGCTGTCGGACGGCATGGTGCCCCAGGTGACGCGCGGGCTGACGCCGGCGGCATCGAACGCCACCCGGCGGTCGAAGTCGGCCTTGTCGTCGGTGCGCAGCGCGGCCCAGGCCTGCACGGCCTGTTCGAAATGTTCGCGCGCCGCGCCCTGCACCCGCTCGCGCAGGTAGGCCACGGTGGTGGCATCGGGCGCCACCAGGCCGAAGCGCGAACCGGCTTCGATGGTCATGTTGCACAGGGTCATCCGGGCTTCCATCGACAGGCCGGACACCGTCGGGCCGAAGTACTCGGTGCAGTAGCCGGCGCCGCCGCTGGTGCCGGTGTGGTGGATCAGGGCCAGCGCCAGGTCCTTGGCGAAGACGCCGGGGCCCAGCGCGCCCGAGATCTCGATGCCCAGGGTGCGCGGCTTGCGCATCCACAGGCTCTGGGTGCTCATCACATGGGCGACTTCCGAGGTGCCGATGCCCCAGGCCAGCGCGCCCAGGGCACCGAGCGTGGCGCTGTGCGAGTCGCCGCACACCACGGTGCTGCCGGGCAGCACGTAGCCCAGCTCCGGCGCGATCACGTGCACGATGCCCTGCAGCGGATGGTCCAGGTCCAGCAGCCGCATGCCGGTGGCCTGCGTGTTGCGGCGCAGGGTGGCGATCTGCTCGGCGCTCTCGGCGTTGGGGATGTGGGTCAGGCGGTCGGCCGTGGTGGGCACGTTGTGGTCCTGCACCGCGATGTGGCGGGCGGCCGAACGCAGGACGTGGCCCGACGCCGTCATGCTGGCGAAGGCCTGCGGGCTCGACACCTCCTGCACCAGGTGCCGGTCGATGTAGACCAGGTCGTCGCCGGCCTCGTTGCGGGCCACCGCGTGGGCGGCCCATATCTTGTCGAACAGGGTGGTCATGGTGGCGCCCGCCCGGCTCAATCCAGCTTGATGTCGGCGGCCTTCACGATCGCCTTGTTCTTGGCCAGGTCGCGCACGATCTCCTGGCCGAAGGATTCCGGCGTGCCGGGCTGGGCCACGATGCCCAGCTGGTTCAGGCGTTCACGCATATCCGGCGCGCTCAGCACCTTGTTGAGGGCCTGGTTCAGCTTGGCGATCACCGCCGGCGGCGTCTTGGCCGGGGCCATCAGCCCGACCCAGGAGTTGAACTCGAAGTCCTTCAGGCCGGCCTCGATGAAGGTGGGCACGTCCGGCAGCGACGGCGCGCGCTGGCGCGAGGCCACGGCGATGGGCCGGATCTGGTTGTTCTTGATGAAGGGCATGGCGCCCGCCACCGCCGTGAAGTGCATCGGCAGGGTGCCGCCCACCAGGTCGCCCATGGCATGGCCGCCGCCCTTGTAGGGCACGTGGGTCATGTTCATGCCGGTGCGCTGCCGCAGCATCTCGCCGGCCAGGTGGGTGGTGCTGCCGATGCCGGCACTGCCGTAGGAAAGGCCGCCCGGCGTGGCCTTGGCCGCCGCCTGCAGCTCCGACAGCTTGGTGGCCGGGACCTTGGGATTGACCACCACCACCAGCACGGCGTCGCCGATCTTGCCGATCGGCGCGAAGTCCTTGATCGGATCGAAGGGCACCTTCGCGTACACGCTGGGGTTGATCACCAGGGTGCCGTCGTAGCCCAGGAGCAGCGTGTAGCCGTCCGGTTCGGCGCCGGCCACCTGCTGGGTGCCGATGTTGCCGGCGGCGCCGGCCTTGTTCTCCACCACCACCGTCTGGCCCAGGATCTGGCCGAGCTTCTCGGCCACGATGCGGGCGCTGGTGTCGGTGACGCCGGCGGTGGCGAAGGGAACGATCAGCTTGATCGGCTTGGTCGGATAGTCGCCTTGCGCGAAGGCGGGGGACAGGCCGCTGGCGGCCAGGGCGAGCGCCGCGCCCAGCAGGCAGCGGCGGGTGGAGGGAAGGTAGGAGTGCAGGTTCACGATGCGGGTCTTTCCAGGGTGTCGGGTGGGCGGATTCAGTCGGGCTTGATGCCGCCGCGCTGGGCGACGGTGGCCCACTTGGCGGCTTCGCTGCGCAGGAAGCGGTCGAGGTCGGCGGGGCCGGCGAGCACGAGCTGGGCGCCCTGGTCGCGCAACTGGTTGGCCACGGCGGGTTCGGCGCAGACGGCGCGCAGGTCGCGCACGATCTGTTCGACCAGGGCCGGCGGCATGCCAGCCGGGCCGAACATGCCGTACCAGCTGAGCGATTCGATGCCCGGCACGCCGGCCTCGGCGAAGGTCATCGCCTCGGGGAAGACGGCGATGCGCTCGCGCGAGGCCACGCCCACCACCCGCAGGTTGCCGGCCTGCACGTGCGGCAGCGCGGTCAGCACGCTGGTGAAGCCCATCGGCAGGTGGCCGCCGATGATGTCCACCATCATCGGAGCACCGCCCTTGTAGGCCACCTCCACGGTCTTCAGGCCGGCGCTCTGGCGCATCAGCTCGCCGGTCAGGCGCGTCTGGCCTTCCGAGTAGCCCACGCCCAGTTCCTGCGCGCGGGCCGCCTTCAGCAGGTCCGGCAGCGCCTTGTGCGGACCCTTGGCCGACACCACCAGCACCATCGGCGAGGTCGCCACGGTGGTGATGGAGGTGAAGGCGGTCAGGGTGTCGTACGGCATCTTCTTCACCAGCGCCGGATTCACCGCATGCGAGCCCACCACCAGCAGCAGGTTGTAGCCGTCGGGCGGCGCCTTGGAGACCAGGGCGGAGCCGATCATGCCGTTGGCGCCGGTTCGGTTGTCCACCAGCACCGACTGGCCCCAGCGGTCCGACAGCTTCTGGGCCAGCTGCCGGCCGACGATGTCGGTGCCGCCGCCCGGCGAATAGGGCACCACCAGGGTCACGGACTTGGCCGGAAAGCCGGCCGCCTGGACGGGGCGGGTGAAGGCCAGGGCGGCCATGCCGCCCAGGGCGGCGCGGCGGTTCAATGCGCCGGGGGCGCGACGGGGGGTTTGCATGGGATGTCTCCGGTGATGCATGAGTTGAGAGGTCTCATTCCGTCCGGGCCGGCGCGCGGCCCGCCGCGAATTCCATTAGGCGCTCATCGCGCCAGGCGCGGCGCGCCTCGAGCTCGGCATGGGCCAGGTGTTCGCGCCGCTGGGCCTCCACCTGCCGGATCAGCTCGGCGTCCCAGGGCTGCTCGTGGCTGCGTGACCGCGCGATGCGCTGGTACAGCGGCCCCAGGCGCACCGCGTAGTCGGCCACGCCGCCGGGTGCGTTGAGGTCGATGGTCTCGAACGGGCCCATGAACGACCAGCGCCAGCCGAGGCCGTCGCGCACCGTCTTGTCGATGTCCTCGCAGCTGGCCACGCCTTCCTGCACCAGCGCCCAGGCTTCGCGCAGCAGCACCGCCTGCAGGCGGTTCAGCACGAAGCCCTCGACCTCCTTGCGAACGTGCACCACGGTCTGGCCCACCGCCCGCATCAAGGCGTCGGCGAAGGCGACGGTGGCGGCCGAGGTTTCCGGCGAGGGCACCAGCTCGACCACCGGCACCAGGTACGGCGGATTGACCGGATGCGCGATCAGCACCCGCGGCGAGAGGCCCAGGCCGAGCGCGAACGCCGAGCCGGGGATGCCGGAGGTGGAGCTGCCGACGACGAGGTCGGGCGCCGCGAGCGCGTCGAGGTCGACCATCAGCTGCCGCTTCACGTCGACCCGCTCCAGCACCGATTCCTGCACGTAGCAGGCGCCGTCGATCGCCTGCGCGAGCGTGGCGACCGGCGTGATGCGCGCCAGGATGGCGGCCGGGTCCTCGTCGACCAGGCCGTGCCGGCGCAGCCCGGCGAGCTGGCCCTCGATCAGCGGGACCGCCTTGCGCGTGATCTCCGGATCGGCGTCGAACACCTTCACCGACAGGCCGGCGCGTGCGTAGACGATGGCCCAGCCCGCGCCCACCAGCCCGGCGCCGACGATGGCGACCGGTCGGCCGCCGCTGAGTTGCTGGATCGCTGTCATGTGTCTCTCAATTCCTTCTGGCCCGCACCGTGGCGCGCTCCACCAGCACGCAGGGCACGGTCACGCTGCGGGCCATCACCTCGCCCTCGATCTGCTCGAACAGCAGGCTGCGCGTGGCCTCCACCATGCTGTCCACGTCCTGCTGCACGGTGGTGAGGGCGAACGACGGCCAGGCCGCCTGCGGCACATTGTCGAAGCCCACCACCGAGACGTCCTCGGGCACCCGCAGGCCGAGTTCGGTGCGCAGGGTCTCCAGCGCCGCGATGGCCATGTGGTCGTTGGCGGCGAACAGCGCGTCGGGCCGGTCGGCGGGATCGGCGAACAGCGCCTGCACCGCACGCCGGGCCTCGTTGAAGTCGTAGCGGCCCACGCCCCGCGAATGCAGCGCCAGGCCGGCACCGGCCAGCGCTTCGCACAGGCCGGCCTCGCGGTCGAGGCTGGTCGATGCGTTCTCCAGGCCGGCCAGCCAGGCGATGCGCCGGTGCCCGGTTCGCACCAGCATCTCGCCCACCAGCCGGCCGCCCTCGCGGTTCTGCGAGGTGACCGAGCTGGTGGAAAAGCGCCCCATCGCGCCGAGCTGCGCCACGCGGTTGAACAGCACCACGGGGATGCCGGCCTCGGCGCAGTCGTGGGCCAGCCCCGACGAAAGCGTGGTGGAGGCCATCACGATCCCGTCCACCTGGTACTGCAGGATGTCCGCCAGGATGGCGTCGGCATCGGCGGTCTCGCTGATGAACAGCAGCACGTGGTAGCCGTCGCGCTGCAGGGCCTGCGACATGCGTTCGATGACCAGCGGGTAGAACTGGTTCTCCAGGTAGCTCATGACCAGCCCCACGATGCGGCTGCGGCGCGTGATCAGCGTGCGGGCGATGGCGTTGGGCCGGTAGCCCAGCTCGCGCGCCGCCGCCAGGATGCGCTCGCGCGTGGCGGGCGCCACGCTGGCGCCCTCTGTGAAGGCGCGGCTCACAGCCGACTGCGAGACGCCCGCCAGCCGGGCGACGTCGTGGGCGGTGGGGTGGGGCTTCATGCCGCCGTCCAGCCGCCGTCCAGCATCAGCGCGCTGCCCGTCATCAGGCTGGACGCCTCGCTGGCCAGGAACACGATGGGGCCCATCACCTCTTCCACCCGGCCGATGCGGCCGAGCGCGATCTTGCCGATGACGAGATCGCGGAACTGCGGGTCGGCGAGCATCGGCGCCGTGAAGGCGGTCTCGATGAAGGTGGGGCACACCGTGTTGACGCGGATGCCGGCCGGCCCCAGCTCCCACGCCAGCGCCTTGGTCATGCCCTCCACCGCGTGCTTGCTGGCGCAGTACAGGGTGCGGCGCGGGCTGCCCACGTGGCCCATCTGGGAACTGACGTTGATGATCGAGCCCTTCTCGCCGGCCCGCAGCATGCGCTGCGCCACCGCGCGGGTGACGTAGAAGGTGGCCTTCACGTTGAGGTCGAACACCGCATGGATGTCCTCGTCGGGCGTCTCGGCCAGCGGCTTGGGCCGGTTCATGCCGGCGTTGTTGACCAGGATGTGGAACGGCGGCCGCGCCTCCACGGCAGCGGCCACCGCCTTCGAATCGGTCACGTCCAGCACGAGGAAGTCGGCTTGCCCGCCCTCGGCCCGGATCGCTTCGCAGGCCGCTTCCAGTTCGCCGGCGGAGCGCGCCGCCAGGGTGACGGCCGCGCCGGCCCGGGCCAGCGCGGCGGCCGCCGCCAGGCCCAGGCCGCGGCCGGCGCCGGTGACCAGCGCCCGCCTGCCGTCGACCCGGAAGCCCGGGAACGCCGGCAGCGCCTGCGGCATCCCGCTCATGCGTCCAGTGCCGGCACGGGTTCGTACCAGGGCACTTCCGGGCGGGTGCCGTAGCGGCGCACGCGGATGTTGGCCTGCTCGCCGTGGCCGGCGAAGTTCTCCATGTGGCACAGGCGCGAGCAGTACTCGCCGATCTCGGCGCTGGCCTGGTCGGTCACCACCTTCTGGAAGGTGCAGGTCTTGAGGAACTTGCCGACCCACAGGCCGCCGGTGTAGCGCGCCGCCTTGTTGGTGGGCAGGGTGTGGTTGGTGCCGATCACCTTGTCGCCGTAGGCCACGTTGGTGCGCGGCCCGATGAACAGCGCGCCGTAGTTGGTCATGTTGTCCAGGAAGTAATCCGGCTCGCGGGTCATGACCTGCACGTGCTCGGAAGCCAGTTCGTCGGCCTTGTGCAGCATCTCCTCGCGCGTGTCGCAGACGATCACTTCGCCGAACTCGGCCCAGCTCTGCGCCGCGATGGCGGCGGTGGGCAGCACCTTCAGCTGGCGCTCGATCTCGGCCATCGTGTCGCGGGCCAGGGCCTCGCTGTCGGTCAGCAGCACCGAAGGCGAGGTGGCGCCGTGTTCGGCCTGGCCCAGCAGGTCCACCGCCACCAGTTCGCCGTCGACCGAGTCGTCGGCGATGACCAGGGTTTCGGTGGGGCCGGCGAACAGGTCGATGCCGACGCGGCCGAACAGCTGGCGCTTGGCTTCGGCCACGAACATGTTGCCGGGGCCGACCAGCATGTCCACCGGCTTCAGGCTGGGCGTGCCCACGGCCATGGCGACCACGGCCTGCACGCCGCCCAGCACCAGGATCTCGTCGGCGCCGGCCAGGTGCATGGCGGCGACGATGGCCGGATGCGGCGCGCCCTGGAACGGCGGCGCGGTGGAGACGATGCGCTTGACGCCGGCCACCTTGGCGGTGAGCGCGCTCATGTGGGCCGAGGCGATCATCGGGTACTTGCCGCCGGGCACGTAGCAGCCGACCGCGTTGACCGGGATGTGGCGGTGGCCGAGGAACACGCCGGGGCGGGTTTCCACTTCGACGTCGCGCATGGAGTCGCGCTGGATCTGCGCGAAGTTGCGGATCTGCGCCTGGGCGAAACGGATGTCTTCCAGCTCGCGCGCCGACAGGCTCTTGATCGAAGCCTCGATCTGCGACTGCGACAGGCGGAAGTCCTGCGGGTCCCAGTTGTCGAACTTGCGGCTGTACTCGCGCACCGCCTCGTCACCGCGCTGCTCGATGTCGCGGATGATGCCTTCCACGGTGGCGCGCACCTTGGTGTCGTCGGCGGTCCGGGCCTGCACGTCGCGGCCGCGCTTGAGGTATCTGATCATTGGGTCGTGTCCTTGCCAGGTGGGTCGTGCATTCGTATGCAAGACCGCAGTCTCGGAGTCTTGCATTCGTATGCAATTAGGTGTTTACCCTAGGATTGCGGTGGCTCGTCGCCGCCGGGGGCGCCCTACTCCCCGCTGCCGATCCAGCGCGCCGCCTTCTCCGCGATCATCAACGTCGGGCTGTTCGTGTTCCCGCTGGTGATCGTGGGCATCACGCTCGCATCCACCACACGGAGCCCTTTGACCCCCATCACCCGCAGGTGCGGATCCACCACTGCCGTCGGGTCCCCCTCCCGCCCCATGCGGGCCGTGCCCACCGGATGGAAGATGGTGGTCGCGATGTCGCCCGCCAGCCGCGCCAGCTCCTCGTCGGATTGGTACCGTGCGCCGGGAAGGTACTCGGTCGGGCCGTAGCCGCCGAGCGCCGGCTGCGCGACGATCCGGCGCGCCATGCGCAGCGAGTCCGCCGCCACCTTGCGGTCTTCCGGCGTGCTCAGGTAGTTGGGGGCGATGGCCGGCGCCGCGTGCGGGTCGGCGCTGCGGATGCAGACGGTGCCGCGGCTGGTCGGGTTGAGGTTGCACACGCTGGCGGTGATCGCCGGGAAGTCGTGCAGCGGATGGCCGAACGCGGGCAGGCTGAGCGGCTGCACGTGGAACTGGATGTTGGGGTGCGCCTGCGACGAGTCGCTGCGCGTGATCGCGCACAGCTGCGAGGGCGCCATGCTCATGGGGCCGGTGCGCCGCAGCGCGTACTCCAGCCCGATCATGGCCCGGCCCCACAGGCTGTTGGCCAGGGTGTTGAGCGTGCGACCGCGCTCGACCTTGAACACCGACCGCACCTGCAGGTGGTCCTGCAGGTTGGCGCCGACGCCGGCCGCGTCGCGCAGCACGGGGATGCCATGGCGGTGCAGCAGCGCGCCCGGGCCGATCCCCGACAGCTGCAGCAGCTGCGGCGAGCCGATCGCGCCCGCCGCGAGGATCACCTCGCGCCGCGCCAGCACCTCCAGCCGCTCCCCGCCCCGCTCGACATGGACGCCGGTGCAGGCCGGTGCGCCCGCGACCTGCCCCATCCGCAGGCGCAGCGCCCTGGCGCCGGTCCACACGGTGAGGTTGGCGCGCCGGCGCGCCGGGCGCAGGAAGGCCTTGGAAGTGTTCCAGCGCCAGCCGTCCTTCTGGTTCACCTCGAAGTAGCCCACCCCCTCGTTGCTGCCCCGGTTGAAGTCCCCGGTGGCCGGAACGCCGGCCTGCTGCGCCGCCTGGGCGAAGGCGTCCAGGATGTCCCAGCGCAGCCGCTGCTTCTCGACGCGCCATTCGCCACCGCCGCCATGGAAGGCCCGCAGCCCTTCGTCGGCCGCCGCGGCGGCCTGCGCCGGATCGACGAAGTACCCGGCGCCTGCCCTCGCCGGCGCCTTGCGCCCGCCGGCCCGCAGGCCATGGTGGCTCTCGTGCCGCTTGAAGTCCTCCAGCGCGCTTTCCCAGGCCCACTTCGGCTCGCCGGTGGCCTGGGCCCACTGGTCGTAGTCGCGGGCCTGGCCGCGCATGTACAGCATGCCGTTGATGCTGGAGCAGCCGCCCAGCACCTTGCCGCGCGGGTACAGCAGCGATCGGCCGTTGAGGCCCGGTTCGGGCTCGGTGCGAAAGCGCCAGTCGGTGCGGGGGTTGTCGATGCAGTAGAGGTAGCCCACCGGAACGTGGATCCAGGGGTAGGTGTCGCGCCCGCCGGCCTCCATCAGCAGCACGCTGTGCCGGCCGTCGGCGCTCAGGCGGTTGGCCAGCAGCGATCCGGCGCTGCCGCCGCCGACGATGACGTAGTCGAACGCTGGGGCGCTCATCGGGCCACCGGCGACGGCGGAGGCTTGTTCGGGGACGGTAAGCATGGCCCGGAATCTAGGCAGGCTCGCACCCCGCGTCCAATGAGTTCCGCAACCGCTGATATAAGCTGCGGCAATGATGTCGCGCCCGCTCGATGCCCGCCTGCTGCGCACGTTCGCCGCCGTCGCGCGGGAAGGCAACGTGTCGCGCGCGGCCGGCAAGCTCTTCCTCAGCCAGCCGGCGGTCAGCCTGCAGATGAAGGAGCTGCAGTCGCTGCTGCAGCTGGAGCTGTTCACCCGGACCTCGGCCGGCGTGGTGCTCACGCGCGACGGCCAGGCGCTGCTGGCGCATGCGCAGCGGGCGCTCGAGGGCCTGGACGACTTCGCCGCCGCCGCCCAGCGGCTGGGCGCGCGCGTGCGCGGCAAGCTGTGCATCGGCACCATCCTCGACCCGGAGTTCACGCGCCTGGGCGCCTTCCTGCAGGAGCTGGTGCTGCACGCGCCCGACATCCGGCCGGAACTGCAGCAGGGCATGAGCGGCACCACGCTGGCCCGGCTGCTGGCCGGCGACATCGACGTCGGCTACTACATCGGCGACGCCGCGGCCGACGCGCAGGCCCTGCGTGCCGGCGGCAAGGTGCACGCCGAGGTGCTGACCCGTTTCACCTACCGCGTGGTGGCGCCACCGGGCTGGGAGCCGCGCGTTCAGGGCAAGGACTGGCCGGCGCTGGTCGACCTGCCCTGGATCCTGACGCCGCCCGAGTCGGTGCATGCGCGATTGCTGGCGGCCACCCTGGAGCCGCTGGGCCTCAGGCAGAAAGGCGTGGCCCTGGTCGACCAGGAAGCCTCCATACTGGCCCTGGTGCGCTCCGGCGTCGGCCTGGCGCTGGCGCGCGACTCGACGGCGATCCACGCCAGCCAGAGCGAGGGCCTGGTCGTCGCGGACCGGGTCGCGCTCGACACGCAGCTGTGCTTCATCGCGCGCGCCTCCGCGCGGCGTTCACCGGTGGTGGATGCGGCACTTGCGGCGATCGCACGTGCGTGGCGGCGCTAGCAGGTTTCACGTGCTGCCGCGCTGCACCACCTCGAAGCCGAGGTCTTCCATCACCGGCCCGGAAGCCTCGGCCTCCAGGCGCGACACGATCAGTTCGGCGCTGCGCACCCCGATGCGGTAGCGCGGGAAGCGCACGGTGGTGACGGGCGGAACCATGTGCTGCATCAGGTCGTTGTCGTCGGAGCCGGCGATGGCGATGTCCTGCGGCACCCGCAGGCCGCGGCGCGCGCACTCGAAGATGGCGCCGGCCGCGAGCACGTCGCCGGCCAGGAACAGGGCCTGCACCGAGGCGTCGCGGGCCAGCAGTTCGGCCAGCGCGCGGCTGCCGCCCTCCAGGCCCTCGTCCACCTCCAGCACCATCGCGGGATCCAGCGTGATGCCGGCGGCCCGCAGCCCGGCCAGGAAGCCGTCGCGGCGCTCGCGCAGGCGCTCGTTGGTGCCGATGCGCAGGCTGGCGAAGCCGAAGCGCCGGTAGCCGCGCGACAGCAGGTGCCCGGCCATGGCGCGACCGGCCGCGTGGTTGGAATAGCTGACCGCCATGTCCACCGGCTGGGGCGGCAGGTTCCCGGTCTCGACACAGGGCACGCCCGCGGCTTCCAGCATCTGGCGCGCCGCCGGCGTATGGACGGTGTTGTGCAGGATCAGGCCGCAGGGCCGCTGCGCGAGGTAGGCGGCGATCAGTTCCTCCTCGCGCTCCAGCGAATAGCCGCTGTCCGAAATGATCAGGTGCAGGCCATGGCGCTGCAGCACGTCCGAGATGCCCTGGATGGTCTGCGCATAGAGGGCGTTGCGCAGGCTGGGCACGATCAGGCCGACCAGGCTGGTGCGCCTGGAGGAGAGGCTGGCGGCCACGCGGTTGGGCACGTAGCCCACGGTGCGGATCACCGACTGCACCTGCTCCAGGGTCTCGGGCCGCACCAGGTGCGGGGCGCTCAGGGCGCGCGAGACGGTCATGGGCGACACGCCGGCCAGGCGCGCGACGTCGCGCATCGAGATCTCGCCCTCCATCGGGGGCGCCTTGGGTGCGGATGCTGCGGGCATGGGGTGGTTCCGATTCTAGGCGGCCGTCGAGCGCCAGACCCCAAGGACGAGTTCCTTGTACCCAGGTGAAACGTTGATGGTACCGATACCAGCAATCGTTATGATACCGGTACCAGTCACCTTTTTCCCGGAGCCTCGTCTTGACCCGAAACCAGCGTTTTCGCGCCCTTTTCCGCCCAGGCCAGCCTTTCGTCTGCATGGGCGCCTTCGATGCCATCAGCGCCAAGCTGGCGCAAGCCGCCGGCGCGCAGGCGCTCTTCGTGAGCGGCTTCGTCGCCTGCGGTGTCGAGGCGGGCGAGCCGGACATGGGTGCGCTGTCGCAGCGCGACATGTTCGAACACATCCGCCGCGTCTGCCGCGCCACCACCCTGCCCGTCTTCGCCGATGCCGACACCGGCTACGGCGGCATGCTGGACGTGCAGCGCACCATCCGGCTCTGGGAGGAGGCCGGCGCCTCCTGCCTGCACCTGGAAGACCAGGCCCTGCCCAAGAAGTGCGGCCACTTCGCCGGCAAGCAGCTGGTGACGCGCCACGAGATGGTCCAGAAGCTGCGCGCCATGGTGGCGGCCCGGCAGGATCCCGATTTCTTCATCGTCGGCCGCACCGACGCCATCGCGGTCAACGGTCTCGATGACGCCATCGCGCGCCTGATCGCGTACGCGGAAGCGGGCGCCGACGGCCTGTATGCCGACGCGGTCGAGAGCGTGGAGCAGATGCAGGAGATCAGCCGCCGCCTCAAGCCCCTGGGCAAGCCGCTGCTGTTCAACATGGTCACCTCGGGCAAGAGCCCCCAGCTGACGCTCAGGCAGGTCGGCGAGCTCGGCTTCGATTTCACGCTGTGCCCGGTCGAGCCGCTGCTGGCCATGCACAAGGCGGTGAAGGACATGATGGAGACCTTCTTCAGGAGCGGCGGCGACACGCGCGCCATCGCGCACCTGATCACGCCCTTCGAGACCTACAACGAGTTCGTGGGCCTGCACGAAGCCGTCGAACGCGAATCCCGCTTCACCCAGGGCTGACCGCCCGCACCAAGCCCAGGAGACATCGAATGAAGACTTCCTTCCTTCCCAAGCTGGCCGGCGCGCTCGCGCTGGCGGGCGCCGCTTTCGGCGCCGCCGCCCAGGACTGGCAGCCCGCCAAGCCGATCCGGATGGTGATCCCCTCCACCCCCGGGGGTGGCACCGATTTCATCGGCCGCACGATCAGCACCAAGCTGGCCGAGGCCACCGGCTGGCAGGTGGTGCCGGACAACCGTCCCGGCGCGGCCGGCACGCTCGGCCTGTCGGAGACGGCACGGGCCCGGCCGGAAGGCTACGAGCTGGTGATCGGCCAGACGGCCAACGTCGCGCTCGCCCCCTGGCTGATGAAGCTTTCGTTCGACCCCGCGAAGGACCTGACGCCGATCGCGTCCGCGGTGGAGGCGCCCATGGTGCTGCTGGTCAACGAAGCCTCGCCCTACAAGACCTGGGCCGACTTCGTGAACGCGGCCAAGGCGAGCGGCAAGCCGCTGAGCTTCGCCACCTCGGGCACCGGCAGCGTGGCGCACGTCGCCGGCGTCATGCTGCAGGAGGTCGCCGGATTCAAGCTGCAGCACGTGCCGTACAAGGGCTCGACCCCGGCCATCGCCGACCTGGTCGGCGGCCACGTCGACCTGGCGGGGACCTCGGTCGCGTCGGCCCTCAGCCTGGTGCAGGGCGGCAAGGTTCGAGCGCTGGCCGTCACCTCCGGCAAGCGCAGCCAGGTGATGCCCAACGTGCCCGCGCTGGCCGAGCTCGGGTATCCCAGGTTCCACATGGTCGAGTGGTACGGCGTCTTCGCCCCGCCCAACCTGCCGCCGGCGATCGCCGACCGCTTCAACGCGGAGATCAACAAGGTGCTGCAGAAGCCCGAGGTGCGCAACGCCATCGTCGCCCAGGGCCAGGAACCGCGCGTGGACAGCCGCGCCGCCTTCGCCGCCATGGTCAAGGGCGACAACCAGCAGTCCAAGGACATCATCGGCCGCGCGGGCATCCGCGTGGAATGAGGGACGGGCGCATCACTTCGCGCCGTCCATCTCCCGGAACACTTCCTTCGCCACGCGGAAGCTGTCCAGCGCGGCCGGCACGCCGCAGTAGATCGCGGCCTGCAGCAAGACTTCCTTGATCTCGTCGCGCGTGAGGCCGTTGTGGAGGGCCCCGCGCACGTGCAGCTTGAGTTCGTGCGGCCGGTTGAGCGCGGTGATCATGGCCAGGTTGAGCAGGCTGCGGGTGCGGCGGTCCAGCCCGGGGCGGTTCCAGACGTCGCCCCAGCAGTACTGGGTGACCAGCTCCTGCATCTCGCGCGTGAAGTCGTCCGCTTCCCGCAGCGACCGGTCCACGTGCTCGGCGCCGAGCACCTCGCGCCGCACCTTCAGTCCCTTGTCGAAGAGTTCCTGGTTCATTCGCCGTCTCCTTGCGTCGGCCTGGACTGGCCGGGAACGGGCGATGATGCCGCAGGCCAGGCTCTACACTCCCGCCCCGTGAAAGACCGCGACGTCGAGCCCTTCTTCGCCACCCTGCAGGCAGCCAATCCCTCGCCCGAGACCGAGCTGGAGTACAGCAGCGTCTTCGAGCTGCTGGCGGCCGTGCTGCTGTCGGCGCAGGCCACCGACGCCGGGGTCAACAAGGCCACGCGCCGGCTGTTCCCGGCGGCCGGCACGCCGCAGGCCATCCTCGAGCTGGGGCTGGAGCGGCTGGAGGACCACATCAGGACCATCGGGCTGTACCGCACCAAGGCGCGCAACCTGATGGCCACCTGCCGCATCCTGGTCGACCGGCACGGCGGCCAGGTGCCGCGCACGCGCGAGGAACTGGAGGCCCTGCCCGGCGTGGGCCGCAAGACCGCCAACGTGGTGCTGAACGTCGCCTTCGGCGAGGCCACCATGGCGGTGGACACGCACATCTTCCGCGTGAGCAACCGCACCGGCCTGGCCCCGGGCAAGGACCCGCTGCAGGTGGAGTTCAAGCTGCTCGAACGCGTGCCGCCCGCGTACCTGGCCGACGCGCACCACTGGCTGATCCTGCACGGCCGCTACGTGTGCGTGGCGCGCCTGCCCCAGTGCTGGCGCTGCGCGGTGCGGGCGTACTGCGACTTCGAGCCCAAGACGCCACCGCCTCCCACCCGCCCGGGTTGAGCCTGCCGCCCGGCCTTGACGCCGAGCTCATGGGCGGCCAATCGGCGCGGTGGTATCGTTCCGGCCCATGGCCGGAGAGTCCTCGCCGACGTTGTACGAAGCGCTGCAGCTGCCCCGCGGCGCTTCGGCCGACGACGTGCGCGCGGCCTACCGGCGGCTGGCGCGCGAGCACCACCCGGACCGGGCCGGCGCCGACGGCGCGGCCATGGCCCGCATCAACCGCGCCTACGAGGTGCTGTCCGACCCCGAACTGCGCGCCAGCTACGACCACCGCCTCGACCACCGCCCGGCTCCGCGCAAACCCGGCCGCGTGGTGCTGCCCGGCGACCGCCTGCGCACGCGGCTGCTGTGGGCGGTGGCCGGCGTCGCGGTGGTGGCGGTGTCCGCGCTGGCGGTGATGGCCGGCCAGCGGGCGCGTTCGGCCACCGAGCCGTCCACCGCGCGGGTGCCGCCGCTGTCGCATCCGCTGCCGCAGCGCGAGGCCCCGCCGCAGGCGCGCTCCGACGACGGGCTGCGCCTCATCCCCGCCCGCAGCATCTCGGCCGTCCCGCCCCCGCCCGACACCAGCGCCCGGTCCCGGTAGGCACCTGCCTGCTACATTGGCCGGATGGACACGCAGGACTTCGAGCAGACCCTGGCCGAGATGGGCCAGAACGTCGACGCACTCAAGGAAAACCAGTTCGCGCTGGTGGCGCAGGTGCAGGTGCTGCAGGCCGCCCTGGCCAGCGCGCTGATGCACCACCCCGACCGCAAGGCGGTGCTCGCCGCCTTCGAACGCTACATGCAGGTGGCCAAGGATTCGGCGCCCAACCTGGCCAGCCGGATGGAAGGGCTGGAGGCGGGGATGCTGTCGCTGCTGGGCAAGCACCAGGCGTAGATCACGAGCCGCAGGCGCGCTGCGCTGGATTCCCGCCTTCGCGGGAATGACGGGGCACAGGCGTCATCCCCGCGCAGGCGGGGATCCAGGGCTTCCGTCTTCAGCTGTCTCCCGAAGCGCGCTGCGCTGGATTTCCGCCGTCGCGGGAATGACGGTCTTCGATCCCCGCCCACCCTCCCCCCAGCGCCTGGATCAGCGCCACCGCCGCCGCCTGCCGATCCGCCTGGAGCTGCACGAAGGCGCGGCGCGCGTTCTGCGCCGTGGCCTGGGCATTGACCACGTCGGTGAAGCCCACCTGTCCCGCCTGGTAGCGGTTGAGGACCTGCTGCTCCACCAGGTCGGCGGCGCGGCTGGCCTCCTCGCGCAGGGCGACCTGCTGGCCCAGCACGCGCACGCCCGAGAGCTGGTCCTCCACGTTCTGGAACGCGGTGAGCACCGTCTGCCGGTAGCGCGCGGCCGCCTGGTCGAAGGCGGCACGGGCGCCCTCCACCTGCGCGCGCGTGGCCCCGGCATCGAAGAGGGCCTGCGCCACCGAGCCGCCCAGCGCCCACACCAGCGAGGAAGCGCTGAACAGGTCGGCGATGCTGGCCGCGCCCGCGCCCACCGAACCGGTCAAACGCAGGCTGGGGAAGAACGCCGACTGCGTGATGCCGATGTCCTCGTTGGCCTGCGCCACGCGCCGCTCGGCCGCGGCGATGTCGGGGCGCCGCTGCAGCAGCGTGGACGGCACGGACAGCGGCACGTCCGGCACCGTGATCGGCCAGCTCGGCTCGGCCTTGAGCGCGAAACTGGCCGGCGCCTGCCCCACCAGCACGGCGATCGCATGTTCCAGCTGGGCCCGCTGGCGCTCCACGCCCAGCAGGTCGGCGCGCGCGTTGGCCAGCTGGGTCTGGGCCTGCAGCACGTCGGTGCGCGCGGCGATGCCGGCGGTGTAGCGGTTGTTGGTGATCTGCAGCACCCGCTCGTAGCCCGCGACGGTCTGCGACAGCAGGGTGCGCTGCGCGTCCGCCTGGCGCAGGCCGAAGTAGTTGGCAGCCAGCTCGCCCTGCGCGGCCAGCCGCGCCGCCGCCAGGTCGGCCTGGCTGGCCTGCTCGCCCGCGCGGGCCCCGGCCACGCCGCGCGCCAGGCGGCCCCACACGTCCGGCTCCCAGCTGGCGCCGATGTCGAACTGGTAGCTGCTGCGCGCGCTGCCGCCGCTGGCGCCGCTGATGACGGTGGTGCCGCCGGTGGTCGTCGTCGCGGTGGTCGTGCCGCCGCCGCCGCGCGTGCCGCTGCGGTTGGCGCTGGCGTCCAGGCCCACCACGGGGAAGAGCGAGGCGCGCTGCTGCGCCGTGAGCGCCCGCGCCTGCGCATAGGCCGCGACGGCTGCCGCCACGTTCTGGTTGGAGACCTCGACCCGCGCGGCCAGGTCGTCGAGGACCGGATCGTTGAAGAGCTGCCACCAGGGTCCGCGCTCCAGGGCGTCGGCGGGCGTGGCCTTGATCCACTCGCCCTGGCCTTCCTTGAAGGTGGCGGGCAGGTCCATCGCGGGCGGCGCGTCGTAGCGGGGACCGACGGCGCAGGCGGTGAGCGCCAGCGAAAGGGCCAGGCAGAGGGGTTTGAGCAAGGGCAATGGACTCATGGCGGGGTAGTGCTCCCTCCCCTTCGGGGGAGGGTTGGGGTGGGGGCGCGCACGCGGCTGGAAGCGATGCAGGGTGGGACATCGGGCACCGGGGCGCCCCCACCCCCACCCCCGCCCTCCCCCGGAGGGGGAGGGAGTTTCGTGCATGCGATCACTTTCATGGGCCCCTTCACGCCGCCTCCGGCGCATGGCTGCGCGCCAGCGCGCGTTCATGCGGACTGCGCCGGCGCAGCTTGTCCAGCAGCAGGTACACCACCGGCGTGGTCAGCAGCGTGAGCAGCTGGCTCGCGATCAGGCCACCCACGATCGCGATGCCCAGTGGCCGGCGAAGCTCGGCGCCTTCGCCGAAGCCGATCGCCAGCGGCAGCGCGCCGAGTGCGGCGGCCAGGGTGGTCATGAGGATGGGGCGAAAGCGCAGCAGGCAGGCCTCGCGCACCGCCGCCACCGGCGACAGGCCGCGCGAGCGCTCGGCGTCCAGCGCGAAGTCGATGATCATGATCGCGTTCTTCTTCACGATGCCGATCAGAAGGAACAGGCCGATCAGCGCCATGATCGACAGCTCCAGCTTGAACAGCATCAGCGCCAGCACCGCGCCCACGCCGGCGGAAGGCAGCGTGGAGAGCACCGTGACCGGGTGCACCAGGCTCTCGTACAGCACGCCCAGCACGATGTAGATCACCAAGATGGCCGCCAGGATCAGCAGCGGCTGCTGCGACTGCGACTCCTGCGCCGCGCGCGCCGTGCCCTGGAAGCTGCCGCGCACGTTGGTGGGCATGGCGATCTCGGCCTCGGCCGCCCGCACCGCGGCCTGGCCGTCGGCGATGGTCTGCCCCTCGGCCAGGTTGTAGGAGATGGTGGTGGCCAGCTCCGCGTCCTGGTGGTTGACCGAGGTGGCGGTGGGCCGCTCGACCACGCGCGCGATGGCCGTCAGCGGCACCATGTTGCGCACGCCGCTCAGCGCCGAGCCGGTGGCCTGGTCGCGCAGCGACGGGTTGATGGTGGCGGTGGTCGCCACCGTGCCGGTGCTGGCGCTCGCGGTGCTGGCCGTGGCCGTGGTGGCCGCGGCCGACGCCGGCACGTAGATGTCGCGCAGCGCCATCGGGCTGAGGATGTAGCGCTGCGCCACGCCCAGGATCACGCGGTACTGGTTTAGCTCGCCGTAGATGGTCGCCACCTGGCGCTGGCCGAAGGCGTTGTAGAGGGCGTTGTCCACGTCGCGCGAGCTGATGCCCAGGCGCGCCGCGCTGTCCTTGTCGACCTCCACGAACAGCTCGACGCCGTTCTCCTGCTGGTCGGTGTCCACGTCCACCAGCGCGGGCTGCCGCTTCATCGACTCGGCCAGCCGCGCGGCCCAGCGCTTGAGGTCCTCGTTGTTGTCGCTCTTGAGCGTGTACTGGTAGGTCGAATTGCTCTGCCGCCCGCCCATGCGCAGGTCCTGCACCGGGTTGAGGAACAGGCTCACGCCCGAGACGCGCTGCAGCTGCGGCCGCAGGCGGGCGATCACCGCCTGGGCGCGCTCGCCCGGCGCACGCTGGTCCACCGGCTTGAGCGTGACGAACATGAAGCCGCCGCCCGCGCGACCGCCGCCGGTGAAGGCCACCACGGTGTCGACGGCCGGGTCGGCCCGCGTGATGTCCACCAGCTGCTTGAGCTTCTCCTGCATGGCCTGGAACGAGATGCTCTGGTCGGCGCGCAAGCCCCCGGTGATCTGGCCGGTGTCCTGCTGCGGGAAGAAGCCCTTGGGGATCTTGACGAACAGGTAGACGTTCAGCCCGATCACGGCGACCAGGATGGCCAGCACCAGCCAGCGCGCCTGCAGCGCCCAGTCCAGGCTCCACGCATAGGTGCGGTGCATCGCGTCGTAGCCGCGCTCGGCCCAGCGCGCCAGCCGGCCGGGCGGCCTGCCGCCGGCGCCGTGCGGGCGCAGCAGCCAGGCGCACAGCATGGGCGTGGTGGTCAGCGAGATCAGCAGCGAGATCATCACGGCCGCCGACAGCGTGACCGCGAACTCGCGGAACAGGCGGCCCACCTGCCCGCCCATGAACAGCAGCGGGATGAACACGGCCACCAGCGACAGGCTGATCGACAGCACGGTGAAGCCCACCTCGCGCGCGCCCAGCAGCGCCGCCTGGAAGCGGTCCATGCCGCGCTCCAGGTGGCGGCTGATGTTCTCCAGCACCACGATGGCGTCGTCCACCACGAAGCCGGTGGCCACCGTCAGCGCCATCAGGCTCAAGTTGTTGAGCGAGAACCCCATCAGCAGCATCACGCCGAAGGTGCCCAGCAGCGAGACCACGGTGGCCACGGCCGGGATGAAGGTGGCGCGGGCGCTGCGCAGGAACACGCTGACCACCAGCACCACCAGCGCGATGGCGATGGCCAGCGTCAGCTCCACCTCGTGCAGCGAGGCGCGAATCGAGGTCGTGCGGTCGGACGCCAGCACCAGCCGGATGTCGGGCGGCAGCGCGGCCTGCAGCTCGGGCAGCAGCTTGCGCACGGCGTCGACGGTCTTGATCACGTTGGCGCCGGGCTGCAGCGTGATCGGCACCACCACCGCCGGCTCGCCGTTGAACAGGCCCAGCGTGTTCACGTTCTCCACGCTGTCGCTCACGGTGGCGATGTCGCCCAGCCGCACCGCCGCACCGTCGCGCCAGGCCACCACCAGGCCGCGGTAGTCGGCGGCCGACAGGCGCCCGGCGCCGATGGCGATCAGCCCGTCCGCGTCCGGCGAGCTGCTGCCGGTGCTGGTGTAGATCTGCAGCCGGCGGCCGCTGGCGTCCTGCACGTCGCCCTTGGGCCGGTTGGCGCTGCCGGCCTGCAGCGCTGCGCGGATGTCTTCGGTCGCGATGCCGTACTTGCTCAGCGCGAAGGGGAGCAATTCGACCCGCACCGCCGGCTGCGAGCCGCCGCCCAGCTCCACGTCGCCGACGCCCTGGACCTGCGCGACCTTCTGCTGAACCAGGTTGGAGACCGCGTCGTAGATCTGGCCCGGCGTGCGGCGCGGCGAGGTCAGCGCCAGGATCATCACCGGCGCGGCCGAGGGGTTGGCCTTGCGGTAGGTCGGGTTGCTGCGCAGGTTGGACGGCAGGTCCGCGCGCGACGCGTTGATCGCCGCCTGCACTTCGCGCGCGGCCGAATCGATGTTGCGGTTGAGGTCGAACTGCAGGCTGATGCGGGTCGAGCCGTTGCCGCTGCTGGACGTCATCTCGTTGACGCCCGCGATCACGCCCAGCCGCCGCTCCAGCGGCTGCGCCACGCTGGTGGCCATGGTTTCGGGGCTGGCGCCCGGCAGGTTGGCGCTGACCGAGATCACCGGGAAGTCCACCTGCGGCAGCGAGGCCACCGGCAGCTGGAAGAACGCCGCGATGCCGGCCAGCGCGATCCAGACCGTCAGCAGCACGGTGCCGACGGGCCGGCGGACGAAGGGGCCGGAGAGGTTCATGCCGCTGCGTCGCCGCCGAGCGCCGCTCTCCCGTCATTCCCGCGGAGGCGGGAATCCAGTGCATCCGTCTTCGCGGCGCCCGAGGGAAGCCCTGGATCCCCGCCTTCGCGGGGATGACGAAGTCGTCCCAGCCGCTCGAACCCCAGGTAGATCACCGGCGTGGTGAACAGCGTCAGCAGCTGGCTCACCACCAGCCCGCCGAAGATCGCCAGGCCCAGCGGCCGGCGCAGCTCGGCGCCCTCGCCCCAGCCCAGCATCAGCGGCACCGCGGCGAAGAGCGCCGCCAGCGTGGTCATCAGGATCGGCCGGAAGCGCAGCAGCGCGGCCTGGTGGATCGCCTCCTGCGGCGCCTTGCGTTCGTTGCGCTGCGCGTCGATCGCGAAGTCGATCATCATGATCGCGTTCTTCTTCACGATGCCGATCAGCAAGATGATCCCGATGATCCCGATGACGCCCAGGTCGTTGCCGGTGAGCATCAGCGCCAGCAGCGCGCCGACGCCGGCCGAAGGCAGCGTCGAGAGGATCGTGAGCGGGTGCACGTAGCTCTCGTACAGCACGCCCAGCACGATGTAGACGCAGACGATGGCCGCCAGGATCAGCCAGAGCTGGTTGGTGAGCGACGCCTCGTAGGCGCCCGAGGCGCCGAGGAAGCTCATGGTCAGGCTGGCGGGCAGGCCCATCTCCTTCGCGGTGGCCCGCACCGCATCGACCGCCTTGCCCAGCGACACGCCGGGCGCGGTGTCGAAGCCCACGGTCGCCGCCGGGTACTGGGCCACGTGCGTGATCTGCAGCGGCGCGCGCCGCTCGACGATGCGCGCCACCGCCGACAGCGGCGTGGCCTCGCCCGACGAGGTGCGCAGCTGGATGCCGGCCAGGGCGTCGGGCGTGGCCGCGGCGTCGGGCCGCGCCTCCAGGATCACGCGGTACTGGTTGGTCTGCGTGAAGATGGTCGAGACGATGCGCTGGCCGAAGGCGCTGTAGAGCGCCTCGTCGATGCTGGCCGCCGTGATGTTCAGCCGCGCCGCCGTGTCGCGGTCGATGTCGACGTAGACCGCCGCGCCGCTGGCGCCCGCGTCGGTGACCGGGTTGCGCAGCTGTGGCACCGAGTGGAGGCGCTCCACCAGGCGGTTGGCCCAGTCGTTCACCGTGGCCGTGTCCGCGCCTTCCAGCGAGAAGCGGAACTGGGTGGGGCCCGACTCCGCGTCGATGGTGAGGTCCTGCACCGGCTGCAGGTAGAGCGTGGCGCCGGGCACGCGCTGCGCCCGCTCGCGCAGCCGGTCCATCAGCTCGCGCTGGCTGCCGCGGCTGCCCGTCAGGTTGATCAGCATGCGGCCGGTGTGCAGCATGGTGTTGTTGGCCGCGTCCACCCCCACGAAGCTGGCGATGCTGCTGACCTCGGGGTCCGCCATCAGCGCGCGCGCCACCTCCTGCTGCAGCTGCGCCATGCTGGGGAACGAGGTCGATTCCTGCGCTTCCACCCGCGCCTGCAGCTGGCCCGTGTTCTGCGTCGGGAACAGGCCCTTGGGGATGACGACGTACAGCAGCACCGTCAGCACGAAGGTCGCCAATGCCACCAGCAGCGTGAGCCGCTGGCGCGTGAGCACCCAGCGCAGGGCGCGGTCGTACACGCCGATCAGCCGGTCGAAGTGGCGCGCCAGCCGCGCCCCGACGCCGGTGCCGGCCGCCTCGCCGCCCGGGTGCGCCTTGAGCCAGCGGGCCGACATCATGGGCACCAGGGTCAGCGAGACCACGGCCGAGATCAGGATGGTGATGGCCAGCGTGACCGCGAACTCGCGGAACAGCCGCCCCACCACGTCGCCCATGAACAGCAGCGGGATCAGCACCGCCACCAGCGACACCGTCAGCGAGATGATGGTGAAGCCGATCTCGCGGGCGCCCTGGATCGCGGCATCCATCGGCCGCTTGCCCATCTCCACGTGGCGCTGGATGTTCTCGATCATCACGATGGCGTCGTCCACCACGAAGCCGGTGGCGATGGTCAGCGCCATCAGCGAAAGGTTGTTCAGGCTGTAGCCCAGCAGGTACATCACGCCGCAGGCGCCGACCAGCGATATCGGGACGGCCAGGCTGGCGATCAGGGTGGCGCGCGGGCTGTGCAGGAAGGCGAAGATCACCAGCACCACCAGCACCACGGCCAGCACCAGCTCCAGCTGCACGTGGTGCACCGAGGCGCGGATGCCGGTGGTGCGATCGGACAGCACGTCCACCTTGAGCGAGGGCGGCAGGCCGGCCGTGAGTTCCGGCAGGCGCGCCTTGATGGCGTCCACCGTCGCGATGACGTTGGCGCCCGGCTGGCGCTGCACGTTCAGGATGATGGCCGGCTTGAGTTCGCCGCCCACCACCGACCAGGCGCCCAGCTTCACGTTCTCGGCGCTCTCCAGCACCCGCGCCACCTGGCCCAGGCGCACCGGCGCGCCGTTGCGGAAGGCCACCACGAGCCTGCCGTAGTCCTCGGCCGTGAGCAGCTGGTCGTTGGAGTTGATGCTCCAGGCGCGCGTGGGCCCGTCGATGCTGCCCTTGGCGCCGTTGGCGTTGGCGGCGTTGATGGTGGTGCGCACGTTGTCCAGCGTCAGGCCGTACGAGGCCAGCGCGCGCGTGTCGGCCTGGATGCGCACGGCCGGGCGCTGCCCGCCGGCCAGCGTGACCAGGCCCACGCCGGACACCTGGCTGATCTTGAGCGCCAGCCGCGTGTTGACCAGGTTCTGCACGTCGGGCAGCGGCAGCTGGTCGGAGCTGATCGCCAGCGTGAGCACCGGTGCGTCGGCCGGGTTGACCTTGGCGTAGACCGGCGGCGCCGGCAGGTCGGCCGGCAGCAGCGAGGCGCCGGCGTTGATGGCGGCCTGCACCTGCTGCTCGGCCACGTCCAGCGCCAGGCCCAGCCCGAACTGCAGCGTGACGATGGAAACGCCCGACGCGCTGGTGGAACTCATGCGCGACAGGCCGGGCATCTGCCCGAACTGCCGCTCCAGCGGCGCGGTGACCGTCTGCGCCATCACCTCGGGACTGGCGCCGGGGTAGAGCGTCTGCACCTGGATGGTGGGGTAGTCCACCTGCGGCAGCGCCGAGAGGGGCAGCAGCCGCAGGCCCACCAGGCCGGCCAGCACGATGGCCAGCATCAACAGGGATGTGGCGACGGGGCGGAGGATGAAGGGGCGGGAGGGGTTCATGCAGCCTCCCCGCGGCCTGGACAGCCGCTCGCTCCGCAACAGCCGCTCACTCCGCAACAGCCGTCATCCCCGCGAAGGCGGGGATCCAGGGCTTCCCGGCCCTCCGCGAAGGCGGACGCACTGGATTCCCGCCTCCGCGGGAATGACGGGATGAGCGTCACTGCGCCGCTCCTCCGCCCTGCTGCTGCTGCTGGCGGCGCCGCTGCGGCGCCGACGCCGCGCCTTCCGCGCCTTGTCCACCCCGCTGCCGGGCCGCCTGCGGCTGCGCCCCGTCCGTCGGCGCCGGCGACGGCAGCGTCACGCGGGCGCCATCCCTCAGACGGTCGGCGCCTTCCGTGACCACGCGCTCGCCCACCTGCAACCCGCTCACGACCTGCACGCGGTCGGCCGTGGCCTGGCCGCGCTGCACGGTGCGAAGCTGCACGGTGCGGTCGTCCTTCAGCACGAACACGTAGTCGCCGTTGGTGCCGGTGCGCACCGCCGCCAGCGGCACCGTGACCGCGCCCTCGATGGTGCGCAGGCGCAGCTGCAGGTTGACGAACTGGCTGGGGAAGAGCTGCTGCCTGTCGTTGGCGAAACGGGCCTTGGCCCGCACGGTGCCGGTCTGCGTGTCCACCTGGTTGTCCAGCGAGGAGAAGGAGCCGGTCTCCAGCACCGTGCTGCGCGTGCGGTCCAGCGCGCGGGCCTGCATGGGCGCGCGGCCGGTCTCCTGCGCCAGCGCGGCCGCCTGGTCCTGCGGGATGGCGAACTCCACGTCGATGGGCGACAGCTGGGTGATGAGCGCCACGCCGTTGGCGTCGCTGGCGCTCACCACGTTGCCCACGTCCACCGTGCGCAGGCCCACCCGGCCGGCGATCGGCGAGACGATGCGGGTGTAGCCCAGGTTCAGCCGCGCCGTGCCTTCGTTGGCCTTGGCGATCACCACCGCGGCCTCCAGCTGCTTGACCAGCGCGGCCTGCGTGTCCACCTCCTGGCGGGCGATGGAGTCCTGCTCCAGCAGCGTGCGGAAGCGCTGCAGCGTCACGCGCGCCGCTTCCAGCTGCGCCTCGTCGCGCATGCGCTGGCCGGCGGCCTGCTGCACGGCCATCTCGAACTGGCGCGGGTCGATGGTGGCCAGCAGTTCGCCCTTGCGGACCACCTGGCCCTCGCGGTAGAGCACCTGCTGCAGCACGCCCGACACCTGCGGCCGCACCCGCACGGTGGCCTGCGGGATCACCGTGCCCAGGGCCTCGAGCATGACGGGGATGTCGGTGCGCTCGGCCACCGCGATGCCGACGGTGGTGGGCGGACCGCCGCGCGCCCCACCCGCACCGCCCGGACCGCCCAGGCCCGCTCCCGCGCCGCCGGGCGCCGAAGCGCCGGGCCGCGCCGCCGCCGGGGTGGCCGGCTTGCCCGTGAGGTCCCAGGTCAGCCAGGCCACGCCCGCCACCAGCGCCAGCGCGGCCAGGCTGCCCAGCAGCATGCCGCGACGCCCGATGCGGCGCGGCGCGGGGTCGTCGGTGGATTCGGGGGCGGGTCGGTTCTGGCGGGTGGGGTCGGCTTGCATTCTTGTCCTGTGGGCCCTTCGCGGGGGCGGTTGCCTAGCGTACCGCCCGCGCATGGCCCCGCCACCAGCGGGGAGGCCTCGACGGCCGGGCTTGTCGCGCATCCGCATCCCACGCGAGGATGGCGCCCGCAGGTGTCGCCCGGTTGGCCGCAAGGTTTCCGCTGCGCAAAGTTCGGCAATGGGGCGGGACGCGCGCAAACGCCGCGGCCCGGGCTCGCCTGCGTGTCAGGACGTGATGACGACCAGCACGTTGCAGGGCGCATGCTCGATCAGCGCGCCCGAGATGGAGCCGCGCCACCAGCGCGCCGCCCAGCTGTCCAGGTGCTTGTGGCCGACCACGATCAGGTCGGCGCCGACCTTGCGGGCGCACTTGGTGATCTCGTCCACCGCCTCGCCGGTGACCACCTCGCCGGTGGAGGCATAGCCCGCCTGCTCCAGCCGGCGCAGGCCTTCCTGCAGGACCGACTGGTACTTGGCGCGCTCGCGCTCTTCCAGCTCCACGTCGTAGACGCCGCCTTCCAGGCCGACGAAGCTCATGGCCGAAGGCATGACGGCGATCAGGTAGAGCTGGGCGCCGCCCCACTGGGCCATCGTCTGGCAATCCAGCAACGCCTTCTGCCCGGCGTCGCTGCCGTCGTAGGCCAACAGGATCCGCTTGTACATGGCGTGCCTCCGCGAGGTATGTGGTGCGGAAAAGGATAGCCCGCCGACGAGCCGGCCGAGGGCCGCGCAGGGGGGTGTTAACCCGAACGGGCTACGCCGGCCGATTCGAAAGTGGCCATCTCGCGCAGCAGCGCGCAGGCCGACACCAGCAGCGGCCAGGCGAGCGCCGCGCCGGAGCCTTCCCCCAGCCGCAGGTCCAGGTCCAGCAGGGCCCGCGCCGGCGTGCGCTCGTCCGGGCCCAGGTGCCGCAGCATCAGGCCGTGGCCGCATTCGCCCGAGCGGTGCGAGAACACGCAGCGCTGCGTCACCCGCGGCTCCAGCGCACGCGCCACCAGCACCGCCGCGGTGGCGATGAAGCCGTCCACCACCACCAGCCGGCGCCGGGCCGCCGCCTCCAGCACCGCGCCGACCATGGCGGCGACCTCGAAGCCGCCGAAGGCCGCCAGGGCGTCCAGCGGCTCGCTCGCGAGCGGATGGCGTTCCAGCACCTGCCGCAACACCTCGCGCTTGCGCGCCAGGCCGGCCTCGTCCAGGCCGGTGCCCGAGCCCACGCAATCGGCCAGGTCGCTGCCGGTGAGCCGCGCCAGCAACAGCGCCGCCGCCGATGTGTTGCCTATGCCCATCTCGCCCAGCAGCAGGGCGTTGCCCGGCAGGCCGGCGACCACGCCGCGGCCCGCCTCGATCGCCTGCCGGCACTGCGCCGGCGTCATCGCGGGCCCTTCCAGCGCGTCGGCGGTGCCGGGCGCGACCTTGCGAACCAGCAGGCCGGGCCGCGGCGCGAAGTCGTGGCGCACCCCGCAGTCCACCACCGTGAGCGCCAGGCCATGCTGGCGGGCCAGCACGCTGACGGCCGCGCCGCCGGCCAGGAAGTTCTCCACCATCTGCCAGGTGACGTCGCTCGGGTAGGCCGACACGCCGCGCGCGGCCAGCCCGTGGTCGCCGGCGAACACCACCAGCTGCGGCTGCGACAGGAGCGGCGACTCGGTGCCCAGCACCAGCCCGATCTGCAGCGCGAGCGACTCGATGCGCCCGAGCGCGCCCAGCGGCTTGGTCTTGTGGTCGATCAGGTGCCGCAGGCGCGCGGCCAGCGCCGGGTCGTTCAGGTCGGGAAGGCTCAACGGATCAGCTCCTCGAGGACGCCCGCCGCGAAATGGCGGTCGATGAAATCGGCCAGGTTGTCGAACACGCGGTCCGGATCGGGGGCCTGCGCGCCGAACAGCGCGCGCAGCACGTTCGCGTCCTCGAACAGGCCGTGCAGGTACACGCCCAGCACGTTTCCGGCGGCGTTCTGCCAGCCCAGGCCGGCGGGCAGCACCGGCAGGCCGGCGTCCATGGCCGGGTGCTGCGCGGTCCGGCCATGGCGGATCTCGTAGCCGGAGACGGGCACGCCGGAAAGCGCCGACCACGTCCCCCGCAGCGCGCCGAAAGTGGCCTGCGTTCGCCGCACCGTCTTGTCGGGTTCGAACTGCGTCACCAGCGGCAGCAGCCCGAGGCCCGGCGCGTTGCCGTCGATGCCGTGCGGATCGACCAGCGCCTCGCCCAGCATCTGCAGCCCGCCGCACACGCCCAGCACCGCCCCGCCCCGCTGCGCGTGCGCCGCCAGCGCGCGGTCGATGCGCTGCTCGCGCAGCCAGGCCAGGTCGGAGCTGGTGTGCTTGGAGCCGGGCAGCACGACCCAGTCGGCGCCTTCGAGTTCGCCGGCCGAGCGCACCCAGCGCAGGCGAACGCCGGGCAGGTGCGCGAGGGGCTGGAACTCGTCGAGGTTGCTGATGCGGGGGTAGGCGACGATGGCGATGTTCTTGCTCCCTCCCCCTCCGGGGGAGGGCTGGGGTGGGGGCGCTCCGGGGCCTGATGCGACAGCGCCGCCGGCTTGAGCACCGGGGGCGCCCCCACCCCCACCCTCCCCCGGAGGGGGAGGGAGTGAATACCAGCCGTCCTCCTCGGGGAGGCCGTGGTTCCACCACATCGGCAACGTTGCCACGGTCGCGATGCCCGTCAGCTCCTGCAGCAGCTGCGGCGCCGGCGCCAGCAGCGTCGCATCGCCCCGGAACTTGTTCAGCACGAAACCGCGGATCAACGCGCGCTCGTGCTCCGGCAGCAGCGCCCACGTCCCGTACAGGTGCGCGAACGCACCCCCGCGATCGATGTCCGTCACCAGCAGGCAGCGAGCATCCGCGTGCAGCGCCACCCGCATGTTCACGATGTCGTCGTCCTTCAGGTTGATCTCCGCCGGCGAGCCCGCGCCTTCGATCACCACGACGTCGTTCTCCGCGCGCAATTCGTCGAGCGCGCCCGACACCTGCGGCCACACGCTGGCGCTGCGACCGCGCCACGACCGGCGCGAGAGCGCCTCGTCCACCCGCCCGAGCAGCACCACCTGGCTGTGGGTGTCGCGCTCGGGCTTGAGCAGCAGCGGGTTCATCCGCACCTCGGGCGCGGCCCTCGCGGCCAGGGCCTGGAAGTACTGGGCGCTGCCGATCTCGCCGCCGGCCACCACCCGCGCGTTGTTGCTCATGTTCTGCGCCTTGAACGGCGCGACCTTCAGGCCGCGGCGCGCGTACCAGCGGCACAGGGCCGTGGCCAGCCAGCTCTTGCCGGCGCCGCTGGTGGTGCCCAGGACCATGACGCAACGCGCGGTCATCTCCGGCGCCTCACGTTTCCGGCAGGGCGACCCAGCGCCCCGCGACTTCGTGCACGTGCACCCGCCCGCCGAACACGCGCCGCACCGCCGCATGCGTGTCGGCCGACGTGCAGGGGCCGTGGTGCGCGATGCGGCCGGCATCCACCACCAGCAGGTCGTCGGCCTGCAGCGCCAGCGTGAGCTCGTGCAGCACCGTGACCGCCGTGCCGCCCGCCGCCACATGCCGGCGCACCAGCGCCAGCACGTCGGCCTGGTGCGGCGGGTCCAGGTTGGCCAGCGGCTCGTCCATCAGCAGCACGCCGGCCTGCACGGCGAGCGCGCGGGCCAGCAACACGCGCTGGCGCTCGCCACCCGACAGCTGGCCGATCGGCCGGCCGCGCCAGTCCCAGCACTGGGTGCGGTGCATGGCCTCCTCCACCGCCGCGGCGTCCTGCGCCGTGGGCGGCGCGAGCCAGGGACGGTGCGGCAGGCGGCCCAGCATCACCACGTCCCAGGCGCGCAGGTCCTCCGCGCCCTCGTGGCCCTGCCCCAGCCAGCTCACGGCGCGGGCGCGTTCGCGCGCCGCCCACTGCGAGGCCGCGCGCCCGAGGAGTTCGACACGCCCCCGGCAGGGCACGAGATGCGCCAGGGCCTTGAGCAGCGTGGTCTTGCCGGCGCCGTTGGGGCCGACCACCGCGGTCCAGCGGCCGCGTGGCAGCGCGATGCGCACGCCGTGCAGCACCTCGCGCCCGGCCAGCGCCACGCGCAGGTCGTCCGCGGCGAGCGCGATCAAGCAGGCCTCCGATGCATCAGCCACAAGAGGTAGCCGCCACCCAGCAACGCCGTGAGCACGCCCACCGGCAGTTCGCGCGGCGCCAGCAGCCAGCGCGAGAGCACGTCGGCGGCCAGCAGCAGCACGCCGCCCGACATGGCCGACAGCAGCAGCAGCGCGCGGTGCGTGGGCTGCACGGCCGAGCGAACCGTGTGCGGCGCGACCAGGCCGACGAAGGCGATCAGCCCGACCTGCGCCACGGCCGCGCCGGTGGCCAGCGCGATCGCCGCCACCAGCCCGATGCGCACCGGCCGCAGCGGGATGCCCAGGCTGGCCGCGGCCGTCTCGCCCAGCGACAGCGCATCGAGCGCCGGGCTCAGCGCCACGCAGGCCACCAGCACCAGCGCCAGCACGCCACCCAGCAGCGTGGCGCCATCCCAGCCGAGGAAGCCGGTCGTGCCGAGCAGGAAGGCCTGCATGGCCCGCATCACGTCGGGCGACCAGAACATCACCAGCGCCGCCAGCGCGCCGAAGACCACGCCCACGATCACGCCGGCCAGCAGCAGGCGCAGCGTGTGCTGCACGCCGCGGGCCAGCACCAGCGTCACCAGCACCGCGGCCATCGCGCCCAGGAAGCCCGCGCCCGCGAGCCCGAGGTGGGCGATGGCGCCGGCCGTGGCGCCGGGCACCGCGCCGACGGCCACCAGCAGCACGGCCACGCCGAAGGCCGCGCCGGTGGCGCTGCCCATCAGGTAGGGATCGGCGAGGGGGTTGCGGAAGAGGCCCTGCGCCACGGCGCCTGCCAGGCCGAGCAGCGCGCCGGCGAGCCAGGCGCCGAGGCTGCGCGGCAGGCGGATGTCCCAGAGGATGGCGCGGGAGGTTTCGGAGGCGGACCAGAGCGGTTCCCAACCGAGGGAGCCGACGGCGGCGCCGGCGGCGAGGAGGAGGAGCGTGGCCGTCGTCAGGATGGCGGCCAGGCCGGCCACGCGGCGGCCCTGGCGGGCCAGGGCCGTGTCGAACGCGGGCGAGGCGACGGCGCTCATGGGCGGTCCTGGCGTGAAGGCGGAAGCACTGGATTCCCGCCTCCGCGGGAATGACGGGACTGGGCCAGGCAATCGGCCATCAACTGCGCGGCTTCGGCCAGCCGCGGCCCGGGCCGCACGATCACGTCGCCCTGCGCCAGCGTGAAGCTGCACACGCGGCCCTCGCGCATGGCGCGGATGCGCGACCAGCCGGGCCGGGTGGCCAGCGCGCCGGCGTCGCGCTCGGAGATCATGATCACCTGCGGGTCGGCCCGCACCACGAACTCCGGATTGAGCAGCGGCACCGAGCCCAGGCGCGCGGGCACCACGTTGGCGGCGCCCAGGCGCGCCAGGATCTCGCCGATGTGCGAGGCCTCGCTGGCCGCATACGGCCCCGCGCTCACCTCGAAGTACACGCTGGTGCCGCGCGCGGATGCCGGCAGCGAGCGCGCGGCAGCGTCCACGCCGGCCTGGATGCGGTTCCACACCGCCTCCTCGCCCGGCACCTGCAGCACATGGGCGACGCGGCCGAAGACGCGGCGCACGTCGGCCAGTGTCTTGAGGTCGAAGCCCAGCACCGGCACGCCCAGCGACTCCAGCCGCCCGAGCGCACGCGCGGTCGACGACAGCATCACCACGTCGGGCTTGAGCGCGACGATGCGCTCGATGCTGGCGTCGTCCAGCCCGCCCACCTGCGGCAGCTTGCGCACCTGGGGCGGCCAGTTGGCGTAGTCGTCCACGGCCACCAGCCGGTCGCAGGCGCCCAGCTCGCACACCGTCTCGCCCAGCGATGGCAGCAGCGTGACGATTCGGCGCGGCGGCTCGCGCAGCGTGACGGTGGCGCCGCGGTCGTCGGTGACCGTGACGGGCGCGGCGGCCGCGCAGGCGGAGGCCAGTGCGAAGGCGACGGCCAGCAGGCGCTTCATGCCGATCCCTTCAGCGTCAGCGGCAGCCCCGCCGACATGAGCGTGACGCGCTCGCAAGCCCCGGCCGCCTGCTGGTTGAGCGTGCCCAGCGAATCCACGAACTGGCGCACGTCGCGCCCCAGCGGGATGATGCCCAGCCCGATCTCGTTGCTGATCAGCACCAGCGGCCCGGCGCAGGCGGCGATGGCCGTGGCCAGCGAGGCCGGGCCGCCTTCCGGCGCCAGCGGCGTGCCCTCCCCGCCCACGGCCGGCATCAGGAGCGCCGTCAGCCACAGCGTCAGGCAGTCGACCACCACCAGGGTCCCGGGCTGGCTGTGCGCGCCGATCGCCTTGGCCAGCGCGAGCGGCTCCTCCACGGTGCGCATGCGCGGCACGCGCTGCGCGCGGTCGCGCCGGTGCCTTGCGATGCGCTCGCGCATTTCCTCGTCCCAGGCCTGCGCGGTGGCGATGTAGACCGCCTCGTGGCCGGGCGCTTCTTCCAGCCAGGCCGCCGCCAGCGCCTCGGCGCGCGTGGTCTTGCCGCTCTTCTGGCCGCCCAGGATCAACTCGCTGCGGGCCACGCGCAGCCGACGCTCTTCAGCCATGGCGCTGGCTCCACTGCAGCACGATGCGGTGCAGCTGCTCCACGCCGTCGGTCAGCGCCGCCGGCCCCGGCTGCAGGATGTCGGCGGACTTGACCTCGAACAGCTGGCCGTCGCGCACCGCGCCCACGTCCTGCCAGCCGGGACGGGCCGCCACGCGCTCGGGCCTGAATTTCTTGCCGCACCACGACCCCACCACGATGTCCGGATCGCGGCGCACGATCTCCATGGGGTCGACGACGATGCGGTCCTTGCCCAGCGCCTGCCGCGCCAGCTCGGGGAAGCAGTCGTCGCCGCCGGCGATGCCGACCAGCTCGCTCACCCAGCGGATGCAGCTGATCGGCGGCTCGTCCCACTCCTCGAAGAACACGCGCGGCCGGCGCGGCAGCGCGGCGGCCGCGGCGCGGATGGCGTCCAGCCGCGCGCGGAACCCGCGCAGCAGCTCGAGGCCGCGCTCAGGCCGGCCCACGATGGCCGCGACCTGGTACAGCATGGAGAAGATCTCCTCCACGCTGCGCTGGTTGAACACGGTGACCTGCACGCCCTTGCGCACCAGCTCGGCCGCGATGTCGGCCTGCAGGTCGGAGAAGCCGAACACGCAGTCCGGCTCCAGCGCCAGGATCTTGTCGATCTTGGCGGACAGGAATGCGCTCACCCTGGGCTTGTCCTGCCGCGCGCGCGGCGGCCGGACGGTGTAGCCGGAGATGCCGACGATGCGCGCCTCCTCGCCGAGCAGGTAAAGCCACTCGGTGGTCTCCTCGGTGAGGCAGACGATGCGCCGGGGCGCGAGGGAAGCGGCATCGAAGGTCAAGCGGTCTCCTAGAACTTCACCCGCACGGCCGCCGTCACCGCCCGGCCGGGCTCCGGGAAGATGGCCGAGGGCTGGGTGCCCGCGCAGGCGAAGGCCTGTGTGAAGTACTGGCGGTCGAACAGGTTGGTGGCGCCCAGCGAGAACTCGGCGTTGCGCCACTCGTACGCATAGCGCAGGTCGGCCGTGGTGTACGAAGGCATGGTGCAGGTGTTGCCCAATTCCGGGTGCTGCGACGACACCCAGTTCACGCCGCCCGTGACACGGTGGCCGGCCAGCGGTGTCCAGTCGGCGCGCACGGCCAGCGTGCGGCGCGGCACCAGCGCGAGGTCGTTGCCCTCGAAGGGGCCGGAGCGGAAGGTCGCGCGGCGCACGCTGCCGTTCACCCGCACCGCGAAAGCGGACGTGAAGGCATGGGACGCGTCGATCTCCAGCCCGACGCGGCGCGTCGGGTCCAGGTTGACGTTGGCGCCGAAGGGGCCGAACGGCCCGGCGCCTGTCGGATCGAAGCCGATCTCGTTCTCCAGCGCGTTGCGGAACAGCCGGACCTCGACGCGGGAGGCCTCGCGGCCCCAGCGCGCGCCCACCTCGGCATCGCGCGAGGTCTGCGGGCGCAGTTGCACGCCGGGCGTGGTGAAGCTGAACTCGTCGACGTTGGCCAGGCGAAAGCTGCGGCCCACGCGCGCATACACCGTCACGTCCGGCGTGACCGGGTGGCTGGCGCCCAGTTCCCAGGCGTTGAGGCGGTCGTCCAGTTCGGTCGGCGGGAACGCGTCGTTCTCCTTGTCGAAGCGCTCGGTGCGCGCGCCGGCGGACAGGCGCGTGCCGGCCGGCAGCGTGACCTCGTCGCGCGCATAGAAGCCGCGCGAGGTCTGCTTGGCGGTGGAGCCGAAGGCTCCGAGGCGTTCGCGGTTCCAGTGGGCCGTGTCCATGCCCAGCACCAGGCTGTTGGCGATGCCTGCGATTGTGGACGCATGGCGGGCGCGCAGCGAGGCGTTGGTCGCGTCGATGTCGTAGTCGAACGGGAAGCCGCCGGTGGAGCTGCGCAGGCGCTTGTCGCGGCGGGCGGCGTCCAGGCCGAGCTGCCAGCTTCCGAGCTGGGCTTCGGCGAACACGCCCACGCGTTCGTTGTCGATCGCGGCGAAGTCGTCGGGCGTGAGGGTCTGGCGCGGGTTGGCCGCGTACTGGCCGGGGGTGAGCCCGCCGGGCAGGCCGGTGTCCAGGTCGTCGCGCGAGAGGCGCGCGCCGATGCGCAGGTTGTCGCCGGCCCACTGGCCGGTGACGGCGGCCGCGTCGTAGTCGGACTTGAAGTTGTCGCGGTGGTTGTCGGCCCGGCGCTTCTGGCCGCTGGCATCCAGCGAGAAGCCGCCGGCGCCCAGGTGCGCGTTGGCGCGCAGGTCGCGCAGGCCCCAGCTGCCGATGCCGCCGTAGACCGAGCCGCCCGTGGGACGGTCGCGGCCCGCGCCGGCCTTGGTGGTGATGACGACCACGCCGCCGGTGGCGCCCTCGCCGTACAGCACGGCGCCGCTGCCGCGCAGCACCTCGATGCGGTCGACCGACTCGATCGGGATGCCCGACAGGCGGGTGCCGCCCAGGTCGGCCTCGGTCAGGCGCACGCCATCGAGCACGATCACCTGGTTGCTGTCGGCGGTGATGCCGAAGCCGCGCAGGTCGACGTTGTACTCGCCGCCGCCGAACAGGTCCTGGCGGCCGGGCAGGCCCAGGATGCGGACCAGCGCCTCGTTGACGGTCGATGCGCCGGAGCGCTCGATCTCCTGCGCGGTGACGACGCTCACGCCGTAGGGCAGCGACCTGGCCGGCTCCGGAAAGCGGGTGGCGGTGACCACCGTTTCCTTGAGGGCCGCGGGCTGCGCGGACAGGACGAGCGGAAGGAGGGCAGCCAGCGCAAGCGGAAGTCGCGCGAGACGGCCCGGGGTGGAGGAAACCTTCATGTTGGAACAGACACAGTGCTAGTGCCCGCGCCGGCTTCCCCGCCGGCGGATGGGCGAACACGGCCGCGCACGAGGCGCGGCCACCGTGTTGGCCGGTATCCGGGCTGGCGGAATGACGCTCCATCGGCCTTCCCAGCGCGCCGTGAAGGGCGCCAGTGGCGGGGGGATGGAGGGGCGTCCTTCTTTCCAGGACGCCTTCCGCTTACCGTTGCGGGGGCAGCGCAGGTTGGCCTTCAATGCCGCGCGCGAGACCTTGGTTTCGCGCGGGCGGATCGGGCTCCCTGCTTCCCGTTGAACTGCGGCATGCGAACCACACCGCGAGCACCAACGAAGACGATTCTAGATGTAAACGCAAAGCGGGCCGCCTACAATTTCGACCTATGGCCAGTGCCCCCCAGGTCGATCAGATCGCCGAACGCGTCGAGCGCCTGCTCGTGCGTTACGAGGAACTGCAGCGCACCAACGCACTGCTGGTGCAGCAGGTCGAACTGCTCACGACCGAGCGCGATTCGCTGCGCTCGCGGCTGTCGGCGGCGCGCTCGCGCGTCGACGCGCTGCTCGAGCGCCTGCCGGACATCCGGTCGGCCGCCTGAACCCCAACGCCCCCATGGCCACCAAGCAGATCGAAGTCCAGATCATGGGCCAGAGCTACCTGCTCGGCTGCCCCGAGGGCGGCGAAGGCCGGCTGCTCGAGGCCGTCGAGAAGGTCGACACCGCCATGTGCCGCATCCGCGATGCGGGCAAGGTCAAGGCCCGCGACCGCATTGCCGTGCTGGCCGCGCTGAACCTCGCCTTCGACGTCGCCGATCGACAGGCCGCGCCTTCGCGCGCGGCACCCGCGCCCGCCCCTGCCCCTGCTGCCTCCGGTGCGGACGATCCCCGCTTGGCCTTGCTGCTGCAGCGGCTGGACGGCGCGCTGGGCGACGACGGCCGGCTCATCTAGATTTCCCCGCCATTCCCGCGGAGATTCCACGTCATTCCCGCGGAGATACCACGTCATTCCCGCGTGAGGAGCGAAGCGTACGTGGGAATCCAGTGCGCCCGCCTTCGCGTGCTGCCGGGAAGCCCTGCATCCCCGCCTCCGCGGGGATGACGGATTCGCGGCGCGGGGTTGTCAAGCCCTCGATTCGTTCACGTCGCGACCATATGCTTTTGCGACCGGAACAGCCCCACGCCAACGCGCACGGGCCTAGAATGGTCTCCGTCTGCAGTGCGTGCCGGGCTTTATATTTCCTTGAACCAATGCTCATATGAGCCCGGGCTTGGAATACACCTTGCTAGCGTGAACGTCTCGCGTCAGATGATCCCAACGCATGGTTGACCTCGCCCACCTGAACCCCGGTTCAGGATGCCGGTCCGGTGGCAACTGCAGACGCCTATTCGACATGAAGGCCGGAGCGATCCGGCCTTCATCATTTGCGGGCCCCGCTGCATCTGATCGGCCAGTTCAGCTGGGCGACAATCGAGGGCTCCGCGCCCCAACGGCGTGCCAAGAAAAAAGCAAGATGGACCTCGGCCTGCCCCTCATCCTCGAACTCGCCGCGCTGGGCATCGGCACGGGCTTCCTCGCCGGGCTGCTGGGCATCGGGGGCGGGATGATCATGGTGCCGTTCCTCACGCTGATCCTCACCGCGCGCGGCGTGGCGCCCGACCTCACGGTCAAGATGGCGATCGCGACGTCGATGGCCACCATCATCTTCACCTCGGTGTCCAGCGTGCGCGCGCACCACAAGCGCGGCGCGGTGCGCTGGGACATCGTGCGGCGGCTCGCGCCCGGCATCGTCATCGGCAGCCTGGTCGGCAGCCTGGGCGTGTTCGCGGTGATCAAGGGCAGCCTGCTGGCCATCTTCTTCGGCCTGTTCGTCGGCTTCTCGGCCACGCAGATGTTCCTGGACAAGAAGCCCAAGCCGACCCGCCAGCTGCCGGGCACGGCCGGCACGGTGGCCGCCGGCGGCGTGATCGGCTTCATCTCAGGCCTGGTGGGCGCCGGCGGCGGCTTCATCAGCGTGCCGTTCATGACCTGGTGCAACGTCGCCATCCACAGCGCCGTCGCCACCTCCGCGGCCCTGGGGTTCCCGATCGCCGTGACCAACGTCGCCGGCTACATCGCCAGCGGCCTGCGGGTGGAGAACCTGCCGCCCGCCTCGTTCGGCTACATCTGGCTGCCGGGCCTGGTGGTCATCGCGCTGTGCAGCGTCTTCACCGCGCCTCTGGGCGCGCGCGCCGCCCACGCCCTGCCCGTCGCCCGGCTCAAGCGCATCTTCGCCAGCATCCTGTACCTGCTGGCCGCCTACATGCTCTACAAGGGCCTGACCGCCTGACGGCCCCGCGCGGGCCTGGTGCGCGATCTCACGCAACACCTCCAGCACCAGCTCGGGCTGCGTCAGCTGCGGGAAATGCCCGCTGCGGCGCGCCACCACCTGCCGGCCGCGCGGCGACAGCTTCGCCAGCGCCTGCTGGTGCGCGCGCTTGATGCGCAGCGCCTCGGGCGGCACCAGCCAGCGCGGCGGCTCGTTGCCGCCGGTGACCACCGCCAGCGGCACGGACGGGAAAGGCCCGGCCGCCTCGACCTCGCGGGCCGTCGAGTCGATCCAGTCCATCTCCGAATGCAGGTTGGCGCGGAAGATCTTCTGCGGCACCGACAGCACGCGCCCCAGCACCTGCGCCAGCCGGCCCTCATGGCCCTTGAGCAGCTCGCGGTCGCGCGGGTGCGTGGACTCCAGCAGCACCATCCCCGCCACCTCCCCGGGGAAGCGCCGCGCGAACAGCTGCGCGTACAGACCGCCCAGCGAGTGCCCGACCAGCAGGTAGGGTGGCGCGAGCTCCAGCGCCGCCAGCAGCTCGCGCAGGCTGTCCACCACCACCGTGCCGGTCTGCGGCAGCAGCGGCTTGCTGCTGCGGCCCACGCCGAAGCGGTTCCATGCGAACACGCGGCCGATGCGCTGGATGTCGGGATGCAGCCGCCCCCAGCCTTCCAGCGTCACGCCGGCGCCATTGAGCAGCACCAGGGTGGGCGCGCCCGCGCCCGCGCCCGACAGCACGTACTCGATCGTGCCGGCCTGCGTGGCGTGCCGGGTCTTGCGCGGCAGCGGCCCGAGCGACACCGGCGCTCAGGCCCCCCCGATGCCGACGTTCACCTTGCCCGTGCCCTCGCATTCGGGGCACGCGCCGCCATTGAGCTTGCCGGTGCCGCCGCAGGCGCGGCAGATGTCCTCGCCGGTGCTGGGCGTGCCGGGCGGGGCTTCGTCGCCCGGTGCCATGGGCTTGGGCGCGCCGGTCCCGCCCGCGGGCGGCTTCGACGTGTCGCGGGATGCGGCGCTGCGCACGGGCAGGTCCAGCGAGGCGCCGGGGTCCTCCTCGCCCGCGACCGATTCGCCCAGGTCGATGGGCTCGGGGGGATGGGATCGTTCGTCGGCCATGGCGCACCTCGTTCAGTTGGGTCCATGGTAGGAAGCGCCCCCGGCCGGCGCCGTAGGACGGCACCGAAGGCGCGGCTCAGCGGCCCTGCCAGGCGGGCGGGCGCTTGGCCACGAAAGCGGTGACGCCCTCGCGGAAATCCGCGCTGCCGTAGGCGGCGCGGATCAGGTCCTCGGCCTGCGGCAGGTTCGAGCGCAGCAGCCGGTTCATCGCCTGCTTGCTGACCTTCTGGGTGACCGGCGCCAGCGAAGCGAGCTTCTTGCACAGCCGGTCGGCGACCGCGTCCACCTGCTCGGGCGGCGCGATCTCCAGCAGGTAGCCGGCGGCCAGCGCCTCCTCGGCCACCAGCAGGTCGGCCAGCAGCAGCAGGCGTTCGGCGCGCGGCCGGCCGACCGCGGCCACCAGCCGCGCCACGTTGGCCACCGACAGGCAGTTGCCCAGCGTGCGCGCGATCGGCACGCCCAATTTCGTGCCCGGCGTGGCGATGCGGAAGTCGCAGGCCGTGGCGATCGCGAGGCCGCCACCGATGGCCCAGCCTTCGAGCACGGCCACCGTGGGCATGGGCAGGTCTTCGACCAGGGCGACGCAGGCGTCGATGCGCTGCTCGTAGGCCACGCCGTCCTCGCCGCCCTTGAAATCCTGGAACTGGGCGATGTCGGTGCCGGCCACGAAGGCCTGGCCGCCGGCACCGCGGAAACGCACCACGCGCACGCCGGCGTCGTCGCGCAGCTGCAGGCAGATGCGCTCCAGGGCTTCGTACATCGCCCAGGTCATCGCGTTGCGCGCCTCGGGCCGGTCGAAGGTGACCGAGGCGACCGCGCCGTCGACGTGGAGGTGGACCGCGCCGTCGTTCATGCGCCGAACGCGCCCTGCTCCCGCAGCCGCGCCCTCTCCTCGTCGCCGATGCCCAGCTCGGCGAGCACTTCGTCCGTATGCTCGCCCAGCAGCGGCGGATGCCGGCGCACCTGCTGCGGCGTGCCGGACAGCTTCACCGGGAAGCCGATGTTGGGCACCGTGCCCTCGTTGGGATGGTCGATCTCCATGCGCATGCCGCGCGCCTTCGCGTGCTCGCTGCCGAAGGCCTCGGGGTACGACAGGATGGGCCCCGCGGGGATGCCCTGGTCCAGCAGCGTCTCGACCCAGTAGTCCTTGGGCTTCTGCTTGAACGTCTTCTCCAGCTCGTCCTGCAGCTCGGCGCGGTGCGCCAGGCGCTGCGCGATGGTGGAGAAGCGCTCGTCACGCAGCAGTTCGCCCCGGCCCATCAGCGTGCAGAGCTTCTCCCACAGCTTCTGGTTGTTGGCGCCCATCACGAACCAGCCGTCGGACGAAGCCATCGCCTGGTAGGGCGCCGTCATCTTGTTGGACGTGCCCAGCGGCTGCGGCGGCTTGCCGGTGCCCCAGTAGTCGCAGATGTCCCAGACCGAGAAGGCCATGGCCGCATCGAACAGCGCGGCGTCCACGTACTGGCCCTGCCCGGTGTTCTTCGCGCCGATGTAGGCCGAGAGCGTGGCGTACACCGCGAACAGCGCGCAGCCGATGTCGGCCACCGGCACGCCGGCCTTGACCGGCGGGCTGTCGGGATAGCCGGTCACGCTCATCACGCCCGACATGGCCTGCGCCATCAGGTCGAAGCCGGGCCGGTCGGCCCAGGGGCCGTTCTGGCCGAAGCCCGAGATGCTGGTGTAGACCAGCCGCGGGTTGACTTCGCGCAGCTGCTCGTAGCCCAGCCCCAGGCGCTTCATCGCGCCGGGCCGGTAGTTCTCCAGCAGGATGTCGGCGTCCTTCACCAGCCGCAGCAGCACTTCCTTTCCCGCCGGGGACTTGAGGTCCAGCGTGACGCTGCGCTTGTTGCGGTTCATGTTCAGGAAGCCCAGGCTGTCGGGCCCCTTCATCTTGAAGCCCATCGACCCGCGGGTCTGGTCGCCCGTGCCGGGCGGCTCGATCTTGATCACGTCCGCGCCCAGGTCGCCCAGCAGCATGCAGGCGAACGGGCCGGCCATGACCTGGCTGATGTCGAGGACGCGCACGCCTTCGAGGGGAAGATTTGTCATGTGATTACTGCTCTAGGAACAGAACACAGAGGCACAGAGGCACAGAGGAATACAGAGGCTTCCTGGAAGAAATTCCTCCTCTTGCCTCTGTGCCTCTGTGCCTCCGTGTTCTGTTCTGCGGTTTCAGATCTCCGCCTTGACCCCGGCGTCCTTGATCACCTTGGCCCACTTGGCCTGCTCGGTCTTCATGAACTGGGCGAATTTCTCGGTGCTGCCGCCGCCGTCCTCGGCGCCGGAGGCTTCGAGCTTCTCCATCACGTCGGGCATGCGCAGGACCTTGTTGACGTCCTCGTTCATGCGCTTGGCCATGGCCACGGGCATCCGGCCGGGGCCGACCAGGCCGTACCAGGTGGTGGCCTCGAAGCCGGGGAAGCCCGACTCGGCCATGGTGGGCACGTTGGGGTAGCCCTTCACGCGGGCCTGGCGGGTCTGCGCGAGCGGGATCGCCTTGCCGCTCTTCACGTGCGGAGTGGCGGCCGTCATGGTGTCGAAGCTGTACTGGATCTGGCCGCCGATCAGGTCGGTGAGCATCGGGCCGGAGCCCTTGTAGGGCACGTGGATCGCCTTGACGCCGGCCTGCAGCATGAACATCTCCAGCGCCAGGTGCTGGGCCGAGCCGTTGCCGGCCGAGCCGAAGCTGATCTTGCCGGGGTTCTTCTTGCACAGCTCGACCAGGTCCTTCACGGTCTTGGCCGGCTGCTGCTCGTTGCAGATCAGCAGGTTGGGCGTGACGCCCACCAGCGTGATCGGCTGGAAGTCCTTCTCGGCGTCGTAGTTGAGCTTCTGCAGCCCCGGCACGATGGCGTGGCTGTTGATGTGGGCCATGTGCAGCACCGTGCCGTCGCCGGGCGACTTGGCCACCAGGTCCGCCGCGATGGTGCCCGAGGCGCCCGCGCGGTTCTCCACGATGATCTGCGTCTTCCACATCTCGCCCAGCTTCTGGCCGATGACGCGCGACAGGATGTCGGTGCCGCCGCCGGGCGCGAAGCCGACGATGATGCGGATCGGGCCGGTGGGCAGGTTGCTGCCCTGCGCGCGCACGAGCGGCGCGGCCAGGGTGGCGGCGACGCCGGCGGTGAAGGTTCTACGCTGGATCTTCATGTTGTCTCCTGAGTTGATTGAAGAAGGGGCTAGAGGCTAGGGGCTGGGGACTAGGGGGAGACCATTCGGCTGTTTCCCTAGCCCCTAGCCCCCAGTCCCTAGCCCCTGCGAAGCACCCTAAGCCGCGCGCGCCAGCGCGACCGGCGACGGGTGCGAAGCAAAAAAGTCCATCGCGGCCTGCACGCCCGAGCCGGCGAGCTTCACGCCGGACAGCTTAAGGCCCATCTCGCAGCCCGAGAGGGCGGCCATCAGGGTCAGGTCGTTGCAGTCGCCCAGGTGGCCGATGCGGAACATGCGGCCCTTGACCTTGCCCAGGCCCATGCCCAGCGAAAGGTCGAAGCGTTCGTAGATCAGCTTGCGCACCGCGTCGGCATCCACGCCCTCGGGCGTCATCACGCCGGTGAGCACGGGCGAGTACACGGCCGGGTCGGCGCACTGGATCTCCAGGCCCCAGGCCTTGACGGCGGCGCGCACGCCCTCGCCCCAGCGGCGGTGCCGCGCGAACACCGCCTCCAGCCCGCCGTGCTGCGGGTCCAGCAGCATGTCGCAGGCTTCGGCCAGGCCGTACAGCAGGTTGGTGTTGGGCGTGTAGGGGAAGTAGCCGCTGCGGTTCAGGTCCACCATCTCGTCCCAGGCCCAGAACGACTTGGGCAGCCTGGCGGTCTTGCTGACCTCCAGCGCCTTGGGCGAGAGCGCGTTGAAGCTGATGCCCGGGGGCAGCATCAGGCCTTTTTGCGATCCGCTGATGCAGACGTCCACGCCCCAGTCGTCGTGCCGGTACTCGGCCGAGGCCAGGCCGGAGATGCTGTCGACCATCAGCAGCGCGGGATGCCTGGCCGAATCGATGGCCTTGCGCACCGCCCGGATGTCGCTGGTGACGCCGGTGGAGGTCTCGTTGTGCACCACGCACACGGCCTTGATCTGGTGCTGCGTGTCGGCGCGCAGGCGCTTCTCGATCAGGTCGGCCTGCACGCCGCGGCGCCAGCCTTCCGCGCCGGGCAGGCCCAGGAACTCGGTCTTCAGGTCCAGGCGCGTGGCCATCTTGTTCCACAGCGCCGCGAAGTGGCCGGTCTCGTACATCAGCACCGAGTCGCCGGGCGACAGGGTGTTGGCGAGCGCGGCTTCCCAGGCGCCGGTGCCGGACGCCGGGTAGATCACCACCGGGTGCTTGGTCAGGAAGATCTGCTGCATGCCGGACAGCACGCGCTTGCCCAGCAGCGCGAACTCGGGCCCGCGGTGGTCGATGGTGGGCAGGCTCATCGCCCGCAGGATGCGGTCGGGCACCGGCGAGGGCCCGGGGATCTGCAGGAAGTGGCGGCCGGTGGGGTGGAAGTCGAGGGTCAGCATTCGGTGTCGCTCGGAAGTTGCGCCGCATTTTTGCATACAAAATGCGGGTGTCAACCGGGTTTCCCACGACAGCTCATCGTTTGCCTTCGGTTTTTTGCATACAATTTCGCTCATGGCCGCCGAAGTGATCACCATCCCGCGCGCCGCGCTGCACGAGCAGGTCGCGCAGCGCCTGCGCCAGATGCTGGTGGAAAACCGCATCCCGCCCGGCGCCAAGCTCAATGAACGCGAGCTGTGCGCGGCGCTGAACGTCTCGCGCACGCCGCTGCGCGAGGCCATCAAGATGCTGGCCGCCGAGGGGCTGGTGGAGCTGGTGCCCAACCGGGGCGCCATCGCACTGGCGCTGACCGAGCACGACGTGGCCAACACCTTCGAGGTGATGGCGGGGCTGGAGGCGCTGTCGGGCGAACTGGCCGCCAGGCGCGTCACCGACGAGGAGCTGGCCGAGATCCGCGCCCTGCACTTCGAGATGATGGCCGCCTACACCCGGCGCGACCTCTCGGCCTACTACAGCCTGAACTCGCGCATCCACCGCGCCATCAACGCCGCGGCCAAGAACCCGGTGCTCACCACCACCTACAACCAGGTCAACGCCCGGCTGCAGGCCTTGCGGTTCCGCTCCAACCAGGACGGCGCCAAGTGGAAGCACGCCGTCGGCGAACACGAGAAGATGATCGAAGCCCTCTCCGAGCGCGACCCCGCCGCCATGCGCGACGTGCTGCTCGCGCACCTGACCCACAAGCGCGACGCCGTGCTCGAACTGCTGCGAGAAGACGTCACCGCGAAAACCCCCAGCAAGGCCCGCCGATGAACGCCCCCCTCCCCATCACCGTCGCCCGCGAGGCCGCGGGTGCCTACGACCGCGTCGCCGGCGCCACCAACGAAGTGGCCGGCAAGCTGGCCGAACGCCTGGCGCACGAAACGCACGGCGAAGTCCTGTTCGCCCCCGGCGACTGCGGCCGCTACGCCACCGACGCCTCGATCTACCAGGAGATGCCGGTCGGCGTCTTCGTGCCGCGCTCGGCCGAGGACATCCGCCTGGCCATCGACATCTGCCGCGACCTGAAGGTGCCCGTCGTCCCGCGCGGCGGGGGCACCAGCCAGTGCGGCCAGACCGTGGGCGCCGGCCTCGTCATCGACTGCTCCAAGCACGTGCGCAACGTGCTGGAGGTGGACGCCGCCAACCGCACCGCGGTGGTGGAGCCCGGCCTGGTGCTGGACCACCTGAACGCGTCGCTGAAGAAGCACGGCCTGTGGTACCCGGTGGACGTGTCCACCAGCGCGCAGGCCACGCTGGGCGGCATGGCCGGCAACAACTCCTGCGGCAGCCGCAGCATCGCCTGGGGCAACATGGTCCACAACGTGCTGGGCATGGACGCCTGGACGGCCGACGGCGAGCTGCTGAGCTTCGGCCGCTTCGATGCGGCCACCGGCCGCGTGCGCGACATCGGCGAGCAGGTGCGCGCCATGGCCACCGACCTGGCGCCCGAGATCGACGCGATGTGGCCCAAGGTGCTGCGCCGCGTCGCCGGCTACAACCTGGACGTCTTTCGCAACCAGAACCCCAGGCCGTACACGGCCGACGGCTCGGTGAACCTGGCCCACCTGCTGGTGGGCAGCGAAGGCACGCTGGCCGTCACGCGCAGCCTGAAGCTGCAGCTGTCGCCGCTGCCGCGCGCCAAGGTGCTGGGCGTGGTGAACTTCCCGACCTTCTACAAGGCGATGGACAGTGCGCAGCACATCGTGCGCCTGGGCGAAGGCACGCTGACCGCGGTCGAACTGGTGGACCGCACCATGATCGAGCTGTCGCTGCAGAACCCGGCCTTCGCGCCGGTGGTGCGCACCGCCGTGATCGGCCAGCCCGACGCGGTGCTGCTGGTGGAGTTCTCGGGCGAGGACAAGTCCGCGTTGGTGCGGCACCTGGACCGCCTGGTGGAGCTGATGGGCGACCTGGGCCTGCCCGGCTCGGTGGTCCGCCTGGAGGACGACGCCGCGCAGAAGAACCTGTGGGAGGTGCGCAAGGCCGGCCTCAACATCATGATGAGCCTCAAGGGCGACGGCAAGCCGGTCAGCTTCATCGAGGACTGCGCGGTGCCGCTGGAGCACCTGGCCGAGTACACCGACGCGCTCACCCAGGTGTTCCGCCGGCACGGCTCGCGCGGCACCTGGTACGCCCACGCCTCGGTCGGCACGCTGCACGTGCGGCCCATCCTGGACATGCGGCGCGAAGGCGCGCCCAGGATGCGGGCCATCGCGGAGGAAGCCGCCGCCCTGGTGCGCCAGTACCGCGGCGCCTACAGCGGCGAGCACGGCGACGGCCTGTGCCGCGGCGAGTGGATCCAGTGGCAGTTCGGCCCCCGCATCACCGAGGCCTTCGGCCGCATCAAGCAGCTGTTCGATCCGCAGCAGCTGCTCTGCCCGCGCCGCATCGTCGACGCGCCGCGCATGGACGACACGCGCCTGATGCGCTTCCCGCCCGGCTACCGCGTCATCCCGCTGCAGCCCGTCCTCGACTGGCGCGCATGGGACGTGCAGAACGACCCGGCCACCGAGCGCACCACCGCGCCCGGCACCGGCGGCGACCCGGCCGGCGGCTTCGCCAAGGCCGTGGAGATGTGCAACAACAATGGGCACTGCCGCAAGTTCGACGCCGGCACCATGTGCCCCAGCTACCGGGCCACGCGCGACGAGAAGCACCTCACGCGCGGGCGCGCCAACACGCTGCGGCTGGCGCTGTCCGGCCAGCTCGGCCCCGAAGGCCTGGCGAGCACCGAAGTGCGCGACGCGCTGGACCTGTGCGTCAGCTGCAAGGGCTGCAAACGCGACTGCCCCACCGGCGTGGACATGGCCAAGATGAAGGTGGAGTTCCTGCACCACTGGCACCAGAAGCACGGCTGGCGCTGGAAGGACCGGCTGGTGGCGAAGCTGCCCGATTACGCGCGCCATGCCGCCCGCTTCGCGCCGCTCCTGAACCTGCGCAACCGCGTTCCCCTGCTCGCCCAACTCGGTGAAAAGCTGTTCGGTTTCTCGGCGCGCCGCAGCCTGCCCGAATGGCGCGGCGACCACTTCTTCCGCGGCGCGCACGGCACCGCGACGCGCGACGAGGTGCTGGCGGCGGCGCGCCCGGTCGTGCTGTTCGTCGACACCTTCAACGGCTTCTTCGAGTCGGAGAACGCGCAGGCCGCGCTCAAGGTGCTGCAGGCCGCCGGCTACACCGTGCACCTGGCCGCCAAGGACGGCGGCGATGGCCACCTGTGCTGCGGCCGCACCTACCTGGCGACCGGCCAGGTGGACGAGGCGCGCCGCAAGGCCCGCGAGGTGGTGCAGGCGCTCTCGCCCTTCGCCGAACGCGGCATCGCCATCGTCGGCCTGGAGCCCTCGTGCCTGCTCACGCTGCGCGACGAGCACCTGTCGCTGGGCCTGGGCGAGCCGGCGCAACGCATCGCCGCGAACGCCTTCCTGCTGGAGGAATTCCTCGCGCGCGAACTCGATGCGGGACGCCTGGACACCTTGCGCGGGCGCCTCAAGCCGGTGGACCGGCCGCTGCTGGTGCACGGCCACTGCCACCAGAAGGCCTTCGATGCGGTGTCGCCGGTGCTGCGGTTGCTCAAGCTCATTCCCGGCGCGAAGCCGGAGTTGATCGAGAGCAGCTGCTGCGGCATGGCGGGCGCCTTCGGCTACGAGGCCGGGCACTACGAGGTGTCGATGCGCATGGCGGAACTGAGCCTGCTGCCGGCCGTGCGCGCCTCGGCCGACGCGATCGTGGTGGCCGACGGCACCAGCTGCCGCCACCAGATCCACGACGGCGCCGGCCGCGAGGCGGTGCACGCGGTGGCATTGCTGGCGCGGCAGCTCGCTTGAGCGGAGGCGGCGGCACAATGGCCGCCATGCCCGCCCACATCCGTTCCGCGCTGCCCAGCGACGAATCTGCCTGGCGCAAGCTCTGGACGAGCTACTGCGAGTTCTACGAGACGACCCTGCCCGAAGAGGTCACCCAGCGCACCTGGAAACGCATCCTCGACCCCGATTCGGCGGTGATGTGCCTGGTGGCCGAAGTCGATCGCCAGGTCTATGGCTTCGCACATTGCGTGGTGCACGAAAACACATGGGAGACGCAGCCCGTGTGCTACCTGGAAGACCTGTTCGTCGCTCCCGCCGCACGCGGCCACGGTCTGGGCACCGCCCTGATCGAGTGGCTTCGCAATTCGATGCGCGCAGAAGGCTGGGCTCGCCTGTACTGGATGACCCGGCGCGACAACGCCACGGCCCGCGCGCTGTACGACCGCTTCACCGAAGCCGACGACTTCGTGCGCTACGTGATCCGGCGCGACTAGCGGCGTGGACGGAGCTTCCTTGGACGCCCTCGCCCCCGCGATCCCGCGCGAGCCGCCCCGGGGCCAGGGCGCGCCGGCGGGTCCGACCCGCCGGCCTCTGCAGCGCCGCCTGCTGCTGCTGGCGCTGGCCGTGCTCCTGCCCGTGCTGCTGGCCGCCACCGCCTCGCTCCTGTACGCGATGCGCGAGCTCGAGCGCGAGGTGCAGCGCACCGCCCTGCACACGGCGCGCGCCATCAGCGTGGCGCTGCGGGCCGAGATCGATGGCGCCATGGGCGCGCTGGAAGCCCTGGCCACTTCGGAGTCGCTGGTGGACGGGCGGCTGGTCCGCTTCGAGGAGCGCGCCCGCCAGCTGGTCGAGACCCGCGGCTGGCGCAACCTCACGCTGGCCGACGCGCGCGGGCGCCTGCTGATCAGCACCAGCACCCCGGGGCTGCCCGCGCCGGTGGACACCGCGAGCCTGGAGCAGGCCATCCAGTCCCGCGCGCCGGTGGTCGGCTCCCTGTTCGTCGGACCGATGCGGCGCTCCCCCGCTTTCGCGGTGCGCTACCCCATCGTGCGCAACGGCGAGGTGCGGTACGTGGCCAGCGCCGTGCTCGGCAGCGACGCGGTGCTGGAACTCGTGCGCGAGCAGAACCTGCCGCCCGGCCACGTGGTGGCCATCTTCGATCCGTCGGGCGTGCGCATCGCGCGCACCGTCGAGCATTCGGAACGCCGCGCCTCGCCGACGTTGGGCGCCCTGATCGAGCGTGGCGGCGACGAGGGCATGGGTCGCACCGTCACGCTGGAGGGCACGCCCGTGCACTCCGCCTTCCATCGGGTCGCCGGGCTGGGCTGGACCGTGGCGGTCGGCATCCCGGTGGCCGAGGCCAACCGGACGGTCCTGGCCTCGACGGCGCTTGCGGCGCTGGGCCTGCTGGCCTCGCTGGGGGTGTCGGCGTGGCTGGCCTGGGTGCTGGCGCGGCGCCTCGGGCAGCCGATCGGGCAGCTCAAGTCGGCGGCCGCCGCGCTCGGCCGCGGCGAGGCGCTGCCGCCGCTGCACCTGGACATCGAGGAACTGGACGAAGTCGCCCGGGCCCTGGTGCAGGCGTCGCGCGAGCGCGAGGCCGCCGGGCGCGACCGGCTGGCGGCCGAGGCCGAGCGCGAGCGCCTGCTGGCCCAGGCCACGGCGGCGCTGAGCCAGGCCGAAGCCGCGGCGCGCAGCAAGGACGAGTTCCTGGCCGTGCTGGGCCACGAGCTGCGCAACCCGCTGGCGCCGATCTCCAGTGCGCTGCAGCTGATGGCGCTCAAGGGCGACGGGTCCACGCGGGCCGAGCGGCGCATCGTCGAGCGCCAGCTGGGCCACATGACGCGGCTGGTCGACGACCTGCTGGACGTCTCGCGCATCACGGGCGGCAAGCTGCTCATCCGCCGCGAACCCATGCGCGTCGGCCCCTGGATCGAGCAGGTGGTCGAGACCGTGCGCGGCTCCCTGGGCGGCCGCACGCTGCAGGTGGACCTGCCGGACGACGTCGCCCAGGCCTGGGTGCAGGCCGACGCGGTGCGGCTGGCGCAGGTGCTGGGCAACCTGCTGGGCAACGCGATCAAGTTCACGCAGGACAGCGGACGGCTCGCCGTCTCGGCGCGGCTGGACGGCGGCGACGTGGCGGTCGAGGTGGCGGACGACGGCATCGGCCTGGACGACGAGGAACTCAGCCGCGTGTTCGACCTGTTCTACCAGGCACCGCAGGACCTGCACCGGCCCAGCGCCGGACTGGGGCTGGGCCTGGCGATCGTGCGCAGCCTGGTGGAGATGCACTCGGGGTCGGTCCACGTGGACAGCGACGGCCGCGGCCGGGGCAGCCGGTTCACGGTGCGCCTGCCCTGCGTGCCGGCGCCGGCACCGGCGGCGACGAGCCCGGTCGAACCCGTGGCCGCCCCGATGTCCGCGACCGGCGGCGTTCGCATCCTGGTGGTGGACGACAACCTCGATGCGGCCGATTCCGGCGGCGCCCTGCTGGAGGCCTGCGGCTTCGAGGTCGCGGTGGCGTACGCGCCCGATGAGGCACTGCGCCGGCTCGAGGCCTTCGAGGCCGACGTGGCCCTGCTCGACATCGGCCTGCCGGGCATGGACGGCTACCAGCTGGCGCGCGCCATCCGCGGGGGGCCGCGGGGACCGCGCATACGCCTCGTCGCGCTGACCGGCTACGGCCAGGAAAGCGACGTCCAGCGGGCCCGCGACAACGGTTTCGACGCCCACATGACCAAGCCGGTGGACGTCGACGCCCTGCTGGCCCTGCTGGACAGACTGGCCGGGCGCTGAGCGCTCCTCCGTTGCACACCGATACGTCATTGCCGGGCTCGGCCCCGCCTAGACTTCGCAGCCCTGTGCCGAAGGAGAGAGAGCATGAGCCGACCCACAGCGACCCCCCGCTCCCACCGGAATCCCGGCAAGGAAGGAACCGCCGCCGCGGCGGTCGCCGCCGAGCCGGTGCGCCTGCAGCAGGAAGCCTTCTCGCGCGCCACCTCGGCCGTGGTCAAGGCCACCGGCGAACTCCAGCAATCGGTCGTCCGGCACACGGATGAGCTGCAGCAGGAGGCCGTGCACCAGCTGCGCCTGGCCACCAACCCGGCCGAGCTCATGACCGTGCACGCCGCGCTGCTGATGGCCGGCTGGCAGCACTCGATCCAGTGCAGCACCGACATCGCCAATGCCTGGTTCGCGATCGGCGCCGCCGGCGCCCTGCCGCCGCGCAAGCCGGGCCTGAACTGAAACACCTTCAGCTCATCCACGCCGCCCCGGCGCGCAAGCTCGGCATTTGACAAGCGGCCGGGATCAGGCCAAAAAGACGCGCCTGCCCGCCCCGCGAACACGACCGCACCGACCGTGCCATCCCCTTCCTTTGCCATGAGCGAACCCCTCCGACTGCCCCAAGCCCGTGGCGCGGTTCGCGTGCCGTCCAGCGGTGCGCTGCTGGCCGGACCCACCGCCAAGGCCGAAGCGCTGGCCGGCAGCGACATGGCCGCCATGGTGTCCGAGCACGACTGGACCTCCACGCCGCTGGGCCCGGCCGAGGACTGGCCGCTCAGCCTCAAGAGCACCGTGCGCCTGCTGCTGGGCTCGCGCTACCCGATGTTCCTCTGGTGGGGTCCGCAGCTGGTGGCCCTCTACAACGACGCCTACGTCGACGTGCTCGGCCCGCGCCACCCCTGGGCCCTGGGCCGCGGCGCGCGCGAGACCTGGGCCGAGCTGTGGGACGTCATCGGCCCGCAGGCCGAGGCGGTGATGCAGCACGGCGCGTCGACCTGGAACGACCGCGTCCTGCTCAACATGGAGCGCCGCGGCTACGTCGAGGAAACCTACTTCACCTTCTCGTACAGCCCCTGCTTCAACGACCAGGGCGAAGTCGGCGGCGTGTTCTGCACCTGCACCGAGGAGACCGGCCGCGTGCTGGGCGAGCGCCGGCTCAAGACCCTGGGCGAGCTGTCCGCGGCCGTGCTCGAGTCGCGCGACGCGCAGGACGCCTGCACCAGCGCCGCCCACGCGCTGGCGGGCAATGCCCACGACCTGCCCTTCGTGCTGTTCTACCTGCAGGACACGCCCCACTCCGCCCGCCTGGCGGCGTGCGCCGGGGTCGGCGATCCGCAGCTGGCCGTGCCCGAGGTCTCGCTGCTGGACTCCGGCGCCGACTGGCCGCTGCAGGCCGCGGCGGCCACCCGCGACCCCCAGCTCGTCAACGGCATCGAGCTGCGCAGCCACGTGCCGGCCGGGCCCTGGCCCGAGCCGGTGCAGGACGCGCTGGTCATGGCCCTGCCCTCGCCCACGCCGGGCGGCCCGGGCGGCTTCATGGTCGCCGGCCTCAATCCGCGCCGGCCGCTGGACGCCGAGTACCGCGACTGGCTGGCGCTGGTCGCGCAGCGGGTGGCCAGCGCCATCGCCGACGCGCGAACTTTCGAGGAAGAGCGGCAGCGGGCGCGCGCGCTGGCCGAGCTCGACCGCGCCAAGACGGCTTTCTTCTCCAACGTCAGCCACGAGCTGCGCACCCCGCTGGCGCTGATGCTCGGCCCGGTGGGCGAAGTGCTCCAGGACCCCGTCCTGGACGAGCAGGCGCGCCACGCCCTCACGCTGGCCCAGCGCAACGGGCGGCGGCTGCAGCGGCTGGTCAACACGCTGCTGGACTTCTCGCGCATCGAGGCCGGCCGCATGCAGGCCTGCTTCCAGCCGATGGACCTGTCGGCCTACACGGCCGAGCTGGCCGCCTTCTTCGACTCGGCCGCGCGCAAGGCCGGGCTGGAGCTGGCCATCCGCTGCGAGCCGCTGGACGCGCCGGTGTACGTGGACCGGGGGATGTGGGAGCGCATCGTCTTCAACCTGGTGTCCAACGCAGTCAAGTACACGCTGGCCGGCCGCATCAGCGTGCGGCTGCGGTCCACCCCGGCCGGCGCGCGGCTGGAAGTGTCCGACACCGGCGTGGGCATCCCGCCGGACGCGATCGACCACGTGTTCGAGCGCTTCTACCGGGTGGACGGCGCGCCGGGCCGCAGCATCGAGGGCACCGGCATCGGCCTGGCGCTGGTGGCCGAACTCGTGCGCATGCACGGCGCCACCGTGCACGTGGACAGCCGGCTGGGCGAAGGCAGCGTGTTCTCGGTGCAGCTTCGCCACGGGTTCGAGCACCTGCCGGCCAGCCACGTGGTGCACGAGCCGGCCGAAGGCCCGGCCGCGCCGGCCGGATGGCTGGACGAGGTCGACGGCTGGCTGGAGGCGGATTCGCCCGACGAGAACGCGGCGATGGCCCTGGCCGGCGCCGGCCTGCCGGAGCCGCCCGCCCTCCCCGCGCCGCGCCCCGCCGGCGCGCGCGGCCTGGTGCTGCTGGTGGACGACAACCCCGACATGCGCTCCTACCTGGCGCGCCTGCTCGGCCGCGAGCACGAGGTGTGCATCGCTTCCGATGGCTGGCAGGCGCTGCAGCGCATCGGCGAACGGATGCCGGACCTGGTGGTCACCGACGTGATGATGGCCCGCATGGACGGCTTCCAGCTGCTGCGCCGCCTGCGCGAGACAGCGGCCACGGCCACGCTGCCGGTGATCATGGTGTCGGCCAACGCCGCCGAGGACGCCCGGGTGCGCGCGCTGGAAGGCGGCGCCGACGACTTCCTGGTCAAGCCCTTCCCCGCCCGCGAGCTGCTGGCCCGCGTGGCCGGCACCATGCGGCTGGCGCAGGTGCGGCGCGAGGCGATGCGGCGCGAGCAGGAGCTGCGCTCCGAGGTCCAGGACGTGCTGGAGAGCATCACCGAGGGCTTCATCGCGGTGGACGCCGACTGGCGCTTCACCTACGTCAACCGCGCCGCCGAGGCCATCTACGGCCGCTCGCGCGAGCAGCTGCTGGGCCGCGACCTGTGGGAGGTGTTCCCCGAGGTGGCCAGCTCGGTGTTCCAGGAACCCTTCCGGCGCGCCATGCGCGAGCGCATCTCGGTCACCGCCGAGGGACCGTACAACGCGCTCTCGGGCTGGTTCGAGGTCAACATCTACCCGGTGGCCTCGGGCGGCCTGGCGTTCTACTTCCACGACGTGCTTCAGACCCGGCTGATGGAGCGCAGCATCCGCGACAGCGAGTCGCAGCAGCGCTTCCTGTCGGAGTTCGCCAACCTGATGCAGCGCATCGAGGACCCCGAGCAGGTGCTCGACGAGGCGGTGCGGGCCCTGGCCGGCCACCTGGAGGCGGACCGCTGCGTCTGGGCGCTGATCGGCGAGGACGAGGACACGACCGACATCTGCGGCGAGTTCCGGCGCGACAGCATGCCGACCCTGCCGGGCCGCTTCCGACTGAGCGACCTGGGCCCCGAGCACGAGCGGCTGTACCGCGCGGGCCGGCCGCTCGTGGTGCACGACGCCGAGTCCGACGACCGCATCGCGCCCGGCCGCTCGCACTACCGCTACGCCGCCACGCAGTCGCTCATCTCGGTGGGCATCCTGCGCGGCGACCGCATCGTGGCGGCGCTCGGCGTCCACCAGCGCCGGCCGCGCCACTGGATCGAGTCCGAGGTGCAGCTGGTGCAGGCCGCGGCGCTGCGCTGCTGGGAAGCCTTCGAGCGGGCCCAGGTGCAGCGCCGCCAGCGCGAGGACGCCGAGGCGCTGGCCCAGGCGCACGCGGCACTGCAGCAGGTGGAGCGGCGCAAGGACCAGTTCATCGCCACCCTGGCGCACGAGCTGCGCAACCCGCTGGCGCCGCTGCGCAACGGCGTGCAGCTGCTGGCGCTGGGCGGCGGGCCCGACGGCGGCACCCGCGTGCAGGCCATGATGCGCCGCCAGATCGACCAGCTGGTGCGGCTGGTCGACGACCTGCTGGAGGTCTCGCGCATCACGTCCGGCAAGGTGGTGCTGCAGCGCGCGCGGCTGTCGCTGCACGAGACGCTGAGCGCCGCGGCCGAATCGAGCCGGCCGGTGGTGGAGGCGGCGCGCCATTCGCTGCACGTGGACGTGGACGGCACCGCCGGCCTCTACGTGGACGGCGACGCCATGCGCCTGGGGCAGGTGTTCGCCAACCTGCTCAACAACTCGGCCAAGTACACCGAGCCCGGCGGCCACATCGCGCTGAGCGCCTGGCACGAGGGCAACGACGCCGTCGTGCAGGTCCAGGACAACGGCATGGGCCTGACGGCCGACATGCTGGAGGAAGTGTTCCAGCCCTTCGTGCAGGTGGACCGTTCGGCCTCGCGCGCGCAGGGCGGGCTGGGCATCGGCCTGTCGATCGTGCGCAGCCTGGTCGAGCTGCACGGCGGCCGCGTTCGCGCGCGCAGCGACGGCCTGGGCCGGGGCAGCACGTTCGAGGTGCGCCTGCCGCTGGCGCAGGGCTCGCAGCCCCCGCCGCAGGGACCGGGGCCGGGCGCGGGCCTGCGCATGGCCGCGCCGCAGGGGCCGTCGGTGCTGGTGGTGGACGACAACCGCGACGCCGCCGACAGCCTGGGCTACATGCTGGAGATGATGGGCGCGCGCACCCGGGTCGTGTACGGCGGCCACGACGCGCTGGCGGCCATCGACGCCGAAGCGCCCGCGCTGGTGCTGCTGGACCTGGGCATGCCGGGCATGGACGGCTACCAGGTGGTGCGCCGCCTGGCCGACCACCCGCAGCGCTCGCGCATGTACGTCGTCGCGCTAACCGGCTGGGGCCAGGCCGAGGACCGCCAGCGCACGCGCGAGGCGGGCTTCGACGAGCACCTGGTCAAGCCGGCCGAGCTGGAGGCGCTGGAGGCGCTGCTGGCGCGGGTGTCCACGCAGGCGGCGGCCTGAGGAGCGAGCGGGCGGCTAGACTTGCCGCTCTGCTTCGTCCCCTCCCCCCTTGAAGATCTTCTACGGCTGGCGGCTGGTCGCCGCGGCCTGCATCATCCAGTTCCTGCACGGCGGCCTGCTGATGCAGGCCTTCGGCGCCTACGTGGCGGTCCTGTCCGACGAGTTCGGCTGGAGCAAGACGGCGTTGTCCGCCGGCGCGGCGATCCAGTCGCTGGAAGGCGCCCTGCTCGGGCCGCTGCTGGGCTGGGTGATCGACCGCTTCGGCGCGCGGTCGTCCGTGCAGGTGGGCCTTGTGCTGTTCGGCCTGGGCTTCATGGTCCTCAGCCAGATCGACACCCTCACCGGCTTCTACTCCGCCATCTTCCTGCTGGCGCTGGGCTCCAGCCTGGCGGGGTACTTCCCGCTGACGGTGACGCTGGTGCACTGGTTCCGCCGCAAGCGCGCGCGTGCGCTGTCCATCATGAGCCTGGGCCTGGCCCTGGGCGGCGTGGCCGTCCCGCTGCTGGCCTGGATGATGCAGGTGTGGGGCTGGCGCACGACCGCGATGGCTTCCGGCATCGCGGCGATCGTGATCGGCCTGCCGCTGGCGCGCATGCTGCGGCGCTCGCCCGCGGAGATCGGCGAGACCGAGGACGGCCTGCCGCCCGACGCGCCCGATCCCGCCCAGGGCCCTGGGGCCGCCGAACCCGAGCGCCAGTTCACCGCGGCCGAGGCGCTGCGCACCCGCGCCTTCTGGCTGCTGGGCCTGGGCCACGGCTTCGCGCTGCTGGTGGTGACGGCGGTGAACGTGCACGCGATCTCGCACCTGAAGGAAGGCCTGGGCTACTCGGTCGCGCAGGCCTCGCTGGTGATCACGCTGATGACGGTGTTCCAGGTGCTGGGCGTGCTGTCGGGCGCCGCCGTGGGCGACCGCTGGGAGAAGCGCTACGTCGCGGCCGGGTGCATGCTGGCCCACATGGTCGGCCTCTTGCTGCTCACCTTCGCCACGCACCCGGCGCTGCTGGTCGCCTTCGCCGTGCTGCACGGCTTCGCCTGGGGCCTGCGCGGGCCCTTCATGCAGGCGATGCGCGCCGACTATTTCGGCCTGCAGGCGATCGGCATGATCCTGGGGCTGTCGGCCTTCATCATCGCGGCCGGCCAGGTGGCCGGGCCGCTGGTGGCCGGCGGCCTGAAGGACCTCACCGGCGACTACCGCCTGGGCTTCACCCTGCTGGCCCTGGTGGCCGGGTCGGGGTCGGCGCTCTTCCTGCTGGCCAAGAAGCCGGCGTAGCCCTTTCCGGCCCCCTGCCATGACCCAGACCGCCCGGCTGCCCTGCGAAGAAGGCGCGATGCGGCACGGCGAGGCGGCGCCGGGCGCGGACGAGAGCTGCAAGCGCTGGGTGCTGGCGGCCTCGGTGCTGGGCTCCAGCCTGGCCTTCGTCGACGGCACCGTGGTCAACGTGGCGCTGCCGGCGATCCAGCGCTCGCTCGACGCCTCGGTCTACCAGGCGCAGTGGGTGGTGGAGTCGTACGCGCTCTTCCTGGCGGCGCTGCTGCTGGTGGGCGGCGCACTGGGCGACCGCTACGGCCGCCGCCGCGTCTTCGCGCTGGGCGTGGCCCTGTTCGGCGTCGCTTCGCTGGCCTGCGCCCTGTCGCAGACGGTGCAGCAGCTGATCGTGGCGCGCGCGGTGCAGGGCTTGGGCGGCGCGCTGCTGGTGCCCGGCAGCCTGGCCCTGATCAGCGCCACCTTCCCCGAGCAGGAACGCGGCCGCGCCTTCGGCACCTGGGCCGCGTTCAGCGGCGTGACGTCCGCCGTCGGCCCGCTGCTGGGCGGCTGGCTGGTCGACCGCTTCTCCTGGGCCTGGGCCTTCGCGGTCAACCTGCCGCTGGTGGCGCTGGTGCTGGCCATCGCCTGGACGCGCGTGCCCGAGAGCCGCCGCGCGCAGGGCGCGGCCGGCCGGCTGGACCTGCGCGGCGCCCTGCTCGCTACGCTGGGCCTGGGCGGCGTGGTGTTCGCCTTCATCGAGGCGCCCACGCGCGGCTGGGCCGCGCCCGAGGTGCTGGCGGCGATGGTGCTGGGCCTCGCGGCGCTGGTGGCCTTCGTGTTCGCGGAGCAGCGGCACCCCAACCCCATGCTGCCGCTGCGCCTGCTGCGGCAGGCGGACTTCGCCGGCGCCAACCTGCTCACCCTGCTGCTGTACGCGGCGCTGGGCGGCGGGCTGTTCTACGTGCCGCTCAACCTGATCCAGGTGCAGGGCCTGTCGGCCACGGCGGCGGGTGCGGCGCTCCTGCCCTTCGTGGCCATCCTGTTCCTGCTCTCGCGCTGGGCCGGCGGGCTGGTCGACCGGCACGGCGCGCGCAAGCCGCTGATCGTCGGGCCGCTCATCGCGGGCGCCGGCTTCGCGCTGCTGCTGCTGCCCGGCACCGGCGCGAGCTACTGGCTGCACTTCCTGCCCGGCATCGCGGTGCTGGGCCTGGGCATGGCGATCGCCATCGCACCCCTGACCACGGCGGTGATGAACGCCGTCGGCCCGGCGGACGCCGGCACCGCCTCGGGCGTCAACAACGCGATGTCGCGCGTGGCCGGCCTGCTGGCGATCGCGGTGTTCGGCTGGGTGATGGCGCTGGTGTTCGAACCCGCGCTGCTGGGCCGCCTGCGCTCGGGCGCCCTGCCGGCGCCGGTGCTGGACGCGGTGTGGGAGCAGCGCGCGCGGCTGGCCGGCATCGAGGTGCCCGCGAACGCCGGCGGCCCGGCCGCGGCCGTGGTGCGCGACGCCGTGCATTCCGCCTTCGTCGCCGGCTACCGCTGGATCATGGTGCTGAGCGTGGTGCTGGCGGTGGCCAGCGCGGGCGTCGCGGCGCTGTGGGTCGGCCGCGGCCAGGGCGCGCCGCGCGCCTGACCCCGGGTTCATCCTTTCGTCTGCTTCGCGGGCATCGCGGTACGCTCGTGGTTTTGCCTCGAGCGACGGATGCCCTCTTCCTCCAGCGAACCTTCCACCACCACGCCGCCGGTGCGCCGCTTCAAGGACCCGGCCTACCAGCCCGTGGCCCCGACCCTGGCCGACCTGCGCCAGCGCATCGATTCGCTCGACGAGCAGATCGTCGCGCTGCTCGCGCAGCGCGCGCAGTGCGTGCGCGATGCCACCCGCTTCAAGCGCGACGCCTTCCAGGTGCAGGCCCCTGCCCGCCAGGCCCAGGTGTTCGAACGTGTGCGAGGATTGGCGGCTGAGCACGAAGCCTCGTTCCCGGGCCTGCCGGCCATCGTGGAATCGACCTACCGCACGCTCGTGGCCGGCTTCGTGGCCGCCGAAGGCGACTTGTTCCAGCAGACCGAACCGATCGAACCATGAAAACGCTCTTGTCCCGCCGCCTCTTCACCACCGCCCTGGCCGCCGCCGGCCTGGCCAGTTTCTCGCTCAACGCGGGCGCCCAGCAGGCCGCTGCATCCAGCTCGGGCTGGCCGAACAAGCCGGTGCGCATCGTCGTGCCCTACGGCCCGGGCTCCTCGCCCGACGTCGCGGCGCGCATCGTCGCCGAGCGCCTCTCGCCGCGCCTGGGCCAGCCGGTGGTGGTGGAGAACCGCCCCGGCGCCGGGGGCAACAACGGCACCGGCGCCGTGGCCAAGTCGCCCGGCGACGGCTACACCTACGTGATCAGCACCAACGGTCCGCTGGTCTACAACACGGTGCTCTACAAGAACCTGCCGTACAACCCGTTCACCGAGCTCAAGCCGGTGGTGCTGGCCGGCGGCCAGGCCAACGTCTGCACGGTGCGCAGCGACTCGGGCATCAACGACCTGCGCGGCCTGGTCGGTGCCATGAAGCAGAACCCGGGCAAGTTCAACTTCTCCTCCACCGGCGTGGGCAGCCTGTCGCACCTGGGCATCGAGCTGCTCAAGGTCAAGACCGACACCTACGCGGTGCACATCCCCTACGCGTCGTCGCCGCTGGCGGTCCTGGCCATCCTGCAGGGCGACGTGCAGTTCGCCTGCGTGCCGGCCGTCGCCGTGCTGCCCCAGGTCAAGGCCGGCAAGCTGCGCACGCTGGCCGTCTCCACCGCCAAGCGCAGCGCGCTGACGCCCGACATCCCGACCATGAAGGAAGCCGGCCTGCCCGAGATCGAGAACCTGGCCTGGATGGCCATCATGGCGCCGGCCAGCACGCCCGACGACATCGTGCGGCGCATGAACCAGGAGATCAACGCGGTGCTCGCCATGCCCGAGACCAAGGAGAAGATGCACGCGCAGTACATGGAGCCCATCGGCGGATCGCCCCAGGACCTTGCGCGCTTCATGCAGCAGGAACTGCGCACGATGACGCCTGTCATCAAGCGCACCGGCATCAAGATGGAATGATGCGCATCGAGCGCGGCGCCTGTTCGCCGGAAGAGGCCGAACGGGCGCTCGCCGCGCTCGATGCTTGCGAAGGCCTGTACTTCGGCGTCGACGCCGGCATCGCGGGGCTGCACCCGCTGCAGGCCACGCTGGTCGCGCGGCCGGCGCTGCGGATCGGGGTGTTCGAGGACGGGGTGGAGGTCCGGGCGCTGACGGGGTTCGGGGCGGCCTTGTTCGGGTCGCAGGCGCTGCAGGGCTGGCGTTCGGGATTGCGACGCGGCGCTGGCGTTTCACCGGTCGCGCAGTTGCGGGGGTTGCTGCGCTGCTTCCAGCCTTCGCCGGATGTCCTGTTGCTGGGGGCGTTGCGGTTCGAGGCGCATCGGCTGGCCAGGAAGACGGAAGCACTGGACCCCCGCCTCCGCGGGGGTGACGGCATTCATGCCGGTGGTGACGGCCCCCCTTCCCGTCATCCCCGCGGAGGCGGCAATCCAGAACTCGGCGTCTTCTACTTCCCCGAGCGCCTGCTGCGGCGCGATGCCGACGGGCGATGGTCCTTCGTGCAACTTAGCCTCCCGGGCGTCGAAGCGGCCAGCGAACCGGTGGACGCAACCCCCACTTCGCCCGGCGTTCCCGCACCCGGCGACGACTTCGCCCCCGGCGGCTACGCCGAGATGGTAGGCCGCGCCCTCACGGTCCTGCGCGAGCGCCCGCTGGTTTCGCTCACCCTCAGCCAGAGCTACCGCCGCCGCGTGGCGATGCCGCCGTCAAAGGCCTTCGCGCGGCTCCGTGCGGCCAACCCCGCGCCGGCGAGTTTCTTCCTCAACGACGGCAGCGGCCTGCGCCTGCTGGGCGCTTCGCCCGACCTGCAGCTGGTGGTGCGCGGCGGCGAGGTGCAATCGCTCCCCGTCTGCGGCACGGTGGCCCGCCGCCCCGGTGCCCAGGGCGAGGCCGAGTCGCTGCGCGAGCTGTTCAACGAAGAGGTCGATGCCGCGGCGCTGGCCGTGTGCAGCGACGCTCTGCGCAACGACCTGGCGCCGCTGTGCGAACCGGGCAGCCTGCGCCTGCTCGACCGGCGCCGGCCGATGTCGCTGGCGACGGTGGTGCATGCCGTCGATCGCCTGGGCGGCAAGTTGCGCCAGGGCTGCGACGCCTGGGACGCGATCGTCGCGACCGCGGCGCCCGTGATGCTCACCGGCGCGCCGCGCGCCGAAGCCCTGCGCGCCATCGCCGACCTGGAGGCCAGCCCGCGCGGCTGGTACGGCGGCCTGGTGGTCCAGGTGTCGGCGGACGGCGATGCGCTGGTGGGCACGCTGCTGCGCGCCGCCGCCGTGCACGGCGACGTCGCCGAGGTGCGCACCGGCGGCGACCTGCTGGCCGACTCGTCGCCCGGCCGGGAGGAAGCGGAGTCGCGGCTGAAGACGCGTTCGCTCTGGCGCGCGTTCGGCCTGGAGGATGCGCCCGGTACGACCCGCGTCGCCTCCGGCCCGCTCGCCCCGTTGGCGGTACGCCTGCTGGCGCAAGGCGATCCCTTCGAGGCCGCGCTTGCCGACACGCTGGCGTCGCTCGGCATCGACACCGAGGGCGACGTCGATGCGGTCCACCTGCTCGCCGGGACGGCCCCCACACCGGAAGGTCCGGCCCTCGTCGCCATCGGTGACGCGGCCTACCGCCTGCTCGCGCAGGCCGGCGCGCAGATCCGGCCGGTCGCCGGCGAACACGGCCGCGCCCTGCGCTGCACCCGCACCGACACCGGCGAGACTTTCGGCGCCGGCCGCTACGCCACGCTGGAGCTGGTGCAGCCGCCGCCGGACTGGCAGGTGCTCGCCACCGATGCCGACGGCCGACCGGTGGTGCTCACCCGGGATCGTCTGGCGTGCCTGCTGTACCGCCCCGACTCCCTGCTCTGCGACGAGGCCGCGCGGCAGCTGCTGCGTTCCGTCATCGAGCAGTTGGCCGCCCTGCCGCGCCCATGAAAAAGCCGGGCACCCGGCCCGGCTGAAAAGCCGGGCGCGGGCCCGGCCCTCCTCCTCGAGGACTGGATCCCGTCAGGGCTTCACGTAATCGGAGATCACCTTCCACTTCCCGTTCTCGATCATCGAGAGCCGGGACTCGTTGCTGCCCAGGCGCTTCTGCGCGCCGAAGGACTGGACGGCGCCGCCGAAGATGTCGGGCGCCATCGTCATGCCGTCCATGGTCTTGACCAGGCTGTCGCTGGTGAGGTTGGGGCCGTTCTTCTGCGCGGCCTGGATGAACCAGTCGATGATGTTGTAGCCATAGACCGAGAACACGGTCGGGTCCTCGTTGAACTTGGTCTTGTACTTGTTGGCCCAGAAGCGGATCTTGTCCGAGGACTCGTCCAGGTACGGGTGCTGCACCTGCATCGTGGCGTACAGGCCGTTCATGGCGGGCCCGCCCAGCTTGTGGATCAGGTCGGTGTAGCTGGCGCTGCTGCCGATGAAGGTGGGGCTGAAGCCGGTCTTGCGCGACTCCCCGATGGTGCCGATGGTCTCGCGGATGATGGTGCCCAGCACCACCATGTCGCAGCCCGCGCCCTTCATGCGCGCCACCTGCGAGGAAAAATCGGTGGCGCCGCGCTTGAACGAGGTCTTCTCGGCCAGTTCCATGTTGATGGTCTTGAGGCCCGCTTCGGCCCCGCGCAGCACCTCCAGGCCGAACTCGTCGTCCTGGTAGATGGTGCAGACCTTCTTGGCGTTCTTGTCCTTCACCAGCTTGGGCAGGCTGGTGCGCATCTGGTCGTAGTACGTCGCGGCAAAAGCGAACTTGAGCTTGTGGAAGGGCTCGAACATCTCGCGCGCGGCGGTGATGGGCATGAAGTTGATCACGCCCTTCTCGAACTGCACCGGCATGGCCGCCATGTTCTGCGCGGTGCCCAGGTGGCCGGCCATGATGAAGATCTTGTCCTGGTTGACCAGCTTCTGCGCGGCCAGCACCGCCTTGCGCGGGTCGTAGCCGTCGTCCTCCACCAGCAGCTTCAGCTTGCGGCCGTGCACGGACCCCTGCTCGTTGAGCTCGTCCACCCGCAGCTGCATGCCCATGCGCGCCTGCTTGCCGAATCCCGCCAGCGGGCCCGAAAGGTCCTGGATGGTGCCGATCACGATCTCGTTCTTGCTCACGCCCTGCTGCTGCGCGAGCGCGGCGCCGCCGGCCAGGGACAGGGCCGCGCAGGCCGCGAGCAGTCGGAAGTTTCTTGGCATGTCCTCGTCTCCTGAAATGGAAGGCAAACGCCCTGGGTGAACGGCGCGATTCTTCCCCCGGCCCCCGGGGTGTCAAGCTGGCGTAATCCCGCAGACGAGCCGCGTTCAGCGGTACATCGCCTCGATCTGCGGCGAGTACTTGTTCTCCACCAGCTTGCGCTTGAGCTTCATGGTGGGGGTGAGCTCCTCGTCCTCCGCGGTCAGCTGCGTGTCCAGCAGGAAGAAGCGCTTGATCTGCTCCACGCGCGCGAACTTGCCGTTCACGCGGTCGATCTCGCCCTGGATCAGGTCCTGCACCTCGCGTGAGCGGGTCAGGCTGGCGTAGTTGCTGAAGGGAACGTCGTGGTCCTGCGCGTACTTCTCGACGTTCTCCTGGTCGATCATCACGATCACCGTGAGGTAGGGCCGCTTGTCGCCGATGACCACGGCGTCGGTGATGTAGGGCGAGAACTTCAGCTCGTTCTCCAGCTCGCTGGGCGTGATGTTCTTGCCGCCGGCCGTGATGATGATGTCCTTCATCCGGTCGGTGATGCGGAAGTAGCCGTCGTCGTCCACCGATCCCACGTCGCCGGTGCGGAACCACCCGTCGGCCGTGAAGGACTCGGCCGTCTTCCGCGGCTGGTTGAGGTAGCCCATGAAGACGTTGGGTCCCTTGACCTGGATCTCGCCGGTGGCCGGATCGATGCGCATCTGGTTGTGCGCGCCCGCGGGGCCGATGCTGCCCGGCTTGATGCGGCCGGGCGGCACGCAGGACGAGGCGCCGCAGGTCTCGGTCATGCCCCAGGCCTCCAGCATCGGCAGCCCGAGCGAGAGGTACCAGCGGATCAGGTCCGGCGAGATCGGCGCCGCGCCGGTGAGCAGGAAGCGCGCCTTGTGGATACCGATCAGCTTGCGCACGTTGTCCAGCGCCAGGGCGCGCGCGATGCGGAACTGGAACTTCAGCGCGGCCGGCACCGGCCGGCCCGCCAGCACGTGGTCGGCGATGCGGCCCCCCACCCCGATGCTCCACGCGTACACGGCCTGCTGCAGCCGCGTGGATTCGCGCAGCGCGATCATCACGGCCGAATAGAACTTCTCCCACACCCGCGGCACGGCGAAGAACACCGTGGGCTGGATCTCGCGGATGTTCTCCGGCACCGTCTCCGGGTTCTCCACGAAGTTGATGCGCGAGCCGGTGTAGAGCGGGAAGTACTCGCCCGCGATGCGCTCGGCGATGTGGCACAGGGGCAGGAAGCACATGCGCTCGTCGCCCTCGGCCTGCGGCAGCATCGGGCCGTAGGCGCGCGTGATATAGACCAGCGCGCCGTGGCTGTGCATCGCGCCCTTGGGCTTGCCCGTGGTGCCGGAGGTGTAGACCAGGATGGCCAGTTCCTCGGGCCGGCAGGCCTGCACGCGGTGCTGCAGCGCCTCGGGGTGCTGCGCGTCGTGCACGCGTCCCAGCTCGCGCAGCGCGTCCAGGCCCAGGACCATGGGGTCGTCCAGGTCGCGCAGGCCTTCCATGTCCATGACCACGATCTTGCGCAGGCGCGGCAGCTGCGCGCGCACCTCCAGTGCCTTGTCCAGCTGCTCCTCGTCCTCGACGAACAGGATGCTGGTGCCCGAGTCCTCGCACAGGTACTGCACCTGGGCGGGCGCGTCCGTCGGGTAGATGCCGTTGGAGACGCCGCCGGCCGACAACACCGCCAGGTCGGCCCACACCCACTCGGCCCGGGTGTTGGCCAGGATGGAGGCGGTGTCGCGCGGCTGGAAGCCCAGCGCCATCAGGCCACCGGCGAGCTCGCGCACGATGCGGCCGGCGTCGTCCCAGGTCCAGCTGCGCCACAGGCCCAGCTCCTTCTGCCGCATCCAGACGCCGGGCCCGCGCTGGCGCACGGCGTTCCAGAAGATCACCGGCAGCGTCTCGCCCTCCACCACCACGTCGTGGCGCGGCTCGATGTCGATGGCTTCCCAGAGGTTGCTCATGCGGTCATCTCCAGGTCTTCTTCTTCTTCCAGCGCCGCTCGCCGCGCACGCCCGCTTCCTTCATGCCCAGGTAGAACTCGCGGATGTCCTCCTTCTCGCGCAGGCGCGCGCAGGTGTCCTCCATCACGATGCGGCCGTTCTCCAGCACGTAGCCGTAGTCGGCGGCGTTCAGGGCCATGTTGGCGTTCTGCTCCACCAGCAGCAGGGTGGTGCCGCGCTCGCGGTTGATGCGCACCACGATCTCGAAGATTTCCTTGGTCAGCTTGGGCGACAGGCCCAGGCTGGGCTCGTCCAGCAGGATCAGCTCGGGCGCCGCCATGATGGCGCGCGAGATCGCCAGCATCTGCTGCTGGCCGCCGGAGAGCAGGCCGGCGTCCTGCGACGCGCGCTCGCGCAGGATGGGGAAGTAGGCGAACACCGCCTCCATGTCGCGCGCCACCGCGTCGCGGTCCTTGCGCGTGTACGCGCCCATCGCCAGGTTGTCGTGCACCGACAGCAGCGGGAACACCTCGCGGCCCTCGGGCACGTGCGACAGGCCCTGCTGCACGATGTGGGCCGGGTCGCGTGCGGTGATGTCCTCGCCCTTGAACTCGATGTGGCCCTTGAGCGGATCGATGATCCCGGAGATGGTCTTGAGGATGGTGGACTTGCCCGCGCCGTTGGAGCCCAGCACGGTGGCGATCTCGCCGCGCCGCACCTGCAGGCTCACGCCGCGGATGGCCTTGACCGGCCCGTAGGCCGATTCCACGTTGGCCAGCCGCAGCACCGGCTGGTCGCCGCCGCGCGCGGAGGTAACGGCCGGCGCGGCGGTCATCGCGCCGCCTCCCGCCGCAGCATGGCCACGTCCTCGGCCGCGCCCAGGTAGGCCTCGATCACGCCCGGGTGCGCCTGCACCTCGGCCGGCGTGCCCACCGCCAGCACCTCGCCCTGGTTCATGGCCAGCACCCGGTCGGACACCTTGGACACCAGCGTCATGTCGTGCTCGACCATCAGCACGGTGGTGCCCAGCTCCTGCTGGATGTCCTGGATCCAGAACGCCATGTCCTCGGTCTCCTCCACGTTCAGGCCCGAGGACGGTTCGTCCAGCAGCAGCAGGCGCGGCTCGGTGCACAGCGCACGGGCCAGCTCCACCACCTTGCGCACGCCGTACGGCAGCCCGGCGACCATGGTGTCGCGGTAGTGCTGCAGGTCCAGCAGCTCGATCACCTGCTCGACCTTCTCGCGCGCCTGGATCTCGGCGGCGCGCACGCGGCTGGTGAAGAACAGCTCGTTCCACATGCCGGTGCTGCGGTGGGTGTGGCGGCCGATCAGCAGGTTGTGCAGCACCGTCGCATGCTCGAACAGCTCGATGTTCTGGAAGGTGCGAGCGATGCCCAGCCCGGCCACGCGGTGCGGCGGCTGGCGCGTGAGCGGCTGGCCCTCGTAGTCGATGGTGCCGGTGGTGGGGTTGTAGATGCGGCTGATCAGGTTGAACACCGTGGTCTTGCCCGCGCCGTTGGGCCCGATCAGCGTGAACACCTCGCCGCGCCGCACGTCGAAGCTCACGTTGTTGACGGCCAGCACGCCGCCGAAGCGCACCGACAGGTTCTTCGCCGAGAGCAGGATCCCGGGGCCGTTCACCGCAGCCGCTCCGACTTCTGGAAGGACTTCTGCCGCCGGAACATGCCCTTGCGGTAGAACGGGAACAGCTGGAACCAGGCGCGCACCTTGAGCCAGCGGCCGTACAGCCCGAGCGGCTCGAACAGCACGAAGGCGATCAGCACCAGGCCGTAGACCACCGCCTTCAGGCCGGGCGCCTGGCCGATGGACGGCGGCAGCACGTCCTTCACCGCCGCGATGGCCTGCGGCAGCCCGATCAGGAAGATGGCGCCGAGGAAGGCGCCGTGCAGCGAGCCCAGGCCGCCGATCACCACCATCAGCAGCAGGTCGATCGACTGGATGATGTTGAACTGGTCGGGCGAGAGGAAGCGGATCTGGTGGGCGTACAGCGCGCCGCCGATACCCGCCAGCGCCGCCGAGAAGGCGAAGCTCTGCGTCTTGTACCAGGCCAGGTGGATGCCCATGCTCTGGGCCGAGATCTCGGAGTCGCGGATGGCCACGAAGGCGCGGCCGGTGGGCGAGCGCAGCAGGTTCACGCAGGCCAGCGTGGCGATGGCCGCCGTCACCAGGCACACGTAGTAGAACGAGTCGCCGGTGTCGGCCGCCCAGCCGAACGCCTTGGGCGTGCCCACCATCAGGCCGGCGTTGCCGCCCGTCACCTTCTCCCAGCGGGCGAACACCTCCTCCACGATGAAGCCGAACGACAGCGTGGCGATGCCCAGGTAGATGCCCTTGACCCGCAGCGCCGGCAGCCCGACCACCACGCCCACCACCGCCGACAGCGCGCCCGCGACGGCCATCGCCAGCGGGAACGGCCAGCCCATGTTGGTGAGCACGGCCTGGGTGTAGGCACCCGCGCCGAAGAACGCCGCATGGCCGATGGAGAACAGGCCGGTGAAGCCCGCCAGCATCATCAGCCCGAGGCCGACGATGCCGTAGATCAGGATGAACGTGAGCTGCGCCAGCAGGTACTCGGACAGCAGCCAGGGCGCGGCGACCATCACCAGCGCCAGCGCGCCGTACCAGAACACGTGGCCGCCATGCTTGGCCAGGCGGATGTCCTGGTCGTAGTGGGTCTTGAAGATGAAGCGCATGGCTAGACCTTCTTGCGCAGCTTCTCGCCGAACAGCCCGTTCGGCAGCACCACCAGCATCACCAGCACCACGATGTAGGCGGCGATGTCCTTGAAGCCCTCGGGCAGGTAGAAGCCGGCCAGCGACTCCACCACGCCGATGATCAGGCCGCCGACGATGGCGCCCGGCAGGCTGCCGAAGCCGCCCACCACCGCGGCCGGGAAGGCCTTGAGGCCGATGAAGCCCATGTTGGCGTGCACGAAGGTGATGGGCGCCAGCAGCAGCCCGGCGATGGCCGCCACCGCCGACGCCAGACCCCACACCAGGCTGTTGAGCCGGCGCACCGGGATGCCCATGTAGTAGGCGGCCAGCTGGTTCTGCGATGCCGCCTGCATGGCGATGCCCACCTTGCTGTAGCGGAAGGCGGCGTAGAGCAGCGCGCACAGGCCGGCGGTGGCGGCGATCACCACCACCTGCTCCGCGTTGACCACCAGGCCGCCCAGTCGCCAGATCACGTCCTTGTAGGGCACGGGCAGCGCGTGGGTCTCGGTGCCGATGGCCGGGATCATGGTGATGCCGCCGCGCGCCACGTAGCCGATGCCGATCGTGAGCATCACGATGGAGAAGGCCGGCTGGCCGAGGATGGGACGCAGCGCCACGCGCTCGAGCAGCACGCCGAACAGCGCCATGGCCGCGATGGCCGACAGCACCGCCACCCAGTACGGCAGGCCCATCAGCACCATCACCGCCAGCCCGCAGAAGGCGCCCAGCATCATCAGCTCGCCCTGGGCGAAGCTCACGGTCTCGGTCGCCTTGTAGATGAGCACGAAGCCCAGGGCGATCAGGCCGTAGATGCATCCCTGCGCGATGCCGCTGATCACCAGTTGGAGGAATTGCACCGCGCGTGCGCCTTTGTTGTGTGGGGTCCGGTTATAGCCGTGGCCCCTGCCGCCCGTTACAGGGTTCGCCCCGAGGGGGTCGCCAACGCGCGCCGGTGTAATGCCCTCCATGCAGACCCCCGTGAGAACCGAGAAGCAGGGCCCGGTCACGATCGTCACGCTGGACCGGCGCGAGGTGCGCAACGCGGTCGACCGCGACACCGCGCGGCAGTTGTACGAGGCGTTCCTGGCCTTCGACGCCGACGACGCGGCTTCGGTCGCGGTGTTCCACGGCGCGCACGGCCACTTCTGCGCGGGCTGGGACCTGCAGACCGGCGCCCGCCTGGCCGGCCAGGCGCAGGACGTGTTCGCCGAGCTCGACTTCCAGCCGGGCACGCCGCAGCCGCAGGGCCCGATGGGCCCTTCGCGCCTGCTGCTCTCCAAGCCGGTGATCGCCGCGGTCAGCGGCGCGGCCGTGGCCGGCGGCATGGAGCTGGCGCTGTGGTGCGACCTGCGGGTGATGGAGGAGGACGCGTACTTCGGCGTCTACTGCCGCCGCTTCGGCGTGCCGCTGATCGACGGCGGCACCGTGCGCCTGCCGCGCCTGATCGGCATGGGCCATGCCATGGACCTGATCCTCACCGGCCGCCAGGTGCGCAGCGCCGAAGCGCTGCAGATGGGCCTGTGCAACCGCGTGGTGCCCGCGGGCCAGGCGCGCGAAGCGGCGATCGCGCTGGCCGGACAGCTCGCGGCCTTCCCGCAGCGCACGCTGCGCGCCGACCGCCTGAGCGCCTATCGGCAATGGGGGCTGTCGCTGGAGGAGGCGCTGCACCAGGAGTGGTGCGGTGGCCACCCCTGCATGGCCGACGGCCTCGAGGGCGCCGCGCGCTTCGCCGCCGGCGAAGGGCGGCACGGCAAGTTCTGATCAGAGCGCCTGCGCCAGCGAGCGCGGCACCTTCACCGGCAGGTCCAGCAGCATCTGCGCGAAGCCCTTGCCCAGCGGATCGAAGCGCGGCGAAGCCGGCCCGCCGCCGGCCAGCGCGCGGTGCAGCACGAAGTTGATCGCGTGGATCCCCGGCAGGTGGAAGCGCTCCACCGGCCCTTGCGCCAGGTGCGCGAAGTACGCGCCGACCACTTCGGGCGTGAGCCGGTCCCACAGCAGCGGCGCCCACTCGGGCCGGCGCGCGATCACGCCGATGTTGGCCATGTCGCCCTTGTCGCCGCTGCGCGCCCAGGCCAGGCGGACCAGGGGCACTTCGACCTCCGGCTCATCCGGCGCGGCGGCCCAGGAAGGCGGGAGCGGCAGCGGCTCGGGGGGCTGCAGTTCACCGCCAGGGGCGATGTCCACCACCATGGCCTGGCCGCCGTCGACGCTCACCCGCACCGGCACGCCCGCCTTGTCCAGCAGGAAGGCGAACGGCTTGACCAGCGGCGAAGGCGACGGCCGGCCGCCCGCCGGCATGGTGGTGCCCGGCGACCAGGAGGTGCCTGCGGGCGCGATCTCGCGTGCGAACAGTTCCAGTGCCCGCTTGTCGGGGTGGTCCACGACGATGCGCACCATCACCTCGCGCGCTTGCGCCGCACGCGAATGCGGGCCGTACAGGCCCTCGCAGCCGAGCAGCTCGACCTGCGCCGAGCTGAAATCGGCCAGCCCCGCCTGCGCCAGCAGTTCGCGCGTGCGCTCCAGGATCGCTTCGGCCGTGCGGCGCGCCTTGGCCGCGGCCTCGCGCCCCACCAGCACCATCGAGCCGGCGCAGCGGTACCCGGCGAGCTGCGTGGCCGAGACCTTGTAGCGCGGACCCGGCGCGCGGCCCTGCGCGCCCGAGACGCGCACGCGTTCCGGCCCCGAGGGCTCGATGCGCACCTGGCGGAAATCGCAGGCCACGTCGGGCAGCAGGTAGGCGCCCGGGTCGCCGATCTCGTACAGCAGCTGTTCGGCCACGCAGGCGGCGCGCACCAGGCCGCCGGTGGCGGGCGGCTTGGTGATCTCGAAGCTGCCGTCGTCGGCGCATTCGGCGATGGGGTAGCCGATGTGGGCCCAGTCCGGCACCTCGGCCCAGTCGGTGAAGAGCCCGCCGGTGGCCTGGCAGCCGCATTCGATGATGTGGCCGGCCAGGCTGCCGCCCGCCAGGTGGTCGTGGTCGTCCGCGCCCCAGCCGAATTCGTGGATCAGCGGACCGAGCGTGACGGCGCTGTCCACCACGCGCCCGGTGATCACGATGTCGGCGCCGGCGGCCAGGGCCTTCGCGATGGGGAAGGCGCCGAGGTAGGCGTTGGCGCTGAGCACGCGCGCGGGCAGCGCCTCGCCGGTGAACATGTCGGTGGCGCCCTGCTGGCGCAGCGACGGCATCCGGGCGGCCACGTCGTCGCCCTCCACCACCGCGATGCGCGGCGACAGGCCCATGGATGCGGCGAGCGCCTTCACCGCCTGCGCGCAGCCTTGCGGGTTGATGCCGCCGGCGTTGGCCACGACCTTGATGCCGCGCCGCATCGCCTCGGGCAGCACCTGCTGCAGGGCGGTGTCGACGAAGTCCGTGGCCCAGCCCAGCTCCGGCTTCTTCGCCCGCGCGCCGGCCAGCACGGCCATGGTGGTCTCGGCCAGGTAGTCGAACACCAGGTAGTCGATCGCGCCGGACTGCACCAGCTGCGCCGGCCCGACCCGGCTGTCGCCCCAGAAGCCGGAGGCGCCTCCTATGCGGACGGTTTTGCGATTGGCCATGGCAGGAGGGTAGCGCTTGTTGGGGCCGTGCGCCCGCGCGGCAGGCGGTGCCTGGCCCGGGCTCATGGTGGGCCGGTTGCTCGCGCTTCGCACTCGCAACTCGCAGGGCATTCCGCGGCCCGGCCTGCGCGGCAGAACTCACTGCGCGCTGCGGTGCAGCGCTCCGTTCAGACAGCTGCCGCGAGTCAGTTGTTCATTTCAAGCTCGCCTTCGGCTCGCAACGGCCGGGCCGCGGAAAGCCCGGCTCGTCCCACAAATCGCCCGGGCCAGGCACCGCCTGCCGCGTGGGAGCAGGGTGCGAGTGCGAGCAGGAAACCCTCTGCGCCCCGCCGCCTGCCTCGCCACTGCGCTCCGCCGACTCCCTCGCCACTGCGCTCCGCTTTTCTTTGCCACGTCATCCCCGCGAAGGCGGGGATCCAGTGCTTCCCTGAAGCCCGCCGAAGGCGGACGCACTGGATTCCCGCCTTCGCGGGAATGACGGGGGCCTAGCAGGAGCCCTGCCTGGTCGGCCACCGCTGTGCCCAGCGGCAGGGGGTCCCCGGCGGGGGGCGATTTCTGTGCCGAGCGTCGCGCAGTGGTGCGGGCCCTGCGAGCCCGCGGCAAGCGGGCGCAGCTCGTTGCAGGGGGTCCCCGGCGGGGGGCGATTTCTGTGCCGAGCGTCGCGCAGTGGTGCGGGCCCTGCGAGCCCGCGGCAAGCGGGCGCAGCTCGTTGATGAACCACTGACTCGCGGAAACTGTCTGAACGGAGCGGTGCGCAGCAGCGCGAAGTGAGTTTTTCCGCGAGGGCCCGCACCACTCAAGCGATGCGCGCAGCACTGCGAGCGCCAGCGAAGCAGGCGAAGAGGCACAGCATGAGCCCCCCGCCGGGGACCCCCTGCCGCAGGCCACGAACACCAATGAGCATTAGCCAAAGACCCGCAAGAAGGCTCCCATCGATCCCCACCCACCGGCCCAAGTCGGCCCCCCAGGAACGACGGGCCCCCGTCGGCAATACCCGAATAGCCCCCGCCGCCCCCCACCGCTAGAGTCGAACGCCGCCCGACCGCCAACCCCGCCGCATGCCCCAGATCGAAACCACCGTCGCCCCCGGCAGCGAAGCCTTCGCCGCGAACCGCGAGCACATGCTCGGCCTGCTGCAGCGGGTGCGCACGTACGAACAGCGCACGCGCGCCAAGTCGACCGCCGCGCGCGAGCGGTTCGAGCAGCGCGGCCAGCTGCTGCCGCGCCAGCGCCTGTCCCTGCTGCTGGACCCGGGCGCGCCCTTCCTGGAGCTGGCCTCGCTGGCCGGCCTGGGCCTGGACACGGATGACCTGGACCGCAGCGTGCCGGGCGGCGGGATGGTCGCCGGCATCGGCTTCGTCAGCGGCGTGCGCTGCATGGTGCTGGTGTCCGACTCGGGCATCGACGCCGGCGCGCTGCAGCCCATGGGCCTGGACAAGCTGCTGCGCGTGCAGGAGCTCGCGCTGGAGAACAGGCTGCCCTACGTGCAGCTGGTCGAATCGGCCGGCGCCAACCTCATGACCTACCGGGTCGAGGACTTCATCCGCGGCGGCAGCACCTTCCGCAACCTGGCGCGCCTGTCGGCCGCGGGGCTGCCGGTGGTGACCGTCACGCACGGCTCCTCCACCGCGGGCGGCGCCTACCAGACGGGCCTGTCGGACTACATCATCCTGGTGCGCGGCCGCTCGCGCGCCTTCCTGGCCGGGCCGCCGCTGCTCATGGCCGCCACCGGCGAAGTCGCCACCGAGGAGGAGCTGGGCGGCGCCGAGATGCACACCAGCATTTCGGGCCTGGGCGACTACCTGGCCGAGGACGACCGCGACGCGCTGCGAATCGCCCGCGACATCCTGGCGCAGATCGACTGGGACCGCAGCGCGCGGTCGGCGCCGCGCGAGCCCCGTCCCCCCCGCCTGGACGCGGAAGAGCTGCTGGGCCTGATGCCGGCCGACCTCAAGCGGCCGGTCGACATGAAGCAGGTGATCGCGCGCATCGCCGACGACTCCGACTTCCTGGAGTTCGGACGCGACTACGGCAGCGCCACCGTCTGCGGCCACATCCGGCTGGAGGGCTGGCCGGTGGGCGTGATCACCAACAACGGCCCGATCGACGTGGCCGGCGCCAACAAGGCCACCCACTTCATCCAGGCCTGCTGCCAGTCGGGCACGCCCCTGCTCTACCTGAACAACACGACCGGCTTCATGGTGGGCAAGGCCTACGAGCAGGCCGGGATGATCAAGCACGGCTCCAGGATGATCCAGGCCGTCACCAACGCCAGCGTGCCGCAGGTGACGGTCTACTGCGGCGCGTCGTACGGCGCGGGCAACTACGGCATGTGCGGGCGGGGCTTTCATCCGCGCTTCTGCTTCAGCTGGCCCAACGCGCGCACCGCCGTCATGGGCGGCGAGCAGGCGGCGCAGACCATGCGCATCGTCAGCGAAGCGGCCATGAAGCGCAAAGGCGAGGTCGACGTGGCCCGGCTGGACGAGATGAGCCGGCGCATCGTCGAGCACTTCGACGGGCAGATGAGCGTCTTCACCACCAGCGCCCGCCTGCTGGACGACGGCGTGATCGACCCGCGCGACACGCGCGCCGTGCTCGCCGAAGTGTTCGCCGTCTGCCGCGAAGCCGAAGCGCGGCAACCGCGCGCGATGCAGTTCTCGGTGGCGCGCCCCTGAAGGAGACCGGAAAGATGCAACTCACGCACGAACACGAACAGCTGCGCGCCACCGTCAGGCGCTGGATCGACGAGCAGGTGAACCCGCACGTCGACCAGTGGGAGCGCGACGAGATCTTTCCCGCGCACCAGCTCTTCCGCCAGATGGGCGAGCTGGGCCTGCTGGGACTCACCAAGCCCGAAGAGAACGGCGGTGCCGCGCTCGACTTCTCCTATGCCGCCGTACTGGCCGAGGCGCTGGGCGAGATCCGCTGCGGCGGCGTGCCCATGGCCATCGGCGTGCAGACCGACATGTGCACGCCGGCACTGGCGCGCCACGGCAGCCGCGAACTGCGCGACGAGTTCCTGGCGCCGGCGATCCGCGGCGAGATGGTCGGGTGCCTGGGCGTGAGCGAGGTCGGCAGCGGATCGGACGTGGCGTCGATCCGGACCACCGCGCGCAAGGACGGCGACGACTACGTGATCAACGGCGGCAAGATGTGGACCACCAGCGGCACGCAGGCCGACTTCTGCTGCCTGCTGGCCAACACCTCGGACGGCTCGGCCCACCGCAACAAGTCGCTGATCATCGTGCCGATGAAGACGCCGGGCATCAGCGTCGCGCGCAAGATCCGCAAGATGGGCATGCACTCGTCGGACACGGCGCAGCTGCACTTCGACGATGTGCGCGTGCCGCAGCGCCATCGCATCGGCGAGGAGGGCATGGGCTTCATGTACCAGATGGAGCAGTTCCAGCACGAGCGCCTGTGGGGATCGCTCAACGCCTGCGGCATGGCCCGGCGCGCCATCCGCGAGACCATCGAATACACCCGCGAGCGCAAGGCGTTCGGCCGCTCCATCCTGGACAACCAGTGGGTGCACTACAAGCTGGCCGAGCTGCAGACCGAGGTCGAGGCCCTGCATGCGCTCAACTGGGCCGGCGTGGAGAGGGTGGTGCGCGGCGAGGACGCCACCCGCCTGGCCACCATGGCCAAGCTCAAGGCCGGCCGCGTGGTGCGCGAGGTGGCCGACGGCTGCCTGCAGTTCTGGGGCGGCATGGGCTACACCGACGAGGCGCCGATCTCGCGCCTGTTCCGCGACATGCGGCTGGTGTCCATCGGCGCGGGCGCGGACGAGGTGATGCTGCAGATCCTGTCCAAGTTCATGGGCACGTTCCCGAAGAACGACTGACGTGGGGTTCCACAAGCTCCTCATCGCCAACCGCGGCGAAATCGCGCTGCGCATCCTGCGCACCGCGCACCGGCTCGGCTACGCGACCGTCGCCGTCTACTCCAGCGCCGACGCCGGCTCGCCGCACGTATCGGCCGCGGACGAAGCGGTGTGCATCGGCGGGCCGCTGCCCGCGCAGTCGTACCTGGACATCCACGCCATCCTCGAAGCCGCCCGCCGCACGGGGGCCGACGCGGTCCATCCCGGCTACGGCTTCCTGGCCGAGAACGCCGGCTTCGCGCAGGCCTGCCGCGACGCGGGCCTCGTCTTCATCGGCCCCTCGCCCGAGGCCATCCGCGCGATGGCCGACAAGGCCGGTGCCAAGCGCCTGATGGCGCAGGCGGGCGTGCCCTGCATCCCCGGCTACCAGGGCGACGACCAGTCCCCCGGGCGGCTGCGCCAGGAAGCCGAGGGCATCGACTGGCCGGTGATGGTCAAGGCCACGGCCGGCGGCGGCGGGCGCGGCATGCGGCTGGTGCGCACCGCCGAGGCGTTCGACGGGCTGCTGCGCAGCGCGCAGTCGGAAGCCCTGCATGCCTTCGGCGACGCCACCGTGATCCTGGAGCGGGCCATCGAGGCGCCGCGCCACGTCGAGATCCAGGTGTTCGCGGACCGCCAGGGCAACGCCGTCCACCTGGGCGAGCGCGACTGCTCGGTGCAGCGGCGCCACCAGAAGCTGGTGGAGGAAGCGCCCTCCCCCGCCGTCGACGCCGCGCTGCGCGAACGCATGGGCGCCGCCGCCGTGGCGGCCGCCAAAGCCATCGCCTACGAAGGCGCCGGCACGCTGGAGTTCCTGCTGGACCGCGAGGGCCGCTTCTGGTTCATGGAGATGAACACGCGGCTGCAGGTGGAACACCCCGTCACCGAGGCGCTGACCGGGCTGGACCTGGTCGAGTGGCAGCTGCGCGTGGCCGCCGGCGAAGCGCTGCCGCTGCGCCAGGACGAGATCCGCTTCCAGGGCCATGCGATCGAGGTGCGCCTGTGCGCCGAGGACGCGGCGCAGGGCTTCCTGCCGCAGAGCGGCACGCTGGCCGCGTGGCAGCCGCCGCAGGGCCTGCGCGTCGAGCACGCGCTCGCGCCGGGCGCGGTCATCCCGCCCTACTACGACTCCATGATCGCCAAGCTGGTGGCGCACGGACGCACGCGAGACGAAGCGCGGCGCCGGCTCGCGCGCGGGCTGCGCGAGCTGGTGGCGCTGGGCGTGACCACCAACCAGGCCTTCCTGGCGCGCTGCCTGCTGCACCCGGCCTTCGCACGCGGTGAGGCCACGACGGCGTTCATCGGGGAACACGAGCAGGAACTCACCGCCTCCACGCCCGCCGAACGCTCGCGGGCGCGCGCCCTCGCGGCGTGGCTGCTGGTGGCCGGTCCCGCGTGGCCGGCGGGAACGCTGGCGCCGGCCCTGCCGATCGGCCTGCGCTTCGACCTCGACGGCGAAACGGTGGCCGCCGAGGTCGTGCGGACCCGCGCCACCACCTTCGAAGTGCGCATCGGTGCGGACGTGCACGCGCTGGAATGCACCGGGCTGCGACCGGACGGCGCACAGCTCGTGCTGGACGGCATCGCGCAACGGCTGGCCTTCGTGCGCGACGGCCGCGAGTTGCGCTTCCACGTCGCGGGCGCGCAGCCGCACCACGTGCGCGACCGCAGCCTGGAGCCGCTGGTGCGCGGCACCGCCTCCAACGGCGACGGCCGCGTGCGCGCCTCCATGAACGGCCGTGTCGTCGCGGTGCTGGTCGAGCCCGGCCAGAACGTCACCGCCGGGCAGGCCGTGCTGACGCTGGAGGCGATGAAGATGGAGCACGTCCACAGCGCGGCGAGCGCGGGAATCGTGAAGGCGGTGCATGCCCGCGCCGGCGACCAGGTGCAGGCCGGGCGCGTCGTGGTGGAGCTGGAGGCTCCGGCGGCGGCGTCGTAGCCCGACCGGGCGGCCGAAGCTGGTTCGGGTGGACGCTCCGTGACAAGATGGCGGCCTCCTTCGTGTCGCCACGCGCCCGCCGGGCCGCGCAAAGCACCATGAACCCACGCATCACCCTGATCACCCTGGCGGTCGACGACCTGGCGCGCGCGGTGGCGTTCTACCGCGACGGCCTGGGCCTGAGCACGCCCGGCATCGTCGGCGAGCAGTTCGAGCATGGCGCCGTCGCCTTCTTCGAGCTGGACGGCGGCCTGCGCCTGGCGGTGTGGCCGCGCGAGAGCCTGGCGCACGACGTGGGGATCGCGGTCGGCCCGCGCAGCGCCACCGAATTCGCGCTGGCGCACAACGTGCGCTCGCAAGCCGAGGTCGACGAGGTGATGGCGCAGGCCGGGAGCGCGGGAGCGACCCTCGTGAAGCCGGCCGCCAAGACCTTCTGGGGCGGGTACGCCGGCTACTTCCAGGACCCCGACGGCCACCTCTGGGAAGTGGCGTGGAACCCGGACATGCTGCCGCCCGACTGAGTGCGCCCATGTCCATCGAGCTCGACCACCTGATCGTTCCCGCCCGCGACCGCAACGCGTCGGCGGCGTTGCTCGCCCGCCTCCTGGGCGTGCCCTGGTCGCCGACCGGCATCGGGCCCTTCTCGCCGGTGTACGTGAGCGACGGCCTGACGCTGGACTTCGACCAGTGGGATGACGGTGCGCTGCCGAAGCAGCACTACTGCTTCCGCGTGTCGGAGGCGGAGTTCGACGCCCTCGTCGGCCGGCTGCGGGCGGCCGGCCTGCCCTACCGCGGCACGCCGCACGGCCCCTTCGACGGCCGCATCAACACCGACCACGGCGGCCGCATCGTGTACTGGAGCGAACCGGACGGCCACGTCTGGGAAGCGCTCACGGTCAGCTACGCCCGCCCACCCTCGACCCCTGGAGGAGCCCCGCGATGATCTCGCCCGAATTCCTGGTCACGTCCCTCGTCGTGGTGCTGATCCCCGGCACCGGCGTGCTCTACACCGTCTCCACCGGCATGGTGCAGGGGCGCGCCGCCAGCGTGTACGCCGCGCTGGGCTGCACGGCGGGCATCGTGCCGCACCTGCTGGCCACGGTGCTCGGGCTGGCCGCCGTGATGCACACCAGCGCCCTGGCCTTCCAGCTGCTCAAGTACGCGGGCGTGGCCTACCTGCTCTACGTGGCGGTGGCGACCTGGCGGGACCGCTCGGCGTTCGCGGTGGACGGCAGCGTGTCGCGCGTGTCGGCCCTGGGGCTGGTGGTGAAGGCCTTCCTGCTGAACATCCTCAACCCCAAGCTCACCATCTTCTTCCTGGCCTTCCTGCCGCAGTTCGTCGATCCGGCCGCGGGACAGCCGCTCGCGCAGCTGCTGGTGCTCAGCGCGGTCTTCATGCTGATGACGTTCGTGGTGTTCGTGGCGTACGGCTTCGTCGCGCATGCCTTCCGCACGCTGGTGATCGAGTCGGCGCGCGTGCAGCGCTGGCTGCGCTACGGCTTCGCCGCGGCCTTCGCCGGCCTGGGGGCCAGGCTGGCCGTCAGCGACCGCTGACCGCCTGCGCGGCAAAGGCCTGCCCGCGGCCAAGGAAACACCCGGCCGCTAGCATGCGGCCATGACCACCCCGCTCAAGATCGATTTCGTCTCGGACGTGGCCTGCCCCTGGTGCGCCGTCGGGCTGGCCTCGCTCGAACAGGCGCTGCGCCGGCTGGACGGCGAGGTGCCCGCCGAGGTGCACTTCAAGCCGTTCGAGCTCAATCCGCAGATGGGCCCCGACGGCCAGGACATCGGCGAGCACCTGGCGCAGAAGTACGGCTCCACGGCCGAGCAGCAGGCGCACAACTGGGAGTCGATCCGCCAGCGCGGCGCCGACCTGGGTTTCGAGTTCCGCGCGCAGGGCCGCGGCCGGGTCTGGAACACCTTCGACGCGCACCGGCTGCTGCACTGGGCCGGCCTGCAGTCCCCGCAGGCGCAACTGGCGCTCAAGAAGTCCCTGCTGGGGGTGTACTTCACCGAGGCGCGCAACGTGTCCGATCCGCAGGTGCTGCTGGGTGCCGTGGAAGCCGCGGGCCTGGACCGCCAGGCCGCGCAGACGGTGCTCTCGTCGGACACCTACGCCCGCGAGGTGCGAGAGGAAGAGGGTTTCTACACGCAGCACGGCATCCACGCCGTGCCGTCCGTGATCGTCAACGACCGCCACCTGATCCAGGGCGGCCAGCCGCCGGAAGTGTTCGAGCAGGCGCTGCGGCAGATCGCCGGCCGGGATGCCGGCTAGCGTCGCGCCTTCAGGCCGCTTCCCACAGGGCCCGCAAGGCCTGAACCTGCAGGCGGTGGTGGGCCTGGGCCCGGCGCAGCAGGCCTTCGAGCGGCCGCCGCTCCAGCTGGTTGCGCGTCTGCGACAGGTCGTGCGCCAGGTTCACCACGTCCCAGTGCGCGCACACCAGGGGATAGAGCTCCTGCATGCGGCTGCCCCGCCAGCGGGCCTGGGACTGGTAGAGCGACTGCAATCGGTCCTGCCCACGCGGCGGCGAATGGCCGCACACCAGGCAGAAGCTGTACCACTCGAAATCGCTCGCGTAATCGTCGAGCAGGGACGCGAGTTCGGGGAGGGGCGGGTGAAGCAGGCTCGACATGGTTCCTCGAAACAGCCGCCTCATGACTCCGGGCGGCGAGCACCCATGATGTCCAGCGCGAAATGGTCCAGGGGTATGCAAGCGCAAGAAGTGCAGCTCAGCGGGTGCATCAGTGGGAAATCCGACCATTCCGCGTCCGCGCGCAGCGCGTGTCTGACGTGGGAGCGCGCCGACAACGCTTGTGCCTCGTCACCGGCAGCAAGCCAGCGGTTCCCCGCTAAGTTCCACGCCATGGACGCACGCTGGCAACTCCCCCCCGACGCCCGGCCGGGCCCGGAACATCTGAGTTCCGAGGCCCGCGGCCTGTTCGCGGCCGGCTGGTATGCCACGCGCGACGAGGGCCGCCTGGTCCACCCCGTGGAGCAGACCGAGCTGCTGGTGTCGTCCGAGACCTGGCTCGCCCTGCGGGAGCTGGCCGCGAGCACGCCGGTGACGCTGGTGCCGCCGGAGCCGGCCTGAAGGACTGGACCAGCTCCACCGCATAGCGCCTTTTGCAGGAGGTGAGAGAGCTACCGAGAAGTCGCCACGGCCGCCTATTCGCGGGGAAGGAGTTTCAAGCAGGATGCCCTTGCGGCGCGCCGATCACTTGCCAGGCTCCAGCGAAGCGCGCAAGGCCGCCAGGTGCGCAAGGCGGTTGTGCGCGCGCATCGCCTCGATGCGCGTCCGGCCGTCCGCCATGGTCTGAGTGATGGCCCGTTCCATGCCGGCAAGCACGATCGTCGCCTGCATGACCACGGTGTTCGGACAGGACCTGGCCCGGAAAGCCGAGGCCGTCCAGCACGTCCGAGATCGCGGAGGTCTCGAGTTCGCTGCCGGTTCAAGCACGGCGCACTCCGTCGTCGACAACCAGTTCACCGTCCTCCTTCCTAAACGGCGTGAGCTTGCCGACAGGAAGTAGCTCAAGCACGGCCTCGGAGGGCCGGCATAGCTTGGTCCCCAGGGAGGTGCGTACAACGGGGCGATTCATCAGGAGGGGATGCTGCTGGATGAAGTCCAGCAGCTGCTCGTCGGCCCACTTCGGGTCCGCCAGGCCAAGCTCTGCGTACGGGGTTCCTTTCTCACGCAGAAGCTGCCGCAGCGGCATCTTCATTTCCGCCAGGAGCTGGCGAACCTGCTCCTTGGAGGGCGGCGTTTTCAGGTACTCGACGACAAGGGGCTCAAGGCCGGCATGCCGGATGAGCGCCAATGTGTTGCGACTCGTTCCGCAGTCCGGGTTGTGGAAGATGGTGACGTCAGACATTTGGTTTTGGCTCGATTTCGGTTGCGACCGGCGCGCCGGCGAAGACGCTGGAGATGGCGACCGCCAGAGCAGCACCCACGAGTTGCGCGCCAACGAAGCCAGGAACGCTCGCCGGTGCGATTCCGGCGAAGCTCTCCGTGAACATCCGCCCGACGGCGGCCGCCGGATTGGCGAACGAGGTTGACGCGGTGAAGAAGTACGCGCTGCCGATGTAGGCCGCCACCATTGCAGCCACGCGTGCTGCCGGTGCGCGCAGGATGACCAGGAGCAGGCCCGCGGTGGCCACAACCTCCGCGAACCACTGACCGGTACCGCTGCGAACCTTCATGGAGAGCTGCAGGATGCTCACGTCGAACATCGCATGGGCAATCCACGCCCCCACCACGGCGCCGGCAAGTTGCGCGACGACGTAGGCCGGGAGCGAAGCACGAGGCAGCAGGCCCCTGTACGCCATGACTGCGGAGACGACCGGATTGAAGTGGGCACCACTGATGGGGCCAAAAACCTCGATCAGGATGTACAGACCGCCAATGGTGGACAGCGTGTTCACGACCAGGGCGATCGCCTCGTTGGCGCCGGCCAGGCGCTCACCCATGATCCCGGAGCCGATGACGATGGCCAAGAGCAGCGCCGTGCCCAGGAACTCGGAGAACAGCTTCTGTGGGATGCTCATGTCAGGTCTTGGAGATTGCGGTCAGTGCCGGCGCAGAGTTGCCGGTGCAAAGAAGGAGCACCATGAACGGATTGGGCCATGGGCGCTCCTAGCAGCACGAAGACCCGGCCTTGACCGGAATACCCAGCGGTTTGCCACGGGGAGGGCAGCAAGCAGTGGGGGCGGCCAGCGATGCGGCCGCCTTCTGAGACTCGCTGAACACGGGGATGTCACCCAGTGTCTGGAAATGCTCCCAGGCGATGCCCTGGGGGTCGGTGACCCAGTGCTTTTCGCTGCGTGCGTAGCAGCAGGTGGTTGCGCCCTCGTCGAGGAGAGCCCCGTCGGCAGCCTCGGCGCGCGCCTTGAGCTGCGCCAGTTCCTCCGGCGTATCAGCCTGGAAGCCCAGATGGTCGATGCCAGCCTTGCTGCCCCGGGTGGAAATGGCGAAATTGAGCCTTGGGTTCTCGAGGTGCCATTTGGCGTAGTCGCCTTCTACGCGCAGGGGCTGCGTGCCGAACATCTTCGAGTAGAAAGCGATGCTCGCCTGCAGGTCCTCGACGTGGGTATGGACATGGAATCGCATGGTCAGCTCCTTGAGAAAAGGGATCAGCAACGGCAATCCGCGGCCGCGGCTTCGACTGCGCACTCGGCGCCTTGGCAGCAGTTGTCGGTGAGGTAGCCAAGCAGAGAATTCATCTGGTCGAAAGCTGCTCGGTAGATCAGGTTCCGGCTGGCGCGCTCCTGGGTCACGAGTCCGGCATTCATGAGTTCCTTCAGGTGGAACGAGAGCGAGCTCGGCGGCATTGCGAGCCCTTCGGCCATGGTGGAGGGGGTCATGCCTTGCTGACCCGCGATCACAAGAGCACGAAACACCTGGAGGCGCACGGGCTGCGCTAAGGCAGCCAGAGCCTTGACGACATCGGATTCAGTCATGGTTGAATAATCCCATTATTCCAGAAACATCGAAATAAAAGGGTTTAGCCCGAGGTTCGTGTACCGCCGGCGGTCAATGCCCCCGATGCGCGCAGCGGGGCATTGAGTCGGTTAGTCAAACACGGCGCCAGACTTCTTCGCCAGCCCGCCCCATTTCGAGATCTCGGCCCTGAGGTACGTCGCCGCCTGCTCCGCAGTTCCACCGCGTGCATCCACGCTGACTTCGGCCAGCTTCGTTCGCAGCTTTTCATCCTTGAGGGCCTGGTTCAACGCCTGGTTGGCCGCGGTGACGACTTCTGCTGGGCTTCCGGCCGGGGCCATCAGCATCGTCCAGGTCAGTGCCTGGAACTCAGAGGCGCCCGCCTCAGCCGTCGTCGGAACATCCGGCAGGACTGCGACACGCTCCGGCGCCATGACCGCCACCGCCCGCAAGGAGCCGGCACGAACGTGCGGCAACGGCGTCGGGATGTTCTCGAACATGACATGCACACGCCCCGCCAGCAGGTCCTGCAAGGCAGGCGTGCTGCTGCGGTAAGGCACGTGCTTCAGCTCGGTGCCCATCAACTGGTTGAACCAGACACCTGCGAGATGTCCCAGCGATCCATTCCCGGGAGAGCCGAAGTTGTACTGGCCGGGCTTCTCCTTCAGGATCCGGCGAAGGTCCGCGAGGTTGGTGGCACCAAGAGACGGGTGGACGAAGATGGCAATAGGCGTGGTGGCGATCAGCCCGATAGGGGAAAAGTCCTGATCCGCCCTGTATGGCAGTGCCTTGGCAATGGCAGGCGCAATGGCGTGGGTAGAGACCGTCGCGATACCCAGCGTGTACCCGTCCTTCGGAGCCTTTGCGACGGCATCTGCTCCGATGGCGCCTCCCGCCCCCGCCCGGTTGTCAATGACAACGGGCTGGCTCAGGAGTTCGCCCAGACGGGCTCCGACGAGGCGGGCTACGGCGTCCGTGGTCCCTCCGGCGGCGAACGGAACAACAAGCTTCACCGGACTCTGAGGCCAGCGGGCCTGCGCGCGAGACGCGAACGGCACGAGGCCAGTGAGCGAAAAAGCCAGGCCAGCTTTGATGAACTGCTTGCGATCCATTCTTGTCTCCTGGTAGTTTTCTATGCCTTGCTTCGCGTCAGACGTGCTGGAGCGCCTGCCGCAGGTCCGCGACAAGGTCGTCTGGATCCTCGATGCCCACGCTGAGGCGAAGCAGCCCGTCGGTGATGCCGACGGCAAGCCGCCGTTCCCTCGGGACGATGGCGTGCGTCATGGAGGCCGAGTGCTGGATGAGGGTGGACACGTCGCCCAGCGAGACCGCCAACGAGCAAAGCTTCACGTTGTCCACCAGGCGGCGCCCTTCGTCGACCCCGCCCACGTCGAAGGAGAGCATGCCCCCGAACCCCTTCATCTGCCGACGTGCGAGGACGTGCTGGGGATGGGTCTCAAGCCCTGGGTAATGGACCTCGCGCACCTTCGGATGGTTCGCCAGAAACCGCGCGAGCTTGAGCGCGTTGGAGTTGTGCCGCTCCATCCGCAGGGCCAGGGTTCGGAGGCCGCGGATGACGAGCCAGGCCGTCCATGGGGCGATGACCCCGCCCAGGACCTTGTTCGTCTGCCAGTGGGCGCGATCGACGACGTCCTTCCTGCCCACGATCACGCCTGCAGTCAAGTCGCCGTGGCCGCCCAAGTACTTCGTCGCACTGTGGACGACGACGTCGACGCCCAGGTCCAGCGGGCGCTGGTTGTAGGGCGTCGCGAACGTGTTGTCCATCACCGTGGTGATGGACTTCGATCGGGCAACGGAAACGACCGCCTCGATATCCACCATCTTCATCGTCGGATTGGCAGGAGACTCAAGGTAGAAGAGCTTGGTCTTCGGTGTCACTGCTTCCTGGTAGTTGGCCGCGTGGGTGGCGTCGACATAACTCACCTTGACGCCGAGCTTTGGCAGCAGGCCGTCCAACAACGCCCCGGTGGTCGCATAGAGGGAAGCCGGAGCCACGATGTGATCGCCGGGCTCGACGATCGAAAGGATGGCGTTGCTGATCGCGGCCATTCCGGAAGCCAGAGCCAAAGCGGCTTCGCCTCCTTCGACCTCGCACATCGCCTGTTCGAGTGCTGCCTGGGTTGGGTTGCCCATGCGGCCGTAGAAGTAGCCAGGCTTGTGGCCTTCATGGATCAGGTGGCCGTCCTCTGCATTGGGAAAGACGTGCAGTGCGGTCTGATAGATCGGGGTGGATAGCGATCCCATGTGCCGTTCGGGATCTTCACCCGCGTGCACAACGGTAGTCTCGAATGCTTGGGACGTGGAAGGGTTCATGCTTGGGACCTTCATTCAGGAGGACTTGTTCTTGGCGATAACTCGCAAGCGCGAGCTCTTCGAGGGCGAGCCGTCGCCGGCACCCCCCTCCGTGCTGTCGCAGCAAGACCCCGCGGCGGCCTGGTCCCCGGCGAAGCGGGCGAGCGCCTGCGAAAGACTGGCGAAAGCCGCGGGATTGATGCGGTAGTACACCCAGCGGCCCTTCTTTTCGGAGTGCACCAGGTCGCACTGCTGCAGCAGCTTCATGTGGTGACTGACGGTGGACTGCCCGATGCCAATGACGGACTCGATGTCGCAGGCACAGAAGCCGCCTGTCTCCTCGGCGGCCGAGCGGGAACGCAGCGGCATCGAAAGCAAGCGGACGATGCGCATGCGGACCGAGTCCCCCAGGGCCTTCAGTTGTTCATCAACGGTGAGATCGCTGGCCATACTTCTATCAATATCGATTCATCGTATTTCACCATCATCTTGATCGATGTGTCAACGCCAGATCGCGAAACAACAAACCAGGGGTTTCTACCAGCATAATCTGCCCAGCGAAGCGTGTCCGACAAGCGCTACATTGACGATCTTCGATCTGAAACAGCTGGAGCGACGGGTGTGAGCGTGACCAAAATTGAAACATCGATACGTTTCGATAACGTTGGGAAGCAGACCGGATACCTGCGCGTGCCGTATTCCTCTCACGCGTCGGCGTACGGCTGGATACCGCTCCCGTTGACTGTGATCCGGGGCGCCGCTCCAGGCCCCACCGTGCTCCTGCTGGGTGGAGTACACGGCGACGAGTACGAAGGGCAGATCGCACTGGCCAAGATGGTGCGGGCTTTCGAGTCGAAGGACGTGGCTGGCACGCTGATCGTGCTGCCATCGACCAATCTGCCTGCGGCCGTGGCCAACAACCGGCTTTCGCCGGTAGACAACGTCAATCTGAACAGAGCGTTCCCCGGGGACGCGAACGGCACGCCGACACAGATGATTGCCCACTACATCGAGGAAGTGCTTCTGCCGACCTGCGACTACGTTATCGACCTGCATTCGGGGGGCAGTTCGCTGGAATACCTCCCTTGCGTCAGGGCGCGGCTGTCCGCGAATCTCCAGATCCGGCACAAGACGCTGGAAATGGTACGGGCCTTTGATGCCGAATTTGGTGTGCTGTTTCGTCCCGCGAAGGCGGAGCCGCGAACCATGTCGGCCGCTTGTGAACGCAAGGGTGTCGTCTACATCAATCCCGAGACGGGGGGTGGCGCACGGGTCGCGCGCAAGGCGCTCCAGGCCGCACACGAGGGCACCTTGCGATGCCTGCTTGCCCTCGAGATGATTGAGGACGCATCCGCGCGCCGGTCCAGTGGCGGGACCCGCACAGCGACCCTGGTTGCAGGAGCAAGTCTGGTCCATAGCGATTCAGACGGTGTCTGGGAGCCCTTGGTCGAGCTTGGCGAAGCCGTGGTCCCCGGCCAGCCGCTCGCAGCCGTCTACAACCTCAAAAAACCCTGGTTGGCACCGCAAACCGTCTCAGGTTCTATCGCCGGCACTGTGTTGTGCAGGCGAGCGGCGGCTTGGGTCGAGGTCGGCGACTGCTTGTTCGAGATCGGCGTCGATTTCGATCCGGAGTCGGCTTAGCGGCGGAACGGAATGAAGCTTGACATCATCGACCTTCGCATCCTGTCGCAATTGCAGGCGGACGGGGCGCTTTCGAATGTGGAACTCGCCCGACGGGTCCACCTTTCGCCGTCACCGTGCCTGGTCCGAGTAAAGGCCCTGCAGGAAGCGAAGGTCATTCAACGCTACGTCGCGCTGCTGGACCCGAAGACGCTCGGACTGGATTTGAGTGTTTTCATCAGCATCAGCCTCAAGGAACAATCCCGCGATTCGCTCACAAACTTCGAGAGGCGCATCGCCGAACACGAGGAGGTGATGGAGTGCTACCTGATGACCGGCGACTGCGATTACCTCCTTCGCGTTGTAGTAAGCGACATCGGTGCGCTCGAGCGATTCATCCTCAATCAGCTCACGCCCATTCCGGGTGTCGAGACGATTCGCACCAGCTTCGCTCTGAAGCAGGTGCGCTACAAGACCGCGCTCCCGCTGCCCGGCTCAGCACAAAGGGTGACGGAGTCCGAGACCTTTCACGCGATCACCGGATGAAGACCGTGAGAGCAGGGCTGCCGTCGGCTCCTGGCCGACGCGGACATCCGCCGCGCTGGCGCAAGCCTTCCTGTGCCGTCCACCGGTCCGGGGTTGGCACGGCCTAGTCGAACAGCGCCTTGTACTGCTCCCGCAGCAGGTTCTTCTGCACCTTGCCCATGGTGTTGCGCGGCAGTTCGTCGACGACGAAGCAGCGCTTGGGGATCTTGAAGTTGGCGAGCTTCGCCTTGAGCGTGCCCACCACCGCTTCGGGCTCCAGCTTCGCACCGGGCTTGGCGATCACCACCGCCACGCCCACCTCGCCGAAGTCCGGGTGCGGCACGCCCACCAGCGCGCTCTCGGCCACGCCGGGCAGCTCGTTGATGAAGCCCTCGATCTCCGCCGGGTAGACGTTGTAGCCGCCGCTGATGATCAGGTCCTTGCTGCGGCCGACGATGTGGACGTAGCCCAGCCCGTCGACCTTTCCGACATCACCGGTCCTGAACCAGCCGTCGGCGGTGAACTCCTCGGCCGTCTTCTCCGGCATGCGCCAGTAGCCCTTGAACACGTTGGGGCCGCGAACCTGGATGCCGCCGATGTCCTCGGCGGGCAGGTCGTTGCCCTGCTCGTCGCGGATGCGCAGGCCCACGCCCGGCAGCGGGAAGCCCACGGTGCCGCCGCGCCGATCGCCCTGCTCCGGCCGGTACGGGTTGGAGGTGAGCATGATGGTCTCGCTCATGCCATAGCGCTCCAGGATGGTGTGGCCGGTGCGCTCGCGCCATTCGTTGAACGTCTCGATCAGCAGGGGCGCCGAGCCGGCGATGAACAGGCGCATGTTGCGCACCGCTTCGCGCGTGAGCCCGGTCTCGCCCAGCAGGCGCACGTACAGCGTGGGCACGCCCATGAAGACGCTGGCGCGCGGCATCGCGGCGATCACCTTCTTCGGATCGAACCTGCCCAGCCAGATCATCTTGCTGCCATTGAGCAGCGCGCCGTGCAGGGCGACGAACAGGCCGTGCACGTGGAAGATGGGCAGCGCGTGGATCAGCACGTCGCCGGGCACCCATCCCCAGTAGTCCTTGAGCACCTGCGCGTTGGACAGCAGGTTGCCGTGCGTGAGCATGGCGCCCTTGCTGCGGCCGGTGGTCCCGCTGGTGTAGAGGATGGCCGCGAGGTCGTCCTCGCCCAGGACGGCCACCTCGTGCCGGTCGGAGTGCTGGGCCGCGCGATCGAGCAGCGAGCCGGTGCGGTCGTCGCCCAGCGTGAACACGTTCTGCGTGCCGGCCTGGAAGGCGATCTTGCTCACCCAGCCGAAGTTCTTCGGGCTGCACACCACCACGGCCGGTTCGGCGTTGGCGATGAAGTATTCGATCTCCGCGCTCTGGTAGGCGGTGTTGAGCGGCAGGAAGACGCAGCCGGCCCGCAGCGTGGCCAGGTACAGCATCATGGCCTCGACCGACTTCTCCACCTGCACCGCGATGCGTGAGCCTGCGGGCAGCTTCAGCGACGCCAGCAGGTTGGCCATCATGGCCGTGGCCCGGTCCAGGTCGCGCCAGCTGTAGGCCAGCTCGTCGTCGGTTTCCACCGCGACCTGGTCGAGGTCCTTCGGGAAGGCCGCCCGCAGGGCGGCGAAGAGGTTCTGGTTCTTCATTCTTTCAACGGGAAGGCCCGGCGCGCGGGCGAGCCGCGGCGGCCGGGCCTTTCGGCAATGAGGGTCAGTCGGCCTTCACGTTGGCGGTCTTGACCACCTGGTTCCAGCGCTTGATCTCGTCGGCGATGAAGGCGGCGAACTGCGGCTGCGTGAGGTTGGGGAACTCGGCGCCCTGGTTGGCCCAGATGGCCTTGAGCTCGTCGCTCTGGACCGCCTTGCGCACTTCGTCGGCGATGCGGGTGGCGACGTCCGGCGGCGTGCCGCGCGGCGCCCACAGGCCATACCAGGTGGTGACCGTGTAGTCGGGCAGGCCCACTTCGGCGGCGCTGGGCACGTCGGGCAGCGCGGGGTTGCGCTTGTTGCCCGACACCATCAGCGCCTTGATGCGGCCGCCCTTGATGTGGCCGGCCGAGGAGCCCAGGCCGTCGAACATCAGGTCGGCGCTGCCGGTGATCAGGTCCTGCAGCGCCGGGCCGGCGCCGCGGTACGGGATGTGGGTGATGAAGGTCCGCGTCTGGATCTTGAACAGCTCGCCGGCCAGGTGGTGCGAGGTGCCGTTGCCCGCCGACGCGTAGTTGTAGCGGCCGGGGTTGCGCTTGATCAGGTCGAGGAAGGCCTTGAAGTCGCCGGCGTCGATGCGCTTGGGATTGACCACCACCACCTGCGGCACGCGGGCCACCAGCGAGATCGGCACGAAGTCCTTCTGCAGGTCGTAATCGAGCTTGCTGTAGATGGACGGGGCGATGGTGTGGTGCACCGCGCCCATGAACAGGTTGTAGCCGTCCGGCGCCAGCTTGGCCGCCGCCGAGGCGCCCAGGGTGCCGCCGGCGCCGCCGCGGTTGTCGATGATCAGCTGGCGGCCGGTCTGCTTGGCGAACTGCGCGGCGAGCGGGCGGGCGAAAGCGTCGGTGCCACCGCCGGCCGGGAACGGCACGACCACCGTCACCGGTCGCGAGGGCCAGCCATTGCCCTGGGCGAAGGCCATCGGGGTCACGGCCGCCGCGGCGGCGGCGCGCAGCACGTCGCGGCGCTGTAAGCCGAATGCTTTCATTTGCTTGTCTCCTTGTCTTTTCGTTCGCGAAACGGTCAACCGTACAGGTCTTCGATGGCGCCGGAAATCGGGATTTGTCCCTGCGCGAGCATGGCGCGGTGCTTGTCCAGGCGCTTGGGATCGTAGAGGTAATTGACCATCAGGCCGAACGACTGCTTCAGGCCCTTGGCCGAAGGATCGGCCGCCCAGTTGAGCCTTTCCACCCGCGCGCCGTTGCCCAGGTGGAAGCGCGCGACGGGATCCAGGGGCCGGCCTTCGTCCAGCTCGCGCCCCAGGTAGCGCGCGGCCCACGCGAGCAGCTGCGCGCGCGCCCCGGACTTGGGCGGCAGCGACAGCGGATCGTCCAGCGCCGCCATCAGCTCCGGGGGCGCATGCCTGGCCATCCAGTGGCGCAGCCCGGGGATGGGCGAGAGCGTCGCGAAAGTCTTCAAGCGGGGGAATTCGGCCCTGAGCGTTTCCACCACGTGCTTGATCAGCGAATCGCCGAAGCTCACGCCCCTGAGGCCCGGCTGCGTGTTGCTGATCGAATAGAAGATGGCCGTGGTCGCGCGCACCAGGTCCGACTCGGGACCGGTCTCGTCCAGCAGCGGCGTGATGCTGTCGGCGATGCCGTCCATCAGGGCCACCTCCACGAAGATCAGCGGCTCGCCGGGCATGCGCGGATGGAAGAAGCCGTAGCAGCGCCGGTCGCTGTCCAGGCGGTTCTTGACGTCGGCCCAGCTGCGGATGTCGTGCACCGCCTCGTACTTGATCAACTTCTCCACCAGCGACGCCGGCGAGTCCCAGCTGATGCGGTGCAGTTCGAGGAAGGCGACGTCGAACCAGGTGGAGAGCAGGTTCTCCAGCTCGGCGTCCAGCGGCAGCAGGCGGCGGTCGGCCTTCAGGTGCGGCAGCAGGTCGGCGCGCATCCGCACCAGGAAATGCAGGCCGTCGGGCGAGCCGGCGAAGCGCTGCAGCAGCCGCGTGCGCGGCGAGGTGAACGCGCGGCGCAGGCGGATCTCGGCGTGGCCCTCGTCGGGCGTGCCCAGCGCGGCCTCGTAGTGCTCGCGCGCGGCGCGCACCTTGCCGGCATCGGGCGCGAACTGCTCGCTCATCAGCAGCCAGGCGTCGTGCCGCTCCTCGGGGGAAGCCTCGGCGTACCACTGCATGAAGGCATGGGCCAGGCGCGCGCCTTCGACCTCGCTCACGCGCGGGTCGACCACGGCCTGCAGCTCGGCGAGCGCGCGGCGCAGCGCCCGCGGCGTCAGCGCCTCCGGCTCGCGCCGCAACGTGGCTTGCAGGCGCTCGCTGGTAGAGCGCACGTCGGGCGGGGTCTTCGGTGCGGGCTTGGCATCGCCCGTGCGCAGCAGCGCGAAGCTGCGGCTGAGCCAGTCGCCGGCCACGCTCATGCGGCGCGCCTCGATTGGGTATCCGGCTCGCGCGCCGCGGGCGAGCGCCGCTGCGCCCAAAGCCACAGCGCGATGCCGGCCAGGACCATGGGCACGCACAGCCACTGGCCCATGCTCAGGCCGGTCTGGTCCTTCAGCCAGAGCAGGTGCGCATCGGGCTCGCGGAAGAATTCGGCGATGAAGCGGAACACGCCATAGCCCACCAGGAACATGGCCGAGACCTGCGCCTCTCGCCGCTCCTTGCGGGCATACAGCCAAAGCAGCACGAACAGCAGCACGCCTTCGAGCAGGAACTGGTAGACCTGCGACGGGTGACGCGGGATGAGCGAGCCGCTCTGCGGGAACACCATGGCCCACGGCAGCGACGGGTCGGCCGCGCGGCCCCAGAGCTCGCCGTTGATGAAGTTGCCGACGCGGCCGGCCGCCAGGCCCAGCGGCACGCAGGGCGCCACGAAGTCCATCACCTGCCAGAACGGCTTGCCGCGCGAGCGCGCATACCACCACTGCGAGACGATCACGCCCAGCATGCCGCCATGGAAGCTCATGCCGCCCTGCCAGATGAAGAAGACCTCCAGCGGATGCGCGGCGTAGTACGCCGGCTTGTAGAACAGGCAATAGCCCAGCCGGCCGCCGAGGATGACGCCGACCACGCCGAGGAACAGCATGTCCTCGATGTCCTGGCGGCTCCACAGGCCCTGCAGCGAAGCGTAGGGCTCGTGCCGCAGGCGGCGCGTGGCCAGGAAGAAGAACAGGCCGAAGGCGGCCAGGTAGGTCAGGCCGTACCAGTGCACCGCCAGCGGGCCGAGCTGGATCGCGATGGGGTCGATCTTGGGGTGGATCAGCATCCAGCCATTGTGCCCGCGCGAGCTCAGCCCGGCGCCACCTGGCGCCTGGCAAAAGCCACGAACCGCGCCAGCGCCGAGCCCGGCTCCGGCCGCCATGCGAGGCTGGTCTCGCAGCGCGGCACCTTCAGCCCCTGCGCGCCGCCGAGCGTTCGGTAGGCCACGCCGGGGCGCTGGAACTGTCGCACGCTCTCGGGCACCCAGGCCAGGCCCAGGCCCGCCGACACCAGGTTGACGATGGTCTGCATCTGGATCGCCTCCTGCGCCACCCGGGGCTCGCGGCCGGCGGCGTGGTACAGGCCGAACAGCGCGTCGTGCAGCGAAGGCAGGATGCGCCGCGGGAACAGCACCAGCGGCTCGTCCATCACCCTGGCCAGCGAGAGGTTGCGCGCCACCGCGAGGGGGTGCTGTTCCGGCAGCGCCAGCACCAGCGGCTCGCGCGCGATGCGCAGGTGCGCCAGGCCGGCGGGGGCGAAGCCGGGCGAATGCAGCAGGAAACCGGCATCGATCTCGCCGCGCTCGATGGCGGGCAGCTGCACGTCGCCGGTGGCCTCGACCAGCTCCAGCCTCGTGTGCGGGTGCTCGGCCCGGTAGGCCCGCACCCACGCCGGCAGCAGGCTGAAGCCCACGGTGGAGACGAAGGCCAGCCGCAGGTGGCCGGCCTCGCCCTGCGCGGCCGCGCGCGCCTGGGCCGGCAGCGCCAGCGCCCGCGACAGCAGCGCCTGGGCTTCGGGCAGCAGCGCGGCGCCCGCCTCGGTGAGCTGCACGCTGCGCTTGGTGCGGTCGAACAGGCGCACGCCCAACAGGCGCTCGAGCTGGGCGATGCCCTGGGTGAGCGGCGGCTGGGTCATGTTGAGGCGCTCGGCCGCGCGGCCGAAGTGCAGCGTCTCGGCGACGGCCGCGAACTGGCGCCAGAGGCGCAACTCGACCAGCGGTGGATTCATATGCAACGCATATTAATCACCACCGGAAAATGGATTGGAAGCAATCAGCCCCGGCCCGCATACTCCTGCCTTTTCGCCAGACACCCCAGGAGACGCCATGGCCGACCAACCGATCCGCCTGCACCTGCGCAGCAGCAACATCACCGAGGGCAAGTCGCGCGCGCCCAACCGGTCCATGTACTACGGCATGGGCTACAAGGAGACCGACTTCGGCAAGCCCATGGTCGGCGTGGCCAACGGCCACAGCACCATCACGCCGTGCAACAGCGGCCTGCAGAAGCTGGCCGACGCGGCCGTGGCCGGCATCGAGGAAGCCGGCGGCAACCCGCAGATCTTCGGCACGCCCACCATCAGCGACGGCATGGCCATGGGCACCGAGGGCATGAAGTATTCGCTGGTCAGCCGCGAGGTGATCGCCGACTGCATCGAGACCTGCGTGCAGGGCCAGTGGATGGACGGCGTGGTGGTCATCGGCGGCTGCGACAAGAACATGCCCGGCGGCCTGATGGGCATCCTGCGCGCCAACGTTCCTTCGATCTACGTCTACGGCGGCACCATCCTGCCCGGCAAGTGGAAGGGACAGGACCTGAACATCGTGAGCGTGTTCGAGGCCGTGGGCCAGAACTCCGCCGGCAAGATCAGCGACCAGGAACTCAAGGACATCGAGCAGCACGCCATCCCCGGCACCGGCTCGTGCGGCGGCATGTACACCGCCAACACCATGAGCTCCGCCTTCGAGGCGCTGGGCATGTCCCTGCCCTACTCCTCCACCATGGCCAACCCGCACGACGAGAAGCAGAACTCGGCCAAGGAATCGGCCAAGGTGCTGATGGAGGCGATCAGGAAGGACATCAAGCCGCGCGACATCGTGACGCGCAAGTCGCTGGAGAACGCGGTGGCGGTCATCATGGCCACGGGCGGCTCGACCAACGCGGTGCTGCACTTCCTGGCCATCGCGCACGCGGCCGGCGTCGAGTGGACCATCGACGACTTCGAGCGCATCCGCAGGCGCACGCCGGTGATCTGCGACCTCAAGCCCTCGGGCAAGTACCTGGCGGTCGACCTGCACCAGGCCGGCGGCATCCCGCAGGTGATGAAGGTGCTGCTCAAGGCCGGCCTGCTGCACGGCGACTGCCAGACCATCACCGGCAAGACGATTGCCGAAGTGCTGGCCGACGTGCCGGACCAGCCGCGCGCCGACCAGGACGTGATCCGCTCCATCGACAAGCCGCTCTACAAGGAAGGCCACCTGGCCATCCTCAAGGGCAACCTGTCGCCCGAAGGCGCGGTGGCCAAGATCACCGGCCTGAAGAACCCGGTGATCACCGGCCCGGCCCGCGTGTTCGACGACGAGCAGTCGGCGCTGCAGGCCATCCTGGACGGCAAGATCAAGGCCGGCGACGTGATGGTGCTGCGCTACCTGGGCCCCAAGGGCGGCCCGGGCATGCCGGAGATGCTCGCGCCGACCGGCGCGCTGATCGGCGCCGGCCTGGGCGAGAGCGTGGGCCTGATCACCGACGGGCGCTTCTCCGGGGGCACCTGGGGCATGGTGGTCGGCCACGTGGCGCCGGAGGCGGCGGCGGGCGGCAACATCGCGCTGGTGAAGGAAGGCGACTCGATCACCATCGATGCGCACCAGCTCAAGCTGGAGCTGAACGTGGCGGACGGCGAGCTGGCCAAGCGGCGGTCGGCGTGGAAGGCACCCGAGCCGCGCTACACGCGTGGCGTGCAGGCCAAGTTCGCGTTCAATGCGTCGAGCGCGAGCAAGGGGGCGGTGCTGGATCACTTCTGAGCTGGGGGTCGCTTTGGGGCGTCGGCGAGTCGGCGAGTCGGCGAGTCGGCGAGTCGGCGAGTCGGGCGGCGGGGGCGGCGGCAGGGGGTCCCCGGCGGGGGGCTCATGCTGTGCCTCTCCGCCTGCTTCGCTTTCGCTCGCAGTGCTGCGCGCATCGCTTGAGTGGTGCGGGCCCTCGCGGAAAAACTCACTCCGCGCTGCTGCGCACCGCTCCGTTCAGACAGCTTCCGCGAGTCAGTGGTTGATCAACGAGCTGCGCCCGCTGGCCGCGGGCTCGCAGGGCCCGCACCACTGCGCGACGCTCGGCACAGAAATCGCCCCCCGCCGGGGACCCCCTGCCGCTGGGCACAGTGGTGGGTCGCTGGGCAGGGCCCTCACCGTCACTCCGCTCCATCACTCCGCGCCGTCATTCCGCTTCTCCCTGCCCGTCACGCCCGCTCACTTACGCCGTCATTCCCGCGGAGGCGGGAATCCAGTGCGTCCGCCTTCAGCGGACTGCCGGAAGCCCTGGATCCCCGCCTTCGCGGGGATGACGGTGGCAAAAAAAGCGATTGGCGGCGGCGAGGCGCCGAGGGTTTCCTGCTCGCATTCGCACCCTGCTCCCACGCGGCAGGCGGTGCCTGGCCCGGGCGATTTGTGGGACGAGCCGGGCTTTCCGCGGCCCGGCCGTTGCGAGCCGCAGGCGAGC
>NZ_LMQL01000004.1 GCF_001424545.1 Ramlibacter sp. Leaf400 | reverse complement strand
CGTTCAGGTTCTGCGCGTGCGCATGGCCCTGCGAGCCGTAGCCGATGATGGCGACGGTCTTGCCCTTGATCAGGCTCAGGTCGCAGTCCTTGTCGTAGTAGACCTTCATGGTGTTCCTCTCGTGTCGGGGTGGATCAGGCGGCCGTGGTGGCCAGGGATGGTTTCATGAGCGAGTACGCCGCCTGCACCACGGCGGACGGCTGGATGCGGGCGACGGATTCCAGCCGGGTGGCATAGCCGACCGGGATGCGAGGCGCGCCGACGCGCGCCACCCGGCAGCCGGTGGCCTGCGCGGCGGTGGCCGCCACTTCGGCGCCGAAGCCGCCGGCCTGCACGGCGTCGTGCACCACCAGCAGCCGGCCGGTGCGGGTGCAGTCCTCCAGCACGGCCGCGCGGTCCCAGGGCCACAGCGTGCCCAGGTCGATGACGCTGGCCTGCACGCCCTGTTCGGCCAGTTGCGCCGCGGCCTGCGTGGCGGTGTGGACCGCGGCCGACCAGCTCACCAGGGTAAGGTCGGCGCCCCGGCGCAGCACCCTGGCGCGGCCCGGCACGGCCACGGCGGATTCGTCGACCTCGCCTTCCAGCGTCCAGAGTTCCTTGTTCTCCATGTAGATCACCGGGTCCTCGCCGCGCAGGGCCTGGGTGAGCATGGCGTAGTTGTCCTGCGGCGTGGACGGGCACATCACCACCACGCCGGGCAGGTGCGCGAACCAGGCCTCCAGGCTCTGCGAATGCTGCGCGGCCGAGTTGGACCACATGCCGATCGGCATGCGCATCACCAGCGGAACGCGCCCCTGGCCGCCGAACATGTAGCGGTTCTTGGCGGCCTGGTTGACGATCTCGTCCATGGCGCACAGGGCGAAGTCCACCACCCGCAACTCGACCACCGGCCGCAGGCCCACCAGCGCCATGCCGACGCCGGCCCCGACGATGGTGGCCTCCGAGATCGGCGTGTCCACCACGCGCTCGGGACCGAACTCGGCCTGCAGCCCCTTGTACTGGCCGAAGATGCCGCCGCGGCCCACGTCTTCGCCGAGCACGACCACCCGCGGGTCGTCGCGCATCGCATTCGCCACCGCGCGCGCGGCGGCCTCGGCGTAGCTCATCCGGGTCAATGCCATGTGCCGGCTCCCGTGGTCTGGATGTCGGTGAAGGCCGCGGCCGGGTCCGGCGGCGGCGACGCATTGGCGAAGGCCACGGCCGCCTCGATCTCGGCCTGGACTTGCGCGTCGATCGCGTCCAGCTGCGCGGCGCGGGCGCCCGTGGCCAGCGCGCGCTCACGCGCACGGCGCAGCGGATCGGACTCCTCGGCGTCCAGCAGGTCCTGCGGGTCGCGGTAGCCCTGCTTGTCGACCGACACGTGGCCGCGCACCCGCCAGGTCAGCGCGTGCAGCATGCGGGGGCCTTCACCGGCGCGCACCTGGGCGACCAGGCGGCCCGTGGTCTCGTGAACGGCCTCGACATCGTTGCCGTCCACCGACTCGCCCGGCACGCCGAGCGCGACGGCACGCGCCAGCACGCCGGGGCCGGCCGACAGGCTGGCGGTGTCGCTGGTGGCCGAGTAGCGGTTGTCCTCGCAGATGAAGAGCACCGGCAGGCGGTACACCGCGGCCCAGTTGAGCGCCTCCAGGAAGGGCCCGCGGTTGGCCGCGCCGTCGCCGAAGAAGCAGGCCACCAGGTGCGGCCGCCCCAGCAGCTTGAGCGCCTGCGCCGCGCCGCAGGCGATCGGCAGGCCGGCAGTGACCACGCCGTTGGCGCCCAGCATGCCCACGGAGAAATCGGCGATGTGCATGGAGCCGCCCTTGCCGCCGTTGCTGCCGTCGGCGCGGCCGAACAGCTCGGCCATCATGCGGCGCATGTCGCCGCCCTTGGCCAGGGTGTGGCCGTGCCCGCGGTGCGTGCTGGTCAGCAGGTCGTCGCGGGACAGGTGGGCGCAGACGCCGGCGGCCACGGCCTCCTGCCCGATGGACAGGTGCAGCGGCCCGCGCACCTTGGCGCTGTCGCTCATCTTGGCGCCCAGCACCTGCACGCCGCCCTGGCTGGCCACTTCGGCCGCGAGTTCGAAGGCGCGGATGCGCGCCATGGTCCGGTAGAGATCGATCATGTTCACGGGTCAGAGCGCCACGGTGGAGATCCACGGCACGGCGGCGATGACCGTGACGCCGACCAGCAGGGCCAGGAGGTAGGGCCAGATCGCCCCGATCACTTCGTCCGGCCTGGCGTCGCCGATGCGGCAGGCGATGTAGAAGCCCACGCCGATGGGCGGCATCATCAGGCCGATGTTCATGGCGCAGACGATCACCATCGAGTAGTGGACGTCGTTGATCCCCAGCTTCTTGGCGATGGGGAACATGATGGGCGCCAGCAGCAGCACCGCGGGCAGCCCTTCGAGCAGGCAGCCCAGGACCAGGAACACCCCGATGGTCACGGCCATGAAGGCGATCCAGCCGCCGGGCAGGCTGGTCATGAACACCGACAGCTGCTGCACCACGCCGCTTTGCGTGATCGACCAGGCCATCGCCGAAGCGGCGCCCAGCACGAACAGCACGGCGCCCGACAGCGCGGCGGTCTCCACCAGCATGCTGTAGAACTTGCGCAGGCCGATGCCGCCGTACAGCACGTGGCCCACGAACAGGGCGTAGACGACGGCGACGGTCGAAACCTCGGTGGCCGTGGCCACGCCCTCACCCACCGCGGTGCGGATCAGAAAAGGCAGCACCAGGGCCGGGGCCGCGACCAGCACCAGGCGGCCGACCTGCTTCATCGGGGCACGCCGGGCGCCGCGCATGTCCTCGTGGCGCGCCTTCCAGCGCGCCAGCACGGCCAGCACCGCCAGCAGCACCATGGCGACCACGAAGCCGGCCTGGAACAGCCCGGCGATCGAGACACCTGCCACCGCGCCCAGCACGATCAGCACGATGCTCGGCGGCACCGTGTCGGCCATGGCCGCGCCGGTGGCCAGCAGCGCCACCATCTCGGGCGGCCGGTGGCCCCGCCGCTTCATCTCGGGGAACAGCGCCGGCGCCACGGTGGCCATGTCGGACACCTTGGAGCCCGAGATGCCCGAGACGATGAAGAGCGACCCGAGCAGCACGTAGGACATGCCGGCCTTGATGTGGCCCAGCAGCGAGGCCAGGAAGTCGACGATGGCCTTGCCCATGCCGGTGGTGTCCAGCACGCAGCCGAGCAGCACGAAGATGGGCACCGACACCAGCACCAGGCTGGACATGCCCTCGTCCATGCGGCCGATGACGACCGTGAGCGGCACCTGGGTAGAGAACGCCAGGTAGCACACCGCGCCGATGCCGAAGCAGAAAGCGATCGGCACGCCCGCCACCAGGCAGAGCGCGACGAAGCCCACCAGGAAGATGCCGATGTTGGCGGTGCCCAGCTTCAGGAGCTGCGGCGACAGGCCCCAGCAGATGCCGCCGATGGCCGCCACCAGGACCAGCGCCAGCGCCATGTCGGTCTTGCGCACCGTGCGGCCCGCGTACACCGCGACCAGGGCGAGCATCGCCACCAGGCCGACCGCGATCGAACCGACGCGGAAGGCATTGGGCATGTCCAGCGCCGGGGTGCGGATGAACCACTCGTCGCGCGCGTAGTCGATGGCCGGGCCGATCAGCGCGACCAGCACCGCCGCCATCGCCGCCAGGGCCAGGGCATGGACGAAGTCGCGTGTCCGCGGCGGCAGCATCTCCACGAACAGGTTCAGCCGCAGGTGCTCGTTGCGGTGCAGGGCGATCGCCGAGCCCAGCATGGTCAGCCAGACGAAGGAGATCGAGACCACTTCGTCCGACCACACGACCGGCTTGCCGAACACGTAGCGCGAGACCACGCCCGCCAGCAGCAGCACCGTGATGTTGAGCATCAGGGCCGCCGAGACGGCCTCGAGCGGCCACATCCAGAAGGGGCTGCGGACCGCGGGGCCCGGGGCGCCGCCCTCGAGGACTTCGGCCGCGGAAGGCAGGCCCGGGTGTGCCGGCGTGGGGGCGGGCGCCACGCCGGCCGCGTGTTGCGTCATGGAAAGACTCCGGTGGGAACGGCGCGCGTCAGCCGAGCTTGCCGGTGTAGCGCTCCATCACGGCCCAGGCCTCGTCGCCGAACTTGGTCTTCCACTCGCTGTAGAAGCCGGCGCTGCGCAGCTTGTCGCGGAACGCATCGGTCTTGGGCGTGTTGAACACGATGCCGCGGGCCACCAGGTCCTGCTGCAGGGAGGTGTTCTGGGCGGCCACGTCGGCGCGCTCGTTGACCGCCGCGGCGTTCAGGTGCTTGGCCGCGATGTCGCGCACGTTCGCCGGCAGGCGGTCCCAGGCGCGGCGGTTGATCAGGGTCCAGAAGCCGTCCCACATGTGGTTGGTGACCGAGCAGTACTTCTGCACTTCGTAGAGCTTGAAGTTGGAGATCACGGCCAGCGGGTTCTCCTGGCCATCGACCACCTTGGTCTGCAGGGCGGTGTACATCTCCGAGGCGTTGATCGAGGCCGGCGCCGAATCGAAGGCCTTGAACATCGAGGTCCACATCGGGGAGACCGGCACGCGGATCTTGAAGCCGCGCAGGTCGTCCGGCGTGTTGATCGGCTTGGTCGACGTGGTGATCTGGCGGAAGCCGTTGTCCCAGATCTTGTCCAGCGCCACCAGGTTCACCTTGGCGATCTGGGCCCGGATGTACGCGCCGACGTCGCCGTCCATGGCCTTCCACACCAAGTTGTAGTCGCTGAAGGCGAAGCCCAGGCCGTTGAGCGCGGCGGGCGTCACCAGCGTGGACAGGATCAGGCCGGACAGGTTGAACATCTCGACGCCGCCCGAGCGCAGCTGGCTCAAGGTGTCGGTGTCGGAACCGAGCTGGTTGCTCGGGAAGATCTGGATGTCCAGGCGGCCGTTGGTCTCGGCCTTGATCGCCTCCACCGCCTGCTTGGCCCGCACGTTCATCGGGTGCGCGGGCGGCTGGTTGTTCGCGTACTTGAAGGTGAATTCGGCGGTCTGGCCGTAGGCCAGCTTCAGCGGCGCGGCGCAGGCCGCGGCGGCGACACCGGTGGCCTTGATGAGGGTTCGGCGGGAAAAGGACATCGTCTGTCTCCTTGGTTGTGGGTGCAGTTTAGGAAAGCGCGTACTGCCGACTCAGGCGGCCGGCGCCCGCGCCGGCGTGGCGGCGGGGATGTCGAACAGGTTGCGCATGAAGAGGCCGCTGGCCAGGTAGCCGCCGTCGACGCCCAGCGTCTGGCCGGTGATGAAGCTGGCCTGGTCGGAGGCGAAGAAGAGCACCGCGCTCGCGACCTCTTCGGCCGAGCAGAAGCGGTTCATCGGGCACACGTCCATGTAGGTGGACTGCCGGGAGCTGCCGTGCAGCGTGCGGATCATCGGCGTGTCGACGAAGCCGGGCGCGATCGCGTTCACGGTGACGCCCCACTCGGCCGACTCGATGGCGAACTGGCCCGTCATGGCGATGAGCGCCGCCTTGGAGGTGCCGTACGCCAGCCGGCCGGTGCCGGCGCGCACGCCGCTGATGGACGAGACGTTGACGATGCGGCCCCAGCCCTTGGCCCGCATGCCGGGCAGCACGTGCTGGGTGAGGACCATGGGCGCGGTGAGGTTGACCGCGAGCGTGGCGTTCCACTGGGGCAGCCCCACGTCCAGGGCCGGCTGCGTGGAGACGATGCCGGCGTTGTTCACCAGGATGTCGATGGCGGGGAACTGCCGGCCCAGGCGCCCCAGCATGGCCTGGACCGCTTCCATGTCGGCCAGGTCCACCACGAAGGCGGCGGCCCGTCCGCCGGCCTGCGCGATGGCCTGCGCCGCTTCTTCGGCCGCGGCGCCATTGCGATCGACGATGCAGACCATGGCGCCCTGCTGCGCCAGGTCCTGCGCGACCTGCAGGCCGATGCCGCTGGCCGCGCCCGTCACCACGGCAATCCGGCCGGAATGCTGCCTCGGGTTGTTCATGGTGCACTCGCTGGTTTTTTAGTTCAACATGTGGAACCAAGAGGCGCGATGTTGCAGGGGTCCCCTTTGCAAGGGAAGAGGGGACCTGCGGATCGGCCGATGGAATTGGTCCGCTATATGGACCACGTAATGCGGGTTTTCACCGAGATGAACAACGACGGTCCAGCGCCGGGCGAGACGCCGGGCGCCCAGACGCTGCGGCGCGGATTGAGCATCCTCAAGCTGCTGGCGCGCTACCAGCCCGGCGGTCTTCGCATCAGCGACATCGGACGCCGGCTGGGGCTGAACAAGGCCACCGCGGTGCGGCTGACCCAGGCGCTGGTGGATGAGCGCTTCGTCATCCACGACGCGGCCTCGCGCTGCTACCGCCTGGGACCGGAGACCTTCGCGGTCGGGCTGGCGGCCGAGCCCGGCTACGCGCTGCAGCGGCTGGCCACGGCCTCGCTGCGCGCGCTGGCGCTGGAGACCGGCGACTGGGTCTTCTTCTCGGTCGTGCAGGGCTTCGAGGCCATCTGCATCTCGCGCGAGACGGGCGACATGCCCATCCCGCCGGACGCGCTGCGGCTGGGCGACCGGCATCCGCTGGGCGTGGGCGCGGGCGGCCTGGCCATCCTGGCCGCCCTGCCCGACGACGAGGTGGAGGCCGCCTTGCGCGCGAACGGCCGCTACATCGACGAGCGCTGGCCCAAGTCGTCCGTCCCCGTCATCCGCACGCTCGTGGGCGAAACGCGCGAGCGCGGCTATTCCATCATCCCGGGCATCGTCGCGCCCGGCTACTGGGCGCTGGGCGTTCCGCTGCTGCAGCGCGGCGGCCGGCCGGTGGCCGCCATCGTGCTGGTGGCCAGCGAGTCGCGCCTGCACCCCACGCGCCGTGCGGTGCTCGGCGAACGCATGCTTCGCATCAGCCACGACCTGATGCGCCGGGCCGCGGAAGAGTCGCCGGCCTAGGTCGGCAAGGCCGCCAGCGCCTCGGCGAAGGCGGCCGAGTTGTTCAGCACGGTGTACGAGCGGATGCGCCCGTCCGCGAAGGTGAAGAGGTTGGCCGCCGTCGCCTGCACCTGGCGCCCGGTCGACTTGATGCGCCACCGGCCCCGGAGCACCACCACCGCCACCTCGCCCTGCTCCAGGACATGGAGGCGCTGCACGTCCTGGATCTCCAGGCAGGCCTCCAGTTTTCCGACGAAGGCCAGCAGGCCCTCGACGCCCTGCCAGCGCCCGGCCCACGGGATGCCGTCCGTGCCCTGCCAGTCGAGGACGAAGTCGTTCGTGACGCAGGCGGCGAGGCCGGGCGCCGAGAGCGCCTTCAACGCGCCGTAGAACTGGTCGAGGACGGGGAGCATGGCCGGGCACGATAGCAGCCTGCGGATGTCGCGCTGCGCACCGGGGACAATGCGTCCTTCCCCCACCTCCCGAATGCTTCCTTGAGACCCTCCTCCCCCTGGCCCGGCAAGATCATGGCGCTGCTGCGCGCCGGCAACCCGGCCGCCGCGGTCGCCCAGATCCGCGTGGCCCCCAGCGTGCGCGACCTGCGCGCACTGGAGAAAGCGATGGCCGAAGCCCGGCTGGGCGGCCGCTGGCGCGAGGTCGATGCCGCCATCGCCGAAAGCCTGCAGGCGCTCTCCGCGCCCCGGCTGCACCGCTCGCCATGACCGGCACCAAGCAGGCGTCCGGCACCAGCGTCTTCTGGCGGTACCTGCGGGACCAGCGCAAGCTCGCCTTCGGCGCCCTGCTGCTGGCGGGGGCCAGCCAGGTGCTGGCGCTCGTGGATCCCATCATCTTCGGCTGGCTGGTGGACGACTATGCCAACCAGCGCGGCGCCAAGAGCGACCAGGAGCTGGTGGGCGGGGCCCTGAAGCTGCTGGCGCTGGCCCTGGCGGTGGCGATCGCGTCGCGCGCCTGCAAGACCATGCAGGACTACGTGACGCGCCTGATCGTGCAGCGCATCGGCACCCGCATCTTCAACGACGGCCTGCGCCAGACGCTGCGGCTGAACTACCAGGACTTCGAGGACCGCAGCAGCGGCGAGACGCTGTCGCTGCTGCTGCGCGTGCGGCGCGACACCGAGCGCTTCATCAACACCTTCATCAACGTGCTGTTCGCCTCGGTGGTGGGGCTGTCCTTCCTGCTCTGGTACGCCGTCACCAAGACCTGGCTGCTGGTGCCCGTCTTCCTGGTGGGCCTCCTGGTCCTGGGCGGCCTGTCGGGGCTGCTGAGCCGGCAGATCCGCTCGCAGCAGCGGTCGCTGAACCGGGAGACCACCCGCAACGCCGGCGTCATCACCGAGAGCCTGCGCAACGTGGCCCTGATCAAGAGCCTGGGCCTGACCTTCCGCGAGATCCGCCGGCTGGAGGCGCAGACCGAGGTGATCTTCGCGATGGAGATGCGCAAGGTGCGGCGCATCCGGTGGCTGTCGTTCCTGCAGGGCTCGACGCTCAGCGTGCTCAAGCTGTCGGTGCTGTTCACGCTGCTGTGGCTGATCTTCCGCGACGTGCTGACCACCGGCGAGCTGATCGCCATGCAGTTCATCTCGGTGGGCATCCTGGCGCCGCTGCAGGAGCTGGGCACGGTCATCCTGGCGTGGCGCGAGGCCAGCTCCTCGATGGCCAACTTCGCCGAGCTGATGGCCAAGCCGGTCGACCAGCGCCCGCGCGACGCGGTCCACATCGGGCCGATCGAGTCGCTGCGCTTCGAGGACGTCGTGTTCCGCCACCGCGGCGCGCAGGAGAACGCCCTGGACGGCGTGAGCTTCGCCGCGCAACGGGGCGAGACCATCGCCTTCGTGGGCCCCTCCGGCTCCGGCAAGTCGACGCTGGTCAAGCTGCTGCTGGGGCTGTACCGCCAGTCCGCCGGGGAGGTCCTCTTCAACGGCGTCAGCACCCGGCGCCTGCGCTACAACGAGGCGCGGCGGCAGGTCGGCTACGTGACGCAGGAAACCACGCTCTTCGCCGGCACCGTGCGCGAGAACATGCTGTTCGTCCGCCCCGATGCCACGGACGGGCAGATCGTGCAGGCGATGGAGCAGGCCCAGTGCGGGCCTTTGCTGCAGCGCCTGCCGCAGGGGCTGGACACCGTCGTCGGGGAGGCCGGGATGCGCCTGTCGGGCGGCGAACGCCAGCGGCTGTCGATCGCCCGCGCGCTGCTGCGCGAGCCGCGGCTGCTGGTCTTCGACGAGGCGACCTCGGCGCTGGACTCGCTGACGGAGCGGCACGTGACCGAGACGGTGCGCCGCATCTCCGACCGGCGCGCGCAGATCACGCTGCTGATCGCGCACCGGCTCTCGACGGTGCTGCACGCCGACACGATCTACGTGCTGGAGAAGGGCCGCGTCGTCGAGCGCGGCACCCACGGGGAACTGGTGGCGCTCAAGGGGCTGTACTACGCGATGTGGCGCCAGCAGGTGGGCGAGAGGCCCCTGCCCCCGGCACTGGAACCGCAGCCCCGGGGCGAAGCTTCGGCGGACCTGGACGGCCCGACGCAGGAGCTGTCGTCCGTGTCGCCCACCGATCCCGGCGCCTAGCGGACCACGCCGGCGAAGGACGCCGCCAGCTGCCGGGCCGACCGCGCGCTGGCGCCCTTGCCGGTGATCGCCAGGGCCAGCGGATGGCCCAGCATGCGCTCGAAGACCGCCCGCACCTCGTCGGCCCCGATGCTGTCGATCATGGCGATCGCGTCCGCCATCGGCGTCACGGTCCCGCTGGCCAGGAGCTCCTCGACGGCGTGCTCCATCGTGGCGTAGGTGCGCTCGCAGGCGCGCACGCGCGAGACGGTCAGCTGGTTCTTGGCGCGCTCCAGCTGGATGGGATCGATGGCGCTGGCCTGCGCGCGCAGCAGTTCGCCGGTGGCGGCCATCAGGGCGTCGAGCTTGTCCGGCGTGGTGACCGCGTGGACCACGAAGTTGGCCCAGACGTCGCCGCTCTCCATCGTCGAATGCGCCGTGTAGGCCAGCCCCAGCTGCTCGCGGACCGTGTCCACGAAGGGCGCGGACATGCCGCCGCCGAACAGGTTGGCGGCCAGCGAAGCCGCCAGTCGCCAGCGCTGCTGCGGCATCTCGTCCGCCCTGGCGGGCGCCAGCGGGTAGGCCAGGTTCAGGAACACCTGCGACACCTGGGTGAAGCGCCGGGCCTGCGCCTGGCCGACGTACTTCGCCGGCACGACGGGCCCCAGGGCCGCATCGCCGGCCGATGCGGGCATCGCGGCGAACAGCTCGCCGGCCAGCGCCAGGAAGGCCTGGACGTCGAAATTCCCGGCCGCGGCGACGACGGTCTTTCCGGCCACGTAGTGGGACTGCACGTGGCGCACGAGGTCCTGCCGAGTGAAGCGCTCGATGTTCTTCACCGTGCCGATCACCGGCATCCCCATGGGATCGTCGCCCCAGACCGCGCGGTCCAGCAGTTCGCTGGAGCTCTCCTGCGGGTCCTCCTCGTACTCGATGGCCTCCTGGCGGATCACGTCCAGTTCGCGCTGCAGTTCGCCCTCGGGGAAGGTGCTGTTCAGGACGATGTCGGCCGTCATTCGCAGCAATTGCTCCGCGTGCCGGCCCAGGCCGGTCATGAAGTAGCCGGTGGTGTCCTTGCCGGTGAACGCATTGACGTCGGCGCCCAGCCGCTCCGCATCCAGGTTGATGGCCTGCACCGACCGCGTGGTGGTGCCCTTGAACGCCATGTGCTCCAGCACGTGGCTGATGCCGTTGGTGGCCGGCGTCTCGTCGCGGGAGCCCACGCGCAGGAACACGCCCACGCTGGCACTCTGCACGTGGGGCATGGGGATGGCCAGCAGCCTCACCCCGTTGGCGAGGGTGTGGACGACGGGCGTGCCCGCCGGGGCGGAGAGATCAGCCTGCAGCCTGTCCATGGTTCAGCGGCCCTCCGGCGGCTGCAGCCTGACGCCGATGCCGTAGAGCGCGAGCAGGCCCAGCACATGCCCGATGGCCACGCCGGGCTCGCCCGCTTCGATGCGGCCTATGGTCTGCACGTGCACGCCCAGGCGCGCGGCCGCGGCGGCCTGGCCCTCGCCCGCGGTCGACCGGGCCAGCTTGGCCGCGGCCCCCATGTCCCTGATCGACTGCAAGGCGTCGCCGGCGATGTCTGCTGAAATTCGCTTCCCTTGGGCCATGGGGGCATTGTCGCCGCGGGCACGGCCAGGGGCGCTTGCGCTCGACAATCGTGGCGCCGCCCTCGCGGGCAACGCAGCATGACCGTCGATCCGCCCATCCACCTTGCGCAGCCCGAAGACGCCGATGAGATCGCCGCGATGTCGCGCGAACTCATCGAACACGGCCTGCCCTGGGGCTGGCGCCCGGCCCGCGTGCTCAAGGCCATCCGCCACCCGGAAACCAACGTCGCCGTGGTCCGCGCAGAGCGCGAGCTGGTCGCGTTCGGCATCATGGAGTACCTGGAGTCGGACGCCTACCTGGTGCTCTTCGCCGTCGCGAAGGCATGGCAGCGCAAAGGGGTGGGCAGCGCCCTGCTGCGCTGGCTCGAGGCTTCGGCCGCGGTCGCCGGCGCGCAGCGGATCCGCCTGGACACCCGGCGCGACAACGTCGCCGCGCGCACCTTCTACAACGAGCTGGGCTACCACGAGGTCGTGATCCAGCGCGGGCGGTACAGCGAGGCCGTCGATGGGATCCGGCTGGAGAAGTGGCTGCGGACGGCGGGGGGAGAAAGCCCGTGATCGTCGTCTTCGATGCCCGGTGCCTCCTTTGCAGCGCCTGGGTGCGGTTCCTCCTCGGCCGCTGACCTGCGCGCCCTCCTTCCGGCGGGATCGGGCAGCGAAGCGCTTGGCGAACGTTAGCTTCACCTTCGCCTTGTAGGTCTCGCCGGTGCACAGGATCCCGTCGTGCGACCAGACCGGGCCCGCCCACTTCCTTTTCGGCTTCGTCATGGTCTCCTCGTCGCGCTAACGCGGGCCGGGGCGGCCGCCGCGCAGGGGCTGCAGCAGGTGCTTGAGCCCGTTGTGGTCGATCTCGTGCATCAGCGCGAGCAGGCGGCCCAACTGGCCGGAAGGAAACCCTTCGCGGGCCAGCCAGTTCAGGTAGTTGCCCGGAAGGTCCGCGATCGGGGTGCCCTTGTACTTGCCGTACGGCATCTCGGTCCTGACCAGGAGATCCAGCGGTTCCGACATCGCGGGATTGTCGCCCGGCGTGAGCGGGCACTCGGGGATGGGAAGATGCCGCTTTCAATGCGTCGAGGAACTCAACCATGCAGTGCCCAGTGTGCAAGACAGTGAACCTGACGATGGCCGATCGAAGCGGCATCGAGATCGACTACTGCCCGCAGTGCCGCGGCGTGTGGCTGGATCGCGGCGAGCTGGACAAGATCATCGAACGGGCGACGCCGCAGGCGATGGCCGCACCGGTGCAGCACCAGCCCCCGCCCGCCTACCCTTCGGCGCAGCCCCCATACGGCAGCGGCGGCTACTACAAGAAGAAAAAGCGCGAAGGCTTCCTGGGCGAGCTGTTCGATTTCGATTGAGGGCCGGCTGCGCCCGGGCCTGGCAGTCGACCGGCCGCCTCAGTTGAGGCGCAGGATCTTCTTGCACTCGGTCGCGATCGAAGCCGCCAGCTCGCGGGCCGCCGGTGTCAGGCGCACGTCGCTGCGCGTGTAGAGCCCCGCGGTCAGCAGCGGGAAAGGCTTGCTCAGGACGATCTCCTCCAGCAGCGCCGCCACCGCCGGCTCGTCCAGCATCGGCTTGCCGACCAGGCCCAGGGCGTCGCTGCGGGCGAGGGTCGAGATCTTGATCGAGTGCGAATCGCACTCCGCCGCGGAGGCCGGGATCTCCAGGCCTTCCGCCTGGAAAGCCTGCTCCAGCACGCCCCCGCGCCCCCTGGACCGCGTCATGATCCAGTGCGCGGCCTGGAGCTCCTTCAAGCTGCGCGCGGTCCGCAGCGGATGCCCCTTGCGCCCCACCACCGTCAGGCGGAACCGCGCGAGCGCGCGGACGCTGAAGCCGCTGGTCGTCTCCTGCTCCAGGCGCAGGCACACCGCGAAGTCGAGCGTTCCGTCCCGCAACATGGGCAGCAGCGTCTCCTGGGTGCCCTCCACGACGCGGACCGTGGTGTTGGCGTGCTGGCGTCCGTATCGCGCGAGCACCGGGGGGATGAGCCAGGCGCCGATGGCCGAGGCGACACCGACCGTCACCGAGTCCCTCGCGCGGCCCGCCAGCCGGTCGACCTCCTCGCGGGCTTTCTGCAGTTCGGCCTCGATTCCGCGCGCGCGGGGAAGCACGGCCTTGCCGGCCTCGGTCAGCACGATGCCCTGGCTGCTGCGATTGACCAGCATGACGTCCAGGTCCTGCTCGAGTGCACGCAGGCTCTTGGTGACCGAGGGCTGGGACAGGTTCAGCTTGCGCGCCGCGCCACGGATGCTTCCCGCCTCGGCGACGGCACAAAGCACCTTGAGCTGCCCGAGTTGCATGGGTGATAGCCGGCGGTTATCTGGAAGAAGCACGGGCATCTTATGCCGGGAGGCGGGTGCGTGCTGTACTGGGCTCCGCTTCCAACCACGAGGGCTGCCGCCATGAAAAGACGTCTCTTGCTGATCAGTGGGCTGCTGCCGTTCGCGCTGGCGAATGCGCAGCCGGTGGGGGGCGCCGCCCACATCACGATCGTGGTCGGCGGTCCCGCGGGAACCCCCGGCGACACGATCGCCCGAACCCTCGGCGAGCCGCTTTCCCGGGAGCTGGGCCGACCCGTGGTGGTCGAGAACCGGCCGGGTGCGGCCGGCACCCTGGCGCTGGCCGCGGTCAGCCGGGCCGCACCGGACGGGAACACCCTGGGCACCTTCGCGCTCCAGTCGGTCGTGGCGCCGAACATCATCAGGACCATGCCGTACGACACGGCCCGCGACCTGCTTGCGGTGCGCCAGATCTCCACCGTCACCAACGTGCTGGTGGTGCGGGCGGACAGCCCGATCCGGGACGTCGCCGCCCTGTTGCGCGACGGCCGGACCGCCAGGTTCACCTTTGCGTCCGCAGGGCTGGGAACGCCCTCGCAACTCGCGGCCGAGCTGTTCGGGCAGGAGGTCAAGCTGGCCCTCCAGCACGTCCCCTTCAACGGCCCCATCGCGGCACTCGCCGCGCTGGTCGGCGGGCACGTGGACATGATGTTCGCGACGACACCGGCCGCGTTGCCGCTCATCAAGGAGGGGAGGCTGCGCCCGCTGGCCGTCACGGCCGGCCTGAGGATCGCAACCCTGCCCGAGGTGCCGACGCTGGCGGAGCTGGGCCATGCGCAAGCCAGCCTGCGGGACTGGCACGGCATCGTGGCGCCGGCCGGCACACCGCCGGAGCGGATCGATCAGGTCGCCGCAGCCATCGGCCGGGTGCTCGCCAGCGACTCCGTCCGGCAGCGCCTGCAAGCCTCCGGCCTGGACCCGCTGCCCGAGTCGGGCCCGAGCGAGTTCCGCCGTTTCATCGAAGCCGAATCGGACCGCTGGACCGCGGTGCTGCGGCGTGCCGGCGTGACCATGCAGTGAAAGATCCGGCCGCCAGGCCCGATGGCTACCGGGCCGCAGGCAGATGGCTCACCACGATCGCGGTGTACTGGCCCCGGAACGGATTGCCCCACGAGTTCAGCTCGCACGGCACCGGCAGGCAGGCCTGCGGGTCCGACCGACATTTGCACTCGCGGCACCGGTCGCCGCCCACGAGGGTCCACGGGACCAGGTACCCGGTCTTGCCGTCGGACAACTTGATGAGATGAACCGTCACATCCGACATTTGGCAACTCCAGATACACAACGACATACTTTCTGGAGAATTGAAACCGCGGTGTAGGCGCGCGCTGCTTCGGCGGTAGGACGGCACTGACGCAGTTCCCGGGCCAGATTGGTGCGCTGGAGACGTATCCTCAGAACGAGGTAGTCCGGATCGGCCATGCAGCACGGCGGCCGTTGCTGCGAATCTTGGACAGAACAACAAATGTGCGGCTCGCCGCCATCGAAAGGTCCGATGCAACTTCCGAAAGAACAAGGCTCGGGGCCCGCTCACCGTCGACTGATGAAGAACCCGGAACACCATACGCCTCAAGGTCACCCCTTCACTCTCTTGGCACTGGGAGGCTTCCTGGGCGGCATCGCCGCGGATGTGGTCCAGGCCGGTTTCCTGGGCTTCGCCGTGCTCACGCTGGGCGCGGCTTTCGGCCTCCTCGCGGGCTTCGGGCACTTGCGCAAGGGCTACGCGGGTTGGCAGTCCGGCACCGACATCGGCCTGACGACGGTCCTGCCGTTGCTGACCGGTCTCCTGGGCATGCACCTGGGCAATGCCCTCTGGGGTTGATCAGTCCGCCGGGGCCTCCCACCCCAGCACCTCGGCGATGCGGAGCACGACCCAGCCGGCCTCGGCGGGCGTCACCGAGGATTCGGGCCCGGCCAGCGCCAGCCGCATCTGGTGCAGCACCTCGCGCTGCGGATCGCCCGACTTGAACTGCACGGCGGCCGCGTGCTCGCTGAGCATCTGGGCCATGTCCTCGCACAGCTCGTAGCGCTCGCGCACGTGGCGCATCGGCTCCACGAGCCGGTGGCCCCCCGGCGCCGTGTAGAGCGCCACGAAGGAAGGCGGGACCTCGATCTGGTTGTAGTCGTCCATCGTGCGCCGCTTTACTTCGCGCCCGCGGCCTGCAGCACCTGCACCACCTGCGCCTGCCCGCGCCGCTTCGCATGCGCCAGCGGGCTGACGCCCTCGCGGTCGGCCAGGTTCACATCCGCCTTGTGCTGCACCAGCAGGCGCACGATCTCGACGTAAGGCGGCCCTCCGTCGCCCAGGATCACGGCTTCCAGCAGGCCCGTCCAGCCGAGGTTGTTGACGTGGTTCACGTCGATCGCGGTGGTGAGCAGGAACCGCACCGTCTCCACGTGGCCGTGGTGGCAGGCCGGGATCAGGGCCGTGCCGCCATAGCGGTTGGTGCTGCGCAGGTCCGCGCCCGCGGCCACGGTGGCGCGCACGACCTCGGTGGAGCCGTTGGCGCCCGCGAGCAGGAAGGCGCTGTCCCGCTGCGGGTCCTGGGCGTTGACGTTCGCACCGCGCGCGATCAGCGCACGCACGACCTCGATGTGGTTCCCCGCCGTGGCGGCCAGCACCGCGGTGCGGCCACGGGCGTCGCGCTGCTCGACGTCGGCACCGCCCCGCAGGAGGGCCTGCACCTGGGCCAGGTCGCCGCGCGCCGCCGCCTCGACCAGCGGCGCTGCGGCTTGTCCCGAAGCGAAATGCGGCATGGCGGCCAGCACGCCGGCGAGGAGCAGGCCCCGCCGGGCAGCGGCTGCGGGCCTCACTTCTTGGGCGTCATGATCCCCATCATCAGCTCGGTGTTGAGCTTGGCGATCTTCTGCATCAGGGTCCACTGGCTGGTCATGATGCGGGTGAATTCCGGGTTGGTGGGATTGGCCTGTCCCGTCATCGCCAGCTGCGCGGTGGACTGCCCGATCTTCTGCTGCTCCGCGAGGATTTCCTTGATCGCATCGTTGTATTGTTCAAGTGTCATGGTGGCTCCAGAATCGGGTGACATTCCCCGGCGCATCTTATGCCCCGTGGCGGATCGAGTGGGGCGATCGAGGACAGGACGCATGACGCACCCGACAGCAGGCGCGAAGGACAACAGCGGGCAAGCCGGCTCCCGCTGGCGGCTGGCCGTCTGGGGCGCGGCCGCGGCGCTCCTGCTGCTGCCCTTGGTCGCGATGCAGTTCACCGATGAGGTCGACTGGGACCTGGCCGACTTCGTCTTCGCCGGCGTGCTGGTGGGCGGCGTGGGCGCCACCTATGAGCTGGCCGTGCGCAGGACGCGCAACCGCACGTACCGGGCCGCCGCGGCCGTCGCGTTGGCGGCGGCCTTCATCCTCCTGTGGGGCAACGCCGCCGTGGGCGTGATCGGGTCCGAGGACAACCCCGCCAACCGGATGTTCCCCGGGGTGATCGCCGTCGGCTTCATCGGCGCCCTCCTCGCCCGCTTCCGTCCCCATGGCATGGCCTACGCGCTGCTCGCGACGGCGTTCGCCCAGGTGCTGGCCGCGGGGGTCGCGCTGGGAACCGGCCTGGGCTCCACGGTGGGGGTCACGGTGTTCTTCACCGCGTTGTGGCTGGTGGCGGCCGCGCTCTTCCGCAAGGCGGCGAGCGAGCAGGCCGACGGCGCTGCGGGGTTGGGCTAGGTGTCCTGCGCCACGAGCCACTCGACCGCTTCCTCCACCTCGTCGAACGGCTTGTAGTCGACGCCGCCCTGCCGGGCCGCGGGTTCGATCTGGCCCTTCGGCCGGTCCGGCCGGGCCACCACCGCGCAGCGCACGGACCCGATGTGGTGGGCCAGCACGGCGCCCACGCCGGCGTGGTCGGAGGCGGACATCTCCCCGATCACCTGGCGCACGTCGATGAGCACCCGCTGCACCTGCACCCGGCGGATCTCCTGGCCGATCTTCGCGACGACGGCGGCCGCACCCGCCGGACTCTTGAAGCCCGACACCACGGCTTCCAGGTAGGTCGCGTGGTGGACGAAGCGCACGCTGATCGCTCCGGGCGACAGGGCAAAGGGAGGTTCGAAGTCGTCTGGTGTCATGGGCCTTCAGGGCTGGGGCGCCTCGTGCAGCAGTTTAAGGAAGCGCGCCGCCAGCGCGCCCAGCGGCCGGTCGCGGGGCACCACGCTGCCGTAGGCCTCCAGCGTGTGACGGAACCGGTAGGGCAGCACGCTGAGCATGCCGTGCTCGGCATGGCCGCGCGCGACGGTCTCGGGCACCACCCCCAGCATCTGAGAGCGGCGCACCAGGTTGATGGTGGTGAGGATGGAGCCGGTCTCCACCAGGCCGCGGGGCAGCGCCACATGGTGGTGGCGGAATTCCCGCTCGATCAGGTCGCGCATGGGGCTGCCCTGCGGCTGCAGGATCCAGGGGTGCTGGAGCAGCGTGCGGAACTCGAGCTTGCGGCGGCGGGCCAGCGGATGCTCGTTGCCCGCGATCACGGCCAGGGCCTCGTCGTCGATGCGGCGGAAAACGCAGTCGACCCCGGGCACCGACGTCAGGCGGCCCACCACCACCTCCAGCACGCCCTCTCGCAGCTGCCCGAGCAGGCGGTCGCTGGTGTCCACCGCGATCTCCATCGACGCCATCGGGAACTCGGCCTTGAGCTGCAGCAGCGCACCGGTCAGCCGGCCCGGCGAGGCCGCCATGATGCTGCCCACCGCCAGCTTGCCCGCGCCGCCCTGGCGCACCGATTCCAGCTCCTGGTTGAGCGCCTCGATGCTGCCGCGGATGCTGCGGAAGAACCCGGTGACGCGCTCACCGGCGGGATTGCGCTGCAGCCCGCGCCCCACCCGGTCGAACAGCTTCTGCCCGAGCGACTGCTCCAGCTCGCCGAGCATCTTGGTGGCCGCCGGCTGCGTCAGGCCCAGGGTGTCGGCCGCGGCGCTCAGCGTGCCCAGCTCGTCGATGGCCAGCAGCAGCGCCACCTGGCGCATGCGCAACCGATTCATCAGCTGGGGGGTGGTCTGCTGCCGGTCGACGGATCCCACGATGCATTACCTGAGGTTATGTTTCGATGAAGTTCTTTCAGTTTACGGGAATGGGTCGACGGCCTAGCATCCACCCGGCTGACATCCTCGGAGACATGGAAGAAATGAAAAGACGCCTGCTGCTCGCCTGTACCGCGTTCGCCGCCCTGGCCACTGGCACCGCCGGCGCCCAGACCGCCGACTGGCCCGCCAAGCCCGTGCGCATCCTCGTGGGTTCCGCGCCCGGCGGCGGCACCGACGCGATGGCCCGAGCCGTCGCCGACAAGCTCGGCCCGGCGCTCAAGGTGCCGGTGGTGGTGGAGAACCGTCCCGGCGCGTCGAACACCCTGGCCGCGGACCTGACCGCGCGCTCCAGCGACGGCTACACCATGGTGATGGGCGTCTCCACCGCGCACGCCATCGCGCCGCACCTGCTCAAGCTGGGCTACGACAACGACAAGGACCTGGTGCCCGTCGCCATGGTGGGCTCGGTGCCCAACGTGCTGGTGGTCAACAACTCGCTTCCCGCCGGCACGGTGGCCGAGCTGGTCGCGCTGGCCAAGAAGTCGCCCGGCAACCTGAACTTCGCGTCCAGCGGCTCGGGCAGCACCCAGCACATCGCCGCCGAGCTGTTCAAGGAGGCGACCGGCACCTTCATCACGCACATCCCCTACAAGGGCAGCTCCCCGGCCCTGATGGACCTGATGGCCGGCCAGGTGCAGCTGTCATTCGACACGCTGGCCTCCGTGCTGCCCCACATCCAGGCCGGCAAGGTCAAGCCGCTCGCCGTTGCCAGCGCCAGGCGCAACCCGCGCCTGCCCAACGTGCCCACCTTCGCCGAAGCCGGCGTGAAGGACGTGGAGATGGGCGCCTGGTACGGCCTGTACATGCCGGCGGCCACGCCCAAGGCGGTGCAGGAGCGCGTGCACCAGGAGGTCGGCAGGCTGCTCGCCCTGCCCGACACCCGCGCGCGCCTGGAGGCGATCGGCGCGGAGATCACGCCGATGTCGCAGGCGCAGTTCGCCGCCTTCCACGCCACCGAGAACAAGCGCTACGCCGAGCTGATCAAGCGCCGCGGCATCAAGGCGGAATGAGCATGGCCGCCTCCCTGAACGACAAGCCGGTGGTCGCCCTCACGCTGGGCGACCCGGCCGGCATCGGCCCCGAACTGGTGGCGCGCCTGCTGGCCCGGCAAGAGACGCTGGCTGCCGCCAACGTGGTGCTGGTGGGCGACCCCTGGCTCTGGCAAGACGGCCAGGCCATCGCCGGCCTCGAAGTGCCCACGCAACGCGTCGACGGCTTTGCCGAAGTGCGCGGCCGTGCCGACACCTCGCGCCCGGCCTTCCTGCCGATGGACACCGTGGCGGCGGAACAGGTCGTGCGCTCGCGCTCCGAAGCGGCCGGCGGCGCCTCGGTGCTGCGGGTGCTGGACCGCTGCATGGACGCGGCGCTGGCCCGCGAGGTGGACGCCATCTGCTTCGCGCCGCTGAACAAGCAGGCCATGAAGCTGGGCGGCCTGCGCCACGAGGACGAGCTGCACCACTTCGCCGAGCACCTGGGCGTGACGGGCTACTTCTGCGAGTTCAACACGCTGGACGCGCTGTGGACCTCGCGCATCTCCTCGCACGTGCCGCTGGCGGACGTGCCGAAGTACATCACCCGCGAACGGGTGATCGCCGCCGCCACGCTGATGTACCGCACGCTGCAGGCCAACGGCCTGGCCCAGCCCCGCGTCGCGGTCGCCGGGCTCAACCCGCACAACGGCGAAGGCGGCCTGTGCGGCCGCGAAGAGGTGGACGTCATCGAGCCGGCGGTGCGCGAGCTGAACGCGCAGGGAATTCCCGTGACGGGGCCCTTTTCGGCCGACACCATCTTCCTTCGCGCCCGGGACGGCGCGCTGGACGCGATCGTGACCATGTACCACGACCAGGGGCAGATCGCGATCAAGCTGCTGGGCTTCTCGCGCGGCGTCACCGTGCAGGGCGGCCTGCCCCTTCCCATCACCACGCCGGCCCACGGCACCGCCTACGACATCGCGGGCCAGGGCAAGGCGGACGTCACGGCCACGGCCAATGCGTTCGCGATCGCGGCCCGGATGGGACGCGCGCGACGGCCCGCCTAGCGCCATTCCCCACCCCGCATGGAAGCACTGGATTCCCGCCTTCGCGGGAATGACGAATCCAGGTGCCCGAACCCCTTGAAAGGACCTCACATGAAGATCAAATCCGTCCGCGCCCGCGTCTTCGAATGGAAGGGCAAGACCGTTCCGCCGCAGGGCAACTTCTGCTCCAACGCCATGGACCTGGTCAACCAGAACCCGGCGCGGCAGCACGCCTCGGGCCAGGACACCATGAACACCTTCCGCTTCCACGGCTGGACCGTGGTGGAAGTGGAGACCGACGACGGCATCGTCGGCCTGGGCAACGTGGCGCTGGCGCCCAGGATCGCCAAGGCCATCGTCGACGAGTACCTCGCGCCCCTGGTCATCGGCCAGGACCCCTGGGACTACGAATACCTCAACCAGCGCATGTACCGCGCCACCCACGCCTGGGGCCGCAAGGGCGTGGGCATGGCGGCCATCTCCGCCGTCGACATCGCCATCTGGGACATCCTGGGCAAGTCGGTCGACAAGCCGGTGTTCAAGCTGCTGGGCGGCCGCACCAAGGAAAAGATCCCCTGCTACTACAGCAAGCTGTACCGCACCGACCTCAAGGAGATGCAGCGCGAGGCCGAGAAGTACATGAAGGAGGGCTTCCGCGCCTTCAAGATGCGCTTCGGCTACGGGCCCGCGCACGGCCAGCAGGGCGTGGTGGAGAACCTCAAGTCGGTGGAGGCCGTGCGCGAGGTGATCGGCTACGACAACGACCTGATGCTCGAGTGCTACATGGGCTGGAACGTGGAGTACGCCAGGCGCGTGCTGCCCAAACTCGAGAAGTTCCAGCCGCGCTGGCTGGAGGAGCCGGTGCTCGCCGACGACATCGACGGCTACGCCGAGCTGAACCAGCTGACCAGCATCCCCATCTCGGGCGGCGAGCACGAGTTCTCGCTGTACGGCTTCAAGCAGCTGCTGGACCGCAAGGCGGTGTCGGTGGTGCAGTACGACACCAACCGCGTGGGCGGCATCACCATGGCGCACAAGATCAACGCGCTGTGCGAGGCCTACTCGGTGCCGGTGGTCCCGCATGCCGGCCAGATGCACAACTACCACCTCACGATGAGCAGCCTCAACTGCCCGATCAGCGAGTACTTCCCGATGTTCGACGTCGAGGTGGGCAACGAGCTGTTCTATTACATCTTCGAGGGCGAGCCGGTCGCCAGGGACGGCTTCCTGCAGCTGGCCGACGACCAGCCCGGCCTGGGGCTGAAGCTGCGCACCGACTACCTGGACCAGTTCAACATCATCGGGTGACGGCCATGGCAACCTCCCCGCGCTACCGCGGCCTGTTCCCGGTGGTGCCGACCACCTTCACCGAAGCCGGCGAGCTGGACCTGGCCAGCCAGAAGCGCTGCGTCGACTTCATGATCGACGCCGGCTCCGAGGGGCTGGCCATCCTGGCGAACTTCTCCGAGCAGTTCCTCCTGTCGGACGAGGAGCGCGAGGTCCTCACCCGCGCCATCCTCGAGCACGTGGCCGGCCGCGTGCCGGTGATCGTGACCACCACGCACTTCAGCACCCGCGTGTGTGCAGAGCGCTCGCGCCGCGCGCAGGCCATGGGCGCCGCCATGCTGATGGTGATGCCGCCCTACCACGGCGCCACCTTCCGCATGCCCGAAGGCCAGGTGCGCGACTTCTACCAGCGGCTGTCCGATGCCGTGGACATCCCGATCATGGTGCAGGACGCGCCCGCGGCGGGCACGCCGATGTCGGCGGAGTTCCTGGCCCGCATGGCGCGCGAGATCGAGCACGTGGCCTACTTCAAGATCGAGACCGCCGGCGCGGCCGCCAAGCTGCGCGAGCTGCTCCGGCTGGGCGGCGACGCGATCGAAGGGCCCTGGGACGGCGAGGAGGCCATCACCCTGCTGCCCGACCTGGAGGCGGGTGCGACCGGCTCGATGACCGGCGGCGGCTTCCCCGACGGCATCCGCCCCATCCTGGACGCGTACCGCGCGGGCCGGCGCGACGAGGCGATCCAGCGCTACGAGCGCTGGCTGCCGCTGATCAACCTGGAGAACCGCCAGTGCGGCTTCCTGGCCGCCAAGGCGCTGATGAAGGAAGGCGGCATCATCGACTGCGAGGCGCCGCGCCACCCCTGGCCGCCGCTGCATCCCGCCAGCCGCTCGCTGCTGGTCGAGACGGCGCGCCGGCTCGACGCACTCGCCCTGCGCTGGGGGCGTTGAGGCGGCGGGAAGCGGTGATCGGGGACAATCACGTCCCCGAGAAGTACAAGCAGTTCCGCTTCCCTCCCCCCGATGTCCGCCCCTTCCGGCCTGGCCGGCTCCCTTGCTTCGTCCCTGGGCCCGCGCCGCGTGCGCGCGTGGCTCGCCCGGCTGCTGCCCGGCCCCCTGGGCATCGACGGCCGCGAAACCTGGCGCGCCACCGTCGGCGCGGCCGTGGGCCTGCTGTTCGCGGCGGCCTTGAGCCGGCTGCTGGCCGGCGCCCACCCGGCGGCGGCCTGGCTGGTGGCCCCGCTGGGCGCCTCCGCCGTGCTGGTGTTCGCGATGCCGGCCAGCCCCCTCGCCCAGCCCTGGGCCGTGCTGGCGGGCAACACGCTGTCGGCGCTGGTGGGCATCGCCTGCGCGCGGGCGATCCCCGACCCGGCCCTGGCCGCCGCCGTGGCCGCGGCGGCGGCGATGCTGCTGATGGTGCGGCTGCGCTGCCTGCACCCGCCCGGCGGCGCGGCGGCGGTGCTGGTGGTGGTCACGCACACCACCGACTTCCACTTCGCCCTCTTCCCGGTGCTGCTCAACTCGCTGCTGCTGGTGCTGATCGCCGTGGTCTACAACAGCCTCACGGGCCGCGCCTACCCGCGGGCCCAGGTCCTGCCGGCCGAGGCCGGGCCGCAGCCGGTGAACGGCCGCGGCTTCACGGCGGCCGACCTGGACGCGGCGCTGGCCCGCTACAACCAGGTGGTGGACATCGGCCGCGCCGACCTGCAGTCGCTGCTGGAGCACGCGGAGATGGCCGCCTACCAGCGCAAGCTGGGCGCCCTGCGCTGCGGCGACGTGATGAGCCGCGAGCCGGTGTCGGTGCAGTTCGGCACGCCGCTGCAGGAAGCCTGGGCGCTGATGCGCGCCCGCCGCATCAAGGCGCTGCCGGTGGTCGACCGCGCCCGGCGCATCTGCGGCATCGTGACCACGGCGGACTTCATGCGCCACGCCGATCCCGAGGGCCACGCGGGCCTGGGCGCGCGCCTGCGGCAGGTGCTGGTGCCCAGCGGCGCCAGCCACGGCGAGAAGCCCGAGGTGGTGGGCCAGATCATGACCCGCTCGGTGCGCGTGGCCAGCGAGGACCGCCTGCTGGCCGACCTGGTGCCGGTGTTCGCCGAGGACGGCCACCACCACATCCCCGTCATCGACGCCGAGCAGCGGCTGGCCGGCATGATCACGCAGACCGACCTGGTGCGCGGCCTGTACCAGGCGCCGCCGGCCTAGCGGCGCCTCGCGCCGGCCCGGCGCCGGCGCGAGTTGAAACACTTCATTGCCCAGCATCCGCGGATGGCTGGGGCTCCTATCCTGCACCGGCGTCCCCGACGCGGTGTCCGGAAGGAGTCACGCCATGCCCAGCAGCAAGCCTGTTCCGGTGTCCACCCGCCCTCGCGGCTTTCTCCTGGCCGGCAGCCTCGGCGCGGCCCTCGTCGCGGCCTGCGGTGGCGGTGGAGGCGGCGGCAGCAGCCAGACCGACAGCGCCGCGGCGCCCATCGCCGCGGACGGCCTGCCGGTCGCGGCCGCGGAGCCGGTGACCGCGCCGGCCCCGGTCCGCTCCGCACTGGCCGGCGTGTCGCGCCTGGTCGTGGCGGGCGACAGCCTCGCGGACGTGGGCACGTTCGGCTTCAAGTTCACGGTGCAGGACGCCGCCAATGCCCTCGGCTTCCCGGTGTTCCCGGAGCTGGTCGCGGCCACCTGGGGCCTGCCGGCCCTGTGCAGCCACTACAGGGACGACGGCTCCGGCGGGGTCGTGCCGCGGGGCGACCCGAGCTGCACCAGCTTCGCCGTCGGCGGCGGCCGCATCCTGCGCGGCGACGGTCCCAGGGGCATTCCCGCGCAGCTGCGCGATGCCGCCGCGGCCCTGGCCGGCTTCGGCGCGGGCGACCTGGTGCTGGTGGACGGCGGCGGCAACGACGCGTCCGACCTGGCCGCGGCCTACCTGGCCGGCGTGACCAGCCGCACCGGCCTGCTGGCCTTCCTGGCCTTCCTGGCCCGCGAGGTCAAGGTGGGCGACCTGCTGGACACCGCGCCCGGCGACGACAGCCTGGCCCGCAGCGCCAACCTCTACATGGAGAAGGCCGCGGACGAACTGGCCGAGGCGGTCGCGGAACACCTGCTGGCGCGCGGCGCCACGCGCGTCGCGGTGCTGAACGTGCCCGACATCACGCTCACCCCGCGGTTCAGCGCGGCCTTCGACAAGCTGGTGCAGGAGCACGGGGCCGGCGAGGCCGAGGACATCCGGGGCGCGGTGCGGCAGGCCGTCGGCGCCTTCAACGCGCGGCTGCGGGAACGGCTGGGGAACGACGCGCGGGTGGCGCTGGTCGACCTTCGCGCCGCCGTGGACGAGCAGATCGCCCGCGCCGGCGACCACGGGCTGAGCGACGCGCTGCACGCAGCCTGCCCGGTCACGGGCCAGAGTTCCTCGGGGTTGCCGCAGTGGTCGCTGCAGACCTGCACGTCGGCGCTGCTCGACGCTGGCACGCCGGGCACGGCGCCCGGCTGGTGGACCACCTGGGCGTTCTCGGACGGCTTCCATCCCACGCCCGCGGGCCACCGCCTGCTGGCCGGCACCGTCAACGCCGCGCTGGCCGCGGCGAACTGGCCCTAGCCGCCGTTCCCCGCCGGACGGCGGGGCCGGAGCCTGGACCTATTGCGCCATGACCCGTTCGACACCGCCATGCGTGCCGCATTCGCTGGCATTGGTCACCCAGGCGGCGTCGCGGCACATCACCTTCTGCTGCGCAGGCCCGGCGCCCATGGCGGCCGTGCCACCGCCGCCACCACGGGGTTGCGCGCATCCCGCGCTGATGACGAGGACCAGGAGGGACAGCGAAACGGACAGGAACTTCATGTTGAACTCCGATCGGCAAACAAGCGCCTGCAGTAATGGTCGCAATGCGCCGATGCATCGAGAAGGCGACGGCCTATATCGGTGTAGGACGCGGGGCCATGCTGCTGGACCTTCCGCCGCGGCAGCCCCAGTCCGGATTGCTGTTAGGGTAGGCGTTCCCACACACCCAGATCGAATCCCGGCTCATGCAATTCACCGTTGGCGTGCACCACGGCCCTGACTTCCTCCTCGTGGTCTGCACCGGCCCGGCGGACATCGCGGACCAGTACGCCGTGGTCGACCTGATCGCCCGGCTGGCCGAGATGCGCGGCTACCGGCGCGCGCTGCTCGACCTCACCGGTGCCGAGCCCGACCTCGCCTTCAGCGACCACCTGCAGGTCGGCGGCTACATCGCCGAGAAGCTGGCCGGGCTGGACCGGGTGGCTTCGGTGGTGCAGGGCAAGTTCCGCTCGGGCACCAGCGAGAAGGCCGCGCAGAAGCAGGGCCTGCGCCTGAGGACCTTCACCGAGCTGGACGAGGCGCAGGAGTGGCTGGCGCAGCCCTAGGAGCCCAGGCTCCCGGCGGCGGCGCTGCGCATCAGGACACGGTCACGCCGACCGCAGGCGAGGAAGGCTCTGCCTGCGCCTCGGAGGACGTCTTGCGCGGCGCGAGGTCGTCGTCGGCCGCCAGGGCGCGCAGGACCTCCTGGTGCGGTGCGCGCGTCATGGCCGCCGCGGCCGCCACCCTGCCGGCCGCTTCGCCGTCGTAGTCCACCGCGACCAGCACGCGCCGGTAGCCGACGGTGGCCGGTTTGCGGACGACGAACGTGGGGACCTGGCAAAGCTGCACGAGGCGCTCGGCTCCCGGACAGTGGGGAAAAAAAAGGTGTCGAAGGCGTCACGCGGCGCCGAGGGCCGCGGCGACCACGGCCAGGCCCGCGCCCGCGCCGGTGATCAGCCAGGCGTCGCGCTTGGCGTCGCCCGTGCGCCAGGAGATCCAGGCCGCGAGCAGGATCGTCGCGGCCAGCAGCCCGAGCAGGGTGGCAAGGTGCTCCTGCGTCATCGCTCGTACCGCAGCAGCCACGACCGCACGTGCGCCGACCCGTCGGTGGCCTCGAGGATGCAGCGCTCCAGGCCGAGCAGGCTGGCGAGCCGCAGCTCCGCCCGCAGGACCACCCGGTGCCGCTGCACGTCCACCTCCTGCAGCCGCGACGGGCGGCTCTTGATCATCCGCAGCACCTCGGCGGCATGGGCGCGCGGCGAGTCCACGCGCAGGAACATGACGGGGACCCTCACGCTGTCATCGGAAGGATCGACGTAGGTGTGGACGGTGGGCTCGCCGAAGCCGACCCTGGCCCCGTAGGCCAGCCGCAGCAGGTGCTGCGCCTCCAGCAGCGCGAGTTCGTCGGCCGCGAGGATCTGCCCGCCCTGGCCGTGGCGCAGGATCTGGTAGCGCTCCGGCTTGGAGAGCCAGTCGAGCAGGCCCTGCCCGGCGAATGCCGTCGCGGCCTCGCCCGTGGGCGTGATCGCCTGGCGCAGGGGCAGCAGGTCGAGGCTATCGCGCAGCATGGCGGCTCTCCTTGCGGACACTGCCCGAGCCCCGCGCTTCCTGCACCGGGACCACGAGCACGTCGGCTTCCGCTTGCCGCACCAGGTCCTGCACCAGGCCGCCGCACACCACGTCGGCGAACACCGAGCGCCGACCCGTGCCGGCCACGATGAGCTGCGCGTTGTGCCCGCGCGCCGCATCCAGCACCCGGCTGGGGACGTGCCCGAAGGAGATGAGCGCCGCCGCGCCTGCCGCGCCCACACCGGTGCGGTCGATCAGCGCATTCATCTCCTGGTACGCGCGGCGAAGGCGCCGCTGGCGGTGCAGGCTCACCGTGTGGTCCGAGGCGTCCGCCAGCCGCAGCGAGCCTTCGGGCCACTCGTCCAGCACGTGGAGCACGCGCAGCCCCTGGCCGCGGGCCAGGTAGCGCGCGACGGCGATCTGCGGCTCGGCGCCGGCCTCCAGCTTCACCGGTGCGAGGACGCGCCGGTAGCTGGCGGTCGCGGGGCGCCGCACGATCAGCAGCGGCGCGGCCAGCCAGCGGAGCATGCGCTCGGGCGGCGTCCCCAGCACCTTGTCGGACCACGAGGCGCTCCGCTGCCAGGGCACCACGACGAGCTCCCGGTGGGCCGCGAGCTCCACCAGGCACTCGCGCAACGCGCCGGCCACCACCGCGGTCGTGGCGCGGACCTGGATGCGCTGCTCCAGCTGGCCGGCCAGGTCCTGCAGCAGGGGCTTGGCCGCCAGCGCGTCGCGGGCGCGCGGCTGGATGGTGACCAGGTGCAGCGGCCGCCCGTGGTCGCGCGCGACGAGCGCCGCGCGCCAGGCCGCGTGGGTGCCGCCCGCGCCGGCGTCGACGACGGCGAGGATGCCGCGCGGCAGGCCGTCGCGGTCGATGCAGGCGGAAGGGGCGGCCCAGGCGGCCGCCGGCGGAGGGATGGCTTCGAGCCTGGGCTCGGACGAGAAAGAGGTACCCACACACATTCCCTGGAACGAGGTGCCGCCTGTCCGGGCAGGGGCTACCGGCGCTGTGGGGGCCCGACGATCAGGATGCGCGAGAGGGGGAGCGGATCGTCGGGCTCAGGGAAGTGCTGTCTGCAATGGCGGCGGGTCGAACGCCAGTGTCGCGACCGTGAGGGGCCTGCTGCCGTGCAGGCACGACGATGCGGCGTTGCGCATGTCGTGCAGCGGTTGCGGCGATGCAGGCAAGGAGTTCACGCGGCCAGTGTAGGAGGGACTCAGCCTTCGCGCCAAGCCGCGTCCAAAGACCCGTCGATCCTTGCCAGATTGCGTCGATCGCACGGGGAGCGACTTCTATACTCGCCGCGTGGAACCCAGGACCCGCACCCGCCTCGCCGCCGCCTTCGCCCGTCGCTTCGTGCCGACGCGCGTCGACGCAGCGTGGCCGCCGCGCGCGGCCGCAGTGGGCCACCGAACGCCCGCACATCCCTGAGCCCGGCGGTCGCACCCTTCCCCCTTCAGCGCTGACACTTCGACCGCCGGGCAGCAGCCTTGCGCATTGACACGCGCCCGCCCTGGCGGCGGGCGCACGGAGTGCCTGCATGTCCCGTTCCTTCCACGCGGGGGCGAGCGCGCGCGATCGCGCCATCGACTTCACCACCGCCTTCATCCGATCCAAGGGCCCCTGCGCGGCCGGCCTGCGCTGGTACCTGCGCCACCACGAGCAGGGCGGCTCCTACCAGCAGGTGCTCGATTCGCTGGTCGAGGCCGGCCGGGTGGACGACGCCTGCTGGCTTATGGACCAGCTTGGCCCGACCACCTCGCTGCTGCAGGTGGACGAGCTCGTCGGCGAAGCCGTGGTGTTCGCCGGAAGCATCGAGGCCCGGCGCGGCATCGACGTGGGCACGGTGGTGCGGGCGGGCCGCGCCATCCGCAGCGGCGCCAGCGTCTGCGCGGGCTCCGCCATCGTCGCCGGGACCGACCTGCGCGCGCGCGGCGTGGTGCGGTCCGGCGGGAGCGTTCACATCGGCGGCGACCTGGGGGCCGGTGCGGGAGTCCAGGCCAGCGGCAGGGTGCATTGCGGTGGCCGGCTGAAGGCCGGGTCCCTGGTGTCGAGCGAAAGCCACCTGTGCGTGCTGGGCGACGCCACGCTGCGCGACGACCTCCTGGTGGAAGGCGACGTGGAGTGCGCCAGGGCGCTGCGCGTCGCGGGCAGGATCGCCGTGGGCGGAAACCTGCGGACCGGGCACGGTATCGAGTGCGCGCAGTCCGTGGCGGCGGGCGGCCACCTGGAGGCGGGCCTCGGCATCCGGGCCATCGGCGGCATCGGCGCCGGCGGCGCCATCCGCGCGGGCGAGAGTATCCGCACGGAAGGGGCGCTGCGCGCCGGCACGGGCTACGGCATCCACGCGGGCCTGGACATCCCCTTCGATGCCTGGGAGACGAGCGCCGTCGTCTCGGCCGCGTCGCGGCCGGACCGCCTGCTCAGCGGGCTCTGGTGCGACCCCTCGCAGCTCCTGGCGTGCGAAGCGCCGATGGAGGGATGAGATGGCCCACGCCCCTTCCCTGCGGCGGCTGTTCGGTCCGTGGACGGAGCTGCGCATCGACGTGCAACTGCCCACCGACAGCGTCGAGGCCGAGATCGAACGGGTCAAGGCGCGGCTGCACGCCGCCGGCCGCTCGTTGCGTGCCATGACCCTGCTGGACCTGCGCCTGCCGGGCCTGGCCTTCCGCCACCGCGAGGCGGACGGCGAGCACTTCGTCTATGTCGAGGACCTCGCGAACGGGCGGCTCGCCGGCTGCACGGTGTTCAACCGGCTCATCGAACTCGACCGGCGGGCCGACCGCCTCCTGCGCAGCCCCCATTCGAAGTACGGCCGCCTGTACCAGCGCCGCGGGATCGCCAGCGCCGTCTACCGCTGGGCGCTGGACCGGGGGATGTGCCTGATCTCCGGCCCCCGGCAGTCGACCGGCGCCCACGCGCTCTGGCATTCGCTCGCGAAGCACCACCCGCTCGGGTACGTCACGCTGAAGGACAAGGGCCTGGGCTACCTCGGCCGCGCCATCGGCGCCGAAACGCTGGAGGACTTCCACACGCGGATGATCCTGCTTGGCCAGGGCTGGGACCTGGAAGGCTTCCTGCGCGAAGTCCGCGCCACCGTGCCGGAGCCCACCGGCGCAAGTGCATTGCACCCGGCGGCGTGACGACTCGTGGACCACCCCCACGTCTACACTCGCCTGCCATGTCTTACTGGTGGGTCCTCGTCCTCCCTTTCGGTGCAAGCCTGCTCGCGGCCCTGCTGCCCACGAGCGGCCGCAACAGCGAATCGCTTCTGGCGGGCACGGCGGCCGCCGCCTGCGCGCTGCTGCTGGCGACCGCCTTCCCCGCGATCGCCGGCGGCGAAGTCATCACCGAGCGCATCGCCTGGCTGCCGCACCTGGGCATCGACCTGGTGCTGCGGCTGGACGGCTTCGCCTGGTTGTTCGGCATGCTGGTGTCGGTCATCGGCGCGCTGGTCGTGCTCTATGCGCGCTACTACCTCTCGGCGCAGGACCCGGCCGCGCGCTTCTATTCGCTGCTGCTGGCCTTCATGGGCTCGATGCTGGGCGTGGTGCTGTCCGGCAACCTGGTGCAGCTGGTGGTGTTCTGGGAGCTCACCAGCCTGTTCTCCTTCCTGCTGATCGGCTACTGGCACCACCGCAAGGACGCGCGGCGCGGCGCGCGCATGGCCTTCGTGGTCACGGCCACCGGCGGGCTGGCGCTGCTGGCCGGCGTGCTGATCCTGGGCCACATCGTCGGCAGCTACGAACTGCAGGAGGTGCTGGCGGCCGGCGAGCGCGTGCGCTCGCATGAGCTCTACGGCGCCACCGTGGGCCTGGTGCTGCTGGGGGCGCTGACCAAGAGCGCGCAGTTCCCCTTCCACTTCTGGCTGCCGCACGCGATGGCCGCGCCCACGCCGGTGTCGGCCTTCCTGCACTCGGCCACGATGGTCAAGGCGGGCGTGTTCCTCATGGCCAGGCTGTGGCCGGTGCTCGCCGGCACCGACACCTGGTTCTGGGTGGTGGGCGGCGCCGGCCTGGCGACGCTGCTGCTGGGGGCGTACGCGGCCATGTTCCAGAACGACCTGAAGGCGCTGCTGGCGTATTCGACAATCAGCCACCTGGGCCTGATCACGCTGCTGCTGGGCCTGAACAGCCCGCTCGCGGCCGTGGCGGCGGTGTTCCACATGGTCAACCACGCCACCTTCAAGGCCTCGCTGTTCATGGCCGTCGGCATCATCGACCACGAGACCGGCACGCGCGACATGCGGCGCCTGGACGGCCTCTACCCCTACATGCCCGGGACGGCCAAGCTGGCGATGGTGGCCTGCGCGGCGATGGCCGGGGTGCCGCTGCTCAACGGCTTCCTGTCCAAGGAGATGTTCTTCGCCGAGGCGGCGCTGGTGCAGGCCTCGACGTGGGTGCGCTATGTCCTGCCCGCGGCGGCCACGCTGGCGGGGATCTTCGCGGTGGTGTATTCGCTGCGGTTCGGCCACGACGTGTTCTTCGGCGCGCCGCCGAACTGCCCGCGCACCCCGCACGAGCCGCCGCGATGGATGCGCGTGCCCATCGAGCTGCTGGTGCTGGCCTGCCTGGTGGTGGGCATCGTGCCCAACCTGTCGATCGGGCCCTTCCTGGCGGCGGCCGCCGCGCCGGTGGTGGGCGGCGAGCTGCCGCAGTACGACCTGGCGATCTGGCACGGCTTCAACGCGCCGCTGGCGATGAGCATCGTCGCGCTGGTCGGCGGCACGGCGATCTACAAGGCGGTCGGCCTGCGCTTCCGGCAGCGCACCTTGCAGGGCGCGCCGCTGCTGGAGCGCACCGACGGCAAGCAGGCCTTCGAGGCCATGCTGGGCGGGCTGAGCTGGACGGCGCGGCGCATCGTGCGGCGCACCAGCTCGCGCCGCCTGCAGGTGCAGGTGCTGTGGCTGCTGGTGGTGGCCGGCGCCTTCGGGCTGGGGTCGGCGCTGTTCGTCCCGCTCGAATGGGGCGACCGCCCGCGCGTGCCGGCCACCCCCGAGTTCGCGCTGCTGTGGGTGGTGGGCGCCGCCGCGGCGGTGGGCGCGGCCTGGCAGGCCAAGTTCCACCGGCTGGCGGCGCTGGCCCTCCTGGGCGTCGTGGGGATCGTGGTCTCGGTCACGTTCGCCTGGTTCTCCGCGCCGGACCTGGCCCTCACGCAGCTCGCGGTCGAGGCGGTGACCACGGTGCTGTTCCTGCTGGGGCTGCGCTGGCTGCCCAAGCGCGTCACCCTGGACGACCCGCGCACGCGGGCCCGCTCGGTGTGGCGCCGCCGGCGCGACCTGGTGCTCGCCGGCCTGGTCGGGGCGGGGCTGGCCGCGCTCTCCTACGCGCTGCTCACGCGCGTGGGCGCGCAGAGCATCTCTCCCTTCTTCATCGAGCAGGCCCTGCCCGCGGGCGGCGGCACCAACGTGGTCAACGTGATGCTGGTGGACTTCCGGGCCTTCGACACGCTGGGCGAGATCACGGTGCTGGCCCTGGTGGGCCTGGCCATCTTCGCGCTGCTGCGGCGCTTCCGGCCGCCGCAGGAGGTGATCGGCCTGCCGCCGCAGCAGGTCGTGCTGCCGCCCGGCCACGGCACCGACCTGCTGCGGCCGCAGGAGCTGCGGGCCGAGGGCGATGCCGGCGACCCTGCCCAGGGCTACCTGCTGGTGCCCGCGGTGCTGGTGCGGCTGCTGCTGCCCGTGGCGCTGGTGGTCGCGATCCACCTGTTCCTGCGCGGTCACAACCTGCCGGGCGGCGGCTTCGTCGCGGGGCTGGTGGTGGCCATCGCCTTCCTGGCCCAGTACATGGTGGGCGGCACGCATTGGGTGGAAGACCACATGAACCTGCATCCGCCGCGCTGGATCGCCGTGGGCCTGCTGCTGGCCGTGGGCACCGGCCTGGGCTCGCTGGCCTGGGGCTATCCCTTCCTGACCACGTACACGGCGCACGTGACACTGCCGGTGCTGGGCGAGTTGCACCTGCCCACCGCCGCCCTCTTCGACCTGGGCGTGTTCTGCGTCGTGCTGGGCGCCACGCTGCTGCTGCTGACCGCGCTGGCCCACCAGTCGCTGCGCGCGCGCCGCCGACCCGGCCGGGAGCGCCGCTGATGGAAGCGATCATCTCCATCGCGGTCGGCGTCCTGGTGGCGGCCGGCGTGTGGCTGGTGCTGCGGCCCCGCACTTTCCAGATGCTGATCGGGCTCTCGCTGCTGTCGTACGCGACCAACCTGTTCATCTTCAGCGTGGGCAGCCTGTCGCTGGACCGCGAGCCCATCGTCCAGCCGGGCCTGGCGGCCAACCTGGTGAACTACACCGATCCGCTGCCCCAGTCGCTGGTGCTCACCGCCATCGTGATCGGCTTCGCCACCACGGCGCTGTTCCTGGTCGTGCTGCTCGCGCTGCGCGGCCTGGCCGACAGCGACCATGTGGACGGGCAGGAGGAGCGGCCATGAACGTCCCCGGCACCGCCCACCTGCTGGTCCTCCCCGTCCTGCTGCCACTGCTGACCGCGGCCGTGCTGATCGCCATGGGCGACCGCTGGCGGCGGTTCAAGGCCCTGCTGAACCTGCTGTCCGTGGCCGCCTCGCTGGCGCTGGCGGTGCTCCTGGCGATGCGGGTCGGCGCGGCCGCGGTGCCGGACGCCTTCGTGGCCTACCTGCCGGGCAACTGGCCCGTGCCCTTCGGCATCGTGCTGGTGCTGGACCGGCTGAGCGCGCTGATGCTGGTGCTGGCGGCCGCGGCGGCGCTGGCCGCGCTGCTGTTCTCCCTGGCCCGCTGGCACCGGGCCAGCGTGAACTTCCATCCGCTGCTGCAGCTGCAGCTCATGGGGCTGAACGGCGCCTTCCTCACCGCCGACCTGTTCAACCTGTTCGTGTTCTTCGAGGTCCTGCTGGCCGCCTCGTACGGGCTGGTGCTGCACGGGGGCGGCACCAACCGCGTGCGCGCCGGGCTGCACTACATCGCGGTCAACCTGCTGGCCTCGCTGCTGTTCCTGGTGGGCGTGGCGGTGCTGTACGGCGTGACCGGGACGCTGAACATGGCCGACATGGCGAACAAGCTCCCGCAGGTGCCGCTGGGCGACCGCGGCCTGCTGCATGCGGGCGCGGCGCTGCTGGGCGTGGCCTTCCTGGCCAAGGCGGCGCTGTGGCCCCTGAACTTCTGGCTGCCGTCGGCCTATGCCGCCGCCAGCGCCCCGGCGGCGGCGATGTTCGCCGTGCTCACCAAGGTCGGCATCTATGCCGTCCTGCGCCTGTGGACCCTGTGCTTCCCGGCGACGGCTGGCGACTCGGCCCTGTACGGCGGCGTCGCCCTGCTGTGGGGCGGCCTCTTCACGGCCGCCTTCGGCGCCATCGGCATGCTCAGCTCGCAGCAGCTCGGGCGGCTGGGCGGCTACAGCGTGATCACCACCTCGGGCATCCTCCTGGCCGCCATGAGCCTGGACCTGCCCGAGGTGACGGGCGCGGCCCTGCTCTACCTGGCCAGCTCCACGCTCGGCGCGGCCGCCCTCTTCCTGCTGGTGGAGCTGGTCGAGCGGGGCCGCCAGCTGGAGGTGGAGCCGCCCTCGGCCGACGAGCGCGAGGACCGCCTGCCGTCGTTCGCCGAGCCCGCCCCGGCCGACGCCAACCTGGACGACCAGCAGGTGGCCCTGGTGGGCCGGGCGATCCCCGCGTCGATGGCTTTCCTGGGCGTGGGCTTCCTGCTGTGCACGCTGGTGCTGGCGGGCCTGCCGCCGCTTTCGGGCTTCGTCGGCAAGGTCGCCATGATCGACGCCCTGCTGGACGCGCGCGGAAGCGTGGCGGCGCCCTTCCCGGCGCAGGGCTGGCACCTGTTCGCGCTGCTCATCGCCTCGGGCCTGCTGGCGGCCGTCGCGTTCACCCGCGCCTTCATCGCCCACTTCTGGGCGCTGCAGGACCGCGCCGCGCCGCGGCTGCGCGTGATCGAGGGCCTGCCGATCGCGCTGCTGCTGGCCGCCTGCCTGGCGCTGGCTTTCGCCGGCGACCGCGCGCTCGGCTACCTGCGCGGCGCCGCCGAGCAGCTGCATTCGCCGGACCTGTACATCCGCGCCGTGCTGGGCAGCCAGCCGGTGCCGCCGCCCCGCGGAGGCGAGCGATGAAACGCTGGTTCCCCTCGCCGCTGCTTTCCGCCGGCCTCTGGGCGATGTGGCTGGTGCTGAACGACTCGCTGGCGCCGGCCCACCTGCTGCTGGGCGCCGTGCTCGGTTGGGCCCTGCCCTGGCTGGTGGCGCCGCTCCGGCCGGCCGGCCCGGCGGTGCGGCGTCCCCTCGTGCTCGCGCGACTCGTCCTGCGCGTCGGCCGCGACGTGATCGTCTCGGGATTGGCGGTGGCACGCGGCGTGATGACCCAGCGGGTGCCCCGCGGCGCCTTCGTGCGCGTGCCGCTGGAGCTGCGCGACCCGCACGCGCTGGCCGCCCTGGCCATCATCACCACCGTGGTGCCGGGCACGGTGTGGTCCGAACTGGCGCCGGACCGCAGCGCCGTGCTGCTGCACGTCTTCGAGCCCGGCGACGAGGCCGTTTTCGTCGCGCAGTTCAAGGCCGATTACGAGCGCCCGCTCCTGGAGATCTTCGGATGACCCTGCTGTCCGCCGCCGTCACGCTGACCCTGGTGCTCTACGCCTGCGCGGCCGTGGTCGCGATGCTGCGCCTGTTCCGCGGCCCCCGCGCCCAGGACCGGGTGGTGGCCCTGGACTTCATCTTCATGGTGGCCATGCTGGTGCTGCTGGTCCTGGCGATCCGCTACGACAGCAGCATGTACTTCGAGGCGGCGCTGCTGATGGCGCTGTTCGGCTTCCTCAGTTCGGCGGCGCTGGCCAAGTTCCTGCTGCGCGGCGAAGTGATCGAATGATCCTGGTCGAAGCGGTCGTCGCCCTCCTGCTGGTCTTCAGCGGCATCGTGGTGCTGTCCTCGGCGCTGGGCCTGCTGCGGCTGCCGGACTTCTTCATGCGCATGCATGCGCCGGCGCTGCTCTACACGACCGGCACCTGGTCGGTCACGCTGGCCTCGATCCTGCACTTCAGCGTCGCCGCGGGCAGCCTGGCGCTGCACGTGTGGCTGATCATCGTCGTGCTGTCCATCACCGCGCCGGTCACGACGCTGCTGCTGGCGCGGGCCGCGCTGTTCCGCGGGCGCCAGTCGGGGGACAGGTTGCCCGCCCCGCTGCTGGGCGGGGCCGCCGAAGCGGCGGAGGGCGGCGAGCCGTCCCCGGCGCGAATCGCCGACATCCGCGGCGACTAGCTGCGCTCCACCACCACGTCGCTGATCCAGACCACCGGCTGCGCGTCCGTGTAGTTCGGGATGTCGGCCAGGATCTCCTTGACGTGGGGATCCATCGCGGCCTGGAGGCTTTCGACCGAGTCGCAATGGATGCTGCATGCGGCTGCGAAGGGCGTCGGCGCCCCGGGTGCGCCACCGGCCAGGCCCCTGTCGATGCTGTAGTACAGGCAGGCCTTGCCCAACCGCTGCGCCACCATGGGCATGTGCTTGTCGCGGTAGTAGTCGTGGTCGAAGCGCATGCCGGGCTTGAAGGGGTACATGACGTTGAACTTGATCATCGTGGCTCCTTGACTGGGGTGGCGAGCGTAGATCGCGCGGCGGGGCGTCGCCTCGGGGCTAATGCCTAGGAGCAGGCTCGACGGTGGCCCGCGGCCGGCTTGCATTCGCCGTTATCATGAGTACACTCACGTTTTTCAACCCGTCCCGGGCCACTCCGTGCAAGGCATCCACAACATCGAAGACCTCCGGCTGCGCGCCAGGGGGGTGCTCCCGCGCGGGCTGTTCGAATTCGTCGACCGGGGCACCGAGGATGAGCAGGCGATCCCGCGCATCCAGCAGGCGCTGGAGCAGATCGCCCTTCGGCCGCGGGTGCTGGTGGACGTGTCCGCCTGCTCGACGCAGCGCACTTTCTTCGGCAAGCCCAGCCGGCTGCCGTTCGCCGTGGCGCCCACCGGCGCGGCCGGGCTGCTGTGGGTGGACGGCGAAGTCGCCGTCGCCCGCGCGGCGGCCAAGGCCGGCGTGCCGTTCACGCTGTCGACGGCATCGATCGTCTCGATGGAGCGGGTGGCGGCCGAAGCGGGTGGCCGGCTCTGGTTCCAGCTCTACATGTGGCCCGACCGCTCCATGTCCTACGAGCTGGTGGACCGTGCGCGCGCCAGCGGCTACGAGGCGCTGATGGTGACGGTGGACACGGCCGTGACGCCCAACCGCGAATACAACCTTCGCAACGGCTTCTCTCTGCCGCTGAAGATCACCTCGCAGAACGCGCTGGACGTCGCGCTCCACCCGGGCTGGTTCTTCAACGTGTTCGCGCGCTACCTGCTGCGCTCGGGCGTGCCGCGCTTCGAGAACTATCCGGAGAAGCTGCGCCGCTCGCTGGCCGACGCCCCCGCCGGGCGCCGCATGCCCAAGAACGACTCGCTCACCTGGGACGACCTGCGCGAACTGCGCAAGCGCTGGGACGGCCCCCTCATCCTCAAGGGCATCCTGACACCCGAGGATGCGGACATGGCGCGCCGTTGCGGCGCCGATGCCGTCGTCGTCTCCAACCACGGAGGCCGCAACCTCGATGCCTCCATCCCGCCGATCGAAGTACTGCCGCAAGTGGTCGACCGGGTCGGCCGGAACATGGAGGTGTACGTCGACAGCGGATTCCGGCGCGGCGGCGACATCGTCAAGGCGCTCGCGCTGGGCGCGCGCGGCGTCCTCGTCGGACGCGCGCCGCTCTGGGGTGTGGCGGCCGCGGGCGAAGCCGGGGCGGCGCGTGCGCTCCAGATCCTGACCGAGGAGACCACGCGCGTGCTCGGATTGCTCGGCTGCCCCGACGTCGATCGGCTTTCCAGCGAATTCCTCCGCGTGGCCGGCACGCCGGTTCCGGCCGCCGCCCCCGCCCCCGCCCCGCTCGCCTCCCACGGCGCGCCCTCCCGATCCTTGCTCCAGGAATCGTCATGACCCTCCAGTTCCACCCCCTTCGCGAAACCTTCGGCGCCCGAGTGACCGGCGCCGACCTCAAGTCCGGCATCGGCGCGGCAGAAGTCGAGGCGATCGAACAGGCGATCGCCACCTACGGCGTGCTGGTCTTCGGCCAGCAGCCGATCGGCGACGACGAGCAACAGGCTTTCATCCAGCAGTTCGGGCCGCCCGTCGTGACCAGGCTCAAGGAGATCGCGTCCGGGCATCCGCACTTCTACGACATCTCCACGGTCGACGACGAAGGCAACCCCATCCCCGAGAGCAGCGCCCGCGGCATGTACCTGCTGGCCAACCTGCTGTGGCACACCGACGGCTCGCAGAACCAGCCACCGATCCGGCTGACCGCGCTGCACGCGCGCGTGCTGCCCGACAACCCGCCCAACACCGAGTACGCGGACATGCGCGCCGCCTGGGACGCACTGCCCGCTTCGCGCCAGCGGGAGCTGGAGGGCCTGCAGGTGCAGCACAGCATCCTGTGGTCGCGCGAGCAGATCGGCATGAAGGCCAGCGACTTCAGTGAGGAGACGCTGCGCGAGCGCCAGCCCGTGGTCCACCCGCTGGTGCGGTTGAACGCGCGCACCGGCCGCAAGTCGCTTTACCTGGCCTCGCACGCGTCGCACATCATCGGCCGGCCGCTGGACGAGGGTCGCGCGCTGGTTCAGGAACTGATGGCCCACGCGACGCAGCCGCGGTTCGTCTATTCGCATGCCTGGCAGCGCGGGGAACTGGTGATGTGGGACGACTCCTGGACCATGCACCGAGCCACGCCTTACAAGGGCAGCCAGCCCCGGCAGATGCGCTGGTGCGGCGTGCGCGAACTCGAAGCCGTCTGAAACCGGAGCGCACATGAAGATCGGACGATACGAAGCCGCCGACGGGTCTGGCGAACGCCTGGGCGTGGTGCTGCCCGACGGGCACACGCTGCGCGTGCTCGACCTGGGCACGGCCATGCGCTCGCGCGGCCGCGCAACTGGGTTCCAGAACACCATGGACGCGTTGATGGACGCGGGCGAGGCCGGGCTCGATGCCGCCAACGAATGCGTGGCCTGGGCCCTGCGGGAAGGCGACCCCGCCTGGTTCACTGCCGAAGCCGACGTGCCCTGGATGGTGCCTGTGCGCGTGCGCAACTGCATCGCCGGCGGCCGCAACTTCGGCGCCCACATGGCCGAGTCGCTCGAGTACTGGAAGCAGCGCGGCGTGCAGGCGCACACCGAGATCCCGATGGGGTTCATCAAGCTCGCGAGCTCGATGGTGCCCACGCGCGCAGTCGTCCACCGGCCGCCCGAGACCCAGTGGTTCGACTACGAGATCGAGGCGACCGCGGTGATCGGCCGCCGCATCGAACGCGCCAGCGAGAAGGAAGCCCTGTCGGCCGTGTTCGGCTACACGATCCTGAACGACCTCTCCGCGCGCGAGCTGCAGCGCAAGGAGATGCAGAACCAGAGCATCCTGCTGGGCAAGAACTTCCCCGGGCTCGGACCGCTCGGGCCCTGGATCATCACCGCCGACGAGGTGCCGGACCCGTCGGTGCTCGAGCTGGAGCTCACCGTCAACGGCGAGGTGCGGCAGCAGGCCAGCTGCACCGACCTCATCTTCGGTTTCCCCGCGCTGGTCGCACACTGGTCCCGGATGGGCCTGGACCGCGGCGACCTGGTCACGACCGGAAGCCCCGAGGGCGTGGCGATCTCGCGCAAGCCGGACCCTGCACCGTTCTACCTGCAGCCGGGGGATGTCGTCCGTGCGACGGTGCACCAGATCGGGACGCTGGAAACGAGGATTGCCTGAGATGCCGTCGCCCCGAAGCACCGTCACGGGGGCGCAGGCCCGGCATGCGCGCGGCCCGGGCTTTCTCGTGCGGCGCCTGCAGCAGGTCTCCGTGGCCATCTTCCACGAGTACCTGAGCCCGCTGGAGATCACGCCGCTGCAGAACACCATCCTGCTGCACCTGCAGAAGGAAGACGGCCTCGACCAGGTCACCGTCGCCACCCGGGCGCGCATCGACACCTCGACCATGAAGGACGTGGTCGCGCGGCTGGAGGCCAGGGGCCTGCTGCGGCGCGAGCCGGGCGTCGTCGACCGGCGCACGCGCCTGCTGTACCTCACCCCGGAGGGGCGCGATCTGCTCGAGAAGGCCGCCATCGAGGCGCGGCGGGCGTCGCAGCACCTGCTGTCGCCGCTGCAGCCTGAAGAGCGCAAGGCTTTCCTCGAGATGATCGACCGCGTGGTCCGAGCGCACGAAGGCGGGCAGGAAGCCGCGGCCGAGTTGCCCTGGCGCCGCATGCGCGCGGCGCAGGAGTAGTCCGAACCTCCTCACCTGCGGCGGGGGGTGTTCGCGGTCCGTCCGGGATCCGCACCAACCCCCTTCCCGGCGCCGCATTTAGTGAGTACTCTCACGATTTTCGCACCCCCTTCCCTCCCGCAGGTTCCTCCATGCCGAATGCTTCCACCCGTCGCGCCGCCCTGAAGGCGATTGCCCTGCCGCTGCTGTTGCCCACGCTCGCATCGGCGCAGACGTATCCCGACCGCCCCCTCAAGCTGCTCATCGGCTACACGCCCGGCGGCGCCGGCGATGCGATCGCCCGCCTGATGGCGCAGAAGTACGGAGAAGTGCTGGGGCAGCCCGCCCTGGTGGAGAACCGTCCCGGCGCCAGCGCCACCCTGGCCGCCGCCGCGGTCGCCAAGGCGCCGGCCGACGGCTACACCCTGCTGGTGAACACCGGGCCGGACAGCACGATCGGCCCGATCACGATGTCCAACCTGCCGTACTCGGTACCCAAGGACTTCTCGCCGATCAGTCTGCTCACCATCGTGCCCAGCGTGCTGGTGGTGCCGGCCGGCAGCCCCTTCCAGAGCGTGGCCGACCTGGTCAAGGCCGCGCGGGCCAACCCCGGAAAGCTCAACTACGCATCGTTCGGCAACGGCTCCAGCGCGCACATGTCCGCCGAGCTGTTCAAGAGCCTGACCCGGACGTTCATCACGCACATACCGTTCAAAGGCAGCGCGCCCGCGATGACCGAGCTCCTGGCCGGGCGCGTCGATTTCCTGTTCGATACCTTCGCTTCGGCGAACGCCCAGATCCAGGCGGGCAAGGTCCGCGCGCTGGCCGTCACCAGCGCGGCGCGCGTGCCCATGCAGCCGGCCATCCCCACCATGCAGGAAGCGGGCGTTCCCGGCTTCATCTCGCAGGCCTTCATCGGCATCACCGCGCCGGCGCAGACGCCTGCGGCCATCATCGAGCGGCTGAGCAAGGAAACGGCGCGCATCATGGCGATGCCCGACGTGCGGCAGCGGATCGCGGGCCTGGGCATGGTGCCGGCCCCCAGCACGCCGGACGAGTACCGCGCCTTCCTGGCCAGCGAGACCGAGCGCAACCGCAAGCTCATCACCGAAGCCAAGCTGCAGTTCGACAACTGACCTGCATCCCGCCCGCCGCAAGCGCGGGCGGATCGTTCAGCGGCCCCGGATCCTGCGGGCCAGGCCGATCCACTCGGCTTCGATGGCGGGGTCGATGTGCACGTCCAGCACCAGCGGCCCGGTGGGCGCGGCGATCTGGGCGGCGTGCGACTCCAGGTCGGCCACGGAGCGCACGGTGATCCCGCGGGCCCCCATCGATGTGGCGAGCCGCGCGATGTCCGGCATGTCGAAGGCCGCGAGTTCCGGCGACCAGCCGCGCTCCTCCAGGTGCTTGACCTCGGCGCCGTAGGCGGCGTCGTTGAACACCACGAACAGGCTGGGGATCCGGTGCCGCACGGCCGTGTCCAGTTCCGGCAGCGCCATCATGAATCCGCCATCGCCCACCGCGATCACGGACAGGCTCGCCGGCTGTCCGACCGCCGCGCCCAGGCCCATGCCCATGGCCAGGCCGATGGAGCCGAAGTCGAGCGAGAAGATCGAGGCCGACGCCCGCGGCACGCGGATGAACTTGCTCGGGAACTCGAAGAAGTGCCCGCCGTCGACGGCCAGCAGGCGGTCGGCCGGCAGCCTGCGGTCGAGCCAGGCACAGAGCGCACGCGGGTCGACGCGCCCGCCCGTGGCACCGTGCGCCGCTGCGGGACCGTCTTCCCGCGCCACGGGCGCATGCCACGCCGGCCGTTCACCCGCGGGCAAGGCCGCCAGCAGCTGGCGTGTGCATCCGGCCGCATCGCCCTGCCAATGGCCGGCCAGCGCGACGCTGGCGCGCGCGAAGGCCGAGGGGTCCGCGTCGCACTGCAGGATTTCCGCCTGGCCGTAAGCGCTGCCGGCAGCCGTGGTCCAGGCGTTGAGGTTGGCGCCGAACGCCACGATCAGGTCGGCATCGCGCAACACGCACGCGCCGGCTTCGAGCGCGAAGCCGCCCGACAGGCCGAGGTCGCGCGGCGAACCCGCGAAGGCATCCTTGGCGCAGAGCGTGGTCGCCAGCATCGCGCCCGTGCGGTCGGCAAGCTGCCCCAACGCATCGAGCGCCCCCGCGCGCACGGCTCCGCGGCCGGCCAGCAGGACGGGGCGTCGCGCCTGGGTGAGCTTGCGCGCGAACAGCTGCAGCGCCTCGGGCGCCGGAGCGGGTGCAGGGTTCTGTGCCCGCGGCGCCGTGTCCGCCTCGGCGTCGCCGCCACCCGGCGCCTGGCCATCCAGCACCGGCACCATCACGTTCAGGACGACCGGCCGGCCCTGCTCGTTCAGCAGGGCCAGCGCCCGTGCGACGCAGCCGTGCAGTTGCTGCGCGGACTCGATCGTGAGCACGGCCGCGCCGGTCGGCGCCAGCACCGCCGCATGGTCGAAGCGCTGGTTGCGGCTGACCGCCTGCAGGGGGATCTGGCCGGTCACCAGCAGCAGCGGCGTGCCGGCGCGCACGGCCGTGGTCAACGCGGTGATCGCATTGGTCAGGCCCGGTCCGCAGGTCACCGTGGCGAGCGCGGGCCGCCCGGTGACGCGCGCGCAGCCGTCCGCCATCGCCACTGCGCCTGCCTCCGTCCTCGCCGCGACGAAGCGCAGGCCGTGGCGCTGCACGCAGGCGGCCACCAGGTCCAGGTTGGCATCGCCCATCAGCCCGAACAGGCCGGTGAACCGGGCCTCCTTGAGCTGCTGCGCAAGCGATTCGAATCCGCGAGTCGCGGCGGGGGCTGGCTGTCCGGTCATTTGATGAGTGTACTCATTAGATGAATTCCCCCTCCCCCATCACCCCGCCGACGGCACCGGGTTGGCGAGCGTCTTCACGAGGTACTCGCCGAGCTGCGCGCGCCGCTCGGGCTTCATGCGGGCATCGATCGCGCCGATGGAGACGGCGGCACGCACGTCCCCCGGCAGCGGGATCACCGCGCCGACGGCGGACACCCCGGTCGTGATGACGCCCAGCGTCTCGGAATAGCCCAGACGGCGGGTGCGCGCCACGATGCGGCGCACGCTCTGCGCGTTGAGCCCGGCGGTCTCGAACGACGCGGCGTGCCGGGCCAGCACGGCCTCGATCTGCTCGTCCGGCAGCGTGGCCAGGATGGCCAGCCCGCCGGCGCCGATGCCCACCGGCCGCACGGCGCCCACGTAGGTGGCGAAGACCCGGATCGGGAACGGCCCCTCCTCCCGGTGCACGCAGATGCAGTACTCGCCCTGCTGCAGCAGCATGAACACGGTGTCGCCCGACACCCGCGCGATCTGCTGCAAGGTGGGGCGGTACAGGTCCAGCAGCGGGATGCGGCTCATGGCCGAGAAGCCCAGCTGCATGGCGCTCATGCCCAGGTGGAAGCGCTTGGTGTTGGCGTCCTTGCGCACGAGCTGCTCCTCCTCCAGGGCGGCCAGCAGCCGGTAGGCGGTGGAGCGTTCCAGCCCGCAGCTGCTCGCCAGGTCCGCCGCGCGCACGCCCTGCGCGTGGTCCCGGGCGACCAGCCGGAGCAGCGAGATGGCCCGGCGGAAGCTTTGCGCGCCTCCCACCAATTGCGATTGAGTGTCCATATCGTGGGATTTTTCATCGAATTCCATTGAGCCGCAATGTCCTTGCACTGAAACTTGCCCGCAGGAGACCCATCGCATGGAAAACAGTTTCGTCGCGGTCGAGCAGTTCGATCGCGTCCGCCGCATCAGCCTGGACCGGCCGCAGGCGCGCAACGCCCAGAGCCAGGCGCTCCTGGACCAACTGGATGCCGCGCTCGAAGACGCGCGGTCCGACGAGCAGACGCGCGTCGTCGTGCTGGCCGCCCGCGGCGACCACTTCTCCGCCGGCCACGATCTCAAGGAAGCGCAGGCCTCGCGCGGCAACTTCACCGTCGAGGAACGCTGGGCCTACGAGTCGTTGCGCTACTTCGACTACTGCATGCGCATCTGGGATTTCCCCAAGCCCACCATCGCGCAGGTCCAGGGCGCCTGTGTCGCCGGCGGCTTCATGCTCGCCAACATGTGCGACCTGGTCGTCGCCTCCGAAGAGGCCTATTTCAGCGATCCGGTCACGGCCACCATGGGTGCCGCCTCGCTCGAGGTGCTGATCCATCCCTGGGTGATGGGCCTGCGGCAGGCCAAGGAGATGCTGTTCACCGGCGAACGCCTGGGCGCCCGGCGCGCGCAGGAGCTCGGCATGGTCAACCGGGTCGTGCCCCGCGCCGACCTGGAGGCGCAGACCTTGGCGCTGGCCGGCCGCATCGCGCAGGCGCCGCCGTTCGCCATGCGGCTGCTCAAGCGCTCCCTCAACCGCTCGGTGGACGTGCAGGGCATGCGCCAGGCGCTGTCGGCGCACTTCGACCTGCACCAGCTCAGCCACGTCAGCCAGGAGTACGGTGCCACCGTGCGCGCCGGCCTGAGCAGCGCCATCGCGAAGGGGGCAGCGCATGGCGCATCGTCTTGACCCGCTGCTGGCCCCCCGCTCCATTGCCGTGCTCGGCGCCAGCAACGATCCTGCGCGCATCGGCGGCATGGGCATCGACCTGCTGCGGCACTTCGGCTACCCGGGCACCGTGTACCCGGTCAACCCCAAGTACAAGCTCGTGCAGGGGCTGGAAAGCTATCCCGACGTCGCCTCCCTGCCCGAGGCGCCTGACCTCGTCGTCGTCGCCATCGCCGCGCCCGAAGTGACAGCGGCCTTGCGCCAGTGCCACGCCCGCGGCATCCGCGCGGCCATCGTCTACGGCGCCGGCTTCGCCGAAGCCGGCGCGGCCGGCGCTGCACTCCAGCGCGACCTCGAGGCTTTCGCCGCCGAGAGCGGCATGGTCATCGCCGGCCCCAACTGCATGGGCTTCGCCAACCTCAACGCGCGCGTCTTCACCGCCTTCGCCGGCGTGTTCCGGGCGACGGCGCCCCAGGAGCGCCCCGGCCGCGTGAGCCTGCTGACGCAAAGCGGCAACGTGTGCGCCGCCGTCTTCGCGCTGCTGCGCGGCGTGGACGTCGGCGTGAGCCATTTCATCAACACCGGCAACGAAGCGACGCTGGAGTTCTCGCAGTACCTGGACTACCTGGTCCAGGACGACGCGACCGACTGCGTGGTGGGCTATGTGGAGCAGCTGCGCGACGGCCCCGCGTTCATCGACGCGGCCGTGCGCTTCGCCCGCGCCAACAAGCCGCTGATCCTCTACAAGGCAGGCGAGACCGAGAAGGGGGCCGAGGCGGTGCGCTCGCACACGTCCGCCCTGGCCGGCAACCTGGCGCTCTACCGGACAGCGTTCCGCCAGCTCAACGTCATCCAGGCCGAGGACTTCGCGCAGATGGCCGACCTCGCCATGCTCAGCGCCTTGCGCGACCGCACGGCCGGCCGGCGTGTCGGCGTGCTCACCCTCTCCGGCGCGCTGGGCGCGATCCTGGCCGACAAGTTCTCGGCCGCGGGCCTGGAAGTGCCCACGCTGCCCGCGGCCACGCAGGCGCGCTTTCGCGGGGTGATCCCGGACTACGGCATGGTCAGCAACCCGGTGGACTGCACCGGGAACATCGTCAACGACCCGGGCCGCGCGGCTTCCATCCTGGAAGCGCTGGCCACCGCCCCCGAGGTGGACGTGGTCGTGATCTACGCCATGGGCGCCCTGCTGGACCGGATGGCGGACCCGCTGATGGACGTGGTCAGGCGCCACGGCCGCCTGTTCGTGGTGATCGACACCGGGCTGGCCAAGCGTCGCGCCGAGCTGGCGGCGGCGGGCGTGCCGGTGTTCACCGACCTCGGCCGGGCCGTGCAGGCCATCGCGCCCTTCTGCCGCTGGCACGCAGGACGCGCTGCCACGCTTCGCTGGGCCGGCCTGCGGGATGCAGCCGGAACCGACCGCGAAACCCTGCACGAGGCGCCAAACGAGTACGAGAGCAAGCGGCTGCTGGCGCGCTATGGGGTGGAGGCCGTGGCCGAAGCGCCGGCCGGCGACGAAGCCACCGCCGTCGCGCAGGCGCAGCGGCTGGGCTTTCCGGTCGCCCTGAAGATTCTCAGCGCCGACATCGCCCACAAGACGGAGATCGGCGGCGTCCGCCTGAACCTGGGCGATGCCGACGCGGTGCGAATGGCCTGCCGCCAGGTGCTCGCCGCGGCGCGGGAACGCGCCCCCGGCGCCCGCATCGACGGCGTGCTGGTGCAGAAGATGAGCACCGGCGTGGCCGAGCTCATCGCCGGCGTCACCCGCGACGAGGTGTTCGGCGCGGCCCTGACCGTGGGCCTGGGCGGCGTGCTCACCGAGATCTACCAGGACGTCAGCCACCGCCTCCTTCCAGTCGACGAAACGCTGGCCCGGGAGATGCTGGGCGAGCTGAAGGCGCGGGCCCTGCTGGAGGGCTTCCGCGGCCGCCCGCGCGGGGATGTCGCGGCCGCGGCGGCCGGCATCGCGGGCCTGGCGCGCGCGGCCGAAGCGCTGCGCGGCAGCGTGCGCGAGATCGAAGTGAACCCGCTGCTCGTGCGCGCCGAGGGCGAAGGTGCCGTGGCGCTGGATGCCCTGCTCCTGCCGGAGGCGCGATGAACCTGGAGCGATCCGACGACCAGCGCATGCTGCAGGACAGCGCGCACGCCTTCCTGTCCGCCGAATACGGCTTCGCGCAGCGCGAGCTGAGCGTGCGCGACCCGCAGCGCTGCCGGGCGGTCGTCTGGCGGCACTTCGCCGAGATGGGCTGGCCGGCCCTGCCGCTGCCGGAGCGCTGCGGCGGTCTCGGCGGCAGCGAATTCGACCTCGGCCTGCTGATGCAGGAGCTGGGGCGCCACCGCGTGGTGGAGCCGTTCCACGCCTGCACCGTGGTCGCGGCGCGCCTGCTGTGCGAGCTGGCCGGCGACGGGCACGCGGCCCTGCTGCGCGAGGTCGCGGCGGGCCGGCGCGTCGCCTTCGCGCACCGGGGCGGTCGCCGCGGTGGCTCGGACCCTTATGCGTCGGTGCGGGTGCGGCTCGCGGGCAAGGATCTCGTGCTGTCCGGCCGCAAGCGGCTGGTGGCCGGCGCCCCCGGTGCCAGCCATCTCCTGGTGAGTGCCCGGGATGAAGCCGGCGCTGCGGCGGTGCTCCTCGTGGACGCGACTGCGGCGGGCGTGACCCTGCGCCCGGTGCGGACGGCGGATGACGGCCTGGCCGCGGACATCGATTTCGCGGACACCCCGGCGGTGCTGCTGGCCTCGGGGGAGGCCGCCCTGCGTGCGGTTCGCCTGACGCTGGCGCGCGCCCACGTGGCCCTGGCCTGGGACGCCTGCGGTGCCATGGACGCCGCCCTGCGCGGCAGCGTCGACTACACCGGCCAGCGCGTCCAGTTCGGCCAGCCGATCGCACGCTTCCAGGTCATCCAGCACCGGCTGGCCGAGATGGCGGTGGCGCTGGAGGAAGCCCGCGCCGCCTGCGAACTGGCGTCCACGCGCCTCGATGCGGCGCCGGGCGACGCGGACCTGGCCGAGGCGATGGCCTCGCTGGTGGGCTCCAAGGTCGGCCGCTGCGCACGCTTCATCGCGCAGGAAGCCGTGCAGGTGCACGGCGCCATGGGCGTGTGCGAGGAACTGCCCATCGCCGCCACCTTCCGGCGGCTGACCGCCTTCGGCGCCGTGGCCGGCACGGCCCTGCGCCATGGCGCGGCCTATGGGCGGCAGGCCCTGGCCAGCCGCTCCTGGCAGCACAGCGCCAGCCTGGGCCCGCAAGGCTCGCCCGCCGGCCCGTCCGGCCTGCAGGCCTTCCGCGCCGAGGTGCGCGACTTCATCGAGGAGCACCTCACCGACGAGATGCGGGCCGGCCAGCGGCAGGCCAGCGGGGTCTACCCGGAGCCGCCGATCGCCATCGCCTGGCAGCGCGCGCTGTCGCAGCGCGGCTGGCTGGTGCCGCTCTGGCCACGGGAATGGGGCGGCACCGGCTGGAGTTCACTTCAGCGGTTCGCCTTCGAGAACGAATGCATGCTCGCCGGCGCGCCGCTGGTGCATCCGATGGGGGTGCGCCTGGTGGGGCCCGTGATCCTTCGCTTCGGCACCGAGGAGCAGAAGCAGCGCTTCCTGCCGCGCATCCTCTCGAGCGAGGACTACTGGTGCCAGGGCTTCAGCGAGCCGGGCGCCGGCTCCGACCTGGCGTCGCTGCGCCTGCAGGCGACGCCGGACGGCGACGACTACGTGCTCAACGGCTCCAAGATCTGGACCACCCACGCCCAGCATGCCAACTGGATGTTCGCCCTGGTGCGCACCAGCACCGAGGGCAAGCGGCAGGACGGCATCAGCTTCCTGCTGGTCGACATGGCCAGCCCCGGCATCAAGGTGCGCCCGATCGCCACGATCGGGGGCGACCACGACGTCAACGAGGTGTTCTTCGAGAACGTGCGGGTGCCGCAGGCCCACCGCATCGGCGCCGAGAACGCGGGCTGGGAATGCGCAAAGTACCTGCTGGAGTTCGAGCGGGGCGCCGGCATCTTCGCGCCGCGCCTGCGCTCGCAGCTCAAGCGGGTCGGGCTCGCCATCGGGGCGGACAGCGCTGCGGACGACTCGCTCGCCATCCGCTTTGGCGAGGTCCTGGCCGACCTGGACTCGTTCGAGCGGCTGGAGCTGGGTGCGATCGCGCCGCTGGCGCCGGGGCAGAACCCGGGGCCGGTATCTTCCATTCTCAAGCTGCGCGCCAGCCGCCTCAAGCAGGCCATCGCCGAACTGGGGGTGGAGTGCCTGGGCGACGAAGCACTGCGCTGGCACGACCCGCAGGGGATGGACGACCCCGCCCTGGCCGCCCTCGTGCCCGACCATGCGAACAGCCGCGCGGCCACGATCTTCGGCGGCGCCGCCGAGGTCCAGCTGGGCATCATCGCCAGGACCGCGCTGGGGCTCTGAGCATGATCGACCGGGCGCTGATCGGAACCACCGTGGCCTCGGGCGCCGTCCATGTCGAGCGTGGCCGGCTGCGACTGTTCGCCAAGGCCGTGGGCCTGCGCGATCCCGCCTGCTTCGACCTGGACGCGGCGCGGGCCGCGGGCTATCCGGACCTGCTGGTGCCGCCCACCTACGCCTTCACGCTGGAGAGCGACCTGCCGGGTCGGCGCGCGATTGCGGAGGTCCTCGGCGTGCCGCCGGCCCGCATGCTGCACGGGGAACAGTCGTTCGAATGGCTGGGCGACGCGTTCGCCGGGCAGACCCTTCACGTTTCGGCCCGCATCACCGGCATCGAATCGAAGAAGGGCGGCCTGCTCGAGGCGGTCGAGCGCCGGACCACCGTCACCCACGCCGACGGGCGGCCCGTCGCCAACCTGGTCAGCGTCCTGGTGGTGCGCCATGGCTGACCTGCCCCACCAAGGCTTCGCCTCGCTGTCCGCCGTCGAGGTGGGACAGGCGCTCGTCATCGAGGACGCCGAACCCGTGACCCGCCTGGCCCTCGCGCTCTATGCCGGTGGCTCGGGCGACCACCACCCCGTGCACGTGGACAGCGACTACGCTCGCGAGCACGGCATGGGCGACGTGATCGCCCACGGCATGTACACCTGCGCGCGAATGCTGCGCCTGTTCACCGACCGGTGGCCACAGCAGGCACTGCGGTCCTGCCGCGTGAGATTCACCGCGCCGGTGCCGCCGGGCGCCCGCCTGTCGCTGCGCGCCGTCGCGCAGAGCATCTCCACCACCGGCGCCGAGCGCCGGGTCTCGTTCGCCGTGACGCTGACCGACACGGCAGGCGAAATCAAGTTGCGCGGCGAGCTGGCCCTGGCCTGCCCGCTGTGCTGAAGGTCCATCCCAACCACAAGGAGACTCCCGTGAACCGTGCAACCCTCCTCCCCCGCCGCACCGTGCTGGCGGCCCTGGCTTCCTCGCTGCTCGTCGCCGCCGCCCCTGCGGCTTTTGCGCAGGCCGCCTGGCCCTCGGGCCCGTTGAAGCTGATCCTGGGCTTCGCGCCCGGCGGTGCCGGCGACGTGACCGCGCGCCTGATGGCGCAGAAGTATTCCGCCGCGCTGGGGCAGCCCGTCGTCGTGGAGAACAAGCCCGGCGCCAACTCCACCATCGCGGCGACCGCCGCGGCCAAGTCCGCGCCGGACGGCAACACCCTCTACATGGGGACCAGCACCGACCTGACCGTCGCGCCCACCGTCATGGGCCACCAGATCCAGTACAACGTCGAGCGCGACTTCACGCCGCTGGGCGGCCTGGTGACGGCGCCCAACATGCTGGTGGTGCCCGCCAACTCGCCTTTCAACAGCGTGGCCGACCTGGTGCGGCACGCCAAGGCCAACCCCAACACCCTCAACTTCGCCAGTTTCGGCGGCATCACCACCTCCTACCTGGCGGCGGAGCTGCTGAAGAACCAGGGTGGCGTCGAGATGACGCACGTGCCGTTCAAGGGCAGCGCGCTCGCCATCACGGAACTGCTGGCCGGCCGCATCGACCTGTTCTTCGACACGGTCGCGTCCTCCGCGCCGCACGTGAAGGCGGGCAAGCTCAAGGCCCTGGCCGTCACCAGCGCCACCCGCTCGCAGCTGGTGCCCGACGTGCCCACGATGCGCGAGCAAGGCTTCCCCAGCTTCGTGTTCGGCTCCACCATCGGCATGCTGATCCCCTCCGGCACGCCGGCGCCCATCGCCCAGCGGCTGCAGGCCGAGACCGCCAAGATCATGGCCATGCCGGACGTGCGCGCCCGGTTCGTCGAGCTGGGCATGATCCCGGTCGCGCTGGGCCCCAAGGAGTACTCGGACTTCATCCGGGCCGAAGCTGCCCGCACGGCCAAGCTGATCCAGGACAACAAGCTGAAGTTCGAGTGACCGGCATGGCCACCCCGGGTTGCTTCTCCCCCGTGCTGCACGCGGGCCGGCGTGCGGTCGTCACCGGGGCCGCGCGCGGCATCGGCCTGGGCATCGCGCAGCGCCTGCTGCGCGAAGGCGCGGACGTGGCGCTGGTCGACCTCGACCGCGCCGCCCTGGACGAAGCGCTGAGCGGCCTGCCGCAAGGCGGCGGGCGCGCTCTGGCGGTCGTCTGCGACGTGTCCCGCGAGGACGAGGTGCAGCAGATGGCCCGCCGCGTGACGCAGGCCTTCGGCGGCATCGACATCCTGGTCAACAACGCCGCGATCTCGCCCAAGCACCAGGGCCGCAAGGCGACCGTGGCGCAGGCCACGCTGCAGGAATGGCGCCAGGTGCTGGACGTCAACCTGACCAGCGCGTTCCTGTGCGCGCGGGCCTGCCTGCCGGGCATGGTCGAGGCGCGCTGGGGCCGCATCGTGAACATCGCCTCGCAGGCGGGACGAACGCGCAGCGAGATCTCGGGGGCGCACTACGGCGCGTCCAAGGCCGGCCTGGCCAGCCTGGCCCGGACGCTGGCCTGCGAGGTGGGCGAGCTCGGCATCACGGTCAACGCCGTGGCGCCGGGACGCATCGACACCCCGATGGCGCAGACCGTCAGCCCCGAGGTCAACGAGCGCTACCGCGCCAACATCCCGGTCCGCCGCTTCGGCACGCCCGACGACGTGGCCGCCGCGGTGTCCTACCTCGCGAGTGTCGACGCCGGCTTCGTCACCGGCGCCACGCTGGATGTCAACGGCGGGGCCTTCATGATCTGAGGGCCGGAGGATGGTGAGTGCCCGCATGGAGCACTCCGCTTTCCGCTCCGCCCGACACACTGTCTTGCAACTGCGTACCAAACCTGCACCCGGCGTACGCCGGGGGTTTGCGGGGCCTGGCGAGCATGGAGGCTCCAACTACGGAGCAAACCGGACATGACAGCCAAGACCATCGTCTGCAGCATCGCCATCGCCTCCCTGGGCTTTTCTTCCCTGTCGTTCGCCCAACCTGCGCGCCACGAGGTACGCCAGGATGCGCGCGAAGCCCGGCAGGACATCCGGGAGGCCCAGCGCGATCTGCGCCAGGCCGACAACCCCCGGGAAGCCCGCGAGGCGCGGCAGGACCTTCGCGAAGCGCAGCGCGACCTGCGGGAGGCGCGCGAGGCGCGTGAAGCGCGCGAAGACCGGCGCCACGTCCGCCGCTACCACGACGCGCGCGGCGCCGAATTCCGGCGCGGCGGCCGGATCCCCGGGGAGCTGCGCCATCGGGAGTACGTGGTGTCCAACTGGCGCGGCCACCACCTGTCCGCGCCGCCCCGCGGCTACCAGTGGGTGCAGGTCGGGCCGGACTACGTGCTCGCCGCGGTCGCGACGGGCATCATCGCCAGGCTGGTGTTCGGCTCGTGACGGGCCGGGGCGCGGTCAGGCGGTCAGGTGACCGCCCTCGCCTGCGAGATCGACGTGGCGGCCAGGAGCACGTGCGGCAGCAGCTGCTCCTCGGCCCGCTCCAGCGTCCAGCGGGTGGAAGGCACGGAGATGTTGACCGCGCCGATCGGCTCGCCCTGGTGGCCGGTGATCGCGGCGGCGATGGAGATGTCGCCGATCACCGTCTGGTTCTGCACCAGCGCGAAGCCCCGCTTCGCGGCGTCGTCGATGTGGCGCAGCAGCAGCTGGGGGTCGGTCTCCGTCATCGGGGTGATCGCCTGCAGCGGCGTGGAGCGGATGACCTCTTCGCGGTGGGCGATGTCCAGCTTGGAGAGCATCGCGCGCCCCGAGGCGGTGAACACCGCCGGCAACCGCGAACCGACCGCGATGTCCACGTTCACCAGGTGCCGGCCCGGGAACCGCGCCAGGAACACGATGTCGGTGCCATCCAGTTCCTGCAGGTTGGAGGTCTCGCCCACCGAGTGCGTGATCTCCAGCAGGTAGGGCGCGGCGCGGTCGATGATCTCGCGCGAGCGCAGGTAGTTGTACGACAGGCGCAGCACCTTGGAGGCCAGGCCGTAGAGCGGCGACTCGGGCAGGCGGCGGATGTAGCCCAGTTGCTCCATCGTGTGCACCAGCCGCTGCGTGGCGCTGCGGTCCAGGTTGGCCGCGCGCGCGATCTCGGCCATCGACATCAGGCGCTGCGTGTCGCGGAAGGCCTCCAGCACCTGGAAGGCTTTTTCCACCGATCCGACGAACAGCGACGAGCGCTCGGGCTGCAGCCGCAGCGCTTCGCGGTTCGGTTTGGTCGACATGCTGGTGGTTCGCTCCGTGTCCTCACAGCGCCCGCAGGCGCTGCCGGTGATCTTCGCACAGCGAGCTGGCGTCCAGCCGGCTGGCAGCCGTCACGCCCAGGAGGCGCAGCGTGGTCTCGAATTCGCTGCGCAGGATCTCCAGCACCTCCGCCGCGCCTTGCGGGCCGCGCGCGGCCAGGCCGTACAGCGGGGCGCGTCCCAGCAGCACCGCCTTCGCGCCCAACGCGAGGGCCTTGGCGATGTCGCTGCCGCGGCGCACGCCGCCGTCGATGAAGACGTGCATGCGGTCGCCGGCCACGTCGACGATCTCGGGCAGCCGCTCCAGCGAACTCGGGGCGCCCTCCAGCTGGCGTCCGCCGTGGTTGCTCACCACGATGCCGTCGGCGCCGTGGTCCCGCGCGGTGCGGGCGTCCTCGGCGCTGAGGATGCCCTTCACGATCACCGGGCCCGCCCAGTGCCGGCGCACCCAGGCCAGGTCGCCCCAGTTCAGCGACATGTCCATCTGGCGGCTCATCGCGGCGGCCTGCTTGCGCAGGTCGGGCGACAGGCCCGAGCTGCGCGCCAGGTTCACCAGCTGGGGCGAGCCGCCCTGCCGCAGCATGCGCAGGCACCAGCGCGGGTGGCGGGCCAGGTCGGCCATCAACCGCGGCGTCCACGGCACCGGCATGCGGAAGCCGTTGCGCACGTCGTGGTCGCGCTTGCCGTGCACCATGGTGTCCACGGTGAGCATCAGTGCATGGAAGTTCGCGGCGCGGGCGCGCGCCATCATGTCCTCGGCGATGCGGCGCTCACGCTGCACATAGAGCTGCAGCCACAGCTCGCCTTCGCTGGCGGCCCGCACGTCCTCCAGCAGCGAGGTGGAAGCGGTCGACAGCACGAAGGGCACGCCGGCGTCGCGCGCGGCGCGGGCCAGCGCTTCTTCGGCGCGCGGCCAGTACAGGCCGTTCAGCCCGGTGGGGCCGACCAGCATCGGCAGCGCCTGCCGGCGGCCGAACAGCTCGACGCCGGTGTCCACCTGCGCCACGTCCTGCAGCGCGCGCGGGCGGAACAGCACCGCCTGCCAGGCCTCGACGTTGCGCGCCAGCGTGCGGCCGTCCTCCGCGCCGCCTTCCAGGTAGTCGAACGCGAAACGGGCGAGCCGGCGGCGCGCCAGTTCGCGGTAGTCCTTGACGGCGGGGAGCATGCTCAACCCAGCGCGGACTCGGCGCGCAGCCGCTCGGAAAGCTCCGCGCGCAAGCGCTCCGTCAGCTCGGCGGCGGCCGGCACCAGGGGCGCCAGCACGCGCGGCGCATCCACGCCGATCAGGTCCCAGGCGGACTTGAGCGGCCCGGGATTGGTCTCGCCGAAGGCCAGGTCCAGCAGCGGGATCAGGGTGCGGTGCATCGCCATGGCTTCCGCGGTGCGTCCGGCCTTGCACAGTTCGTAGAGCGCGCGCCAGGTGCGCGGCAGCGCGGTGGCCGTGACGATGATGCCGCCGCGGGCACCCGCGGCCATCTGCACCGGGAACAAAGTGTCCTCGCCGCTGAGCACCGAGAAGCTGTCCGACACGCCGGCCACGACCTTGAGGAAGTGGTACAGGTCGGTGTTGCAGGCCTTCATGCCGACGATGTTCTCGTGGCGCGACAGCTCGTGCAGCACCTCCGGCGCGATGGCGATGCGGGTGCGGTACGGGATCTCGTAGATCACCACCGGCACCGGCGACGCGTCGGCGTAGCGCATGAAGTAGTCGCGGATGCCGCGCTGGGTCGGGGTGGTGTAGAACGGGGTCAGCACCATCAGCGCGTCGGCGCCGGCATTGGCGAAGGCCTTGCCGTTGGCCAGCGCGTCGTGGAAGCCCGTGTCCAGCACGCCGGCCACCACCGGCACGGCACCGCCGGCGGCCTCGGCCGTCAGCGCCGCCATGCGGACGCGCTCCCCGCGCGGCAGCGCGCCGTACTCGCCGGTGCCACCCAGGGGGACGATGCCGTCCACCTTCTGGCGCACCAGCTGCTGCACCAGCGTGCGCACGGCCTTGTCGTCGATGCGGTCCTCGGCCGTCACGGGCGTCGGGATCGCGGGGAAGATGCCGCGCAGGTGCGCGCAAGTGAGTCGGGTCTGCATGGGAATCCTGGAAAAACGGTTCAACGGGCGGCGGCGCGGCGCCGCAGCCACTCGGCCAGCGAGATGAGCGCGGCCACGAAGACGAAGAGGCAGGTGGACACCGCGGCGATCACGGGCGAGATCTGCAGGGTCACCTCGTCCCAGAACTGCTTGGGCAGCGTGGACGTGAGACCGCCCGAGGCGAACAGCGAGATGGTCAGCTCGTCGAACGAGGTGGCGAAGGCGAACAGGAAGGACGACAGCATCCCCGCCCCGAGGATCGGGAAGGTGACGTGCCTCAGGGTCTGCCACGGCGTGGCGCCCAGGCTCTGCGCCGCCAGGTCCAGCCGCGTGTCGTAGTTGCGCAGCACCGCCATCATGGTCATGACCACGTAGGGCACGGCGATCACCGTGTGGCCGATGGCCAGGCCCAGCGAGGTGCCCACCAGTCCCACCCGCGCGAAGAAGTAGAACATCCCCACCGCGATGATGATGCGGGGGATGATGATGGGCGACAGCACGAAGGCCAGCATCAGCGACTTGCCGCGCATCTGCCCGCGCACCAGCAGGAAGGCGACCGGCGTGCCGATGGCCATGGCCAGCAGCGCCGCGACGAAGCCGATCCCCAGCGAACGCACGGCCGCGGACATCCACAGCGGCGAGGCGACCAGGCTCTGGTAGTGCTGCAGGGTGAAGCCCGAGGGCGGCCAGTTCAGCCCGGTCTTGCCGAACGACAGCGGGATCATCAGCAGCGCCGGCACGCTGAGGAACACCAGCACCAGCAGGGCCAGGCCGCGCAGCGGCAGCGAGGTGCCCGCCTCGTGCAGGGACCGCCGCCGCGGGAACAGCGCGATCACCCGGTCGCTCACCGTGCCCAGCGCGCCCAGCGTCGCATCGCCCAGCTTGTGCAGCGGCCCTTCCCTGGCCGCCCGCACGCGGTCGCGGGCGGAGGCGCCGGTCATCGTCGACAGGCCCAGCACCTTGTCGTAGAACGCGAACACCGCCATCACCACCACCAGCATCAGCACCGCGATCGAACCGGCGAAGCCCCAGTTCATGATCTGCAGCACCTGCTCGATGATGAGCTGGGTGATCATGATCTCCTTGCGGCCGCCCAGCAGCTGCGGGACGATGAAGAAGCCGATGGCGGTGACGAACACCATGATCGCGCCCGCGGCCACGCCCGGCATCGAGAGCGGGAAGTAGATGCGCCAGAAGGCGGTGCCCGGCCGGGCGCCCAGCGTGAGGGCCGCGCGCGGCAGGTTGCGGTCGATGTTCTCCATCACCGACAGCATGGTCAGCACGGCCAGCGGCATCAGCGCGTGCACCATGCCCACCAGCACGGCGCCCATGCTGTAGAGCAGGCTGGTGGGCGTGTCCTGCAGGCCCAGCGCGGTCAGGAGCTGGTTCACCACGCCATTGCGGCCCAGCATCACGACCCAGGCGAACGCGCGCACCAGGAAGCTGGTCCAGAACGACAGCAGCACCCAGAACACCCAGCGCGCCTTGCGGTCCTTCTGCAGCGAGGAGATCAGGTAGGCCACGGGGTAGCCCGCCACCACCGACAGCACCGTGGTCCACAGCGAGATCTTCAGCGTGATGAGCATCACGTTGAAGTACACGGAGGATTCGAACAGCTGGCGGTACTTGGCCAGCGAGAACTCGCCGCCGCTGTAGACCGACAGCAGCAGCAGCTGGCCCACCGGGTAGACCAGCAGCACCGTGAGCAGCAGCACCAGCGGCGCCGCCATCAGCACGGGCTTGAGCCATTCGGGGCGGCGGCGCGCCGCCGGACGCACAGCGGCGCCCGCACCGGCGGTGGCGACCTGAACGCTCATGCCTCCTCCGGCACGGCCACGGCGTCGCCGCGGCTCCAGTGCAGCGTGATGTCGTCGCCGATGGCATGCGGCGCCGTGCCGCTGGACGTGGGGTAGCACATCACCAGGGGCTCGGGTCCCGCGGAGGGCGCCGAGACGTACAGCTTGGTCAGGCTGCCGGTGATCATGCTGTCCAGCACCTTGCCGTGCACGGCGTTCACGTCACCCGCGCCGGCGCGCACCGCGATGTTCTGCGGCCGCACCATCACGCGAACCTTGCTGCCGGCCGAAAGCGGGGCGTGCACGGCGGCCAGGGCGCGGCCACCGTTCTGCGCCAGCTGCACCTGCGCCTCGCCGCCCTCGACGCTCTCCACCGTGCCCGCCAGCAGGTTGGATTCGCCCAGGAAGTCCGCCACGAACAGCGTGCGCGGTCGGAAGTACAGGTCCGAGGGCGTGCCCAGCTGCTCCACCCGCCCCTGGTTCATCAGGCAGATGCGGTCGGACATCGTCATCGCCTCTTCCTGGTCGTGGGTGACGTAGACGATGGTCGTGCCCAGTTCCCGGTGGATGCGCTTGATCTCCAGCTGCATCTGGTCGCGCAGCTTCTTGTCCAGCGCGCCCAGCGGCTCGTCCATCAGCACGATGGCCGGCTTGTAGACCAGGCAGCGCGCCAGCGCGATGCGCTGCTGCTGCCCGCCGGAAAGCTCCTTGGGATAGCGCTGGGAGAGGTGCGGCAGCCGCACCAGCTCCAGCGCCTCCATCGCCCGCCGCTTCGCGCTGGCGGCATCCACGTTGCGCATCTTGAGCGGGAAGGCGATGTTCTCCGCCACGGTCATGTGCGGGAACAGCGCGTAGTTCTGGAACACCATGCCGATGTCGCGCTCGTAGGGCGCGCCATGCGTGACGTCCTGGCCGTCGATCAGCAGCCGGCCGCCGTCCGGCAGGGCCAGGCCGGCGATCAGGCTGAGCAGGGTGGTCTTGCCGGAGCCCGAAGGCCCCAGCAGCGTGAGGAACTCGCCCTTGGCAACCTCCAGGTCGGTGGGTGCGAGGGCCACGAAGTCGCCGTAGCGTTTCGTGAGTCCGGAGATCTGGAGGCTGGACGAATTCATGGCGTTGGCCTGGACTTACTTGAGGACCCAGCTGTTGAAGCGCTCGGTGACGGCGGCCTGGTTGTCCAGCCAGTACTTGGCGTTGATCTGCACGCCATTCTTCATGTTGTCCGGGTGGGTCGGCGAATGCTTGGCGACTTCCGGCTTCATGAACTTGAAGGCCTCGGGCTGCGTCACGCCGGCCGGGTAGAAGTCGCCCTGCTGCGCCATCCGCTTGACGTCGGAGGCGAACTTGATGAACTCGCGGCAGGCGTCGGCGTTGGGCGTGCCGGCGAGGATGGACCAGTTGTCCACGCCCCAGAGGTTCTGGTTCCAGACGATGGCGACGGGCGCGCCGTCCGCGATGGCCTGCTGCGGACGCGAGGCCCAGGTGGCGATCATGTCGACTTCACCAGAGGTGAGCAGCTGCGTGGCCTGCGCACCGGAGTTCCACCACACGTCGACGTTCGGCTTGATCTTGTCGAGGTTGGCGAAGGCCTGCTCGAGGTTGAGCGGGTACAGCGACGCGGGCGCGACGCCGGAGGCCATCAGCGATTCCTCCAGCGTGTCGAAGGGGTGCTTGCGGATCGCGCGGCGGCCCTTGAAGTCCTTGACGTTCCACAGGTCGGCCCAGGAGTTGGGCGCCTTGCGGTTCTTGAAGGCGTCGGTGCGGTAGGCCAGCACGGTGCTGTACACGTTGGTGCCCACGCCGTAGGGCGACATGAACTGCTTGGGGATGGTGCGCACGTTGGGATCGTTCTCCAGGCCGTGCTTTTCCAGGTAGACCTTGCCGCCTTCGGTCAGCAGCAGGATGGCGGGCTGGCTGATCTTGCCCATGTCCCAGGTGTAGTTCCTGGTCTCCACCATGGACTTGATCTGCGCCACCGGCTCGGCGTTGGCCTGCACGCCGACCACCTCGATGCCGGTCTTCTGCGTGAAGGGCTTGTAGAAGCACTCGGCGTAGGCCTTGGTGTAGATGCCGCCGTCGTCCCGCACCACGATGCGCTTGGACTGCGCGCGCGCGAAGCGCAGCACGGCCGGCGAAGCCAGGAGCCCGGTGGCGGCCGCCACCTGGAGCGCGCGGCGGCGCGAGGGATTGGACAGGTTCAGGTCTTTCATCGGGATCTCCTGTGGGACGGTCAAGGACCGGGGCGGGGGGAAGCGGACGGCAGGAGCCGTCCCGGGTTGAAAAGGGCTTGGGGGTCGATCAGGGCCTTGATGCCGCGCATCAGGTCCACCTCGACGCCGGGCTTGAACAGCGCCATCTCGTCGGTCAGCACCTGGCCGATGCCGTGCTCGGCGCTGAAGGTGCCGCCCAGCGCGTGGGCCACCTCGTTGACCGCATGCTTGACGGCGTGCGCCGTGGCGTCGGCATCCTGGAAGGCGCGCCACTGCTCGAAGCTGGCCTGCGGGATGAAGTGCACGTTGCCGTCGCCCAGGTGGGCCACCACGATGATGGGCGCGCCGGGCAGGATGCGGTGCGCGGCCTCGGTGGCGCGCTCGATGAAGGCGGGCACCGCGGAGACGGGGACGGCCGGATCGGTGTTGATGCCCATGCCGGCCTTCTTGTTGCCCTCGGACACGCTGTGGCGCACCTCCCACCAGGCGGCCCGCTGGGCCCCGCTGGCGGCCACCGCGGCGTCGAGCACCAGTCCGTCTTCCACGCCCTGCGCCAGCACCTCCTGCAGCGCGTCCTGCAGCACCTGTTCGCCGCCGGTGTCCGACAGCTCCACCAGCACGTGCCAGGGATGCCGCGACGAGACCGGCGCGCGGCGGTTCGCCACGTGGGCCAGCACGATGTTCAGCTGGACGTCGTTGACCATCTCGAAGGCCGAGAGCACCCCGCCGCTGCGCTGCTGGAAGCGGCCCAGCATCTCCAGCGCCAGGGTCGGCGAAGCCAGCGCCATCCACGCCGTGGCGTGCGAATCGGGCAGCGGGTGCAGCTTGAGCGTGGCGCCGGTGATCACGCCCAGCGTGCCTTCCGAGCCGATGAACAGGTGCTTGAGGTCGAAGCCGGTGTTGTTCTTGCGCAGGCCGTACAGGCCGTTCCAGATGCGGCCATCGGGGAGCACGACCTCCAGCCCCAGCACGTTCTCGCGCGTGTTGCCGTAGCGCAGGACGCCGGTGCCGCCCGCGTTGGTGGCGAGGTTGCCGCCGATCTGGCAGGAGCCCTCGGCCCCGAGGCTCACGGGGTACAGCCGTCCCTGTTCGGCCGCCGCCTGCTGCACCTGCGCCAGGACGCAGCCCGCGTCCACCTCCATCGAGTTGTTGGCGATGTCGATCGAGCGGATGCGGCGCATGCGCGCCAGGCTGATCACGACCCAGGGCTCGCCGTCGGCGCGCGGCACCGAGCCTTCGCACAGGCTGGTGTTGCCGCCCTGCGGGACCATCGGCACCCCCGCCCGGGCACAGGCCTGCACCACGTCGGACACCTGCTGCGTGCTGGCCGGCAGCACCACGCAGCAGGCCAGGCCGCGGTACCGCCCGCGCCAGTCCTCCACGTAGCCGGCGACGTCGGCGGGCGCCGTCAGCACGGCGTCCGCGCCCAGGAGGTCTGTCAGTCGCGAGATGAGGGCATCCATCGCCCGCATCTTGTTCTGTGCGGAATCAAATTGCAAGTATCCGATATACGCACACTACTAATTGCATAACAATCACATCACAGGGATGGGCTACCCCTTGCGCCAGGGCCCTTCGATCACGAGCGTCAGGCCCGGGCCCTGGATGTTCACGAACAGCAACCGGCCATCGTGCGAGAAGCAGCCGCCGCAGAATTCGCTGCCGTTGATCGCGTTCCCGGCCACGCGGAACAGCTGGCCTGTGCTGTCCAGGCCGACGATGTTGTTGCCGCCACTGCCGTCCTCGAACATGTAGAGCCGGCCGTCCGGGCCCACGGTGATGTTGTCGGGGGCGTCGAGCACGGCGCGGTTCGTCGGCTCCACGACCAGCGTGACGGTCTCGCGCACGGGGTCGTGGGCCCACACCTGGCCGGCCGCGATGTCGCCGCCGCTGGTGCAGCAGAAATAGACCAGGCCATCGCCGTACCAGGCGCCTTCGCCGCGCACGAACCGGGCGGCCCCCTGCGCCTGGCCCTGGCCCCGCGTGCTGCTGGCGGGCGAGTTGTCGCGCGGGTCCGGCTCCGGGATGTCGACCCAGTCGACCGCCAGCCGCTGGTTCAACCGTTCCAGGAAGCCCCTGCCCGTGTTGACGCCGGCAGGAGACTCCCGAAGCCTGAGCGCCTGCAGCCGGCCCCCCAGGATCAGCTGCCCGCGGGTGTGCGGGACATACCGGTAGAACAGGCCGTCGCCGGTGTCCTCGGTCTGGTAGACGATGCCCGTGCGCGGGTCGGTGGCGGTAGCCTCGTGGTTGAAGCGCCCCATGCCGACGAGGGGCTTGGCCGCGGTCGGGCCGGCCGCCAGAGCCGGCACTTCGAACACGTAGCCATGGCGCTGCTGGTAGGTCGAGGGTGCGGCGTCGGGCAGCGAGGTGCTTTCCTCGCAGGTCAGCCAGCTGCCCCAGGGCGTGGGGCCGCCGGCGCAGTTGTTGTTGGTGCCGCCCAGGGACGCGAAGTCGCGCAGCAGGCGCCCCCGCGAATCCAGGACCAGGGTCGTCGTGCCACCGTTGGCGTACGGGTCGAACTTCAGGCCGGCCGGCACATCGACGCCCTTGTCGTTGCCGAACTTCACCTCCCGGTTGCCGAGCTCGTGGTTGCGGACCAGGAGGATCGTCCCCTGCGGGCCCGGGAAGCAGGCCATGCCGTCGTGGTCGCCGGGCACCAGGCTGCCATCGCTCATGGCCTGGCCGGTGCACGACACCGCCCAGTAGCGGAAGCCGGGCGGCAGCGCCAGCAGCGGCTGGTTGCGGTAGTCGAACACGCCGGCCACGGCGAGGTCCGCGGTGTTCAACGGCAGGGTCGGCGCCGGGTCGCCGAAGCCGGGCCCGAAAGATGGCGAGACATCGGCGGCACGGGCGTAGAGGGCGGCCAGCGGCGCGACCATCGCGCCCGTGCCCACGAGCTTCATGAAGTTGCGGCGGGAGGAAGTCATCCGGACTGGAGCAGCGCGCGGGCGATCAGGCTGGCCCCCGTGACCAGCAGGACGCAGTACAGCAGCCGCATGAAACGCGATCGCTCCATACCCAGGGTGACGCGGTGCCCCAGGTACAAGCCCAGCACCATCGCCGGGAGCAGGCACGCGACGAGCCAGAGCAGCGCCACATCGAAATACCGACCGGCCGCCGCGAACAGCGCCACCCGCAGGAACGAGCTGAACATCAGCACCGCGGTCTGGGTGGCGCGGATCTGCGCGGGCTCCTCGATGCGTCGCACCAGGTACATCGAGTAGACCCACCCGCCGGCGCCGAAGAGCGCGCTCAGCACGCCACCGGCGAGGCCGTACCACCACGCCCAGCGCGGCGCCACCGGCCGGGCCGCGGCCTTCGGTCTCAGTCCCTGCAGCGCGTACAGGCACACGAAGACGCCCAGGGCGAGCATGAGCGTGCGGACCGGCACCGCGAACAGGAGCCAGGCGCCCACGGCGCTCCCGGCGAACATCGGAGGCAGCAGCCGCCACACCTCGCGCTTCACCACCTGCGCGCCCATGCGGATGCCGTTGCCCGTGGCGGCCAGGAAGTCGGTGGCCGCCACCGCCGGCACCGCGGTGGACAGCGGCACCACGTGCGCGATGACCGGCACCGCGACCAGGGTGGTGCCGAAACCCACCATGCCGAACACCAGGTAGCCGGCGGTGATCGCCGGCCACGTCGTCAGGAGAACGAACCACTCAGGCATGGCGAGCGCCGGCCGCGGACGTCGCGTCAGGCCGGTGTCGGCGAAGCCATCAGCACGAAACCCTTGCGCGGCAGCTGCAGGGAAATCAGGCCCGCCCCGATCAGCAGCACGCCCGCGGCGCCGAAGGCCACCCAGTGCGTGCCGTAATGCTCGTACCCCCAGCCGCCCAGCCAGGAGCTGAGCATCCCGCCGATCTGGTGGCCAAGGTAGGCCGTTCCATAGAGCACGCCCACCAGCCGCACGCCGTAGACGTCCGCGAGGATGGCCGAGGACAGCGCGATGCTGCCGGCCCACACCAGCCCGCCGATGGTGGAGGTGAGGTACAGCTCCCAGTGCGTTCCCACCACGACCAGCGCGAAGAACCCGAGTCCCCGCACGAAGTAGATGGTCGCCAGGATGTGCCGGCGGGGCAGCCGGTCGGCCAGCCGCCCCAGCACCAGCGTGCCGCCGATCGCGACGAAGCCGATCAGGCCGATGCCCATCGAGCTGGTGAACACGTCGAAGCCGTGGTCCATGAGCATGGGCATGCCGTGGGTGCCCAGCAGGTTCATGCTGAAACCGCAGGCGAACAGGCCAAAGAAGATCTTCCAGAAGGGCGCCGTGCGCATCGCCTCGCGCAGCTTCAGGCTCTGCGGCTGCACGCCGCTGCGCGCTCGCTGCGCGGCGAATTCCTCGGGGCCCAGGTCCGTGTGATCGGGGGCGCCGTCGCGGATCACGAACAGGGCAGCGGGCAGCGTGAACAGCGTGAAGGCCGCGGCAAATCCCACCAGCGTCGCACGCCAGCCGAAATGCTCGATGGAGAAGCTGAGGACCGGCGTCATCACCGCCATGCCCGCCATCGAGCCCGTCGACAGGAAGAACAGCGCCATCCCCCGGCGGCGCGTGAACCAGTTGCTGATCACGGGCGTCACCGCCACCGGGCTGGTGAAGGCCAGTCCCACCGAGAGCAGGAGGCCGAAGGCCAGCAGGAAGCCGAATGCATCCGCTGCCACCACGGTCCACCACGTGGCAGCGATGACCAGCGCGTTCCCCAGGAGCAGGACCGGGGGGGTGCCGAAGCGCGCGATCAGCATGCCGGCCAGCGGCATCGCCAGTCCGTAAGCCAGCATCCCGACCGCCACGATGGTCGACAGGAGGCTGCGGCTGAAGCCGAGGTCTTGCGCCATCGGCAGGAAGAAAGGACCGAAGCTCAGGCGCATGCCCGAGGACAGCAGGGTCAGGAAAGCCGCCGCGGCGACGATGTTCCAGCCGAAGTACCAGCGCGCCGTCATGGGTTGATCATATGCAAGCCGGGCCAGCAGCTCATTGTCGAAATGCGTTCGCCCTGCGCTGCTTTCCTCCTCGGGGCATGGGAGCGGGCGCCGGAGATCACGCGGACTCGCAACGGATCTCAGGGCCACACGGACGCGCCCTCCAGCCCCGCCGTCTCGGGCAGGCCGCAGATCAGGTTCGCGTTCTGCACCGCCTGGCCGGCAGCGCCTTTGCCGAGGTTGTCGACCACGCCCATCGCGATCACGAGGTTCCGGTCCGGATCGGCGGCATAGCTGACGAAAGCGAGGTTCGAACCGGTGGCCCACTTCGTGTGCGGCGGCTGGTCCGACACGCGGACGAACGCGCGATCGGCGTAGAACCGCCTGGCCGCGTCGAAGCACTGCCCGGTCGTCGCCCGGCCGCGGCAGTAGACCGTCGCGAGGATGCCGCGGGTCATCGGCACGAGGTGGGGGGTGAACACCAGCCCGCCCGCGCTGCCCCCGCCGCTCAGGCGTTCGATCGTGTTCGCGATCTCGGGCATGTGCGCATGCCTGAGCAAGGCGTAGGGCGCCAGGTCCTCGTTCACCTCGGCGTAGCCGAACCTGGTGTCGCCACCGCCCCGGCCGGCGCCGGAGACGCCGGTCTTGACGTCGACCACGATGTTGCCCGGCTCGATCAGCTGGTCCGCCAGCAGCGGCGCCAACGCGGTCAGCGTGGCTGCGGGGAAGCAGCCGGGGTTTGCGATGCGGGTCTTGCCCTCGATCTGCGCCGGCCAGACGTCGGCCAGGCCGTACGTCCACCCCTCGACGTAGCGGTGGTCGCCGCCGATGTCGACGATCTTCACGTCCTTCGGTACGGCGGCCAGCGCGTCGGCCGAGGCGCCGGTCGGCAGGGACGCGAACAGCACGTCGAGCCTCGGCAATGCGGTGGGGTCCCACTTCTGGATCACAAGGTCTGCCACCTTCGCGGGCGCGCCGGGAAACCGGTCGACGAGCCGGCTGCCCGCGCTGCCCTCGCCGGCGGCGTAGACCAGCTCGAACGACGGGTGGCCCGCAACCAGGCGCATCGCCTCGCCGCCGCCGTAACCGCTGATCCCGATGATGCCGACGCGAATGCTCATGATGGTGTTCTGCCGCTGGTGGGAGCGCAAAAGTGTAGCGAGGGCCGGTCCCGCCAGCACGGCGGCAGCGCGCGCCTCACATGGTCGACCGTTCGACGAACTCGAAGCCCATGTCCACGACCTTGTGCGGGGGCTCTTCGCCGCGCAACCGCGCCAGCAGCATCTCGCCGGCGCGCCGGCCCATCTCGCCCCCGCGCACCCGCACCGTCGTGAGCGCGGGCCAGGCCGCCTCTGCCACCGGGAGGTCGGAAAATCCCACGACCGCCAGGCGGCCGGGGATGGACCAGTCGTGCGCGCGGGCCCACATCATGGCGCCGATGGCGATGAAGTCGTTGCCACAGAAGACGGCATCGACCTGCGGATGCGCCGCCGCGAGGCGAGCCATCAGCTCGCGGCCCAGGGCAATGGACGAAGGCGGCTCGACCAGTTCGGCGGTGACGAGCGACAGGCCGGCGGCCTGCAGCCCGGCTTCCAGGCCGGCCCTGCGCATCTGGGAGCGCACTTCGTCGGCGCCCAGGAAGGCGATCTTGCGCCGGCCTGCCGCCACGAGCCGGCGCGCGACCTCCGCCCCGACCTGCTCGTTCGAGAATCCCACGGCCATGTCGACCGGGCGCGCGGGAAGGTCCCAGGTTTCGACCACGGGCAGCTGCATGCGGCGCAACCTCGCGCGCGCGGAGGCATCCCGCAACGAGCCGGTCAGCACCAGCGCATCGACGCGCCGACCGAGAAAGGCATCGATCAGCCCGGCCTCGGCCCGGGGCACATAGCTGGACTGGGACAGCATGAGCTGGTAGCCCGCGCGCCCGAGTTCGGCCGCGAGGCCCTCCATCGTCTCGGCGAACCACACATTGGCGAGCGTCGGCACGATGGCCCCGACGATTCGCGAGCGCGACGAAGCCAGGCTGCTCGCGGTCCGGTCAGGCACGTACCCCAGCTTGCGCACGGCGGCCTCGACCTGCGCGCGCGTCTCGGGCGTGACCTTCCCGGGTTCGTTCAGCGCGCGCGAGACCGTGGCAAGCGCAACGCCGGCCGCCTCGGCGACATCGGACATGCGGACAGTCGAGCGTGATTTCATGACCGCATTTTCCTCCAAGGCCGCGCTTGCCGATGAAAGCGCTTTCACCATACAATGAAAGCGCTTTCATCGAATGGAGACTCCAATGCACAAGCGCAAGTTCCTGGCCGCCGCGCTGGCCGTGGCCGTGCTCGGCAGCCCGCTATCCGCCGCTTTCGCGCAGGCCGACTACCCCTCGCGTCCCGTGAAGATCGTGGTGCCCTTCCCGCCCGGCGGCACCAGCGACATCATGGGCCGGGCCATCGCCGAGGAGCTGACCAGACAGCTCAAGCAGCCCTTCGTGGTGGAGAACAAGGCCGGCGCGGGCGGCGCCATCGGCAGCGAGCAGGTCGCCAAGGCCACGCCCGACGGCTACACGCTGCTGCTGTCGGGCATCGGCAGCAACGCCGTCATCCACGGCTTCGCGGCGCCCAAGCCCAATTACGACTCGATGCGCGACCTGGTGCACATCTCGCAGCTGGCAGCCGGCCCCAACGTGCTGGTGGCGAACCCCTCGTTCCCGGCGAAGACGTTCAAGGAGTTCATCGCCTACGCGAAGGCCAATCCCGGGAAGGTCGACTACGGCCAGGTGACGGCCTCCTCGGGCCACCTCACGACCGAGTACCTGAAGCAGGTCGCCGGCTTGCAGATGGTGGGGATCGCCTACAAGGGCGGCGCCCCCGCGGTGACGGACATCCTGGCGGGCCAGATCCCGCTGATGTTCACCAACCAGGACGCGGTGCTGCCGCACGTCAAGGCGGGCAAGCTGCGCGCGCTGGCCGTCACCAGCCCCCAGCGCAACCCGCTGTACCCGGATGTTCCGACGGTCGCGGAATCCGGCTACCCGGAATTCGCCGCCGTGTCCTGGACCGGCCTCTCGGCGCCCAAGGGCACGCCCAGGGAGATCGTGGACAAGCTCGAAGCGGCGATGGTGAAGGCCTTCAACGAGCCCGCCGCGCGCCAGAAGCTCGAGGCGAACGGCTTCGTGGTGGTCGCCTCGCGTTCCGCCGACTACACCCGGTTCGTCCAGGAAGAAATCAACCGCTGGGCCAAGGTCATCCAGACCGCCGGCATCAAACCCGAATGAGGAGCGCCTGACATGGCCATCGAATCCAACGTCGTTTCCTACGCCAAGGTCGCGCCCGACGCGCGCACCGCCGCCGACAGCGCGGACCGCATCGAGTGGGTGCAGCTGTCGCTCATCAACCTGCCGCTGGCCACCCCGGTGAGCGACGCCAAGGTGCTCACCGGCGTGCAGAAGCCGCTGACCGAGATCGCTTTCATCTTCGCGGAGATCCGCACGCGCGACGGCCACGATGGCATCGGCTTCGGCTACTCCAAGCGCGCGGGCGGGCCGGGCATGTACGCGCATGCCAGGGAGCTCGCGCCCAACCTGATCGGCGAGGATCCCAACGACATCCAGAAGATCTTCACCAAGCTGACCTGGGCCGGTGCGTCCATGGGCCGCGCCGGGCTGACCACCCAGGCCATCGCGCCCTTCGACATCGCCCTGTGGGACATGAAGGCCAGGCGCGCCCGGCTGCCGCTGGCCAAGCTGCTCGGCGCCCAGCGGGATTCAGTGCAGTGCTACAACACCTCGGGCGGTTACCTGCATACCGAGCTTTCGCAGGTGCTGAAGAACGTCGAGACCTCGCGCGAGAGCGGCATCGGCGGCATCAAGATCAAGGTGGGCCAGCCCGACCTGTCCATCGACGTCAAGCGCGTGGGCGAGGTCCGCAAGCTGCTGGGCGACGGCTTCCCGCTGATGGTCGACGCCAACCAGCAATGGGACCGCCAGAAGGCCACGCGGGCCTGCCGCCAGTTCGAGGCGTTCGACCTCACCTGGATCGAGGAGCCGCTCGATGCGCACGACTTCGAAGGCCACGGGCTGCTGGCGGAGCGCTTCGACACGGCCATCGCCACGGGCGAGATGCTGACGAGCTTCGACGAGCACGCGCAGCTGGTCATGGCCGGCACGGACTTCATCCAGCCCGACGCACCGCGGGTGGGCGGCGTCACGCCGTTCCTGAAGATCATGGCGCTGGGCGAGTACAAGCGCCGCAAGCTCGCGCCGCACTTCGCGATGGAGATCCACCTGCACCTGGCCGCGGCCTACGGCATCGAGCCCTGGCTGGAACACTTCGAGTGGCTCGGCCCCTTGTTCAACGAGCAGCTGCAGCTGAAAAACGGCCGCATGTTCGTGCCCGATCGCCCCGGCCTCGGTTTCTCGCTGTCGGAGCAGGCCCTCGCCTGGCGGGCCGAGAAAGCCGAGTTCGGCAAGCGCCCCTGAAGGAGTGACCGCATGACGCAGTTCTTCAACACGCCACCGCTGGCCGACAGCGACGTCCCGAAGCGTCCGCCGCAGGCGCACGTTTCCGACGAGGTGCTCGCCCGGCTGGCGCGCTGCACCGCCGGCTCGCTGACCACGCAGCTGTACATCAAGGGCATCCGCCAGCCCGTGCTGCACGGCATCACGCCGCTCAACAGGAAGGTGAAGCCATTCGCGGGCCGCGCCTACACCATGCGGTTCATCCCGGCCCGCGAGGACATCGACACCTACGGCAACCTCGTCACGCGGCCGCACCACGACCACCTGCAATGGGTGGGCGTGGAGCAGCTCCAGCCGGGCGACGTGCTGGTGATCGACAGCAACCGCGACGGGCGGGCGGCGTCGATGGGCAACATGCTGGTCACGCGGATGATGATGCGCGGTGCGCGCGGCGTGGTCACCGACGGCACGTTCCGCGACGGCGTCGAGCTGGCCGGGATGGACTTCCCGGTGTGGTGCACCGGCGTCACCAACACCACCCGCCTGTCGTACCACCACGTGGCCGACCTCAACGTGCCGATCGGCTGCGCCGGCGTCGCGGTCTACCCGGGCGACGTGGTGCACGGGGACGGCGACAACATCACCATCATCCCGGCGCAATGGGCCGGGGAGATGGCCGACCTTTGCGAGAAGCGCGACGGCATCGAGGCCTACCTGGCGATGCGCGTGAAGGCGGGCGAGCCGCTGTGGGGGCTGTACCCGCCCAGCGAGGAGACACGCGCGCAGTACCGGGCCTGGGTGGGCGCCGGCGGCCCGCCCATCGAACCGCGCGGCCCCGCCGCCACCCCGCCCAGGAGCTGACATGCCCAAGTTCTCCCCCGCCGACCACGCCGCGCTGATCCGCCGCTACTTCAAGGCCTGCAACGACGCCGACTACCAGGCGCTGGTCGACTGCTTCACGCCCGATGCGGTGCACTACTTCCCGTCCGGCCTGCCCGAGATCCCCTGGCGCGGCAGCGACACGATCGCCAGGAAATGGATCTGGTGCGTCGACGAGCTCGGTTCGCAGTGGACGATCGAGAAGATCCTGGTGAGCCACGACAGCCCCGAGGCCGTGATCGAGTGGACCCACTGGAAGAACAAGAGCGGAACGGCGCTGCGCGGAGACGAGTGGTACCGCTTCGATCCCCAGACCGGCAAGATCGCCGAGATCCGCGCCTACTACGCCGCGCCGGCGGACAAGGGCGTGAAGATCAACGAGCTCGTCGCGTTCGACTACGCCGGCCGGGGCTACCACCTCGGGAGCGAGTGACCGCGAGGTCGCGCCACATCACCACCCGCGTGGAGCCGTTCGGCAGTCGGGTCACCGCCCCTTCGCCTTGCGCCAGGCCGCGAACTCGTCCTTCGTCTTCGGGTCGGTGGCCGGGTACAGGCCCAGGATGCTGCGGCCCTTGAGGACTTCCTCGGAGACGAAATCCTCGAAGGCGGTCATCTCCACCGCCTCGTCGGCGATCTCGTCGGAGATGTGGGCGGGGATGACCGTGACGCCTTCCTTGTCGCCCACCAGCACGTCGCCCGGGAACACGGCGACGTCGCCGCAGCCGACCGGGACGTTGATGTCCAGCGCCTGGTGCAGCGTGAGGTTGGTCGGCGCGCTCGGGCGCGAGTGGTACGCGGGGAACGGCAGGGCCGCGATCTCGGGCGAGTCGCGAAAGCCTCCGTCGGTGACCACGCCGGCGCAGCCGCGCACCATCAGGCGCGACACCAGGATGGCGCCGGCCGAGGCGGCGCGCGCATCCTTGCGGCTGTCGAACACCATCACCGCGCCGGGCGGGCACTGCTCGACGGCCTGCCGCTGCGGGTGCTGGCGGTCCTGGAAGACCGTGATCGGGTTCAGGTCCTCGCGGGCCGGGATGTAGCGCAGCGTGAACGCCTCGCCGACCATGTTGGGCAGCGTGGCGTTGAGCGGGCGCACGTCCTGGATGAACTGGTTGCGCAGCCCGCGCTTGAACAGGGCCGTGCACAGCGTGGCGCAGCTCACGGTCTTGAGCTTGTCGCGGGTCTCGGGCTTCAGGGGCATGGGGTGCTCGTCGAAATCAGTAGATCGAGGGCTCGGGCACGGGCGCGCCGAACTCGGTTTCCAGGTAGTCGAAGTCGCAGCCCTTGTCGGCCTGCAGGATGTGCTGGCTGAACATGTAGCCGTAGCCGCGCTGGTAGCGGCGCGGCGGCGGCGTCAGGGCGGCACGCCGGCGCGCGAGTTCCTCGTCGCCCACCTCCATGTGGATGCGGCGGTTGGGGACGTCGACCGAGATGAGATCGCCGGTCTTCACCAGCGCGAGGTTGCCGCCGACGTACGACTCCGGTGAGACGTGCAGCACGCAGGCGCCGTAGCTCGTGCCGCTCATGCGCGCGTCGCTGACGCGCAGCATGTCGCGCACGCCCTGCTTCACCAGCTTGGTGGGGATGGGCAGCATGCCCCATTCGGGCATGCCGGGGCCGCCTTGCGGGCCGGCGTTGCGCAGGATCAGGACGTGGTCCGCGGTGACGTCGAGGTCGGGGTCGTCCGTGGCCTTCTTCAGCGAGGGATAGTCGTCGAACACGAGCGCGGGACCGGTGTGCTTGAGCAGATGCGGCGCCATGGCGCTCGGCTTGACGACGCAGCCGTCCGGTGCCAGGTTGCCGCGCAGCACGGCCAGGGCGCCTTCGTCGTAGATCGCGTTGGACAGCGGCCGGATCACGTCGGCGTTGTAGACCTCGGCGCCTTCCAGTCCGGCCCCGACCGCCTGCCCGGTGACCGTGAGCGCATCGAGGTGCAGCAGGCCGCCGTCCGCCAGCGTCTTCATCAGGCCGCGCATGCCGCCGGCGTAGTAGAAGTCCTCCATCAGGTACTTGTCGCCGCTGGGACGGATGTTGGCGATGACCGGCACCTTGCGCGAGAACGCGTCGAAGTCGTCCAGCGTGACCGTGCAGTCGCCGCCCGCGCGCCGCGAGATGGCCACGAGGTGGATGATCGCGTTGGTCGAGCAGCCCTCGGCCATGGCGACCGTGATGGCGTTCTCGAAGTTCTTGCGCGTGAGGATCTTCGCGGGCGTGAGGTCCTCCCACACCATGTCGACGATGCGGCGGCCGCAATGGGTGGCCATGCGCTGGTGGTTGGCGTCGACGGCGGGGATGCTGGAGGCGCCCGGCAGCGTGAGGCCCAGCGCCTCGGTGATGCCCATCATCGTGGCGGCCGTGCCCATCACCATGCAGGTGCCGGCGCTGCGGGCGATGGAGCCCTCGATCTCCATCCACTGGGTCTGCGTGATGTGGCCGGCGCGGCGCTCGTCCCAGTACTTCCAGCTGTCGGAGCCGGAGCCCAGCACGTTGCCCTTCCAGTTGCCGCGCAGCATCGGGCCGGCGGGCAGGTAGATGCACGGGATGCCCATGCTGAGGGCGCCCATGAGCAGGCCCGGCGTCGTCTTGTCGCAGCCGCCCATCAGCACCGCGCCGTCGACCGGGTGGCTGCGCAGCAGCTCCTCGGCCTCGATGGCGAGCAGGTTGCGATAGAGCATGGTCGTCGGCTTGACGAAGCTCTCGGACAGCGAGATCGCCGGCAGTTCCAGCGGAAGGCCGCCGGCCTGCAGCACGCCGCGCTTGACCTCCTCCACGCGCTGCTTGAAGTGCGAGTGGCAGGTGCTGATGTCGCTCCAGGTGTTGAGGATGGCGATCACCGGCTTGCCCTGCCAGTCGGCGTGGTCGTAGCCGATCTGCATGGCGCGCGAGCGGTGGCCGAAGGAGCGCAGGTCGTCCGGCGCGAACCAGCGCGCGGACCGGAGCTGGTCGTACGTCTTGCGGGTCATGGTGCCGCTCACTCGCCCTTGATGCCGGCGGTCTTGATCACCTTCACCCAGCGGTCATGCTCCGCCGCGACGAACCGGGTGTATTCGGCCGACCCGAGCGGCGGGACCACGAAGCCGGTGGACTCCAGGCGCTGCCTGACCGCGGACGACTGCATGGCCTGCACCACCGCGGCTTCCAGCTTGTCGACGATGGGCTTGGGTGTTCCCCTGGCCACCGAGAGGCCGGACCAGGACAGCGCCTCGAAGCCCTTGAAGCCGGATTCGTCGATGGTGGGCACGTCGGGGTACAGCGGATTGCGTTTCAGGCTGCTGACCGCCAGCGGCCGCAGCTTGCCGGCCTTGATGTGCGGCAGCGCGACGTCCTGGTTGATGAACATCAGCGGGATGGTGCCGCCCAGCATGTCGGTCATCATCGGGCCGCCGCCGCGGTAGGGGATGCCCACCATGAAGATGCCGGCCGTCTGCTTGAGCAGCTCCATCGCCATGTGGCCCGAAGCGGCCGGCGTGTAGCCGTAGCTCAGCTTGCCCGGGTTCTTCTTCGCGTAGGCGATGAGCTCCTGGAACTTCATGAACGGCGTGGACGGATGCACCACCAGGATGTTGGGGCCCTGGTGCACCTGCGTGAGGTGGATGAAGTCGGCCTTGGAGTCGTAGGGCACCTTCACGCTCAGGCCGTGCGCCACAGCGTTCTGGCCCACGCCCGTCTGGATGAGCGTGTAGCCGTCGGCCGCGGCCTTGATCGCGCGGTCCGTGCCGATCACGCCGCCGGCGCCGCCGATGTTCTCCACCACCACCGGCTGCTTGAGCACCTTGCCCAGCTCGTCGGCCATCATGCGCGCCATCACGTCGCTGGTGCCCCCCGCGGGGAACGGCGAGACCAGCTTGACCGGCTTGCCGGGGAAGTCGGCCTGGGCCAGCACGGGCCAGGGCAAGGCGGTGGCGAGGGCGCCGGCCGCGGCCGTGCGAAGGAAGCTGCGCTTGGACATCGTCGTCTCCTGATCTAGGATACTAGAATCCTAGCAGCCCGATCCGGCGCCCGCGGCCCCCTCGGGTTGAGCGTTTACCCCGACATGCCCCGCACCCGTCCCCAGATCCCCGGCCTGGCGCGCCCCGCGGCGCCGGTCGAGTCGTCCACCGTCCCCGCTGCGCGGGGCGCCGTCGGACGCGGCGTGTACGAGTCGATCCGCCGCGCCGTGCTCGACTGCACTTTCCCGCCGGGCATGGCGTTGTCGGAGCTGTCGGTTTCGGAGCAGTTGCAGGTCAGTCGCGCGCCCGTGCGCGAGGCCTTCCGGCAGCTGGCGGTGGAGGGCCTGCTGGAGAGCATCCCCCAGCGCGGCACCTTCGTCGCCCGCCTGAACCGCGCCCGCATCGCCGACGCCATCTTCGTGCGCGAGGCGATCGAGTGCCGCGCCGCCGAACTGGCCGCATCGGCCCCCCTGCCCGACAAGAAGCAGCTCGCCGGGATCGTCAGGCGCCAGGCCGGCGCGTCGGCACGCAAGGACTACCCGGCCCACCTCTCGGCCGACGAGGACTTCCACCACGCCATCCTGGTGCTGGCGGGCCACCCGCACGCGTGGACGGCGCTGCGGCTGGCGCGCACCGGGATGAACCGCATCCGCCACCTGGCCATCCCCGCCGTGGGCAGCCCCCGCATCGCCATCGACCACCACCGGGACATCGTCGACGCCATCGTCGCGGGGCAAGGGCGCCGGGCCGCGGAAGCCATGCGCGTGCACATCCACTCCCCGCTGACCTTCCTGGACGCGATCGCGAAAGTGCATCCGGAGTACTTCGAGGCGGAGTGAATCGAGGTTTCCGGTGGCGCTACCCGGGTTTTCCCGGGTCAACCCTCGGTCCGCCTCGCCGCATACTGGTCTGTCCAATTTGGTCATACCAGATGACAGAATCTTCCCTCGTCATAGCCAAGCTTCTTCCCTTGATCCGCGACCGGGGCTACGTGTCCGGCGAGCGCATCGGTTCCGAGCGTGACCTGGCCGACCGCTTCGACGTCAGCCGCCCGATGCTGCGAGAGGCGCTGTCCGTGCTGGAGTCGATGCGCGTGATCGAGCGCCGGCCACAGTCGGGCATCTACATGCGCGATACGCGCGAGGTCTCGCTCGACCTGCTGGCGCTGCAGTCCGATCTGGGCCTGCCGCTGTCGCAGGAGGACGTGCGCGACCTCAACGAGTTCCGGCAGATGCTGGAAGTGCAGGCGATCGGCCTGGCCTGCCGCAACCGCAGCGACGAGGACTTGGCCGCCATCGACGCGATCCTGCAGCTCTCGCAGCAGCGGCTGGCCGCCGGCGAGTCGCTGGCCGCGCAGGATGCGCAATTCCACATGGCGATCTGCGCGGCCAGCGGCAACCGGCTGATCCGGCGCGCGGCGCACTCCTTCTGGCTGGCTTCCTCGGCGCGACGCGAGCTCTATTTCGCCAACGCCGAGAACGCGCGGCGCTCGCTGCGCCAGCACCGCGCGCTGCGCGACGCGATCGGCGCGCGGGACACGTCGGCGGCGATGGAAGTGTTGGGACTGCACCTGGGCAACGTCGAACGCTTCTGGCGGGACCATGTCGGGGCGCAAGGCGGCGGCACAAGCGGGAGGAAATGACGGTGACGCAGCCCCGGGTCCTCCTGACCAACCCGATCGACCCGCAGGTCGCGCTCGAACTGCGCCGCCACGCCGAGGTGCGCACCGCCTCGGCGCTGGATTTCGATGCCCTGCGCCACCAGGCGCGCGACGCCGACTACCTGGTCGTGCGGGCCCAGCTCCCGGAGGACATCTTCGAGGCGACGCCGCGGCTGCGTGCTGCCGTGCGCCACGGCGCCGGGCTGGACATGATCCCGGTCGCCGCGGCCAGCCGTCACGGCGTGGCGGTGGCCAACGTTCCGGGCGTGAACGCGGTGACCGTCGCGGAATACGCGGTCGGCCAGATGCTGAACCTGGCGCGCATGCTGCCCCGGATCGATACGCTGGTGCGCACCGAGTCCTGGGCCGCGGCGCGCCAGCGCGCCGACGACGCCACCGACCTGGGCGGCAAGACGCTTGCCATCGTCGGCATGGGCCAGATCGGCCAGTCGCTCGCCCGCATCTGCGCGCTCGGCTTCGGCATGCGCGTGCTGGGCGTGCGCCGCTCACCAGCGGCAGACACCGAGATCACGCGCTTCGTCACCCTGGAGCAGGCGCTGCCCGAAGCCGACTACCTGGTGATCGCCTGTCCGCTCACCCCGCAAACGCGCGGGCTCATCGGCTCGACCGAACTGGCGCGACTGAAGCCGGGCGCGCGCCTGGTCAACGTCGCGCGCGGGCCGGTGGTCGAGGAAGCCGCACTGGTCGAGGCGCTGCGTTCCGGGCGCCTCGCAGGCGCGGCGCTCGACGTCTTCGAGACCCAGCCGCTGGCCGAAGCGTCGCCACTGCGCGGCCTGCCGAACGTGCTGCTGTCGCCGCACCTGGCCGGCATCACCCGGGAGAGCATGCGCCGCATGAGCGAGGGCGTGCTGTCGCAACTGCTCGCCATGTTCTCCGGGCAGTTGCCTGTCCATCTCTGCAACCCCGAGGCCGGCGCCGCCATCCTTTCGCGCTGGGCCTCCCTCACCGAGCAACCATGAAGATCAAGAGCATCCTGGCCCGCTGGGTCCACGTCCCCATCCCCTACGAGAAGCAGCACGTCTCCGATTTCGGCCGGGTCGCCTCCTTCGACTCCGTCATCGTGCGCATCGAAACCGAGTGCGGCATCGTCGGCTGGGGCGAAGCGAAGGAGGAGGTCGGCAGCGAGGGCAACAGCCACGGGCTGACGGCCATCATCAACCGCAAGTTCGGCCCCACGCTGGTCGGCCAGGACCCGCGCGACATCAACCGCCTGTGGGAGGAGATGTACAGCGGCTGCCGCGGCCATTACGCGCTGCGCGAGGCCCACGTGTTCCCCATTCTGGGACGCCGCGGGGTGTCGGTCTCCGCCATCAGCGGCATCGACATGGCGCTGTGGGACATCCTGGGCAAGAGCCTGGACGCGCCCGTGTGGCGCCTGCTCGGTGGACGCAAGGCGCCGCGCATGGCGGCCTACGCCTCCGGCGGCTGGGCCGATGCGCAGAACATCGGTCGGCAATTGCAGGGCTACGTCGACGCCGGCGGCTTCAAGGCCGTGAAGATGCGGGTGGGCGTGATCGACGGCGACCCGGTGAACTCGGCGCGCCGGGTGCACGCAGCGCGCGAGGCGCTCGGGCCGGACATCGGCATCGCCTGCGACGCGCACGGCACCTATACGGTCGCGGAAGCCAAGCGGTTCTGCCGGCTGGTGGAAGACTGCAACCTGTTGTGGTTCGAGGAACCCGTCACCGCCGACGACAAGCGCGGCATGGCCGAAGTGCGCGCCGCCACCGCCATCCCGATCGCGGCCGGCGAGAGCGAATTCAACCGGTTCGACTTTCGCGACCTCGCGGAGCTGCGCGCGGCCGACGTTTTCCAGCCCGACCTGGCGATCTGTGGCGGCATCTCGGAGGCGATGCGCATCGGTGCGATCGCCTCGGCGGCCAACATCAAGCTGGCGCCGCACCTGTGGACCGGCGCGCTTGCTTTCGCCGCGGGCATGCACGTGGCGGCGGCCTCACCCGCCGGCTGGCTGCTCGAATACTCGCTGGGCGCCAATCCGCTGCTGCAGGAACTGGCGGTCGAGCAGTTCACCGTCAGCGACGGAATGCTGGAGATCCCGGAGCGGCCGGGTCTCGGCGTGACCGTGCGCGAGGAGTTCGTCCAGCGCCACCAGGTGGCCTGACCTGGCGTCGAAAGAAAAGAGAGAGACAAACCATGCGTGCAACTTCCCCCCTCCGCCGCGGCCTGCTGGCGCTCGCGGCGCTCGCCATCGGCTGCTGCGCCACCGGCGTGCAGGCCCAGGCCGGCTACCCCCAGAAGCCGGTGAAGCTGGTGGTTCCCTTCGCGGCCGGCGGCACGACCAGCATCCTGGCGCGCCTGCTGGCCGAGCGCCTGGGCCAGGGCCTTGGCCAGCCCTTCGTGGTCGACAACCGTCCCGGCGCCGGCGGCAACGTCGGCATGGATGCCGTCGCCAAGGCGGAGCCGGATGGCTACACCCTGCTCATGGGACCGATCGGACTGGCGATCAATCCCGCGCTCTACCCGAAGATGGCATTCGACCCGCAGCGGGACTTCGCGCCGATCGGCCTGTACGCAGGCGTGCCCAACCTGCTGGTGGTTCACCCGTCGGTGCCGGCCAACAGCGTCGCGGAGCTCATCGCCCATGCCCGCGCGAACCCCGGCAAGCTGGCCTATGCCTCCAATGGCAACGGCACGTCGAGCCACCTCGCGGCCGAGATGCTCAAGGCAGCCGCCGGGCTCTACATCCTGCACATCCCCTACCGCGGCGGTGCGCCCGCGATGCAGGACCTGCTGGCCGGCCAGGTGCACATGCTGTTCGACCAGATGCCCGCGGTGCTGCCGCAGGTGCAGGGCGGACGGGTGCGCGCGCTCGGCGTGTCCAGCATGAAGCGTTCGGCGGCCGCCCCGGAGGTGCCCGCCATTGCCGAGAGCCTCAAGGGCTTCGACATGACGGTGTGGTTCGGGATCCTGGCGCCCAAGGGAACGCCTGCGCCGATCGTGACGCGCCTCAACGCGGAGATGCTGAAGGTGCTGAACGATCCGGCTTTCCAGGCGCAGCTGGCGAAGATGGGCGTGACCCCGATGCCCAGCTCGCCCGAGGAGTTCTCCCGCTACATCACCACCGAGACGACGCGCTGGGCGCGGGTGGTGAAGGACTCGGGCGCCCGGATCGATTGACCCCCCAGGAGACAGACAGATGACCCTCTCGACCAAACGCACGGCATTGCGCCTGCTGGCCCTTGCCGCCCTCGCGGCCGTCGCCGCACCGGCCGCGCTCGCCCAGAGCGATTTCCCGAACAAGCCGCTGCGCATCATCGTTCCTTTCCCGCCGGGCGGGGCGAGCGACCAGCTCGCCCGCATGGCCGGCCAGCACCTGGCGTCGGCGCTCGGCCAGCCGGTCACGGTGGAGAACCGGCCGGGCGCCGGCGGCAACATCGGCGCCGAGGCCGCCGCGAAGGCGGCGCCCGACGGCTACACGCTGCTGCTGGCGGCCGCCGGCTTCATGGCCGCGAATCCTTCGATCTACCCCAAGCTGACCTACAACTCCGCCACCGATTTCCAGCCGATCACGCTGCTGGTGAAAGCGCCGCTGCTGCTGGCGGTGAACCCGAAGGTGCCGGCGCAGAACACGCGCGAGTTCATCGAGCTGGCGAAACGGTCGCCTGGCCGGCTCACGCTGGCCAACGGCGGCACCGGGACGGCGCAGCACCTCGGCGGCGTCCACTTCTCGATGAAGGCCGGCGTGGACGTGAACCACGTGCCCTACAAGGGCAGCGCGCCGGCGACCAACGACCTGCTGGGCGGCCAAGTGGACGCGTCGATCGACAACCTCGTGACCCTGGTGCCGCATGTGAAGGCCGGGAAGGTGCGCGCCCTGGCCGTCTCTTCGCTGCAGCGCGTTCCGGCACTGCCCGACGTGCCGACACTGGCGGAATCGGGGCTGCCGGGCTTCGAGGACGGCACCTGGTACGGCATCGTGGCGCCCAAGGGCACGCCGGCGCCCGTCGTGGAAAAGTTGCACGCGGAGTTGACGCGCCTGCTGGCGCAGCCCGAGACGAAGGACAAGCTGGTTTCCATGGGCCTGCAGGCCTCCGGCAGCGGACCGGCCGATTTCGGCAAGCTGGTGGCCAGTGACATCGTGAAGTACCGCGATATCGTCAAGGCAGCCAACGTGCGGGCGGAGTGACACCGGCTTGAGTCGTCCGCCCGGAACTCAAGACCACCCGTGCGGGGGTCAGCGGGCCGGCACGGGAAACCCGTTCCGGACATGCTCTGCCAGCAGTCCAGCGTTCAGGCCGGAACGATTCCGGCTCGTCGAACGCGCAGGGTCCAGCCCAGCCGGCCGCACCAGGCACAGGACACCACCCGCGCCGGACGCGGCTTCGCAGCCGTCCGGCACGCGCCGCTCTCAGCAGGTCTTGATGCGTCCGCTGCGGTCGTACTGCACGGTGACCCCGCTCGGAAACTGAAGGTAGGCGACGCCCTCCACGCACGTCACCGCGTGGCCCGTGATGTTGGCGGTGACTTTCCTTTCAAACCAGCCGCACCCGCCCAACAGCGTGCTGATCGCGAAAATGAGAACGATCCGGTGCATCAAGCGCTCCATCGACGAACGACCGGGTCAATGTACGGCAGCTCCCGACCCTAGGCAGACGATCGCTGCTGGCCAGGACTCCCGACCGGCCGATCCACTGCCAGCGGCCGTGCCAGACGACGCAGTTCGTCGATGAAGAGGTGCGCTGCGGGCGACAGCACGCGATGCTGCAGCTTGAGGACCATGGTGGGGAACTCCCAGGCGGGCATCTCGATCGGCAGCACCCGGAAGCGATCGCCGGGATTGGCAAAGGGCAGCAGCGAGTGCGGCACGACCGTCACGCAGCGGCCGGTGTCCAGCAACCGGTAGCGGGTGTGCAACGAACCGGAGGCGGTCACGCGCGCCGGCATGGCGAGCCCGGCCTCGGCAAATGCGCGCGCCACCGGCGAGGCCGCCATCAGCTCGGTGCGACCCAATACCCAGTGGTCCTCGGCCAAGTCGGCCAGCCGCACCTTGCGCCGCCGCACGTGGGGACTCGCGCGCCCGACCAGCACGCGCGGCACGTCGTGGAACAGCGTCTCGCCCTCGACGCCCGGTGGCAGCGGCAGCTCGGAGGGTCGAGCGACCGTGAAGTCCACCAGGCGCTGCATGAGGAACAAGCCGATGAGGTCGGGCGCCTGCCCGGACTCAAGCACGACGCGGATCCGGGGGTGTTGGGCCAGCAACGACTCGACGCACGCTCCCACAAGGCCGGCGTGAAGCGTCTCCATGCAGGCGAGGTGCACCTCGCCTGCGCCGGGGTCGGCCAGGTGGGCCAGTTCGCGCAACGCGCCCTGCAACTCGTCGAAGACGCCGCGGCCCCTGCGGACCAGCGCTTCCCCGAAAAGCGTCGGCTCGATGCCGCCCCGGCTGCGCTGGAGCAGCTCGCAACCGACGGCCTGCTCCAGGTCGCGGATCGACCGCGAGATCGCCGGCTGCGACAGGTGCATGAGCTGCGCCGCCTTGCGCATGCTGCCGGCCTGGACAACGGTCGCCAGCGTCTCGAGGTCGCGCAGGCGGATGCGTCGCTGAACCTGCGTGATGTCCATGGCCGCTCCTTTGGGGCGTGATTCTGGATGTGGATCACCCGATCAGCAATGAGAGCTTCCCACGCATCACTGGCGCTACTACTCTGGACGCCATGACCTGCCGCCGCAGCGCTGGCTGGCGACAAGGCCGAACTCCACCGAATTCCTGCGGCGCACGCACCTGAAAGGACTGGACATGGCAGCCACCTTGCTCTCACGCCGGCGGATGCTGGCCTGCGCGGCGGCGATCCTGGGCGCCCCATCGATTGCTGTGCCGCAGCCGCGTACCACGACCGTGCGCCTGCTCCTCGGGTTCGCGCCGGGCGGAGTTCTGGATGGGGTCTGCCGAAAGCTCGCGGAACGATGGACCGCGCGCACCGGGCAGCCGGCCATCGTCGAGAACCGCCAGGGCGCCGCCGGCCGCCTCGCCATTGCCGAGCTGGTTCGAGCGTCGGCCGACGGCAGCTCGCTGCTTCTCACGCCGGCTTCCACCCTCACGATGTACCCGTACGTGTACCAACGCCTGGACTACGACCCGCTGCGAGACCTGAGCCCGGTGCACGGCGTGGCCGCCACCTGCTTCGCCCTCGCCGCCGGGCCCGCCGTTCCCCCGTCGGTGACGGGCGTGCGGGAACTTGCCGGTTGGGCTCGCGCGCAGGGCGGACCGCTGCCGTGCGGCAACTCGGGGTCGGGCGGGATGCAGCACATGCTCGCCACGCTGCTGGCGCGCGAGGCTCGGCTCGAGCTGACCCACGTGCCCTTCCGCGGCGGAGCACCGTCCATGCAGGCGGTGGCCGCCGGGGACGTCCCGATCGCCATGGTGACCGAGTCTTCCGCCCGCACGCTGCACGAAGCGAGGAAGCTCCGCGTGCTGGCCACGACCGGCGTGCGCCGCACGGTCTTCCCGGAGGTCGCGACGTTCCAGGAACAGGGCTGGGCGACGCTGTCGCAGCGCGAGTGGTTCGGGGCGTTCGCACCGGCGCGCACGCCGGCCGGGATCCTCGAGCAGCAGGCCGGCGTCCTGGAGTCGATCCTCGGCGAACCGGAGGTACGTGACGCCTGGGAGCGCCTGGGCGTGCTGGTGGATTCGGTGGCGCGGGAGCAGTTGCAGGCCGCGATGCGGCAGGAGCACGGCTTCTGGGGACCGGTGATCCGGCAGTCCGGTTTCACGCCGCAGGCGTGAGACGGCGAGAGAAATCGAGCCGGTCCCTGCCGGCCGTCCGAAGCAGCATCGGCTGGGCAGGCGATAACCCCCGGCTATGTCCCACACGTTTCCTTCATCTTCCGCGCGCCGGCCGCGAGTGATTCACTTCGGCTCGATCAGGGCCGTGGCGCAGCGACGGGAGCGGGCCCACCTCAGGAGAACCTCATGCAGCGCTTTCGCCTGCTTCGTCTTCGCCCCGAAAGACTCTTCGGGTCCGTGTTGCTGGCCGCGGTCGCTGGCTTCGTGCTGGGCGCATCGCTATGGCCGGACGTGCCGGCGCACGCGCCTGCCCGACCGGCCGCTGCGCCGCGACACGCTGTGGACGATGGCGCGACGATTGCCTTCGACAATCTCGATCCCGTGCGCATGCATGCCATGCAGGGCAACGTGCACGCCAGCGCCGAGCTGGCCGGGCGGTTGATCGCACGATTCGACCGGTCGGGCCGGCCGGACGACCTTCACGAGGGCTTCCAGTGGATCGCGCGGGACTGGGATCAGCCCGACTTCCCGGGCGAAGCCCTTGTCCAGCATGTCGTGGTGCGGCATTGCCATCGCGCCGTGCTGCGCTGGCACCTGCTCTGCGCCACGGGAGAGCAGCCATGGACTCCGAACAGGCGCTCTGGCTCGTGGCCTGGGCCTACGTCCTGGCGAACACCGGCCGCGTGGCCAGCTACCTGCCGCAGATCGTGGCGATCTGGCGCTGCCGCGACGGCGCGCGCTCCATCTCGCTGCTGACCTGGTCCTACTGGGCCGTCTCGCATCTCACGGCCGTCCTGTATGCGGGACTGGTCCTCGAGGACGGCAAGCTGCTGGCGGTATCGACGGGCAACCTCGTCTGCTGCGCGACAGTGGTGGCACTCGTCGTCCTGCGTCGCCGCGACGCCGGTCGCGCGACTGCCGGCCCCGCACTGGCGGCTTCGGCGGCCAGCCCGCGTTGACGCGGGCGACCCGTCACCGCCGTACCGTGACTTCCGGTACTCGGTAGGCGTGCCCCGCACAGGATTGCCTGTTCAAGAGGCCGGACCGGTCTTGGCCGCCTCTACCGTGACCGTCATGTCGACGACTTCCAGCGGTGCATAGCTGGAAAGGAACGCCACGTCCGTGGCGTCGCGCCCATAGGCCACCACGATGCGGCCGCCGCGGGGCTTGTCCTGCGTCGGATCGAAGGTGTACCACCGGTCCCCCAGGTACACCTCGTACCAGGCGTGCATGTCCATGGGGTCGAGTTCGTGGAGATAACCGACGACGAAGCGTGCCGGCATGTGCAGCGCGCGGCTGAGCGCCACCCCGACATGCGCGAAGTCGCGGCAGACGCCTGCCGCGTCCTGCAGCGTCTTCTGCGCGCAGGTGGAGGCGTCGCTCACGCCGTAGCGGTACTCCAGCGTGGCGTGGATCCAGTCGCAGATGCGCGCGGCCTGCGCGTAGCCCGGCGCGGTGCCCCGCACGATCTCGCGCGCCTGCTCGTCCATCGCCTCGCTGGGGCAGTAGCGGCTTTGCAGCAGGTAGACCAGGATGTCGTCGGGGAGCCGCTCCACCGGCGTGAAGCTCGCGTGGGGGTCGACCGCCACCTGCTCGGCCACCTCCACCTCGGACGTGACCTTCAACGTCATCTCGCCTTGCGGCACCACGAAGCGCTGGCACAGGTTGCCGTACTGGTCGACGTACTCGCGCGCCGGCACCCAGGGCGACAGGTCGTAGCGCTGCGCCAGCACCCACTGCGCGTGGCCGCTGCGCGGGCGGAGCATCGCCACCACGGGGGTGTCCTGCTCGCAGGAAACGCGCAGGTGTGTGACGGACGTGAGGACCATGGGACCACGGTACCGGCAACCGCCAAGCTCGACTGTCGGACGGGATGCACCGGCGCTGGCAGACGGCGCGCTGCCCCGGCGTTGCCCCGCCCTACGGCGGCGTCCACACCTTCGTCGCGAAGTCGCGGATCACGTCCGCCGCGGGGTTGCCCTCGCCTTCCCGCCAGTACAGGTCGATGTCGGCCACCGCATCGCGGCGCCAGAGCTTGCGGAACACCACGTTCTCCAGCCGCAGGTGCTGCGCGGACGCGGGCACGATGCCCAGGCCGATGCCGCCGCGCACCAGCGCCAGGACGGTGTGCGTCTGGCCCACGTGCTGCACGAAGCGCGGCGGCGGCTCGCAGGGGCGCAGCAGCTGCGCGATCAGGTCGTGGAAGTAGCGGCCCTCACCCGACGAGTACATCACCACCGGCTGCTCGGCCAGGTCCTGCAGGCGGACCTGCGTGCGGCCCGCGAGCGGATGCCGCGCCGGCAGCGCCAGCAGCATCGGCTCGCGCGAGATGCGCTGGTGCCGCACGCCGCGCTGCGCGCCGAGCGGGCGGGCCAGCCCGATGTCGATGTCGCCCTGCGCCAGCGCCGGCATCTGCGCCGACGACACCATCTCCTGCAGCACGATCTCGATGTCGGGATAAGCGGTCGTGGCCGCATTGAGCAGGGAGGGCACGAGCACGTAGCCGGCCACCGCCGTGTAGCCCATCACCACCCGCCCGAGGTGCCCCGAGGCCGCGCGGCGTGCGAGCTCCGCCGCGCGTTCCGCGTGCCGCAGGATCGCCTGCGCTTCGCGCAGGAAGGCGGCGCCGGCGACGCTCAGGCGCACGCTGCGGCTGGTGCGCTCCAGCAGTTGCGTGCCCACGGCGTGCTCCAGCAGCTGGATCTGGCGGGACAGCGGCGGCTGCGTCATGTGCAGCCGCTCGGCGGCCCGGCCGAAGTGCAGTTCCTCGGCGACGGCGACGAAGCAGCGCAGTTGGGGCAGGTCGAACATCGATCCAGATTCTGCATCGATCCATCCACTCTCTGGTTTGGCCTTGGATCGATGTGCTCCTAGACTGGCGCGCAGCAAGGAGACAAACGCATGAAGAGAGCATTCACGTTCGCGGCGCTGTGCCTGGCGGCCTCGATGGCGCTGGCCCAGGCCTGGCCGGGCAAGGCCGTCACCATCGTCGTGCCGTTCCCGCCCGGAGGCGGCACCGACACCGGTGCCCGCATCCTGGCCGAGCAGCGGTCCAAGAAATGGGGCCAGCCGGTCCTGGTGGACAACAAGGGCGGCGCCGCGGGCCAGATCGGCGCCGATGCCGTGGCCAAGGCCAGGCCCGACGGCTACACGCTGCTGATGGGCAACATCGGCACGCAGGCCATCAACCCCGTTCTCTACCCCAAGCTGCCCTACGACCCCGACAAGGCGTTCGCGCCGGTGTCGCTGGTGGCGGAGCTGCCGCTGGCCATGATGGTCCACCCCGGCGTGCGCGCCCGCAACGTCAAGGAGTTCGTGGAACTGGCCAAGTCCCAGCCCGGCAAGCTCAGCTACAGCAGCTCCGGCGCCGGCGGCGGCCCGCACCTGGCGGCAGAGATGTTCAAGGACGCCACCGGCACCTTCGTGCTGCACGTGCCGTACCGCGGCGGCGGCCCGGCGGTGGCCGACCTGCTGGCCGGCCACGTGCAGCTGTCCTTCATGACGGTGTTCGAGGCCAGCGGGCAGATCAAGGCGGGCAAGTTGCGCGCGCTCGCGGTGACCAGCGACAAACGCGTGTCCGCCTTGCCGGACGTGCCCACGCTCGCCGAGTCCGGCCTGCCCGGCTTCAACAGCATCTCCTGGATCGGCATCCTCGCGCCCGTCGGAACGCCCGCCGACCTGGCCGAGAAGATCTCGGCCGACATCCGCGAGGTGGTGGCGCGCGACGAGGTCCGGGGCAAGCTGGTGGACCTGGGCGCGGTGCCGGCGACCAGCACGCCCGCGCAGTTCGCGGCCATGATCGACAAGGACCGCAAGCGCTACGGACAGATCATCCGCGACCGCAAGATCAGCGCGCAGTGAACACCATGGACCGCCCCATCCTCCTGCAGGCCATCGCCCTGCTGCCCGAAGTCGACCGCGCCCTGCTGGAGCGCTACACCGTCCACCGGCTCGCGCCTGCCGGCGCCGAGCGGGATGCCCAGCTCGCGCAGGTCGGCCCGGCCATCGACGGCCTGGTGACGTCGGCCCGGGCCGGCTTCGACGAAGCCCTGCTCGCGCGCCTGCCCAACCTGCGCGTCATCTCCAGCTTCGGCGTGGGCCTAGACGTGCTCGACGTGCCGGCGGCGCGGCGCCGGGGCATCCCCGTCGGCTACACGCCCGACGTCCTGACCGACTGCGTGGCCGACCTCGCCTTCGGGCTGCTGCTGTCGATCGCCCGCCGTATCCCCGAGGGCGACCGCTACGTGCGCGCCGGCCGCTGGGTGCAGCAGCCGCCCCAGGCCTTTCCGCTGGCACGAAAAGTCAGCGGGGCGCGGCTGGGCATCGTCGGGCTCGGCCGCATCGGCCAGGCCATCGCCCAGCGCGCGAGCGGCTTCGCCATGGACGTGCGCTACACCGGCCGCCGGCCCGTGCAGGGCGCAACGCTTCCCTTCGTGCCGCAGCTGCAGGAGCTGGCGCGCTGGTCGGACTTCCTGGTCGTCAGCACGCCGGGCGGTGCCGACACCCGCCACCTGATCGACGCGGGCGTGCTGGACGCACTCGGCCCGGAAGGCTTCCTGGTGAACATCGCGCGCGGCAGCGTGGTGGACGAGAAGGCGCTGGTGGCCGCGCTGGAGCGCCGCAGCATCGCGGGCGCGGCGCTCGACGTGTTCGAGCACGAGCCCAGCGTGCCGCAGGAACTCCTTTCGCTCGACAACGTCGTGCTGCTGCCCCACGTCGCCAGCGCCACGCACGAGACCCGCGCCGGCATGGGGCAGCGCGTGCTGGACAACCTGGCGGCCTTCTTCGACGGCCAGCCCCTGCCCAGCCCGGCTTGATCCCGGGGGCGGTCCCGCCGCTCAATACTCCTCGTGATGCTCCAGCACCCGCAAGGGCGAAGCTGGGGCATGCCGCGGCGAACCGGTGCTGCCGGTGCTCTTGAGCGCGCGCAGCAGCACCTGGAGCGGATGCGCCAAGGGCATCCCGTCCATCAGTGCGGCCTGGCACCGGCAGGAGTAGCCCGTGGCGAGGACGCGCCCCGCGTTCTTCGCGTCCGCCAGGATCGGCCCCCAGCTGAGCTGGTAGATCGCCTCGGAGGTCGCGCGGTTCGCCCGCTCGTGCCCGTACAGGCCCGCCATGCCGCAGCACCCGCTGGGCACGATGCGCAGGTCGACGCCGAAGCGGCGGCCCAGCGCCACCCAGTCCGACGTGGCCGCGGGAGCGTTGGTGCGCTCGGTGCAGTGCGGCAGCAGCGCCCAGGCGGCGCCGCCGTCCGAGGCCAGCTGCGGCAGCTCCTGCAGCCGCCGGGCGAGCCACTCCTGCGGCAGGGCGACGTCCGGCACGGCCTCCTTGCCCAGCGCCTTGACGTACTCCGCGCGGTAGGTGAGCGTCATCGAAGGATCGATGCCCACCAGCGGGACGCCGGTCGCCTCCAGCTCGCGCAGCCGGCCCGCGTTGCGGCGCGCCGTCCGCTCGAACCGCGCCAGGAAGCCCAGCACGTGCTGCGGCTTGCCGTTCGCCTGCAGCGGCGCCAGCCAGGGACGAAAGCCCAGCCGCTGCAGCAGTTCGCAGAAGTCCTGCACGACGGCCGGGTCGTAGTGCGTGGTGAACGCATCCTGGACGACCACGACGCTCTTGCCGCGCTCGGCCGGCGTCAAGGCTTTCAATGCTTCGGGCGTGGCGGTGCGGACGCCGGCCCGCGCGAGCGCCGACCGCAGGTCGCCGGTGGCCAGCTCCGGCAGCGCCACCAGGCCCAGGGCGCGCGAGATGCTGCGGCCCGCACGGCCATGGGTAATGGCGTTCACGAGGCGCGGCGCCTTCGCGGCCAGGGGGAGAACGGATTCCAGCCCCGCGACCAGGAAATCCTTGGCCGGCCGCAGGTAGCGCCCGTGGTACGCCTCCAGGAAGCGTGAGCGGAAGGCCGGCACGTCCACCTTGATGGGGCACTGGCCCACGCAGGACTTGCACGCCAGGCAACCGTCCATCGCCTCCTTCACCTGCACCGAGAAGTCGTCATCGCGCCGCACACGCAGGGTGTTCAGCGCCCGCGCGGGGAGCGCCAGCCAACGCCGCGCGCCGCCACCGGAGCGTGCCGAGGCCTGCGCCGGATCGACGCCCTGCTCCGCCAGCAGGCGCAGCCATTCGCGCATCAGCGAGGCGCGGCCCTTGGGCGAATGCCTGCGGTCGCGCGTGGCCTTCCACGAAGGGCACATGGCGTCGTCGGGGTCGTAGTTGAAGCACGCGGCGTTGCCGTTGCAGTGCAGCGAGTCCTGGTTGGCCTGCCGAACCACCAGCGGGATGCGGCGGTCCGCCTGCCCCCGCGTCGGCACCTCGTCGAGCCGGGTGAGCGCGTGCCCCGGCGGCGCGGCGATCTTCCCCGGGTTGAGCTGGTTGTGCGGATCGAACGCGGCCTTGATCTCCTGCATCCGGGGATAGAGCGGCCCGAAGAACGCGGGCGCGTACTCGGAGCGGAAGCCCTTGCCGTGCTCGCCCCAGAGCACGCCCTTGTACTTGCGCGTGAGCGCGAACACCTCGTCCGTGATCTCGCGCACCAGCTTCTCCTGCTGCGGGTCCTTCATGTCCAGCGCGGGCCGCACGTGCAGGCAGCCGGCGTCGACGTGGCCGAACATCCCGTAGACCAGGCCGCGCCGGTCCAGGGCGGCGCGGAATTCGCGGATGTAGTCGGCCAGGTGCTCCGGCGGCACGACCGTGTCCTCGACGAAGGGCATCGGGCGGCGCTCGCCGGGCATGTTGCCCAGCAGGCCGACCGACTTCTTGCGCATGGACCAGATCGCCGCGGCGTGCGTGGCACCTCGGGCGACCGTGTAGCCCAGCCGGCCGGACGTGGCGCCGGCACCGGTGCCGGCCAGCGCGGCCTCGACCCGGGCCAGCTTGGCTTCGAGCGCCGCTTCATCGGCCGCGACGAACTCCACGATGTTCACGCCTTCGGCCGCGCCCTCCGCGTCGTCGGGGAAGAACTCCCGCACCTTGAGCCACACCGGGTCCTGGCGGGCCAGCGCGAGGACCGTCGCATCGATGGTTTCGCTGGAGGCCGCCTCCAGCTTCATCAGGGCGCCCGCGTCTCGCAGCGCGGCGTCGAAGCTGGCGTAGCGGATGTTCAGCAAGGCGGTGCAGCGGGGAACCGGCAGCAGCCGGACCTTGGCTTCCGTCACGAAGGCCAGGGTGCCCTCGGCGCCGCACAGCACCGCGCTGAGGTCGAACCGGCCGTGGCAATCGCACAGGTGCACCAGGTCATAGCCGGTGACGCAGCGGTTCAGCTTGGGGAAGCGCTCGGCGATCAGGTCCGCATCGTCCTGCCGGATGCGGTCCAGCAGGCGATGCACCGCGCCGACGCGGTCGGTGCGGCGCTTGGCCGCCTCCAGCTCGTCGGCCGTCAGCGGTCGCGAATGCCAGCCGGTGCCGTCCATCAGCACGGCCTGCAACTCCAGCACATGGTCGCGCGTCTTGCCGTAGAGGACCGAGCCCTGCCCCGAGGCATCGGTCGCGATCATCCCGCCGATGGTGGCCCGGTTCGACGGGGACAACTCCGGCGCGAAGAAGAAGCCTTGCGCCTCGACCGCGGCGTTCAGCTGGTCCTTCACCACCCCGGCCTGCACGCGCGCCCAGCCTTCCTCGAGGTTGATCTCCAGGATCGCGTTCATGTGGCGGGACAGGTCGACCGACACCCCGCTGGTGAGGGACTGGCCGTTGGTGCCGGTGCCGCCGCCGCGCGGCGTGAACTTGAGCGAGGAAAAGCGCGGTTCGGCCGCCAGCTTCGCCACGCGGACCACGTCCAGCTCGTGGCGGGGAAAGACCACCGCCTGCGGGGCGAGCTGGTAGATCGAGTTGTCCGTCGCGAAGACGGTGCGGTCCGCATGGCCCTGCGCGATGTCGCCTTCGAAGCCGCGAAGCCGCAGCTCCGCCACGTAGTCGACCGCGAGGGACGAAGGCCGGTCGTCCGGCCGCAGGGCGGGGATCATGGCCACCGGCTCACTCGCCCGCGCGGCGCCGGGCCGGCGTGGCGCCCGTCCACTGCGCCCCGGTGAACTCGCTGCGCCGCTGCTGGAAGCGATGCGCCGCGACCTTCAGGTGAACCTGCATCACCTGCCGCGCGAGTTCCGGATCGCCGGCGCGCACCGCGGCCGCCAGATCGCGGTGGTGGTTCAGGCTCTGCAGGAAATCCTCGGGCCGGCTGATGAAGTGCGAGCGGATGACGACCGGCATGTCGATCAGGCCCGCCAGCATGGCGCGCAGGCGCGGTGAACCGCTCGCCTCCAGGATGGCGCGATGGAAGTGCGCATTGATGTCCTGGAGCTGTTCGGCGGTCGATTCGCCGCCATGCGAGATGGCCGCGCCCATCCGCGCGTTCAGCCCGTCCAGGCGGTCGGCCAGCTCGGCCCCGCCGCGCCGCGCCGCCAGGTCGGCCGCGTGGCCTTCCAGCAGCGCCCGCAGCTCGTACGTCTCCTGGATGTCGAACTCGGTCCACTCCGACACGCGCACGCCGCGGCCGGCATCGGCCGTCGCCAGCCCGTCCTGCACCAGGCGCTTGAGCGCGGCGCGGATCGGCGTGCGGCTGATGTCCAGCTCGCGGGCGATGTGCTCTTCCTTCAGCTGCGCGCCGGGGGCATAGGTGCCGGCGATCACGCGCTGCTTCAGGAGCTCGTAAGCCTTGTCGGAAGCGATGGCCACTTTTGTTTCCCTTTTGTACTTTCGCAGGGCGCTCCCTGCTCGCAAACCACTATGGACGGCTCAGCGCGAGGGTTTTCGTGTCCTTTGATTGTTTTTTTATTGTACATTCGCCGCACCCTGCCAAACCACTTTGCAAGAGAGAAGGACAGCATGCTCGGACTCCAGATCCTCAAACGGACCCGCCAGGTGTCGGACCGCCACGTCCAGGCCTTCAAGGGCCTTCCGGTCGCCAACGTCAGCGACTGCATGACGCGCATGACGGCGGGCGGCGCCCGCCTGCGGCCCATGCACAAGAGCGGCTACCTGGCCGGGCCGGCGCTGACCGTGAAATGCCGCCCGGGCGACAACCTGATGATCCACAAGGCGCTCACGATGGCGCAGCGGGGCGACGTGATCGTGGTCGACGCCGGCGGCGACCTGACCAACGCGCTCTTCGGCGAGATCATGGTCGCGTCGTCCAAAGGCCGCGGCGTGGCCGGCGTGGTGCTGAACGGCGCCGTGCGCGATTCCGAGGAGATCGGCGAGGGCGACTTCCCCCTGTACGCCGCGGGCGTGACGCACCGCGGCCCCTACAAGGACGGCCCGGGCGAGATCAACGTGCCGGTCGCCATCGACGGCATGGTCATCCATCCCGGCGACCTGGTGCTGGGCGACGCCGACGGCCTGCTGTGCGTGCCCTTCGACAGCGTCGAGGAGGTCCTGGCCGCCACGCTCAAGAAGATGGAAGCGGAAAAGAAGACGCTCGCGGACATCGCCGCGAACAAGCTGGACACCGCCTGGATCGACGCCACGCTCAAGCGCATCGGCTGCAACCCGGACCCGCAGTGACATGAAGACCGGCGAAAAGCGAGTGGTCCGCTCGGACCTCTGGATCAACCCCGCGTTCGATGAGCGCCTGGCCCGCGAACCGGCCGTGTCCCTCTCCGTCTTCCAGGTGCGCGGCCAGGCCGCCGCGGCCTGGGACCTGCTGGGCGCTGCCCACGTCTACCACGTGTCGGCCGCCAAGGACGAGCTGCCCCCGGAATGGTTCGCCAAGGCCGACCTGCTGGCGCGCTGCCCCGACCTGCTGTGCGTGTCGTCCAGCGGCGCCGGCTACGACACCGTCGACGTGGCCGACTGCACCGCGGCCGGCGTCCTGGTCGTCAACCAGGCGGGCGCCAATGCCCCTTCCGTCGCGGAACACACGCTCGGGCTCATGCTGGGCGTCTCCCGCCGGATGCTGGAGAGCGACCGCCGCATGCGGCGCGAAACGGGCTTCTCGCGCGAGGACGTGATGGGCCACGAGATCCGCGGCAAGACCCTGGGCCTGGTGGGCATCGGCCACATCGGCCGGCGCGTCGCGGCGCTGGGCCAGGCCTTCGGCATGGACGTCATCGCGACCGACCCCTTCCTGTCGCCGGAAGAGATCGCCAGCCGGGGTGCGCGCGCCGTCTCGTTCGACGAGCTCGTCGAGCAATCCGACTTCGTGTCGCTGCACTGCCCGCGCGACGCCAGCACGCTCAAGCTGATGAACGCGTCCACCTACGGGCGGATGAAGAAGGGCGCGATCTTCATCAGCACCGCGCGCGGAGGCATCCACGACGAAGCGGCGCTGGTCGAGGCGCTGCGCTCCGGCCACCTCGCGGGCGCCGGCCTGGACGTGTGGGACCAGGAGCCCCCGCCCCTGGACCATCCGCTGCTGGCCATGGACAACGTCTTCGCCACCTTCCACACCGCCGGCGTGACCCACGAGGCCCGCCGCAACGTCGCCAGCATGGCGGCGGAACAGATCGCGGGCCTGCTGGCCGGCGAGCGGCCGCCGCGCCTCATCAACCCCGAGGCCTGGTCCGCCTACGAGAAGCGGCGCGCCCGGATCCTGGGCTGAAGCGTCCACGAACCACCCATCCTTTTTTTTTCCAGAACCGAGGAGACATCCCCCATGCAACGCATCCCCTCCACCCTGCGCCGCCTGCTGCCGGCCCTGCTGCTGTCGGCCGTGGCCGCCGCCCCCAGCGTGGCGTTCGCCGCCTACCCGGAGCAGCCGATCAAGATGATCGTGGCCTACGCCCCCGGCGGCGGCACCGACATCCTGGCCCGCACGGCGGCCCAGTTCATCGCCAAGCACCTGGGCAACAACGCCAGCATCGTCGTGGTCAACCGCCCCGGCGCGGGCGGCGGCATCGGCTTCTCCGAGATCGCCAGGGCGCCGGCCGACGGCTACACGATCGGCTTCCTGAACACGCCCAACGTGCTGACGATCCCGATCGAGCGCAAGTCGAACTTCCACTGGCAGGACTTCGACCTGCTGGGCAACCTGGTGGACGACCCCGGCAACTTCTCCGTGCACGCGGACAGCCCGCACAAGAGCCTCAAGGACCTGGTGGCCTTCGCCAAGGCCAACCCGGGCGCGGTGACCTACGGGACCACCGGCATCGGCTCCGACGACCACATCGCCACGCTGGCCTTCGAGCGCGCCGCGGGGATCAAGATGACGCACGTGCCCTTCAAGGGCGCCGCCGAAGTCCACAAGGCCATCGTCGGCAAGGACATCACGGTGGCGGCGATGAACATCGGCGAGGCCCTGCAGTACGTCAAGGGCGGCAGCGCGATGCGCCAGCTGGGCCAGATGAGCACCACCCGCACCGCGCTGGCGCCCAACGTGCCCACGTTCAAGGAGCAGGGCTACGACATCATCATGGCGTCGCTGCGCGGCATCGGCGCGCCCAAGGGCCTGCCGCCCGCCGTGCGCGACCAGCTCGCCGCCGCCGTGCAGAAGGCCGCCAACGATCCGGAGTTCCAGGCCAAGGCCGCCGGCTTCTTCGCGCCGTTGCGCTTCCTGCCGCCGGCCGCCTACGCCACCGAGCTGAAGGACGCCGAGGCCGGCTTCAAGCAGCTGTGGCAGGCCATGCCCTGGGGAGAGAAGTAAACCTCGATGCCGCCCGACCTTTCGGGCGGCAGCACGGTCGCGCCGCACCGTGCCGCCGCCCCGACCCCCGTCGACAGGCCCCTGGCCCTGCCCGCCCGGCTGGGCCATGTCCTGTGCCTGGATGACTTCGAAGCCGCGGCGCGCCGGCACCTGCCCGCGCCGGTGTTCGCGTACGTGTCCGGCGGCGTGGAGCGCAACCAGTCGCTGCGGGCCAACGAGCGCGCTTTCGACGACTACGAGTTCGTGACCCGGGTGCTGATCGACACCTCGAAGCGATCGACCGAGACGACGCTCCTGGGCCGCACCTGGTCGGCGCCCTTCGGCATCGCACCCATGGGCATCAGCGCCCTGTCGGCCTATCGCGGCGACCTGGTCCTCACGCAGGCGGCCGCCCGCGAGAACCTGCCCATGATCATGAGCGGGTCGTCGCTGATCCGCATGGAGGAGATCGCCAAGGCGAACCCGCAGGCCTGGTTCCAGGCCTACCTGCCGGGCGCCGAGGCGGAGATCGTCGCGCTGGTCGAGCGGGTGAAGGCGGCCGGCTACGGCACCCTGGTGGTCACCCTGGACGCCTCCATCGCGTCCAACCGCGAGAACAACATCCGCGCGGGCTTCTCCACGCCCCTGCGGCCCAGCGTTCGCCTGGCCTGGGAAGGCCTCACACACCCGCGCTGGCTGTTCGGCACCTTCCTGAAGACGATCGCCCGGCACGGCATGCCGCACTTCGAGAACAACTACGCACGGCGAGGCGCCCCCATCCTCTCGGCCAGCGTCCTGCGCGATTTCTCCGACCGCGGCCACCTGGGCTGGCAGCACATCCGGATGATCCGAAAGATGTGGCCCGGCCAGATGGTGGTCAAGGGCATCCTGGACGTGCGCGACGCGCGCCTGTCCATCGAGAACGGCGCGGACGGCATCATCGTGTCCAACCACGGCGGCCGGCAGCTGGACGGCACGGTGTCGCCGATGCGGGTGCTGCCGCGCATCGTGCAGGCCTGCCCGGAGGTGCCCGTGATGATCGACAGCGGTTTCCGGCGCGGCACCGACGTGCTCAAGGCGCTCGCGCTGGGCGCCCGGTTCGTCTTCGTCGGCCGGCCCTTCAACTACGCGGCCTCGGTCGCCGGCGAGGCCGGCGTGCGCAAGGCGATCTCGCTGCTGCGAGAAGAGGTGTCGCGCGACATGGCCATGCTGGGCGTGACGACCGTTGCCGACATCCGTGACGACTTCCTGATGCCCCGCCACGCCGGCGCGGGCGCTCCCGTGTAGACCCGAAAGTCCTGACACATGCACCGATTCGACCCGTCCGCCAAGGGCGTCTACCTCATCACCGTCACCCCGTTCACCGATGCCGGCGCGCTCGACCTCGCGAGCACCGACCGCATGGTGGACTTCTGCCTGGAGCGCGGCGTCACCGGCCTGACCATCCTCGGGATCATGGGCGAGGCCACCAAGCTCACCGCCGAGGAGGCCAAGGCCTTCACCCGACAGGTCGTCCAGCGCGTGGGCGGCCGCGTGCCCACCGTGGTCGGGGTGTCCTCGCCCGGCTTCGCCGCCATGGGCGAGCTCACGAAAGCCGTGATGGACCTGGGCGCTTCCGGCGTGATGGTGGCGCCGCCTTCCACCGTGCGCACCGACGACCAGATCGCCGGCTACTTCGACATGGTCAACGAGACGCTGGGCGCGGTGCCCTGGTGCCTGCAGGACCATCCCGTGGCCACCGGCGTGCAGATGTCGACCGCAGTGGTGCTGCGCATCCTGAAGAACTCGCCGCACTGCGTGATGCTCAAGCACGAGGACTGGCCGGGCCTGGCCAAGCTCTCGGCGATCCGCGCCGCCGGCGACAAGGGCGAGGTGCGGCGCGTGTCCATCCTCACCGGCAACGGCGGCGGCCTGTTCCTGCCCGAGGAGCTGTCGCGCGGCGCCGATGGCGCCATGACCGGCTTCGCCTGGCCCGAGATGATGGTCGACGTGGTCGCGGCCCATGCCCGCGGCGACGTCGAGCGGGCCCATGACCTCTTCGACGCCTACCTGCCGCTGGCGCGCTACGAGCAGCAGGCCGGCATCGGCCTGGCGGTGCGCAAGCACCTGCTGCACGAGCGCGGCGCCATCGCGTCGGCGTTCATCCGCAAGCCGGGGCCCAGGCTCTCGGCCCCCGACCTCGCCGACATCGCCCGCCTGGTGCGCCGGCAGGACAAGCGCCTGAGCGAACTCGGATAACCGGAGACATCCATGCCCATGCCTTCCCCTTCCGCTCCCCCCGCGATGGACCTCGACCCGAAGGTCGTCGAAACCCTTTCGAAGGTCACCACGGCCACGATCACCACCGTGCTGCTCAAGAAGGGCCTGCGCAACGTCTGGCTGCGCGGCTCGCGGCCGATCCGCACCGGCCAGCCGCGGCTGGTGGGCCGAGCTTTCACGCTGCGCTTCGTTCCGGCCCGCGAGGACCTGGCCACGCCCGAGTCCTGGGGTTCGCCCCTCTCCACCCGCGCCGCCATCGAGGACATGCCGGCCGGCTGCATCGCCGTGGTCGACGCGATGGGCGTGCAGGACGCCGGCATCTTCGGTGACATCCTCTGCGCCCGCATGGCCAGGCGCGGCATCACCGCCCTGGTCACCGACGGCGTGGTGCGCGATGTGCAGGGCGTGCTGGGCACGAACCTGCCCGTGTGGTGCAGCGGCGCGGCCGCGCCCGCGTCCGTCGCCGGCCTGACGTTCGTGGCGTGGCAGCAGCCCATCGCGTGCGGCGGCGTGGCCGTGTTCCCCGGGGATGTGATGGTGTGCGACGACGACGGCGCCGTGCTGATCCCGGCCGCCCTGCTCGACCAGGTGCTGCAGGAGGCGCCCGAGCAGGAGCGCCTGGAGGGCTGGATCATGGACGAGGTGAACCAGGGCGCCGCCCTGCCCGGCCTCTACCCGCCGAACGCGGAGAACAAGGCGCGCTACCAGGCGGCGATGGCGAAGGACAAGCGCTAGGGAGCGCCCGGGTCTCGCGCGCGCCGGCTCGCGCGGGGCCCTTCCTCAGCCGACCTGCTTCAGCGCCTTGTCGAAGAAGTCCACCGTGCCGAAGTTGCCGGACTTCAGCGCCAGCAGCAGCGGCCGGCCCTCGACCTGCGTCCAGGGCACGCCCGGGTCGATCGGGCCGCCGATGCGCAGTTGCGTGGCGCCCAGCGCCTGCACCACGGCGCCCGACGTCTCGCCGCCGGCGACCACCAGGCGCCGCACGCCAAGATCGACCAGCCCGCGCGCCACCTGGGCGAGGCAGTCCTCGACCAGCTGGCCGGCGCGCCCCGCGCCCAGCGTGGACTGCACCTCCCGCACGCGGTCCGCCGCCTCGGTGGCATAGACGAGCACCGGCCCCGCGGCCAGCAGCGGACGCGCCCAGTCCAGCGCGCGCTCGGCGAGCGGCTGGCCCTGGGCGAGCGCGAGCGCATCAACCTGCAGCGCCGGGCGGCCGGCCTCGATCCAGTGCTTCACCTGCGCATTCGTCGCCGTCGAGCAGGAGCCCGACAGCACCGCGGCGTGGCCGCCCACGGAGGGCAGGTCCGCGGCCGCGGCATCCGGCTGGATCCAGCCCTGCGCCTGGTACACCGCGGGCAACCCGAGCGCGACGCCAGACCCCGCGGTGATCAACGGCAGCCCGGCGCAGGCCGCAGCCAGCGTTTTCAGATCGTCGTTGCCGATCGCGTCGGCGACCGCGAGCCGCACGCCCTGGGCGCGCAGCCGATCGAAGCACTCGCGTGTCGCCGCCTCGCCCCGGGCCACGTCGTCGTAGCGCACCAGCCCCACCTTGCCGCGCGACTGGGCCTGCAGCACCCGCACCAGGCTGGCGTCGGCCATGGGCGTGAGCGGGTGGTGGCGCATGCCCGAGTCGGACAGCAGCTCGTCGCCGACGAACAGGTGGCCGCGGAACACCGTGCGGCCGTTCTCCGGGAAAGCGGGGCAGGCGATGGCGAAGTCGCTGCCCAGCGCGTCCAGCAGGGCTTCGGCCACCGGCCCGATGTTGCCCTGCGCGGTGGAGTCGAAGGTGGAGCAGTACTTGAAGTAGAACTGGCGCGCACCGCCGGCCTGCAGCCAGCGCAGCGCCGCGAGCGATTCGCGCACCGCGTCGGCCGCCGGGGTGGTGCGCGACTTGAGCGCCACCACCACGGCATCGGCCTCCGGCACGGGGCCATCGGGCACGCCGATCACCTGCACGGTGCGCATGCCCGCGCGCACCAGCATGCTGGCGACGTCGGTCGCGCCGGTGAAGTCGTCGGCGATCACGCCGAGCACGAGGCGACGGGGCGCTTCAGTCATGCGAACCTCACGCGGTGGCGGCCGGGGTGCGGCGCTTCAGCAGCGGCGCCACGAAGCTCCAGGCCAGCAGACCCAGGGCCACCGTGACCAGCGAGCCGACCAGGCCGTTGCTGAAGAAGATCCCGAGCGAGCCGTTGGACAGCAGCATCGACTGCCGGAAGGCATCCTCGGTCTTGTCGCCCAGCACCATGGCCAGGATCAGCGGCGCGATCGGGTAGTCGAGCTTCTTGAAGACGTAGCCGACGACGCCGAAGCCCATGGCCAGGTACACGTCGAACATCTTGCCGCCGATGGTGTAGGCGCCGATCAGGCACACCACCACGATCAGCGGGCCGATGATGGCGAACGGCGCCCGCAGGATCGCGGCGAACAGCGGGATGGTGGCCAGCACCAGCACGATGGCCACCACGTTGGCCATGTACATCGAGGCGATCAGGCCCCAGACGAAATCGGCGTGCTCGATGAAGAGCATCGGCCCGGGCTGCAGGCCCCAGATCATCAGGCCGCCCATCATCACCGCCGCCGTGGCCGAGCCCGGCACGCCCAGCGCCAGCATGGGCAGCAGGGCCGAGACGCCCGCCGAGTGGTCGGCCGTCTCGGGCGCGACCACGCCCTCGGGCTCGCCCTTGCCGAAGTTGTCGCGCCGGCGCGAGAAGCGCTTGGCGATGCCGTACGACATGAACGAAGCCGCCGTCGGGCCGCCGGGCGTGATGCCCATCCAGCAGCCGATCGCCGTGGAGCGCAGCAGCGTCCAGGCGTAGGCCGGCATCTCCTTGGCCGCCTGCCACACGGTGCGCCAGCTCATGCGCGCATGCAGGCCCTTGAACGCCAGGCCCTCCTCCACCGTCACCAGCAGTTCGCCGATGCCGAACAGGCCGACCACCGCCGCCAGGAAGGAGACGCCGCCCACCAGCAGGTCCGACCCGAACGTCATGCGCATCTCGCCCGAGACCGTGTCGGTGCCCACGCCGGCCAGGATCAGGCCCAGCAGCAGCGCCGCGATGGTCTTCAGCGGCTTGCCCCCGCTCATGCCCGCGTAGCTGCAGAAGGTGAGCAGGTACACGGCGAAGTACTCGGCGGGGCTGAACTTCAGGGCGAAGCCGGCGATGGCGTTGGCCACCAGCGTCACCACCACCACGCCCGCCAGCGCGCCGAAGCCGGCCGACAGGAAGGCGATGGCCAGCGCCCGCGCGGCGTCGCCCTTGCGCGCCATCGGGTGGCCGTCGAAGGTCGTGGCCACCGAGGAAGGCTCGCCGGGGATGTTGAACAGGATCGACGTGGTGGAGCCGCCGAACAGCGCGCCCCAGTACATCGACGACAGCAGGATGATCGCCGCCACCGGCGTCATGGTGAACGTGAGCGGCAGCAGCAGCGTCACGCCGTTGGGCGCGCCCAGCCCCGGCAGCACACCGACCAGGATGCCCAGCAGCACGCCCGCCACCATCAGCGACAGGTGGTAGACGCTGAAGGCGGTCTGGAAGCCGCCCATCAGGAGATTCAGTTGGTCCAGCATTGCGTCAGAAGCCCAGCCAGTTTTCGATGGGGCCCTTGGCCAGCGACACGCCGAACCAGAACTCGAACACCAGGAAGAAGAGCACCGTGGTCACGATGCCCAGCGCGGCCGCGCGCGCCCACCCCTGCCCGCCATGGCGGTGCGCCATGAAGGCCAGGTAGACCGCCGCGGTGAGGTAGATGCCCAGCCAGGGCATCGCCACCACCATCACCAGGGTGGGCCACAGCAACGAGAAGCTGCGCCCGAATTCCTCGCGCGTGGCGAAGCTGCCCGGGATCGCCGTGCGCACCGACTGCAGCAGGATGAGGAGGCTCACCACCAGCAGCAGCCCGCCCAGCCGCAGGGGCACGTAGCCGGCCTGCGGCCCGGTCGTGCCCCAGCCGGTGTCCAGCTGCAGCGAACCGGCGATGACGGCGGAGGCGAACACCCCCAGCGTCGCGGCGGTGGCGATCTCCAGGGTGCGGCGGGACACTGCCACGTCAGCGCCCGCCCGGCCGCCCGAAGGGCGCTGAGGGCCCCCTCGGGGGGCAGGGAGTTACACGCAGTGAACGAACGTGGGGGCTCGTCATGTCAGTCCTTCAGGAGCCAGCCGTCCTGGCTGAACTGGACCTTGTGGTTGGCCTTGTCGTTGGCGATGTAGCGCGCCAGCTCGGTGCCGGTAATGAACATGTCGCTCTGCAGGCCCTTGTGCAGCCACTCCTTGAACTCGGGCTTCTCGCGCACCTGCGCCATCACCTTGCGGAAGTACTCGGACTGCTCGGGCGTGATGTCGCCCATGGCCCACACGGTGCGCGGCATGCGGAACTCCTCGACCGCGATGCCCTGCTCCTTGCAGGTGGGGATGTCGTTCCAGCCGATGTCGCCGGCCACCTTGTCCTTCATGGGCAGGCGCTGCTTGGCGAACACGCACAGCGGCCGCACCTTGCCGGCGCGCCAGTGCGAGATGTTCTCCGAAGGGTTGTTGGTGTTGGCCTCGACGTGGCCGCCGGCCAGCTGCACCGCGACCTCGCCGCCCGACTTGAAAGGCACGTAGGTGACGGTGATGCCCGTGGCCTTCTCCACCTGGCGCGTGAGGATGTGGTCGGTGTCCTTGGACTGCGCGCCGCCCATCTTGAACCCGCCGTTCTTGGCCTTCGCCGCGGCGATCAGCTCCCGGGCGGTCTTGTACGGGCCTTCGGCGTTGGACCAGAGGATGAATTCGTCGGCCGCCATGATGGCCACCGGCGTCACGTCGTCGATGCTGTAGCCCACCTTGGTGATCATGGGCATCAGGTAGGCCAGGTTGGTGGAGAACACCAGCTTGTGCGGGTCGCCCTTGGCCGCCTTGGCCGCGATCAGGCCCTCGGTGCCGGCGCCGCCGCTCTTGTTGCTGACCACCACGGGCACCGGCATCAGCTTGTACTTCTGCACCACCGACTGCACGACCCGCGCGAACTGGTCGGTGCCGCCGCCGGGGCCGGCGGTGACGATGAATTCGACCGGGCGCGAGGGCTTCCAGTCGGCGGCGATCGCGGGCAGGGCCGCGGCGGCCACGAGGGCGACCGCGCCGGCTTGGGCGAGGGAGGCGAAAGGCTGGGGCATGGTGTCTCCTTGGGGGGTGGGGTCGTGCGGGCCGCGCTTCAGCGGCCCTGCGGGAAGAAGTGGGCGTCCTGCTGGCGGCGCAGCGACAGCAGTTCCGAGCCGGGCTCGATGGCGATGTCGGCCAGGCGGATCGGCTGGCCGGCGGCGACGTCGCGCACCAGCAGGCGGTTGGCGGCCAGGTAGAACGGCGCGGGCGCTTCATCGCCCAGAGGGGCGGCCGCGATCAGGTCGGCCGCGACACCGGCGATGGCGTGGTGATGGCCGCCCATCTCCAGCCGGGTGCCGGACTTGAGCGCCTGCGTCGCGCGGGCCACCAGGTCCAGCACCGGCTTGGGCTGCTGCGCGCCGCTGGAGCGGCCGAGGACGACCGCGTCGAGCACGCTGGTCGCCGCCTCCAGCCCCAGCAGGTGGCGCGGGATGGACAGCATGGCGTGCTTCTTGTCGCGGCTCAGGACGTGGCCCTTGCCATCCAGCAGGCGCCAGGTCTCCTCGTCCTCGCAGCGCACGACCACGAACACGCCGCCCGCCAGGCTCACCTCCTGCGGCGCGCGCAGGCAATGGAAGACGTCCAGCGTGCCGGGGCGCTCCAGCAGGCCGCCGGCCTCGCGCGGCACGAAGGCGGTGGGCACCTCGGTGATGCGGGCGATGGGCGCGTGCAGGTCCTTGCGGTCGGCCACCAGGCCGGTGGAGTTGGCCACCACCAGCAGCTCGCACAGGTCGGGCACGGCGCGCTGCGGCAGGGCGGCGCAGGCCTCGGCGCGGGCGCGCGCGAGCGTGGCGACATCGCCATCGCCCAGCGTCCACAGCATCCCGAAGCCGGGCGCCGGGATGCGCCTGCCGTTGCTCTCGATGGTCTCGGCCTTGGCGTCGAAGACGAAGTCGTACTCGCTGGACTTGCCGGCCGAGACGATCTCCAGGCCCAGCGTCTGCGCCCAGGTGACCAGGCCGATCAGCAGCGAGGGCTGGTCGCCGTCCACCGGCGTCACGACACGGCCCTTCTGCTGCGCCAGGTGCGCCAGCCCGGGGCCGACCACGCTGTCGACTTCCTTGGAGGTCAGGGCCACGTGCAGGCCGGCCTCGATCGCCAGCCGCGCATGGCGCGCGCCCGCCTCCGGATGGCCGGTGGCCTCGATCAGCAGGTCCAGCGGCAGGCCCAGGACCACCGACACGTCGCCGGCGGCGATGTGCAGGCCGCGCTGCCAGGCAGAAGCCGCCTGCTCGGGCGTCTCGCAGACGGCGAACTGGTCGGGCGACAGGCCGATGGAGCGCAGGGCCTCGGCGGCGATGCCGGCCTCGCGGTCCACCGCCACGCGGCACTTCACCAGGGGGATGCGCAGCGCCTGCGCCAGGAAGCTGCGGCCGAAGCCGCCGCTGCCGACGACGCAGGTCTCGACGGGGCGTTGGGCGGCGGCGTAGTGGGTCAGGAGATTCATGGGTCCGCGACTATTGCATGCAATCTTGCGGACCGATCTCCGTAATTCCCCGTATATGGCTCGTTATTGACATGGATTGCATGCACCACACAATACCGGTCCATGACCTCCTTTCCGGAAGACCGCGGCACGCGCACGCTGGTGGCGGCCCGCCGGCTGCGTGAACTGATCGTCTCGGGCTCGCTGACGCCCGGCCAGCGCATCACCGAGCGGCTGGTGTCCGACCAGCTGGAGGGCATGTCGCGCACGCCCCTGCGCGAGGCCTTCAAGATCCTGGAAGCCGAGGGCCTGGTGCGCATCGAGCCCAACCGGGGCGCGGTCGTCACCGCCCTGTCCGTGGAAGAAGTGGCCGCGGCCATCGAGGTGCTGATCGGGCTGGAGACCCTGGCGGCCGAACCGGCCTGCGAGCAGATCACCGACGCCGAGCTCGCCGCGATCGGGGAACTGCATGCAAGCATGGAGCAGGCCTGGCGCGACGGCGACCTGATGACCTACTTTCGCCTCAACCAGGCCATCCACCAGCGCATGGTGGACGCCGCCCGCAACCCGGTGCTCTCGCGCATCTACGCCAGCGAGTGCGCGCGCATCCAGCGCTACCGCTACGCCGGCAACCAGCAGCACGAGCGCTGGGAGCGGGCCGTGCAGGAGCACGCCACCGTGCTGGACGCGCTGCGCCAGCGCGCCGGTGCCGTGCTGCGGGAACTGCTGCGCCAGCACCACCGCAACGGCTGGGTCGTCTCGCGCCAGCTGCTGCAGACGCGCGACGCGGCGGCGGATGCGCCGCCCCGCGCCGGCCGCAAGCCCGCCGTGCACTGAACAGCAGCCTCACGCCCGCGCGCCGACGCGGGCTACAGCCGCGACCTCATCGCCCTGCCCCAGGCGTTGCCGCCGGCCAGGTTGAACTGGGCGTTCCAGCAGAACAGGCCGCGGATGCCGGGGTGGCTGGCCTTCACCGCTTCCCATTCCCGGATGCAGTCCTGCAGCGATGGACCCCTGGTGGCGTCGGCGGCCAGGCCCAGCATCACCTTGTCGGCGCCCAGGTCGCGCACCCAGTCGTCGGTGCGGTTGCGGATGAAGCCCGGGGCGTTGAAGCCCGACCAGCCGTAGTACTGGGGCGCCGCCCAGCTCAGCACGCCCGCTTCGGCCATCGCCTTGAGCAACGCGCGGTCCTCCAGCGAGTTCGGCTCCGGCGGGGCCGTGATGGCGAAGTCCGGCCCGTACCAGGCCTTCAGCTGCTGCGCGATCCAGACCATCTCGGCGGGCGAGGAGCCGACCTTCGCCTCGAAGTTGTTGAAGTCGCAGCCATCCACGCCGCCCAGCCGGTCGTGCATGCCCCGGAACGAGTCGACGAAGTTGCGGCTCTTGCGCCGGTCGTCGAAATTGAAGCCCGCACGCTCGCCGCCGACCGTGAGGATCACCTTCTGCCCGCGGGCGCGGCACCGCTGGACCTGCGCGGAGGGGACCTCGGCGTGGTGCTCGAACCGGAACGAGCCGTCGCCCACGTTGTTCCAGCTGCCGTTGGCCCTGGGGCCGGCGGGCTTCGCGTGGAACAGGTAGATCACGGCGAATTCGCCGGGGACGTCGCTGATCGCGTACGTCCGGGTGTCCCACGCGGCGTAGTAGCAGGCCAGCACCCTGGCCGAGGGGCGTGGCTGCGAATGCACGGCCTGCGAGCGTGAAGGCACGGCCACCCCGCAACCCAGGAGGGCCGACGGCAGGGTGGCCAGCAGCGCCCGGCGCCCGAGGTCCGGGGATCGAAAACCACGGTGAGCACTCATCGCGCAGATGGTATGCGGGCCGGCTTTAACCCGTTTGCTGCAGGAGGAAGACGAAACCATGCACTCCAAACGCATCCTTGTTGATGCGGCGCGCGTCGCCCTGCGGAGGGCGGTGCGCACGCAGGCATCCCGGACGATGCCTCGCCCGGAAATGATTCGCCGGAGTAATACAGGCCCATGCGATGACCCCGGCACCTTCTAGCAACGGCGCGCGCCCCGCACGCCAAGTCACTCCTGCGCAGTCAGCGCGAGAAACGTGACAGCGCCCGCTGGCAGCAACTGAATCACGTTTCTTGCAGCATCCTCGGTACTCAAGCCCCATTGGTTGCTCATGGCGTAGGTGTAGTCGTTGACGTGGAACAATTCCTCGTCATCGCTGAAGTACCGAGCTGGGTTCTTGTCCGCGAATTGCTCCATCAGCTCACCAGCCTTGAGCAAGCCTGGTGCCTTGAGGAACATGGTCGTGCGTCTCCATGGCACCGCCTCGTTGATCTTCTCTGGGGTAATACCATGCTTGATCGCTTCGCGGACCACCTCGAACATAAATCTTCTTTTGGGCAAACCAGTGGAGGTCCCGAAAGATGTCGTCACTTCGTACTTTGTGAAGTCGCGCCCACTAGCTTCGGCCTTCTCCTGTTGATTTGCCTTGTCGCGGATGGCGATCTGGTAAGCCTGCGCTTCTGGCAATGGAATCACCTGCTGCACGTCGATCACGAAATACCCTCCGACGCGCAGCGGCTGCAGGCGTACACACGTGACGTCCAGTCCTTGACTGTTCAGCCACAGCACGGTGGTTGTGATTTCACGCGAGAAGTCCGCAGAGGCAAGGACGATCCTTACCTTTGTACTCAATGTGATGGGGCCTTCTGGCGCATCCAGAAACTCACGTACTCGCGCCTCAGCTGTGCTTCCTTCAGTCCCTTTATTCGCGAGGTATGCCGCGTGAGCAGCGACGGCCTGCTGAAAGGTCATTGCGGAGACCATTGCAGCGTACCGGAGCGCCTGCAGTTCCAGATGACCGCCATCGTCTGTTCGCTTGAGCTCAACGACCACCAGCTGTCGATCCTTGTCCAAGCACAGCAGGTCGATTCGGCGCTTGGCATCTTCCCAGCGTCCGAACTCCTCGGTGAGGACCAACGTGCCGGGGGCAATAACTTCGATGTTGTTTTTAAGCGCGCGTTGCAAGTGTTCGCGCTCTTTCACTCCCAGAGCGGCGAACTGCGACGGGGCCACGGCCGCGAGCGAAACGTTTTCAAGGTTGAACTTGTAGATGGCCATGTTCAGAGGTGGCGGGGAATTGACAGACCGCTCAGTCCATCTGGGCCTTCAGGCCTTCACTCAGCGTACTGGAATCGGGTGCCTGGAATTCCTTGCTTCTCAAGGCGACGACGCGTCTGGGCAAGCGCATGTTCGCTGCCGAACGCGAAAAGGAACGGTGCATGCGAGGCATAGTAAAACGCGAAGAGTCCACTCTCCTTTAGCCAAGCGAGTTTCGCCGCTCGCTGATTCAGCGCAGGCGTTCCAGGCGATCGCAGGGTGCTCTGGTCGAAGGTGACAACACACCTGACAGAGGGGTCCGCCAGCTGCATGCATATGAGATCAAGGCTCGCGTGAGATCTGGTGACACGCTGCGACACTCGTGCGGGATGATAAACACCGGTGTCTGGATCGTTCAGGATCGCGTAGGCCTCCGGCCTTCGATCGCGAAGCAGGGGGATGCGAGTGAGTCTCTCGTAATCAGAATGAAGTTCCTTCGGAACGAATCCCGACTCCGCATAGAGCGGCGCCCACTCAGCGAACGTCGCGCTCCAAAGCCTTTTCACTGCGTCGTACGAGTCACCGAGGTAGGCGCGTTTCATGTTTCACCCCAAGAACCTGTTCATCTCGAAACGTATGCCCCCACCTCACGGCCTTCAGGGCTCGAGAGGTCACCCATGACAACTGCCTCCATGCTGGGACCGATCGATCATGGAACTTGGCCTGCGGTGCGTTCGGCGAGAGCCAAGGCAACGGCACGCGCGTCCTCCCGAGCGGTAAAGAGATGCTCCAGCCGGCATTCACCGAATTCGCGCTCAAGCTCCCACTGCCGTATCGGGTGGTTCCCAAATCTGTAGCTGCGCGTCGAACGCGAGGAACTTGGGATCCGGTACACACCAAAACTGCGAGGTAAGGTGAGAGGGCCGTCGCTCCTTACCGCGTTTGGGGTGATGGCGCGTCGAAGAATAGGATCAATTGAATCTCTCACAGGCGATCTCCCATCTGCCCGAGTGGCGATGCATGCTTGCAAGGACTCCCGGTCAGCACGCTGGCTCGGCACTGGCACTATTGCCGATAGCGAAGCTCTGCAGTTGATTGCCTGACTCTTTTGGGCTAGTCGGCCTGCGCAGGCGACTCACTTCACGCCGCTCGACGCCGCGGCTGCGCCTGATGGATTGCGTACTCCAGAACCTCAGTGACGTTGTCCAGATGGAGCGTGAACTGTTGCGGTCCTTTCGCCATGGCGTTCTCAAGCAGATTCAGCCACCGGTAGCCTTCGAGCGCTCGCACGTACATCTGTTCGGGTGAGAGCTCTGACCAGTCGGAGTCCAGAACTTCCTGCAGTCGGTCTCTGTAGTCGATCACTTCGAGAAGGCGCGTACGGCCTTCCGGAGTCTGGCGCGCCAGGAATTCCTCCGGGATCGACTCCCGAGGTCGCAAATTGAGGCCGCGCCGTTGAACTGGCGCAGGGAACTCCGCACGACCGAATCTGGATAGAAGCTCACTGGCGTTGGACGTAGGTAGCACTTGCAGATCGAACCGTGCACTCGGGGGCGGCTCCCCGAGAAAAACACTTCTCAGCCAATCCAGGTTGAACATGCAGGTGCCCTTAGCGAACCGGCATTCTCTCAACGAGAGTGCTCAGCAACATTTCACTGATGCCGGAGGCAAATCACGGAGCATTGAAGAGCACGACATGTCGCAATTATCTGTACGCGCGATCGAGACGCCCCGCACCCACGGCAGATGTGGGACGATCCGGCCGACCTGAGCTATCACAGCGTCGAGGACGCAAGGCGAGGCGGCGTGTATCAAACTCATCCGAGCGCAGCGTTGAACAGTCTTTTTCGGGATCGGCCCTTCCAGGGAGCATCTCCGGATTTGGCTCAGTTCGTTTTCATCGGGTTGGACGCGAACTACGCCCCGGCGCTCGAACAATCGTCCATCTATGACAGCGTGCTCGAGTACCACCGAGACGGAGTGTCGTTCTGGAGACGCCATGGATTTCACCACCCGTTTCTCTCCCCTATGTACCGGGGTGACGGCAGGCGATACCACCAGAACTTCGCGCGTCTTGGTTTCCAGTGCGGCGACGCGGCCAACGTGTCCTTCGTGGAGCTTCTGCACGTTCCGACAGTGGGTCGGAACAAGCTGGAAGTAACGGATTTTTCCGTGGACCACTTGGGATGGATCGATTCACTCATTTCTGCAGGGAAGCCCCAGCATTTCTTTCTTTCGGCGAGTGTGATGCGACTCATGCTGGCAAGCAGACGCTTTGCCTGGCTGACTTCACAAAGTCGTTCATCCGAGATCCTCCCGGTCCTCTACTCCCGAGGGGCGACCAAGGTTCATCTTCATCTTCATCTTTCGAACTACGGCAAGTTCCAGGCCCAGATGGACCAGGAGGCGGCTGCAATTTCCTGGCTTGCCCGCACTGCTTCTAATGACCTGACACTTGGCTTTTTCAGGCTTGGATCAGGCTCGGCCGCTTGCTGAGCCGTACTCGGACCGACAGCTACGCATCCCCTCCGATAGAGTCCTTTCGAAGCTGGACCACGTAGTCCCGGCGACTTTCAGCCCCGGCTCCGGTCCGCCGTCCGATCCTGGAAGAGCCACCGGGGAAGCCGCCCGACATCCTCTTGCTGCATCCTCCGACACCCCCGCGCGGCCCTTACGGTTCTGATAGGACCATCTGCAGTCCCTGCTGGAAGGACCCTCCATGAAGCTCGTACCCATCGCCATCGCCGCCGCCCTGCTTTGCGGCTCCGCCATCGCCCAGGCCCCCGATGCCGCCCAGCGCGCGGAGAACCGCGCGAAGGCTGGTGAAATGGCGGACAAGGCCACCCCCGGCCCCGCCCAGCGCGCCGAGAACCGCGCCAAGGCCGGTGAAATGGCGGACAAGGCCACCCCCGGCCCCGCCCAGCGCGCCAAGAACCGCGCCAAGGCGGCCGAGGTCGCGGACAAGGCCACCCCCGATGCCGCCCAGCGCGCCGAGAACCGCGCGAAGGCCGGCAACGTCGCGGACAAGAGCGTCGACGGTGCCAAGCGCGCGGGCAAGGCGACCAAGCGGGGCGTCGATCGCGCCGCCGAAGTGACCGGCGACGTGACCCGCAAGGCCGCCTCGAAGGTGCGCAACACCGGCGAGGCCATCGCCCGCAAGCTGCCGCCGGGGCCGGCGGAGCGTGGAATGGGCGACGACCGCGGCGGCCGCACGGCCATGGGCGCCGGCCCCGCTGTCAGCAGCGCCTCCACCGACGACCGGGGCGACAGCAACCGGCGCCAGCGCATGGACGACGCCTACGGCAGCTGGCAGCGGCAGCACGGCAGCCGCTGAGCAGCGCGTTCACCGCATGAAAAAACGCCCCGGAAGGGGCGTTTTGCTTTGGTTGCGGGGGCTGTTTCAGACGCCGCCGGTTTCGCCATGGGAGATGCGGCCCAGGCGGACGGCTTCCGCGGCCTGCGCGCGCAGCACCTGCGCGTCCACGGTGGAGCGGATCGGGTCGGCGACGCGCGAACCCGCGGGCTCGATGCTGCGGTTCCTGGCGACTTGCGCGGCCTCGGCCTGGACTTCGGCGCGGGTGCGGCTGCCTTCGAACGAGATCACGTACTGCGAGGCATCGGCTTCGTCGGCGCGCACGCCCGTGGAAGCGGCGGCGGCAAGGGCAGCGATGGCAAAGAGGGCCTTGGTGTTCATGGTGCAAACCTTTCGAGCATTCAGTGGGACGGACAACGAGCAAACGGGATGGCTCTTGCGGCCGCTGCCGCCCTGGCGGGCCGCGCATCAACCGTGTTCCCACTGTAGGAAAGCGCGCTTAGCCGGCCCTTAGCACTCTCTTAGCTGACCGTTAGCCCTGCTCGACCGAACGCGTGAGGGGGCGATGCGTGCATGTCGCGCAGCCAGGCCGTCGTTGCAGCTGTGCCGCAGTAAGCTTGGCGCACCCCTGATCAGGAGACCGACCATGTGCCACCCGGACACGCTCGACAAGGCTTTCGACGCCCTCGGCAAGGAGCCGAACTCGGCCGATCTCGACAAGCTGGTCGCGACGCACTTCCCGGGTTTCCGCGTCGACGACGAACTGCGCGAGGCCATGCTGAAAGGCCAGCGTTTGCTATCGAGAGCCGACCATGCGTGAACCCAGCATCCCTCTCGCCGCCGCCCGGCTGCTTGCCCGCAGCTGGACCGGCGGCGAGCACATCGATGCCCTTCCGCAAGAGTGGCGGCCCGCCACGCGGGCCGAGGGCTACGCCATCCAGTCGCAGTGGCCCGGCGTGCTGGGCCAGCCGGTGGCGGGATGGAAGATCGCCGCCACCAGCCAGGCCGGCCAGCAGCACATCGCCGTGAGCGGCCCCCTCGCCGGACCGGTGTTCGCGCACCGCGTGCGGGCGGACGGCGCGCAGATCCTGCTGGACGCCAACCGCATGCGGGTCGCCGAATGCGAGATCGTGTTCCGCTTCGCACGTGCCCTCGCGCCGCGCGCGTCGGGCTATGGACGGGACGAGGTGCTGGCCGCAGTGGCCAGCCTGCATCCCGGCATCGAGGCGCCGGACTCGAGGTTCCTCGAGTTCGAGCGCGCCGGCGAGGCGCAGCTGATCGCCGATTGCGCCTGCACCAACGACATGGTGGTGGGCGCCCCGGTGGCGCCGGACGCGCTGCGCCTGCAGCAGCTGCCCACGCTGGCGGTGCAGGCCCTGGTGAGCGACGGCCGCCGCCCGCAGGGGCTTGGCAGCAACGTCCTGGGCGACCCGGTCGACGCGCTGGTGTGGCTGGTCAACGAACTGAGCGGTGCCGGCCAGCCCATTGCATCCGGCCAGTTCGTCACGACCGGGGCCTGCGTCGCGCCGATCCCGGTCGTCCCCGGCCAGGCCGTGGAAGCGGACTTCGGCTGGATCGGTCGCGTTCGCGCCAGCTTCGCCTGAGGGCGCCGAGGAAGACCTCCGGGCTACCACGTTTGCCTGGCGCCGGCCCCGGGGTTAGCAGAGCGGGGCCAGGTCGGCCCCGTTTTTTCTTGCCCCCCGATGCGGGGCAGTTGACCCGGTGCCAGGGTGAATTCCCCCACCACGCTCTTGCTGACGCTGGGAAAAAAGGACGAAAGCGCAAACGCTGGCGACTCTTCGCTGCGGATGGGCTGCGCTCGCGCGGCCGGGCACGCGCCATGCAGCACTGGCGATGGCGGTGATCGCCCGATGGACTTCACGGCCGCATCCATGCAGAGACACCGCCGCGCAGGCGCGCCTTGAAGTCGTCGGGAACCTTGCTTCACGAGGAGTAGCCATGAACCTTGCAAGTGCGATCCGTGGGGGAACCTGCCTTCTCACGCGGGTCATCCGCCTGATGAGTTCCGCAGTCCTGGCGACGGCCTTTCTTGGAGGAACCGCCCAGGCCCAGACGCTCCTGTCCGAGACGTCCTGGGGCGGCCTGGGGTCCGACATCCCGCACGGCGTGGCCGTCGCCACGGACGGCAGTTCGTACATGGTGGGCCTGTCCGACAGCTTCACGACGGATCAGTTCGGCGGCCCGCGCCCGGCGATCTTCCTGGTGAAGTTCTCGCCCACCGGATCGGTCGACTGGCAGACCGTCTGGACCGGCAACACCCAGCGCGGCGGGGGACGTGCGCCGACCGTGGCGCTCACGCCCGACCAGGCCTCGGTGTACGTGACCGGCCTTGCGGAGGAGAACGGCGGCGATGCGGTGCTGCTGAAGTTCGATTCCCTGGGCAACCTCCTGTGGCAGAAGACCTGGGGAGGCGGCGCCACGCGCGAGGAGAGCGAGGCCGTCGCCACGGACGCGGCAGGAGCCGCCTACATCTCGGGCACCCAACGCGACAACCAGGCCGGGACGGCCGGCCTTTTCGTCGTGAAGTTCAACGCGGACGGGACATCGCCCTGGCAACGGATCTGGAACGACGCTTCCGGTTCGGCGGTCGCCGTCGGAGCCGACGGCCATGTCTACGCGGCAGGAAGCAAGATGCGCACTGACGGATCGTTCGAGTTCGATGTCCTGGCCCTCAAGCTCACGAGCGGCGGCGCGCTCGTCTGGGACATGCTGTACGCCGCCGGCGGGACGGTGGACGCGCGGGGCGGGATGACGGTCGCCTCCGACGGCGGCCCGATCTTTGCCGGCGCCATCCAGGCGGGAAAGAAGCTCGTGGGCATCAACGCCCTGGTCGTCAAGCTCTCGACCGACGGCGCGCTGGTGTTCGATCGCCAATGGGGCGGCAAGAACGGCACCTCCGGCGCCGCCGTGGCTCTGGCCCCGGATGGATCCATCCATGTCGCCGGACAGGCGAGCTTCCAGAGTGGCGCCGACGAGGCGATCGTCTTCCACGTGGACGCCCAGGGCAAGGGCCTGGACGCCGTGACGTGGGGCGGACCGGGGTTCGAAAGCGGCCATGGCGTGGGCGTCGCCGGCAACGGCACGGTGATCTTTGCTGCGGCCACGACGGTTGCGCCGCCCTATGCACTGGTCGACGCGACGAAGAGCGTCTCCGCGGTCCGTGGCGCTGTCACCCCCGCGGGGGGCAGCCTGGCCAATGCCGCCGGGGTCGTGCTCGACTCGGTTGCTCCGATGATGACTCCGGATGGGCGCACGGCGTACGCGGGGAACTTCGAGACGGTGCTTGTCCGGTTCACTCGGTAGGCGGACCCGTTCCCTGCCCGCGCCGGCGCCACGCGCCCGGCAACGTTGAGCCTCACGCCCGCGGTCGAGCGAAACGCCGCGGCCACGTTCGGTATCACCCTCCAGGGCCAAATCCTGTAAACATCAAGCCGAGCAGGTTTGGCCCCACAGGAGGACCCCATGAGTCGCCCGGAAGACGGGGCAAGGCTGAACGAGTGGTTCGTCCCGAGCTTCGGTCCGCTGCGCTTTCGGGTCGCGATGGGCCTGCTGTTCCTGCCCTACACGGGGATGGTCCTGGCGTTCACGGTCATCGGCTCGATGCTGGCCGAGACGGTCCACTGGGATCGGGTGGCGGCCATCGTGGTGATCTACTTCCTGGCCCTCGGCGTGGCGGCCCACGCGCTGGATGCCGTGGGCAGCCGGGGCACCAAGCCCTGGGGCAGCGTCTTCTCGCGGCGCCAGCTCTGGGGCGTGGCCGCCGGCTCGCTGGTCCTCGCCTATGCCATGGGCATCTACTACATGCTGCGCGACGCACCCATGCTGGGCTGGATCGCCGCGGCCGAGGGCTTCTTCCTGCTCGCCTACAACCTCGAGTGGTACCGAGGGCGGTTCCACACCGATGGCTGGTTCGCGCTGTCCTGGGGAGGGCTGCCGGTGCTGGCCGGCCATGTCCTGCAGACCAACACGCTTTCGTGGGCGGCCCTGCTGGTCGCGACCGCCGCGGCCTTGCTGGCCCTGGTCGAGATCAAGGCGTCGCGGCCCTACAAGACCCTGCGGCGCAGGGCAGCAACCGAGCCCCCGTCCGAAACGGAGCGCATCTGCCAGCGGCAGTTCGAGTCGATCCTCAAGGCCGTGAGCCTGGGGGTGATCGTGCTGGGCGCAGGCCTGGCGGCCTGGCGCTGGGCTGGCTGAGCGAGTGACGAGATGGCGCCGCCCCTCGAGACTTCGTTCGAGGATTACTGGGAGACCACCCGGGAGCGCCTGGACGACGAGTTCGAACGCACCCTCCCGCGCTTCTTCGACCGTCTTCCTGCCACCCGTCTGGCCGCCGTCCGTGCGGCGCTCGCAGGTGGCAAGCGCCTGCGGGGCTGCCTCGTGTGCCTGTTGAATGACGCATTGGGCGGAAAGCCGGCGGCGGCCGTTCCGCGGGCGATGGCCGTGGAATGCGTGCACGCGGCGTCGCTGATCCACGATGACCTGGTCGACGGCGACACCTCGCGCCGCGATCGCCCGGCCACCTGGACCACCGAGGGGCAGCGCGGCGCGGTGCTGGTGGCCGACCTGATGTTCGCCACCGCGTTGCAACGCATGGTGGAACTGAGCCAGGACGACGGTCTCGCATTGGCAGGGGCGATCGCCACCATGGCCGCGGGGGCCTACCAGGAGCTGGTGCAGGCCGACCCACGGTCTTCCGGCCCCGGGAGGTCCAGGCTCTATCCGGAGCTCATCCACCTCAAGACCGGTGTCCTGTTCGGTACGGCGGGCCGCATGGGGGCCCTCGCGGCGGGTGCGTCCGCGTCCGTCGCGGCGCACGCGTTCGAGTACGGCGCCCGAACCGGCGAGGCCTACCAGCTTGCCGACGATCTCGAGGACCTGGTCGAGCGGGCCGCGGACCGTCCGCCCATGGCGGCGCAACTGCGCCTGCTGGGCCCTGCCGTCTGGCATTTCTGCGCCGACCTGGCGCAGGAGCCTTTCCCCCTCACGCCCGGCCATGCGGCACGGCTGCGGCCGCGCCTGCGCAGCGAGATGCTGGCGGCGATCGAAGTGCGCCTGCAGCAGGCACTGGCTGCCGCAGCCCAGCTTCCAGACGGTCCGCACGGCGCACTGCTGGCCAGCGCTCCCCGCCACATCGTCCGGGCTATGTCGGTCGGCGTGCCGTGACGATCGCCGAACCATGGAGCGTCAGGTCGATCCGGCGGATCTCGACGAAACCGTGCGCCTGCAAGGCATCGGGCAACTCCTGCAGCCACCGGGTCTGTTCGATCAGCTGCGGCAAGCCATGGAAGATCTCGCGCCAGGCTGGAAACAAAGGGCTGCCCAGCCGCTGCAGGGCCTTGAAGTAGAGGCGCCAGACGGCCACGAGATGAGGCTTGGGCGGGTAGGTGAAGTCATGCATCAGGAACAGCCCGCCAGGCTCGAGCATGTCCCGGGCGTTGGCCACCAGCCGTGGCAGGTCGGCGTACTTGGCCAGGTAGGAAGAGCTGATGCAGTCGAAAGGCGCCTGGGACCGGTAGTCCTCGGCGCGGCCGAGGACGAATTCGATGCTGGACAGACCTCGCCGTCGCACCTTCTCGCGCGCGATCGCCAGGTACTCGTCGCGCAGCTCGACACCGACCACCTGGCAGTGGGGCAGGCGGCGCGCGATCGCCAACGTGGAGATGCCCGTCCCGCAGGCCAGGTCGGCCACCCGCCGCGACCGGGGCGGGACAAGCCGGGCGATCCGTCGCTTCCACAACCGGTCGATGCCGAAGGTGGCGGCATCGACCATGTGGTCGTAGCTGCTGCCCGTGCCCTGGAAGAACCGCTCCACCAGCGCCAGCCGCGCATCTCCCGGTTCAGGCGGCATCACAAGGACCTCCCAGGCTTAGAGGGAAAACCGTAGCGTGAGCCGCTGCCGGCCTTTGCACAAGCCCGGCCTACCAACCCAGCGCGAATCGCAGGACCAGCATGACGCCCGTCCCGACCACGATGGTGCCGAACAGGCTCGCCCGCCATGCATAGAACGCCAGGCCGGCCAGGGCGCCGAAGATGCGTGCATCCCGCCAGGTGCCGATCAGGTGGCCCTGCGTCATCACCAGCTCCGGGGCAACGACCGCGGCAAGGGCGGCTATGGGGGCATACCGGAGCCCCTCGCGCAGCCAGAGCGGCATGGGCAGGTCTTCTTTCGGCAGGAGGAAGAACGAGCGACAGACCAGCGTGATCAAGGCCATGCCGAGCGTGGTGAAGAAGATCTCCAACGGACTCACCGCCTGCCCCCTGCACGGAAAGCCGACGTGCGGTCCGCCAGCACGCCGACGGCGACCGCGGCCGCGATCGCGACAACGATGTTCAGCTTCAGGGGCAGCGCGTACGCCGCGATCGCGGCACAGCCGGCGACCACCGCGGCCACCCAGGTGAGCGGGTTGCGAAGCTGCGTGCAGGTGAGCGCGAGCAGGGCCATGGTGCCGGCGAAACCCAGCCCCCAGGCATCCGGGATGCCGTGGCCCGCGACGATTCCCGAGATGATGGAAAGCTGCCACACCCCGAATGTCACGAGCGAGCTGCCCAGGAAGTAGTCTTCGTGCCTGTGGCCCGCAACGGCCTCGGGGAACCGGCGGATGAACAGCGCGAAGTTCGTGTCGCCCATCAGGAAGCTCAGCGCAACCCGCCTGCCGCGGGAGAGATGCGCGAAGTAGGGTCGGTAGTGGAAGCTGAACGCCAGGAACCGCAGGCTGACGCACAGGGTGGTGGCCCAGACCACCCACGTCGGCGCATCTGCCGCGATCAGCGGCAGGGCCGCGATCTGGGCGGAGCCGGCATACACGACGATGGACATCAGGATGGCGAGCGGCACGCCCATCCCGCTCTTGGCCATCGCCACGCCCGCGACCAGGCCCCACGCGGCCACGCCGATCGCCATCGGGAGGGCCTCGCCTGCCCCTTCGCGGAACAGGGGTCGACGCACGAGGGCGACCGCCTCGGCCTGGAATGACGCGACTGCGGACCTCAGCGACACACATCCTCCCAAACGCCGGATTGTCTCGCGGCACTCGAGCTGATCGCTTGCAGGGACGTGACGGCCGCCGCCGGCACGAGGCGCGCGCGCCAGCTCCACCTTTCATTACGTGAGCAATGGTCCTTCACAGGCATGGACGAGCAGCCGCAAGCAAACTCCTACGCCCGGGTCGGCGCAAACCTACAGCTGCAGGAAGCCGCCGGGACCACTTGCATCGAGGAGATTGCCCATGGATGTCATCACGCGCCAGGTTGCGCCCAAGGGGGCGAACGCACTTCGAACCGTCCGCAAGTTGAGCGTGGCGGACCTCCTGCAGCTCACGAACGACCCTCACCTGTACCGCGTGACGGCCCTCGAGCAACTCCTGAACGGCCGCTGGAAGGTCGAGCTGCGGTCCATCGATGCCGCGGCGAGCGTCGTGCTCGTGCGGTCGGGAACGGACCAGGTCTTCGTGATCCCGAACGGGGACCTCGTGCATTGACGCCCATGGGTCGCGATCACGACGGTGGCCGGCCCGGGTGCAGGCCCCGCTGCTCCATGCGGTAGCGCAGCGTGTCGGGCGTGACCCCGAGCAGCTTGGCCGCGCGCGCGACGTTCCAGCGGCTGCGCTCCAGGGCCTCGCGCAACTGAAGCTCCTGCGCATCCTGCGCATCCGGCGCGCCCAGCCCCAGGTTCAGCGCGTGGCCGCCGATCAGGTGCTCGTGCGTGAGCGCCACCACCCTCTCCATGCAATCGCTCAACTCGCGCACGTTGCCGGGCCACGGATGGTTGGCGAGTTGACGGCGTGCCGCAGCGGAGAGGGACAGGCCCGGCCTGCCGTAGCGCCCGCCATGCACGCGGAGAAAGTGGTTCGCGAGCATCGGGATGTCTTCGCCGCGTTCCCTCAGGGGTGGCAGCTCGAGGTGGACCCCCTTCAGCCGCGCCAGCAGGTCGCCGCGAAGGAGGCCGCTCGCAGCGGCGATGAACCGGCGGTTCGTGCGGGCCGCCCGGAACAGCCGCGAAGCCGGCTGCGGCTCGGCGTCGAGGACCCGCAGCAATTGCGGCACCCGTGAGGGATCGAGTTCGCCCAGGTCGTCGAGGAACACGGTCCCGCTGGTGGGCATGACCTCGTCGGCGGTCATCGACCTGCAATCGAGCACGGCGAACGGGTGCGTGCCGAAAGGGCCGTCCGCATGGAGGGCACGCGCCAGCATCTCCTTGCCGGTTCCCGCTTCTCCGGTGATCAGCACGACCGGCCTTTGCCCGTGGCGCATCGCGTACTCGTCGTCCAGCAGGCGAGCCGCCTGGGCCTTGACGGCCAGCATCGCGGGCGACTGGCCCAGCAGCCCGTCCAGGCGGCTCCCGTGGGCCAGGGGACTGCTGGCTTGCCGCACGAGATCGGGCGGGTCCAGCGGGGCATGCGCATCGGACGACATCGCCGTGTCGACCACCCGCTTCAGGTCGTCCAGCGTGAACGGCTTGGACAGGTAGTCGCACGCGCCTGCCTTCATCGCGGCCACGGCGACCTGGGTGCTGCCCTGCCCGGTGATCATCACCGTCCTCAGGGCGCGCCGCTGCTGCAGCCGGTGCAGGATGTCCAGCCCGCTCAGGCCGGGCAGGCCGTAGTCGACCAGCACCAGCCGCGGATCGATCACGCTCATCAGCGAGAAGGCCTCGGAAGCTTCGCCGGCCGTGTGGACGTCGTAGCCGAAGCGCCGCAGGTAGCGCTCGATGTTCTTCGCGAGGATGGCGTTGTCCTCGACGACCAGCACGACGTTGTTCATCGCGCCTCCAGCAGGTGCACGTCGACGGTCGTGCCGCACCCCGGGGCGCTCGCCAGGCGGATGCTGCCGCCGAAGCGCTCGAGGATCCGCTTGGCCAGGGGAAGACCCACGCCCAGGCCGGTGCGCTTGCTGCTGCGAAACGGCAGGAACACGTCGGACAGGGCTTCCTGCTGGATGCCCACGCCCGTGTCGGTGAGACGCACGCGCAGCAGGCCCCCGCGTTCCGGGAAGCTGGTCTCGATGGTCAGGCTCCCGCCGGCGGGCATGGCTTCCATCGCATTGGTCAACAGGCTGTTGAAGACCTGCGTGAGCAGCCCGCGGTCGCCCAGCACCTGGACCGAGGGGTGCCTGTCCACCCAGTTCACGGCAATGTTCTTGCGCAGGAACGCATCGGAGAACTCGGCGAGGCTGTCGTGCAGGACGTCCGAGACGCGCACGTCCTCGGGCTCGCCGGTTTCCGGCAGCGAGTACGCGAGCAGGTCGCGGATCCAGCGTTCCAGCCGGTCCACTTCGGCCAGGATGTCCTCGCAGGTTTCCCGCCGGATCGCCGGCGCGCTCTCCAGCTCCAGTTCGGCGCTGGAGCGGATCGAGGCCAGCGGGTTGCGGATGCCGTGGGCGATCGCCGAGGTCATCGCACCCACTGCCGCGAGCGACTCGCTCTCCACCAGCCGCGTCTGCTGGCTGCGGATGATCCGGTCGGCGCGGCGCACCAGCCAGAACAGGACCGCGAACAGGAACGCTCCGCCGGCGAAGCTGCAGGCCCACACCCAGCGCAGCCCCTCGCTGATGGAGGAGATCAGCATGCGCGGGTCCTTGTAGACCTCCACCACGCCGATGACCTCGCCCTGGCTGTGCACCGGCAGGTACTGCTCCACGAAGCGGCCGGCACTGCCCTCCAGGAACAGGTGCTCGGGTTTCCAGCTGCCCGCGTCGGTGATCCTGAGGTTGCCGTTCAGCGCCGCCTCCAGCTCGGGGTTGCGGCCGAAGGTCCGTCCGATCAGCTTGGCGTCGCTGGACCAGATGATCTTGCGCTCCTGCGAGAACACGTTGGCCCGCAGGACGTGCGGCATCGTGGAGATGTGGTTGAAGAACTCGACCAGGTTGCGGTCGGCCGCGCGCTCGCCCGTGAAGTAGCCCCGCGCCTCCTGCACCGCCGCGATGCTGCGCACGAACTCCATGCTGATCGCCGCGTCGCGGTAGAGCATGTTGCCCATGAGGAAACGCGAGAGCAGGAGCGAGGAAGCGATGGTCACGGCAGCGATCGCGGCGAGCCCGATCAGGGCGAACCACCGGGTCAGCTGGAAAGGCCTTTGCATGCCCGCCTCCTGGCTGTGCATCTCCTTGGTCGCCCGTACTGCCCGGCGCTCCCGGCGCAGGAGCGTGCGCACGGGAAGACCAGCTCAGTTTGGCATGTGCCTCGGCGGTGGGGGGGTCTCCAGGACATCTGGAAACATCGAGCGAGGATGGCGACAGGGAAGAGCTGGGCGCTACCGACGCCCTTCGATCGGCGCACCCGGATGAGCTGTCGCAGTTCAGCCGCCCGAGCCGGGACCGGAGTTGTCGTCGTCGTCCGGCGAGGGTGCTGGCGGTGACGGTGCCGGGGGTGCCGGGGGTGCCGGGGGTGCTGGGGGTGCTGGTGGCGCTGGTGGCGCTGGTGGCGCTGGTGGCGCTGGTGGCGCTGGTGGCTCTGGTGGCTCTGGCGGCGGCGGCGGCGGCGGCGGCGGCGGCGGCGGCGGCGGTGGCGGTGGCGGTGGCGGTGGCGGAGGCGGAGGCGGAGGCGGAGGCGGAGGCGGAGGCGGAGGCGGAGGCGGAGGCGGAGGCGGAGGCGGTGGCGGTGGCGGTGGCGGTGGCGGTGGCGCGGGAGTGCCAGCGCCCTGGCCGACAGGATCGGCCTGCCGCACGCCGATGGCGAAGAAGCCGATCACGCGGTCCGGCCGCAGGGCCAGGGCCACGAGGCGCGCCGGCGCGGAAGCCGCGTCCAGGTAGGCCACACCCGAGATCGGGGTCCCGTTGCCGTGGACGCAGGCGGTCCCGGAATAGGTCAAGGCTGCGTCGAAGACGTTCCGGCCCGACGGCCGGGGCGTCAGCCGGCCCGCGAGCGTGCATTGCGCGGAAGCGATCCAGGTGAACTGGCCGGACGTGTCGACGGTGACCTGTCCGGCAGCGCCGACACCGTAGGTGCCCGCGAGTTGCGCGCTCGATGCGGCCTTCTCGTAGTTGACGTCATAGGACAGCAGCAGCCGGGTTCCCGTCGAAGCCGTCGCATCGATGGTGGCCTTCTCCCGCACGGCGCCGGTGAAGACGGCATCCGCCACCGTGTCGTCGACAAGCGAGTAGTCCGTGAGCGTGGCGACCAGGTTGCCGCCCGCCGTCGTCGTGCTCCCCTGCACGGCGCGCACGATGAGGTCGCCGTCGGAATACAACCCCCAGGTCTCGCCGTCTTCGAGCACGACCGCATCGACGGTGAGGCCCGACGACGTCTGGCCGGTCCACAGGCCCTCGGCGGTGTTCCTGAGCGCCAGGCCCTGGGCTTCGGGGGCGGTTCCTCCGCCGCCCCCTCCTCCCCCGCCGCCGCATCCCGCCACCAGGAGGGTGACCACGGCCGGCGTGAGACTGCGGGGATTCCTGAACTGCATGGTGGGCGCGCTCCGAAGGAACGGCTCACGTTACGGTGGCGCACCCGGTACCGTCGAGAGCGTTTACCGGCATTTGCACCGGTAACCGGAGCGAAGCGCCGCTTCAGTCGGGTTTGAACTTCGAGCTGAACTTGAGCGCGTCGGCCTCCAGCTCGAAGGTGACCAGCTGCCCGTTCTTTCCGTCGGCGAGCCGGTGCGCCGCGAACAGGCTGTACTTCCCCTGCAGGTAGAAGCTGGGCAGGTCGATGAGCGCGTAAGGATGGGGCACGAACACCTCGTGCAGGAACACCTCGCGGTGCTGGTTTCGCGGTGACGGAAAGAGCTTGTAATCGGGCGTGGTGAAGGCGGCTTCTGGCATGGCGAAAGCTTAGCGCCGTCCCGTCTTGCCCAGTCCGGGCGGACATCCAGGAGCGGCCCTGCGCTCGGCATCAGGAAGATCCATCGATCCCCAGCTCGGAGCAAACACGGCCCAGGAGCGCCTTCACGCCCGCGAGCTCGGCCTCGAGTCGCGCCACATGGGCCTTCAAGGCCGCGACCTCGCCCAGCGAGAGGTCTCCGGTGCCGGCTTCGTCGAGGCCCGCCGTTTCGCCCCCTGCCGGCTCACCGGCCAGCAGGTGCGTCCAGCGGCTTTCCCGCGCGCCGGGAAGCCGCGCAAGCTTGCGCACGAGAGCGCCGGCGGCGCGGTCGGCCAACTCCTCCAGGAAGCCTTCGACGGAAGAGATGTCGGCGAAATTGTGCATGCGCTCCGAAGCGATCCGAAGTTCGCCCGGCGTTTGTGGCCCTCGCAGCATCAGCACGGTGAGCAGGACGATCGACTGGGAGGGGATCTTCAGCACACCGTCCAGGTTGTGCCCGTAGCGATAGACGCGTCCGCCGCTCGATTCGGTCACGAGGCTCAGGGCTTTGAGGCTGTCCAGGGTGGCCTGGGCCTCGGCGTCGGAGATTTCGATGATCGGGTTGCGGCTCGTCTTCTGGTTGCATCCGGAGACAAGCGAGTTGAGCGTCAGCGGATAGCTGTCGGGCACCGTGCGTTGTTTCTCGGACAGCACGCCGAGAACGCGAACTTCAAACAGGGAGAGCGCGCGAAGGTTGGACATCGGATTTCGTGTGACGCGACACACGCAATGTACCCCGCGCACGGGCGTGCAGAAGCAGGCACGGACAGGATCGGCAGCACGGCTGGCTCGCCTTTCTCCTATCGCGGCTGGCTGCCCGTGAAGACGGCGAATTGGGCCGCGAACGCGCGCTTGAAAGCCGGGCGCGCCTCGCCGCACGCAACATGGATCGGTTCCGGGTTGGGGTGAGGGCCGCTCCTTGTTTGGCACGGCGCCCGCGCGGCAGGCGGTGCCTGGCCCGGGCTCATGGTGGGCCGGTCGCTCGCGCTTCGCGCTCGCAACTCGCAGGGCATTCCGCGGCCCGGCCTGCGCGGCCGAACTCACTGCGCGCTGCTGCGCAGCGCTCCGTTCAGACAGCGGCCGCGAGTCAGAGGTTGACATCAAGCTCGCCTGCGGCTCGCAACGGCCGGGCCGCGGAAAGCCCGGCTCGTCCCACAAATCGCCCGGGCCANCTCGCAACTCGCAGGGCATTCCGCGGCCCGGCCTGCGCGGCAGAACTCACTGCGCTGCTACGCAGCTCCGTTCAGACAGCGGCCGCGAGTCAGAGGTTGACATCAAGCTCGCCTGCGGCTCGCAACGGCCGGGCCGCGGAAAGCCCGGCTCGTCCCACAAATCGCCCGGGCCAGGCACCGCCTGCCGCGTGGAACAGAGTGGGAGTGCGAGCAGAACAAATCTTTTGCGCCGCGCTTTCGCCCGCCCCCGCACGCCCGTCGCATTTTCTGCCCCCGTCATCCCCGCGAAGGCGGGGATCCAGTGCTTCCGACTTCTTCGAGCGTCGTGGGCTTGCAGCCAACGCGACCACGAGTGCCAACGATGACGGCGTCGGGCGATGCCGTCCGACAGGCTGGCTGTTCCGTTGTCCAGCATCATGGCTCGTCAACAAGATGGAAGGCGAGACGGATGCAGACCTCCAAGCGGCAAGCCCCGGCCGAAATCATCACACCGTTCGAATGGCGCCGGTACCCGGCGCAAGCGGACGCAACCGGGCGTCCGGCGTCGAAGGCCAGGCGCATGGGCGCTGCGGGCAGTGCTCCCCAGAGCGCCGCATCCAGGGCCGCGCGGGTCCTCGCACACCGCTGGGGCAGCCCGTACTCCCGGCCGGGCTGGCCCTGACAACCGTGGCCGCCCTCGGGGATGCCCCAGGGGGCCAAGGCCGCTTGCGGCCGGGGCCGGCCCGGCGCATCGCCCGATTGTGTACCAACTTTTGTAACGGTCACGACCTTGGGCTCCTCACAGAAAGCGTGGAAAAGGCTGTGGAAAACCACCGGCGGATCGCGTTGGCGCGACTGCCGGTGCGGCTCGCAGCAGGTTGCTGATTCCTTGGGCAGCGGTGGAGCCCAGGCGGGCGGAAGAATCCGATCCGTGGCGCACGCGCGTCCCTACGACCACATGTCCGCTTCCGGCCAGACCGCCCCGACCTGCGGCCCTATCGTCCTGCCATGGCCGCAACCCGCCCCCAACCGATCTCCATCGCCGCGACGCAAGACCCTGGCCCCGCGCTGCGCCTCGCTTCCCAGGACTGGTCCCGATTCGATGCGGACATCGACCGGGACGGCGTCGCGGTGCTGCCCGCACTGCTGTCGCCGGCGGAATGCTCCGGCCTCGCTGCGGTCTACGACACCGGCGCGCCCGGCACCTTCCGCAGCACGGTGGTGATGCAGCGCCACGGCTTCGGGCGGGGCGAGTACAAGTACTTCGACTACCCGCTGCCGGCGCTGGTGTCGCAGCTGCGCACCGCGCTCTACGGCCGCCTCGCCGCGACGGCGAACCGGTGGAACGTGTTGCTGGGACTCGAGCCGTCCTTTCCCCCCTCGCACGCCGACTACCTGGAGCGCTGCCATGCGGCCGGCCAGTCGCGCGCCACGCCGCTGATGCTTCGCTATGGGCCGGGGGACTTCAACTGCCTGCACCAGGACCTGTATGGCGCCAACGTCTTTCCCCTGCAGGCCGTGATCCTGCTCTGCGCCCCGGGGGAGGCGTTCGACGGCGGCGAGCTCGTTCTCACCGAGCAGCGGCCCCGCATGCAATCGCGGCCGATGGTCGTGCCCCTTCGCCAGGGCGATGCGGCGGTGTTCGCCGTCAGCCACCGGCCCGTGCAGGGAAGCCGGGGCTTCCATCGCGTCAACATGCGGCACGGCGTGAGCCGCATCCGCAGCGGCACGCGCAGCACGCTCGGCCTGATCTTCCACGACGCGGCCTGACAAGCTGGAGGGTGGCGGGCGGCGTAGACTGGGCTCATCACCGAGGAGCCGAGCGATGCAGAACATTGATCGTGACCAGGTCGTCGCCGTACTCAACCGCCTGCTCGAAGCCGAGCTGGCCGGCGTCGTGCGCTACACGCACTACTCGTTCCTGGTGTTCGGCTTCGGCCGCATACCGATCGTGTCCTGGCTGCGCGAGCAGGCCGACGAGTCGCTGCTGCACGCCCAGCAGGTCGGCGAGTGGATCACCACCCTGGGTGCCTACCCGTCCCTGGCCATCGGTCCCCTGCTCGACTCGCACAAGCATGACATCGGGGCCATGCTGAAGGAATCCCTCGAGACGGAAAGCGCCGCGCTGGCGCTGTACCGCGAACTCCTGGGGAAGGTCGAGGGGCGCTCGGTGGCGCTGGAGGAGTTCGCCCGGCAGATGATCCATGCCGAAGAACTCCACGCGGCCGACGTCGACAAGATGCTGCGCAAGCCGGGTGACGTCGCGGCCTTCGCCAATGCACCGGGCTGATCAGCAGCGGGGCCGCCACGGGCCCCAAGCTCATCTGTAGGACGGCTCCTTCACAAGCTCAGCACGTCCGCTGATGGCGAGAGCGATCCGGGCCTCGCAGACTTCCCAACATGCCCGCGACACCGTCCCACCAGGACCCGCTCCAGGATTCCTGGCGCCTGGAGGAGCTCACCCCCGACGTTCGCCGGCGCCTCTTCGAAGGCGCTGCGCGACGGGTTCAAGTCCAGCGGTTCCGGCGCGAAGGGCCCGGGCACATCACGACGCCCCTGCCCTCGGAGCGGCCGCAAAGCCACTGACCCGCGCGGGCCTCAGCCTGCGCCCAGCCGCCACAGCGAAGTGATCTCACGGCTGCGGGCCGCCGCCAGCGGATCGCCCGCATCGCTGGCCTTCGGATGGCGGGGCCGCACGTCCAGGCGCTCGCGAACGACCAGCCCCCCGGCCGTGAAGAGCGCCAGCAGTTCGTCCCGTGACCGCAGCCCCAGGTGCTCCGCCAGGTCGGACAGCACCAGCCAGCCTTCACCCCCCGGCGCCAGCCGCTCCCGCAATCCGCCGAGGAACCCGCGCAGCATGCGGCTGTCGGGGTCGTAGACCGCATGCTCCAGCGTGGAGCTGGGCTTGCCCGGCAGCCACGGCGGGTTGCACACGATGAGCGGCGCCGTCCCCCGCGGGAACAGGTCGGCTTCGACGAGCTCGATCCGCTCCTGCAGACGCAGGCGCTGAATGTTGTCGCCGGCGCAGGCCAGCGCACGCGGGTTCAGGTCGGTGGCGACGATGCGAGCGATGCCGCGTCGTGCCAGTACCGCCGCAACCACGCCGGTGCCCGTGCCGATGTCCCAGGCCAGCGAGGCGCCCGCCGGCAGCGGCGCCTTGGCGATCAGGTCGAGGTACTCGCCGCGCACCGGCGAGAACACGCCGTAGTGCGGGTGGACGCGGTTGGCCGGCGGCGGCCCGAGCGCCGGAACTTCCACGCCCTTCTTGCGCCACTCATGCGCGCCCACCAGCCCGATCAGCTCGCGCAGCGCCACGACGCAGGGTTGCCCGTCCGGCGGCCCCCAGGCCTCGGCGCAGGCGACGCGCAGGTCGGGTGCGCGGCGAAGGCCGATGCCGTGATCGCCGTCCACCTCGATGACCACCATGCCCAGCACCCGCGCCCGGCGCCCCTGCGCCTGACGGTAGCGGTAGAAGGTTTCGGCGGGGGACGCGGAGGACGCCGGCAACGCCGCTGCGCCGGCCGCCTTGCGCGGCGCACGGTCCAGCCTGCGGGCCAGCGCCTGCAGGAGCTGCCGGGCGTTCTGGTAGTCGCCGCGCCACAGCAGCGCCGTCCCCTCGCAGGCCAGGCGGTAGGCCAGGTCGGCGGGCATCTGGTCGTCGGCCAGCTGCACGCGCCGGGGCGCGGGCCAGCCCGACTCCGAGCGCCAGCCGGCCTGGCGCTCCTCGCCGCCTTCCTGCCAGGTGAGGACGGTCGCGTCTTGTGCGTTCATCGTGATCGGTGTCCAGGGTAGCGGATGCGCGGCCAGGCCGCCCGGTGACCCGGCCCGCGCTTCAGGCGCCGGACGCGTAGACGGCCGTGGGACGCTCGCCGGCCAGGGCCTGCAGCAGGTTGGTGGTCGCCATCCGGGCCATCGCGTAGCGCGTCTCGTGGGTGGCCGAGCCGATGTGCGGCAGCGCGGTCACGCGCGGATGGCCCATGAGCGGCGAGTCTTGCGGCAGCGGCTCGGTGCAGAACACGTCGAGCCCGGCCGCGCGCAGCCGCCCGGAGTCCAGCGCCTGCAGCAGCGCGTCTTCCTGCACGGTGGCGCCTCGGCCTCCGTTGATGAAGATCGCGCCGTCCTTCATCAGCCCGAACTCGCGCGGGCCCAGCAGCCCCCGCGTGCGGTCGTTGAGCGGCAGCGTGGCCGCGACGATGTCGCAGCGCGCCAGCAGTTCGTCCAGCGGCACGTGCGTGGCGCGACCGACGAGTTCCGGCACGTCCACCGCGCGCGGGCCGTGGTAGAGCACCGGCATGCCGAAGCCCAGCGCGGCCCGCCGCGCCACCGCCTGGCCGATGCGACCGAAGCCCAGGATGCCCAGCGTCTTGCCGTGCACGTCCCAGCCGAACAGGTCCTCGCCGATGTTGCGGTCCCAGCGGCCGTCGCGCACGTGGTTGGCCAGCTCGACGATGCGCCGGCTGGCCGCCATGACCAGCGCGAACACGGTGTCCGCCGTCGTCTCGGTCAGCACGCCGGGCGTGTGGCACAGCAGGATGCCGCGCTCGCGCAGTGCAGCGACCGGGTAGTTGTCCACGCCCACCGAGATGCTGGAGATCACCTCCAGCCGGGGCGCGCGCGCCAGCAGCTGCGGCGTGATCGCGTAGCTCGAGCCGACAAGGCCGTGCGCGTGCGGCAGCGCCGCCTCGAAGGCGGCCTGCTGTTCCGGCTTGCGCGGATTGGCGACGGTGACCTCGTGCAGCGCGCGGATGCGCGCGAGCTGGTCCTGCGGCAGCTCGCGAAAGACCAGGACGGATTTCCTCAAGTTCGTCACCATGGCCCGGCGGCCTCCAGCTCGGCGGGCGTGGGCAGCCCTTCGGTGTCGCCCAGCACCTGGACCGCGCGCGCGCCGATCCATGCGCCACGGCGTACCGCATCGGCCGCACCGAGGCCCTGCAGCAAGGCGGTGATCACGCCCACGGCGAAGCCGTCGCCGGCGCCGACAGTGTCCACCACCTCCTTGACCGGGAACCCGGGCACGTGGCCCCTGCCCTCCTCCGTGTCGAAGTACGCGCCTTCCGGCCCGAGCTTGACGGCGACGAAGCGGGCGCCGCGCTCGCGGTAGAAGCCGGCGATGGCCTCGGGCGTCTGCGCGCCGGTGAGGAAGCGGCCCTCCTCCAGGCCGGGCAGCACCCAGTCGGCCTGGAACGCGAGGGCATTGATCTCGCGCCGCATCTCCTCGGGCGTGGCCCAGAGCGTGGGTCGCAGGTTGGGGTCGAACGAGATGGTGCGGCCGGCCGCGCGCATCACCTCCAGCGTCCTGTGGGCGGCGGCGCGCGCCGTGCCGGAGATCGCGGGAAACACGCCGGTGGCATGCAGGTGGCGCGACGAGCGCAGCCAGTCCTCGTCGACGTCGGCCGGGCCCATCCGGCTGGCCGCCGACCCCTTGCGGTGGTACTCCACCGGCGGGTCGCTGCCGTCGGTGGTGCGGCCCTTGAACAGGAAGCCGGTGCGCTGCTCGGGGTCGACCACGACCTTGCTGCAGTCCACGCCCTCGCGCTGCATCTCGGCCAGCAGGTAGCGGCCCAGGGAATCGGCGCCCAGGCGGCTGGCCCAGCCCACGCGCAGGCCCAGCCGCGCCAGCCCGATCGCCACGTTGGTTTCGGCGCCGGCGGTGCGCTTGTGGAAGGTGCGCACGTCCTCCAGCGGCCCGGGCCCGTCGGCGACGAGCATCTGCATCATCTCGCCGAAGGTGACGACGTCGTAGCGCAAGCTCATGCGAAGGCTCCGAGGCGGGCCGAGGCCTCGCGCAGCTGGGCGATCTCGCCACGCGTCGTCTGCAGCAGGTCGTCGCCCACCAGCGGGTATTCGATCGCCCAGGGCAGGCCGCGCGGCAGCGCTCGCAGCACGGCGCGCCAGGGTGCGGCGGAATCGGCCAGGGGCACGGCGCCCCAGCGCCGGCCGTGCTGCTGCACGCCCTTGCAGTGCACGTAGCGCACGCGCGCGGCGAAGGTTCGCGCGGCGTCCAGCGGCTCTTCGCCGGCCCAGTGCCAGTTGCCCATGTCGAACGTCATCGCCAGCGGCGAGCCGGCCTCTTCGGCAGCGCGGAAGAACGCCTGCAGTGCGTCCACCGTGCCGGCGCCGGCGGTCTGGTCGTTCTCGATCAGCAGCTCGACGCCGCCGACGCTCTCGGCGAGCCGGCGCAAATCGCCCCGGGAGGCGCCGCGGGCGTCGCCGATCGACATCTTCAGGCGCGCCGCGCCCAGCAGCCGTGCCGCGTCCACCGCGCGCTGCACCGCCGCGAAGTCGAGCGTGCCGTCGGGCCCCCAGAGCGGCTCGGCGCTGGAATAGACCACCGGCGCGCCCCACGCTCGCACCGCGCGGGCGATCGCCGGCAGTTCGGTGGCCGGGTCGACCAGCAGTTCGCTGCGCACCTCGACGCCGTCGGCGCCGGCCTGCTGCGCCAGGCGGGTGAACCACGGCTGGCCATGGCGGCGCACTTGCGCGGCCCCGAAGGACGACAGCGAGATCAGGACCTGCTGCATCACGCCGACACCGGCACCGGCTGGGGATGGTGGTGCGAGCTGAGGATCTGCCCCAGGAAGTTGCGCGTCTTCTCGTGCTGCGGCTGGGTGAAGAAGCGCTCGGGCGGCGCCTGCTCCACGATGCGGCCGTCGGCCATGAAGATCACGCGGTCGGCGACCTTGCGCGCGAACCCCATCTCGTGCGTGACGCACAGCATGGTCATGCCCTCTTCGGCCAGGCCGATCATGGTGTCCAGCACCTCCTTGACCATCTCCGGATCGAGCGCGGAGGTCGGCTCGTCGAACAGCATGATGCGCGGCGTCATGCACAGCGCGCGGGCGATCGCCACGCGCTGCTGCTGGCCGCCGGACAGCTGGCTCGGGTACTTGAGCGCCTGCTCCGGGATGCGCACCCGCGTGAGGTACTTCATCGCCGTGGCTTCGGCCTCCTGCTTGCTCACGCCTCGGGTGCGCATGGGCGCCAGCGTGCAGTTCTGCAGGATGGTCAGGTGCGGGAACAGGTTGAACTGCTGGAACACCATGCCGACTTCGGCGCGCACCTTGTCGACGTTGCGCTTGTGGCCCGTGAGGTCGATGCCGTCGACCTCGATTCGCCCCTTCTGGACGGATTCGAGGCCGTTGATGCAGCGGATCAGCGTGGACTTGCCCGAGCCCGAGGGCCCGCACACCACGATGCGCTCACCCGGTGCGACCTGCAGGTCGATGTCGGTGAGCACCTGGAACTTGCCGTACCACTTCTGCACGCCTTCCATGCGGATGATGGGCTCGGCGCCGGCCTGGGCTCGGTCGTTCATGCTGTTCCCCGCGCGCCGACTTATTGCATCTTGGGCAGGTCGGTCTGCAGCCACTTGCGGTACAGCTTGTTCAGCTCGCCGTTGGCCGTGTTCTTGGCCACGAACTCGTTGACCTGCTTGAGCAGCGCGTCCTGGCCGGGCCGCATGGCCACGGCCATCTCCTGCTGCCGCAGCACGAACTTGGGCTCGAAGGCGCCGGGCTGGCGCTTGTCGATCTGCGCGGCCACGGTGGTGGAGCAGCCGATCGCGTCGACCTGGCCGGACATCAGCGCCTGCATGGCGGAGGCGTCGTCGTCGAAGCGGCGGATCTCGGTGCCCTGCGGGGCGACGCCGGTCAGCGCCACGTCCTGCGTGCTGGCGCGGGCGACACCGACCTTGAGCGGCTTGAGGTCGGCGGGCGCCTTGATGGCGACCTTCTTGGGGCCGTACAGGACGATGGTGGCGGCCGAGTACGGCTGGGAGAACTGCACCTGCTTGGCTCGCTCGGGCGTGATCGCCAGCGAGGCGATCAGCAGGTCGACCTTGTTGGTCAGCAGGAAGGGGATGCGGTTCGGGCCGGTCACCGGAATGAGGTTGACCTTGACACCCCACTCCTTGGCCAGCAGGCGGGCCACGTCGGCGTCGTAGCCATCGGGCTGGTTCTGCGCGTTGGTGGTGCCGTAGGGCGGGAAGTCCACCAGCAGGCCGACGTTGACCTCGCCCTTCTTCTTCAGCTCTTCGGGACTCTGGGCCAGGGCTGGCGCGGCGAGGAAGGACACGCTGGCCGCGAGGCCCAGGGCGGCGAAAGCACGGCGGGAGAAGGTTTGCATCTTGGAAGTCTCCGGTGTTGGAAGGGAAGGGAAAGGGTCAGCGCGTGAGCGCCGCCGCCTGGCGACGCTCCATCCGCGCGGCCAGCAGCGACAGCGGCCAGCACAGCGCGAAGTAGATGGCAGCCACCAGGCTGAACACGATCAGCGGCTGGAAGGTTGCGTTGTTGATGATCTGGCCGGCGCGGGTCACTTCGGCGAAGCCGATGATGGCCGCCAGCGAAGTGCCCTTGATCACCTGGACCAGGTAGCCGACCGTGGGCGGCAGCGCGATCTTGAAGGCCTGCGGCAGGACCACGTCGCGCATGCGGTCGATGTAGTGCAGGCCCAGCGAGTGCGCGGCTTCCGACTGGCCGTAGGGGATGGCCTGGATGCAGCCGCGCCAGATCTCGCCCAGGAAGGCGCTGGTGTTGAGGATCAGCGCGATGCCGGCCGCCACCCAGGGGTTCAGGTCGATGCCCAGCACCGGCGCGCCGAAGAACACCAGGAACAGCTGCAGCAGGAGCGGCGTGCCCTGGAACACCTGCACGAAGGCGGTGGCCGCGCGCCGGGCCAGGGCGTTGCCGCTGGTGCGGCCCAGCGCGACCAGCAGGCCCCCGATCGTGCCGCCGGCGAAGGCGATCAGCGACAGCGCGATCGTCCACTTCGCGGCTTCGAGGATGAACAGGAATTCGGGAAAGCCGAAGGTGCGCATCAGCGGCGGTCCGGGTAGTTCAGCGTGAGCTGGTAGACGAATCGGAACAGCGCCGAGAAGCTCATCGCCAGCGCCAGGTAGATGGCCGTCACCACGATGTAGATCTCGAAGCTGCGGAACGTCTGCGACTGCAGGTTGGCCGCCACCGAGGTCAGGTCGTCGGCGGAGATCGCGGAGACCACCGCCGAGCTGAGCATCAGCAGGATGAACTGGCTGGTGAGCGCCGGGTAGATGGCCTTGAGCGCGGGCTTCAGGATGATGAAGCGGAACACCTGGTGGCGCTTGAGGTTCAGGGCCAGGCCGGCTTCGATCTGGCCGCGCGGGATGGACTCGATCCCCGCGCGGATGATCTCGGTGGCGTACGCGCCCAGGTTCACCACCATCGCCACCAGCGCCGCCGAGTGCGCCGACCAGCGCAGGCCCAGGGCGGGCAGCGCGAAGAAGAAGAAGAACAGCTGCACCAGGAAGGGCGTGTTGCGGATCAACTCGATGTACGCGTTGACCACCCAGCGCGCCGGCTTCGGGCCCGAGGTCTTGACCCAGGCGCAGACGATGGCCACCGCGAGGCCGAGCACCGTGGCGGTGAGTGACAGCTGGATCGTGATCCAGGTGCCTTGCAGCAGCAGCGGCCAGGCGGCGAAGACGTCCTGGAACTGGAAGTTGTAGTTCACGGCGAGGCGGCTTTGTTGGGCTGAAACCGGTTTCTTGGCCGGATTATAGAAACCGGTTTCAGAAACTCATTGGGGTAAACCCGAGGGCTTTTTACTGCTGCGCGGAAGACGCGCGCACCACCAGTTGCCCGGACAGGAGGATCTGCCGCGGCGGTACGTCCAGGCCCTGCAGGCGCTCCAGCAGGCAGGCCGTGGCCAGCCGCCCGAGGGCGTCGGTGGGCTGGGCCACCGTGGTCAGGCCGGGGCCCACCAGCGAGGCCCATTCGGTCTCGTCGATGCCGACGAAACCCAGGTCGCGACCGAACGTCCAGCCCAGGCGCTGCACGGCGTCGACCACGCGCAGCGTGATGACCGAGTTGCTGGCCAGCACCGCCGGGCGGCGGCCACGCGCGCGCAGCTCGCGCAGTTCTTGCGCGAGGGCGGCGGCCTCCGTCGCCGTCGATTCGAAGCAGCGGCCCCCGGCCTGGGGATGGGCCGCCACGAAGGCCCGGAACGCCGCCGCGCGCTCCTCGCGCGAGCTGACGCCGGCGGCCGGCTCGGTGACGAACAGCAGGTCGTCCCAGCCGCGCTCCACCAGGTGCCCGGCGGCCATCCGCACCGCGCCCTGGTTGTCGATGGAGACGAAGTCCGCCTCCATGTTGGCGTGGCGGCGGTCGACCAGCACCACGGGGCGGCCCCGGCGCGCGGCGGCCGCGGCGGCCCCCTCGTCGCGGCCGAGCGTGTTGAGGATCAGCCCTTCGACCTGGTAGGACGCCAGCGTCTCGATGGCGTCGCGCTCGTGCTGCCCGTCCTCGCCCAGGTTGAACAGCATCAGCAGGTAGCCGGCGTCCTGGCAGGCCTTCTCCGCACCGCGCAGGACCGCCACCGAGAACGGGTTGGTGACGTCGGCCACGATCAGCCCCACCAGCCGCGAGCGCCCCCGCTTGAGCGCCTGCGCCATCGGGCTGGGCGTGTAGCCGAGGGCGGCGATGGCCGACTCGACGCGGGTGGCGATCTCCGGCGTCAGCAACTCGTCGCGGCGGTTCAGGAAGCGCGAGACCGTGGCCTTGGACACGCCGGCCTTCTCCGCGACGTCGGCGATGGTGATGCGTCCACCGTAGGCGGTCACGACAGGTAGCGTGGGCTTGCTGGGCATGGTTGCTGAAACCGTTTTCAGCAATCGTACAAGGAACGGCAGGAGGTGCGAAGGGCCCTCCCGGGCCGCTGCCGAGATGAACAAGACGAGCTTTATCCGATCCAAGCAATGCTGCCCCTCCCACGGCAGAAGGAGTTCGGTATGAAGCAATGGAAGCACTGGCAGGACCCGGTGAATGGATTGCTGGGTGCCTGGCTGATTCTGTCCCCCTGGGTTCTCGGGCTGCAGCAGCCGCGGGCCGCGATGGCCACCTTCATCGTGGCGGGCGTGCTGCTGCTGGCGACCGCGGTCGGCGCGATCCTCCTGCCCCGGGCCTGGGAGGAGTGGTTCGGCGCCCTCGTCGGGGCCGCCTTGATGGTCTCGCCGTGGGTGCTCGGCTTCGCGGGCACGACGGCCGCCGTCCAGGTCGCCCTGTTCACCGGCCTGGCCGCGGTGGTGCTGACGCTCTGGGTGCTGGCCGTCGACAAGGACTACGGCGGCTGGTGGAACCGCCTCGTCGGCTGAGCCTGTAGCGCGCGTGCAGCTGAGGTGATCCCGCCCTGGGGGCGGGGCAGGCCCGCGCACGCGCCGAAACGCCCCCTGCCCTTTCAGCGCCAGCCGGCCTGCGCCAGCGCGCGCAGCACCGTGGCCGCCAGCAGCTCGTGGCCGCGCGGCGAAGGATGGAACTCGTCCGAGTAGGACCAGGTCCGCCACCACCCCGGGGCCAGCCCGGCCACGGGCGGCGACGCGTCGAGGGCGGCATCCGTGCAGACCGGGAAGTCGCCCGGCGGGCAGGCGTCGTCGCTGGCGTTGGTCAGCCCGAAGGCCGCGGGGTTGGTGCCCTGCGCGCTGAAGTCCTCGAAGTACGGCACCACGACCACGCGCGATTCACCGGCCGCGAGCCGGGCCAGCTCGGTGTTGAACCCGACGATCCATTGCCGCAGGGCCGCCTGGAAGGCGGTGGCCTCTGCAGGGCCCTCGGCGGCCGCGAGGTCCGCCACCATGCTGCGCAATCGCGGCGTGAGCGTGATGTCGGGCACGTTGAGCAACGCGACGCGCGTGGCGCCCTTGTCCAGCGTGTTCGCCTTCACGGTGGTCCAGTAGGTCCCGGCCAGGCGCTGCATGTAGAGGCCGGCGGCGACCGCCTCGCCATCGGATTGCCGGAACGCGACCGCGATCGTGGAGGCGTCGAGCTGCTGCGCCAGCAGGGCCGCCAGCACCGCCGCTTCCGCGCCGCCCCCGCGGGCGTCGAGGAAGGCGTCGGCCAGGCCCGCGGCGTCGTTGGCGCCGGCGTCCACGACGATCAGGTCGCCGGCCCGCCAGGCGCCGCCATTGGCGGCCACCGCCTCTTCCAGCTGGTGTTCGAGCGACAGGGGCAAGGCGGACCCGCCCCGGGTGATCGGGTTGACGACCTGCGTGCCACCCACTGCGAAGTTGGTGCAGCCGGCCTGCGTCGTGAAGGTGCTGCCGCCGTCGTTGGCGAAGAAGTTGCACTGGCTGCCGGTGCCCAGGGCCGCGGCGACGAGTTCCGGATAGACCGGGTAGCCCGCCGCGGGGTTGGCCGCGTTCTGGACCGTGGCCTTCAGGCCGAAGGTGCCGACGTCGGCCAGGCTGTCGCCGGCCACGAACATGCGGGCGATCGGGGTGCTGCCCGACGCCACCGGCGGCGCGGCGGAAGCCGCCGGGCCCGGGGCCTGCGCGCCGGAGTCGCCCCCACCACCGCCGCAGGCCGTGGTGACGACGACGACAAGCGCGGCCAGCGCCGCGGTGGATGCGCGGCGCGAAAACATGGAGGCCATGGGCGTTCTTTCTTGGTGTTGGGCTGCAGCGGCCCTTGCGGGAACGCCGTGGTGACCGAGCGTCCGACGCGCGCGCGCCGCGGGCAATGGCTCCAACGGGCCGGAAATCGCCCGTCCCACCGCACGGCTCACCTTGCACGCGACGGCCTCGGCGCCGCTATCCTTTGCACGTGCAGCCCCAGGAGGCCCCATGAGCATGTACCACGACGGCAACCGTGAGCTTCAGGACGCCTTCGGCAGCCGCGCGCTCGCCGACCGCCTGGAGGACAAGCTCAAGCGCGACCGCTTCACCCCCGACGACGCCGCCTTCATCCAGAGCGTGGGCTTCTTCTTCCTGGCCACGGCGGACGCGCAGGGGCGGCCGGACTGCTCGTTCAAGGGTGGGCCCCCGGGCTTCGTGCGCGTGGCGGCGCCCGACCAGCTGGTCTTTCCGGACTACGACGGCAACGGCATGTTCAAGAGCCTGGGCAACATCGCCGTCAATGCGCACGTGGGGATCCTGTTCATCGCCATGGGCGACGCGCCCAAGCGGCTTCGGGTGAACGGGCGCGCGCAGATCGTGCGGGACGACCCGGCGATGGCGGACGTCCCGGGCGCCCAGCTGCTGGTGCGGGTCACGCCCGAGGCGATCTTTCCGAACTGCCCGCGGTACATCCCGAACCTGAGTCTCATGGAAGCTTCGCCCTACCTGCCCAAGGCCGCCGAGCCGCCGCTGGAGCCGAAGTGGAAGAGCTTCGAGATGTTCGCGGGCGTGGTCCCGCCGCGGCGTCGGTAAGAAGCGGTCTGCCCTCGAGCGGCGCTACTGGAACACCACGCGGAACTGCTCGCAGACCACGGGCATCCGTTCGTTCGGCACGCGACCGATCCGCGAGCACTCCCTGGCAAAGAACGCGGTGTGGTCGCGTCGCCAGGACGCCAGGGTGCCGTCCCCTTCGCCCTCCAGCCGAGCAAAGTCGGCTGCAACGTCCTCGAAGGCCACGACCTGGACGTCGGTGGTCTCGATGATGCAAAGCGGCTGCTGCGTCCAGGTGGTGACGATGCTCAGGTCGCCCGTTTTCGGCATGGCCTTTCCCCCGCCCTCGTAGGTCCAGGCCAGGCTAGCGCTGGCGCGCTTCACGCCCTTCAGGACCAGGCCGGCCAACTCCGCCGAGATGGACTCGTCGTCCCCGAAGGCGAACGCCTCCAGGAACCGGCTGCGGTCGAGCGGCCCGTGGCTCTGCTCGGCGGCGGTCCAGAAGGGCAGGTACTTCGGCGGAAGGGTCATGGTGGGAGTGTGGAGGTATTCGCCGGAACAGGTTTGCAGACTGCGCCAGCGTTGATCGGGCGCATTGCTGTCCGTTGCCTGCGGCAGGGGGTCCCCGGCGGGGGGCTCATGCTGTGCCTCTCCGCCTGCTTCGCTAGCGCTCGCAGTGCTGCGCGCGTCGCTTGAGTGGTGCGGGCCCTCGCGGAAAAACTTATATGGACGCCTCCCGTGTGGCAAGCGGTTCTTCGAAGCTTTGACTCGGCGGATTCACTGCGG
>NZ_LMQL01000003.1 GCF_001424545.1 Ramlibacter sp. Leaf400 | reverse complement strand
TCTCGGGGGCCTCCTTCGCAAGTGGGTCGAACAGAATTCCACTTTGGCACTCGATGCCGTCAGATGCGAGGCCCCCCTCGTCGCACCGGCGCCGAAGACGGGAGGCGTCCATGCCATCTCACTGCGCGCTGCTGCGCACCGCTCCGTTCAGACAGTTTCCGCGAGTCAGTGGTTGATCGACGAGCTGCGCCCGCTTTGCGCGGGCTCGCAGGGCCCGCACCACTGCGCGACGCTCGGCACAGAAATCGCCCCCCGCCGGGGACCCCCTGCCGCTGGAGGCAGTGGTGGCTTGCTGGGTAGGGCCAGACTCTCGCCGCGCGCGCGCTCGCGATTCCCCGCCCCTCTCGTCATTCCCGCGAAGGCGGGAATCCAGTGCGTCCGCCTTCAGCGGACTGCCGGAAGCCCTGGATCCCCGCCTTCGCGGGGATGACGCTGGCGATGGCGATGGCGATGGCGATGGCGATGGCGATGGCGGTGGCGGTGGCGGTGGCGGTGGCGAGGGGGCAAGGCAGTGGCGAGGGGGCAAGGCAGTGGCGAGACGAGCAGCGGGGCGAAGGGGATTTCCTGCTATCACCCGCACCCTGCTCCCACGCGGCAGGCGGTGCCTGGCCCGGGCGATTTGTGGGACGAGCCGGGCTTTCCGCGGCCCGGCCGTTGCGAGCCGCAGGCGAGCTTGAAATGAACAACTGACTCGCGGCAGCTGTCTGAACGCAGCGCTGCAAAGCAGCGCGCAGTGAGTTCTGCCGCGCAGGCCGGGCCGCGGAATGCCCTGCGAGTTCGCGAGTGCAGCGAGCAAACCGGCCCACCATGAGCCCGGGCCAGGCCCCGCCTGCCGCGCGGGCGCGCTGCTCAAGATCGCCCAGCATCCGACCCCACTCCGCGACAATCACCCCCGTGAAGCCCGACACCAAGCCCCCCATCGACACCCCCGCCGAAGCCCAGTGGGTGCAGGGCGAACTGGTGCGCAACCTGATGCGCACGCAGCGCAACACGCAGCTGCTCGGCCTGATGCTGATCCCGGTGTTCCTGGGCGTGCTGTGGAGCGACGCATCGCGCACCATGCTGTGGGTGTGGGCGGTCGCCACGGCGGTGGTGGCGGCGGAGCGGGCGCGGGTGATCCGGTGCTACGGCCGCGAGGTGGCCCAGGCCGGCGCGGCGGAGCACCTGGCTTTCCTGCGCCGGCACGGCTTCATCTGGCCGCTGAGCGCCGCCTGCTGGGCCCTCACCACGGTCCTCTTCTTCGACCGCGCGCCGCTGGCCGACCAGTTCATCTGCTGGCTGATCCTGGCCGGCATGGCGATGTTCTCGATCAACAGCCTGTCCAGCCACCTGCCGACCATGCGCCGCTACCTGGACGCGCTGGCGCTGACCGCGCTGGCCGTCATGGCCTGGCGCATGGGCGTGGACCTGGGCGGGCGCGGGCCGCTCTACCACTGGTGGATGGTGCTGCTGCTGCTGACGTTCTGGCAGGTGCTGCGCCAGGCGGGCCTGCGCCTGCACGTCACGCACCGCAAGAACTTCGAGCTGCAGTACAGCAACCGGCAGCTGATCGAATCGCTGACTCGCCAGACTCAGGCCGCGCTGGACGCGGTGGAGATCAAGAACCGGTTCCTCGCGAGCGCCGCGCACGACATCCGCCAGCCGGTGCACGCGCTGGGCCTGTACGCCGACTGGCTGGGCAGCGAGCCGGAGCTGGTGCACGACATCGCGCCCAAGATCGTGGAGTCGACCAAGGCGGTCAACGCGCTGTTCGATTCGCTGTTCGACCTGGTGCGGCTGGACTCCGGGAAGATCAAGCTGAACATCGAGGAGCTGCGCCTGGACAAGCTGCTGCACGACCTGGAGCTGCAGTACCGGCCGCTGGCCGAGGCCAAGGGCCTGCAGTTCCGCGTGCATGCGGTGCCGGGCACGGTGACGTCGGACCCCATCCTGCTGCAGCGCATCGTGGGCAACCTGATCTCCAACGCGGTGAAGTACACCGAACGCGGCGGCGTGCTGGTGGCCGGGCGCGGCGGGCGCAGCGGGCCGCGCATCGAGGTGTGGGACACCGGCGTGGGTATCGCGCCGGCCTACCAGCGCGAGATCTTCCGGGAGTTCTACAAGGTGCCCAGCCACATGGGCACGGAGGACGGCTTCGGGCTGGGGCTGTACATCGTCGGCCGCCTGTCCAACATCCTGGGGCATCCGCTGGAGCTGGCCTCGCGGCCGGGGCGGGGGTCGATGTTCCGCCTGCGCGTGAACCCCACCGATCCCCTGCTGGCGCAGCGCGCGGCCTCGACGATCGACCGCATCCGCGGCGATGCGGCCAAGCTGCCGGCTGCCGTGCCCGTAGGCGAGGCGGCCTCGCTGCGCTGACGCGCTGCGCCCTGCAGCGCGGCGCGCGTCAGTCGCTCAGGAACCCAGGAGCCCGTGCGTGCGGGCGTAGTGAATGGTCTGGGTGCGGCTCTTGACGCCCAGCCGGCGGAACAGTCGCCACAGGTGCACCTTGACCGTGTGCTCGCTGATGCCCAGCTCGTCGGCGATCTCGCGGTTGGACAGGCCGCGGTCGAGCATCACGATCAGCTGCTTCTGGCGCTTGGACAGCTTGTTGTCGGTGGGCGCCAGCTCCTCGAAGCTGCCGTCGGTGGTGAGCAGCGCGCGCAGCGCGTTGCCGATCTCCTGCGCGCCGGAGGATTTCTCGATGTAGATGTCGGCGCCCGCCTCGATGCAGGCCTCCTCCGCGTCGGCGGCCGGCGAGGCCGACAGCACGGCCAGGGGCGCTTGCGGGAAGCGGTTCTTCATCTCGTGCACGCCCGAGGTGCCGGTGGTGTCGGGCAGCTTCAGGTCCAGGCAGATCAGGTCGGGGAAGCCGTGCTGCTTGACCGCAGATTCCATGCCGCCGATGCGATCGAGCTCGATCACGTGCGCGCCGGGGCGCAGCCGCCGCAGCAGCATCACCACCGCCTCGCGCATCAGCGGGTGGTCGTCGATCACGTAGAGAGTGGAGGGATTCGGGTTGGGCTTCATCGCGAACGCAAGGATACCGCCATTAGCATGCCAACTCAGCCGGCGGCCAGCTGCGCCAGCGCGGCCTGCACCTGGGCCGGGCTTACGCCCTTGGCCGGGGCCGCGGCGCCGGACGCGGCCGCAAGGCCCTCCTGCTTGAGGCGGGCCACGGCGCGGCCGGCGTCCTGGGGCGAATCGAAGCCCACGCTTTGCAGCAGCAGCGCGCCGCCGGCGTCGACGAACTTGAAGTAGTGGCGGCCGTCGGCTTCGCGGTACTGCTTGAAGGAGGGCAGCGCGGTCTTCGCCTTGGCCTTGGCGGTCGACTGCGGCTGCGCGGCCAGGTTGCGAAGGCCCACGGCGTGGCGCAGCCGGCCCAGGAAGGGCGTGGCGATGGCGCGCGCCTTGTCGGCCCCCCCCTTGAGGATGCGTTCGAGCTGCGCCGGATCGTTCACCAGTTCCTCGTAGCGCTGGCGCATGGGCGCGATCTCGCGGTCGATGCGCTCGAACAGCAGCTGCTTGGCGTCGGCCCAGGCGATGCCCTCGGCATAGGCCTTGCGCAGCGCCGCGGTCTCGGCCTCGTCGGCGAAGGCCTGGTAGACCTGGAACAGGGCCGAGCCTTCCACCGCCTTGGGCTCGCCGGGCGCGCGCGAGTCGGTGACGATGGAGAAGATCTGCTTGCGCATCTGCTCGCGCGGGCCGAACAGGGCGATGACGTTGTCGTAGCTCTTGCTCATCTTGCGGCCGTCCAGGCCGGGCAAGGTGGCCACCGTCTCGTCGACCTGCGCCTCGGGCAGGGTGAAGTGCTCGCCGTAGAGGTGGTTGAAGCTGGAGGCCATGTCACGCGCCATCTCCAGGTGCTGCACCTGGTCGCGGCCCACCGGCACCTTGTGCGCGTTGAACAGCACGATGTCGGCGGCCATCAGCACCGGGTACATGAAAAGGCCCGCGGTGACGTCGGTGTCGGGGTCCACGTTCGCCGCGGCGTTCTTGTCCACCTGCGCCTTGTAGGCATGGGCGCGGTTGAGCAGGCCCTTGCCGGTGACGCAGGTGAGGAACCAGGTCAGTTCGGGGATCTCGGGGATGTCGGACTGGCGGTAGAAGTAGACCTGCTCGGGGTCCAGGCCCGCGGCCAGCCAGCAGGCGGCGATCTCCAGCGTGGAGCGCTGGATGCGCGCCGGCTCGTCGCACTTGATCAGCGCGTGGTAGTCGGCCAGGAAGTAGAAGTTCTGGGTGCCGGGCCGGCGGCTGGCCTGCACGGTGGGCCGGATGGCGCCCACGTAGTTGCCCAGGTGGGGCGTGCCGGTGGTGGTGATGCCGGTGAGGTAGCGGACGACGGGAGCGTTCATGGAAGATCAGGAGAGCAGGGCGTTCAGCGGCGTCAGCAGCAGGCCCAGGACCGAGTAGCCCCAGGAGATCAGCGGGCGCAGCCACACCGTGCCGACCACGCCGGCGACCACCAGGCCCAGCACGATGAAGAAGCCGTAGGGCTCGATCCGGCTGAAGGTCCAGGCCGCGCGCGGGGGCAGCAGGCCGGTGACGACGCGGCCACCGTCCAGCGGCGGCAGCGGGAACAGGTTGAAGGCCCACATCACCAGATTGACCAGCACGCCGGCCTTGGCCATCTCCAGGAAGAAGCGCTCGTCCACGCCCATGGACACGAGCACCGTGAACACGATGGCCCACATCAGCGCCTGGACGAAGTTGGAGGCCGGGCCGGCCAGGGCGACCAGGATGGAATCACGGCGCGGGTGCCGCAGGTGTCCGAAGTTCACCGGCACCGGCTTGGCGTAGCCGAACAGGAAGGCGCCCGAGGTGGCGAAGTACAGCAGCAGCGGCATCGCGATGGTGCCGATGGGGTCGATGTGCTTGATCGGGTTGAGCGTCACCCGCCCCAGCATGTAGGCGGTGTTGTCCCCGAAGTGGCGCGCGACATAGCCGTGCGCGGCTTCATGGATGGTGATGGCGAACAGGACCGGCAATGCGTAGATCAGGACGGTCTGGATGGCGTTTTCCATGGGCAGGCGGGGATTGTCTCAGAGGGGCTTCGGGTGCCCGGGAGCGCCGGTCACAGGCCCAGGCGGGCCGCGTCGCCGCGCCCCACCCGGGTGACCTCGGCGTTGCCGCCGTTGCCCATGGGCGTGAGGTCCACCACCGTGGTGGGCTCCTGCGGGCAGGCGCCGGCATCGATCACGCCGGCCAGCTGCGATTGCCAGCGGCGGCGGATCTCCTGCGCGTCGTTCAGGGGTTCGGTCTCGTTCGGCGGGATCAGCGTGGTGGCCAGCAGCGGCTCCTCGTGCAGCTCCAGCAGCTGGCGCAGGACGGTGTGCTCCGGCACGCGCAGCCCGATGGTCTTGCGCTGCGGATGGCTCACCCGGCGCGGCACCTCGCGGGTGGCCTCCAGGATGAAGGTGTAGGGCCCGGGCGTCGCGAGCTTGAGCAGGCGGTACTGGCGGTTGTCGACCCGGGCGTAGTTGGACAGCTCGCTCAGGTCGCGGCACAGCAGCGTCAGGTGGTGCCGTTCGTCCACGCCGCGCAGCTGGCGCAGGCGGTCGGCGGCGGCCTTGTCGTCCAGGTGGCAGGCGAAGGCGTAGCTGGAGTCGGTGGGGACGGCCAGCACGCCGCCCTGGTCCAGCAGCGCCGCCGCCTGCTTGAGCAGGCGCACCTGCGGGTTGTCGGGGTGGAGCTCGAAGTACTGGGCCATGGCTCAGGCCTTCGCGGTCTCGGGCTGCATCGCCGGGGCGCGCGACTCGCGCACCGTCAGCCAGGCGCCGGCCGCGCCGCAGGCGGCGATCAGCGCCATGCCCAGCAGCGACCAGCCGTCCGGGACGTGGCCGAAGACCAGCCAGCCGGCGACCATGGCGAAGCCGATCTGCGAATACAGGTAGGGCGTCAGGATCGACGCCGAAGCGTTGCGGAAGGCCAGGATGAGCATGAAATGTCCCACGGTGCCCATCAGTCCCATCAGGCACAACCCGGCCCACAGCCAGGCGTTGTCCAGCGGGGTCCAGACGAAGGGCAGCGCCAGGGAGGCGAGCAGCGTGCCCACCCAGCCGGTGTACAGGTGCATCGTGACGGGGTCCTCGGTGCGGGCCAGCTTGCTGGTCAGCACCTGGAACCAGGCGTTGCTGGCAACCAACCCGAGCGGCAGCAGCATGGCCCAGCTGAAGCTCTCGCCGCCGGGGCGGATGATCACCAGCGTGCCGGCGAACCCGCCGGCCACCAGGGCCCAGCGCATCGCCGAGACCCGCTCCTTGAGCACGGTGGCCGCCAGCAGCGTGACGGCCAGCGGCGCCATCATGACGATGGCGGTGAACTCGCCCACCGGCATGTAGCGCAGGCTCAGGAAGGCCAGCAGGCTGCTGACCATCAGCAGCAGGCCGCGCAGGCACTGGAAGGGCAGGTGCCGGGTGCGCAGCACGCCCACGCCGCGCCAGGGCAGCACCACCGCGGTGGTGGCGATGGCCTGGAAGGCGTAGCGGAACCACAGCGCCATCAGCAGCGGCACGTAGGGGCTCACCCCCTTGGTGGTGGTGTCCAGCACCGAGAAGGAGGCGCAGGCGCCCAGCACCAGCGCGATGCCGGCCAGCTCGGTGCGGGGCGTGCGGGGCCGCGGCGGCGGCGGGGCGGTCACCGGATGCGGTCCGCCAGCAGTTGCCAGACGGGCGTGAGGTCGGCCGGCAGCGGGGGCAGCTTGCCCAGGTCGGTGTGGCTCTCGTCGGGGCTGTGGAAGTCGCTGCCGCGCGAGGCCGCCAGGCCGAACTCGCGCGCCGTGTCGGCGTAGCGCACGGCTTCGGCCGCCGAGTGGCTGCCCGTCACGACCTCGACGCCCTGGCCGCCGTGCGCCTTGAACTCGGTGAAGAGCGCGTACTCCTCGGTGGGCGTGAACCGGTAGCGCGCCGGGTGCGCGATCACCGCCGCGCCGCCGGTCTGCGTGATCCACTGCACCGCGTCCCGGAGGCTGGCCCAGCGGTGGGGCACGAAGCCGGGCTTGCCGTCGGTGAGGTAGCGGCGGAACACCTCGGAGGTGTCCTTGCAGATGCCGGCCTCGACCAGGTAGCGCGCGAAGTGGGTGCGCGAGATCAGCTCGGGGTTGCCGACGTACTTGAGGGCGCCCTCGTAGGCGCCGTGGATGCCCACCTGGGCCAGCTGATCGGACATCTCGATCGCCCGGGCGCCGCGGCCGCCGCGGGTGGCGGTGAGGCCTTGCAGCATGCGCGGATCCTCGGGATCGAAGCCCAGGCCCACGATGTGCACCGTCTCGCCGGCGAAGGTGACCGAGATCTCGGTGCCGGTGAGGTAGCGCATCCCGTTCTCGCGGGCGGCGGCCGCGGCCCGCTGCTGGCCGCCGATCTCGTCATGGTCGGTCAGGGCCCACAGCTCGACGCCGTTGGCGGCGGCCCGTGCCGCCAGCGCCTCCGGCGTCAGGGTGCCGTCGGAGACCACGGAGTGGCAATGGAGGTCGGCGTTGGTGATCGGCACCCGCTGATTTTAGGCGGGGGGCCGTTTTCAGTTCAGCGCACCCGCCTGTATCCGCACGTCGCGGTGGGTATGGACGGCACAGCGCAGCGCCACCTCGAGCCCGCGCGAGACCTGGTCCGGCGTCATCGAGGGATGGCCCTGCTGCGGCAGCCAGGGCACGTGGATCATCCCGCCGCGCGTGCCTTCGCACGAGGGATCGGTGGCTAGCTTGTGCATCAGGCCGTAGAAGACGTGGTTGCACACGAAGGTGCCCGCGGTCTGCGACACCTCGGCGCGCAGGCCGTCGGCCAGCATCGCGGTGAGCATGGCCTTGATCGGCAGGGTGCTGAAGTAGCCCACGGGCCCGTCTTCGATGACGCGCGTGTCGATCGGCTGCTTGCCCAGGTTGTCCGGGATGCGCGCATCGTTGACGTTGATCGCCACCCGCTCCAGCGACATGGCCGAGCGCCCGCCGGCCTGGCCGGTGGCCACCACCAGGCTGGGCCGGTGCTCGGCGATCAGCTCATCCAGCGCCTGCAGCGAATGGCCGAACTGGGTGGGCAGCTGGGCAGCGACCACCAGGTGGCCGTCGAGCTCGAGCCCGTCTAGGGCCTGGACGGCGATCCAGCTGGGGTTGATCGGCTGGCCGCCGAACGGGTCGAAACCGGTGACCAGGATGCGGCGAAGGCCGACAGGGGCCGCGACCGGGGGGCTTAGCATCTTTTTACTGTACCGCAGGGGTCGCATCATGCGCTGGGAAGGCAACCGTGAGTCGAGCAATGTCGAGGACTATCGCCAGGGTGGCGGCGGGGGCGGCGGGTTCCACCTGGGGGGCCGCAGCATCGGCATCGGCACCATCGTCATCGCGCTGGTGGGCGGCGCGATCTTCGGCATCAACCCGCTGACGATCCTCAGCATCCTCTCCGGAGGCGGCGCACCCCAGGTGCAGCAGCAGGGCACGCCGCAGCCCGTCCCCGCCAACGACCAGATGGGGCGCTTCGTCTCCACCGTGCTGGCCGACACCGAGGACGTGTGGAAGGACCTGTTCAAGCAGAGCGGCGCGCAGTACCGCGAACCCAAGCTGGTGCTGTTCCGCGGCGCCATCGGCACGGCCTGCGGCCAGGGCCAGGCGGCGATGGGCCCGTTCTACTGCCCGGCCGACGAGAAGGTCTACATCGACCTGAGCTTCTACGAGACGCTCAAGAGCCGGCTGGGCGCGCCCGGCGACTTCGCCCAGGCCTATGTCATTGCCCACGAGGTGGGCCACCACGTGCAGCACCAGCTGGGCATCACCGAGCGCGTGCACGGGCTGCGCGGGCGGGTGAGCGCGGCCGAGCAGAACTCGATGAGCGTGCGGCTGGAACTGCAGGCCGACTGCTTCGCCGGCGTGTGGGGCCACCACGCGCAGAACTCGCGCCAGATCCTGGAGCAGGGCGACGTGGAGGAGGCCATGAACGCCGCCGCCCGCATCGGCGACGACGCCCTGCAGAAGTCTTCCGGCCGGGCCGTGGTGCCGGAGAGCTTCACCCACGGGACCAGCCAGCAGCGGCAGCGGTGGTTCACGACGGGGCTGAAGACGGGGAGCGTGAAGTCTTGCGACACGTTCAGCGCGAAGGCGCTTTGAAGGCAGGGACGAGGGACGAGGGACGAGGGGCGAGGGGCGAGGGGCTGGCTTATGGCTGGGCTTTCCTGGCTGTTCCCTAGCCCCTAGCCCCTCGTCCCTCGCCCCTTCCCCGGGGGGTGAGACAATCGCGGGTTGATGACCGCCTCCTTCTCCAACCTCAACCTGGCCGAACCCCTGGCGCGCGCCGTAGCCGAAATGGGCTACGAGCAGATGACGCCGATCCAGGCCCAGGCCATCCCCGTGGTGCTGACCGGCAAGGACGTGATGGGCGCCGCCCAGACCGGCACCGGCAAGACCGCGGCCTTCTCGCTGCCGCTGCTGCAACGCCTGCTCAAGCACGAGAACGCTTCGACCTCGCCCGCGCGGCACCCGGTGCGCGCGCTGGTGCTGCTGCCCACCCGCGAGCTGGCCGACCAGGTCGCGCAGCAGGTCAAGCTGTACGCCAAGCACACCAACCTGCGCAGCACGGTGGTGTTCGGCGGCATCGACATGAAGCCGCAGACGGCTGAACTGAAGAAGGGCGTCGAGGTGCTGGTCGCCACGCCCGGCCGGCTGCTGGACCACATCGAGGCCAAGAACGCGGTGCTCAACCAGGTCGAGTACGTGGTGCTCGACGAGGCCGACCGCATGCTGGACATCGGCTTCCTGCCGGACCTGCAGCGCATCCTGTCGTACCTGCCCAAGCAGCGCACTACGCTGCTGTTCTCGGCCACCTTCTCGCCCGAGATCAAGCGGCTGGCCAACAGCTACCTGAACGACCCGGTGACCATCGAGGTCTCGCGGCCCAACGCCACGGCGTCCACCGTGGAGCAGCATTTCTACAGCGTGGTCGACGACGACAAGCGCCGTGCCGTGCGGCAGCTTGTGCGCCAGCGCGGCATCAGCCAGGCCTTCGTCTTCGTCAACAGCAAGCTCGGATGCGCGCGGCTGGCCCGCTCGCTGGAGCGCGAAGGCATGAAGGCCGTGGCGATGCATGGCGACAAGAGCCAGGACGAACGCCTGAAGGCGCTGGCGGCTTTCAAGGCCGGCGAGGTCGACCTGCTGGTGGCCACCGACGTGGCCGCCCGCGGCCTGGACATCAAGGACGTGCCTGCGGTCTTCAACTTCGACGTGCCGTTCAACCCCGAGGACTACATCCACCGCATCGGCCGCACCGGCCGCGCGGGCGCCTCGGGCCTGGCGGTGACGCTGGTGTCCAACAGCGACGCCCGGCTGGTCGCCGACCTGGAGAAGCTGCTCAAGAAGAAGATCGAGCTCGAGCCGATCGAGTTCGAGGAAGACCGCCCGCGCGGCCGCATCAACGACGGCCGCCGCACCTGGCGCGAACGCGGCGAACTGGGCGACCCGCGCGACGTGATGGAAGAGGTGCGCGACCGCGAGCGGCCGCGCCCGCCGCGCGAAGCCCGCTCCCCCTCGGCGCCGAAGGACCCGTTCTTCGACCAGCCCTACCAGGCGCCCGAGGGCGAAGTGAAGCCCGCCTGGGAAGGCGCCGCCAAGCCGGCGGTGAGCCGCGTGTCGGCGAACATCAAGACGCGGCGCAAGGTCGCGGCGCTGTTCAAGCAGCCGGCGCAGTAGGAATACCGGCACAGAACACAGAGGCACGGAGGCACAGAGGAAGGACGAGATAGGGAGTCCTTCCTGCTGAACTCTGTATTCCTCCGTGCCTCTGTGCCTCTGTGTTCTGTTTTCCCCGTTCAATCCCCCGGCACCTGCGCCTGCTCACACTGCACCTGCACCACCTCGCGTGACCCGGTCGCCGGGTCGTAGCGAAGCGCGCTCAGGCAGCCGCCCCACACGCACCCCGTGTCCAGCGCGATCACGTCGTCGCGCAGCAGCAGCCCCAGCTGCGACCAGTGCCCGAAAGCGATGGGCACGCCCGCCGTGCGCCGGCCCGGCACGTCGAACCAGGCCAGCGTACCCGGCGGCGCATCATCCAAACCGCCCGAGCCCTTCAGCCGCATCTCGCCCTCCGGCGTGCAGAAGCGCAGGCGCGTGAGCGCATTCACGATCAGCCGCAGCCGGTCGGCGCCGGCCAGCGAGTCGTCCCACTTCGCCGGCTCGTTGCCGTACATCTTCGCGAGGAACTCCACGTGCGACGCACCGCGCAGCACCGCCTCCACCTCGCCCGCGAGTTCCAGCGTCCTGGCCAGGTCCCACTGCGGCAGCACGCCGCCGTGGACCATCAGCAGGCCGTGCTCGTGCAGGGCCATGCGCTGGTGCCGCAGCCAGTGCAGCATCGCCTCGCGGTCCGGTGCGTCCAGCACCGAGTCCATGGTGTCGTTGCCATGCGGCGCATGCAGGCCGTGCGCCACCGCCAGCAGGCTCAGGTCGTGGTTGCCCAGCAGGCAGGTGGCGGCGCCGTCCAGCGCCATCAGCCGGCGCAGCACGGCCGCCGATGCCGGGCCGCGGTTGACCAGGTCCCCGAGCAGGATCGCGCGGTCGCGGCTGGGCGAGAACGCGACCTTGGCCAAGAGCCTGGCGAGCGCGTCGTCGCAGCCCTGCACATCCCCGATCAGATACAGTCCCATCGTGTCCGACTCCCCTGGTGAGCCATGGATTTTCTGCTGATCGCGCTGTTGACAGTGCTCAACGGCGTGTTCGCGATGTCCGAGATGGCCCTGGCCTCCAGCCGCAAGGCGCGGTTGATCGCGCTGGAGGAGGAAGGCGACAAGGGCGCGGCCACCGCGCTGCGCCTGCTGGAGAACCCCACGCGCTTCCTGTCCACCGTGCAGGTGGGCATCACCTCGATCAGCGTGCTCACCGGCATCGTGGGCGAGGCCGCGTTCAGCGCCAAGCTCGCGCGCTGGCTGCAGGGGTTCGGCATGCCGGATGGCCCATCGGGCATCGTGGCCACGGCCATCGTGGTGGCCATCATCACCTTCGTCAGCATCATCTTCGGCGAGCTGGTGCCCAAGCGCATCGGGCAGCTCTATCCGGAGCGGGTCTCGCGGCTGGTCTCGCCGCCGATGGACTGGGTCGCGCGCGCGGCCTCGCCCTTCGTGAAGCTGCTGTCGGCGACCACGCAGGCCGTGCTGCTGCTGCTGCGCATCGACACCACGCAGGTGCGCGGCATGACCGAGGAGGAGATCGCCCACAGCCTGGAAGAGGGCGTGGACGCCGGCGTGATCGAGGCGCAGGAGCACCAGATGGTGCGCAACGTGTTCCACCTGGACGACCGCGCGCTCGGCTCGATGATGGTGCCGCGCTCGGACATCGAATGGCTGGACGCCTCCTTCACGGTGGCCGACGCCCTGCGCCTGGCCGGCGAGGGCGGCGCGCACTCCTGGTACCCGGTGTGCCGCGGCTCGCTCGACGACGTGGTGGGCATCGTCAGCATCGCGCGCCTGCTGTCGCTGGGCCCGCAGCACGAGGGGACCGTGGATGCGCAGGCCGTGCCTGCCGCCTTCGTACCGGAGACGCTCACCGGCATGGAGCTGCTCGAGCAGTTCCGGCGCCAGTCGCACCGGGTGGTGTTCGTGGTCGACGAGTACGGCGTGGTGCAGGGCTTGGTGACGCCGCGCGACCTGCTGGAAGCCATCACCGGCGAGTTGCGGCCGCAGGGGCTGACCGAGGCGTGGGCCACGCCGCGCGACGACGGCTCCTGGCTGCTCGACGGCCTGATGCCCGTGGCCGAGCTGAAGGCGCGGCTGGACATCCGCGACCTGCCCGAGGAGGACCGCGGACGCTACAACACGGTGGCCGGGTTGCTTCTGTCCGTATCCGGGCATTTGCCGGCCGTGGGCGAACGGATAGAGTGCGGGGACTGGACTTTCGAAGTGGTGGACCTGGACGGGCGCCGCATCGACAAGGTGCTGGCGGCGCGCACGCCGCAGACGATGCAGGAGTGACCATGTCCGATACGACGTACTACGACAAGCCCGCGCTGCTCAACCGCGACAAGCACCGCAAGCTGCGGATCCGGCCCACGCCGGGCTACGCCTTCGCGCGCAGCACCAACTCGCTGTACTTGGCCGGCGTGGAGTTCAACGAGGCCTGCAAGGAATACCCGATCGTCTTCACGCGGCAGCGCAACGGCAAGGTCGCCCCGGCGGCGGTGCTCGGGCTGCGCAACAGCGAGAACCTGTACCTGGACACCGGCGACCGCTGGTCCGCCAGCTACATCCCCGCCTTCGTGCGCCGCTACCCCTTCGTGCTGGCCGACCTGCAGGGCGGCGATCAGATGGCCGTGTGCATCGACGAGGGCTTCTCCGGCCTGAACGAGGCGGAGGGCGAGGCGCTGTTCGACGACAAGGGGGCCGACACGCCCTTCCTGCAGAACGCGCTGGACTTCCTGAAGCGCTACCAGGTGGAATACCTGCGCACCGAGGCGTTCTGCCAGAAGCTGTCCGACCTGGGCGTGCTGACCGAGATGAGCGCCAAGGCGGACCTGGTCGACGGCCGCACCTTCACCGTGGGCGGGCTGATGGTGGTCGACGAGAAGAAGCTGCAGGCCCTGCCCGACGACAAGGTGATGGCGCTGTTCCGCGCCGGCGAGCTGCACCTCATCTCGATGCACCTGGTCTCGCTGACCAACCTCAAGCGGCTGGTCGATCGCACGGCGCAGCGCGCCGGCTCCGCCGTCAAGCAGGCGCAGGCCGCGCCGGTAACGCAGAAGCCGGCCGCCTAGCGCCGGGCGTTCAGCGCGAAGGCCCGCGTCGGCAGGAGCGCTGGATCGAAGATGTCCAGCGCGCCCTGGGCCGACAGCCGCTTCGTCAGCATCTCCAGGTGCTCCTCACCCAGGCGGGTGCGCTCCAGGATCCAGCTGCGGCGCAAGGGCCGGCTGCTCAACAGCGACAGGAGCCGCAGCACTTCGGCGGTGCGCATGGCCGTCGGCAGTTCGGGCCAGCGCTTGAGCCGGTAGACCAGGTCGCCGGGCTTGTCCGGCTCGGACACCACGGTCTGCGGGAACTCGGTGTCTCCAGCGGGCGGCCGCGAGCCGCCGAACGAGGAAGTCGTCCGCCTCGTCCATTCGGTGATCGTCTGCATCATGCCCACGTGTAACTACCTCATCCGTGTGTGTAACGGATTGTGGCGGGCCGAGTGGCTGTTACGTTAGGGAAGCGCGGGGCAGGGCGTTAGGTCAGTTGCGTAAGGGGCCCAGCCTGCTTCAGGAGCCGGTCGCCAGGGCGAACCAGGGCCGCGAGCGGTCGTGGGTGGCGGCGATGGCCACCCGCCGGCCTGCCACCAGCTCGATCGGCTCGTCGAAACCGAAGGTGGCGTGCTGCCAGTTCGCCAGGGCGCGGCGCTGCGAAGGGTGGTTCTCGAAGCGCACCCCCTCGGCCATGTCGATGCGGATCCACTGGATGAGGCCGTAGCAGCGGCCGGCCCGCGTCGCGGCCATCTCCAGCCGCCTGCTTTCCGCGGGAAAGGCCGAATCCCGCTGGAAGTCGAACCGGAAGGCCTCGACCGGTTCGCTCATCAACACCGGCGACAGGTCCTCTCGGTACAGCGGCCGCTTCTTCGCGTTGATGGCGTTGAAGTCGCGCAGGTCGAAGCCGAAGCTTTCCCCGGCGTGGATGGTGCGGGCGAGGTCGTCGCCGCCCACGAGCGCCACCATGATGCTGGCCGCCGCCGGCAGGACGATGCCACCGGGCCGCAGCAGGCGCTGCCGGGCGTCCTCGATCGCGGGCAGCACGTGTTCGCCCAGCAGCTCGCTGGAGAAGATCTCGTGCACCAGGATGTCGGCCTGCGCGGGCAGGTCCTCCCCGATCCGGACCGCCTGCGAGGGCTTGGCCAGCACGGTGATGCGGTCCTTCAAGCCGTTGCGCTCGATGACCTTCCTGGCGGTGCGGGCGACCAGGCCGACGGCCTCGCAGGTCACGACCTGCCGCGCGCCCAGCTTCGCCGCCATCATCGAGACCAGTCCGGACCCCGTCCCGATCTCGAAGACAAGCTTGTCCGGCGCGACCACGGCCTTGAGGCCGTCGTGGTAGGCCTGGTTGCGCTCCTGCTCGTTCATCATCGGGATGTGCCAGAGCGGGACCAGCTGGCTGAGCACCCACTCCGCGCCCAGGCGCGCCGTCAGGTTGTCGGGCTGCACCTTCAGGATGTCGCGGCACAGGTCGAGCGCCTGCTCGCCCAGCCCCTGCTCCAGCAGGCAGAGGGTCGCCTTCTTCAGGGTCTGCGCATCCGCGGGGGCCAGCGACAAGGCGGCCTGGTAGTCGGCCGCCGCCTCCTGCAGCCTGCCGGCGGCCTGGAAGGCGTCGGCGCGCGCGACGCGCAGGGGGGCGAGGTTCGGCGCCAGTTGAACCGCCCGCGTCAGGCTGGCCTGCGCCTCCTCGAATCGACCGAGCGAATGCTGGCAGTTTCCCCGGACGGTCCAGGCTTCGAGAGACGATGCGTCGAGCCCGATCGCACGGTCCGCCAGGCGCAGTGCCTCCTCGAAGTCGTTCAGCCGGAACCTGCACTCGGCGCGGCGGGCCCAGCCGCCCGCATCCTGCGGGAACTTGTCGGTGAAGATCGCGAAGAATTTCTCCGCGCCCTGGAAGTTGTCCAGCTGCCGCTCGCACAGGGCGATGTTGAACAGGATGTCCGGGTCTTCCTTGTCGGGGTTGCGGACTTCATGCAGCAGCTCCAGCGAGCGCGCGTAGCGGCCCGCCACCGCGTTCATGGTGGCGCACAGCCGCTTGAGGTCCAGGTTGCCGGGCTCCTGGGCGGACAGGGCCTCGCACTGCGCGATGGCTTCGGCGTGGCGCCCTTCGCGGAAGGTCTTCTTCAGGGCGTCGATGGCGGGCTTCATGGGCGTGTTCGGCAGGCGGCGGGACGCCGAGTATCGCCGCCGCGCCGCGTGGCCGATCCCGAGGACCGCGCGCCGCTCAGCCCTCTGCGACCTGGTGGGCCGCCATGATCTCCAGCGCCCGCACCAGCGCCGAGTGGTCCAGCCCGCCCATGCCGTTGGCGGCGCAGGCCTGCATCAGCTGGGCCGCGCTGGCCGTCTGCGGGAGCGACATGCCCAGCTCGCGCGCGCCCTGCAGCGCCAGGCCCAGGTCCTTCTGGTGCAGCGCGATGCGAAAGCCCGGTGCGAAGGTGCGCTTGACCATGCGGTCGCCGTGCACTTCCAGCACGCGGCTCGCCGCGAAGCCGCCCATCAGCGCTTCGCGCACCTTGGCCGGATCGGCGCCGGCCTTGCTGGCGAACAGCAGCGCCTCGCCGACCGCGGCGATGTTCAGCGCCACGATGATCTGGTTGGCCACCTTGGTGGTCTGGCCGTCGCCGTTGCCGCCCACCAGGGTGATGTTCTTGCCCATCTTCTCGAGCAGCGGCCGCACCCGCTCGAACACGGCCGGGTCGCCCCCGCACATGATGGTGAGCGACCCCGCCTTGGCGCCGACCTCGCCGCCCGAGACCGGCGCGTCGACGTAGTCGGCGCCCAGGGCATTGATCTTCTGCGCGAAGGCCTTGGTGGCCGTGGGCGAGATCGAGCTCATGTCCACCACCACCTTGCGCGGGCCGCTCGCGCCGGCCTGCAGCGCCGATGCGATGCCGTCCGAGCCGAACAGCACGGCTTCCACGTCCGGCGTGTCCGGCACCATGGTGAAGACCACCTCGGCCTGGCGCGTGACCTCGGCGGCGCTGGCGCAGCCCACCGCCTTCGTCTCGGCGATGACGGCCGGCAGCTTGCTGCGCGTGTGGACGAACAGCTCGTGGCCGGCGTCGGCCAGGTGGCGGGCCATGGGCGCGCCCATGATGCCCAGCCCGATGAATCCGATCTTCATGGCAACTCCTTGTGCGCTGTGGCGCGATCAGGCCTGGGTGTAGGCCGTCTTGACGGTGGTGTAGAACTCCGCGGCGTAGCGGCCCTGCTCGCGCGGACCGAAGCTGGACCCCTTGCGGCCGCCGAACGGCACGTGGTAGTCCACGCCGGCGGTGGGCAGGTTCACCATCACCATGCCCGCCTGCGAATGCCGCTTGAAATGCGTGGCGTGCTTGAGCGAGGTGGTCGCGATGCCGGCGGCCAGGCCGAACGGCGTGTCATTGGCGAGCGCCAGCGCCTCTTCATAGTCACGGGCGCGCAGCACGCTGACCACCGGGCCGAAGATCTCCTCGCGGTTGATGCGCATGTCCTTGGTGGTGTCGGCGAAGAGGGCGGGGCGCAGGTAGTGGCCGGGCGCGCCGTCCGCGTTGCGCTCCACCGCTTCGCCGCCGGCCACGAGGCGCGCACCTTCGGACTTGCCGATGCCGATGTACTCCAGGTCCTGCGCCAGCTGCTTGTCGTCGACCACCGGGCCGATGTCGGTGCCGGCCTTGCGCGCGTCGTCCACCTTCAGCGCCTTCATGCGCTCGGCCATGGCGGCGACGAAGCGGTCGTGGATGCCTTCGGTGACGATCACGCGCGACGACGCCGTGCAGCGCTGCCCGGTCGAGAAGAACCCGCTGTTGACGGCGGCGTTGACGGCCACGCCCAGGTCGGCGTCGTCCAGCACCACCATCGGGTTCTTGCCGCCCATCTCGAGCTGGAACTTGGCCATGCGCTTGACGCAGGCGGCCGCGATGCGCTGGCCGGTGGCCACCGAGCCGGTGAAGCTGATCGCGTCCACGAGCGCATCGTCCAGCAGCACCTGCCCGACTTCCGAGCCGCGGCCCATCACCAGGTTGAACACGCCGGCCGGCAGGCCCGCGCGGTGCAGGATGTCGGCGATCGCCCAGGCCGAGCCGGGCACCAGGTCGGCCGGCTTGAGCACGACGGCGTTGCCGAAGGCCAGCGCGGGCGCGATCTTCCAGGCGGGGATGGCGATCGGGAAGTTCCAGGGGGTGATCAGGCCGACCACGCCCACCGGCTCGCGCGTGACCTCGACACCGACGCCGGGCCGCACCGAGGCCAGGACGTCGCCGCTGGCGCGCAGCGCTTCGCCGGCGAAGAACTTGAAGATGTTCCCGGCGCGCACGACTTCTCCGACCGCCTCGGGCAGGGTCTTGCCTTCCTCGCGGGCCAGCAGGTCGCCGAGTTCCGCCTTGCGCGCCAGGATCTCGGCGCCGGCGGCGTCCAGGATGTCGAAGCGCTGCTGCGGCGTGGACAGGCCCCACGCGGGCTGCGCCCTGGCGGCCGCGGCGATGGCCTGGCGCGCCTGCTCGGCATCGGCCTGGGCGTACTCGCCGACCAGGTCGCGCGTGTCGGAGGGGTTGATGTTGCGGCTGGTGCGGCTGGCGCCGACCCATTCGCCGTTGATGAGGTTCTTGAACATCTGGATTTCCTGTCTTGCTCCTTCCCCCTCCGGGGGAAGGCTGGGATGGGGGCGCTCGGGCGTCCGGAGCGCCCCCACCCCGACCCTCCCCCGGAGGGGGAGGGAGTGAAAACGTCAGCGCACCATGCAGGGCCGCTTCGGATCGAACTTCCAGCCGGGCACCAGGAACTGCATCGCGATCGCGTCGTCGCGCGCGCCCAGGCCGTGCTGCTGGTACAGCGCGTTCGCCTTGGCCAGCTCGCCCTCGTCGATCTCGATGCCCAGGCCCGGCTTCTTCGGCACCTGCACGTAGCCCTCGCGGATCTGCAGCGGCTCCCTGGTCAGGCGCTGGCCGTCCTGCCAGATCCAGTGGGTGTCGATGGCCGTCACCTTGCCGGGCGCCGCGGCGCCGACGTGGGTGAACATGGCCAGCGAGATGTCGAAGTGGTTGTTGGAGTGCGAGCCCCAGGTCAGGCCCCAGTCGCGGCAGGTCTGGGCCACGCGCACCGAGCCGGCCATGGTCCAGAAGTGCGGGTCGGCCAGCGGGATGTCCACGGCCTGCAGCGACAGCGCGTGGGCCATCTGCCGCCAGTCGGTCGCCACCATGTTGGTGGCGGTGGGCAGGCCGGTGGCGCGGCGGAACTCGGCCATCACCTCGCGGCCGGAGAAGCCTTCCTCGGCGCCGCAGGGGTCCTCGGCATACGCGACGATGCCGCGCATCTTCTCGCCGAGGCGGATCGCGTCCTTCAGCAGCCAGCCGCCGTTGGGGTCCAGCGTCACGCGGGCTTCGGGGAAGCGCTCGTGCAGCGCCGTCACCGCTTCGACTTCCTCGTCGCCGCGCAGCACGCCGCCCTTGAGCTTGAAGTCCTGGAAGCCGTAGCGCTTCTGCGCCGCCTCGGCCAGGCGCACGATGGCCGCGGGGGTCATCGCCTCCTCGTGGCGCAGGCGGAACCAGTCGTCCTTGGCGTCCGGTTCGCTGGCATAGGGCAGGTCGGTCTTCTTGCGGTCGCCCACGAAGAACAGGTAGCCCAGCATCTGCACCGCGTCGCGCTGCTGGCCTTCGCCGAGCAGGGCCGCCACCGGCAGGCCCAGGTGCTGGCCGTGCAGGTCGAGCAGCGCCGCTTCCACGGCGGTCACCGCATGGATGGTGGTGCGCAGGTCGAAGGTCTGCAGGCCGCGGCCGCCGGCGTCGCGGTCGGCGAACTTCGTGCGCATCGTGTTCAGGATCGCCTGCAGGTTGCCGACGCTCTGGCCTTCGACCAGGGGCCGTGCGTCCTCCAGGGTCTGGCGGATCTTCTCGCCGCCCGGCACCTCGCCCAGGCCCGTGTGGCCGGCGTTGTCGGTGACGATGACGATGTTGCGGGTGAAGAAGGGGGCGTGCGCGCCCGAGAGGTTCATCAGCATGTCGTCGCGTCCCGCCACGGGGACGACGCGCATGCTCTTGACGATGGGAGAGGTCATGGTGGTCTGGGGAATCAGGTGACGGGGGCCGGGTTGAACAGCACCAGGGAGTTGTGCAGCTTCCACTGCTCGGCCCAGGTGCGCTGGCGGCCGCTGGCGACTTCGAGCATCAGGCGGAACATCTCCCAGCCGATGTCTTCCACGGTCGCTTCGCCATCGGCGATGCGGCCGGCGTTCACGTCGATCAGGTCGTGCCAGCGACGCGCCAGGTCGGTGCGGGTGCCGACCTTGATGACGGGCACCTCGGCCAGGCCGTAGGGCGTGCCGCGGCCGGTGGTGAACACGTGCAGGTTCATGCCGGCGGCCAGCTGCAGCGTGCCGCAGATGAAGTCGCTGGCCGGCGTGGCCGCGTAGATCAGGCCGCGCTGGTCCTTCTTGAGCTTCTCGCCCGGGGGCAGCACGCCGGAGATGGTGGAGGTGCCCGACTTGATGATCGAGCCCATCGCCTTCTCGACGATGTTGGACAGGCCGCCGGCCTTGTTGCCGGGGGTGGTGTTGGCGCTGCGGTCGACGCGGCCGCGGTCCAGGTAGGCGTCGTACCAGGCCATCTCGCGCTTGATCGCCTCGGCCACTTCCGTGGTGGCGGAGCGCGAGGTCAGCTGGTCGACGGCGTCGCGGACCTCGGTGACCTCGGAGAACATGACGGTGGCGCCGGCGCGCACCAGCAGGTCGGTGCAAAAGCCCACGGCCGGGTTGGCCGTGACGCCGGAGAAGGCGTCGCTGCCGCCGCACTGCACGCCCACCACCAATTCACTGGCCGGCACGGTGACGCGCTGGCGCGCGTTCAGGCGTTCCAGGTGCGGGATGGCCTGGCGGATGACCGCGTCCACCATCGACTGGAAGCCGACGTGGCGCTCGTCCTGCAGCCGCACCATGTCGAGCGGCTCGGGTTCGGCGTCGGCCACGATGGGGATCACGCCGGGGGGCAGCAGGCGGTCGGGCTGCAGCTTCTCGCAGCCCAGGCTCACCAGCAGCACCTCGCCGCCGAAGTTGGGGTTCAGCGTGATGTTGCGCAGCGTGCGGATCGGGATCACGGCGTCGGGCGCGTCGATGGCGACGCCGCAGCCGTAGGTGTGTTCCAGCGCGACCACGCCGTCCACGTTGGGATAGCGCGGCAGCAGTTCGGTGCGGATGCGCTCCGCGGCGATGTTGGAGACGCCGGCCACGCACTGCACGGTCTGCGTGATGGCCAGCAGGTTGCGCGTGCCGACGGAGCCGTCGGCGTTGCGGTAGCCCTGGAAGCTGTAGCCCTCGAGCGGGGCAGGGGCTTGCGCGCGGCGGGGTGACGGCAGGTTGGCCAGGCTGGCGGCCGGAGGCATGGCCAGCAGCTTCTCGTGCACCCAGCTGCCGGCCGGGATGTCGCGCAGCGCGCGGCCGATCACCACGTTGTAGCGCCGGATCTCGCTGCCTTCCGGCAGGTCGACCAGCGCCACCTTGTGGCCCTGCGGCACGCGCTCTCGCAAGGTCGGGCCGTCCGGCATGACGGCACCGGCCTCGAGGCCGCCATCGTTGGCCACGATGGCGACGTTGTCCGCCGCGTGCATGCGGATGCTGCGGGGGGTGGAAGGCGTCGCCATCGCTCGCGTCCTCTTCTTTAGTCGGCGGTGATCTTGCGCGCTTCGATCAGCTGCTTCCAGCGGGCGAACTCGGTGGCCTGGAAGCGGGCGAACTGCTCGGGCGTGTTGGCGACGATCTCGAAGCCCTGGGCCAGCAGCTTCTCCTTGATGGCCGGGTCGTTCAGCGCGGCGACGATGGCGCCGTGCAGCTTGGACTTGACGTCCGCCGGCAGGCCCTTGGGCGCGGCGACGGCTTGCCAGGACTGCACTTCGGCGCCCTTGACGCCCTGCTCCTGCAGCGTGGCCAGGTCCGCCAGCAGCGGCGAGCGCTTGTCCGAGGAGATCGCCAGCGCGCGCACCTTGCCGCTCTTGACGTGCTGGATGATGCTGTTGATGTTCACGAACGCCGCGTCCACCTGGCCGCCCAGCAGGTCGTTGATGGCGGGACCGCCGCCCTTGTAGGGGATGTGCAGGCCACTGGTGCCGGACTGCTGCCACAGCAGTTCGGCCGACAGGTGGTCGGACGAGCCGTTGCCCGACGAAGCGAAGCTCACCTTGCCCGGCGTCTTCTTCAGGCCGGCCAGCAGGTCGGCCACGTTCTTGTAGGGCGAGTTGGCGGGCACGACCAGCAGGTTGGGCGCCTGCACGGCCACCGTGATCGGGTCGAAGTCCTTCAGCGCGTCGTACTGCACGCCCTTGATCAGGTGCGGGGCGATCACGAACGGGCCGAGCGAGGACACGAACAGCGTGTAGCCGTCGGCCGGCGCGCGCTTGACGAAAGCAGCGCCGATGGTGCCGGTGGCACCGGCCTTGTTGTCGACGACGAAGGTGCCGCCGATCGATTCCTGCATCTTCTGCGCCAGCACGCGGGCGATGTTGTCGGTGGAGCCGCCCGGCGGGAACGGCACGACCAGCGTGACGGGCTTCTCGGGATAGGCGGCCAGGCTCGCGGTGGCGGCCACGGCGAGCGCCAGGCCCATCAGGGTCTTCTTGAACATCGAGGGTCTCCTTTGTGGTTGGTGGGGTCTTACTGCGGGCCGAGCTTGCGGATCAGCGCGGCCAGTTCTTCCACCTCCTGGGGCTTCAGGTCCGTCAGGGGCGGGCGCACCGGGCCGGCCGAGTGGCCGACGATGGTGGCGCCGGCCTTGACGATCGAGACCGCGTAGCCCTCGCCCTTGCTGCGGATGGCCAGGTAGGGAAGGAAGAACTCGTCGATGAGGCGGCCCGTGGTGACGGTGTCGCCGGCCCAGTAGGCGTTGTAGAACTCCATCGCGGTGCGCGGGATGAAGTTGAAGATCGCCGAGGAGTAGGTGGGCACGCCCAGCGCCTTGTAGGCGTTGGCATAGACCTCGTGCGTGGGCATGCCGCCGATGTAGACGAAGCGGTCGCCCAGGTGCTGGCGGATGGAGACGATGCGCTCGATGTCGCCCAGGCCGTCCTTGAAACCGATCAGGTTGGGGCAGCGCTCGGCCAGCTTCATCAGCGACGCGGCGTTCAGCTTGGTGGCGCCGCGGTTGTAGACGATGACGCCGATCTTGACGCTCTTGCAGATGGCCTCGACGTGCTGGACCAGGCCTTCCTGGGTCGCCTCGGTCAGGTAGTGCGGCAGCAGCAGCACGCCCTGGGCACCGTTGCGCTCGGCTTCCTGCGCGTACTTGATCGCCAGGGTGGTGCCGCCGCCGGCGCCGCCGACGATGGGCACGCGGCCACGGCAGGTGTCGGCCGCGGTCTTGATGACCTGGGCGTATTCCTGGGGTTCCAGCGAGAAGAACTCGCCCGTACCGCCGGCCGCGAACAGCACCGTGGCGCCGTAGGGCATCAGCCATTCCAGGCGGTTGGCGTAGCTGCCGGCGTTGAAGCGCAGCTCAGCGTCGAAGTCGGTCAGGGGGAAGGACAGGAGGCCGCTGGAGAGGGCTTGCTTGAGTTCGTTCGGGGACATGGCGGGTTCTTTGGCTTGGGTGAAGAGATATGACATCGTACAACGTCCCGTGGGACTGGGGTCATTCCCGAATCGATTTTGGGGCTATTTGGCGTCCGCCATGCGGCGCCTTTCGCGGCTGTTGGCGAGGTGCGTGCGCATGGCCGCGCGGGCGCCCTCCGGGTCCTGCCGGCTGATGGCCTCGACGATGCTCTCGTGCTCGGCATTGACCCGGCGAAGGTAGGCCTCGCGCTCGGGCGTCAGCGGCCCGGGCGGCTCCAGTCGGGCGCGGGGGATCATCATCCCGCCCAGCGTGGCCATCAGGTCGACGAAGCGCTGGTTCTGGGTGGCGCGGGCGATCTCGAGGTGGAACTGGAAGTCGGGGCCGACGGCGTCGCGGCCTTCCTGGACCGCGGACGAGAAGGCCTGCAGGGCATGGCGCATCGCCGCCATGTTCTCAGCCGTGCGGCGCATCGCGGCCAGCGCCGCGCTTTCGGTTTCCACGCCGATGCGCAACTCCAGCACGGCGATCACGTCGCGCAGCGTGCCCAGCTGGTCGGGCGACACGCGGAAGGCCGCCGTCTCGCCCATGCCCACCACGAAAGTGCCGACGCCGTGCCGGGTCTCCACCAGGCCGGCCGCCTGCAGGCGCGAGTTGGCCTCCCGGACCACCGTGCGGCTGACGCCGAACTCCTCCATGATCGCGGCTTCCGTGGGCAGCTTCTCCCCGGGCACCAGCGAGCCCTCGCGGATGCGGCTGCTCAGGGCCTCCACGACGTCGTGCGTCAGGCTGCGGGGTCGCCTGAGGGCGCTCGGGTTCATGGAGGGGTCCTTGTACGACGACTGACGACGGGCTTGCACAGGGCGGACTTTAGCAGCGGGGGCGCCGGAGGCAAGCGCAGGGGGGCCTCCCCAGATCGGCGGATGGCACCTCCCCATGCAGCGCGTATCGTTACGCGATACAATCACCACGCGACGCGTCGCCTACCGAGAATGATCAAGTCGTTCCAGCACAAGGGCCTGGAAAGGTTCTTCAGGACGGGAAGCAAGGCCGGCATCCAGGCCGCCCACGAATCCCGGCTGAGGCGGCAACTGGCCCGCATGGACGTTGCGGGCAGGCCCGAGGACATGAACCTGCCCGGATGGGACCTTCATGGATTGCAGGGCAAGGAGAAAGGCCGCCTTTCCGTCTCGGTGAACGGGAACTGGCGGATGACGTTCGAGTTCGACGGTGCGGACGCCGTGCTCGTCGACTACGAGGACTATCACTGAAGGAGCTGCCATGTCCGAGATGTTCAATCCCCCGCACCCGGGCGAAACGCTGCGCGAAGACGTGCTCCCCAGCCTGGGCCTGCAGGTGGGCGAGGTGGCCGACCAGCTGGGGGTCAGCAGGGTGACGTTCTCGCGTGTGTTGAACGGGCGCGCCGGCATCTCCCCGGAGATGGCGCTGCGGCTCGAGAAGTGGCTGGGCGAGGAGCGTGGCGGGTCGGCCGCCGCGTGGCTGGCGCAGCAGGCGGCCTACGATCTCTGGCAGGCCCGGAAGGCCTCCAAGGGCCGGATCGCGCGCGTGAAGCGCCTGAAGACGGCGGTGAACGGCGAAGGCCTGGCACTGACGATGTGAGCGTCGGCGCACCTTCACGGTAGGCCCTTCTCGCGCGAGGCCCGGGTCTCTTCATACGAAGGGCCACTTGGGGAGAAGAACCCCGATGCAGTTGCTACATCTCCCCGGCATCAACGACGGGCACCGGAGTCCAGAATGACCTCAGGGCCGGACGGTTCCGGCTTCGGTTGGAGGTCGGTATGCGCAGACCTGCATCCCCCGCACCGGGCCCCTGGGCCCGGACGCTCCTGGTCAGCCTGCTGCTCTCGGCGGGCGCCGTGGCCGCAACGGCCGCTCCCCTCTACACCCTGGTCGACCTCGGCTCGCTGACGCAGGCCCAGGTGCCGGTGGTCCGCGGGCCGAACAGCCAGGGCCACGCGGGCGGCTCGGGGCGTCCGGACGGCGCCCGGGACGGCGGCGGTCGACGCGGCCTGGTCTTCGACGGCGGCGGACTCAGCGCGCAGCAGGTGGAAGGCCTGGCCGGCCTGGACGACCCGGCGGTCTTCGGGATGAACGACAGCGGCGCCTTCGTCGGCAGCGCCAACGCCGGCAGCACCGTGCGTGCGTTCGCCGGCTCACGCACCGGCGGGCTCCGCGAACTGCCGCCCCTGTCGGGCGACAACGCCAGCGTGGCCTTCGGCATCAACGGTCCGGGCGAGGCCGTGGGGTTTTCCAGCGGCGCGAGTGGCGAGCGCGCGGTCCTGTGGGACGCCAGCGGCCGGCCCGGCGCCCTGCCGAGCGTCGCAGGCGCCCTGGGCAGCCGGGCCCACGACATCTCCAGCCGCGGCGACGTGGCCGGCGCCGCCGTCGCCGCCGCGGGCAAGCTGCCCGTGCTGTGGCCGCGCGGGCTTCCAGCCCTGCCGCTGCAGCTGATCCCCGGGGACGCCAACGGCGAGGCCAGCGCCGTCAATGGCCGCGGCGAGGCGGCCGGCTACACGGCCAATGCCGCCGGGACGATCCGGCATGCGGCGCTCTGGGCGGCAACCGGCGAGGTGACGTCCCTGGGCGCGCTGCCGGGCGGCGAGTTCAGCGAGGCACTGGGCGTCAACGACGCCGGCGCCGTGGTCGGCACCGCGACCGGCAGCGCCGGTGTCCGGGCCTTCCTGTGGACGCGCGCGGGCGGGATGCAGGACCTCAACAGCCTGGTGCCGCCGGCCAGGATGGTGTTGACCAAGGCGACCGGCATCAACAATGCCGGCGCCATCGTGGCCCTCGGCCACGACCCGGCGGCGGGCGCGGCCGGCGGACACGCCCAGGGCGACGACGACGCCCACGGGCACGGCCCCGCGCAGCACAGCCACGGCCCGGTGCGGGTCTTCCTCCTGCGTCCGGTGCGGCCATGAAAGCCCTGCAGGCCCTGCGGGCCGGGCTGATGGGCGGACTCGCCACCACCTGCCTGGTCGGCGCGGGCCCCGTGGTCGCGCAGGCCAGCGTCACCGGCCAGTGGAGCAGGGTGCAGAACCTGCCCTTCGCGCCGGTCCACGACGTCTACCTGCCCAACGGCCGGGTCCTGCTGGTGGGACGCAACCGCACGCAGACTCTCTGGGATTCGGTGACCCAGTCGATCATCGGCGTGCCGAGCCCCGGCTACGACCTGTTCTGCGCCGGCCACGGCTACCTTCCCGACGGCCGCGTGCTGCTGGCCGGCGGCCACATCGCCGACTTCGTGGGCCTGGCCAAGGCCTCTGTCTACGACCCGAGGACCAACACCTGGACACCGGCGCCCGACATGAACGCGGGCCGCTGGTACCCCACGGTGACGACGCTGCCCAACGGCGACTCGCTGGTGGTCTCCGGCTCGATGGACACCTCGCAGAGCACCAACACGCTGCCGCAGGTCTACCAGCCGGCCACCAACAGCTGGCGCAACCTCACCAGCGCGCAGCTGAGCCAGCCGATGTACCCGATGATGTTCGTGGCGCCCAACGGCCGCGTGGTCGACGTCGGTCCGAGCACGACCACCCGCTCGCTCGACACCAGCGGCACCGGCAGCTGGTCGTTCGTGGCCAACCGCAACCACGGCTGGCGCGACTACGGCACGGCCGTCATGTACGCCGAGGGCAAGATCCTGGTGGCCGGCGGCGGCGACCCGCCGCAGGCCTCGGCCGAGGTGATCGACCTGAACGCGGCGACGCCCTCGTGGCGCACGGTGCCCTCGATGTCCATCGCGCGCCGCCACCTCAACAGCACCCTGCTGCCGGACGGGACCGTGCTGGTCACGGGCGGCACGTCGGGCCCGGGCCACAACAACGCCTCGACGCCGGTGTTCCCGGCCGAGCTGTGGAACCCCGCCACCGAAAGGTGGACGACGCTGGCCAGCGGCTCGGTGCCGCGCCTGTACCACTCCGCGGCACTGCTGCTGCCCGACGGGCGCGTGGTGGTCACCGGCGGCGACAACGTCCCTGAAGTGGAGATCTTCTCGCCGCCCTACCTGTTCAAGGGCGCCCGCCCGGCCCTGAGCGGCGTGCCCTCGCAGGTCGGGTACGGCCAGCGGGTCACGGTGCAGAGCGCGCAGGCGGCCGGCATCGGCAAGGTCACGCTGATCCGGCTGTCGGCCGTCACCCATGCCTTCAACATGGACCAGCGCATCAACGTGCTGCCGTTCGCCGCCGGCGCCGGCACGCTCGACATCACGCTGCCCAGCAGCGCCAACCAGGCGCCGCCGGGCATGTACATGGTGTTCCTGGTCGACGGCAACGGCGTGCCTTCGGTGGGCAGCGTCGTGCAGCTCGGCGGCACGTCCGGATCCGTCACGCCGCCGAGCACTGGCACGACCACCGGCTGCAGCTTCCCGGCCTGGGTGCAGGGCCGGCAGTACGCGGCCGGCGCCATCGTCTCGTACAACGGCAGCAACTACGTCGCCAAGTTCGCCAACCCCGGGTACAACCCGACGATCAGCACCTACTACTGGGCGCCGTACCAGTGCTCGACCACTTCGACGCCACCGCCGCCCGCGCCGGCGCCCGCCGTGTCGTCGCTGGCGCCCGCCACCGCCACCGCGGGCGGTGCCGCGTTCACGCTGACGGTCAACGGCAGCAACTTCGTCTCGGGCGCGACCGTCCGCTGGAACGGCACCGCGCGCTCGACCACCTTCGTCGGCGCGTCGCAGCTGCGCGCGGCGATCACGGCGGCCGACATCGGCGCGGCGGGCACGGCCCAGGTGACCGTGCTCAACCCCGGGGGCGCGGCTTCGGGCAGCGCGCTGTTCACCGTGGCGTCGCCACCCGCCGCACCGGCGCCGACGGGCTGCAGCTTCCCGGCCTGGGTGCAGGGTCAGCAGTACGCGGCCGGCGCCATCGTCACCTACAACGGCAGCTTCTACATCGCGAAGTTCGCCAACCCCGGCTACAACCCGACGATCAGCACGTACTACTGGGGGACGTACGCCTGCACGTCGGGCACGTCGACCTCGCCGCCGCCGACGGGTTGCACCTTCCCGGCCTGGGTGCAGGGGCGCCAGTACGCGGCCGGTGCGATCGTCTCGTACAACGGCAGCAACTACATCGCAAAGTTCGCCAACCCGGGCTACAACCCGACGATCAGCACCTTCTACTGGGCGCCCCATCAGTGCTGAACCCCGGAAGGTCCAGCCCGGCTGCTGCGTTTGAATTCGCTTCGTCCGATCACTACATTCCAGGCCCCCATGGCCGAGGCGCCCGGCTGTCGTCCTGGGGCGGGCAGGCTGTTTGCCCTTTCGGTCCATTGACGAACTCCAAGGAGACCCCATGAAGTCGATCCCCTTCGCGGCCACGCGCCGCTCCGTCCTGGTCGGCGCCGGCGCGCTCGGCGTGTCCACGCTCGCGGCCCGGCTCGCGTGGGCGCAGGCCGCATGGCCGACCAAGCCGGTCACGCTGGTCATCGGCTTCCCGCCCGGCGGGCAGACCGACTTCGCGGGCCGCGCGCTGCTGGCCGGCCTGCAGAGCCAGCTGGGCCAGCCGGTGGTGATCGACAACAAGCCCGGCGTCAACGGCAACATCGGCGCGGTCGAGGTGATGAAGGCGCCGCCCGACGGCTACAAGCTGTACGTCGGCAACGGCTCCATGACCATCGCCGCGCACGTCTACAAGTCCGTCGGCATCGTCGACATGCGGCAGATGACGCCCATCGGCGTGCTGCTGCAGTCCGGGCTCGTCCTGGCGGTGCCGGGCTCCTCGGCGGTGAAGACGTATGCCGACTTCGTCGAGCACGTGAAGACCAAGAGCAAGGGCGGCAAGGGCATCGACTACGGCACCGGCGGCGTGGGCGCGCTGCCGCACGTGACGATGGAGCTGCTGCGCGAGCGGCTGGGCAATGCGCCGATGAACCACGTGCCCTACAAGGGCAGCAGCCCGGCCATGACCGACCTGATCGCCGGGCGCCTGGACGCGATGTTCGATGCCACGTCGGTCGTCGCGCCCTTCCTCAAGTCGGGCCAGCTGCGGCCGCTGCTGGTCACCAGCGACAAGCGCGTGCCCGCCATGGCGGACGTCCCCACCGCCGCCGAGGCGGGGCTCAAGGACTTCAACATCATCTCGTTCATCGGCCTGTACGGCCCGCCCAAGCTGCCCGCCGACGTGGTGGCCAAGCTCAACGCCGCGATGAACGCGGCGCTGAAGGACCCGGCCGTCACCAAGAACATCGCCGACCGCGGCGACGAGCCGGGCGGTGGCACGCCCGAGCAGCTCGCCCAGCTGACCAACACCCACCACAAGATGTGGGGCGACGTGGTCAAGGCGAACAACATCCGTGCGGATTGAAGCGTCCGCAGGCGGCGTCGCGCCGCCTGCGGGCGGATGCTCAGGGTGACGAGACGTCGAGGCGGCGGTCGTTGGGCGGGATGAACGACTCCAGGAAGTAGAGCGGCGCCCGCCCGGCCATGGCCGCGCTCTCGAGCAGCATCCCGCGGGTGCCGGGCTTGACTGCGGCGCCGGTGCTGGCTTCGTCCGGAAACTTCACGTAGCAGATGCGCTGGCGGACATCCGTGACGGGCGTGTTGATCGCGCCGGCCAGCAGCTGCTTGAGGTTGGCACCGTCCAGCGAGGACAGCGGGGCCGACGCGATGTCCGGGAACGTGCCGGCGTTGAAGTAGAAGCGGTTGAAGACGTTGAACTCGCCGTTGACACTGATTCGCCGGCTGACGCGGACGATGTCCGCGCCGGTCTGACGCAGCCATTCGGACCAGGGGCCGCGCTCGTCGATCCGCTTGCGGGCCAGCACCTTGGGGAACAGCGGCAGGAAGGTCGACTCGCCTTCGCGTCCGAGAAAGCGCAGGTGCAGCGGAGCGTCGATGGCGTTGCGGCCCTCCGCCACGTACGTGCCGCTGCCATGGGTGCGCACCAGGATGCCTTCGTCCGCCAGCTCGCGCAGGGCCCGCTGGACGGTGCCGAGGCTGAAGCGCGTCAGCCGGGCGAGCTCGCGCTCCGGCGGTAGCTGGCTCCCCGGTTTCCAGTGGCCCTCGCGGATCGCGGCCGACAGCGTCTCGCGCAGCTGCGCGTACTTGGACATGCCCGCCACGGTCGGGCGGGTGTACCTCTCCAGAAGCTCGGAGGAAGCCGGGGCGGGTGCGTCGTTCATCTCAGGTCGGCGTTGCCCCCGATCTTACGGCTTTCGTAGCAATTGACATAGTGCTATAGAGCACTGTAGCATCGAAGGACTGATTCAACGACCTGAGACCCCAGGAGACAACCCATGACCTTCAAAAGGCTGCTCACCGCCGTCCTCGCCGGAACGGCCGCACTGGTCGCGCCGTCGCTCGGCGCGCAGACGACGGCGCCCGCTGCCGGCACCCAGACCAGCGCGTGGCCGAACAAGCCGGTCAAGATCCTGTTCGGCTTCCCGGCCGCCAGCGCGACCGACGTCATCGCCCGTGCCGTGGGCCAGAAGCTCTCGGACAAATGGGGCCAGCCGGTCGTCATCGAGAACCGCCCGGGCGCCGGGGGCAACCTGGGCAGCGAGCTGGCGGCCCGCGCGCCCGCCGACGGCTACACCATCTTCTTCGGCACCGTGGCCAACGCGATCAGCACCACGCTGTACACCAAGCTCAACTACGACTACCTGAAGGACTTCACCCCGATCACGCTGGTGGCCACGACGCCGCTGGTGCTGGTCGCGAACCCCACCGTGCCGGTGAAGAACGTCAATGAGCTGATCGCGCACGCCAAGGCCCATCCGGGCGAGTTGAACTTCGGCTCCGGTGGCGTCGGAACTTCCAACCACCTCGCGGGCGAGATGTTCAAGGCGGCCACCGGGACCAACCTCGTGCACGTGCCCTACAAGGGCACGCCGGCCGCGTACAACGACATGTTCGGCGGCCAGGTGGCGCTGATGTGGGACAACATCGTGGCCGTCACCAACCACGTCAAGAACGGCAAGCTCAAGCCGCTCGCCGTGACCAGCCTGCAGCGCGCCACGTCGCTGCCGGACGTCCCGACCATGGCCGAGTCCGGCCTGCCGGGCTTCGAGGCCGTCTCCTGGATCGGCGCCCTGGTTCCGGCCGGCACGCCGCAGCCTGTCGTCGACAAGATCTACACCGACCTGACCGCCGTGCTGCGCATGCCGGATGTCAGGGAAAAGCTCGCCGCCTCCGGCGCGGTCGTCGTCGGCAACACGCCCGAGCAGTTCGCCGCCTGGAACCGCACCGAGATCGACAAGTGGTCCAGGGCCGTGAAGGCCTCGGGCGCGAAGGTCGACTGAATCCCCACGAAACCGCAGAGAACATCGAAGGACACCCAGTGAACAGAACCAGGATCCAGGAACCGGCCCGCGACATTCCGGTGCTGATGGAGACCGACATCGTCGTGGTCGGCGGGGGCACGACCGGCCCCGTCGCGGCCATCGCCGCGGCGCGCCGTGGCAAGAAGGTGGTGCTGATCGAGCGCTTCGGCTCGCTCGGGGGCATCCTGACGCTGGGGCTCAACACCAAGCCCTCGGGCGCGCTGATCGGCGGGATCCCGCTGGAGATCTGGAACCTGGCCCGGTCGGCGGGCGGGGCGGGCGACGACTACATGGCCACCACCAAGACCGGTGGCGTGCGGATCGCCTCGCCGACCGATCCCGAGATCATGAAGATGCTGCTGACGCGCCTGTGCGTCGAGGCGGGCGTGCAGATCCTGTTCGAGACCTTCGTCTCCGCACCGTACGTGGAGGATGGGGCCGTCACCGGCGTCATCATCGAGAGCAAGAGCGGGCGGCAGTTCGTGGGCACCAAGGTGCTGATCGACTGCTCTGCCGACGCCGACATGGCGGCCAAGGCCAACGCGCCGTTCGTGATGGGCTCGGGCGGCACGGAAGCCAAGATGCAGCCGGTGTCGATGTACTTCATCATGAAGAACGTCGACCTCAAGAAGCTGGCGGACTGGGCCAAGACCTGCGACGACGTGCCGGCCCGCGCCATCCCCGCCACCGAGGACGGCCTGGCCTTCGGCCTGTGGCTGACCGGCTTCAACGGCATGCTGCGCAGCTTCCAGGAAGAGACCGGCGTCAAGCTGCAGCGCGACAACATCACGCTGAAGACGGCCGACGGCCAGATGTACGTGAACGCCACCCGCGTGCTGGGCGTGGACGTGTTCTCGCCCAGGGAGTTCACGGCCGCGATCCTGGAGTGCTACCGCCAGATCGAGGGCGTGTGCCGCTTCCTCAAGGAGCGCGTGCCGGGCTTCGAGGAGGCCCGCCTGGGCCAGGTGTCGCCCATCCTGGGCGTGCGCGAGACGCGCCACATCCTGGGCGAATACACGCTGACCGGCCCCGACTCCCGCGGCGAGACGCGGTTCGACGACAGCATCGCCGCCGACGCCTCCGCGCTGGACATCCACGACCCGAAGGGGGGCGACGTCGACTTCCAGAGCATGCCCCCGTACGAGATCCCGTACCGCTGCCTGCTGCCGCAGGGGATCGAGCAGGTCCTGGTGGCCGGCCGCTGCATCTCCGCCGACCACGAGGCCCATGCGCGGTCGCGCAACATGCCCGCCTGCATGGCCACCGGCCAGGCCGCAGGCGTCGCCGCCGCCATCGCGGTGGAGGAGGGCGTGCCGGTGCGCAGGGTGCCGGTGGCCAAGGTGCAGGCGGCGCTGCGCGAGCTGGGCATGCCCCTGCGTGCCAGCGAAGTGCGGGTCTGATGGCGGAGCGCAGGCCTGTGCCGGCGGCGATCCAGTACTGGTTCAGCACGGCCAGCCCGTGGACGTGGCTGGGGAGCGCCCGCTTCGGCGAACTCGTCCGCCGCGTGGGCGCCCGGGTGGACGTCCTGCCCGTCGACCTCGGCGCGGTGTTCGCCGCGACGGGCGGCACGCCGTTCCCGCAGCGCTCCGAGGCGCGCCGCACCTACCGCCAGCTGGAGCTGGCGCGCTGGTCGCGCCGGCTGGGCGTGCCCCTCACGCTGGAGCCGCGCCACTATCCGGTCGATCGCGGCCCGTCGAGCCGGCTGCTGATCGCCGCCCGCAACGAAGGTCTCGACGCCCTTGCGCTCTCCCATGTGGTGCTGCGCGCGATATGGGCGGAGGACCAGGACATCGCGGACTGGTCCACCCTGGAGCGGCTGGCCGCCTGCTGCGGCCACGATGGCGGCGCGCTGGTCCGGGCGGCCGCGCAGCCCGAGGTCGAGCGGGAGTACCTCGACAACACCCGGCGCGCCGTGGAGGCGCAGGTGTTCGGCTCGCCCACGTTCATCGTCGACGGGGAGCGGTTCTGGGGGCAGGACCGGCTGGATTTCTTGGCGGAGCGCATCGGCGGTTGAGTTTGCCCGACGATGTTGAGGGCCTGCCACGATGGTTGCCCGCAAGACAACGGCCTAGTGCCGGGCTCAGCCTGTCCACATCTGCCAACTCCTCGTCTCTCTCGATGAGATTGAACCGAAGATCTGGCGCCTGCTGTGCGTGCCCGCCGGCTCCATCGAGTTCCTGCAGGTCATGCGAGATCCGGCGCACGGAGAACACGAAGCAGTGGCGGTGGGGTTTGACATGAACGCAGCCAACGTCGCCACACGCTGGCTGACGTAAACGCGGCAAGGTCGACCGAAAAGGCTGCGCCGGGCCGAAAATCCCCACTCGATTGAATGGTTGAGCTACCGAATGATTGAGTTATCGTATCCGAGTGGATACAGTCATCCCCGCAGCGTGGCGTTCAGTGAATACGCTCCAAGAAACAGACGAGTTCTCAGCTTGGCTTTCCGCCTTGGCTGATCGCGCTGGTAAGGCCCACATCCTTGCCCGCCTGGCTCGCGCCAGGGCCGGGAACTTTGGAAATTGTGAGCCGGTCGGGGAGGGCGTCAGCGAGATGCGAATCGACTTGGGGCCAGGCTATCGGGTGTACCTCAAGAAGGTTGGAACGGTGGTGTATCTGCTTCTCTGTGCAGGAACGAAGTCAACTCAGAAGGCGGATATTCGCCGGGCCAAGTCACTCGCCAGCAAGTTGTGAAGGATCCGTGCCATGACAAACGACAAGCCTCTCAAAGTGCGTCCGTTCGACGCTGCCGAGTACCTGACCGACCAGGCGACCATCGCCGAGTACCTGAACGCCTGCCTTGAGCTGGACGACCCCGCCGCGCTCCTGAACGCCATCGGGGATGTGGCTCGCGCGCAGGGAATGAGCGAGCTTGCTCGCAAGACTGGGCTTGGTCGGGAGAGCCTCTATAAGGCACTCGCTCCCGGTTCCCACCCCAGGTACGACACCATTCTCAAAGTTACCCAAGCTCTAGGTGTAGAGCTTCGCTTCACGTCGCCCGAGAAGGCGAAGGCAGGAGAAAAGCGTTCAGCCGTGCCGAAGCGGGTCAGGCGAGTCCCGGCTGAAGTCCGCGCCGTTGCACAGGTAGAGAGCCGAGCAAAGTCACCCAAGAAGCGCAAGGCGACGAAGAGGGCGGAACGAGAGTGATCTGCTTCCACATCGAACGTTACGCGCCACCTACGGAAAAGCCCCCCAACCATGACAGCTGGGGGGCCCTTTTGACCGTGGTGCCGGAGAGAGGAATCGAACCCCCGACCTTCTCATTACGAATGAGCTGCTCTACCGACTGAGCTACTCCGGCGACCGAAGCGCGGGATTATAGCGTCGAGGTGGCGCCCACTCTTGGGGTCAGGGCCCCGGCGCCACAGGAGTCGGCGCAGGGTTCGGGCGCCGGCTTGCGCTGCGGCCGCTGCGCCAGGTGCCGCAGCAGTTCGTCGAGCACGAAGCGCTGGTTGCCGGGGCGCGAGAAGGTGTGGTCGGCCTCGGGCACATAGGCCATGCGGAAGCCCGGCTGGTCGCGCAGGCGCCGGCCGTGGCGGCCGAAGTGGAACTCCACGTAGTCGCGGCCGTCGTCGCTGTCGGACACCAGCATCAGCACGTCGGTGCCGCGGCGGCACAGGCGCTGCATCCGGGCGCGCAGGCTCTCGTGAACATCGCCGCCGGGCCGCAGGGCGCGCCGCAGGCGCGCGCCGGCCAGGGCGAGGAAGCGGCCGGCGATCAGGCGCAGGTCGACCTGGCCGCGCAGCAGGCGGCGCCACACCTCGGGCCGGAAGGCGGCGCGGCGGTAGAAGTCGGTCGACTTGGCGTACTGCTGCATCGAGTCCTGCCAGGTGTCGCCGGCCTTGCCGGGTGTCCAGTCGAGCAGGCGCGAGTTCATCAGCACCAGGCCCCCCACTCGCGGCTCGGCCAGCGCGGTCTGGAAGGCCACGTACGAGCCCGAGCAGATGCCCATGAGCACGAAGTCCCGGCAGCCGCGCGCGGCCAGCGCATCGAGGGCGACGCGCACGTCCTGCGCCGAGGCCTTTTCGTACAGGGTGGCGCCCGGCTGGCCGGGTGGCGGCTCGCTGTCGCCGATGCCGGCCAGGTCGAGCCGCAGCACCGGGTGGCCGGCGGCGGCCATCGCGCGCGCGGCGTGAACGTAGAAGCGGTGCGGCCCGACGCGGTGGTTGCCGCCCACGTTGAGCAGCACCACGCCCACCTGTCGCCGCGAGGGCAGGGCGATCCCGGGCACGGGCTCCGAGAGCACGGCGCAGAGCGAACCTCGCGGGCCGAGCCGCAGCGTGCTCTCCAGCACTTCGCCGGTCGGGCGCTCCGGGCCGGGCCGGGGCGCGGCGGGCAGCGGGTCGGTGCGCCGGCGCGCCGCGGGCGAGGCGGCCAGCCAGGCCGTCAACGCGTCCAGCGTGCGCGGCGCGAGCACGCCCTGGCGCGGCTCGCCCACCATCGCCGCATAGCCGGGCCAGCCCTCGAAGCGCGTGTCGGCGCCCAGTGCACGCAGGGCCTTCGGCAACGGGCCTTCGGCGGGCAGGTCGTCGCGGCCGATGACGAGCACGCGCGCGGCCGGCCGCTGCGCAGGTTGGGTGGCGTCCAGGCCGGCCAGGTCCCGCAGCGTCTCGGCCGTGTACGCATGCCCGAAGGCGAGCAGCGTGCCATCCTGGTCTTCGACGCCTGTCGCGCGCAGCTCGCGGGCGAAGGCCTTGCCGCCGGGGCAGGGCGCCCACAGCAGCAGGCTGTCGACGCCGCCGATGCGGGCCGCCGCCTCCACCGCCAGCGTGCCGCCCAGGCGCAGGCCCAACAGCGCGACGTGGCGCGCGCCCGAGCAGCGGCGCGCCTGCGCCACGGCCGCCTCGATGCTGGCCCGCCAGGCGGCGACGCGCCCCGGCTGCAGGTCGTCGCCCGAGGCGTCGCCGGTGCCCGGGTAGTCGAAGCGCAGCACGGGAAAGCCCGCCCGCGCGAAGGCGCGCGCCATCTGCACGTAGGTCGGGTAGCTGCTGATCGCCTCGTAGCCGATCGGTGGGCACATCACCAGGGCCAGGTCGCGCCACGGGCGCGCGGGCGGATGGAACCAGGCGGTGCACCAGCCGCCGCCAGAGTCGAAGGTGAACGGCGCCGCGGCCGGGGGCGCGCCACGCGCGGGGTCGAGGTTCATTCGAGAGACATCTCCAGGGGGACGGTCGTGGACGAGTTGCTGGCGAGGAGCTGGCCGGCGAAGTCCGCGCCCGGACGCGTGCGGTGCAGGCGCACCTGCCGCGAGGCGCCGGGGGCGAGGTGGAAGTGCTCGTCGTCCGCCTGCCAGCCGGGCAGGTCGAAGTGGACATCCAGGGCCAGCCGGCGCGAGCGGACGGTGAGCAGCGCGGTGCCTTCGTGCCGCTCGACATCCGCCGAGAGGCCGAGGTCCCCACCGCGCTGTGCGAGCAGCTCGCCCAGGCCGAGCGGGAACAGGAAGCTTTCCGCCAGCGTGGCGCCGGAAGCATCCAGCAGCCGCGCGACGAGGCCTTCGCAGGTCGGCGGCCCGAAGCGGTAGGCGTGGTTCAGGTCCAGGAAGCTGCCGAGCACTTCGATGCAGGAGAGCGTTGCGCCTTCGCGCGGCGCGAGGCGCAAGGGGCGCCGGCCCTCGGCGACACGCACTTCGCCGTCGCGCCAGGCGACCACTTCGAGCGTGAGGTCCCGCGCCTGCGCCGACTCGTTGACCGCGTGCACCATCGCGCCGTTGCCACCTTCGTCGGTGAGGAACACCGCCAGCGGCTGCAGCACGCGGCGCAGGCCATGCCAGGCGGACTTGGGCGCGCCCCGCTCGTCCAGCACGCCCCAGCCCGCGCCCGCCCACAGGTCGCGCAGCATCAGCAGCAGCGCGCCGCCGCAGGGCGAACCCGGCCGGCGCCATTCGGCGAAGGCCGACTGCATCACTTCGGACGTGGCCAGCCGGCCGAGCGCGAGGTAGCGGTCGTGGTCGGCGTGGCGCAGGCGCGCGGGATCCACGCCGAACAGCTGCTGCACGTAGTGGTCGCGCACGTCGTCGAAGTCCCAGCCGGCGCCCAGGTCGCGCGGCGACCGTGCCTTCCAGTGCGGGTGGTGGACCCGCGTGTCGCGCCCGCCGGGCAGGCGCTCCAGCGCGTCTGCGGCCGGCACGTTGGCGAAGGCCAGGCATTCGGTCGCGAACTTCAGGCCGCTGCGGCGGGCGTCGTCCAAGGGGCGCTCGTAGGCGCCCACGCCGTAGTACGAGGTCGTGCCCGAGCTCGCCACGTGCGGGAAGGCACCGCCATGCGCGCTGGAGGGCCAGTAGGGCGTGCCGGGCGCCTGCGCGGCGCACAGGGCCGGCAAGGCTTCGTGGAAGAAGGCGGGCCGCCACTGCTCGGGCGGCGCGCCCCACATCGCGGCCTGCTGCTCCACTTCGCTGTTGCCGCACAGCACGGCCACGCAGGGACGGGGCGACAGCCGGGCGACCTGCTGGCGTGCTTCCTCGGCGGCCGAAGCGGCGAAGTCCGCGTCGTCGAACGGGAAGTCCATGCTCGCGAACATGAAGTCCTGCCACACCAGCACGCCGAGCTCGTCGCAGGCTTCGTAGAAATGGTCTTCTTCATAGACCATCGTGCCGGCCAGGCGCAGCATGTTCATGCCGGCGTCGCGGGCCTGCCGCACGGCGGCGTGGCAGGCCTCGGGCGAGGAGCGCAGGCTCACCGGGTCCAGCGGCGTCCAGCCGGCGCCGCGGCAGAAGATGCGCTCGCCGTTCACGCGGACCGCGAAGCCGTCACCGGCGGTGTCCAGCTCGATGCGGCGAAAGCCCACGCGGCCCAGCGGCAGCTCGCGCCGGCCGCCGTCGCGCGACTGCAGCTGCAGCGATGCCGTGTACAGCGCAGGCTCCCCGTGCGTGTGCGGCCACCACAGGGCGGGGCCCTGGATATCGAGTCGCGTGTCGCCCGATGGACTGACCGGTTGTCGCCAGCTGCGCCCGCCGTGCTCCAGCACGAGCTGCGCGGATTCGACCTGCCGCCACCAGACGTCAGGTGCATCGAGCGAGAACTGCACGCGGCCGACGCCCGCGTCCACCGTCGCCTGCAGGCGCCAGTCGAGCGCGCCGTCGGCAGCGTCGGCGCACCAGACGTCGCGCCAGGGCCCCACCGCGGCCGCGGGCGGCGACCAGCCCGGCGTGCGGCCCAGCAGCGTGGTGCGCAGCCAGCGCAGCTGCTGGTGCGCCACCATCGGCGTCCTCCAGCGCGGCCGCGGCCGGCGCTTTTTTGCGAGTTCGGCCTGCAGCGAGCCGAAGCGGATCAGCAGTTCGTTGTCCTTCTCGCGCAGCGCGTCGTCGACCCGCACGCGATGCGCCTGGAACATGTTGGTGGACGAGAGCAGCGGCCGGCCATTGAGGAAGGCGTCGGCCAGCGTCGCCAGCCCGTCGAACCCGAGCAGCGTGCCCCGCGCGAAGGCCGGTGCATCGAAGAGCGCGTGGTACCACCAGTCCTGCGCATCGAAGTCGCGCGCCGGCGCATCGAGCGACCAGTCGCCGCGTTCGCGCAGCGCGGCGGCCACGGTCATCGGCCCGGCGATCGCCTGCCAGGTGGCGCCTTCGTGCGGTGCCGGTGCGCCCGGCTCGGTGGCCAGCAGGCGCCATTGGGCGCGCAGGGGCGTTCGCGCACCCGCGCGGGGGGCGGCCGCGGACATCGCGGCGGTCAGGCGGCGATCAGTTCACGCAACGCACGCTCGATCGAGCCGATGCTGCGGAACACGTTGCGCTTGAGCATGTGGTCTGGGAACTCGATGTCGAACTCGCCTTCCAGCGCCAGCATCACGTTGACGCTGGCATGCGAGGTCATGCCGGACTGGTACAGGTCGGCGTCGGTGGCCAGCTTGCCGGGGTCGGTGGCCAGCCTTCCGTGGTCGCGCAGCACCTGGCGGATCGACGTGTCTGCATGTTGCAAGGTTGTCATGCAGTCGATTCTTATGAGCCCTCCTGCTCGGCAGTGTCGGACACGACCGCAACCACAGCAGCGGCGTAGTCACCGTCATGGCTCAAACAGACTAGTGCGCGGGCTACGCCCCGCGCGCGCGCCGCTTCCAGGGCCTTGCCGTGAAGCGCCAGGCTGCAGGCGCCGTCGTCGTGGCGCACCACTTCGATGTCGCGCCAGTCGACGCCCACTTCGCTGAGCGACAACGCCTTGATCGCCGCTTCCTTGGCGGCGAAACGCGCGGCCAGGCGCTCGGCCTGTTGCCCGGGCACGCCGCGCGCGTAGGCGGCCTCGGCCGGCGTGAACATGCGCTGCTCGAAGCGCACGCCGACGCGGCGGATCGACTCCTCGATGCGCGGGATGTGGACGATGTCGATGCCCAGGCCGACGACTTTCGCGCCGGCCAGGGCTAGTCCGTTCGAGAGGGCATTGATGAGGTTTTCGCTGTGCATTTTCAGACGGGGACGACACCACGCCACGGTAGCGCGGTGCTATGGTCCCACCCGACTTTCTCATGCATTGAGGACCTTCGCATAAATGGATTCCCCCTCGGACAAGGCCTTTCCCCAGCTCATCGAAGCCGTGCGCAAGGTCTGCGCGGAAGTCGCCGCCGCGCAGGCGCCGGACGTCGACGCCAAGGCCCGCTTTCCCATCGAGACGCTCGCCGCCCTGCGCGAGTGGCACGTGCTGTCGGCCGCGGTGCCGGCGCAGTTCGGCGGCGCGGGCTGCACGATGCAGCAGCTCGCCCAGATCTGCGCCACCGTCGCCCAGTCCTGCGCTTCCAGCGCGATGGTGCTGGCCATGCACTACATCCAGGTGGCGTGCATCGCGCGGCACGGCACGGACAGCGAGTACTTCCACGGCTACCTGCGCGACCTGGTCAGGCGCCAGTACCTGCTGGCGTCCATGACATCGGAGGTCGGCACCTTCGGTGACACGCGGTCCAGCGTCTGCGCGGTCACGCGCAGCGCCGGCCGGTTCCGGCTCGACAAGGACGCGACCACCGGCTCGTACTGCGCGCATGCCGACGCCATCCTGGTCACCGCTCGCCGTGACGAGTCGGCCGCGAAAAGCGACCAGGTGCTGGTGCTGGTGCGGCGCGAGGACTGCACGCTGTCGCAGACCACCAGCTGGGACACGCTGGGCATGCGTGGCACGTGCAGCCCCGGCTTCAAGCTCGTGTCCAGCGGGGACGAAGCGCAGATCCTGCCCGGCGCCTTCGCCGACTGTTCGGCCCAGACCATGGTGCCGTACTCGCACATCCTCTGGGCCGCTCTCTGGTGGGGCATCGCCGCGGGCGCGGTGGCCAAGGCGGCGCAGTTCGTGCGCGGCCAGGCGCGCCAGACCCCCGGCACCATGCCGCCCACCGCGGGCCGGCTGGCGGAAGTCTCGGTGCAGCTGCAGACGCTCAAGCAGAACTGGGTGGCCGCGGCCCGCGACTTCGACGACCTGGGCGATGGCGCGCACGCCCGCGAGGAGCTCCTGAGCATGGCCTGGGCGCTGCGCCTGAACAGCCTGAAGATCGCCTGCTCCGACCAGTCGCCGGAGATCGTGCAACGCGCGCTGCGCATCGTCGGCATCCTGGGCTACAAGAACGACAGCCCCTTCGCCCTCGGCCGCCACCTGCGGGACGCCCTGTCCGGTGCGCTCATGATCTCCAACGACCGCATCGCGGCGAAGAACGCCTCGATGCTGCTGGTGCACAAGGAGGCCGCGTAATGGACGTTCGCACCTACGACATCGACGGCTTCACCGAAGGGCTGGTCGAGCATGGCCTGATCGTGCCCACCGGCATCCGCGGCGCCTATGGCCGCGGGCCGGTGTTCGAGGACATCCTTCGCTCCTTCAACGACCTGGTGTCGCGCATCGCGGCGCCCGACAAGGCGCAGGAGCTGATGTTCCCGCCCATCCTGGCGCGCTCGCTGATCGAGAAGGTCGGCTACATGGACAACTTCCCGCAGCTGGCGGGCTCGGTCCACAGCTTCATGGGCAGCGACCGCGAGGCGCGCGAGCTGTCGGCCCGGGCCCACGCCGGCGAGCGCTGGGAAGAGCTGCTGTCGCCCACCGACGTGATGCTCACGCCGGCGGCCTGCTACCCGGTCTATCCCACCTTCAGCGGCCTGCTGCCCGAGGGCGGGCGGCTGGTCACGGTGATGAACTGGGTGTTCCGCCACGAGCCTTCGGACGAGCCCACGCGGCTGCAGCACTTCCGCATGCGCGAGTTCATCCGCGTCGGCAAGCCCGAGGACGTGGTGAAGTGGCGCGACGCCTGGCTGGAGCGCGGGCTGAAGCTGCTCGAAGGCCTGGGCCTGCCGGTGCAGAGCGACGTCGCGTCCGATCCCTTCTTCGGCCGTGCCGGCCGGATGATGGCCGCCGGCCAGGTCGAGCAGCGACTGAAGTTCGAGATCCTCTGCCCGGTGATCTCGCGCGAGAAGCCGACGGCGATCTGTTCGTTCAACTGGCACCAGGACCACTTCAGCTCCAAGTTCGGCATCCGCAACGCCGACGCCTCGGTGGCCCACACGGCCTGCCTGGGTTTCGGCCTGGAGCGGGTGACGCTGGCCCTCATCAAGGCGCACGGGTTCGATCCGGCCGACTGGCCGGACCGCGTGCGTTCGCAGCTGTGGCCCTGAGGCTTTCAGGCACGGAGGCCCGCGTGAACACCCTCGCCGTCCTGCCCGGGCTCGCGCCGGAGAGCTACCAGCGCCATCCCCTGCACGGCGAGAACGCGGACTGGCCCGAGAAGAACTGCTACGCCGACCTGTGGATCGGCTTCCTGCACACGCTGGGCCTGGAGCCGCTGGCCATGCTGGCCTTCACGGTGGCGGTGGACTTCGAAGGCGACCAGTGGACCTTCTTCAAGCCGCCCCTGACGGAGCTGCGCTCGCTGTTCGGCGTGGACGTGCAGGAGCTCACCGTGTGGCGGCCGCTGATCGAGCATGCGAAGGAGCACCTGGGCGCCGGCAAGCTGATCAGCACCGAGTCCGATGCGTTCTGGCTGCCCGACACCGCGGGCACCGACTACCGCCGCAGCCACACCAAGACGACCATCCTGATGGCCGAACTGGACCTGGCGCGCGAGCGGCTCGGGTATTTCCACAACGCGGGCTACTACGAGCTCGAAGGCGAGGACTTCCGGCAGCTGTTCCGGCTGGATCCGGCGCCCGATCCGGCGTTCATGCCGCTGTTCGCCGAGGTGGTGCGCATCGACAGGCTGGTGCGGCGTCCGTCGTCGGAGCTCGCGGACGTGGCGTTCGAGTTGCTGCGGCAGCATTTCGTGTGGCGGCCGAGGAGCAACCCGTTTTCGCGCTTCGCGGCGCGGCTGGCTCTGGACCTGCCGGGGATGCGGGCGCAGGGGTTGGAGCACTACCACCAGTGGGCTTTCGCGTCGGTGCGGCAGGCGGGGGCGGCGTTCGAGCTGCTCGCTGCGCATCTGCGCTGGCTGGCGTCGCAGGGGTATCCGGAGCTGGCCGATCCGGCCGAGAGGTTCGAGGACATCGGGGCGGCGAACAAGACGCTGATCCTCAAGGGGGCGCGCGCGGTGGCTTCGGGGCGGCCGCTGGCGGCGGATGAACTGCTGCAGGGGATGGCGGGGGATTGGGAGCGGGGGATGGGGATGCTTGGGCGGTTGTTGATGGAGGGGTAGGCTTTTTTTGGCATGGTGCCCTCGCGGCAGGCGGTGCCTGACCCGGGCTCATGGTGGGCCGGTTGCTCGCGCTTCGCGCTCGCAACTCGCAGGGCATTCCGCGGCCCGGCCTGCGCGGCAGAACTCACTGCGCTGCTACGCAGCTCCGTTCAGACAGCTGCCGCGAGTCAGAGGTTGANCGCAACTCGCAGGGCATTCCGCGGCCCGGCCTGCGCGGCAGAACTCACTGCGCTGCTACGCAGCTCCGTTCAGACAGCTGCCGCGAGTCAGAGGTTGATATCAAGCTCGCCTGACGGTTCGCAACGGCCGGGCCGCGGAAAGCCCGGCTCGTCCCACAAATCGCCCGGGCCAGGCACCGCCTGCCGCGTGGGCAGGGTGCGGGTGCGAGCAGGAAACCTCTGCGCCCCGCCGCCTGCCTCGCCACTGCGCTCCGCTTTTCTTTGCCACGTCATCCCCGCGAAGGCGGGGATCCAGTGCTTCCCTGAAGTCCGCCGAAGGCGGACGCCCTGGATTCCCGCCTTCGCGGGAATGACGGGGGTCTATCAGGAGCCCTCCGCCGGGGACCCCCTGCCGCAGGCAACGAACAGCAATGCGCCACCTGCATCAACGCCAAGCTACCGCACCAACCCCACCGACTTCACCTGCGCCCACACCCTCCGCCCCGGCCCAAGCCCCAACGCATCCACCGCCCGCGCCGTGATGCGCGCCACCAGCCGATGCCCGCCGCACTCCAGCGCCACCAGCGACTGCGAAGGATGCGGCCCCTCCGCCAGGCCGACGACGGTGCAGGCCAGCACGTTCTGGATGCTGACGGCCCCGGCGGGCGTCGGCTGCAGCGCCAGGCTCACGTCGCGCGCCAGCACGCGCACGCGCACCCGCTCGCCCACCCGCAAGCCGTCGTCACGCAACCAGAGCGAGCCGCCATCGAAATCCATCCGCACCAGGTGCCAGCGCTCGTCTCGCTCGACCACCGTGCCGGGCAGCAGCGCACCGGCATCCTCGTCGCGCGCGAGGGGCAGGTCCAGCCGCGTGAGCGTCTCGGCGGGCGGTCCGCTGGCCAGCACCCGCCCCTCGTCCATCAGCACCACCGTGTCCGCCAGCCGCGCCATCTCGTCGGCCGAGTGCGTGACGTACAGCATGGGAATGCCCAGCCGGTCGCGCAGGTCTTCGAGCCAGGGCAGCACCTCCCGTCGGCGCGCGGCATCCAGCGATGCCAGGGGCTCGTCCAGCAAGAGCAGCTCGGGCTGCGTGGCCAGCGCGCGGGCGATCGCCACGCGCTGGCGCTCGCCGCCGGACAGGTCGCCGGTCGCCCGGTGCAGCAGCGGTGCGATGCCCAGCAGCGCGACGGCGCGGTCGAGCGCCTCGGCACCGCCGGGGCCGCCCCCGCGCCGCTGCGCGTACTGCAGGTTGCCCGCCACCGTGAGGTGCGAGAACAGGCTGGCCTCCTGGAACACGTAGCCGAGCGGCCGCCGCCAGGGCGGCAGGAACTCGCCGCGCGAGTCGTCCTGCCAGGTGCGGCCGGCCACGTGCACTTCGCCGGCCGCCCGCTCCAGCCCGGCGACGCAGCGCAGCACCGTCGTCTTGCCGGAACCGGACGGGCCGAAAAGCACCGTGATGCCGCGCGGCAGCGCCAGGTCGACATCGACCACGAACGCGGGCCGCTGCAGCCGCAGGCGCAGGCGATCGGGGGCCGGGGCGCTCACGGCAGCACCCTCGCACTGCGCCGCGTGAAGAGCGCCAGGCCGGCCAGCACCAGGAAGGAGAACGCCAGCATCGCGCCCGAGAGCCAGTGCGCCTGCGCGTAGTCCAGCGCCTCCACGTGGCCGTAGATCTGCGTCGACACCACGCGCGTCTTCTCGGGGATGTTGCCGCCGATCATCAGCACCACGCCGAACTCGCCCACCGTGTGCGCGAAGCTCAGGATCGCGGCCGTGACGAACCCCGGCCGCGCGAGCGGCACGGCCACGGTGAAGAAGGCATCCAGCGGCCGCGCGCGCAGCGTGGCCGCCACTTCCATCGGCCGCCGGCCCACCACCTCGAAGGCATGCTGCAGCGGCTGCACCGCGAAGGGCAGCGAATAGAGGATGGACGCGACCAGCAGCCCGCCGAAGGTGAAGGGCAGCAGTCCCAGTCCGAGCGATTGCGTCAGCTGCCCGCCCCAGCCCTGCGGCCCGAACACCACCAGCAGGTAGAAGCCCAGCACGGTCGGCGGCAGCACCAGTGGCAGGGCGACGACCGCGGCCACCAGCGCGGCGAGGCGGGTGCGCGCATGGGCCAGCCACCAGGCCATCGGCGTGGCGATGACGAGCAGCAGGACGGTGGTGGCCCCGGCCAGCTTCAGCGTGAGCCAGATCGCGCCCAGGTCCTCGCGCGTGAACGGCATGGCTACAGCTCGTAGCCGTGCGCGCGCACGATGGCACGCGCGGCGTCGCTGCGCAGGAAAGCCATCAGCGCGGTGGCCGCCGGGCTGTCCCGGCCGGCGGCGAGCACCACCGCGTCCTGCCGGATCGGCGTGTGCAGCGATGCGGCAACCGGCCAGGCCGAGCCCTTGTCGATGCGGCCGTCCACCATCACCTGCGAAAGCGCCACGAAGCCCATCTGTGCGTTGCCGGTGACGACGTACTGGTAGGCCTGCGAGATGTTCTCGCCCCGCACCAGCCGCGGCTGCAGGGCCTGCTCCACGCCCAGGCGGCGCATCACCTCGACCGCGGCGGCGCCGTAGGGTGCGAGCCTGGGGTCTGCGATGGCGACCTTGCCCGTGCCGGGCTGCCGGAGCACGTCGCCACGTTCGTCGACCACGCCGGGGCTGGCGCTCCAGAGCACGAGGCGGCCGGTGGCGTAGGTGAAGCGCGAGCCGGGAACGGCCAGGCCTTCCTTCTCCAGCTTCGCGGGCGTCTCGTCGTCCGCCGCCAGCAGCACCTGGAAGGGCGCGCCGTTCTTCACCTGCGCGTAGAAGCGGCCGGTGGAGCCGAAGGCCAGTGTGGCCTTGTGGCCGCTGGCCTGCTCGAACGCGGCGGCGATCTTGCGCATCGGCGCGGTGAAGTTGGACGCGACGGCCACGCTGACTTGGGCGGCGTGCGCGACGCCGTGAGCGAGGAGCACGGCGAAGAGGAGGGCGGAGCGTGGGGCGCGGTTCATCCTGGGTGTGCGTGCAGTTTACGGGGCGGTGTCCGTCATCCCCGCGGAGGCGGGGATCCAGTGCTTCCCTTCCGGAAGTGAAGGCGGGAGCGCTGGATTCCCGCCGTCGCGGGAATGACGGGAAAGGGGCGGGGGTGACGAGGGGCGCTACCGCCCCCGCTGTCCCAGCTTGCGATAAACCGTCGCCCGGCTGATCCCCAGCGCCTTCGCCGCCGCCATCACATTCCCGCGCGCATCCTGAACGGCGCGGCGGATGAGTTCCGTTTCCAGGTCCTTGAGCGGCATCCGCGAATCGGCTGCGGCCGGGCGCGCGGCCTGCGCGTGGCCGGGCAGGGTGGGCAGCACCTGCAGGGTGAGCCCGGACCACAGCGGCACCTCCCGCGCCTCGCCCTCCCTGCGCGCCAGGTCGAAGAAACCTTCCCACGCGGTGGCGAACACTTCGCTGCAGTGCATCGCGCCGCCCGCACCGATGAGCCCGAGCATCTGCCGCGCGGCCGGGTTCAGGCCGACCACCGCGCCGTCGCGGTCCAGGCAGAGCAGGCCGTCCTCGTCGCCGAAGGCGCGGCCGGGCCAGTTCAGCCGCAGCAGCAGCGCATGCGGCCGCGCCATCGCCAGCGCGTTCTCGATGCTGCGCGCCGACTGCACCACCAGGTGCTTGAGTTCCGGGCGCTCGGCCGCGTCGATGCCGGTGAGGTCCAGCATGCCCACGGCCTGGCCGTCTGGCCCGATCAGCGGCGCGCCCGCGCAGCTGTAGCAGCTGGTGTCCTCGAAGAAGTGCTCGCCCCGGTGCAGCCACACCGGCCGCAGCTCGGTCAGGGCCGCGCTGATGGCGGTGGTGCCCACCGCGCGCTCGGACAGGTCGACGCCGATGCGCGTGATGAGCTGGGCGCGGCGATCGCTGCGGTCGATCACGCCGTCCACGCCCACCACCGTGCCCTGCGCATCGGTGAGCACGGCGAAGTAGCGGCTGCCGGCGATCGCGCGCGCCAGGCGCGACATCACCGGACGCGCGGCCTGCAACAGGGTGTGGCTGGCTTCCTCGGTGCGGCGCAGCGCCTGCGCGGGCAGCACGTCGAAGGCGACGCGGTGGTCGGGGCGCAGGCCCTGGGCCAGGCAGCGGCGCCAGGAGCGCTCGATCCAGCCGCGATCGAACCAGCGCTCGACCAGCCCATCGGTGGCGCCGCGCCCTTCGCCCATCACGGCCCGCCGCGCGCGCTCGATCTCCTGCAGCCGAATCTGGTCCGTCGCCGGCATCACGTGTCTCCGTTGAGTTGGGCCCCGCGTTTCGATGATCGCGGTCCCCGATGTTCCATTTTGAGAATTTCCGATGGCATCGACCGGGTCCTAGGGTTTCGCCTAGGTAGGGGGGTGGGAGCGGCTCCAACAATCGTCGCGCCCCTTGCTCGAAACACTGGAGACACGAGATGCAGGTCCAACTGAAGGTCAACGGGAAGCCCGCCACCATCGACGTGGCGCCCAACACGCTGCTGGTCACCGCCATTCGCGAGCACCTGCGCCTGACCGGCACCCACGTCGGCTGCGACACCGCCCAGTGCGGCGCCTGCACGATCCTGCTGAATGGCCGCGCCGTGAAGTCGTGCAACACGCTGGCCGTCCAGCATCCGGGCGCCGAGATCACCACCATCGAAGGCATCGCCGCCGCCGACGGCGCCATGCACCCGATGCAGGCCGCGTTCAAGGACTGCCATGGCCTGCAGTGCGGCTTCTGCACGCCGGGCATGGTGATGAGCGCCATCGACCTGTGCAAGCGCCACCCCAACGCCTCCGAGGCCGAGATCCGCGAGCACCTCGAGGGCAACATCTGCCGCTGCACGGGCTACCAGAACATCGTCAAGGCGGTCCAGCAGGGCGCCGCCGCCACGGCCGCCGCGGCCTGAGCCCTTCCAGGAGACACGACCATGGGCGCATCCGATTTCTCCAAGCTGCCGCACATCGGCGAGGCCTTGAAGCGCAAGGAGGACTACCGCTTCCTCACCGGCAGCGGCCAGTACACCGACGACATCCAGCTGGCGAACATGCGCTACGCGGTGTTCGTCCGCTCTCCGCACGCGCACGCGGCCATCACCTCCGTCGACGTGTCGCGCGCCGAGGCCATGCCCGGCGTGGCCAAGGTGTTCACCGGCAAGGACGTGGAAGGCAAGATGGGCGGGCTGCCCTGCGGCTGGCTGATCACCAGCACCGACGGCACGCCGATGAAGGAGCCGCCGCACCCCATCCTGGCGCAAGGCAAGGTTCGCTACGTCGGCGACCACGTCGCCATGGTCGTGGCCGACACGCTGGAGCAGGCCCGGAACGCGGCCGAGGCCGTGGACGTCGAGTACGACGTGCTGTCCGCCGTGGCCGACGTGCGCGATGCGGCCAAGGGCCAGGCCCTGCACGAAGCGGCGCCCGGCAACCACTGCTACAAGTGGGCGATCGGCGACAAGGCCCAGGTCGACGCCGCCTTCGCCAATGCCGCGCACGTCACTCGCGTCGACGTGGTCAACAACCGGCTGGTGCCCAACGCGATGGAGCCGCGCGCGGCCATCGGCTCGTTCAACCGCGCCAGCGACGAGTACACGCTGTACGTGTCCAACCAGAACCCGCACGTGGAGCGGCTGTTGATGACGGCCTTCGTGCTGGGCCTGCCCGAGCACAAGGTGCGCGTGATCGCCCCCGACGTGGGCGGCGGCTTCGGCTCCAAGATCTTCCTGTACGCCGAGGACGTGGCGCTCACCTGGGCGGCCAAGCAGCTCAACTGCGCCATCAAGTGGACCTGCGAGCGCAGCGAGGCCTTCCTGTGCGATGCGCACGGCCGCGACCATGTCTCGCAGGCCGAGATGGCGATGGACAAGGACGGCAAGTTCCTGGCGCTGCGGGTGCACACCGACGCCAACCTGGGCGCCTACCTGTCGACCTTCTCCACCTGCGTGCCCACCATCCTGTACGCCACGCTGCTGGCGGGGCAGTACACCACGCCGCTGATCCACGTGGAGGTGGACGCCTGGTTCACCAACACCGCGCCGGTCGACGCCTACCGCGGGGCCGGCCGCCCCGAGGCCACCTACCTGCTGGAGCGGCTGGTGACGCGCTGCGCCTGGGAGCTGGGGCTGCCGCAGGACGAGATCCGCAAGCGCAACTTCATCACCCAGTTCCCGTACCAGACGCCGGTGGCGCTGCAGTACGACACGGGCGACTACCACGCGTGCATGGACAAGGCCAAGGCGCTGGCCGAGGTCGAAGGCTTCGAGGCCCGCAGGAAGGTCAGCGAGGCCAAGGGCTTGCGGCGCGGCCTGGGCTACAGCAGCTACATCGAGGCCTGCGGCATCGCGCCTTCCAACATCGCCGGCGCGCTGGGCGCGCGCGCCGGCCTGTTCGAGTGCGGCGAGATCCGCGTGCACCCGACCGGCAGCGTGACGGTGTTCACCGGCTCGCACAGCCACGGCCAGGGCCACGAGACCACCTTCGCGCAGGTGGTGGCCGCGCGCCTGGGCATCCCGGTGGAGAACGTGGACGTGGTGCACGGCGACACCGGCCGCGTGCCGTTCGGCATGGGCACCTACGGCTCGCGGTCCATCAGCGTGGGCGGCGCCGCCATCATGAAGGCGCTGGACAAGATCGAGGCCAAGGCCAAGAAGATCGCGGCCCACCTGATGGAGGCCAGCGACGCCGACATCGAGTTCGCCGGCGGCGAGTTCACGGTCAAGGGCACGGACAAGAAGATCCCGTTCGGCCAGGTGGCGCTCACGGCCTACGTGCCGCACAACTACCCGCTGGACAAGCTGGAGCCGGGCCTGAACGAGACCGCGTTCTACGACCCGACCAACTTCACCTTCCCCGCGGGCACCTACATCGCCGAGGTGGAGGTCGACCCCGCCACCGGCACGGTGCGCATCGACCGCTTCACCGCGGTGGACGACTTCGGCACCATCATCAACCCGATGATCGTGGAGGGCCAGGTGCACGGCGGCATCGCGCAGGGCATCGGCCAGGCGCTGATGGAGAACTGCGTGTACGACCGCGAGAGCGGGCAGCTGCTCACCGGCAGCTTCATGGACTACGCCATGCCGCGCGCCGACGACCTGCCCTCGTTCAAGCTGGCCACGCATTCGACGCCCTGCACCCACAACCCGCTGGGCACCAAGGGCTGCGGCGAGGCCGGCGCGATCGGCTCGCCGCCGGCCGTGATCAACGCGGTGCTGGACGCGCTCAAGGACGTGGGCGTGAAGGACCTGGACATGCCGGCCAGCCCGCCGCGGGTGTGGCAGGCGATCCAGCAGGCGGCCCGCTGAAACCGACGCAAGGAGACGAGCATGTACGCATTCACCTTCGAACGTCCCACCGCCCTGGCCGAAGCGACGCGCCTGGCGGACGCCGGCGGCAAGCCGCTGGCCGGCGGCCAGACCTTGCTGGCCTCGATGAAGCTGCGCCTGGCCAATCCCGAGCAGCTGGTCGACCTGGGCGCCGTGCCCGAGCTGACCGGCATCCGCCGCCAAGGCAACGACGTGGTGATCGGCGCGATGGCGCGCCACGCCGAGGTGGCCTCCAGCGACGAAGTGCGCAAGGCCATCCCCGGGCTGGCCGACCTGGCCGCGGGCATCGGCGACCGGCAGGTGCGCGCCCTGGGCACGCTGGGCGGCTCGGTGGCCAACAACGACCCCGCGGCCTGCTATCCGAGCGCGGTGCTCGGGCTGGGCGCGACCGTTCAGACGACCAAGCGCAAGATCGCGGCCGACGATTTCTTCACCGGCCTGTTCACCACCGCGCTGGAAGAGAGCGAGCTGATCACCGCGATCGCCTTCCCGATCCCGCAGAAGGCGGCCTACATCAAGTTCAAGCAGCCGGCCTCGCGCTTCGCGCTGATCGGCGTGTTCGTGGCCCAGACCGCCTCGGGCGTGCGGGTGGCGGTCACGGGCGGCGGCAGCGGTGTGTTCCGCCACAAGGGGCTGGAGGAGGCGCTGACGCGCAGCTTCACGCCCGCGGCGGCCGGCCTGAAGGTCAGCAGCGAGGGCCTGTCGAGCGACCTGCATGCGTCCGCCGAGTACCGCGCGCAGCTCATCAGCGTGATGGCGCAGCGCGCGGTGGCCAAGGCGAACGGCTAACCTCGGGTCTTCCGCCACGCCGCAGCGCGTCCGGCCGGCGTCCGCTGGAAAAAGGGCGCCGGGCCGGGCCGCGCGGCCCACTGCCCGAGAACCTGCCGTGCCTTCTTCCATCGACGCGCTCATCCAGTCCCTGCAGGCGGTCGGGTACTTCGCCGACCGCCGCCTGGCCACCGCCGCCTACCTGGCGCTCAAGCTGCAGCGGCCGCTGCTGCTGGAAGGCGAGCCCGGCGTGGGCAAGACCGAGCTGGCCAAGGCGCTGGCCGCCGCGCTGGAGCGCGAGCTGCTGCGGCTGCAGTGCTACGACGGCCTGGAGCAGCGCGAGGCGCTCTACGAATGGAACTACGCGGCGCAGCTGCTGCACCTGCGCGCGGCCGAGGGCCACGGCACGCCGTCCGAGGCCGAGCGCGAGGTCTACCAGGCCAAGTACCTGATCCGCCGCCCGCTGCTGCAGGCCTTGCAGGCGCCGGCGCCCGGCGCCGTGCTGCTGGTCGATGAACTGGACCGTGCCGACGAGCCTTTCGAGGCCTTCCTGCTGGAGTACCTGGGCGAGTACCAGGTCAGCATCCCCGAATTGGGCACGGTGCGCGCCGCGGTCGCGCCGGTGACCATCCTCACCAGCAACCGCACGCGCGAGCTGCACGACGCGCTCAAGCGCCGCTGCCTGTACCACTGGCTGGACTACCCGGACCGCGAGCGCGAGCTTGCGATCGTGCGCGCCCGCGTGCCGCAGGCCGGCGAGGCGCTGGCCGCCCAGGTCTCGGCCTTCGTCGGGCGACTGCGCAGCCAGCCCTTCGCGTCCGCCTTCCAGCGCTCGCCCGGCATCGCCGAGAGCGTGGAATGGGCCAAGGCGCTGGTCGCGCTGGACACGCTGGCGCTCGACCCCGAAGTGGTGACCGACACCGCCGGCATCCTGTTCAAGCAGCGCGAGGACGTGGCGGCGCTCACGCGCGACCTGGCGGCCGACCTGCTGAAGCCGGAGGCGGCATGAGTTCAACAGAACACGGAGGCACAGAGGCACAGAGGCACAGAGGAATTCTTCAAAAATGGAATTTCCTCCTCTTCCTCCGTGCCTCTGTGCCTCTGTGTTCTGTCCTTGCTCCCTGGACATGACGGCCGGTCGATGACGAGGGAACGATGCAGTTAGGCGACGCGCGCACCGGCAAGCTGGCCGACAACATCGCCGGCTTCGGCCGGGCGCTGCGGCGCGCCGGGGTGCGGGTGGACAGCGCGCGCATCGCGCTGGCGACCGATGCCGCGCTGCTGGTCGGCCTGGAGCGGCGCGAGGACCTGGGCGCGGCGCTGGAGGCGGTGATGGTGGGCCGCGAGCAGGACCGCATGGTGTTCCGCGAGCTGTTCGACGCCTTCTTCCGCGACCCCGGCATGGCGAACAAGCTGCTGGCCCAGATGCTGCCGCAGGGCGAAGGCAAGGCCGAACCCGTCAAGCGCCGCCCGCGCGTGCAGGAGGCGCTGGCCCCCCGCAAGCCCGGCCAGGGCCAGCCCTCGAAGCCCGACCAGGAAATGCGCTTCGACGCCGCGATGACCGCCAGCGAGCTGCAGCGCCTGCGCCATGCCGACTTCAACGGCCTGGGCGCCGACGAATACCGCCTGGTGGAGCGCATCGCGCGCGACGTCGCGCTGCCGGTGCCCACGGTGCCGGCGCGCCGCACGCGGCCGGGCCTGAACGGCAGCCGACCGCACTGGCCGGGGGCCATGCACGAGGCCGCGCGCACCGGCGGCGAAGTGCTGCGCCTGCCGCGCCGCGAACGCCGCCGCCAGCCGCTGCCGCTGCTGGTGCTGCTGGACGTGTCCGGCTCGATGGAGCGCTACGCGCGCCTGCTGCTGGCCTTCCTGCACGCCGCCACCCGCCATGCGGAGGGCGGGCGCATCGGCCACTGCGACGTGTTCGCCTTCGGCACCCACCTCACCGACCTGAGCGCGGCCTTCCGCCAGTCCGACACCGACGCCATGCTGGCGGTGGCCAGCGCCGCGATCGACGACTTCGCCGGCGGCACCCGCCTGGGCGAATCGCTGGCCATGCTGCGCGCGCGCCATTCGCGCCGGCTGGTCGGCCGCCGCACGCTGGTGCTGCTGATCACCGACGGCCTGGACACCGGCGAGCCCGACGCGCTGGCCCGCGAGCTCGAATGGCTGCGGCTGCACTGCCGGCGCCTGCTGTGGCTCAACCCGCTGCTGCGCTTTTCCGGCTACGAGCCGCTGGCGCGCGGCGCGGCGCAGCTGCACCGCCACGCGCACGGCATGCTGGCCGTGCACAACATCGACACCCTGGAACAGCTGGCGGCGAGCATCGCGGCCGTGATGGACCGCTGAACGAAGAGAAACGGAGAGAGAGCACCATGGACATGCAAGGCAGCCGCACGCTGGCGGTGGACAGGCCCAAGGCCTGGGAAGCGCTGAACGACCCCGAGGTGCTCAAGGCCTGCATCCCGGGCTGCGACCGCATCGAGGCCACCGGCCCCGACCAATACGCGATCGGCATGTCGGTGAAGGTCGGCCCGGTGGCGGCCAAGTTCGCCGGCAAGATCCAGCTGCAGGACGTGCAGCCGCCCACCAGCTACACGCTCAGGTTCGAAGGGCAGGGCGGCGCGGCCGGCTTCGGCAAGGGCCAGGCCCAGGTGCGGCTGGAGCCGCGCGATCCCGGCTGCGAACTCACCTACACCGCGAACGCGCAGGTCGGCGGCAAGATCGCGCAGGTCGGCCAGCGGCTGATCGATGGCGTGGCCCGCTCGATGGCCGAGGACTTCTTCAAGCGCTTCGAACAGGAGCTGCAGCGCCGCTACCCCGCGCCGGCCGCCGAAGCGGTGGCGGCGCCGGCCACGGCCACCGCACCGCCCTTGGCCTCCGGAGCCGGCGTGCCGGCCTGGGTCTGGGCGGTGGGCGTGGCGGTGGTGGCCGGCGCCATCTTCTGGCTCTCGCGCTGAAATCCATGGCCCGGACCGCCGTCGCCGCTGCAGCCGCTCTCCTCGCTCTCCACGCGGGGGCGCAGGATCGCGTCGAGGGCACCTTGCGGCCGCTGGTGGTCACGCCCATGCCGGGCCTGTCGACCTCGGCCTTCGACACGCCGGCCTCGGTGGACGTGATCGACGGCGAGACCCTGCGCAACGGACAGCTGGGCATCAACCTGTCGGAGTCGCTCGCGCGGGTGCCCGGCATCACGGCGCTCAACCGGCAGAACTACGCGCAGGACGTGCAGATCTCCTCGCGCGGCTACGGCGCCCGCGCCACCTTCGGCGTGCGCGGCCTGCGCCTGTACACGGACGGCATCCCCGCCACCGCGCCGGACGGGCAGAGCCAGGTCTCGCACTTCGACCTGCAGTCGGCCGACCGCATCGAGGTGCTGCGCGGGCCCTTCTCCGCGCTGTACGGCAACTCCTCGGGCGGCGTGATCAGCCTCTTCACCGCCGACGGCGGCCCCGACACCGTGGCCGAGGCCGGCACCGCCTTCGGCGGCTTCGGCACGCGGCGCCACAACGCGCGGCTGTCCGGGCAGGAGGGCAGGTTCCAGTACAACCTGAGCGCCACCCGCTTCGACACCGACGGCTTGCGCGACCACAGCGCGGCGCGGCGCACCGGGCTGAACGGCAAGGTCCGCTTCAACGCGAGCGACGATACGCGCCTCGGCCTCGTCCTCAACAGCGTCGACATGCCGGACACGCAGGACCCGCTGGGCCTGACGCGGACCGAGTTCGACGCCGACCCGCGCCGGGCCGGCAGCGGGGCCCTGGACTTCAACACGCGCAAGTCGGTCGAGCAGCAGCAGGCCGGCCTCATCCTCGAGCACCGGCTCGATGCCGTGCATTCCTTCAAGCTCACCGGCTGGACCGGCAGCCGCGAGACGGTGCAGTTCCAGTCCATCCCCGTCGCGACGCAGGCGCCGATCACGCAGCCGGGCGGCGTCATCGACCTGGACCGCCGCTACCACGGCGCGGACGCGCAGTGGACGGTGCGCACCCGCGCTTTCGAGTCGCCGCTGGCCATCACCTTCGGCGTGTCGGCCGACCGCATGACGGAGGACCGGCGCGGATTCCAGAACTTCACCGGCACCGGCGCCGCCCAGGTGTTGGGCGTGCAGGGCGCGCTGCGCCGCGACGAGGAGAACCGGCTGCGCAGCTTCGACCAGTACGTGCAGGGCGTGTGGTCGTCCGAGCGCTGGTCGCTCACCGCGGGCCTGCGGCATTCGACGGTGCGCTTCGCCTCCGACGACCGCTTCATCGTGGGCGCCAACGGCGACGACAGCGGCTCGGCCCGCTACTCCGCCACCACGCCGGTGCTGGGCGTGGTGTGGCACGCCAGCGAGACGCTCAACCTGTACGCCTCGGCCGGCCGCGGCTTCGAGACGCCGACCTTCAACGAACTCTCCTACCGCCCCGGCGGCCCGGGCCTGAACTTCGGCCTGCGCAGCGCGTACAGCCGGCAGTGGGAGCTGGGCGCCAAGGCCGCGCTGGCCAAGGACTGGCAGCTCAATGCCGCGCTGTTCCAGGCCCGCACCTCCGACGAACTCGTGGTGCTCACCAACAGCGGCGGGCGCAGCACCTTCCAGAACGCCGGCCGCACCGAGCGTCGCGGCTTCGAGGCCGCGCTGGCCGGCCGCTTCGGCCAGGGCGGGTCGGCGGCGCTGGCCGCGACCTGGCTGCAGGCGCGCTACGACAGCGAGTTCACTACCTGCGGCGCGCCGCCCTGCACGGCGCCCACGGTGCTGGTGGCCGACGGCAACCGCATCCCGGGCATCCCCGGCCGGATGCTGTTCGGCGAGCTGGCCTGGGAGCACAAGCCCTGGGGCCTGCAGACCGCGGTGGAGGTGCGGCACACCGGGCGCATCGCGGTCAACGACACCAACACCGACTTCGCGGCCGCGTCCACCACGGTCGCGCTGCGGGCCTCGCTGCGTCAGGTGCTGGGCCGCTGGACCGTGCGGGAATTCGTGCGAGTGGACAATGTCACGGACCGCCGCTACGCCGGCTCGGTGATCGTCAACGAGGGCAACGGCCGCTTCTTCGAGCCGGCGCCCGGGCGCCACTGGCTGGCCGGCGTGAACGCGGCCTACACCTTCTGAACGCACAAATGGAAAACCTCGACGTGATGGTGCTGCGCACGCTGCGCGACTGGCGCGCTGCGGGCAAGCGCGCGCTGCTGGCGACCGTGGTGCGCACCTGGGGCTCGTCGCCCCGGCCGGTGGGCTCGATCATGGCGCTGGCCCAGGACGGCCCGGTGGTGGGCTCGGTCTCGGGGGGCTGCATCGAGGACGACCTGATCTTCCGCTTCACCCAAGCCTACGCCGGCCGTGGCGAGGAGAAGGCGATCCCCTCGGGGCCGCCTTCGTTCGTGAAGTACGGCGTCACCGCCGACGAGGCGCATCGCTTCGGCCTGCCCTGCGGCGGCACGCTGGAGCTGCTGCTGGAGTACGACCCCGACCCGGCCGGGCTGTCCGAATTGGTCGCGGCGCTGGAGCAGGGCCGGCTGATGCGGCGCAGCGTGCGGCTGTCGGACGGGCTGGCCACGCTGGAGCCGGCCGACACGCCTTCGGACCTGGTGGTGGACGGCCAGCGCATGGCCAACACATTCGGCCCCGAGTACCGCATGCTGCTGATCGGCGCCGGCCAGCTCACCGAGTACCTGGCGACCATGGCCCTGTTCAGCGGCTTCGCGGTCACCGTGTGCGACCCGCGCGAGGAGTACCGGGGCGCTTTCGACGTGCCGGGCGCCAAGCTGGTCCACGACATGCCCGACGACGTGGTGCTGGCCTTCCGGCCCGACCGCCGCAGCTGCGTCGTGGCGCTCACGCACGACCCCAAGCTCGACGACCTGGCCCTGCTGGAGGCGCTGCAGACCGAGGCATTCTACGTGGGCGCCATCGGCAGCCGGCGCAACAACGAGGCGCGGCGCCAGCGCATGGTCGAGCATTTCGAGCAGACCGAGGAATCGCTGGCGCGGCTGCGCGGGCCGATCGGCATCTACATCGGCAGCAAGACGCCGCCGGAGATCGCGGTGAGCGTCATGGCGGAGATCCTGGCCGTGAAGAACGGCGTGCCGCTGCCGCGCGACATGGACGTGGCGCAGGCGAAGAACAGCCTGTCGGTGCCGCCGAACGATCCGGGGGTGCTGGTTTGTGGGGTTCGGGAGGGTTGAGCAGGGGGAGAGGGAGGAAGAAAGGCCCCTAGGGTTTTCTCGGCAGACCCGGGGCGTGGCGCTGCGGTAGCTTGTGGCCTCTTTCCAACTCCAAGGAGCTCTCCATGCGCAAACTTCTGGTCGTCGCCGCCGGCCTGGCCCTCGCGGGCGCGGCCTGGGCCCACAACTGCCCGGCCGAGATGAAGGCCATCGATGCCAAGCTGCAGACCAAGCCGCAGTTGTCCAAGGAGAACGCCGAGAAGGTCGCCAAGCTGCGCGCCGACGGCGAGTCCCACCACAAGGCGGGCCGGCACGGCGAGTCGATGGCGGCGCTGGGCGAGGCCAAGAAGCTGCTGGGGATCTGAGCGATTCCGCGGCGGCGGGCTGCAAGGCCGTCGCCGCATCGGCACCCGCAGGGAGGCCGGGACGTTGCGTCCCGGCTTTTTTTCGCCTGCGCGAAACCTTCAGCTGCGCCAGGGCAGCTCGAGCGCGGAACCGTCGGGCAGGGCCACCGGCACCGGCGTGGCGGCGAACACGGCCGTGGTCTCCAGCGCCACGTCGCCGGTGTTGAAGATCTGGTGCGGCACGCCGGCCGGCAGCACCACCGTCTGGTCGGGGCCGAAGCGGTGGACCTGGCCGTCGATGTGGACCTCGCCGCGGCCGGCGGTGCACATCACGACCTCGTCGCAGGCATGCGAGTGCGGAGGCGTCGCGCCGCCGGGCTCGATGGACTGGCGCCAGAGGCTGAGCGAGCGCAGGCCCTCCTGGGCACCGGCCCAGGTGGCGTGGTGGATGCCGGGGATGGGGGTGGCGGCGGGGGCGGGCTGGTCGAGGACGTACATGAGGGGCTCCTGGTGATCGGTGGACGAGGGGGCGCGCGGCGCGGAGCGAAGTTTCCGGCCGTCCAGCGCGGCGAACAAGCAGCGGCAGTGCCGTAACATTGAGGACGAAATAGCCTCAATCGCCATGAACAGCCTGCAGCAGATCGCCGCCTTCGCCGAGACCGCCAAGCACGGCAGCTTCGCCGCCGCCGCGCGAGAGACGGGCAGCGCGCCTTCGACGCTGGCCAAGGCGGTCGGCCGGCTCGAGGAGCGCCTGGGCGTCAAGCTGTTCCACCGCACCACGCGCCAGGTGAGCCTGACCGCCGACGGCGAGCGGCTGTTCCACCGCTGCCAGCGCCTGCTGGTGGAAGTGGACGAACTGCAGGCCGAAGCCTCCGGCGTGCGGGCCTCGCCCAGTGGCACGCTGCGCATCGACATGCCCATCGTGCTGGGGCGGCGGCTGGTGATGCCGCTGCTGGCGCGGCTCGCGCGCGAGCATCCGGAACTGGCGCTCGACGTGCGGCTTCAGGACGGCTACGTGGACCTGGTCAAGGAAGGCATCGACGTGGCGATCCGCGTCGGCGAGCTGGCCGATTCGACCCTGGTGTCGCGCCGCATCGGCGCGCAGGCCATGGTGCTGGTGGCCAGCCCGTCCTACCTGGCCGAGCGTGGCACGCCGCGCCGGCTGGAGCAGCTGGAGGCGCACGATGCGCTGGTCTTCCGCATGCCGTCGACCGGCAAGGACCGGCCCTGGCGCCTGCGCCGCAAGGGCGAGGACGTGGAGCTGAGGCCCGCCTCGCGCGTGCGCGTGAACGACGGCGAAGGCATCGTGCAGGCGGCCCTGCTCGGGCAAGGCCTGGCGCAGCTGCCCGAGTACTTCGTGCGCGAGGAACTCGCGCGGGGCGACCTGGTGGAGGTGCTGCCCGGCCTGCGGCCGGCGGCCATCCCGATCTCGGTGGTCTATCCCGGGGCACGGCTGGTGCCGCAGCGGGTGCGGGTGTTCCTGGACGCACTGCCGAAGATCTAGTCATCCCCGCGACGTCGGGGAGTCCGTGACAGAACACAGAGGCACAGAGGCACAGAGGGGAAACGAGGCATTCGTTCAGAAAACTCCGAATTCCTCTGTGCCTCTGTGCCTCTGTGCCTCTGTGCCTCTGTGCCTCTGTGCCTCTGTGCCTCTGTGTTCTGTTCTGCCCCAGGATTCCCGCCTTCGCGGGGGCGGCTTCAGTGCTTCGGGATCCCCGCCGCGAACCACGCGCCGTTCAGGTTGATGATCAGCAGCACCGGGCTGTTGCAGGGGTTCGGTGGCCGCGGCGTGAGGAAGCTGTCGATGCGGAAGTCGCCCGCCGCGTCCAGCGCGACCGCCTGGTCGGAGTCGTGTGGCACGCCTTCGCAGTACAGCCGGGCGCGCACGCTCTGCGCGCCCGCGGTGCCGATGCCGTTGCCGCCGCCGAGCAGCAGGCCGCGGCCGACGACGCGGACGCGGCCGTCGTCACGCACGTCGGCGACGAGGCGCTCGATCACCCAGGGCCGGCCGCCCGGGTTGGTGTCGAACACGTTGTTCGGCGCGCCGCCGGCAGCCAGCGGTTGCGAACCGATGCCGCCGTCGAAGCGGGCCAGGTGGTCGCCGTTCGAAGCCGCGGCGTCGGAAAGTGCCAGCAGGGCCGCCAGCGCGGCCAGGCAGGAGAGGCGTCTCATGGGGTTCTCCTTGAGCTTGTTGTTGCGCCATGAACGCGCCGGGCCTCGTGGGCCGGACGGTCCATCCGCAAAGCTACTCCCCCGGACGCCGAATACAACCTCGGCGGCGGGCCAGCGCTACCGGGGCTTGCCCATCAGCGCATCGGGCAGCCAGGTCACGATCGAGGGGAAGACCGTGATGAGGGCGATGCACACCAGCAGGCAGCCGAAGAAGGGCAGGGCGGCGCGGGCGATGGTGTTGCTGTCCTTGCCCGTCATGTTCTGCAGCACGAAGAGGTTGAAGCCCACCGGCGGCGTGACCTCGGCGATCTCCACCAGCAGCACGATGAAGATGCCGAACCAGATCAGGTCGAAGCCGGCCTTCTGGATCATCGGCAGCACCACCGCCGACGTGAGCACGATCATGCTGATGCCGTCCAGCGCGGTGCCGAGCACCAGGTAGACCAGCGACAGCACGGCGATCAGCGTGAAGGGCGAGAGCTGCATCGCCGCCACCCATTCGGCCAGCTCGCGCGGGATGCCGGTGAACGCCATGGTCTTGGTCAGGAAGGCGGCGCCGGCCAGGATGAACATGATCATGCAGCTGGTGCGCGTGGTGCCCATGAGGCCGTCCCAGAAGTTGCGCCACGTGAGCGAACCGCTGCTCCACGCGATGGCGAGGGAACCCAGCACGCCGTAGGCGGCGCATTCGGTGGCGGTGGCCCAGCCCGCCACCAGCACCCAGACGATGAAGACGATCAGCAGCGCGCAGGGGATGAGGCTGCCCGAGCGGCGCAGCTTCTCCTTGAGCGAAAGGCCCGACTCGCCCGCCGGCACCTTCTCGGGGTGGCGCAGGCTCCACCACATGATGTAGCCGGAGAACAGCGCCATCAGCAGGAAGCCCGGCAGGAAGCCCGCCAGGAAGATGCGGATGATGGAGGCATCCGCCGCCACCGCGTAGACCACCATCGTGATGGACGGCGGGATCAGGATGCCCAGCGTGCCCGCGGTGGCCAGGGAGCCCAGGGCCAGCTTCTCGTCGTAGCCGCGCCGCACCAGCTCGGGCAGGGCCACCTTGGAGATGGTGGCGCAGGTCGCGGCCGACGAGCCCGAGACCGAGCCGAAGATGCCGCAGCCCAGGATGGTCGTGTGCATCAGGCGGCCGGGCACGCGGTTCAGCCAGGGCGACAGGCCGGTGAACATCTGCTCCGACAGCCGGGTGCGAAACAGGATCTCGCCCATCCAGATGAAGAGCGGCAGCGCGGCCAGTTCCCAGCTGGCATTGCTCTCCCAGAAGGCGGAGAACAGGTTCTTGCCGGGCAGGGTGGTGGTGAAGAAGGCCTGCCCGATCCAGCCGCAGATGGCCAGCGTCATGGCGATCCACACGCCACCGGACAGCAGCAGCAGCATCACGAGGAGCAACAGTCCTCCGACCGCGATCAGGCTCAAGGTGTTCTCCGTCCGGTTCTTGTTGTGGGGGCCCGCGGGTGCGGGGCAGCGGCCGCTACAGGTCTTCCGAGTAGTCGCCGCGCGCGTGGCGCTCCTCGACCATCCGGACGTAGGTGGGCTTGCCGCCGCGCAGCACGATCACCAGCTCGTCCAGCACCGCCAGCACGAACAGCAGCGAGCCCAGCACGAAGCTCAGCTGCGGGATCCAGATCGGGATCACGACCAGGCCGCCGGCCATGTCCTTGAACTGCCAGCTCTCGTAGGTGAATCGCACGGCCCACCACGCCAGGTAGGTGACGGCGGCCGCCGCGATGAAGAGAGACGCGATCTCCAGCGCGCGCCTCGCGCGCGGCCCCAGGTGGTCCAGCACCAGCGTCACGCGGACGAAATCGCCGTGCTTGAAGGCATGCGCCATGGCGAAGAACGAGGCGGCCGCGGTGCACCACGACACGATGTCGTTGATGCCTCCCACGCGCAGGCCGGCCATGCGGCCGGCCGACGCGTAGAGCATGAGCAGGAAGATGGCCAGGATCATCAGCGCGGCGAGACGGCCTGCTCCGTCGAACAGCAGGTCGAGCGCGCGCCGCATCGCCCGCAGGCCTTACTTGCGGAAGTTGTCGACGACGGCCTTGCCGTCGGCACCGGCCTTGCCGAGCCAGTCGTTGAGCATCACGTCGCCGACCTTCTTGAGGTCGCCCATCAGCTGGGGCGTGGGCTGCACGATGTTCATGCCTTTGGCCTTGAGCTGGTCGATGTACCAGGTGTTCTTCTCTTCGCTGAGCTTCCAGCCGCGCGTCTCGGCATCGGCGGCGGCCTTGACCACGGCGTCCTGCGTGGCCTTGTCCAGCGCGTTGAAGGCGGCGTTGTTGACGATCACCGCGTTCTTGGGCAGCCAGGCCTGGGTGTTGTGCCAGTTCTTGATGTGCTCGTAGGTCTTGGAGTCGTAGCCGGTGGAGCCGGACGACATGTACGAGTCGATCACGCCGGTGGCCATGGCCTGGCCCAGTTCGGCGGCCTGGATCTGCACCGGCTGCGCGCCCACGAGTTCGGCGATCTTGGCGGTGGCCGGGCTGTACGCGCGCCACTTCAGGCCCTTCATGTCGGCCACCGAGTTGAGCTGCTTGTTGGCGTAGATGCCCTGCGGGGGCCAGGCCACCGTGAACAGCAGGCGCATGTTCTGGCCGGCCAGCAGTTTCTCCAGGGCGGGGCGCTGCGCGCGGTACAGCTTCATCGAGTCGGCGTAGCCGGTGGCCAGGAAGGGCACGCCATCCAGGCCGAACAGCGGATTCTCGTTCTCGTAGTTGACCAGCAGGATCTCGCCGATCTGCGCCTGGCCGCCCTGCACGGCGCGCTTGATCTCCGGCGCCTTGAACAGCGAAGCGTTGGCATGCACCTGGATCTTGAGCTTGCCGCCGGTGGCCTTGTCCACGTCACTGGCGAACTGCTGCAGGTTCTCGGTGTGGAAGTTGGTGGCGGGGTAGGCCGCCGGGAGGTCCCACTTGGTCTGAGCGAAGGCCGACGTTGCGGTGGTCGCGAGCGCGAGGAGGGCGAGCTTGAGTTTCATGGGGGCTCCGGAACAATGCGCGGATGGACAAGAACGGCAGCATACGTGCAAGTCTCGGGCCAGCGCCTCCGGTGTTTCCCCCGGCCGGCCCGGTGCCGCCCCTGGGCCTGCTGCTGCTGGATACCGCCTTCCCCCGGCCTCCCGGCGACCTGGGCCGCCCGGACAGCTGGCCGCGGCCGGTGCTCACGCACGTGGTGCCGGGCGCATGGCCGGCGCGCGTGGTGCAGTCCGCCCAGGGGCTGCGGGGCGAGGGGCTGGCGCAGGCGTTCGCCGACGGGGCGCGTTCGCTGCAGGAGCGGGGCGCCGCGGCCATCACCACCAGCTGCGGCTTCCTGGTGCTGCTGCAGCGTGAGCTGCAGGCGGCGGTGAGCGTTTCGCTCGTCACGTCCAGCCTGCTGCTGCTGCCGGACCTGCTGCGCGAAGAGCGGGAGGTGGGGGTGCTCACCATCGCCAGCGACCGCCTCGGGCCCGAGCACCTGGCCGCCGCGGGCGTGCCGCCCGAGCGGCTCGACGACGTGCTGGTGCAGGGCATGCCGCCCGACGGGCCGTTCTCGTCGGCGATCCTGAACAACCGGCCCGGCATGGACCTGGCCGCCGCGGGTGAGGACGTCGTCAACGCGGCGCGCGCACTGCGCAAGCGCGCGCCCGGCCTGCGCACGCTGGTGCTGGAGTGCACCAACATGCCGCCGTACCGCGCCGACATCGAGTCGGCCACCGGCCTGCGCGTGCTCTCACTGACCGAGGTCCTCGAGCTGCGCGCGCCGCCGCCACGACAATGAGCGCATGGAACAAGCCGACGTGATGATGGACAACTACCGCTGGCTGGCGCGCTACAACCGCTGGTTCAACGAGCGCCTGTACGACGCCTGCGAGCAGCTGGCCGACGAGGACCGGCGCCGCGACCGCGGGGCGTTCTTCGGTTCGATCCACGGCACGCTGAACCACCTGCTGTGGGCCGATCGCGCCTGGCTGCGGCGCTTCGCCGCGCAGGGCGTGGCCTTTCCCAGCCTGTCCGACGATGTGCTGCAGCTGCCGGCGGGCGCGTCCTACGGCACGGTGCTGTGCGAGGACTGGCCCCAGCTGCGCGCCGCCCGCCGCCGCCTCGACGAAGCCATCGAGGACTGGACGCGCGACATGGCGCCGGACTTCCCTTCGTCCACCATGCGGTACACCAACACCAAGGGCGTGCCGCGCGAGCACGCGGCGTGGAGGGCGATGACGCATTTCTTCAACCACCAGACGCACCACCGCGGGCAGGTGACCACGCTGCTGATGCAGGCCGGCGTGGACCCGGGCGTGACCGACATGGTCGCGATGCCCTGAGGCTCGAAGCCCCAAAAAAAGAGAAAGACCCGCCGAGGCGGGTCTTTTCGCTGGGCCGGTGCCGGCTTACTTCTTGGCGGCGCTGGCGGCGGGCCGGGACGCGGCGGCCGTGCGGTCGTCCTTCTTCTCCGCGGCGGCTTCCTTCTTCTCGGCCTTGGCTTCGGCGCGGGCTTCCTTCGCCTTGGCATCGGCCTTGGCTTCCTTCTTCTCGGCCTTGGCGTCGGCCTTCGCTTCCTTCTTCTCCGCCTTGGCTTCGGTCTTGGCGGCGGCCTTGTCGTCCTTCTTCGCGGCGGCGGCGGCGGGCTTGTAGGCCTTGCCGCCGACCGTCAGGCCGGCTTCGGACAGGTTGGAGGCACGGGCGTCGCCCACGCCCTTGACCCGGGTGATGAAGTCGTCCCAGCTCTTGAACTCGCCCTTCTTGCGCTCGTCCAGGATGAGCTTGCTGGTGCCGGGGCCGATGCCCTTGACGCTGTCGAGCTCGGCCTCGGTGGCCTTGTTCACGTCGACGGCGGCCATGGCCACGGCCGCGTAGAACAGCATGGCCAGGATGGCCAGGATCTTCTTGAACATGCGCATCTCCTTTGCAGGTTGGTGGGAAGTCCCTCAACGGGGCATGCGACGTGCCCGTTGACCCATGGTCCGGCTCAGCCCTGCGCGCCCAGCACAGCCATGTAACGCGCCACGCCGGTCTGCACGTCGGCGAAGGCATGGTCGCAGCCCGTGTCGCGCAGCGCCGAGAGGTCGGCCTGCGTGTAGCTCTGGTACTTGCCGCGCAGCGCGTCGGGGAAGGGGATGTACTCCAGCAGGCCGTCCTGCGTCGCACTGCTGGCGTCGTGCGGCTTGCCGGTGAGCGAGGAGATGACGGTGGTGGCCACGTCATTGAAGGGCTGCGCGCGCCCGGTGCCCAGGTTGAAGATGCCGGATTTTTCCGGGTGGTCGAAGAACCAGAGGTTGACCGCCACCACGTCGTCGACGAACACGAAGTCGCGCCGCTGCTCGCCGGCACCGTAGCCGCCGTACTCGCCGAACAGCTTGACCTTGCCCTGCTCGCGGAACTGGTTGAACTGGTGGAAGGCGACGCTGGCCATGCGGCCCTTGTGCTGCTCGCGCGGGCCGTACACGTTGAAGTAGCGGAAGCCCACCACCTGGCGCTTGGTGCGGCGGAAGTCCTTGCCGCACTCGCGCCGCATGCGCTGGTCGAACAGCAGCTTGGAGTAGCCGTAGACGTTGAGCGGCAGCTCGAACTTCGGCGTCTCGCGGAAGGTGGCCGAGCCGCCGTAGACCGCAGCCGACGACGCGTACAGCAGGCGCGAGCCGCGCTCTCGGCAGGACTCGAACAGCGAGCAGGACACGCCGTAGTTGTTGTCCATCATGTACTTGCCGTCCTGCTCCATCGTGTCGCTGCAGGCGCCCTCGTGGAACACGGCCTCCACCTTGCCGAACGCACCCTCGGCGAACGCGCCGTAGAACTCGTCGGCATCGAGGTAGTCCTCGATGCGCAGGTCGGCCAGGTTGCGGAACTTGTCGCCCTGCGTCATGTCGTCGACCGCGATGATGTTGTCGATGCCGCGGTCGTTGAGGCCCTTGACGATGTTCGAGCCGATGAAACCCGCGGCTCCGGTGACCACTACGCGCGTCATAGGGCCCCCACGCTTGTCACTGCGTGTACTGCGCTGCCCCCCAAGGGGGCGCGAGCTTGCTTGAAGCGGTTCTGCGCTGCGCTCATGCAAACAACTCCTCATACGAAACGGTGGCGGTGCCGAACTTGCCCACGACGATGCCGCCGGCGCGGTTGGCGATGGGCACGGCGTCGCGCAGCGGCAGGCCCGCGCCCACCATGGCCGCGAGCGTGGCGATCACGGTGTCGCCGGCGCCGGTGACGTCGAACACCTCGCGCGCCTGCGCCTTGACGTGCAGCTCGCCCTGGGCGTCGTACAGCGTCATGCCTTCTTCGCTGCGGGTGACCAGCAGGGCCTGCAGCGAGAGCGACTCGCGCAGGTTCTGGGCCCGCGTGCGCAGGTCCTCCTCGGAGGTCCAGCGGCCCACCACGTCCTGCAGCTCGGCGCGGTTGGGCGTGATCACGGTGGCGCCGCGGTAGCGGCCGTAGTCGTGGCCCTTGGGGTCGATCAGCACCGGCTTGTTCACCGCGGCGGCGGCGGCGATCATGGCCGGGATGTGGGCCAGGCCGCCCTTGCCGTAGTCGGAGAACAGGATCGCGTCCTGCCGGGGCAGCAGCTCGATGAAGGTGGAGCTCTGCAGCGCCAGCACCTCGTGGTCGGGCTCGTTCTCGAAGTCCATGCGCAGCAGCTGCTGCTGGCGGCCGATCACGCGCAGCTTGACGGTGGTCTTCAGGCCCGGGTCGCGCTTGAGGTGCGCGGCGATGCCGGTGGCGCGCAGCATGGCCTCGAGCTTGTGGCCGGGCTCGTCGTCACCCACCACGCCGAGGAAGCTGGCCTGCGCGCCGAGCGTGGCCACGTTGTAGGCCACGTTGGCGGCGGCGCCAATGCGCTCCTCCTCGCGGGAGACCTTGACCACCGGGACCGGGGCCTCGGGCGAGATGCGCTCGACCGCGCCGTGCCAGTAGCGGTCGAGCATGGCGTCGCCGACCACGAGCACGCGGGCGTCGGCAAGCTGTTGGGGGGTTGGGTTCATCTTCAGAGTTCTTCCACGCGCCTGGGCGGGTAGCTGTCCCAGGCGTGGCAGCCGGGGCACTGCCAGAAATGCTGCTTGGCCTCGAAGCCGCAGGCGGCGCAGCGGTAGCGCGTGAGCGGCTTGACCGCGTGGTCCAGCGCGCGCTGCACCCGGGGATGGTACTGCTCGTTTTCCAGCTTCTCGCCGGAGAGCCACTTCGCGGCGGCCACCAGCGAGGGTTCGCGCTCGAGGTGGCGGGCGTACCACTCGCGCGCGTTGGCCTCGGGCTCCAGCGCGACGATGGCTTCCAGCACGTCGAGCGACGGCGCCAGGCCGTAGCTGTGCCGCAGCAGCTCGAGCGCACGGGCCTCCATGCCGGAGGCGCCGGCGTACTGGCCCAGCGGCCGCGCCAGCAGCGGGATCGAGGCGGGCTCGGCCTGGGCGTGGTCGGCCAGCATGGTGAAGGCGCCGGCGGCGTCGCCGGCCTTGCGGCGCAGGGCCGCCAGTTCCATCACCGGGCGCGCCGCGGTGGGCGCGATGGCCATGGCCTCGCGCAGCAGGGCCTGCGCCGGCGCGTCGTCCGAGAGCGCGGCCTGCTCGCACAGGTAGTGCGCGCGACGGCCGGCGAAGCTGCCCTGGCCCGAGGCTTCCAGCCTGCGGGCGATCTCGGCCGCCTGCAGCCAGTCGCGCGAGCGCTCGTAGATGGACAGCAGGGCCAGCAGCGCCTGGCCTTCGTAGGCGCTGCCGTCGAGCTTGCGCAGCGCCTCTTCGGCGCGATCGAGCAGGCCGGCCTTGAGGAAGTCCAGGGCGAGGGCGTGCTGGGCGCGGTGGCGCTCGGCTCGGCTGAGGTCGCCGCGCGAGAGCAGGTGCTCGTGCACCCGCACCGCGCGCTCGTACTCGCCACGGCGGCGGAACAGGTTGCCCAGCGCGAAGTGCAGCTCGGAGGTGTCGGGGTCGTTGCGCACCGCCTCGATGAACGCGTCGATCGCCTGGTCCTGCTGCTCGTTGAGCAGGAAGTTCAGGCCGCGGAAATAGGCCTTGGGCGCCTGCCGGTTCTCGATGCGCAGCTGCCGCAGGTCCAGGCGCGAGGCGACCCAGCCCAGCACGAAGGCGATGGGCAGGCCCCACAGGAGCCAGCTGACGTCAAAGTCCATGCGTCTGCGACATCTCGGACATCGTGCTGTCCGCGGCCGTCGTGCGCGCGCGGCGGCGGTGGCGCCACCAGCGCGGCACCATGCCCACGGCACCGATGACCAGGCCGCAGGCGAAGGCCGCCAGCACCACCAGCACCAGCGGGCCGGTCCAGGCCTGGCCGAAGAAGAAGTTCACGGTCGCCGCGTGCTGGTTGTTCAGCGCGAAGGCGAAGAGGGTAAAAAAAATGGCTGCCTTGAGCAGCCACATGAGGTATTTCATTCGGCTCCTTGGGTCGCCGAATTCTAGGGGCTAGTCCCTTTGCATTTCTTCCGTCCGGCGGTCCACCGCCTCGCGCAGGGCCTTGCCCGGCTTGAAGTGGGGGACGCGCTTCTCGGGGATCTGCACGCTCTCGCCCGAGCGCGGGTTGCGTCCCAGGCGCGGCGGGCGCCGGTTGATCGAGAAGCTGCCGAAGCCGCGGATCTCGATGCGGTGCCCGCGCACCAGCGCATCGCCCATGGCGTCGAGGATGGCCTTGACGGCGTACTCGGCATCGCGGTGCGTGAGCTGGCTGAAGCGGGAGGCCAGTTCTTCGACGAGATCGGATCGGGTCATGGGGGGAAGGGACTAGGGGCTGGGGACTAGGGGCTAGGGAAGGGGGAAGGCTCTGGTTTTCACCCTAGCCCCTAGTCCCCAGCCCCTAGTCCCTCGCTGCAGCAGCGCCTTACTTTTCCAGCTTCGCCTTGAGCAGAGCGCCCAGGTTGGTCGTGCCCGCGGTTTCGCGCGAGGACTGCTGGCTCAGGTTGGCCATGGCACCCTGCTCGTCGGCCATGTCCTTGGCCTTGACCGACAGCTGGATGTTGCGCGTCTTGCGGTCGATGTTGACCACCACGGCGCTGACCTCGTCGCCTTCCTTGAGCACGTTGCGCGCGTCTTCCACGCGGTCACGGCTGATCTCGGAGGCGCGCAGGTAACCCATGATCTCGTGGCCCAGGTCGATCTCGGCGCCCTTGGGGTCGACGGTCTTGACCTTGCCCGAAACCACGGAGCCCTTGTCGTGCACCGACACGAAGGTGGTGAACGGGTCGGCGTCCAGCTGCTTGATGCCCAGGCTGATGCGCTCGCGGTCCACGTCGACGGCCAGAACGATGGCGTCGATCTCCTGGCCCTTCTTGTAGTTGCGCACGGCCGCCTCGCCCGGCTCGTTCCAGGACAGGTCGGACAGGTGCACCAGGCCGTCGATGCCCGCGGCCAGGCCGACGAACACGCCGAAGTCGGTGATCGACTTGATCGGGCCCTTGACGCGGTCGCCGCGCTTGGTGTTCTGCGCGAATTCCTGCCAGGGGTTGGCCTTGCACTGCTTCATGCCCAGGGAGATGCGGCGCTTGTCCTCGTCGATCTCCAGCACCATGACCTCGACCTCGTCGCCCAGCGACACGATCTTGGACGGGGCCACGTTCTTGTTGGTCCAGTCCATCTCGGACACGTGGACCAGGCCTTCGATGCCGGGCTCGAGCTCGACGAACGCGCCGTAGTCGGCGATGTTCGTGATCTTGCCGAACATGCGGGTGCCCTGCGGGTAGCGGCGCGAGACGCCCATCCAGGGGTCGTCGCCCATCTGCTTGAGGCCCAGCGAGACGCGGTTCTTCTCGGTGTCGAACTTGAGGATCTTGGCCGTGATCTCCTGGCCGGCCTGCACCACCTCGGACGGGTGGCGAACGCGGCGCCAGGCCATGTCGGTGATGTGCAGCAGGCCGTCGATGCCGCCCAGGTCCACGAACGCACCGTACTCGGTGATGTTCTTGACCACGCCGCGGACGATGGAGCCTTCCTTGAGGGTTTCCATCAGCTTGGCGCGCTCTTCGCCCATGGAGGCTTCCACCACGGCACGGCGCGACAGCACGACGTTGTTGCGCTTGCGGTCCAGCTTGATGACCTTGAATTCGAGGGTCTTGTTCTCGAACGGGGTCAGGTCCTTGATCGGACGGGTGTCGATCAGCGAACCGGGCAGGAAGGCGCGGATGCCGTTGACCAGCACCGTCAGGCCGCCCTTGACCTTGCCGGTGGTGGTGCCGGTGACGAATTCGCCGGATTCCAGGGCCTTCTCCAGGCTCATCCAGGAAGCCAGGCGCTTGGCCTTGTCGCGCGACAGGATGGTGTCGCCGTAGCCGTTCTCGATGGCGTCGATGGCGACCGACACGAAGTCGCCGACCTGCACCTCGATCTCACCCTTGTCATTCTTGAATTCGTCGATCGGGACGTACGCCTCGGACTTGAGGCCGGCGTTGACGACGACGAAGTTGTGCTCGATGCGCACCACCTCGGCGGTGATGACCTCGCCCTGGCGCATCTCGGCGCGTTGGAGCGATTCCTCGAAGAGGGCGGCGAAGGATTCAGACATTCAGGTTCCTTGCACGTCCGCAGGTTTCCACAGGCACCATTGCCCGTGTTTCTAAGGCTGCGACGGCGTTGTTTTGCGGCCTTGCGGCCGCGGGTTGGTTGGTGAACCGCATCGCCAGTGCGCTGCTGCGCGAGGGGGGCGTTGCGGGCCTGTGCGGCCGTCACCGGCCGCCTTACTGTTCCACGGCCGTCACCGGCCGCCTTACTGCGTGCGGCCCCTGCGGGCCGTTACTGCTTTTCGCCGGCCGCCGCGAACGGCTGCCTGGCTTCCCACCAGGCCAGCACCAGGGCCACCGAGTCTTCGACCGATTGCTCCGAGTTGTCCAGCAGGAGGGCGTCCTGCGCCGGCTTGAGCGGCGCGACGGCGCGTTGCGAATCGCGGGCGTCACGCGCTTCCAGGTCGGCGCGAAGGGTCTCGATTGTAGGGGCAAAACCCTTTGAAATCAATTGCTTATGCCTGCGCTCGGCCCTTCGCGCGGCACTGGCGGTGAGGAAGACCTTGAGCTGGGCGTCGGGGAAGATGACGGTGCCCATGTCGCGGCCGTCGGCCACCAGCCCGGGCAGCCGGCGGAAGGACTGCTGCAGCGCCACCAGCGCGGTGCGCACCGCGGGCAGGGCCGAAACCTTCGAGGCGTTCATGCCGGCTTCCTCGGTGCGGATCGCGTCCGTGACGTCGTCGCCGCCCAGCAGCACCCGGCCCTGCTCGAAGGCGACCGGCAGGCGCTCGGCCATGGACGCGATGGTGTGCTCGTGCGCCAGGTCCAGCGCCAGCCCGGCCCGGGTGGCGGCCAGGGCCGTGATGCGGTACAGCGCGCCCGAGTCCAGGTACAGGTAGCCCAGCCGCCGCGCGGTCTCGGACGCCAGCGTGCCCTTGCCCGACGCGGTGGGGCCGTCGATGCAGATCACCGGCACGCGCGGCGCCGGCAGCTGCGCGACGGCGAACAGGGCCTCGAAGTAGTCGGGGAAGGTCTTGGCCACGCACTTCGGGTCTTCGATGCGCACCGGCAACCCGGCCGGGTTGAAGGTCGCGAGCGAGAAGCACATCGCCACCCGGTGGTCGTCGTAGGTGCGGATGCGCCCGGCACGCCACTGCGAGGGCGGCGTGATGCGCAGGAAATCCGCGCCTTCCTCCACCTCGGCGCCGAGCTTGCGCAGTTCGGTCGCCATCGCGGCGAGCCGGTCCGTCTCCTTCACGCGCCAGCTGGCGATGTTGCGCAGCGTGGTCGGGCCGTCGGCGTAGAGCGCCATCACCGCGAGCGTCATCGCCGCGTCGGGGATGTGGTTGCAGTCCAGGTCCAGCGCCTTCAGCGGCCAGGCGCTGCGCGCGACCTCGATCCAGTTGGGGCCGCTGGTCACCTTGCCCCCCATGGCCTGCACCGCGTCGAGGAACCGGATGTCGCCCTGGATCGAGTCGCGGCCGACACCCAGGATGCGCAGTCCCTTGCTGGAGGCGAGAGCGCCGGCGGCCGCGAAATAGCTGGCCGAGGAGGCGTCGGCTTCGACGTGCACCTCGCCGGGCGTGGTGTAGCGGCTGCCCGCGGGAATCGTGAACCGCTGCCAGCCTTCGCGGCGCACCTGGACGCCGAAGCGCGCCAGCAGGTTGAGGGTGATCTCCACGTAGGGCTTGGAGATCAGCTCGCCGACCACCTGGATTACCACGTCCTGCCGGGCCACCAGCGGAAGGGCCAGCAGCAGGGCGGTGAGGAACTGGCTCGAGACGTCGCCGCGCACCTGGATGGGGGCGTCCAGCCGCAGCGCGGGGGCCTGCCCGATGCGCAGCGGCGGATAACCGTCCTGCCCGAGGTAGTCGATCGCGCAGCCCAGCTGGCGCAGCGCGTCGACCAGGTCGCCTATGGGCCGCTCGTGCATGCGCGGGACGCCGCTCAGCTCGAAGTCGCCGCCCAGCACGGCCAGCGCGGCCGCCAGCGGACGCATGGCGGTGCCGGCGTTGCCCAGGAACAGCCTGGCCTGCGGGGCCGGATCGCGCGCGCCAAAACCGGTGATGCGCACCGAGGTGCCCTGCGCGTCGACGCCGCAGCCCAGCGCGCGCAGGGCGTCGAGCATGACGCGCGTGTCGTCGGAGTCGAGCAGGTCGTGGACGACCGTGGTGCCTTCGCTCAGCGCCGCCAGCAGCAGCACGCGGTTGGAGATGCTCTTGGAGCCCGGCAGGCGCACTTCGCCCGCCACGGCATCGAGCGCGGGAAGGTCGAGGAATTCGGTGGCGAACATCGCCGGCCCGGGGTCAGGCTTTGCGGGCGCCCATGCGCCACTCGGCGCGCACCTGGCTCGCCCGCGCGATGAGCTCTTCCAGCGCCTCGCCGTTGCCGGCCTCGACCAGCGCCATCATGGCCTGCAGCGTCTGCTGGAACGCCTGGGTCTGCTCGAGCAGCTCCTGCTTGTTGGCCAGCAGGATGTCCCGCCACATCTTGGGCTCGCTGGCCGCGATGCGGGTGAAATCGCGGAATCCCGGGCCCGCCAGCGACAGGAAGTCCTGGCCGTTGGGCTGGGCGGCGATGCCGTTGACGAGCGCGAAGGCGATCAGGTGCGGCAGGTGGCTGACCGCGGCGAAGGCCGAGTCGTGCGACTCCGGGGACATCTGCGTCACGTTGCAGCCCAGCGCCTCCCAGACCTCGCGGGCCCGGTTCAGCTGCGCGACCTGGGTGCGCTCGATCGGCGTGATGATCACCTGCCGGCTGGCGTACAGGTCCGGGTCGGCGTGCTCGACGCCCGAGGCCTCCTTGCCGGCGATGGGGTGGCAGGGCACGAAGGCGCCGACGTTCTCGCGCAGCACGCGGCGCGCGGCGTCGATCACGTCGCGCTTGGTGGAGCCCACGTCCATGATCAGCATGTCGCGGCTCACCAGGTGGCGGATGGCCTTGAGGGTGGCTTCGGTGGCGGCCACCGGCACGGCCAGCAGCACGATGTCGGCGCCCGAGACAGCCAGCAGGGCCGACGGTGCCTCGACGTCGATCACGCCGAGCTGGCGCGCGCGTTCGGTGGTGGAGGGCGACTTGCTGTAGCCCACCACGCGCTTGACCAGGCCGGCGCGCTTGAGGGCGAGGGCGAAGGAGCCGCCCATGAGGCCGCAGCCGATCAGGCCCAGTTGTTCGAACATGCTCGTGAAGCTCCTGGTCCTAGTCGCCGACGGGGTAGGTGCCCAGCACCTTGTAGAAAGCGCACAGCTTGCGCAGGTCGGCCAGCGCGGCCGCGACGCGGGGCTGGGACGGGTGCCCCTCCACGTCGATGTAGAAGAAGTACTCCCACTGCCCGGAGCGGGCGGGGCGGGATTCGAAGCGGGTCATGGACACCCCGTGCTGCTTGAGCGGCACCAGGATGTCGTGCACGGCCCCGGGGCGGTTGGGCACCGAGACCACCAGGCTCACGCAGTCCTTGCCGGATGCCTGCGGGGCCTCCAGCGTCTGCGGCAGGCAGACCACGGCGAAGCGGGTGCGGTTGAAGGCGTCGTCCTGGATGGCGTGGGCGGCGATGTGCAGGCCGAACTCGCTGCCGGCTCGCTCGCCGGCGATGGCGGCCCAGGCGGGGTTGGTGGCGGCCAGGCGCGCGCCCTCCGCGTTGCTGGAGACGGCGCGGCGTTCGGCTTTCGGCAGGTGCTTGTTCAGCCAGCCCTGGCACTGCGCGAGCGCCTGCGGGTGGGCCAGCACGGCCTCGATGCCTTCCAGCGAGCCGTCCTTGCGCAGCAGGTGGTGGCGCACCAGCAGGCTGATCTCGCCGACGATGTGCAGCGGGGAGGTGAGCAGCAGGTCCAGCGAGCGCGTGACCACGCCTTCGGTACTGTTCTCCACCGGCACCACGCCGAACTGGGCGGTGCCCGCGGCGGCGGCCTGGAACACCTCGTCGAAGCTCACGCAGGGCACGTGCTCGATGCTCGAGCCGAAGAACTGCACCGCCGCCTGCTCGCTGAAGGTGCCGGCGGGGCCCAGGTAGGCCACGCGCTGCGGCGCTTCCAGGGCGCGGCAGGCCGACATGATCTCGCGCCAGATGGTGGCGACGTTCTCGTGCTTGAGCGGGCCGGGGTTGAGTTCCTGCAGCCCGTTGATCACCTGCGCTTCGCGTTCCGGCCGGAACACCGGGGAACCCTCGGTGCGCTTGAGGTCGCCGACCTCGTTGGCCAGCGACGCGCGCCGGTTGAGCAGCGCCAGCAGTTCCCGGTCGACCGCGTCGATCTCTCCGCGCAGTTGCGCCAGGTCCTTGGGCATGCGGGTCAGCCTTCGCTGTCGCCGGGCGCCGCGTCCACCGGGTCGCCTTCGGCGGCCTGGGCGTCGTTCTCCACGATGCGCTGCAGGCCGCTGAGCTTGGAGCCTTCGTCCAGGCCGATCAGGGTGACGCCCTGGGTGGCGCGGCCGAGCTCGCGGATCTCGCCGACCCGGGTGCGCACCAGCACGCCGCGGTCGGTGATCAGCATGATCTCGTCGTCGGCATGGACCAGCGTGGCGGCCACGACCTTGCCGTTGCGCTCGCTCTGCTGGATGGCGATCATGCCCTTGGTCCCGCGGCCGTGGCGGGTGTACTCGGTGATCGACGTGCGCTTGCCGTAGCCGTTGGCGGTGGCGGTCAGCACGCTCTGCAGCTCGTCCTCGGCCACCAGCATCGCGATGACGCTCTGGCCTTCCTCCAGCATCATGCCGCGCACGCCGCGGGCGGCACGGCCCATCGGGCGCACGTCGTTCTCGTCGAAGCGCACGGCCTTGCCGCCGTCGGAGAACAGCATGACGTCGTGCTTGCCGTCGGTGAGCGCCGCGCCGATCAGGTAGTCACCGTCGTCCAGGTCGACGGCGATGATGCCGGCCTTGCGCGGGTTGCTGAATTCATCCAGCGCGGTCTTCTTGACCGTGCCCATGGACGTGGACATGAAGACGTAGTGGTCGGCCGGGAAGCTGCGGAACTCGCCGGTGAGCGGCAGCACCACGTTGATCTTCTCGCCTTCGGCCAGCGGGAACATGTTGACGATGGGGCGGCCGCGCGATCCGCGCGAACCCGCCGGCACTTCCCAGACCTTGAGCCAGTACATGCGGCCGCGGTTGGAGAAGCACAGGATCCAGTCGTGCGTGTTGGCGATGAAGAGCTGGTCGATCCAGTCGTCTTCCTTGGTGGACGTGGCCTGCTTGCCGCGGCCGCCGCGCTTCTGGGCGCGGTACTCGGACAGCGGCTGGCTCTTGATGTAGCCCAGGTGCGAGAGCGTCACCACCATGTCGGTGGGCGTGATCAGGTCCTCGGTGGCCAGATCCTGCGCGTTGTGCTCGACCACGCTGCGGCGCGCGCCGGCCTTGGTCTGGCCGAACTCCTGCTTCACCGAGGTGAGTTCGTCGCTGATGATGGTGGACACGCGCTCCGGCCGGGCCAGGATGTCCAGCAGGTCGTCGATCTCGGCCATGACTTCCTTGTACTCGGCCACGATCTTGTCCTGCTCCAGGCCGGTCAGGCGCTGCAGGCGCATCTGCAGGATTTCCTGGGCCTGGGTGTCGGACAGGCGGTAGAGCCCGTCACCCTGCATGCCGAACGCGCGGTCCATGCCTTCGGGGCGGTAGTCGTCAGCATTGACGGTGCCGCCATCGGCCTTGGCGCGGGTGAGCATTTCGCGCACCAGCTTGCTGTCCCAGCTGCGGGTCATCAGCTCGGCCTTGGCCACCGGCGGGGTGGGTGACTCGCGGATGATGCGGATGAACTCGTCGATATTGGCCAGCGCCACCGCCAGGCCTTCCAGCACGTGACCGCGGTCGCGCGCCTTGCGCAGGTTGAACACCGTCCTGCGCGTGACCACCTCGCGGCGGTGCTGCAGGAAGACGCTGACCAGGTCCTTCAGGTTGCACAGCTTGGGCTGACCGTCGATCAGCGCCACCATGTTGATGCCGAAGGTGTCCTGCAGCTGGGTTTGCTTGTAGAGGTTGTTGAGGACGACCTCGGGCACCTCGCCGCGCTTGAGCTCGATCACCAGGCGCATGCCGGACTTGTCGCTCTCGTCCTGGATGTGGCTGATGCCTTCGATCTTCTTCTCGTTGACCAGCTCGGCCATGCGCTCCTGCAGCGTCTTCTTGTTGACCTGGTAGGGGAGCTCATCGACGATGATCGCCTGCCGCTGGCCGCGGTCGATGTCTTCGAAGTGGCACTTGGCGCGCATCACCACCTTGCCGCGGCCGGTGCGGTAGCCCTCCTTGACGCCGTTGATGCCGTAGATGATCCCTGCCGTCGGGAAGTCGGGCGCCGGCACGATCTCCATCAGCTCGTCGATGGAGGCCTCAGGGTTCTTCAGCAGGTGCAGGCAGGCGTCCACCACCTCGTTGAGGTTGTGCGGCGGGATGTTGGTGGCCATGCCCACCGCGATACCGCCGGAGCCGTTGACCAGCAGGTTGGGCAGCTTGCTGGGCAGGACCAGCGGCTCCTTCTCGCTGCCGTCGTAGTTGGGCCCGAAATCGACCGTTTCCTTGTCGATGTCGGCCAGCATCTCGTGGGCGATCTTGGCCAGGCGGATCTCGGTGTAGCGCATGGCCGCGGCGTTGTCGCCGTCGACCGAACCGAAGTTGCCTTGGCCGTCCACCAGCATGTGGCGCATGGAAAAATCCTGCGCCAGGCGGACGATGGTGTCGTAGACCGACTGGTCGCCGTGCGGGTGGTACTTACCGATCACGTCGCCGACGATGCGCGCCGACTTCTTGTACGGCCGGTTCCAGTCGTTGTTCAGCTCGTGCATCGCGTAGAGCACACGCCGATGCACGGGTTTCAGTCCGTCACGAGCGTCCGGCAGCGCACGCCCCACGATCACGCTCATGGCGTAGTCGAGGTAGCTCCGCCGCATCTCCTCTTCGAGGCTGACGGGCAGGGTTTCTTTCGCGAATTGGGTCATGCGGGAGGGGTGTGCGCGGCGCTTAAACGGGTCATTTTACCGGTCGCAAGACCCTGTCGCGATGCCGCAACAAAACGCCGGGAACGAGTTCTTGTCCTACGCCCCGCTTTTGGGGCGGCCGTTGATTGTGTAAGGACGTGTGGCACAATCGATCGGACGTTTTCGGTGAATGGTCACCTGAATCGTAGCTTTCTCGCAGCGCGGCTGCGGTCTTTTCCCCTCAAGAGGAGAACCATGAAGAAACTGAACCACGTGGCGTTGCTGTTCGCCGCTGCCGCTGTATCCGCTCCGGCATTTGCGATGCAGCACACCGGCATGCCCGCCAAACCCGCAGCAGCGGGTGGCGGCAACGTGATCGACAACTGGCAGAACGGCACCGGCGAGTTGGTGTGGAAGAACGGCACCAACGAACTGTGCTGGCGCGATGCCAGCTGGACGCCCGCAAGCGCCGCTCGTGGTTGCGACGGTGCCCTGGTTCCGCCGCCTCCGCCTGCTCCGGCGCCTGCTCCGGCCCCGGCTCCTGCTGTCGCTCCCCCGCCCCCGCCCCCGCCGCCGGCTCCGGCTCCCCAGCCGCCCGCCGCGACCAAGGTCACGTACGCTGCCGATGCCTTCTTCGACTTCGACAAGGCCGTGCTCAAGCCGGAAGGCCGCGCCAAGCTGGACGATCTGGTCGGCAAGGTCAAAGACATCAACCTGGAAGTGATCATCGCCGTCGGCCACACCGATGCCGTCGGTGCCGATGCCTACAACCAGCGCCTGTCCGTGCGTCGCGCCGAGGCCGTGAAGTCCTACCTCGTGTCCAAGGGCATCGAGAAGAACCGCGTGTACACCGAAGGCAAGGGCGAGAAGCAGCCGGTTGCCGACAACAAGACCAGCGAAGGCCGCGCGAAGAACCGCCGCGTGGAAATCGAAGTGGTCGGCACGCGCGCCAACCGCTAAGCCTTCCCCAAGGCAGGAAAAGGCCCGGTTCGCCGGGCCTTTTTTCTTTTGATGGACGCATTCGAGGCAAGAATCACCGCATGACCGCAAGCAGCAGCGTCAACGCCGATCCGGCCGAGCTGGCCAAGTTCTCCGAACTCGCCCACCGCTGGTGGGACACCGAAAGCGAATTCGCACCGCTGCACCGGATCAATCCGCTGCGCCTGGGCTGGATCGAGTCGCAGGTTTCCCTGGCGGGCAAGCGCGCACTCGACGTGGGGTGCGGTGGTGGCATCCTGGCCGATTCGATGGCGCGGCAGGGCGCGAAGGTGCTGGGCATCGACCTGGCCACCAAGGCGCTTCGCGTGGCCCAGCTGCATGCGCTGGAGGCCGGCACGCCGAACGTCGAATACCGCGAGGTCAGCGTCGAGGCGCTGGCGATCGAGCAGCCCGACTCGTTCGACGTGGTCACCTGCATGGAGATGCTGGAACACGTGCCCGATCCAGGCTCCGTGGTGCGTTCCTGCGCCGAACTGGTGAAGCCGGGCGGCTGGGTGTTCTTCTCCACGCTCAATCGCAACGCCAAGTCCTTCATGTTCGCGATCGTCGGCGCCGAATACGTGCTGAACCTGCTGCCGCGAGGCACGCATGAGTACCTGAAGTTCATCCGCCCCAGCGAACTCGCGGCGTTTTGCCGCTCCGCCGGCCTCGAATGGGCCGAGACCCGTGGGCTGGACTACAACCCGCTGCTTCGCCGTTACCGGCTGAGCCAGGACACGTCGGTGAACTACCTCGTGGCCGCACGGAGGCGCTGATGTTCCATGGCATCCGAGCCGTGCTGTTCGACCTGGACGGCACGTTGATCGACAGCGCACCGGACCTGGGGGCCGCCGCCGACCAGATGCGCGTCTCACGCAACCTGCCCTCGCTGCCCCTCGATCGGTACCGCCCGATGGCCGGAGCGGGTGCGCGGGGCATGCTGGGAGTCGCCTTCGGCATCACCCCGGACCACGAGGAGTTCCCCGCGCTGCGCGAGGAGTTCTTCCGCAACTACGAGCAGCGGATGACGCAAGACACCTTCGCCTTCGACGGCGTGGCGCAGCTGCTGGACCAACTGCGTGCGCGCGGCTTCGCCTGGGGCGTGGTCACCAACAAGTCGATGCGCTTCACCGGCCCGCTCACCCAGGCGATGCCGCTGTTCGCCACTGCCGGCGCCGTGGTCGGGGGCGACAGCACCCCGTTCTCCAAGCCGCATCCCGAGCCCTTGCTGGAGGCTTCGCGCCGGCTGGGCCTGGCGCCAGGCGAGTGCCTCTACGTGGGCGACGATGAAAGAGACGTGGTCGCCGGCCGCGCCGCGGGCATGCCGACGGTCGCGGCCACCTACGGCTACCTCGGCGGTACGCCCGACGTGGACCGCTGGAACCCGGATGCGCGGATTTCTTCGCCCCTGGACCTCCTTGGGCTCTTGGAAAACTCCGCTGCACCCTAAAATACGAGGTCCTGGGGCTGCACCGGTTTCGACGTGGGTTCGGACGCGCAGCAGGGCATGTCGAGGGTCAGATCACCTCGTAAATCCAGCTGAAACAAACTAACTGCGAACGACGAACGTTACGCACTCGCCGCTTAAACACCGGTGAGCCTCACAACAGTCGGCCGATGGGCTGGGCCAGGGGCGCAAGCTCCCGGCTGTGAGGGAATCCACATTGGCTGGTCCCTGCCCGGGTGCCTTGGGTGGGGACGAGAAAATAGGGCACTGGCAACCGGCATAGCGTGCGCCTGCGCGATGTCGGGGGCGAGATCCAAATCAGAGCGCTAAACATGTAGAACTGTTCGTAGAAGGCTTGCGGACGCGGGTTCAATTCCCGCCAGCTCCACCACCCACCTGAAAGGGCTGCACGGTCAAACGACCGTGCAGCCCTTTTCTTTTTGCGCGTCCTACACGCAAGCGCCGGCGTCCTACACCCGACCACGGGAGCATTTTCTAGATTGCGGCTCGCGGGACCCTTGTCGCGCTGCGGTCCCGCCAGTCAAGGACGAGCCATGCACCAATCCCCCCAGAAACAGCTCGGCGGCCCGCGCCGCGAGAAGTACGCTGGCCTGGAGGCCTTCACCGGCGACGCCGAGGTCGAGCGCCGAATGCACCGCGGCGGCCAACCCAAGGCCCGCAAGTTCCCGCTTCGCGACGAAGATTCGCCGCGCGAGGAACGCAGTAGCCGGCAGCATCCGCGCGGCTGACCCGCGGGGCGCGCACCGCGGCTTGCCGCATACTGCGCGCCCGATGCAGCTTCAGCAGATCCTTTTCAGCCAGGGCTTCGGCACCCGGCGCGTGTGCGCGGGCCTCGTGGAGCAGGGCTTCGTGACCGTGCAGGGCCAGGCCTGCACCGATCCCTACGCCGATTTCGACGCGCGCGAGGGCCTGCGCTTCACCGTGCAGGGCCGCGACTGGGCGTACCACGAGAAGGCCTACCTGGTCCTGCACAAGCCGCCCGGCTACGAGTGCTCCCAGAAGCCCGGCGCATGGCCCAGCGTGTACACGCTGCTGCCGGGCCCGCTCCGGCAGCGCCCGCAGCGCCAGGGCCAGCCCGGCGTGCAGGCCATCGGCCGGCTCGACCAGGACACCACCGGCCTGCTGCTGCTGAGCGACGACGGCGTCTTCATCCACCGCATGGGCTCGCCCAAGCGGCACGTCCCCAAGGTCTACGAGGTGACGGCCCGCCACCCCGTCGACGAGAAGATGCTGCGGCGCCTGCTGGAGGGCGTCGTGCTGGAGGACGACCCGAAGCCGGTTCGCGCGGCCGCCTGCGAGAAAACGTCCGAAAACGGTCTGCGCCTCACGCTCACCGAGGGCAAGTACCACCAGGTCAAGCGCATGGTGGCGGCCGTGGGCAACCGGGTGGAGCAGTTGCACCGCTCGCGCATTGGCGGGCTGGAGTTGCCGCCCGGGCTGCGGCCGGGCGAGTGGCGCTGGCTGGAGTCGGAAGAGCTGGCGCTGCTGGCGCCCTGATCAGGGTTTGCCGGCCAGGAAGTCGGCGATGCGGCGGGTGACGGCTTCGGCCTGGTCGCGGTGGGGCGAGTGTCCGCATTGCGGCAGCACCTGCATCTCGAACGGGCCGTTCGTGGGCGCGATCTCCTCGATCTGCCGCAGCGTGCCGTAGGCGTCGTCCTCGCCCTGGATCGCCAGCACCGGCGCGGTGATGCGCCGGCAGTCGGGCCGGATGTCGAAGGGGCGGAAGGCCGGATTGAGCCAGGCGTCGTTCCATTGCCAGAACGCCACGTCGACATCGGCATGGAAGCGCGCCAGGCGCTCGGGCAGTCCGCCGGTGAGGAATGCTTCACGGGCCTGTTCGATCGAACGAATGGAGATGTCTTCGACGATCACGTGCGGCGCCATCACGGCCAGGGCCGCCACCGGGTGGCGGCTGGCGTGCAGCAGCGCGATGCTGCCGCCGTCGGAATGGCCCACCAGTACCGGCGGCACCGTGATCTCCAGCGCCTGCAGCAGGGCCGGCAGCACCTCCCAGGCCTCGCGGTGCATGTAGTCGGGCTGCAGCCGCCCCGCGCCGCGCACGTGCGGCACCGGGTCGGAAGCCCCGTAGCCGCGGCGCGAGTACACGATGCCGGCGCGGCCGGTGGCCTCGCAGAGCCGGGCCGGCCAGTCGCGCCACATCGCCACCGAGCCCAGACCTTCGTGCAGAAAAATCAGGGGCGCGGCCTGTCCGCCGCCGGCCCCCGCGATCCGTTGAATCTCCAACCCGACGCCGTCGACGATGACCCGTTCCATCGCTTGGATGTTACGGGAGCCGTCACACCTGCCGTCTACACTGTCGCGCTGCCCCAGGAAGTCCCTTGATCCCCCTCATGCGTTCCCTCGCCCTCGCCGCGGCCGTCTGGCTGCCGGTCCTTCCGGGCGCCGCGGCGGCCCAGACGACCGCCCCCATCTTCGTGCTCAACTCGCTCGACGCCACCGTCAGCGTGGTCGATCCCGCCAGCTGGAAGGAGGTGCGCCGCCTGCCCACCGGCAAGGAGCCGCACCACCTGTACATGACGCCCGACGAGAAGTCGGTGATCGTCGCCAACGCGCTGGCCGATTCGCTCACCTTCATCGACCCGCGCACGGCCGAGGTCCAGAAGACGGTGCGCGGCATCCTCGACCCCTATCACCTGCGCTTCTCGCCCGACATGAAGTGGATGGTCACGGCGGGCAACCGCCTGAACCACGTGGACATCTACCGCTGGGACGGCAAGGAGCCGCAACTGGCCGGCCGGGTGGCCACGGGCAAGACGCCCAGCCACCTCTGGATCGACAGCCGCAGCAGCGTGGTTTACGCCACCATGCAGGACAGCGATGAGCTGGTCGCCATCGACCTGGCCACGCAGGCGCTGAAATGGCGCATCAAGACCGGCCCCATGCCGGCCGACATTTTCGGAACGGCCGACGATCGCCTGATCCTGGTGGGCCTGACCGGCGGCGACAGCGTGGAGGTGTTCGACGTGAGCGGCGCGCAGCCGCGCGCCATCCGCCGCATCCGCACGGGCGAGGGCGCGCACGCCTTCCGCTCCGCGGGCGATGGCCGCCACGTGTACGTCAGCAACCGCGTCGCCAACACCATCAGCAGGATCGACCTGCAGTCGCTGCAGGTGGTGGGCAGCTTCGCGGCGCCCGGCGGGCCGGACTGCATCGAGGTCCTCGCCGGCGGCAAGCTGCTGATGGTGACCTCGCGCTGGGCGCGCAAGCTCACCGTGATCGACACCGAAGCCGGCAAGGTGGTCCGCACGGTCGCCGTCGGCAAGTCTCCCCATGGCGTCTGGACGCTGGACCACGCGCGCCGCTGAGCGCCGCCTGGCGTGCGGCGCGGTGGCGCTCGCGCTGCTGGCGGGCGCCGGCCCGCTGCGGGCCCAGGCCTGCGACAAGCCGCTGTACCTCACCTTCGATACCGGCCACATGGAAGTGGCGCCGCTGGTCGCCGACGTGCTGCGCCGGCAGGGGGTGAAGGCCACCTTCTTCGCCGCCCACGAGCGCACTCGGGCCGGTGACGGCAGCCTGGGCGAGCACTGGGCCCCGTGGTGGAAGGCGCGCGCGGCCGAAGGCCACGAGTTCGCCTCCCACACCTGGGACCACGTGTACTGGCGCGCCGACCTGCCGGGCGAACCGGCCCGGTTCAAGGTGCGCGCCTCCTCCGGCGCCGAAGAGGGCCGCGACCAGTCCTGGACCGCCGCCCAGTACTGCGACGAGATCGCCCGTGCCGCCCAGCGGCTGGAGCAGGTCACGGGCAAGCCGCCGCTGCCGCTGTTCCGCGCGCCGGGCGGCAAGACCTCGGCCCGCTTCCTGGCCGCCACGCGCGCCTGCGGCTGGGAGCACGTGGGCTGGGCCCCGGCCGGCTTCCTGGGCGACGAGCTGCCGAGCGAATCGGTCTCCAACCGCGAGCTGCTGGAGCGCGCCCTGCGCGGCATCCGCAGCGGCGACATCCTCATGGCCCACCTGGGCATCTGGTCGCGCCAGGACCCCTGGGCGCCGGCGGTGCTCGAACCACTGGTGGCCGGGCTGAAGCAGCGCGGCTTCTGCTTCCGTACCCTGCGCGAGCATCCGCGCTACTCGGGCTGGATCGCCCAACGCGAGTCGAGCAAGAAATGAACTTCCTGGAAGAAGCCTTCAGCGCCGCCCAGCAGGGGCTGTTCGAGGCCGTGGTGGAACCCGCCATGTTCGCCACCGGCCTGGGCCACCTGCTGGAGGACGGCTACGCCGCCACCGGCTGGCTGCTGGTCGGCCTGGTCCAGATCGCCCTCATGCTGGCCATCATCGGACCGCTGCAGCGCTGGCGGCCGGTCGAGCCGGTCACCGATGCCGGCGCCGTGCGCACCGACATCCTCTACACGCTGGTCCACCGGCTGGGGCTGTTTCGCGTGGGGCTGTTCTTCACGGTGGAGCCCCTTTTCGACGAGCTGTTCGGCCAGCTGCGCACGGCGGGCTGGGGCGGCTTCCACCTGGACCATGTCTGGCCGGGCGTGACCGACATCCCCTGGGTCGCTTTCCTGGTGTACCTGGTGGTGTTCGACTTCGTCGACTACTGGATCCACCGCGGCCAGCACGGCCTGCGCTGGTGGTGGAGCCTGCACGCGCTGCACCACTCGCAGCGGCAGATGACGATGTGGAGCGACAACCGCAACCACCTGCTGGACGACCTGCTGAGGGACGGCATCCTGGTGCTGGTGGCGCAGGCCATCGGCATGGCGCCCGGCCAGTTCGTCGCCCTGGTGGCGGTCACCCAGCTCTCCGAGAGCCTGCAGCACGCCAACCTGCGGCTGTCGTTCGGACGGCTGGGCGAGCGCCTTTGGGTGAGCCCGCGCTTCCATCGCCTGCACCACAGCATCGGCCTGGGCCACGAGGCGCAGGGGCGCGGCACGCTGGGCGGCCACAACTTCGGCGTGCTGCTGCCCTGGTGGGACGTGCTGCTGCGCACCGCCAACTTCGAGCACCGCTTCGACCCCACCGGCATCCGCGACCAGGTGGAGCAGGGCCGCGACTACGGGCGTGGGTTCTGGGCCCAGCAGTGGCTGGGGCTCAAGCGCCTGGTCGGCGGGGGGTGAGGAGACTCAACACAGAGGCACAGAGGCACGGAGGGAAGAGGAGGAAATCCTTTTGAAGATATCCGGATTCCTCCGTGCCTCTGTGCCTCTGTGTTCTGTTGAATCTCTCAGCAGCTAGCATTGAGGGATGTCTTCACGCCCTGACTTCGGCCTCGTCATCGTCGGCGACGAGATACTCTCCGGCAAGCGCGCCGACAAGCACATGCCCAAGCTGATCGAGCTTCTCGCCGCGCGCGGCCTGCAGCTGGCGTGGGCCGATTACGTGGGCGATTCGCCCGAGCGGATCACGGCCACGCTGCAGAGGGCCTTCGCGTCCGGCGACGTGGTGTTCTCCTGCGGCGGCATCGGCGCCACGCCGGACGACCACACGCGCCAGTGCGCCGGCCGCGCGCTGGGGATCGAACTCGAACTGCACCCCGAGGCCGAAGCCCTGATCCGCGAGCGGATGCAGGACGTGGCCCGCGAGCAGGGCGTGCCGTACGACCCCGACCGGGCCGACAACGTGCACCGCCTGAACATGGGCGTGTTCCCGAAGGGCGCCCGCCTCATCCCCAACCCGTACAACAAGATCCCCGGCTTCAGCGTCGGCGACGTGCACTTCGTTCCCGGCTTCCCGGTGATGGCCTGGCCGATGATGGAGTGGGTGCTGGACGGGCGCTACGCCCACCTGTTCCAGCGCGGCGCCTGGGTCGAGAAGTCGGTCATCGTGTTCGGCGCCATGGAGGCCACGCTCACGCCGCTGATGGAGCAGGTGGAACGCGACCACCCGGGCATCAAGGTGTTCAGCCTGCCCAGCGTGGACCATCCGCAGTACGGCCGGCACATCGACCTTGGGGTGAAGGGCGCGCCGGGCGCCGTCGACCCCGCTTATGTTCAACTCCTGGCGGGATTGCAGGCCCTGGAAGCCAAGCTCGGCCCTGAATTGGTGCGATAACATGGTTGCACCACCGAAGTGCATCGGTGGTTTTGCACCCTGATGGTGCGAAACTCATCGACAGCCGCCAGCGTTCCGTAGGGAAAAAGCGGTTCTCTTCCTCGACAATCGGCCGGCCCCTGGACGGGGGCCATGCACCAGCTTTGGCACAGAACCTGCATTCCCCAGCCCCGTCCTTTTCGCAACAACCATCCAACCGGAGAAAACTGATGGCAGCCAAGACCGTCGCAGACGTCATGAAGATGGTGAAGGAAAACGAAGTCAAGTTCGTCGACTTCCGCTTCACCGACACCCGCGGCAAGGAGCAGCACGTGACCGTGCCCGTCTCCCACTTCGACGACGACAAGTTCAGCGCCGGCCATGCCTTCGACGGTTCCTCCGTGGCCGGCTGGAAGGGCATCGAGGCCTCCGACATGCTGCTGATGCCGGACCCCGCCACGGCCAACGTCGACCCGTTCTTCGAGGAAACCACCCTGATCCTCACGTGCGACGTGCTGGAACCGGGTGACGGCAAGGCCTACGACCGCGACCCGCGCTCGATCGCCAAGCGCGCCGAGGCCTACCTCAAGGCGTCCGGCCTGGGCGACACCGCCTTCTTCGGACCGGAGCCCGAGTTCTTCATCTTCGACGACGTCCGCTGGGGCGCCGACATGTCCGGCTCGTTCGTCGAGATCGACGAGTACGAGGCCTCCTGGAACACCGGCAAGAAGATCGAAGGCGGCAACAAGGGCCACCGTCCCACCGTCAAGGGCGGCTACTTCCCCGTGCCCCCGGTCGACAGCACGCAGGACATGCGCGCCGAGATGTCCCTGATCCTCGAATCGCTGGGCATCCCGGTCGAAGTCTTCCACCACGAGGTGGCGGGCGCGGGCCAGAACGAGATCGGCACCCGGTTCAACACCCTGGTGGCGCGCGCCGACTGGAGCCAGCTGCAGAAGTACGTGATCCAGAACGTGGCCAACGCCTACGGCAAGACCGCCACCTTCATGCCCAAGCCCCTGGTGGGCGACAACGGCTCCGGCATGCACGTGCACCAGTCGGTCTGGAAGGACGGCAAGAACCTGTTCGCCGGCGACGGCTATGCGGGCCTGTCGGACTTCGCGCTGTACTACATCGGCGGCATCATCAAGCACGCCCGTGCGCTCAACGCCATCACCAACCCCGGCACCAACAGCTACAAGCGCCTGGTGCCCGGCTTCGAAGCCCCGGTGAAGCTGGCCTACAGCTCGCGCAACCGCTCGGCGTCCATCCGCATCCCGTACGTGGCCAACCCGAAGGGCCGCCGCATCGAGGCGCGTTTCCCGGATCCCCTGATGAACCCGTACCTGGGCTTCGCCGCCATGCTGATGGCGGGCCTGGACGGCGTGGAGAACAAGATCCACCCGGGCGAGGCCGCCACCAAGGACCTGTACCACCTGCCGCCGGAAGAGGACGCGAAGATCCCGACCGTGTGCCACAGCCTGGACCAGGCCCTGGACTACCTGGACAGCGGCCGCTCGTTCCTGACCAAGGGCGGCGTGTTCACCGACTCGATGATCGACGCCTACATCGAGCTCAAGATGCAGGAAGTGACGCGGTTCCGCATGACCACGCACCCGATCGAGTTCGACATGTACTACAGCCTGTAAAGGCAGCCGGGCAGGGCTGTACTTGCGCACAGCCCGTCTCGCGAAAGCACCGCCACGGCGGTGCTTTTTTGCTTTTTGCCTTCCAGATCATGGGCTTGCCTTGCATTCCTGATCAGTTACGCGATACTGGCAGACCGTCCTGAGCACCGCCGTGCAAGGAGCCTTCATGAAGTCCGCACTCACCCTTTCACTCGTCCTGCTGCTGTCCGCGGCCCACGCCCAGGCCCAGGGCACCCGCATCTTCCGGTGCGGGAACTCCTACACCAATGACGCCAACGTCGCGCAGGCCCAGGGCTGCAAGCTGGTGGAGGGCGCCAACGTGACGGTCGTGGAGGGCACCAAGGTCCATGGCGGCGGCACGGTCAAGGTGGTGGCGGCGGCGTCGCCCGCCGCTGGTTCCGGCCAGCCGGGCCAGAAGGTCGATTCCGGCGAGCAGAAGGCCCGCGACGCCGACGCCCGCCTCATCCTCGAGGCCGAGCTGAAGAAGGCCGAGGCCCGCCAGGCCGAGCTGCAGAAGGAATGGAACAACGGCGAGCCCGAGAAGATGGGCCCCGAGCACCGCAATCACCAGAAGTACCTGGACCGGGTGGCCGAGCTGAAGGCCGCGCTGGCCCGCAACGAAAGCGACATCGCCGGCATCCGGCGCGAGCTCGGGCGCCTGCCCGGCGCGGCTTCCTCCGCCGCCGTGGTCAAGTGACGGCTTGACGCCTCCTTCCCCGCAGGTCCCCATGTCGCCGGCACAGGGCCGGTACCAGGCCTTCGACGTCCTCGCCACGCTGGTGGCCGTGGTCGCCACCGACGGCACCGTGCTGTTCGCCAACGCGGCCCTGGAAGACGCCCTCGGCAGCTCCCGCCGCACCATCGTCGGCTCCAGTTTCCCCGCCTGCTTCACCGAACCCGGCCAGCTGCGCACCGCGCTCGAAGGCGCCGGCAGCAACGAATTCGCGACCCTTCGCTACGACGCCTGGCTCAACCGCCATGGCACCGAGGCGCTGCAGGTGCACGTGGTGGTCGCCCAGACCGACCAGCCGGGCGAGATCGTGGTCGAACTGTTGCCGCTGGAGCAGCAGGCGCGGCAGGAGCGCGAGGAGCGCCTGCTCGACCAGGCCCAGGCCAACAAGGAACTGATCCGCAACCTGGCCCACGAGATCAAGAACCCGCTGGGCGGCATCCGCGGCGCGGCGCAGCTGCTCGAGATGGAGATCGAGGGCAAGGACCTCAAGGAGTACACCCGCGTCATCGTCCACGAGGCCGACCGCCTGCAGACGCTGGTCGACCGGCTGCTGGCGCCGCACCGGCGGCCGCACGTGGTGGGCGATGTCAACATCCACGAGGTGTGCGAGCGCGTGCGCTCGCTGATCCTGGCCGAGTTCCCCCGCGGCCTGAAGGTCGTGCGCGAGTACGACACCTCGCTGCCCGAGTTCCGCGGCGACCGCGAGCAGCTGATCCAGGCCGTGCTGAACATCGCCCACAACGCCTGCCAGGCGCTGTCCGAGCGCATCGCGGCCGGCGACGCGCAGCTGGTGTTCCGCACCCGCGTCGCTCGCCAGGTCACTTTCGGAAGGCAACGCTACCGACTGGCACTGGAATTGCATGTCATCGACAACGGGCCGGGTGTGCCCCCGTCCATCAAGGACCGGATCTTCTATCCGCTCGTTTCGGGCAGGGAAGGCGGTTCAGGACTGGGGCTGACGCTGGCGCAGACCTTCGTTCAGCAGCACCATGGGCTGATCGAATGCGACAGCGTCCCGGGGAGGACGGATTTCAAGATCCTCATCCCGCTGCCATGAACTGACTGCGATGACACAGGGTGTAGACCAAAGATGATTGCCCCCACGTTCGCTACGCTCTCTGCCCCCCAAGGGGGCGCGCAGCACCCTTCGGGCGGCCGGGCGGGTGCTGCATGAAGCCGATCTGGATCGTTGACGATGACCAATCCATCCGCTTCGTGCTGGAGAAGGCCCTGCTGCGCGAAGAGCTGCCCACCCGCAGCTTCACCAATGCCCGCGAGGTGCTGGCCGCGCTGGAGACCGCCAGCGAGGAGCAGGGGCCGCAGATCCTGGTCAGCGACATCCGCATGCCGGGGGGCAGCGGGCTGGACCTGCTGAACAAGGTCAAGGAGAAGCACCCGGGCCTGCCCGTCATCATCATGACGGCGTTCTCCGACCTGGACAGCGCCGTCTCGGCCTTCCAGGGCGGTGCCTTCGAATACCTGCCCAAGCCCTTCGACCTGCCCAAGGCCATCGAGCTGATCCGCCGCGCGGTCGAGGAAAGCCAGCGCGAAGAGGTCGCCGAGGAGCGCATGAACGGCGCGCCCGAGATGCTCGGCCAGGCGCCGGCGATGCAGGACGTGTTCCGTGCCATCGGCCGCCTGTCGCAAAGCATGGTGACGGTGATGATCACGGGCGAGTCGGGCAGCGGCAAGGAACTGGTCGCGCGGGCGCTGCACAAGCACTCGCCGCGCGCCAACGGCCCCTTCGTGGCCATCAACACGGCGGCCATCCCCAAGGACCTGCTGGAGTCCGAGCTGTTCGGCCACGAGCGCGGCGCCTTCACCGGCGCGCAGACCATGCGCCGCGGCCGCTTCGAGCAGGCCGAGGGCGGCACGCTGTTCCTGGACGAGATCGGCGACATGCCGTTCGACCTGCAGACGCGCCTGCTGCGCGTGCTGTCCGACGGACACTTCTACCGCGTGGGCGGGCACAACGCGGTGAAGGCCAACGTGCGCGTCATCGCCGCCACCCACCAGGACCTGGAGCAGCGCGTCAAGGAAGGCGTGTTCCGCGAAGACCTGTTCCACCGCCTGAACGTGATCCGCCTGCGGCTGCCCGCGCTGCGCGAGCGCCGCGAGGACATCCCCATGCTGGCGCGGCATTTCCTGCAGCAGTCGGCCAAGCAGCTGGGCGTGGAGCCCAAGCGCATCTCCGAAGCCGCGCTGGTGCGGCTCGGCACCTTCGCCTTCCCGGGCAACGTGCGGCAGCTGGAGAACATCTGCCACTGGCTGACGGTGATGGCGCCGGCCCAGCTGATCGAACCCAAGGACCTGCCGCCCGAAGTGATGGCGGGTGCGCCGGAGGCCGTGACGGCGCGGGCGCCGGTGGAGTCGGCGGCGCGTCCCGTGGAAGCTTCGCCCGTGACGGCACCCGTGCCGGCCGTGGCCGGGGCGGTCGAGCCCGGCAACTGGGAAGCCGGTCTCGAGGCGGAAGCCATGGAACTGCTCGCGTCCGGCCGCCACGACGTGTGGGACACGCTGAACAAGCGCTTCGAGTCGCGGCTGATCCTCACCGCGCTGGCGAACACGCGGGGACGACGGATCGAAGCCGCGCAGAAGCTGGGCATCGGCCGCAACACGATCACGCGGAAGATCCAGGAACTGGGGCTGGAGTAAGCCCCGAATACTCCCTCCCCCATCGGGGGAGGGCAGGGGTGGGGGCGCAATGCGACAACCGCTGTCGCCTCGGGCCCTGAAATGTCTCCCGGGGCGCCCCCACCCTAACCCTCCCCCGGAGGGGGAGGGAATCTCAACTCAAATCTCGACCGTCACCGGCGCGTGATCGCTCGGTTGCTTCCACTTGCGCGGCACGCGGTCGATCGCACACGACTTCACGTCCCCCCGCAGCGCCTCGCTCACCAAGATGTGGTCGATCCGCAGCCCGCGGTTCTTCTGGTAGCCCAGCATCCGGTAGTCCCACCAGCTGTAGCTCTTCTCCGGCTGCTCGAACAGGCGAAAGCCATCGCACAGCCCCAGCTCCAGCAGCTTGCGGAAATGCTCGCGCTCTTCCTTCGTGTGGTGGATGGTGTCGCGCAGGCCCTCCGGGTCGAAGGAGTCGCGGTCCTCCGGCGCGATGTTGAAGTCGCCCAGCAGCACCAGCCGCTGGTGCCGGCGCAGCTCGTCGCAGACGTAGGCGTTGAGTCCGCCGAGCCAGTTCATCTTGTAGGTGAACTTCTCCGTGCCCGGCGCCTGGCCGTTGACGAAGTAGCCGTTGACCAGCCGCAGCTCGCCCTGCGGCGCATCGATCGTCGCCGCGATCACCCGCGAATGCTCGTCCTCGAAGCCGGCGATGTTCTTCGCGATGTCGCGCACCGGGGTGCGGCTCAGGATCGCCACGCCGTTGTAGGTCTTCTGCCCGAACACCGCGCAGTGCTCATAGCCCGCCGCCTGCAGTTCCAGCAGCGGGAACTTGTCGTCGGTGAGCTTGAGCTCCTGCAGGCAAAGCACGTCCACCGGGTTGGCAGCGAGCCAGTCCAGCACGTGCTGCAGGCGCGCGGTGAGCGAGTTGACGTTCCAGGTCGTGATCTTCATGCGCGCCGCTCGTAGGTGATGAAGCTGTAGGGCTGGCCCGTCGCGGAGACATGGTCCTGCCGCGCGGCCTGCGCCCACTCGGGCCCGAGCTCCGGCGCGTAGGCATCGCCTTCGAAGTCGCCGTCCACCAGCGTCACCTCGACACGATGCGCCAGCGGCAGCGCCTGCCGGTAGATCTCGGCACCGCCCGTGACCCACACCCGCGGCGCGCCGGCGCACAGCGCGATGGCGTCTTCCAGCGACGCGGCCCGTTCGGCGCCCGGCTCGTTCCACTGCGCTTGGCGCGAGACGACGACATTGCGCCGCCCCGGCAGCGGCCGGAACTTCGGCGGCAGCGAGTCCCAGGTCTTGCGGCCCATGATGACGGGGCAGCCCATCGTCACCGCCTTGAAGTGCGCCATGTCTTCGGGCAGCCGCCAGGGCAGCTGGTTGTCCTTGCCGATGACGCCGTTGCGCGAACGCGCGTAGACCAGGCCCAGCTCGGTCACACCGCCACCGGCGCCTTGATTGGCCCGTGGCACTGGTAGTCCAGCACCTCGAAGTCCTCGTACTCGTAGTCGAAGATCGTGGACGGGCGGCGCTTGATGTTGAGCACCGGGTAGGGGAAGGGCTGGCGCGAGAGCTGCAGCTCCACCTGCTCGTGGTGGTTGCTGTAGATGTGGCAGTCGCCGCCGGTCCAGATGAAGTCGCCCACGCCCAGGTCGCACTGCTGCGCCATCATGTGCGTGAGCAGCGCGTAGCTGGCGATGTTGAACGGCACGCCCAGGAAGATGTCGGCGCTGCGCTGGTACAGCTGGCAGGACAGCTTGCCGTCCGCGACGTAGAACTGGAAGAAGGCGTGGCAGGGCGCCAGCGCCATCTTCGGGATGTCGGCCACGTTCCAGGCGCTGACGATGATGCGGCGCGAATCCGGATTGGTCTTGATCGCCTTGATCGCCTCGGCGATCTGGTCCACGTGCCCGCCGTCCGGCGTGGGCCAGCTGCGCCACTGCACGCCGTACACCGGCCCGAGGTCGCCGTCCTCGCGCGCCCACTCGTCCCAGATGGTGACGCCGCGCTCGCGCAGCCGGTTGTTGTCGCTGGAGCCCTCCAGGAACCACAGCAGCTCGTGGATGATGGACTTGAGGTGGACCTTCTTGGTGGTCACCAGCGGGAAGCCCTCGTTCAGGTCGAACCGCATCTGGTAGCCGAACACGCTGCGCGTGCCGGTGCCCGTGCGGTCCGTCTTGGGCGTGCCATGCGTGTGGACATGGCGCATGAAGTCTTCGTACTGGGATCGGACGGGGTGCGATGGATTCATTTTGGTAACCACGAATCAATAGGTTCGGTACTTCGCGAGCGGAAGCCCCTCGGCAGCGATGCGAGAGTTGTACTCGGCGATCGCTTCATGGTTCACCTCATGCCAACGTTCCCAATAGCGCCGGCTCACATCTGTAGCGAACTGCTCGTCTGAAGCAGGAGGCATGTTCATCCCGAGTGAGCGGGCCATCTCCTGAATCTTGCTGTGGAGCGAGCAGATCTTGCTCACGTCATCAATCTTCGGCATCGAGATTCTTTCGCACGACCGCACAAATCATATGCGCACGACCCGCCCCGGGTTCAGGAGGTTCTTCGGGTCGAGCGCCAGCTTGAGACTCCGCATCATCGACAACGCCACCGCCGACTTGTACAGCGGCAGCTTGTCCACCTTGAGCGACCCCACGCCGTGCTCCGCGGAGATCGATCCGTCGAACTTGTGCACCTGGTCGTGCACGATCGCGTTGACCTGTTCTTCCTTCTCGTTGAGGAAAGCCAGGGCATCGCCGTGCTCGGGTGCCTGCACGTTGTAGTGCAGGTTGCCGTCGCCCAGGTGGCCGAAGTTGACCAGGCGAACGCCGGGGATGGCGGCCGCGAGCAGCGCGTCGGTCTCCTCGCAGAACGCGGGGATGCGCGAGATGGGCACCGAAATGTCGTGCTTGATGTTCAGGCCTTCCTCGGCCTGCGCCAGCGGGATGGTCTCGCGCACGTGCCACAGCTGGTGCGCCTGCGCTAGGTTCTCCGCGACCACCGCGTCGGTCACCAGCCCCATTTCGATCGCCGCTTCCAGCAGGCCCTCGAACTGGCCGCGCGCATGCGCCTCCGACTCGTGGTCCGAGTTCTCGATCAGCACGCCCCATGGGCTGTCCTGCACGAAGGGCACGCGCAGCTGCGGGTGGTGCCTGGCGACCAGCGACAGGGCGAACTGCCCCATCACCTCGAAGCCGGTGAGGCCTGCGCCCAGCCGCTCGTGCGCCAGTTCCAGCAGGTACACCGCATTGGCCATCGAGGGAACGGCCGCCCAGGCGGTGAGGGCGGCGGCCGGCCGCGGGTACAGCTTGAGCGTCGCGGCGGTGATGATGCCCAGCGTGCCTTCGCTGCCGATGAACAGCTGGCGCAGGTCGTAGCCGGTGTTGTCCTTGCGCAGGCCCGCCAGGCCGTCCCAGACCTCGCCCTGCGCGTTGACCACTTCCAGGCCCAGGCACAGCTCGCGCGCATTGCCGTAGCGCACGACCTGCGTGCCGCCGGCGTTGGTCGCCAGGTTGCCGCCGATGGTGCAGCTGCCTTCGGCCGCCAGGCTCAGCGGAAACAGCAGGCCGGCGCCATCCGCCGCCGGCTGCACCGTGTGCAGGATGCAACCGGCTTCCACCGTCATGGTGAGGTTCTCGCGGTCGACCGAACGCACGGCCGTCATGCGCTGCAGGCTCAGCAGGACCTGCCGGCCGCTCTCGTCCGGCACGCCGCCGCAGACCAGGCCGGTGTTGCCGCCCTGGGGAACGATGGACACGCCGGCCGCCGCGCAGGCCCGCACCACGGCCGCCACTTCGGCGGTGCTGCCGGGCCGCACCACGGCCAGCGCCTTGCCGCGCACGCGCTTGCGCCAGTCCTGCTCCCAGGCCGTGAGGTCGCCCTCGGTGAGGACCTGCGCCGGTCCGACGGCGGCGCGCAGTTGCTCGATCAATGCGGCGGTCATCGCGCTCCCCTGGGACCCAGGCGCATGCGCACGTGGAGCGCACACGCGGTGAACAGCATCAGGCACAGCACGACCTGCAGCGCCGGCAGCCAGGGCGGCGCGACCGGGTCGTTCCACAGGCGCATCACGCCCTCGGTGAAGTACAGCCACACCAGCAGGCTCACCCACCGGTACGTGTACATGCGGTAGCGCAGCAGGCCGGCCAGCGGGAAGAGGAGGGGCAGCACCTTGATCGCCCACAGGCGGTTGGGCAGCGGCGCCAGCCACAGCTCCCAGGCCAGGCCCAGCACGATCAGGCCTGCGATGCTGCCGATCGCCAGGGCCCGGATCCGGCGCAGTTCGGGAGAGGCCGCGACGGCGGCGGAGGAAGTCGGGTCCATGGGCGATGGCATCATAGCGGCCGATGAATGTGGCCCTGCTGCTCGCCGATCTCCAACGCTTCCCCTGGTTGTCATCGGCTCGCACGCTGCGCGAGCGCGTTCGCGAAGACCGCCTGGGCCTGACCGCCAGCAGCCTGACCTTCACCACCACCATCGCCCTGGTGCCGCTCTTCACCGTGGCCCTGGCGCTGTTCAGCGCCTTCCCCATCTTCGGGAAGATGCAGGTCGCGGTGCAGCAGTGGCTGGTGCAGAGCCTGGTGCCCGACGCCATCGCGCGGCAGGTGCTGGGCTACCTCACGCAGTTCGCGGGCAAGGCCAGCCGCCTGGGCGCCGTGGGCCTGGCGGTGCTGCTGGTGTCGGCCATCGCGCTGGTGCTCACCATCGACCGCACTCTCAACACCATCTGGCGGGTCAAGCGCCCGCGTCCGCTGCCCCAGCGCGTGCTGATCTACTGGGCCGTGCTGACGCTGGGGCCGTTGCTGGTCGGGGTGAGCCTGAGCGCCACCTCTTACGCGCTCTACGCTTCGCGCGGGCTGGTGCGCGGCATGCCGGGCACGCTGCAGTTCGTGCTGGACCTGCTGGAGTTCGGCCTGATCGCCGGGGCGCTGACGTGCCTGTACCGCTTCGTGCCCAACACGCCGGTGCGCATGGCGCATGCGGCGGCGGGCGGCGTCTTCGCGGCCCTGGGCATCGAGCTGGCCAAGCGCCTGCTCGCCTGGTACCTGAACCTGGTGCCGACCTATTCGGTGGTCTACGGCGCTTTCGCCACCTTCCCGATCCTGCTGGTGTGGATCTACCTGGCCTGGCTGGTGGTGCTGGTCGGCGCCGTGGTGGCCGCCTACCTGCCGGGCATGCTCGGCGCGGGACGGCGCCCGCCCACGGGCCAGGGCTGGCAGTTCCAGCTGGCTTTGGAGGTGCTGCAGCAGCTGCACCGCGCCCGCGTGTCCGCACGGCGGGGCATGAACGTGGATGAACTGGTGGCCGCCACCGACGTCGATGCCCTGCAGCTGGAGCCGGTGCTGGAGACGCTGGTGCAGCTGGACTGGGTGGGCCGCCTCAACGAAGTGGACGACGACGTGGCCACGCGCTACGTGATGCTGGCCGACGTGGACTCGACCTCGGTGGAGCCCCTGCTGCGGCACCTGCTGCTGCCGCGCACCGCCGCGACGGCGGGCCTGTGGGACAAGGGCGGCTGGTCGCGCCTGTACCTGAAGGACGTGGTCTAGGAGACCGCGCCTAGAACGGGATCTTCCCGCTCCAGATGTCCTTGTACATGACCCAGTCGCCCATGAAGCTGTAGAGCGGGCGCTTGAAGCTGGCCGGCCGGTTCTTCTCGAAGCCGAAGTGGCCGATCCAGGCGAAGCCGTAGCCGGCCACCAGCCCCGCCAGCAGCCAGAGCCAGTTGCCCGTCACCAGCAGCATCGCCAGGCAGGCCAGTGCCAGCGTGGAGCCGACGAAGTGCATGCGGCGGCAGGTGCGGTTGCTGTGCTCGCTCAGGTAGAAGGGATAGAACTCGGCGAAAGAGTGCAGCGCACGCGGATCGACGGCGGCGCCGGAAGTGGTGGTCGTGCCCATGCTTCGTCTCCTGTCGTTGTGAAGCCCAGTTTAGGCGACCGCGAAAGGCGCGTGCAGGAAGCCGCGAAAGCGCGCCCGCCCGCCGCGCACCGGCGGCGCCGCCAGCCGGTAACCGGGGAACCGGGCCAGGAAGCGTCCGATCGCCACGCGCCCCTCCAGCCGCGCCAGGCTCAGTCCCGCGCACTGGTGGATGCCGAAGCCGAAGGCCAGGTGCCGGTTGTTCGCGCGGGCCAGGTCCAGCTCGTCGGGACGCTCGAACTGCGCGGGGTCGCGGTTCGCCGCGCCGATGCACAGCGTGACCAGCGCGCCTTCTTCCAGGCGCACGCCGCCGACGTCCATGGCCTTCACCGCGCGCCGATTGCCCAGCTGGTTGGACGACTCGAACCGCAGGAACTCGTCCACGGCCACCGTCATCACCGGTTCCAGTGCGTTCCAGTCCGGCTGACGCCCGATCGCGCGCAGCAGCGATTCCTTCTGCGCCGGCCACTCCTGGAGCGCCACCAGCGCATTGCCGATGAGGTTGGTGGTGGTCTCGTGCCCGGCGTTGAGGATGAAGATGCAGTTCTGCAGCAGCTCGGGCTCGCTGAGCTGCTCGCCGCCCTGCTCGCCCTGGATCAGGCGGGTCAGCACGTCGTGCTCCGGGTCGCCCGGTTGCCGGCGCCGCTGCGCCACCAGCACGCGCAGGTAGTCGAGCATCTCGGACACGCTGCGGTTGCCGCGCTCCTCCTGCTCGGGCGTGAGCCGGGGCTCCAGCGCGCCCAGGATGACCAGCGACCAGTCGCGCAGCGGGCCGCGCTCCTCGTGCGGCACGCCCAGCAGGTTGCCGATGATCTCCACGGGGATGGCCGCGGCGAAGTCCTCGATCAGGTCGCCGCCGCCTTGCGCCTGGAGGCGGTCGAGCAGCCCGTCGACCAGCCCCACCAGGCCGGGCTCCATCCCGGCGATGGCGCGGCGGGTGAGGGCGCCCATGATCAGCTTGCGCACGCGGGTGTGCAGCGGCGGGTCGTTGAACACCAGGCTGGTCGTGTGGTGCGCCAGCAGCGCGGAGCCGGCGCCGTACTTGGGCGTGAACTCCACCTTCTTGTCCGAGCTGAAGCCCTGGGCGTCGCGGTACACCGCCACCAGGTCGGCGTAGCGCGTGAGGAACCACGAGCCGTCGGGCATGCGCCGCACCGGCTCGTGCTCGCGCAGCGCGGCGTAGACGGGGAAGGGGTTCGCGTAGAAGTCGGCGGGCAACGCACGCAGGTCGAAAGCGGCGGCGATCTCCCGCGCCCGTTCGGAACTCATCGTCGGCGTGATGGGTGCGGCGTTCATCGGTCGGAAGGGATGGGTTGCAGTCGTTCGTCGGCCAGCCCCACCAGCAGCGCGCGGCCGTCGGGGAGCACGCGGAACTCGCCATAGCGGGCGCGCTGCCAGCGCTCGGCGTCGCCCTCGCGGAAGAACCAGGCATCGGTGACGATCATCCAGCGGCCGCCGCGGGGCGTGAGCTCGATGCCGATCTCGCCCGGCGCCCGCGGCGAGTCATCGCCCACCACCCGCAGCAGCTGCGCGACACCACGGGCGTCCAGCGTCGCGACCACCTGCGGACGGCGCAACGTCACCGGCGCCTCCTGGAAGCGGCCCGCATCGGGCAGCGGCCAGTTCAGGCGCATGAAGTCGCCCTGCATCAGCGAACGCGGATCGACCGGCGCCAGCTGCACGTAGACCTTGCGGCCGTGGGCGATCAGGTCTTCCTTCTGCCAGATCGCGAAGTTGGCCACGGCCAGCGTGGCGATCGCGGCGAACGTGGCGAGCAGGACCGGCGTGCGTGAATGCGGTGCGGCACGGCCGGGCGGGGCCTCCGGCTTTTCGCCTGCGCGCCAGGCCAGCGCCGCCAGCAGCGCACCGGCGCCGGCCAGCACCACCGCCTTCTGCGCGAGCGGCCACTGCAGCTGGTAGTAGAAGCTGCCCAAGATCCATGCGGCCGCCAATCCCGCGACGGCGGCCAGCCGGGCGCGGCCACTGGTCGCGGTCAGCGACAGCGCGAACAGCACGCCGCCCAGCGCCGGCAGGAAGCCGCTGAGCCCGATCAGCACCAGCGCCACGCCGGCCGAGCGCGCCGTGCGCAATTCGGGCCAGCGCCGAGCGGCCCACGCCGCGCCCGCGGCGGCGAAGACGACGGACGCGGCCTGCAGCATCGGCCAGTCGGCGTCCCGACGCCGCCCGGGTGCGACTTCACCCGCCAGCTCGCCCCAGAAGCCCAGGCTGCCGCCGACCAGGAAGGTCATGCCGGACCAGGCGGCCAGGCCGGCCAGCACAGCGATCGCCCAACCGGCCCCGAACGACTCGACCACGGCGGCCGATTCCGCGCCCGCCCGACCGGACTGCTGCCAGCCCAGGGCCGCCGCCCAAACCAGCAGGGCCGCCTGCAGGGCCAGCGCCATCGGCAGCATCGCCGACCTGCTGCTCCAGTTCTCGCCATGGAGCAGTGCGACGACGAGGCCGGCCCCCAGCGCGCCGAGCAGCAGCCGCAGCCAGGGCTTGCGAAGAGCCACCGCCAGCGACACGCAGACCGCCAGCAGCAGCACCGAAGCCGCCGTGTGCGGCAGGTCTCGGTACAGGCCCATCGCCAGCGACCCGCCACCCACCAGCAACAAGGGGAACGCCAGCTGCTCCACGAACACCGGCAGCCGCTCCGACCGCAGCAGCGCCGCGGCGCCCCCCAGCGCGGCCACGCCGACGACGTAGGCCCCGACGCCCTGCGTCATCAAGGGCCCGAGCAGCGCACCGAAGAATCCCAGCAGCGGGATCGCCGCCAGCCAGGCGCCCAGCGCCGTCAGCAGCACCACCGGCCAGGGGCGGCCCTCGTCGGGCGTCGCCGAGGCTTCGCGTGGCAGCAGGCCCCGGGCCACGCCGGCGCGCACAGCGCGCGTGAGCGCCTCGTTCATTCCGAGTCCTCCGCGCGAGGCACCGACCCGTGCGTGCGCGCCAGCCGCAGGATGAACTGCACCGACGCCGCCAGCAGCCCCGCGGCCGCCAGCCCGATCAACAGCATGCGGCCGAACGGATCGGATCCCGCGCCTTCGAACAGCAGGCGCGCCAGCCCGGCCACCAGCAGCGTGTCCAGCGCCAGTGCGACCACGCTCAACGCGAAGATGTCGAAGGTCCGCCGCTGCGCCAGCACGGCGCCGGCCGCGGCGAGCAGCGCGGTGCCCAGCCAGAAATGCGGCGCGATCGGCGAACGGAACAGGGCGCCCAGCGCGCCCGCGACCACGGCCACAACACCCAGCGACACGGCGGTCCGGAAGGCCCAGGGTCCGGCGCCGGTCCAGCGCGATCCGGCGGGCGAGAGCGCGGCCGCCACCAGGCCGGCGGCGATCCAGGCCGTGCCGAACGTGCCCACGTCCTGCGGCGTCACGCGCCAGCGGTGGCCGGTGTGCGCGAAGGTCCAGAGCGCTATCGCCGTCAGGGCGACCAGCGCCCAGGGCGCCCACAGCACGTCGCTGCGCACGGCCAGGGCCAGCGGCAGCGCCAGCACGGCCCACAGCGCGAACAGCTGCCAGGCGTCGGCGCCGGTCTGGTAGGTCTGGCCGAAGTACGCGAACAGTCCGCCGATGCCGAGCAAGGCGGCCAGCGCCGCCGGTGCGCGCAAGGCCGGCCGCAGCGCCGCGGCGAGGCAGGCCACCCCCACCACCGACTGCAGCAGGGCGAAGCGCCCCAGGCGGCCCAGCGTGTCCCAGTTGGCCGCCAGCCAGAGGATCAGGCCCAGGCCCACCAGCGCCGCGGCCAGCACCGCGACGCCACGCCACAGCCCGCGCTGCAGGCCGGCGGGCGGCTGGTCGAGTCCCGCTTCGCGCACCAGCACCGCCACGCCCCCGGGCGGCACGCCGTGGCGACGCGCGAGGTCGTAGAGCGCCAGGCGGGTGTTCATTGGATAACCTCCGTGCTGCGCACTGCGGTGCGAGCCCCTTCGGGCGGCCGGGCGGGGCTCATGCCGGCAGGAAATCCTTCAGCGCCGCGAGCACGGCATCGGGCGCCTCCGTCATCATCTGGTGGCCGGCGTCGACGACGACCGTGCGGCCGTCCCGGGCCCGCGACTGCAGCGACTGCGCGGCCCGCGGCGGGGTCATCGCGTCGTTGCGACCGAGCACGAAGAGCACCGGGCAACCCACCTCCTGCATCGCGGCGTCGCCGCCCTGGTAGCTGTCGCAGGCGACGAAGCCCCGGTGGAACACGTTCACGCGCGGATTGCTGGCCAGCACCCGCCGCATCAGCGCGCGCGAGCCGCCGTACAGCCAGGTGCCCGGGCCCAGCGAGGAGGGCGGCGGCGCCAGCATGGAATGCGAGAACACATTGACCATGTCGATCGCCTTCATCGGCGCGTGCTGCGAGTTCTCCAGCAGCGCGGGCGACACCTTCATCGGCGCCGCGACGCCACAGAGCGCCAGGCGGCTGATGCGTTGCGGCGCACGGGCCGACGCCTCCAGCGCGACCAGCGCGCCGAAGCTGTGCCCCACCAGCGCCGCCTTCTCCACCTTGGCCGCATCGAGCAGGTCCAGCGTGAACTGCGCCGCTTCCTCCACCGATGCCGGCGGCTCGCCGCCGCTGCGGCAATGCCCGGGGAGATCGGGCGCCAGCACGTTCCAGCCGTGGTGGGCGAAGTAGCGCGTCTGCAGGCCCCAGACGCTGTGGTCGTTGAGCACGCCGTGCAGGAACACCACGGTGGGTTTCTCGGGAGCGAAGGGCTTGCCGCCGGTGTAGCAGTAGGCCGGCTGGCCGCGGACGGTGAGTTCCATGATCAGGCCTTCTCCGCCGCCTTGAGCGCGCGCTTGAGGTCGTCGATCAGGTCGTCCGGGTCTTCCAGCCCGATCGACAGGCGGATCGTGCCCTGCGTGATGCCGGCGCCGGCGAGCGCCTCGTCCGTCATGCGGAAGTGCGTGGTGCTGGCCGGATGGATCACCAGCGAGCGGCAGTCGCCCACGTTGGCCAGGTGGCTGAACACCTTCAGCGTCTCGATGAACTTGCGGCCCTGGGCCCGGTTGCCGCGCATGTCGAAGCTGAAGACCGAGCCGGCGCCGCGCGGCAGCAGCTTCTTCGCCAGGGCATGGCTGGGGTGCGACTCCAGCATCGGATGGCCGACGCGCTCGACGAAGGGCTGGGCCGCCAGGAACTCGACCACCCGCTGCGTGTTGCGCATGTGGCGCTCCATGCGCAGCGGCAGGGTCTCGATGCCCTGCAGGATGAGCCAGGCCGTGTGCGGGCTCATGCTGGCGCCGAAGTCGCGCAGGCCCTCGCGCCGCGCGCGCAGCAGGAAAGCGCCCACGGTCGACTCCTCGCTGAACACCATGCCGTGGAAGCCGTCGTACGGCGCGGTGAGTTCGGCGAACTTGCCCGAACGCTCCCAGTCGAAGCTGCCGCCGTCCACGACCACGCCGCCGATCACCGTGCCGTGGCCCGACAGGAACTTGGTGGCCGAGTGGTAGACGAGGTGGGCGCCATGGTCGAAGGGCTTCATGAGCCAGGGCGTCGTGAAGGTGGAGTCCACCAGCAGCGGCACGCCCGCTTCTTCGGCGATGGCGGCCACCGTGGGGAGGTCCAGCACGTCCAGGCCGGGGTTGCCCACGGTCTCGCCGAACAGCAGCCGGGTGTTGGGCCGGATCGCGGCGCGCCAGCCGTCGATGTCGCCCGGCTTCACGAAGGTGGTGTCGATGCCGAAGCGGCGCATCGTGTAGTGCAGCAGGTTCTGCGAGCCACCGTAGAGCGCCGTGCTGGCCACGATGTGCGAGCCCGAACCCATCAGTGTCGCGATGGACAGGTGCAGCGCCGCCTGGCCGCTGGCGGTGGCGATGGCGCCGATGCCGCCTTCCAGCGCCGCCACCCGCTGCTCCAGCACAGCGTTGGTCGGGTTGCTGATGCGGGAATAGACGTGGCCGGCACGCTCGAGGTTGAACAGCGCCGCCGCGTGGTCGCTCGATTCGAAGACGAACGAGGTGGTCAGGTGGATGGGCACGGCGCGGGCGCCGGTGGCCGGGTCGGGCGCGGCGCCGGCGTGCAACGCGAGCGTGTCGAAGCCGGGGTCGGAATAGCCGGGCATGGAGGTCTCCTCGGGTCCCTGTCTCGTTGTGTGCGCTCGGGATTGTGGGCTATATTCATCCGCACCCGCACCCGCCACCGCTGCGCGACGGGCCACGAGGAGACATCCATGAAGGTCAGCGACATCCTGCGCGTCAAGGGCAGCACGCTCTACACGGTCGCGCCCGACGAGCCCCTGTCGCGCGCGATCGAGACGATGGCCGACAAGGACATCGGTTCGCTGGTGGTGATGGAACACGGCGACCTGGTGGGCATGCTCACCTTCCGCGAGGTCATCCAGTGCATCGTCGCCAACGCCGGGGTGGTGGGCGACCGCCTGGTGCGCACCGCGATGGACGACCACCCGCTCACCTGCACCTTCGAGACCGAGCTGGACGAGGTGCGCCGCATGATGCTGGACCGCCACGCGCGCTACATGCCGGTGATGGACAAGCGCATGCTGATGGGCGTGATCAGCCTCTACGACGTCGCCCGGGCGGTGGTCGACAGCCAGAACTTCGAGAACCGCATGCTCAAGGCCTACATCCGCGACTGGCCGAGCGGCGAAGACGCCCAGCCCACGGCGCAGCTGTAGCCTTCATCCCAGCGAAGTGTCCCCGTCATCCCCGCGGAGGCGGGGATCCAGTGCTTCTTCCCGCAAGCGTCTGGAATAATCCCGCCCCATGAGCGGCAACACCTTCGGCACCCTGTTCGCGGTCACCAACTTCGGTGAGTCGCACGGGCCCGCCATCGGGTGCGTCATCGACGGCTGCCCACCGGGCATGGACCTCTCGGAAGCCGACATCCAGCCCGACCTGGACCGCCGCCGCCCCGGCACCAGCCGCCATGTCACCCAGCGGCAGGAGGAGGACAAGGTCGAGATCCTCTCCGGCGTCTATGAAGGCCAGACCACCGGCACGCCGATCTGCCTGCTCATCCGCAACACCGACCAGCGCAGCAAGGACTACGGCGAGATCGCCCGCACCTTCCGCCCCGGCCACGCCGACTACACCTACCTGCAGAAGTACGGCCTGCGCGACCCGCGCGGCGGCGGCCGTTCCTCCGCGCGGCTGACCGCGCCCATGGTGGCGGCCGGCGCGGTGGCCCGCAAATGGCTGGCGCGCCAGCACGGCATCCTGTTTCGCGGCTGCATGCAGCAGCTGGGCGAGATCGAGATCCCCTTCGAGTCCTGGGACCACGTGGCGAACAACCCGTTCTTCGCGCCCGTGGCCGACGTCTCGCGGCTGGAGGCGTACATGGACGCCCTGCGCAAGTCGGGCGATTCCTGCGGCGCGCGCATCCGGGTGACGGCCAGCAACATGCCCACCGGGCTGGGCGTGCCCCTGTTCGACAAGCTGGACGCCGACATCGCCTGGGCCATGATGGGCATCAACGCCGTCAAGGGCGTGGAGATCGGGGCCGGCTTCGCCAGCGTGGCGCAGCGCGGCACCACGCACGGCGACTCGCTCACGCCCCAGGGCTTTTCCACCAACAACGCCGGCGGCGTGCTGGGCGGCATCAGCACCGGCCAGGACCTGGAGGTCTCGATCGCGGTCAAGCCCACCAGCTCCATCATCAGCCCGCGCGACACCATCGACCTGCAGGGCCAGCCCACGCAGGTCGTCACCAAGGGCCGCCACGACCCCTGCGTGGGCATCCGCGCCACGCCGATCGCCGAAGCCATGCTGGCGCTGGTGGTGATGGACCACGTGCTGCGACAGCGCGCGCAGAACGCCGACGTCCAGCCGCCGCTGCCGGCCATCGCGGCCTCGTTCCTCTGAGCGCCGTGGCTTCGCAGGAGGCGCCGACGGGGCGCCAGCTGGCGCCGTTCGCCGCGCTCTCGGCGACCTACTTCGCCCACATCGGCTTCTTCAATCCCTACCTGCCGCTGTGGCTCAAGGACCTGGGGCTGCCGATCGTCGTGATCAGCCTGCTGGCCTCGGTGCAGTCGTTCACCCGGGTGTTCGCGCCCTATGCGTGGGGCGCGCTGTCCGACCACACCGGCGAACGCGTGCGCCTGCTGCGCTTTTCCGCGGCGGTGGCGCTGGCCTCTTCGGCCGGCCTGTGGGTGGAGGGTGGCGCGTGGTGGATCGGCCTGGTGCTGCTGGTGCTCTTCACCCACACCAGCTCGATGATGTCGCTCACCGAGGCGGCCATGGCCAACCTGGTGGCCGGCGACTGGGGGCGCTACGGCAAGGTGCGGCTGTGGGGCTCGGTGGGCTTCATGGTCACGGTGTTCTCGGCCGGCGCATGGTTCGAGCGGTTCGGCATGGGCCATTTCCCGGCCTGGACCGCCCTCACGCTGGCCGGCGTGCTGGCCTGCACGCTGTGGCTGCCCGACGTGCGCGAGAAGGTCCACCATTCGCACGCGCGCGGCGAACCGGTCGGCCCGGTGCTGCGCCAGCCGGTGGTGCGCTGGTTCTTCGCCTCGCTGCTGTTCCACGTGATGGCGCACTTCGCCATCTACGGCTTCTTCTCGCTCTTCCTGGACGCGCGCGGCTACAGCAAGGCCATGATCGGCGCGCTCTGGGCGGTCTCGGTGGTGGTGGAGATCGCCTGGTTCTTCTCGCAGGGGCGCCTGCTGCGCCTGCTGCCCATGACCCGCTGGCTGTGGATCTGCGGCGCGGCCGCGGTGGTGCGCATGGCGCTGACCGGCGCCGCCGCCGACTGGCTGGTGGCGCTGTTCCTGGCCCAGGTGCTGCACGCGCTCACCTTCGCCACCCACCACACGATCTGCATCGCGATGGTGACCCGGCATTTCCCCGGCCGCCTGCGCGGGCGCGGCCAGGCCCTGTTCACCGTCATCGGCTACGGTTTCGGCGGCGTCACCGGGGTGGTGGCGGGCGGGGCACTTGCGTCGCGTTTCGGGTTCGAAGCGATGTACGGCGCCGCCACCGCGCTCGCCCTGGCGGGCACCGCCTGCGCCTGGCGCACGGATCGGCTGGAACGGCGGCTCGCACCGGCTTGATGCGGTTTTCGGAAGGCTCGGCCGCCGCACGGCTGAGTTGGGGGATGCAGCAAACCCCATGGCCGAGCAATTCCCGCTACGCTTCCGAGCTCCAGCCGCCATGTCCGCCCAACCCGCCACCCCGACCCACCCGCCGCCGCAGACCGGTGCGGGCGGCGCCGTGGCGGCCGCACCGGCCGACGTGGCCCACCTGGTCGAGACGCTCAAGCAAAGCGAGGAACGGCTGCAGCTCGCGCTGGAGGCCGGCGGCATGGGCATCTGGCAGATCGACCTGCCCACCGGCCGCAGCACCTGGTGGCCGGGGATGGAGCGCCTGCATGGCCTGCCCGAAGGCGCGGAGCCGCTGCACGGCGCCAGCTACTTCGAGGCGGTCGATCCGCGCGACCGCGAGCGGCTGCGCGAGGCCCTGAGCGAATCGGTCGAGCGCACCGGCTGGCACCGGCTCGAATACCGCGTGGTCTGGCCGGACGGCCGCGTGCGCTGGCTGGAGGCGCGTGGCCGCGTGCGGCGGGACGCCGATGGCCAGGCCGTGTCCATGGCCGGCGTGTGCCTGGACATCACCCGACGCAAGCACAAGGAGCAGGACCTGGAGTTCCTGGCCGAGGCCAGCGCCGAACTGGCCGGCGTCAACGACTCCCAGGAAACGCTGGACCGCATCGCCCAGCTGGCGGTCCCGCGCTTCGCCGACTGGTGCGCGATCGACCTGCTGCAGGACGGCAGCCTGGACCGCGTGGCCGCCGCCCACGTCGACCCGGCCAAGGCGGACCTGGCGTTCGACCTGCACCGCCGCTACCCGCCCGACCCCGACAGCCCCACCGGCACGTGGGCGGTGGCGCGCAGCGGCCAGGGCAACCTGGTGGAGGAGATCACCGACGAAGTGCTGCAGGAGGGCGTGAGCGACCCCGAGCTGCTGGCCATTCTGCGCACCCTGGGGCTGTACTCGTACATCGGCGCGCCGCTCAACGTGCGCGGCCGCACGCTGGGCGTGATCACCTTCATCACCACCGAATCGCGCCGACGCTACGACCTGGGCGACCTGGCGCTGGCCGAGGACCTGGCGCGGCGCGCGGCGGTCGCGATCGACAACGCCCACCTGCTGGAGGCGTTGCGCGAGTCCGACCGCGCCAAGGACGTCTTCCTGGCCACGCTGGCGCACGAGTTGCGCAACCCGCTGGCGCCGATCTGGAACGGCCTGTCGATCATCAAGCGGGCCAAGGGCGACCCGCAGCGCATCGAGCAGGTGGGCGGCATCATTGAGCGGCAGGTCGGCCAGCTCTCGCGGCTGGTGGACGACCTGCTGGACGTCTCGCGCATCAGCACCAACAAGATCGAGCTCAAGCAGGAGCCCACCAACCTGGTCCACGTGATCGGCACGGCGGTGGAGATCAGCCGGCCGCACATCGAAGCCGCGCACCACAAGCTGTCGATCTCGTTCCCCGACGAGGCCACCGACCTGGTGGCCGACCCGGCCCGGCTGGCGCAGGTGTTCTCCAACCTGCTGAACAACGCCGCCAAGTACACGCGGCGCGGCGGCCGCATCGAGGTGGCGGTGGAGGCGCACGAGGCCGAACTGGTGGTCTGCGTGAGGGACAACGGCAGCGGCATCGCGCCCGAGATGCTGGGCAAGGTGTTCGGCCTCTTCACCCAGGTCACCCACCCTTCCGAGGGCCGGCAGGGCGGGCTGGGCATCGGCCTGTCGCTGGTGGAGGGCCTGGTTCGCCTGCACGGCGGCACGGTGGAGGCCAACAGCCCCGGCCTCGACCAGGGCAGCGAGTTCGTCGTGCGGTTGCCGCGCCAGCGCCGCGAGACGCTCGCGGCCGCCGCCAGCCCGCCGCGCGAGGCGTCGGCGGACGCGCCCCCGGCGCACACCCGGCGCCTGCTGGTGGTGGACGACAACGAGGACGCCGCCGCCACCGTGGCCGAGCTGCTCAAGATGTCGGGCAACGATGTGGTGGTGGTGCACGACGGCCGCTCCGCCGTCGCGCAGACCCAGGAATTCCGGCCCGACGTGGTGCTGCTGGACATCGGCCTGCCCGACATCAGCGGCTACGAGGTGGCGCGGCGCATCCGCAAGCTCGAGGGCGTTCGCCAGCCCATCCTGATCGCGCTCACCGGCTGGGGCCAGCAGCAGGACAAGGAGGCCGCGCAGCAGGCGGGCTTCGACCACCACTGGACCAAGCCGGTGGACCCGCAGCGGCTGCAGGAACTTTCGAGCCGTTGAGGCGCTCCGGCAGGGGATGTTCCAGTCCTTCCGAGATGTCTTCGCCGCCCTGCGCGGCGACCCCGTGGCCGCCGGCCCCGCCGGCGGCCCGGCCGCCTTGCGCCTGGCCTGCGCGGTCCTGCTGGTGGAGGTGATGCGGGCCGACCCCGAGATCACCGCCGGCGAGCGCCAGGCGGTGCTGGAGGCGCTGCGCCGGCGTTTCCCGCTGGGCGACCGGGAGCTGCACGAGCTGGTCGGCCTGGCCGAGCAGGCGTCACGGAGCGCGTCCGACTTCCACCAGTTCACCTCGCAGCTGAACGACGAGCTGGACCAGCCGGCCAAGGTGGCGGTGGTGGAGACGATGTGGCAGGTGGCCTATGCCGACGGCGCCGTCGATGCGCACGAGAACCACGTGATCTCGCGCATCGCCGGCCTGCTGCATGTGACGCACGGCGAGTACATCGCCGCCAAGCTGCGCGCCCGGCAGGCTGCCGGACTGTAGGCCCGCTCCGACGCGGGCGGACCGCGAAGTTCTACAGCCTCCCTCCGGGCCGCTCGCAATAGTGGCGGTTTGCATGCAGGAGGCTCCCCCATGGACCGGAAACCCAGCGCCAGGGAAGGCGCGCGCGGCGGCACCAACGAAGCCGCCGCCGAGAAGCAGCGCGACATCCAGCGCGAGCAGGACCGCAAGGACGAAGCCAAGGCCCGCGCCAAGGAGCAGGGCCTGGAAGTCAAGCCGCCACCGAAGACGCCGCCGACGGGACTGCGGCCGCAGCCCGACGAGCTGCCGGCCCAGCACCTGGAGAAACCGGGGCTGGAGGCCGACATGGACCTCAAGCCCCGCTTCTACGCGCCCGACTACCGCGGCAGCGGCAAGCTCAAGGGCATGGTGGCGCTGATCACCGGCGGCGACTCCGGCATCGGCCGCGCGGTGGCGGTGCTGTACGCGCGCGAAGGCGCCGACGTGGCCATCGTGTACCTGAGCTCGCACGAGGACGCGCAGGAGACGAAGAGCTGGGTCGAGAAGGAAGGGCGCCAGTGCCTGCTGATCCCCGGCGACGTGAAGGACTCGGCGTTCTGCCGCGAAGCCGTGGACAAGACCGTGGCCGAGTTCGACCGGCTCGACATCCTGGTGAACAACGCGGCCTTCCAGGAGCATGCGGATTCGCTGGCCGACATCACCGACGAGCGGCTGGAAGAGACCATGAAGACCAACATCTTCGGCTACTTCTACATGGCGCGCGCGGCGCTGCAGCACCTCAAGCCCGGCGCTTCCATCATCAACAGCGGCTCGGTGGTGGCCCTGCGCGGCAGCGCCAACCTGCTGGACTATTCGGCCACCAAGGGCGCGATCCACGCCTTCACCATGTCGCTGGCCTCCAGCCTGCTGCCCAAGGGCATCCGGGTGAACTGCGTGGCGCCGGGGCCGGTGTGGACGCCGCTCAACCCGGCCGACCAGACGGCCGAGAAGGTGGCCGAGTTCGGCAAGTCCAGCGACATGAAGCGGCCCGCCCAGCCCGAGGAACTGTCGCCGGCCTATGTGTTCCTGGCCTCGCCCGCCTGCGCGAGCTACATCACGGGGATCGTGCTGCCGGTGACGGGCAGCGTGGGCGGCACCTGAGGTGCGGGGCCCCGGGCCTCAGGTCGCGGGCTCGCCGCGCTCGTTGACCGTGACCCAGAAGCCGTGGGCCTGGCGCATGCGGCGGCGCAATTCGTCGTAGTCGGTGGCCTTGCCGACGTACGCGTTGGCCCCGCTGGCGTAGCACGCGGCGATGTCGCCCTTCTCGGTCGAGGAGGAGTGCATCACCACGGGCAGGACGGCCGTGCGGCGGTCGGCGCGGATGGCGCGCAGCACCTCCAGGCCGTGCATGCGCACCAGCTTCATGTCCAGGATCACCAGGCGGGGCTGGCGCGAGGTGTCGCGGCCCGCGTGGCGGCCCCGGCCGAGCAGGAAGTCCAGTGCTTCCACGCCGTCCGCGGCGGTGGCGATCTGCCCCGGGTCGCAGCATTCGGCGAGCGCCATGACGGTGAGTTCGAGGTGGTCGGGGTTGTCGTCGACCACCAGGATGGCGGGATCCTTCATCGACGTGTCCGATCAGCTTGTCGTCGGCCCGCGGCCAGCGCCGCCTGCGCCGCGGCGATGCAGCGGCGCAGGGCAGGGTTGTCTTCGACGATGAAAGCGTGAAGGGGCAAGCCGCGTCTCCGGTGCGCATGCTCGCGCAGCCGAAATGATGGCACGGCCGGCCGGCGGCCGGCCTCCGGTCCGCCCCCAGTCGCTGTCAGCCGACTCGCACTTCGATGCGGCGGGGCTTGGCCGCCTCGGCCTTCGGGATGGACAGGCGCAGCACCCCGTCCTTGAGCTGGGCCTCGATGCGCGAGGCGTCCAGTTCGCGGCTGAGGGTGAACTCGCGCCGGAAGGCGGGCACCTGCGCCTCGCCGTAGACGATGTCCATGTCGCCGGGGCCGGCCACTTCGGCCGTGCCCTCGATCAGCAGGTTGTCGCCGTCCACCCGCACGCCCAGCCGCTCGCGGCTCACGCCGGGCAGGTCGGCCAGCAGGGTGATGCCGGACTCGTCCTCGAACACGTCGACCGGCGGCACCACGTGGGGCGCCGGGGTCGCCTGATCCGCGGCCGGGCGGCCGGTGGTGGTGGCCGCGCGGGCGCCGCTGTTCTGCACCTGGTTGCTCATGGCGTTCTCCCTGGGTTCACTGGACGTCGATGCGGCGAGGCTTGGAGGACTCGCGCTTGGCCACGGTGATGCGAAGGATGCCGTCGCGGTAGCGGGCGTCGATGCGGCCCGGGTCGGCATCCTCGGGCAGGCTCACCACCCGGCGGAAGCTGCCGGCGAAGCGCTCCTGCGCATAGACGCTCACGCCTTCGCGGCGCTCGGGCAGGGCGCCCTTGCGCTCGCCGGCCACGATCAGCAGGCCCCGGTCGGCGGTGACCTGCAGGGTGCCGGGGTCCAGGCCCGGCGCCAGGGCCATGATCTCGATGGCGTCCGGCGTGGCGCCGACGTTGATGACCGGGAAACCCGAGCCGGCCAGGGCCCGGATGCTGGATCGCTCGAGCGGACGGAAGACCTGGTCGAGGACGCTCTGCAATCGGTTGAGCTCCCCGAAGACGTCCGCGGCAGGTCGGAATGATGCGTGCAACATCGCTGCTCTCCTTGGTGTCTCGTCAGGTGGGCGCGCGGCGGTGCCGCGCGAACCTGAATTAGGAGCGGGCCGCAAGAATTTCAAGAGGTCCGAAAACTCCCTCCCCCATCGGGGGAGGGCAGGGGTGGGGGCGCAATGGGCCACTGTTGCCGGATGGGCGTCCGGCGTGCCCCCACCCCGACCCTCCCCCGGAGGGGAGGGAGGAAGGCAGGCGCTACTCGTAAGCCGACATCGGCACGCAGGCGCAGAACAGGTTCCGGTCCCCGTACACGTTGTCCACCCGTCCGACCGGCGGCCAGTACTTGGCGTGGCGACGCTCGTCCAGCACCGCGGCGCCGGCCCCGCGCGGGTAGGCATGCTTCCACTCGCCCTTGAGCAGCGAAGCAGCGGTGTGCGGCGCGTTCTTCAGCGGGTTGTCGTCCTGCGGCCACTCGCCCCGCTCGATGCGCCGGATCTCCTCTCGGATGGCGACCATGGCGTCGATGAAGCGGTCGATCTCATCCAGCGTCTCGCTCTCGGTCGGCTCGACCATGAGCGTGCCGGCCACCGGGAAGCTCAGCGTGGGCGCGTGGAAGCCGTAGTCGATCAGCCGCTTGGCCACGTCCTCGGCGGTGACGCCGCTGGTCTCCTTGAGCGGGCGCAGGTCCAGGATGCACTCGTGCGCCACGTGCCCGTTGGGGCTGGCGTAGAGCGTCGGGTAGTGGTCCTTGAGCCGCACGCTGATGTAGTTGGCCGACAGGATCGCCACCTCGGTGGCCTGGCGCAGGCCCTCGGGGCCCATCATCCGGCAGTACATCCAGCTGATCGGCAGCACGGCCGCGTTGCCCAGCGGCGCCGCAGAAACGGCCCCGACCGGGCCGGTCTTCAGCCCACCGGACTCGTGCCCGGGCAGGAAGGGCACCAGGTCCTCGACCACGCACACCGGGCCGACGCCGGGCCCGCCGCCGCCGTGCGGGATGCAGAAGGTCTTGTGCAGGTTCAGGTGGCTCACGTCGCCGCCGAACTCGCCCGGGGCCGCCACGCCCACCAGGGCGTTCATGTTGGCGCCGTCCACGTAAACCCGGCCGCCGTGCGCATGGACCATGTCGCACAGCTCCTTGACCTGGGTCTCGAACACGCCGTGCGTGCTCGGGTAGGTGATCATGATGCAGGACAGGTCGGCGCTGTGCTGCTCGCACTTGCGCTTCAGGTCCGCGAGGTCGACGTTGCCGTTGGCGTCGCAGGCCGTCACCACCACCTGCATGCCCACCATCTGCGCGCTGGCCGGGTTGGTGCCGTGCGCGGACGAGGGGATCAGGCACACGTTGCGGTGGCCCTGGCCGCGGCTCTCGTGCCAGGCCTTGATCGCCAGCAGGCCGGCGTATTCGCCCTGCGAGCCGGCATTGGGCTGCAGGCTGATGCCGGCGTAGCCGGTGGCCTGGCACAGCCAGTCGCGCAGCTGGCGATCGAGTTCCTCGTAGCCTTTCAGCTGGTCGCGCGGCGCGAACGGATGCACGTGCGCGAACTCCGGCCAGGTGATGGGGATCATCTCGCTGGTGGCGTTCAGCTTCATGGTGCAGCTGCCCAGCGGGATCATGCTGCGGTCCAGCGCCAGGTCCTTGTCCGACAGGTTGCGGATGTAGCGCAGCATGCCGGTTTCGCTGTGATGCGTGTTGAACACCGGGTGCGACAGGAAGTCGCTGGTGCGGCGCAGCTCCTGCGGGATCAGCGGCTCGATGCCCTTCTCGTAATCGGCCACCGAAGGCAGCGCCTGGCCGTCCTGCGCGAAGACCTTCCAGAGCAGCTCGATCTCGGCGCGCGTGGTGGTCTCGTCCAGCGAGATGCAGGTGTACTCGCCCCAGGCCTGGCGCAGGTTGGCACCCAGGGCCACGGCGCGGGCCTGCAGTTCGCTTGTCCTGTCCTTGGTGTGGAAGGACAGGGTGTCGAAGGCGGTCTGGTGGTGCATCTGCGAGCGCGACCAGCCGAGCTTTTCCAGGCCGGCCGCCAGGATGGCCGTGTAGCTGGCCACGCGCTGGGCGATGCGCTTCAGGCCCTGCGGCCCGTGGTAGACCGCGTACATGCTGGCGATCACCGCCGGCAGCACCTGCGCCGTGCAGATGTTGGAGGTGGCCTTCTCGCGCCGGATGTGCTGCTCGCGCGTCTGCAGCGCCAGGCGGTAGGCGGGGTTGCCGTGCGAATCCACGCTCACACCGACCAGCCGGCCGGGCATGGAGCGCTTGAACTCGTCGCGGCAGGCCAGGTAGGCCGCGTGCGGGCCGCCGGCGCCCATGGGCATGCCGAAGCGCTGCGTGGTGCCCACCACGATGTCGGCGCCCCATTCGCCGGGGGGCACCAGCAAGGTCAGCGCCAGCAGGTCGGCGGCCACGATGGCGGCGGCCTGCTTGCCGTGGATGCGCTTCACGTCGGGCGCCCAGTCGTGCACCCAGCCGCTGCTGGCGGGGTACTGGATCAGGGCGGCGAAGAATTCGCCGTCCAGCGCCTTGTCCCATTCCTCGGCGGAGTTGGCCAGCACCACCTCGATGCCCAGCGGCTGGGCGCGGGTGCGCACGACTTCGATGGTCTGGGGATGGCAGTCGCCCGCGACCACGAAGGTGTTGGACTTGCTCTTGACGCTGCGCTTGGCCAGCGTCATCGCCTCGGCCGCCGCGGTGGCCTCGTCCAGCATGGACGCGTTGGCGATGGGCATGGCGGTCAGGTCGCACACCATGGTCTGGAAGTTCACCAGCGCTTCCATGCGGCCCTGCGAGATCTCGGCCTGGTAGGGCGTGTAGGCCGTGTACCAGGCGGGGTTCTCCAGGATGTTGCGCAGGATCACGCCGGGCGTGTACGTGCCGTAGTAGCCCTGGCCGATGAAGCTCTTGAAGACCTTGTTGCGGTTGGCGATGCCGCGCAGCTCCAGCAGCGCCTGCGCCTCGGACAGCGGCGCCGGCAGCTTCATCGCCGAGGCGCGCGCGATCGAGCGCGGCACGATGCTCTCGATGAGGGCGCGGCGCGAGGCCTCGCCGATCACCGACAGCATGAGCTTCTCGTCCGCATCGTCGACGCCGATGTGGCGCGGGATGAATTCGGCGGGGTTCTCGAGCTCGCCCAGCGGGCGCGCGGATTGCATCAGCATCAGTTTCTCCGTCACGAGGTGCCGTCATCCCCGCGAAGGCGGGGATCCAGGAATGCGCAGCGAAAGCGGAAGCACTGGATTCCCGCCTCCGCGGGAATGACGGGGCCCGAAAATTTCAAGCGTTCTTCGAAAAGTCGTTGTAGGCCGTCTCGTCCATCAGCCCGCTGGTCTCCGACACGTCGGCCAGCTTGACCTTGAAGAACCAGCCCTGGCCCAGGGGGTCGGTGTTGGCCAGCGAAGGATCGGCGCGCAGGGACTCGTTCACCTCGGTCACCTCGCCGGTCACCGGCATGTACACGTCGGCGGCGGCCTTGACCGACTCGACGACGCCGGCCACTTCGCCCTTGGCGTAGCGGCGGCCGACCTCGGGCAGGTCGACGAACACCACGTCGCCCAGCGCGTCCTGCGCGTGCACCGTGATGCCGACGACGGCCGCATCGCCCGCCTCCAGGCGGACCCATTCATGTTCCTGCGTGTACTTCACGGTCATGTGCTTCTCCTTCTTCGTGGAATCTGTGGGGGCTCGTCAGCCGCGGTGGTAGCGCTGCGGGACGAACGGCATGGGGCTGACTTCCATGGGCACCGGCTTGCCGCGCACGATGGCGTTCAGCCGGGTGCCGGGGGCGGCCTGGTCGGCCGCGACGTAGGCCATGGCGACCGGCTTGTCGATGGTGGGGCCGAGCAGGCCGCTGGTGACCTCGCCGACCTTGCGGCCGGAAGCGTCCTGCAACTCGGTGTGCTCCCGCACCGGCACGCGCTCCAGCGCGATGAGGCCCACGCGCTTGCGCGCCAGCGGCACGCTGCCGTCCAGCTGGCCCAGCACCTTGTCGGCGCCCGGAAAGCCCCCGGCGCGCGCACCGCCCGTGCGGCGGACCTTCTGCATCGCCCAGTTGAGGCCCGCTTCCACCGGCGTGGTGGTGGTGTCGATGTCGTTGCCGTAGAGGCACAGGCCTGCCTCAAGGCGCAGCGAGTTGCGCGCGCCCAGGCCGATGGGCTTGACCTCGGGCTGGGCGAGCAGGGCGCGGGCGAAGGCTTCGGCGCGCGCACCGTCGATGGAGATCTCGAAGCCGTCCTCGCCGGTGTAGCCGCTGCGCGTGATGAAGAGGTCGGCGCCGTCCCAGTCGAACGCACCGCCGGTCATGAACACCAGCTTCTCCACGCCCGGCACCAGCCGCTGCAGCGCGTCCACCGCCCGCGGGCCCTGCAGCGCCAGCAGGGCGCGCTCGGGCATCGGGATGACGTCGCAGCGCGAGCCGATGCGCTGCTGGATGTGCTGGATGTCGCCTTCCTTGCAGGCGCCGTTGACGATCACGAAAAGGTCTTTCCCGCGGTTGACGAACATCAGGTCGTCGATCACGGTGCCTTCCTCGGTGAGCAGCAGGCCGTAGCGCTGCTTGCCCGGCGCCAGGCCGGCCACGTCCACCGGCATCAGCGTCTCGAAGGCCGCGGCCGCGTCGGGGCCTTCCAGCCGCAGCTGGCCCATGTGCGAGACGTCGAACAGGCCGGCGGCCTGGCGGGTGTGGTGGTGTTCGGCCATCAGCCCCGGCGTGTACTGCACCGGCATCGAGTAGCCGGCGAAGGGCACCATGCGGGCGCCCAGCTCCAGGTGCAGCGCGTTCAGCGGGGTGGTGCGAAGGACGGGCGTGGCGGGTGAGGACAAGCGGCTCTCCGAGTGAGGAACAGGGGCGTTCGAATCCATGGTCCGGAAACCATGGGCGCCCCTGCTGTCCGCTTTACCTGAGAGATTCACCCCGCGCGCGGGGTTTGCTCCTTCGGTGGGCGTGGCCCGGGGGCCGACGCCTCTCTCCAGCAAGGCAACGCCCCGTTGCCGGGGCGGCCATCAGTCCTGGGTGCCTGAGCGTTCGGCTGTTCGCCTGCGCCTTCGGCGGCTTCACGGGGAAGCGCTCTCCTGACGACCCGCGGATTCTATCCGCGAGTCGCCGTCGAGCTTGGGCGCCTTACCGGGCGTAGGCCAGGTCGCGAAGCGACAGCGACAGCGCCGGCACGTAGGTGATGATCATCAGGCAGGCCAGCACCACCAGCACGAAGGGGATCAGCTGCGTGATGATGCGGTCCAGCGAGATGCGCGCCACCGTGCAGGCGGCGAACAGGTTCACCCCGAACGGCGGGGTGATCATGCCCAGCGCGAGGTTGACCACCATGATCAGCCCGAAGTGCACCGGGTCGATGCCGAAGTGCTGGGCCACCGGTGCCAGGATCGGGGCCAGCACGATGATGGCCGCGCTGGTCTCGATGAACATGCCGATGACGAAGAGCGCCGCGTTCACGCCCAGCAGGAACACCGCCGGCCCCTGCAGCACTTCCTTGAGCCACAGGCCGATGGCGTCGGGCACGCCCGCGCGCGTGATCAGGAAGGCGAACAGGCCGGCGTTGGCGATGATGAACATGATGACCGCCGAGGAGATCACCGACTTGCGCACGATGGCGTACAGGTCCTTCACGCCGATCTCGCGGTAGACCAGCATGCCGACCACCAGGGCGTAGAACACGGCCACGGCCGAGGCTTCGGTGGGCGTGAAGATGCCGCCGTAGATGCCGCCCAGGATGATCACCGGCATCAGCAGTGCCCAGCCGGCCTGCCAGGTCGCGCGGCCGAACGAGAGCCGGCCTTCGCCGTCGTCCTTGCCCCAGCCCTTCCACTTGCAGTAGACCCAGACGAACAGCATCAGCGCCCCACCGATCAGCAGCCCGGGCCCGAAGCCGGCGATGAACAGCTCGCCGATGGAGACCTCGGCACTGACGCCGTACAGGATCATCGGGATCGAGGGCGGGATGATCACGCCCAGTTCGGCGCTGGTGGCCTGCAGGGCCGCGGCCCAGGTGGTGGGGTAGCCGTGCTTGATCAGCGCCGGGATCAGGATGGCCCCGATGGCGAAGGTGGTGGCCACCGAGGAGCCGGAGACCGCCGCGAAGATCATGCAGGTCAGCACGCAGGTCATGGGCAGGCCGCCCTGCACGCCGCCGACGATGCTCTTGGCGAATTCCACCAGCCGGCGCGAGATGCCACCGGTCTCCATCAGGTTGCCGGCCAGGATGAAGAACGGGATGGCGGCCAGCGGAAACTTGTTGATCGAGTTGAACATCTCCTTGACGGAGATGAGCATGTGGGCGTTGCTGGCCTGGATGCCCAGGATGGCGGCCAGGCCGATGGAGACGGCCACGGAGACGCTGAGGGCGAAGCACAGCACCATGGTGCCGATCATGACGCTCGTCATTGGGCGGTCTCCAGTTCATGGCGCTGCGGGTCGAGCAGGTTGCCCACGATGCCGAGGATGCAGAAGAGGGCGCCCACCGGCAGCGCCAGGTAGCCCCAGAACATGGAGATCGACTCCAGCCCGGCCATGGCCTGGACCTGGCCGCGCACGGCGTAGTCCCAGCCCCACCAGAGGATGACGGCGATCAGGGACAGCGAGGCTAGGCACACCAGCCAGTCGAGCGCGCGCCGCATCCGCGGTGGGCTCCAGCGGTACAGCACGTCCACGCTGACCATGGCGCCCTGGCGGAAGGCCACCGGGATGCCCAGGAACACCATCCAGATCAGCGACAGGCGGATCAGGATCTCGGTCCATTCCGCCGGCTGCTCCAGCACGAACCGCGTGACGATCTGGTACATGCCCAGCGCGCTGGCGGCCACGAGCATGGCGCAGGCGCCGGCCATGGCCAGGCCGCTGGTGAAGCGCTCTATGCGCAGGAAGGTTTCTTTCACGTGGCCCTCTTGGTGATGCGAAGAGGCCCGCTGTCGCGGGCCCCTGGATCCCCGTCTCCGCGGGGGATGACACGCCGTGCCGCGCCTGCGGCGCGGCGAAGGCATGTCACTTGAAGTTGCGGATCCTGTCGATGTTGGCCTTGCCGAACTGCTTCTCGAACTCGGCGTTGACCGGGGCGAGCGCCTGCACGAACTTGGTCTTGTCCAGTGTCTCCACCACGTTCATGCCCTTGGCGCGCAGGTCGGCCACGCCCTTGGCGTCGTCCTCGTCCACGCGGGCGCGGTTGGCCTTGGTGGCTTCCTTGGCGGCGTCCACGAACGCCTGCTTGTCGGCGGCCGACAGCTTGTCGAACGCGGCCTTGTTCATCACGAAGATGCAGGGCGAGTAGACGTGGCCGGTCAGGGACAGGTGCTTTTGCACCTGGTCGAACTTGGCGGAGATGATCACCGACAGCGGGTTCTCCTGGCCGTCCACCGTGCCCTGCTGCAGGGCGGTGAACACCTCGGGGAAGGCCATGGGCGTGGTGACGATGCCGAAGCCCTTGTAGGCGGCGATGTGCACCGGGTTCTCCATGGTGCGCATCTTCAGGCCCTTGAGGTCTTCCGGCGCGTTGACGGCTCGCTTGGAGTTCGTCATGTGGCGAAAGCCGTTCTCCGCCCAGGACAGCGCCTTGAAGCCCTTGGCGTCGAACTTGGTCAGCAGTTCCTGGCCGATCGGGCCGTCCAGCACCGCGCGCGCATGCGCCTTGTCGCGGAACAGGAAGGGCACGTCGAGGATCTTGGTCTCGGGCACGAAGTTGGGCACCGGGCCGGTGGACGAGAAGGCCAGCTCCTGGGTGCCCAGCTGCACGGCCTCGATCGACTCGCGCTCGCCGCCCAGCGCACCGTTGTAGAAGGTCTGGACCTTGTAGCGGCCGCTGGTGCGCTTCTCGACCTCGCGGGCGAAGGCGTCGATCGCCACGCCCTGGTGCGAGTTCTGCGCCGTCGAGATGCTGATCTTCATCGTGGTCTGCGCCATCGCGGCGCCACCGATCACCAGGCCGGCGGCCAGGGCTGCAAACAATCTGCTTAGTTTCACGAAGTCTCCTGCCAAATGCACACGAAAGCGGCGAGCATGCCCATCGACAGCCCTCTTCGCCACGGGAGTTCTACGTACGCCCCTCGCGGCGCGCCTCACATGTTGGTGTAGTTGGGCCCGCCGCCGCCCTCGGGCACGACCCACACGATGTTCTGGGTCGGGTCCTTGATGTCGCAGGTCTTGCAGTGCACGCAGTTCTGCGCATTGATCTGCAGGCGCTCGCCGCCGCCGGCCTCGTCCTGCACGAACTCGTACACGCCTGCGGGGCAGTAGCGGCTCTCGGGGCCGGCGAACTTGTGCAGGTTGACGTTCACCGGCACCGACGCGTCCTTGAGCGTCAGGTGCGGCGGCTGGTTCTCTTCGTGGTTGGTGTTGGAGATGAACACCGAGGAGAGCCGGTCGAAGGTGAGCCTGCCGTCCGGCTTGGGATAGGCGATCGGCTTGCACTCGCTGGCCGGCCTGAGCGACAGGTGGTCGGGCTTCTTGCGGTGCAGCGTCCAGGGCATGCGGCCGCGCAGCAGGAACTGCTCGACGCCCGTCATCACGGTGGCGACCGTGCGGCCCTTCTTGAACCACTGCTTGAAGTTGCGCGCCTTGTTCAGCTCGGCGTGCAGCCAGGACTTCTCGAAGGCCTTCGGATAGGCGGTGAGCTCGTCGTGCTGCCGGCCTTCGCCCAGGGCCAGGAAGGCCGCTTCGGCGGCCAGCATGCCGGACTTGATCGCCGCATGGCTGCCCTTGATGCGCGAGGCATTGAGGTAGCCCGCGTCGCAGCCCACCAGCGCGCCGCCGGGGAACACCGTCTTGGGCAGCGACAGCAGCCCGCCCACGGTGAGCGCGCGCGCGCCATAGGCCAGGCGCTTGGCCCCCTTCCCCTCGAAGTACCAGCGGATGTTGGGGTGCGTCTTGAAGCGCTGGAACTCCTCGTACGGCGACAGGTACGGGTTGGTGTAGTCCAGGCCGACCACGAAACCGATGGCGACCTGGTGATTCTCCATGTGGTACAGGAAGGAGCCCCCGTACGTCATCTCGTCGAGCGGCCAGCCCGCGCTGTGCAAGGCCAGGCCGGGCGTATGGCGCGCGGGATCGATCTCCCACACCTCCTTGATGCCGATGCTGTAGCTCTGCGGATCGCGCCCGTCGTCCAGCTTGAAGCGGCTGATCAGCTGGCGGCCCAGGTGGCCGCGCGAGCCCTCGGCGAACACGGTGTACTTGGCGTGCAGCTCCATGCCGAGCTGGAAGTTCTCGGTCGGCTGGCCGTCCTTGCCGATGCCCATGTCGGCGGTGGCCACGCCCTTGACCGAGCCGTCCTCGTTGTAGAGCACTTCGGCCGCCGGGAAGCCGGGGAAGATCTCCACGCCCAGGCCTTCGGCCTGCTGCGCGAGCCAGCGCGTGACGTTGGCGAGGCTGGCGATGTAGTTGCCGTGGTTGCCGAAGTTGTCCGGCAGGAGGAAGTTGGGCGTGCGCGTTGCGCCGCGCTCGGACAGGAACAGGAAGATGTCCTCGGTGACCGGCACGTTGAGCGGCGCGCCCTTGGCCTTCCAGTCGGGGATGAGCTCGTTGAGCGCACGCGGATCGATGATGGCGCCCGAGAGGATGTGCGCGCCGGGCTCCGAGCCCTTCTCCAGCACCACCACCGAGACCTCGCGGTCGTGGTCGGCCGCGAGCTGCTTCAGGCGGATGGCGGTCGCCAGCCCCGCCGGACCGGCCCCGACGACGACCACGTCGTATTCCATCGCTTCGCGAGGGCCGTGCTGGGCCAGGATTTCTTCTCTTGTCATGGTCAGTGCTCGATAAACTTCGGGCGTGCGCGCGGCCTTCGGCCGGCGTTCGGCGGGACAGCAATTCTATTGCGCGCCTCTGCGGCAGCGGGGCCGTCGCGTCCGGCCTTCCATGTTTGCCTGCAGGAGATTCCTCGTGAGCTACAGCATCGACCTTTCCGGCCGCGTCGCCTTCGTGACCGGTGCTTCCAGCGGCCTGGGCGCCCAGTTCGCACGCACGCTGTCGCGCGCTGGCGCGGCCGTGGTGCTGGCCGCGCGCCGCATCGAGAAGCTCAAGGACCTGCGCGCGCAGATCGAGGGCGAGGGCGGCGATGCCCACGTGGTCGCGCTGGACGTCACCGACCTTTCCAGCATCAAGGCCGCGGTCGCGCATGCCGAGACCGAGGTGGGCTCCATCGACATCCTGGTCAACAACTCGGGCGTGAGCACCACCCAGCGCATCCAGGAGGTGGGCGAGGAGGAGTTCGACTTCATCTTCGACACCAACGTCAAGGGCTCCTTCTTCGTGGCGCAGGAGGTGGGCAAGCGCATGCTGGCGCGCGCCAAGGGCGCGGCACCGGGAACCTTCACCGGCGGGCGCATCATCAACATCGCGTCGATGGCGGGGCTGCGCGTGCTGCCGCAGATCGGCGTCTACGCCATGAGCAAGGCCGCGGTGATCCAGATGACCAAGGCGCTGGCCCTGGAGTGGGGCCGCTTCGAAATCAACGTCAATGCCGTCTGCCCGGGCTACATCGACACCGAGATCAACCACCACCACTGGTCCACCGAGCAGGGCCAGAAGCTGATCAACATGCTGCCGCGCAAGCGCGTGGGCAGCCCCGAGGACCTGGACGCGCTGGTCGTCCTGCTGGCCAGCAGCCAGAGCCACTTCATCAATGGCGCGGTGATCGCCGCCGACGACGGCTTCGGCATTTGAGCGGCGGGCGCACGCTGGCCGGCGTCGCCGCCGGCCTGGGCGCGGGTGCGCTCTGGGGCCTGGTGTTCGTCGCGCCGCGCATGGTGCACGGCTACTCGGCGGTGGACCTCACGGCCGGCCGCTTCCTGGCCTACGGCGCGGTGGCGGCCCTGCTCATGCTCTGGAGCCTGCGCCGCCGCGCGCTCCCCACCGTCCCGCAGGCCCTGGCCGCGGCGGGCATGAGCCTGCTGGGCTTCACCGGCTACTACCTGCTGCTGGTGCTGGCGATCCGCGACGCCGGCACCGAAGTGCCCACGCTGGTGATCGGCACCATCCCGATCTGGGTGATGCTGCTGGGCAAGCCCGGCCACCTGAAGTGGGGCGCGCTGCTGCCCGGGCTGGCGCTCACTGCGGCGGGCCTGGCCCTGATGGTGGGCACGCCCCATGGCGCGGGCGCCGCCGGCGCGTCGAGCGACTTCGCCCGCGGCGTCGTCTACGCCGTGGCGTCGCTGGTCTGCTGGACCGCCTTCGCGCTGGTCAACTCGGCCTGGCTCAAGAAGCATCCGCAGGTGCAGGCCACCGAATGGGCCAACTGGCTGGGCGTGGCGACCGGCCTGGGCGCGCTGGCGCTGTGGGCGGTGGCCGGATCGCCCGCGCCAACCCTGCTGGCGCAGCCCGACCGCGGCATGTTCCTCGCGCTGGCCGTGGCCACGGGCTTCGGCTCGGCCTGGCTGGCCACCATCCTCTGGAACATCGCCAGCCGGCGCCTGTCGGCCAGCCTGTGCGGCCAGCTCATCGTGAGCGAGACGCTGTTCGCGCTGCTCTATTCTTTCGCCTGGGACGGGCAGTGGCCGAGCCCCGCCCAGCTCACTGCCTGCGTGCTGTTCACGCTGGGCATCCTGGCCTCGATCAAGGCGCACCGATGAAACTGGAACTGCCCAAGGACAAGAAGCTCGTCTACGAGATGGACATGCCCCTGCGCTGGGGCGACATGGACGCGATGGGCCACGTCAACAACACGGTCTACTTCCGCTACCTGGAGACGCTGCGCATCGACTGGTTCCGCTCGCTCGACTGCGTGCCCGACCCGCGCGGCACCGGGCCGCTGGTGGTCAACGCCTTCTGCAACTTCCACAAGCAGCTGGAATTTCCCGGCGACATCCACCTGAAGATGTACGCCAGCGACCCGGGCCGCAGTTCCTTCGAGACCTGGGCCACCATCGAGCGCACCGACGACCGCGGCGTGGTCTACGCGTCGGGCGGCGCCACCACCGTCTGGGTGGACTTTCCGGCGCAGAAGTCGGTGCCCCTTCCGGACTGGTTCCGCAAGCACCTCACTTGACGTCCAGTGGCGGCGGCAACGGCATCCCGCGCCGCTGCATCACGGCGCGCACGCGGTCGGGGTAGTCGGAGATGATGCCGTCCACGCCCAGCGCGAGCATGCGCTCGATGTCGGCTTCCTCGTTCACCGTCCAGGGGATCACCTTCAGGCCCAGCGACTGCCCCAGCTTCACGCCTTCGGCCGTGAGCGCCGGGAAGTTGGGCGACCACACGTGGCCGCCGGCGGCCTTGACCATGCCGGGCACGCTGCCGTGCTCGGCCAGCGTGAAGCCGGCGGTGGCGACCGGCGAATCGAGGTTGCTGCCCCGCTGGGTCTGTGTCGTCAGGTAGACCGTCCGCATCTTGGGGGCCGCCGTGCGCAGAACCTGCAGCGTGCGCCAGTCGAAGCTCTGGACCATCACGCGGTCCTCCACGCCGGCCTCGCGGATCACCTTCAGCAGCGCTTCCACGAAGGGCTGCGGCGGCAGCGTGTTGTCCGGGTTGCGCAGGTCCATCTTGGTCTCGATGTCGAACTGCACCTTGTCGGCGCCCAGCTTCTTCACCAGTTCGAACACCGAGGCCAGCGTCGGCATGCGCGTGCCGTCGAGCGGTTGCTGCTGCGCGAAGGTGCGCGCGTAGTTGCTGCCCGGGCGGATGCGGCCGACGTCGTAGGCCTGCAGCTGCGCGTGGGTCAGCTGGCGGATCACCAGCGGCTGCGTGACCCACTGGCCGTCGGGGCCGCGCACCAGGTCGGGGTTGAGCACCGGGTCGTGCGAGACCACCACCACGCCGTCGGCGGTGATCGCGGCGTCCATCTCCAGCGTGGTCACGCCGATGCGCAGGGCGCGCTCGAAGGCCGGCAGCGTGTTCTCCGGGAGCAGGCCGCGCGCGCCGCGATGGCCCTGCAGGTCGAAGGCGAGGGCGGCGAAGGGCAGGACGTAGGCGACGGCGAGCAGGGCCCCCAGCAGGTGTCGGATTCGCATGGGGCGGTCCTCAGTCCATCCGGGCACCGGACTTCTTCACCGCCTCGGCCCAGCGCGGCATCTCCGCGGCCAGGTACTTCGCGAAGTCGTCCGCGCCCAGGAAAGCCGGGTCCGCGCCCTGCGCCACCATGCGGTTGCGGATCTCCGGATTGGCCATCACCTGCCGGAAGGCGTCGCTCAGCTTGGCCTTCACGTCGGCGGGCAGTCCGGCCGGCGCCAGGAAGCCGTAGAAGCCCACCACCTCGAAGTCCTTCAGCCCGGACTCCATGACGGTCGGGATCTCGGGCAGGGCGGGATTGCGTTCGCGGCTGGTGACGGCCAGCGCCTTCACCTTGCCCTGCTTGTGGTACGCCGCCGCCTGCGGGATGGACTCGGCCATGAACTGCACCTGGCCGGCCATCAGGTCGGTGAAGGCCGGCGCGCTGCCGCGGTAGGGGATGTGGACCATGAAGAGGCCGGTGGCGCTCTTGAACATCTCGGGCACCAGGTGGCTGATGCCGCCGTTGCCGGCCGAGCCGTAGTTCACCTGGCCGGGCCGGGCCCGCGTGTAGTCCATGAACTCCTTGAGCGAGTTGACCGGGAGCTTGGGATTGACCAGCAGCGCGAGCGGCTGCATGGCCGTGCGCGCGATCGGCGTGAAGTCGCGCGTGGTCTGGTAGGGCAGCTTCGTGTAAAGCGCGGGGTTGATCACCATCACGCCGGTGTTGGCCAGCATCAGCGTGTAGCCGTCGGCGGGCGCCTTCATCAGCTCCTGCGCGCCCACCGTGCCGCCGGCCCCGGCCTTGTAGTCGATGATCACGGGCTGGCCCAGCACCGCCTGCAGGCGCTCGCTCAGCAGCCGCGCATGCTGGTCGAGCGGACCGCCGGCGGGGAAGCCGATCACCACGCGGATCGGCTTCTCGGGGAAGGCGGCGTGCGCGGTGAAGCTGGCGGCGGCGGCCAGCAGCAGGGCGGCGAGGCGGAAGGGCTTGCGCATCGTGGGGATCCCAAGGAGGAGGTGCGGCCGATCATAGGACCGCGCAGCCGCCGTCCCGCAGGCGACGCGCTCGGGGCTTGCCCCGATGCCCGGGCGTGGCGCGCGACGTAGTCTGTCCGCCATGCCCGCTTCGCACCAAACGCAGCGCCCGCACCACAAGGTGTGGCCGCGCCGACTGCCGTATTCGCTCACGCCGCCGCAGACCTCGCTCTGGGACAACCTGGCCATCAGCGCCCGCCGCTATCCGGCCAAGCCGGCCGTGGTGTTCTTCGACCGCGTCCTGCGTTATCCCGAGCTGGTGGCGATGGCCGAGCGACTGGCGGCGCGGCTGCACGCGATGGGCGTGCGCAAGGGCGACCGCGTGGTGCTGGACATGCAGAACTGCCCGCAGCTGATCGTGGCCCACTTCGCCATCCTGCGCGCCAACGCGGTGGTGGTGCCGGTCAACCCGATGAACCGGGCCGAGGAGCTGCGGCACTACATCGTCGATCCCGACGCGAAGGTGGCGATCGTGGCCGGCGACGTCGCCGCCGACATGGCGCAGGCCGACGCGCAGCTGCCGCCCGGGCAGCGCCTGCGGCACCTGGTCGTCACCCAGTACACCGATGCCTTCGATGCCGCCAACGCGCCGCAGGCCGCCTGGCGCGACTGGCTGCTCGCGCGCCACCCGCTGCCGCAGCTGGCCGGCGGCAGCGTGATGGACTGGCACGAGGCGCTGGACAACGCGCTGCCGCTGCCGCCGATGGAGGTGGGCCCGGACGACCTGGCCGTGCTGCCCTACACCAGCGGCACCACCGGCCTGCCCAAGGGCTGCATGCACCCGCACCGCAGCCTGATGCACAACGCGGCAGCCAGCGCGGCCTGGGCCAATGCCACGGCCGAGAACGTCACGCTGCTGGTGGTGCCGATGTTCCACATCACCGGCATGGTGAGCGTGATGCATTCGTCCATCTATGTCGGCGCCACGCTCGTCGTGATGCCGCGCTGGGACCGCGAGCTGGCCGGACGCCTGATCTCCGGCTGGAAGGTCACCACCTGGACCAACATCCCCACCATGGTGATCGACCTGCTGGGCAGCCCGAATTTCGAGCAGTACGACCTGTCCAGCCTGGTCTACATCGGCGGCGGCGGCGCGGCGATGCCGCAGGCGGTGGCGCAGCGGCTGCTGGAGCTGTTCAACCTGCAGTACGTCGAGGGCTACGGCCTCACCGAGACGGCGGCGCCTTCGCACACCAACCCGCACGACGCGCCCAAGCAGCAGTGCCTGGGCATTCCGTTCATGAGCTGCGATTCGCGCGTGATCGATCCGGAGACGCTGCGCGAGCTGCCGCCCGGGGAGCAGGGCGAGATCGTCATCCATGGGCCCATGGTGTTCAACGGCTACTGGAAGCGGCCCGACGCCACGGCCGCGGCCTTCATCGAGATCGACGGCAAGCGGTTCTTCCGCTCCGGCGACCTGGGGCGCATGGACGAGGAGGGCTACTTCTTCCTCACCGACCGGCTCAAGCGGATGATCAACGCCAGCGGCTTCAAGGTGTGGCCGGCCGAGGTGGAGGCGCTGATGTTCCGCCACCCGGCCATCCAGGAGGCCTGCGTGATCTCGGCGCGCGACGAGTACCGCGGCGAGACGGTCAAGGCCGTGGTCGTGCTGCGCGCCTCGCACAAAGGACAGGTCAGCGAGCAGGACATCATCGACTGGTGCCGCGCCAACATGGCCGTCTACAAGGTGCCGCGCATCGTGCAGTTCGCCGACGCGCTGCCCCGCAGCGGCAGCGGCAAGGTGATGTGGCGCACGCTGCAGGAGGCGGAGGGGCGCGGCTAGCGGCGCGGGCGCCGCTACTTGTTCTTCAGGTACTCGCGCACCTTCTCCGCACGGTCGCCCACGGCCTGCACGGCTTCCTTCACGCGCTCGGGCGTGGTGTTCATGCTCTTGGCCCAGTCGCGCAGCTCGTAGTCCTGGTTCACGTTGATGCGCTCGCGGTCCTGTCCGCTGGACTTGCTCTTGTCGTCAGCCATTTCGGTCTCCCGAGTTTCTGGAGGCTTCCAACGTAGCGCCGGCGCCGTGCCTCTTTTGTAGGCAACACCCGTCGAGGAGCGCAGGAAAGTGGCGGTACGTGGGCATGCGGCTTGCCGCCTCGCGCAGGCCACCACACGGAGCAAGCCCATGAGCGCGGCCCCCCATCCGGCCTTCCTTCCCCTGGGACTGCTGGGCACTTCGGCCCTTCTCGACCTGGTCGACCTGGCCACCGGCACGGGCGCCTTCAATGTCGCGGCCTACTGGATGCTCGCCGCCGGCCTGGCCGGGGGGCTGCTGGTCGCGCCGCTCGGGTGGCTGGCGTGGCGCCACGTGCGCCCCGGCACGCGAGCGCGTCGCCTGGCCGCGCGCCTGGGGCTGGGCCATGCGCTGGTGCTGCTGCTGTTCGCCGCCAGCTGGCTGCTGCGCGAGCCCGAGGCGCGGGTGCCCGGCCCGGCGCTGGCGTTGTCGCTGATGGGCGGCGCGCTGGCGCTCCTGCTGGCCTGGCTCGGCAGCCAGCGGTCGTCGCGGCACGACAGCCCGGCCGGCGCCCACTGACCGGCGCCAGCGCGACCGCAGGCAGCACACCGCGCCCATGCAACCGCTTGCGCCCCACAGCCGTGCCGCGTTGCCCCATCATCCCGGGCGATGCGAATCCTCCTCACCGGCGCCACCGGCCTGATCGGCGGTGCCATCGCCCACGCGCTGCTCCAGCGGGGCCACGAGGTGGTCTGCGCGGTGCGCGATCCGTCCCGGCTGCAGCTCGGCCCGCAGGCGCGCGCGCTGCAGGCCGACCTCTCGGCCATGCCCGACGCCGACTGGTGGCGGCCGCACCTGGAGGGCATCGACGCGGTGGTGAATGCCGTGGGCATCCTGCGCGAATCGCCCGGCCAGTCGTTCGACGCGTTGCACCACCGGGCGCCCGCCGAGCTCTTCCTGGCCTGCGCCACCGAAGGCGTGCGCTGCGTGGTCCAGATCTCGGCACTGGGCGCCGACGCCCGCGCCAGCACGGCCTACCACGTGAGCAAGCGCGCGGCCGACGAAGTGCTGCGCGCGCTGCCGCTGCGCGGCGCGGTCGTGCAGCCTTCGCTGGTGTTCTCGCCCGAGGGGGCCAGCAGCGCGCTGTTCCTCGGCATGGCGACGGCGCCGCTGCTGATGCTGCCGGACGGCGGCGCGATGCCGGTGCAGCCGGTCCACCTGGAGGACGTGGTCGACGGCGTGGTCGCGCTGCTGGACGACCCGCCGCCCACCGTGACCACGCTGGCCTTCGTCGGCCCGCAGCCGATCACGCTGCGGGTCTACCTGGCGGGCCTGCGCCAGCAGCTCGGACTGGGTCGCGAGCAGTGGATGCTGCCGATGCCGCAGGCCCTCTTTCGCGCCGGGGCCCGGGTCGCGGGGCAGGTGCCGGGCAGCCCGCTGGACGCCGACACCGCGGCCATGCTGCTGGCGGGCAACGCGGCGCCGGCCGAAGACTTCACCCGGCTGCTCTCGCGCCGGCCGCGCGATCCCTCGGCCTTCGTGCCGCCCCGGCTAGCGCCCGCCCTGCGCGCCGGCGCCGCCCTGGGCTGGACCTTGCCGCTGCTGAGGCTGTCGCTGGCTTTCCTGTGGCTGTGGTCGGCGCTGGTCTCGTTCGGCCTCTACCCGGTGGAGGAGAGCCGCGAGCTGCTGGCGGACGTCGGCCTGCACGGCGCCTGGGCCACCCTGGCGCTGTATGGGGCCGGCCTGCTGGACCTGGCGCTGGGCATGCTGACGCTGTGGGCGCCGCCGCGCTGGCGCTGGTGGGTGTGGCCGGTGCAGCTGGCGGTGGTGGCGGGCTACACGCTGCTGGTGACGGTTTTCCTGCCCGAGTTCTGGCTCCATCCCTACGGGCCGATCAGCAAGAACCTGCCCATCATGGGGGTCATCGTGCTGCTGTGGGCGCTGGAGCCGCGGCGGCGTTGAAGCGATGGACTACGTCACCCTCAAATGGCTGCACATCCTCTCGTCCACCCTGCTTTTCGGCACGGGCATCGGATCGGCGTTCTACCTGCTGGTGGCGACGCTGGCCCGCGATGCGCGCACCGTCGCCGCCGTCAGCGGCTTCGTGGTGGTCGCCGACTGGCTGTTCACCGCGACCACCGCCGTGCTGCAGCCGCTCACCGGCTGGCTGCTGGTGCGCAGCGCCGGCCTGGCGTGGAACCTGCCGTGGCTGGCCTGGTCGGTGGGCCTGTACGCCCTGGCCATCGTCTGCTGGCTGCCGGTGCTGTGGCTGCAGTACCTGATGCGCGACGAGGCGCGGCGCTGCGCGGCCGCGGGCCGGCCGCTGTCGATCGCGTACTGGCGGCTGTTCGGCGCGTGGGCGGGGCTGGGGGTGGTCGCCTTCCTCGCCTTCCTGGTGATCTTCTGGCTGATGGTGGCCAAGCGGCTGCCCGGGGCGGACTGAGCCGATGACGGCCGAGCGGGTCGATTGCCTCATCGTGGGCGGCGGTGCGGCCGGCCTGACCGCCGCGGTGTACCTGGCGCGCTACCGGCGCCGGCTGGTGGTGGTGGACGCGGGCCGCAGCCGCCTGAACTGGATCCCGCGTTCGCGCAACGTGCCCGGGTTCCCCGAGGGCATCGAGGGCCCCGAGCTGCTGCAGCGCCTGCGCGCGCACGCGGCGCGCTACGAGGTGCCGGTGGTGCAGGGCTGCGTGCAAGGATTGGGCGGGCGCGACGGTGCTTTCGAGGTCCAGCTGGAGGGCCGCGTGCTGCGCGCCCGCAAGCTGCTGCTGGCGACCGGCGCGCGCGACGTGGAACCCGAGCTGCCCGGCCTGGAGCCGGGACTGGCGGCGGGCAACGTGCGTTACTGCCCGGTGTGCGACGGCTTCGAGACGCAGCGCCAGCGCGTCGCCGTGCTCGGCAAGGAAGTGCATGGGCTGCGCGAGTCGCTGTTCGTCGCGGGCTTCGACAACCAGGTCACGTGGCTGGCCATGGGGTCTCAGCAGGACGTGCCGCCCCGAGAACTCGCGCGCCTGCGCGAGCGCGGCGTGCTGATCGCCGACCAGATGCCTCTGCACATCCACTGCGAGCCGGGGCAGGGCGTGGTGGTGGAGATGGCCGACGGGTGCCGGCTCACGTTCGACGTGCTCTATCCCGCGCTCGGGCTGGCGCATGCGTCGGAGCTGGCGCTGGCTTTGGGGGCGGAGGCCGAGGAGGACGGGCAGCTGCGGGTGGACGAGCGCTTGCAGACCACGGTGCCGGGCCTGTACGCCGCCGGCGACGTGGCCGCGGGGCTGAACCAGATCAGCGTGGCCTACGGGCACGCGGCCATCGCGGCGACGGCGATCCACAATTCGCTCTAGTTTCGTCGTTCCCGCCCCCTGTCCCGTCATTCCCGCGGAGGCGGGAATCCAGAGCGTCCGCCTTCAGCGGACTTCGGGAAGTTCCCGCCTTCGCGGGAATGACGGATGCACGAAGAACAAACCCAGGAGACCAGACCCCCATGAAGATCGAATCCGTCCAGCCCTTCATCCTCCACGTCCCCGTCACCGGCTCGCAGATCGCCGACAGCACCCACACCATCACCCACTGGGGCGTGGTGGGTGCGCGCATCGACACCGACGACGGGCTCTCGGGCTACGGCTTCACCGGCACCCACGCCCACTTGCCCAGCGACCAGCTGGTCGCCCGCTGCATCGCCACCTGCCATGCACCGCTGCTGCAGGGCGAGGACGCGAACGACGTGCAGCGCCTGTGGCTCAAGCTCGCGCGCAATCCGGCGCTGCAGTGGATCGGCCGCGCCGGCATCACCACGCTGGCGCAGGCGGCCATCGACGTCGCGATCTGGGACCTCAAGGCCAAGGCGGCCAAGGTGCCGCTGTGGAAGCTGCTGGGCGGCCAGGTGCGCGACAAGGTCCGCGCGTACAACACCGACATCGGCTGGCTGAGCATCGCCGACGACAAGCTGGTGGCCGGCGCCCGCCGCGCGGTGCAGGAGGGCTTCACCGGCATCAAGATCAAGGTGGGCTCCACCGTCGAGCGCGACCTGCGCCGCCTGGAGGCCGTGCGCCAGGCCATCGGACCGGACGTGACGCTGGCGGTGGACGGCAACGGCAAGTGGGACCTGGCCACCTGCCTGCGCTTTTGCCGCGGCGCCGAGCCCTTCGACGTCTTCTGGTTCGAGGAGCCGCTCTGGCACGACGACGTGCGCGGCCACGCCGAACTGGCGCGCGCCACCCGCATCCCGGTGGCCCTGGGCGAGCAGCTCTACACGCAGGACGCCTTCAGCGAGTTCTTCCACCAGGGCGCGATCCACTGGGTGCAGCCCGACGTCACGCGCATGGGCGGACTCACCGAAGTGCTGCGCGTGTGCGAGACCGCCCATTCGCACCGCCTGCCGGTGGCGCCGCATGCGGGCGACATGAGCCAGGTCCACGTGCACCTGAGCTATGCCCACCCGGCGGTTGGCGTGCTGGAGTACATCCCCTGGATCAAGGACTGTTTCACCGATCCGGCCGAGGTCGTCGACGGCCACTTCCGCCTGCCGCAGGTGCCGGGCGCGGGCACCACGCCGACGGCCCAGGCCATCGAACGCTTCAGCAAGCCCGTTTCCTGACGGTCTTTGCTCCCTCTCCCTCTGGGAGAGGGTTGGGGTGAGGGCACGCACGGCGCGCAAACCGCAGCGTCTTTCCGACACCAACTCGGGCGTTTGTCCTCGATGGCCGCACGCGCGCGGCGGCATCATGGCTCGACCGTGGAGTCCCGCATCGTCGCCGACCGCCGAGCCAACCTGGCCTTCGCCCAGGGCCTGACGCGCGCGTTCGCGGGCGCCGTCATCTTCGGCGTCCCGCTGCTCATGACGATGGAAATGTGGTGGCTGGCCTTCCACATGAGCGCCGTGCGGCTGGCGCTGCTGATCGCGCTGTTCTTCCCCTTCCTGGTGGCGCTGTCCTGGCACGTGGGCTTCGAGCCCACGTTCAGCCTGGTGGACGACATGCTCGATGCACTGGTGGCGTACCTGGTGGGCTTCGTCGCGTCGCTGCTGGTGCTGCTGCTGCTCGGCGCGCTGGGCCCGGGCGAGGGCCTGCGCGAGATCCTCGGCAAGGTGTCGCTGCAGGCGGTGCCCGCCAGCATCGGCGCGCTGCTGTCGCAAAGCCAGCTCGGCCAGTCCGAGGCGCAGGCGCAGGTGCGCGGCGGCCGCGAAGGCTATTTCAGCGAGCTGTTCATCATGGCCGTGGGCGCGCTGTTCCTGGCCTTCAACGTCGCGCCGACCGAGGAGATCCTGATCATCGCGCTGCGGCTGGGCGGCGCGCAGGTGCTGCTGCTCGCGGTCGCGACGCTGGTGGTGATGCACGCCTTCGTGTACAGCGCGGACTTCCGCGGCCAGCCCCCGGACCACCACAAGGCGCCGGCCTGGAGCGTCTTCCTGCGCTTCACCGTGGTGGGCTACGCCATCGCGCTGGCGCTCTCGGCCTTCCTGCTCTGGACCTTCGGGCGGCTCGACGGATCGTCGGTGCCGGTGGCGCTTTCCACGGTGGCGGTGCTCGCGTTCCCGGCGGCGGTCGGGGCGGCGGCCGCCCGCCTGATCCTCTGAGGACCGACATGGGTGCACCCGCCACCGGCAGATCCCGCGCGCAGGACGAGCGGCGCGAGGACGAGGGCGAGGGCGAGAACGCCACGCCGCTGTCCGAGTGGATCGCCGCGGCGATCGGCCTGGTCGTGGTGCTGGCCACGCTGGCCTGCCTGGCCTGGCTGGCGATCGACGAGCGCGGAGGCACGGTGCATCCGGTGGTGCACGTGGGCGCGATCGAGCGCCAGGGCGAGCGGCACCACGTCACGCTGCAGGTGGAGAACGTGGGCGCCGCGGGCGCGGCCGCGCTGCGCGTGAAGGCGCGGCTGCGGCGTGGGGACAGCGTGGTGGAAGAGGCCGAGGTGGAGTTCGACCACGTGCCGGCAAGGTCCAGCCGCAAGGCCGGGGTGTTCTTCCACGAGGATCCGCGGGGGCTGGTGCTGGAGGTGTCGGTGGAGAGCTATCGCGAACCGTGAGCCTTCTTGCTCCCTCTCCCTCTGGGAGAGGGCTGGGGTGAGGGCTTCCCCCGACGCCTAACCGTCCACCGCCGCCGGTTCGATGTCCGTCACCACCCGCGCGTACCGCTGGTGGCTCCAGTAGGCCGAGGCCCAGTCGAACAGCACCACGATCCGGTTGCGAAAGCCGATCAGGAAATAGATGTGGGCGAACAGCCAGAACAGCCAGGCCGGGTAGCCGCTGAACTTGAGCCGGCCCAGGGGCGTGGTGAGGTCCACCACGCCGGCATTGCGGCCGATGGTGGCGAGGTTGCCGTAGTCGCGGTAGCGGAAGGCCTGCGTCGTGCGCCCTTCGAGCCGGGCGAGCAGGTTGGCGGCGGCGGTGCGGCCCATCTGCTTGGCCGCGGGTGACACGCCGGGCACCGGCTGCGGCTCGCGGCCCGGCACATGGCTGCGGGCCGCCGCGAGGTCGCCCACCACGCTGATCTCCGGGTGGCCGGGCACGCCCAGGTCGGGCTCGACCACCACGCGCCCGGCGCGGTCCAGGGCGACGCCGGTGGCCTGGGCCACCTCGCGCCCCAGCGGCGAGGCCGCCACGCCGGCGGCCCAGATGATGCAGCGGCTGTCGATGCGGTAGGGCTCGCCCTGCGCCGGATGGACCTGCAGGCCGTGCGAGTCGATGGCGGTCACGCGGGAGTCGGTGCGCACTTCCACGCCCAGGCGCTGCAACTGCTCGGCGGCGCGCTGGCTCAGGTCGTCGGGCATGGCCTGCAGCACGCGCGGGCTGCCTTCCACCAGGATCACCTTGGCGCTGGCCGGGTCGATGCGGCGGAACTCCCCGGGCAGGGTGTGCCGCGCGATCTCGGCCAGCGTCCCGGCCATCTCCACGCCGGTGGGCCCGCCGCCGATGACGACGAAGTTCATCCAGCCGTCGCGGCGCGCCGGATCGGTCTCCTTCTCGGCGCTCTCGAAGGCGAGCAGCACCCTGCGGCGGATCTCGAAGGCGTCGTCCAGGGTCTTGAGGCCGGGGGCGTGCGCGGACCACTGGTTGTTGCCGAAGTAGCTGTGGGTGGCGCCGGCCGCGACGATCAGGTGGTCGTAGGGCAGGGCGGTCTCGTCCTTGAAGCGGACGATGCGTTCGGCGGCGTCGATGCGCACCACCTCGCCCAGCAGCGTCGTCACGTTGGCCTGCTTGCGGAACAGGTGCCGCACCGGCGCGGCAATGGCGGGCGCGGCCAGCCCGGCGGTCGCCACCTGGTAGAGCAGGGGCTGGAACAGGTGGTGGTTGGTGCGGTCCACCAGCGTGATGTCCACCGGCGCGGCGTGGAGGGCCCTGGCCGCCTCCAGGCCGCCGAAGCCGCAGCCGATGATGACGACGCGCGGTCGCGCGGAAGGAGCGGACGGAGGAGCCATGCGGGAATTATCCGGGGCCGGGGCACGTCCGCGACGGGTGTGCGAAGCTTTCCCCATGACTTCGAAGTTGCGCCTTTCCGTGCTCGACCAGTCGGTGGCCCGGGCCGGCCGCCCGCACGACGAATCGATCCGCCACACCGTGGCCCTGGCCGAACTGTGCGAGTCGCTCGGCTACCACCGCTTCTGGCTGAGCGAGCACCATGCGCTGCCCACGCTGGTGGGCACCGCGCCCGAGGTGCTGATGGCGGCCGTGGCGGCGCGCACGCAGCGCATCCGCATCGGCAGCGCGGGCGTGATGCTGCCGCACTACTCGCCGTTCAAGGTGGCGGAGCAGTTCCGCGTGCTGGACGCGCTGGCGCCGGGCCGCATCGACCTGGGCGTGGGCCGCGCGCCGGGCAGCGACCAGCGCACGGCGGCGCTGCTCAATCCCGACCTGCAGTCGTCCGCCAACTTCCCGCAGCAGGTGATGGAGCTCCAGGCCTGGGTGCGCGGCGAGGAACTGCCCCCGGGCCATCCCGGCCACGGCATCTCGGCGCTGCCCATGCACGACACGGCGCCGCAGCTGTGGATGCTGGGCAGCTCGGGCTATGGCGCGCAGCTCGCGGCGCACCTGGGCATGCCGTACGCCTTCGCGCACTTCATCACCGACGGCGAGGGCTGCGATTCGGCGCTCGACCTGTACCGGTCCGCCTTCCGCCCGGGGCTGATCGACCGCCCGCAGGCGACGGTCTGCCTGGCCGCCCTGGTGGCGGAGACCGACGAGGAGGCCTGGCACCAGTTCAAGAGCCGAGAGCGGGCACGGGTGGACCGGCGCACCGGACGGTTCGGTCCGCTGCTGCCGCCGGAGCAGGCTTCTCGCGAGTACACGGCGCCCGAGCGGGCCGAGGCGGAGCAGCTTCGGCGTCGCGCCATCGTTGGGAGTGCTTCTACGGTGCGCGGGCGGTTGTTGGCGCTGGCGGAGGAGCTGTCGCTGGACGAGATCGTTGTCGTGACGTGGACCTGGGATCCGGCGGCGCAGCGAAGGTCGTATGAGTTGCTGGCGGAGGCGTTCGGGCTGGTCGGATTCTGAGGCGCGAGAGTGGCATTCGACGCTGCCTTCTGAAATGAAAAGCGGCCGGGAGCGCCGGCCGCTTTCAGTCGCCACGGTGTTTCTAGTTGGAGGCAGGAAACACCAGGACGCGATTGTTGTTGCTGTCGACCACGATCAGATTTCTACCGTGGAATCGGGCGCCGGTGGGGCCGTTGAGGGTACGAGCACTTGGTACGTCCGGGCCGCCCGCCTGATCGGAATCGTTCTCGACATTGCGAATGAAATCCCTTTGCCCCAACACGTGGTTCGCCGGAACGTTCGAAGAGGGAACGGCATCCCACACCAGTATCCGGTGATTGTCTGAGTCCGCTACTGCCATTTGCCCACCTTCGCTCACGTCCACAGACTTGGGTGCCGACAACGTTAGGGCGGAAGGCGATCCGTCACGATTGGGCGCGCTGGAGCCGAAATCGATCTGGCCGACCACATGATTCGCCGGCTGGAAATCCTCAGTTGGAATCTGGTTCCAGATCAGGACCCGGTTGTTCCCCTCATCCGCCACTATCAATCGACTGCCATCCGACCACACGCCACGCGGGCGACTCAAGGTGAACTCGCTTAGGCTTTCGGTCCCACCGCCATTGTTCGGCAGACAACTCTCCTTGTCCGGCTGGCCGACCACGATGCTCGCCTCGGAAATCTGTCCGTTGGAGAGCTGTTCAGGATTCCAGATCAGAACCCTGTTGTTTCCCCCATCCGCAACGATCAGGTGCCCGAAGGGAGTTAGGAGGGCCTCGTGCGGCATGTTCATCGCATCGGCGGCACAGCCGCTGATGCCACTGGATATGAAGTCGGGGTCCAGGTCGAACCCATCAAGACTGGTCGGTGCAGTGTTGTAGATGAGAACCTGATCCCTTGCCACAATCACCATTTTGTTCCCGCGCAGAGAAACATTTCGCGATTCGATGATTGGAATCGCGAACTGGGATGTCGCAGCGCCTTCGGCATAGCTGGCAAATGCCTTCACGTCGCCATTGGCGGCCACGAATAGCCGACCGTCGGCGCTCGCAGCCACGTTTCCTTCGACGAATCTCAAATTCCCTTGGCCGACGTTGTCGAACCCCGTCTGACCGAGCACGGCGGAAGCGGCCGGGTGGACGTCCCAATCGAGCAGTTGAGATGCAGGAGGCGGCGCAGGTGCTATCGGTGGTGCCGCAGGCTCGCTTCCGGCACCACCGCCACCGCATCCGGTGGCCATCGCCATAAGAAAAGCGACTCCCGAGAGCCGTACGCGCGAACTGACACGAAATCCCATGGTGACTCCTTGGCTTGTTGGGTCGTTGAAAGCCGGCGCATATTCCGTCCAAGGTCACGGCCCTACAAGGCAGAGAGTCACGGGGCTGCGCGCTCGGCGTCGATTGGTTTCTCGACGAAGGAGCAGGGGATTGGAGTGCGGACGGCGAGGCGATGCAGCGCTATGAATCAATGCGTTGGCGAGTCTCGGCATCGAGATAGGGGTGCTGTTCTCGCCCTCGTTGTTGGGCAGCGCGCCCGCGCGGCAGGCGGTGCCTGGCCCGGGCTCATGGTGGGACGGTTTGCTCGCTGCACTCGCAAACTCGCAGGGCATTCCGCGGCCCGGCCTGCGCGGCCGAACTCACTGCGCGCTGCTGCGCAGCGCTCCGTTCAGACAGCGGCCGCGAGTCAGAGGTTGNAACTCGCAGGGCATTCCGCGGCCCGGCCTGCGCGGCCGAACTCACTGCGCGCTGCTGCGCAGCGCTCCGTTCAGACAGCGGCCGCGAGTCAGAGGTTGACATCAAGCTCGCCTGACGGCTCGCAACGGCCGGGCCGCGGAAAGCCCGGCTCGTCCCACAAATCGCCCGGGCCAGGCGCTGCCTGCCGCGTGGGAGCAGGGTGCGGGGGCGGGCAAAAACCCTCAACGCCCCGCTGCTCGCCTCGTCACTGCCATTCGCTTTTCTTCGCCACCGTCATCCCCGCGGAGGCGGGGATCCAGTGCTTCCTTGAAGTCCGCTGAAGGCGGACGCTCTGGATTCCCGCCTTCNGAGCAGGGTGCGGGGGCGGGCAAAAACCCTCAACGCCCCGCTGCTCGCCTCGTCACTGCCATTCGCTTTTCTTCGCCACCGTCATCCCCGCGGAGGCGGGGATCCAGTGCTTCCTTGAAGTCCGCTGAAGGCGGACGCTCTGGATTCCCGCCTTCGCGGGAATGACGAAGCAGGGCGAGCGGGAACGGCGGGGCGAAGAGAGAAGCGAAGTGACGGTGTGGGCCCTGCCAGCGAACCACCGCTGCCGCCGCCCCTGACGCCAAAGCAGCCACCAGCAACGCCAGCAACGCCAGCAACGCCAGCAACGAGCGCCTTACTTCTTCCCGCCCACCTGCGGCAACGCAGCCGACCCACCCACGGACAACAACCCCGCCTTGCTGTAGACAGCAAGCTTGTCCCGCGTATCCACGATGTCGAGATTTCGCATCGTCAGCTGCCCGATCCGGTCCCGCGGCGAGAACATCGACTCGCCCTTTTCCATCGTCAGCCGCTCCGGCTGGTAGGTCAGGTTCGGCGACTCGGTGTTCAGCAGCGAGTAGTCGTTGCCGCGGCGCAGCTCCAGCGCCACCTCGCCGGTGATCGCGCGCGCCACCCAGCGCTGCGCGGTCTCGCGCAGCATGATGGACTGCGGATCGAACCAGCGGCCCTGGTACAGCAGGCGGCCCAGGCGGCGGCCGTTGTCGCGGTACTGCTCGATGGTGTCTTCGTTGTGGATGCCGGTGACCAGCCGCTCGTAGGCGATGAACAGCAGCGCCAGGCCCGGGGCCTCGTAGATGCCGCGGCTCTTGGCCTCGATGATCCGGTTCTCGATCTGGTCGCTCATGCCCAGGCCATGGCGGCCGCCGATGCGGTTGGCTTCCAGGATCAGCTCGACCGGGTCGTCATAGGTCTTGCCGTTCAGGGCGACCGGCTGGCCTTCGTCGAAGCGCACGCGCACTTCCTCGGCCTTGACCGGCACTTCGTCCTTCCAGAAGGCCACGCCCATGATCGGGTTGACGATGCGGATGCCGGAGTTCAGGTGCTCCAGGTCCTTGGCCTCGTGCGTCGCGCCCAGCATGTTGCTGTCGGTGCTGTACGCCTTCTCGGCCGACATCTTGTAGGCGAAGCCGGCCTTCTGCATGAAGGCGCTCATCTCCGCGCGGCCACCCAGTTCGTCGATGAAGGCCTGGTCCAGCCAGGGCTTGTAGACCTTCAGCGAGGGGTTGGTGAGCAGGCCGTAGCGGTAGAAGCGCTCGATGTCGTTGCCCTTGAAGGTGCTGCCGTCGCCCCAGATGTTGACGTCGTCCTCCTTCATCGCCGAAACCAGCATCGTGCCGGTGACGGCGCGGCCCAGCGGCGTGGTGTTGAAGTAGGTCACGCCCGCGGTGGAGATGTGGAAGGCGCCGGCCTGCAGGGCGGCGATGCCTTCCTGCGCGAGCTGCTTGCGGCAGTCGATCAGGCGCGCCTTCTCGGCGCCGTACAGCATCGCCTTGCGCGGGATCTCGTCGTAGTCCGGTTCGTCCGGCTGGCCGAGGTTGGCGGTGTAGGCGTAGGGGACGGCGCCCTTCTGGCGCATCCAGTGCAGCGCGGCGCTGGTGTCCAGGCCGCCGGAAAACGCGATGCCGACCTTCTGGCCGGCGGGCAGGTGCTCGAGGATGGTGGTCATGGGGGAAGGGGCTAGGGGCTGGGGGCTAGGGACTAGGGGATTCCGAGGGGCGGGGGCGGGGCCGGTTTCCCTAGCCCCTAGCCCCCAGCCCCTAGTCCCTCATCCGAAGTGACAGATGTAGTGATAAGCCTCCACCACCCGGATCTCGAACGACGAGTTGGCCGGCACGGCGAACTTCTGGCCGGCCGAGGAGCGCACCCATTCGTTGCTGCCCGCGAGCTTGTACTCGCAGGCGCCGCCCACGCATTCCATGATCTCCGCGGCGGCGGTGTTGAAGGTCAGGGTGGCGGGCAGGATCACGCCCACCGACTTCTTCGTGCCGTCGGCCAGCGTGACGCCGTGGCTCACGCAGCGGCCGTCGAAATACACGTTGGCGCGCGTGGTCACGCTGACGCCGGCAAGGGTCTCGGTGCTCATGGGGGAATGGGGGTGCGGGGAAACCCGGGATTCTAGGCGCAAGACCCCCGCCCGCTCATCCGCTGAATCCGATCCGCTGGCGCATGCGTAACCCCTGGCAGGACAATCCCCGCTTCATGGCCCACGACCTCGCCGACACCGAACTGGTGCAGCTCCTCGACCGCATCGCGACCCGCGCCCGCCCCGGCGACGCCGAGGCCGCCCTGCGCTCGCTCTACGACCTCACCTCGTCCAAGCTCTACGGCGTGGCGCTGCGGGTGGTGGGCAACCGCGAATGGGCCGAGGACGTGCTGCAGGACGCCTACCTCAACATCTGGCGCATCGCGGTGGACTACCGCGCCTCGCTCAGCCCGCCGATGGCCTGGATGGGCGTGATCGTGCGCAGCCGGGCGCTGGACTTCCTGCGCCGGCGCAACACGGAGCGGATCGACACGGCCGTCGAGCTGGACGACTACATCGCCGACACGGTGGCCGGCGACTCGGCCGACCCCATGGACACCAGCCAGGCCAGCGAGCAGGCCTGGGCGCTGCACGAGTGCCTGCGCAAGCTGGAGGCGCGCCAGCGCGAGGTGGTGAGCCTGGCCTACCTGCGCGACCTGAGCCACAGCGAGCTGGCCCAGCAGCTCAAGCTGCCGCTGGGCACCGTCAAGACCTGGATCCGCCGCGGCCTGGAGCAGCTGCGCGGCTGCATGGCGCGGTTCGCCTGAGGAGGTTGCGATGGACCTGCTGCGCCACCCCGACCTGGTCGACCGCCTGGCCGCCGCCTACGCGCTCGGCACGCTGCGCGGCGGCGCCCGCCGCCGTTTCGAGGCGCTGGCCCGCCAGCACCCGTCCATCCGAGTGGCGGCGCTGGCCTGGCAGGAACGCTTCGCCGCCCTCACCGAGCTGCAGCCGAACGAGGCGCCCAGCCCCAACGTGTGGAAGCGCATCGAGAACCTGCTGCCGACCCTGTCCGGCTTCGCGGGCTCGAAGGAGCACCCGGTGCTCGAGCGCCTGCGCCGGCGGCTGGGCTGGTGGCGCGGCACGGCGCTGGCGGGGCTGGCGACGGCGGCTGCGGTCGCCGTGGTGAGCGTGAACCTCGGCCGCCGGGTGCAGGAGCGCGACGCCGAACTGGCCCAGGCCACGCAGCAGGGCCAGCAGCTGGCCCGCGAGAACACCCAGCTGGCCGCGCAGCTTCAGGCCCAGCCGCAGATCCAGTACGTGGCGGTGCTGGCCGACGACAAGTCGACGGCGCAGGTGCTGGTCACCTTCGATCCGCGGCACAACCGGCTGACCCTCAAGCACGTGGGCAGCGTCCACGTGGGCGCGGACCGCTCGCTTCAGCTGTGGGCGCTGCCGCCCGGGGGCGCGCCGCGTTCGCTGGGTGTGCTGGGCGAGGAGCCGGTGGTGCGGCTCACGGCCGCCGAGAACCAGGTGCGCGAAGTGCCGGCGCTGGCGATCAGCCTGGAGCCGCGGGGCGGTGCGCCGGTCGGCAGCGGGCCGACGGGGCCCGTGCTGTTCAAGGGGCCGCTGCTGCAGACCCCGGTGTGATGACGCCCGTCAGCGATGACGGTGGTGGTGGCGGTGCCCATGGCCGAAGCCGTGCACGAAACCCAGGTGCAGGCTGACCGGCGGCCGCCAGTAGTACGGCGAAGGGTAGTAGGCCGGGTAGACGCTGGTGGCCGGCACGATGACGGTGGGCGCGGCGGCCAGCACCATGGGCTCGGGGGCCGAAACCTGCGGCGGGGCGGGAGCGTAAGCCGGCGCCTGGGGAGCTTGCGGCGCCTGCTGGAAGGCCGGCGGCGACACCACCGGCGTCACCTGCAGCTGCACCGTCGGGCCCGGGTCGTGCGGCAGGGTCACCGAGTACTGCCGGCCGGCGTATTCGTAGATCACGTTGTAGCTGACCGCGCGGTTCTCGTAGAACATCTGCGTGGTGCAGTGCTGCACGTTCTGGTACTGCGTGGCGCCCCCGCCCTCGACGCGGTCGCCCAACAGCGCGCCGCCCAGCACGCCCAAGACGGTGGCCGCGCCGCGGCCGCCGCCCGAGCCGATCTGGCTGCCGATGGCGCCCCCGGCGATGGCGCCCATCACGCCGCCCGCGCCGGTGGTGGACTGCTGCACCGGCACCTGCTGCTGCGAGCAGACCTGGCGCGGCACCTGCACCTGCTGGATGACCGGGGTGCTGGAGAGGACGCGGCCGACTTCCTGGGCGTGCACGGCGCCCGCGGCGGCAGCGGCGATCGACAGGAAGACGAGCTTTTTCATGGCAGCCTCATGGGGCAGGAAGGCGATGCCCAAATTCTAGGCACGCGGCCGCCCGCGCGCTGGCGCGGGGCGGTAAACGGCACGTAAAAGTCGAGCTTCAGCGCTGCTGCGCCAGCGCCTGCCAGGCCTGCGCATCGAAGCCGACCGTGGTGGCGCCGCCGGGCCACTCGACCACCGGCCGCCTGATCACGCTGGGCTGGGCCAGCATCAGTTGGCGGGCCGAGGCTTCGTCCTGCACGCCGTGCTGCTGCGCAGGATCGAGCTTGCGCCAGGTCGTGCCCTGGCGGTTGACCAGCCTCTCCCAGCCGACGGCGCGGCTCCAGCCGGCCAGCCGCTCCTGCGGCACGCCGGCCTTCTTGAAGTCGTGGAACTGGTAGGCCACGCCCTGGCCGTCGAGCCAGGCGCGCGCCTTCCTGACCGTGTCGCAGTTGGCGATGCCGTAGAGGGTGACGCTCATGCGGCGATGCTAATCCCAAGGACAATCGCGGCATGCAGACCTTGCAAGACTGGCTGGCGCACTGCGAGCGCCTGCACCCCAAGGCCATCGAACTGGGCCTGGACCGCGTGCGCGGCGTGTGGGAGCGCATGGGCGTGTCGTTTTCGTGCGTCGTGGTCACCGTGGCCGGCACCAACGGCAAGGGCTCGACCTGCGCGATGCTGGAATCGATCGCCCACCAGGCCGGCTGGCGCACCGGCGTCTACACCTCGCCGCACCTGGTGCACTTCGAGGAGCGCTGCCGCCTGCTCGGCCAGCCCGTCTCGGCCGAGGCGCTGGTGCCGCACTTCGAGCGGGTGGAGCAGGCGCGCCAGGACACGCAGCTGACCTACTTCGAGTTCACCACGCTGGCGATCCTCGGCCTGATGGCCGCCAGCGAACTGGACGTCGCCATCCTGGAGGTGGGCCTGGGCGGCCGGCTGGACGCGGTCAACGTGGTCGACGCCGACTGCGCGGTGATCACCAGCATCGACCTGGACCACCAGGAGTTCCTGGGCCCGGACCGCGAGTCCATCGGGCGCGAGAAGGCCGGCATCCTGCGCGCGGGCCGGCCGGCCATCGTGAGCGATCCGGTGCCGCCGAAAAGCGTGGTGCAGGCGGCCGAGTCGCTGGGCGCCGACCTCTGGCTGCTGGGCCGCGACTACAACTTCTCCGGCGACAAGCAGCAGTGGGCGTGGGCCGGGCGCGGGCGCCGCTACGCCGGCCTGGGCTACCCGGCCCTTCGCGGCGCCAACCAGCTGGTGAACGCCTCGGGCGTGCTGGCCGCGCTCACGGCGCTGCGCGACCGGCTGCCGGTCACGGCGCAGGCGGTGCGCACCGGGCTGGCCCTGGTCGACCTGCCGGGCCGTTTCCAGATCGTGCCCGGCCAGCCGACGCTGGTGCTGGACGTGGCGCACAACCCGCATTCGGTGGCCGCGCTGGCGGCCAACCTGGATGCCATGGGTTTCTATCCGACCACGCGGGCGGTGTTCGGCGCCATGGGCGACAAGGACCTCAACGCGATGCTGCGCAAGATGGACCCGCTGGTGGACGCGTGGTATTTCAGCGACCTGGACACGCCGCGCGCGGCGGGCGCGGCCTCGCTGCAGGCGCTGTGGCAGGCCCGGACGACGCGCAAGGACGCGGTCTCCAGCACCCACGCGGGCCCTCTCGAAGCACTGCGCAGCGCGATGGGCGAGGCGGACCCCACTGATAGAATCCTGGTCTTCGGATCGTTCTACACGGTGGGAGGCGTTCTGAAGGACGGCCTCCCCCGCCTCCAGGCCCGACACCTGGGCTCCTGAACCCTCGGCGACACGCTTCATGGCCTTCTTCAAGTTCCGCAAGGGTGGCGACGAGACGCAAGCGGCCCCGCCGCAAGCCGAGAGCGTCGAAGTGCTTCGGCGCCGCGCGCGCCACCGCCTGATCGGCGCGGCCGTGCTGGTGCTGCTTGGCGTGGTCGGCTTCCCCCTCCTGTTCGACACCCAGCCGCGGCCGATCGCGGTGGACATCCCCATCGAGATCCCGGACCGCAACAAGGCCAAGCCGCTGCCGGTGCCCGTGGCATCGCCCAAGGCGGCGCAGGCCAGCGAGCCCGCGGCGCCGGTCGTCGCAGGCAAGCCCGCGCCGGCGCCCGTGGCGGCGGGAGTGGTCTCGTCCGGCGCCGTCACGCCGGCCACGCCGGTCGCGCCGGCGGTGGCCGAAGCACGGCCCGAGCCGAAGCCGGAAACCAGGGCCGAGGCCAAGCCGAAGGCCGAAGCCAAGGCGCCGGCCCCCGCGCCCGAGGCCAGGCCGGTGCAGGCCGCCGCGGCCGAGAAGGCGGCCGACGGCCGCTACGTCGTGCAGGTGGGCGCCTTCTCCGACGTCGGCAAGGCGCGCGAGGCGCGGCAGAAGGTCGAGAAGGCCGGCCTGAAGACCTACACCCACGTGGCCGAGACCAAGGACGGCCGCCGCATCCGCGTGCGCGTCGGGCCTTTCGCCACGCGTGCCGAGGCCGACAAGGCGGCCGGCCGGCTCAAGGACCTGGATTTGCCCGCGGCCATCCTCACCTTGTGAGCAGGCGAGCCGGATGGCGGTGCTCGACTGGGTCTTTCTGGGTGTGCTGGGGTTCTCGCTGCTGCTGGGCGTGCTGCGGGGCCTGGTCTTCGAAGTGATGTCCGTGCTGAGCTGGATCGCGGCCTTCGTGCTGGCCCAGTGGTTCGCGCCCCCGGTGGGCGCCTGGCTGCCGATGGAGCGCGCGGCCGAACCGCTGCGCTACGCCGCCGGCTTCGCCATCGTGTTCGTGGCGGTGGTGTTCGCGGGCGGCCTGGTGGCCTGGGCCAGCCGCAAGCTGGTCGAGGCCGTGGGCCTGCGACCGGCGGACCGGGCGCTGGGCGCCGGCTTCGGGCTGGTGCGCGGCGCGGTGCTGCTGCTGGCCGTGGCGGTGGTGGTGAACATGACGCCGCTGCGCACCGCGCAGTGGTGGACCGAATCGGTGGGCGCCGGCGTCTCGACGGCGGCGCTCAGGGGATTGAAGCCGGTGCTGCCGGAGGAATTCGCGCAGTACCTACCGGGGTAATTGGCAATGTGTGGAATCGTCGGCGTCGTCAGCGGCGCACCCGTCAACCAGCTGATCTACGACGCGCTGCTGCTCCTGCAGCACCGCGGCCAGGATGCGGCCGGCATCGTGACGCAGCAGGAGCGCAAGTTCTTCATGCACAAGGCCAAGGGCATGGTGCGCGACGTCTTCCGCACCCGCAACATGCGCGCCCTGCCGGGCAACGCGGGCCTGGGCCAGGTGCGCTACCCGACCGCCGGCAATGCCTACAGCGAGGAAGAGGCGCAGCCGTTCTACGTCAACGCGCCGTTCGGCATCGTGCTGGTGCACAACGGCAACCTGACGAACGCGCAGGCGCTCAAGGCCGAGTTGTTCTCCAGCGACCACCGCCACATCAACACCGAGAGCGACTCGGAGGTGCTGCTCAACGTCTTCGCCCATGAACTGGAGAAGGCCACGCGCGGCGTGCCGCTGCAGCCCGACGACGTGTTCCGCGCGGTGGCCAACGTGCACCGGCGCGTGCGCGGCTCCTACGCGGTGATCGCCCTCATCGCGGGCCACGGCGTGCTGGCCTTCCGCGACCCGTTCGGCATCCGGCCGCTGTCCATGGGGCGCAGCAAGGACGGCACGGTGATGGTGGCCAGCGAGTCGGTCTCGCTCGAAGGCACCGGCCATGTCTTCGAGCGCCAGGTGGCGCCGGGCGAGGCGGTGTTCATCGACCTGGAAGGCCGCGTTCACTCGCAGCAGTGCGCCGACAAGCCGCAGCTCTTTCCCTGCATCTTCGAATTCGTGTACCTGGCGCGGCCCGACTCGGTGCTGGACGGCATCTCGGTCTACCAGGCCCGGCTGAACCTGGGCGAGACGCTGGCCAAGCGCGTGGTGTCCACGGTGCCGCCCAACGAGATCGACGTGATCATCCCGATCCCGGAATCGAGCCGGCCCAGCGCCACGCAGCTGGCCCACCTGCTGGGCGTGCCGTACCGCGAAGGCTTCGTGAAGAACCGCTACGTGGGCCGCACCTTCATCATGCCGGGACAGGGGGTTCGCAAGAAGTCGGTGCGCCAGAAGCTCAACGTGATCGGCAGCGAGTTCCGCGGCCGCAACGTGCTGCTGGTGGACGACTCCATCGTGCGCGGCACCACCAGCCGCGAGATCGTTCAGATGGCGCGCGACGCCGGCGCGAAGAAGGTCTACCTGGCCAGCGCCGCGCCGCCGGTGCGCTTTCCCAACGTGTACGGCATCGACATGCCCACGCCCAGCGAGCTGGTGGCCCACGGCCGCACCATCGAGGAGGTGCGCGAGATCATCGGCTGCGACGCCCTGATCTACCAGGACGTGGAAGGAATGAAGCGCGCCGTGTCCGCGGCCTGCTCGCCGGGCTCGATGAAGCTCGACGGCTTCGATGCCTCCTGCTTCGACGGCGTGTACGTCACCGGCGACATCAACGCCGACGACATCGCCCGCATCAACGAGGCGCGCATCGGCCAGGAAGACCCGCTGGAGGAATCCACCTCGCGGCTGGCCCTGCCCAACGCGCAGGAGGCGTGACATGAAGGGCAGGCAACTTCCCGCGGGTCTGCACCGGGACACGCTGGCCATCCGCGCCGGGATCGAGCCCAGCCAGTACGGCGAGAACTCCGAGGCGCTGTACCTCACCAGCGGCTTCCTGCAGCCCGACGCCGCGACGTCGGCGCGCCTCTTCGCCAACCCGCAGGAGGGCTACACCTACGGCCGCACCTCCAATCCCACGGTGACCTGCTTCGAGCAGCGCCTGGCGGCCATGGAGGGCACGGAGGCGGCGATCGGGACTTCGACGGGCATGGCGGCGATCCTGCTGCTCGGCATGGGCGTGCTCAAGGCCGGCGACCACGTCGTCTGCTCGCGCTCGGTGTTCGGCTCCACGCTGAACCTGTTCGCCAAGGAGTTCGGCAAGTTCGGCGTGGAATCCTCCTTCGTCTCGCAGACCGACCTGAAGGAGTGGCAGGCGGCCATGCGCCCCAACACCCGGCTGCTTTTCGCCGAGACGCCCACCAACCCGCTGACGGACGTGTGCGACATCCGCGCGCTGGCCGACGTGGCCCACGGCGCCGGCGCGCTGCTGACGGTGGACAACTGCTTCTGCTCGCCGGCGCTGCAGCGTCCCACCGAGCTGGGGGCGGACCTGGTCATCCACTCCGGCACCAAGTACCTGGACGGGCAGGGCCGCGTGATGGCCGGTGCCATCTGCGGACCGGCCCGGCTGGTCAACGACGTCTTCGCGCCCCTGGTCCGCACGGCCGGCATGACGCTGGCGCCGTTCAACGCCTGGGTCGTGCTCAAGGGACTGGAGACGCTGTCGCTGCGGATGCAGGCCCACTGCGCCAACGCGATGGCCATCGCCCGCTTCCTGCAATCGCATCCGGCCGTGACGCGGGTGTACTACCCGGGGCTGGAAACGCATCCGCAGCATGAGCTGGCGATGCGGCAGCAGGCGGGCCTCGGCGGCCCGGTCGTGGCCTTCGACGTCAAGGGCAGCGATCCCGAGTCGCTGCGCCGCAATGCATTCCAGGTGATCGACAGCTCGCAGGTGATGAGCATCGCGACCAACCTGGGCGACACCAAGTCCATCATCAGCCATTCCGCCACGACGTCGCACGGCCGCCTGACCGAGGAGCAGCGGCAGGCTGCCGGCATCGGCCAGGGCCTGGTTCGCCTGGCCGTCGGGCTGGAACACGTAGAAGACATCAAGGCCGACCTCATGCGCGGCCTCTCCAAGCTGTGAAAGTCCGCACCCGTTTCGCGCCGTCGCCGACCGGCTTCATCCACCTCGGCAACATCCGCTCGGCCCTGTACCCGTGGGCGTTCGCGCGCTCGGAGGGCGGCGACTTCATCCTGCGCATCGAGGACACCGACCTGGAGCGCTCGTCGCAGGCGGCGGTGGACGTCATCCTCGAGGGCATGAAGTGGCTGGGCCTGGACCACGACGAAGGCCCGCACTACCAGATGCAGCGGATGGACCGCTACAAGGAAGTGCTGGCGCGCATGCGCGAGCAGGACCTGGTCTACCCCTGCTACATGAGCGTGGCCGAGCTCGACGCGCTGCGCGAGCGGCAGATGACCAGCAAGGAAAAGCCGCGCTATGACGGCACCTGGCGGCCCGAGCCCGGCAAGCAGCTGCCACCGGTGCCCGAGGGCGTGCAGCCGGTGCTTCGCTTTCGCAACCCGCTGACCGGCGTGGTGGCCTGGGAAGACAAGGTCAAGGGCCGCATCGAGATCAGCAACGAGGAGCTGGACGACCTGGTGATCGCGCGGCCCGACGGCACGCCCACCTACAACTTCTGCGTGGTGGTCGACGACATCGACATGGCGATCACCCACGTCATCCGCGGCGACGACCACGTCAACAACACGCCGCGCCAGATCAACATCTTCCGCGCGCTGGGCCAGGAGCCGCCGGTGTACGCGCACCTGCCCACGGTGCTCAACGAGCGCGGCGAGAAGATGAGCAAGCGCAACGGCGCCAAGCCCGTCACGCAGTTCCGCGAAGAGGGCTTCCTCGCCGACGCGGTGGTGAACTACCTGGCGCGCCTGGGCTGGTCGCACGGCGACGACGAGATCTTCAGCCGCGAGCAGTTCCTGCAGTGGTTCGACCTCGACCACCTGGGCAAGAGCGCGGCGCAGTTCGACGAGGCCAAGCTGCGCTGGGTGAACGCCCAGCACATGAAGGCCACGCCCGACGAGCAGCTCGCCACGCTGGCGGGGGAGCGGCTTGTGCAGCGCGGCATCACGCCCGACGCGCGGCTGCCGCGCATCTGCGGCCTGTTCAAGGACCGCTGCGACACCACCGTGGTGCTGGCCGACTGGGCCGCGCGCTTCTACCTGCCGGTGCAGCCCAGCGCCGACGACCTGGCCCGGCACATCACCGAGGGCGTGCGCCCCGCACTGAGCATGCTGGGCCGGATGCTCGAGGGCGTGAACTGGGAGAAGGCCGCGATCGCCGAGAGCCTGAAGGAAGTGCTGCGCGCGACGGGCCTGAAGATGCCGCAGCTGGCCATGCCGGTGCGCGTGCTGGTGCTGGGCACGCCGCAGACGCCGTCGCTCGATGCGGTGCTGGAGCTGATGCCGCGCGATATTGTTGTGCAGCGTCTGGCGGGCGCCTGAAAGTTTCGGTGTAGAATTCGAGGCTCGACACCGGACGGGGGTATAGCTCAGCTGGGAGAGCGCTTGCATGGCATGCAAGAGGTCAGCGGTTCGATCCCGCTTACCTCCACCAAGCAAGGTGTCGTAGAGAGAAGGTAGCGCGCGTAGCGCGCTGTTCCAAGGTTTCGACCCTATCGTCTAGAGGCCTAGGACATCACCCTTTCACGGTGAGTACCGGGGTTCGAATCCCCGTAGGGTCGCCAGGATTCGCGAAAGCGATCAAGGCACAAGTGGCAGGCACTTGGCTCGCAAGAGTGAACGCCGCACCAACGCGGAGTGGTAGTTCAGTTGGTTAGAATACCGGCCTGTCACGCCGGGGGTCGCGGGTTCGAGTCCCGTCCACTCCGCCAGCAAATCAAAGCGGCACCATGCGAAAGCGTGGTGCCGTTTTTCTTTTCCGACGCCACAGCGGAGTCTAGGTTTTGGCACTCAAGAACTGGAGCGTGGACCTGGCCCGGCGCTCCCTGGACTTCCAGGAAGCGCAGCTGCGCAAGCTGGCGCAGCGCTGGCGCAACATCGTGCGCGCGGTGTTCCTGGTCATGGCGGCCGTGGTCTGGCTCACCTTCATCGAGGAGACGGTGCACGGGCACCGCCTGACGCTCGAGGCGGTGGCCGACCGCGACGCCAACCTGGCGACCGCCGTCGAGCACTACTCGGTGCGCGTGCTGCGCACCGCCCGAGCCGTGCACGGGCTGCTGGAGGGCATGGTGGTCCAGCGCCGCAGCGAGCAGGAGCTGGTGCACATGATGGCCGACCGCGCCCGCGCCAACGACTCCATCGAGGAGCTGGGCCTGTGCCTGGCCGATGGCCGGGTGCTGCCGCCGCCCGCGGCCGGCTCGCTGCTGGACGAGGGGAGTTGCGCGCAGGTGCTGCCCTTGACCCGTACCGGCGCGGAGATCAGCGTGCTGCCCCCGGCCGGCGAAGGCGGTGCCCGCCGCCTGCCCGTCACCCTGCAGCTGCGGGACCCGGCGGGCCAGTTCCTCGGCGTGGCGGTGGCGCTGGTCCGCGTGGAGACCCTGCTGGGCGTGATGCAGTCGGCCCAGCTGCACGACGACACCGCCGTGCTGCTGCTGGGCGCCGATGGCCTGGCGCGCGCCGCCTGGCGTTCGCGCACCGGCCACGTGACCGACGCGACCGGCCTGAAGCTGCTGTCGGGGCTGATCGCCGCGCGCGGCGACACCGCGTCGATCGAGGGGCGCGACTACCTCGTGACGTCCCACCCCGTGCCGTCGATGCAACTGCACATCGTGGTGGCCAGCGCCGCCGGCGATGCGCTGGCGGACTACCGCGACCGGCGCCTGCGCATGCTGCTGCTGTGCGCGCTGATGACGGCGGGCCTGGGCGGCGCGTACTGGCTGCTGGCCCACATGCATGCCGAGGGCGTGGAACGCGCCAACGCCCTGAACAACGCGCGCGCCGAACTGCAGGCGCTCAACATCAGCCTGGACCAGCAGGTGCAGGAGCGCACCTCGCAGCTGCAGCAGGCCTACCGCGACCTGGAGACGTTCTCCTATGCCGTCGCGCACGACGTGCGGGCGCCGCTGGCCGGCATCTCCGGGTTCGCGGAAGCCCTGCAGCCCTTCGTCGAGGACGCGGGCACCGACAAGCACCAGCACTACCTCAAGCGGATCAAGGCCAACGCCGCGCACATGGACGAGCTCACGCGCGGGCTGCTGGAGCTGGGCCGCCTGTCGCGCGCGCCGCTGCAGCAGCGGCCGGTGGACCTGACCGCGCTGGCGCACGATGTCGTGGCCCGGCTGCGCGAGACCGGCGCGGACCGGGACGTCGACGTGCGCATCGAGCCCGGCCTCTCGGCCCAGGGCGACGGTGCGCTCCTGCGCCAGGTGCTGGAGAACCTCCTGGGCAACGCCTGGAAGTTCAGCTCGCGCCGGCCACTCGCCCGCATCGCTTTCGGCCGCGAACAGGACAGCGGGGCGCAGGCCGTGTTCTCCGTCGAGGACAACGGCGAGGGCTTCGACAACGACCGGGCCGCCAATCTCTTCCAGCCCTTCAGCCGCCTGCACAAGAGCAGCGAGTTCCCCGGCACGGGCGTAGGCCTGGCCGCGGTCCGGCGGATCGTCGCGCTGCACGGCGGCGACGTCTGGTGCCAGGCCCAGCCCGGCGCCGGCGCGCGTTTCTTCTTCTCGCTTCCGGCCTCCCGCGCCTAGCCCGGCGACGGCCGGGCGCGCCGCGGCCGAGCCACCGTTTCCTACGCCGATTGCCGCGCCTGCCCGACGGGCCCGCTGCGCGGCCCTGCGCAGACTGATGCCCAGCGGTACCGGTCTCCGTCGTTCGAAAAAGGCCGGACCTCCCATAGGCCGACCTCCATGACCCCTTCGAAACGCCCCTTGCTCCCCGCATGCCGCACCCTCGTCGCGGCGCTCGCCATCGGCGCCACCGCACTGGCCGCCGCGCAGCCTCCGGTCCCCAAGGATCCGCCGCCCCGGCCCAACCATCCCGCCGCCAAGGGCCACAAGCTCGACCACTCCGGCCAGCGCCAGGTCGGCAAGGCCTCGTACTACGCGCGCATGTTCAACGGCCGCAAGATGGCCGATGGCACGCCGATGGACCCGCGCGACGACAACGCCGCCAGCAAGACGCTGCCGCTGGGCACCAAGGCCAAGGTGACCAACCTGGAGACGGGCAAGAGCGCCGTGGTCACCATCCAGGACCGCGGCCCCTACGTGGACGGCCGCATCGTCGACCTCTCGCCGGCCACGGCCGAGAAGATCGGGCTCAGCCGCGAGGAGGGCCTCGCGCCCGTCGAAGTGGCGCCCATCGCCGTGCCGCAGCCCGACGGCAGCACCAAGCCCGGCGTCGCCGCCAACACCTTCGCCGACTGAGCCGCACGCCGCACCCCAGCCTTGGCCTGCGGGCGCACGCTGCGTTGTCCTACAACAGCCGCGCTGGCGGCTGCCTACATTCAGTGCATGCGATACAGCCGTGCCGATTACGCCAAGATGCTGGCCGCCCAGCAGGAAGTGGCGCGGGCCGAAGAAGATTACGAGCGGCTGCGCGCCGCCTACGTCGAGATTGCCAAGAACGAGCCCGGCCACGAGGTGGCGCTGGCGATGGTCGGCGCCGACATGGACCGCGCCCACGCCCACCTGCAGACCCTCATCGGGCTGCCGCGCATGCCCTTCACGCACGACCCCAGCCAGATCGTGCGGCGCGAGACCGAGCGCGAGCAGGAAGAAAAGGAAATCGTCTAGCCGGGCTCCCGGCCCGCACCCATCGGCACGCGCCGACAGGGATACGGCGTCTGCGCTGAGCGGCGCCCACGCGACAGGCGGTGACCATGCGTCATGCGAGGACGCCGCCCATGATCCCTTACGAAGTCGACCCCAGCCTTCACCCGGCGCAGCCCGCTCCGCCGCAGCTCGACGACGGCTTCTCGCCGCCGCCGGCCGACATGGAGCTGAAAACGCCGGTGCCCGGATCGAACCCGCCCGAGCCGGTCGATCCGTCGCTGTGGGCCAAGAGCGATTTCTGAGACACCGAAGGAAGGCTGCCATGGCCACGCACCCGGTCGAACCCGAAGAGCCGATGGAGCCCGGTACCCACCCGGGCCCGCCCAATCCGTCTCGCCTCCCGGTGGAGCCGGAGTTCGGGCCGATGGAGCCGCCTTCCGAGCCGGAGGATCCGGCGGGGCACCGGCCTACGCCCTGACACCACGAGGAACCGCCATGAACACCGAAAACCCCACCGGCATCCCCCGCCTCGACCGCGAAGAGCCGGAGCTGTCCACCGAGGAAGACATCCCCACGCCGTCCAACGAGGACCTGGAGGAGGCCGAGCGCAACACCGAGATCTCGCCCCGCAAGCCATGAGGCCGCGGCCGCTCGCCATGAACACCCCGGGCGGCACCATCCCCGGCCAGCCGCCGGTGGACCCGCCCAAGCCGGTGAATCCCGAGCCGGCGCACCAGCAGCCCAAGGACCCGGAGAAGGACCACAAGCCCGAGCCGGACGCGGGGCATTCGGAGCATCCGAAGCAGTAGCGCGCAGGCCCACGCCGCGCGCCCTGCGTCAGCCGTCGTTGGCGGCCAGCAACCCCTGGCAGTCCTCGTCCAGGCCGGCGACCGGCGTGGCCTTGGCCAGCGCCATCCAGACGCCGAAGGGCAGGGCGCTGCGCCGTGCACGTGGCGCCGCCCGCGCGACCACCAGCCGCGCCGGCTCCGCCACCAGCACGCCGCAGGTGGCGGGGATCTCGTCGGGCGACGCGATGCAGCGTCCCCGCGCATCGCTTCCCAGCACGTACCAGCACTCGCCCAGGTCGAGGTAGGCGGCCCGCTTGGCCTCCTGCCTCAGGTCGGCCAGCAGGTCCGAGCGGCGCACCTTCACTTCGTGCACCACCGGCTCCACGTACTGCGCCACCGAGGTGTTGCGGATCGAGAAGACGTCGGGCCGGGCCATGCACCACTGGGGCGGCTGCGCCGCACCTTCCCCGGGCACCTGCGCGCGCAGCGACAGCCCGCGCCAGGCGACGCGGCCCGCGCGGCCCATTTCTCGAGCCACGCGTTCGACCAGCGCCTCGTGCGCCGACAGGCGCGCGCGGTTGCCCTCCAGCGTCTGCGCCAGCACTTGCAGCCCGCTCTGCGTGACGCGCAGCGTCTCGTGGCCGGTGGGCGAGAGCACGCGGTCGAGCAGGCCGGCAGCCAGCAGCTCGATCTCCACCGGGTCCTGGCAGGGCCAGCCGGCCGAGCGGTAGACCTCGCGCAGCCGCCGGGCGTGCGCACGGCCGAGCGCGGGGAGGGGGACGGCGGATTCGGCGGCCATGGGAGGCGCAGTTTAGGCGAGGTGGTCCCTGTCCCACCCCTGCACAGCGTGCGCGCGACGCACTTCCGTAGGCACCCTCCCACGCCTGTTGTCGCGATTGGCTGATCGGAGGCGTGGCGCGGCTTTCCACAATGTGCGCCTATGGTCGAGAAAGCCACATACGGCATCACTGCGGTTCGCTACGCGGGAACGCAGGTCGTCGAGGCCATGATGGGCCTGATCGACGCGGGGCGCGCGCGCTGGGACCTGCGCCCCTCGCCGACGCGCGTCACCGAGGTGGTCGACCGCCTGGTCGAAGGCGACACCGTCATCAGCATGTTCCCCGACGACGAGGGCGGCCTGCAGCCCGGGCCCGAGATCAAGGTCGACGTGCTGCCCGAAGGCACCGAGACCCTCGCGCTCGACGACGACGCGCCCGGCCGCAGCCTGGGCGACCTTCCCCGCTTCTGAGCGCCGGACCACGGTCCGGACGCGAACCCCATCCCCCGTTCTCAGGACCTTCGCGGTCCCCGGCTCGCAGCGCGTGCGCAGCCCGCGCAACGCTCTTGCCCGCCACCCATCCACGGCGCCGCGAGCCGCCACGGCCGCGCCAGCGTCCGTCCTTCCTGCACAGCTTGTCGTCCTTGTCCCACCTCAGCATCAGCCGCGAACACTTGCTTGATCCGTTTCGCACCTCGTAGCGCACTGCGCACTGGTGTTACACGACGGCCGTGTCGGAATCTGCGTACACGGGGTTGCGCCGGAACCGACAGCGAACACAGTGCGGAACCTACCTCCGGCACATGTCCTTTTTTCACACCATCACGCATCGCCAGGAAACGCACAGAGAAAAGAGAGATGTACGCCACGCAATTCATGTCGGACGAGGGCTGTCAAGCTTTTCGTGGCGGCCCGGCAACGCCGGTCACATGTGGTTTCGCGGAGCAGTGCGGTGATACCGCCTTTCATCCGCGGCACACGAAAAAACTGTTTCGGTCTATGTCGGCCGCTCGTCGGTCGCTGAAGTTGGGAGAAGCGCAATGAACACCTTGTCGTCCGTCACGCCGGATGTGGATCCGGTCCAGTTCCTCCAGATCGCGGGCCAGGGCGCCCAGTTGCGCTCGCATGCCGACCTCTGGCGCTGGCTCCAGGGCGACGTGCAGCGCTGGCTGCCGCACGACATCCTGCTGGTCGGCTGGGGCGATTTCCGCGCCGGCGACCTGCAGTACGACATCGTCTCCAGCCTGCCCGGCCTGCGCACGCACCTGTGCCCCGCCTCGCGCATCGCGCCCCTGGTCAACTACTTCCGCGACTGCTGGGTGGCCGCCCTGTCGCAGCCCTGCCAGCTGGACATCAGCGGCTGCGGCCAGCTGCTCGGCGAAGCGGGGCAGGGCTGGGCGCCCGCGCCCGGCACCCCCGGCATGCAGACCGCGCTGGTCCACGGCGTGGGCGACGGCCGCATGGGCGGCGAGCGCATCTTCGCGGCCCTCAGCAGCGACCTGGCCCCGGCCGGCGGCGCCTCGGCGCTCAAGCTGCTGGTGCCCTTCATCGACTCGGCCCTGCGCCGCATGCCGCCGGCGCCGATGCGCCAGCCGGGCGCCGAGCGCACCCAGGTCGAGCAGATGGTGGTGCGCCTGGGCCAGCTGTCCGAGCGCGAGCGCCAGATCATGGTGTGGGTCGCCATGGGCAAGACCAACCCCGAGATCGGCTGCATCCTGCACATCAGCGAGTTCACGGTGAAGAACCACATGAAGAGCATCTTCAGCAAGCTGGACGTGACCAACCGCGCCCAGGCCGTGGCCAAACTCACCCGGATGTCCGCCTATGCCTGACGCGGACCGCGTCCTCGGAGCCGCCGCGGTGGCACCGGGCGGCTCTGCCACGGCAGCGCCGCCCCCGCCGCCCGCCCTGCCGGGCCCGGCCGTCTTCAGCCACAGCCGGCTGCTGCGCTCGTTCGAGACCTTCGTCGAGCCGATCGCCACCGTGCTGTCGCTGTGGCTGCTGGTCTGGCTGGTCGAAGGCGAGCTGAACCCGCGCTGGGTCGGCCTGTCGATCGTGGCCTTCGCCCTGGTCTACCCGGGGCGGCCGCAGCTGCGCGCCTCGGCGGCCCGCGTGATCGCCGACACCGTGCTGGCCTGGGCCTGGACCTGCGGTCTGCTGCTGGCCACCGGCTATGCGATCGACGCCCTGGACGACTTCTCGCGCGAAGTGGTGATGAACTGGCTGTGGCTGGCCCCCGCGTCGCAGCTGGCGGCGCACTGGGCGCTGCGGCAGGCCGCGCCGCAACTGATCCGCCTGGCCGGACCGCCGCTGCGCGCGGTGGTGGTGGGCATGAACGAGCAGGGCGGCTCGCTGGCCGACAAGCTGACGCTCGCGCACTACACCGGCGTGGAGCTCCTGGGCTTCTTCGACGACCGCACGCCCGACCGCATCCACGGCCGCACGCGCCACCGGATGCTGGGCCGCATCCAGGAGATCGCCGAGTACGTCAAGAAGCACAACGTGCAGCTGGTCTACCTGTCGCTGCCGATGGCTTCGCAGCCGCGCATCAAGCAGCTGCTGGACGCGCTCAAGGACACGACGGCCTCGGTGTACTTCGTGCCCGACATGTTCGTGACCGACCTGATCCAGGGCCGCACCGACTCGATCTGCGGCATGCCGATCATCTCCGTGTGCGAGACGCCCTTCCGCGGCCCCAACGCCGTGGTCAAGCGGGCCAGCGACATCGTGCTGTCTGTTGCGATCCTGCTACTGCTGTCGCCGCTGATGCTGGGCATCGCGGCGGCCATCAAGATGACGTCGCCGGGGCCGGTGATCTTTCGCCAGCGCCGCTACGGGCTGTGGGGGCAGGAGATCATCGTCTACAAGTTCCGGTCGATGACGGTGACGGAGGACGGCGCGGTCGTCACCCAGGCGCGCAAGGACGACGAGCGCGTCACCCGCCTGGGGCGCTTCCTGCGCAAGACCTCCATGGATGAGCTTCCGCAGTTCCTCAATGTCCTGCAGGGCCGAATGAGCATCGTCGGGCCGCGGCCGCACGCCGTGGCGCACAACGAGTTCTATAGACCGCTGATCAAGAGCTACATGATCCGCCATAAGGTCAAACCCGGAATCACGGGTTGGGCGCAGGTGAACGGTTATCGCGGCGAGACCGATTCACTGCAAAAGATGGAAGCGCGAATTCGCTGTGACCTCGACTATCTGCGAAACTGGTCACTGCGGCTGGACCTCTACATTGTCTGGAGGACCATCCGCCTGGTGTTCAAGGATGGCGCGGCTTATTGAGCACTAGCACCAATGAGCCATTGTCCGCCCGTCGGCCTGTGCGTGACCATCCCGAGGATGAGTGGGTACGTGTTTGCGCCAGGCGTTCCTCGTGAGAGAACACCAATGAAGAAACCTTCCATCCGGCCCGTGCTGACGACCGTGGCGGCGGCGTGCCTGCTGCCCGCGGCCATCCATGCGCAGACCACCCTGCAGTCGCCCCCCGGCGGCGCGCTGGGCGAATCCGCGGCCCAGCCCGCGGGGCAGTCCGCGGCAACCGCGGCAACGACCCCCATGGTCGCGCCCATGCTGGTCGACATGTCGCCAGCGCAGTCCATCTCGCAGCCGTACGCCCCCGTGTCGTCGGCCGCCGACCAGCGCGAGGGCTTCCAGTTCCGCGCCCGTGCCGGCGTCGAGCGTGACGACAACGTGCTGCGCACGAATGGTGCCGAGATCACCGACACCATCACCGGCCTGGGCCTGGGCCTGCGCTTCCAGCGCCGCTTCAGCCAGCAGCAGATCGTGTTGGACGCCGAGTACGACCGCTATTCGTACGACAAGCTGGATGCCGACTACAACACGCTGAACTACGCGGCCGCCTGGCGCTTCCGCTTCGGCGAGCGCATCGACGGCGTGGCCAGTGCCGACCGCCGCCAGTTCCGCGACGTCACCTCCAACGGCCTGGTGGCCGGCGTGAACCGCCGCACCGAGCGCAATGAAGTGGTCGAGGGCGGCTACCGCTTCGGCGCTTCCTGGCGCGCCCTGGCCGGCGTGCTGCACAACACCACCCGCAGCACCGACCCGTCGGCCTGGGACTCCAACCTGTCGCAGTCCAGCGTGCGCGTGGGCGCCGCCTTCGAGCCGGCCACCGGTTCCACCGTGGCCCTGCGCTACCGCCGCGGCAGTGGCGAGTACGACAACGCGCCGGTGGTCTCCGACTTCGACGACGACGAGATCGACGTCACGGCCCGCTGGATCGTGTCGCCCAAGACCACGGTCGACGGCCGCCTCGGCTGGCTCAAGCGCGACCACGACGCCGCCACTTCGCGCGACTTCGACGGCCTGGTCGGCGCGATCGGCGTGAACTGGGAGATCACCGCGAAGACCGCGCTGACCGCCGGCTACGCGCGCGACTTGGGCAGCTACCTGTTCGGCACCGGCGGCCACCTGGAAAGCGACCGCTTCTACATCGGCCCCGTGTGGCGCCCGACCGCCCTGATCTCGGTCAGCCTGCGCTACGAGCACGAGAACCGCAAGTTCGAGGACGTCGTGGGCAGCGCCGACGCCGGCCGCCGCGACAAGTTCGACGTGGGCACGCTCGGCGTCGAGTGGGCCGTCCGACGCACCGTTACCTTGGGCGCGCAGTACCGCAACGAGCGACGCTCGTCGACGCTGCCCGCCTTCGACTACCGCGCCAACGTGATCGGCCTGACTGCGAAGTTGACGATCTGACGTTGCCGCGCGGGCAACCGCAGGCATTTTTGAAGGGAGAGAAAACATGAAACGCGTGATTCGATCGATGGGAGCCCTGCTCCTGGGTCTGGCCATGGCCGCCCAGGCAGCCGGGCCGGCCCAGCGGAGCACGGTGGCGCCGAGGCCCGCGTCAGCGGCTGCGGCGACGGAACAGGGCGCGCCCAGCACGCCCAGCGCCGACTACCGCCTAGGCCCCGGGGACCAGATCCGGGTTCAGGTCTACCAGAACCCGGACCTGTCGATCGAAGCACGCGTGTCCGAGCAGGGCACCATCAACTACCCGTTGGTGGGCAGCATCGGCCTGGGTGGCAACACCATCGGCCAGGCCGAGAACAAGATCGCCTCGGCCCTGAAGAACGGCAACTTCCTCAAGCAGCCGCAGGTCAACATTGTCCTGCTGCAGGTGCGCGGCAACCAGGTCGCCGTGCTCGGCCAGGTGCAAAAGCCCGGCCGCTTCCCGCTGGAGACCACCAACACCCGAGTGAGCGACCTGCTCGCGGCGGCCGGCGGCGTCACGCCGATGGGCGACGACACGCTGATCGTCACCGGCACGCGCAGCGGCCAGCCGTTCCGCAAGGTCATCGACATCCCGGGCCTCTTCCTCAACCAGCGCGGCCAGGAGGACATCCTGGTCATCGGCGGAGACACCATCTTCGTCAACAAGGCTCCCGTCTACTACATCTACGGCGAGGCCCAGCGCCCCGGTCCCTATCGCATCGAGCGCGGAATGACCGTGCAGCAGGCCGTCGCCCAGGGCGGCGGTCCCACCCCGCGCGGCAGCCTGAACCGGTTGCGCCTGACGCGCACCGGCCCCGATGGCCGCCAGGTGGAAACCGACGCCCGCCTGGGTGACCCGGTGCTGCCCAACGACGTCATCTTCGTGCGCGAGAGCCTGTTCTAAGAAAAACCGGAGCGCCCCCGCCATGAATCTTTTCCAATTCCTCTCCGTCCTGCGTGCACGACGCACGATGGTCTTCATCGTCTTCCTGTCCACGATCGCCCTGGCCCTGGCCTGGGTGATGCTGAGGCCGAAGTACTACACCGCCCACGCGCCGATCCTGGTGGACATGCGCGCCAACGACCCGCTGGCGCAGCCCAACTACCAGAGCATCGTGCCGCAGGCCTACATGGCCACGCAGATGGACATCGTGCGCAGCAACCGCGTCGCCGAGCGCGTGGTCGAGACGCTCGAGCTCGAGAAGGACCCGCAGTCCACCGAGGCCTGGCAGAAGTCCGGCGGCAGCGGCTCGCTCAAGGCCTGGCTGTCCAGCGACCTGCTGTCCGGCCTGGAGGTCAAGCCGGCGCGCGAGAGCAACATCATCAACATCTCCTACACGTCGCGCAGCGCGGCCGATGCGGCCAAGGTGGCCAACGCGTTCTCCCAGGCCTACCTGGACATCGCGCTGGACATCAAGACCGACCCGGCCAAGAAGTACTCGACCTGGTTCGACGACCAGCTGAAGTTCGCCCGCACCCGGCTGGAACAGGCCCAGGGCGCGCTCACCGCGTACCAGCAGCGCACCGGCGTCATCAGCGCCGACGGCGTGGACATGGAAAGCCAGCGCCTGAACGAGCTTTCTTCGCAGCTGACGCTGGTGCAGGGCCAGCTGACCGACGTCGCCAACAAGCGCGCCGCGTCCGCCGGCAGCATCTCGGAGGCGATGAACAGCCCGCTGATCAACACGCTCAAGTCCAGCATCGCGGCGCAGGAAGCCAAGATCCAGGAGGCCAGCGCCAACCTGGGCTCGCGCCACCCGCAGATGATCCGCATGCAGGACGAGCTCAACGCGATGAAGTCGCGCCTGGGCTCCGAGACCTCCAGCATCGGCACCGCCATCGACACGGCCTACCAGGTCGGCCGCGCCCGCGAACGCGAGCTGCAGGCCGCGGTGAACGGCCAGCGCGCCCGCGTCATGCAGTTCAACCGCCACCGCGACGAGCTCAACGTGCTGCGGCGCGACCTCGACGCCGCGCAGAAGGCCTACGAGCAGGTCAGCGAGCGCGCCTCGCAGTCCAAGCTGCAGGCCCTGACCACCCAGACCAACATCCAGCGCCTGGCCACCGCGGTCGAACCGCTGGAGCCCAAGGGTCCCACCACCAAGGTGGCGCTGGGCTTGGCCGCCTTCTGCGGACTGCTGCTGGCCCTGGCCGGTGCGCTGCTGATGGAGCTGCTCAACCGCCGCGTCCGTTCCGTCGACGACCTGTCGATGGCCACCAACCTGCCGATCCTGGCCACCGTGCCGGCGCACAACGGCCGCGAATCGCTGGCCCTGCTGGCGCATGCGCCGTCGCGCCCGGCGCTGGCCTACCGCGGGAGCCTCGCATGAACAGCCAGATCCTGCCCCTGCACCGCGATCTCGACATCGTCGGTCCCGTCTCGCGCGAACCCGCGCTGCCCATCGGCGCCCTGCTGGTCGACGCCGGCCGCCTCACCGAGGAAGAGGCCGAGCGCATCCACGACTACCAGAAGAAGGTCGGCCTGCCGTTCGGCGAAGCCGGCATCTCCATGGGCCTGCTCACCGACGAGGACGTGCGCCACGCGCTCGCCCTGCAGTTCGGCCACGCCAGCATCTCGCCCGATGCCGGCCTGGGCAAGGACCTGGTCGCCGCCTACGAGCCGGACAGCCCGGCCGTGGAGCACCTGCGCAGCCTGCGGGCGCAGCTGATGCTGCGCTGGTTCGAGAACGACACCGGCCACCAGTCGGCCCTGGCCATCGTGAGTCCCGGCGCCGGCGAAGGCCGCAGCTACATCACGGCCAACCTGGCCGTGCTGTTCTCGCAGATGGGCAAGCGCACGCTGGTGATCGACGCCGACCTGCGCAAGCCGCGCCAGCACCGCATCTTCGGCCTGCCCGGCAAGATCGGCCTGTCGGCCCTGCTGGCCGGCCGCGCCGGCGCCGAGGTGATGTGCGAGATCAAGCAGCTGCCCGGCCTGACCGTGCTGCCGGCCGGCGTGTTGCCGCCCAACCCGCAGGAGCTGCTGTCGCGGCCGCAGTTCCAGCGGCTGATCCAGTCGCTGCGCGGCATGTACGAGGTGATCCTGGTGGACACGCCCCCGGCCAGCGCCTGGGCCGACGCCAGCACCGTGGCGGCGCGCTCCGGCGCGGCGCTGATGGTGACCTGCCGCGACCGCAGCTCGATGCCGCGCGTGATCAAGCTGTCCGAGGACCTCAAGGAATTCGGGGTCACGGTGGTGGGGGCCGTCCTCAACGGGGCGGGAACAGTGTGACGTTCTCCGTGCCGTCCCGCTCCCGGGACTGGCAGATGCGCTGGTACCAGCTCGTTCGTGCGATGGCGCGGGTCAACACCCCACGCGGCGAGGAACAGCTGCTGGACTGGCTCCTGCGGCCGGGAGAGGCGCGCGTGCTGGCTTTCGTCAACGCGCACGCCATGAACATGGTGGCCGAGTCCGATCCGTTCTACCAGGCGCTGATGTCGGCCGACGTGGTGGTTCGCGACGGCGTCGGGGTGTCGCTGCTGATGCAGCTGTGCAACCAGACGCCCGGGCAGAACCTCAATGGCACCGACCTCATCCCCAAGGTGCTGGCGCGGGCCAACGGCCTGCCGCTGGCCCTGTTCGGCACGCGCGAGCCCTGGCTCTCGCAGGCGCGCCAGGTGGTGCGCGAGAAGCTCGCGCCCGACAGCGCCTGCGTGGTCGCCAACGGCTTCCTGCAACTGGAGGACTACATCCACATCGCGGCCCAGCACCGCCCGCGCGTGATCGTGCTGGGCATGGGCATGCCCAAGCAGGAAGAGGTCGCGATGGCATTGCGTGCGGCGCTCGGGTCGCCGTGCCTGATCATTTGCGGTGGGGCCATCGTCGATTTCCTCGGCGGGAAGGTGCCTCGTGCGCCTCGGTGGATGCGCAACAGTGGCCTGGAGTGGGCGTTCCGACTGGGGCGCGAGCCGCGCCGCTTGTGGAACCGGTACGTGCATGGCAATCCGCTGTTCATGAAGCGGGCGCTGGCGGTGGCGGTGAGGTCGCTGCGGCATCGGTGGCCGCAGGTGGCTTGAGGCTTTCGCGGCTTTTTCGGCAGGGGCTCATTGCTGTTCGTTGCCTGCGGCAGGGGTCCCTCACACCTCCCTCCGTCATTCCCGCGAAGGCGGGAATCCAGTGCGTCCGCCTTCAGCGGACTGCCGGAAGCCCTGGATCCCGCCTGCCGCGCAGGCGCGCTGCCCAGGAAAGCACCGCCACAATCCGGCAAGGATGCCCCGCCGCCCCCACTACCACGTCTACGTCGTCCAACTCGACGACCGTGTCTGGAACGTGGCCCGCTTCCGCAAAGCCAACCCCGACTACCAACTGGGCAAACCCTTCGTCTATGTCGGCATGACCGGCCTGGACCCCGACGTCCGCTTCGACAAGCACAAGGCCGGCATCCAGTCCAACCGCTACGTGCAGGAGTGGGGCCTTCACCTCCTGCCCGACCTGTACGAACGCTTCAACCCCATGCCCTACGCCGCCGCGCGCGAGATGGAAGTGGAACTCGGCATCCAGTTGCGCCGGGCAGGCTACGGCGTGTGGCAGGGGTGAGGTCCGCTGGCTCATCAATGAAGGCTGACGCCCATCGTTGGTGGCTCGGCAGTACGCGGGCCCCGCAGCCCGATACGCTCGCACGGATGCCCCTGCACGCCGTTTCGACGGACCATCGCCGACGACGAGGAGATCACGAGTGAACCCCGATGCCGTGGTGGTGGGCGCCGGCATCGCCGGCCTGCGCTGCGCGATGGCGCTCGCCGACGCCGGCATGCGGGTGGTGGTGCTGGAGGCGGCCCCGTTCGCGGGCGGGCGCGCCAGCAGCTGGAACGACGAGACCACCGGCCTGCAGGTGGACATCGGCCCGCACGTCGTGAGCACCGAGCACCGCAACTTCATGGCCATGCTCAAGCGCCTGGGCACGGCGGAGCAGATCCTCTGGCAACGCCGCCCGCTGATCACGCTGCACGACAGCCGCGGGCAACTGCGCATGCCCAGCCCGCGCCTGCCGGCGCCGCTGCACGGGCTGCCGCTGCTGCCGCGCGCACTCTCGCGGATGTCGATGCGCGACGGCTGGTCGCACCTGCGCATCGCGTGGCGCGCCGCCCGCCTGAACGAGCGCACGCTGCGCGAGCTGGACGTGGAGGAGGCCCACGCCTACCTGCGAGAGATGGGCGTGCGGCCGGCGGCGATCGAATGGTTCTGGCGTTCGTCCATGCTGGCCCTGCTGAACGTGCCGCTGGAGCAGTGCTCGGCCGCATCCATGATGCGCGTGTTCCGCCTGATGCTCGGGCGCAGCGGCTGGCACTTCGGCTTCCCGAAGCTGGCGCTCTCGCAGCTGTACGTGCCGGGGACCTGCCGCGCCGTGGTGCGCTCCGGCGGCCAGGTGCTGTTCGGCGCGCGCGTGCGGCGCCTGCGCGTGGAGCAGGGCCGCCTGGTGGGCGTCGACCTGGAGGAGGGCCACACCATCGACAGCTCGCGCTGCGTGCTGGCCCTGCCGCCGCAGGAGGTGGCCGCGCTGGCCGGCGAGAGCGGCGAGGCGGCGCTGCAGCCGCTGGCGACCGCGGCGCGCTACTTCCGCCCCAGCCCCTACATCAGCACCTACCTGTGGTTCGACCGGCCGGTGACGCAGGAGCGCTTCTGGGCCCGCACCTGGACACCGCAGGGCCTGAACACCGACTTCTACGACCTGGCCCGCATCCGCACGTCGCTGGCGGGCGAGCCTTCGGTCATCGCCGCCAACGCCATCGGGCCGATGGCGCGCGCCGACTGGCCGGACGGCCGCATCGTCGAGCAGACCATCCGCGAGGTGAAGGAGTTCGCGCCGCTGGCGCGCCAGGCGCACGTGGTGCATGCGCGCGTGCACCGCACCGCGATGGCGATCCCGCAGCCGCGGCCCGGCACCGAGGTGCTGCGCCCGCAGCCGGCGACGCCGGTGGACGGCCTCTGGGTGGCCGGCGACTGGACCGACACCTCGGTGCCGTGTTCGATGGAGAGTGCGGCGCGCTCGGGCGCCCTGGCCGCCGAAGCGGTGCTGGAGGCCGCGGGCCGGCCTCAGAAGCTGGCGATCGCCGCGCCGGACACGCGCGGCTTCGTGCGGCTGTTCCGCGCGCGCTGAAGCGCGATCAGCCGGTGCCCCCGCTGCCGACGCCGCCGGGCGGCAGCGGCTTGTTCTTCGTGGCGGCCGCCTGCATCACGGGTTCCACCAGTTGCCCGAGGCCACGATCAGCGGGATCAGCTGCAGCTCGGAGTCGTAGTAGTCGGTGGTGAAGTTGGACGAGTTCCAGTTCCACAGTGCGTCCAGGAAGCCCTGGAAGCGCGCATCGACCATGGCGCCGCACAGCATCGGGCCGATCATCCCTTCGGGCGAGTAGCTGCGGTTCATCGCATGGCCGTCCAGGTGGTAGCCGGCCGAGATGATGGCCGGGTTGCCGCCGGTGTCCCGCTCGACGAAGCCGACCAGCTTGGTGCACACCGACTGCCAGCGGGCGTCGCCCGACGTCACGAAGTCCGTGCCCCAGCGCCACGGGTTGCGCTGCGCGTTGGCGAAGTAGTAGCCCTCGGTGTCGACAAAGTCGCCGAAGCCGCCGGGCGAGGGGATGGGCGCCGCGCTGTCGGTCTGGATGATGAAGTCGGGCATCAGGCCGCACTGGGGCGAGTACACGGTCTGCATGCGGTCGACCAGCCAGTAGGAGCGGTCGATGGCACGGTCCCACAGCGCATCGCCGGTCGCGCGCTTGAAGGCGCGGAAGTGGCCGATCATGTAGTCGGAGGTGCGGCTCACGTGGGCGGTGGCCATGCCCTTGGTGGTGCCGTCGGGCTTCATGTTCCAGGCGGCCATCGCACCGATGGTGTTGAGCGCCTCCTGCTTGTAATTCCAGTTTCCGGTGGATCCCCACTGGCGGTCCGCCATCAGCAGCGCCATGGCGATGTCCAGGTCGCCGTCCATGGCGTTCCAGCCGCCGCCGGCATGGTCGGCCGAGGAGCCGTCGGCCGTCAGGCGCCAGTCCATCAGGTAGGGGCCGCCCATCGAAGCGGGGATGCTGTACGCGGGGCGGGCGCGAACGGTCGTGAGCAGGCCGTCGAAGATCGAGCGCGCCTCGGGGTCGTGGCCGGCCATGATCACCGTGATCAGCATGGCGTAGCCCATGCCTTCGGAGACGGTCAGGTAGTTGGCCGGATTGGCGCCCCAGCACAGGACCACCTTGCCGCCCGCCACCGTCGGGATGTCGCCGATGTTGCGGGCCTTCCAGGCGTCGTAGGCGCCGCGCACCGCCGCGTCCATCTGTTCGACGCCGGCATTCGGCCGGATGCCGGCCACGTACGGGTCCAGGCGCGAGCCGAACGGATAGGCATCGGGCCCCGCCACCGCACGCCGCGCCGTCGCCGTGCTGCCGGTGGCGCCCGTCGTGTCCGTGCTGACGCCGGTGGCCAGGTCGGTGGCGGTGCCGCCACCCCCACCGCCGCCACAGGCGGCAAGGGCCAGCGCGGCGGCCGAGGCGGTTCCGGAGCGGAGGAAGAGGCGTCTGCGCATGAACTTCTTTTTTCTTGATTGAAGATGGGCTGGATCGGCACCGACCGCGGGGGCCGCTTGTCTTTGCGGCACCGGCTTGCGGCAGGGCTGGAGGCCAACCTCAGCGGGAGCCGCGAATGTAGTAGGAGGCGTCCCACAAACCGCCGAGTCGGTCGCCTACAACCGTAACGAAAGATGTGCACGGATGAGCTGCCCCTGGCTCGGCCGTAACAGGCCATGCGGCGGCTGACCGGCTGAGGTACAGCCGGGCTGGAGGGGGCAGGAGGGGTTGGGCGCGTTCGGGGCGACAGGCGCCGTTACGACAAGCCCAGCCTTGGAAGTTACGTTTGAATGCGCGTGGTGAGAACCGGGCGGCGCCCCGGCCTCACATCCAGACCGGCACCAGCGCCTGCATGTCCGGCGTGAACACCGCCAGGCCCGCCAGGCGCTTGAGCCGCCGCAGCAGCGGCAGCGCGGGCGCGGCCAGCGGCGAGGTGCGCAGCCAGGCGCCCAGGCGCTTCTTCCAGCGGCGCGCCGCCGTGACCGCGGTGGGGCGGCTGACGCTGCCTTCCACCAGCGGCAGGCTGGCGTCGGCGAAGCGCCGCTTGTAGTCCTCGTCGCCGCGGCCCAGGTCGAGGAGCTGGTGGCCCTGCGCCGCGGCCACGCGCGCCACCTCCACCAGCAGCAGCGTGCCGGGCGAGTGCGCGGCGTGCGCCTGGCTGTAGACCGGGAACCACCACTGCAGCACCTGCGGCGTGCTCATGCCGAAGTGCGCCGCGACCAGCGTGTCGCCGGCATGCAGCGTGGCCAGGCGGCCGCCGAAGTCCGGCTCGTCGGTGTCGCGGATGTGCTCCACCAGCGCCTGCGGCCAGCCCAGGGCGAAGAAGTCCAGCTGGCCGGTGCGGCGGCACTGCTCGGACTTCAGGCGCACCACGGTGTCGAAATCCCGGCGGTCGCGGCTGTTCAGTTCCAGGCGCAGCGGCCCGAGGTCGCGTTCCAGCTTGCGCAGGCGCGCCGGCAGCCGCGCCATCGTGGAACCCTGCTCGCGCCGGCGCTGCAGCCAGGCCTCGAAGCCCTGCGACAGGTCCAGGCCCGGCGAGACCGAATGCGAGACCGGGCCGCCCGGGTTCTGCGCCGCTGGCAGGTGGTCGAACAGCCAGTAGGACAGGCCGGCGCCGCGCAGCAGTTCGGGCCAGTCCCAGCGCGTGCCGGGCGCCGCCACCACGCCGTGGTGGTCGGACATGCGCCCGCCGATCGGCTCGCCCGCGCCCAGGCGCCGCTGGTGGGGGAAGAAGCCGACGATGGCCCCGCCGTCTTCCATCACGGCGATGCGCACGTCGCGGCGCGCGGCCGCGGCGGCGCGCGTGAACTGCCACGAGAAGCAGGGGCTCCCCAGGCTGGGGTTGGAGGCCTGCAGCTCGCGCCATCGTGCGCGCTCCCGGGGTCCCAGGTCCGCTGGGCCGATCACGGAGACTTTCATCGATCACCTGCCGCGCCGGTGGGTGGAGGGGGCCGGCCGTCCCCTACTGCGTTCGAATGTCAACCGGGCGAGGCCACGGCGCGGGCACCGACCCGCGCCAGGCTCTCCTGCTCCAAGAACCACGCCGCGGCTTCCTGCAACGCGGCAGGGTAGGGCGTCCAGTCCAGGCGCAGTTCGCGCGCGGCCGCCCGCGCGTCGAGGTGAAGATGCCGCCGCCACAGGGCCACCAGGCCCGGCGTCACCGGCTCCGGCCAGTGCGCCACGTCGCGGCCCATTCGCTGGCCGGCCTTGCGCAAGAGGTGCAGCGCCGGGCCGGCGACCTTGCCTTCGAGCTGCAGCCGCCGGGCCGACAGGCGCCGCACCGGCGTCGCGCCCAGGGCCAGGGCCAGGTCGCTGAAGTACTCGTTCCAGCGCGGACTGTCCGGCGCGGCCAGGTTGAAAGTGCGCTGCTCGCCCGGCGCCAGCGACAGCTCCAGCGAGCGGATCGCCGCGATGCAGACGTCGTCCACGTGGACCAGGTTGGACCAGCCGTCGCCGGCCGCCCCCAGGTCGCCCAGGCGCCCCGCGCGCAGCCAGCGGCCCACGCGGCCCACCCACAGCTCGCTGCCCGGGCCCCACACGCAGCCGGGCCGCAGCAGCACCGCGCGGCCGCCGCCGGTGGCGAACTGCGCGATCTGCTTGTCGGCCTCGCGCTTGGCCTGGTCGTACCAGCCCAGCAGCGGGCCGGGCGCCGTGTGTTCGTCGACCCGCCCTTCGACCGCCCCGTACACCGACATGGTGCTCAGGTGGACGATGCGCGGGCAGCCGGCCGTCGCGGCCGAGTGCACCAGCGTGGCCGCGCCCTCGGCGATGGCGCCGGCGTCGCCCGCCACGCAGTTCACCACCGCGTCCATGCCCTGCAGCGCCTGCGCCAGCGCGGCGCCGTCGCGCGTGTCCAACCGCACCCGGTCCTCGCCCGGCTGCGCCCGCGACGAAGCGCTGAGGGCCTTGTAGCCGGCCTCGCGCAGCAGCCGCACCAGCCGCGAGCCGATGTAGCCGCTGCCGCCCAGCACCAGGACGCGGCCCGTCATGCGAACAGCTCCTCGGTCGCCGCGCGCCGCGGCTGCAGGCGCTGCACCAGCCGGTCGGCCAGGCGCAGCGACAGGGCCACGATGGTCAGCGTGGGGTTGGCCTGGCTGGAGGTGGGGAACACCGCGCTGCCGGCCACGTACAGGTTGCCCACCGTATGCACCTTGCAGTCCGCGTCCACCACGCTGTTCTTCGGGTTGGCGCCCATGCGCGCGGTGCCGATGTGGTGGCCGCCGTAGGCGCCGTAGCGCATCAGGTCCTCTTCCAGCCGGTCGCGGTCGTACTCGTAGCGGCCGACGCCGGTGCGCGCCAGTTCGGCGCTCACCAGGTCCAGCGTGCGCGCCACCGACTCGATGTCGGCCAGGCAGTAGCGCCAGTCCACGCGCAGCTGCCGCATGCCCAGCGCGTCGGGCCGCTCGACCAGCTGCACGCGGCTGGAGGCCAGCGGCTGCTGCTCGCCCTGGACCTCCAGGCTGAAGCGGTTGGTGCGGTTGCGCAGGATCACCGAGGGGAACTTGCGCTGCGCCAGGGTCCGGCGGCGCACCCAGTGGGTGAGGAAGGCGGCGGTGTCCAGCGGATCGCGCAGCACGTTGAGCACGTGGCGCGCCCACACCTCGCCGTCCATCGGCTGCGATTCGCGCAGGCGCTTGCCGTACTCGTAGCTGATCAGGTTCTTGGCCAGCACCAGCCCCGAGAGCACGCCGCTGCGGTGCGACGGATCGGTGATCTTGGGAAAGTGCAGCCGCGCCACCGCGTTCATCAGCCCGTGGCGGCGCTGCTGCACCGGATCGATCTGCAGCCGGCGGCGGCAGTACACGCCGTCGGGCGCGACCTCGTAGCCGTGGCGCACGTTGTTCACGTGGCCGTGGATGGTCAGGGTGCCGACGTTGCCGGCGATGTGGCACTGGTAGTAGCGGCCCACCACGTCGTTCTGGTTGCCCACGCCCTGCGGCACCACGTCGCTGGAGTGCAGCATCAGCCGCGCCGTCTCCAGCCCGCCGCTGGCCAGCACCACGGCGCGGGCCGACACCTGGAAGCGGTTGCCGTCCAGCGTCGCCACCTCCAGCGTGCGCACGCTGGCGCCCGCATCGTCCAGGCGGATCGCCGTGCAGTGCGCGCCGGTGAGCACGCGCACGTCGGGCGCCACCTCCAGCCGCCTGCGGTAGCGCTTGCCGAAATCCGTGGGGCAGGAAAAGCGCTCCAGCCCGTGGGTGCGCACGATGGCGCTGTCGAAGCCGGCGAACATCGGCGGCGCCGAGGGCAGCGCGGTGCGCGCGTCGTAGGCGAAGCGGCCGGCCTCGGACCAGGCGTTGGCCTGGGCGTACCAGGGCTGCAGGCCGTCGTAGGAGATCGGCCAGCCGCTGTGCGGCACCCAGGCACGCTCCTCGAAATCGATCGGGTCGTAGGGCATGCAGCGCCCGCCCCACAGGCTGGTGGAGCCGCCCAGGCCGCGCAGCCGGTAGCGGTGCAGCGGGCTGTGCATGCGCTCGTCGGCCACCTCGCCCTGGTAGTGGGCCTGGGCCCTGGCGTCCTGGCTGCGCTCGCCCGCCTCCAGCAGCAGCACCGACAGGCCGCGGCCCGACAGCGACAGCGCCAGCGGGATGCCGGCCGCGCCCGCGCCGACCACGCACACGTCGGCCTGCAGCGTGGTGCCGCGCGGCACCTGGTGCGCGCTCTCGATCACGCCTGCACCTCCACCGTCGGCGCGGGCGGCTGCTGCACGGAGAGGCCGAACTGCCGCTGGTGGATGCGCGCCACCGTGGCGGCGAAGCGCTTGAGCGAGAACTGCGCCTCGTACAGGGCCTTGCCGTTGCGCTCCAGGCGCTCGCGCAGGTCGTGCTCGGTCAGCACCAGGGCCAGGCCGCGCGCGATGCTGGCCGGGTCGCCCGGTTCGACGAAGCAGGCGTCGCGCCGGTGCGCCAGCACGTGCGGGATCTCGCCCACCGGCGTGCAGACCACGGCCACGCCATGGGCCAGCGCTTCCAGGATGGCCAGCGGCAGTCCCTCGTCGTACGAGGGCAGGACCAGCACGTCGGCCTCGGCCAGCAGCCGCGCCAGTTCCTCCTGGCCGGCCCAGCCGTGAAAGTGCACCTTGTGCGCCACGCGCAGGCGCTCGGCCTGCGCGGCGTAGCCGGCGAGGTCGCCGCCACCGGCCAGCGTGAGGTGCAGGGGCACGCCCGACAGCGCCGGCTGCGCCAGCGCCTGCAGCAGGTCGGACACGCCCTTGCGCTCGGACAGGTTGCCCACGAACAGCACGCGCGGCACGTCGTGCAGCGTGACGGGGCGGCGCGGCACCGTGGGCTCGGGCACGCCGTTGATCACGATCTCCACCTTGTCGGCCGGCACGCGCAGCTCGCGCGTCACGAACTGGGCCGACACCTTGCCCAGCACCACGCAGGACTGCGGCAGCGAGAAGATCCAGCGCACCAGGGCCTTCACCGGCGCGGGGAAGCGCTGGAAGCTGTGGTGCAGCTGCGCGGCGTGCAGGTGCAGCACGGTCGGGATGCCCAGCAGCTTGCAGGCGGCCAGCACGATGGACTCGCGAACGAAGTCCAGCCGCTCGGCCATGTTGACGTGCACGCCCGCCACCCGGCCATTGAAGCGGGCCCTGGCCAGCTTGCCGACCGCCCGCGCCACCTGCAGCAGCGAGGCCGCGGCGTTGCCGCTGCCCCGCGTGTCGAGGGGCCGCAGCACCGGGCCGGGCCCGTCGGCGGGCTGGGACTGGATCAGGTAGTCGGCCACCTTGTACATGCCGCCGCCCATGGGGGTCCAGGGCACGGCGATGTAGATGAAGCGGCTGTCGCGGTCGTCGCCGGCCAGCGGCGGCACGCTCAGGCCGAAGGTGGAGGAACTGTCCATCGGTTGGGGCATGGGGTCGGGCGTTGACGGTGTCGTCGAAGGAGGTTTCAGCGGTGCGTGTCCGAGATGCGGTTCTCGCGCTCGAAGCCGAAGGGCGAGCGCTCGACCTCGTCGTGCAGCACCAGGCTGGGGATGAGGGACCGCGGCGATTGCCGCGGGGCGAGGAAGCCGCGCAGCAGGCCGGCGGCCTGCACGCACCAGGAGACCACGGAATAGACGCCGCGCGACAGCGAGCGCTTGCGCCACGACATGGCGGCGAAGGGCGCACCCAGCAGCACGCCGAACACCGTCACCCGGGTGTCGGATTCCATCGGCCAGAACGCCACGGCCACCAGCAGCGCCCACCAGGCCAGCACGCCCAGGTAGAGCCGCAGCTCGCGCAGCCCGCGCACCACCAGCTTCATGCGCGGCTTGCCCAGGGCGCCGCGCAGCAGCTCGCCCAGCCCGCAGGCGTAGCGGCTTCGCCAGCGGCGCAGCAGCAGGCGGTAGGGCGGCGCGTCGTGCCCGAAGTGCGTGACCGCGTCGAAGGGCAGGCGCCACAGCTTCCAGCCCAGCGAGCGCAGCCGCACCGCCAGGTCGAACTCCTCGTAGCTGTGCAGGTTGCGGTCGGAGATGTAGCCGGCTTCCTCGATGGCGCGGCGGCGGTAGAGGCCGCCGCCGTCCAGCCGGTCGACCGGGCCGGGGTTGCGGTGCGGCTCGGCCCGCAGGCTGCGCTCGCCGCGTTCGCGGTATTCCAGGCTCTCGGTGTTCTGTTCCACCACGCGGCCGGCGACGCCGGCGATCTCGGGGTGCTGGGCCAGGAAGGCCAGGGCGTGTTCCAGGAAGCCGGGCACCATCTTCATGTCGCCGTCCATGATGTAGACGTACTCGCCGCGCGAGTGCTGGTAGCCCAGCTGGGGGCCGGCGCCGCAGCTGCGGTCGCCCGCGCTGGCCAGCTGGACCACGCGCACCGGGTAGCGGCTGGCCACCTGCACGGTGCCGTCGGTGGAGGCGGAGTCGGCCAGGATCACCTCGCCGCCCACGTCGGCCAGGGCCGCCAGGCAGCTCTCGATGGCCGCGGCGATGTTGGCCTCCTCGTTGAGGGCCTTGATGATCACCGAGACCCGGCAGGGTGCCGTGGGCGTATTCATTGCGTGGGGCCCTCCGGCGAGAACACCTCGGCGCTGCGCAGGCGCCAGCGCTGCCAGCTGTCGGCCACGTGCGAGGGCATCAGCAGCGTCATCAGCAGCGTGAGCTGCCAGCGGCGGGTGAGCGCGACGTGGCGCGCGTCCCAGAGGAAGCGCAGCGCGGCCATGCGGTTGCCGGCGCCCAGCGTCTCGCGCGCCATCGTCACCTCCTGCTGGCCGACGAACCACAGCGCCGAGCGGCGCCGCTCGCGCGGGATCTCGCCCGAGTACGCCGCGGCGCGCATGCGGCGCAGGTACTCCGGCGGCGTGGCGGGCGGCGTGCGGCGCGACAGGCTGTCGGGCAGCAGGCGGATGGCGGCGAAGGGCGCGTTGACCACCGCCGCGGGCGTGCGGTCGGCCACGCGGAACCACAGGTCCAGGTCCTCGCCGTGCGACTCGCCCTCGATGAAGCAGGTGCCCATCTCGCGCAGCAGCGACGCGCGGATGGCCACGCTGCTGCTGTTGAAGGGGGCGGTGCGCATCCAGCGCTGGCGCAGGTCGTCGACCACCTCGACCTCGACGAAGCTTTCGGAAGCCGACCAGGGCTCGGGGTCGCCCAGCACGTTGCTCATGTTGCGGGTCTGCGTGCCCAGCAGGCCCGCCTCGGGGCAGGCCTGGTGCGCCTGCCGCAGCGCGGCCAGCATCTCGGGGTGGTACCAGTCGTCGGCGTCGAGGAAGGCGATCCAGTCGCCGGTGGCTTCGGCGATGCCGCGGTTGCGGGCGGCCGAGACGCCCGAGTTGGGCTGGCGCACCAGGCGCACGCGCGGGTCGGCCAGGGTGCGCACGACGTCGACCGAGGCGTCGGTCGAACCGTCGTCCACCACGATCACCTCGTGCGGCGCCAGGGTCTGGGCCAGTACCGAACGGATGGCGCAGTGGACGTAGCGCGCCTTGTTGTACAGCGGGATGACGACGGAGAACTTCATGCGGCGGTCCTGAGGGTCGGCTCGATCGGGGTGGGCGCGGCCCGCGGGGCGGGCACGCGGGCCGCCGCGCCGGAAGCCACCGCGACGATGAGCAGGAAATGGGTCATGACGTGGCTGCCGTAGTCGACCAGCAGCAGGGGCACCTCGCTGATGGACAGCAGGGCGGTGGAGATGAACAGGGCCAGGCTGAGGCCCCCGGTGGCGCGGGCGTAGCGGAAGGCCATCCCGGTGAGCACGACGGCGTAGACCACCAGGCCGATGGCGCCGACCGTGCCCGAGCGCGACAGCGTGTCCAGCATCTGGTTGTGCGCGTGGGTGGCGTTGGGCATCTGGATCGCCTGGCGGTAGTCGGCGTCCCAGATCGTCAGGCCGTAGCCGAACACCGGGTTGCGGCCCCACTCCTCCATGGCCACCACCCAGATGCGGTCGCGGCCGGTCAGCGAGGCCAGCTGCGCGCCGGTGCTGGTGTTGAAGAAGTCGGCGATCACCGTGGGCAGGTCGAACACCAGGAACGCGGCCAGCACGGCCACGATGCCGGTGATCACCAGCAGCAGCAGCCCGACGCCGAAGGAGCTGCTGCGGGGGTCGCCGGCGTGCTGCACGGCGTCGATGCCGCGGCGCACCACCACCAGGCAGCAGGCGCTGATCAGGAAGCACAGCCAGGCCGTCTTGGACTGCGCCATGAACAGCACGCCCAGGCCGAGCGCCCATGCGAACAGGTTCAGCCAGGTGCGCTTGAAGGGCCGCACCCAGAGGATGATCAGCACGGCCTGCGTCAGCATGCCCATCATCACCGGGTGCGAGGTCAGGCCGCCGAAGCGCGGCAGGCCGGGGATCAGGCCCTGCGTGTAGCTGGAGTCCAGCACCATGATCGGGTTGACGAAGATCAGCATCACGCTGGCCAGCAGGAACACCACGAAGGCGTTGCGCACGGCCCCCAGGATGCGGTCGCGGTCGGCGGGTCCGGCCAGCGAGCAGGCCAGTCCCAGCAGCAGCGGGTAGACGTACTCGTGCGAGATCTTGGGGTTGGTCGCCAGCACCGCCGTCATCGCCACGGTGGTCAGCCAGTAGAACAGGAAGGACCCGGTCAGCAGGGGCGAGGGAACGGCCTTGCGCTGCGCGAAATGGCTGACGATGCGCTCCAGGCAGACCGCGATCAGCAGCAGCGAGATGCCGCGCTGGATCCAGGCGATCACCGGATGGCGCGTGGCCAGCTCCAGCGCCTGGGTCTCCTGCTCCAGCATGGCGAAGGCCTGCGTGAGGTCGCGGCCTGACAGCAGCACCTCCAGGCCGGTGAGCACCAGCATCAGCGGGAACAGCAGGAACAGCGCGCCGTCGCGCCGCGGCTTCCAGCCATCGGCCTTCTTCGCGGAGCGCGCCTTGCGCGCAGGGACGGTGGTCGCGTCGTGGGCTCGGTTCATCGGGATCGTTCCTTGCGGCATGCGGTCATGGCCGGGCCTGGGGGGCCCAGCGCGGGCCCATGGAGGGGATCAGGCGCGAGAGCACGCCGCGCGCCTCGGGGCCGAGCACCTGCGGCCACACCAGGGTCACCAGCAGCAGCGTGCCGAAGCCGGTGCAGCCTTCCACGATCAGCGTGGCCAGCGGCTGGTGCAGCGACGACACGAACTGCCGGCCCAGCGTCACCGCCACCCCGCACACCGCGGCCAGGGCCAGGCCGCGCAGCGCGAACGGCAGCAGCAGGCGCCAGGACAGGTCGAGCGCCCGCAGGCCGGCGGCGACGATGACGATGGCGCGGGCGAAGATCACGCCGGCCGCGGCGATCACGATGGCGCGGATGCCCAGCGGCGCCAGCAGCCACCACAGCGGCACGGCGGCGGCCAGCATCGGCAGCTGCAGCATCGCCTCCAGGTGCTTGCGCCCGGTGTTCCACAGCACCGGCGTGGACATCCCCAGGCAGCACCAGGCGGGCAGGCACAGGAACATGATCGCCATCACCCAGCCGGCCTCGCTCCAGGCCGGGCCGTAGAGCACCCGCACCAGGTCGCCGGCCAGCATCGACAGCAGCACGCCGGCCGGGATCAGGAAGACCATCATGCAGGCCAGCAGCGTGAGCCAGGCCTGTCCCAGCTGGCGCAGGTCGTCCTGCAGCCGGGCGCCCGCGGCCAGGAAGGTGGGCTGCAGCGAGTTGACCAGCAGCACGTACGGGATCGACGCGAAGTTGTAGGCCACGTTGTAGAGGCCCACCGAGTGCGTGTTGAGGAGCCGGCCGATGACGATGCGGTCGACGTTGGTGAGCAGCCAGTTGACCATGTTGGTGAAGAACACCGTGCGGCCCGTGTCGAAGGTGTCGGCGCTCATCGGATGCCGCAGCAGCGGCTTGATCGGGTGCGGGCGCAGCGCGAAGCTGGCCACCAGCGCCACCAGCGCCTGCACCACGCACGCCCCGGCCAGGGCCTGCGCCTCGAACCCCCGCAGGGCGAGCGGCACGCCCACCATCAGGTAGCCGGCGCCGTAGCTGCCCAGGTGGATCAGGCCGATGTCGCGGAAGTTCAGCTCGCGCGTCATCAGGCAGCTGGAGGGCGCGATCAGGCTTTGCAGCAGGACCGCGACCGAGATCCAGCGCAGCATGGGTTCGACGCGCGGGTCGCCGAAATAGGTGGCCAGCCAGCCCGCGCTGGCGTAGACGCCCGCCGCGCAGACCAGGCCCGCCATCAGCTGCCAGGTGAAGGCGAAGCGCACGTCGTCGTCGTCCACCTCCTTCTTGAGCACCAGGCTGTAGCTGAAGGCGTTGCCGGCCAGGAAGCCGGCGAAGGTGAGCACCACCAGGCCGATGCCGTAGACGCCGTAGTTGCTGGGCCCGAGCAGGCGGGCCAGGACGACCTGCGCGACGAGTTGCAGCGCGAAGCGGCCGATGGTGGTCAGCGCGCTCCACTTGAAGGCGCGTTCTGCCAGGGTCCGGAGTTTCGTCGCCCTCATTGTTGGCTGTTGCCCCAACGTCGCAGCACGATGCCGGCCATCAGCGCCAGCGCGGCCAGCAGCATGCCGGTCGTGTGGTCGCGCCCGGACTCGTGCTTCTTGTCTTGCGCCGGATCGGCGTCGGCCTTCAGTACGGCCTGTTCGGTCTTGCGCTGGGCGCCTATCGGCTGCGCCGGCCCCACCAGCGTCGCGTGCATGAGCCCCGTCGCCGAAAAGGCTTCGGCGGTGGCGGCCGGCAGGTTGTCCGCCAGGGCGGTCTGAAGTGCGAAGCCGAGGGCGAGCGCAGGAAGAATCTTGTACATCTTGGCGTCCTTGCGGTCCATCGATGCGGACGATTCTCAAACAGCCCCCCTGCGCCGTGGGGCAGTCCCGCCAAGGGGGTCATGGCTCTTTCAGGCTATTGCCCAGATGGGGCCCCACGGCTGAGCTCGCCAGCTCAGCGTTGGACGCCCAGCCGCTTGCGCTCGGGCAGCCTCAGCAGGCCGGTGGACAGGGCCGTGCCGCACACGATCACCGCCGCGCAGAAAAGCATCCAGCCGGTGACCTGCTCGTCCAGGAACAGCACGCCGTAGAGCACGGCGAACACCGGCACCACGAAGGTGACCGCCAGCGCACGGGCCGGGCCGGCCTCCTCGATGAGCCGGAAGTAGAGGATGTAGGCGATGCCGGTGCAGACCACGCCCACGGCCAGCAGCGCCAGCCACGCGGCGGCGCCCGGCATGGTGGCGGGCCAGGTCCACGCCGCCGGCAACGCCAGCACGAGCGTGGCGCCCAGCTGGCTGCCGGTGGCGGTGACCAGGGGCGGTAGGCCGGTCAGGTACTTCCTGGTCGCGCTGGCCGCGATGCCGTAGCACAGCGTGGCGACCAGGCAGGCCAGCACGGCCCAGCCGGGGGCGATGCCGCCGGCGCCCGTCTTGAAACTCGCGCCGTCCCAGGCCAGCAGCGCCACGCCCGCGAAGCCGACGACCAGCCCGAGCGTGCGCGACGCGCCCGGCCGGTCCTTCAGCCACAGCCAGGCGACCAGCGCGCCGAACAGCGGCACCGTCGCGTTGAGGATGGCCGACAGGCCGGTGGTGATGGTGGAGACCGCGAAGGCGAACAGCGCGAACGGGATGCCCGAGTTCAGCACGCCGATCACCAGCACCTTGCGGCCGTGCTGGCGCAGCTGCGGGCCCAGGCCGCGCCACAGCACCAGCGGCAGCAGGAAGGCGCAAGCGATGGCCACGCGCAACGCGGCCGTGGGCAGCGGCCCCAGGTCCACCACCGCCAGCCGCATGAAGAGGAAGGAGCCGCCCCAGATGGCGGCCAGCAGCACGAAGTCGGTGATGGAGGAAAGCGGCATGGCGGGCGAGTGTGGGCGCAACCGCGGCCATGGCCGGGTTCGCATTGATGAAAGTTGCGCTGCCGATTGATGCGGGCGGGATGCGGACCGCTAGGGCAGCGCGCCTTCCAGCTTGAGCAGCGCGGTCTTGCGGTCCAGCCCGCCCGCATAGCCGGTCAGCGAGCCGTCGGTGCCCACGACGCGGTGGCAGGGCACGACGATGCTCACTGGGTTGCGCCCCACGGCCGCGCCGACGGCGCGCACGGCAGCGGGCTTGCCGATGCGCTGGCTGAGCGCCGCGTAGCTGGTGCGCTGGCCCGGCGGGATGCCCAGCAGCGCCTGCCACACCGACTGCTGGAAGGGCGTGCCGCCCTGCAGGTCCAGCGGCAGGTCGAACGACGTGCGCTGTCCGCTGAAGTACTCGTCGAGCTGCAGGCAGGCGAGTGCCAGCACCGGATGGTCGGGCACCAGCGGCCACTGCGTGGCCGGCGGGTGGTAGCGCTGGCCCTCGAACCAAAGGCCGGCCAGGCCGCGGTCGGTGGCGGCCAGGAGGATGGAGCCCAGCGGGCTGGCGTGGCGAGCGGCCACGAGGGAAGCGGGCAATTTCATGAGGGGTTCCTTGGACGTCCGACATTCGCGCGGAGGCGGGGTGAAGGCCCGTCGTCCCCGCGGAGGCGGGGCGCAGGCCCGTCGTCCCCGCGCAGGCGGGGACCCAGTGCTTCCTCTTCGGTTTCGCGAAGGCGGGAGCCCTGGATTCCCGCCATCGCGGGAATGACGGAGGGAGACGCGGGAACGACGGGGGAAGACGCGGGATTGGCGTGGGGAGCGGGAACGGCGCCGGGGGCCAACCGCGCCCACGCGCGGATCACCGCGTAGCTGCGCCACGGCTTCCACGCCTGCGACGCCGCCTCGGCTTCGCGAGCCGGCAGGCGCGCCTGCTGCACGCCCAGCGCCTTCTGCAGGGCCACGTCGCCGGACGGGAACGCATCGGGCCAGCGCAGCGCGCGCATCGCGATGTACTGCGCGGTCCAGTCGCCGATGCCGGGCAGCGACTTCAGGGCCTCCACCGTGGGCCCCACGTCGGCGCCCGCATGCAGCTGCAGCGTGCCGGCCTGCACCGCGCGCGCCAGCGCCACGATGGCGGCCTGCCGCTGTCGAACGATGCCCAGCGAGCCGAGGGCGTCGCCTTCCGCCTGGGCCAGCGCTTCCGGCGTGGGGAACAGCCGGTGCAGGGCCGCGTGCGGCGTCTCGATGGGCGCGCCGAAGCGTTCCACCACGCGCTGCGCCAGCGTGCGCGCCGCCGCCACCGTGATCTGCTGGCCCAGCACCGCGCGCACGGCCAGCTCCCAGCCGCCGAAGGCGCCCGGCACCCGCAGGCCCTCGCAACCGGGGAAGGACTCCTGCAAAACGCCGTTGACCGCCAGCGGATCGCAGTCCAGGTCGAAGGCCGCGCGGGCGCGCCGGATCACCTGCGGCAGGGCCTCGTGCAGGGACTCGCTCACGCGCAGCACGAACTGGTGGCGCTCCTCGTCGAAGCCGGCTTCGATCCAGCCGCCATGCCGGCGGCCGCCCGCGTGCAGCTCCAGCGTGCGGGCCAGCGTGCCCGGGCCCTCGGCCGCGACGTGCTCGAGGCCGACGATGGCCCGCTGGCGGAAGAACGCGAGCATCGCGCCCGTGTCGTACGGCGGGCGGTACCCGAGCCGCACCACCATGCCCTGGCCCGCCGGCCCCGCGCCCTCGCGCCGCAGGCGGCTGGGCGACAGGCCGTAGTGCTGCGCGAACGCGGCGTTGAAGCGGCGCAGGCTGCCGAAGCCGCTGGCCAGCGCCACCTGCGTGACGGGCAGGGCGGTGTCGGCCAGCAGCTGCTTGGCGGTGAGCAGCCGCCGCGTCTGCAGGTACTGCAGGGGCGAGACGCCGAACTGCGCCTCGAAGATGCGGCGCAGGTGGCGCTCGCTCACGCCCAGCCGGGCCGCCAGCAGCTCCACCGAAGGGGTGTCGTCGCCCCAGGCCTCGGGCTCGTCGAGCATGCGCGCGGCCTGCCGCGCCAGGATGCTGGCGGCATCCTGCATCGACCAGGCCTGCGCATCGGGCGCCAGCTCGGGCCGGCAGCGCAGGCAGGGACGGAAGCCCGCCCGCTCGGCCTGCGCCGCATGGGGGAAGAAGCGGCAGTTCTCGCGCCGGGGCGTGCGCACCCGGCAGACCGGGCGGCAGTAGATGCCGGTGGACGTGACGCCGGTGAAGAAGCACCCGTCGAAGCGCGCGTCGCGTGCCTTCAGCGCCAGGTAGCAGGCGTCGGGCTGCAGGGTCTCGGGGTCCAGGGGCATGGGCTCATCATAGGAGGGCGCCCCGCCGGGACTGGCCGTTTTCGGACATGTCCCTCCCGGCCCGTTCCCTACAATCCGCCGTTTCCCCGAACGCTCCTTCCTTCCACTTCCTACTGTCCCGCCATGCAAGTCTCCCCTTCCATCTTCAAGGCCTACGACGTCCGCGGCATCGTGCCTTCCACGCTGACGGAAGAGGTGGCTGAAGCGCTCGGCCGCGCCTTCGGCACCACGGCCAGGGCGGAGGGCGAGCGCACGGTTGCGGTGGGTCGTGATGGCCGCCTGTCCGGCCCCATGCTCTCGGCCGCGCTGGTGCGCGGACTGCTGGACAGCGGCGTGGACGTGATCGACGTCGGCGTGGTCACCACGCCCATGCTGTACTTCGCGGCCAGCACGCTCTGCAGCAGCGGCATCCAGGTCACGGGCAGCCACAACCCCAAGGACTACAACGGCTTCAAGATGGTGATGGGCGGCCGGGCCATCTATGGCGAGGAGATCCAGTCGCTGCGCCGCATGATGGAAGACGGGAGCGGGACCACCGGTGGCCAGGGCAAGGTGCGCAACGTCAACATCCTGGCCCCGTACCGCGACCGCATCGCGGGCGACATCAAGCTGGCGCGCCCGATGAAGATCGTGATCGATTCGGGCAACGGCGTGGCCGGCGCTTCGGCCCCGGGCATCTTCCGCGCGCTGGGCTGCGAGGTGATCGAGCTGTTCAGCGAGGTGGACGGCAACTTCCCCAACCACCACCCGGACCCGAGCAAGCCCGAGAACCTGAAGGACCTGATCGAGGCGCTGCGCACCAGCGGCGCCGAACTCGGCCTGGCCTTCGACGGCGACGGCGACCGCCTGGGCATCGTCACGCGCGGCGGCAACAACATCTACCCGGACCGCCAGCTGATGCTGTTCGCGCGCGACGTGCTGCAGCGCGTGCCCGGCGGCACCATCCTCTTCGACGTCAAGTGCACGCAGCGCCTGGCCCCCGCCATCCGCGAGGCCGGCGGCACGCCGCTGATGTACAAGACCGGCCACTCGCTGATCAAGGCGAAGATGAAGGAAGTCGACTCGCCCCTGGGCGGCGAGATGAGCGGCCACATGTTCTTCAAGGAGCGCTGGTACGGCTTCGACGACGGCACCTATGCCGGCGCGCGGCTGCTGGAGATCCTCTCGCGCGAGAAGGATGCGGGCGCCGTGCTGGACGCGCTGCCCACCAGCTTCTCGACGCCGGAGCTCAACGTGAAATGCGCCGAGGGCGAGCCGCACGCCATCGTGGCCGAGCTCATGGCCAAGGCGAAGTTCGCGGCGCCGGCCGAGGTGTCCACCATCGACGGCGTGCGGGTCGACTGGCCGGACGGCTTCGGCCTGGTCCGCGCGTCCAACACCACGCCGGTGCTGGTGCTGCGCTTCGAGGGCCAGACGCAGGAGGCGCTGCACCGCATCGAGGGCGAGATGCTGGCGCTGCTGCGCAGCGTCAAGCCGGACGCGAAGGTCGCCGAAGCGGCGCACTGACGGCACCGCGAACTCCTTGAACATCCTCATCGTCAAGCTCTCGTCGCTGGGCGACGTGGTGCATGCCATGCCCGCCGTGCAGGACGTGCGCACGTCGCTGCCGCATGCGGCCATCGACTGGGTGGTCGAGCGCGGCTTCGCACCGCTGGTGCAGCGCTGCGAAGGCGTGCGCCAGGCGATCCCGCTGGAACTGCGCCGCTGGAGCAAGGCACCGCTGTCGCCCGCCACGCGGCAGGGCTGGCGCGCCTTCCGCGAGGCGCTGCGGGCGCAGGCCTACGACGCGGTGCTGGACCTGCAGGGCCTGACCAAGTCGGCGCTCGTCGCCCGCACCGCGATCGTGGCCCCGGGCGGCAAGCGCTATGCGCTGGCCAACCAGACCGAAGGCTCCAGCTACGAGGCGCCGACCCGCTGGCTGGCCGACGTGGCCGTGCCCGTGCCCTCGCGCAGCCACGCGGTGCAGCGCTCGCGCGAGCTGTGCGCCATGTCGCTGGGCTACGCGATGCCCACGACCCTGCGCTGGGGCCTGCTCGCGCAGCCGGTGCGAGAGGGCGACCGGCCCTGCGTCGCCTTCGTGCACGGCACCTCCCGCGACGACAAGTGCTGGCCCGTGGAGCACTGGGTCCGCACCGGCCGCCGGCTGGTGGAGGAGGGCTTTGCCATCGGCCTGCCGCACGGCAGCGACGCCGAGCAGCAGCGCAGCGTCGCGCTGGCCGCGGCCATCGGCCCGCACGCAGTGGTGTGGCCGCGCCTGGACCTGGCCGCGCTCACCGACCGGCTGGCCGGTTGCGCCGGCGTGATCGGCGTGGACAGCGGCCTGTCCCACATCGCGGTGGCGCTGCAGCTGCCGCACGTGCAGGTCTACAACTTCGACACCGCCTGGCGCACCGGCCCGCTGGGCGAGGGGCCGCAGCGCAGCGTGCACGGTTCGCCCTGTCCGTCGCCCGAGGCGGTGTGGGCCGCCTGGCAGGACGTGCGCCCGCGATGATCCGCCGGCTCTATTCGCTGCTGATGCACGGCGCGCAGCCGCTGCTGCGGCGCCGGCTGCGCCGCCGCGGCGTGGCCGAGCCCGGCTACCTGGAGGCGGTGGACGAGCGCTTCGGCTTCTACGGCACGCCGGCCGTGCCCGGCGCGCTGTGGATCCACGCGGTGTCGCTGGGCGAGACGCGCGCGGCGGCGCTGCTGGTGCAGGCGCTGCGCGAACGCGACCCGGGCCTGCGGATCCTGCTCACGCACGGCACCGCCACCGGCCGCGCGGAAGGCGCCTCGCTGCTGCGCGAAGGCGACGTGCAGGCCTGGCTGCCCTGGGACACACCGCACGCGGTGCGCCGCTTCCTCGCGCATTTCCAGCCGCGCGCCGGCGTGCTGATGGAAACCGAGGTGTGGCCCAACCTCGCCGAGGCCTGCCGGCGCGCCGGCGTGCCGGTGGTGCTGGCCAATGCGCGCCTCTCGGAGAAGTCGCTGCGCCAGACGCTGCGGCTCAAGCGGTTGTCGCGGCCGGCTTACGCGTCGCTGCAGGCCGCCTGGGCGCAGACCGAGGACGATGCCCGCCGGCTCACTCGGGTGGGCGCGCGTGTCGGCGGCGTGTTCGGCAACCTGAAGTTCGACGCCCAGCCCGATCCCGCGCTGCTGGCGCGGGGACGCGGCTGGCGCGAGCGCCTGGCGCAGCCGGTGGTGATGTTCGCCAGCTCGCGCGAAGGCGAGGACGGCGAGCTGTTCCGCTTGCTGGCCGCGCAGCGCGAGCTCGACGAGGCGGGCTTCGCCCGGCGGTCCAGCGATGCCGCCGTCCCGGGCGTGCGGTGGCTGGTGGTGCCTCGCCACCCGCAGCGGTTCGACGAGGTCGCGGCGCTCGCGCGCCAGGCGGGGCTGTCGGTGTCCCGGCGCAGCGAGTGGGATGCGGAGCAGGGGCCCGCGCAGGCCGACGTGTGGATCGGCGATTCGCTGGGCGAGATGCCGCTGTACTACGGCCTGGCCGACGTGGCGCTGCTGGGCGGCAGCTTCCTGCCGCTGGGCGGGCAGAACCTGATCGAGGCCGCGGCGTGCGGGTGTCCGGTGGTGATGGGCCCGCACACTTTCAACTTCGCGGAAGCCGCGGAGAACGCGCAGGCGGCGGGGGCGGCGGTGCGGGTGGCGACGCTCGAGGATGCGGTGCGCGAAGCGGCGGGGCTTGCGGCCGACGCGCCGCGGCGCGCGCGCCAGGCCGAAGCCGGATTGAGCTTCGCTGGCGCGCACCGCGGGGCGGCTGCGCGGACGGCGCAGGCCGTGCTCGACCTGCTGGCCGCGGGCCGCTGATCGCGGCCGAACTTCTTCTTCTTCTTCTTTTCTTCCCTCCGCTTCGAGGACTTGGTCAGGGCGTCCGTGACTTGACGCCTTGTGGGCGTGGCCCTCGCGCCCCAGCATCCGCGGCTTCATCGACCCTTACCCAGCGAGGAGTACATGGGATATCGCGCCTGCATGCGGCTTCGGCTCACCGGAGCCGCTTTTTTGATTGCCTTGGCCACGGGCTGCGGCGGTGGTGGTGGCGGAGGAGGAGGAGGCGTGGTGCCGGATGTGCCGGCGCCGCCCGAGGGGCCGCCGGCGGTCGTTCCGATCCCGCAAGTGCTCACTTGGGGTGAGTTCCCGGAAGCCCGCGTGGTGCTCGGTCAGCAGGGCTTCGACCAGGGTGACGCGCCGGTGGATTCGCACCAGCTCGATCGCCTGGATACGCCCACGGGGAGCCCGGCGGTGATGGCCGATGGCAGGCTGTTCGTCGCGGCTCGAAACGCAATCAAGGTGTTCACCGGCTACGACGCTCTCAGCGGCGCCGCCGCCGAGTTCGAGTTGGCTGGCAATGCCTTCGATGTTTCCACGCGGGACGGGAACCTCGTCGTCATGGCCTTCAACAACGCGCTCATTTACAACTCGGCGCCGGCCGACGCACTGGCGGACCATGACATCGTCGTGGGGAACTTGTCCGGGTTCCCCGGCTGTGCCGATGACAAATTCAACCACCCCCAGGCCGCCTACATCACCCCACTCGGCAAACTGATCGTTGCTGACACTCTCAACCATCGGGTACTGATCTGGAGCAAGGTTCCCGAGGCTGGCGAAGGTGCTGACTTCGTGATTGGGCAGGGCAACAAGAACATCTGCCAGCCCAACGACCGGGACGAAAATGGAACTGGGGAGGTCGATCCGAACGAAAAGACGTTGCGCGACCCGAGCTCCGTCTGGTCGGACGACCGCAGGCTCGTTGTTGCGGATCGGGGAAACAACCGCGTCCTCATCTGGGAGACGTTCCCCGACGGGGATTTCCGACCGGCAACCCGAGTCGTCGGGCAGGCGAGTTTCACCGAGGGACGAATCAACGCAGGCCAAGGGGAACCGTCGAGCGCGACCTTGTTCGCCCCCGGTTCCGTGGACGTCCGCGAGAGTGGGCAAATGGCGGTCGCGGACACGGGCAACAGCCGCGTGCTGGTCTGGGACACCTTTCCTGAAGCGCAATTCGGGCAAGTCGCGACCCAGGTGATCGGCCAGCGGGATTTCGCGGGCGGCACCGGGAACGCAGGTGGCGATGTTCCAGCCGCGAACACCTTGCGGGGGCCCACCGGCGTCCGGTTCGACGGCCGCAACCTGGTCGTCGTGGACAAGGGGAACCACCGTGTCCTGGTCTTCCGCTCGACCAACTAAGACCGACCCCGGCGCGACGCGCGGATGAAGCGAGAGACGGCCGGACATTCCGGCCGTTTCCATTTCTGCAAGAAGCCCACACGTATGGATGAGCATGAGCCGTGTCCGCCTGTAAGCCGCCCGGCCCAGCTCGGCAGGGTTTGTAAGCTTCGAACCCTCCGCTTACAGCTCATCCGCGTTTCCCTACAGACGCGTCGGACGTGTCCTACTAGCATCCGGCCCCAACGCTGAGCTTGTGGCCCCTCGAGGGCCCGCGCCACGCGGCGCAGCAGCCCCAGCGTCCCCGCCTCCTTCCGACCGTGGCACCGCCGGCAAAGCGCCGCGCGCCCGCGCCGGGCGGAGCTTTGCCCGACGCCACCCGAAGAGACGTTCCCGATGGTCCCGCAGTTCAAGACCCCCCGAACCCGTTCGCATTGCAACGCCGCCGCGCGGCGCTTCCAGGCCAAGTCCTGCGTGCTCGCCGCCGCCCTCGCGCTGGGCGCGGGCCTGAGCTGGGCCCAGGTGCCCACGATCCCCGTGGCGCCCAGCCCCAACGCCTGGCTGCAGGCCGGCCGCGCCAACGACGCATACTGGATCGAGGACAACCGCTGGGGCGCGGGCTTCATCACGGAGGGCCCGAACGCCTCGCAGTTCGAGCAGCAGGTCGGCGTCAGCCCCAACGTGGGCGCCAACGGCGAAGTGGCCTTCCGCTTCAAGTGGCGCTGGCCCAACCCGGCCGGCTCGGCCGAGGTCAAGGGCTACCCGTCGGTGCTGAGCGGCCGCAAGCCGGGCTTCTACAGCTCCGGCAGCATGGTGGACGGCGACCCGATCCGCCTCACCGACGGCTCCACGCTGCAGCAGGCGCCCTCGGGCCACACGCCGGGGACGATCTTCCCGATGCAGCTGCCGCTGAAGTCGCTCAAGGCCAAGTTCAACCTCGCCCACCTGTCCACCCCGACCGGCCAGGGCCACCTGAGCTTCGACATCTGGCTGCAGTCCGCGCCGAAGCAGGACGCCGGCTTCATGAGCTCGTCCATTACGCACGAGATCATGATCCCGCTGAACAACTGGGGGAACTACGGCACGCACAACACGCCGGGCGGCCGCAACCCGGTGTGGTACGACCATGACGCCACCATCGGCGGCAAGCTCTACCACGTGTATGCCACCAAGGGCGCGGACGGCGCGCTGCTCTACAACTTCGGCTCGCTCAACGGCACCTACGGCAAGACCGGGTGGAAGATGATCGCCTTCGTGCCGGCCGTGCTGCCGGTCGCGCCCGGCGAGATCGACCTGGCGGCCATCATCAACTACGTGTCGACCCGCCGCGACGCCAAGGGCAACCCCTGGGCCGTGGGCAACGAGTACGTGGCCAGCGTGGAACTGGGCGTGGAGCCGGTGGTCGGCAGCGGCGACATGGTGGTCTACGACTACAAGCTGTGGAGCGGCACGAGCACGGCTGCGCCTGCTCCGGCCCCCGCACCCGCACCGGCTCCCGCCGCCCCGGCCCCGGCGCCCACGCCTGCTCCGGCGCCCGCCCCGGCTCCGGCACCGGCGCCCGCGCCGACGGCCAGCTGCCCGACCTGGAGCGCGACCACGCGCTACATGGCCGGCGCCAAGGTGATGCGCCTCGGCCAGGCCTACGTGGCCACCGCGCTGAGCTCCTCCGTGTGGAACATGAATTCGCCCCCGGAGTGGACGCCGAGCTACTGGAGCAAGACCACCTGCACGACGACCATCGCGCCGGCGCCTGCTCCTGCGCCCGCGCCCGCGCCTGCGCCGGCGCCTGCACCCGCGCCGAGTCCCGCACCCGCACCCGCACCCGCACCCGCACCCGCACCCGCACCCGCACCCACCTCCGCGGCGTGCAGCACCTTCCCGGCCTGGAGCGGCACCGTGCGCTACATGGCCGGGGCCAAGGTGATGCGGCTGGGCCTGCCCTACGTGGCGACCACGCTGAGCTCGTCCGTGTGGAACGTGAACTCGCAGCCCGAGTGGACGCCCAGCTACTGGAGCAAGACGACCTGCACGAAGTAGCGGTCGCCCCCGCGAAAGGCGGGACCGTTGCGCCCGGCCTGGGCTGCCCGCACACTCGGGTGGTCATGACCGAGCGCAACGCCATGCACCAGCAGGATTTCGATTCCCCCGCCGTCGCGCGCCTGCGCGAAGACCTCGCGCTCGCGCTGCGGGCTGCCGCCCACCACGGGCTGGCCGAGGGCGTGTGCAACCACTTCAGCCTGGAGCTGCCCGACCGCTCGGGCCGCTTCCTGCTCAACCCGCGCGGGCTGCTGTGGCAGGAGGTGCGCGGCGACGACATCGTCATGGTCGACGCGCACGGCCGCCAGCTGGCCGGCCGCCACGAGGTGGAGCCGACCGCGATGTTCATCCATGCGGCGGTGCACCGCATCGCCCGCAAGGCCTGCGTGCTCCACACCCACATGCCCTACGCGACGGCGCTCACGCTGACGCAGGACCGGGGCCTGGACACCACGCTGTCGCAGAACGCGATGCGCTTCCATGGCCGCATCGCGATCGACCGCCGCTACAACGGCCTGGCGCTGGACGAGCGCGAAGGCGAGCGCATCGCCCACGCGATGGAAGGCCGCGACATCGCCTTCCTCGCCAACCACGGCGTGGTGGTCTGCGGCGACCGCGTCGACTACGCCTACGATGACCTCTACTACCTGGAGCGGGCCTGCCTGCACCAGGTGCTGGCCCAGTCCACCGGCCGGCCGCTCGCGCCGGTGGCTGAAGGGCTGGTGCGCGATGTGGCCGCGCAGACCCAGGGCGAGCGGCTGCAGTCCGAGCTGTTCTTCGAGGCGCTGCGCCGCGTGCTCTGAGGGACGCGGTTTCGCGTCCACGGATGGGTTGCATTCGCCCAAATGCAATCCGACAGGGGTAAATTAAGCCCGTCCGGGAGAACTCTGCCGTTCCCCGGTGGTCCAAACCGGTCGCGGCCGGCCTTGCGACCGGCCTTCCGATGCGCGTCGCCCACGAAGCGGGGACGCCCTACACGCTGATCGATGAAAGCATTCAACCTCCAGCTTCGGTTCCTCCTTCCCCTCGTCGTCGTGCTCACGGCGGCGGCCTACTTCGCGCTGCCGCTGATGGACAGCCTCACGCTTCGCTGGTTCGCGCGCGACATGAACATGCGCGGCAACCTGATGGCCAACACGCTGTCGGAATCGATCGCCGAAGCGCTGCAGGACCCCAAGGGCCGCAAGCTGCAGCACCTGTTCAACCGCGCGGTCGAGGACGAGCGCATGGTGGCCATGGGCTGGTGCTCCACGGCGGGCGACCTGCTCACGCGCACCGCCAGCTACCCGAAGGACCTGACCTGCGCCGCCGCCGAGCGCCTGGGCAGCGAGGTCGACCCGCGCCTGCGCCTGCAGGGCGGCTCGGTGCATGTCAGTTCGCACGCGGTCACGGCCGAGTCGGGGCCGGTCGGCCAGCTGGTGCTGCTGCACGACCTGAGCTTCATCGAACGCCGCAGCCAGGACACGCGCCGCTACCTGATCGCGCTGATCGCCGGCGTGGGCGTGATCATCGCGCTGGTCACCATGGCCGTGGCGCAGCTGAGCTGGCGCGGCTGGGTGTCGGGCACCCGCGCGCTGCTGCGCGGCGAGGGCCTGGTGCGGCCGCTGGGCGGCGGCACGCCCGAGCTGGAGCCGGTGGCCCAGGAACTGCGCGCGCGCCTGCGCGACCTGGAGGACGAGTACCGGCGCTACCAGGGCCACGAGGCCGAGTGGGACGCTCCGCGCCTGCAGTCGCTGCTGCGCTCGCAGTTGCGCGGCGACCAGGTGATCGTGGTGTCCAACCGCGAGCCCTACATCCACGAGCGCGGCAAGGACGGCCGCATCTTCGTTCGCCGGCCGGCCAGCGGCCTCGTGACCGCCGTCGAGCCCGTGATGCGCGCCTGCTCCGGCACCTGGATCGCGCACGGCAGCGGCACGGCCGACCGCGACGCGGTGGACCGGCACGACCGCGTGGCGCTGCCGCCCGGCCACGAGGAGTACCAGCTGCGCCGCGTCTGGCTCACGCCGGAAGAGGAGGAGGGCTACTACTACGGCTTCGCCAACGAAGGCCTCTGGCCGCTGTGCCACGTGGCGCACGTGCGGCCGGTCTTCCGCGAATCGGACTGGCACTACTACCGCAAGATCAACCAGCGCTTCGCCGACGCCGTGGTGGCCGAGGCGCGCAGCGAAGACCCGGTGGTGCTGGTGCAGGACTACCACTTCGCGCTGCTGCCCGCGATGGTGCGCCGGCGCCTGCCGCGCGCCACCATCCTGACCTTCTGGCACATCCCCTGGCCCAACCCGGAATCGTTCGGCATCTGCCCCTGGCGCCAGGAGATCCTGGAGGGGATGCTGGGCAGCACCATCATGGGCTTTCACACGCGCTTCCACTGCAAGAACTTCATCGAGGCGGTGGACCGCTACCTCGAGGCGCGCATCGAGCACGAGCACTCGAGCATCTCGCACCAGGGCGAGCAGACCTTCATCGAGAGCTACCCGATCTCGATCGAATGGCCGACGCGGGCCACGATGTCCGAATGGCCGTCGGCCGCCGAGTGCCGGCGCCAGGTGTGCGAGCTGCACGACATCCCCGGCCACCACCGCATCGCCGTGGGCGTGGACCGCTTCGACTACACCAAGGGCATCCTGGAGCGCCTGCACGCGGTGGAACGCCTGCTGGAGAAGCACCCCGAGCTGCAGGGGCGGTTCACCTTCATCCAGGTTGCCGCGCCCACCCGCGCCGCGCTGGAGGAGTACCAGGCCTTCGCGCAGCGCATCGAGCAGGTCACGCGCCGCATCAACGAGCGTTTCGCCTCGGGCGGGCGCGACGTGGTGCGGCTGCTCGCGCAGCACCACGAGCACGACCAGCTCAACCGCCTGTACCGCGCGGCCGACGTCTGCCTGGTCACCAGCCTGCACGACGGCATGAACCTGGTGTGCAAGGAGTTCGTCGCCGCCCGCGACGACGAGCAGGGCGTGCTGGTCCTCAGCCGCTTCGCCGGCGCCGCGCGCGACATGCCCGAGGCGCTGATCGTCAACCCGTACCACGTCGAGGAAGTCGCCGACGCCATCCACCGCTCGCTGACCATGCCGCCGGCCGAACAGCGCGAGCGCATGGCCAACCTGCGCAGCACGGTACGCGAGTTCAACGTCTACCGCTGGGCCGGCAAGATGCTCACCGACGCGGCGCGCTGGCGCCTGCGCGAGCGCATCTCCGAGCGGGTGCAGCGGCACAGGTCGGAGGACGCGGAAGGCGACTCGCGGGGTCGGCTGCGGGCGTAAAGCAGCTGCGGGCGTGAGCCGTCATCCCCGCGAAGGCGGGGAACCAGGGCTTCCCTGACAAGGCCCGCAAAAAGGCGGAAGCACTGGATTCCCGCCTTCGCGGGAATGACGGGAAGGGCCACCGGCATACTCTTCTGGCCTTGCGACGAGGAAGTCCTGACATGCCCAAGACCTACCGCGGCAGCTGCCACTGCGGGGCCGTCCGCTTCGAAGCCGACCTGGACCTGGAGCAGGGCACCTACCGCTGCAACTGCTCGATCTGCCGCCGCACCCGCTTCTGGGCCGCGGTGGCGCGGGAAGGGGGCTTGCGCCTGCTGGCCGGCGAGGCGGAGCTGACGCGCTACGTCTTCAACACGCGCCGCAACGAGCACTTCTTCTGCCGCCACTGCGGCGTGCGGCCATTCGGCATCGGCAACGACACGCCGATGGGGAAGATGTACGGGGTGAACGTCGGCTGCCTGGAGGAGCTTTCGGACGAGGACCTCTCGCGCCTGCCCATCGTCCGGGTGGACGGCCTGCACGATGCGACGGAGCGGGCGCCGGCGTTCTGGGCCCACCTCTAGGGGCCGCGCAGGTTCCTGCGCGTTACTTCACCACCAGCGCGTTCAGCCGCGCCATGTCCTCCGGCACCAGCGTGCCGTTGGCCTGCCGCAGCCGCAGGTGCCCGAGCAGCACGTTGTAGCGGGCCTGCGCCAGGTCGCGCTTGGTCTGGAACAGCTGGCTCTGGGCGTTGAGCACGTCGATGTTGATGCGCACGCCCACCTGGTAGCCCAGGCGGTTGGCATCCAGCGCGAGCTGGCTGGAAGCCTCCGCGGCCTCCAGCGCGCGCACCTGGCCCTGGCCGGAGATCACGCCGAAGTAGGCGGTGCGCGTGGCCTGCGCGACGTTGCGGCGCGCCGCTTCGAGGTCGGCCTTGGCGCGCTCTTCCAGCGACAACGTCTCGCGCACGCGGTTCTGCGTGGCGAAGCCGGCGAACAGCGGCAGGTTGAACGTCACGCCGATCTGGCCGAGGTTGTTGCGCTGGTCCAGCGTCGAGGTGGCGCTGCCGTTGACGTTGCGCTGCACGCCGTAGCTGGCGGTGAGGTCCAGCGTCGGCTTGTGGCCGGCCTTGGCCTTCTCGATCTCCCACTCGGCGATGTCCAGGCTGGTGCGGGCCTGCTGGATGTTCGGGCTGGCGGCCTCGGCGGCCGCGACCCAGGCGTCGACGCTGGCCGGCTCGGGCGCGGGCACGTTGAGCGGCGCGGCCAGCGGCGTGGGCTGCGAGTCGGGCCGGCCGGTCAGCGTGTCCAGCGCGACCTTGCGCACCCGCAGGTCGTTCTCGGCCTGGATCTCCTGGGCGGTCACCAGGTCGAAGCGTGCCTGCGCCTCGCGTGTGTCGGTGATGGTGGCCGTGCCGACCTCGAAGTTGCGCTTGGCCGAGGCCAGCTGCTCGTTCACCGCCGTCTTCTGCGCCCGCACGAAGGCCAGCGTGTCCTGCGCCGCGAGTACGTCGAAGTAGGCCTGGCTCACGCGGATGACCAGGTCCTGGGCGGCCGCGGTGAGCTGGGCCTGCGCCAGGTCGGCCTGCAGCTTGCCCTGCTGCCAGGTGGCCCAGTTGGCCGGCCGGTAGAGCGGCTGCGCCGCGGACAGCGTGGCCGTCTGCGTGCCGAAGCCGCGGTCCGAAGGCGGGTTGTTGACGTCGATGTTCGAGCGGCTGACGGTGGACGCGAGGTTGGCCGTCGGCAGGATGCCCGCGCGGGCCTGCTCGGCGCGCGCCAGGTTGGCGTCGTACTGCGCGCGGGCCGCCTGCCAGACCGCGTCGTACGCGCGCGCCGACTCGTACAGCTCCAGCAGGCTCTGCGCCCCGGCGGGTGCGGTGGCCAGGGCCGCGGCAAGGGCCGCCGCCAGGGGGAGAAGGCGCGTGGGGGTCATTCGTCCGTCCTTGCTTGCTTCGTTGTTCTGCGGGAGCTGCGGGGCCGTCAGTAGCGGGGCACCGAGGGATCGCGCTCGCGCGACCAGGCGTCGATGCCGCCGGCCACGTTGGCCAGCCGCGAGAAACCGTTGTGGGCCAGGAACATGGCCACCCGCTGGCTGCGGCCGCCGTGGTGGCAAAGGCACGCGATCGGACGGTCCGGGTCCATCTCGGCCAGCCGCGCGGGCACCTCGTTCATCGGGATCGCGAGCAGCTCGAAGCCCTGCGGCTGCACGCTGGCCGCGCGCAGCTCCGGCACCTCGCGCACGTCGAGCACCAGGCCGTTGCCGCCCTGCGCGGCGATCCAGGCATCGAGGTCGGTGGGGCGGACCTGGTCGATCATGGTCAGAACCGGAAGCGCGAAGGCGCGGGGAAATTCAGCAGCCGCGGCGCCACCGTGTCCCAGCGCTGGGCGGTCGTGAAAGTGGCATCGCCGGTGCGGGTGATCAGGGTGGCGCGCATCACCGGCTCCTCGCCCACGATGGTGGCCAGGCGGCCGCCCACCTTCAGCTGCTGCAGCAGCGCGGGCGGCACCTCGGCCACCGAGCCGCTCAGCACGATCACGTCGAACGGGCCCTCGGCCGCCAGGCCCTGGGAGCCGTCGGCCACCCGCACCTCGGCGTTGCGCACGCCCGCTTTCTCGAGGTTGGCGCGCGCCAGGGCTGCCAGCTCGGGTTCGATCTCCAGCGAGATCACGCGCTGGGCGCGGCCGGCCAGCAGCGCGGCCATGTAGCCGGAGCCGGCGCCGACTTCCAGCACCTTCTCGTGCGGCTGCGGGCCGACTTCCTGCAGCAGGCGGGCCTCCACCTTGGGCGCCAGCATGATCTGGCCGAAACGGACCGCCTCCTCGGGGCTGCGGCGCAGCGGCACTTCCATGTCCACGAAGGCCAGCCCGCGGTGCGCCGGCGGCACGAACTCCTCGCGGCGGAGCACCTGCAGCAGGTCCAGCACCTGCGGGTCGAGCACGTCCCACGGGCGGATCTGCTGCTCGATCATGTTGAAGCGGAGTTGGTCGAGGGAGGGCTGCGGGCTCATGGTGGTCGTTTCGTGCGGCTGTCGGGGTCGGGACAAACCGTCGATTCTAGGAGCCGACATCAGGCCGCACGCACAGGCCCATGAGCAGGATCTCGCACTGGGACTGCACGTAACGCTCGGGGTCCAGCGGGTAGTCCTGCGGCGCGCAGGCGCCCAGGGAGTGCTTCATCATGATCAGGAAGATCATGGGCGCGACGATGGAGAACACGGCGTAGTCCAGGTCGACCCGGCGGAACTCGCCGCTGTCCATGCCGCGCTGCAGGATGCGCCGGATCAGCAGGGTGCCCGGCCGGATCACCTCCTGCTGGTAGAAGGCCGCCAGCTCGGGAAAGTTGCGCGCCTCGCTGATCATCAGCTTGGTGATGCCCGACGCGCGGGTGGCGCCGATGCGCTCCCACCAGACCTTCATGCAGTAGCTCACCATGTCGGCGGCCGAGCCCTCGAAAGTCTCGAACTCCTCGTTCCATTCGGCAAAGCGGCCCGAGAGGTTCTCCCGCACCACGGCCTTGAACAGTTCTTCCTTGCTGGGGAAATAGAGGAACAGCGTGCCCTTGGACACGCCGGCCCGGGCCGCGACCTCTTCCGATCGGGTGGCGGCGAAACCCTTCTCGACGAACAGGTCGAGCGCGGCGTCCAGCAGTTCGCCGGGGCGCGCTTCCTTGCGCCGCTCGCGCTTGGCGGCGGGCGCGTCGTCCGCGCCGGCGGCCTGACGTCCGGAAATGGGTTTGCTGAGGGCCATGGGTTACTGACTGACTGGTTAGTAATGTAGCCGGAGCCTGCCCGCAGCGTCAAGGCAACCGGCGGTGCACGACCGGGCCGTGCACCTGGATACATTCTGCGACAGTCAGCCGCCGGCGAGGCGAAGGGCGATGGCTTCCCGCAACACCCGGCGCGACAGGCTCAGGCCTTCGGCCGAAGGCAGCCATTCGATCAGCGGCCGCGCCTGCGCCACCGGGAAGCCCATCGGCGCCGGCACCACGTCGAAGCCCGCGCGGCGGAACTCCAGCGCCGCGCGCGGCATGTGCGAGGTGTCGGTCACCAGCGCGATGCGGCGCACGCCCTGGTTGACCAGCAGCGTCGCCAGCTCGCTGGCGTTCTCGGCCGTGTCGCGCGACCGCGCGCCGTTCCAGCGCAGGGGGACGCCCAGTTCCTGCAGCGTGCGCAGGGCCGTCTCCGATTCGGGCGGCGCCTCGGTTCCGGCGGACGACCAGCCCACACCGCCCGCAAAGGCGATCGGCTTGCCGGTGCGCCGCGCCAGCACGGCGCCGTAGCGCAGACGCGCCAGGGTGAAGGGCGACGGCTGGGCGATGCCGTACTCCGGCGCCTGCGGCAGCACGCCGCCGCCCAGGACCACGATGGCCTGCACGCGTTCGAGTTCGGTGGGCCGGATCGGCTCGAACTGCGGCAGGAGCGAGGTGGCCAGCAGCACGCCCACCGCGTTGCAGCTGAGGAACCAGAGCCCCGATACGGATGCGGTCGCGAGCGTGAGGCCTGCGCGGACCCGGCGCCGTGCGGCCAGCAGCAGCCCCAGCAGTGCGAGCAGCAGGGGGACGGCCGGCGGCAGCACCAGCGCGGTCAGGATGGGCTTGAGTTCACCGATCAGCATGGGCCGCGATGCTAAAGCCCATGGCCGCAGGAACACGGCTACGTGGGGCTATAAAGTGCTGCTCTCGCAAGCCGTGGTGCAACACCGCCGGCCCAAGAACCCGCCGGCTCAAGAACAACCCAACACAAACGCGGAGGAGTGATGGCTTACCCGACCTACGAAATCTCGAAAGAGCAAGCCGACAAGATCATCAATACTGAGGAGAACTACCTCAATGATGTAAAAGCATACCTGAGATGCAAAGATTACCCGGGATTGGTTCTTCATATTACTGCGAAAAAGATTAAAGACATTGTTAAGTCTTCTTCGGGAGAGGTGTTCATTCGCGTAAATGCAGGAAAGGTCAAAGTAGACACGCCTGAAAAGCTCGAGAGGCTGAAGCTGGACAAGGGGATTACGACATTTGAGAATGAATTCGTCGATTGCCCGCTCAAGAAAGTGGAGAACAGTCACAGCATTATTAGATTTGTTCTGAACGTCATTCCCAATGCTGAGCCGGAAACGTATTTACGCAATCAAGAGTTGATCAATGACGCGGGGACGATGGCGAAAGTGTCGGGCGTCCTGCTGTTTTGTGATGAGCCCCCCATATTTCTTCCCAAGCGCTCGAGCATTAAAATTATGCGCTATAAAACGAAGGCGGAAGAAATCAAGCGAGAGTTTCTAGCGGGTGACCCGTTGACGATCGAGGGAGACATCTACAATCAAATCTATGCGGCCGTCGATAAGACCAAGTCCCTAATCGAGGAGGCCAAGAAGCTGGGTGGCGAGGGGCTGGAAGCCATTGAGTACCCGCATGAGACGTTGCACGAAGTGATTGCCAACGCGGTTCTCCATCGCGATTACAGCATTACGACGGACATCCAGATTCGGATTTTCGATAATCGCGTCGAAATTGAGAGTCCTGGAAAGCTGCCGGGGCACGTTACGTTGGACAACATTCTCGATACGCAAAGTGCGCGAAATCCTTCTGTGGTTCGATTGGTCAACAAATTCCCAAACCCTCCTAATAAAGATGTGGGTGAAGGGCTGAACACGGCATTCGAAGCCATGAAGGCTCTACGCCTAAAGGTGCCTACGATTCGCGAAACCGAAAACTCGGTAATCGTTAGCATTAGGCATGAGTCTTTGGCTTCGGCTGAAGAGTTGGTGATGAACTATTTGAATGATAACGACGAGATCACTAACAAGATTGGCCGCGACATTACTGGCATCGGTGATCGAAATCAAATGAAAGATGTTTTCTATCGGCTGAAAGATGCGGGGCAACTTGAGCGGGTGCCCGGCAAGCAGAGCACGGCGTCAGCTTGGCGAAAACCTAATGAGGTAAAAAATGATGCTTGAGTCCATTGTTTTGGGCGGCGGCTGCTTCTGGTGTACCGAGGCCGTCTACGTCAAGGTCAAGGGCGTGGTGGACGTGGAGTCCGGCTACAGCAACGGCCAGGCGCAGCGACCGAGCTACGACCAGGTGTGCACCGGCACCACCGGCCACAACGAGGTGGTCAAGCTCACCTACGACCCGCAGCAGATCAGCACGCGCCAGATCCTGGAAATCTTCTTCGTCGTGCACGACCCCACCCAGCTCAACCGCCAGGGCAACGACGTGGGCGACCAGTACCGCAGCGGCATCTACTACACGAGCGACGACCAGAAGCAGGTCGCCGACGACATGATCCGGCAGATGAGCCAGGACAAGCTTTTCGGCAAGCCCGTCGTGACCGAGGTGAAGGCGCTGTCCAACTACTGGCCGGCCGAGGAGTACCACCAGGACTTCTTCGAGAAGAACCCCTACCAGGGCTACTGCGTCGCGGTCGCCGGCCCCAAGGTCGCCAAGTTCCGCAAGACCTTCGCCGAACTGGTGCGGGACTGAAGACGCCGCCCGCGTGATCCGCACCCGTTTGCTCGCCTTCGCCTACCCCGGCGCCGCGCCGCTGCGCTTTCCCGATGCCGACGTGCCGCAGGGCGGCACGCTGCTGCTGCAGGGCCGATCGGGCACGGGCAAGTCGACCTGGCTGTCGCTGGTGGCGGCGCTGCGCGAGGCCGCCGACGGCGAGCTGGTGGTCGCCGGCCAGGACGTGCGGGCGCTGCCCGGCCTGCAGCGCGACCGCTGGCGCGGCCGCCATGTCGGCTTCCTGCCGCAGAAGCTGCACCTGAGCGAGGCGCTCACGGTCGAGGGCAACCTGGACCTGGCCTTCTTCGCGGCGGGCCTGCCGCACGACCGCAAGCGCATCGCGCAGGCGCTCCAGGCGCTGGGCATCGCGGCGCTCGCCCACCGGCGCCCCTCGCAGCTTTCGGGCGGGCAGGCCCAGCGGGCCGCGCTGGCGCGCGCGGTGCTGCTGTCGCCGCAGCTGATCCTGGCCGACGAACCCACGGCCAGCCTGGACGACGAGGCCGCGGCCTCCGCTCTGTCCCTGCTGCGCGACGCCGCGCAGCGCTGCGGCGCCACGCTCGTCATCGCCACCCACGACCGGCGCGTGCGCGAGGACCTGGCCGACGCGCAGCAACTGCGCCTGGATGAGGAACAGGCCGTCGCATGAAGCTGGCCGGGCTCTCGCTGCGCTACCTGCTCTCGCGCCCCCTGCAGGCGGGCCTCAACCTGCTGCTGCTGACGCTGGGCCTGGCCTCCATCACCTTCGTGCTGCTGGCCGGCACCCAGGTGCAGCGTGCCTTCGAACGCGACCTGGCCGGCATCGACGCGGTGGTCGGCGCCAAGGGCAGCCCGATGCAGCTGATCCTCTCGGGCGTGTTCCACATCGACGCGCCCACCGGCAACGTGCCGCTCGCGCAGGTGCAGGAGCTGGCCAGGCATCCGCAGGTCGCGCAGGTGATCCCCCTGAGCCTGGGCGACAGCTTCGAGGGCTTGCGCATCGCGGGCACCACGGCCGACTACATCGCGCACTACCGGCTCCAGGCGGCGCAGGGGCGCCTGTGGCAGCGGCCGATGGAAGCCGTGCTCGGGGCGCAGGCGGCGCGGGCCACGGGCCTGGCGCCCGGCGGGCGCTTCGTGGGCAACCACGGCCTGGCCGGCAGCGGCGAAGGGCACGGCAACACCCCGTACCAGGTGAGCGGCGTGCTCGCGCCCTGCGGCTGCGTGGCCGACCGGCTGGTGCTCACCTCGCTCGAGTCGGTCTGGCAGGTGCACGAGCAGCACGGCGCGGACGAGGAGGACCGCAAGGCGATGGAGGCCGAGCGCGAGGTCACGGTCGCGCTGGTGCGCTACCGCACGCCGCTGGCCGCGGTGACCTTCCCGCGCTTCATCAACACCACGACGGAGATGCAGGCCGCGGCGCCCGCGATCGAGGTGTCGCGCCTGCTGCGCATGCTGGGCATCGGCGGCGACGTGCTGCGGGCCGTGGGTGCCGTGCTGTTGCTCACCGCGGGCCTGTCGGTCTTCATCGCGCTGTGGAATGCGGTGCGCGAGCGTCGCGCCGACCTGGCCATGCTGCGCATGCTGGGCGCGCCGCCGCGCCGGCTGGCCGCGCTGCTGCTGTGCGAGGCGCTGTGGCTGGCCGGGGCCGCGTCGGTGCTGGGGCTGGTGGGCGGGCACGCGCTGATGGCGCTCGCGGGCGGGCTGCTGTCCGAGCGACAATCCCTGCCCCTGTCCGCCGCGGTCCTGCTGCCGCAGGAGGCCTGGATCCCGGTGCTGGCCGCCGGGGTCGCCGTGGTTTCCGCGCTGGTGCCGGCCTTCGGTGCCTACCGCGCCGACGCGGGCGAACTGCTCAACACGAGGTGACATGAAAACCCTGCTGCTGATCCTGCTGGCCGCGCCGTGCATGGCCTGGGCCCAGGCCCATTCGGCCGACGATGTGAAGAAGGACGTCCAGCGCCACCGCGCCATGGCCGTCGCGCACGAGGCCGCGGCCAAGTGCCTGGAATCGGGCAAGAAATCCGAGGCCTGCATGAAGGACCTGCAGGCGTCCTGCAAGGGCCTGGCCATCGGGCGATACTGCGGGATGAAGCACGAGCACTGACAGCCGGAGCCCTGCATGAAAGTCGCCGCCACGCTGATCGCCTTCCTTGTCGCCGCCTCGGCCGCGCAGGCCCAGCTGTCCCCGCCGGTGCCTGCCGGCAGCGGCCCCGGCGTGCACAGCCCCGACAGCCCGTTCGCCCCGCTGCCCCAGCGCGGCGACGTGGTGCCGTGGTCCACGCTCACGGCGGTGAAGACACGGGTCGAGAAGAACAAGGTGCTGCCGCAGTTCCAGCCCGAGCAGCTGGCGCTCAACCAGAAGCCGCAGCGCATCCAGGGCTTCATGATGCCGCTGGAGCCGGGCGAGAAGCAGAGCCACTTCCTCTTGTCCTCGGTGCCGCTGACCTGCGGCTTCTGCACGCCCGGCGGGCCGGAGAGCATGGTCGAGGTCAGGACGAAGACGCCGGTGCGCTACACGCTGGAGCCGGTGGTGGTCGAAGGCCGCTTCGCCACGCTGGCCGACGACCCGTACGGGCTCTACTACCGCGTGACCGAAGCCGTGCCCGTCAAGTAGGCCACGGGCCACGGGTGCATCAGGCCTTTGCCTGCCGCACCGGTCGAGCGGGCCCGGCATGATCGGCGCATGTCGAAACGCGAGAACGATGAGCCGGACCGGGGCCATCACCGACTGCAGGCACTCGCCGCCAACACCTCCACCCTCGTCTGGTTCACCGCTCCGGACGGCTCCGTGACCCAGCAGAACCCTTCCTGGTCCGCCTTCACCGGGCAGGCCATGGAGGACTACCGCGGCTGGGGCTGGATGAAGGCCGTGCACCCCGACGACCGCATGGGCCTGGAAGACGCCTGGCGCGCCGCCACCCAGGCCAAGACCGCCTTCGACCACGCCTACCGCCTGTGCCGGCGCGACGGCGAATACCGCCACGTGCAGGCCCAGGGCACGCCGGTGATGGACGGCACGGTGCTGCGCGAATGGGTGGGTGTGTGCGTGGACGTGACGGCCAGCCACCGCGCCCAGCTGGCGCTGCAGGAGAGCGAGCTGCGCTACCGCCTGCTCGACCGCCTGGGCCAGGCCACCCGCGAGGTGGACGACGCCAGCGAGGTGATGGGCGTCACCGCCCGCATGCTGGGCGAGTACCTCGGGGCCACCCGCTGCGCCTATGCCGACGTGGAGCCCGACGGCGACCGCTTCACCATCCGCAACGACTGGAGCGTGCCCGGCGTGCCCAGCAGCGTGGGCGCGTATTCGCTGGAGCTGTTCGGGCCGCAGGCCACCACCAACCTGCGGCGCGGCCAGCACCTGGTGGTGCGCGACGTCGACCGCGAGCTGGGCGACGAGGGCGGCGGCCGCATGTTCAAGGCCATCGGCATCCGGGCCATCATCTGCGCGGGCCTGGTCAAGCAGGGCCGGCTGGTGGCCATGATGGCGGTGCACCAGGCCGATCCGCGCGACTGGACCGAGCAGGAGATCGCGCTCGTCGGCGAGGTGGTCGAGCGCTGCTGGGCCCACATCGAGCGCGTGCGCGACAACGCCATGCTGCGCGAGCAGGACCGGCGCAAGGACGAATTCCTGGCCACGCTGGCGCACGAGCTGCGCAACCCGCTGGCCCCGATCAAGTACGCCATGGCCCTGCTGCGGCGGGCCGACGATCCCGGCCAGCTGGCCCGCGCGCGCGACGTGGTGGACCGGCAGGTGTCGCAGATGGCGCGGCTGATCGACGACCTGCTGGACCTCTCGCGCGTCAACCGCGGCCTGATCCGCCTGCAGCTGGAGCCGCTGCGCGTGGCCGACCTGGTGCGCGAGGCGGTGGAGGTCGCCCGGCCGGCCCTGGACGAGGGCCGGCACGAGCTGCAGGTGCTGCCGCCGCCCGAGCAGGTCTTCGTCCATGCCGATGCCACCCGGCTGGTGCAGGTGCTGGGCAACCTGCTGGGCAACGCGGCCAAGTACACGCCCGACGGCGGGCGCATCGTGGTGAGCGCGCGGGCGGAAGGCGGCGAAGCGCTGATCGAAGTGGCGGACAACGGCGTGGGTATCCCGCCGGCCGACCAGGGCCGGCTGTTCCAGATGTTCACCCAGCTCGAACACACGGCCTCGCGCTCGCGCGGCGGCCTGGGCATCGGGCTGTCGCTGGTGCGCACGCTGGTGCAGATGCACGGCGGCACCGTGTCCCTGCGCAGCGAGGGCCTGGGCCGTGGCTCCACCTTCACGGTGCGGCTGCCGCGCATGGGCGGCGTGCCGGCGCTGGCGCCGCAGGCGCCGGGCGGTGTGTCCGGGGCGGCCGAAGCCGGTGAGCGCGGGCTGCGCATCGCCGTGGTCGAGGACAACGACGATGGCCGCGCCTCCCTGGTGGAACTGCTCGGGCTGATGGGACACGAGGTGCGCTCGGCCGCCGACGGCGCGGCCGGCGTGGAGCTGGTGCGCAGCTTCCGGCCCGACCTCGTCCTGCTGGACCTGGGCCTGCCCGTGATGGACGGGCTGGAGGCCTGCCGCCGCATCCGCGGCGATCCCCAGCTGCGCCAGGTGCGCGTGGTGGCGCTGACCGGCTGGGGCACGGACCTCGACCGCGAGCGCACCGCCCGGGCCGGCTTCGACCTGCACCTGACCAAGCCGGTGGAGGCCGAGACGCTGCGGCGCACCGTCGAGAAGACGGCGGCCGCGAAGGCGGGACCGTCGGCCGGACCCTCGTCCGACCTGGCCCGCTGAAGCCCGCTCAGGCGCGCAGCGCGGCGACCTCCTGGTTGGCCGCTTCGCCGGTGTGGACCGCGATGTCCGCATGGGCCTGCGCCATCGCCTGCTCGCGGGCGGCGTCGCCCATCGCCAGGCCCTCGGCGCGCACGATGCGCACGTCGGTGATCCCGAAGAAGCCGAACACGGTCTTCAGGTAGCTCTCCTGGTGCTCGAGCGCTTCCATCGGCGTGCCGGCGTACTTGCCGCCGCGGGTGGAGACGACGATCACCGTCTTGCCGCCGGCCAGGCCCTGCGGGCCGGCTTCGGTGTAGCGGAAGGTGCGGCCGGCCTGCGCGATGCGGTCGATCCAGGCCTTCAGCTGGCTGGGCACGCTGAAGTTGTAGAGCGGGGCGCCGACCACGACCACGTCGGCCGCGAGGAACTGGCTCACCAGCCGCTCGGACAGCACGTTCTCGCGCTTCTGCGCCTCGGTCAGGTCCTGCGCGTCGGTGCCCAGGCGAAAGCCCAGCGAATCGCCGTCGAGGTGGCCGGGGGCGTCCACCGCCAGGTCGAGGTACTCGACCGTGGTGCCCGGCTGCGCGGCCTGCCACTGCGCGACGGTGCGGCGGGTGAGCTCCCGCGAGGCGGAGGCGGCGGCGAGGGGGCTGGAATCGATGTGCAGCAGTTTCATGGGGGGCTCCTGTCGAGTGCGGCCGGAGTGGCGCGCGATGGAGAGAGTTTGCCGGCAGGACGCCGGATCGATAAGGCGGCAAAATTGCGTTTCTTCGTTCCATGGATAGGACGATCGCGATGCAGCAGGACCTCAACGACATGCTCTTCTTCGCCGAAGTGGTGGACCGTGGCGGTTTCGCCGCCGCCGGCCGGGCGCTCAACATCCCCAAGTCCCGCCTTTCTCGCCGCATCGCCGAACTGGAGGACCGGCTGGGCGTGCGCCTGCTGCAGCGGACCACCCGCCGGCTGTCGCTCACCGAGGCGGGCGAGATCTACCACCGGCACTGCGTGGCCCTGCGCGAGGAGGCGCAGGCGGCCGACGAGGCGCTGGCCCGCGTGCGCAGCGAGCCCAGCGGCACCGTCCGGGTCACCTGCCCGGTCACGCTGGCGCAGTTCACCGTGGGGCCGCTGCTGCCGCGCTTCCTGGCGGAGCACCCGCTGGTGCGCGTGGACATGCAGGTGAGCAACCGCGTGGTGGACCCGGTTCAGGAGGGCATCGACGTCGCGCTGCGCGTGCGCTCCATGCTGGACGACAGCGGCTCGCTGGTCGTCAAGAAGCTGGGGCCGACGCACGGCCTGCTGGTTGCCAGCCCCCAGCTGCTGCAGCGGGTCGGCTCGCCGAAGGAGCTGGGCGACCTGGCCCGGGTGCCCACCGTCGCCATGTCGGCGGCCGACGGCGCGGCGCGCTGGCGGCTGGTCGGCCCGCGCGGCGAGGCCTTCGAGCTGGACCACCGCCCGGCCTTCACCGCGGACGACCTGCTCACGCTCAAGTTCGCCGTGCTGCAGGGCACGGGCATGTGCGTGCTGCCGGACTACATGTGCGCCGACGAACTGCGCCACGGCGAGTTGGTGCCGGTGCTGCCGGGCTGGGAGCCGCCCACCGCGCAGGTGCTGGCGGTGTTCCCGTCGCGGCGCGGAATGGTGCCCGCGGTGCGCCGCTTCCTCGACTTCCTCGGCCAGAACGTGACGGGCGAAGGCAGCCCGAGGTGAGGGCCGCTGTCACAACCCGCCGCCGCCGCGCGTCTAGGGGGTGACCGGGCGGCGTGCGTGCCGCCCGGCACCCAGACGCAAGAAGGATCAGCATGAAAGTCGCCGTCATCGGGGGTTCGGGCCTCATCGGTTCCAGGCTCGTCGACAACCTCCGCGGGGAACGCCACGAAGTGGTGTCCGCATCGCCGCGAACCGGCGTCAACACGGTCACCGGCGAGGGCCTCGCCGAAGCGCTGGCCGGGGCGCAGGTGGTGGTGGACGTCTCCAACTCGCCCTCGTTCGAGGATGCCGCGGTCCTCGACTTTTTCCGCACCTCCACCCGGAACCTGGTCGATGCCGCCCGCCGGGCCCAGGTCGGGCACCTGGTCATCCTGTCCGTGGTCGGGACGGACCGGCTGCCGACCAGCGGCTACTTCCGGGCCAAGCTCGCGCAGGAGGAATTGATCGGCAAGTCCGGGCTGCCCTTCACCATCGTGCGCGCCACGCAGTTCTACGAGTTTGTCCAGGGGATCGCCGACGGATCGACGACCGGCGACACCGTGCGCGTGCCGTCCGCGCTGTTCCAGCCGATGGCCGCGCGAGACGTCTCGCAGCTGCTCGCCGCGATCGCCGTGCGACCGCCGGCGCAGGGCATCGTCGAGATCGCGGGGCCGGTCGCCGCGCCGATGGCGCAGGTCGTCTCGCGCCTGCTGCACAGCAAGGGCGACCGCCGCTCGGTGGTCGCGGCGCCGGACGCGACCTACTTCGGCTCCCCGATCACCGACCAGTCGCTTGTGCCCACGTCCGCCGCGGCCCTGAAGGGCGGGATCGGCTTCGAGGAGTGGCTGGAGACCAGCCACGCCGGCGAGCCGGCCAAGGCGTGACGCGGCTGCGGGCGACCGCCGCTGCGACCATCGCCGAGGCCGGGGCATGCCGGCACCGTCGGGCACGGCCGGGCCCGCGCTGCTAGCCTTGCGCGCTTCGTTTTCACGAAAGGCCGCAAGATGCCTTGGATCGTGCTCGTCGTCGCGGGCCTGTTCGAAGCGGGCTGGGCCATCGGACTGAAATACACCGAAGGGTTCAGCCGCTTCTGGCCCAGCGTGGGCACGGTGGCCGCCATGGTGGCCAGCGTGGTCCTGCTCGGCTGGGCGATGCGCAGCCTGCCCGTGGGCACGGCCTACGCCGTCTGGACCGGCATCGGCGCCGTGGGCACCGTGCTGCTGGGGATCGTGCTGTTCCACGAGCCGGCCACCGTGGCGCGGCTGCTGTGCGTGGGGATGATCCTGGGGGGAATAGTCGGGTTGAAGCTCACGCACGCGTGAGGAGGTGCTCAAGCGGCCTCCTCGCTGCGCTTGAAGGCCCGCTTCACCTGGCGAGTTCGCGAAGCACCGTCCGCCACTTCTTCATGGTCGCGCGCAAGGCTTTCAACTTGCGCTGATACCTGGGATTGCGAACCGTCACCAAGAAGCCGTCTGGCGCCTCGGTCAAGTACAGCTTGTCGCCCACTTTCAGTTGGAGTCGAGCGAGCATTTCCTCGGGAAAAACAACAGCGAGCGAGTCGCCGGCCTCGGTCAGTTGAAGTTTGTGCATGCCGAGCCTTGTAGGCCAGGCCTCGGCTGGGCACAAGGACGATCAATCCTTGTGTCCATCCCCGCCCAGCTCCTCCAGGATCGGGCACTCCGGCCGCTCGTCGCCGTGGCAGCAGTCGATCAGGTGCTGCAGCGTCCGCCGCATGGCTTCCATCTCCTGCAGCTTGCGCGTGAGCTCGTCGACATGCCGCTGGGCGATGTGGTGCACCTGGTGGCTGGAGCGGCGGCGGTTCTGCCACAGCTTGAGCAGCTCGGCGATCTCGGCCATGGAGAAGCCCAGGTCGCGTGCACGGCGGATGAAGCGCAGCGTGTGCACCTCGCGATCGCCGTACTGGCGATAGCCCGACTCGGTGCGGTTCACCGCCGGCAGCAGGCCGAGCGATTCGTAGTGGCGGACCATCTTGGCCGACACGCCCGAGCGGCGGGCGGCTTCGCCGATGTTCAGTTGGGCTTCAGCCACGGCGCGCTCCTTTCCAGCGCCGCAGCAGCAGCGCATTGGTGACCACGCTCACGCTGCTGAACGCCATCGCGGCCCCGGCCACCACCGGGCTCAGCCAGCCCAGCGCCGCCAGCGGGATGCCGACCACGTTGTAGACGAAGGCCCAGAACAGGTTCTGCCGGATCTTGGCGTAGGTGCGGCGCGAGATGTCCAGGGCATCGGCCACCAGCGCCGGGTCGCCGCGCATCAGCGTGATGCCGGCCGCGTGCATGGCCACGTCGGTGCCGCTGGACATCGCGATGCCCACGTCGGCCGCGGCCAGCGCGGGCGCGTCGTTGATGCCGTCGCCCACCATGCCCACCGTGTCGCCGGCGCTGCGCAGTTCCGACACGATGCGCGCCTTGTCCTGCGGCAGCACCTCGGAGCGCACGTCGTCGATGCCCAGCTGCGTGGCGACCGCCGAGGCCGCACCGGCGTTGTCGCCCGACACCAGCACCGTGCGCACGCCCTGCGCGCGCAACTGGGCGATGCCGGCCTGCGCCGTGGGCTTGAGCGTGTCGCCGAAGGCCAGCAGGCCGAGCAGGACCGGCGCCTGCGTCAGGTCCGCCAGCCAGGAGACGGTGCGTCCCGCGGCCTGGGCCTGGGCCGCCGCTTCGGCGAGCCGGCCCGAGGCCACGCCCAGCTCCGCCATCCAGCGCGTGCTGCCCAGCCGCAGCTCGCGCCCGCCGACGCGGCCCGAGAGCCCGCGGCCGGCAGCGGCCTGCACGCCTTCGGCCGGGCGCAGGGCGACGCCTTCTTCGCTCGCCTGGGTGAGCACGGCGCGGGCCAGCGGGTGCTCGCTGCCGGCCTGCAGCGAGGCGGCCAGGGCCAGGAGTTCATCGCGTGCGATGCCCTCGGGTTCGCAGGCCACCAGCCGCGGCCGGCCCTCGGTCAGCGTGCCGGTCTTGTCGAAGGCGACCACGTCCAGCCGGTGCGCCACCTCCAGCGCCTCGGCGTCCTTGATCAGGATGCCGCGCCGGGCCGCCACGCCGGTGCCGGCCATGATGGCCGCGGGCGTGGCCAGCCCCAGCGCGCAGGGGCAGGCGATCACCAGCACCGCCACCGCGTTGAGGATCGCGTCCTCCCAGTGGCCGGTGCCCAGCCCCCAGCCCAGCAGGGTGAGCAGCGCCAGCACCAGCACCACCGGCACGAACACCGCGCTGACCTGGTCCACCAGCCGCTGGATCGGCGCCTTGCCGGCCTGCGCCGATTCCACCAGCCGCACGATGCGCGCCAGCGTGCTCTCCGCGCCCAGCGCGGTGGCCCGCACGACCAGCAGGCCCTCGGCGTTGACGGAGCCGCCGGTGACCGCATCGCCCGGGTGCCTGGCCACCGGCAGGCTCTCGCCGGTGATCATGGATTCGTCCAGGTGGCTGCTGCCCTCCAGCACCACGCCGTCGGCCGGCAGGCGCTCGCCGGGGCGCACCACGATGCGGTCGCCCACGACCAGCTGTGCAAGGGGCAGTTCCACCTCGCGGCCGTCGCGCTGCACGCGGGCGCTGTCCGGCCGCAGGGCCTGCAGCGCGCGGATGGCGGCCGTGGTCTGGCGCTTGGCGCGGCCTTCCAGCCACTTGCCCAGCAGCACCAGCGTGATGACGACGGCCGAGGCCTCGAAGTACAGGTGCGGCACGCCGTGCTGCGCGTGGCGGAGCATCTGCCACACGCTCAGCCCCCAGCCGGCCGTGGTGCCGATCGCCACCAGCAGGTCCATGTTGCCGCTGCGGTCGCGCAGCGCCGCCCAGCCGGCGCGGTAGAAGCGCGCGCCCAGCCAGAACTGCACCGGCGTGGCCAGCGCCAGCTGCACCCAGGGCGGCAGCATCCAGTCGTCGCGCCCCAGTGCCATGCCGGCCATCTGCAGCACCAGAGGCAGCGAGAGCAGGGCAGCCACGAGCACCGGCCAGGCGCTATGCAAGGCCGAGTCCTCGCGCGCCGGCGGCGCCTGCTCCTGCACCACCTGGGCGTGGTAGCCGGCCTTCTCGACGGCCGCGGAGAGCGCCGAGACTTCGGTGGCCGCGTCGAGGAGCGAGACCTCGGCGGTCTCGGTCGCCAGGTTCACCGTCGCGCTCTCCACGCCCGGCACCTTCTTCAGGGCCCGCTCGACGCGGTTGACGCAGGACGCGCAGGTCATGCCCTCGATCTGCAGCCGGACGGGCGCGAGGGTGGGTGGTGGAGAGGGCAGGGCGGCGGTGTTCATGCAGGCAGTCTGAACCTTTCCATCATGGTAAGGTCAAGCCCTGTCCCGCGCTTGACCCTGGTCAATGCAGGGCTGCCCGCGACGCCCCGTTGACCTTGCCCCCGTGGCAAGCTCCAGCATCGGGCGTTCAACCACAGGAGAGCTCCCATGCATGAATTCAAGCTTCCGGCCATGAGCTGCGGCCACTGCGTCCAGGCCGTCACCGAGGCCGCGCACGAGGTCGATCCGCAGGCGAAGGTGGAGGTGGACCTGGGCGGCAAGCAGGCGCGGGTGGAGTCGTCGCAGCCGCGCGAGCGGTTCGTGCAGGCGCTGAAGGAGGCGGGGTACACGCCGGCGTAGGCACGCCGTCGTCCCACTGCCGTCATTCCCGCGAAGGCGGGAATCCAGAGCTTCCCTCTTCGTCTGCCTGAAAGGCCTGGGTCCCCCCCTTCGCGGGGACGACGCAGTAGCGGCACTCAAGCCACCCGCACCACCGCCATCATCCCCCCGTCCTGGTGCTCCAGCACATGGCAATGGAGCATCCAGTCGCCCGGGTTGTCGGCGACGAAGGCGACTTCCACCTTCTCGTCGGGCGCCAGCAGCACCGTGTCCTGCCACTCGCGATGCCGGGTGGGCTGGCCGTTGCGCGACAGCACGCGAAAGGCGTGGCCGTGCAGATGCATCGGGTGGTGCCAGCGCGTGTCGTTGATGAACTGCAGGCGGTACGAGCCCCCGCGCCGCAGCGTGAGCACCGGCTCGTGCACGTGCGAATCGGCCACCACGCCGTTGACCGCCCAGGCCTTGCCGGTGCGCAGCAGCGACATGAAGGGCACGGACCGGCCGTCCAGCATCGCCTGGTGCAGCCCGCCGTGCATGCCGCCCGCGAACCGCAGCTCGTGGACCTTCGCGACGGCCAGGTCGGGCTCGGGCAGCGGATTGGCCGCCAGCGCGCCGGGCGGGGGCAGCGGCGTGCTGCGCAGCTCGCCCTCGTCGTAGGCGATCCGCAGCAGGTCGTAGGCGGCGCGCGGGTAGAACACGTCGCCCACCGCGTGCCGCTCGCCGGGCCGGCCGGTCGCATCGAGCACCAGGTCCACCCGCATGCCGGGCGCCAGCACCACGGTGTTGCGCTGCGCCTCGTGCGGCGCGACCGGCTGGCCGTCGACGGCGATCACCAGCGGACGGTGGCCGTCGAACTGCAGGCCGAAGATGCGCGCATTGGCCGCGTTGACCAGCCGCAGGCGCAGCCGCTCGCCGCGGCGCACCCGCAGGTCGGCCGGCGGCTGGCCGTTGACGGTGACGACGTTGCCGATGCGCCCCGCATGCGCCACGTCGTGCGGCTGCGCGAAGTCGGCGCTGATGCGGCCGTCGCGTGAAAGCCGCCAGTCGTCCAGCACCCAGGTGAGGTCGCGGTCGACCGCGGGCGGCCGCGCCTCCTCGACCACCAGGGAGCCATGCAGCCCGCGCTCGACCTGCTCGCTGCTGCGCAGGTGCGAGTGGTACCAGTAGGTGCCCGCATCGGCCAGGTCGAACTCGTAGCGGAAGCGCCCGCCCGGCGGCACCGGCGCCTGCGTCAGGTGCGGCACGCCGTCCATCGCGTGCGGCACGCGCAGGCCGTGCCAGTGCACCGTGGTCTCCACCGGCAGCCGGTTCTCGAAGTTGACGCGCAACCGGCTGCCCTGCACGGCGCGGATCTGCGGTCCCGGCACGGCGCCGCCGTAAGACCAGACGTCGACGGGCGGCTGGCCGGCTCCGCGCAGCAATGCGGTGCTTGGCGACGCGACCAGGTCCACTTCGACCAGGCGCTGTGACGACGCCTGCGGCCCCGCGCACCCGGCCGCCATCGTGGCGAGCGGCAGCGCCAGGCACTGGCGCCGCGTCAGCCACGGACCGTGCGGTGGGGAAGCCGGTTTCGGATCGCCCATCGCGGCGTCACCGCACCGGCTGGATCTGCGTCACCGTGTACCGGCCGCCTTCGGCCGAGGCCGCGAAGAGCACCTTGTCGCCCGCCTTGAGCCGGTCGAGCATGCCCGCATCGGCGACCTCGAACGCCATGGTCATCGCCGGCATCTCCAGGTTGCGGATTGCGCCGTGGCGCAGCGTCACCTTGCGGTTCTGCCAGTCCACCTTGCGCACCTCGGCCTCGGTGAGCTGCGCGTCGGGAGCGGCCGACGCGGCCTTCCTGACGCCCTCGTAGTGCTGGTACACCTTGCCGCTGCCGTCCCGCGCCAGCAGCAGCACGTCGTACGCGTCCTTGCGACCGCCGTAGACCTCCCCGTCCATGCCGGGCGAGCCCACCGGCATGCCGGGCACGGCCAGGCCCACGGCCTGCGGCTTCTCCTTGAGCAGGCGGCGGATCTCGCGGGCCGGCACGTGGCCTTCCAGCGCGTAGCCGCCCACCAGCGCCGTGTGGCAGGACCCGTACTTGCGAGCTATGCCCAGCCGGCTGCGCGCGGCGTTGTTGCCGCTGTCGTTCACCTTCACCTGGAAGCCGTTGGCCTCCAGGTGGGCCACCCAGTCCTGGCAGCAGCCGCAGCTGGGGTCCTTCCAGACCTCGACCGGCGTGCGCGACGCCCGGGCCCGGGCGGCGAAGGACGTCGCCGCCAGCGCCAGGCCGGCGGCCAGCGCGCTGCGGCGCTGCATCGTGAAGGGTTTGTTCATGTCCGTTTCTCCTTGGGGGCCGGCACGACCCCGATCTTGCCGACCCTGCCGGCGGGTGCCCCGGCGACGAGGCATGGGTAATCGAATTCGCCGGCACGGTTGAAGTTCCACATCATCTCGCCCGACCAGCGCGAGGGTGGAGGTGATCGCGCAGACTCAGGCGCGGGGAAGCTTGTCGGACACCGGCGCAGGCCGCGAGGCGAACCGCAGGAAGGGCTCGCCCAGCAGGACGTCCGGCGCCGAGTCCAGGAACAGCAGGGGCGCTTCGCCCGCCAGCGCGACGGTGCTGCAGGCCGCGGCGCAGGCGGCGCCAGCGTCGTGGCTGTGCTGCCCGTGCTGCTGCGCTTGCGCCCGCGCCACCAAAGAGTGCTGGGCCGGCCCGCACGACAGCACCGTCGCCGCCCAGCCCTGCACGGGCAGGGCCGCCAGCAGCAGGCAGGCAAGCAGGAAACGGAGGCGGGCCATCACCCCGAAATTCTAGGATCCGCGCCGTCAGGGCGCCAGCCGTTCGCGGATCCACGCGCCACCTTCGCGCGTGTAGCGCAGGCGGTCGTGCAGCCGGCTCTTGCGCCCCTGCCAGAACTGCCACTGCTCGGGCACCAGGCGGTAGCCACCCCAGTGCGGCGGCCGCGGCGGCTTCAGCAGGAACTGCGCGCCGTACTTCGCGGCGTTGGTGACCAGCACCGAGCGGCTGGGGATGACCTCGCTCTGCGGGCTGGCCCAGGCGCCGATGCGCGAATCCAGCGGGCGCGATGCGAAGTAGGCGTCGCTCTCGGCATCGCTGGTCTTCTCGACGCGGCCCTCGATGCGCACCACGCGCTCGAGCTCGACCCAGTGGAACTGCAGCGCGGCGAACGGGTTGCCGGCCAGCTCGCGGCCCTTTCGGCTGGCGTAGTTGGTGTACCAGACGACGCCGTGCTCGTCGTAGCCCTTGACCAGCACCACGCGCGTGCTGGGCCGCAGGTCGCTGCCCACGGTGGCCAGCGTCATCGCGTTGGGCTCGGGGATCTCGGCGGCGATCGCCTCGGTGAGCCACTGGTCGAACTGGCGCAGCGGGTCGGCGTGGCTGGCCTCTTCGCTCAGCTCGGCGCGCTCGTAGCTCTTGCGCAGGTCGGCGATGCGGTCGGACGTGCTGGACATGGCGCGATTGTGACGCGGCCGCGGGCCGCTAAAGTGGCCGCCGGCCGCTAAAGTCGCGCCATGCAAGAGGGCGCACCCCCCACCGTGCTCGTGCTGGCCTCGGGCCGCGGCGAACGCTTCGTCGCGTCGGGCGGGGCGGGCTCGAAGCTGCAGGCGCTGCTGGCCGGGCGGCCGGTGATCCAGTGGACGCTCGCCGCCGTGCGGGCCAGCGGGCTGCCGTTCCATGTGGAAGACGCGGGGCATCCCGGGATGGGCGATTCGATCGCGGCGGCGGTGCGGGCGACGCGGGATGCGAACGGCTGGCTGGTGCTGCCGGGGGATCTTCCGCTGGTGCGGGCAGAGACGCTGCGGGCGGTGGCGCGGGCGTTGCGGGGGGAGGGGGCGGAGGTCGTGGTGCCGGTCTACCAGGGGCAGCGCGGGCATCCCGTCGGATTCGCTCGTTCCTGCGGCGAGGCGCTGGCGGGTCTGTCGGGGGTCCAGGGCGCCGCGCCGGTCGTCAAGGCCAGCCACGCGATGGACCTGCAGGTCGATGACGAGGGTGTGGTGGTCGATATCGACACGATGGAGGCGCTGGCTCACGCGGAGCGGCGGTTCCGGGAGACGCGAAGGTGACGCGCGAGCGCCTTCATCCGATGCACGGATCCGCATCTTCCGCGCTGTCAGCTTCCAGCGCCCCGGTGCTACCATCTTCGACATGATTGACTGGTCCTCCTGCGCAGCCGTCGAACGTGATCCCGCCCGCGTCAGCGGCGCTTGGGTGTTCCGCGGCACGCGTGTACCGGTCGCCGCCCTGTTCGAGAACCTCGAGGACAGCGCTTCCGTCGACGACTTCGTGGATTGGTTTCCCGGTGTCTCGGCCGAGCAGGTCCGCGCAGTACTGGAGCACGCGGCCAAGAGCGCCCTTGCGACCGCGTAGGTGAAGGTTCTCTTCGACCAGGGCACGCCCGCGCCACTGCGCGAAGCCCTGAGCAGCCATCAGGTGGAGACCGCCTACGAGCGAGGATGGTCCACCCTCCAGAACGGACAACTCATCGCCGCTGCCGAACTGGCGGGCTTCGATGTCTTGGTCACCACCGACGGCAATCTCCGGTATCAGCAGAACCTCACGAGCAGGAACCTGGCCCTCGTGGTGATCCTCTCGGCCAGCTGGCCGCGCATACGGGCAGCCCTCCCCATGGTGGTCGGCGCCGTGGACTCGGCCGCGCCGGGCTCGTACCAGGAAGTCAACGTGGGACGAGTGGCATAGCAGCGCTGGTTTCCTTCCTCTTCGAACATGTCCGACCTTCCCCCGCTTCCCCCCACGCCCACCGGCCGCTACCGCCATTACAAGGGCGGCGAGTACGAAGTCCTCGGTGCGGCGCGCCACAGCGAAACGCATGAACCGCTGGTGGTGTACCGCCCGCAGTACAACGATTCGGGCCTGTGGGTGCGCCCGCACGCCATGTTCTTCGAGGACGTGCAGGTCGATGGAAAGCGGCAACCGCGGTTCGCACCGGTGAAGCAAGACAGGAAGGAGGCCTAGCGCATGGCCAAGTCGAGATCCCCTCTGGTCCCCCTCGGCGTCACCGCCGCGGTCGTGGCGCTGGCCTTCGTGCTCAATCCTTCGCCCGATCGCCACCGGCTCAAGATCAAGGAGCAGATCGCCGAGCGCAGCGCCATCGCGCGCGTGCTGCCCCTGGGTTCGCTGGCCGCGTTCGCTTCCAACTACCACACGCTGGGCGTTGCCTCGTACACCAAGGTGGGTGAGCGCGTGCTGTCGGTCGGGTTCATGGGCTACGTCCACGTGCTCAATCCCTGAGCCCGGCGTGCAACGACGGGGTGGGGTCAGCGCTGCTGCTCCGCCACCATCCTCAGCAACCGCTCCAGGTGCCGGTCGCGGATGTTCTGCCGCCGCAGTTCCTCCAGCGTGCGCTCCGCATAGTCCAGCGTCGTGCCGTAGCGCCCGCAGGCGTCGCTGAAGATCTGCCGGTACTGCTCCTCGGTGAGCACGCCGGTGTGGTTGGGACTCTTGCGCGAAAGCGTGAAGGCCAGCGCCTTCACCGCGCCGGTGGGCGTGTGGCAGGTGAGCCAGCGCGGGTCGTAGACGCCGGTGGGCATCTCGCGGGCCCACAGCTGGGTCAGCACCTCGCGGCCCACGGTCCTGGGGATGCGGAACACCACGCCCTGGCAACTGCCGCCGGTGAGCAGGCCGAAGACCAGGCCGGGGCACTCGGGCGTGCCGCGGTTGATGCGGCTCCACATCTTCAGCGCGCGGTGCCAGCCCTGCACGCGGGCGGGGCGCCGCTCGGCGTAGTCGAACTCGGGTTTCCAGATCAGCGAGCCGTAGCCGAAGATCCAGAAGTCCTCGTGGCCGCCCCATTCGCCCAGCACCTTGTGCAGCATGGGTGCCGGGTCGCGCACCGGGGCCAGGGGGTGGACGCCCATCAGGGCCTGGGCGGGATTTGCTGCCGGAGCGGCCGGAAGGCTCATGGACCGAAACTGTAGCGGCGTGCCCGCGCGCGGGTCCAGCACTGCGTCGCTCTCGGCGGCCAAGCGCGGCGCCGCTGCAACGGCGGTTTCGTAACCTGTTCGTCACCCTGGCCCGCGCCGAGCCACACCATGCAGGTAGGATGGCCGGTTCCCCCGCTCCTTCCCGAATCCCCATGCAAATGAACTCCGTGGTGGCCCGGGTCACCGACCGCATCCGCGAGCGCAGCGCGGCCACGCGAAGCGACTACCTGCGCCGCGTCGACGAGATGGCGGCGCGCGACCGCGGCAGTGACCGGCTGGGCTGCGCCAACGTGGCCCACGCCTTCGCCGCACTGCCGGCGAATGACAAGCTCAAGGTGGTGGTCGAGCGCACGCCCAACGTGGGCATCGTCACCTCGTACAACGACATGCTGTCGGCGCATTCGCCGTACGCGGGCTTCCCCGACATCCTCAAGGACGAGGCGCGCCGGCTGGGCGTCACGGCCCAGGTGGCCGGCGGCGTGCCGGCGATGTGCGACGGCGTCACCCAGGGCACGCCGGCGATGGACCTGTCGCTGTTCTCGCGCGACGTGATCGCGATGGGCACGGCCGTGGCGCTGAGCCACGATGTGTTCGACGCCGCGCTGATGCTGGGCATCTGCGACAAGATCGTCCCCGGCCTCCTGATCGGCGCGCTGCACTTCGGCCACCTGCCGGCGGTGTTCGTGCCCGGCGGTCCGATGGCCAGCGGGCTCTCCAACTCCGAGAAGGCCAAGGTGCGCGAACTGGCCGCGCAGGGCCAGGTCGGCCGCGAGGAGCTGCTGGCGGCCGAGCAGAAGGCCTACCACTCGCCCGGCACCTGCACCTTCTACGGCACGGCCAACAGCAACCAGATGCTGATGGAGGCGATGGGCCTGCACGTGCCCGGCGCCGCGTTCGTCAACCCGGGCCTGGCGCTGCGCGAGGAGCTCACCCGCGAGGCGATGCGCACCGTGGTGCAGATCGTCAAGGGCCGGCGCTTCACGCCCATCGGCCGCCAGGTCGACGAGCGCTGCATCGTCAACGCCATGGCCGCGCTGCTGGCCACCGGGGGCTCCACCAACCACCTGATCCACTGGGTGGCCGTGGCGCGCTCGGCCGGCATCCGCATCGACTGGGACGATTTCTCCGAGCTGTCCTCGGTGGTGCCGCTGCTGGCTCGCGTCTATCCCAACGGCCAGGCCGACGTGAACGCCTTCCAGGCTGCCGGCGGGCCCGGCTACGTGATCCGCGAGCTGCTGGACGCCGGTTTGATGCACGAGGACGTGCTCACGGTGCGCGAGGGCGGGCTGCGCGAGTTCACGCGGCTGCCCGGCTCTTCCGACGGCCGGCTGGCGTGGCGAGACATCGGCGCCTCGGGCGACACCTCGGTCGTGCGCCCGGCGCAGGAGCCTTTCAGCGCCACCGGCGGGCTCAAGCTGCTCACCGGCAACCTGGGCCGCAGCGTGATCAAGGTGTCGGCCGTGCCGCAGGACCGGCACGTGATCGAGGCGCCCGCGCGCATCTTCGACACGCAGGAGGCGCTGCAGAAGGCCTTCCAGTCCGGCGAGCTGGAGCAGGCCTGCCGCGACAACGGCGGCGGCCTCATCTGCGTGGTGCGCTGGCAGGGCCCGCAGGCCAACGGCATGCCGGAGCTGCACAAGCTCACGCCGCCGCTGGCCGTGCTGCAGGGCAAGGGCCTGTGCGTCGCGCTGGTCACCGACGGGCGCATGAGCGGCGCCTCGGGCAAGGTGCCGGCCGCCATCCATGTCTCGCCCGAGGCGGCCGCCGGCGGGCCGCTGGCGCTGCTGCGCGACGGCGACCGGGTGCGGCTGGACGCGGTCGAGGGCAGGCTGCAGGCCCTGGTGCCGCACGAGGAATGGATGCGCCGCGAGCCGGCCCGGCTGGAGCAGGCTCAGCGCGACGGCAACGGCGTGAAGCTGGGGCGCGAGCTGTTCGCGGCCATGCGCCGCAATTCGACCGAAGCGGAAGAGGGGGCCTGCACATGGCTGTGACGACGAAGGGCGCGGCGCTCAAGCCGCTGGACGTGATGCAGGACGCACCGGTGATCCCGGTGATCGTGCTGGACGACGTGGCGCAGGCGGTGCCGCTGGCGCGCGCGCTGGTGGAAGGCGGCATCCGCATGCTGGAGGTGACGCTGCGCACGCCGGCCGCGCTGCGCTGCATCGAGGCGATCGCCAGGGAAGTGCCGGGCGCGGTGGCCGGCGCCGGGACAGTGCGTTCGGCCGAGGATGCGCGGGCCGCCGCCCAGGCGGGCGCGCGCTTCGCGGTGAGTCCGGGCTACACCTCGGCCATCGGCGCGGCCTGCCGCGACGCCGGCCTGCCGCTGCTGCCGGGCGTGTCCACCGGCAGCGAGATCCTGCTCGCGCAGCAGGACGGCTTGAACGAGGTCAAGTTCTTCCCGGCCGTGCCGGCCGGCGGCACGGCCATGCTAAAGGCCTTCGCGGGACCTTTCCCCGACGTGCGGTTCTGCCCGACGGGGGGCATCACGGCGGCGAATGCCAAGGAGTTCCTGGGCCTGTCGAACGTCGTGTGCGTCGGCGGCTCGTGGCTGACGCCGGCGGACGCGGTGAAGTCGGGCGACTGGGGACGGATCACGCAGCTGGCGCGCGAGGCGACGAAGCTGCGCTGACGATGGACTCAGCGCGCGCTGCCCGACAGCAGCCGCTCGATCGTCTCCGCCAGCGCATCCGGCGACACCGGCTTGACCATGTGCGCATCGAAGCCGGCCTGGGTCGCGCGCTCGACGTCGGCGGCCTGTCCCCAGCCGGACAGGGCCACCACGGCCATGGCCTGGCCCCATTCGGTTTCGCGCAGCGCCCGGCAGGTGCCGAAGCCGTCCAGGCGCGGCATGCCCAGGTCCAGCACGGCCACCTGGGGCCGCAGCGCTTCGGCACGCGACAGCCCTTCGACGCCGTCGTAAGCCGTGTCGACCTGGTAGCCCAGCATCTCCATCACCTCGGCCAGCGTGTCGGCGGCATCGCGGTTGTCGTCGACGATGAGCACGCGGCGGCGCTGCGGTGGCGCGGGGCGCGGTGCGGCATTGACCACCGTCGGCGCGGTCCCGGTCGACAGCGGCAGGCGCACGACGAACTCGCTGCCTTCCCCCAGCCCCGCGCTGCGCGCCTCCACCGAGCCGCCGTGCAGCTGCGCCAGCCGCTGCACCAGCGACAGGCCGATGCCCAGCCCGCCGCCGGCGCGCTCGGGCGACGCCCCGCCCTGGTAGAACAGCTCGAACACGCGCGGCAGCTGGTCGGCCGCGATGCCCAGGCCCTGGTCGCGCACGCTCAGCACGGCCTGGCCGTCCTCGCGCCGCACGGACAGCCCGATCGGCCGCCCGGGCGCGGAGTAGCGCACCGCGTTGGTCAGCAGGTTGAGCACCACCTGAACCAGCCGGACGTCGTCGCCCTGCAGGTGCAGCGGCTCTTCGGGCAGGTCCAGCGCCAGCGGATGGCCGCCGGCCTGCAGCTCGGTCTGTGCGTTCTCCACCGCGGCATGCACCACGTCTCGCAGGTCCACCGGTGCCAGGCGCAGCTCCAGCCGGCCGCGGCTGATACGGCTGACGTCCATCAGGTCGTCGATCATGCGGGCCAGGTGCTCGACCTGGCGGCCGATGATGTCGGTGTGCCGCTGCAGCAGGTCGTCGTGCGGCGCCGTCAGCCGCATCAGCTCGGCCGAGCTGCGGATGGGCGCCAGCGGGTTGCGCAGCTCGTGCGCCAGCGTGGCCAGGAACTCGTCCTTGCGGCGGTCGGCCTCCATCAGCGCGGCCTCGACCCGCTTGCGGTCGGTGATGTCGCGCTGCGTGCCCCACGCCCGCACCAGCCGGCCGCCCTCGATCACGCCCGACAGGCTGTTGGCGAACCACAGCGGCCGCCCTTCGCGGTCGCGCTCGGCCGACTCCACGTCGTTGGCGCGGTAGCCCGATTCCACCAGCGCGTGCAGGTAGGCCTGCACCCTCGGGTCGGCCGGGTCCATCGCCAGCTCCAGCCCGTGGCCGATCACGTCGGCCGGCGAGTCCAGCCCGTACATGCGGGCGAAGACTTCGTTGCATTCGGCGAAGCGGCCGCTGCGCAGCACCGCCTGCACCTGCTCCTGGACGGTCGCCGAGGTCTCCACCGGCGGATCGAACTCCATGCGCCAGATGCCCTCGGTGCTGTTGGCCACGAAGGCGCGGTAGCGCTCGCGGCTCTCGCGCATGCGCTGCTCGCTCTCGACGCGGTGGCTCACGTCCTGGAACAGGATGGCCACGTGATGCTCGTGCGGCTCGCCGATGGGCGTGGCGAACACGTCGAACCAGCGGCCCATCGCATGCGAGCCCTGGCTGAAGCGGTGCGACTGGCCGGTGAGCGCGACCTCGCCGTAGACCTGGACCCAGAAGTCCTCCAGCTGGGGCACCAGCTCGCGCGCGGTGCGGCCCAGGGGGTTGTGCAGGCCGGTCTGGCGCTCGAACACCTCGTTGGTTTCGATGAAGCGGTAGTCGCGGGGACGGCCCTGCTCGTCCAGCAGGATCTCGGCCACGCAGAAGCCCTGGTCGATCGAGTCGAGCAGCCGGCGGTAGCGGTTGCCCGAGCGGCGCAGGGCGTCCTCGGCCAGGCGGCGGTCGTGGATGTCGGTGACCGAGCCGACGAAGCCGAGGAATTCGCCGTCCGGCGCGTAGCGCGGGCGGCCGGCGTCGATCACCCAGCGCCAGCTGCCGTCGGGCCGGCGCAGCCGGTGCTCGACCGCGAAATCGACCTGGCGCGAGTTGGCGTCGCGGAAGGCCGCGGCGGCCGCGGGTCGCTCGCGCGGGTGCACCATCTCCAGCCAGCCGAAGCCCAGGCCCGCGGTTTCCGGCTGCCCGGTGAACAGGGTCCAGCCGCGCGAGAGGAAGCTGCACACGCCGTCGGGCTCGGTCACCCACAGCATGGCCGGCGCGGTGTCGGCGAACTCGCGCAGGCGCTGCTGGGCGGTCACCTGCTCGGTGATGTCCAGCGTGATCCCGTCGAAGCGAAGCGGCCGGCCGTCGGCGTCCACGCTGGCGCGGCCGACCGCATGGATCCACTTGTGGCCGCCGTCGGGCGCCACCGTGCGGTAGACCTCGTCGAACAGCTGGCCGTTCTGGACGCTGCGCTCCACGCCCTCGCGCACGCGCTCGCGGTCCTCCTCGTGCAGCCGTTCGTAGAACAGCTCGATGGTCGGCCGCGCATTGGGCGGCAGGTGGAAGTGGGCCTTGGTGTTGTCGTTCCAGACCAGGTCGCCCAGCGGCAGCGGGTTGAGCCAGACGCCGACGCCCGAAGTGCGCACGGCGGCGTCCATGCGCTCGAGTTCCTGGGGCGGCGTGTGCCGATCGTTGGACATCCGGCGATTCTAGGAAGCGTGGAAGGGCTCACGCGGGCCGGGCGGCTCTTCGGGAGGGAAAGTTCCGGGGGTCCGCTTCAGCGGCCGCGCCGCCAGGCCAGCGGGTTGAATCCCGTCACCAGCGCGCAGGCCACCAGCACCAGCAGCACGCCGGGCACCATGCCGGCGGTGAAGGGCTCGGCCAGGAACAGGCCGCCCCAGGCCACGCCGAACATCGGGATCAGGAAGGCGGACGACGTGGCCGCGCTGGCCGGGATCTCGCGCATCAGCCGCATGCTGATCCAGTACATGAAGCCCGAGGTGAAGGTGCCCAGCACGGCCAGCGCCACGATCGCCTGCGGCACCAGCTGCACCTGCGGCGCCGCCGACGCGGCCGGCAGCAGCAGCACCGCGGCGGCCGCCACGTGCACCGCCGCCGACGCGGGCAGCGGCTGGTGGGCGAGCGTGGCGCGCTTCATGAGGATGGCTCCGAAGCCGTAGCTGGCCGACGCCGCCACGCACGCCGCCACGGCCAGCAGCACCTGGCCATCGGGCCGCACCGGGCCCAGCCGCACCAGCAGCGCCACGCCCAGCAGCCCGGCCGCGCAGCCGGCGAGCTTGCGCATCGTCAGCCGCTCCTCGCCGAAGGCCGCGCCCGCCACCACGCCGAAGAGCGGCGCGGTCGCGTTGAGCACGGCCGAATAGCCGGCCGGCAGCACCAGTCCGGCCCAGTTGAACAGCACGAAGGGCGCGACGACGGTCAGCAGGCCCAGCAGGGTGAGGCTGGACCAGTGCACTCTTTCGGGCCATTGCTGCCGCAGCACGCGCATCAGTAGTGTGAGCACGCCGGCCGCCAGCGCGCAGCGCAGGCAGGCCATCGGAAGCGGCCCGAAAGCCGGGGCGGCGATGCGGATCAATGGGAAGGAGCCGCCCCAGACGGCGGACAGCAGGAGGAGCTGGGCGAAGTGGCGCGATTGCATGGGGCTTGGCGCCATTGTCGTGCCTCGGGTCCGGGCGATGCGCAAGCTGAGCCGTTGCGACTGCTGACATTGGTCAGATGACATCCGGCATGGGAGTTGTCTGACAACGCCTCAGCCGTCCGGGCCTCGTAATGCAACGAATTCGCCGACAGCGCGGCGATGGGAGAAGGTTATGCGAACAGAGCCTGGGAGGGCCCTATGCAAGTCGTGATCCTGGCGGGTGGCTACGGCACGCGCATCAGCGAAGAAAGCGCGGTGCGGCCCAAGCCGATGGTGGAGATCGGCGGGCGGCCGATCCTGTGGCACATCATGAAGATCTACCTGGCCCACGGCCTGAACGACTTCGTGATCTGCTGCGGCTACAAGGGCCACGTCATCAAGCAGTTCTTCCGCGACTACGCGCTGGACGGCGCCGATGTGCGGTTCGACATGCGCGAGAACACCACCACGCTGCTTCGCACGGCCACCGAGCCCTGGCGCGTGACGCTGGTGGACACCGGCCTGGAGACCATGACCGGCGGGCGCCTGCGCCAGGCGGCGCGCTACCTGAACGAAGGCCCGTTCTGCTGCACCTACGGCGACGGCGTGGGCAACGTGGACATCGCGGCCTCCATCGCTTTCCACCAGGCCCAGGGCAAGCTCGCCACGGTGACGGCCGTGCAGCCGCCGGGGCGCTTCGGCGCCTTCACGCTGCACCACGACGACCACCTGGTGCCCAGCTTCAAGGAAAAGCCCGGCGGCGACGGCGCCTGGATCAACGGCGGCTTCTTCGTGCTGGACCGCAAGGTGATCGACCTGATCGACAGCGACCAGACCGTGTGGGAGCGCGAGCCGATGGAGAAGCTGGCCGCCGACGGCCAGCTGTCCGCTTTCCGCCACGAGGGCTTCTGGCAACCGATGGACACGCTGCGCGACAAGCAGACGCTCGAAGCCCTGTGGGCGTCGGGCAAGGCCCCCTGGAAAGCCTGGTAGGAGCGCGCCGATGATCTTCACCCCGACCGAGCTGGCCGGCGCCTTCGTCGTCGAGCCCGAGCCCCGCCAGGACGCCCGCGGCTGGTTCGCCCGCACCTACTGCGCCCGCGAGTTCGAGGCCCACGGCCTGCCCACCCACATGGTGCAGACCAACATGTCCCTCACCCGCAAGAAGGGCACGCTGCGCGGCATGCACTACCAGCACGCGCCGCACGGCGAGGACAAGCTGGTGCGCTGCGTGCGCGGCGCCATCTGGGACGCCATCGTCGACCTGCGGCCGCAGTCGCCCACCTACTGCCGCTGGATCGGCGTCGAGCTGTCGGCCGACAACGGCCGCATGCTGCTGGTGCCCAAGGGCTTTGCCCACGGGTTCGTCACGCTCACCGACGACGCCGCCGTGACCTACCAGGTCTCCGAGTTCTACACGCCGGCGGCGGAGGGCGGCGCCCGCTGGGACGACCCCGCCTTCGGCATCGACTGGCCCGTGCCCGTGCTCGACATGTCCGACAAGGACCGCAACTGGCCCGCGCACACCAAGGAGCCCCAATGATCCTCGTCGACACCGCCTTGCAGCGCCGCGCCGCCGAAGGGCGCCCGGTGCGCATCGGCCTCGTGGGCGCCGGCTTCATGGCGCGCGGCGTCGCGCTGCAGATCGCACTGTCGGTGCCCGGCATGCAGGTGGCCGCCATCGCCAACCGCACCCTGGAGACCGCCCGCCGGGCGTACCGCGAGGCCGGGATGACGGAGATGCGCACGGTCGAGACCGTGGCCCAGCTGGAGCAGGCCATCGAGGCCGGCGTGCCCGCCGTCACCGACGACCCGCTGCTGCTGTGCCGCGCCGACGGCATCGACGCCATCGTGGAGGTCACCGGCACCATCGAACAGGCGGCCCGCGTTGCGCTGGAGGCCATCGAGCACCGCAAGCACGTGGTGCTGATGAACGCCGAGGTCGACGGCACCGTCGGCCCCATCCTCAAGACCTACGCCGACCGCGCCGGCGTGGTGCTGACCAGCGCCGACGGCGACCAGCCCGGCGTGATGATGAACCTGTTCCGCTTCGTGCGCGGCATCGGCGTCAAGCCCGTGCTGTGCGGCAACATCAAGGGCCTGCACGACCCCTACCGCAACCCGACCACGCAGGAAGGGTTCGCGAAGCAGTGGGGCCAGAACCCGGCGATGGTGACCTCGTTCGCCGACGGCACCAAGATCTCGTTCGAGAACGCCATCGTGGCCAACGGCACCGGCATGGGCGTCGGCAAGCGCGGGATGTTCGGGCCCACCGTGCCGGCCGGCACGCCGATCCAGCAGGTCGCCGACCTGTACCCGCTGGAGGCGCTGCTGGAGGGCCCCGGCATCGTCGACTACGTGGTGGGCGCCATGCCCGGGCCCGGTGTCTACGTGCTGGGCACGCACGACCACCCGCAGCAGCGCCACTACCTCAACCTCTACAAGCTGGGCGCCGGCCCGCTGTACTGCTTCTACACGCCCTACCACCTGTGCCACTTCGAGGTGCCCAACACCGTGGCGCGGGCCGTCCTGTTCGGCGACGCCGCGCTGGCGCCGCTGGCCGGGCCGCTGGTCGAGGTGGTGGCCGCGGCGAAGAAGGGCCTGCGCGCCGGCGACACCCTCGATGGCCTGGGCTGCTACATGACGTACGGGCTGGCCGAGAACTCGGCCACCGCGCGCGCCGAGGACCTGCTGCCCATCGGCCTGGCCGAGGGCTGCCGGCTGCGGCGCGACGTGGCCAAGGACGCCGTGCTCACCTTCGCCGACGTCGAACTGCCGCCCGGACGCCTGTGCGACCGCCTCTGGCGCGAGCAGCTCGAACATTTCGGCGGCGCGAAGGCCACCTCCAGGGCCGATCAACACCAAGACCTACAGCAACCGCACAGGGAGATCGCATGAAATTGCTCGTCACGGGCGTGGAGGGTTACATCGGGTGCCTGCTGGCCCCTTACCTGCAGGCGCGCGGCCATGAACTGGTCGGCTTCGACACCGGTTACTACCGCGATGGCTGGCTGTTCAGCGACCGCGAACTGGTGCCGGGCTTTCCGCGCACCGTCAACCGCGACATCCGCCGCATCGAGGCCGAGGACCTGCAGGGCGTGGACGCCGTGGTCCACCTGGCCGAACTGTCGAACGACCCGCTCGGCGCGAACGATCCCGAGCTCACCCACCAGATCAACCACGCGGCCTCGGTCCGCCTGGCCACGCTGGCGCGGGACGCGGGCGTCAAGCGCTTCGTCTACACGTCCTCGTGCAGCGTCTACGGCGTGGCCGAGGGCGCCGAGCCGATGACCGAGCGCTCGCCCACCAACCCGCAGACCGCCTACGCGGTGTGCAAGACGCTGGTGGAGCGCGACGTCACCCAGCTGGCCAACGCGAACTTCTCGCCGACCTACCTGCGCAACGCCACCGCCTATGGCGCCTCGCCGCGCATGCGCTTCGACATCGTGCTCAACAACCTGTGCGGCATCGCGGCCACCACCGGCAAGATCGTCATGACCAGCGACGGCACGCCGTGGCGGCCGCTGGTCCACGTGCTGGACATCTGCGAGGCGATCGCCTGCACGCTGGAGGCGCCGCGCGACGCCGTGCACAACGAGGTGTTCAACGTCGGCCACGACGAGGACAACTACCAGGTGCGCGAGATCGCGCAGATCGTGGCGGCCGCCTATCCGGGTTGCGAGGTCTCGTTCGGCCCGGCCGGCGGCGACAACCGCAGCTACCGGGTGAGCTTCGCCAAGATCCACAACCAGCTGCCGGGTTTCCGCTGCAGCTGGGACGCGCGCAAGGGCGCCGCGCAGCTGCGCAAGGTGTTCGACCGCATCGGCATGGACGCGGAGCTGTTCAACGCCCGCCCGTTCACCCGCCTGAAACAGTTGAAATACCTGACCAGCACGGGGCAGCTCGACCCCAAGCTGTTCTGGACCTGCTGAACCGGAGCATGCGACCGCGGATCCTCTTCGTCGTGATGTCCGCGGTGGCTGCTCCCGGCACGGTGGAGCAGCTGGCCCTGTCGCTGGCGCCGCACACCGTGCTGCTGCACCACGACTTCTCGCAGTCGCCCGACTTCCGCGTGGAGGCGCAGAACGTGGCCTTCGTGCCGGAGCCGGTGCGCACCGGCTGGGGCACCTTCGGCTTCGTGGAAGGCATCTTCCACGCGCTGGACCATGCGGTGCGGCACCACGACTTCGACTACCTGCAGCTGCTCAGCCCGACCTGCCTGCCGATCAAGCCGCTGTCGCACTTCGAGGCGCACGTGGCGCAGCCGGTGGATGCGCACTTCGGCGCCATCGACCTGATGGACGACCAGGACTGCCTGATGAGCGTGGGCTACCGCGCCTTCACGCCGGCGGACACCTTCCGCCACCGCGTGCTGCGGCGGCTGACCGCCGAGTACTTCGCCCGCCGGCGCGGACGGCGCGACGAATCGGGCGTGTGGATCCACAGCGGTGGTGGCGTGGGCTGGAAGGCCCGGCTGGCGCGCTGGACCGTGCGCGCGGCGGCGCACCGGGCACTGGGGCCGCACCCTTTCGGGCCGGGCTTGCGGCCGTACTACGGCTCGGTGTGGTTCGGGGCCCGTCCGCACGTGGTGCGCGGCATGGTCGAGGCGTTCCGGCAGCCGGAGCTGCGCACCTGGTTCAGCCGTCTGCGCATCGCCGAGGAGTTCCTGGTCCCCACGCTGCTGATGCGGCTGGCGGGGTCGCGCGGGCCGCTCAACCACTACATCAGCCGCTTCGACCAGGCGCATCCGCACAAGCTGCGCGACGAGGACCTGGACGAGCTGCGCGTGAGCCCCGCCTTCTTCGCCCGCAAGTTCCCGGACGATCCGCAGGCGCAAGTCCGCTGGAAGGTGCTGGGCGAGCTGGTGGGCGCGGAAGATGCATTGGCCGAAACCGCCTCTCGCGGGCGTGTGACCGACGCCGAGTCGGTGTAGCGCCGCCCCGAGGGGCCGCGCCCCAACCTGAGCGCGAGGCCTCCTACGCCCGGTGCGGCGCACCACCGACGGCAGGGTCGCCGTGCATTGCCCAGACTGCGCTCGCTGTCGGCCGCGATGCGGGCCCGTGAGCCGCCGCGCCGCAAGACGGCGAGAGGAGAGAGCTCGTGCCCACCCCATCCCTTCCCCCGCGCGAGGTGCGCATCCCCACTGGCGACGACCACCTGCTGGGCGACCTGGTGCGGCCGCCGGGCAGCAGCGCGCTGGTGCTGTTCGCCCATGGCAGCGGCAGCGGCCGCCACAGCGCACGCAACCGCCGCGTGGCGGCCCGGCTGCACGAGAGCGGCGTCGGCACGCTGCTGTTCGACCTGCTCACCGCCAGCGAGCAGGACATCGACCTGCACACGCGCCAGCACCGCTTCGACATCGCCCTGCTCACCCGGCGACTGCAGGAGGCCACCGACTGGGCGCTCCATTCGCTGGAGGCGCCCGCGCCCGTGCTGGGCTACTTCGGCGCCAGCACCGGCAGCGCGGCGGCGCTGGTGGCGGCGGCCCGGCTGGGCGACCGCATCGGCGCGGTGGTGTCGCGCGGCGGCCGGCCCGACCTGGCCGGCGCGGCCGCGCTGGAAGCGGTGACCGCGCCCACGCTGCTGATCGTGGGCGAGGCCGACCCCGAGGTGATGGAGCTGAACTCGGCCGCGCTGGAGCGAATGCGCTGCCACCGCAGCCTGGCCCTGGTGCCGCACGCCGGCCACCTGTTCGAGGAGCCGGGCACGCTGGAGATCGCGGCCGACCATGCGGCGGCCTGGTTCAGCCGGCACCTGGCTTGGGCGGAGCAGCACGCATGAACGAGTCCCGCTTGCCGTACCCGGACCGGCTGCAGGCCGGCCGCGTGCTGGCCACGCACCTTTCGGACCTGCGCGGCGCGCCCGACCTGCTGGTGTTGGGCCTGCCGCGCGGCGGCGTGCCCGTGGCGCACGAGGTGGCGCTGGCCCTGGGCGCGCCGCTGGACGTCTTCATCGTCCGCAAGCTCGGCTACCCGGGCCATCCGGAATACGCGATGGGCGCCATCGCCTCGGGCGGGGTGCGGGTGATGAAGCTGATGCCGGGCATGGAACCTTCCATCGAGGCGATCGAACGCATCGCCGCCGAGGAACAGGCCGAGCTGCAGCGGCGCGAGACGCTCTACCGCGGACGGCGCCAGCCGCCGGTGCTGCGCGGCCGCACGGTGGTCGTGGTGGACGACGGCCTGGCAACCGGCGCCACCATGGAAGCGGCGGTGCAGGCGCTGCGGCGGCACCAGCCGCGCCACGTCTGCGTGGCCGTGCCGGTGGGCGCGCGCGACAGCTGCGAGACCCTGGCGGCCCTGGCCGACCGCGTGGTGTGTCCCGCCACGCCCGAGCCCTTCCGCGCGGTGAGCCTCTGGTACCGCGACTTCCCGCAGACCACCGACCACGAGGTGCGCCAGCTGCTGGCGGAACACGCGGCGATGCAGGAAACCACGGCGGGCGCACCCGGACACTGACGGGAGCCGCTGGCGGGGCGCGAGTTCAGCGCCGCCGCCAGTCGCCGCCCAGGTGCGTGCCGCTGTCCAGCAGCACCAGCTCGCCCGTCACGGTGCGGGCGCCGGCCGCCAGCCAGACGATGGCTTCGGCCACGTCCTCCGGCGTGCTGGCGCGGCCCAGCGGCACGGTGTTCTCGTAGGCCTGCAGCGCCTTCTCGGCGCCGGCCTCGCCGATGCCGCGGGCGAACCAGCGCGAGGTGATGTAGCCCGGGCAGACCGCATTGACGCGGATCTCGGGCGCCAGCGAGCGCGCCAGGTGCAGCGTCATCGAGTTGATGGCGCCCTTGGAGGCGATGTAGGGGATGGACGAGCCTATGCCCAGCGCGCCCGCCACCGAGGACACGTTGACGATGGACCCGCGCGCGGCCCTCAGGTGCGGCACGGCCGCCCGCACCATCTGGAAGGTGCCCACCGCGTTGACGCCCAGGATGCGCTGGAACACCTGCGCGTCCAGCGCGTCCCACTTGGCCTCGTCGCCGAACACCGAGGTGCCGGCGTTGTTCACGAGTGCATCCAGGCGGCCCCAGCGGGCGACCGTCTCGTCGACCAGCCGGCGGCAGTCGGCGTCCTGCGACACGTCGGCCTGCTGCACGAGCACGTCCGCGCCGGCGGCGCTGCAGGCCGCCGCGGTTTCCTTCGCCTCCTGCTCGCTGCGCGAGTAGTTCACCACCACGTTCCAGCCGCGTTGCGCGAGCAGCAGGGCGGTGGCCGCGCCCACGCCGGTGGCCGAGCCGGTGACGAGGGCGGCGGGTCTGTCGTTCTTCATGCTGTCTCCTGTGTGTGTGGCTGGGGGCTCAACGTCCCTGGAAGCGGGCCGGCCTTTTCTCGACGAAGGATCGCACGCCTTCGGCCGCGTCCTCGCTGTTGGACAGGCGCTGCTGGGTGGCGATGAACTCCTGCATGGCCGCCTGCGGCCCCTGTTCCACCGCCTTGAGCGTGTTCAGCCGCGTCGCCACCACGGCCATCGGCGCCTGCCGCGCGATCGCCTGCGCGAGGCGCACGGCCTCGTCCAGTTCCTGCCCGGCGGGCACCACCTTCTGCACGAAGTTCAGGCGCAGCGCCTCGGCGCTGCCGAACTCGTCGGCGGTCAGCAGGTGAAGCATCGCGTTGCCCAGGCCGGCGCGCTGCGCCATGCGCAGCGTGGCGCCGCCGGTGGCCATGATGCCGCGCTGCACCTCCAGCTGCGAGAAGCGGCAGTCGTCGGCGGCCACCACGATGTCGGCCGCCAGCATCAGCTCGATGCCCAGCGTGAAGGTGATGCCCTTGACCGCCGCCACCATCGGCTTGGTCCGCCGGCGGTAGCCGGGCGTGCCCAGGTCCGTGGGTTCGACCAGCCCGAACGGATAGGCCTTGTCGCCCTTGCGCATGAGCTCGGCGATCGAGGGCAGGTCCAGCCCGGCGGTGAAATGCGCGCCTAAAGCGTGCAGCACGCCCACCCGCAGCCGCGGATCGTCGTCCAGCAGGGTGTAGGCCTCGGCCAGCTGGCGGAACATGGCCGGGGTGAAGCCGTTGCGCTTGGCGGGGCGGTTGATGCCGATGAGCAGCAGTTCGCCGCGGCTTTCGGTGGTGATGCAACCTTCGGGGGGCGGGGTGGGGGCGTCCATGGGCGAATCGGGGGAGTGGGCGGGCCATCGCAGAATAGCGCCCCATGGAAGAAGCCAAATCCCGCCCCGACCTGCCCGACCGCCTCTCGATCGACCCGCGCAGCCCGCACCACCTCGCGGCCGTGTTCGAGCACGACGTGGGCATCCGCTTCAACGGCAAGGAACGCGCCGACGTCGAGGAGTACTGCATCAGCGAAGGCTGGATCCGGGTGCCGGCCGGCAAGACCGTGGACCGGCGCGGCCAGCCCCTGATGATCAAGCTCAAGGGCAAGGTGGAGGCTTTCTACCGAAGCTGACGGATTCCGGTCGGCGGACCACGGATGAGTTCGTGCCCGGTTGCGCCGCCGATAAACTCGCCTCCACCATGCCCAGCGACCCCGTCCACCCCGACGTCGCGGCCATCGGGTCCATCGAGGCGGTCCCCCACATCCTGCAGGTCGTCACCCTCAGCACCGGCATGGGGTTCGCGGCCGTGGCCCGCGTCACCGACCGGCAGTGGATCTGCTGCGCCGCGCGCGACAACATCGGCTTCGGCCTGGTCCCCGGCGGCGAGCTCGAGTTGCTGACCACCCTGTGCCACGAGATCCGCCAGTGCGGCGACGCCGTGGTGATCGACGACGTGCGCGAGGACCCGCTCTACCGCGACCACCACACGCCGGCGAAATACGGCTTCCGCAGCTACATCTCGATGCCGATCCGGCGGCGCGACGGCAGCTTCTTCGGCACGCTCTGCGCCATCGACCCCGCGCCCGCGCGCCTGAAGAACGAGGCCACGATCGGCATGTTCCGGCTGTTCGCCGAGATGATCGGCGCGCAGCTGGACGCCCAGGACCGCACCGCCGACCTGGCCCGCGTGCGCGAGGAGTCCGATCGGCGCAAGCGCATCTACGAGACCATCCTGGCGAACACGCCCGACCTGGCCTACGTGTTCGACCTGGACCACCGCTTCGTCTACGCCAACGAGGTGCTGCTGCGCATGTGGGGGCGCACCTGGGACGACGCCATCGGCAAGACCTGCCTGGAGCTGGGCTACGAGCCCTGGCACGCGGAGATGCACGACCGCGAGATCGAGCACGTGAAGGCCACGCGCGAATCCGTGCGGGGGCAGGTGCCGTTCGAAGGCGCGTTCGGGCGGCGCATCTACGACTACATCTTCGTGCCCGTCATCGGCGCGGACGGCACCGTGGAAGCGGTGGCCGGCACCACGCGCGACGTGACCGACTTCAAGCTCTACGAGGAGCGCCTGGGCGAGCACCTGGAGCGCGAGCAGCTGCGGGCTTCGGTGATGACGCGGGTCGCCTCCGCTTCGCGGCGGATGAACGCCATGCTGTCCGTGGACTCGGTGGCGACGCTGCTGACCGAGGAGGCGCGCCAGGTGATCGGCACGCACGCCGCGGTGGCCTCGATCGCCGCCGCCGGCGAGGGCGCCCCGGCGGTCACGACCGCCTCGCTGTCCGACAAGTACGCGGACCGGCGCGACGCGGGCACGGTGCCCCACCTGCCGGCCGGCCTGGCGCTGCCCCTGATGGGCTCCGGCGGCGAGACCCTGGGCACGGTGCGGCTGTCGGACAAGTACGAAGGCGGGTTCACCGAAGCCGACGAGGCGGTGCTGGCGCAGCTGGCGGCGGTGGCCGCGGCCAGCATCGAGACGGCGCAGCTGTACGAGCGGCTGCGCGAGCAGGACCGGCGCAAGGACGAGTTCCTGGCCGTGCTGGCGCACGAATTGCGCAATCCGCTGGCACCGCTGCGCACGGGCCTGAGCCTGCTGAACCGGCGGCCGGCGCAGGCCATGGCGGACCGCACCATGCAGATCATGGAGCGGCAGCTCGCCCACATGGTGCGGCTGGTCGACGACCTGATGGACCTGGCCCGCATCACCACCGGCAAGGTGCAGCTGCGGCTGGAGCGCATGGACCTGCGGGCCGCCGCCGAGGCCGCCGTGGAGAGCTGCCGTCCCGCGGTCGAAGCCGCGGGCCAGGAGCTGGCGTTCGCGCTGCCGCCCGAGCCGGTGTGGGTGCGGGGCGACCCCGTGCGCCTGAGCCAGGTCGTCGGCAACCTGCTGGGCAACGCCTCCAAGTACACGCCGGCCGGCGGGCGCATCGCGCTGGAGCTGCGCACGCAGGGCGCGGCCGCGCAGCTGACGGTGACCGACACCGGCGCGGGCATCGCGCCCGACATCCTGCCGCGCATCTTCGAGATGTTCGTGCAGGAGGACCGCAGCCGCACCCAGTCGCAGGGCGGGCTGGGCATCGGTCTGGCGCTGGTGCGCCAGCTGGCCGAGCGCCACGACGGCGCCGTCTCCGCCGCCAGCCGCGGCGCCGGGCACGGCAGCACGTTCACCCTGACGTTGCCCCTGCTGGCGCAGGGCATCGTCGCCGGCGCGGCCGTGGCGCCGCGGGACCGGGTGGCCGCCGGCGCCCGCCGCGCGCCCCTGCGCGTGCTGGTCGTCGACGACAACCCGGATGCGGTCGACACCCTGTCGGGCCTGCTCAAGACGCTGGGCCACGAGGTGCGGTCCGCGCTGTCCGGCGAGGACGCGCTGCCCCTGGCCGGCGAGTTCCGGCCGCACTGCGTGCTGCTGGACATCGGCCTGCCGGGGATGAGCGGCTACGACGTCGCGCGCCGGTTGCGCGCGGCGGACGACCCGCAGGTCGCCACCTGCAAGCTGGTGGCGCTGACCGGCTGGGGCGCCGCCGCCGACCGGCGGCGGGCGGCGCATGCCGGCTTCGACCTGCACCTGACCAAGCCGGTGGACGTGGTGCAGCTCGAGGAGGTGCTGGGGCAGCTGGAAGCGCCGGCCGATTCGCCGGCGGCCGCGGCGCAGCTGCACCAGGCCTGAGCCGGGCGGCCCGCGGGCCTACCTCACCAGCAGCACGGGAATCTCGGCCTCCGCCAGCACGCGGGAGGCCACGCTGCCCATCACCGCGCGCCCGATCGCGCCGTACCCGTGGGTGCCCATGACGATCATGTGCGCGCGCGAGCGGTTGGCGCTGGCGATGATCTGGGCCGAGACCTCGCCGCTCTTCCACTCGCAGCGCGCGGCGATGCCCTTGCGCTCCAGGAAGCGCCGGATCGGCTCGATCACCTTGGCGGCCTCTTCCTCGTAGTAGCTGGTCACCGCCGCGGCCCCGACCATGGAGCGCACCCGGGGCGGCATCGTCGGCTGCACGTTCACCACGATCACCTCGCCATCGGGCCCGGCCAGGGACTCGTGGGTGGTGAGGAAGGCCAGGGCTTTCTTGGTGAACTTGCTGCCATCGGCGGCGAAGAGGATGCGCATCGTCGGGTTCCTTTTCTTGTCGAGGTTCGCTGGGATGTGCGCCAGAGGGTAGCACCCGCACGCTCAGCGCGGGGGCGCGCCGTAAGACGGCCGGGCGCGCACCTTGTGCACCACGCCGGCGGGATCGAACAGCACGACCAGTTCGGGCACGGTGCGGTCGTCGCGCGCCCTGGCCCGCCAGACGCGGACCTCGTAGCCGGTGTCGAAGCGCACGGCCTCGCCCGGCCCGAGGCGCTCCAGCACCTCCTGCCGCGTGGTGCGGCCGGGTGCCAGCCACTGCGCGGCGTCGGGCACCGAGAGCGCGGGATCGCGGAAGGGCGGCCGCTGTTCGCCGGACGGGAGCATCGCCGGTCCCGCGCAGCCGGCCAGCAGCGCCGCCGCGAGCAGCAGGCTAGCGGCGCGCATCGGCGTCCTCCATGAAGTCGAACTGCACCAGCGTGTCGTCCGGCCAGCTGCGGTCGCCCAGCGGCAGGAAGTAGGTGCGGTCCAGCAGCATCTCGCAGTCGCAGAACGACAGTTCCTGCGCCAGCGTCGGCGTGTCGATCGCCGCGGCGTACAGGCGGCTGGCCGGGACCATCTCGCGGCGCCCGCCCGCGACCAGCGTCACGCCGAACACCGGCTTGTCGGCGAAGAACAGGTAGCGGTTCTCCGGGTTGTCGCAGTACGCCGGCGTGCTGGAGATCTCGCTGAAGATGCGCGTGATGAACGAGGGGCTGTTGGAGTACAGGCCCGCCTCCATGCCCACCATGCATTCCAGCCGCAGGTCGCCCAGGCGGCGCGTGCCGGGCGGCAGGCCGGGCGTGCGCACCTCGGCGCGCCAGGTCATGGTGAGCGCCTTGCGGTCGGGCGTCACCATCGCGTTCTCGTCCCAGGCTTTCGACTGGCGTGCCAGGACGAAGGTGCGGTCGGGCGCCACCGGGATGGGTGTCTCCACGGTCTTGCCCAGCACCAGCAGCTCCAGCCGGTCCAGGCTCACGCCGGGTTTGCGCGGCAGCAGCTTGAAACGCAGCTCGCCCTGCGGCGACATCTCGCGGCGGCGCTCGAACAGGTCCATGCCGCGCACCATGCGGCGGTAGGACTTCTCGACCGGGTCAGGATTGCCCTTGGAGCTGATCGTCACGCCGGGCAGGGTGGCGGCGGGCGCGTTCGGCTGCGGCTGCGGCCAGGCCAGGCCCGCGGCCAGCGCGGCCGTGGCGGGCAGCAGCAGGCGGAGCAGGACCGGGCGCATGCCTCAGCCTAGGACGGGGCGGCGATGGCGGATGTGCGGGGATGCCGCATGCGGGTGTCAGGCGGGGCGGCTCGGCGGTGGCGTGCCGCGGGTGGTCTGGCACCGCCTCGATCCGTCATTCCCGCGGAGGCGGGGATGACGGGTGGTGGCCCTGGCTCCTCCATACTTCTCCCATCGCCCAAGCCATGGAAGCCACCACCCCCGAGCCGCAGCCCTGGCGGCTGGTCTTCGCCCTCGGCCTCACGCAGATCATCGCGTGGGGCTCGTTCTATTACGCCTTCGCGGTCCTGATCGAGCCGCTGGGCCTCGCCGTTCGCGCGCCCAAGGCGGTGGTGGTCGGCGCGTTCTCCGCCGCCCTGCTGGTGACGGGCCTGGCCTCGGCGCCGGTGGGCGCGCTGGTCGACCGGTTCGGCGGGCGCGGGGTGATGACGGCGGGCTCGCTCGCGGGCGCGGCCCTGCTGGCCGTGCTGCCCTGGGTGGACAGCGTGCCGCAGCTGTACCTGGTGTGGATGGCCCTGGGCGCGGTGATGGCGGCCACGCTCTACGACCCGGCCTTCGCGGTGCTCGCGCAAGTCTTCCGCGAGGGCCAGCGCAAGGCGATCACGGTGCTGACGCTGTTCGGCGGCTTCGCCAGCACGGTGTTCTGGCCGCTCACCCAGGCGCTGGTGGACCGCTGGGACTGGCAGGTCGCGCTGTGGGTGCTGGCGGCCGTGAACCTGCTGGTGTGCGTGCCGGTGCACCTGGCCCTGCTGCCCGCCGCGCCCGCCGCCGCGCCGCGCCACGAGCGGCCCGTCCATCCGCTGCGCGGCGCGCTGCGCGATCCCCGGTTCTACGGGCTGGCCGCGGCGTTCACGGGCAATGCGCTGGTGTTCTCGGCGATGTCGGTTCATCTCCTGGGCCTGCTGCAGGGCAAGGGCCTGTCGGCGACCCACGCGGCCTGGATCGGTGCGATGGTCGGGCCGATGCAGGTGCTGGGCCGGGTGCTGGAGTACACGTGGCTGCGCCACCAGACCGCGGCGCGGGTGGGCGTGCTGGCCTGCTGGCTGCTGCCCGCGGCCCTGGTGCTGCTGCTGGCGCCGGGAAGCGCTTTCGCCGTGCTGGCCGTGTTCGCGCTCCTGTACGGAGCGAGCAACGGCGTGATGACCATCGTGCGGGGCGCGATCCCGCGCGAGCTGTATGGCGGCCAGGCCTACGGCGCGATCAATGGCGCGCTGGCCACGCCGGTGCAGCTGGCCAAGGCCGTCGGGCCGATCGCCGCGGCCCTGGTGCTCGCGGGTGCGGGATCGAATGGTTTGCTGCTGGCGCTGGCCGCGCTCGGCGTGCTGGCGGCGGCGGTGTTCACATGGACGGTGCGCAGCGCTTCGGCCGTTCCAGCAGGTGAGGGCGGCGACGCCGCGAAGCGCGCCCCGTCGCCCGGCCGCAAGGCCTAGTCCTGCGGCCGCTCCAGCGCCGGCCAGGCCAGCAGCGACAGGTGGTGCCAGTCCTGCTCGCGCAGCGCCGCCAGGCAGTCGTGCAGGCGCTCCAGCGCGCCGTGGCGCTCGGCCCATTCGATCTGGGCGCGCAGCGTGAGCTGCTTGCGCAGGTCGGGCGTCTGGTTCCAGGCGTGCGCGGCGATTGGCGCCGGCGCCTGCACGATGCGGCCGTCCTCGCGCGCCTTGGGCAGCAGCAGGTGCACGCAGCGCCAGGGCCCGGGCTGGGGGCAGACACGGCCCCGGAAGCGCGCCAGCTGCACCACGTGGTCCACGGTGATGACCCGGTGCCGCGCGCCGGACACCGGCCGCGGGCGCAGCGCCGACACGGCCACCGCCCGCAGCGAGGCATCGCCGGGCTGGCGGCTGGCCGCCTTGCGCAGCACCTCCCGTGCGGTGGCGGCGGCGCTCTCGCGCCACAGGGCGATCTGCCGGTCCAGCGCCGCGCACGCGGCTTCGTACTCGCGCCATGCCACGGCACTCGCATCCTCGATGCCGGGCGGAACCCGGTCGCGCTCATCCGGCCGCTGGTTCATGTTGCCGCCTTCTCCGCGGCCCGATGCCGCCAGGCCATCATCGACCGGCCCGGGCGGCTCAGGTGTTGCGGCCGCCCCGGCAAATCTTGCAGATATGGCTGAGTGTTACGAACCCTGCTGTACGCGATGAACGCATCAGCGGCGCTGCTGCCGCGACGCGCAGTGTCGTCAGCGCGAGCTCGGCCGTTCGCTGGCCCGGTCGCGCCTCGTCGCCAGATGGTCGCGCACCCGGTCGGCCCGGTTGCCGACGGCGGCCACCGCTTCCTTGACGCTCTTCTCGCTGGTGTTGAAGTGGCGCGCCCACACGCACAACTCCCAGTCGTACGTGACGTCGATGTGTTCGACCTTCGCTGCGGTCGGATTGCTGCTGCCGGACATGGGTGGGATTTCCCGTTGGATGCTGTTGCCGGCCATCCTAGGCAGGCTCTGCGGCGCGCCCTGTAGGACGCCGCGGATCACCTCTGCGGGCCGGGCGGACGACCTGCCGTCCCCGCGCCGGGCAGCATCTCCACGATGGCCCCCAGCAGCAGGTGCGGCTTGAGCGGCTTGGCCAGGTGGCGGTCGAAGCCCGCTTCCAGCGACTTGCGCTGGTCCTCGGGCCGCGCGAAGGCGGTCAGGGCGATCATCGGCAGGCGCGCCGCGCCGGCCTCCTGGGCGCGCACGGCGCGCGCCAGCTCGTAGCCATCGCGGCCCGGCAGGCCGATGTCGCTGACGATGACGTGCGGCGGCGCCTGCAGCAGCTGTTCCAGCGCGCCGTCGAAGTCGGCCGCCACGCGCACGGTGGCACCGCGGTCGCCCAGCACGATGGCCATCATCTCGCGCGCCTCGCGGTCGTCCTCGACCAGCAAGACCTCCACGCCGTCGAGCGCGTGGGCGGAGGCCTCGGGCTCCTCCTCGCCACCGAGGAGATCGCCCGGGATCGACTCGCCGGTGTCGACCGCGCCGCCGACCGGCAGGTCCACCCACATCAGCGTGCCATGGCCCGGCCCCGCGCTCACGGCGCCGACCTGGCCGCCGTGCAGGTCGACCAGGTGCTTGACGATGGACAGTCCCAGCCCCAGCCCGCCCTGGCGGCGGTTGCCGGGCGAGTCGCTCTGGCTGAAGCGGTCGAACAGGTGGGGCAGGAACTCCGGCTTGATGCCCACGCCGTAGTCGCGCACCTCCAGGCGCAGGTTGTCGCCAAGCCGCGCGAGCCGCACCTGGACGCAGCCGCCCTGGGCCGAGAACTTGACCGCGTTGGTCATCAGGTTCCAGAGGATCTGCTGGTAGCGCGCCGCATCGATGAAGGCCCGCTCGTGCGCGCCCGCGACGTCGGTCTCGACGGTGACGGAGCGCTCCTCCAGCGTGGAGGACAGCGAGGCGAGCGAAGTCGTCACCAGCTCCGCCGGGTCGATCCACTGCCGGTCCAGCTGCAGCTTGCCGGAGTTGATGCGCGAGACGTCCAGGATGTCCGAGATGATGCGCGCCTGCGTCTTCACGTTGCGCTCGATCGCGTCCAGGCCCTTGAGCGCCTCGGTCGTCGCGCCGCGGCGCTTGAGGATGTGGACCCAGCCGATGATGGCGTTGAGCGGCGTGCGCAGCTCGTGCGACAGCACGGCGATGAAGTCGTCCTTGGTGCGGCTGTGGCGCTCGGCCTGCGCACGGGCCGCCTGTTCGCGCTCCAGCACCTCGTGGCGGCGGCGCTCCAGTTCGTGGCGCTCCGACACGTCGATGGCGGTGGCCACCCGCACGTCGCGGCCGACCGACGCCGACAGGCTCCATTGCATGTGGACCTGCGCGCCGTCGGTGTTCACCAGCGGGAATTCGCCGCGCCAGGCCTCGCCGGCCAGGCCGCTGAACTCGCGCTCGACGCGCTCGCGGAATTCCTGCGGCGCCAGGCTGGCCACGCCGTGGCCGATGACGTCCTCGCGCCCGCGCCCCAGCATGCTGAGCATCGCCGGATTGACGTCGACGAAGCGGCCCTGCGCGTCGATCAGCGCGATGCCGCCGTGCGCCTGGTGGTAGATGGCGCGGAAGCGCCGCTCGCTGCGCCGCTGCGCCTCCTCGGCGGCGCGCGCGCGGATCAGCGCCTGCAGCGTGGCGATGAGCACGGCCGGCTCGACCGGGTGGACCATGTAGCCGTCGGCGCCGGCGTTCAGGCCGGTGACGTGGTCCTCGTCCTTCACGTAGGCGGCCGACAGGTGGACGATGGGCAGCAGCTCCGTGGCCGGGCGCGAGCGCAGTTCCCGGCACACGTCGAAGCCGTCCATGTCGGGCAGGTGCACGTCCAGCACCACGGCCGACACCCCCTTGTCGGCCATGGCCAGCGCCTCGCCGCCCGTCTCGGCCTCCGCCACCTTGAAGCCCGCCGCGCGGATCACCCGGCCGGTGGAGTAGCGCGTGGCGGGGTTGTCGTCCACCACCAGCACCGTGTGGGCGCCGCGGTCGATCGTGCTCTGGATGGTGGAAGCGCTATCCATTGTCCTGGGGCTGCTCCAGGCGCACCGGGATGGTCAGCGAGAAGGTCGAGCCCACGCCGGGCTCGCTTTGCATGTCGACCATGCCGCCCAGCACGCCGGCCAGGCGCTTGGACAGCGCCAGGCCCAGCCCGGTGCCGCGCAGGCGCTTCTGCAGCGGCGACTTGACCTGGGCGAAGTCCTCGAAGATGGTCTGGTGGAACTCCGGCGCGATGCCGATGCCGGTGTCGGCCACCGAGAAGGTCACGCGGTCGCCCACGCAGGTGGCGCTTACGCGCACCTCGCCGCGGGGCGTGAACTTGAGCGCGTTGGAGATGAAGTTGCGCAGGATCTGCGACAGCTTGCGGTCGTCGGTGTAGAGCTTGGGCACCCCGTGCGGCTCCTCGAAGACGAGGTTCACCTCCGGGTTGGTGAGCACCGGCTTGAACATGCCGCGCAGCGCGGAGAACAGGTCCACCATCTCGAACCACGCGGGCGAGATCTCCACGCGCCCGGCCTCCACCTTGGCCAGGTCGAGCAGGTCGTCCACCATCTCGGCGAACTCGGTGGCGGCGGTCTGGATGAAGCCGACCTGCTTGTGCTGTTCCTCGGTGAGCGGGCCGTCGACGCCGTCGGCCATCAGGCGGGCGATGCTGCGGATGGCGTTGATCGGCGTGCGGAACTCGTGGCTCATGTAGGCCAGGAACCGGCTCTTGAGCGCGGTGGCCTCGCGCAGCTGCTCGGCCTGCGCGTCCAGCTCGGCGTACAGGGCCAGCACGCCGCGGTTGGTCTCTTCCAGCTCGGAGCGCAGTTCGTGCGACTCGCGCCGGCTGTCCTCGAGCGCCTTGGCGAGGCTGGCGGGGTCGGACGGCGTGTCGGCCATGTTCAATCCTTCCTGCGCAGCACGGCCACGGTGGCGTCGTCGCGGCCGCGGCAGTGCTCGCGCACCAGCAGGGCGGCCGCCACGGCCGGGTCGCGCCCGAGCACGGGACGCAGCGTCTCGGGCTTCCAGCGGGTCTCGATGCCGTCGCTGCACAGGAACAGCAGGGCATGGGCCGGCCAGGGCACCACGGCCTCCTCGGGCGTGCGCATGCTCACGCCGGCGGTGCCGTGCTGCGTGAGCAGGGTGCGGTCCTCGGTGCCGGTGACGATGCGGCCCATCACGTTGCCCGCGCCCACGATGCGCACGGTGCCCGCTTCGGCGTCGGCGTGCACCACGGTGACGGCGGCGCCGCGGGTGGAGCGCAGCTGGGCGTGGATGCGCTCCAGCTGGCGGCGCGGCGGAGCGAAAGGTTCGGCGCGGAAGGCCTCGACCGCGGCGGCGGACGCCGCGGCCGCATCGGGCCCGTGGCCCAGGCCGTCGGCCACCAGCACGGCCGCCCGCGGGCCTTCCAGCGCGAAGGCCCAGGCGTCGCCGCAGACCACTTCACCGGGCTTGGGCAGCGACACCGCGCCGGTGCAGAAAGCGCTGGACGGCTTGCGCGCTTCGGCGCTGCGCACGCGGGCCAGCACGACGCTGCCCTCGGGCACGGACGAATGGACGTCGAAGGACGAGGCCAGCCGGCGCACGGCGCCCAGGCCGGTGCCCGGCGTGCCGCCGGTCGAATAGCCGTCGCCCAGGCTGCGGTCGACGTCGGCGATGCCGGGGCCGTGGTCGATGGCCAGCACCTCGACTTCGCGCTCGGCGGGCCGGCCCGTGAGCAGCAGGCGTCCGCGCGAGGCGTGCCGGTACAGGTTGTTGGCCAGTTCGGTGACGATGATCGCCAGCCGCCCGGCCGCCAGCTCCTCCAGCCCGCACTCCAGCGCCAGGCGCGCCGCGTGCCGGCGTGCTTCGCCGACCCGGCTGGCGTCGCCCAGCGGGAACTCGGTGTGGAAGCTGCCCTCGATCACTTCCATCGCGTGATGCTCACCGAGGTGCCCTGGCCGGGCGTGGACTTCAGCTCGAATTCGTGCACCAGGCGCTTGCTGCCGGGCAGGCCCAGCCCCATGCCGCCGCCGGAGGTCCAGCCGTCGGTCAGGGCCAGGTGCATGTCGGGGATGCCGGGACCGGTGTCCTCGAAGTGCAGGCGCAGGCCGCGGCGCAGCCCGTCCTCCAGCAGCTCCCAGCGCATCTGGCCGCCGCCGCCATGCACCACGGTGTTGCGCGACAGCTCGCTGGCCGCCGTGATCATCTTGGTCTGGTCGACCAGGGAGAACTTGAGCTGCTGCGTGAGCATGCGGACCTTCTGGCGGCTGGCGACGATGTCCTGCTCGGACCGCACCGGCACGCTGCCTTGCGGCTCTTCAATGGGCAAGGGCGCTCCCCCCGCGGGAATGGGCCAGCAGCTCCATGCCGCGCTCGACGTTCAGCGCGGTGCGCACGCCCTCGAGCGAGAGGCCGAGCTCGACCAGCGTGATCGCCACCGCCGGCTGCATGCCGACCACCACCGTGGTCGCATCCAGGATGCGCGAGATGCCGGAGATGCCGGCCAGCATGCGGCCGACGAAGGAGTCCACGATCTCCAGGGCGCTGATGTCGATCAGCACGCCCTTGGCGCCGCTGACGGAGATCTTGGTGGCCAGGTCGTCCTGGAGCGCCAGCGCCATCTGGTCCTCCATGTCGACCTGGATGGTGACGAGCAGCGTCTGGCCCATCTGCAGGATCGGGATGCGGTACATCGATTCCCTCAGGCCGACCGGGTGACCTTGTAGCCGCGCTGCTGCAGCGCGAGCGACAGGGCGTCCGCCAGCGACGCCTTCGAGGCGATGCCCTGCAGGTCGATGCCCAGGTGCACGATGGTCTGCGCGATCTGCGGGCGGATGCCGCTGATGATGCATTCGGCGCCCATCAGGCGGATGGCGCTGACGGTCTTGAGCAGGTGCTGCGCCACCAGCGTGTCGACGGTGGGCACGCCGGTGATGTCGATGATCGCCAGCGTGGCGCCGGTCTCCACGATCTTCTGCAGCAGGGTTTCCATCACCACCTGGGTGCGGCTGGAGTCCAGCGTGCCGATCATGGGCACGGCGAGCACGCCTTCCCAGAGCTTGATCACCGGGGTGGACAGCTCCAGCAGGTCCTGCTGCTGGCGCTGGATGATGTCCTCGCGGGACTGCTGGTAGGTGGACACCGTCCACTGGGCCATCTGGTCCACCAGCACCGACAGCGACCACACCGCGGCCAGCTGCGCCTGCGCGTCGAGCCCGCTGCGCTGCAGCGCGGAGAACATGGGCCGCTTGAACGCCAGCACGAACACGCTGGTGTCGCCGGCGCTCTGGCCCTGCGCCGCGCGCGAGCGCGAAAGCGACTCCAGCGCGCCGCGCAGGCCGCTCCAGGCCTGGGCCCGGAAGTCCTCCACGTCGCCCCCGGCCTGCAGGCCTTCGCGCACGTAGCGGGCGATCTCCACCGCCTCGCCCTGCATGGTGCGGCGGCCGGCCTCGGTCATCCGGGGCGACGCCGCGCCCGCTTGCTGCAGCCATTCGGAAACGATCTGCTCTTCATGCTGGGTGAGCAGGCCCAGCATGGCTTTGTCTTGTTGTGTCATCAGCGGGGGGAAGGGGGAGGTTGAGGGGAGCTGAAGATTCTAGGGATGAGTCTGTCCGGCGCCTGTAGGACCGCGCCTACTCATCGGTAGCGGCGGAGGACGGCACGAGGGCAATCCCGGCTCTGCAAGGGCCGTGCCGCACCCTAAAATCCTGCGCGCGAAGTGAACGCGACAGACGGCAGAAGGAAGCTGCATGGCCAAGGAAGAACTCATCGAAATGCGCGGAAGGGTGGAGGAGGTCCTGCCCGATTCCCGCTACCGCGTCGTGCTGGAGAACGGCCACAACCTGGTGGCCTACAGCGGCGGCAAGATGCGCAAGAACCACATCCGCATCATCGCCGGCGACTACGTGACGCTGGAACTTTCGCCTTACGACCTGAGCAAGGGCCGCATCATGTTCCGCCACCTGCCGCCGCGCGACGGCTCGGGTTTCCCGGCGCCGCAGCAGCAGCGCCGGCGCTAGGGCGCGGCGGCGTCCAGCCGCCGGGCCAACCCGTCCAGCACCGGCCGGATGCCGGCCCCCACCTGGATCTGCGGGTTGGAGAAGCCGTCCGGCTTGCCCGCCTCCACCTCGCGTTGCCGGATCACCGGCACGGCGGCGGCGAAGGCCCGTTCGAAGGAGCGGGTGGCGCGCAGCTGCTCATGGAACAGGGCGCGGCCGAAGAAGGTGAGCTCGGACTTGCGTCCGCAGCCGTACGAGGTGTGGTCGGGGTCGGCCGCGGTCATCACCAGCGTGTCGTCGCCCGCCAGCGGCTGCACCCAGCCGCCCGAGTAGCAGGCCGACACGGCGATCACGCGGTGGCGCACGCCGGCGGCGTCCAGCGCCTTGCGCAGGTCCTGCGGCGTGAGCCAGGGCACCTGCAGCGGCCCGTGTTCCGCCGCCAGGCGGAAGTTGCTGGCGCCGTGCGAGGTCAGGTAGACCACCAGCACGTCCTCTTCGCGGTCCATTCGCTGGGCGAGGGCGGCGACGGCGCGTTCCAGGTTCAGCGGCGTGGCCCAGGGCAGCGAGTCGGCCGTGCGGGCATGGTTCACGAGGCGCAGCACCCGGTCCCTGGCCTCGAAGCGCTCGGCCAGCACGCCGGCCACCATGTCGCTCTCGCGCAGGAACACGTCCTCGTAGGCGTATGGCGCGAACACCAGCCCGTAGACGTCGACCACGCCTTCGCGCTGCGGCGCCAGGCCCTGCACCGCTTGCTGCCACAGCGCCTGCTGGCGCTCGAAGGTTTCCTGCGTGAGCGACAGGCGCGGGCGGTCGTCCGGCTCGGCGACCGCCTCCCAAGCGCTGTCCTGGAAATGCCAGGTGCCCAGCAGCGACAGCGCCACCAGGGCGAGCGTGAGCCCGGCCAGCCGCAGCCGGCGCAGGCCGAACTGCACGCCCAGCCAGAGCTGGACCAGCACGCCCCAGGCGATCAGGGCGACATAGAGCGTCCAGACGGCGACCGGCGAGGTGGAGAGAAACGCCGGCATCGCCTCGCGCGCATGCGCGATGTTCAGCGCGCCGCCGGCCAGCAGCAGCGGCACCGACGCCACGAAGGACAGCACGAACCAGGTGGCCAACCCCGAGGGGCGCCGGGCCTCGTCCGTTCGTCGGCCCCACAGCGCGGCCCACACCAGCAGCGCCGACAGCCCGCTGCTCCACCAGGGGATCAGCCAGCCGCGCAGGTCGAAGTGGGCCGGGCCGGGCACTTCGAGCCGGCCCAGCGCCAGCTCCAGCAGGACCACGCCGGCGACCACCAGGAGCAGCTGCCGCGGCGTGGGCCGGTGGCCGGCCACGCGCGCCCTCACCAGGAAGCTGGTGCGCAGGCCTTCGCGGATCCACTGCCAGAGGCCCAGTGGTGGCAGTGCGTTGGCTGATGGGTGTTCGTTCATGCGTGTCCCCCTTTTGTGCTCGATGCGGCCGGACCTGCGCCTCGGCCAGCCTGATCCCGTCATTCCCGCGGAGGCGGGAATCCAGTGCTCCCATCCGCGCCTTCGAAGGGAAGCACTGGATCCCCGCCTCCGCGGGGATGACGGCACCGGGCCGCAGGCATGACGGCACCGGGCCGCAGGCATGACGGCACCGGGCCGCAGGCTTGACGGCAATGGCCGGCAGCCTCAAGGCTGCGGGCCCGCAGCCTCCGTCCACCCACCCCCCAGCGCCCGGTACAGCAGCACCTGGTTCTGCAGCCGCGCCAGCCGCGTCTGGATCTCGGCCTGCTGCGCGGTGAACAGCGAGCGCTGCGCGTCCAGCAGGTCCAGCGTGCTGGACACGCCGGCGTCGAAGCGCATCTGCGAGAGCCGCACCCGCACGGTCTCGGCCCGGGCCACGTTGGACTGGGCCTGCAGCTGGTCGGCGAGCGTGGCGCGGCCGGCCAGCGCGTCCGACACCTCGCGGAAGGCGGTCTGGATGGCGCGTTCGTACTGGGCGACGGCGATGTCGCGCGAGACGTTGGCCGATGCCAGCCCGGCCTGGTTGCGGCCGGCGTCGAAGATCGGCAGCAGCAGCGAAGGCGCCAGCGTGTAGGCCCAGGACCCGCTGCCGTCGAACAGACCCGACAGCTGGTTGCTGGCACGCCCGGCCTGGGCCGTCAGCGTGATGCGCGGGAAGAAAGCCGCGCGCGCCGCGCCGATGTTGGCGTTGGCCGCCACCAGCAACTGCTCGGCCTGGCGCACGTCGGGGCGCGTGACCAGCACGTCGGACGGCACGCCGGGCGGCACGTCGGGCAGCGTCACCGCCGCCATGGTGGTCCCGGTCTCGAAATCGGCCGGCAGCGGCTGGCCCACCAGCAGCATCAGCGCGTTGAGGTCGACGGCGCGCTGCCGCTGTGCCTGGGCCAGCGCGGCGCGGGCCGTTTCGGTGAGCGATTCCGCCAGGCGCAGGTCCAGCTCGGAGGACACGCCGTTGTCGAAGCGCAGCTTCACCAGGCGCAGCGATTCGTCGCGCGTGGTCAGCGTCTGGCGCGTGAGGGCGAGCAGCTCCTCGTCGGCCACCAGTGCCAGCCAGGCGTTGGCCACCGAGCCCACCAGGGCGATGTGCGCGGCCTTGCGGCCTTCCTCGGTGGCTAGGTACTGGGCCAGCGCCGCCTGCGACAGGCTGGCGATGCGGCCGAAGAAGTCGATCTCCCACGCGGTGAACGCCAGGCCGGCCTGGAAGCTGGTGACCTGGTCGCCGTTGGACGGGTTGGGCGCGCGGCTGGCGTTGACGCCCACGCCCACGGTCGGGTAGCGGTCGGCGCGGCGGATGTCGTACTGCGCGCGGGCCTGCTCGATGTTGAGCACGGCCACGCGCAGGTCGCGGTTGGCGGACAGCGCCGTGGCGATCAGGCCGCGCAGGCGCTCGTCGGTGAAGAAGCGCTGCCAGTCCAGCGCGGGCGCCGGCGTGCCCTCGGTGGCGCCGGGGTAGGGGAAGGCGGCCGACACGGGCGCGGCGGGGCGCTCGTAGGCCGGCATGAAGGAGCAGCCCGCGAGCACGGCGGCGGTCACGGGCGCGAGGACGAAACGACGGATCACGGTCATACCTGGTCCCCCGCCGTCGCGCCCCGCGGCATCTCCGGCCCGAACTCGTGGGCGTGGAGCTTGCGCTGCCGCTCGCTGCCGTGGAACGTGCCCCGCACCACCGCGAAGAAGACGGGGACCAGCAGCACGGCCAGCGCGGTGCCGGTGACGATGCCGCCCAGCACGCCGGTGCCGATGGCGCGCTGGCTGGCCGAACCGGCGCCGGTGGCCAGGGCCAGCGGCAGCACGCCCAGGCCGAACGCCATCGAGGTCATGACGATGGGGCGGAACCGCAGGTGCGCCGCGGCCAGCGCCGACTCGACCACGCTTCGGCCCTGCGCCTGCAGGTCCTTGGCGAACTCGATGATCAGGATGGCGTTCTTGGCCGACAGGCCGATGATGGTGATCAGGCCAACCTGGAAGTACACGTCGTTGGCGTAGCCGCGCAGCAGCGTGGCCATCAGCACGCCCACCACGCCCAGCGGCACCACCAGGATCACCGCCAGCGGGATCGACCAGCTCTCGTACAGCGCGGCCAGGCAGAGGAACACCGCCAGGATGGCGAAGCCGTACAGCACCAGGGCCTGCGCGCCGGCGAGCTTCTCCTCGCGCGACTGGCCGGTCCATTCGAAGGCGAAGCCTGGCGGCAGCCTGGCGGCCAGCTTCTCCATCTCGTCCATCGCCGCGCCGCTGCTGAAGCCGGGCGCGGCGGCGCCCGAGATGCGCATGGACGGATAGCCGTTGTAGCGCACGGTCTGCATCGCGCCCGTCACCCAGCGCGTGGTGGCGAAGGCCGACAGCGGCACCGGGCGGCCCTGGCTGCTGGCGGCGTTCAGCCGCAGCAGGTCCTCCGGCTGCATGCGCGCCGGCGCGTCGGCCTGCACCACCACCCGCTGCAGGCGGCCGCGGTTGGGGAAGTCGTTGATGTAGCTGGAGCCCAGCGAGGTGGACAGCACGCTGTTGATCGCGTCGAAGCTCACGCCCAGCGCCTGCGCCCTGTCGCGGTCGATGTCCAGCTGCAGCTGTGGCGCATCCTCCAGGCCGTCGGGGCGGATCTGGGTCAGCACCTTGCTCTGGGAAGCCATGCCCAGCAACTGGTTGCGCGCGGCGATGAGGGCTTCGCGGCCGTTGCCGCCGCGGTCCTGCAGCCGGAAGCTGAAGCCCGAGGCCGTGCCCAGCTCGGGGATGGGCGGCGGGCTGAGCGGGAAGATGAAGGCATCGCGGATCGACGACAGCGCGCCGAAGGCGCGGCCGGCCACCGCCTGCGCCGAGTGCTGCTCGCCCGAGCGCTCGTCCCAGGGCTTGAGCGTGACGAAGGCGAGCGCCGCGTTCTGGCCCTGGCCGGAGAACGAGAAGCCCAGCACGCCCACCATGCTCTGCACCTCGGGCTGCTTGAGGATGAAGCCTTCCACCTGCTCCATCACGCTGCGCGTGCGCTCCTGGGTCGCGCCCGGCGGCAGCTGCACGTTGACGATGATGTAGCCCTGGTCCTCCTGCGGCAGGAACGAGGTCGGCAGCCGGGTGTAGAGCAGCGCCGCCACGCCGCCGATGGCCGCGTACAGGATCAGGTACCAGGGCGCGCGGCGCAGCATGCGCGCCACCACGCTCTCGTAGCCCGAGGCGGTGCGCCGGAACGATCGGTTGAACCAGCCGAAGAAGCCGCGCTTTTCCACATGGTGGCCGGCCTGCACCGGCTTGAGCAGCGTGGCGCACAGCGCCGGCGTGAGCGATAGCGCCATGAAGGCCGAGAAGGCGATCGAGGCCACCATCACCGCCGAGAACTGGCGGTAGATGTTGCCGGTGGAGCCGGCGAAGAAGGCCAGCGGCACGAACACCGAGATCAGCACCACCGTCACGCCGATGATGGCGCCCTGGATCTGGCCCATCGCCTTGCGCGTGGCCTCGCGCGGCGGCAGGCCTTCCTCGCTCATGATGCGCTCGACGTTCTCCACCACCACGATGGCGTCGTCCACCACGATGCCGATCACCAGCACCATGCCGAACATGGTGAGCACGTTGATCGAGAAGCCCAGCGCCAGCAGCGTGGCGAAGGTGCCCAGCAGCGCCACCGGCACCACCAGCGTCGGGATGATGGTGTAGCGCCAGTTCTGCAGGAACAGGAACATCACCAGGAACACCAGCGCCACCGCCTCCAGCAGCGTCTCCACCACCTGCGAGATGGAGATGCGCACGAAGCGCGAGCTGTCGTACGGGATGTCCCACTTCATGCCGGCCGGGAAGTAGGGCGCCAGCTCGCCCATGCGCTTGCGCACCGCGTCGGCCGTGGCCAGCGCGTTGCCGGTGGGCGAGAGCTGCACGCCGATGCCGGTGGAGGGCTTGCCGTTCAGCCGGGCCGAGGTGGAGAAGTTCTGCGCGTTCAGCTCGACCCGGGCCACGTCGCGCAGCCGCACGGTGGAGCCGTCGGTGTTGGCGCGCAGCACGATGTTCTGGAACTGCTCGACCGAGCCCAGCTGCCCGCCCACGATCACGGTGGCGGCCACGCCCTGGCCCGCCACGTTGGGCAGGTCGCCGATGGTGCCGGAGGACACCTGGGCGTTCTGGGCGCGGATGGCCGCGTTGACCTCCGCGGCCGAGAGGTTGAAGCCGACCAGCTTGTCGGGGTCGATCCACACCCGCATCGCCGCCTCGGTGCCGAACAGCTGCGCCTGGCCGACGCCGGGGATGCGCTGGATCTCGGGCAGCACGTTGCGCGAGGCGTAGTCGCCCAGGTCCACCGGCGTCCAGTTGGGGTCGTCGGACGACAGGATGGCGAACAGCAGGAAGTTGGAGCGCGACTTTTCCACGCGCACGCCCTGCTGCGTCACCGCCGCGGGCAGGCGCGGCGCGGCGCGCGACAGGCGGTTCTGCACGTCCACCTGGGCCAGGTCGGCGTCGCTGCCCGGCTCGAAGGTGAGGGTGATCTGCCCCAGGCCGTTGGCCTGCGACACCGATTCCATGTAGATCAGGCCGGGCGAGCCGTTCATCTCCTGCTCGATCACGGAGATGACGCTTTCCTCCAGCGTGCGGGCCGAGGCGCCGGGGTAGGTGGCCGACACCACGATGGCCGGCGGGGCCACGGGCGGGTACTGGGAGATCGGCAGCTGGCGGATGGCGACCGCGCCGAGCACGATCACGAACAGGGCGATGACCCAGGCGAAGATGGGGCGGTCGATGAAGAACTTGGCCATGCGGCGGCGCCCTTCCTTAGCTGCGCGGCGCCGAGGCGGCGGAGGCGGCCGGCGCGGCCGCCGCGGCGGGCTTGCCGTTGTTCCAGGGCACCGGCTTGACCGGTGTGCCCGGCGGCATCATCTGCAGCTTCTGGAAGCCGTCGACCACGACCTGTTCGCCGGACTTCAGGCCGTCGACCACCACCCAGTGGCCGTCCTGGCTGCCGCCGACCTTGATCTGCCGGGGCGCCGTCTTGCCGTCGGCGCCGACCACCAGCACGCTGTCGCCCTGCTGGGTGCGCGTGACGGCCTGCTGCGGCAGCAGGATGGCGTTGCTGGCCTTGGCCTGCTCGATCAGCACGCGTACGTACATGCCGGGCAGCAGCATGCCGGCCGGGTTGGGCACCTCGGCGCGCAGCGCCACCTGGCCGCTGGTGGGGTCGACCTGCAGGTCGGAGAACAGCAGGCGGCCGGCCTGGCCGTAGGCGCTGCCGTCCTCCAGCAGCACCTTGACCTGCGTGCCGTCGCCGGAGCGCTTGAGGCGGCCCTGTTCCATGGCGCGGCGCAGGTTGAGCACCTCGCTGGCCGACTGCGTGATGTTGACGTACAGCGGATGGATCACCTGGATGGTGGCCAGCGGCGTGGGCTCGCCCTGGCCGACCAGCGCGCCTTCGGTGACCAGCGACCGGCCGATGCGGCCCGAGATCGGCGCGGTGACCGACGCGTAGTTGAGGGTGATCTGCGCCGTGCGCACCGCGGCTTCGCCGGCGGCGACCTCGGCTTCGGCGGCCTTCTGCGAGGCGACGGCGTTGGCGTACTCCTGCTTGCTGATCGCGTTGGCTTCCACCAGCGGGCGGTAGCGCTCGGCCAGCGCCTTGGCCTGGCCGAGGTTGGCCTGGGCCCGGGCCAGCGTGGCCTGCGCGCTGGCGGCGGCGGCCTGGTAGGGCGCGGAGTCGATGCGGTACAGCGCCTGGCCGGCCTTCACGTCGCTGCCCTCGCGGAACAGGCGCTCCTGCACGATGCCGGCGGCGCGGGCGCGCACCTGCGCCACGCGCGAGGCCTCGAGTCGGCCGGGGAGTTCAGTGACCAGGCCCACGTCCTGGAGCTGCACCGTCACCACGCCCACCTCGGGCGCGGGCATGCCGCCGCCCGGTGGACCGGCCGGCTTCTGTTCCGACTTGCCGCAGGCGGCGAGCACGAGACCGAGGGCGAGGAGGGAGGTTCGGAGCAGCTGCTGCAGGGCCATGGACGCCGGTTCAGGTGGGCAAAACGGGTCAGTATAAGGATCGATAGTTATGCGCCGATTAAGCGGGACCGGGGATCCCGCGGGGCCCGCGCGAGCCCGCGCGGGCCTGCAAGCATCGAACCGTTCCTACATCGGAGCACGCTCATGCGCCGCACAATCCCGGTGCATGGGAACGGGCATCGCATGAGGATCTTTCTGGTGGAGGACAACGCGCTTTCGCGCGAGATCCTGGCGCAATGGCTCACGCTGGTGCCCGGAGCGCGGGTGGTGCACGTGGCGGCCACGTCCGCGGCCGCGGTGGACTGGCTGGGGCGCAATGCCGATGGCTGGGACCTGGCCGTCATCGATCTCTTCCTGGCCGATGGCCACGGCTTCGACGTGCTGCGCCGCTGCCGCGACCGCAGCGCGCACCAGCGCGCCGTGATGCTGACCAACTACACCCGCGACCCGGTGCGCGATAACGCCCGCCGCGAGGGCGCCGACGCCGTGTTCGACAAGGGCGGCGAGATGAAGGAGTTCATCACCTGGTGCCGCGACTACCAGCTCGCCATTGCAGGCTGACGGGCGGCCGCCGATCACTTCCAGCGGGCCGCCTTCGTGGCACCATGAGCTGCGAAGGAGGATCGCGCCCTATGAACAGGATCGCTGCTGGGCTTGCCGCTTGGGCATTCAGCGCTGCGCCGTTGCTCGCCGCCCAAGGCTCGTGCGTTGCGCCGGGCGAGCCGATCCAGTGGAGGGCGGACTATTGCATGCTGCTGATGGGGACGGATGACGAGATCGCCGTGTCCGGCTGCATCGAGCGGGAAGGCCGGACGGGATTTTCGGATGCCTGCGCGGCCAACACCCACTTCAAGCGGCGCATGTGCGAGCGGCTGATCCACAGCGGCGGGCGGGTCGGCACGCCAGAGCAGTGCGTCCGGGATCCGAAATTCAAGGGCCGTACGGTGGAGGCGGGAGGCGTGGGCTCCTGACCGGTGCGTCGGTACCGGCGGGACCCCTGTCAGAAGACGCCCAGCAGCAGAAGCAGCAAGAGGGTGAGAACGATCGAGACGGCGATCGAGCCGAGCCAGCCTAGCTTGTTGGAGGAGAACAGGAACATCGGGCCAGTGTGCGCAAGGACCCGGCGGGTGCGGGTAGGGGTGGACGGCGGCCTGGCGTAGCCCCCGGCCGCCAAGGGCCGGGGCGGCCGGGGGACGGCGGCTACGGCCCGCCGCGCTCGCGGATGGCGTCGCACAGCGCATGGAAGCTCTGCGCCACGGCGATGCGGCTCTTCTCGGCGGCTTCCATCTCGGGGTAGGGCAGCGGCGCCTGCTTCTGGAAATAGCGCACGAGGGCATCCTCCAGCACCCTGGCGTGCGGGTCGAAGTCGGTGCGGGACTGGCGCCAGGCGTCCAGCGCCCGGCGGATGCGTTCGTCGGCGGGGGTCATGGGTGGGCCTGCGTTGCTGCTGTGGGCGGGAATTCTAGGCCCATCGATTGGGCTGTCGATGCGAATGCGATGTGCGTGTCGCGGTCGCGGTCGTGGTTTTCAACCGGTGCCGCCTTCGCCGCTCCCGCAGCGACCGGGATCCGAGAGCGTGGTCGGGTGCCGCGAATCGAAGAAGCCCTGGTGCAGGTGGCGCACGAAGCTGCTGGTCCAGCCCTCGTAGGGGTAGAAGGCCGCGCCGCACGGGGCCATCACGCGGACCCGGCCGTTGGGCAGCCGCTCGGCCTCGAAGCCGCGCGGGTCGCGGCCGTGCAGGCGGACCAGGTTGCGCAGCAGTTTGGTTTCGGGCGACGCGGGCGGGGTCATGGGGGCTTCGCGGGCGGGTGCCCTGCCGGGGCTTGTATCACGCGTCCTGAAGGTCCCCCTGGGGGGATTCCCCGTCGTCCTGGAACTGCTGAAGCAGGTAGAGCCGCTGGTACAGGCCGTCCTGCAGGTTCATCAGCTCGTCGTGCGTGCCGCGTTCGGCGATGCGGCCGTGGTTGAGCACCACGATGCGGTCGGCGTCCCGCACGGTGGACAGGCGGTGCGCGATGGCCACGATCGTCACCCGCCCGCGCAGGCCGGCCAGCGCGCGCTGCACCGCCTGCTCGGTCTCCGAGTCGATGTGGGACGTGGCTTCGTCCAGGAACAGGATGCGCGGCCGCCCGGCCAGCGCCCGCGCGATCGCCAGCAGCTGCTTCTGGCCCACCGACAGGCGCGCGCCGCCTTCGCCCAGCGGCGTGTCGTAGCCCCGCTCCAGCGCGGCGATGAAGTCGTGCACGCGGGCCGCGCGCGCGGCCTCGACGATGGCCTCGTCGTCCAGGTCGCGGCCCATGGCGATGTTCTCGCGCGCGCTGGCCGCCAGCAGGAAGGGGTCTTGCGGCACCAGCCCGATGCTGTCGCGGAAGTGGTCTTCGGCGATGGCCTCGACCGGCGTGCCGTCGATGCGGATCGCGCCCGCCGGCGCCGGGTAGAACCGCAGCAGCAGCGACAGCAGCGTGGTCTTGCCGCTGCCGGTGTGGCCGACGATGCCGTGGAAGCTGCCGGGCGCCATGTTCAGGTGCAGCCCCTGCAGCACCGGATGGCCGGGCTGGTAGGCGAAGTCCAGGTCCTCGATGCGGATGTCGCCTTCGGTGACGCGGCCGGGGCCCGCGGGCCGCGGCGCCTCGGCTTCCTTCAGCAGCGCATGCACGCGCGCCGCCCCCACCAGCGCCTGCTGCAGCTGCGCGAACTGCATGGTGATCTGGATCAGCGGCTCGACCACGCGCGACATGTAGTTGACGAAGGCGTAGAGGATCCCGACTTCCACCGCGCCGAGCGCGCCGCCCTGGCCGCGCAGGCCGAACACCCAGATCAGCACCGCCAGGATCGCCACGTTCAGCAGGTCCAGCACCGGCCGCAGCAGCCAGGCGTTGGCCTTGAGTTCCACCTGGCGCGAGCCGTAGTGGGCCTCGTTCAGCGTGGCGAAGCGCTGGCGGAACCGCTCGGTGGCATTGCTGGCCTGCAGCACCGGCATGCCGGCGATGGACTCGGCCATCTGGGCGTTGAGTTCGCTGCGCAGCTCGCGCGTGCGCGCCACGGCCGGGCCGGACAGGCGCTGGTACAGCGTGACGATCACGGCGACGGCCGGCGCGGTGGTGGCGACGATCAGCATCAGCCGCCAGTCCAGCCACAGCATGGCGACGGTGGCGCCCGCCAGCACGATCAGGCTGTCCAGCACCACGAACAGCACCTGCACGTAGAGCGTCTTGACCGCCTCGGTGTCGTTGGTGACGCGGCTGACCAGCTGGCCGGTGATGGCGCGGTCGAAGAACGTCATCGGCAGGCGCAGCACGTGGCCGTACACCTGCTCGCGCACGCGCCGCACCGCGCGCATCGCCACGCCGGCCAGCCGCACCATCTGGCCGTAGCGCAGCAGGCTGGCGACCCAGCCGGCCACGAGCGCGCCGAGCAGCAGCGCGCCGATCTCGACCCAGCGCCCCTGGCGCGGCACCAGGTACTGGTCGATCAGGTACTTGCCGGCCAGCGGGCCCAGCGCTTCCAGTCCGGCCGCCAGCAGCAGCCAGCCGATGGCCTGGAGCATGTGGCGCCGCTCGGGGGCAGCCGCGCGCAGCAGCAGCGACGCGGCGTCGCCCAGCAGCGCCCGGCGCGGGCGCGGCATGGTGGGATCGGCGGCGGAGACGGCGGCGTCAGCTGGCATCCAGGCTCGCCTGCAGTTGCTGGTAGCGCCACTGGCGCGCGTACCAGCCTCCATGGGCCAGCAGGCCGGCGTGCGATCCCTGCTCGATCAGGTGGCCGTCGCGCAGCACCACGGTCTGGTCGGCGTCGGCGACCGCGCTCAGCCGGTGGCTGGCGATCACCACGGTGCGGCCCACGCGGGTCTCGCGCAGGTGGGCCAGGATGCGCGCCTCGGTCTCGGTGTCCACGGCCGACAGCGCATCGTCCAGCAGCAGCAGCGGCGCGTCGGCCAGCAGCGCGCGGGCGATGGCCACGCGCTGGCGCTGCCCGCCCGAGAGGGTGACGCCGCGCTCGCCCACCGGCGTGGCGTAGCCGTTGGGCAGCCGCAGGATGTCGTCGTGGACGGCGGCCAGGCGGGCCACGTGCTCGATCTCCTCGGGCGTGGCCTGCGGCCGCGCGAGCGCGATGTTCTCCGCCACGGTCGCCGAGAACAGGAAGGCCTCCTGCGGCACCCAGGCGATGGCGGCGCGCAGCGCGTCCAGCGTGTAGGCCTGCAGGTCCTGGCCGTTCCAGCGCAGCGATCCGGCGTCGGGCGCATGGTGGCGCAGCAGCAGCCGCAGCAGCGTGGTCTTGCCGGCGCCGGTCGCGCCCACCAGGCCCAGCGTGCGGCCGGGCGCCAGCTGCAGCGACACGTGGTCCAGCGCGTCGCGGGTGCTGCCGGGATAGCGAAAGCCCACGTCCTGCAGCGCCAGCGGGCCGGGTTCGACCCGTTCGATCGTGCCGTGGTCGTCGACCGTCAGCGGCGCGTCCAGCACCGGCTGCAACCGGTTCCAGGCGGCCCGGCCGCGTTCCAGCAGCGCCAGCACCCAGCCGGCCGCGAACATCGGCCAGATCAGCTGGCCGAGGTACAGGCTGAAGCTGGTGAGCTGCCCCAGGGTGAGCTCCTGCTGCCACACCAGCCAGCCGCCGGCGCCCAGCGTGAGCACCGTGGCCGCGCCCAGCGTGAGGCCCACCGCCGGCTCGTAGGCGGCTTCCCAGCGCTGCGCCTCGTAGCTGGCCTGCGCGGCGCCCGCGGCCAGCGTGGCGAACTGGGCCTCGCTGCGGGCCTGCAGGCCCAGCGCGCGCACGGTGCGCACACCGGACAGCGTTTCCTGCACGTGGTCGTTGAGCGAGCCGAAGCGATCCAGCGCCTGGCGCGAGGCTTCGTGCACGTGGCGCGAGATCCACCAGAAGGCCAGCGCCATCAGCGGGAAGGGCAGCAGCGCGATGGCGGCCAGGCGGGCGTCGACGCCCAGGGCCATCATCCCGACCACCAGCACCAGCGTGAGCGAGCCGTCGAAGCCAGCCAGCATGGCTTCGCCCGCGGCCATCTCGACCGCATCGACGTCGTTGGTGGCCAGCGCCATCAGGTTGCCGGTGCGGCGGTCCTGGTAGAAGGCCGGGCCCTGGTGCGACAGGCGGGCATAGAGCCGCTGGCGCAGCTCGACCCCGAGCCGGTAGGCCGCCGCGTAGAGCTGCAGCCGCCAGCCCACGCGCAGCAGGTAGACCAGCACGCCGGCGCCGACCAGCCACATCAGCTCCTCGCGCAGCTGCGCCTGCGTCAGGCGGTCGGCCACGAGCGCATCCACGACGTGGCCGACCTGCCGGGGGATCCACACCAGCAGCAGCGCGATGCCGACCAGCATCACGCCCGACACCGAATAGGCGACCCAGTGGCGGCGCAGGAACTGGCCGATCAGGTGGTAGAGGGACATGGGGGAGGGGCCGGCCGCGGCCGTGGGGGCGGCGGGCGGAAGCGGGGATTCTAGGCAGGGGCCCGAGTCGTCACTCCCGCGCCCCTGTCGTCATCCCCGCGGAGGCGGGATTCCAGAAGGGCCGTCATTCCCGCGGAGGCGGGAATCCAGGGCTTCCGCCTTTACCGGGCGGCGGGGGCGCGCTGCGCTGGATTCCCGCCTTCGCGGGAATGACGGGGTTGCTCGAGTAAGGGGGTTGCGCGTGAGTGACGGGGACTCTGCGCGCGAATGACCGCGATCAGCGCAGCCGCTGCGCCATCACATCCGTATCCCCCGCCCCACGGTCCACCGTCCACCCCAGCAGCAGGCTCCCATCGTTGAGCGACGCCCCCTGCAGATTCGCCCCGGCCGCGACCGCGAACGGCGTGCCCATCGGCTGCCCGCCCGCATCGAACCGCTGCCCCTCCAGCTGCGCCGCGCTCCCGGTGAACACGACGAACCCCCCGTCGCTCAGCGCCGTCGCGGCCACCGGCACGCTGGGCAGCGCGCCGCCGCCGCCCTGGGCGCGGCCATCGGGACCGTAGAGCTGCCAGGAGCCGTACACCTTGGCCGGCGAGAGGAGTACCGAGCCGCCCGCCTGCAGGGGCACGACCAGGCTGTCCTCGGCCAGGCCGATCGCGCCGGCCGGCAGCGTGGGCGCGCTGGCGCCTTCGAAGGGGTGGTGGCGCAGGAAGGTGCGGCCCATGATCCGGTGGGTGGTGGTGAGCAGCCAGCCGCCGTTGGGCGAGGCGGTCAAACGGAAGCCGCTATCGGATTCGCCCTGCGCCGCCATCGAAGGCGCGCCCACCGGCTGACCGTCGCCGTTGAAGCGCTGAACCCAGAACTGCGGCAGGCGCCCGTTCGCGTCTTCCTCCACCAGCGCCCAGCCGACCAGGAAGCCGCCGTGGTCCCAGCGGATCACGGCCGGGTCGGCCACGTAGCGCATGGTGGTCGCGCCGATGCGGTTCTGCTGCACGACGCCGATGTCCAGGTCGGCGGCCTCGCGGCCGGTGCCGTCCAGGCGCTGCACGCGGATGGCCGAGCGCGTGATCCAGGGCTGGTCCACCGACAGCGGCCGGGCGATGGCCGAGGCCACGGCCATGCCGCCGTCGGCCAGCACCGCCGCGGCCGGCGTGCCGTCCAGCGTGTCCACGCCGACCACGATGTCCGAGCCCAGGGCCTGGCCCCGCGCTTCGAAGCGGCGCAACTGGACGGTGGCGTTGCCGACGCCGTCCTCCGACAGCCAGGCGATCGCGTGGCCGGCGGGCGCGGTGGCGCCCACGGCCAGCAGCCGCTGGCGACCGGCGCTGGCCGGGTGCACGGCGGCCGCCGGCTCGGCGGTGAAGGAACCGGAGGCGACGGGCGAGGGTCCTTGCGCGTTCACGGAAGCTCCTGTCGGGAAGGCGCCGGTGCCGGCCGCATCGCTGCCACCTCCACCGCAAGCCGCCAGGGCGGCGGCCAGGACCGCCAGGCAAAGCCGGCCCGTGGTCCTGCGCGCCGCATTCGTCCCTGCGGCGGGGGTACTGCTGAAGATCATGCCTGCCTTGCGATGGATGAGATTCCATCGTGCTGGGCGGCCGCTGCCTCAGCTGTAGGACGTGCCGTGGCTCTGCTGTAGGACGGCGTGAGAGGCGTGAGACGCGGGGAAGCCGGGCGCGCCGGCGCGGTTCAGGAGCGCGCGTCCATCACCAGCTGCGTCTGCGTGACCACCGCGCACAGGCGGCCCGCGTCGTTGGTGAGGGTGGTCTGCCAGACCATGGTGGTGCGGCCCCGGTGCAGGGCCACGCACTCGCCGCGCACGGTGGTGCCCACCTTCGCGCCCGCGGTGAACTTGGTGCTGGAGTCGGTGGTCGTGGTCATCTTGCCTTCGGGCAGGTTGACCACGGTGCCCACCGCGCCCAGCGTGTCGGCGAAGGCCATGGTGGCGCCGCCGTGCAGGATGCCGCCCGAGGTGCACAGGTCCGGCCGCACCAGCATCTGCGCGACCACGCGGTCCTGCGACACCTCGAGCAGGCGGATGCCCATGAGGCCGGGGAACAGCGGTTCGATCAGCTGCTGGAGTCGGGCGGCATCGAGCATGGTGGGTTTCCTTCGAGAGGACGCTGCCGCGGCAGCGGAGCGCCGACTGTAGGAAGGGTGGGGCGCCACCGCAAGCGGGCGCGCCCTGTCCCACGAAAGCCCGCGGCCGTCCAGCAGGGTCCGACCCGATGCCGCGGCAGGGGGGCGGCGATACAGTCGCCGCCATCCGATGAGCGACACACCAACCCTGCAACTGGCCGCCAACGAGAACCCGTCGGGCATGCCGCCCGCCGCGCGCGAAGCAGCCGCGCAAGCCCTCGCGGGATCCGACCGCTACCCCGACCCCGCCGGCGTTCGCCTGCGCGCCGCGCTCTCGGCCCGGCTGGGCGTGCACGCCGAGGCCATCGTGCTGGGCAGCGGCTCCAGCGAGATCCTCACGTTGGCGGCGCACGCGTTCGTGGCGCCGGGCGAGAAGGTGGTCTCTTCGCAATACGGCTTCATCGTCTACGCGCAGGCCGCGAAGCTGGCGCATGCGCGGCACGAGGTCGTTGCGGCGCGCGATTTCGGCCACGACCTGGGCGCGATGCGGGCCGCGATCGATGCCGATACGCGGCTGGTGTTCGTGGCCAATCCCAACAACCCGACCGGCAGCTTCCTGGGCGGCGGCGAGCTGCTGGCGTTCCTCGAACAGGTGCCGGCCCACGCGGTGGTGCTGCTGGACGAGGCCTACACCGAGTACCTCACGCCGGCGCAGCGCTACGACAGCATGGGCTGGGTGCGGCGCTTTCCCAACCTGCTGGTGGCTCGCACCTTCTCCAAGGCGTACGGGCTGGCGGGGCTGCGCGTCGGCTACGGCGTGGGCCAGCCGGCACTGGTGGCGCGGCTCAATGCACTGCGCCCGCGCTTCAACATCACCACGCCGGCGCTGGCGGCCGCCGCGGCCGCGCTGGGGGACGACGAGTACCAGGCCCGCAGCTTCGCGCTCAATTTCGAAGGCCGCGAGCAGCTCACGCAGGGCTTCGCCGCGCTCGGCCTGCGCAGCCTGCCGTCGGCCGGCAACTTCGTGATGGTGGAAGCGGGCGACGCCGCCGGCGTGCACGCGTCGCTGGCGCGCCAGGGCATCCACGTCGCCACGCTCGAACCCTACGGCCTGCCTCGCTGGCTGCGCGTGAGCGTCGGCCTGCCCGAGCAGAATGCGCGGTTGCTGCGGGCGCTGGCCGCCGCGCTGCACCCCGCCAACGACTGAATCCAGATCCCAGAAGACTCCAGGAGACGATGATGAAACGCCGCCAATTCGCCGCCCTCGCGGCCGCTTCGCTGGCCCTGCCGGCCGCCCTCGCGCAGGACCGCACGATGAAGATCCTGGTGGGCTTCCCGCCGGGCGGCTCGGCCGACACCATCGCCCGGCTGCTGGCCGAGAAGCTGCGCGCATCGCTCAACCAGAACGTGATCGTCGAGAACCGCCCCGGCGCCGCCGGGCGGGTGGTGCTGGGCGAAGTCCGGCGCGCCGCCCCGGACGGGCAGACGCTGGTGCTCTCGCCCAGCGGCGCCATGGTCATCGCGCCCTGGCTGTACTCCAACCTGGGCTACGACCCGCTGAAGGACTTCACGCCGGTCTCGCGCCTGACCGTGTTCGACTTCGCCGTCACCGCCGGGCCGGCCGCGCCCCCCGGCGACCTGCGCACCGTGCTCGCGTGGATGAAGGCCAACCCGGGGCGCGCCAACTACGCGACCTCCGGCGCGGGCACCGTGCCGCACTTTGCCGGCCAGCTGCTGGCGCAGGCCACCGGCGTGCCGATGACGCACGTGCCGTACAAGGGCGGCGCGCCGGCGGCGCAGGACCTGATCGGCGGCCAGGTGCCGCTGATGCTGGACACGGCGTCCGAGACGCTGGAGCACCACAAGGCGGGCAAGGTGCGCATCCTGGCCGTCACCGGCGAGCAGCGCACCCGCGCGCTGCCCGACGTGCCCACGCTCAAGGAATCCGGCATCAACATGACGGCGGATGCGTACTTCGGCCTGTTCGGCCCCCCCGCCATGCCGGCCGAGGTGGTGCAGCGGATCGACCGCGCCGTGGCCGAGGCGCTCAAGGCGCCCGAGGTGCAGGAAAAGATCTACTCCTTCGGCCTGGTGCCCAGCCACGCGCCCTCGGCCGAGCTGATGGCCACGCAGGCCGCGCACCTGAAGCGCTGGGAGGCCCCGATCAAGGCCTCGGGCTTCAAGGCCGAGTGATGCGGATCGCCGCCGGGCAGGCCGGCGGCGCGTCGGGCAGAAGCGGCACCCGCACGATGAAGGCCGCGCCCAGGTTGGGCCCGGCGCTTTCGGCGTGGATGGTGCCGCCGTGCAGCTCCACCAGCCGGCGCACCACCGCCAGCCCCACGCCCAGGCCCGGCCGGGAGCGCGTGCCGCGGAAGATCCCGAAGATGTTCTCCAGCTCCGAAGGCGCGATGCCGCAGCCGTTGTCGGCCACGCGCAACTCGGCCATGCGGCCGTCCGGGTCGACCTTGAGGCCCACTTCGACGAAGCCGCCGGCGGGCGTGAACTTGGAGGCGTTGTGCAGGAGGTTCATGACGATCTGGGCCCAGCGCACCGCGTCGCCGCGCACGCTGGCCGGCGCCGGTTGCAGGCGCAGCGTGAGCTGCTGGTGGCGCGCCGCGAACATCGGCCCGCAGGCGGTGGCGGTCTCCTCGACCATCTGCTGCAGCACCAGGACCGTGCGCTCCAGCGCCAGCTGGTCGTTGACGATGCGGCCCACGTCCAGCAGGTCGTCCACCAGGTGGCACAGGTGGCGCACCTGCCGCCGCGCCACGGGCAGGGCGCGGGCCACCAGCTCGGGGTCGTTGCCGCTCTGCTCGAGGATCTCCAGCGCGGCGTCCAGCGGCGCCATCATGTTGCGCAGCTCATGCGCGACGGTCGCGATGAACAGATCCTTGCGCTGGCTCTCTCGGGCGGCGCGGGACGCCTGGCCCAGCTGCTGCTGGGCTCCGGCGGGGTCGGGCAGCGTTTCGGTCGATTGTTCGTCCGAATGCATGTGTCTCTCCGGGAGTACGGGCACGTAGGATGAGACTGACTGCCCCGACTCGTCGGTGCGCGGGGGCACGTTGTTAAATCGGGATTTGTATGGTGTTGTAAGGAATCCGCTTGATTCCTGCATCCAAATGGCTACCCTTGCAACCCATCCCCGGGAGGCCGACATGCAAGAACAAACGGCAATACCGTCCAGCTTAGATGGCGCGGACAACGGCCTGCTCGCCCAGCTCCCCCGGGACCTGATGGGCCGCCTGGGCGATGCCTTCGAGAAAGTCCTTCTGCCCGCCGGCGGCCTGCTCGCCACCTCGGGCCAGCCGGTGCGAACCGTCTACTTCCCCATCGACAGCGTCCTGAGCCTGGTCCACACCGACGTGGACGGCACCACCATCCAGGTCGGCATGATCGGCCGCGAGGGCATGCTGGGCATCGGCGCCTGCCTGAACGGCACGCACGGTGCCGGCGCGCTGGTGCTGGCCGGCGGCCACGCCTACCGGCTCAGCGCACGCCTGCTGGTCGACGCCTTCCGGGCCGACGCCACCCTGCGCGAGGTGCTGCTGGTCTACGCCAGCGTGCTGCTCAGCCAGGCCTGGCAGATCGCGATGTGCAACCGCCACCATCCGCCCGAGCGCCAGCTGTGCACGCTGATGCTGCTGGTGCTCGACCGCAGCCCCGCGGCCGAACTGGTGATGACGCACGACCTCATCGCGCGCCTGCTCGGCGTGCGCCGCGAGACCGTCAGCCAGGCGGCCATGCGCATCCAGGAGAAGGGCTACGTGCGCTATTCGCGCGGCCACATCCGCGTGCTCGACCGCGCCGGCCTGGAGCGCCAGGCCTGCGGCTGCTACGTGCGCCTGCGCGTGCTGGCCACCAACTTCAGCCGCTGATCCTCAGCGCTTCGGCAGCTCGCCGTCGAGGGTGCGGGAGCCCGCACCGCCGCCCTGGCCCGCATCACCGTTTCGCAGCAGCAGCGTGACCAGCACCGCGCAGTCGGTGCGCGCCCGCAGCGAATGCTTCTGGCCCGCGGGCAGCACCACGAGCTGGCCCCCGCGCAGGTGGCGGCTGCCGCCGGGCGTGACCACCTCCACGTCGCCTTCCAGGCAGTGGATGGTGCATTCCTCGCTCACGTGGTGCTCGGGCTGGTCCTGGTGGGCGCGCAGCACCATGTGCAGCAGCTGCAGCCGGTCGGTCTTGATCAGGCTGGTGCTCACCGTCTGCGAGAGCGCCTCGCCGAGCGGCGCGACGTTGATCGTTTCGAACAGTTGGGCGTGGGGCAGGGCCATGGCTTCATTCCAGTCGTGGTGGCCAGATGCTAAGCCGCACGCGCTGGTCCGGGTCCACGACGGACACCATCAGGCCGAGTTCGCTCAGCTCCAGGGCCAGCGTGCGCCCGGCACGGTAGCTCGCCAGCGGGAGCTCGCGGGAGTCGCGGCCCGACGGTTCGCGGGCCACCAGCTTCCAGAGCGCCCGCGAGGGCTGGGCCTTGTGCACCGAATCGGCGATGCCCTGAACACGCTCGAGGACTTCGAGTGTTTCCATGGGCGCACCCTAAGCGCGCCGCGGCATCGCCGGTGTAGGCACCCGCCGATGGCGACGCGTCGCGCGCCGCCTTCAAGCGGGTGGTCTGCCGGGCCGCGTCAGTCGGGCGTGCCCCACATCGGATGCGGCCAGGCGGGCGCGCCGCTGCGCATGCCCGCGCGCCGCTCGGCCGGCATGCCCGAGGCGCCCATCGTGCGCGTGTCCGGCGCGGCCGTGCTGTTGCCCGGCGCGAACGGATCGCGGTTCGGCTGGCCCCGCACCACCGTCGAGGCTTCGCCCGCGGTGATGGGCGTGCCGCTGGTGGCCGGGGTGGTGGAACGCATGCGGGCCGCGTGCTGCCGCGGCGTGCCGGCCGAGTCGGTGACGCCGATGACGCCGGTGCTGCCCTCGGTGATGCGGCCTTGCTGGGCGCTTGCGCCCAGCGGGGCTGCGGCGAGCAGGGCGATGGCGACGGCAGAGGGAAGGCGGAGGAAGGTGGACATCGCGGTTCCTTTCACAAAGGGTTTGGAGGTTCACCGGATACGCGGGCGAGCGGCGCCCGGATGTCGCTAACCCGGGTCGCCGGGCGGGGCATCGACCCCGCCGGCCGGCAGGGTGAAGTGGAAGGTCGCGCCACCCTCCGGCCGCGATTGCGCCCATACCCGGCCGCCGTGCCGGTCGACGATCTTGCGCACCAGCGCCAGGCCGATGCCCGTGCCTTCGAACTCGCCGGCGCCGTGCAGGCGCCGGAACGCGCCGAACAGGTTGCCTGCATGCGCCATGTCGAAGCCCACGCCCTGGTCGCGCACGAAGAAGGCGCGCCGGCCGTCCTGCACGCCCGTGCTGCCGACCTCGAGGGTGACCACCTCGCGCGTGCGCGAGAACTTCCAGGCATTGCCGACCAGGTTGGCCAGCACCTGCGCCAGCAGGCGCTCGTCGCCCAGCGCGAGCAGGTCCGGCTGGAGGGTGAGGACGACCGAGCGGTGCGGCTCCTGCTCCTGCAGCTGGGCCACCGCCCGCGCGGCCAGTGCGCCGATGTCGACCGCCTCGGTGTGGATGCCGACGCCCGACAGCCGCGCCAGCGAGAGCAGCGCGTCGGTCATCTCGCTCATGCGCGCGACGTTGCCAAGGATGCGCTGCAGGTAGTGCGCGCTGCGCCCCTCCAGGTCCGGCATCGATTCCTGCAGCACGCGCGCGAAGCCGGCCATCGCCGTCATCGGCGCGCGCAGGTCGTGCGCGATCGAATACGCGAAGGCCTCCAGCTCCGCGTTGGCCGCCTCCAGCTGGGCGGTGCGCTCGCGCACCCGGTCCTCCAGCGTCTGGTTGAGGGCATTGAGCTGCGCCTCGACGCGCTTGGCGAAGCTCACGTCCAGCACCAGGCCCTCGACGAAGCGCAGCGTGCCGTTCTCGTCGAACACGCCGGCGCCCTGCTCCCACACCCACTTCTCGCCGCCGTCGCGGCAGCGGATGCGGTAGGTGATGTTGAAGCGCGTGTGCTGCCGCACCGCCTCCTGCACCTTGGACCAGACGCGCTGCGCGTCATCGGGGTGGAGCAGGTCGCCGAACTCGGGGCGGCCGGCCACCAGGTCGGCGGCGCTGTACCCGGTCAGTTCCAGGGCCCGGTCGCTCGCGAACTGCAGGGGCCAGCGCGGCGCGTTGAGGCAGCGGTAGGCCATGCCCGGCAGGTTGTCCATGAGCGAGGCGAGTTCGCGCCGGCTCTCGGCCAGCTCCTCCTGCACGCGCTTTGCCGGCGTGATGTCCTGCAGCGCTCCTTCCATGCGCACGACCGTGCCGCCAGCGTTCCACTGCGGCTCGCCGATGAGGCGCACCCAGGTGCGCTCGCCCGACGCGTGCAGCACCTGCGCTTCCAGGTCGAAAGGCGTGCCGTGGCGGAGGCAGGCGAGGACGGCGTCCTGCAGCAGCCGGCGCTGCTCGGGCACGAAGCAGGCCAGGGCGCGCAGCGGCCGCGGCTCGTACCCCGGTCGCAGGCCGAGGATGGCGCAGGCTTCGCGCGTGCAGTGCCCGCGGCCCGCGCCCACGTCCCACGACCACGCGCCTAGCCGGCCCAGGTCGGCGGCGCGGCGCACCAGCAGGTTGGTGTCGTCGACCTGGGAGCGGCGACCGGCGTCGAACGCGAGGGACGCCCAGTCGGAGCGGAGCGGACGCGCTTTGGACTTCATGCGCGGGCGAGTATCGCCCGGACGGGCAGCGGTGAGCACGTCTGCGGCGACAATCGTCGGCGATGAATCCCACACCGACCCGACCGGACCTCGCGGCGGTGCCGCTGGCCACCGCGGATCAGTTGCGGCAGCGCCTGCGCCGCCACGGCAAGCTCAAGGGCCGCCAGCCCGAGGACGAGGCGCTGCGCGAAGTGCGTGAGTGCATCGGCCCCAAGCCGGCCGAGGGCCACCGCCGCGACCTGCTGATCGAGCACCTGCACCGCCTGAACGACCGCTTCGGCGCCCTGCGCGAACACCACCTGGTGGCGCTGTCGCGCGAACTGAACGTGCCGATGGCCGAGGTGTTCGAGGTCGCGACCTTCTATCACCACTTCGAAGTGGTGGCGCGGGACGCGGCCGTGCCGGCGCTGACCGTGCGCGTGTGCGACGGGCTGCCTTGCGAGCTGGCCGGTGCGCGCGACCTGCTGGAGCGCCTGCCGGCGCTGTTGGGGACCGAGGTGCGCGTGATCGCCGCGCCTTGCATCGGGCGCTGCGAGCAGGCGCCGGCCGTGGCCGTGCACCAGGCCGCCGTGCCGCTGGCCACCGTGGAGAAGGTGGTGCAGCGCGTGCGCGGCGGGGGTGGCGCGTCGGCTCCGGCGCCGACGGCGGTGGTTCCGTTCGAGCCCGCCGATCTCGCCGGGCGCAGCGTGTCGCCGCCGCGCGATCAGGCCGAGGCGATCCCCGCCTGCACCGACTACGCGGCCTACCGCGCGGCCGGCGGCTACGCGCTGCCCGCGGCCCTGGCCGCCGGCCGGCTCGACGCCGAGGCGGTGCTGCGGGCGATGGAGGATTCGGGCCTGCGCGGCCTGGGCGGCGCGGGCTTTCCGGCCGGACGCAAGTGGCGCATCGTGCGCGAGCAGCCGGCGCCGCGGCTCTTCGCGGTCAACATCGACGAGGGCGAACCCGGCACGTTCAAGGACCGCACCTACCTCGAGCGCGATCCGCACCGCTTCCTGGAAGGCCTGCTGGTGGCCGCCCAGGTGGTGGGCACCGAGGCGGTCTACATCTACCTTCGCGACGAGTACCACGACGCCCGCGCGCTGCTGGAGCAAGAACTCGTGCGGCTGGCGGCCGACCCGCCGTGCCCGCTGCCGCGCATCGAACTGCGGCGCGGGGCCGGCGCCTACATCTGCGGCGAGGAGTCCGCGATGATCGAGAGCATCGAGGGAAAGCGCGGCGAACCGCGCATGCGGCCGCCCTACATCGCCCAGGTCGGCCTGTTCGGCCGGCCCACGCTGGAACACAACTTCGAGACCCTGTACTGGGTGCGCGACATCGTCGAGCGCGGGCCCCGGTGGTTCGCTTCCTTCGGCCGCAACGGACGCAGCGGACTGCGATCGTTCAGCGTCAGCGGGCGGGTGAAGGAGCCGGGCGTCAAGCTGGCGCCGGCCGGGATCACGCTGCGCGAGCTGGTCGACGAATACTGCGGCGGCATGCAGGAGGGCCACGAGCTTCATGCCTACCTGCCGGGCGGTGCGTCGGGCGGCATCCTGCCGGCGTCGCTGGCCGACCTGCCGCTGGACTTCGACACGCTGCAGCCGCACGGCTGCTTCATCGGCTCGGCCGCCGTGATCGTGCTGGGCCACCGCGACCGCGCCCGCGACGCGGCGCTCAACGTGATGCGCTTCTTCGAACACGAGAGCTGCGGCCAGTGCACGCCCTGCCGCGTCGGCACCGCCAAGGCGGCCACGCTGATGCAGGCGCCCGCCTGGGACGCCTCGACGCTGGAAGACCTGGCGCAGGTGATGGCCGACGCTTCCATCTGCGGCCTGGGCCAGGCCGCCCCCAACCCGATCCGCTGCGTGCAGCAGTACTTCCCGCATGAAATCTCCTGACATGCCCCTGGTGGACTTCACGCTCGACGGCGTGAAGGTGCAGGCCCTGAAGGGCGAGACCATCCTGCAGGCGGCGCGCCGCGTCGGCGTGGACATCCCGCACCTGTGCTTCAAGGAAGGACTGCGGCCGGACGGCAACTGCCGTGCGTGCGTGGTCGAGGTGGCGGGCGAGCGCGTGCTGGCGCCCAGTTGCTGCCGCGCGGTCACGCCGGGGATGGACGTGAAGGCCGTGAGCGAACGCGCGCGAAAGAGCCAGCGCATGGTGGTCGAGATGCTGCTGGCGGACCTGCCGGAGCGGGGGTACAAGTGGAACGACGGGGACGGGGGTGCTCCCGACGCCGGCCAGCACGGCGAACTCTCCCTGTGGGCGGCGCGCCTGGGCATCACCCCCCGCCCCGAACTCACCGCCCTGCGTCGCGATCTCCCGCTGCCGGACCTCTCCCATCCCGCGATGGCGGTCAACCTTGACGCCTGCATCCAGTGCACGCGCTGCGTGCGCGCCTGCCGCGAGGAACAGGTCAACGACGTCATCGGCTACGCCCGCCGGGGCCTGGACAGCAAGATCGTGTTCGACCTCGACGATCCCATGGGCGAGAGCACCTGCGTGGCCTGCGGCGAATGCGTGCAGGCCTGTCCCACCGGCGCGCTGATGCCCAAGACCATGATCGGCTCCCAGGCGGTGGACCGCAAGGTGGATTCGGTCTGCCCGTTCTGCGGCGTGGGGTGCCTGGTCACCTACAACGTTCGCGACGAGAAGATTGTCAGCGTCGACGGCCGCGACGGCCCGGCCAACCACGGCCGCCTGTGCGTCAAGGGCCGCTTCGGCCACGACTACGTGCACCACGAGCAGCGCCTGACCAAACCGCTGGTGCGCAAGCCCGGCGTCCCCAAGGACCCGTCGCAGGCGCCCGACCCGGCGAACTGGCAGGCGGTGTTCCGCGAGGCCAGCTGGGAAGAAGCGCTGGACCTCGCCGCCGGCGGCCTGGCCCGCCTGCGTGACGCCCACGGCCCCAAGGCGCTGGCCGGCTTCGGCTCGGCCAAGGGCAGCAACGAGGAGGCCTACCTGTTCCAGAAGCTGGTTCGCACGGGCTTCCGAAGCAACAACGTCGACCACTGCACGCGCCTGTGCCATGCCTCCAGCGTGGCGGCGCTGCTGGAAGGCGTGGGCTCCGGCGCGGTCAGCAACCAGGTCAACGACGTGGCGCAGGCCGAGCTGATCCTGGTGATCGGCTCCAACCCCACCGGCAACCACCCGGTCGCCGCCACCTGGATGAAGAACGCGGCCCAGCGCGGCACGAAGATCGTGCTGGCCGACCCGCGCGTCACCGACCTGGGCCGCCATGCCTGGCGCGTGCTGCAGTTCAAGCCCGACACCGACGTGGCCGTGCTCAACGCGCTGATCCACACCATCCTCGAGGAAGGGCTGGCCGACGAGGCCTTCGTGCGCGAGCGCGCCAGCAACTTCGAGGCGCTGCGCGAGAACGTGCGCGGCTACAGCCCGGAGGCGATGGCGCCGGTCTGCGGCGTTCCGGCGCAGACGCTGCGCGAGGTGGCGCGCGCCTACGCCAGGGCCAAGGCCGCGATGATCCTGTGGGGCATGGGCGTGAGCCAGCACGTGCACGGCACCGACAACGCGCGCTGCCTGATCGCGCTGGCCGGCGTCGCCGGCCAGATCGGCAAGCCCGGCAGCGGCCTGCATCCGCTGCGCGGCCAGAACAACGTGCAGGGCGCCAGCGACGCCGGGCTGATCCCGATGATGCTGCCCAACTACCAGCGCGTGGACGACCCGCAGGCCCGCGCCTGGTTCGAGAAGTTCTGGGACACGCCGCTGGACGCCCGCCCCGGCTACACGGTGGTGGAGATCATGGACAAGGTCCTGGCCGACGACGCCGACCCGCACAAGATACGCGGCATGTACGTCATGGGCGAGAACCCCGCGATGAGCGACCCGGACCTGAACCACGCCCGCGAGGCGCTCGCCAGCCTCTCGCACCTGGTGGTGCAGGACATCTTCATGACCGAGACGGCCTGGCTGGCCGACGTGGTGCTGCCCGCCTCGGCCTGGCCGGAAAAGACCGGCACGGTGAGCAACACCGACCGCATGGTGCAACTGGGCCGTCGCGCCATCGACCCGCCCGGCGACGCCCGGCCGGACCTGTGGATCATCCAGGAGATCGCCCGGCGCATGGGCCTGGACTGGCGCTATGAAGGCGAGGAGTGCGGCGTGGCCGCGGTGTACGAGGAGATGCGGCAGGCCATGCACGCGGTCATTGCCGGGATCTCCTGGGAGCGGCTGGAGCGCGAATCCAGCGTCACCTACCCTTGCCTGGCGGAGGACGACCCCGGCCAGCCCATCGTCTTCGCCGACCGCTTCCCCACGCCCGACGGCCGCGTGAAGCTGGTGCCGGCCGACATCATCCCGGCCGACGAGCGGCCCGATGCCGACTTCCCCTTCGTGCTGATCACCGGCCGCCAGCTGGAGCACTGGCACACCGGCAGCATGACGCGGCGGGCGGCGGTGCTCGATGCGCTGGAGCCCATGGCCACCGTCTCCATGAACGGGGAGGACCTGCGCCGCCTGGGCCTGCAGCCGGGCGACGTGGCCACAGTGCGATCGCGGCGCGGCGAAGTCGCGCTGCACGTGCGCCGCGACGACGGCACGCCGGGTGGCGCGGTGTTCATCCCGTTCGCGTACTACGAGGCTGCGGCCAACCTGATGACCAATCCGGCGCTCGATCCCTTCGGCAAGATCCCGGAGTTCAAGTACTGCGCGGTGAAGGTGGTCCCCGGTGGCTCGCCACGCCTGCCCGCCGGCTACGGAACCGGCGCCCCGCAGGCGCGGGTGCAGCCGTGAGACCGGTGGTTGGGGTTGGGAAAAGATCACAGGCAGTCGAAACCGAACGTTACCCAACCCGTCCCGCCGCTGCTTCGGGATGCTTTTGTTACGGATGGACGCAAGCCCATCCGTGTCTACCGTAGAGCATCGCCGCTCCTTAACGAGAGGAGATGGCATGCAAACGAAGAAGGGACTGCGCCTGACCGGCGCGATGGCGGCGATCACGGCGGGCCTGCTGGCCGCCTGTGGCGGCGGCGGGGGTGGTGACAGCACCGTCGCGCAGGGCAGCCTGCGCATGGCCCTGACCGATGCGCCCAGCTGCGGCTACGACCACGTGTATGTCACCGTCGAGAAGGTGCGGGTGCACAAGAGCGACAGCGCGGGCGACGGCGAAGCCGGCTGGGAGGAGATCGTCCTGGCGCAGCCCAAGCGCCTGGACCTGCTGGAGCTCACCAACGGCGTGCTGGAGGAACTGGGCCAGACCACGCTTCCGGCCGGCAGCTACAACCAGGTCCGCCTGGTGCTCTCCGAGAACGGTGGCGCCACGCCCCTGGCCAATGCGGTACAGCCCACCGGCTCCGCACTCGTGCCGCTGCGCACGCCCAGCGCGCAGCAGAGCGGGCTCAAGCTCAAGACCAAGTTCGAAGTCGCGGCCGGCGGCCTGGCCGACCTGGTGCTCGACTTCGACGCCTGCAGCTCCGTGGTGACGGCGGGCGGCACGGGCGCCTACAACCTCAAGCCGGTCATCCGCGTGGCCGAGCGCGTGAACACCGGCATCCAGGGCTACGTGTCGACCACGCTGACGCTCAACGGCACCCGCGTGTCGGCCCAGCAGGGCGGCGTGGTGCTGCGCTCCACGGTGCCCGACGCCACCGGCAAGTTCGTGCTCCCGTTCCTGCCGGCCGGCAGCTACGACGTGGTGATCGCCTCCGAAGGCCGCAGCACGGCGGTGGTCACCAGCGTGCCGGTCACGGCCACGACGACGGTGGTCAACGGCACCTCGACCGCCATCCTGCCGCCGGTCTCCACCGTGCGTGACGTGACGGGCACGGCGTCGGTGGGCAGCGGAACGGCCACGCTGGTGCTGGACGCGCAGGTTCGTGCGAGCCAGGCGCTGACCGGCGGCCCGACCATCGAGGTGGCCAGCACCCCGGTGGACGCGACCAATGCCACCTACACCCTGAAGCTGCCCGCCGACGCGCCTGTGAAGGCGCCGTATGCGGCCACCGGCACGCTGAGCTTCGCGCCCGACAGCGCCGTGGCCGGCAAGTACCGCCTGAAGGCGAGTGCGCCGGACAGGGTCGACGTCTCCCGGGATGCGGACGTCTCGACCGCGAACCAGGTCGTCGACCTCGAGTTCGCGCCCTGAGGCCGTGACAGGCGCCTGAAACGCGCCTGAAAACGAAAAAGCGCCGCCGCGCAGGTGACAAGCCTGCGCGGCGGCGCTTTGCTACATTGGGCCGCGGCACGCGCGGGCGGTGCCCTACCCAAGGAGCGCAGATGAAGACGAGGATCACCGAGCTGTTCGGCATCCGTTACCCGATCATCCAGGGCGGCATGCATTTCGTCGGCTTCGCCGAGCTGGCGGCGGCCGTGTCCAACGCGGGCGGCCTGGGCATCATCACCGGCCTCACGCAGCGCACGCCCGAGGACCTGGCGCGCGAGATCGCCCGCTGCCGGGCGATGACGGACAAGCCCTTCGGCGTGAACCTCACCTTCCTGCCCGCGGTCAAGCCGCCGGACTACCCGGGGTACGTGAAGGCCATCGTCGAAGGCGGCGTGAAGATCGTCGAGACCGCCGGCAACAACCCGCAGAAATGGCTGCCCGCGCTCCAGGAAGCCGGCATCAAGGTGATCCACAAGTGCACCTCGGTGCGCCATGCGCTCAAGGCCGAATCGATCGGCTGCGACGCGGTGAGCGTGGACGGCTTCGAATGCGGCGGCCATCCCGGCGAGGACGACATCCCCAACTTCATCCTGCTGCCGCGCGCGGCCGAGGAACTGAAGATCCCTTTCGTCGCCTCGGGCGGCATGGCCGACGGCCGCTCGCTGGTGGCGGCGCTCGCGCTGGGCGCCGAAGGCATGAACATGGGCACCCGCTTCATGGCCACGAAGGAAGCGCCGATCCACCAGAACGTCAAGGACGCCCTGGTCGCCGCGAGCGAACTGGACACGCGCCTGGTGATGCGCCCGCTGCGCAACACCGAGCGGGTGCTGAACAACGCGGCCACCGAGCGGCTGCTGGAAAAGGAGAAGGCCCTGGGCGCGGCCGTCACCTTCAACGACATCCTCGGCGAGGTCGCGGGCGTCTACCCGAGGATCATGCAGCAGGGCGAGATGGATGCCGGCGTCTGGTCCTGCGGCATGGTGGCCGGCCTGATCCGCGACGTGCCGACCTGCGCGGAACTGATCGAACGCATCATGGCCGAGGCCCGCGCGCTGATCACCAAGCGCCTGCCCGGCATGGTGATCTGAGGACTCAGCGCCTGGCGAACACCGGCTGGTCGAAATGCGCCACCCGCGTGGCGCGGCCGGCGATGCACAGCTCGCGGAACTGGTAGATCACCGCCGCCGTCGGCGCGGCGATCCAGTGGCGGCCCACCGGCATGCGCAGGATCTGGCGGCCGGGGTCCTCGGACGGTTCGAGCAGCGGCGCGTCTTCGCGCATGAACTCGCGCACGCGGATGCGGTGGATGCTGGCGACCTCGGCCGGGTTGGGCGCCAGTTCCGCGGCCGTGCCGGCCCACACCACCACGGGCGTGATGACGAAGCCGGAATGCGTGACGTAGTCGTCCAGCCGGCCCAGCACCTCGGCCGGTTCGAGCCGAAGGCCGACTTCTTCGTGCAACTCGCGAAGCGCGGCGGCTTCCGGGGTTTCGCCCTCGTCGATGCGCCCGCCGGGCAGGGCCCACTGGCCCGAGTGGCGGTTCATGTGGGCGGCGCGGCGGGTGAGCAGCAGGGCGGCCTCGCGGCTCCAGGTGGCGGGCGCGGAGAGTCCGTCGACGACGGCGCCCAATCCTTCCTCGACCAGTGCGACGACCACGGCGGCGGCGTGGTGGGCGGAAGGCGGCGAGCGACGGACGTCGAAAGCCCTCAGGCTCTCGCGCACCGACTCACGCAACGACTCGTTCAGCTCCATCCGGGGCCATTGTCGCCGGGCGCCGCCGCGTCCCCGGCCCGGCCGTGCGGAATCGCCACAACGACATTCGCCTAGGCCGAGGCGGCGGTCGGCGGCAACGTCGAGACGCCTTGTGCGCGCGCCGCTTCGTCCTGCGCGCGCATCGCCCGCTGGAAGCCTTCGCGCTCCTGCAGCCGCGCCCAGTACGCGCGCACGTTGTCCGGGAACTGCGGCGACAGGTCGAGCAGGCTGGCCAGCAGCAGGGCATAGCCCACCGACACGTCGGCGATGGTGAAGCGCCCCGCGGCCAGGTGCTCGCGCCCGGCCAGCCGCGCCTCCACGCCGCGCAGGCGCGCCAGGAACCACCGGGCGTAGTCCTGTGCCACCTGGGGCTGGCGCCGGTCCTCGGGCTCGAAGCGCGAATAGCGCAGCACCAGCGTCTGGGGGAAGGTCAGCGTGGCCTCGCCGAAATGCAGGTAGTTCAGCCAGGCGCCGAAGTCCGGCTCGGTCGGTTCGACCTGCAGCGGCGTGGGCGCATGGCGCGCGCACAGGTACTGGCAGATGGCGGCCGATTCCGTCATGCGCGTGTCGCCGTCCACCAGCAGCGGGATGGTGCCCAGCGGGTTGTCTTGCAGGTAGGTCTTGGCGTGCACGCGCGGGGGGAAGGGCAGCATGCGAAGGTCGTATGGGACGCCGAGCTCCTCCAGGGTCCACAGGGGGCGGAACGAGCGGGCGCTGACGCAGTGGTGCAGGGTGGTCATCGTGGCGGTGTCTCCAGCGCGAGCATAGCCGCCGTCCTGGCGCGGCAGAATCAGCGATTCGAAACCAGGAGACTGCCATGCCCGAAGCCTTCATCGTCGCCGCCACCCGCACGGCCGGCGGCCGCCGCAACGGCCGCCTGTCCGGGTGGCATCCCGTGGACCTTGCCGCCGAGGTGCTCGATGCGCTGGTGGACCGCACCGGCATCGATCCCGCGGCGGTGGAAGACGTGCTGATGGGCTGCGTGAGCCAGGTGGGCGAGCAGTCCACCAACGTGGCGCGCAACGCGGTGCTGGCCTCGAAGCTGCCCGAGTCGGTGCCGGGCACGTCGATGGACCGCCAGTGCGGCTCGTCGCAGCAGGCGCTGCAGTTCGCGGCGCAGGCGGTGATGTCGGGCACGCAGGACGTGGTGATCGCCGCCGGCGTGGAGAGCATGACGCGCGTGCCCATGTTCACCTCCAGCGAACTGCCGCGCAAGAACGGCCTGGGCTTCTACATGAGCCCGAAGATCCAGCAGCGCTACCCGGGCGTGGAGTTCAGCCAGTTCATGGGCGCGGAGATGATCGCGCGCAAGTACGGGCAGAAGAAGGAGCAGCTCGATGCCTACGCGCTGGAGAGCCATCGGCGCGCCAAGGCCGCGGCGGAGGGCGGTCGCTTCGATGCCGAGATCCTGCCGGTGCGGGCGTGGAAGCAGGGCGAGGCCGTGTCCGACCAGCTGCACACCGTCGACGAGGGCATCCGGTTCGATGCCTCGCTGGAAGGCATCGCCGGCGTGAAGCTGCTGCAGCCCGATGGCGTGATCACGGCGGCCAGCGCCAGCCAGCTGTGCGACGGGGCGGCGGGCGTGATGGTGGTCAGCGAGAAGGCGCTGAAGACCTTCAACCTCAAGCCGCTGGCGCGCATCCACCACCTGTCGGTGATGGGGCACGACCCCGTCGTGATGCTGGAGGCGCCGATCCCGGCGACGCAGGCGGCGCTGCGCAAGGCGGGGATGAAGATCGAGGACATCGATGCGTACGAGGTCAACGAGGCTTTCGCGCCGGTGCCGCTGGCGTGGTTGCAGGTGCTGGGGGCGGATCCGGCGCGGTTGAACGTGAATGGGGGGGCGATCGCGCTCGGTCATCCGCTGGGGGCGTCGGGGGCGAAGCTGATGACGACGCTTTTGAATGTGCTGCAGCAGCGCAAGGGGCGGTGGGGGTTGCAGACGATGTGTGAGGGCGGGGGGATGGCGAATGTGACGATTGTTGAGGCTTTGAGTTAATCAGGACTGATCGACTGTTCGTGGCCTGCGGCAGGGGGTCCCCGGCGGGGGGCTCATGCTGTGCCTCTCCGAGCTCGCTGACGCTTCGCATTGCTGCGCGCATCGCTTGAGTGGTGCGGGCCCTCGCGGAAAAAACTCACTGCGCGCTGCGATGCAGCGCTCCGTTCAGACAGTTTCCGCGAGTCAGTTGTTCATCAACGAGCTGCGCCCGCTTGCCGCGGGCTCGCAGGGCCCGCACCACTGCGCGACGCTCGGCACAGAAATCGCCCCCCGCCGGGGACCCCCTGCCGCTGGA
>NZ_LMQL01000002.1 GCF_001424545.1 Ramlibacter sp. Leaf400 | reverse complement strand
CGGATGGCGCCCTCGTCGTCCTTGGCCCAGACCACGAACACGTCGGCGAACGGCGAGTTGGAGATCCACATCTTGCTGCCGGTGAGCTTGTAGCCGCCGTCGACCTTGCGGGCGCGCGTGACCATGCTGCCGGGGTCCGAGCCGTGGTTGGGTTCGGTCAGGCCGAAGCAGCCGATCCACTCACCGGTGGCCAGCTTGGGCAGGTACTTGCGCTTTGTGGGTTCATTGCCGAACTCGAAGATCGGCACCATGACGAGAGAGGACTGCACGCTCATCATCGAGCGGTAGCCCGAGTCCACGCGCTCGACCTCGCGCGCGATCAGGCCGTAGCTGACGTAGTTGAGGCCCGCGCCGCCGTACTGCTCGGGGATGGTGGGGCCCAGCAGGCCCAGCTCGCCCATCTCGCGGAAGATGGCCGGGTCGGTGGTCTCGGTGCGGAAGGCTTCGAGCACGCGCGGCGCCAGCTTTTCCTGGCAGTAGGCCTGGGCGGCGTCGCGCACGGCGCGCTCGTCGTCGGTGAGTTGCTGGTCGAGCAGAAGGGGATCGGCCCAGTGGAAACTGGCTTTCATCGGAAGGTCCTGTGGGGAAGCTGTCAAAGGGGCGGGGGGAGCCGGTACGTCGCGGGTGTGCGGCTCAGCTTGATCGGTGAAGCGACGCCGGTGTACCCGTCGCCGATGGAGACCACCATGTCGCGGTGGTCGGTATGCGGGTGCTTCAGTGCGGCGCTGACGGACTGCACGGGCGCGGCGGGGACGCCGATGTCCATGAGGGCCTGCGCCAACGCGGGGCCGTCCTGGTCCGCCAGCAGGGCGATCAGCCGCTCGCGCAACGCGGCGCGGTTCCTGGAGCGATCGCCGGCGCGGGCATAGGACTCGTCCTGCGCCAGGGCGGCATCGCCCAGGTGCCGGCACAGCAGGCCGAACTGGCGATCGTTGCCGACCGCCAGGAAGACGGGCGCCGTGCGCGTGGGAAATGCGTCGTAGGGGTAGATGTTGGGATGCGCGTTGCCCGTCAGCCTGGGCTCGCGGCCGTCCATGAACCAGTTGGCCGCATGGGGGTGCAGGAGCGAGAGGCCGCAGTCGTAGAGGCTGGCTTCCACGAACTGGCCCTTGCCGGTGCGGGCGCGGTCCTGGAGCGCGAGCAGCACGCCCAGCGCGGCGTTGAGGCCCGTCACGAGGTCCACCACCGGCAGTCCCACGCGCAGCGGTTCGCCATCGGCTTCGCCGTTGACGCTCATGATGCCGGCCATCGCCTGCACGGCCGCGTCGTAGCCGGCCAGGCCGCCGAGGGGGCCGTCGGCGCCGAAGCCGCTGACCCGGCAGTGGACCAGGCGCGGGAAGCGCGCCGACAGCTGTTCGTAGCCGAGGCCCCACTTCTCCATGGTGCCGGTCTTGAAGTTCTCCACCAGCACGTCGGCGCCTTCCAGCAGGGCGAGCAGGACCTCCCGGCCCTCGTCGCTCGCCAGGTCCAGCCGCATGCCGAGCTTGTTGCGGTTCAGGCCCATGTAGTAGGAGGCCACGCCGTCGCGGAAGGGCGGGCCCCAGGTGCGCGTGTCGTCGCCCTGCGGCGGCTCGATCTTGAGGACGTCGGCCCCGTGGTCGCCGAGGATCTGGCCGCAGTACGGCCCGCCCAGGATGCGCGAGAGGTCGATCACGCGGATGCCGGTCAGCGCACCGTTACCGGCGGCGGGGTTGGGGTTCAGGCCGGCCACGTCAGTCCGCCTTCGCGCCGGAGAGCTTGATCACCTCGCGCCACTTGGCCGCCTCGTTGCGCATGTAGCCGGCCAGCTGCGCGGGCGTGTACTGCGGCGGCGGCTCCAGGCCCTGGGACGCGAGCTTCTGGCGGATGTCCGGCTGCTGCAGCACCTGCGTGAAGGCGCTGTTGAGCTTGGCCACCACGTCCGGCGGCGTTCCGGCCGGGACCACGACGCCGAAGAAGACGCTGCTGTCGAAGTCCTTCAGGCCCTGCTCGGCGAGCGTGGGCACGTTGGGCAGCGCGCGCGAGCGCTCCGTTGAGGTCACGCCCAGCACGCGCAGCTTCCCGGCCTGGATGTGAGGCAGCGCAGTGAGCACGTCGGTGAACGACATGGCGACCTGCCCGCCCAGGAGGTCGTTGAGCGCCGGCCCCGTTCCCTTGTACGGCACGTGCTGCAGGTCGGTGCCGGCGCGCATGTTGAACAACACGCCGGTGAGGTGCGACGAGGCGCCGCTGCCCGAGGACGCGAAGGCCAGCTTGCCCGGGTTGGCCTTGGCGTAGGCGACCAGCTCCTTGACGTTCTGGGCCGGCACGCCGGGGTGCACCACCAGCACGTTGGGCAGCAGGCCGACCTGGATGACCGGCGCGAAGCTCTTGGCCGGGTCGTAGTTGATCTTGGGATAGAGGTACTGGTTGATCGCCAGCGGCGCGGAGGTGCCGAACATCATGGTGTGGCCGTCCGCGTCCGCGCGCGCGACGAACTCGGCGCCGATGTTGGAGCCGGCGCCCGCCTTGTTCTCCACGATCACGGTCTGCCCCAGCACCGGCTTGAGCGCCGTGGCGAGCGTGCGGGCCATGGCGTCCGTCGGTCCGCCGGGCGCGTACGGCACCACGAACGAGACGGTCTTGCTCGGGTAGGACGCCTGCGCCCAGGCGGCGGGGGCGGGAAGGGCCGAGGCCGCGAGGGCCAGCAGGATCGAGCGTCGGATCATGGGTTGTCTCCTTGGTGTTGGTGGGAAAGGATTCAGGCGTCGAGCAGGCGCTCGGCCCCGGGGACGGGCTCGGCCTCGGTCGCCAGCGGGTCCGCGGGCAGCAGCCGGTGCTGCAGCACCAGGCGGCACAGCAGCAGCCGCTCGGGCTTGCCGATGCGGTGGGCCTCCCACGCCATCGAAACGGCGGTGGTCAGGTGGTACAGCGCCGAGGCGGCACGGCGCGCCAGCGCGTCGCCGCCGTCGGCCGCGGCGGCTTCCGCCAGCCGCACCGCGCGCCTGCCGGCCTCCTGCAGGGTGGCGCGCAACTGCGCCTCCATCGGGGTGTCGTCCTGCAGTTGCTGCAGGTGCGCCATCAGGGCCTTCAGCGAGTCCTCGCGCCGAATCGCGCGGACCACGTCCAGCGCCACGATGTTGCTCGTGCCTTCCCAGATGGATCCGAGGTGGGCGTCGCGCACCAGGCGCGGGTCGCTCCACTCCTCGATGTAGCCACAGCCGCCCCGCACTTCCATCGCGTCGCCGGTCACCTTGCGGGCATCGCGGCAGGCCCGGAACTTGATGAGCGGGGTGAGGATGCGCGCCAGGCGAAGCGCCTGCGCATCGCCGCCGTCGGCCGCGCGCAGGGCCTGCGCCGTCTGGAACATCATGGTCCTGGCCTGCTCCGCGGGCACCATCAGCTTGAGCAGCTGGCGCCGCATGAGCGGCAGGTCGACCAGCTTGCGGCCGAAGGCCTCGCGGTTGCGCGCGATGTACAGGGCCTCGCTCACGGCACGGCGCATCAGCCCGGCCGCCCGCACGCCGTTCGAAAGCCGCGAGTTGTTGACCATGTCCGCCATCTGCACGAAGCCGCGGCCGGGCTCGCCGACCAGCCAGGCGCGCGCGTCCTCCAGGCGGATCTCGCCGCTGGCCATGGAGCGGGTTCCCAGCTTGTCCTTCAGCCGGATGATCCGGTAGTGGTTGTGCGTGCCGTCGTCCAGGTCGCGCGGCAGCAGGAACAGCGAGACGCCCTTGAGTCCCGGCGCGCCGCCTTCCACGCGCGCGAGCACCATCGCCAATGCGGCATCGGGGTTGGAGCAGAACCACTTGTCGCCGGTCAGCCGCCAGGCGCCGGGCTGCTGCGGGTCGGGCCGCGCCAGGGTTTCGGTGGCCGCGATGTCCGAGCCGGCGCCCTGTTCCGTCATGAACATGGCGCCCTGCGCCAGCGTGTCCAGGTCCAGGCTGGTGAGCGCGGGCAGGTAGCGCTGCACCAGCTCGGGCGAGCCGAACTTCTTGAGCGTGCGCGCCAGCGAGTCGGTCATCGACACCGGGCAGCAGAGCCCGAACTCCGCCTGCACGAACAGGTAGGTCAGCGCGTACTTGACGATGGCCGGCAGCTGCCCGTCCCAGCCGAGCACGTCGGTGCGGTGCGAGATGGCGGCGAGCGCGAACTCGCCGAAGGCCAGCCGCTCCATCTCCACGTACGCGGGGTGCTTGAGGACCTTCTGCTCGTCGATGCCCGTGCGGGAACGCACCTGCAGCTGCGGCGGGTTTCTGTCGGAAGTGCCTGCGAGCTCGTCGAGCTCCCCGCCCGCCAGCGCGCCCAGGCGGCGCAGGTGCGGCTGCAGGTGCTGCACCAGGTCGGCCGGCAGATAGACCTTCAGCAGGTCCTGCAGGCCGGTGTCCGTCTCGTAGAGGTTGGCCCCGCGCTGGTCGGGCACGGGGTGCTGGCGCGCGTCGCGCGGGGGGCTGGCTGCCATCGTCGTCTCCTGGGTCTGGCGAGATTGTTCGCCCGCCGTCGATAGCCGTCCAATACTTGATCTGTCTCCAACGATACGATTCGTGGATCATGGAGTTCCGCCACCTGCGCTACTTCCTGGCCCTGTCCGAAGAGCTGCACTTCGGTCGCGCGGCCAGGCGGCTGTCGATTTCGCAGCCGCCGCTGTCGCTCAACATCCGCCAGCTCGAGGAGTCCATCGGCGCGAAGCTCTTCCTTCGCAACAGCAAGGAAGTGCGGCTCACGGCGGCCGGCCGCGCTTTCGTGCCGGCCGCGCGGGCGCTGCTGGAGCAGGCGGCCGAGGCGGGGCGCCATGCCCGCGAGGTCGAGCAGGGCTTCGTCGGCGTGCTGCGGGTCGGCTTCGTGAGTTCGATGCTGTTCCGCGGCCTGCCCGAGCTGCTGCAGGGCTTCCAGTCGCAGCACCCGCAGCTGCGGGTGCTGGTGCGCGAGATGAATTCGGAGAACCAGGTGGTGGAGCTGGTCCATGGGCAGCTGGATGTCGCCTTCGTGCACACGACGCGTGTCACCCGGGAGATGTCGCGCCTGCTGTTTTCGTCCGAGCCTTTCGTCTGCTGCCTGCCGCAGGGACATGCGCTGGCGCGGGTGCGCAAGCTCGCCGTGCGGCGGCTCGAAGGCGAGCCCTTCGTGATGTTCTCGCGCACGGCCTCGCCGGACTACTACGAGCGCGTCCTGTCCATCTGCACCGGCGCGGGCTTCCATCCGGATGTCCGCCACGAGGCCCGGCACTGGTTGAGCGTGGTGTCCCTGGTGGCGCAGGGCATGGGGGTGGCGCTGGTGCCGGCGGCGCTGCGGCGCTCCGGGATGCCGGGCGCGACCTTCGTGCCCATCGAAGCTTCCGACGTGCGATCGCAGGCCTTCTGCGTCTGGCGTGCGGCCGACGACAACGCGGGGCTGCAGGCGCTGCTGGAGACGATCAGGTCGGCGGCGGAACCCGGGGTGGAATCGGCTCCCGCCGGCAGGTGAGAACCGGGCGCGGCACGGGGCTCACGCCCCCGAATGCGCGATCAAGCGGTCCAGCAGCATCCCCACCTCCGCCGTGCTGTCCAGGAAGTAGTCGGCCTGCGATTCCGGATCCTGCCGGCCGATGCGCACGGTCAGCCAGTCGTCCGGCGCGGAAGCGAAGACCGGTTCGTCGTTGACGTCGTCGCCCACGAAGAAGGCGCACGAGGCGCCGCTTTGCCGAACGAGATGGTGCATGGCCGTGCCCTTGTCCGGCAGCCCCGCGGGCACGACGTTCTCGACCATCTTGCCGGCGAAGATGCGGCACTCGTCCGCGGTCCCGCGCAGGATGTCGCGGATCAGGGCCAGGGCCTGCAGCGGCTGGCGCGAAAGGCGGTAGTGCAGGGCGATGGACAGCTCCTTGTCCTCGACCGTGACGCCCGCGTGCAGCAGCTCGCCCGCACGCCCGGCCAGCCGGCGGCGCACGCCGTCCAGGGCCCGCGCCGATTCGGCGGCGGGCCGGTCGCCGAGGTCGGCCCCGTGGTTGCCCACCACGCAGTAGGGTTCGAAATCCAGGCGCCGCGCCACGTCGGCGGCGCTGCGGCCCGTCACGATCGCCAGCGGCAGCCGGTCCGCCAGGCGGCGCAGCTTGCTCAGCACGCATTGCGAGATCCGCGCCTGGTCGGGCGTGGCCACGATGGGCGCGAGGGTGCCGTCGAAGTCGAACCCGAGCAGGGGGTTGCGACGCATCACGGCGGCCAGCGCGGCCTCGCCCGGCCGCTCGAGGACGTGCGGCATGCGGCTGGGGGATCGGCTGGTCTGGCTCATGCTGAAGACATGTTGCCACGAATGCATTGGCTCTCGATGGGTTCCAGCCTCCGCGATCACGGCTGAGTGGCGTTCCGTCCACTCGGGTGCGCGCGCAGCCCGGGAACTGGAACCGGCCCGCGCAACCCAACCCGGGACAAGCCCCGGAGCCCGCCATGTTCAAGAACATCCTGATCCCCGTCGACGGCAGCGAGCCGTCCGACCACGCCCTGCGCACCGCGATCTCGCTGGCCAAGGAGGTCGGCGCGCGGCTGCGCCTGGTGCACGTGGTGGACAACTCCGCCTTCGTCACCGGCTACGACCCTTCCGGAGGCGCCGGTAGTCAGCTCTACAGCGCCCTGCGCGACAGTGCGCTGCAGATCCTCCAGCAGGGCACGGCCCGGGCGCAGGCGGAGGGCGTGCAGGCTGACCACGTGCTGGTCGACCAGGTGGGCGTGCGCCTGGGCGAGGCGGTGGCGCAGGCCGCCACGCAGTTCGGCGCCGACCTGATCGTGGTGGGCACCCACGGGCGCCGTGGCCCCAGCCGGCTGCTGCTGGGCAGCGGGGCCGAGCACGTCATCCGGGTCGCACCCGTGCCGGTGCTGGTGACGCGCGAGCCGGCGCGCTGAGCGGGCGCGGAGATCGAGGACGGCTCAGGGCCGCGAAGTCTCGGTCGACGCCTGCAGAAGTTGCTGGCGGAAGGCCCTCAGCTTGGCCTTGAGCACCTTGCGGTGCTCCGGGCCCATTCGCAGCAGGATCTTCTGGCCCGCCGCCAGGCGCTGCAGGTTGGGGTCCACGTACTCGAAGCGCACCCAGGGCCGCGCCGAGGGGATGGGCCCCTTCACCTCGGTCAGGGTGATCCGGGGCGGCTGCGCGGGCTCGGGCGTGGCCAGGAGCAGGTCGATCACCTCGAACATCCGCTCGTGCAGGGTGCGGTTCGCGAACCCCTGGTCGCGGTACGCCTGCTGCAGCACCGGGTACATGCGGCGGTACAGGTCCACCGCCTGCGCGGCGTCGATCGAATCCACGAAGGCCACGAAAGGCGCGTAGCGCGCCGCGTTCCGTGCGGCGATCACCTGCGCCTCGCCCTCTCCCTCGGTGAGGAAGCGCGCGGGCGCGGGCTGCACGGGCCACGCGGTGACCGGCGCATGCTCGCGCCCCAGGTTGTCCAGGGTGGCGACGGCGCGGCGCGGAAAGTCCGTGGTCTCCAGGAACTTCAGCACCGCATCGCGGCCCAGCAGCCGCGTGAGCGCGGCGGTGATGTCGTCGGGCTTCACCGCCTCCTCGGCAGCAAGCGGTGGCAGCTCGGGCCGCTTCTCCGCGGGCGCTGCGGCCTGCTCCGGGCTCGCTGCTGCAGGGGGTGGGGCCGCAACCACGGCCGGCGCGTTGCGCTGTGTCAGCCAGAACCATCCGGCCGCGCCGGCCACGGCGACGGCGAGCAGGGACACGGCGATCGGCGCGACCGACCTCGGCCGGCGGCGCGGCGGCGGCGCCTGGACCCGGCGGGATCGCGCGAAGGTGGGTTCCTGTCGTTCATCGGTCATGCCGCCATGCTGCGCGCATTCGCGCGCAAGCTCAATAACGGCCCCAGCCGTAAAGGGCTTAAACGCCGGCGGCGGCGTTGTCGCGCAGCAGCTGAAGGAAGCGCTGCGCCAGCGGCGGCAGGGCCGCGCTGCGCCGGGTGAGCGCGCCGATCGCGCGGGTGAAGCGCGCGTCGGCGATCGGCAGGACCACCAGGCCGGCGCCCATGGGGCTGGCCAGCGTGGTCTCGCTCATGATGGAGACCAGGTCGCTGCGCACCAGCAGGCGCGCCAGCGATCCCGCCGTGTTGTTGACCTCGACGGCCACGCGCGGGGGTGGCAGGCCGGCTTCCGCCAATCGTCCCTCGACGCTTCGGCGGCCCGCCACGCTGGGGCCGGGCAGCATCCACTCGGCCTCCGCCAGGTCCTGCAGCCGCAGCCGCCGGCGCGCCAGCAGCGGGTGGTGTTCTCGCACCACCATGCACAGGTCGTCGCGCATCAGCGGCGTGGCCTCCAGGTCGTCGGGCGGCACGCGCGGCAGCGCGCTGAGCGTGAGGTCCAGGTCGCCCAGGCGCAGGGCGGCCATCAGCGCGTCGTTGAGGTTGACCATCACGCGCATGCGCGCGGCCGGCCGCTGCTGGTGCAGCTGCAGCGCGGCGGGCACGAACAACCGCTCCGCGTAGAGCGGCGACACGCCCACCCGCAGGATGCCCATGGCGCCCAGGTGCAGGTCGGCGGCTTCCTTGATCGCCTCGCCCAGGCTGTTGCGAAGCGCCTGCGTGCGCTCGCGGAACTGGTGCGCGACCGGCGTCAGGGCCATGCCGCGCGCGCTGCGCTCGAACAGGGGGAACCCCAGCTCCTTTTCCAGCCGCTGCAGCGCCTTGGTCAGCGCCGGCTGCGACAGGCCCAGGGCGTCGGCGGCCCGGCGCAGCTGCCCGTGCTGCGCCACCGCCAGGAAGTAGTCGATGTCGTCCAGCCGCAAGGCCATGCCTGTCCCTTCCCGGATTCCTGCGCCGCCTTGTTGAGCCAGCTCCGATAACCGGCAGTTATCGGCCGCGGCGGCCGGATTATCGGTTCGAGGGGGATGTTTTCCTAGACTTGCCGCCAGACCCCAGGAGACAAGCCCCATGAACATCGGGATGTACATCGCCCGCAGCGCACGTTTCTGGCCGCAGCGCCCGGCCATCCTCTTTCGCGATCGCGCGGTCACCTACCGCGAACTCGAGCAGCGTTCCAACCAGCTGGCCCGCGCGCTGATCGCGCTGGGGCTGACCCGCGGCGACCGCGTCGCCGTGGTGTCGCCCAACCGGCCCGAGATCATCGAGCTGGAGTGCGCGCTCTACAAGGCGGGCCTGGTGAAGGTGGCGCTCAATTCGCGCCTGGCGCCGGGCGAGCTGGCCGATGCGCTGGCCAATGCCGAGCCTGTCGCGATCCTGGCGGGCCCGGAGCACCTCGCCATGGCGCAGGAGGCCGCCGACCCGGTGCCCGCGCTGCGCCACCGCATCGCTTTCTCGCCGGCGCCCGGCTGGCTGGACTACGAAGCGCTGCTCGCGCAGGCCAGCGGCGAGCATTTCCACGCCGACATGCGCCCCGAGGAGCTCGCGGTGCTGCACTACACCTCGGGCTCCACCGGCAAGCTCAAGGCGGCCATGCAGACCGTGGGCAACCGGATGGCATCGCTGCGCAAGGTGACCATGGGGCGCATGCACGCGGCCCCCGGCGACGTGCTGATGCTGTGCGGTCCCATCACGCACGCCAGCGGCATGTTCATGCAGCCCATGCTGTACCAGGGCGCGACCCTGCTGCTGCTCGACGGTTTCAAGCCGGCCGAGGTGCTGGAGGCGATCGAGCGGCACCGCGTCACCATGGCCTTCTTCGTGCCGGCCATGATCTACGCGCTGCTGGCCGAGCCCAGCATCCGCACCCGCGACCTGAGCAGCCTGCGCCTGGTGAGCTACGGCGCGGCGCCGATGTCGCCCTCGCGCATCCGCGAGGCCTGGAACGCCTTCGGCCCCGTGCTGTCGCAGGGCTACGGCGCGGGCGAAACCACCGGCGGCGTGATCGCGCTGACCATCGACGACCATGCCCGCGCCATCGAGGGCGGCCGCCCCGAGCTGCTGGCGGCCTGCGGCCGGCCGGTGAGCGAATCCGACGTGCAGGTGCTCGACGAGCAGGGCCGCCCCGTGGCGGGCGATGCCATCGGCGAGATCTGCGTGCGCGGCCCCGACGTCTTCGCGGGCTACTGGCGCGCCGAGCCGCAGACGCGCGAGGTGCTGGGCGACGACGGCTGGCTGCGCACCGGCGACCTGGCCCGCGTGGACGACGAGGGCTACATCTTCATCGTCGACCGCAAGAAGGAGATGCTGGTCTCCGGCGGCTTCAACGTGTACCCGAGCGAGGTGGAGTCGGTGCTGGCGCAGCACCCGGCGGTGTACGAGGTCTGCGTGGTCGGCGTGCCCGACGACCGCTGGGGCGAGATCGTGAAGGCGGTCGTGGTGCTGCGCGACGGCGCCCGTGCCGACGACGGCGAGATCATGGACTTCTGCCGCGGCCGCCTGGCCGACTTCAAGCGGCCGCGCTCGGTGGACTTCGTGCCGCAGCTTCCCAAGAACGGCAACGGCAAGCTGTCGCGCAAGGACGTGCGCGAACACTACTGGCGCGGGCGCGAGCGCCGTGTCAACTGAGGAGCGCGCCATGGATGCCACCATCACCCCGGCCGCGCCCGCGGCCCGCTTCGAAGGCTCCGACGCCGCCGCCGCGTTCATCGCGAAGGTGCAGGACTTCATCCGCACCGAACTTCAGCCGCTGGCCCGGGAGCACGGCATCACGCACGAGAGCGGCGCCCCCAAGGCGCTGCTGCAGCAGGTGTGGATGCGCTCGCGCGAGCTGGGCTTCTACGGCGTGACCCTGCCCCAGGCGCTGGGCGGCGCCGGCTTCAGCCTGGTCGACCACGTGCAGATCAAGGAAGCGATCTACGCCAGCGGTTCGCCCTTCGCCGCCCACGTGCTGGGCGAGCTCACCGGACCTCCGCGCGTCGGCGCGCTCGCCAAGCAGGCGACGCCCGACCAGATGGAGCGCTTCATCCTGCCGGTGGCGCGGGCCGAGAAGGCGGTCTGCTTCGCGATCACCGAACCCGAAGCCGGCTCCGACGCGGGCGCGCTGCAGACCCGCGCCCGCCGCGACGGCGACGAATGGGTGCTGGACGGCACCAAGCGCTTCATCTCCGGCTCGCCCTTCTGCGACTTCGCCGTCGTGATCGCCTCGACCAGCGACGACCCGGCGGTGCGCGAGACCACCGCGTTCTTCGTCGAGCGCGAGCGGGCGGGCTTCCGCGTGGAGGCGGGCTACAAGACCATGGCCGGCCAGTCGCACACCGGCAACATCGTGCTGGAGGGCTGCCGCATCCCCGCGGCCAACCAGATCGGCGAGCGCGGCCGCGGGCTGGCCCTGGCGCTGGGCCGCATCACGGTCAACCGCCTGCTGCACTGCCCGGCGATGCTGGGGCTGGCGCGGCTGGCGCTGGAGGATTCCCTGGCCCACGCGGTGGGCCGCCGCCAGTTCGGCCAGCCGATCGGCGCTTTCCAGGCGGTGCAGCACATGCTGGCCGACATGGCCACCGAACTCGCCGCGGCGCGCGCCCTCATGCTGAGCGTGGCGCGCACGCTGGACGGCGGCGGCGAGGCGCGCGCCGAGGCCTCGATGGCCAAGCTGTTCTGTTCCGAGACCGCCTTCCGCATCGCCGACCGCGCCGTCCAGGTCCACGGCGGCGAGGGCATCGTGCAGGGCAGCCGGGTGGAGTTCCTGTTCCGCCTGCTGCGCATGTACCGGGTGCTCACCGGCACCAGCGAGATCCAGCGCAACACCATCGCCCGCGAGCTGCTGGGCGCCGCGGTGCGCTGACCCCACCAAGAAAGAGAGACAAGCATGCAAAGACGTTCTTTCGCCGCCCTGCTGGCCGGCGCCGCCCTGGGCCTTTCCGCCGGCGCCCAGGCGCAGGACTACCCGAATCGCCCCATCAAGTGGATCGTGCCCTACCTGGCCGGCACCGCACCCGACACCACGGTGCGCATCGTCGCCGACGCCATGGACGACATCCTCAAGCAACCCGTGGTGATCGAGAACAAGGGCGGGGCGGCCGGCAACCTGGGCGCGCAGGTCGCCGCCAAGGCCCAGCCGGACGGCTACACCTGGGTGTATTCCGCCGCCCCGATGTCGACCAGCATGCGCATGTACCGCAAGCCGGGTTTCGACGTGATGAAGGACTTCGTCCACGTCGGGCGGATCGCCCAGTCCGACGTGCTGCTGGTGGTGAATGCCGAGTCAGGCGTCACGTCGGTCAGGGAGCTGGTGGAGCGCGGCCGCAAGAACCCGGGCAAGCTGGCCTTCGCCTCCGGCGGCGTCGGCTCTCCGGCCCACATGGGGGCCGAGCTGATGCTCAATGCCAGCGGCATGGAGGCGCTGCACGTGCCCTACAAGGGCGCTTCGGAATCGGCCAACGCGGTGATGGGCAAGCAGGTCGACTTCGCGCTCACCATCTTCTCGGTCTCGCTGCCCCACATCCAGGCCGGCAAGATGAACGCGCTGGCGGTGATGGGCCCCAAGCGCAACCCGCGCCTGCCCAACGTGCCGACGGCGGCCGAAGCCGGGCTGCCCGGGATCAACCTGGTCTCCTTCGGTGGCCTGTCGGTGCCGGCCGGCACGCCCGCGCCCATCGTCAAGCGCATCTCCGACGCGCTGAACAAGGCCCTGGCCGACCCCCAGGTGCGCGCCAGGCTGGAAGCCAACGGCTCCATCGTCGCGCCCAGCACCGCGCAGGAGTACATGGACAACCTGCAGGCCGAGATCGCCAACACCGAGGCGATGATGAAGGCCGCGAAGATCGAGGCGCAGTAAAGGGCCATGCGCGAGGAGCCGCTTCTTTCCGCGCAGGAGCGCGCCGCGATCTGCGGCGGCCGCTGGTTCGCCGGCCTGGCGCCGACGCTGCGGCACGACCTGCTGCGCGTGCTGCGGGTGCGGCGCCATGCCGACGGCGAGTGCATCTTCGAGCGTGGCGCGCCCGCACTGGAGTGGTTGGGCTGCGCGGCGGGCGCGGTGCGCATCGCCTCCACCACGCCCGCCGGCAAGGAGCTCACGCTGACCTACGTGCGGCCGGGCCGCTGGTTCGGCGACCCGCCGCTGGCCGCCGAAACCGTGCGCAGCCACGATGCCTTCGCGCAGGGGCCCGCCACCACGGTGGCGGTGTCGCGCGCCCACCTGCTCGACGTGCTGCGGGCGCACCCCGACTTCGCCGTCGCCCTGGTGCAGTTGCAAGGCTTGCGGCTGCAGCAGGCCTTCGGCCTCCTGGAGGACGTCGCGAGCCTCACGCTGCGCGCGCGGCTCGCCCGCCAGCTGCTGCACCTCATGCGCGGCCATGGCGAGGCCTGCCGCGGCGGCGAGGTCCGCATCGCCCTGCGGCTGCAGCAGCACCGGCTGGCCGAGCTGATCGGCTGTTCGCGCCAGCGCGTCAACGAGCAGCTGCGTGCGCTGGCCGCGGACCAGGTGATCCGCCGCGAGAAGGGCCTGCTGGTGGTGCGCAGCCCGCACCGGCTGCAGGACGTGGCGGCCAGCGGGTCGCACTGACCGGCGCGCGCAGCCCGCGGCGCGGGGCTACATTGCGCGCATGAAGCCCTTCACCTGCACCGCCCAGTCGCCGCGCGTCGTCTTCGGCGCGGGCTCGCTGGCGCGGCTGGGCGAGGAGATCGATCGGCTGGAGATCCGGCGCGCGATCGTGCTGTGCACGCCGGGGCAGCGTGCGCTGGGCGAGCGGGTGGCGGCGCTGCTCGGGGCGCGCGCGGCCGGCGTTTTCGCGGGCGCGGTGATGCACGTGCCGCAGGAGGTGGTGCATGAAGCGCGCGCGGCCGCGCGGTCGCTGGGTGCCGATGGCGCGGTGGCCGTGGGCGGCGGCTCCACCACCGGCCTGGGCAAGGCGATCGCCCTCGAATCGGGCCTGCCCATCGTCGCCATCCCGACCACCTACGCGGGCAGCGAGATGACGCCCATCCACGGCATCACGGAAGGCGGCGTGAAGAAGACCGGCCGCGACGCCAAGGTGTTGCCGCGCACGGTGCTCTACGACCCCGAGCTGACGCTGGGCGTTCCTCCTAACCTCAGCCTCACCAGCGGCATCAACGCCATCGCGCACGCGGCCGAAGGCCTGTACTCGGCGGACGGCAATCCGGTGATGGACCTGGTGGCGCAGGAGGGCATCGCCGCGCTGGCGCGCAGCCTGCCGGCGATCATGGCCGACCCCCGCGACATCGAGGCGCGCTCGCAGGCGCTGTACGGGGCCTGGCTGTGCGGGACGGTGCTGGGCAATGTCGGCATGGCGCTGCACCACAAGCTGTGCCACACGCTGGGCGGCAGCTTCAACCTCCCTCACGCGGAGACCCACACCATCGTGCTGCCGCACGCGCTGGCCTACAACGCGCCGGCCGCGCCCGAGGCGATGGCGCGCATCGCACGCGCGCTCGGCACGGCCGACGCCGCGCAGGGCGCCTACGACCTCGCCGCTGCCAACGGCGCACCGGTCGCACTGCGCGACATCGGCCTGCGGGAAGAAGACCTGGACGGGGCCTGCGAGCTGGCGCTGCGCAACCAGTACCCCAATCCCCGGCCGCTCGAAGCCGAGGGCCTGCGCGAGCTGCTGCGGAACGCCTACGAGGGCCGCCGGCCGCGCGGCTCCTGAGCGGCCGCGCCCGTCTCCGGGCTGCGCCGCCCCGCCAGGCTGCGGCCCAGCGCCAGCTTGCGGATGCAGGCGGCGAAGGAGCGCACCGCGGGCGGCTGCTTGACGTCGCGCTTCCACAGCATGCCGGGCGTGCGCACCGGCGTCGGGCTCTCCAGCGGCAGGATGCGCACGTCCTCGCGCGGCGTGACCGCGTGCGTCGAGACGATGGTGGCCAGCTGCGTGCGCGCCACGATGCCGATCATGGGCGCGATGGTGTTCATCTCCGCGGCCACGACCGGCTCGGCGCCGCTGGCGCGGAAGCACTCGTCCAGCATGGTGCGGGTGGCGAAGGCCTTGGGCAGCAGCACCAGGTGCTGCCGGTGCAGCTCGACCATGCGCACGCGCCGCCGCTGGGCCAGGGGGTGGGTGGGCGCCACCACCAGCACCATCTCCTCGGTGTACAGCGGCTCGAACCACAGGTGCGTGGGGTCGGCCGGCTGGTAGGCGATGCCGACATCCAGCGTCGCGTCGATCAGCCGCTGGCCGATGGCGTCGGCCGCCAGTTCCTCCACCGTCACCTTCACCGTGGGATTGCGCTGCAGGAACATGGCCAGGCACTCGGGCACGAAGCTGATGTTGAAGGTGCCGGTGGCGCCGATGCGCACCTCGCCCGAAAGCTCGTCGCCCGCCCGCATCAGGTGCGAGAGGCCGTCGTCCACCTCGCGCAGCGCCTTGGACGCATAGCCCAGGAAAGTCTCGCCCGCCTCGGTGAGCACCACGCGCTTGCCGATGCGGTCGAACAGGGGCTGCCCCACCTCTTCCTCGAGCTGCCGGATCTGGTGCGACAAGGTCGACTGCGTCACATGCACCCGCTCGGCCGCGCGCGTGAACGACAGGCACTCCGCCAGGGTGACGAAGTAGCGCAGGTGCCTCAGCTCCATAGGGTTTTCCAGGGTGAATGATCGATGGCATCGATCCAGACCATCGAAATTCTTCACTACATCAAGGTGATGTCAATCGATAGAGTCCCCCGGCAAGCCCAACGGAGACACGCATGGCCCAAGTGGAATACGACACCCTCAGCATCACGGACGCGGTGATCGCACGGCTCGCCGAATGCCAGGACCCGCGCTTCAAGGAGGTGGCCACCTCCCTCATCCGCCACCTGCATGCCTTCGCCCGCGAGGTCGACCTCGAGGGCGACGAGTGGTTCAAGGCCATCGAATTCCTCACCGCCTGCGGCAAGACCTGCGACGACAAGCGCCAGGAGTTCATCCTGCTGTCGGACACGCTGGGCCTGTCGATGCTGGTGGTGGCGCTGGAGCATGCCCGCGCGCTCAAGGGCCGCAGCGGCGCGACCCCGCCGACCGACGCCACCGTGCAGGGCCCGTTCTACTGGGAAGGCGCGCCCGAGCTGCCACTGGGCGCCGACATCGCCGAAGGCGTGGCCGGCGAGCCCGCCCTCTACACCGGCCGAGTGACCGACCTGGAAGGCAAGCCGCTCAAGGGCGCGCTGCTGGACGTGTGGTCGGGCGACGGCGAAGGCGTCTACGACATGCAGCGCGACGACTCGCCCATGCGGGCCCGCGCGCGCATCCGCACCGACGACCAGGGCCGCTACTGGTTCTGGTCGATCCGCCCGACCTACTACCCGGTGCCCGACGACGGCCCGGTGGGCGACATGCTGCGCAAGATGGGCCGCCACCCCAACCGCCCGGGCCACATCCACATGATGGTCTCGGCGCCGGGACACAAGAAGGTGGTCACGCACCTGTTCGTCAAGGACAGCCCCTACCTCGACTCCGACGCGGTGTTCGGCGTGCGAGAGAGCCTGGTCGTCGACTTCGAGAAGAAGGAGCCGGGCACGGCCATCGACGGCCGCAGGATGACCCGGCCGTACCACGTCGCCCACTACGACTTCCGTCTCATCCCCCAAGGCGCCGCATGAGCAATCCCTTCATTGCCGTCATTCCCGCGAAGGCGGGAATCCAGAGCGTCCGCCTTGAGCGGACTGCGATGGAAGCACTGGGTCCCCGCCTCCGCGGGGACGACGAGGAGCGGGAGGTCGCCCAATGAGCAGCTCCATCAACAAGATCGGCAAGTCCACCGTGCCGCGCACGGCCATCAGCACCTCGGACGAGCACAGCATCACCGTGCGCGGCGAGGACCTGTGCCGCGACCTGATCGGGCGCATCTCGTTCACCGACTACTTCAGCCTGCTGGTCACGGGCCAGCGTCCGTCGAAAGGCGATGCCATGGTGCTCGACGCCACGCTGGTGGCGATCGCCGAGCACGGCATGGTGCCGAGCGTGCAGGCCGGCCGCATGACGTACGCGGCGGCGCCGGATGCGCTGCAGGGCGCGGTGGCGGCCGGCATCCTGGGCTGCGGCAGCGTGATCCTGGGCGCGTCGGAAACGGCGGGGCGGCTGTTCGCCGAAGTCGACGAGACCGCGAAGCAGGGCGGGGACCTGGCCGGGGCCGCCACGACCGTCGTGCGCCGCTGGCGCGAAGCCGGCCGTCCGGTGCCGGGCTACGGCCACCCGCTGCACAAGGAGCGCGACCCTCGCGTGGCGCGCCTGTTCGAGGTGGCCAAGGAAGCAGGCACCCGGCTGCGCTTCGTGGAGATCGCCGAGGCCATCGAGCAGGTGATCCCCGGGATCGTGGGCAAGGACCTGCGCCTGAACGTCTCGGCCGCCATCCCCGCCGTGCTGCTGGGCACGAACTTCCCCCTGCGCGCGCTGCGCGGCGTGCCCATCCTGGCGCGCACCGCCAGCCTGATCGCCCACCTGGGCGAGGAGGCGGTCAATCCGAGCGGCTTCGCGCTGTCGTACCAGGCCACGCGCGAGCTGGTCTACGAAGGCCCGGGCGCCGGGGAGGAAGCGAAGTGACCGGCGTGCTCCAGGACGTGCGCGTGCTCGAGCAGGGCACCTTCATCACCGGCCCGGCCTGCGGCATGCTGCTGGGCGACCTGGGCGCCGACGTCATCAAGGTCGAGCAGCCGGGCACGGGCGACCCCTTCCGCGCCTTCAAGGGCGGGCTGTACAGCCCGCACTTCCAGACCTACAACCGCAACAAGCGCAGCATCACGCTGGACACCAAGCAGCCGGCCGACCGCGAGCGCCTGCACGAGCTGGTGAAGACCGCCGACGTCTACATCCAGAACTTCCGCCCGGGCGTGGCGCAGGCGCTGGGCGTGGGCGAGCAGCAGCTGCGCGCGCTCAACCCGCGCCTGATCTACTGCTCGATCAGCGGCTTCGGCCCCGACGGCCCCTCGGCTTCGCGTCCCAGCTACGACACCGTGGCGCAGGCCGCCAGCGGCTACCTGAAGCTGCTGGTGAATCCCGCCAACCCGCGCGTGGTCGGCCCCGCCATCGCCGACGCCGTGACCGGCTTCTATGCCGCCTACGGTGTGCTGGGCGCGCTGCACGAGCGCGCGCGCACCGGCCGCGGCCGCATGGTCGAGGTCTCGATGCTGGAGGCGATGTCGCACTGGAACCTGGACGCCTTCACGCACTACTACTCGGCGGGCGAGGTGATGGGGCCGTTCAGCCGGCCGCGCGTGTCGCAGTCGTACGTGATGGAGTGCAAGGACGGCAAGTGGGTGGCGCTGCACATGTCCTCGCCCGAGAAGTTCTGGCAGGGGCTGGCCCAGGCGATCGACCGGCCCGGCATGTTCCAGGACCCGCGCTTCGCCACGCGCGAGGCGCGCATCGAGCACCAGGAAGCCATCATCGAACTGCTCTCCGGCATCTTCGCCACGCGCACCCGCACCGAGTGGTGCAACCGCCTGCTGGCGCAGGACGTGCCGCACGCGCCCATGTACGACACCGACGAGGCGCTGGAGGACCCGCAGGCCCGCCACCTGCAGCTGCTGGTGCAGGCCACGCATCCGACGATGGGCGAGTTCCGCACCGTGCGCCCGCCCGTGAGCTTCGACGGCCAACGCTCGCTCTCCGTGCTGCCGCCGCCCACGCTGGGCGAGCACAACGGGCAGATCGACGCCATGCTGCGCGACAGGAGCGCCGCATGAGCCTGAAGGTCGGATTCCAGGCCTGGATCCAACGCTTCCCACCGCGCGCGAGCGCTTCATAACGACCGACGAAGGAGACAGCCATGACCCACCCGCGTTCCGTGCATCGCCGCACCGTCCTGGCGGCGGCCGCGATCACCGCCGCCGCGCCGCTGGCTTTCGCGCAGCAGCAGCCGCCGATCCGCATCGGCAGCACCCTGGCCCTGACCGGACCGCTCTCCGCGACGGCGCAGGTGCACAAGCTGGTGGGCGACATCTACGTCGAGGAGCTCAACCGCCGCGGCGGCCTGCTCGGGCGCCGGGTGGAGTGGGTGCTCAAGGACGACCAGTCCAAGCCCGACCTGGCCCGCACGCTGTACGAGCAGCTGATCACCTCGGACAAGGTGGACCTGCTGATGGGGCCGTACGCGACCGGCGCCATCCTCTCGGCCATGGGCGTGGCCCAGCGCTACAACAAGGTGCTGGTCCACCACACGCTGGGCGTGCCGTCGCTGGCCAAGTACGACATGCAGTTCCCGGCCTGGTCGCTCGGCTCGGACCCGGGCACCACCACCACCAACACGGTGTTCGAGGCGCTGGCCAAGGGGCCCAAGCCGCCCAAGACCGTCGCCGTGGTCACCAGCAAGTTCCCGTCCATCCACTTCATGTCCATGGGTGCGCGCGAGACGGTCAAGAAGCGCGGGCTGCAGGAGGTGCTGTTCCTGGAGTGGGAGTTCGGCAACCGCGACTTCGGCCCGATCGCCAGCCGCATCAAGGACGCCAGGCCCGACTTCGTCTGGGTGGGCGCGATCGGCCTGGACGGCAACCTGCTGCTGGACGCGATGAAGAAGATCGACTACGCGCCGCCGCAGCACTTCTACCTGTACCCGGCGCCGGGCCCGCTGGTCACCCTGCCCGAGGCGCAGGGCGCGCTGTCGGTCACCATCTTCGAGGAGCACCCGCCCTTCAGCGACCGCCCGAAGGCCGCGGAGTTCATCAAGGCCTACCGCGAGCGCGCGGCCAAGGCCAACTTCCCCGACACCTCGGTGGAGGTGCAGGCCGCGGCCTCGTTCACGGCGTGGCAGATCCTGGAGGCCGCGGTCAATGCGACCAAGGGCCTGGACGACAAGCAGATCGCCGACTGGCTGAAGAAGAACCGCGTCGAGACCATCCAGGGCAGCCTGCGCTTTGACGGGCCGTCCAACTACGGCGACGACCTGATGCGCATCAAGCAGGTGCAGAACGGCAAGTGGCAGGTGGTGTACCCGCCGGAGTTCTCCGCGCCGGGCGCGAAGATGCTGGCGCGCTGAGCGTGCGCGGCCTTCACCACACCGTCATCCCCGCGAAGGCGGGGATCCAGTGCTTCCGCCTTTGTCCACCGCCGAAGGCGGGAGCCCTGGATTCCCGCCTCCGCGGGAATGACGGGAAAACGCCATGACCTTTCCAAGCTGGACCCTGCTCGCCCAGTCCGTGCTATCCGGGGTGTTCGCGGGTGCCCTGTACGGCCTGCTGGGCCTCGGCCTCGGCCTGTCGTGGGGGCTGCTGCGGACCATCAACCTGGCGCACTTCGCCTTCGCGTTCCTGTCCGCCTACATCTGCTGGCAGCTGGCGGTGGTCTCGAAGATCGACCCGCTGCTGACGCTGGCCGGCATCGTGCCGCTGATGTTCGGGCTGGGCGCGGGCCTGCACTGGCTCACCGACCGCTTCCGGCTGACACCCTTCAGCTCGCTGCTGCTCACCTTCGGCTGCATGGGCATCCTCGAATCGCTGATGCAGACGGTGTGGACCGCCGACCCGCGCAAGCTGGAGTCGCACTACGCCGAGATGAAGCTGCGCGTCGGCCCGCTGTTCCTGCCCATCCCCGAACTGCTGACGCTGGCGCTGGCCGTGGCGATCTCCGTGGGCGTGTGGGCGCTGCTGCGCTACACCGACCTGGGCAAGGCCCTGCGCGCCTCGGCGGAGGACGCGCCGGTCGCGGCGGCCTTCGGCATCAACCAGCGCCGCAACGGCTTCCTGCTGGCGGGCACCTGCGCAGCGCTGGCGGGCATCGCCGGCGTGTGCATCGCGCTGTCCAGCAGCATCAGCCCGTCGCAGATGTACGCGTGGGTCGGCGTGGTGTTCGCCGCCGTGATGCTGGGCGGCCTGGGCACGGCGCTCGGGCCGCTGGTGGCCGGCATCGTCATCGGCGTGAGCGAGGCGGTGACCATGGCCGTGACCTCGCCGTCGTGGGCGCCGCTGGTGTCGTTCACGCTGCTGATCGTGATCCTGCTGCTGCGGCCGGGACGGGTGCGATGAAGCCGCGTGCCGCCCCCGCCGCCGTGCTCGGCGCTGGCCTGCTGCTGGCCGCGCTGCCGTTCCTGCGGCTGCCGGCCTTCTACGAATCTTTCCTGTACCTGGCGCTGTTCTGGGTGGTGCTGGCCACGTCCTGGAACATCCTGTCGGGCTACGCGGGCTACTTCTCGTTCGGGCACGGCGCCTTCTTCGGTGCCGGCGTCTACACCAGCGCCACGCTGGCGGCCAAGTTCGACTGGCCGTTCCTCTGGACGCTGCCGGTGGCCGCGCTGGTGGCGGCCGCCATCGGCGTCGGCGTGGGCGCGGTGGCGTTCCGCGTGCGGGGGGTGCGCGGCGAGCTGTTCGCGCTGCTCACGCTGGCCGTGACGTTCGTGGTGGCCACCATCGTTGGCAACACGCCGATCGACGGCGGCCCGGGCGTGTACCTCAACGCGGTGCCGGTCCCGAAGATCGGGCCGACGCCCACGTCCAGCCTGTTCCTGATGATGCTGGCCGCGGCGGTGGCCACGCTGCTGGTCTCCTGGGCGATCCGCCATTCGCGCTTCGGCGCGGGCCTGTTCGCCATCCACGACGACGAGGAGGCGGCCGAGGTGATGGGCGTGCCCACCTACCGCTGGAAGCTGGCGGCGCTGGCCGTGTCGTGCGCGCTGGCGGGCTGGGTCGGCGGCATCCATGCGCTGTTCATCTCGTACGTCACCACGGCCGAGACCTTCAACCTCACCGTGCCCCTGACCGTGGTGCTCATGAGCATCCTGGGCGGCACCCGCCACTGGGCGGGGCCGGCGATCGGGGCGGTGGCCATCACCTGCCTGCTGTTCGCCTTCACCGGCGGTGAGTTCGCGGTGCTGGGGAAGGGGGCGATCGGGCTGATCCTGGTGGTGGGGATCCTGTTCATGCCGGAAGGGGTGATGGGGAAGCTGCGGCGACAACCCCGTCATTCCCGCGAAGGCGGGAATCCAGGGCTTCCGCCTTCACCGGCTCCCGCCATCGTGGCTGCACCGGCCCCCGTGGAAGCACTGGATCCCCGCCTCCGCGGGGATGACGGTAGCTGTAGCGTCGATGGCGGTCGCGGGCGTGGCGCACCCCCGGCCCCACCGCTGCTGGTCGTGCGCAACCTCTCCAAATCCTTCCGCGGCCTCAAGGCCCTCTCCAGCGTCAACCTCGAAGTGCGCCAGGGCGAGATCCTCGGCCTGCTCGGGCCCAACGGCTCGGGCAAGTCGACCTTCATCAACGTGGTCAGCGGCCACTTCCTGCCCGACGGCGGGCAGGTGCTGCTCGACGGGCGCGACATCGCCGGCCTGCCCGCGCACCGGATCGCCCGCGCCGGCATCGCGCGCACCTACCAGATCCCGCGGCCGTTCTCGCAGATGAGCGTGCTGGACAACGTGGCCATCGCCGCCATGTACGCGGGCCAGGGCCTGGGCAGCATGGACGAGGGCCGGCGCGAGGCGGTGCAGTGGCTGGAGTTCGCGCACCTGGCGGGCAAGGCCCAGGTGCTGCCCGGCGAGCTGAACCTGCACCAGCGCAAGTTCCTCGAGCTGGCGCGCGCGCTCGCCTCGCGGCCCCGGCTGGTGCTGCTGGACGAGGTGCTGTGCGGCCTCACGCCCACCGAGATCCAGTCGGCCGTGGCCCTGATCCGCCGCATCCGCGACCATGGCACGACCATCGTGTTCGTCGAGCACGTCATGGACGCCGTGATGGCGCTGACCGACCGAATCGTGGTGTTCGACCAGGGCGCCATGCTGGCCGAGGGGGCGCCGCGCGAGGTGATGCGCAGCCCGGCCGTGATGAGCGCCTACCTGGGGGTGTCGCATGCTTGAACTGGAGCAGCTCACGGTGGCCTACGGCCAGGCGCACGCGTTGTGGGACGTCTCGATGAAGGTGGCGCAGGGCGAGCTGCTCTGCGTGGTGGGACCCAACGGCGCCGGCAAGACCACGCTGGTCAACACGCTGGCCGGCATCCTGCGCCCGGTGTCGGGCCGCATCGCCATCGAGGGGCGCGACATCACGCGGCTGGCGCCGCACCGCTTCTGCGAGGCCGGCATCGCGCTCGTGCCCGAGGGGCGGCGGCTCTTCTCCGGCATGACGGTGGCGGAGAACCTCGACGTGGGCAGCTTCCTGCCGGCCGCCAAGGCACGGCGGCGCCAGACGCTGGACGAGGTGCTGCAGCTCTTCCCGGCGCTCAAGGCCAAGCTGTCCAGCGCGGCCGGCGAGCTGTCCGGCGGCCAGCAGCAGATGGTGGCGATCGGCCGGGCGCTGATGGCGCGGCCGCGCCTGCTGCTGCTGGACGAGCCCTCGCTGGGCCTGTCGCCGCTGGTCGTGGGCGACATGTTCGACGCCATCCGCAAGGTGAGCGCCGGCGGCATCACCATCGTGCTGGTCGAGCAGAACGTCTCGATGGCGATGAAGGTCTCGCACCGCGCCTGCGTGCTGGAGCTGGGCCGCATCGTGGCCGAGGGCGAGCCCGACGAACTGATGAAGCGGCCGGAGATCCGGCAGGCGTACCTGGGTGTCTGAGCAAAGGAGAAACCGAGCATGCTGTTCCCCACCACCATCGTCGGCAGCTACCCGCAACCGGAGTGGCTGATCGACCGCGCCAGGCTGGCCGGGCGCTTCCCGCCGCGCGTGCGGGCGCGCGAATTGTGGCGGCTTCCCGAGCCCTACCTCGCGCAGGCGCAGGACGACGCGACGCTGCTGGCCATCCGCTTCCAGGAAGAGGCCGGCCTGGACATCGTGTCGGACGGCGAGATCCGCCGCGAGAGCTACTCCAACCGCTTCGCCACCGCGCTCGAAGGCGTGGACCTGGACAACCCCGGCTCGGCGCTGGACCGCTCGGGCCACCCGAACCCGGTGCCGCGCATCGTCGGCAGGATCCGCCGCAAGCACGCGGTGGAGGTGGAGGACCTGAAGTTCCTCAAGCGCCACACCACCCGCAAGACCAAGATCACCGTGCCCGGTCCGTTCACCATGCTGCAGCAGGCGCAAAACGACTTCTACACCTCCGAGGAAGAGGCCGCCGCCGATTACGCGGCGGCCGTCAACGCCGAGATCAAGGACCTGTTCGCGGCCGGCGCCGACATCGTGCAGATCGACGAGCCCTACATGCAGGCGCGGCCGGAGAAGGCGCGCCAGTACGGGCTGGACGCGCTCAACCGCGCGCTCGAAGGCGTGCAGGGCACGACCTGCGTGCACATCTGCTTCGGCTACGCGGCCATCATCCACGAGCGGCCGAGCGGCTACTCCTTCCTGCCCGAGCTGGCCGGCTGCCGCTGCAAGCAGGTGTCGATCGAGACGGCGCAGAGCCACCTGGACACCACCGTGCTGGAGCAGCTGGGCGGCAAGCAGGTGCTGGTGGGCTGCATCGACCTGTCGGACATGAACGTCGAGACGCCGGAAGTGGTGGCCGATCGCATCCGCAAGGCGTTGAAGCACATCGCGCCCGAGCAGGTGATCCTGGCGCCCGACTGCGGCATGAAGTACCTGCCGCGCGAGGTGGCGCAGGGCAAGCTGCGGTCCATGGTGGAGGCCGCGCGCATCTTGCGGCGCGAGCACGGGGTCGCCCAATGAACGCGCCTGCGATCTCCCGCCGTGCGCTGCTGGCCGCCGCGGCGGCGCTGCCCGCGGGCCTGGCGCTGCCGGCGCGGGCGCAGGAGGGCACCGTCCGCCTCATCGTGCCGTTCGGCGCGGGCACCACGACCGACATCGTCAGCCGCGTGGTGGCCGAAGGCCTGGGGCGCGCGCTGCAGCAGGCCATCATGGTCGAGAACCGGGCCGGCGCCGGCGGCTCCACCGGCAGCGACCTGGTGGCCAAGGCGGCGCCGGACGGCCGCACGCTCGTGATGGGCACGGTGGGCACGCATGCGATCAACGCCTCGCTGTTCCGCAAGCTGCCGTACGACCCGCTGAAGGATTTCGCGCCGCTGGCGCTGGTGGGCTTCACGCCCACGCTGCTGGTGGTGGCCGCCGACTCGCCCGCGAAGTCGCTGCGCGACCTGGCGGCGCTGGCGGCGCGCCCGGAGGGCCTCACCTTCGCTTCCGCCGGCAACGGCACCTCGGGGCACCTTGCCGGCGAGATGCTCGCACAGCGGCTGGGCGGCCGGATGGTCCACGTGCCCTACAAGGAAGGCGGCATGGCGCTGACGTCCGTGATGGGGCGGCAGGTCGACTTCATGTTCTACCACCCCGCCGCCGTCAACCCGCAGATCCGCGCGGGCAAGCTGCGCGCGCTCGGGGCCAGCGGCGCCAGGCGGAGCGCGGCCGCGGCCGACGTGCCCACGCTGATGGAGCAGGGCCTGGCCGACTTCGACCTGGTCGCCTGGTTCATGCTCTACGCGCCGGCCGCCACGCCGCCGGCCCTGCTCGAGCGGCTGCGCCGCGCTTCGGCGTCCGCGCTCTCGGATGCCTCGGCCAAGCTGCAGGAGCAGGGCGTGGAGCAGCGGCCGCTGCGCCCGGACGAACTCGTGGCCTTCAACAAGGCCGAGCTGGACAAGTGGGGCGAGCTGGTGAAGCGGGCGGGGGCGCAGGTGGACTGAGCCGGGGCGGCTACGCCGGCGGCGCCAGCAGCGGCTCGCGCTCCATCCCCGGCGCGTACGCGCGCAACGGCTCGCCTTGCCGGCAGCGCGCCAGCCAGTCGGGGTTGGCCAGGAAGGGCCGAGCCAGTGACACCGCGTCGCAGCCGGTGCGCGCCAGGGCCTCGTCGCAATCGGCCAGCGACTTCAGGCCGCCGTTGCCCAGCAGCAGCACGCCCGGCGCCGCGCGCCGAACGGTGGCGGCCAGCGGTTCGCCCCAGGGCTCGTCGCGCAGCAGGCGGCGCGTGGTCACGTGCAGCACGTCGGCGCCGGCCCCGGCCAGGGCGCGCGCGATGGCCGCCACCTCGTCGGCGCCGCCGGGCGGCTGGTAGGCCGCGTCGTCCATCTTGTAGAGCGACAGGTTGTAGCCCACCGGCAGCGAGCCGACTGCCGCGCGAACGGCGCGCAGCACGCGCAGCGGGAACGCGAGGCGGCGCGCGAGGTCGCCGCCCCAGTCGTCCTGCCGGCGGTTGGTCGAGGCGCTGAGGAAGTCGTCCAGCAGGTAGCCGCGCGCGCCGTGCAGCTCCACCCCATCGAAGCCGGCCTCGCAGGCGCGCCGCGCGGCCTGCGCGAAGCCTTCGGCGATTTCGTCGAGCTCGGCGGTCGTGGCGGCGCGGGCCGGCGCGTTCGGCCGGCCGGTCTGCCAGGTGGTTCCGGCGGCCGCCCCGTCGCTGGCCGCCAGGTGAAGCCGGTTGAGGCCGGGCTCGGCCAGGCGGCCGCCGTGCTGCAGCTGCGCGAACACCAGGGCGCCGTGCCCGTGCACCGCCTGCGTGACGGCGCGCCAGGGCGCCACGTGCTCGTCGCGCGACAGCCCCGGCTGGCGGTGGTAGGCCCGCGCGCCGGCCTCGTCGGTGAACAGCGCTTCGGTCAGCACCAGCCCGGCGCCACCCTGCGCGTAGCGCGCGTAGTAGGCCGCGGCATCGGGCGAGGGGGCGCCGTCCTCGCCGCCCTGCATGCGGGACATGGCCGCCACCGCGATGCGGTTGCGAAGGGCGATGCGGCCGTGCCGCAAAGGCTGGAGTGCGCTCATGCGCCGCGTCCCGCCGGCCGCTGCACCTGGCCCATACGCACCACCCGCCGGGGCGACCCGCGCACCGCCAGCGAGGCGTGCAGCCGCTCGGCCGCGCGGCGCAGCTTGGGCAGCAGGTTGCGCACGGCCGCCGCCTCGCTCGCGTTCTTGCGGTTCAGGCTGACGTTGAGGGCCGCCAGCACATGGCCGTCCGGCTGGAAGATGGGCACAGACAGGCCGCTGATCGACTCCTCCATCTCGCCCTGCACCCAGGCGTAGCCCTTGCGACCCGCTTCGGTGACGGCGCGGCGCAGGCGCGCGGGATCGGTCAGCGTGCGGGGCGTGTAGCTGCGCAGGGTGGCGCGCTGGAAGTAGGCCTCCAGCTGCACCGTCGTCAGGCCCGACAGCAGGATGCGCCCGGCCGAGTGGCAGTGCAGCGGCAGGCGCGAGCCGATCGTGACGCCCTGCGTGAGGATGCGGTGCACGGGGATGCGCAGCACGTACACCAGCTCGGTGCCGTCCAGCACGGCGATGCTGCAGGTCTCGCCCAGCTCCTCCACGAGGCTTTCCAGCACCGGCTCGGCGAAGGTCCACAGCGGCATCGAGGTGAGGTAGGCGTAGCCCAGCGAGAGCACCTTGGGCGTCAGCACGAAGTGGCGCTCGCCGTGGCGCGCCGCGAAGCCCAGGTCTTCCAGGGTCATGAGGATGCGGCGGGCGGCGGCGCGCGTGAGGCCGGTGCGCGCCGCGGCCTCGGCCAGGGTCAGCGCCCGCGCCTCGTCGTTGAAGGCCTGGATCACGGCCAGCCCCTTGGCCAGGCCGTTGATGAAATGGCGCTCGCGGCCGGACGCCTCGCCGGCGGGCCCATGCGCCGCGCCGTCCGCGTCCTCGTCGTGCGATCCCTCGTCTTGCGCGTGCAGCGCTGCTCGTGCCTTGGCCATGCAGGTCCTCGTCAGCGGGGCGCCAGTTCCACCAGCGCATCCAGCGCCACCAATGTACCGTCCGGCGCGGCCACCAGCGGATTGAGGTCGACCGAGGAGACCCGGCCGCGCTGCGCGTGCACCCAGCGGCCCAGCGCCTCGCCGGCCCGTGCCAGCGCGTTGGCGGGCAGGCCGGGCTCGCCGCGCACGCCGCGCCACAGCGGCGCGATGCGCAGCGTGTCCAGCCGCTCGCGCAGGTGGGCGGCGTCGAATGGCCAGACCACGGTGGCCACGTCCGGCATGGCCTCCACGTAGGTGCCGCCGTCGCCCGCCATGACGACGGCGCCGAAGCGATCGTCCCAGCGCGCACCCAGCACCAGCTCGCGGCGGCCGCGCAGCATGCTGGCAACGAGCACGCCGTCGCAGGGCTTGCCGAGCGCGGCGCAGCGGTCCACCAGCGTGTCGAAGGCATCCAGCGCCGCCGCCTCGCTCGCCACGCCCAGGCGCACCAGGCCGAACTCGGTCTTGTGGGGGATGGCGGCCGAGCAGATCTTCAGCGCCCAGGGGCCGGGGATTTCGCGCAGCGCATCCCGCAGCGCGTCACGGGTGGCGCACAGGCGGTGCGGCACGACGGCGATGCCCAATCCGCGGACCTGCGCCAGGCTGTCGGCCTCGGACAGGAAGCCCGAACCCGAAGGCAGCGGCGGCGTGGCCGCGGGTCCGGCGTCCAGCGCAGCCAGGCGCCGGGCCTCGGCCCGGATCGCCTCGCCGCGCGCCAGTTCGCCCAGCGCGGCCATCGCATCCTCGTCGTGGGCGAAGCAGGGCACGCCCGCGTCCTCGAAAGCCTGCCGCGTGGAGGCCAGCGGGCTGGCGACGGCCACCGGCCGCCCGGTGGCGCGGGCGAAGGCGCGCGCATCCTGCGCGAAGCGCGGCACGTCGTAGCCCTTGCCGGACATCGGCAGGCTGATGAAGTAGCTGTCGGCCACGTCGGCCTGCGCCAGCAGCGGCAGCACCTGGCCGAAGAGGCCGCTGTTGCCCAGCAGCGCCGCCGTCAGGTCGACCGGGTTGGCGCCGCTCGCGAAGGCGGGCAGCACGGCGGCCAGCGCCTGCTGCACCCCGGGCGGGAAGGGCTGCATGTCCAGGCCGTGGCGCTCGGCGGCGTCGGCCGCCATCACGCAGCACGCGCCCGAGTTGCTGATGGCGGCGACGCGGCGACCGGTCGGGCGCACGCCGTCGATCCACATGCGGGCACTGCGCACCAGCGAGCGCATGTCCGGCACCCGCAGGATGCCGTTCTGGCGCAGGAACGCGTCCAGCACCTTGTCCTCGGTGGCGATGGCGCCGGTGTGCGAGCTGGCCGCGGCCTGCCCGCGCGTGGACACGCCGGCCTTGAGCGCCAGCACCGGCACGCCGCGTTCGGCGGCCCGGCGCGCGGCCCTCGCCAGCGCGGCCGGATCGGGGACCGACTCGAGGTAGAGCAGCACCAGCCGCACCTCGGGGTCGCCGGCCACGGCCTCGGCGAAATCGGCCACGGTCAGGTCGCATTCGTTGCCGGTGGCGTGCGCATGGCGCACCCCCAGGCCTTCGGCGCGCAGGAAGGCGTAGGGCACGACGCTCATCGCGCCGCTCTGGCTGACGATCGCCACCGCGCCGGGCGCGGGCGGCACTTCGCCGATCAGGGTGGCGAAGCTGGCGATGGCGCCGGTGGCGAAGTTCACCGTGCCCTGCGTGTTGGGGCCCACCAGCCGCATGCCGCCGGCGCGCGCCGCGGCCAGCAGGCGCTGCTGGGCGTCGCGGCCGGCCTCGCCGGTCTCGGCGAAGCCCGAGGAGATCACCACGCCCAGCTTCACCCCGCGCCGCGCGCAGGCGGCGACCGCCTCGACCGCGCCCTCGCCGGGCACGGCGATCACCACCAGCTCGGGCACCTCGGGCAGCGCATCCACGTCGGGCCAGCAGGGCAGGCCCTGCACCTCGCTGCGCTGCGGGTTGACCGGCAGGATGCGGCCCCGGAAGCCGTGGCGCAGCATGTACTTGATCGGCCGGCCGCCGATCTTCTCGGGGTTGTCCGAGGCGCCGATCACGGCCACCGACGCGGGCTCGAAGGCCGCGTGCACCCAGTCGCGTGCAGCGCTCATCGCCGGCCTCCCTGCGACAGCTCGGCGGCCGCCGCGAAGTCGATCCACACCGACTTGCTGCGCAGGAAGTTGTCGATGCCCGCGCGGCCGGACTCCTTGCCGAAGCCCGACTGGCCGTAGCCGCCGAACGGGCTGGTCATCATCTCGGGCGTGCGGCCCCAGCGGTTGACCCACACGGTGCCGGCCTTCAGGCCGCGCGCCGCCTCCAGCGCCCGCGACACGTCGCGCGTGAACACCGCGGCCGACAGCCCGTAGACCGGGTGGTTGGCCAGCGAGAGCGCCTGCGCCGGATCGGTGAAGCGCTGCACGCACAGCACCGGCCCGAAGATCTCCTCGCGAAAGCCCGTCATGCCGGTGTCCACGTGGTCGAGGATGGTGCCGGGGTAGAAGCAGCCGCCGTCCAGCCGCTGCGGCGTGCCGCCGCATTGCAGCCGGGCGCCTTCCTCGACGGTGCGTCGCACCAGCGTGTCGATGCGCTGCCACTGGCGCTCGCTGATGATGGGCGGCAGCGTGGTCGCCGCCGACCAGGTCGGGCCGGGGACGAGCGCGCGCATGCGCGTGGCGACCTTGTCCACCAGTTCGTCGGCGATGCGCTCGTCCACCACCAGGCGCGAGCCGGCATAGCAGAGCTGGCCGGCGTTGCGGGTGATGCCCCAGGTGACGTGGTCGGCCACGGCGTCGAGGTCGCCGCAGTCGGCATGGACCAGCGTCGCACTCTTGCCGCCCAGTTCCAGCGCCACCGGCTTGATGCCCGCGGCGGCGGCGTCGGCCATGATTCGCGCGCTCGTCGCCGTCGATCCGGTGAAGGTGACGTAGCCCACGCCGGGGTGCCGCACCAGCGCGCGGCCGGTCACCGGGCCGGTGCCGTGCACCACGTTGATCACGCCCTCCGGCAGCCCGGCCTCGGCCGCCAGTTCGGCCAGCGCGTGCACCGACCAGGGCGTGAGTTCGGACGCCTTGACCACCACCGCATTGCCGGCGGCGATGGCCGGCGCCAGCTTCCAGGTGGCCAGGAACAGCGGGAAGTTCCAGGGCGTGATCACGCCGACCACGCCGTAGGGCTCGCGCAGCACCAGCGACAGGCGGTCGTCGCCGCTGGCCGTGACCGTGCCTTCCAGCTTGTCGGCGTACTCGCCATAGAAGCGCAGCCACTCGGCCACCGCCGGCACGTCGGTCGCCAGGGCCTCATGCACGGCGCGCGAGGACACCACCGCCTCCAGCCGGGCCAGCCGCTCGCGGTCGCGGTCCACCAGGTCGGCCCAGCGGCGCATCAGGTCACCGCGCTGGCGCGGCCGCAGCGCGGCCCAGGCGGCCTGCCCGCGCTGCGCCGCGGCGACGGCGGCGCCCACGACCGCGTCGCCGGCCTCGCCCACCTCGCCGTGCGGGCGGCCGTCGGAGGGCCGCAGCACGGCCAGGGGCGGGCCGCCTTCGGCGACGGAACGCCCGCCGATCCAGTGGCCGCGCGGCACGGCCACCGTGTCCGGCACCAGCGTCGCAAGGGAGGAAGTCGTCATCTCAGCTCCAGTTCGGCAGGCGGCCTTCGCGGTAGGCCCTCATGGCCTCGGCGAAGTCGGTCGAGGCCAGCCCGCGCCGCTGCTCGTCCAGGTAGGCCTGCAGCGCGGTGTCGTAGTCCATGGTGGCCATGGCGCGCATCGCGCGGCGGGTGGCGCGCGTGCCCTGCGAGGCCAGCGCCACCGCCCGGTCCATCCAGTGGCCGAACCCGGCCTCGCGGTCCTCGTCGTCCACCAGCGCGGTGACCAGGCCGATGCGCCGCGCCTCCTCGCCGTCGACCGGGTCGCCCACCAGCGCCAGGTCGAGCGCGCGGCCCAGGCCGATGAAGCGAGCCAGCCGCCACACCGCCAAGCCGGGCAGCAGGCCTTCGCGGCCGGCCGGCAGGCCCAGCCTGGTCTGCGGCGTGGCGATGCGCAGGTCGCAGCCCAGCGCCAGTTGCACGCCGGAGCCCAGCACGTGGCCGTGCAGGAGCGCCACCGTCACCCTGTCCATGGTCTCCAGCATCCGGATGCACTCTTCCCACAGCGCGAAGTTGCGTTCGTCCAGGTGGCCCTGCGACAGCTCCTTCAGGTCGATGCCCGCGCAGAAGGCGCGCCCGTTGCCGCGCAAGGCGACCACGCGCACGCCGTCGTCGCAGGCGGCGTGCGTCAGCGCGGATTTCAGGTCCCACTTGCTGGGGTAGTCCTGCGCGTTCAGCCGCTGCGGCCGGTTGAGGGTGATGAACGCGACGCGGCCCTCGCGCTCGTAGACCAGGTTGGGGTAGTCGATGCGCATGGGCTTCAGTCCGCCTTGGCGCCCGACTTGTCGACGACCTGCTTCCACTTGCGCGACTCGTCGGCGATCAGCTGCGCGAACTCGGCCCGGCTGTTGCCCACCACCTCCACCCCCAGCGCGGTGAGTTCGGCGCGGAAGGTCCGGTCGTTCAGCGCCTTGACCACCTCGGCGTTCAGGCGGTCGAGGATGGGCGCGGGCGTGCCGGCCGGGGCGACGAAGCCGAACCAGGCCGTGGCCTCGAAGCCCTTGACGCCCGCCTCGGCCAGCGTGGGCACTTCCGGCAGCAGCGGCGAGCGGGCCGCGCTGGTGACGGCGAAGGCCTTGAGCTTGCCGCTCTTGGCCAGCGGCAGCGCCGTGGGCAGGTTGTCGAACATCATCTGCACGTGGCCGCCCAGCAGGTCGTTGAGCGCGGGCGCGCTGCCCTTGTAGGGCACGTGCTGCACGTCCACGTGCGCCAGGATCTTGAACATCTCGCCGCTCAGGTGGCCGCTGGTGCCGGACCCCATGGAGGCGAACGAGAGCTTCTGCGGGTTGGCGTGGATGTACTTGACCAGGTCCTCCATGCTGCCGGCCGGCACCGTCGGATGGACCAGCAGCACGTTGGGCACCCGGCCGACCATGGTGATCGGGGCCAGGTCCTTCTCGGGGTCGAAGCCCATGTTGCGGTAGACCCACTTGTTGATCGACAGCAGGCTGACCGGCGCGGTGAGCAGGGTGTAACCGTCGGCCGGCGCGCGGGCCACCGATTGCGCGCCGACGTTGCCGCCGGCGCCGGGCCGGTTCTCCACCACCACGCTCTGGCCGAGCGCGGGGGTGAGCCTTGCCGCCACCGCGCGGGCGATGATGTCGTTGGTGCCGCCCGCCCCGTAGGGCACGACGAGGGTGATCGGCTTTGCGGCCGGCCACGGGGCCTGTGCGCTGGCCGCGGAGGCGGCCAGGCCGAGGACGAGGCAGGTCAGGAAGCGTGCGAGAGGCATGGCGATCTCCTGGTGACGTTGTCGGGAAGGGAAAAGGGGGGGGCGGGGCTTCAGCTGGTGCGGTCGTAGCCGATGTCGGTGAGCACGTTCACCACCGCCTGGCGGCGTTCGTGGCGAACGGCGTGCACGGCGCGGGCGAGCGCGGCGGGCAGTTCCTCGGCGGTCTCCACGCGCAGGCCCAGGCCGCCGCTGGCCTCGACGATGCGCTCGTAGTCCGGCGACGGCTCCAGCGTGGCGAACACCGGGGTGGGCGCGTTGGCGGCGGCGCCGTCGCGGTACATCGACAGCGTGGCCCGGTGCACCGCGGCCCAGCGCCGGTTGTTGAAGATCACCGTCACGAACGGCAGCCCTCGCGCGGCGCTGGTGAAGTGCGTGGGCGTGGGGTTGCCGAACATGTAGGTGCCGTCGCCCACCGCCGCCACCACCAGCGCTTCGGGGCGCTCCAGGCGGATGCCCATCGAGGCGCCCATCGCCCAGCCCAGCCCGCCCGCGGGGCTGTGCGCGAAGTAGCGGCCCGGCGTGTCGTGGTCCAGTTCCTCGAGCGCGAAGGTGTATTCGTTGACGAGCACGCCGTCCTCGCCCAGCGCCTGCGCGATGCAGCGCGACACGTAGCGGTTGCTCAGCGAGGGCGCCACCGGCGTGGTCGCGGCGCGGCGGCGGTGGCTGGTGGCATCGGCCAGCCAGCCGCCGCGCGCCGGCGTGAGCGGGCCGTGACGCGCGTGCAGCTCGCGCAGGATGGCGGCGGTGTCGCCCTGCAGCGTGAGATCGCTGCGGAAGCCCCGCATCGGGTAGCCCGCGCACAGGGGGTCGATGCCGGCGTGGACCACGCGCGCGCCGGGTGCGGGCTCGCCCTGGCCGGGCAGCCAGGGCACGTCGGCGTCCACCACCAGCACCAGGTCGGCCGAGGCCAGCAGCGGCGACGGGTCGTAGCCCGCGTTGGCCGGCGACGACGAGGGCAGGTTGAGGTAGCGCGGCCGGTACTGCACCACCGGCACGCCGGCTTCCTCGGCCAGCGCGGTGAGGGCGGCGAACCCCGCGGCGGTGCGGCCGGCGTCGGCCGTGATCAGCAGCGGGCGCTGCGCCTGCGCCAGCCACTGCGCGGCGGTGGCCAGGTCTTCGGCCGGCGGCAGGCCCGCCCGCGCGGGCGCCTGCCGGCCGGTGCCGCCGTTGGGCGTGTCCACGGCGGGCGCGGCCAGCACCTCGCGCGGCAGCACCAGGTACACCGGGCCTTCGGGGGCCGAGCCGGCCATGGCCAGCGCGCGGTCCACCACGGCGTCCACCTGGGCCGGATCGCGCAGCTCGTACTCCCACTTGACCAGCTCGCGCACCATGCCGGCCTGGTCGAACAGCTCCTGGGCCCAGTTGATGTAGTTGTTGCGCGCGCCCAGCCGGCCGTGCTCCAGCACCGGTGTGCGGCCGGCGGTGAGCACCAGCGGCACGTGCTGGCGCGCGGCGTTGAACAGGCCGCACAGCGCGTTGGCCGTGCCCAGGCCCACGTGCACCATCAGCAGCTGCGGCTTGCCGGTGGCCAGCGCCGCGCCGTAGGCCATGCCCACGGCCACGTTCTCGTGCGGCACCAGGATGGGCTCGATGCCGCAGTCGCCGCCGGCGAGCGCCTCGATCAGCGGCGGGAAGTCGGTGCCGGCGTTGCCGAACAGGTGGCGGATCCCGTGCTCGCGCAGGCGCGCGAGGTAGCGGCGCGCGACGCTGGTGGCGGGGGCCGTCATGGGCGGTCCCCCAGCCAGGCGATGGCGCGGATCTCGATCAGCGCGCCGGGGCGCACCAGTTCGACCACCCGCACGCCCGTGGCGGCGGGGAAGGGGCCATCGCCGAACACCTCGCGGCGCACGTCGGCTGTGGCGTCGTAGCCCTCGAACGTGGTCACGTAGTCGACGGTCTCCACCACGTCGGCGAAGCCGGCGCCGGCTTGCGCCAGGATGCGACCGAGCTTGGCGTAGATGTGGCGCGCCTGCTCGGCGAGCGTGCCGCCGACGATGCGGCGCTGCTCGTCGGTGGCGGTGAGCCCCGAGACGAACAGCAGGGGGCCGGCGCGCACGGCGCCGGAGAACGTCGCCTTGCCGGGGAGAGGCCAGGCGCGCAGTTCGGGATTCATGCGGAAACTCCTTCCAGCGGCTGGCGCAGCAGGAACTGGTGCTGCACGGTGGCCACGGTGCTGCCGTCGGCGGCCAGCAGCTCGACGTCGAAGCGGGCGACGCAGCGGTTGCGGCTCTTGGGCTCCACGCTGGCCACCCGCATGCGCAAGGTGAGGCGGTCGCCGCGGTAGGCCGGCGCGAGGAAGCGCGCGTCGGTGCCCAGCATGGCCACCATGCTGGCGTGCAGCCGGGGCGACAGCTCGGTGGCGCCCAGCGCGGTCATCGCCACCAGCAGCAGCCCGTGCACCAGCGGCGCCCGCAGGCCCTGCGCCCGCACGTAGGCCTCGTCGTAGTGCACCGGGTGGGCGTCGCCGGTCAGCTCGGCGAAGCGGCGGAAGGCCTGTTCGTCGAACAGCACCTCGCGTTCGGCGACCACCTGGCCGGGCACCAGGTCGGCGCCGGCCAGCTGCGCCGGCGCGGCGGCCGCGGCGTGCAGGGGCTGGGTCATCCGGCGCGCCCGTCGTCCACCAGCGTGGCTTCGCCGACCATGGCGACGGCGTCGCCCGACGTGGCTTCGAGCCGGCCGGTCTCGTCCATCTCGACCACGAAGGTGTCGCCCGGGCAGGACGGGCCCACCCACTTGGTGTGCAGGCGGCCGCGCGTGAGCCAGTCGGCGGCGCCGTGGCGGCGCGCGCCCAGGTCGGCGCCGAAGGCCGTCATGTGCGGGCCGTGCAGCAGCGTGCCGCGGAAGCCCCGCGCCAGCGCGTACGCGTGGTCGTAATGGATGATGTCGTTGTCGCCGTTGATGCGGCCGTAGCCGTCGATCATGGCCTGGGTGATGGGGATCTCGCGCTTGAGCATGGCGTCACTCCGGAATGTGGAAGGTGTTGGTCAGGCGGGCCAGCACGGGGCCGCCCTCGCGGGCGAACTGCGCCTCCCACTGCACGAAGCGGCGGCCGCGCCGCTCGAACTTGCGCAGCACCCTGCCGGTGGCCACCACCGGGGTGGTCTCGTCGGCCCAGATCGGCGACTGGCAGCGCAGGTCCAGCTCGGCCATCACGATGCCCTGGTTGGGCGGGTAGGTCTGGTAGATCGGCACCGTCATGTAGGGCAGCAGCACGTTGGGCGGCGCCGCCTGGCGGCCATCGAGGCGGTACAGCGAACGGTCGGACTGGACGGCCTCGAAGTACTCCTCGCAGATCTCGGGGGTGATCTCGAAGCGCACCGGCCCCAGCGCCTTGCCTTCCTCGTAGGTGTCGTAGAGCGTGCCGGGCACGCTGCCTTCGCGCGGCTTGATCTCACTGGGGCGGGTCATGCGTCGTCTCCTTGGGTGCGTGTTCGTCGGCGGCCGCCTGCCGGTTCCGTGTGCGCATTGCGCACAAGCCTGCAGCCATGTGAACGATTCGAACCCGTGCCTCATCCCCGGCGCAACCCGGTGGCGCGTTCGTGCGGAATGCGCACACCGCGCGGTGGCCGCCGCACGAGGCAGCCCTTGACTTCCTGGGTTCGCGGACTACGGTTGGCGTCCCGACGCCCAACCAGGAGCTGCGCCATGGAAAGCGTGCGACCGGACCCGACCTTCCATCCTTCGCCCGCCCTGGCCATGCAGGCCGAGCCGGAGCGCATCACCTACACGGCCCTGCTGTCGCCCGACCGCTCGCGGCCCGACGCGCTGGCGGTGGTCGACGTGGACGAGGCTTCGCCGACCTACGGGACGGTGCTGAACCGCGTCGACCTGCCCAACCGCGGCGACGAGCTGCACCACTTCGGCTGGAACGCCTGCAGTTCGGCGCTGTCGCCGCTCTCGTGCAACGCCTTCCTGCAGCGGCGCTACCTTCTCGTGCCCGGCATGAGGACTTCGCGCATGTACGTGTTCGACACCCAGCCGGACCCGAAGGCGCCGCGGCTGGTCAAGACGGTCGAGCCGGACGAGATCCGGCGCAAGACCGGCTACTCGCGTCCGCACACGGTGCACTGCGGGCCCGAAGGCATCTACGTCAGCACGCTCGGCGGCGGCGGGACCGACGGCACCGAGGGGCCGCCCGGCATCTTCCTGATGGACTGCCAGTCGTTCGAGGTGCTGGGCCGTTGGGAGATCGACCGCGGCCCGCAGGAGCTGCACTACGACTTCTGGTGGAACCTGCCGCGCGACTACATGGTGTCCAGCGAATGGGCGCTGCCGCCGCAGTTCGAGAACGGCCTGGTCGCCGAGGACCTGCTGGCCAACAAGTACGGCCACCGACTGCACTTCTGGGCGCTGCGCGATCGCCGCCACGTGCAGACCATCGACCTGGGCGCCAACCACCAGATGGCGCTGGAGATCCGGCCCGCGCACGACCCGAGCCGCGACTACGGCTTCGTCGGCGTGGTGGTGGACACGACCAACCTGGAGGCGTCGATCTGGACCTGGTGGCGCGAGAACGGCACCTTCCACGCGCGCAAGACGGCCACCGTGCCGCCCGAGCCGGCCGACGCCGCGCGCCTGCCGGGCCTGCTCAAGGGCTTCGGCGCGGTGCCGCCGCTGATCAGCGACATCGACCTGTCGATGGACGACCGCTTCCTCTACGTGGCCTGCTGGGGCACGGGCGAGCTGCGCCAGTACGACGTGAGCGATCCCTTCAAGCCCACGCTGTCCGGCAGCGTGCGCGTCGGCGGCATCGCCGCGCATGCACCGCACCCGGGCGGACGTCCCTTCGGCGGCGGACCGCAGATGACCGAGATCAGCCGCGACGGCCGCCGCGTCTTCTTCACCAACTCGCTGTACAGCAGCTGGGACAGCCAGTTCTACCCCGACGGCATCCCCGGCGTGCAGGCGATGTGCCGGATCGATCCGAAGGGCGGGATGGAGCTCGACTCGAAGTTCTGCGTCGAGTTCGGCAAGGACTACGGCGCGCACCAGGTCCGCCTGCAGGGCGGCGACTGCTCCACCGATTCCTTCTGCTACCCCTCGGCTTGAGCAGCACCGCGGCGCTCTGGCTCACCGTCGTCGCGCTCGGCGTCTACCACGGCCTGAACCCGGCGATGGGCTGGCCGCTGGCCGTGGCCAACGGCCTGACCGAGCGGGCCTCGCGCGCCGTGTTCGCGACGCTGCTGCCGCTGGGCGGCGGCCACCTGGCCGCGATGTCGATCGCGCTGGTGCCATTCGCCTGGCTGGCGGGCTACGTGTCGTGGAGCCGCCCGATCCAGGTCGGCGCGGCCGGCCTCGTCCTGCTGTTCGGCCTCTGGCGGCTGGTGCAGCGGCGCCCGCCGCGGGCGCTGGCGCGCATCCCGCCCACGCAGCTGGCCTGGTGGTCGTTCCTGATGGCGACGGCGCACGGGGCCGGGCTGATGCTGCTGCCGTTCACGCTGGGCCTGTGCCTGCAGTCTTCCGGCGAAGGCGGCGCGGCGGCCGCGCGGGCGGACGTGCAGGGCGCGCTGGTGCAGGCCAACATGTTCACCGCGTTGTCGGTCGCGGCCGTGCACACGCTGGCGATGATGCTGTCGGGCCTGGCGATCGCGTGGGCGGTGTACCGCTACCTGGGCCTGGCGTTCCTGCGGCGCGCGTGGATCAACCTCGACCTGGTGTGGGCGGGCAGCCTGGTGGTGGCGGGCGCGGCGGGGATGCTCACGGCCGCCTGAGCCGCGCCCGGCCGCCCGAAGCGGCTCGCACCGCAGTGCGCGGCACGGAGGTTATGCAATGCACTGCCGTCGAGTTTCCACCGAAGCAAACCGATGCAAGCACGGCCGCGCCCGCTGCACGGCCGTGGCGAACCTGCCTTACGATGGCCGTCCTTCGTTGCGAAAGGAGTGTCTCGTGGCCGCTCATCGTGACATCGCCTCCAGGCGAACCGTGGCCCTCGTGGGGCCGGGCGGCTCGGGCAAGACCAGCCTGGCCGAGGCCTTGCTGTGGAAGGCCGGCGCCATCGGCGCCCCCGGCTCGGTGGAGAAAGGCAGCACCGTCTCCGACGGCGACGTGCTGGAGAAGAAGTGGCTGCGCTCGCTCAACAGCAGCGTGCTGCACTTCGAGCACAACGGCATCACCACCCACCTCATCGACGCGCCCGGCGCGCCCGACTTCCTGGGCCAGTCGCTGCCGGCGCTGGAGGCGGTGGAGACCGCGGCCATCGTCCTGAACGCCGCGACCGGCATCGAGCCCGGGGCGGTGCGCATGATGGAGTGGGCCCGCCAGCGCGAGCGCGACCGCATCGTCATCGTCAACCGCATCGACGCGCAGGGCGTGCACCTGCAGCAGCTGGTGGCGCAGATCCAGGCCGCCTTCGGCAAGGAATGCTTGCCGGTCAACCTGCCGGCGCAGGGCGGCGAAAGCGTGCTCGACTGCTTCTGGACCCGCAAGCAGGAGGGCGGCCCCTCGCCCGATTTCTCGTCGGTGGAGGACGCGCACCGGGCCCTGATGGAGCAGGTGGTGGAGGTGGACGCCGAAGCGGTGGAGCGCTACCTGAACGACGGCGACGTCGACCCGGCCGAGCTGCACCCGACGCTGGAGCAGGCCCTGCGCGAAGGCCACCTGGTGCCGATCTTCTTCGTCTCGGCGCGCACCGGCGCCGGCGTCGCCGAGCTGCTGGACGCCATCGAGCGGCTGCTGCCCGACCCGACCGAGAGCAATCCGCCCGCCTTCCTGGAAGGCGAGGGCGAAGGCGCGCGGCCGGTGCAGGTGGTGGTGGATCCCGACCGGCACGTGCTCGCGCACGTCTTCAAGATCACTCAGGACCCCTACGCGGGCAAGCTGGGCGTGCTGCGCGTGCACCAGGGCACCATCCTGCGCGACAGCCAGCTTTACGTGGGAGACGGCCGACGCCCTTTCAAGGTGGGGCACCTCTTCCGGCTGCAGGGCGGCAAGCTGGTGGGGGTGCCGAAGGCGGTGCCGGGCGACATCTGCGCCATCGCCAAGGTGGAGGAACTGCACTTCGACGCCGTGCTGCATGACGCGGCCGAGGACGCGCACATGCACCTCAAGCCGCTGCCGTTCCCGGTGCCGGTGCACGGCCTGGCGATCGAGCCCAAGCGGCGCGGCGACGAGCAGCGCCTGCACGACATCCTGCAGAAGCTGGTGAGCGAGGACCCCTGCTTGCGCATCGAGCATGCGGAAGGCTCCAACGAAACCATCGTCTACGGCCTGGGCGAGCTGCACCTGCGCGCGCTGCTGGCCCGGCTGACCGACGTGCACGGCTGCCAGGTCGAGACGCGGCCGCCGCGCGTGGCCTACCGCGAGACGGTGCGCGCGCCCGCCGAAGGGCACCACCGCCACAAGAAGCAGACCGGCGGCGCCGGCCAGTTCGGCGAGGTCTTCCTGCGCATCGAGCCGCTGCCGCGCGGCGCGGGCTTCGAGTTCGTCGACGAGGTGCGTGGCGGGGCCATCCCCAACAACTTCATGCCCGCGGTCGAGAAGGGCGTGCGCCAGGCCATGGAGCAGGGCGTGCTGACGGGTTACCCGGTGGTGGACCTGAAGGTGATCGTGTACGACGGCAAGCACCACACGGTGGACAGCAAGGAGATCGCCTTCGTCACCGCGGGCCGCAAGGCCCTGGTCGCCGCCGTGCAGGCCGCGCAGCCCTGCGTGCTGGAGCCCATCGTCGACATGGAGATCAGCGCGCCCGCGGAGGATCTGGGCGACATCACCGGCGACCTGGCCTCGCGCCGCGCGCAGGTGAGCGGCACGCAGTCGGGCGTCGACGGCGTGCTGACCGTTCTCGCCCAGGCCCCGCTGGCCGAGCTCTCGACCTACCAGTCGCGGCTGAACGCGCTCACCGGCGGGCAGGGCAGCTTCACGCTCGCCTTCAGCCACTACGAGCCGGTGCCGCCGAACCTGCAGGCCCAGCTGGCCGCGCAGTACCGGCCGAGGGAAGAGTGAATGCCTGAGCTTGCCGACCGGCTCTTTCGGGCTACTCATCCTCAAGCGTAGTTCGCGGTGCCCGCGCAACTCGGCCGCTGGAAAGCGCCGCCGGATGCGCCCCTTTCCTTGCTGGGCCTTGCCGGAGCGTGATTGCGCGCCCTGCGCGACCGCTGACCGGCAGGGTGCCGAGGCCCCAAAGGGCCGCGCTTCCGACGCACAATGAATTCGCTTCCACGAGCCAGGTGGGAGCGGTTCACACAACCCGGGAGGTATGGCTTCAATGAAGGTCGTATTGTTTTGCGGTGGCCAGGGCCTGCGGATGCGGGACGCGGAGAACCTGCCCAAGCCGATGGTGCACATCGGGTCGCGCCCCTTGTTGTGGCACGTGATGAAGTACTACGCGCACTACGGGCACAAGGACTTCGTCCTGTGCCTCGGTCACCGTGCCGACGTGGTCAAGAACTACTTCCTGCAATACCAGGAATGCCTGTCGAACGACTTCGTCCTGTCGGGCGGTGGCAAGAACGTGGAACTGGTCAGCAGCGACATCCACGACTGGCGCATCACCTTCGCCGACACCGGCATCTCCTCCAACATCGGCCAGCGGCTGCGCGCGGTGCGCAAGTACGTGGAAGGCGAGGAGGAATTCCTGGCCAACTACAGCGACGGCCTGTCGGACCTGCCGCTGCCGCAGCAGCTCGACGACTTCCACCGGCAGGGCAAGGTCGCCAGCTTCCTGTGCGTGCGCCCCAACCTCAGCTACCACGTGGTGGCGACGGCCCCCGGCAGCAGCCTGGTGTCGGACATCCATCCGATCAGCAACGGCGACATCCGCGTCAATGGCGGCTTCTTCGCCTTCCGCAAGGAGATCTTCGAGTACATCGGCGACGGCGAGGAACTGGTCGAGGAGCCGTTCCACCGCCTGCTGCGCGACCAGCAGCTGATCGGCTACAGCTACGACGGCTTCTGGGCCAGCATGGACACCTTCAAGGACAAGCAGCAGCTCGAAGGCCTGCAGGGTGGCGGCGCCGCTCCCTGGGAAGTCTGGAAGAAGCCGGCGAGGTGACATGCTCCCGTTGATCCTGCCGCCCGACCGCGACGCTCCGCTCCACGTGCTGTGCCTGGGCGCACACGCCGACGACATCGAGATCGGCTGCGGCGGCACGCTCCTTCACCTGCTGTCCACCCGCACCAACGTGCGCGTCACCTGGGTGGTGTTCAGCGCGGCCGGTCCGCGCGAGCAGGAGGCCCAGGCCGGGGCGGCGCATTTCCTGGAGAAGGCCGCGTCGCGCCGCGTCGTGATCGGCCCCTTTCGCGACGGCTACTTCCCGTGGCAGGGCGCCGAGATCAAGGACTTCGTCGAGGCGCTCAAGGCCGAGGTGGAGCCCGACCTCATCTTCACGCACTACCGCGAGGACCGGCACCAGGACCACCGCACCGTCAGCGACCTGACCTGGAACACCTGGCGGCGGCACATGATCCTGGAATACGAGATCCCCAAGTACGACGGCGACCTGGGCACGCCCAACTGCTTCGTGCCGCTGCCGCGGGCGGTGAGCTCGCGCAAGGTCGGCCTGATCTGCGAGGTGTTTCGCAGCGAGGCGCACAAGGCCTGGCTGACGGAAGACACGTTCGAGGCGCTGATGCGCCTGCGCGGCGTGGAATGCGCCGCGGTCGAAAAACGGGCGGAAGCCTTCCACTGCCGCAAGCTCGTGCTGGGCACGGCGGCCTGAGCCATGGGAAGCGGAACACCGAAGATCGTCTTCGTCGTGATGTCGGCGGTGAGCCGGCCGGAGACCGTCGACCAGCTGGCGCGGTCGCTGGCGCCGCACCAGGTGCTGGTCCACCACGACTTCGCGCAGACCCCGCACTTCCCGCTGACGGCGCCCAACGCGCGGTTCGTCCCGGAGCCGCGGCGCACCGGCTGGGCCGTGTTCGGCTTCACCGAAGGCGTGTTCCATTCGCTGCGCCATGCGCTGGAGCACTTCGAGTTCGACTACCTGCAGCTGCTCAGCCCGACCTGCCTGCCGATCAAGTCGATGGCGCAGTTCGAGGAGCACGTGGCCGGCGACGCCCAGGCGCACTTCGACTGCATCGACCTGATGGCCGACCGCGACGCGCTGATGTCGGTGGGCTACCGCGCGTTCACGCCCGAGGGGTCGCTGCGCCACCGCCTGCTGCGGCGCCTGTCGCGCCACTACTTCAGCGCGACGCCGGGACGGCGCGACGAGGCGGGCATCTGGCTGCGCAGCGGCACCGCGGGCGGCCCCGTGCCCTGGATCGCCAAGGCGACGGTCGGGGCCTTCGCGCGCGGCTGGTTCGGGCGGCATCCCTTCGGTCCGGACTTCCGCCCCTACTACGGCTCGCCCTGGTTCGGCGCGCGCCGCGACATCGTGTGGGCCATGGTGGACCAGTTCGCGCGGCCCGAGCTGCGCGACTACTTCAGCCGGCTGCGCATCGCCGACGAGTTCCTGGTGGGCACGCTGCTGATGCAGCTGGTCGAGCGCAGGGGGCCGATGAACCACCTCATCCAGCGCTACGACGAGGCCCACGTGAAGGACTTCACCCCGGACGACCTCGAACGGTTGCGCAGCGTGCCGGCCTTCTTCGCGCGCAAGTTCCCGGACGATCCCGCCGCGCAGGTGCGCCTGGAGGTGCTGCGCGACCTGGTGTGCGTGGAGCCCTGGCCGGTGTCGGCGCAGATCGCGCAGGATCACGCCGAGGCGGGCTTGCGCAGCGGCCGCAAGGTGATCTCGGTGACCTCCACCGTGCGCGGCAGCGACAACGCGTGGAGCGCCAGGCCCGCCACGTCTTCGGGCTGGATCAGGGAAAGCGGGTCGTAGGCCTTGCCTTCCACCGCATGCAGCTCGGCCTGCATGCGGGTGGCCGTGCGGCCCACGTAGAGGCTGAGCACCCGCACGCCGGCGGCGTTGACCTCCTCGCGCAGGCTGTCGGCCACGGCCTTGAGCGCATGCTTGGTCGCGGCGTACTGCGCGACGTTCGCCCGCGCCGACAGGCCGGCGCTGGAGTTCACGAACACCACCTGGCCCTGCGCGGCCCTGAGCCCCGGCAGCAGGCGCTGCGTGAGCACGTAGGGCGCGCGCACGTTGGTGCGGTACTGGCTGTCGAATTCCTGCGCCGGCGAACTCTCGAAAGGACCCCAGCCGAGCACGCCGGCCGCATGGACCACGATGTCGACGGCGGAAAGGTCCTGCCCCAGCGTGTCGGCCAGCCGGTCCACGTCGGCGTCCACGCCCAGGTCGGCTTCGTAGCAGCGGTGCGCGCCGGTGGCGCCTCGCGCTTCCTGCACGACGGCCTGCAGGCTGGCGCGGTCGCGCCCCACCAGGCACAGGCGGGCGCCGCGTCCGGCCAGTGCCAGCGCGATCGCCTGGCCGATGCCCCGGCTCGCGCCCGTGACCACGGCGACCTGGCCGTCCAGCCGGTTCATGGCGCCGGCGCCAGCAGGTCGGCGCGCTCCAGCAGCGCGGCGGCCTCGCGCACCGTCGCGAAGGGCAGGTTGGCGCGCTGCGCGATGTCCAGCAGGCTGGACTCGCCGTCGGAGAAGTTGAGGACCCACAGCATCGCCATCTCGACCTGGCGCGGCCCGGTGCCGCCGGTGGTGCCGTAGAGGCCGCGCTGCCCGAGCTGGGGCTCGCAGTACGGCTTCAGGTTGAGGTAGCGGCCGTCGTTCTCCAGCACGTCGAGCACGGACAGCAGGGCGTCGAACGCGCCGGCCAGCGCCTCGGGCGTCACGAAGTCCGGGTTGTCGGCCGAGGTGTGGTACTGCGGGAACTGCCCATGGTGGCTGCGCATCAGGCAGCCCACCGGCAGGTTGAAGCCGGGCGAGCAGTACTGCCGCTCGTCGTAGCCGTAGGGCGAGAAGGGCAGGACCGCGTGCTCCGGGTCCGCATGCGCCAGCACGTGTTCCACCGCCCGGTCGATGGCGGCGTTGCCGCGTCGGCTGCGCTTGTAGGTGAAGCTGGCGCGGTCGCCGATGCAGGTGAGCACCAGTCCGTGGCGGATGTTGCGCGCGGCCTCCTCGTTGCGGCTCAGCCAGGTGATCGAGCCGATGGTCCCCGGCACGAAGACGAAGCGGTAGGAGTAGCGCCGCGGCTGCCGCGCCAGGTGCCGCGCCAGGAAGGTCGCGACCGCCAGGCCGGACAGGTTGTCGTCGGCCAGCGAGGGATGGCAGGCGTGGCAGGAGACCAGCACCTCCTCGGGCGTGCTGCCCGGCAGCAGGCATTCGCCGTAGCTGAGGTGGCCGTCTTCCAGCGTGGAGTCGATGCAAACCTCGTACTCGCCCTCGGGCATGTGCTCCAGCTGCCGGTGCGGCAGGCAGAAGCCCCAGCTGTCCTTGTAGTACGAGGTGCGATAAGGGATCAGCTCGGGCCGGTCGGGCAGCGAGTGCAGGTGCGGCCGCAGCTCGGCCAGCGTCATGCGGCGCTGCACGGGCACGCTGTAGTTCACCACGTGCAGGTTGTGCCGCTGGAAGTCGATCACCCGCTCGCCGGCCGCGTTCTTCACGTAGGCATCGCGGATGTTCCACTCGCGCGGCACGGTCCAGTCGAACACCCGGCTGCCGGTGGGCACCTCGTGCACGGCCAGCGGGATCTCGCGGCCCAGCCGCGCCAGCGTCTGCCGGAGCCCGTCGCCCGTGATGCTGCGGCAGATCGGGTAGAGCTCCCTCACCAGCGCATGCATCGCGGCGCCGGGCGCCGGCGCATCGGTCACTCCAGCACCTCGATGTCGGGGATGGGCACCACCAGCTGCCCGCCCCACTCGCGCACGTAGGCCAGCTGCTGGCGGATCTCGTCCTTCAGGTTCCAGGGCAGGATGAAGACGTAGTCCGGCCGCGTCTCGCGCAGCTTCTCCGGCGGGAAGATCGGGATGCGCGTGCCCGGCAGGACGCGGCCGTGCTTGTACGGATTGCGGTCCACGGTGTAGTCCAGGAAGTCGGTGCGGATGCCGCAGTAGTTGAGCAGCGTGTTGCCCTTGCCCGGGGCCCCGTAGCCGGCGATGGACTTGCCGGCCCGCTTGGCCTCGATCAGGAAGGACAGGATGTTGCGCTTGGTCCGCTTGACCTTCTCGTCGAAGGAGAAATAGGTCTCCAGCCGGGTGAAGCCGGCTTCCTCTTCGCGCCGGGTGAGTTCGCGCACGCGCTCGTGCACGGGCGACGGGTCGTCGGCATGCCGGGCATAGATGCGCATCGAGCCGCCGTGCGTGGGGATCTCCTCGACGTCGAACACGGCCAGGCCGAAGTCGGCCAGCATCCGCGTGGCGGTGATGAACGACCAGTACGAGAAGTGCTCGTGGTAGATGGTGTCGAACTGGTTCTGCTCCATCAGCCGCATCAGGTGCGGGATCTCGATGGTGATGACGCCGCCGGGCTTGAGCAGCGTCTTCATGCCGGCGGTGAAGCTGCGCATGTCCGGCACGTGGGCAAAGACGTTGTTGGCGGCGATGAGGTCGGCCTGGATGCCCTCGCGCACCATGGCGGCGGCGGTCTCGCGGCCGAAGAACTCCACCCGCGTCGGGATGCCCTTGCGCACCGCCTCGCGCGCGACGTTGGCCGCCGGCTCCACCCCCAGCACCGGCACGCCCAGCGCCTGGAAGTACTGCAGCAGGTAGCCGTCGTTGCTGGCCAGCTCGACCACCAGCTTGCCGGGGCCCAGCTCGAAGCGGTCGACCATGCGGCCCGCATAGGCCTTGGCATGCGCGAGCCAGCTGTCCGAGTACGAGGAGAAGTAGGCGTACTCGGTGAAGATCTCCTGCGGGCTGACGTGCTCGGGCAGCTGCACCAGCAGGCACTCGTCGCACACGAAGACGTGCAGCGGGTAGAACGCCTCGACGCTGGCCAGCCGGTCCGGGGGCACGAACGCCTCGCACGGCGGCGACATGCCCAGGTCGGTGAAGGTGTGTTTCAGTGCCGCTCCGCAGAGGCGGCAGGCGGGCCGGACCGGCGCCAGGTTCATGGGGGATTCCTTCAAGGTTGGGGTGTCAGGGGCGGGACCGGTTCGGCCGCGGGGCGATCGGCGGCGGGCGGGGCGGCGGGGGTGGACCGGGTGAGCAGCGCGCGGCCCTTGCCGACCGCCCAGCCGAAGTTGAACACCCACTCGGCCAGCTGCCGCCGGCCGCCGGTGCGCCCGGTGGCCGCCCAGAGCGCCGCGCCGATCCCGGCCGGGAGCAGCCGCAGCATGTGCACGGCCTGCCCTGCCAGGGCCAGCCTGCGCGGTGGCACGCCGTAGTGCCGCTCGATGCGATGCGAGTCCCAGCCCCAGTTGCGGCCCTGGCGGAAGCGGTCCTTCAGGCGCGTCTTCTCGCGGTAGTGCACTACCGCGCGGGGCTCGAAATGCAGCGCGTAGCCGGCGACCTGCGCCCGCCAGCTGTACTCCATGTCGTGCCCCATCGGGAACTCCAGGCTGAGCGGCCCGAGCCGTTCGTAGAACGCGCGCTGCAGCCCGAACGCAGCGGCGCTGGCCCCTTCCAGGTGGGGCGGCGTGCGGTAGCGGGCCAGGCCCGCGTACTGGTAGCCGTCGCCGTAGGGCGGATGCACCCATGCCGGATTGAGCTTGCGGTGCTCCAGCCGGCCGACGACGAAGGGGTGGTCGGCCAGCGCCTGGCCCATGGCCTCGAGCCAGCCGGGCGCCACCTCGTCGTCCGCCTCGCAGAAGACGAAGGCGTCGCCGGTGGCGGCCTTGATGCCGGTGTTGTAGGAGTGGGGCACGCCCAGGCGCTTCGTGCCGGGCGTGTAGGCCTGCACGACCTGCAGGTCGGGGAGCCGGTCCTGGTAGCGCCTCACGATCTCCGGCGAGCCGTCGGCGGAGCCGTTGTCGACCGCGATGACCTCCCACCCGCCGGGCCAGTGCTGGCGGGTGAGCGCCTCCAGCTGGACGTCCAGCGTGGCGGAGCCGTTGTAACAAGGCAGGATCACACTCAGCTTCACCGGTGCCTCCCCGAGCTTGCGTGCGGAGCGCCCGGCTCGATGCAAGCTCCAAACCTCGGCAGGGCGGGAAACGAGGATAGCCCCGGCGTCCCGCCGGCGGTCGCCCACTGGCCCGTTAGGACTATGCCGCGGCGTCGCGGGCGCGAGACGAAGATGCTCGACCGCGAGCCGGCCCGGCCCGTGGTGCCGCTTTCACGGCTCCCGATACCAGACGCCGTCGGCCAGCATGATCTCGTGGTGCCCGCGCCCGGCGGGCATCATCGGATAGCAGTTCTCCTGGGCGGCCACACGCACGTCGAGGAAGAACGGCCCGTCGTGCGCCAGGCACTCGGCCAGCGCGTCCTCCAGCTCCTGCGGCCGCTCCACGCGGCGCGCGCCCCAGCCGAAGGCCTTGGCCAGCGCGACGAAGTCCGGCAGCGCGGCGGTCCAGCTGTGGCTGAGGCGGTTGCCGTGGATCAGCTGCTGCCACTGGCGCACCATGCCCATGTAGCCGTTGTTCGACAGGACCACCTTGACCGGCGCCTGGTGCTGCACGGCCGTCGACAGCTCCTGGATGTTCATCAGGATGGAGGCGTCGCCGCTCACGCACACCACCGTCCGCTCCGGATGCGCGACCTGCGCGCCGATCGCGGCCGGCAGGCCGTAGCCCATGGTGCCGGCGCCGCCCGAGGTGAGCCAGCGCCGGGGCTGGTCGAAGCGCAGGTACTGCGCGGCCCACATCTGGTGCTGGCCCACGTCGGTGGAGACGATGGCGTCGCGGCCCGCCAGCTGCCGCTGCAGCGTGGAGAGCAGCTGCTGCGGCAGGATGACCTGGTCATCGCACCGGAAGGCCAGGCAGTCGGCTTCGCGCCAGCGCGAGATGCGCGACCACCAGGGATCGAGCCGCGACGTTTCGGGCGACGGCAGCACGCGCTGCCAGGCCGCCAGCACCTCGGCGCAGTCGCCGGCCAGGGCCACGTCGACCGGCACCACCTTGTTGATGTTGCCCGGATGGATGTCCACGTGGATCTTGCGGGCGCCCGGGCAGAAGTCCGCCAGCCGGCCGGTGATGCGGTCGTCGAAGCGGGCGCCGATGCAGACCACCAGGTCCGCGTGGTGCATGGCCAGGTTGGCCTCCAGCGTCCCGTGCATGCCCAGCATGCCGAGGAAGCGCTGGTCCGAGGCGGGGAAGGCGCCCAGGCCCATCAGCGTGAGCGTGGTCGGCAGGTTCCATGCGCGGGCCAGGGCGGTGAACGCCTCGCAGGCCGCGGGGCCGGAGTTGACCAGGCCACCGCCGCCGTACAGCACCGGCCGGCGCGCGCCGGCCAGCAGCCCGGCCGCGCGCTGCAGGTCGGCTTGCGCGGGCAGGGCAGGGCCTTGCGGCTCCGGGTTCAGCGCGGCCGCCGTTGGCGCGGGGGCTTGCACGGCCTGCAGCTGCACGTCCTTGGGCATGTCGATCAGCACCGGCCCCGGCCGGCCCGACAGCGCGATGCGCACGGCCTCCTGCACCGCCTCGGCCACCTGCGCCGCGTCGCGCGGCTGGTGGTTCCACTTGGTCACCGGCCGCGACATGCCCAGCGCGTCGCTCTCCTGGAAGGCCTGGGTGCCGATCACGCCGGTGGCGACCTGGCCGCTGATGCACAGGATGGGAACGGAATCGCTGATGGCGTCCAGCAGCCCGGTGATGGTGTTGCTGACGCCCGGCCCCGACGTCACCAGCACCACGCCCAGCCGCCCGGTGCTGCGTGCGTAGCCCTCGGCCGCATGCACGGCCGCCTGCTCGTGGCGCACCAGCACGTGGCGCAGCGCCGGCTGGCCGTAGAGCGCGTCGTACAGCGGCAGGGCGGCGCCGCCCGGGTAGCCGAAGACGGTGTCGATGCCGCATGCGACCAGCGTGTCCAGCAGGATCTCGGCGCCATTGCGGGTCCGCAGGGCCGGGGCCGTGGGCGAAAGGGATTCGACGGTGGAGGCGTCCATGTGCAGATTTTTCCGTCGTTCAGGCAGAATGTGCTTCGAAATTTCGTGGGGTTCTCATGGCCGCTTCGAAGGACGTTCGGAAAAAAGCAAAACCTGCCGATGAAACCCCGGCCCGGTTCGACAAGTTCGACCTGGCCATCCTGCGGGAGCTGCTCACCGACTCTCGCCGCACCCTGCAGGAGATCGGCCAGGCCGTGAAGCTGTCGCCCACCACCTGCTGGAGCCGCATCAAGCGGCTGGAGGCGGAGGGCGTGATCCGCAAGTACAGCATCGAGCTGGACCGCGCGCGCCTGGGCTACCAGGACACGGTGATCGTGCAGCTCACGCTGGAGAGCCACACCGACGAGACGCTGTACCGGTTCGGCCGCATCCTCGCGGAGATCCCCGAGGTCATGGACGCCTACCTGGTCTCCGGCGACTACGACTACTACATCCGCATCGCCGTGAAGGACACGCGCGACTACGAGCGCCTGCTGCGCGAGAAGCTCTACAAGATCCCCGGCATCCGGCACAGCAAGTCCAGCTTCGTGCTGCGCGTGCTGAAGGATGTGAACGTGCCGGCGGTCTGAAGGCGGCTTTTCAGCGCGCAGCCGGCGAGGCGGTGCAAGCGTCGACCAGCAGCTGGCGCAGCGGCGTGAGCACGCTGGCGGCCGGCGTGTCCAGCGGCGCATCGAGCAGGTCGAGCATGGCGCGGGCGTCGGCGGGCAGGCCGGCATGCGAGGCGCAGTCGCGCCACTTGGCCAGCAGCTCGTCGCGCGTGAAGGGGTCGGCCAGCGAGCCCGGCGCCCAGTCGACGACGATCATCTCGGTCCAGCCGGAACCGCTCACCTCGACCACGACGGGCGCGCTGTCCAGCGTCTCGCCGTCGAGGGTGCGTTCCACCAGCGTCACCTTGGGCATCAGCGCCTGCAGCGCGGGGCGGCGCACCGCGGCATCGGTGAAGGACGCCAGGCCGACCTGGCCGTCGATCCAGGCGGCCGCACCGCAGTAGGGGCCGCTGAACTTGGCCTCCAGCCCGGTGGTGGCGCGGGGGTGCTTGAGCGGGGCGGTGCCGTTGCGGGGCATCTCGATCGCGATGCGCACCTCCTCGCCGGCCGCGCCCGGGCGCCGCGCCCGCAGCGCCAGCACGCCCGCGATCAGCCGGTGCGTGAGGTAGCAGCTGGGGAAGCGCTTGAGTTCGAAGCCGGGCTGCTGCAGCGCGAAGGGCATGCCGGGCTCCCAGTCGAGGCGAGTCACCGGCACGCCGCCGTTGAACGCGTGGAAGAAACCGTTGGCGCCCCACACGTCGTCGCTGGCCTGCGCGCCCGCCTGCGCCAGCAGCGCGGCGCGGATGCCGGCGACGGCCGCGAAGCCGACGTGCAGCGGCTTGGTGTCGGTGCCGAAGTTGGCGCGCAGGCCGCTGGCGCTGCTGGCCGCGATGGACAGTGCCGCATGTGCCTGCGCACGCGTCAGGCCCAGCACGTGCGCCGCGGCGGCAGCGGCGCCCACGCTGCCGAGCGTGCCGGTCGCATGGAAACCGAGCCCGTAGTGGCGAAAGCCCAGCCAGGCGCCCAGGCGCAGCAGGGTCTCGGTGCCGAGCACGTGGGCCGCCAGCAGGTCGGACAGCGCCAGCCCGGGGCGGGCCCGGGGCAGCAGCGCCATCAGCGCGGACACCACCGGCGCGCTGGGGTGGCAGGTGGCCAGCATGCAGACATCGTCGTAGTCCAGCGCGTGCGAGGCGGTGCCCAGCACCAGGCCCGCATCGGCGGACATCAGCCCGCGCCCCTCGGCGACCGCGACCGCCGCGCGCGTGGTGTTCTCGCCGGCCCCGGCGGCCGTGACCGCGCAGGTGTCGAACCAGACCTGGCGGGCCGCCTGCAGCACCTCGGGCGGCAGCGGTTTCGCGCAGCGCTCCGCGCACGCATCCCAGGCCGCCATGAAATCATTGGAGGGGTTGTTCACAGTTGCACCGCGCCTTTCTGTGCGAGCGTGTCGATCTCGTCGGGCCGCAGCCCGGCCGACTCGAGCACGTCGCGTGTGTCCTGCCCCACGCGGGGGCTGAGATGGGGTTGATGGCTGCGCTCGCCGTCGAAGCGGATCGGCGTGCCCACGGCGACCAGCCCGCGGGCCGCGTCCAGGGGCAGCGGCGCGTGCAGCGCCAGGGCCTGCACCTGCGGGTCCTGCAGCAGCCTGGACAGGTCGTTCACCGCGCTCACCGGCACGCCCGCCGCACGCAGGCGGTCGACCACCTGCTGCGTGGTCTGCGCGCGCGTGAGGGTCGCGATGGCTTCGTGCAGGGCCTCGCGGTTCGCGACCCGGTCCGCGTTGCGGGCGAAGCGCGGGTCTTCGGCGAGCGCCTTGTTCTCCAGCGCGGCCGCGAGCTTCTGGAACATGCGGTCGGCGCCGCAGCCGATGAAGACGTGGGCGTCCGAAGTCTCGAAGACCTCGTAGGGCGCCAGCATGGCCGTGGCCGAGCCCATGCGGCGCGGCAGCTTGCCGCTGGCGCTGTAGTTGGCGATGGGGTTGGTCATCCAGGCCACGCCGGTCTCCAGCAGCGAGGTGTCGATGCGCGCGCCCTGGCCGTCGTCCTTGCGGCGCGCCACCGCGGCCAGGATGCCGATCACGGACCACAGGCCCGCGCCCATGTCGACCATGGAGACGCCGACCCGCGCGGGCGGCTGGCCGTCATGGCCGTTGACCGACATGATCCCGGCGAAGGCCTGGATCAGCGGGTCGTAGCCCGGCAGGCCCGACAGCGGCCCGATGTTGCCGAAGGCGCTGAGGGCGCAGTAGATGAGGCCGGGGCAGACGGCCCTCAGGTCGTCGTAGCCCAGGCCGCGCTGCTCGGCGCTGCCCGGCTTGAGCGAGTGGATGACGATGTCGCCGGGCCGCAGCAGGCGACGCACCAGCGCCTGCCCGTCGGCGTGGTCCAGGTCCAGCGCCAGGCTGCGCTTGCCGCGGTTGAGCGTGGCGTAGGTGGCGGAGATGCCTTCGCCGACCTGCGGCGTCCAGCAGCGCGTGTCGTCGCCCGCGCCGGGGCGCTCGATCTTGATCACGTCGGCGCCCAGGTCGGCGAGGATCTGCGTGCAGTAGGGGCCCGCGACGTTCTGGGTCAGGTCGATGACGCGTTGGCCGGACAGGGGTTTCATGGGGTGGGGGTCTCCTCGCGGGCTCAGCGGCCCTGGAACTGGGGTTTGCGCTTCTCGTTGAACGCGCGCACGCCCTCGCGCCGGTCCTCGGTGTCGACCAGGCGGTTGTAGGCCTCGATCTCGAAGCGGTAGCCGGTGAGCAGGTCCATCTGCAGCCCGTAGTGGATGGACTTCTTCGCTTGCCGCACCGACAGCGGCGCGTTCCCGGCGATGGCCTGGGCGGTGGCCAGCGCGTGGTCGCGCACGCTCGCGGCATCGTCGCAGGCCAGGTTGAAGGCGCCCCAGGCCACGCCCTCGTCGGCGGTGAAGGGTCGGCCGGTCAGCACCAGCTCCTTGGCGCGCCGCTCGCCCACGGCGCGCGCCAGGTTCTGGGTGCCACAGCCGCCCGGCATGATGCCCAGCTTCGCCTCCGGCAGCGCGAAGCGGGCGGTGCGCGCGGCATAGATGAAGTCGCAGCACAGGGCCATCTCCAGGCCGCCGCCGTAGGCATGGCCGCTCACCGCGGCGATCACCGGCACCGGGCATTCGAGCATGGCGACGAAGGCGCGCTCGAAAAGCTCGTGCTGCGCCTGCCACTGCGCCTGCGTCATGCCGTCGCGCTCCTTCAGGTCGCCGCCCGAGCAGAAGGCTTTGATGCCGGCGCCGGTGAGCACCAGGCAGCGCAGCGGGCCGGGTTCGGCCGTGATGCGCAGGAACAGGTCGTGCAGGTCGGCGCCCATCTGCGTGTTCAGCGCATTCAGCGCCTCGGGGCGGTCCAGGGTGACGAGCAGGACGTGCTCGCCGTGCCGCTGCAGCTCGAGGGTGGAGTAGGAGGGAAGGTTCATGGCATCAGCCCGGCAGGACGCGCGCGCTTCGACCCACCCGATGGTGCCGCAAACCGTGCTCTGCAGCGGGGGATGAATCGTCGTGCCGCGTCCGTGGCGCCGGCACAGGCATTCTCCATGAAAAATAAGTTTTCCGGATTTTGGGGTTGTGGCACCATGGCGGCCCCCTTGAGGAACCCCATGGATTTCGACTACTCCCCGACGCAGCAGGAGATCCGCGAGGCGGTGGCCCAGCTGGCCCGGCGCTTCCCCGACAGCTACTGGCGGGCCTGCGAGCACGACAAGTCCTACCCCCAGGCCTTCGTCGACGCGATGAACGAGGCCGGCTGGCTGGCGGCGCTGATCCCCGACGACTACGGCGGCTCCGGCCTGGGCCTGCTGGACGCCTGCGTCATCCTGGAGGAGATCAACCGGCAGGGCGGCAACTCCGCCGTCTGCCACGCGCAGATGTACACCATGGCCAGCGTGCTGCAGCACGGCAGCGAGGCGCAGAAGCAGGCCATCCTGCCGAAGATCGCCAGGGGCGAGTTGCGGCTGCAGGCCTTCGGCGTCACCGAGCCGGACGCCGGCTCCAACACCCTGCGCATCAAGACCTTCGCGAAGAAGGTGCCGGGCGGCTACGTCATCAACGGCCAGAAGATCTGGACCTCGCGCTACCTGCAGTCGGACATGTACCTGCTGCTGGCGCGCACGACGCCGTACGAGGACGTGAAGAACAAGACCGAGGGCCTGAGCCTGTTCCTGGTCGACATCCGCAAGGCCGGCAAGTCGCTGCACTCGCGGCCGATCGACACCATGCTCAACCACCACACCAACGAGGTGTTCATCGAGAACCTCGAAGTAGCGGACGAGTGGCGCGTGGGCGAGGAGGGCAGGGGCTTTCGCTACCTCCTGGACTCGCTCAACGCCGAACGCCTGCTGGTGAGCAGCGAGAGCGTGGGCGACGGCAAGTGGTTCGTGGACAAGGCGCGCACCTATGCGTCGGAGCGCGTCGTCTTCGACCGGCCGATCGGCGCCAACCAGGGCGTGGCCTTCCCGATCGCCAAGGCCCACATGGCGGTCAGCGCAGCGGAGCTGATGCGCAACAAGGCCGCCACGCTGTTCGACGCCGGCAAGCCCTGCGGCGCCGAGGCGAACATGGCCAAGTACCTGTGCAGCGAAGCGTCGTGGGAGGCTGCCGAGGCCGCGATGACGACCTTCGGCGGCTTCGGCGTGGCCACCGAGTACGACATCGAGCGCAAGTGGAAGGAGACCCGCCTGTTCCGCACCGCGCCGATCTCCAACAACCTGGTGCTGGCCTACGTGGCGCAGCACGTGCTGGAGATGCCGCGCTCGTACTGAAGTGGAAGGGACGGGCCGCGCGGCCCGTTCGCAGCGCGTCGGCCCTCAGGCGACGGCGCGGCGCTTGCCCGCGGGGGCGGCAGTCTTGCGCGAGGCCTTGGCGGCCGGTGCCTTCTTCGGCTTCACGGCGCTGACCACTACCGGCGCGGCGGCCGCCGGGGGCGCTGCCTCCAGCAGGCTGTGGCCGATGCGCTTGAGGTCCTCGGCGATGCCGGCCACGCGCTGCAGGTCGTACTGGCCGTTGAACAGGATGGCGGCGCAGGTGAAGTTGAGGGCGCCGCCGGGTTCCTGCACCGGCACCGCGATGGTCACGGTGCCGGCGTACGCGTAGCCGTCGTCCAGCGCCCAGCCGATGCGCCGCGCTTCCTCCAGCTGCTGCAGGAAGGTCTCGAAGTCGAGCGGCCGGGCCAGGCGCAGTTCCTGGAAACGCTCCTTCAGCGCCGCCTTGCCCAGGCCCGAGAAAGCGCCGAACACGCGCCCCGACGCGCCCAGCAGCAGGGGGGAGCGCGAGCCCGCGCGAGCGTGGATGCGCACCGGTGCGTCGCTCTCGGCCACCGACACCAGCATGATCCTGTCGTCGGAGATCTTGCGCCACACCGTCACCATGATCCGGTACTTGCGGGCCAGCGCCTCGATGCGCGGCTTGAGCAGGTGCAGCTCGGGGCTGTGCTCCAGCGCGCCGCGCGCCAGCGCCACCAGGCCCAGGCTGAGCTGGTAGGTCTTGGCCGTCGCGTCGAACTGCACGAAGTCCTCCTGGATCAGCGTGCGCAGGATGTTGAAGCAGGTGCTCGGGTTGATCTTCACCGCCCGCGTGATCTGCGTGACGGTGGCCGGGCCCTGCGTGGCGCGCAGGAAGCGCAGGATCGTCGCGGCATTCGCCACGGCCCCGACGACCTTGCCCTTGGGCTTGTCGGCGGCGCCGCCGGACGGGGTGCTGGCTTTCTTCTCCATGGGGTCGGGGTTCCCTGCAAACGGACGGTTTCATTCTAGGGCCGGCCCCCCGCGGCGGCCCGGCGCGAACCTGCGTGTGGAGAATAAAATTCCCGTTCGGACAACATCCACGAGACGGCCGGGTTCCGCCCGCGCCGCGCCCGAATGACCCAGACCCCCGAACCCGATGCCCGCGGCCTGAGCTATCCCTTCGCCGCGCCGGACCCCGGCCACTGGACCGAGGTCGCCCCCGGGGTGCGCTGGATCCGCCTGCCGATGCCTTTCCGGCTGGACCACATCAACGTGTGGGCCCTGGACGACGGCGAGGGCTGGGCCCTGGTCGACACCGGCCTGAACACCGAAGCCACCGTCAAGGCCTGGCAGGCCCTGCTGGCCGAGGGCCCGATGGCGCGGCCGCTGACCAACGTCTACGTGACGCACATGCACCCCGACCACGTGGGGCTGGCCGGCTGGTTCACGCGCCGGGCCGGCGTGCCGCTGTGGATCACGCGGCTGGAGTACCTGTCCTGCCGCTCGGCCGTCGCCGACATGGGCCGGGAGGCGCCGGCCGACGGCGTGAAGTTCTATCGCCGGGCGGGTTGGAGCCCGGCCGCGATCGACGGCTACCGCAGCCGCTTCGGCGGCTTCGGCAAGCAGATCCACGCGCTGCCGGACAGCTTCCGGCGGTTGCAGGACGGCGACGAGGTGCGCATCGGCGCGCACACCTGGCGCGTGCTGGTGGGCACCGGCCACTCGCCCGAGCATGCGTGCCTGCATTGCCCCGAATTGAAGCTGCTGATCTCCGGCGACCAGGTGCTGCCGCGCATCTCGTCCAACGTGTCGGTCCATCCCATGGAGCCCGAGGCGGACCCGATGGCGGACTGGTACGCGTCGCTGGCCAAGCTCAAGGCCCAGGTGCCCGACGACGTGCTGGTGCTGCCGGCCCACAACGACTGCTTCCGGGGCCTGCATGCGCGGCTGGACGCACTGGCCCGCGGGCAGGACAAGGCGCTGGAGCGCCTGCGGCGTTCGCTCAAGGAGCCCCGGCGCATCGTCGACGCGTTCGGCGCGCTGTTCGCGCGGCCCATCGACGAGGGCGACGCGGCCCTGCTGAGCCTGGCCACCGGCGAGTCGGTGGCCTGCATGAACCACCTGATCGCGCGCGGCGAGGTCCGCCGGGAGATCGGCGCCGACGGCGTGGGCTGGTACGTGCTGGCCTGAGCCGGGGCCGCGCGGCTCGACGGCGCTGCTGCCTCATTTTCAGGAATACCATTCGCTATGGGGAAAACCCTGTTCATCCTCATGGGTGAGTCCCCCACAGTGCACATCGAACTTCCGACCACCGTCACAGGAACCGCCATGCCGTCGAACCGCCCCACCACCCCAGCCGCCGCGATGCTGAGCCGCCGGCAACTCGTCGCCGCCGGCCTGCTGCTGCCCGCGCTGGGCCGCGCCCAGACCGCGTGGCAGCCCACCAAGCCGATCCGCATCGTCTGCGCCCAGGCCCCGGGCGCGTCCACCGATGCCACGGCGCGCGCCTACTCGGACTACTTCTCGCAGAAACTGGGCGTGCCGGTGGTGGTGGAGAACAAGCCCGGCGGCGTCGGCATGGTCGCGGGCGAAGCGGTGGCGCGCTCGGCGCCGGACGGGCACACGCTCATCGTCACCCTGCAGAGCAGCATGGCCCAGGCGCCCGCCTTGCTGAAGAGGCCGGCCATCGATCCCGACAAGGACCTGGTGCCGATCGCGGCCATCGGCGTTGGCCCGGTGGTGGCGGTGCTGCACAAGGACTTCCCGGTCAACACGCTGGCTGACCTCATCGCCTACGCGAAGAAGAAGCCGGTGAACGTGGGCAACTACGCCCTCGGCTCGGGCTGGCAGATGATGCTCAGCCAGCTGGCCAAGGAAACCGGCGCCCAGTTCAACCTGGCCAACTACAAGGGCACGGGCGCGATGCTCAACGACCTGTATGCGGGCCACATCGACATGGGCGCGGGTTCGCTGGCCGGCCTGGGCGGCGGGCTGCAGAAGGGACTGGTCAAGCCGATCGCCATCGCGGTCGGGCAGCGCTCGAGCCGGCTGCCCGGCGTGCCCACCTGGACCGATGCGGGCTTCAAGGGCCCGATCTTCGAGGACCTGGCCGAGATGAACCTGCTGATGGCGCCCGCGGGCACGCCGCAGGTCGTGATCGACACGCTCGCGCGCCTGGTGCAGTCCTCCATCACGGACTCGCCCCGCGTGAAGTCGGTGCGCGAGACGCTCTCGGCCGAGGACACGCCGCTGGTCGGCGCCGAGCTGCGCACCTTCATCGGCCGCTCCTGGCCCACCTACCGCCGGGTCACCCGCGAGATGGGCATCTCGGCCGACTGACGTGCCGCCGGCGCGGCGGCGGGTTCCAGGCCGTTGAGCTCGGGCCCTCTTTCGCCGCGCGTGCCATCCGCCGCGCTCGGGCCTAAAGTGTGGCGATGGACGCCGATCCCTTCGACCTCGAGCGCTTCGTCGCCGCGCAGGATCCGGTCTGGCCCGCCGTGATGGCCGAACTGCAGGCCGGCGACAAGCAGAGCCACTGGATGTGGTACGTGTTCCCGCAGCTGCGCGAGCTGGGGCGCAGCGCCATGGCCAGGCGCTACGGGCTCTCGGGACGGGGCGAAGCGATGGCGTACCTCGAGCATCCGGTGCTGGGCCCGCGCCTGCGCGGCTGCTGCGAGACGCTGCTGCGGCTGAATGGCCGCACCGCGCTGGAGATCTTCGGCGGCATCGACGCGATGAAGCTGCGCTCGTGCCTCACGCTGTTCGCCTCGGCCGCGCCGGGCGAGGCGCTGTTCGGGGACTGCCTGCGCAAGTACTTCGAGGGACAACCGGATCCACTGACCGTGGACCACCTGCGCTCCTGAGGGCGCAGTGGCAGCGGCGAGAGGCTGCTCCCGCCGCTGCTGCGTTGCTGGCCTTACGCGTCTTCGCCCTTGAACTTGCGCAGGCCCTTGAAGACGATGGGCGCGACCAGCGCCACGACGGCCAGCGCCAGCAGGGTGGCGGAGCCGCCGTGCTTGAAGAACACCCAGGGGTCGCCCAGGCTGATCTGCAGCGCGCGGCGGAACTGGTTCTCCGCCATCGGCCCCAGGATCAGGCCCACGATCATGGGCGCCAGCGGGTAGTCCCAGCAGCGCATCAGGTAGCCGGTGATGCCGAAGGCGACCAAGAGGCCCAGCTCGAAGGTCGACGGGTTGGCGGCCAGCGTGCCCATGGCGGCGAACACCAGGATGCCGCCGTACAGGTAGGGCTGCGGCACGGCCAGCAGCTTGACCCACAGGCCCACCAGCGGGAGGTTGAGCACCAGCAGCATCAGGTTGCCGATGAAGAAGCTGGCGATCAGGCCCCACACCAGGTCGGTGTTGGTGACGAACAGCAGCGGTCCGGGCACCAGCCCGTACTGCTGGAAGCCGGCCAGCAGCATGGCCGCGGTGGCGGACGTGGGCAGGCCCAGCGCGAGCAGCGGCACCAGCGTGCCGGTGGCGGCCGCGTTGTTGGCCGCCTCGGGGCCCGCGACGCCTTCGATCGCGCCCTGGCCGAACTGGTTGGGCTCGCGCGCCAGCTTGCGCTCGATGGTGTAGGACAGCAGCGTCGGCACTTCCGCGCCGCCGGCCGGCAGGGCGCCGATCGGGAAGCCCAGCCCGACGCCGCGCAGCCACGGCTTCCAGCTGCGGCGCCAGTCGTCCATCGTCATCCAGAGCGATCCGCGCACGGCCTCGACCGTCTCGGACGTGCCGTGGAAGCGCGAGGCGACGTACAGCGCCTCGCCCATCGCGAACAGGCCGACCGCCAGCGTGGTGACCGAGATGCCGTCCAGCAGCGCCGGGTTGCCGTACGCCAGCCGCGCCTGGCCGGTGAGCTTGTCGATGCCCACCAGGCCGAGCACCAGGCCGAGCGCCAGGCTGGTGACGCCGCGCAGCACCGAGGTGCCGAAGGTGGCCGACACCGTGACGAAGGCCAGCACCATCAGGCCGAAGTAGTCCCAGGGGCCGAAGCCGACGGCGAGTTCGACGATCCACGGCGCGAGCAGCGCCAGGCCGATGGTGGCCAGCGTGCCGGCCACGAAGGAGCCGATGGCGGCGGTGGCCAGCGCCGGGCCGCCGCGGCCGGCGCGGGCCATCTTGTGGCCCTCGATCGCGGTGGCGATGGAGGCGGCTTCACCCGGCGTGTTCAGCAGGATGGCGGTGGTGGAACTGCCGTACATGCCGCCGAAGTAGATGCCGGCGAACATGATGATGGAGCCGGTCGGGTCCAGCTTGAACGTGACCGGCAGCAGCAGCGCCACCGTCAGCGACGGGCTGATGCCCGGCAGGATGCCGACCAGCGTGCCGAGCAGCACGCCGATGCCGGCGAAGAGCAGGTTGCCCGGCTGGAGGGCGACGCCGATGCCGTGCAGCAGGGATTGGAGGGTTTCCATGGAGCGGCCTTCTTGTTCTTGTTGTCAGCGACTCATCCCAGCAGGCGCTCGAACGGCCCCATGGGCAGCGCCAGCGACAAGGCCTTGGTGAAGAAGAAGTAGACGGCCAGCGAGAGCACCAGGCCGATGGCCACGGGCTTGACCCCGATGCGCTCGCCGAAGCCGCGCGCCGTCAGCACGAACAGCCAGAGCGAGCTCAGGACGAACCCGGCGCCCAGCTCCAGCAGCACGATCTGGCCGACCAGCGCTGCCATCACGATGCCCAGCGAGCGGTGGTTGCCGACGTCGGTGGCGCTCACCAGCCCGGCCGCGCGGGCACGCCAGGCCGAGACCAGGTGCGCCAGGCCCAGGACGCCGATGATCACGCCCACCAGGCGCAGGGCGGCGGACGGCCCCACGCCCGTGGCCGGCGGGGGCGGCAGCCGCCCCGCGTCGAACCACAGGGCCACGGCCACCAGCAGCAGCGCGACGCCGATGCCGCACTGCGTCTGCCAGCGCGGGCCGGCCGTGGTGCCGGCTTCGCTCACTTGACCAGGCCGACGGAGGTCAGCACTTCCTTGACGCGCGCCTGGTCCTGCTTGAGGAAGGCGGCGAAGGCGTCGGCGTCCAGGTAGGCGTCATCCCAGCCGCGGGCCTTGAGCACCTTGTTCCACTCGTCCGACTTGAGCGCCTTGGTCACCGCGCCCGACAGCGCGGTCTTCTGCGCGGCCGAGATGCCGGGGCCGGCCACGATGCCGCGCCAGTTGAGCAGCTCGACGTCCAGGCCCTGCTCCTTGATGGTGGGCACGTCGACGCCCTGCATGCGCTTGCCGCCCGACATGCCCAGGGCGCGCAGCTTGCCGGCCTTGATCTGGCTTTCGAACTCGTTGTAGCCGGAGATGCCCGCCGTCACGCGGCCGCCCAGCATCTCGGCCAGCGCTTCGCCGCCGCCGGAGAAGGGCACGTAGTTCAGCTTGGTGGCGTCGCCGCCCGCGGCCTTGGAGACCAGGCCCGCGAGGATGTGGTCGGCGCCGCCGGCCGAGCCGCCCGCCCAGACCACCTTGGAGGTGTCGGCCTTCACGGCGGCGGCCAGGTCCTTCATGGTCTTGTGCGGCGAGTTCGCCGGCACCACCACCACCAGCTGGTCGGCCGTCAGGCGTGCGATCGGCGTGACCTGCTCGAGCGTGACGGGCGACTTGTTGGTGAGCACCGCGCCCACCATGGTGATGCCCATCACCATCATCTGGTTGCCGTCGCCCTTGGCCTGGTTGACGAACTGCGCCAGGCCCACGGTGCCGCCGGCGCCGGGCACGTTGACCACCTGCACGCTCTTGGCCGAGCCCGTGGCCGTCATCACCTGCTGCAGCGAACGCGCCGCGCCATCCCAGCCGCCGCCCGGGCCCGCCGGTGCGATCACCTTCAGCTCCATCGGCGCCTGGGCCGACACGGGCAGCGCGAAGGCCGCGGCAAGAAGGGCTGCAGCGGCAACGGCGCCGCGGCGGGTGAGAAGGTTCGTGTGCATGTTCGGGTCCTTTCAGGAATAAGCGCACCGCTGACCGGGGCTTGGTCAACGCAAATTGCATTTTGCACGAACAATGTGCAAAATCCGATCATGGTTAACACCAACGCCCCTTCCTTGGGCACGTTGCCCGTCGGAGCCGAGAACTTTACGGTAATCGACCTGCCCGCGCACTGCGGGGAAAAGCTGGCTCGGCTGCCCTGGGTGATGCGCCTGCTGCTGGAGAACGTGCTGCGCTGCGCGCCCGGTCCGGAGGGGCAGGCCGGGGCCGCCGCGCTGCTGGAATGGCTGGAGACCGGCAGCAGCGAGGTGGAGATCCCGTTCCAGCCCTCGCGCGTGCTGATGCACGACACCACCAGCACCCCGGCGCTGGTGGACATCGCCGCCATGCGCGACGAGCTCGCCGAGGCGGGGGTCGATCCCACCGTGCTTCGGCCGCAGCTGCCGGTGGACGTCTCGGTGGACCACTCGCTGGCCGTCGAGGTGTTCGGGCAGCCGGGCGCCATCGCCGCGAACATGCAGCACGAGATCCGCCGCAATGCCGAGCGCTACCGCTTCCTGCGCTGGGCCTCGCGCGCGCTGCCGGGCGTGCACGTCCACGCGCCGGGCACCGGGATCATGCACACCATGAACCTGGAGCAGCTGGCCACCGTGGTCACGACCGAGGAGCGCGAAGGCCGGGCCTGGCTGGTGCCCGACACCATGATCGGCACCGACAGCCACACGCCCATGGTCAACGGCATCGGCGTGCTGGGCTGGGGCGTCGGCGGTCTCGAAGCGCAGACCGTGATGTTCGGGCTGCCGACCATGCTCAAGATCCCCGACGTGGTGGGCGTGCGGCTGGTCGGCGCGCTGCGCCCCGGCGTGCTCGCGACCGACCTGGCCCTGGTGGTCACGCAGCGCCTGCGCCAGCTGGACGTGACGGGCGACTTCGTCGAGTTCTTCGGCCCCGGCGTGGGCACGCTGGCGGCGGGGGAGCGGTCCGTGATCGCCAACATGGCGCCCGAGTACGGTGCGACGACCGGCTACTTCCCGGTCGACGGACAGACGCTGCGCTACCTGCGCGAGACCGGTCGGAAGGAAGAAGCGGTCGAGCGCGTCGAGGCCTACGCGCGGCGCGTGGGCATCTGGTTCGATCCCGACGCGGATCCGCGCTACACGCGTTCGATCGAGATCGACCTGGCCACCGTGGACATGCACGTGGCCGGCCCGCGCCGGCCGCAGGACCTGCAGCGCTACAGCGAGCTGCGCGAGTTGCTCGGGCGCGAGGCGCTCCCGCCGCAGCCGGGCACGGGCGGGTTGCCCGATTTCCCGGTGGCGATCGCGGCCATCACGAGCTGCACCAACACGTCCGATCCAGGGCTGCTCATCGCGGCCGGCCTGGTGGCCCGCAAGGCGCGGGCGCGCGGGCTGACGCCGCCGCACTGGGTCAAGACCTCGCTGGCCCCGGGATCGCCGGCGGCACTGGCCTACCTGGAGCGCTCGGGCCTGCTCCCGGACCTGGAGGCGATGGGCTTCGGCATCGTCGGCTACGGCTGCACGACCTGCATCGGCAATCCGGGGCCGCTGACCGGGCCGGTGCGACAGGCCCAGGACGGCGGCTCGAGCCGCGCGGTCGCCATCCTCTCGGGCAACCGCAACTTCCCCGGGCGCGTTCACCCGGACATCGACCTGAGCTTCATCATGTCGCCGCCGCTGGCGGTGGCCCTGGGCCTGGCGGGCGACGCCAGGCGCAACCTGGAGACCGAGCCGGTCCAGCACGCGGCCGACGGCACGCCGGTGTTCCTGCGCGAGCTCTGGCCCACGCGCGAGGAAGTGCGCGGGCACCTGGAGCGCTCGCAGGACCCCGCGGACTACCAGCGCGAGTTCGCGCGCGCCGCCGGCAACCCCCTGTGGCTGGGCCTGAAGGCGCCCGAAGGCCCGCGCTTCCCCTGGGACCCGAAATCGACCGCGCTGCGCCGGCCGCCCTTCGCCTCGCGCAAGGCCGGCAGCCTGCTGGGCCGCTACACGGCGCATCCGCTGCTGGTGCTGGGCGACGACATCACCACCGACCACATCTCGCCGGCCAGCGCCATCCCGCCCGACAGCTTCGTCGCCGACTTCCTGGTCGAGCGCGGCGAGCGGCGCGAGGACCTGAACGTGTTCGCGTCCCGGCGCGGCAACTGGGAGGTGATGGTGCGCGCCGCCTTCTTCAACAAGTCGATGCGCAACCTGCTCGCGCCGCAAGCGCCGGTGGGGCACACGCTGCACGTGCCCTCGGGCGAGGTCCTGCCCGTGTGGCAGGCGGCGCAGCGCTACCAGGATGCGGGCGACGCCGTGGTCGTGCTCGCGGGCGAGCGCTACGGCATGGGCTCCTCGCGCGACTGGGCGGCCAAGGGCCAGCGGCTGCTGGGCATCCGGGCCGTGGTGGCGGTGAGCTTCGAGCGCATCCACCGCTCCAACCTGATCGGCATGGGCATCCTGCCGCTGCTGCTGCCGGCCGGCGTGACGCCGCAATCGCTGGACGTGCAGCCGGGCGACCGCATCGAGGTGCAGGCGCTGCCGCAGGACATCGCGCCGCGCGCGCCGGTGAAGGTGACGGTCGTGCGTTCCTCCGGGCAGAAGCTGGAGCTGCTGGCGCGCGCGGCCGTCGAGACGCAGCTGGAGGCTTCGCTGCTGCGCGAGGGCGGCGTGCTGCCCGCCATCCTGCACCGGACCCTGGAGGCCCAGCCCGCATGAGCCTGGCGCCCGCCCTGCCTTCGCAGATCCTCCAGCTGCTTCGCACGGAGGGCCTGGAGGTCGGCGCGCACCTGCCCGCGCAATGGCTGGCCGACCGGCTGCGCGTCTCGCGCTCGCCGGTCAACCAGGCGCTGGAGCAACTGCACGGGCGCGGCATGGTGCGGCGCGAGCCGAACCGCGGCTACTTCCTGGCCACCGACCCGGCGCAGGCCGACGTCGCGCCCGGCGCGGCAACCGACGGTTCGCAGGACAACCTGGTGACGCGCACCTACTTCCGCCTGGCCGACGACCGCCTGCGCGGCGAGCTGCCCGACACCTTCACCGAGGCGATGCTGCGGCGCCGCTACGGCCTCGCGCCCGCCCAGCTGCAGGCCGTGCTCACGCGCATCGCGCACGAGGGCTGGGGGCGCAAGAAACCGGGCTACGGCTGGGAGTTCTCGCCCATGCTCACCACGCCCGAGAGCCTGCTGCAGTCCTACCGCCTGCGGCTGGCCATCGAGCCGGCGGCGCTGCTGGAACCCGGCTACCGGCTGGAGCGCGCGGTGCTCGAGCGCTGCCGCGCGGCCGAGCTGCACCTCCTGGCCGGCGGCATCGAGACCGACTCCGCCGACCAGCTGCACGAGCGCGGCGTGCGCTTCCACGAATCGCTGGTGGAAGGCTCGGGCAACCCCTTCTTCATCGACACCATGCGGCGCGTCAACGGCGTGCGGCGGCTGCTGTCGTACCGGTCCATGCAGGACCGCTCGCGCTACCAGGAGCACTGCCGCCAGCACCTGCAGCTGCTGGACCTGCTGGAGCGCGAACGCAACGAGGATGCGGCGCAGGCCATGCGAGAGCACCTGGGCAGCACCCTGCGCAACCTCGCGCGCATCTCCGAGATCCTGAAGCAAGAAAAAGGAGTCCCCGCTTGACCCCCGCAGCCGACACCGTCCGGGCGTTCACGCCCACCGGGCGCCTTCGCGCATCGATCAACACCGGCAACCCGATCCTCGCGGCGGCCGACCCGGACCACGGCGCGCGCGGCGTCTCGGTGGACCTGGCGCGAGGCTTCGCGCAGCGACTGGGCGTGGATCTCGAACTCGTGGTCTTCGACACGGCGGGCAAGTCGGTCGACGCGGTCACCAGCGAGGCGGCCGACATCGGCTTCTTCGCGATCGATCCCAAGCGCGGCGAGGGCATCCACTTCACGGCGCCCTACGTCCTCATCGAAGGCTGCTACGCGGTCCGCGACGACTCGCCCCTGCGGTCGAACGAGGAAGTGGACCGCGCCGGCCTGCGCGTGGTCGTCGGCCAGGGCAGCGCCTACGACCTCTTCCTCACGCGCGAGCTGAAGGCCGCCGGGATCGTGCGCGCGCCCAGCTCGCCGGCGGTGGTCGAGCACTTCCTGCAGGAGAAAGCCGACGTCGCCGCCGGGGTCAAGCAGCAGCTGGAGGCCGACGCGGCCCGGCGGGGCGGCCTGCGGCTTCTGCCCGGCCGCTTCATGGTGATCCAGCAGGCGATGGGCTGCCCGCGCAGCCGTGGCGAGGCGGCGGCCACCGAACTGCGTGCGTATGTCGAGGACATGAAGCGCAGCGGTTTCGTCGCCGACGCGCTGGCGCGTCACGGCATCAGCGGCGCGACGGTCGCGCCTGCCGCCTAGTCCGGCCGAACGCGTCCGCGCGGGACGCGCAGAATATTTCCCTGGCCTGTCACAGACCGCCGCCTCCGGCCGTCTGGAAGGGGAACGACCAGGAGTCCCGCATGTCCGCCACCGCCACCGACACGACCTTCGAGCCCCTGCGTCCCCGGCTGTTCGGGATCGCCTACCGGATGCTCGGCGTGCGCGCGGACGCCGAGGACGTGGTGCAGGAGGCCTGGCTGCGCTGGCAGGCCGCCGACACGGCCAGCCTGCAGTCGGCGCAGGCGTGGCTGGTGACCGTCACCACGCGCCTGGCCATCGACCGGCTGCGCGCCGCCAAGGTCGAGCGCGAAGCCTACGTGGGCTGGTGGCTGCCCGAGCCGCTGGTGGAGGTGGACGAGCGCACGCCCGAGGCCGCGGCCGAACTGGCCGGCGACCTGTCGGTGGCGTTCCTGCACCTGCTGGAGCGCCTGGCGCCGGAGGAGCGCGCCGCGTTCCTGCTGCGGCAGGTGTTCGACTACGACTACCCCGAGATCGCCGGCATCCTCGACAAGAGCGAGGCCGCGGTGCGGCAGTCGGTGCACCGCGCGGCCGAGCGCGTGAAGGCCGGGCGGCCGCGGTTCCAGGTGCCCGCCGGGACCCACCTGCGCCTGCTGGAGAAGTTCGTGCTCGCCGCGCGCACCGGGGAGCGCTCCGCGATCCGGGCGCTGCTGGACGAGAACGCCCAGGCCATCGGCGACGGCGGGGGCAAGGTGCCCTCGGTGCCGCGCGGCCTGCAGGGCGCCGATCGCGTCACCAACCTGTACTGGGCCCATTCGATCAAGTACGGGCCGCGCATGGACTACCGCATCGCCACCATCAATGGCGAGCCGGGCCTGCTTCGCTACGTGGACGGCCAGCTCGAATCGGCCCAGGCCGTGGTGACGGACGGCGCCCGCATCATGTCCATCTTCGTGGTGCGCAACCCGGACAAGCTGGTGAACATCGGCCGATAGGCGGCGGGCTGTCACAGGCGGCCGCGGCGCCGCGTCTTGGAAGGGTGATCCCCCTTCAACCCACCCACGACAAGGAGCCTTCGATGTCCGCCCCCCGCCTGAATTACCACGCGCTCGCGCCCAAGGCCGCCAAGGCGCTGGCCCAGCTCTCGTTCGCCGCCGGCGGCACCCTGGACAAGCGCCTGAGGGAACTGGTGAACCTGCGCATCAGCCAGATCAACGGCTGCGCGTTCTGCATCGACATGCACTGGGCCGACCTGCTCCAGCAGGGCATGGAGGCGCGCCACATCAACGCCGTGGCCGGCTGGCGCGAGGCGCAGCGCTTCTTCGGCGAAGCCGAGCGCGCGGCCCTGAACTGGGCGGAAGCGGTCAACGCCGTCCCGCACCGCGTGCCCAGCGAAGCGGACTTCGAAGCCATCCGCAGCCACTTCACCGACGCCCAGATCGCCGAGCTGACTTTCGCGGTCGGCGCCATCCGTTCGTGGAACATGCTCAACGCCAGCTTCCACATGCCGGTGCCCGAGACGCCCTACGTCGCCGGCTGAGCTGGCGCACTACAGCCAGGAGGCGGCCTTTCACCCGAATGGGGGATGACTCCAGACAGGTCATGGGCCTAGCCTCCTTGCATGGAGCGCATCGCCGGCCCTCTACGGGGCCACTACCTTGCCGTGTACACGGTCGAGAGCCACGACGGGCACTACGCCTACGCCAAGGTCTGCGCGGGCAAGCCCGAGTCGCCGTGGGACGGCACGCCCGTCGTCTGGAAGGTCGCGGCGGGTCCCTGCCCGACGCAGGAGTCGGCGCTGCAGATGGTGCTGGAGAAGGCCGAGCGCGAGCTGATCGAGGCATCGGAGTGGCAGGTGCTCTGGGAGGCCGGCAAGTCCTGAGCGACGGTGCCCGCTGCGCGGCGGTGGCGCCGAGAATTTAGTGTCCCCAGCGCGCGCCGACGGCCCAGAATGGGGGCTATCGCAGGCGAATCCGGGCGCCCCGGCGCCGCCTGCGCGAACCGCGCGCGGAAGGATCCCATGCCTTCTCCTGACCATGCCGAAACCCTGGTGGAGCGCCTGGCGTCCGCCATCCACCGGTTCGAGGCCGCCACGCTGGTGGCGATGCAGGGCAGGAGCTTCCGCGAGCTGGTCGGGCTGCTGGCCGAGGTGCGCCAGGCGTTCGACATGGACGTCGCCTTCGTCGCCCGCTTCACCGAAGGGCGCCGCGTCTTCAAGGCGATCAGCGCAGACGCCGAGCATCCCGAGGGCCTGGTCGTCAATGGCTCCGACCCGCTGGTGGACACCTACTGCAAGCTGGTGGTGGACGGCGACCTGCCCGCGGCCATCCCGGACGTGTCGGCGATCCCGCTGGCCGCCGATCTTCCGGTGACGTCGCGGCTGGACATCAAGTCCTACCTGAGCGTGCCCATCATCATGAAAGGCGGCGGCGTGTTCGGCACGCTGTGCTGCTTCAGCCACCAGACGCGGCAGGGGCTGGGCGCCCGCCACGTGGACGTGCTCAAGGCGGTCGCGGACGTCATCGGCGAGGGCATCGCCCGCGACGAGGACCTGCGCGAGTCGCTCGCGTAGGTCCACTCCGGCGCCGGCTCAGCGCCAGGCCGCGATCGCGAAGATGACCAGGCCGGCCGCGGCGATGGCGCCGTGGGTCAGCACCAGCCAGGCCGGCAGTTCGATGCCCTTCACGTGGTAGCCCAGGTTCAGCACGATGCCGCCGAGCGCCGCGCCGGCCATCAGCAGGAGGCCGAGCCAGGCGCTGCCCGGCAGGCCAGCGGTGAATGCGGCGTACAGCACCAGCGTCAGGCCGGCGCCGGCCAGCAGGCCGTGCAGCATCGCCAGCCAGGCCGGCGGTTGCGGCCGTCCCGAGAACCTCATGATGGCCATGAGGACGCCGCCGGCGCCCGTCAGCGCCAGCACGATCACCGCGGTGCGCAACATCAGACCTGCTTCCATTTCGTTTCTCCTAGAAGGGCGGCCCTCAAGGCCGCCTGAAAGCCGACAGCGATGTGCTTGCACCGGGTGCCGTCGGGCGGGAACGCGTTGCCCGTCGCGAGAACGTGCGCCGCCTCAGTGAAGCGATGGTTGCGTCGTACCGCACGCAGATCCTCTCCAGCAGTCGGCCCGTGCGCATCGACGTGACCTCCACCAGCAGCACGCAGCAGTAGAAGGCGACGACGTGCAGCGGGGGACGGTCATGGTTCATGCGCACCTCCTTGGAGCATCGATTGTGGAAGCCGCGGGAGGCTCTTCCATTGCCCATGGCTCGACAGAGCTACAGCGAAAACCCTCTGCTCCAGCTCGACGTTCGCTGACGCGGCAGGTGCGGGTTCCAGGTTGAGCCAGAGTCCTACAGCTCAGCCTTGCGCCAGGTCGCAGCATGGGCCTGTATTCCACCGGAGAGAGACATGCCGAACGCCAAGCCTGCATGCAATCCCTGCAACCAGAACTGCGAGCAAGGACGCCGGTGTCCGGCCCGGCAGGCGGCGCCGACCTCCGAGATCGTCGCCAGGGTCGTGAAGCTGCTTCGGCGCCACCACTGGCCGCGTGCCGCTTCGCCGCACTGAGCGCGCGGACCCGAGCACCGCAAGCTCCGCCTACCCGCGGCTCCCGCCGGCCGCAGCCCCGGTCTTTCTTCCCCCGTCATTCCCGCGAAGGCGGGAATCCAGCGCTTGCGCCTTGAATCAGCGCGCTTCGCGCGCGCCTGGATCCCCGCCTTCGCGGGGATGACGGCATCGGGTGGATGACGGCATCGGGTGGATGCCGGCCACAAGCTCTGCCATACCCCTTCCCACTGTGTCAATCAACCTCACCGGCGATGGACGCGCGCGCCCCCATGCCCGACAAACAGGTCCGTTTCCACCACCCGCACGAGGCCCGCATGCACAACGTCGAACGAACCGCCTGGCGTCGCCGCCACTGGTTGAGCTTTTGCGTGTCCGCGCTCGTCGCGGCCTGCGGTGGGGGCGGCGAGGCCAGCGGGACGGCGGTGTGGGACGCCGGCGCCGGCTGGGACAACATGACCTGGAACTGAGGAGCCACCATGCAAGTTGCGCACATCTTTTCGCCGGGCTTTCCCGCCCGGTCGGTCGAGGTCAACGAGAACTTCAAGGCCCTGGCCGATGCGATCACCGCGCTCGAAGCGCGCGTCGGCGCGCTCGAAGGCGCCAGCCTGCCGGTGCCCGGCAACTACTTCCTCATGGGGTTCCAGACCGGCCTGATCCCGGCGGGGCAGCAGGCGGTGATCGAAGGCATCGTCTACACCGGCAGCGTCACGCTGCACGCCGGCGCGACGCCCGGCGGCGGTCCGGCCACGCTCACGCTGCGCGAGGCCAAGAACGAACTGCACGTGGGCGGCGAGATGGCGAGCCGCCGGTTCGTCGACGTGAACGAGACCATCGAGGCCTCCTGGACGTTGAACAGCGCCACCGGTGGGCTGGCGCTGATCCTGCCCGACGACCAGGGCCAGCCGCGCACCCTGCGGTTCGCGCGCGGCGCCAGCCGCCTTCACATCGGCAACCACCTGAACGCGACCGACGGTTCCACCGTCATGCTGTTCCTCATCCGCCAGGGCGCGTGACGCTCCGGTTGCGCTTGCGCGCCATGCATTCCCACGAGACCGTGACCAATCCTGGTGCGTTTTCGGCCGCGCCGCGGCAGGTTCCGTGCGCCCCCGCACGGATGGCGGGCCTGACTTAGGGACTTGCCTAGGTCAACTTGCTTGTATTTGTAGCGCGGCTGTTTATATTGAACTGCCGAGCCAAGTGCTGGAGGGTGACCATGTTGACCCGCTTCAGGACCTACGCGGTATTCAAGACCAAGCTGGAACCCAAGCCCGCCAGGCCGCATGGCGGGCAGGGCGCGGCAAGCGTCATCCCGTACATGCGGGCCGACGAGGAGTCCCGCATCCTGGCGGGCCATCCGGAAACCTGCGAGCCCTGGTCGATCTTCGGACCGACCGAGGAGGCGGACCTCCCGGTCCGCCCCAGCTAGAACGAAGCGCCGGGCCGCAAGGCCGCCCGGCGCGCGCGACTTCAGTTCGCCGCGAAGCAGTAGAAGCGGCCCGATCCCCCGGTGCGCACCAGCGCCTCCTGGCTGCATCCCGCCGATTGGTGCGAGAAGTTCCACGACTTCGACCAGGCGTCCTGCGTCGGGCCGGCGCGGTCATGGTGGCCCACGATGGCCGACCCTTCCGTGCTGCTGGTCCAGGCCTTGCAGGTGGTGTCGGTCTGCGGCGCGAAGGCGGTGCCGTCGTCGCGCGAGCCGGTCAGGATGTCGTGCTCGTTCGGCGTTTCCCCTCGCGCCCGCACGGCGCCGCCACGCTCGTCGAGCGCCGTTTCCTTGGTGATGGTGTTGCCGCTGTGGAGGTGGTTCACGTCGCGGGCGATCAGCGCGCCCTTGGCGTTGTGCCAGGGGCCCTTGCCGATGCGGTCGCGCGCATGCACGGCCGCCACGGCCGGCGTCGAGCCGGCCGCCAGGGTGGGCGGCGTGCTCAGGTAGGCGCGCCAGGCGCGGCTGCCGGCACCCGCCGCGGCGGCCAGCTTCTGGCAATGCGCATCCGCCCCGGCGAGGCCACCGAGGTCGCCGCCCTTGCCGCTGCCGACGCTGGTGATGAAGAAACTCATCGGACCCGTGGAGGCGCCGCCCGAGGCCGCCGGGCCCGAAGCCGAGGGAGTGGAGCAGGCCGCCAGCAGCACGAGGCTGCCGACCGTGGCCAGAGTGAAAGCGTTGCGCATACGTGACCCTTCTTCGTTGGTATGGGAGTCCGCATTACGCAGCATCGAATTCGGCGCTGCCACGAGGGAGTTCCCCTAATCGGCGGCCATCACGCTGCGATCGGCGCTCATCCGCAGCGCATCCGGCTGCGGTGAACGGAAGAGCCTCCGCCCGCGCCGCGACCGGCCCGGGCACGCTACCCTCGCTCATGCCCGCGCCCCGCACCTTCAAACTGGAATTCCAGCCCGCGCTGGACGACGCCAAGGGCCGCAAGGAACTGCGCGACGGCCTGTCGACCGTGCTGCAGATCGGCCGCACGCTCTGGGTGGCCAACGACGAATCGGCCAGCGTGGAAAGACTGACGGTGGCCGAGGGCCGCGCCGCGGAGCACGTGCAGTTCCCGTTGCGCGAGGTGCTGGACCTGCCCACCGAAGGCCGCAAGGACGACACGCCGGAGATCGACATCGAAGGCATGGACCGGGCCGACGGCTACCTCTGGGTCGTGGGCTCGCACAGCCTCAAGCGCTGCAAGGTCCACGCTGGAGACCCCGTCGCCCGGTCGGTCAAGCGCCTGGGCCGGCTGGAGGCGCAGGCCAACCGCTTCCTGCTGGCGCGCATCCCGATGCAGGAGCGTGACGGCCTGCCGGTCCTGGTGCGCAAGGACAAGCCGCGGCGCGCGCAGCGGCTGCGCGGCGATGCGCAAGGCAACGACCTCACCCGGCTGCTGCGCAAGGACAAGCACCTGGCGCCCTTCATCGGCCTGCCCGGCAAGGAGAACGGCTTCGACGTGGAAGGCCTGGCCGTGGTGGGCGAACGCCTCTTCCTCGGCCTGCGGGGGCCCGTGCTGCGCGGCTGGGCGATGGTGCTGGAGCTGCGGCCGGTGGACGACGGCCGCTGGCTGAAGCTCGATCCGGTCGACGGCCGCAAGGGGCCGCGCGTGCGCAAGCACTTCCTGCAGCTGCAGGGACTGGGCGTGCGCGACCTGTGCCTGCAGGGCGAGGACCTGCTGCTCCTGGCCGGCCCCACCATGGGCCTGGACGGGCCGGTGCGCGTCCTGCGGTGGCGCGGCGCGGCCCGCTGCGAAGACTCCTGCGTGCTGGAGGCCGAGGCACTGGAGCACGTGCTGGACATCCCGTTCGGCCGCGGCTGCGACCACGCCGAGGGCCTGGCGCTGTTCCGTCCCGATGGGGAAGGCGATCCTTCGCTGCTGGTGGTCTACGACAGCCCGGCGCCGCGGCGGCAGGTCGGCGCCAGCAGCCTCAAGGCGGACGTGTTCGAGCTGCCCGCCTGAACGCTCATTGGAACCTGCGTGCTGCGCACTGCGGTGCGAGCCGCTTCGGGCGGCCGGGCGCGGCTCACGCGCCCTCGTGGACCAGGATGGCGGCGGCCAGGTCTTCCAGCGCGGTGCCCACCGACTTGAACACGGTGCGCTCATCGGCGTCGCGGCGGCCGCTCGCCTGCCCGCGGCTGAGCGCCGCGAGCGTGCCGCGCACGTCCTGCGGCCCGAAGACGCCGCGCGACATCGGGCCGAGCAGCTCGCCGCTCTTCTTGAGCGCCTCCTCGGTGTCGACGTGGAGGGCCGCGTCCGCGAAGCAGGCGTCGTCGGCCTCGCGCATGGCGGGCGTGAAGCTGCCGATCAGGTCCAGGTGCGAGCCGGGCGCCAGCCATTCGCCGTGCACCACCGGCTCGGTGGCCAGCGTCGCGCAGCTGACGATGTCGGCCGCGCGGCAGGCCGCCGGCAGGTCGGTGACGGCGCGCGCGGGCAGGCCGTCCTGTTGCAGCCGCGTGGCCAGCGCCCGGGCCTTGGCCGCATCGCGCGCCCAGATGCCCACGTCGTCGATGTCGCGCACGGCCCGGTAGGCGGCCGGCAGCAATCGCGCGACCTGGCCGGCGCCCACCACGAGCAGGCGGCGCGCGTCCGTCCTCGCGAGCCAGCGGGCCGCCAGCGCGGATGCGGCGGCCGTGCGGCGGTGCGTGATCGCGTCGCCATCCATCAGCGCCAGCGGCACGCCGGTGCTGCCGTCGTACAGAACGTAGATGGCGTGCAGGCCGGGCAGGCCGCGGGCGGCGTTGCCGGGCGCGATGTTGATGGTCTTGATGCCGTAGTACCGGCCCGGCACCCAGGCCGGCATGATCAGCGAGGTGAAGGCCGCGCCACCGGGCACCGGCACTTCGTGCACGTGCCGCGGCGGCACCTCGCAACCTTGCGCGAACAGGGCCTGCAGCGCGGGCACCAGGCGGTCGAAGGGCAGGGCGGCGGCGGTCGCGGTGGCGTCGAAGATCTTCATGGGATGGTGGATCGCGCGCAGGATACCGTGCAGCACGACAAAGGCCCTGCTGCCCTTGCCGGATTGCGAAAGCATGTGCGTGGCGTGCGGGGGCATACTGATGCCCATGCCGTGCCGCAGCACCTGTCCCGCCATCGTCCCTCCGCAAGCGCGGGGGTGGTGGCTTGCTGCCCCGCTCCGACTGGCCCGGCGGCCTCCTGCTCTTCATTGACGCGCCACCCTCTCCGCCGGGCCCTGGCCTCGGCGCATCGAAAAGGAGCGCATCCATGCAACCTGTTTCCGATTCCGTCGAGCGGCTACTCACCGAACTCGACTTCGCCCGCCTGCGCAAGCTGAACGCTGCCCAGCCGAACCCCGGCCTGGCCGCCTTGCTCTCGAACGCGGACGTCCTTCCCGGCCCGCAGATCGGTCCCGACGTGGTCACCATGTACTCCCAGTTCGAGCTGGAGGACGTGGACACGCGCGAAGTCCGGACGCTGGCCATCTGCTACCCCGAGGACTCGGAGCCTTCGTCCGGTTTCATCTCGGTGCTGTCCCCGCTGGGCGGCAGCCTCATCGGGCTGCGCGCCGGGGACGTGGTGCGCTGGGACACGCCTTCCGGGACCAAGGGCGCGACCATCCGCGCCGTGCTGTTCCAGCCCGAGGCGACCGGCGACTACGTGACCTGATCCGGCGGCGCCGCCTGCGTGGCGGGCGCCGAACGCATCACCCTCCTGGCGGCCGGCTCGCGGTCGTGGCCGCGGCTTCGCTGTCGATGGCCTTCTGCACCTGCCGATAGAAGTCCTCCCGCGCCTGGGTGGCTGCGCGGTCGCGCGCCCCGCCGGCCCAGTTGGCGTTGGACACGATCAGCAGCCTGCGCCTGGGGTCCAGGAAGAGGCCCTGGCCGAAGATGCCGCGCGCGGCGTAGCTGCCGTCGTCATAGGTCCACCACTGGTAGCCGTAGCCGCGCCCGGCCTGGCCGATGCCGGTGCGCGTGCTGGTGGCTTCGGCGAGCCAGCCGTCGGGGACGATGCTCTTGCCTTCGACCCGCGCGCCGTCGAGCGCGAACAGCCCGAAGCGGGCGAAGTCCCGCGCGGCGGCCTGCAGGCAGCAGCCGCTGATCTCCTGGCCGCTGCGGTTGAGGATCCAGGTGGCCTGCTGCTCCATGCCGGCGGGCTTCCAGATCTTTTCGGCGAGGTAGTCCGACAGCGGCCGCCCGGTCGCCCGGCTGACGAGCACGCCGACCAGGTTGGTCTCGCCGGTGCTGTAGTTCCAGCGCGTGCCGGGAGGCGCCTCGCGCGGCAGGCGGCGCAGGTAGCTCACGAGCGCATCGGCGCCCGGTTCGGGCTGGTGCTTGTTGAAGCGCGCGACGTCCGAGTTCGGATCGGCGTAGTCCTCGTTCCAGCGAACGCCCGAGGTCATCGTGAGCAGCTGGCGGATGCTGACGTCGTCGTACGCCGAGCCGTTCATCTCCGGGAGGTAGTCGCTCACCTTGTCGTCCATGCTGCGCAGGTGGCCGTCCCGCAGCGCCGCGCCCACCAGCGTGGAAGTGATGGACTTGGCCACCGAGAAGCTGGTCCAGCGACCGTCGCCGTCGAAGCCCAGGCCGTAGCGCTCCAGGCGCAGCTTGCCGTCGTGCACGATCAGCAGCGCGGCGCTGCGCTGGCCGGCCATGTAGGCGTCGACGTCCATCGGCAGCTTCAGGGGCGGCCCCGGTGGCAGCGGCCGTGGCGTGGCGGAGGCGGGCACCACCCGCCACTTGGCCAGCACGGGCAGGCGGTCCAGCGCGCGGAAGGCCGCGTCGCGCTGCGGCTGGCTCCAGAACAGCAGGTCGCGGTTGGTCGGCACGGTGGCCAGCAGGCCGCGCGTCTCCTTGTCGAGGCTGAACCAACCGGCGGCCGCGCCCACCGCGGCGGTGGCCAGCAGGCCCAGGGCGATCGTCTTGATCCTCATCACGGCACCTCCGCAGGGGATGAGGTGAGGATTTGACACGAGCCTGCCGGTTCACCAACAGGGGCCTTCCCTCAGTCGCCGCGGGCTCAGGCGGGCGGCCGGTCCAGGGTCTGCGGCACGGCTTCGCAGAAGGTGCGTTCCTCGCGCAGGATGAAGCGCTGCGCCTGCGCCCGCGCGAAGTTGTCGCGGCCTTCGGGATCCACGCGAAGCCGGGCGCGGTAGGCCTCGTAGGCGGCCAGGCTGTCGAAGCCTATGAGCCCCCACGCGATGTCGTTGCTGCCTTCGTGCGGCAGGAAGTAGCCCAGCAGGTGGCCCCCGCAGCGCGGGATGACGGTGGCCCAGGCCTGCGCGTAGGCGCGGAAGGCTTCGCGCTGGAAGGGATCGATCTGGTAGCGGATGAAGCAGGTGATCTGCACGTCGGTCTCCGGTGGCGTGACGGAGTGCCATCGTGCCGGCCGCCGGCGCCGCGATGCTTCGTCGCGGAGCGAAGCGTCGGGCGCGGCCCCTGCGGCACACTGGCCGCATGAACACCAACCAGTTCGCCCGCGTCGCCGGCCTGGTGGGCGAACCGGCCCGCGCGGGCATGCTGCTGGCGCTGATGGACGGCCGATCGCTCACCGCCCATGAGCTGGCGACCGTGGCCCGCATCGCACCCGCCACCGCCAGCCGGCACCTGGCGCTGATGGTGGAAGGCGGCCTGCTGCGCGTGAACCGGCAGGGCCGCCACCGCTACCACCAGCTGGCTTCGGCCGAGGTGGCGCGGGTGCTCGAAGGGCTGATGCAGCTTTCGGTCGCGCAGCAGGCGGGCGCGAGGCCGGTGGTGGGACCGCGCGACGACGCGCTGCGGTTCGCGCGCACCTGCTACGACCACTTGGCCGGGCGCGTCGCGGTGGCCATCGCGGATCGCCTGGTGGAAGAGCGCGCCGTGCTGCTGGAAGGCGAGACGGCGGTCGTGACGGATCGCGCGGCCGGCGTGCTGGCGGGGCTGGGCCTGGCGGACCTCGCGTCGCTCCAGGAGGAGTCGGGTCGGCGTCCCTCCTGCCGCCCCTGCCTCGACTGGGGCGAGCGGCGCATGCACCTGGCGGGGCGCCTGGGCGCGATGCTGTGTGCGCACTGCCTGCAGCAGGGCTGGCTGCTGCGGCAGCCGAAGTCGCGGGCACTCACGCTGACGCCGCGCGGGGCGACGGCTTTGCGTAAGTGGTTGGGTGGGGAGCGCTGGCTCGCGATGGCGGAGCCGGAGGCCTGAGGGCCATGCCGACTGCTGCGTGCATCGTCATTCCCGCGAAGGCGGGAATCCAGCGCAGCGCGCCGACGGTGATCGGGCGTGAAGGCGGAAGCCCTGGATTCCCGCCTTTGCGGGAATGACGGGTCACCCGATCGTCATCAGCGACGCATTCCCGCCCGCGGCCGCCGTGTTGATGCTGAGCGCACGCTCGACCACCAGCCGCTCCAGCGGCACCGAGGTCTCACCCGGCGCGAGCCGCTCCACGCTGACGACCGGCCCCTCGCGCCGCGACAGCGTCTCCTGCACGCTCGCCAGTTCGTCCACGGACCCATGCAGCAGCACGGCATCGAACGCCACGCCCCGGGCGGTCCAGTCCGAGGCCAGGGCGACCTGGGCGCTCGTTTGCGCGGGCAGGCGCTCCCACGAGCCCTGCGCCTCGAGCGGCCAGATCGCGCGGCTGCCCACGGCCAGCACGGCCGACAGCTGGACCTGCCGGTCCGCGTCGTCGCGGGCCAGGCACAGCACGGCCGAGCGCGGCGCGATGCTGTAGACGTTGCGCTCGCCCGTGGGGCCGGGCAGCACGGTGGGCTCGCCGATGCGTGCGGCGCGCCCGAGCACGTCGTCCGGACGGCTGGACAGCAGGCGGTACACGTAGAGCGGGCCGCCTGCTTTCGGGCCCGTGCCGGACAGGCCTTCGCCGCCGAAGGGCTGCACGCCCACCACGGCGCCCACCATGTTGCGGTTCACGTAGACGTTGCCCGCATGCGCGTTGTCCACGACCCGCGCGATGGTTTCGTCGATGCGCGTGTGCAGGCCCATCGTGAGCCCGTAGCCGGTGCCGTTGATCTGGCCGAGCAGGCCGTCGAGTTCGTCGCGCGGGTAGCGCACGAAGTGCAGCACGGGGCCGAACACCTCGCGCTGCAGCTCGCAGACGCTGTCGATCTCGATCAGCGTGGGCAGCACGAAGGTGCCGGCGTCCAGCGGCACCGCGCCGTGGCCGGCGGCCTGGTGCACCCGGCGGCCCTTGGCGCGCATGGCCTCGATGTGGCGCTGGACGTTGGCCTGGGCCTCCTCGTCGATGACGGGGCCCACGTCGGTCGCCAGCCGGTCGGGCGGGCCCACCCGCAGCTGCGCCATCGCGCCCAGCAGCATCTCCAGCACGCGGTCGGCGGCGTCCTCCTGCACGCACAGCACGCGCAGGGCCGAGCAGCGCTGCCCCGCACTGTCGAAGGCGGAGACCAGCACGTCGGCCACCACCTGCTCCGGCAGCGCGGAGGAGTCCACGATCATCGCGTTCTGCCCGCCGGTCTCGGCGACGAGAGGGATCGCCCTCCCGTTGCCGTCGACCCGGCCGGCGACGGCGCGCTGCAGCAGCCGCGCCACCTCCGTCGAGCCGGTGAACAGCACGCCCTTCACGCGCGGGTCCGCGACCAGGGCCGCCCCCACCACGGACCCGCGGCCGGGCAGCAGCTGCACGGCGGAGCGCGGCACGCCCGCCGCCCACAGGGCGCGCACGCCTTCGGCCGCGACCAGCGGGGTCTGCTCCGCCGGTTTGGCCAGCACCACGTTGCCGGCCGCGAGCGCGGCCGAGACCTGGCCCATGAAGATCGCCAGCGGGAAGTTCCAGGGGCTGATGCAGGCCACGGGCCCGAGCGGGCGGTGCGTGGCGTTGTCGAACTGGTCGCGGACCTGGCGCGCGTAGTAGCGCAGGAAGTCGACCGCCTCGCGCACCTCCGCCACCGCGTTGGACGCGGTCTTGCCGGCTTCGCGCACCAGCAGGCCGATCAGGCGCGGCATGTCGGCTTCCAGCCGCTGCGCCGCGTCTTCGAGCATCGCGGCGCGCGAAGCGGGCGCGATGGCGGCCCACTGCGCCGCGCCGGCGGCCGCGCTCTCCAGGGCGAGCGTGAGTTCGGCGGCGGTCGTTTCGCGGACGCTGCCCACGGTGTCGTCCTGCTGCGCGGGATTGCGCACCGGCGTCGTGGCGCCCGCGGGGACATCCTGCGCGAGCAGGGGCCCGGCCTGCCACGGCCACTGCGCGCTGTCGCGCAGCGACTGCGCGAGGCCGCGCAGCACCGACTCGTCGGCCAGGTCCAGGCCGCGCGAGTTCGACCGGGCCTCGCCGTACAGGTGGCGGGGCAGGGGGATGGCGGGGTGGGGCAGGCCGATCGCGCCTTCTTCGCGCGCAGACGCCTCGATCACTTCCACCGGGTCGCGCACCAGGTCTTCCAGCGGCAGCGAAAGGTCCGCGATGCGGTTGACGAAAGAGGTGTTGGCCCCGTTCTCCAGCAGGCGGCGCACCAGGTAGGCCAGCAGGGTCTCGTGCGTGCCCACCGGCGCGTAGATGCGGCAGGGCCGGCCCAGGCCGCCCTGCGCCGGATCGCCGACGACCTGCTCGTACAGCGGCTCGCCCATGCCGTGCAGGCACTGGAACTCGTACTGCCGCGGCGTGTAGCGCGCCGGATCGGCCAGCTCGTGGATGGCCGCCAGCGTGTGGGCGTTGTGCGTCGCGAACTGCGGATAGACCTCGGCGGGTGCGGCCAGGAGCTTGCGCGCGCACGCGATGTAGGCGGCATCGGTGTGGGGCTTGCGCGTGTAGACGGGATAGCCGTCCTGGCCATCGAGCTGCGCGCGCTTGATCTCCGAGTCCCAGTAGGCGCCCTTGACCAGCCGCACCATCAGCCGCCGCCGGCTGCGGCTTGCCAGGTCGACCAGGTGGTCGATCACGAAGGGGCAGCGCTTCTGGTAGGCCTGGATCACGAAGCCCAGGCCCGCCCAGCCTTGAAGCTGCGGCTCGAAGCAGAGCTTCTCGAGCAGGTCGAGCGAGATCTCCAGCCGGTCCGATTCCTCCGCGTCGATGTTCAGGCCGATGTCGTAGTCGCGGGCCAGCGCGCACAGGCCCACCAGCACCGGGTAGAGCTCGCCCATCACGCGGTCGTGCTGCGCGCGGCTGTAGCGCGGGTGAAGCGCCGACAGCTTGATGGAGATGCCCGGGCCCTCGTAGATGCCGCGCCCGGCGCAGGCGCGGCCGATCGCGTGGATCGCCGTCTCGTAGTCGCGCAGGTAGCGCTGCGCATCGTGGGCGGTGAGCGCGGCCTCGCCCAGCATGTCGAAGGAATGGCGGAAGCCCTGATGCTCGCGCTCGCGGGCGTTGCGCAGCGCCTCGTCGATGTCCTCGCCGGTGACGAACTGCTCGCCCATCATGCGCATGGCCATGTCCACGCCCTTGCGGATCAGCGACTCGCCGCCGACGCTGACCAGCCGGCCGATGGCCGCGGACAGGCCGGACTCGCTGTGGGTGGACACCAGCTTGCCGGTGATCAGCAGCCCCCAGGTGGCGGCATTGACGAACAGGGACGGGCTCTTGCCCAGGTGCGAGTGCCACCGGCCCTGCGCGATCTTGTCGCGGATCAGCGCGTCGCGCGTGGGCGCGTCGGGGATGCGCAGCAGCGCCTCGGCCAGGCACATGAGCGCGATGCCCTCCTGCGAGGAGAGCGCGTACTCCTGCAGCAGGCCCTGCACCAGGCCGGCCCGCCCGGTGGCGGACTTGCGCTCGCGCAGCCCCCGGGCCAGCCGCAGGGCCAGGGCCTGGGTGCGGTCGGCGATGGGTCTCGGCAGTCGCGCGCCTTCGAGCACGCGGGCGACCGCTTCCGGTTCGGGCCTGCGGGTGGCGGCGGTGATGGCTTTGCGCAGCGCGGGGGTGTCGCCTGCGGTGGGGGCTATGAAGGCCTGGAAGGCGGACGGGGGGCGCGGGAAGGTCGGGTCCATGGAAGAGCACTGTCCTGATGTGACATCGTCAGTGTTATCGGGATGGACTAGGATATTGTTTTGTTGTTGCTGATGTTCCACGAATGAATCGCTAGCGCAGGCCATGCCCACCTTGGAAGACCTCGATCGCACCGACCGGCGCATCCTGCAGCAGCTGCAGGAGGACGGCCGCATCTCCAACCTGAAGCTCGCGGAGGCGGTGTCGCTGTCGCCAACGGCGGTGCTCGCCCGGGTGCAGCGCCTCACGCGGGACGGCTACATCCAGGGCTACGAGGCCCGGCTCAACCCCAAGCTGCTGGGCGCCGGCATGCTGGTGTTCGTGGAGGTCCTGCTGGACCGCACGACGCCCAACGTCTTCGACCAGTTCCGGGCGGCGGTGCAGGTGCATCCGGAAATCCTGGAGTGCCACATGGTGGCCGGCGGCTTCGACTACCTGATCAAGACACGCGTGGCCGACATGGAGGCCTACCGCTCGTTCGCCGGCACGGTGCTGTGGCAGCTGCCGGGCGTGCGCGAAACGCGGACGTATGCGGTGATGGAGGAGGTCAAGAACTCCACCCGGCTGCCGATCCCGTAGCGGGCCGGGCGCGTGCGCGCGGGCAGAATGCGGCTCCTCTTTTCCCCAGCACGGTTGTCCCCAAGTGAAGTACCAGAGCGCCCACGATTTCCTGGCCCAAGTGGCCGCCCGCAACCCCGGCCAGCCCGAGTACCTGCAAGCCGTGGGTGAGGTGATGGAGAGCCTGTGGCCCTTCATCGACCGCCACCCGCGCTACGCCGAGCACGGCCTGCTGGACCGGCTGGTGGAGCCGGAGCGCCTGATCCAGTTCCGCGTGAGCTGGGTCGACGACAAGTGCAACGTGCACGTGAACCGGGGCTTTCGCATCCAGCACAGCTCCGCGATCGGCCCGTACAAGGGCGGCCTGCGCTTCCACCCGTCGGTGAACGCGTCCATCCTGAAGTTCCTGGCCTTCGAGCAGACCCTGAAGAACGCGCTGACCACCCTGCCCATGGGCGGCGGCAAGGGCGGCAGCGACTTCGATCCCAAGGGCCGCAGTCCGCACGAGGTGATGCGCTTCTGCCAGGCCTTCGTCACCGAGCTTTTCCGCCACGTCGGCGCCGACACCGACGTGCCGGCCGGTGACATCGGCGTGGGCGGCCGCGAGGTCGGCTACATGGCCGGCATGATGAAGAAGCTGACCAACCGGGCCGACTGCGTGTTCACCGGCAAGGGCTTGTCCTTCGGCGGTTCGCTGATCCGGCCCGAGGCCACCGGCTACGGCACGGTGTACTTCGCCCGCGAGATGCTGCAGCGCGCCGGCCGCGGCTTCGAGGGGCTGCGCGTGAGCGTCTCCGGTTCCGGCAATGTCGCGCAGTACGCGGTGGAAAAAGCCATGGCCCTGGGCGCCAAGGTCGTGACGGTCTCGGACTCCAGCGGCACCGTGGTCGACGAGGACGGCTTCACGCCGGCCAAGCTGGCCGAGCTGATGGAGGTGAAGAACCACCTCTACGGCCGCGTGAGTGAATACGCCGAGCGCACGAAGAGCCGCTTCCATGCCGGCGCCAAACCCTGGGGCGTCAAGGTCGACGTGGCCCTGCCCTGCGCGACGCAGAACGAGCTGGACGAGGACGACGCGCGCACGCTGGTGAAGAACGGCGTGATCTGCGTGGCCGAGGGCGCCAACATGCCGTCGACGCTGGGCGCGATCAAGGTGTTCGAGGACGCCGGGGTGCTCTACGCCCCCGGCAAGGCCAGCAACGCGGGCGGCGTGGCGACCTCCGGCCTGGAGATGAGCCAGAACGCGATGCGCCTGTCGTGGCCCCGCGAGGAGGTCGACGCGCGCCTGCTGGACATCATGCGCGGCATCCATGCCGCCTGCGTGCAGCACGGCCAGCGCGGCGACGGCCGCGTCAGCTACGTGGACGGCGCCAACATCGCCGGCTTCGTGAAGGTGGCCGACGCGATGCTGGCGCAGGGCGTGGTCTGATGAGCCCGTAATTACGGATGAGGACCACCGATGAGCCCGGTGATCCTCCCGTAACACTTGCGTCCAAGTCGCAACAAACATCCGGTGGGCAGCGCCGCGGGGCGCGGGCATATTGGGCACATGGCTCATGTGAGCTGCCCATGCAGAACCCCTTCAAGCTGACGCGCCGGTTCGCGATCCTCGGGCTGCTCCTGACGGCCGCGGTCAGCGTGGCCTCGTCGTTCTTCCTCTCGCGCTTCATGGTCCAGAACCTTCTGCGGCAGGACGCCATCGTGAGCATGGAGTTCGTGCAGAGCGTGGTCGACGTGCAGCAGGCGGCGGACTACTTCACCGGCCGCCGCGCCGCCGACCGCAACGTGGTGGAGTTCTTCACCCGCATCGCCGCCATGCCGAACGTGCTGCGGGCGAATGTCTTTTCCAGCGAGCGCACCATCATCTGGTCGAGCGACCCGAAGCTGATCGGCCGGCGCTTCGACCACAACCCGGAACTCGAGGCGGCGCTGGGCGGAAAGCTCGAGGTGTCGCTGGAGGACCTGCGGCACAAGCCCGAGCACGTCGCCCTGAACGGGCAGCACAAGTCGATCGTCGAGAACTACCTGCCGGTGCGCAGCAACGGCAACGTGATCGGGGTGGTCGAGGTCTACAAGAGTTCGCGCGCCCTGTCCGAGTCCATCAACGAGGGCCTGCAGCTGATCTGGCTGAGCGGCCTGGGCGGCGGCATCTTCCTCTATGGCGTGCTGGTGTGGGTCGTGCGGCGGGCCGAGGGCATCATCCAGGCGCAGCAGGCCAGCCTGGTGCAGAACGAGACGCTGGCCGCGCTCGGCGCGATGGCCTCGGCGGTGGCGCACGGCATCCGCAACCCGCTGGCGTCGATCCGCTCGAGCGCCGAGCTGAACCTGGAACACCCCGCCGACGAGGTGCGCGACGCGAGCGGGGACATCGTCGACGAGGTGGACCGTCTGGAGCGCTGGGTGCGCGACCTGCTGGCTTACGCGGTGCCGGAATCGGGTGAGCCGGAGAACGTGCGGGTCTCGCAGGTCCTGGACGACAGCCTGAACGGGTTTGCCAGCGTCTTCGCCAAGCGCGACATCCACGTGTCGACCGACGCGGTGCAGGCCGGCATCACGGTGCGTGCCGACCACGCGCTGCTGACCCAGGTGTTCAACTGCCTGCTGACCAATGCCATGGAAGCCATGCCCAACGGCGGAGAAGTCCGCCTCACCACATCGCTGGCGAGTGCCGGTCGGCTGCGCGTGAGCGTCAGCGACACCGGCATCGGCTTCACGCCGGCAGGCCTGCAGAACGCCTTCGTTCCGCGCAAATCGACCAAGCGCACCGGCCTCGGCCTGGGCTTGCCCCTCACCAAGCGCATCGTCGAGCGCTTCGGCGGCACCATCGAGCTGGTGAGCCGGAGCGCAGGCGGCGCGACGGTGAACGTCGAACTCCCGATCGCCCGATGAACCGCTCCGTCCTGATCGTCGAAGACAACGCCACGCTGGCCAAGAACATGGCAACGTACCTGCGCCAGCACGGCTGGGAGGCGCGGACCGCGCCCGAGGCCGGCACCGCGCTGCTGCAGATCGCCGACGCGCCGCCGGAGGTGGTGCTGGTCGACTACAGCCTGCCGGGCATGGACGGCCTGGAGCTGCTGCGGCGCCTGCGCAGCGACCACCCCGGGGTCAAGCCGATCATGATCACCGGCCACGGCAGCGTGGACATCGCGGTGGAGGCGATGAAGTCCGGCGCCTGCGACTACCTCTCCAAGCCGATCGCGCTGAGCGACCTGAGGCAGACGGTGGAGAAGGCGGTGCGCGTCGCGCCGGCGGTGCGCCCGCCGCCCGCCGCGCAGTCCACTGCCGGCCGCGCGGGGCTGGACAAGCTGCTGGGCGAGTCGGCGCCCATGCAGGGGATGAAGGAGCTGCTGCGGCGGCTGCTGGAGGCCGAGCACGCCCTGCGCGACCGTGACCGGCCGTCGGTGCTGATCACGGGCGAGACCGGGACCGGCAAGGAGCTGGTGGCGCGCGCCATCCACGAAGGCGGGCCGCGTCGCGACGGGCCCTTCATCGAGTTGAACTGCGCATCGATCCCGGCGGCGCTCGTCGAGTCGGAGCTGTTCGGCTTCGAGCGTGGCGCGTTCACCGACGCGCGCGAGCGCAAGCGCGGCCTGGTCGAACTGGCGGAGGAGGGCACGCTGTTCCTCGACGAGATCGGCGAGCTGGACCTGCCGGCGCAGTCCAAGCTGCTGAAGCTGATCGAGGACCGCGTCACGCGCCGCCTGGGCGGCGTGCGCGAGCACCGCAGCAACGTGCGCATCGTCGCGGCCACCAACCAGGACCTGGAGCGGCTGGTGGCGGCCGGCCGGTTCCGCGGCGACCTGTACTTCCGCCTGCGCATCGTGCTGATCCGCGTGCCGCCGCTGCGCGAGCGCGGCGCCGACATCCTGCGGCTGGCGCGCCACTTCGTGCGCCTGCATGGCGAACGCTACGGCCGGCCGGACGTTTTCCTCTCCGCGAGCAGCGAGGAGCTGCTGGCCGGCTACAGCTGGCCGGGCAACGTGCGGGAGCTGCGCAACTGCATGGAGCAGGCCGTGCTGATGGCGCGCAACAACGAGATCGGGCCGGAGCGGCTGGTGCTGTCGCCGATGGCCGCGCTCGGCATGCGCCAGATGGACACCCCCGAGCCCGCGATGCTGCCCGAGCAGGGCCTGGTGCTGGAGGAGTTCGAAGGCACGCTCATGCTGCAGGCCCTGATGCGCACCCACTGGAACGTGACGCGCGCGGCCAAGCTGCTCGGCCTGTCGCGCGACACCCTGCGCTATCGCATCGAGAAGCTCGACCTGAAGCCGCCACCGGGCATCCACTGAAAGCGGCCGGTGGGGCAATTGCCCCAGCCGCCGGGGCTTTTCACCGTGTGCCCGGCCACGCAGCCGCAAACGCGACAAGGCGCGAAGCGCCGTGGCCATGTGGCCGCGCAGGGTTCTTCCCCTCGTCGACACTGGCACGCGCCGTGCACGACGCTGGGTCCCCTTAGAGGAGACCCGCCGATGAGAACGCCACCCCTGTCCCGCTACCGACGGAAGCCCCGCTTCCCGCCGGGCTTCAGCCTGCCTTGAGCCGGCCCCGATCGACCAAGCGGAAGGAGACCCCCATGCAAGTCGTCGCACTGGAGCGATACGTGAACGAGTTGCCCGAACCGGATGACGACATCGTGCCCGGACCGTTCGGGCAGATCGAGATCGAGATCGGAGCGGACACGCCGATGCAGATCGAGACCACGCCGGAGGGCGGCGTGACCCTCACCTACCACCGGATGATCTGCGGTGAGCTGGTGTCGACGGCGCTGCGCTTCAGCCCGGCGGCGGCCGCCAACCTGGTCGGCGGGCTGTACCGGGCCCTGCAGTCCGGCAGCCTGGACCCGGGCGGCGAGGGCGAACCCCCGGCGCCCGGCTGATCTCAGAGGACCACGACCAGCAGCAGCGTCACCAGCAGGATGATGACGAGGTCGCGGTCGCTCAGCGCGCCGCCCGCGGGCATGCTGTCGATGCGTTGAGCCAGCGCATGGACTTCCTCCTGGGTCATGGCCTTGACCCGGGCGCTCGCGTTGAGCCCGTCCACGCCGAGCGTGCGCATCCGCTCCTGCAGGCTGGCGCTCTCCAGGAAGTGCAGCACCTTCGCCCGATCGAGTTCCTCCCGGCTCTGGCCGCCGGCGACGGCTGCGGCCTCGGGCCCCAGGAGTTCGGCCTGCGCGAGCGGCGCCTGGAGCGCCATCGCGGCGACGACACCCCAGCAGCAGTGGCGAAGGAAGCGTGACAGTGTTTGCATGCTCGGCTCTTGTGGTTGAAGTGGGAGCAAGACTATAGCCAGCGCCGGTCCCGAGCGGGCGTGCTGCGGTCAGGCAGCGGCCGATGGACAAGCGGGTCACGCCGGCCGCCGGACTAACCACAAGAGGGTAGTCCGGACGCTATGCGCGTACCGTCTCCCTTATCCGTTTTCAATCGGATAACACAAACGCGCTTGTGTGTCGCAAAGCGCGCAGCAAACTCACGGTGCTTTTTCGGGGGCCGCCATGGGAGCACCACCGTGCGCTGAAGCACCAGGCCTGGTTCGGGAACACACCGTGCTTCTGCGACGGCGGCGATGGGGTGCGGTCGTCGCGTTGGCACCCTGGGCCCTGCATGGGTCCGCCGGGGCCGTGCCCAGTGCATCCCCCCCGGGGCCGGACGATCTGCCGAAAGTCGTGCTGGTGAACCAGGACAACGTGCCGGTCCGCTTCTACGAGGACCTGGTCCGCGGCCGCCATGTCATCGCGATCAACTTCATGTACGCGCAGTGCTCCGACATCTGCCCCTCCACCACGGCGAACCTGGTGCGGGTGCAGGCGCTGCTGGGCGAACGGCTGGGGCGCGAGGTGCGCATGGCCTCGATCAGCGTCGACCCCGAGCGCGACACGCCGAATATCCTGAAGGCGTACGCGCGAACCTTCGGGGCGCGGTCGGGGTGGCAGTTCTTCACCGGGCGCTCGAAGGACATCACCCGGTTGCGACGGCACCTGGGCGCCTTCGAACGCGACCCCGAGCTCGACCGCGACAAGACGCAGCACACCGGGATGGTGGTGTACGGCAACGAGTCCCGGGGGCGGTGGGGCCGGGTTTCGGCGCTGGCCGATCCGCAGCGGATCTTCGAGAGCATCACCCGCTGGGCCTGACGGCCTGCGGCGCCGCCAGGGCTGCGCGGCGCGCTCCGGGCGCGGCCATGTCTTTCAGCAGGAGATCGCCATGATCACCAGGCGCGCATTGTTCCAACTCGGCCTGGGCGGCTCGGCCGGAGCAGCCCTGCTGTCGTGGCCGGCGCTGCGCGCGCAGCCGCGCACGCTGACGCCCTTCGTCGACCGGCTGCCGCTGCCCCCCGCCCCGAACCCGGTGGACTGGGCGCCCAACCAGCTGCCTTTTGCCGACCTCGATCCCGAGGCGGCACGCTACGTCGATCCGACCCAGGCCCGGGGCAAGGCCACCTTCTATCGCATCGTCGCGGAAGTGCGGTCGGTGAAGATGCACTCGCAGCTGCCGGCCACCGAGATCTGGGGCTACCGCGATGGGACCGTGCCGGCCGGGTCGTGGAACTTCGCGCTGGGGCCGACGTTCAAGCGGCCGCTGTCCAACCACAACGAATTCGTCGGCACCATCGTTCGGCACGAGAACCAGCTGCCTTCGGCGCAGGAGCATCGCGGCTTCGGCGAGCCGCGCACCACCGTGCACCTGCACGGCGCCCACGTGCCGGCCCGTTTCGACGGCTTCCCGACGGACATGACCCTGCCCGGCGGCGCCCCGTTCGACGTGACTTTCGAGCGCGGCGAGCACTTCGACTACGCCTATCCGCTGGTGGAGCCGGGGTTCTTCACCGACGGCAACCACGGCAAGCACAACGAGCGCGGCTCCACGCTCTGGTACCACGACCACATCCTCGATTTCACGGCGCCGAACGTCTACCGCGGCCTGGCGGGGTTCTTCCTCGTGTACGACAACCCGGTGCTGGATCCCGGCGATCCCAACCAGGCGGGGCTGGTCGATCACACGCGCGACACGGGGGACGAGACCAACGCGGCCGGCGCGCCTTTCGCGCTGCAGTTGCCCAGCGGCGAGTTCGACATCCCGCTGGTGCTGCACGAGAAGACCTTCGACGCCAATGGCCAGCTGGTCTACGACGTGTTCAACACCGACGGTTTCCTGGGCCAGCACTACCTGGTCAACGGGATGGTGCAGCCGTTCGTGCCGGTCAAGCGGCGCAAGTACCGCTTCCGCGTCCTCAACGGATCGAACGCGCGCATCTACCACCTGTTCCTGCAGGACAGGAACGGCCGCAGCTACCCCATGACGCAGATCGCCACCGAGGGCGGCCTGCTGTCCAGGCCGGTGCGGCGCCCCAACTTCCTGCTGGGGATGGCCGAGCGGGTGGAAGTGGTGATCGACTTCAGCCAGTTCCCCTTCCCGCAGTTCAGCGAGCTGTACCTGGTCAACCGCGCGCTGCAGGAGGATGGGCGGGGTCCGAAGGGGACTTTCGAGCGGCCCGAGCTCTCACGCGGCACCCAGGTGCTCAAGTTCGTGCTGGAAGAGGCGGTGCCCGACCCGAGCCGGGTGCCCAACGAGCTGCGGCCGTTCCTGGCGACCACCGCCCAGGAGATCGCCGTGGCGCGGGTGCGGACTTTCGAGCTGGAGCGCACCAACGGGCAGTGGGCGATCAACGATCGCTTGGCGGGCGACCTGCGCCGTGTCGCGGCCAATCCGGCGCTGGGCGTCGGCGAGGTCTGGCGCTTCCTCAACAAGTCGGGCGGCTGGTGGCACCCGGTCCATGTCCACCATGAATTCATGCGGGTGCTCAAGCGCAACGGCAGGGCGCCTTTCGACGGAACCGGGACGGACGTCGGCCAGAGCCTGGAGCGGGACGGCCTGGCCAAGAAGGACACGATCCTGCTGGGACCGAACAGCGAGGTAGATGTCTACGTGAAGTTCGAGAACTACAAGGGGCCCTTCGTCTTCCATTGCCACAACCTCGAACACGAGGACCACCAGATGATGGCCCGGTTCGACGTGGTGTGAGAGGAGGGCGCAGGCGCGGGTGGTCCGGGCCTGGAGCCGGGCGCCCGCGGCGAGGCGCCGGCGGGGGCTCAGTGGGCGGGGCGGGCGTACATGAATGGCTGGAGCGCTTCGCGAACGCGGGCGGCCGACGGCTCCGTGATCAGGCTGAACAGGACGCGGGTGAAGCGCGGTTCGCTCACGCCGGAGGTGATGTACTGCCACCGGTAGGCCTTCAGCACGGCGGCGCGCAGGAGATCCTTCTCGACCTGGTTGAAGCGGTTGGCGGCGTTGGAGACGAAGTACTCGACGTCGGCATTGGCCTGCGCCTGCAGGATGCCGTCGATCGCACCCACCAGCTCGATCAGTTCGCCGACGGCGGCATCGCGCTGCGGCGGGGTGAGGCCGGCGTCGGTGCGCAGCAGCTCGAGCTCGTCCAGGACGGCGTGCTGCGACTCCTCGCGCCAGTGGAACAGGAACACGTCCTTCCAGAGCGGGCAGATGTCCTCGCCGTGCTCGATGCTGGCGCGGAAGTGCGCCTGGGTGAACAGCTCGATGTCGAGTGTCAGGGCGAGCACGGCCCAGGTGCTCTTGCCGAGCACCGCGCGGCCGACATCGTTGGGTTGCGCAACCTGCCGGTAGCCCGAGGGCATGCGCTCGTTCATCATCTGGTCGAGCCGGCGGAACAGGGCCTGGTGCTTGAGTTCCTCGTCGGTCATGCGCACCAGGGCTTCGAGCGCGACCTGGTCGCCCAGCCAGTGGTCCCGGCTGACCTCGAGCGCCTTGGCGCCGATGAACCTTTCCACCAGGCCGAACATGAAGGCATAGGTGCGTCCCTGGACCTGGGAGAGGAAGCGCCGGTCCGGGTCGGTGAGGAAGGGAATCTCGTCGACGAGGGACAGGCCTGAGGGAAGGAATGTGCGGCTGTAGTCGAAAGTGCGGCCGCAGATGACATCCCTTTCGATCTCCCATCGCACGCGCTGGGAGGCCTCGATGACACGTGCGTATTTGCGGGTGTTCTCGGTGATCATGGTTCCTCGCGGTTAGGTCATCCTGGCCCCGCGGGTCGGAGCGGTCCACGGCCGGTCAGGAAGACCGGGACCGTCCACGGAATCGCTGCCTGTCGCCAGACAGGAAGTCATGTCTCCTCCGCTCCAGCGTGGAGCCCAGCCGCGCGCGCGGCTTACCCGCGCTTACCGGACGCGATGACCGGCGGCACCTCGCAAGTTGCCGCACACATTCAATGATGGCCGCGTCGAATCTATCTTTGCAGGAGCAGTCGATGTGTGATCACCGTGCCGGTTGCGTGGGTCTCGGGAGCGTGATGGAGTCGCCTGGAGGACATTCGGAGCGCGCGCTGCGCGTGCTCCTGGTGGACGACAACGTGGACGTGATCGAGTCCCTCGCGATCCTCCTGCGGATGTATGGCTACTCCGTCCTGACGTGTACGCATCCTCTCGACGCCCTGGAGGCGGCGCCGGACTTCTCGCCCGATGTGTGCATCCTGGACATCGGGCTGCCCTGCATGAGCGGCCATGAGCTCGCCCAGCGCCTGCGTATGGAAGGTTTGTCCCGCTCCGTGTTCATCGCGGTGACGGGGTATGGCGCCGATGAGTTCCGCGCAGCGTCCGGAGCCGCCGGCTTTGCCTTGCACCTGACCAAGCCCGTGGACCCGGAGTTCCTGCTCGGTCGCCTGACGGGGGTCCACAGGGCGGCAAGAGTGGCGAGCATCGCGAACGCAGCAGCGGGCAAGGAGAACAGCTGAAGTTGGCTTCTGGAGCTGCATTCCCACGGATGACCTAGCTCCTACGATGAGAGGGTGCCGCAAGCTCACAGTCGGCTCGAAAGGCAGTCTGCTTTTCGTGCCAGAGGAGGGACCATGCAGCACCAGGAAGCGTTCAGCAAGGGCAGGCCATGGGAGTGGCTTCTGGGACCGTTCCGGTCCCGCTCTCCCACCGATGCATCGACGACCAGCATCATCGGAAGCGAAGAGATCATCCGGGACGAAGTGGAGGACGTCCTCGAGCGGTGCGGCATCGACCGTCCGTCGTATCGGCTGCGCCTCCTCATGTGCCCCAGCGCTGGATCCTCAGAAAGCGAGCTGTTCGCGGGCTCGGAGGAATGGATCCTCTGCGTGGCGCTGACACTGAAGACCGGCGAGATCGTCAGGGCGATGACCACGCTCGAGAAGTACCTGCATCGAAGGCTCGAGCGCTACGCCATCCGCATCAAGGCCGTCTACTGGCGCATGTCCACGGTGTGAGCCAGCAACTGCCTGTCCATGAGAACAAGGAGCAGACCCGAGCTGCCGCGACGTGGCGACGGCCTGACGCTCGTCGAAATGCTGATCGCACTCACGCTCCTGGGCATGGCCCTGGCCCTGGGCGTCCCGAGCTTGCGGGACTGCTTCGTGCGTACATCCGTGTCGGCGGGAGCTGATGCCCTGGTCGCGGCCATGCACACGGCGCGGATGGAAGCGTTGACCCTGAATGCTCAGGTGACGATCTGCAAATCCACCGATCCGCAAGCGACTTCGCCTGCATGCGCGGACAGCTCCGCCGAATGGCCCGGCGGGTGGGTTGTGTTCGTCGACCAGGGGGCGGCGGGGGTGATCGACGGCCCTGATCGGGTGATCACCACGGGACGTGCGAACGGAGCCATCGACGCGGCCTCCGAGACGCCGCTTGGCGTGGCTGCGATCACGTTCAGCCCTGTTGGTCCGGTCGTGGGGATCAGCGGTCCTTATGAGATTCGATTCGCTTCCCTGCTGACGCGCGGTGTGTTCGAGAAGGTGATCTGCCTCTCGATCCTCGGAAGGGCCAGGACAGGAAGGTGCCCAGCTTGAATCAATCTGCTTCCATCCGACGCCGACCGCAGCAGGGTGCGCTCTTGCTCGTCGTGATGATTCTCGTCTTGCAGCCAGGTTTGCTGACGACGACGCGCCTGCGCCGGAGAAATCGCCCTTGAAGCTGTTTTCGCTCTTCAGGAAGGAGAGGAGTCCGCGCGCAGCGAATCGACCTGAGCGACCGCAGCCCAGTGAGCAGCGCGGCTCGGTCGTGAAGGAGATCGTTTGGCTTTCGTTGCGCGATACGCTTGCACGTGCCCGGGTCCCCGCGGACTGGGTCGGATTCGAGTTGCTCCCCGCCGCAGGCCGCGGCGGACCCAGGCAGTTGCACGTGCGGCTCGTGCTCCTGCAGTGGGACGGCCGACTCGTTCATTCGCTCACGGAACTCGAGCGGGGTTTCGTCCGGCGGATGCGACTTCTGGATGCCACGTCCGCCCAATGGGTCCGGGACGTGAGCTGGCGGCTGGCGATCTCCCTGCACAAGCTTCCTGGTCGATCGGAAGGAAGCTCCGCGAAGGGGTCGGAGATCGCGGCGCCAGGGGTTCGGCCGGCGAAGACGATCGACCGCGATGCGTTGCTGGACCCGGGGCGTGAGCGTCACTCGGTTCTGCGCGACGGCCACTCTGATTTCAGCCCGACGCAGCCTTTGCTCTGAAGCTGTTCCGTGGCCAGGGCGGTTTCCCGTTTGTCTGCTCGCCAGCAGCACGGGCCCCACGGTCGTGTGACGGCCGCACTGTTTGTTCCACAAGTGCTGACCTAGCCTCGACGGCACCACCATTTGCGGAGAACGCTCCATGGCTCGTGCATCACTGACCTTTCTCATGGCTCTGGTTGCCGCCTCTTTGCTCGCTTGCGGAGGAGGGGGCTCCGGCGCCGGTTCCGGCACCGATCAAGCGGCCCTCCCTGAGGGCGTCTCCACAGAGCTCATACCTCCGGAAGACGCCGATTCTGCAAACCGGGATCTTGTTCCACCGACGTTCATCACCATTCCGCCCGGCAATGGCGGGGGATCGGGCCCGATCGCGGACTGGACGTTCTGGCCCGAGAGCCTCGCGACCCATGTGCTCGACGAGAACAATCTCTATGCGCACTCAGAACAGGCACTGAGCTGGCCCGAGAATGGAGCGGGCTTCTACGCCAGCCGCGCTGATTGCTCCGGATTTGTCACGCGTTCGCTGATGAAGGCGTTCGCTTTCTCTTCCGGGAGCATCAGTACCTGGCTGGGAAGCACGGGGCCGTCTTCGGCGCGGTACCACGACAACATCCTGGCGACGAACAACTTCCAGAGGATTGAAGCAGCTTCAAGCGTCAAGCGCGGCGACCTCGTCGCCATCAAGTATCTTGACAAGACCAGTGGTGGCACAGGGCACACCATGATCGCTGCAGGCGCGCCCGTCGAGCGTTCCCAGGCCACAAAGCCCATCATTGAAAACACGGTTCAGTACGAGCTGCGGATCATCGATTCGACGAGCTCGCCGCACGGGGACGGTGATACGCGCAAGGGAACCGCGGCTGATGGATCCGGATCCGACCAGAACGGCGCCGGGTTGGGCACCATGCGGCTTTACGCGGATGCCAGCACGCGCAAGATCGTCGGGTACACATGGAGCTTGTCGACGGGCTCGTCGTATTACACCGCTACCAGCCCGGCGGACGACCGTCGCAGCCTCGTCGTCGGTCGGATGACGTTTGCGCAGTGAAGCTCCCGGGCCTCCCCGCGTTCGAATCCTGAGTGACCTTGCGCCTTCAAGCCGCGCTCCTTCGCCGGGATTCTCCGGAACGGTCGCCGTCGACCGTTCTGGAGGCAGATCTTGTCAAGCGCAACAAAGGTGGTTCGTCTCGTCGCGGGCCTGGTTCTCTTATTGCCGCTCTGGGGCTGCGGAAGCGGCGGATCGTCGGAGCCGCAGGAGCCTGATCCCGTCACCGGCAGCTCCTGCTCGATCGTCGATGGTGCATTGCCAATCGTCCATGCGTCGCCGGACGGCTGTCTCTCCGCCAGCCTGCGCGCCCAGCACCCGAGAATCTCCATCGATCCAGAGCGATTGAGCGCTCTCCAGGCGAAGGCAGGTCGCCTGCCCGACGGTTCCATCGGGGCACCTTCGACCGACGAGAACTGGGAAGTCGCCTATCCCTTCCTCAAGGCCCAGGCCGCGCTGGCGGACGGACACGAGTACGGCATCGAGGCCTGGCACTTCGCCCTGGCCTTCGTGGTGACGAGGGAAGAGGCTTTTGCCCAGCGGGCGATCCAGTTCGCGGACCTGATGGTGGCGGGCCTGACGAGCGAGCCCATCGACGCTTCCCCGGGATCCCCGCCGTGCGTTGCCCGCTACCCGACCGATCTGCCCTCGACCGATTTCGCCAATCCAGGCCGCTGCCTCGCGGCAGGGCAGTTCCTGTACGCGCACCTTTACGTCAAGAACGTCGCCCTCGTGTACGACTGGCTGCATGACAGGCTGACCGAATCCCAGAAGGAGAGCTATCGCGGGTACATGAGGACGGCAGTCGACAGGATCTGGAATGACCGCCAAGACGGCGGCTGGGCCCTGAGCGATCCCGCAAACAACTACCACTACGGCTACCTCGTCGCGACCGTCCTGCAGGCGCTCGCCACCTGGGGCGAGGATCCCGCAGCGGTGCGGAACTGGAACTTCCTCGTGCAGGAGAAGTGGCCCGCCATCTTCGCGTACCTGAAGGGCGACGGGCAGGGCGGCTACTGGCACGAAGGCACGCACTATGGACGCAAGTCCAAGCAGGACCTCGTCGAAGTGATGTTGTGGCTGCGGGACGCCTCGGTGGGCCGCAAGCTCGACCTGTTCAAGGCGCCGGGCCTCCACTACGCCGACGAGCTGGTGCGCTACCAGCTCTACTCGATGCAGCCGGACATGTTCTCCAAGCGCGGCTCGCACGGCTACCGCGGCGGCGCGGCTTACAACGCGTCCAGCAACCCGCCCACGCTGGTCCAGGTGGGTGACCTCGCCAGCGACGCCCAAGGGCCGGTCACCACGGCCGACGCCGCGCTGATGGCGATGCTGGCGGATGGCCTGTCCGGTCAGCCTGCCGGCGCGATGGCGCAGCACTGGGTGCGCGATCTCTCCGACGGCGTGCTGCGCACCCGTCGGGCGCGGATCCACGAGTTCCTGTTCGACGAGCCCACCAGGGCGCAACAGGACTTCACGTCCGAAGCCGTGCTGCCCACGTTCACGGCCTCGTCGCAGTGGTTCCACTCGCGAAGCGACTGGACGGCCAATGCGACGGCCGTGAGCTTCTTCAGCGCCAAGGGCCCGCAGATCACGAGCCACCAGCACCGCGACCAGAACAGCTTCGTGGTCTGGCACAAGGGCTGGCAGGCCGCCGACCTGAACAACTGGAGCGGCAGCGGCCTGGCCGACGACACCGCGATCCACAACACCTTGCTGGTGAACGGCGAGGGGCAGAGAACGCCGATCCTCGACCCGCGCTTCAGTGCCAACGATCCAGCCTACGGCCGCATCGCAGCGGTGCATGCATCGGCCGCCGTCCCGGGCCTGCGCGCAGTGATCGGGGATGCGGCAGCCGCCTATGGCACGTCAGAGGATTCCGGTGTGCGCCGCACGCTGCAACGGTTCGACCGCCTGCTCGTCCACTACAAGCACATCGTCGTGGTCGGCGATTCGGTCGTCACGTCCAATGGCGCTGCGGACAGTGTCACGTACATGGTCCACAGCAGGGGAGACTTCCTCGCCACTGCGGACCCGAGAACGTACGTCACGGCTTCCCCGTGCGGCGAAAGCATGTTCGGCGGCGCGGGCTGTGTCGATGCGATGGCCGGTGGGCGGATGGTGCACACCACAGTGGCTCCGCAAGTGCCCGTGCTGAGGGGCCGATCCAACTACTTCGGCCGTGGAAGTCCCGCCATCGGCGGGTTCGGCCTCGAACTCGACGCAGACGGCCCGGCCACCGTGCTGCTGAACGCCATGAGCTTCACCGACCAGGCCTCGCCGGCACTCCCCACCGTGGAATCCATCGGCAGCACCTCGGGCTTCGTCGGCACACGGGTGGTTCACGACGGCGCGAGCCTGCTCGTCCTGCTCCGCGACGACGCCCTGGGCGCACCGGTGCCGCAGGTGGTTTTCAGCGTGGCCGACGGGGGAACGCACGCGCTCCTCGTCTCGGGCCTGGTGCCGGGCCGCTATGCCATCACGCAGCCCGGTGGATCGGTGATCGACGCAGGCCTCGTCGGGGCGGACGGATTGCTGTCGGCATCCATCACGACCGGCGGCCAGGTCAGCGTCACCCGCCTGCCGTGACCGCATCGTGCGGCGGGCGATCGCCCCGCCGCACGATGCACGACCACCCTCAAGCCGTCTTCGTCCGCCGCGCGCTGCGCAGCTGCCACGCACAGATCGCCGTCGGCAACGCCAGCACCAGGTACCCGGCCCGATAGCTGTCGAACATGCCCGACAGCGTGCCGAACAGCACGGGCCCCAGCACCACCCCCAGGAAAGTCACGGACAGCGCGCCGCCCGTCGCGGCGCTCGCCTGCCCGGGGGGCGCGAGCCGCGCGATCTCCGCCAGGTACACGCCGTTCCAGCCCGTGCCCGACGCACCGAACACGGCCATCAACACAAGCACCAGCGCGACCGGTGTGCCCGCCTGCAAGGCCGCAGTGGCGCCGCAGCACAGGGCCATCAGCACGGCCAGCACCGCCAGCATGCGCCGGGAGCCCAGCCACCGGTCCGCGATGTAGCCCCACAGGATCCGCCCCACGACACCGCCCACCTGCGAGGCCGACAGCATCGCCCCCGCCACCACCAGGCTGTACCCCAGGGCCGAGTGCAGGTAGGTCACCAGGTACGCCGCCAGGCACATCTGCACCACGGAGAACACGAACGAGAACGAAGCCAGCTGCGCGAGTTCGGCATGCGACGTGACCAGCCGCACCGGTCCGGCCAGGTTGGCGAACCCGAGCGAGTGCCCCGGCTGCCGGTCCGCATCGAGCTCCGCGCGGATCGGCTGGGCGATCACGGCGCACAGCAGGTTGCCCGCGGCCACGGCCAGCAGCGCGGCATCGGTCCCGCCGACGATCAGCAGCCCGGGCACGAGCGCCCCGGCCATCACGCCGCCGAGCGGCACGCCGGCCTGCTTGATGGAGAACACCAATGAGCGTCGGTCCGGCGGTGTGGACTTGGCCAGCAGGTGCGAACTGGCCGGCGTGATCGGCCCGTAGCCCAGCCCGATCAGCCAGGCGCCGACCAGGGCCGAGGCGAGCCCGGGCGCCGCGGCCAGGAGCGCCAGCCCCGCCGCGCACACCACCAGCCCCACCTGGCTCACGCGGATCGCGCCCCAGCGCATCACCAGCGGCCCCCCGAGCAGGCTCGCGAGCATGGCCCCGATGTAGACCACGGCGACGTAGGCGCCGATCAGCGTGGGCGAGACGCCGAGCGACTGCGCCATGGCCGGCGCCATCGCGGGAACGGTCAACACGGCCATGGAAACCAGCGCCTGCACGGCCAGCGTCACCGCCAGGGCCGTCCACGTGCCGGTGGAGGGTCGGATCATTCAGTCATCGTAAGCGGCATCGACCTCTTCGATCTCCATCCCCGCGTAGATCGCGGCGGCGCCGCTCAGGTCCCAGACGGCCGCGCCGGCGCGCACCTTCTCGGCGGCCTCGTCTTCCTTGCGCATCTTGGCCTGGGCGGCCGCGACCACGCGCGCGGCATCGTCGCGCGGCACGCAGACCACGCCGTCGCCGTCCGCGATGATGAGGTCGCCCGGCTTCACGTTCACCCCTTCGCACACCACCGGCGCATTGACGAAGCCGTGGCCGGACTTGTCCGGGTGGATCGGCCAGATGTGGGTGGACCACACCGGCAGCCCGAGCGCGCGCACCTGGTCCACGTCGCGTGCACAGCCTTGCACCACCACGCCCGCCAGGCCCTTCTGCAGCGCGTAGCGCGTCGCCAGGTCGCCCCACTGCGCGCCGGAGAGTTCGGCCTGGCACACGACCACCAGCACATCGCCCGGCTTGGCCAGGTACAGCGCGCGGTGCATCATCAGGTTGTCACCCGGCCAGCAGAAGGCGGTGACGGCCGGTCCGGCGATCCTCTGTCCTTCCTTGAGCGGGCGCATGCGCGACGACATCAGCGCCGCGCGGCCGGGCGGGCCCATGGCCTCGTGCACGTCGGCCACGGTGACCTCGCGCGCCTGCGCCACGATTTCGGGCGCGACGCGATTGACCTTCAGGAAGACCTTGGAGGGACTCATTGCAAACCTTTCAATCGACGGACGCGCCGGATGCCTTGACGACCTGGCTCCACTTGGCGATGTCCGCCTTCAGCACGCCGGCGAATTGCTGCGGGTCGGTAAGGTAGGGCTCGGCGCCCTGGGCGGCGAACTTGTCGACCACGTCTTTTGACTTGAGCACCTCGTTCACGTCCGCGTTGATCTTGCGGATCACCTGCGGCGGCACCTTGGCCGGCGCGAACAGGCCGAACCACGGGTTGACGTCGAAGTCCTTGAAGCCGGCCTCGGCCACGGTGGGGATGGTGGCGAAGGATCCCGCGCGCTTGGCGCTCGTGACCGCGATCGGGTGCAGCGTGCCCTGCTTGATCGCGCCGGCCACCGAAGGCAGGCTGGTGAACACCAGGTTGATCTGCCCGCCCATCAGGTCCTGCATCGCCGGCGCGGCGCCGCGGTAGGGCACGTGCACCAGCTTCACGCCCGCGGCGGAGTTGAACATCTCGCCCAGCAGGTGGTTCACCGAACCGTTGCCGGCCGACCCGTAGGTGAGGGGGCCCTTCTTCGCCGCGGCGATCAGCTCGGGGATGGTCTTGAATGGCGAGTCGGCCTTGGCCACCACCACGAAGGGCAGGGTGGCCAGCGTGGCGACGGGCGCGAAGTCCTTCTCCGGGTCGAACGGCAGCTTCTTGTACAGCGCGCCGTTGATCGCGTGCGTCCCGACGTAGCTCATGAGCAGCGTGTAGCCGTCGGCCGGCGAGTTGGCCACCACTTCCATGCCCACGTTGCCGCCCGCGCCGGCGCGGTTCTCCACCACGACCGGCTGGCCCCATTTCTCGCCGAGCTTCTGCGCCACGATGCGCGCCAGCGCGTCGGACGCGCCGCCCGGCGTCTGCGGCACCAGGATCTTCACGGGCTTGTTCGGGAAGTCCTGCGCCTGGCCCGCGAGGGCGAAAGTGGCCAGCGCAGCGATCGCGGCCCAGTGGCGGATCTGCTTGAGCATGTCGTTGTCTCCTTGTGTTCGTCGGTCAGCCCGGATTCCGGATCGCCTGCAGGGCGCGCTCGAGCTGCTCCTCGAGCGGCGCCTCCAGCGTCTTCGCCTCCAGCGCCGCCACGGCATCGGCCGTGCGCCGCTCGATCAGCCGCCGCAACCGGTAGCGCGCACGCGCCTGCAGCAGCGCCGTGCGGCGGTCGGTCCCGGCCAGCCACGCCTGGTGGTGGTCGATGGCGGCCGAGAGGGCCGACACCGTCTCCGGCATGGAGGACGACACCAGCAGCACGGGCGGGCGCCAGGCATCCGCAGCGCGCCGCGAGAGGGCGCTGATGCGCTGGATGTCGGTGGCCATCTTCTGGGCGCCGGGCAGGTCGGCCTTGTTCACCACGAAGAGGTCGGCCATCTCCATGATGCCGGCCTTCATCGCCTGCACCACGTCGCCGCTCTCGGGCAGCAGCACCAGCGCCAGCGTGTCCACCTGCACGCGGGCCGCGTGTTCGGCCTGGCCCACGCCCACCGTCTCCAGCAGCACCTCGTCGAAGCTGAACTCGTCCATCGCGTCCAGCATCTCGGGCAGGTTGTCCGAGAGCCCGTCGTTCGCCGAACGCGAGCCGATCGAGCGGATGTAGATCTCGGCGCTGCCGGCCAGCTCGTCCATGCGGATGCGGTCGCCCAGGATGGCGCCGCCGGTCCTGGGGCTGCTCGGGTCCACCGCCAGCACGCCCAGGCGCCGGTCGCGGCCGCGGTGCAGCGCCAGGTGCCCGGCCAGCGTGCTCTTGCCCGCGCCCGGCGGGCCGGTCAGCCCGATGCGCCGCGCCGGCGTGGCGCAGGGCTCGGTGCGCTGCAGCCGCACCAGGTCCGCCGTGCTGGCATTGGCCAGCTTCGACAGCCGGCGGCCCAGGGCGTGTCGGTCCAGCGGGGGTTTGCTCATTGGATAACCTCCGCGCTGCGCGCTGCGGTGCCATGAGCCTTGGGAGCGGCCCGGCGGCTCATGCCAGCGCCTTCCCCAGCACCTCCTGGTGGTGCTCGTCCAGCAGCGGCGGCATGCCGTAGTCCGGCGTGAACCCGTCGAACTTCAGGGGCGCGCCCACGGCACGCAGCGGCGACTTCGGCCCGCCCAGCGGCACGACCAGGTCGCGCGAGCGGGCCAGGTCGCCTTCGAGCGCCTGCGCCAGCGTGCCCACTTCGGAGGCCACCACGCCCAGCGGTGCGAGCCGCCGCACCCATTCGGCGGCGCCGGCCTGCAGCAACACTTCGCCGATGGCCGCCAGCACCCGGGCGCGGTTTTCGCGCCGCGCCGCCATGGTGGCGAACACGGGGTCGGTCGCCCAGCCGGGCCGGCCGATCTCGGTGCAGAACGTCTGCCAGAACTTGTCGTGCGTGATGAAGAGCGTGAGCCAGCCGTCGGCCGTGGGGAAGATCTGCGCCGGCACCATGTAGGGGTGCGAGGAATTCGCGAGCCGCTCCACCACTTCGCCGGTGTTGAGCGATGCGCCCGCCAGGTAGTTCAGCTGCGACATCATCACGTCGTACATGGCCACGTCGACCTGGCCGCCGCGGCCTTCGATGATCTTGGCCAGCAGGCCCATCGCCGCCATGATCCCCGCCGAGTTGTCGACCGCCGAGTAGCCGGCCTTGGTCGGCGGCGACGAAGGATCGCCGGTGAGCGCCATCACGCCGGTGATCGCCTGGATCACGTAGTCGTAGGCCGGGGCCTCCGAGTAAGGACCGTCCAGCCCATACCCCGTCAGCGCCACGCAGACGATCTTCGGGTTGCAGGCCTTCAGGCCCGCGTAGGTGAGCCCGAGCTTCTTGATCGCGGATGGCCGCAGGTTGGTGATGAGCGCATGCGACGACGAGGCCAGCGACTCCAGTTCGGCCCGCCCCGCGGTGCTCGCCAGGTCCAGCACCACGCTCTTCTTGTTGCGGTTCAGGCTGGCGAAGTAGGCGTTGTGGGGCCCGATGAAGTGCGGGCTGACCTTGCGGGCGATGTCGCCCTCGGGCGGCTCCACCTTGATCACCTCGGCGCCCATGTCGGCCAGCAGCAGGCCGCAATAGGGCCCGGCCAGCATGTGGCCGACCTCGATGATGCGGATGCCCGAGAGAGGACCGTTCATGCCAGCTTCGCCGCCAGTTGCGACACCACGCTCTCCAGCGGCATGTCCGCCGTGAACACCGCCGCCACGCCCAGCTCGTGCAGGGCGGCGTGGTCCTCGCCGGGGATGGTGCCGCCGACGAACACCTTCACGTCGCCGGCCTTGTGGGCTCGCAGCTCGGCGATCACGTCGCCCACCAGCTCCTTGTGGCTGCCCGAGAGGATCGACAGGCCGACCGCGTCCACGCCTTCGTCCACCGCCACCTGCGCGATCTGCGCCGGGCTGCGGCGCAGGCCGGTGTAGATCACTTCGGCACCGGCGTCGCGCAGCGTGAGCGCGACGATCTTGGCGCCGATGTCGTGCCCGTCCAGCCCCGGCTTGCCCACCAGGATCCGCTTGCCCGCCAGCGGCCGGGCCTCTTTCACGTCGTTCATAGATTCACCGGCTCCTTGAATTCGCCCCATTCCTTCTTCAGGCACGCGACCATCTCGCCCACGGTGGCGTAGGCATGGCAGCAGTCCACCAGGTAGGGCATGACGTTCTCGCTGTCCTTGGCGGCCGCCGCGGCCAGCCTGGCCAGCGACGCATCGACGGCGGCCTGGCTGCGAGTGTCCAGCGTGCGCTGGAACTTCTCCAGCGCGCGCTGCGCCACGGTGGGGTCCAGCTTGAACACGTCGCCCACGCCGATCCGCTCGCCCTCCCTGCGGAAGTGGTTCTGGCCGACGATGACGTTCTTGCCCGAGTCGGTGTCCAGCTTGCGCTCCAGGCCGCGCTCGGCTAGGCGCAGCTGGATCCAGCCGTCCTCGATGGCCGGGACCACGCCGCCGTAGGCGTCGATCTCGTTCATCACCTTCAGGATGGCCTCTTCCATGCGGTCGGTGTGCTGCTCCAGGAAGTAGCTGCCGCCCAGCGGGTCCACCGTGCGGGCGATGCCCGACTCGAAGGCGATCATCTGCTGCGTGCGAACCGCCAGCTCCGCCGAGAACTCGGTGGGGATCTGGAAGGCCTCGTCGAAGGCGCAGGTGAAGATGGACTGCGCACCGCCGAACACCGCGGCCATGGTTTCCACCGCCACGCGCACCGCGTTGTTGTAGGGCTGCGGCGCCACCAGCGAGGAGCCGCCGCACACCACGCCGAAGCGGAAGTGCTGCGCCTTGGGGTCGTTGGCGCCGTAGCGCTCCTTCATGAAGCGCGCCCACAGGCGCCGGCCGGCGCGGAACTTCGCGATCTCGTCGAAGAAGTCCATGTGCACGTAGAAGAAGAACGACAGCCGCTTGGCGAACTTCTCCACGTCGCCGCCGCGGCGCTGCAGCTCGTCGACGTAGGCCAGGCCGTTGGCCAGCGTGTACGCCATCTCCTCCGCGGCGGTCGCGCCGGCATCGCGCACGTGCGCGCCCGCGATGCTGATCGGGTTGAAGCGCGGCGTGGTGTCGTTGGAGTACAGGATGGAGTCGGCGATCAGACGCATCGACGGCCGCACCGGGAAGATCCAGGTGCCGCGCGCCACGTACTCCTTCAGGATGTCGTTCTGGATGGTGCCGGTGAGCTTGCTGCGCGGCACGCCCTGCTTGTCCGCCACCGCCAGGTACATCGCGTAGATGATCGCGGCCGTGCCGTTGATGGTGAACGAGGTGGAGATCTTCGACAGGTCCAGGTCCTTGAACAGGATCTCGGCCTCGCTCAGGTTGGACAGCGACACGCCCACCTTGCCGATCTCCGGCCGGGCCATCGGGTGCGTGGGATCGAAGCCGCACTGCGTGGGCAGGTCCAGCGCCACCGACAGGCCGGTCTGGCCCTGGTCCAGCAGGAACTTGTAGCGCTCGTTCGATTCCTCGGCGGTGCCGAAGCCCGAGTACTGGCGGATGGTCCACAGCCGGCCCTGGTAGCCGTCCGGGAAGATGCCTCGCGTGAACGGGTATTCGCCGGGCTTGCCGATGTTCTCGGCCTTGACGGCGCCGGCGTCGACGGCGGTGGGCACGGGAATGCCGCTGCGGCTCAGCGGGCCCAGCACGGGTTCGGCCAGCCCGGTGGCGGGGGGATTGGGGTCTCTCGCGTTCATCAGGAACCTTTGGACAAAAGCTTTTCGGAGGCGGCCCAGTGGTCGTCGTGCAGCCAGGTGCGAACCAGGTGCTGCTGTTCGGTCGCGCGGTGCGCCTTCCAGCCCTGGCCCTGGCGGGCCACGATGGCCTGGGCCTTGATGCCGCGCAGCACCTGCGGCGCGCAGGCGTCCAGCGGCTTGAAGAAAGTCTTGGCGTCGGCGCCCTCGGGCCCGTCGCCGATCACGGCGTCGGCCAGGCCCCAGGCGAGCGCCTGCTCGGCGCCCACCAGCTCGCAGCGGCTCATCATGCGCATCGCATGCGCCGGGCCGATGAGCTGGAACAGGTCGGGCCCGCCACCCCAGGCGGAGGTGATGGCCAGCTTGGCCTGGATGTAGCCGATGCGCGCGTGCGCCGTTTGCAGGCGCATGTCGCAGGCCAGCGCGAGCTCCGCGCCGCCACCGATCGCATCGCCGTTGAGGAAGGCGATCACGGGCACGGGGCATTGGCGGATGGCGTCGAGCGCGGCGCCGGCTTCTTCCATCATCGCCATCACGGCCGCTTCATCGCGAACGTTGGACAGGTCGCGCAGGTCGCCGCCCGCGGCGAAGTACTTGTCGCCCGCGCCGGTGACCACCAGGTAGCGCACGTCCTCGCGCGCACCGGCGGTGCGCACGGCGGCGGCCAGTTCCTTCAGGACGGGGCGGGCCAGGGCGTTGTGCTTCTGGGCGCGGTCGACGGTGATCCAGACCGCGCCGGGGCTGCGTTCCAGGACGCGGATGTTTTCGCCGCTTCCTTGCATCGTGGTGGCTTGCATGGCGGGCATGCTAGATTCGTCGCGGTTCGGTGAAAAGAACCGTTGTTCGATATCTCGAACAACGCGCATCGCGCAACCCTTCCGGAACGCAGCACAAGGAGATTTGTTCAGCGGGCTGAACAAAGCCAAGGATGAGCAACGTCGCCGTCACCGCTGTCGAGCGCGTGCTCGACATCTTCGAAGCCTTCGACAAGGTCCAGAAACCGCTGTCGCTGACCGACCTGGCGGAGATGACCGGCATCCCCAAGAGCAGCTGCCACGCCATCGTGGGCACGCTCACCGCGCGCGGCTACCTCTACTCGCTGACGCGCCCGCGCGCGCTGTACCCGACGCGCCGCTTCTTCGACCTGGCGCGCTCCATCCACGAGAAGGACCCGTTCGTCGAGCGCGTGATGCCGATGCTGGAGCGCCTGCGCGATGCGTCGCGCGAGACGGTGATCCTGGGCAAGCGGCAGGGCGAGTCGGTGATCTACCTGCAGGTGGTGGAGAGCCCGCACTCCATCCGCTATTCGGCCAAGCCGGGCGAGTTCAAGCCGCTGCATTCCAGCGCCATCGGCAAGGCGCTGATGGGCAGCCTCAAGGAGTCCGAACTGCGCGCGCTGCTGTCCGGCCGCGAGCTGCCGGCCATCACGGGCGCGACGCTCACGGACGGGGACACGCTGGTCGCGGACATCCTGGAGAGCCGCAGGCGGGGCTACTTCCTCACGCGGGGGGAGAACGTGCCGGACGTGTGGGCGGTGTCGGCGTTCCTGTCGGTGAACTCGGAGACGCTGGCCGTGGCGGTGGCCGGGCCCCGGCACCGGATGGAAGGCAACGTGACGGAGCACGCGCAGCTGCTGCTGGCGACTTGCAGCTTCATCTCGCGGCAGTGGTCCCGGGGCTGAATGGGTAGCCTGCGTGCACTACACGGAGGGACAGAACACAGAGGCACAGAGGCACAGAGGCACAGAGGCACAGAGGAACACGGAGGTCTTGTTGATGGATGCCTCTTCTTTTTCTCTGTGCCTCTGTGCCTCTGTGTTCTGTCCTATTCCTTGTAAGAAGGATCCCGCCGGTCCAGCAGCCGCAGCATCGCCGGCCACTCCAGCACCCCGTGCGGCCTACGCACGTGCGGCTTGTAGAGATGGCAGGTTCTGTCGACCACGTCCTTCGCCGGGATCAGCAGCTCCGCATTGCAGGCCATCGCGTCCACCTGCGCCCGGCAGGCCATCTCCAGCCAGTACATGGTGTTGAAGCACTGCGGCACGTCGGCGCCCAGGGCCAGCAGCCCATGGTTGCGCAGGACCATCGCGGTGGAGTCGCCCAGGTCCCGCACCAGCCGCTCGCGCTCGCCCTCGTCGATCGCCGGCCCCTCGTAGTCGTGGTAGGCGATGTCGGCGAAGCGCATGGCCGTCTGCGTCAGCGGCAGCAGCCCGCACTTGAGGGCCGACACCGCCATGCCCGCGCGCGAGTGCGTGTGCATGGCGCAGCCAACGTCGTGGCGCGCCATGTGCACCGCGCTGTGGATCACGTAGCCGGCGGCATTGATGCCGTGGTCGTCGTGCGGGTTGAAGACGACGTTGCCGGCCAGGTCGATCGTCACCAGGCTGGACGCCGTGATCTCCTCATACAGGAAACCATACGGATTGATCAGCAGGCGGTCCTGCGTGCCCGGCACCCGCGACGTGATGTGGTTGTAGATCAGGTCGCTCATGCCGTAGAGCGGCATGAGCCGGTAGCAGGCCGCGAGCTCGACGCGGGCCTGCCACTCCTGGTCGGTGACCAGGTCGCGGACCGCGGCGTCGCGCTTCATGCCTGCGGCACGCAGTAGTCGCTGGCCGACAGGCGGAAGGTGGTGCGCTTCATCAGCCGCGGCTGGTCCAGCCGCATCTCGTCGCGCCGGTGCATGGTGCAGCCGTTGTCCCACATCAGCAGGTCGCCGTTGTGCACCTTGTGCCGGTACACCAGCGAGGGATGGCCGCCGGCCTCGAACAGGACCGGCATGACGCGCGCGGCCTCCGCCTCGGACAGGCCCTCGATCGCCACCAGCGTGGTCGGGTCGGCGTACAGCGCCTTGCGGCCGGTGCGCGGATGCGTAAGCACCAGCTTGTGCTTCGCATCGGGCAGGCTGAGCATCGCGTTGGCCTTCTCCTTGTCCTTCAACTCCAGCGCATTGAGCATGGCGTAGCGCTTGGCGTAGCGGTAGACGCCGGTCTTGCCTTCGATCAGCTGCTGGATGTCCTGGGGCAGGCGATCCCAGGCGCCGTACTGGTCGGCCCAGTAGATGTCGCCGCCGTCGCGCGGCACCTCGGTGCCGAACAGCATGGCGCCGGTGGCCGGGCGCACCTGGTAGGTCTGGTCCGAATGCCAGTCCACGTCGTCGCCGCCGGCGAAGCCGCCGACGAAGCGGCCATCGGCGTACTTCAGCGTGCTGAAGTAGATGATCTGCTCCTGGTAGGGCGACTGGATGTCCTTGCGGCCGGTGGTCTCGCAGCGGCCGAAGTGCTCGGTGAAGCGCACCAGCTCCGATTCCTCCAGCGACTGGCGCCGGAAGATCATCACCGGCGAGTTCTGCCACAGGCCCTTGAGCTCCTCGATGGCATCGGGATCGTTCACCAGGTCCATGACCTGGGCGTGGACCTGCACGGCGAAGTTGCTGTGCAGGGGGGAGGTGCGGATCTTCGGCATGGTGGGTCTCACTCGGGCTTCATCTGGGCGGACTTGATGGTCTGGGCATAGCTGCGGCGCTCCTCCCGCAGCCAGGCGTTGAGTTCGGCCTGCGTGTAGACCGGCGCGCGTTCGAAGCCCAGGTCACCCAGGGCCTTCTGCGTCTCGGGCAGGTCGAGGATCTTGCGCATCTCGGTGGCCAGCTTCGCGTGGATCTCGGGCGGGATGCCCTTGGGCGCCATCAATGCGTTCCACGCGGCGATGTTGAAGTTGGCCAGGCCCTGTTCGCTGGCCGTCTTCACGCCGGGCATGGAGGCCATCGGCTGCGCCGTCGTGACGGCCAGCACCTTGATCCTGCCCAGCTGCGTGCGCGTGGCCGCGACCGTGTCGATCAGCACGGGCACATGCCCGCCGAGCGTCGCGGTCATGGCGTCGGCCGAGCCCTTGAACTTCACGCCGAACAGCGGCACGTCGCGCTGCTTGAGCATCTCCAGCACCAGCTGGCCGGTGACGCTGGGGATGGCCGCGTCGACCTTGCCCGCCTTGTTCCGCGCCTGCGCGATGAGTTCGGTCAGCGAGTTGATGTTGGCGCTGGGCCCCGCCGAGATCGCGAACGGGATCAGCGCCGTCAGCATGATGGCGTCGAAGTCCTTCTCGGCGTCGAAGCCCGGGTTATCGAACAGCGCCGGGTTCATCGCATGCGTGCCGGACGCGCCCATGATCAGCGTGTAGCCGTCGGGCGCGGTCTTGGCCGCGACGGCGGTCCCGATGTTCCCCGAGGCGCCCGGGCGGTTCTCCACCACGAAGCTCTGGCCCATGGCCTGCGTCAGCTTCTGCGCGAAGTAGCGCGTGGCGATGTCCGTGCTCTGGCCCGCCGGGTAGGCCACGATGATCTTCACCGGCCGGTTGGGGTAGTCCGACTGCGCCAGCGTCGCCAGCGGCAGCAGCGCGGCGGCCGCGGCCGCCAGCAGCCCGAGGATGGGCCTTCTTGCGAAAGTAGTCACGGCTTGTCTCCTTGTCTTTCTGGGAAGGGATACGTTAGCGACGCGCCCCGGTCACGGAAAGGGAACGGCCACCGGTTGTTCCACATGTTGGACTTCCGGTGCCGCGGCAGCGGGCGGTGGCGCGGCCTCGGCGCCCGGGGCCCAGAGGAAACCCTGATGCAGGTCGTCGAAGTTCGCGCAGCCGATCTGCGCCAGCACCATGTCGACCTCGTTGCGCACGAGCCGGATCACCCGCTCGATGCCTTCGGCGCCCGCGGCCGCGGCGCCGAACAGCGTGGGCCGGCCGAAGATCGAGAACTTCGCGCCCAGGCAGCGCGCGATCACGATGTCGGAGCCGCGCCGCACGCCGCTGTCCAGGATGAGCTCCACGTCCTCGCCCACCGCCTTGCGGATCGCGGGCAGCACCTCCAGCGGCGAGGGCGCGACGTCGAGCTGGCGCCCGCCGTGGTTGGAGACGACCAGCGCATCCACGCCCATGCGCACCGCCTGCTTCGCGTCTTCCGGATGCATCAGGCCCTTGACCACCAGCGGCCCCGGCCAGGATTCGCGGATGCGCTGCAGGTGGCCCCAATGCACCATGGGCGCGGGCGTCAGCGTGCCGTAGAGGTCGGCCACCTGCGCGGCCGAAGCGCCCTCGGGCGCATACGGCTTCCAGTTGCGCATCATCGGGATGCCGCCGGTCTGCAGGTAGCGCAGCACCCACGCGGGATGGGCCAGGGCTTCCAGCACCACGCCCGGCGTCATGCGGAAGGGCCGGCTGAAGCCGTTGCGCTTGTTGCGCTCGCGGTTGGAGTTCACCGGCACGTCCACCGACACCACCAGCACCCGCACGCCGCTGGCGCGCGCACGCCGCACCAGGTCGGCGTTGATTTTCTCGTCGCTCGTGCAGTACATCTGGAACCACACGTGCTCGGGCGCCACCGGGGCGATGTCCTCCAGCGCGCCGTTGCTCGCGCTCGAGAGCAGGAAGGGGATGTTGGCCTGGCCCGCCGCCTCGGCCAGCATGCGGTCGGCGTCGGGGCAGAACAGGCCCGCCAGCCCGGTGGGCGAGATGCCGAAGGGGCTCGAGTAGCGCCGCCCCAGCAGCACGGTGGACGGGTCCCTTTTCGAGACGTCGACCAGGTAGCGGGGCAGCAGGCGGTGCTGCTGGAAGGCTTCGCGGTTGCGGCGCAGGCACAGCTCGTCGTCGACGCCGCCGTCGATGAAATCGAAGGCGATGCGGGGCAGCTTGCGGCGCGCCATCTGCCGCACGTCCTCGAGGTTGTGCGCGGACTGGATGTTCATGGCCGCAACGTTATCGATGCGGCGCGCGCGACCCAAGGGCGGCCGCGCATGAAGTTTCACATGTTGGACTTCTGGTTCGGCGCCGCCGGCGCGAAGAGCAGCTGCTGCGCTTCCAGCTGCAGCTCGCCGGCGATGCGGGTGAGCTCTTCATGGATTTCCAGCAGCCGCGAAGGCGGGAAGCGCTCCGCCGTGCCGATCAGGCACACGGACGCGAAGGCCGTGCCCTCCGGCCCGCGCAGCGGCACGGCGAAAGCATGCACGCCGCCGACCACGTCGCCCAGGTTCACGCCGAAGCCATGCTGGGCCGAGCGCTCGCGCATCTTCTCCAGCAGGGGCAGGCGCGCCGTGCCGCGCTTGGCGGTCTCCTGCTCGACGTTGTTGGCCAGGACCTCGCGGGCCTCGTCGTCGCCGAACGTCTGCAGGATCGCCACGCCCCCGACCGAGGTGAAGAGCGGCCGCCGCGTGCCCTGTTCCACCATCAGGCCCGGCAGCCGCGCGGGGCCGGTGCGAACGCTGCAGACGTACTCGTGCCCGCTGCGCAGCAGCAGCAGGGCGCTGCCGTCCATGCGGCGCGACCAGGGCGCCAGCCTCGCCCGCGCCACGTCCTGGAAGGCGTGCTGCCCGTGCACCGACAGGCCCAGCTCGAACAGCAGCGGCCCCGGCAGGTAGCGGCGGTCGCCGGCGCGCTGCTGCACCAGCCTCTCCTTCTGCAGCGCGGCCAGGATGCGGTGGGCCGTGCTCTTGTCGAGCTCGCAAGCCGCGGCCAGGTCCGACAGGCGCCAGCCGATCTCGCCGCGCGTGGCGAGCACGCGCAGCAGCCGGATGCTGCGCGAGAGACTCTGCGTGCCGGTGGGCATGTCCATGGGGCCATTGTCCCGCTGTTCCTATCATGGAGGCCTGATGGACCACGACATGGAACTCCCGCGCGAGATGCGCGACCTCGAAGACCGGGCCCGGCGGCGCGAGACGCCCTGCGGCGACGGCCACATCGCCTGGCGCCTCTGGGGCGAGGGCGAGCCCGTCGTGCTGCTCCACGGCGGCAGCGGCAGCTGGACGCACTGGCTGCGCAACATCCCGGCGGTGGTGGGGGCGGGCCGCATGGCCGTGGTGCCCGACCTGCCGGGCTTCGGCGAGTCGTCCGTCCCGCCCGGCGGTGGTGATGCCGACGCGGTGGTGGCGCCCGTGGCCGAGGGGCTGGCCCGCCTGGTCGGCGAGCGGCCGGTGGACATCGTCGCCTTCTCGTTCGGCAGCCTGGTGGCGGCGCTGCTCGCGTCGCAGATGCCGCAGCGCGTGTCGCGCCTGCTGCTGGTGGGTGCGCCCGTCGTGCCGCTGCAGCGGGGCCGCGGCGTCGACCTCAAGCCGTGGAGCCTCTCGTCGACGCCGCAGGAACGCCTGCGCATCCACCGCCACAACCTGGGCGCGATCATGCTGCACCAGCCGCAGGCCATCGACGACGTGGCGCTCTCGCTGCAGGCGCACAACGTCACGCGCGACCGCATGCGCCGGCGGCGGCTGGTGACCACGCCGGCTTTCCAGGAAGCGATCCGCGGCTTCCAGTGCCCCTTCAGCGCGATCTACGGCGGCGAGGATGTGCTGATGGACGGCCTGTGGCCGCAGGTGAAGGCCGCGCTGTGCGCCAACCCCCGGTTCGGTGGCATGACGGTGATCCCCGACACCGGCCACTGGGTGCAGTTCGAGGCGGCGGAGCGCTTCAACGAGGCCATGCTCTCCGCGCTGGCGGCGTGACGACTTCGCGGGGATCGACTCCGCAACGGCCGCGGTAGCGCTTTCGAAGGATTACGTTCCATGCATTCCGTGACCGGCGGGATGCGGGTCGAGGTGCGCGGCACCACTGCAGTGCGGGTCGCTCGAACGGCCGGTGACTGCGTGCGCGGATGCACGGAGCGCGCTAGCCAATCCATAGCTGGACACGCCGCAAGCGTCGGAGGTCGCTCCTGCCCCGTTGCATCCGCGCCGCAGCCGCACGCGCGCCCCACGCCTGCCCCGTGACGAGGCGCGCGGCGGGCGGCGCGGGGCCGGCGAGGAACGCTTTCGCCGAGAAAAGAGGATGGAGCGCCGCGCGGCGCCATCGCAGACTGGGCTCAGGAGCTACAGGAGTCGTGGACATGATCAGCAGACCCGATGGCCTGCCGGGGCGGGGTGGACTCGCGAAGGCGCGGCGAAGCAACACCCATTGCGCGGCCGTGGTGCTGGTCGCCTGTGCGGCGCTGGTTCCCGCGCGTTCGATGGCCCAGGCGCCGGCCATGGGCGTCGATGCGCTCGGCGACGACCGATGGCTGCGCGCCGGCAGCGCGGGCGATCCGTACTGGGTGATCGACAACCGCTGGGGCCAGGGCTCGGTCGGCCCCAACGACTTCTACCAGGGGGTGGGCGCGGCCACCGGCGCCGCAGGCGAGGTGGCCTTCCGCATGCAGTGGCGATGGCCCGAGGGCGACACGGAGGTCAAGGGCTACCCCGCCGCGATGTACGGTCGCAAGCCGGGCTATGCCAGCTACACCGCTGCACTGCTGCAAGGCACCGGCGTTGCGCGCACGTCGTCCGGCGCTCCGGGCGCAAGCCTCTTCCCGATGCAGCTGCCCATCCCGCCGCTGAAGGCCCGCCTGGCCTACCAGCACAACGCGAAGCCCACGGGGCAGGGCCAGCTCACCTTCGACCTCTGGCTGCAATCCGATGCGCGGCAGGACGACGGCTGGCTGAACTCGTCGATCACGCACGAGATCATGATCCCGCTGGACCACTGGGGGAACTACGGCGCGCACCACACGGCCGGCGGCCGCAATCCGGGCTGGTACGACCACGACGCCATGATCGCCGGCAAGCGCTACCACGTGTACATCACCAAGGACGGCGATGGCTGCAGCCGCTACAACTTCGGAACCCTGGGCGGCGCGTATGGCAAGACCGGCTGGAAGCTGGTCGCCTTCGTGCCGGAGGTGTTGCCGGTGGGGGCCGGCGAGATCGACCTGGCCGCCATCGTCAACTACATGGCCACGCGCACCGATGCGTGCGGCCAGCGGTGGGCCGAGGGCAACGAGTACGTGGTGAGCGCCGAGCTGGGCGTCGAGCCGGTGGTCGGCACCGGGGACATCAGCGTCTACGACTACCAGGTGCTGCCCGGCACGGCCACCGGGACGGCCGTGGGCCTGGGACGAAGCGTCGAGTACCGGCCCAGCAGCGTTGCTGCGGGTGGCATCGTCGGGGGCAACGCGGGTGGCAACGCCGGCGGCGCTCCGGGCAGCAACACGAACAGCCAGGGCCCATCGAAAGACAGCGGCCACGGCAACACCGACCCGCCCCGCCGCGAATGGCAAGGCTCGGTGAAGCCGAACAAGCCGGGACACTCCAGCACCTCGGGCAAGCCAAGCAAGACGGAGACACCGGCACCTGCGCCCGCTCCTGTAGCGGCTGCACCGGCGCCCACGCCTGCGCCGCCGCCACCGGCGCCACCGCCACCGCCACCGCTACCGCCACCGCCACCGCCACCGCCACCACCGCCACCGCCGCCGCCGCCGCCTGCGCCTGCGCCAGTGCCGCCCCCACCGGCACCACCGGCTGCGCCCACGGTGCCGCCTGCCGATGCAACCGTGCCCGCCCCTGCAGCCCCGACGCCGCCTGCTCCCGCACCCGCAGCGCAGGCCCCCATCGGCAGCGAACCCAAGGCGCTCCCGTGCGTCGCTGCGAACTGGGAGCGCGGAAAGGCGTACGTCAACGGCGACGTCGTGCTGCGCGACGGCGGTGTCTTCGTGGCCCAGGAAGTGCCGGCAGGGGCTGCCCGCGAAGTCCAGTGGCAACGCACCACGCTGGCCAGCTGCGGCCGCGGATGAAGCACGCGCGATGCGGCCCTGCAACGCCGGCGCGCAGAAGTCGTGTCAAGACCTCTTCCGTGCGGGGGGCGCCCCGGAACACGCGGCCTGAAGGCCGGGTGCCCACGGAGAGGTAGGACGAAACCCACAGCCGCGGTGGACAACTCTGTGGGAAAGCCCTGTGCTTTCGAGGCAAACGTGCGTGGACATTCGCTTGCGACGTTCTGCTGAAAAAAGAGGCAAATGCGGGCGCGATGCTGGCGTGCACTCACACACCTTACGGCGGGTTGCATGCCAACCGTCTCCGCCGCGGCCCTTGTTCTTCGATGCCGTCGCCGTCCTACAGCCGAGCCAGCAGGCTCGGGCCACCATTTGCGCCTGCCTCAGCAAGGAGTGGTTCATCCATGGAAGACAACGACGATTTCCGCGCATCGCCTGCGCCCCGCCGCGGCCTGGCCGGGCTGCTGCAACGCCTGCTGCCCGCGCAGCAAGTGCCCGAGCCGTTCCGCGACAGCGATTTCGAGCATGTGGACTGGCACTGGAACGCGCCCGATCCCCGGACCGGTGCTGCCGACTAGGCAATGCCCCCCCACCGTCATTCCCGCGAGGGCGGGAATCCAGTGCTCCCGCCTCGGCGCGCTTCACGCGCGCCCGGAGTCCCCGCCTTCGCGAGATGGCGGCGCCTGGAGGCGTTCGTCAGTCCAGCAGAACGGTGAGCAGCACGCCCATGCCCGGCGCCAGGGACAGCAGCACGATCAGTGCCCACAGTCCCAGGCCGCCCGGCTGCCGGTCGTCGACGGGACCGGAATCGTTCCACCAGCTGTCGCTGAAGTGAGCCTGGACGGGTGTCGTCATGCGGCGAATCCTCTCCATGCCGGCCGGATGGTTTTGTAGGACGTGCCCGATGCGCAAGGTCAGTCGCCTGCCTGAGCCATTGGCGCGGCCTGCCCTGGAGGCCGCGAGATGAACCAGTCCGCCTGGCCGCGCCGCGACCCCGTCACCGAAGTGTTCGAAGCCATCCACCAGGCCCGGCGCGCCGCGCCCGGCGGCCGCGGGGAATGGCAGGTGTCGGTGCGCGGCCGCACGGGGCAGCTGATGGCCCGGTTCACGCTCGACAGCCGCGAGCAGGTGCTCGCTTTCGCGCAACGCGTGCGACCGCTCGGCTTGCGCATGGCGCGCGGCGAGGGGGCGCCGGGCGATCGCTACGACTTCAGCTTCGACCGTCGCGCCGCCAACGAGGCGGTGGAGCACCCGCACCGCCGGGAGCACGACTGACCCGCCGCCGCGTACGGCGCCGACAGGCTGCGCCCGCATCGCCGCGAAGAATCGCCTGCATGCGGCGGATCGCCCGCCCGCGAACCCGACAGGAGCAGCGATGAAAGACACCCCTTCCGATGGTGGCCGCGCCGAACGACCCGACGCGAAGAAGGACGCCCAGCCCTGGCATCCGGCCGACGAGAAGCGCAAGGGCGGCGGCGCGCCGGTCGGCACGCACAGCCTCACCGGCGGCGGCGCCGAAGTCGGCATGCCGGCATCGCCCGAAGCCGATGCGGGCATCGAGCGCGGCCGGGAGCGCACCGACGCCGACGCGGCGAGCGAGCCCGATCCGCTGGCGGAGCCGCGCGCCAGCATCGGCGAGATCCTGGGCCGCAAGCCTTGAAGTCAGCGCACGCGCTGGCTGCGGCGGCGGGACTGGTTCTCAGCCTCGCCGCGGGGCCGGTGCGTGCGGCGTCGGACTGGCAAGCGGTGCCGGGTGCGCCGGACCTGCAAGTGGACCTGGCGACGATGCAGGCGCGGGGCGCGTCGGTCGAGCTGTGGGTGCGCGGGCTGGCGCTCAAGACGGTGGCGCGGATGGACGCGTCGGTGCCGGTGACAGCGAAGTGGCATCGCACGATGGCGCGCCTGCAGATGGACTGCCGCACGCGCGTGGGGCAGGGTCATGGCGTGCTCGGGTACGACAGCCGGGGGCGGCTGGTCCACGCGTCCAGCGTGCCGTCCCCGCGCTTCGCGCTGCCGGCGGAGGGTGAGCTCGCGGCGGTGTACGACGCGGCCTGCGAGCTGGCGCGGTCGCAGGCGTGAATCGGAAGCCCTGGATTCCCGCCTTCGCGGGAATGACGACGCCTGTCATCCCCGGACGGGAAGGGCCGTCATCCCCGCGAAGGCGGGGATCCAGTGCTTCCCCCTTACCTACCAGGCCGCACCAAACGCACTGCGAAGCTGCTCCAGCTGCTCCTGCGTCAACCCCTGCGGCTTCGGCTGCGCCATTCCCCACAGCCGCGCGGTCTCTTCCAGCTCCTCCAGCACCGCCGTCGCCCCTGCCGGCGTTTCGTGCCACACGTTCGGCCCCAGCCGCTCCAGCATCACCGCGCGCAGCGGCGCGCCGCGGTCGCGGTAGCGCTCGATCTGCTGCGAGACCAGCTCGCCCACTTCGGGATCACCGGGCCTGCGGTACGGGATCACCGGCACGTGGCCGACCTTCATCACGAAGTAGGGCGTGATCGGCGGCAGCAGCTCCTGTCCGCAGGGCTGCAGCGTGAGCGCCACGCAGTGCGTGCTGTGCGTGTGGATCACGCAGCCGGCTTCGGGCGCGGCCTCGTAGATGCGCCGGTGCAGCACCAGGGTCTTGCTGGCGCGGTCGCCGCCGACCTGCGTGCCCTGCGCATCGACCTTGGCCAGGCGGTCCGGCTCGAGGAAGCCCAGGCAGGCGTCGGTGGGCGTGATCAGGAAGTTGCCGTCGGCGAGCCTCACGCTGATGTTGCCGGCGGTGGCGTGCACGTAGCCGCGCTCGAACAGGCTGCGGCCGACGCGGCAGATCTCTCGGCGTGCGAAGTCTTCGTTCATGGGAGGAGGTCAAAAGCCTTGGTGAGGAAATCCGGCGTGCCGAAGTTGCCCGACTTGAGCGCCAGGTGGAGGCCCGCGCCGCCGCAAGCTTCGGCTTGCGCGTGGCACCAGGGCACGCCGGGATCGATCTGCGGGCCGATGCGCAGCTGGCGCACGCCCAGCGCCTGCACCGCCGCGCCCGAGGTCTCGCCGCCCGCCACCACCAGGCGCCGCACGCCGCGCCGCACCAGGCCGGCGGCGATGTCGGCCAGCGTGCGCTCCACCAGCTCGCCGGCGCGCGTGCCGCCCAGCGACTGCTGCACGGCCTTCACGGCCTCCGGCGAGGCCGTGGAATACACCAGCAGCGGCTTCTGGCCCAGGTGCTGGTCGGCCCAGCGCAGGGCCTCGGCGGCGACGTCCCCGCCGGCGCCCACGCGCAGCGCATCGACCTCGAAGGCCGGCAATCCGCGGCCGATGAACTCGCGCACCTGTTCCTGCGTGGCCGACGAGCAGCTGCCGGACACGACGGCGCTCGCGCCTTCGCCCGGCGGCAGCCGCGCCGCGTCGCAGGAGGGCGACAGGCCGTGGTTGGCGGGCAGGGCGATGGCGACGCCGGAACCGGCGACGACCAGCGGCGCATCGGCGATGGCGCGGCCCAGCGCCATCAGGTCCTGGTTGCCGACGGCATCGACGATGCCGAAGCGCACGCCTTGCGACCGCAGCGCGGCGATGCGCTCGCCGATGGCTTCAGGCCCCCGCGCGACCACCTCGTGCGGCACCAGCCCCACGCGGCTTTGCGGGCACTGCGCCTGCAGCACGCGCACCAGGTTGGCATCGGTCATCGGCGTGAGCGGGTGGTGGCGCATGCCCGAGTCGCTCAGCAGCACGCTGCCCACGAACAAGTGGCCCTGGTAGACGGTGCGGCCGTTTTCGGGGAAGGCCGGCGTCACGCAAACGAAGTCGGCGCCGAGCGCGTCGGCCAGCGCCTGGGCCACCGGTCCGATGTTGCCGGCCGGGGTGGAGTCGAAGGTGGAGCAGACCTTGAAGTAGATCTGCCTGCAGCCTTGCTCGCGCAACCAGCGCAGCGCGTCCAGCGACTGCGCGACCGCTTCCTGGGCCGGGATGGTGCGCGACTTGAGTGCGACCACGACCGCGTCCACGTCCTCGATGGGCGCCTTCGGCACGCCGATGGTCTGCACGGCGCGCATGCCGGCGCGCACCAGGTTGTTGGCCAGGTCGGTGGCGCCGGTGAAGTCGTCGGCGATGCAGCCGAGCAGCAGGGGTTGGGTCATCGTGGCCGCCACTCTAGCGCGACGGCGCGGCCATGCGGGCGCGCTGCGTGAAGAGCGGCGAGGTGCTGCTGGCCATCGCGAGTTCGGCCGCGGCCGACGTCAGTGCCGGGCCCAGCTGCAGCATGCGGTCGGGCGTGAGCCTCTGCAGCGGGCCGGCGATGGTGATGACGCCCACCGCGTCGTGGCCGCGGCGCAGCACGGGCGCGGCCATCGCCGACATGCCGGGCGAGTACATCTCCACGATGGTGGAAAAGCCGCGCCGGCGGTCCTCCTCCAGCAGCTTCATCAGCGCCTTGAAGGTGGTGGGCGCCTTGGGCCCGAAGGCCTTGGGCGAGCCGAAGCCCTGTCTGGCGACCAGCTCGGTGGCGCGCTCTTCCGACAGCGTCATCAGCCAGGCATGGCCGCCCGCGCTGCAGGACAGCTGCACGTCGATGCCCATGTCGGGGTCGTAGCGCAGGCCCGAGCGCGCGCCCTGCGCCTTGGCCACGAAGGTGAGTCGGTCGCCGTCCACCAGCGCCAGGCGCACCAGCTCGCCCGAGGTCTCGGCCAGCCGGTCGATGATGGGCTGGGCGATGTCGACGATGCCGGCGCCGCCCAGGAAGCTCAGGCCGATCGCCGGCAGCTTGGTGGTGAGCGCGTAGTCGCCCTGCGCGCGCAGCTGCCGCACGTAGCCGCAGCGCACCAGCTCGTTGAGCAGGCGGTGCGTCGCGCTGCGTGGCAGATCGAGCTCGGAAGCGACCGAGGCGAGCGGCATGCCTTCGGGCTCGCCGGCCAGCGTCTCGAGGATGCGCAGCGCGCGGTTCACGGTCCCGCTGGCGGCTTCGTTTTGCATGTTGGAAAGGGATTCCAGTCTGGAACGCTGTTCTGTTTCGATTCCTATCATGCCGCAGCGCCATCCGGGCGCCGCCGATTTCTTTCGAGGAGACAACCTTCGTGAATCCCCTTTTCCGCAAGACCCTGGCCGGCCTCGCGCTGGCCGCCACGGCCCTGGGCGCCTCCGCCCAGGAGGAACGCGTCATCAAGTTCGGTCACCTGAACAACACCGACCACCCGGTGAGCATGGGCGTCAAGCGCTTCGCCGAACTGCTGGCCGCCAAGAGCGGCGGCAAGCTGAAGGTGCAGGAGTTCCCGTCCAACCAGCTGGGCAACGAGATGCAGCAGCAGTCCGCGCTGCAGGGCGGCGTGCAGGAGATGACCGCGCCGGCCACCACGTCGCTGGCCGGCATCGTCAAGGAGTTCGGCCTGGTCGACTTCCCGTTCTCGGTCGGCAACTTCCAGCAGGCCGATGCGCTGCTGGACGGCCCGCTCGGCCAGGCGCTGATCGCCAAGCTGCCCGAGAAGGGCCTGGTCGCGCTGGGCTACTGGGACCTGGGCTTTCGCAACGCCACCAACAGCCGCCGCGCGATCACCAGGCCCGAGGACTTCGATGGCCTGAAGATCCGCGTGATCCCCAACCCGGTGTTCCTGGAGACGTTCAAGGCGTTCAAGGCCAACCCGGTGCCGATGCCGTTTGCCGAGCTGTACGGCGCGCTGGAGTCCAAGGCCGTGGACGGCCAGGAGAACCCGTTCTCGGTGATCCTGTCCAACAAGTTCTTCGAAGTGCAGAAGTTCGTCAGCGCCACCAACCACGTCTACGCGGCCAACATCGTGCTGGTGAGCAAGCGCTTCTGGGACCGCCTGTCGCCCGCCGAGCAGCGCATGATGCAGGAAGCCTTCAACGAGGCCCGCGGCTACCAGCGCCAGGCCAGCCGCGCCGCCGCGCAGAAGGCGGTGGAAGAACTCAAGGCCAAGGGCATGCAGTTCAACGAAGTGACGCCGGCCGAGCAGGCCCGCATGCGCGAGATCGCCAAGCCGGTGACCGACAAGTTCGCCGCCAGCTACGACCCCGCCACCGTGAAGCTGTACAACGACGAGCTGGCTCGCATCCGCAAATGAAGATCCTCGTCCTGCACGGGCCGAACCTGAACCTGTTCGGCCGCCGCGAGCCGCACATCTACGGCACGACCACGCTGGCGCAGATCGACGAGATGCTCGCGACGCTGGCGCGCGAACTGCAGGTCGAGCTGGCCACGGTGCAGTCCAACCACGAGGGCGTGCTGGTGGACTTCCTGCACCAGCACATCGACTCGGCGCAGGGTGCGCTGGTCAACCCGGCCGGGCTGACCCAGCACGGCGTGCCCCTGCACGACGCGATCAAGGCCATGCCCTTCCCGGTGCTGGAAGTGCACATGTCCAACATCGCGGCGCGTGAGCCGTGGCGCAGCCACTCCATCATCTCGCCGGCGGTCAAGGGCACGATCCAGGGCCTGGGGCCGCAGTCCTACCTGCTGGGACTGCGCGGGGTGGTCGCGCTCGCACGCCAGGCCACGCGCTGAGGAGGGTCGCGCCCGGCCCGGGGCGCGACCTATACTCGATGAATGAACGAAACGGTTCAATCGGCCCGGCGCGCGAAACCGGCGGCGAAGGCGGACCCGAAGGCGCGGCCGGCGCGCGCCGCCGAGCGTCCGACCGGCCGCACCAACGACCCGGAACGCACCCGGGCGAACATCCTCGAAGTGGCCGAAGCGGAGTTCGGCGAGCACGGCCTGGCCGGCGCGCGCATCGACCGCATCGCCGAGCTCACCCGCACCAGCAAGCGGATGATCTACTACTACTTCGGCAGCAAGGAGGGCCTGTACCTCGCCGTGCTGGAGGAGACCTACCGCCGGGTGCGCGACGTCGAGTCGCAGCTGCACCTGCAGGACCTGGACCCGGAGGACGCGCTGCGGCGGCTGGTGGCCTTCACCTTCGACCACCACCTGCACCACGAGTACTACATCCGCGTGGTGATGTCCGAGAACATCAACCGCGGCCAGTTCCTCGCGCAGAGTCCCCGCATCCAGGAGCTGAACGTGCCGGCCATCGCGGCCATCCGCAACCTGTACGAGCGCGGCGTGAAGGCCGGCCTCTTTCGCAAGGGCCTGGACCCGGTGGACATCCACGCATCGATCTCGGCCCTGAGCTTCTTCAACGTCTCCAACCGGCACACCTTCGGGCTGATCTTCAAGCTCGACATGCTGTCGCCGGCCTACATCGCGCACCGCCGCGCCAACGTGGTGGAGATGGTCGTGCGCTTCGTGCGCAAGTAAAAACCCCACGGCCGGGCCACGCCCGCGCGCGTGTCAGTAGTTTCCCTCGGCTCGAAAATTAACCAGTCCGTACAAAATCGCCGGACTGCAGGAGACCGCGCATGCTCGACACCCTCATCGACCGGATGTGCCGGTTGTTCGCCTTCCTCATGGTGGCCGCCCTGGCCCTCATGGTCATCATGGTGTTCGGCAACGTGGTGCTGCGCTATGGCTTCAACTCGGGGATCACCGTCTCCGAGGAGCTCTCGCGCTGGCTGTTCGTCTGGATGACCTTCCTGGGCGCGGTGGTGGCGTTGCGCAACCACGGCCACCTGGGCACCGACGTGCTGGTCTCTCGGCTGCCCGTGTTCGGCAAGAAGCTGTGCCTGGGCGCCACCCACCTGATCATGCTGTACCTGTGCTGGCTGATGGGGCAGGGCGCCTGGCAGCAGTCGGTGATCAACATCGGCACCACCAGCGCGGTGATGGAAGCGTCGATGGCCTGGCTGTACGCCAGCGGCATCGTGTTCGCCGTGCTGGCGGGCGCCATCATCGTCCTGGAGTTCACCCGGCTGGTGACCGGCCGCCTGCGTGAGGACCAGCTGGTTGCCATCGTCGAGTCCGAAGAGGAAGTGGCGCACGGCCCGGTCGTCATCGAGGGGGGCAAGCCGTGACCATCGCCGTCTTCCTCGGTTCGCTGCTCGGCGCCATGGCGCTGGGCCTGCCCATCGCCTTCGCGCTGCTGGCCTGCGGCGCCGCCCTGATGTTCCACCTGGGCAGCTTCGATCCCCAGATCCTGGCCCAGAACACCATCGAGGGTGCCAACAGCTTCCCGCTGCTGGCCGTGCCCTTCTTCATGCTGGCCGGCGAGATCATGAACACCGGCGGCCTGTCGCGCCGCATCGTCAACCTGGCGATGGCGCTGGTCGGCCACGTGCGCGGCGGCCTGGGCTACGTGGCCATTCTGGCCGCGGCGCTGCTGTCGGCGCTGTCGGGTTCGGCGGTGGCGGACGCGGCCGCGCTGGCGGCGCTGCTGCTGCCGATGATGGTTCGCTCCGGCTACGACAAGGCGCGCTCCGCCGGCCTGCTGTCGGCCGCGGCGGTCATGGGTCCGATCATCCCGCCCAGCATCGGCTTCGTGGTGTTCGGCGTCGCCGCCAACGTCTCGATCTCCAAGCTGTTCATCGCCGGCATCTTCCCCGGCGTGCTGCTGGGCGCGGCCCTCTGGTTCACCTGGTGGTGGCTGGTGCGGCGCGAGAAGATCGAGCCGCCGCCGCGCGCCAGCCGCGCCGAGATCCTGGTCGCGCTGAAGGACGCCACCTTCGCCATGGGGCTGCCCGTGATCGTGATCGTGGGCCTGAAGTTCGGCATCTTCACGCCCACCGAGGCGGCCGTGGTCGCGGCGGTGTACGCGCTGTTGGTGGCCACCGTCGTGTACCGCGAATTGAAGCTGTCGCAGCTGTATGGCGTGTTCCTGGCCGCGGCCCAGACCACCGCGGTGGTGATGTTCCTGGTCGCGGCCGCCATGGTGTCGGCCTGGATGATCACGGTGGCCGCCCTGCCGGCGCAGCTCGTCACGCTGCTGCAGCCGCTGCTGGACCACCCCACGCTGCTGCTGCTGGCCATCATGCTGCTGACGATGCTGGTGGGCACGGCCATGGACATGACGCCCACCATCCTGATCCTCACGCCGGTGCTGATGCCGCTCATCAAGGCCGCCGGCATCGACCCGGTCTATTTCGGCGTGCTGTTCATGATCAACAACTCCATCGGCCTGATCACGCCGCCGGTGGGCACCATCCTCAGCACCGTCGCCGGCGTCGGCAAGATCAGCATGGACGAGGTCACCAGGGGCGTGTGGCCGTTCATGCTCGCGCAGTTCGCGGTGCTGCTGCTGATGGTGCTGTTCCCGCAGCTGGTCATGGTGCCGGCGCGCTGGCTCTACAACTGACCTTCCAGAACCACTTTCCATCCCCAGGAGACCTGCCATGAAACGACTGTTCCTCAAGACCCTGCTGGCCGCCGCGGTGGCCGTGGCCGCCGCGGGCGGCGTCCACGCGCAGACCAAGACCATCAAGTTCGCCAACCAGAACGCCAAGGGCCACCCGATCGTGCTGGGCATGGAGAAGTTCGCCGAGCTGGTGGAGCAGAAGTCCGGCGGCAAGCTCAAGGTCAACGTGTTCCCCGGCGGCGCGCTGGGCAGCGACCAGGCCAACCTGTCGTCGCTGCAGGGCGGCACGCTGGAGATGGCCTCGATGAACTCGGGCATCTTCGCCAGCGTGGTGCGCGACTTCGCCATCTACGACTTCCCCTTCCTGTTCGGCGACGCCAAGGAGGCCGATGCGGTGGTGGACGGCGCGTTCGGCAGGTCGCTGCACGACAAGCTGCAGGAGAAGGGCCTGGTCGGCGTGGCCTACTACGAGCTGGGCTTTCGCAACATCACCAACAGCCGCCGCCCGATCACCAAGGTGGAAGACATCGCCGGCCTCAAGCTGCGCGTGATCCCCAACCCGATCAACGTCGACTGGGTCAGCGCGCTGGGCGCCAACCCGACGCCGCTGCCGTTCCCGGAGCTGTACGCCGCGCTGGAGCAGAAGGCGGTGGACGGCCAGGAGAACCCGGTGGCCACCATCCAGGGCGCCAAGCTGTTCGAGGTGCAGAAGCACCTGGCCCTGACCAACCACCAGTACAACCCGCAGTCGGTGGTGGTGAGCAAGAAGTTCTGGGACGGCCTGTCGGCCGACGAGAAGAAGGTGATCCAGGACGCCGCCACCGAATCGGCGAAGTTCCAGCGCGAGCAGTCGCGCAGCGCCGCCGCCGGCATCCTGGACAACCTGAAGAAGAACGGCATGCAGGTCACCGAGCTGCCCGCCGCCGAGGTGGCCAAGCTGCGCGAGAAGATGAAGCCGGTGATCGCCAAGCACTCCGCCTCGGTGGGCGATGCCACCGTCAAGGCCGTGATGGCCGAGCTGGACAAGGTCCGCAAGTAGGCGAGGGCGGCGCGCCATGAACGCAAGGCAGTCCGCGCCCCCGGTGGTGGATGGCAACACCGAGGTGATCGCGCACCTCGGGTGGCCCACCCACTCGTTCAAGGCGCCCATGATCTACAACCCCTACTTCGAGTCGGCCGGCATCAATGCGCGGGTCGTGCCGATGGGGTGCAAGGCCGAGGCTTTCCCGCAGGTGCTGCGCGCCCTGTTCTCGCTGGAGAACATCCGCGGCGCGCTCATCACCATGCCGCACAAGGTGTCGGTGGTGGACCTGCTGGACGAGGTCTCGCCCACGGTGCGCGTGGCGGGCGCCTGCAACGCCGTCCGGCGCGATGCGGCCGGCCGGCTGGTGGGCGACATGTTCGACGGCGAGGGCTTCGTGCGCGGGCTGCGCCGCAAGGGCGTGCAACTGGCGGGCGCGCGCGCCCTGGTGGTGGGCTGCGGCGGCGTGGGCTCGGCCATCGCGGCGTCGCTGGCCGGCGCGGGCGTGGGCGCCATCGCGCTGTTCGACGTGCAGGCCGGGACCATGGAAGGGCTGGCGCAGCGGCTGCGCACCCACTACCCGGCCGTGCAGGTCTCCACCGGCAGCACCGACCCGGCCGGCATGGACGTGGCGGTCAACGCCACGCCGCTGGGCATGAACCCGGGCGATCCGCTGCCCATGGACATGGACCGGCTGTCGCCCCGCACCTTCGTCGGCGAGGTGGTGATGAAGACCGAGACCACCGCCTTCCTGGCCGCCGCCCAGGCGCGCGGCTGCCCGGTGCAGGTGGGCACCGACATGCTGTTCGAGATGATCCCGGCCTACCTCGAGTTCTTCGGCCTGCCCACGACCGACGCGCAGACGCTTCGCTCGCTGGCCCGGCTGCAGTACTGAGCGGGCCGACCCGACGGGAGTCTTCATGAGCGACCTGCTTCTCCAACCCGACCACGCGCGCGAGCCGCTGCAGGCGTCCTTCAGCGACGAGGCCAACCCGGTGGGCCTGGATGGCGTGGAGTTCATCGAGTACGCCACGGCCAGCCCGCAGGCGCTCGGCCACGTGCTGGAGATGATGGGCTTCCGCCCGGTGGCGCGGCACCGCTCGCGCGAGGTGCTGCTGTACCGGCAGGGCGGGCTGAACATCGTGGTCAACGCGCACGACGCCGACCCGTCCGTGGGCGCTGCGCTGGGCCGCGAGGCGCCCGCCATCGGCGCCGTCGCGCTGCGGGTGCGCGATGCGCGCAGCGCCTACCGCTGGGTGCTGGAGCGCGGCGGCTGGGAGGTGCCCACGCACCCCGAGGCGATGGAGCTCAACATCCCCGCCATCCATGGCCCGGGCGGCAGCCGCATCTACCTGGTGGACCGCTGGCGCGAGTTCTCCATCTACGACGTCGACTTCGTGCCCATCCCCTCGGTGGACCCGCGGCCGCCGGCGGTGGCGGGCCAGCATTTCTTCGGCGTGGTGCAGTACATCGGCCCCGGGCGCAGCTACGACTGGATCGAGTTCTACCGCGAGCTGTTCGGCCTGGAGGTGATCCCCGACGAGCAGCGTTTCGGCATCCTGCCCTCGGGCAAGCTGCTGCGCGCGCCCTCGGTCGACCCCGACAGCCGCTTCATGCTGCAGCTGATCGAGCCCGGCCTGGACGTGGACGACGGCCGCGAGCGCTTCCAGCGCATCGGCCTGGGCGTGCCCGACGTGCTGGCCGCGGTGAAGGCACTGCGCGCGCTCGGCATGGAGTTCGTCGAGACCGAGGCAGCCCACACCGAGCGCCGCGGCGCCCTCACCAAGACCTACCTGGGCGGCGTGGTGTTCGAGCTGGTGCACAGCGAGCGGGGCGGGGCGTGAGCGCCGCCCGGCCGCCCGAAGGCGCTCGCACCGCGGAGGTTTTCGCATGACCGACCGCCGCAGCGAGAGGCGGGCCATCGCCGGGTTCGGCATGGACACCATCACGCTGGCCGGCCCGCTGGAGGCCAAGCTGGCCGCGATGGCCGAGGCCGGCTTCAGCCAGGTGATGCTCAAGGCCAACGACCTGGTGGGCCATCCGCAGGGCTGGCAGGCCGCGGTGCGGGCGGTGCATGCCAGCGGCCTGCGCGGCACCGGCTTCCAGGTGCTGCGCGACTTCGAGGGGCTGTCGGGGCACCTGCACCAGTACAAGGTGGACATCGCCAAGACCATGCTGGAGATGTGCGCCGCGCTCGGCTGCAAGGTGCTGCTGGCCTGCTCCTCGACCAGCACGCACGCCAGCCAGGACCTGGACCACCTGGCGCGCGACCTGCGCAAGCTGGCGCTGCTGGCCGTGCCGCACGGCATCCGCATCGCCTACGAGGGCCTGTCCTGGGGCCGCACGGTCAACGAGTTCACCACCGCCTGGGACGTGGTCTGCCGCGCCGACTGCCCCAACCTCGGCCTGGGCCTGGATTCCTTCCACATCCTGGCCGCGGGGACGTCTTTCGATGCGCTGGACGAGGTGGACCCGGGCAAGGTGTTCCTGGTGCAGCTGTCGGACTTCATGTGGCAGGAGACCCGCACCTTCGAGGAGCGCATGGCCACGGCGCGCACCTACCGCGTGTTCCCCGGCGAGGGCGTGCACACGGCGCAGATCGTGTCGCTGGTGCAGAAGCTCGACGCGCTCGGCTACGCGGGCGACTACAGCTTCGAGGTGTTCAACGACGACTACGTGCAGATGCCGCTGCCGATGGTGGCCGAGCGCGCGCGGCGGTCGGCGCTGTGGCTGGCGGAGGATGTGCTGCGGCGGTCGATGCCGTTGCCGGGGCAGTTGCGGTTGCGGACTTGATTTGGGCAGTGTTGCGTTGGGCAGTGCGCCCGCGCGGCAGGCGGTGCCTGGCCCGGGCTCATGGTGGGCCCTGCCCTCGGCGGTGTTCGAAATTTTTTGGCACCGTCATCCCCGAGAAGGCGGGGATCCAGTGCTTCCGGCAGTCCGCTGAAGGCGGACGCACTGGATTCCCGCCTCCGCGGGAATGACAGGAGAGAACGGGAGAGCGCGGAGGGAGCGGCGCGCCGGCCCCTCAACCCGCCACCGTCGGCCCCGGATGCGCCTTCTCCCAGGCCTCTTCATGCCGGATGCAGAACCGCGCGGCGGGGCGCGCCTTGAGCCGCTCGAAGGGGATCGGCTCGTCGCATTCCTCGCAGCGGCCATAGTCGCCGGCGCGCATTCGGTCGCGGGCATGGCGGATGTCGCGCAACTCGTCCTCCTGGCGGCGCAGCTGCACCAGGTCCACGCTGACCGCCATGCGGGCGTCGCCGTCCTCGACGGAGTCGCGCACCTCGCCCCCGCCGCTGGAGGAGGGCGTGGCGAGTTCCTGGCGCAGGCCGGCCATCGACTGCTCCAGCTCCTGTTCGCGGCCCGCCATCAGCTGCTGCAGCTCGGAGCGCTGCGCCGGGGTGAGTGCCTTGCCGTCCATCGGCCCATTTTGGGGAGGAAGCCCGGCGCGCGGGGGCCGCGGCGCCGGCCTGTTACGTCCGTTTGCGACCCGCCGGGGCGCCCACGGTGGCGTCGGATGGTTGACCGCCGACAGCCTCTCCAACGCCGTCCGACAGCCTCGCGAAGGGGGCCGACGGTCATGTGAGGCTTTGTCCTACACAGACCCCGCTGAGCTTGGCCAAGGATGGGCACCTTTCACCCCCCACCCAGGAGCCTCGAATGACCCAGCCCACGGATACCCCTCGCAAGCGCGGTTTCGCTCTGCTCGACCCCGAGAAGATGCGCCAGGTGGCCGCCCTCGGCGGCCGCACGGCCCACGCCGCGGGCCGGGCCCATCAGTTCTCCCGCGAGGAGGCCCGCGCGGCCGCCCGCCGCAGCGTCGAGGTGCGCACCCGCCGTGCCGCCGAAACGCGCCCGGCCGGCACGGACAGCTCCGGCCCCAACGCCTGATCGCGTCTCCCGCGAATCAAGCCCTGGCGCGTGCCGGGGCTTTTTTTTGCCCGATCGGCGGCTCAGGCCGGGAACACGGTCTCCGGCTCGGCGTCGACCAGCAGCCCGCCAGCCACGCTGCGCAGCCGCTCGGCCAGCCCATGCACCGCCACGCCGTGCTCGCGCCACAAGGCCAGGAAGCGGCCGTCGTGGTCCGACACCAGCCAGGCCTCGGGATCGCGGTCGCGCAGCGCCTGTTGCCGCCACAGGAAGTCCAGCATGAGCACGTGCACCTGCAGCAGCGCGACCAGGGCCCCGGCGAGTTCGGGGAAGGCGGCCTGCTGGATTCGGCACAGCTGGGCCAGGGGCGACTGCGGCCGCTCGCCCTGGAACACGGCGCGGCGCTGAGCCGCCAGCCATTCCGAGTACCGGGCCAGCGCCTCCAGCGCTTCCTCGGCCTGCCGGCGCCGCAGGTCGCGTCGGCGCAGGTGGCGGGTCAGGAGGCCGCTGGCCACGGCGATGCCGGTCAGCGCGAGCGCGACCCACAGCGCGTGGTACTGCATCAGGGTCATGGCTAGGCCGCCTTGCGCGAGCGGGTCTTGGCGGCCGTGGACTTGGCGCTCGCGGACTTGGCGCTCGCGGACTTGGCAGTGGCGGACTTGCCGGCCGGCTTGCGCTTGTCGGTGCCGGCCTTGGCCGCCGTCTTCCCGGCGCTGCGGGCGCCCTTGCGGGCCGCCGGTGCAGCTGCCGGCGCCGGGGCTTCGCGCGGGGCTCGCCCGCCGCCCGCCAGGCTGCGCTTGAGCAGGTCGGTCAGGTCGATGACGTTGGACCCGCCGCTGGGCGCTTCCTCCACCGGCGTGACGTGCTCGGTGTCGCCGGCTTCGGCCTTGGCCTCGACCAGCTTCATGATCTCTTCCTTGAATGAATCGCGGAACTGGTCGGCGCTCCAGTGCGCGGTCATGCCCTCGATCAGCTGCCTGGCCATCTTGAGCTCGGACTCCTTCACGCCGGCGGACTTGGCGTCGGAGGGCGGCAGCTTCAGGTCCTCCCACGAGCGGATCTCGCCGCCCCAGCGCAGCAGGTTGAGCACCAGCGCCGGGCCGTTGGGGATCACCACGGCCAGGTGCTGCCTGGTCTGGATCACCACGCGGGCGATGCCCACCTTGTTCGTCTGCTTGAGCGCCTCGCGCAGCAGCGCGTAGACCTTGTCGCCCTTGTTGACCGGCCCGACGTAGTAGGGCCGCTCCAGGTACACGAACGGCACCTCGTCGGCATCGACGAAGGCTTCGATCTCGATGGTCTGGGTGGTGCGTGGGTAGGCGGCCTGGATCTCCTGCGGGCTGAGCACTACGTAGTCGCCGCCGTGCCACTTGACGCCCTTGACGATGTCGTCACGGGCGATTTCCTTGCCGGTCTTCTTGTTGACGCGCTTGTAGCCCACCGGGTCCATGCTGCGCTTGTCGAGCCAGTCGAAGTCGACGCCGCTCTCGGCCGTGGCCGAGTACAGGCCGATCGGGATGTGCACCAGCCCGAACGTGATCGCGCCCTTCCACAGCGCACGCGTGGAGGTGGGCGCCATGCCCTTGGGCGTGGACGAGGAGGAGCGCTTGGCAGTGGCCATCTGATCAGGCAGTCTGGGAACGCGAACGCACGCGCGCTGTCGGCACCACGCACCGCCTGGTGTCAGCGCGTGCGTACACGCGACGGCGCGGCCTGGCTCAGCCGAGACCGAGCAGGCCCAGCACGCGCCGCACGGGCGACGCCGGCGGCCGGCCTTCCAGCCGCTCGGCCTGCGCCTGCCAGCGCGACTCGAGCCGCGCGAAACGATGGCGGCAGTCCGGCGAGAAGCAGTCCTGCGAACGCAGCGTCTTGAAGTTGCGCGCGATGCGGCGCGCCATCAGCAGCCGGTGCGCCGGCGCCTGCGTCTGCATGAAGGCCGTCATCAGCGACAGCGTCGCCAGCCACAACGCGCGGCTGGCCTCTTGCAGTTCAGGGGTCGCGGGCGTGGTGGTGGTGGTCATGGAAGGACAGTGGCTGCGGCCATGCTAGGCCGCGGTCCACCGCCTCCCTGTCAGCGCAGGGGGCTTCGCGCGTGCCGCGGATTCCTACCCGCGCGCAGGCGGGCGCCAACACGTCAACGCGTGCCCTGGGCGCCGCCGTTGGCGCGCGCGGCATGCCGCTTCTTACCGGCGGCGCGCGCTTCCTCGGTGGTGAATTCGTGCGCGTGCCCGCTCTGGTGGGCGGCCCGGCCTCCGAGGCTGGCGATCTCGCGCTGGCGCTGGGGATCCATCGCCGCGAAACCGCGCAGGCTGCGGCGCGATCCGGTGCTGGGGTCCTGCTTCTGGGGAGAAGAATCGAGGGAAGCCATGTTGCCCGTCCTTTCAGTCATGGAGTTTGGTTGCCGTCAGGCATCGCTTGTCCGGCAACGGGCGTGCCCGGGCCGTGGGCGTCGCCGCGAAATCCCGCTTCATCCGGCCTGCTGATCGGTGGGAAGAGAAAGGCTGGCGCGGCGTGGGCGCGCCAGCGGAACGAAGGCCGCTTACAGGCCGTATTCCTTCAGCCGGTTGTAGAGGGTCTTGAGGCTCACGCCCAGGGCCGCCGCGGTCCGTTCCTTGTGGTGGCCATAGTGGTCCAGCGTGGCCAGGATCACCTGTTTCTCGATGGCGGAAAGCGGCGTGCCCACGGCGACCTCGATGGTGGGGCGGGGTGTGTGCGCCTGCGCACCGTCCAGGGCGCCCGCGGCGGGCGCCTCCGGCATCGTGGCCAGGCGCGGCGCCGGCGAAGCGGTGAGCGGCGCTGCCGCCACCTGCGCGGGGTCGCGCGGCAGCCACTGCTCGGTGATCTCCGGCCCGGTGGACATCACATAGGCCCGCTGCAGCACGTTGCGCAGCTCGCGCACGTTGCCGGGCCAGCGGTACTGCGCCAGGCGCTCCAGCGCCGGCGGCGTGGCGCGCTTGACCATGCCTTCGCGCTGGCCGATCTCCTGCAGGAAATGCTTGACCAGCAGCGGCAGGTCCTCCAGCCGGTCGCGCAGCGGCGGCAGGTCCAGCGGGAAGACGTTCAGCCGGTAGAGCAGGTCTTCGCGGAACCTGCCCTGCGCCACCGCCTGCGCCGGGTCGCGGTTGGCGGCCGCGACCACGCGCACGTCGGTCTCCAGCGGCGTGGTGGAGCCCACGCGCATGAAGGTGCCGGTCTCCAGCACGCGCAGCAGCTTGACCTGCAGCTCCAGCGGCATCTCGGTGATCTCGTCCAGGAACAGCGTGCCGCCGTGGGCGCGCTCGAAGAAGCCCTGGTGCTGGCGCTCGGCGCCGGTGAAGCTGCCCTTCTCGTGGCCGAAGATCTCGCTCTCGATCAGGTTGGGCGAGATCGCGCCGCAGTTCACCGCCAGGAAAGGCTTGGCGCGGCGCCGGCTCAGGTCGTGGACGGTGCGCGCCACCAGCTCCTTGCCGGTGCCGCTCTCGCCGGTGACGAACACGGTGACCGAGGTGCCGGCCACGCGCGCCACCTGCTCGTAGATCAGCGCCATCGCCGCTGAAGTGCCCACCAGGTGGCCGAAGCGGCCGGTGCGCACCAGGTCGTCGTGCAGGCTGCGCACCTCGTCCTGCAGGATCGAGGGCTTCATCACGCGCGACAGGATGCTGTGCAGCTGCTTGGCGCTGACGGGCTTGATGAGGTAGTCGGCCGCGCCGTAGCGCAGGGCCTGGATCGAGGTCTCCAGGCTGGCGTGGCCCGTCATCAGCACGACTTCGGAATTGCCGATCAGGTCGGTCTCGTCCAGCAGCGTCATGCCGTTGCCGTCGGGAAGGCGCAGGTCGAGCAGCACCACGTCCGGCTGCTGCAGCGCCATCTGCTTGCGCGCCTCGCGCAGCGACTGCGCGGTGGCCGCCGAGAAGCCTTCGTTGGCCACCAGCTGCGCCATCATGCGTGCCGCGTCGGCATCGTCCTCGACGATCAATGCATGGCCCATCGAACTCCCTCTGGCGACCTTGCTCCGCCGTTGCAGCGAATGCCGGGCTGATTATTCTCCCGCGGGGGCCGGCGCCGGTGTAACGCTCGGCGAAATCTCACTCCGCGCTCAGGCTCGCACGCAACTGGGCCCGGTCCACCGGCTTGATCAGGTAGCCGTCGAACCCCGCCACCAGCGCATCGCTGCGGTCGCGCTCCTGCCCGTAGCCCGACAGGGCGATCAGCCGGCCCGCGTAGCCCGCGGCCCGCGCGTGCCGCGCCACCTCGTAGCCGGTGAGCCCCGGCAGGCCGATGTCGACGATGGAAACCTCCGGCTGCTGCCTCAGCAGGCGCGTGAGCCCTTCCACGCCGTCGGCCGCCGTGCTGACCGTGTGGCCGTCCAGCTCGAGCTTGGACCGCAGCGCGGCCAGCACGTCGGCGTTGTCCTCGATCACCAGCACGCGGCGCCGGCGCGACGGCGGCAGCGTGTCGCCCTCGGCCCGGGTGGGCGGCGCGATGGCGGGCAGCTCCACCGTGAAGCGGCTGCCGTCGTCCGAGCTCTCGGCGACCACCGTGCCGCCATGCAGTTCCACCAGCCGCTTGACCAGCGTGAGGCCGATGCCCAGGCCGCCGGCGCGGCGATCCAGGGTGCGCTCGCCCTGCACGAACAGGTCGAAGACATGCGGCAGCAGCGTGGCCGGGATGCCCATGCCGGAGTCCTTCACCTCGAAGACCGCGCGATCGCCGCGCAGCCCGACGGTGACCTCGATGCGGCGACCGGCCGGCGTGTACTTGATCGCGTTGGTCACCAGGTTGGTCATCACCTGTTCCATGCGCACCGCGTCGCCGTCGATCCACGCGTCGCCCACGTCCAGCCGCAGGTCGTGGCTGGCGGCCTCGCCGGTGAGGTGCAGCGTGCGCCGCACGCGCTCGAGCACCGCCGCCAGGTTGACCGGCTGGCGCGCCAGCAGGATCTTGCCGGCGATCACCCGGCCCACGTCGAGCAGGTCGCCCATCATGTGCGCCAGGTTGCGGGTCTGGCGGGCGATGATGGCGCGCGCCTCGCCGGCGCTGTCGCTGCCGGCCGGGGCCGCGTCCAGCACGTCGATGGCGGCCGAGATCGCGCCCAGCGGGTTGCGCAACTCATGGCCGAGCATGGACAGGAACTCGTCCTTGGCGCGGCTGGCCGCCTCCGCCGCCTGCCGCGCGGCGACGGCCTGCTCGGTGAGTTCGGCGCGGTGCAGTTCGGCCTCGCGCTGGTCCGTCATGTCGACCGTGAAGCCGGTCATCTGCTCCGGCTTGCCGTCCGAGCCGTAGCGCAGCAGCACCCGGCTGGACAGCCAGCGGCGGTCGCCGCCGGGCCGCAGCACGTCGTACTCCAGCGTCTGCGTCTGCCGCCGCAGCGCGCACGCGGTCCAGAAGTCGCGCTCGTTCGCCTCGCGCTCGGACGGTGCCATCAGCTCGAACCAGCGCGCCAGGTGCGGCGGCTCCAGTGACGCGATGCCGAACAGCTGGCAGTGCGCCGGGGTCCAGGTGAGGTGGTCGGCCTCGAAGCGGTAGTGGAAGAAGCCCACGCGCCCGGCTTCCTGCGCCAGGTCGATCAGGCGCTGGCTGGCCTGCAACTGCTCGTGGGCGGCCAGCAGCTGCGCCTCGACCAGCTTGCGCTTGGCGATGTCTTCTTCCAGCGCCTGGCGCGCGTGCCGGTCCTGGCGCGCGGCGGCCTCCAGCGCATCGCGCAGCATGGCCACTTCGCGCACCGCGACCCGCCCCAGCAGGCCCGCCGCGCCGCGCAGGGCCAGCGCCTGCAGCGGGTCGGCGACGCGCTGCGCGACCAGCACCGCCAGCAGCACCCCGAGCAGCAGGCTGGCGCCGCTGGTGGAGAGCGCGGCCAGGATGGCCTGGCGGTGCGCCGCGTCGATCGGCCGCGCCGGCATCGCCACCTGCACGCCCCAGCCCGAGGCCGGCACCTGCTGCCACGCGGCGTACACCGTGCGGCCGTCGACGCCCGTGAGCCGCTGCACGCCGGACCAGCGGCCCTCGATCGTGGCGACGGTGTCCGCGCCCAGGCTCATGCCCAGCGGCGGCCCGGGCGACAGCGTCCAGCCGATCAGCTGCCGGCGCGCGTCGTGCAGCAGCGCGTAGCCGGCCTCGGGCTTGTTGGCCGTGGCCGCCAGCCGCTGCCAGGCGTTGCCGGCCACGCGTGCGCCCAGCACCAGCCGGGTTTCGCCGCCGCGCACCACCGGCACCGCCAGCATCACGGCCTGTCCCTCGGGCGCGCGTGTCGGCACCAGGCCCGAGACGGCGGGCTGGCCCTCGCGCATCACGCGTTCATGCAGCTGCCCGAGTTCGCCCGCGACCGGCCCACCGGCCTGCAAGTCGCCGGAGTCGAACAGCAGCTGCCCTTCGGCGTCCAGCACGAACACGCTGTGCCAGTCGCGCCGCGGCGGCCGCTCGCGCAGCAGGCGGGCCAGCGATTGCTGCGGCGACTGCAGCAGGTCGGCATGGGACAGCGTGGCGAGCGCGTCGAACGATGCATGCACCTCGCTCTCGACAGCGTGCGCAAGGGCGGAGGCGGAGCGCGAGAGGTTGGCCTCGATCTGGCCCTGCTCGGCCCGCACGTCGGCCAGGATCTGCCAGCACACCAGCGCCGCCAGCGGCAGCGTGGCCAGCAGGATCATCGCCACCAGGTAGCGCCGAAGCGTCGCGCGCGGCCAGTACCGCTGCGGTTCGGTCGGGGGTGGTGGGTCCGGGGACATGGGGGCGGCGATGGGGGGAGCGCAACGGCCCAGCGTAGTACGGCTCAGCCTTTGGCGCAGTGTGCGGCAACAGCTTGTATCCGCTGCCTTGCAGCAAACGCTACCGGGTGCCGGCCTGTCGGGCACGGTGCTGCGCAACATTTACAGAAAAGCCGGACACGGCGCCGGGCCGCCTGCCTACCCTGTCGCCAGGGGCGGCCGAGCAGACGTGACGGCGCGTCTCAGACGTGACCAGCCGGCGGTGCGGGCACGGGACGGCATGCGACTTGCGCTGCCGTGGCGCACCGGCCGACCTGGCCTGGACTCATCAAGGAATGAACCCGATGCATACGCTGAGCTTGCAGATCGGTTCGACGTTGCAGACGACGCTCTCGCCGCGGCTGCAGCGCGCGGTCCGTCTGCTGCAGATGTCCTCGCTCGATTTCTCGCAGGTCGTGCGCGACGCCCTGGACAACAACCCCTTCCTGGAGCCCGACGAGTCCGCGGTGGCGGACCTGCCGTCGCCGGCGGGGGACGAGCCCGTGGGCGCCATGGACGCCAGCGGCGAATCGGCCGGGTGGGGCGCCGAGCCGATCTCGCGCGCGCGCATGGTCGACGGCGACGGCGTGTTCGACACGCTGGCCGCGCAGACCTCGCTGGCCGACCACCTGCTGGGCCAGCTCAACCTGCTGACGCTGTCCGAGCGCGACTGGACGCTGGCCGCCGCGCTCATCGAATCGCTGGAGGACGACGGCTACCTGCGCACCCCGCTGCAGGAGATCGGCGCGCTGGTGCCGATGGAGCCGCCGGTGGAGCCCGAAGAGCTGGTGGTCGCCCTGCGCCGCGTGCAGGCGCTGGACCCGGCCGGCGTGGCGGCGCGCGACGTGATCGAGTGCCTGCGGCTGCAACTGCCCGCGATCGACTGCGAGCGCAAGCGCGCGGTGGCCTCGCGCATCCTGCGCGACTGCGTGCAGTGCCTGGCCAGCCGCGACATGCCCGCGGTGGCGCGCCGGCTGGCCGTGTCGGTCGCGGAGGCGGAAGCCGCCTGCGCCGCGATCCGCCGGCTCGACCCGCGGCCGGGCTGGCGCTTCGGTGCGCCCTCGGTGCAGTACGTGACGCCGGACGTGATCGTGCGCAAGGTGCGCGGGCAGTGGACGGCGATGCTCAACGAAGCGGTGGTGCCGCGCGTGCGGCTCAACCGCAGCTACGCCGAGATGTTCCGGCGCCACCGCAGCGCGGAGAACACCGAGCTGGGCGCCCACCTGCAGGAAGCGCGCTGGACGGTGCGCAACGTGGAGCAGCGCTTTTCCACCATCCTGGCGGTGGCGCAGGCCATCCTCAAGCGCCAGCACCGCTTCCTGGCCTATGGCGCGATGGCGATGAAGCCGCTGGCCTTGCGCGAGATCGCGCAGGAGGTCGGCGTGCACGAGTCCACCGTCTCGCGCGTCACCAACAACAAGTTCATGGCCACGCCGGTGGGGGTGTACGAGCTGAAGTACTTCTTCTCGCGCGGGCTGGCCACGGCCAATGGCGGCGAGTGTTCGCCGACGGCGATCCGCGGGTTGATGCAGGAGATGTTCGCGGCGGAATCCCGCGTGCAGCCGATGTCGGATGTGGAGATCGCCAGGCAGCTGGCTTTCCAGGGGCTGAAGGTGGCGCGGCGGACGGTGACGAAGTATCGGCAGCAGATGAAGATCGAGCCGGCGGAGCGGAGGCGGGCGGGGGTGGGGGCCTGAGGCCCTCGGCTTTCCGGGCTCTTTGTCTCTTTGCTTATTGCTGTCCGTGGCCTGCGGCAGGGGGTCCCCGGCGGGGGGGCTCATGCTGTGCCTCTTCGCCTGCTTCGCTGGCGCTCGCAGTGCTGCGCGCATCGCTTGAGTGGTGCGGGCCCTCGCGGAAAAACTTATATGGACGCCTCCCGTGTGGCAAGCGGTTCTTCGAAGCTTTGACTCGGCGGATTCACTGCGGACTTATATCCGGCCTGTCATGCAGTCCGGACCTTCCGATCCGCTGCGGGGCCCTGAGATCGGAAGAGCACNGCGGGCCCTCGCGGAAAAACTTATATGGACGCCTCCCGTGTGGCAAGCGGTTCTTCGAAGCTTTGACTCGGCGGATTCACTGCGGACTTATATCCGGCCTGTCATGCAGTCCGGACCTTCCGATCCGCTGCGGGGCCCTGATGGACATTCGCGAGGCCGGTGCTCTACTCTCTGGCGGGCTGCAAGCCCTGAGTTTTTCGCAGCTTGGCCGGCCCACGGTCTGACCGCTGTTGCCATCACCTCATCGACTCGCCTGCACACTCAAGTGGGACCACGCGGCAGTCCGTGTGGTCGATCGATCAATTGGCTTTTGCCCAGCGCGACTGGTAGGGCGTGCCGTGGGCGCTCATGGCCCAGGCAATGCGCGCCAGTTTGTGCGCCACGGCGGTGGCCACGACGTTGTGGGGTCGGCGCTGCAGCAGCTTGGCGATCCAGTCCGGCGGATTGGCCAGCCGCACGAGGTTGCGCGCCCCGTGGATCAGCAGCGTGCGCAAGTAGGCGTCTCCGCGCTTGCTGATCGGTCCCATGCGCACCTTGCCGCCGGTGCCCGTGTGGCGGGGAGTCAGGCCCAGGCAACAGGCGAACTCGCGGGCGTTGCGCCAACCCGAGCCGTCCCCCAGCGTGGCGGCCAGAGCGGTGGCGCCGAGCAGACCGATGCCGGGCACGGCGCCCAGCCTCCTGGCCGTCTCGTTGCTGTTTCGGTCCAGCCGGATCTGCTGCTCCATCGCCTGCGCGTGCTGCTCGAGCTCGCGCAGCGCCTGCAACTGATCGTCCAGCAGCCGCACCATCGCCGGCGGCAGCTGTGCCTCGATGTGGGCGCGGTTGTCGGCGATCCACCGCAGTCCTGCCGGCCTGCCCTTGGGCAGCGCGATGCCGAACTCGTAAAGCAGCCCGCGCAGCATGTTCACGCTGGCGGTGCGCACGCTGACCCAATGCGAACGCACACGGTGCGCGCTCAGCTGAGCTTGCTGCTCGACGCTCTTGACCGGGACCCTGCGCACATCGTGGTGTTGAGTGGCCAGCCAGATTCCCCGGGCATCGCAAGCGTCGTCCTTGTTGCGGCTGACGAAGGCGCGCACCTGGTGAGCTGGCAGCAGCTCCACGCGGTGGCCCAGGCTGAGCAGTTGCCGGGCCCAGTGGTGCGCACCGGCGCACGCCTCCATGGCCACCACGCCGGGCTCGCGCTGCGCAAAAAACTCCACGACCTTGCCGCGGCCGAGCTTCTTGCGGTGAATCTCGCCCGAGCCCGGATCGACCCAGTGAAGCTGGAAGACATTCTTTGCAATATCCATACCGTACGTCGTAGCATTCATCTCGGGGGCCTCCTTCGCAAGTGGGTCGAACAGAATTCCACTTTGGCACTCGATGCCGTCAGATGCGAGGCCCCCCTCGTCGCACCGGCGCCGAAGACGGGAGGCGTCCATGCCATCTC
>NZ_LMQL01000001.1 GCF_001424545.1 Ramlibacter sp. Leaf400 | reverse complement strand
AGGCGGGAATCCAGCAACTGTCTTGGTTGTCAAGCGGCCGATGCTGGATTTCTGAAGGGCGTCGAACTCTTGACCATCGCGTTCAGGATGGTCAACAGCTTGCGCATGCAGGCCACCAGGGCCACCTTCTTCGGTTTGCCGGCGGCTAGCAGCCGGACGTAGAAAGCCTTGATGGACGGGTTCCAGCGGGCAGCCACCAGCGTGGCCATATACAGCCYGCGGCGCAGTGCGGCCCTGCCGCCGTAGATCGAGCGGCGCCCGCGCATGCGCCCGGAGTCGCGATTGAGCGGGGCCACCCCGGCCAGGGCGCCGATCTCGCGRCGCGAGAGCTTGCCCAGCTCGGGCAGCTGGGCGATGAGCAAAGCGGTCGTGTTGGGCCCGATGCCCTTGACGCTACCCAGCAGGCCGGCAATGTCGGCAAAGTGCGTCTGCACGTGCGAGGACATGTCATCGTCCATCTGGGCCAGCTCAGCCTTCAGCGCTCCAATGATGGCTTCGATGCTGCGCCTGGCCTTGCGGTGCGACAGCTGCAGCCGGTTGTTCTCCGACACCAGCATGGCCACCAACTGGTTGCGCCGGGTCACCAAGGCGGCCAACTCCTGCTGCTGCTCGCTGGGCAGCTGGCGCACGTACTTGGCGCGTTGCGGATGCTGCTCGATCACCCGCGCCAACTGCGCCAGCACCGCCGCGTCCAGGGTGTCCGTCTTAGCCAGCTGCCCCATGGCCCGGGCGAAGTCGCGCGCCTGCTTCGGGTTGACCACCGCCACCTCGTAGCCCACCGACTGCAGGGCACAGGCCACAGCAGCCTCGTAGCCGCCGGTGGCCTCCAACACGAGTAGCGATACCTGCAGCTGCTTCAGATGCTGCACCAGAGCATCGATACCGCTGGCGTCATTGGCGAGCTTCAAGCCCGGCCTGGCCGGCTCAAACCCCACGTCCAGACTGTCCTTGGAGATATCGATACCCACCGTGAMYGCTCGATCCACGCTTCCACCTGGCAAGCCAACCATTGCCCCTCCTTGCAAATGCGAACTATGAGTTCAAGCAAACTGTTCGGGCTTCAGGCTAGCGGCTTGGCTCGTGCGCAATCTGCTGGATTACGGGTTCGGGACCCTAGTGCGTATCAGGCTGCACGAGCCTTGCCAAAAAAAGGAAGCCGGACCCGAAAGATACGTGGACGTGCACGTGCCCGGCGGGCTGGTGCGCCAGTACTNTGGCTCGTGCGCAATCTGCTGGATTACGGGTTCGGGACCCTAGTGCGTATCAGGCTGCACGAGCCTTGCCAAAAAAAGGAAGCCGGACCCGAAAGATACAAGTGCGCCGGCCTTCTCGGATACCCGGGAAAAGCCTTGATCCCCTTCACGGGGATGACGGGAGAGCTCAGGCCTTGAACCCCACCACCTCCTGCCGCTGCTCCCCCAGCCCCTGGATCCCAAGCGTCATCACGTCGCCTTTCTTCAGGTACTTCGGCGGCTTCATGCCCAACCCCACGCCGGGCGGCGTGCCGGTGGTGATGACGTCGCCGGGCAGCAGCGTCATGAACTGGCTGACGTAGCTCACCAGCGTGGCGCAGTTGAAGATCATGGTCTTGGTGTTGCCGGTCTGCATGCGCTGGCCGTTCAGGTCCAGCCACATGTCCAGGCGCTGCACGTTCTCGATCTCGTCGGGCGTCACCAGCCAGGGGCCGATGGGACCGAAGGTGTCGCAGCCCTTGCCCTTGTCCCACTGCGGACCGCGCTCCAGCTGGTACTCGCGCTCGCTGACGTCGTTGACCAGCGTGTAGCCGGCCACGTACGACAGCGCGTCCTTCTTGGAGACGTAGCGCGCCCGGGTGCCGATGACCACGCCCAGCTCCACCTCCCAGTCGGTCTTGACCGAGCCCTTGGGCAGCATCACCGGGTCGTTCGGGCCCTGGATGCAGCTGGTCGCCTTCATGAAGACGATGGGCTCCTTGGGGATGGGCGCGTTGGACTCGGCGGCGTGGTCGGCATAGTTCAGGCCGATGGCGATGAACTTGCCGACGCCGTTGACCGGACAGCCCATGCGGGGCTTGCCGCGCACCAGCGGCAGCCTGGCCGGGTTGGCCTTGCGGATGCGGGCCAGGCCGGACTGGCCGAGTTGGTCCGGTCCGATGTCCGGCACCACGCTGCTCAGGTCGCGCAGCTTGCCTTCGTCGTCGATCAGGCCCGGCTTCTCGCGGCCCGGGTTGCCATAGCGCACCAGCTTCATGTTCGTTTCTTCCTTTCGTGTCGTTGTTGGGGAGGGGATCAGTAGGTGGCGCGGCCGCCGGACAGGTCGAACACCGCGCCGGTGGAAAAGGAGCATTCCTCGGTGCACAGCCAGGCCACCATCGAAGCGACCTCGTCGGGCGTGCCGAAGCGGCCCATCGGGATTTTCGACAACATGAACTGGATGTGCTCGGGCGTCATCTGGTCGAAGATCGCCGTCTTCACCGCCGCGGGCGTCACGCAGTTCACCCGCACGTCGACGTCGGCCAGTTCCTTGCCCAGCGACTTCGTCAGCCCGATCACGGCCGCCTTGCTCGCGCTGTAGGCGCTGGCGTTCGGGTTGCCGTCCTTGCCGGCCACCGACGCGATGTTGACGATGCGGCCGTAGCCCTGCCCCCGCATGTGCGCGGCCAGTTCGCGGCAGCAGTGGAAGGTGCCGTGCACGTTGACGTCGAACACCTGCCGCCAGGCCTCGGGCGGGTAGTCCGAGAGCTTGGCGTTGGGACCGGTGATGCCGGCGCAGTTGACCAGCGCGTCCACGCGCGGCGAAGCGGCCAGGGTGCGCGCGAGCGCGGCCACCACCGAGGCGTGGTCGGCCACATCGCAGGTCACCGCGGAAGCTTTCGCCCCCAGCGCCGTGGCGGCCTGCGCCGCGGCGCGCTCGTCGCGGTCCCAGATCGTCACGCTGCCGCCGGACTGCAGCAGGCGCTGCGCGATGGCGTAGCCCAGGCCGGTGGCGCCGCCGGTGACGACCGCGTGGCGCCCCTGGAAATCGAGCTGGTTCATATCGTGATCCCCCCGTCGGCCGCGTAGGCCTGGCCGGTCACGAAGGCCGCTTCGTCGCTGGCGAGGAAGACCACCAGCGGCGCGATCTCGTGCGCCTGCGCGAGGCGACCCATCGGCTGCCGTGCGATGAAGGCCTGGCGCGCGGCCACCGGGTCGGCGTTGGCGTTGATGCGGTCCTGCAGCGAAGGCGTGTCGACCGTCCCCGGGCAGATGGCGTTGCAGCGGATGCCGTCGGCCACGTAGTCGGCGGCCACGCTCTTGGTGAGGCCGATCACCGCGGCCTTGGTGGTGCCGTAGATGAAGCGGTTGGGCAGTCCCTTGATGCTGCTGCACACGCTGGCCATGTTGATGATGCTGCCGCCACGGCCCTGCGAAAGCATTTTTGGCAGCGCGGCCTGGATGGCCCAGAACTGGGAGCGCACGTTCAGGTTGAGCGCGAAGTTCCATTCCTCGTCGCTGGCCTGCAGGATGGTGCCGCCGTGCACGTAGCCCGCGCAGTTGAAGAGCACGTCGATGGCCGGCATCTCGCCGATCACGCGCTGCAGCGCGGCCTTGTCCAGCACGTCGAGGGGAAGCGCGCGGATGCGCTCCTGCTCTTCGAAGCCGGCCAGCAGGGCGGGATTGACGTCGGTGGCCCAAACCTGCGCGCCTTCGGCGGCCAGGGCCAGCGCGCTCGCACGCCCGATGCCCTGGCCGGCGGCGGTGACGAGGGCGGTTTTGTTCTTCAGTCGCACGGGGTGCTCCTTCGTAGGGGCTAGGGACTAGGGGCTGGGGACTAGGGGGAATACCGGATGCGGGTCCCCGAACTGCGCTGGATAGTAATTGGCCTGACCACTTGGCCAATCCGGTCCGACCCTAGCCCCTAGCCCCTAGCCCCTAGCCCCTAGCCCCTAGCCCCCGCCCCATGCCCCTTCAAGCCGTCGAATCCCAGCGCCTCTACCGGCAGATCGCCGAGCAGCTGCGTGGGCTCATCGCGCAGGGCGAGTTCGAGGGCGGCCGCCTGCCGGCGGAGCGGGACCTGGCGCGCCAGCTGGGCGTGAGCCGGCCCTCGGTGCGCGAGGCGCTGATCGCGCTGGAGGTGGAAGGCTGGGTCGAGGTGCGCGTCGGCTCGGGCATCTACGTGCGGCCGCAGAACGGCGTGGCGCGCGTCAACGGCAACGGCGCCCACGGGCCGGCCGAATGGGGCCCGCTGGAGCTGATGCGGGCCCGCGAGCTGGTCGAGGGCGAGGTCGCGGCGCTGGCGGCACGCCACGCGCGCAAGGGCCAGATCGCCGCCATGGCGTCGGCGCTGGCCCGGATGCGCGAGCAGGCCGAGTCGGGCGTGGTCCCGCGCGAGGGCGACGAGGCCTTCCACGTCGCGGTGGCGGACGCCTGCGGCAACGAGGTGCTGCGCGACACCGTGCTCGGCTACTGGCAGGCGCGCAGCGGCCCGCTGTTCGCGCGAATGAGCGACTACTTCGAGAACCCCGCCTCCTGGGACGCCGCGCTCCAGGAGCACGAAGGCGTGCTGGACGCGATCCGCGACCGCGATGGCGCCGCCGCCCGCGACGCCATGCACCACCACCTGCAGCGTGCCTACACCCGTTACAGCGCGAGCTGGCGCCGCGCCAACCGTTCCTGACGCCAGACCCCTTCCAACACAAGGAGACTCCCGATGAGCAAGCGCTTCACCCTCCAACTGATCGCGGCCTGTGCCCTGGCCGCCGCCGCGGCGGCGCCCGCCATGGCACAGACCAAGCTCAAGTGGGCCCACGTCTACGAGACGTCCGAGCCGTACCACAAGTGGTCGGTGTGGGCCGGCGAGGAGTTCAAGAAGCGCACCAACGGCAAGTACGAGATCCAGGTGTTTCCCGCCTCCAGCCTGGGCAAGGAGAGCGACATCAACCAGGGCCTGCAGCTGGGCACGGTGGACATCATCCTGACGGGCGCCTCGTTCGCCGCCACCTCGTTCCCGCGGCTGGCCGTGAGCTACTACCCGTTCACCTTCCGCGACGCCGACCACGTCGTCAAGTACAGCAAGAGCGACGTGTTCAAGGAGCTCACCGAGGGCTACAAGAAGGCCACCGGCAACACCGTCACCGCCCTCACCTACTACGGCGCCCGCCACGCCACCAGCAACAAGCTGTTCAAGAACTGCGACGAGATGAAGGGCATCAAGATGCGGGTGCCCGACGCGCCCGCCTACACCGCGCTGCCGCGCGCCTGCGGCGCCAACCCGACGCCGATCGCCTTCGCCGAGGTCTACCTGGCGCTGCAGAACGGCACGGTGGACGCGCAGGAGAACCCGCTGCCCACCATCGAGGCCAAGAAGTTCTTCGAGGTGCAGAAGAACATCATCCTGACCGGCCACATCGCCGATTCGCTGCTGACCGTGGTGTCGCCCGGCCTGATGGGCAAGCTGTCGCCGGCCGAGCAGAAGATCCTCGCCGAGGTCACGCAGGAAGCGGCGGAGAAGGCCACCAACGACATCCGCAAGCGCGAAGGCGAGCTGGTCGAAGAGTTCAAGAAGAAGGGCCTCAACGTGGTCACGGTGGACCGCAATGATTTCCAGCAGCGCGTGCTCAAGGCGATCAGCTTCGAGTCGATGAAGCTGGACAAGAAGGACTGGGACCGGGTGGTCGGCCTGAAGTAAGCGCAGGACGGCCGGTGAGGAGGAGAAAGCCGTCGTCCCCGCGGAGGCGGGGACCCAGGGCTTCCTCCTCCTCGCCCGGACCCGATGAAGACGGAAGCACTGGATTCCCGCCTTCGCGGGAATGACGAAAAAAAAGCCAACCCGCTCTCCGCGGGATGACGAACTCAGAACTCTCCAACCCCCAGGAGCCGCCATGTCCGCCCATCTGGACCCGACGACCCGAAGCACCATCGACGACATGGCCCCCGTGATGGGGGCCGATGGCGAATTCCACGCGCAGGACGAGGCGGTGGTGCTCTCGGGCACGCCACCGGAGGCCTGGGTGGCCCTGGCCTTCTTCTGGATCCTGGGGAGCGTGGTCTTCTACCAGTTCATCACCCGCTACGTCTTCAACGACTCGGCGGCCTGGACCGAGGAGATCGCGCGCTACCTGCTGATCGCCACCGTGTTCACCGGCGCCACCATCGGCGTGATCAAGAACAACCACATCCACGTCGACTTCTTCTACCGCTTCATGCCGCACCGGCTCGGAAGGGTGATGTCGACGGTGGTGGACGTGGCGCGCATCGCCTTCTTCTCGGTGGCCACCGTGCTCACCGGGATGATGATGCTCAAGCTGGGGAGCAACTCCCGCATGACGATGGTGGACCTGCCGATGAACTGGGTGTACGGCGTCTGCCTGCTCGGCTTCGCCGCCATGGCGGTGCGCTCCGTGGGCGTGATGCGCATCCACCTGCGCCGCGGCTACTCCGTGCTGGAGCGGCCCGAGACCACGATCGACGACCGCTGATCCCCGCACCGGACCCCACCCCATGCTCAAGCTCATCTTCCTCGGCCTCATGGGCACCGGCCTGCCGGTCGCCGTCGCCATGGCCGGCTCCGCGCTGCTGTTCATCATGCTGTCCGACAGCACGCTGCCGCCCTTCGTGGTCATCCACCGGATGGTCAGCGGCATCGACAGCTTCCCGCTGCTGGCGGTGCCCTTCTTCATCCTGGCCGGCAACCTGATGAACAACGCCGGCATCACCAACCGCATCTACAACTACGCGCTGGCGCTGGTGGGCTGGCTCAAGGGCGGGCTGGGCCACGTCAACGTGGTGGGCTCGGTGGTCTTCGCCGGCATGAGCGGCACGGCCATCGCCGACGCCGCCGGCCTGGGCACGATCGAGATCAAGGCCATGAAGGACCACGGCTACGACACCGAGTTCGCCGTCGGCGTGACGGCGGCCTCGGCCACGCTGGGCCCCATCATCCCGCCCTCGCTACCGTTCGTGATCTACGGGATGATGGCCAACGTCAGCGTGGGCGCGCTGTTCCTGGCCGGCATCCTGCCCGGCGTGCTGATGGCGGTGCTGATGATGCTCACCGTCGCCTGGTTCGCGCACCGCAACGGCTGGGGCGGCGACATCCGCTTCGAATGGCCGCGCGTGCTCAAGGCGCTGTCCGAAACGCTGGTGGTGATCGCCTGGCCGACCGCGCTGTGGGTGCTGATCACCAAGTTCGGCCTGCCGGCCCAGGCCACCGTGGTCGCCGGCCTGGTGCTGCTGTTCGGCATGGACCGCGTGTTCCGCTTCCAGGCCGTGCTGCCCATCATGACGCCGGTGCTGCTGATCGGCGGCATGACGACGGGCCTCTTCACGCCCACCGAAGGCGCCATCGCCGCCTGCATCTGGGCCATGGTGCTGGGCTTCGCCTGGTACCGCACCCTGACCTGGAAGATGTTCGTCAAGGTCTGCCTGGACACGGTGGAGACCACGTCCACGGTGCTGCTCATCGTGGCCGCCGCCAGCATCTTCGGCTGGATGCTGACCGCCACCGGCGTCACCGCCGCCATCTCGCAGTGGGTGCTGGGCTTCACGCGCGACCCCTGGGTGTTCCTGCTGCTGGCCAACCTGCTGATGCTGTTCGTCGGCTGCTTCCTGGAGCCGACCGCGGCGATCACGATCCTGGTGCCCATCCTGGTGCCGATCTGCCAGCAGCTGGGCATCGACCTGGTCCACTTCGGCCTGGTGATGGTGCTCAACCTGATGATCGGCCTGCTGCACCCGCCCATGGGCATGGTGCTGTTCGTGCTGGCGCGCGTCGCCAAGCTCTCGGTGGAACGCACCACCATGGCCATCCTGCCGTGGCTGGTGCCCCTGCTCGGTTCCCTGGTCGTCATCACCTACTTCCCGAAGCTGGTGCTGTGGCTGCCCAAGATGTTCTATTGATCCCATGACACCCTTCATCCGACTCCATCCCCAGGACGACGTGCTGATCGCGCGGGCCCAGCTCGTGGGCGGCGCGATGGTCGAGAGCGTGCAGGCCAAGGGCCTGATCCCGCCCGGCCACAAGATCGCCATGCGCGACATCGCGGCCGGCGAACCGGTGCGCCGCTACAACCAGATCATCGGGTTCGCGAGCAAACCCATCGCCGCAGGCGAGCACGTGCACACGCACAACCTCTGGATGGGGCCCGACGGGGGCGCCTTCGAGCGCGACTACGCCTTCGGCGCCGACGTGAAGCCCGAGCCCGAGAGGCGCCAGGCCACCTTCATGGGCATCCGCCGCGCCGACGGCCGGGTGGCCACGCGCAACTACATCGGCGTGCTCTCCAGCGTCAACTGCTCGGCCACAGCGGCCCGCGCCATCGCCGATCATTTCTCGCGCCAGACGAATCCTGGCGCGCTGGCCGACTTTCCCCACATCGACGGCGTGGTGGCGCTCACCCACGGCACCGGCTGCGGCATGGACACGCAGGGCCTGGGCATGCAGATCCTGGAGCGCACGCTGGCCGGCTACGCCACGCACGCCAACTTCTGGGGCGTGATCGTGGTGGGCCTGGGCTGCGAAGCCAACCAGATCAACGCCTGGCTCGCGCACAGCAGCCTGCGCGAGGGCGAGACGCTGCGCGTGTTCAACATCCAGGACACCGGCGGCACGCGCAAGACCGTGGAGAAGGGCATCGCCCTGGTCAAGGAGATGCTGCCGCAGGCCAACCGCGTTCGGCGCGAGCCCTGCCCTGCCTCCCACATCACCATCGGGCTGCAGTGCGGCGGCTCGGACGGCTACTCGGGCATCAGCGCCAACCCGGCGCTGGGCGCGGCGGTCGACCTGCTGGTGGCGCACGGCGGCACGGCCATCCTGTCGGAGACGCCTGAGATCTACGGCGCCGAGCACCTGCTCACGCGCCGCGCGGTCAAGCGCGAGGTCGGCGAGAAGCTGATCTCGCGCATCAAGTGGTGGGAGCAGTACACCCGCGTCAACGAAGGCGAGATGAACAACAACCCCTCGCCCGGCAACAAGGCGGGCGGGCTGACCACCATCCTGGAGAAGTCGCTGGGCGCGGTGGCCAAGGGCGGCACCACCAACCTGCAGGCGGTGTACGAGTACGCGGAGCCGGTGACCGCGCACGGCTTCGTCTACATGGACACGCCCGGCTACGACCCGGTGAGCGCCACCGGCCAGGTGGCGGGCGGCGCCAACATGATCTGCTTCACCACCGGCCGGGGGTCGGCGTACGGCTGCGCGCCCTCGCCCTCCCTCAAGCTGGCCACCAACTCGGCGCTGTGGCAGCGCCAGGAGGAAGACATGGACATCAACTGCGGCGAGATCATCGACGGCAGCGCCTCCGTGCAGGCCATGGGCGAGCGCATCTTCCGCCTCGTGCTGGCCACGGCCTCGGGCGAGGCCAGCAAGAGCGAGAAGCACGGCTACGGGCAGAACGAATTCGTGCCCTGGCAGGTCGGGGCGGTGATGTAGCCATGGCCATCACCCTCCAAGCCCAAGAGATCGAGACGCGCGTCACCGCCATCCTGCAGGCGGCCGGCAGCTCGCCGCAGGAGGCCGCCCAGGTGGCGGCCAACCTGGTGCTGGCCAACCTCAGCGGCCACGATTCGCACGGCGTGGGCATGGTGCCGCGCTACGTCGACGCCGTGCTGGAAGGCGGCCTCAAGCCCAACACCTCGGTCGGCACCACGCTGGACGGTGGCGCGCTGCTCACGCTGGACGGCGGCCACGGCTACGGCCAGATCGTCGGCGTGCAGGCCATGGAACTGGCGATGGACCGGGCCCGCGAGCACGGCACCTGCGTGATGGCGCTGGCCCATGCGCACCACCTGGGTCGAATCGGACACTTCGCCGAGATGGCGGTGGCGCGCGGCCTGGTGTCGCTGCACTTCGTCAACGTGCTGTCGCGTCCCATCGTCGCGCCCTGGGGCGGCGGCGACGGCCGCTTCGGCACCAACCCCTGCTGCATCGGCATCCCGCTGGCGGGAGCGGAACCCTTCGTGCTGGACTTCGCCACCAGCCGCGTGGCGCAGGGAAAGATGCGCGTCGCGCACAACGAACGCAAGCGTGCGCCGGAAGGCCTCCTGATCGACGAGACCGGCCACCCGACCACCGACCCCGGCGTGGTCGTGGTGCAGCAGCCCAAGGGCGGCTTCGGCGCGCTCATGCCATTCGGCGAGCACAAGGGCTACGGCCTGGCTCTGGCCTGCGAGCTGCTCGGCGGCGCGCTCACCGGCGGCGGCACCTGGCACCGCCCGCCCGACAGCGCGCGGGCGGTCTACAACAGCATGCTGACCGTGCTGGTCGACCCGGCCAAGCTCGGCACCGCGGCGGCCTTCGAGCAGGAGGCCACGGCCTTCCTCGCCTGGCTGCGCCAGAGCCCGGCGGCGCCCGGCGCCGAGGGCGTGCTGATCGCCGGCGAGCCGGAGCGCGCGGCCCGCGAGGCCCGGCGCCGCGAGGGCATCACGATCGATGGCGCCACCTGGGGCGAGATCCTCGCCGCGGGCGAGAAGCTGGGATTGAAGACCGCCTGAAACCCGTCTGAGCCGCGGCGCTCAGGCCACGGGCAGGGGCGGCAGCGCCCGCACCACGCCCCCGGCCACCGGGAAGATGCGGTCGCCCGCGCCCGGATCGATCCGGTGCATGCCGGTGAAGCTGCCGAAGGCCGGCAGCACCCCCACCGCGCGGTCCGGCAGCGCCCCGCTGTCGTCGCCCAGCCAGAAGCACGGCAGGCGCAGCCGCTCGAAAGCGCGGCCGCTGACGCTGATGCAGGGGTGCCAGTGGCCCGCCAGCACGTAGGCGCCGGCGACCGGCCGCGGGTGGTGGCACAGGGCGAACGGGCCCATCGCCAGCGGCTCGTCGACGACCCGGATCAGCAGCGACCCCGGCGGATCGCCGGCGCGCGCATCGTGGTTGCCGCGCACCAGCGTCAGCCGCAGGCCGGCGTGGCGCTCGCGCCAGCCGTGCAGCGTGTCCAGCGTCTCGCGCGCGTGCGAACGGGCCGAATGGAGGAAGTCGCCGAGGAAGACGACCTCGCGGGCGCCGGTCTGGGCGATGGCATCCGTCAGCGAATCGAGGGTGGCCGTGGTGGTGGCCTCGGGCACCGGCACACCGAGCTTGCGAAAGCTCACCGCCTTGCCGAAATGGGCATCGGCGACGAGCAGCGCGTGGTGGGAGGAGAGGAACAGGGCGCCGCTCGGATGCAGCACCGCATCCTCGCCGGCCAGCGAAATTCTCAGCAAGTCACAACATCAGGGCGAGGCTGGCTTCCAGGTGCTCCGACGGGCTGCGGCGAAAGCCCGAGCGGGCAAAGCGCTGCAGCCGGCCGACCACGAAGGCGGTGAGCATGGAGGCGCGCACCTGGGCGTCCAGCGTCGGGGTGGCCGAGGCCTCGTCGACTTCGCCACGCAGGCACTGCTTGAAGGTGGATTCGATCTTGTCGAAGAACTGGTTCATCCGCTGCTGCAGACGCTCGTTCTCGTAGACCAGGGCGTCGCCCACCATCACGCGGGTCATGCCCGGGTTCTTCTCGGCGAACTGCACCAGCATGGTGGCGATGCGGGCGGCCTGGCGGCTGCCGGAATCGGCCGCGCCGTTGCCCGGGCCTTCGCGCTCCTGGATCTGGTTGACCAGGGTGAAAACGCTCTGCTCGATGAATTCGATCAGGCCCTCGAACATCTGGGCCTTGCTGGCGAAGTGGCGGTACAGCGCGGCTTCGCTCACTTCCAGCTTGGCGGCCAGCGCGGCGGTGGTGATGCGCTCGGCGCCGGGCTGCTCCAGCATCATGGCCAGCGCCTGCAGGATCTGGACACGCCGCTCGCCGGGCTTGGGCCGCTTGCGCGCGGGCGTCGCGGCCTCGGCGGCTTCTGCAGCTTCGGGGGTGGCGGGCGTGCTCAGGTCGGCTTCGGGCATGGCTTGGCAATGGATGGGTTGCAGGTCATTCTCGCATACCGTGACTTCGGGTTCACCCGTAGGAATGCACGGAAAGTCGCGGCCTGCAGGCCAAGTGCGCACTTACAACGTCAGATCGCCAGAGGCAGCGTGACCCGCAGCCCGCGGCCGCCCGCGCCGCTTCGCAGTTCGAGTTGCGTGTGGTGCACACGCGCGATCTCCTGCGCGATCGGCAGGCCCAGGCCGTTGCCCTCGCCGCCCGTGCCCTGCACCCGGTAGAAGCGCTCCAGCACCCTGCCGCGCTCGGCCTCTGGCACGCCCGGCCCGTCGTCCTCGACCTCCAGGAAGGCCTGGCCGGCGCGCAGGCCGCAGCGCAGCGTGACGGTGCCGCCGTCGGGCGTGTACTTGACGGCGTTGTCGACCAGGTTGGACAGCAGCTCGCGCAGCAGCCACTCGTGGCCCATGACCTGGACGGGCTCGGCCTCCAGCCCCAGGTCGATGCGGCGGGCGGTCGCGGCATCCAGGTGCACCTGCAGCAGGTCCTCGCACAGGGCCTTGAGGTCCACGCGCTGCCGCGGCTGCGCCTCCATCGTGCGCGCATCGGCGCGCGACAGCGCCAGCAGCTGGTTGGCCAGCTGCGAGGTGCGCCGGGTGGCGCCGCGCAGCTTGTCCACCTGGTCGGCCCGCAGCTCCACCCGCCCCTCGCGGCCGGCGCTGTGGGCCGCCTGCGCCCAGGCCTCCACCTGCGCCTGCAGGCCGGCCAGCGGCGTGCGCAGCTGGTGCGCCGCGTCGGCGATGAAGCGCCGCTGGCTCTCGGCCTGCGCGTTGACCAGCCCGAACAGCTGGTTGAGCGACCGGACCAGCGGGCGCACTTCCTCGGGCGAGGCGGCCTCGTCCAGCGCGCCCAGGTCGCGCGGCGAGCGCCGCTCCACCGCGTCCTTGAGCTCCAGCAGCGGCTTGAGCGCCCGCTCGACCGCCCAGCCGACCGCGAAGGCCGCCGCGGCGATCAGCACCAGGTTGGGCAGCAGCACCTTGAACAGGATGGAGCGGGCCCACTGCTGGCGCGGGTCGGACCCGTCGGCCACCGCCACCACCACCGGCCCGATGACGGTCTGCTGGCGCTGGCGGGCGATGCGCCAGGTGGTGCCGCCGTTCTCCTCGCTGTGGAACTCCAGCTCGTCGTCCGGCGGCGGCAGGCCGGCCAGCCAGCCCTCGCCGAACAGCAGCTTGCCGTCCGGGTCGGTGAGGGCGAAGACGCGCTGGCCGTCGAAGAATTCCGCGGCGGCCGGCGGCATGAGCACCACCGGCGGATCGGTCTTGAGCAGCCCCTCGCCGATCACCGAGTCGGCCAGCAGCGGCACCACGGCGGCGAGCTGGCGGTCCTGCTGCAGGGCGACGTTGTCGGCCGAGCGGTAGTCGAACCAGGCGTTGAGCAGGGCCAGGCCGACCAGCGGCACCAGCAGCATCACCAGCAGGCGCCGTCGCAGCCCCGAGAGCATGCGCTCGCCGGCGGCGCCCCGGCTCGCCGGGCGGCCGGGGCGAAAGGCGATCACGGTGCGCCGGCGCCCTGCAGTTCCAGCCGGTAGCCGAAGCCGCGGATGGAGCGCAGCGCGACGCCGTGCGGCTCCAGCTTGCCGCGCAGGCGCGAGATGTAGACCTCCACCGCGTTGGGCGTGATCTCCTTGTCCCAGCCGGTCAGGGCCTGCAGGAGCTTTTCCTTGCTGGCGGGCTTGGGCGCGTGGATCAGCAGGTACTCCATGACCGTCCACTCGCGCGGGCCCAGCTCCAGCGTCACCTTCTGCGTGCCGCGGTGCGCGGTGGCGCGCCGGTTGGCCGTGTCCAGCTCGATCGGGCCGAAGCTGAGCACCGCGCTGGTGGCCGCCTGCGACCGGCGCAGCAAGGCGCGCAGGCGGGCCAGCAGCTCCGGCAGCTCGAAGGGCTTGACCATGTAGTCGTCGGCGCCCAGGTCCAGGCCCTGCACCCGGTCCTGCAGCGCGTCGCGCGCGGTGAGGATCAGCACCGGCAGCTTCTGGCTGGCCATCTCGGGCTTGCGCAGGCGCCGGGTGAGCTCCAGGCCGTCCATGTGCGGCAGGCCGATGTCGATGATGGCGGCGTCGAACACCTCGGTGCGCAGCACCTCCTCGGCGCGCTCGCCGCTGCCGACCCAGTCGACCGCGTAGCCGGCGTCGGTCAGGCCCAGCTTGATGCCGCTGGCCACCATCACGTCGTCTTCGACGAGCAGCAGTCGCATGTCGGACCCGCCGTCATTCCCGCGGAGGCGGGAATCCAGTGCTCCCGCCTTCGCGCCGCGCCGCCTGGATCCCCGCCTTCGCGAGGATGACGAACCCCTGGCTCATTTCGAACGGATCATCGTGCCGTAGGCCTGATCGGTCAGGATCTCCAGCAGCATGGAGTGCGGCACCCGGCCGTCGATGATGTGGACCGAGTTCACGCCGCTGCGGGCGGCTTCCAGCGCGCCGCTGATCTTGGGCAGCATGCCGCCCGAGATGGTGCCGTCGGCGAACAGGTCGTCGATCTCGCGCGCGCTCAGGTCGGTGAGCAGCTCGCCCGACTTGTCCAGCACGCCGGGCGTGTTGGTCAGCAGCACCAGCTTCTCGGCCCGCAGCACCGTGGCCAGCTTGCTGGCCACCACGTCGGCGTTGATGTTGTAGCTCTCGTTCTCGTCGCCGAAGCCGATCGGGCTGACGACGGGGATGAAGTGGTCCTCCAGCAGCGCGCGCACCACGCCAGGGTCGATCTCCACGATGTCGCCGACCTGGCCGACGTCGTGCTCCTTGTTCGGGTCCTTGGTGTCGACCATCTTCAGCTTGCGCGCGCGGATCAGGCCGCCGTCGCGCCCGGTCAGGCCCACGGCCTTGCCGCCGGCCTTGTGGATGAAGCCCACGATGTCCTGCTGCACCTCGCCGGCCAGCACCCACTCCACCACTTCCATGGTCTCGGCATCGGTGACGCGCATGCCCTGGATGAACTCGCCCTTCTTGCCCAGGCGGTTGAGGGCCTGCTCGATCTGGGGGCCGCCGCCGTGCACCACCACCGGGTTCATGCCCACCAGCTTGAGCAGCACGATGTCCTCGGCGAAGTCGGCCTGCAGCTCCGGATCGGTCATGGCGTTGCCGCCGTACTTGATCACCATGGTCTTGCCATGGAACTTGCGGATGTAGGGCAGTGCCTGGGCAAGGATCTCGGCCTTGTCGCGCGCGGCGATGTGGGAGGTGTCGGTCATGGCGGCAGCGGATGGGGAGCGCAAATTGTAGGGTGGGCCCCGGGGCCTCTCAGCCGGCGCGCAGCCCCTGCGCCACCGTCGGGTAGCCCAGGCGCAGCCGCAGTTCGCGCTTGAGCCGCGAGTTGTCCAGGCGGCGCGACTCGCCCATGAAGCTCAGGAGCGCCAGGGGCAGGCTGCCCTGCGCGGTGGCGCGCGACACCCGCGGCGGACGCGGCAGGCCGTAGAGGTCGGCGGCCAGGTCGAACCAGTCGCCCATCTTCAGCTCGGTGTCGTCCACCGCGTTCACCACGCGCTGGGGCCGGCCGCGCCACAGCGCCGCCACCAGCGCGCGCGCCAGGTCGTCGGCATGGATGTGGTTGGTGTAGACGTCGTCCTGCGGCTGCAGCACGGGCGTGCCCTTGAGCAGGCGTTCGCGCGGCGTGCCGCCCTCGCGGTCGGGCGCATAGATGCCGGGGATGCGCAGGATGCTGGCGCGCACGGCGGCGGAGCGGCCGAAGAATCGCACGGCAGCCTCGGCATCGACGCGTCGCGCGGCGCGCGGGGTGCGCGGCGCCACCGGCCGCGACTCGGCCACCTTCTCGCCGGCGCAGTCGCCGTACACGCCCGTGGTGGAGCCGTATGCCAACGCCGCGGGCGGCGTGCGAAGGCGCAGGGCGCGCAGCAGGGCCGTGGTGCGCGGGTCGTGCCAGGTCGCGCCCGCGCCCTCGCCCGGGGGTGGCGCCAGGTGCACGACGCGTGTGGCCAGGCCGGCCAGCCGCGCGAGCGAGCGGGGGTCGTCCAGGTCGCCCTGCAAGGGCGTCAGGCCGCGATCGCGCAGCAGGGGCACGCGCCCCGGCGAGGAGGTCAGCGCCAGCAGCCGCACCCGGCCGCGCAGCGCCTGCGCCACGCGCAGGCCGACGTCGCCGCAGCCGACGACGAGGATGCGCTCCCGCCGGAAGCGGGCCGGCAGCGCGCCGAGGGGCATCGCGTTCGAGGGCAAAATAGGCCGTTCGTCGAGTGAAAAACCAGCTCCCGAGGATACCCAACCCATGACCACCGCCGAGGCCGCCGCAGGCCCTTTCCAGGTGACGGTGCAGCCCAGCGGGCGAGCCTTCAGCGCCGATGCCGATGAGGCCCTGCTGGCCGCGGCCATCCGCCAGGGCATCGGCCTGCCCTACGGCTGCAAGGACGGCGCTTGCGGCTCGTGCAAGTGCAGGAAGCTGGAGGGCCAGGTGGTCCACCGCATGCACCAGAGCAAGGCCCTGAGCGCCGAGGAAGAAGCCAACGGCTACATCCTCACCTGCAGCGCGACGGCGCTGAGCGACGTGGTGCTCGAGTCGCGCCAGGTCACCGACGAGTCGGCCTTCCCGATCAAGAAGATGCCTTCGCGCGTGATGTCGCTGGAGAAGAAGTCTCACGACGTGATGATCGTGAAGCTGCAGCTGCCCGCCAACGACACGATGCGCTTCCACGCCGGCCAGTACATCGAGTTCATCCTGCGCGACGGCGCCCGCCGCAGCTACTCGATGGCGAACGCGCCGCACATCGGGCCTGGCGTGGAACTGCACATCCGCCACATGCCGGGCGGCAAGTTCACCGAGCACGTGTTCAACGCGATGAAGGAAAAGGAGATTCTGCGGGTGGAAGGCCCGTACGGCAGCTTCTTCCTGCGCGAGGACTCGGACAAGCCCATGGTGCTGCTGGCCTCGGGCACCGGGTTCGCGCCGATCAAGGCGGTGATCGAGCACATGCAGTTCAAGGGCATCACGCGTCCCGCCATCCTGTACTGGGGCGGCCGCCGCCCGGCCGACCTGTACCTGGACGACTGGGTGCGGGCCCGCTGCGCCGAGATGGGCAACCTGACCTACGTGCCGGTGATCTCCAATGCCCTGCCCGAGGACAACTGGACCGGCCGCACGGGCTTCGTGCACAAGGCGGTGATCGAGGACTTCCCGGACCTTTCCGGCCACCAGGTCTATGCCTGCGGTGCGCCCATCGTGGTCGAGTCGGCGCGCGACGAGTACAGCGCCAACTGCAAGCTGCCGCCCGAGGAGTTCTACGCGGACGCCTTCACGACCGAGGCGGACAAGCACAAGGATCCGGGGACCTGAAAGCTCGCCGTCGCCACGGCGGCGTGCGGCTCAACGGATGATGAAGTCGGGCTCGCCGCGCGGCGAGCGCCGGCTGGCGCCTTCCAGGTCCATCATGGCCGTCGGGGTCTCGTCCAGCCCTTCCGGCGGGGGGGACAGCGTCTCGTGGATGCGATGCGCCACGTACCAGCTGGCCCGCAGTTGCGCCTCGCGGGTCTGCGAACCCAGCCGCGGCGTGAGGAACAGGTTGGGGCACTCGTGCAGCGGCGTGCCGCGCGCGGCGAAGCCGGCATCCGCCCCGTCGAGCAGCGCCGCCTCGATGCGGCCATCGCGCAGCGCCCGGGCCAGGGCCTCGGCCTCGAACAGCTGCGAGCGGCTGATGCCGACCCAGACCTGCCCGGGCCGGCAGTGCGCCAGCAGCTTCTCGTTGATGAAATTCCGGTACCTCGACGCGTACATCACCTGCACGCTGACCGCGTCGGAATGCGCCAACAGCTCCTGCAAGCCGACCGGCTGGATGTTCAGCCGCGACCAGATCGGGGCCGTGTGGTGCACGGCCGGGTCGTAGCCGATGAGCTTGGCGCCCAGGGCGTGCAGCATCCCCGCCAGCGTATGCGCGGTGGGGGCCAGGCCCAGCACGCCGATGACGCTGCCATTGAGTTCGCGGCCGAGCCGCAATTCGGCGTGGCGATCACCGTTGAGCGCGGCGCCGATGCCGCGACGGAACAGCATCAGCAGGCCGCCCAGAAGGTACTCGGCGTTGGACCGCACGCTGGCGGTGGTGGCCTGGATGACACGCACGCCGCGGTCGCGGCAGGCTTCGAGGTCGGTGTTGTCGGTGCCGCCGTGCATGCGCGCGATGGCCTGCAGTCGTGGAGCGAAGTCGAGGAATTCCCGCGTGACCACCACCTTGCGCGGCAGCACGACGGCCTGGGCCTTGTAGAGGGACTTGCGCAGCGCGCTGGGATCGGCGGCCAGCTCGGGGCGGCTTTCGACGGCGTGGCGCTCCTGGAGCCAGCCGAGCGCCTCGGGGACCACACGTTCGACCAGTAAGATGTCCACCGAATTGCGACCTTGTCCGACAGCGTAATCAGCCGATGCGAATGGTTGAGACGCCGGGCTCGTGAAACACTTCACGGACTTTAACGAAGAACATCTTTCCAGTCGATGAAAAATGTCACGAGGATCAACAAGGCCGTTTTTCCTGTTGCCGGCCTTGGCACTCGATTCCTTCCGGCCACGAAGGCCATTCCCAAGGAGATGCTGCCGGTCGTCGACCGGCCGCTGATCCAGTACGCCGTCGAAGAGGCCTACGAGGCCGGCATCCGGCACATGGTGTTCGTCACCGGGCGCAGCAAGCGGGCCATCGAGGACCACTTCGACACCTCGGTCGAGCTCGAGCTGGAGCTGGAAAATGGCAAGAAGAGCGCGCTGCTCGATCTGGTGCGCTCGATCGCGCCGTCCGACATGTCCTGCTCGTTCGTGCGCCAGGCGCGCGCGCTGGGCCTGGGCCATGCCGTGCTGTGCGCCGCCCCCATCGTGGGCGACGAGCCCTTCGCGGTGCTGCTGCCCGACGACTTGATGATCGGCCCCGCAGGCGGCTCGTCGGTGATGGCGCAGATGGTCCGCCAGTTCGAGCAGACGCCCACCTGCATCATGGCTGTGCAGGAAGTTCCTCGCGAACACGTCAAGCGTTACGGCATCGTCGCGGGCAACCCCGCCGGCGAACGCCTCACGAAGGTGAGCCGCATGGTGGAAAAGCCCGACCCGGACAGCGCGCCCTCGCGCATGGGCGTGGCCGGCCGCTATGTGCTGACGCCCGCGGTGTTCGACATGATCCGCACCAACCCGCGCGGCGCGGGCGGCGAGATCCAGCTCACCGACGGTATCGCCCGGCTGACGGACACCGAGGGTGTTCACGCCTACCTCTACGAAGGCCGCCGCTACGACTGCGGCAGCAAGGACGGCTTCCTCGAGGCCACGGTGGATTTCGCGCTGAAGAATCCGGAGCTCGGCCCCGGTTTCCGCGAGTACCTGAAGGGCCTCAAGCTCTGACGGGGCGAACTGCCGCAAAGCAAAAGGCGCCCGTGGGCGCCTTTTGCTTTATCGACGCGGGCGCGCCGGCTCAGCGCCGCCGCAGCACGTGGATGATCTCCTCGCCCTCTTGCTGCTGCTCGACCAGCTCGTTGCCGGTCTGCCGCGCGAACGCCTGGAAGTCGCGCAGCGAACCGGGGTCGGTGGCCACGACCTTGAGCAGCTGGCCCGACTGCATGTCCGTCAGCGCCTTCTTGGCGCGCAGGATGGGCAGCGGGCAGTTCAGGCCGCGGGTGTCGATTTGCTTGTCGATGTTCATGGTCCGCTCCCGGATGTGCTCGATTCTAGGCAGGTTGGCCCGGCAGCGCCTCGGGGGCATTTGCTATCGTTCGAGCCTTCTCCTGCGGAACCCATGATCCTCGTCACCGGCGGCTGCGGATTCATCGGATCCGCCTTCATCCTCGACTGGCTGGACCAGGTGCGCGAGCCGGTGCTCAACCTGGACCTGCTGACCTACGCCGGCCATCTGGGCAACCTGCGCGACCTGGACGGAAACCCCGCCTACCGGTTCGTGCGAGGCGACATCGCCGACATCGATCTGGTCTCGCGACTGCTGCGCGAGCACCGGCCGCGGGCCATCGTCCACCTGGCCGCCGAGAGCCACCTGGACCGATCGATCGCGGCGCCCGAGCCCTTCATCCAGGCCAACGTGGTGGGCACGTGCCGCCTGCTGCAGGCGGCCCACGACCACTGGCGCACGCTCCCGCCCACCGAGGCCGCGGCCTTCCGCTTCCTCAATGTGTCCACCGATGAAGTGTTCGGCTCGCTGGAGCCCGGCGAGGCGGCCTTCGACGAGGCCCACCCCCACCGTCCGAACAGCCCCTACGCCGCGTCGAAGGCGGCAGCGGATCACTTTGCCCGCGCGTGGCACCGCACATTCGGCCTGCCGGTCATCACCACCAACTGCTCCAACAACTACGGCCCGCGGCAGTTCCCCGAGAAGCTCATCCCGCTGATGGTCCACAACGCGCTGGCCGGCCAGCCGCTGCCGGTGTACGGCGACGGCCGCCAGGTGCGCGACTGGCTGCACGTAGTCGACCACTGTTCGGCCCTGCGCGCGGTGCTCGATCGCGGTCGCGTCGGCGAGACCTACAACATCGGCGGCCGGTCCGAGCGGACCAACCTCGAGGTGGTGCACGCGATCTGCAAAGTGCTCGATGAAGCAAGGCCCGGTGCCCACCATGCGGACCTGGTCCGGCATGTGGAAGACCGGCCGGGACACGACCGCCGCTACGCGATCGACGACACCAGGATCGCCACCGAACTCGGCTGGCGGCCCGCCATCGCCTTCGAGCAAGGCATCCGCGACACCGTGCACTGGTACCTCACGCATGCCGACTGGGTCGCCTGCGTCACCAGCGGCGCCTATCGGCATTGGGTCGAGCAGCAGTACCCCTCAATCCACGCGGCCGCATGAAGATCCTGCTGTTCGGCGCCATGGGCCAGGTGGGCTGGCAGCTTCGCCGCAGCCTGGCGGCCCTGGGCGACGTCATTGCGCTGGAGCGGTCGAGCCGGCCGCTGTGCGGCGACCTGTGCGATGCGCGAGGCGTGGCGGCTTCGGCGGCCGAGGTCGCGCCCGACGTGGTCGTCAACGCCGCGGCCTTCACCGCGGTCGACCGCGCGCAGGACGAGGCTGACCTCGCCTTTGCCGTCAATGCCGCCGCACCCGAAGCGCTGGCCCGGGCCGCGGCGCGGCAAGGCGCCTGGATGCTGCACTACTCGACCGACTACGTGTACGACGGCAGCGGCGAGCGGCCCTGGCAGGAGACGGACGAGCCGGGGCCGTTGAATGTCTACGGCCGCAGCAAGCTCGCGGGTGACGAGGCCGTGATGCGCGAGGCGCCGCGCCATCTGGTGTTGCGCACGGGCTGGGTGTTCGACAGCCGGGGACGCAACTTCGCACGAAGCATCCTCGATGCCGCCATGACGCGCGACTCGCTGACGGTGGTGGACGACCAGTGGGGCGCACCCACGCAAGCCGCCCTCATCGCCGACGTCACGGCGCAGGTCCTGCGAACGGTCGCGAGCACACCCGGGTCCGAGCGGCTGGCGGGCCTGTACCACGTGGCGGCGGAAGGCTTCGTCAGCCGCCACGGTTACGCGCAACAGCTGCTGCACGAAGCCGCAGCGCGCGGCTGGCCGCTTCGCGCCGGCGCCGATCGCGTGCAGGCCGTCGCCTCCATCGACCACCCCACCCGCGCCCTTCGTCCGAAGAACTGCAGGCTGGACACCCGCCGGCTGCGCGAGACATTCGGCGTGGCGCTGCCGCCCTGGCAGGACGGCGTCCGATCGGTCGTTGCCGAGCTGGCGCCGCAAGGCCCGACGGGCCCCTGAGATGACGGCCCCCCTCCTCGCCCGCAAGGGCATCGTCCTGGCCGGCGGCGCCGGCACACGGCTGCACCCGGCGACGCTCGCCATCTCCAAGCAGCTCCTGCCGGTGTTCGACAAGCCGATGGTGTACTACCCGCTCACCACGCTGATGCTGGCCGGTATCCGCGAGGTGCTGGTGATCAGCACGCCGCAGGACCTGCCACGCTTCGAGCAATTGCTCGGGGACGGCAGCCGCTGGGGCATGAGCATCGCCCATGCGGCGCAGCCGCGGCCGGAAGGCCTGGCCCAGGCCTTCCTCATCGGCCGAACGTTCCTGGACGGCGCGCCCAGCGCCCTGGTTCTGGGCGACAACCTCTTCTACGGCCACGACCTGGTCAAGCTGCTCAAGCAAGCCAACGCGAGGCGCGAGGGCGCCACCGTCTTCGCCTACCACGTGCGAGATCCGCAGCGCTACGGCGTGGTCGGCTTCGACGAGCAAGGCAATGCCACCTCGATCGAAGAGAAACCGCAGCGGCCCCGAAGCAGCAGCGCCGTCACCGGCCTGTACTTCTACGACGAAGAAGTCTGCGACATCGCCGCCGCCGTCCAGCCTTCGGCGCGCGGCGAGCTGGAGATCACGAGCATCAACCAGCACTACCTGGCACGCGGCCGCCTGCACGTCGAAGCCATGGGCCGCGGCTTCGCCTGGCTGGACACCGGCACCCACGAGAGCCTGCTGGAGGCCACGCAGTTCATCCACACGCTGGAGCAGCGCCAGGGCTTGAAGGTGGCCTGCCCCGAAGAGGTGGCCTGGCGCAACGGCTGGATCGGCGAGACGCAGTTGCTCGCCCTGGCGCAGGCCTTCGGCGAGGGCGGCTATGGCGCCTACCTCGCCGGGCTGCTCGAGGGCTGACGAGATGCAGGTCACGCCCACCCGACTGCCCGAAGTGCTGCTGGTCGAGCCGCGCGTGGCGAGCGACGCGCGCGGCTTCTTCATGGAGAGCTGGAACCAGCGCGACTTCGACGCTGCGCTGGGCACCAGCGTCGGCTTCGTGCAGGACAACCACTCGCGCTCTTCACGCGGCGTGCTGCGGGGCCTGCACTACCAGCTCACCCGGCCGCAGGCCAAGCTGGTGCGCGTGGCCAGCGGGCGGGTGTTCGACGTGGCAGTGGATGTGCGCCAGTCCTCGCCGCGGCGCGGCCAGTGGGTCGGTGTGGAACTCAGCGCCGACAACCGGCGGCAGCTCTGGGTGCCCGCGGGTTTCGCGCACGGCTTCCTCGTGCTCTCGGAGCAGGCCGACGTCCTGTACAAGGCCAGCGACTACTACGACCCCAGCGACGAGCGCATCCTGGCCTGGGACGACCCCCACGTGGGCATCGCCTGGCCTTTGCACGAGATCGGCGGCCGCCCCACCCTTTCGGCCAAGGACCAGGTGGCGCCGCGCTGGGAGGCGGCGCAGCTTTATCCCTGGTGAGAGGAGCGTCGCGCTATTCCGAGCGGCGCTGCCACTCGACGAACTCGGGCTCGTAGCCCTTCCCGCGCAGCCAGTCGGCCAGCGCATAGCCGGTGCCCGCGGGCCAGCACTTGACCTGGTCGTAGTCGTACAGGCGCCAGTCCACCAGCTCCGGCGACAGCTGCACCTCGCCTTCGGCGCGCACGTGGTAGGCGATGATCACCTGGTTCATGCGCTGGAAGTCGTAGACGCCGATCAGGTTGACCTCGAGCGCATCGAGATTGGTTTCTTCCTTCAGCTCGCGCCGGATGCCGTCCTGCGGCGATTCGCCGGCCTCCATGAAGCCGGTGATCAGCGCATAGACCTTGGCCGGCCAGGCGGCGTTGCGCGCCAGCAGGATGCGGTCCTGGTACTGCACCACCGCCGCGAGCACGGGCGTCGGGTTGTTCCAGTGGGTCCAGCGGCAGGCCGGGCAGCGCAGGCGCTCCCGGGGGCCGCTGTCCTCGATCTCGGTGATGGGCTGCAGCGCGGTCGCGCACTGCGGGCAGAACTGCCAGTCGGTGCTCACGCGGGGAACACCCCGGTGGACAGGTAGCGGTCGCCCCGGTCGCAGACCACGAACACGATGGTGGCGTTCTCCACCTGCGCCGCGACCTGCTGCGCGACCCAGAGGGCACCCGCCGACGAGATACCCGCGAAGATGCCCTCCTCGCGCGCGAGGCGCCGGCACATCTCCTCGGCGTCGTCCTGGCCCACGTAGACCAGCTCGTCGACGTGCGAGGGGTCGTAGATCTTGGGCAGGTACTCCTGCGGCCACTTGCGGATGCCGGGGATGCGCGAGCCCTCGTTCGGCTGCGCGCCGACGACGCGCACCTGCGGATTCTTCTCCTTGAGGTAGCGCGACACGCCGGTGATGGTGCCCGTGGTCCCCATGGCGCTGACGAAGTGGGTGATGCGCCCGCCGGTCTGCTCCCACAGCTCGGGACCGGTGGTCTCGTAGTGGATGCGCGGGTTGTCGGCGTTGGCGAACTGGTCGAGCACGCGGCCCTTGCCCTCGCGCTGCATGTTCTCGGCCAGGTCGCGCGCGTACTCCATGCCGCCGCTCTTGGGCGTGAGCAGCAGCTCGGCGCCGAAGGCCTTCATGGTCTGGGCGCGTTCGATCGACAGGTCCTCCGGCATGATGAGCACCATGCGGTAGCCCTTGATCGCCGCGGCCATCGCCAGCGCGATGCCGGTGTTGCCCGAGGTCGCCTCAATCAGCGTGTCGCCGGGCTTGATGTCACCCCGCTCCTCGGCGCGACGGATCATCGACAGCGCCGGGCGGTCCTTCACCGAGCCGGCCGGGTTGTTGCCTTCCAGCTTGCCCAAAATGACATTGCCGCGGCGCTTGTTGGCCTCGGCCCCGATGCGCTGCAGCGCGACCAGCGGCGTCTTGCCGACGGCGTCCTCGATGGTGGGGTAGGTGCGCGGGTCCATCGCACCACTGTGCCATAATTTTTCCGCGCTCTTCAACGCTGCCGGAGTGGCGAAATCGGTAGACGCAGCAGACTCAAAATCTGCCGGTGGCAACACCGTCCCGGTTCGATTCCGGGCTCCGGCACCAAGGCTCTCTAGCTATCAATTCGGGAGCGTTTTTCCGCTCCCCTACCGCGTGAGTTTCCGCAATGGCAATTGCGGCTCCGCGTCGCCCGCACGGCCCGTCAGTGCCACGAGCGCCCATGCTTGTAGCTGTCCAGGCGGCAGGTGATCCGCACCGTCCCAGGTCGGGCACGTCGTGCAGCAGCACCTCGGCCGCCGCCGGCTGGCCCGCCTGGGCCTGCGGCAGCTGGTCGATCTCCGCGGCCACGAACCGCGCCGGCACCCGCGCCGGGATGCCGTTGGCGGCCGGCTCAGCAGGAGCCAGGCCGAGTTGGAAGGCTTCGGAGCGGAAGGCAGTCCTGAGCCGGGCTGCCGCCTGGCTCGGCTCCATCAGCTTCTCCTTCTACCTCGCGCACGGCCTGGTGATCGGGGTGGCCTTCAAGCTGTGTGTCCACTTCGGGTGGAAGCCGTCCGGGATCAAGGACGGGCTGCTCTTTGCGATGCTCTGCCTGCCGCTGACCACCGCGGTGTCGGCCGTCACTTACTACCTGATCGAACTGCCGTTTCTGTCCCTGCGGCGGAACTACAGGCAGGCGCAGCGAGGCGGCGTTCTGGTCGCCGAACGAGAAAAAGCCCCGCCAGCCGAAGCCAGCGGGGCGAGCTGACCGGGGGCAACTTGCAAGCAGCCCGGCCAGAGGAGACTCGGCTTCAGCGCTCATGATCCAAGTAGGAAGAGGGCTCGCTCGGAATCACGCCTCCGGGTCAGGCCACGAAGCACCACCCCGCCGACCGTGTTCGGCTTGCGGATCAACTCCGCGGCATCATCCCAGCGTTGGCAGAGCTGTCGTTGGGGTCGAAGGGAATAAATGGGTTGCCCATGGTCGTGGCATCCTAACTCGCCGCTACATTCGTCCGGGGAGCGCTCCTGAATGAACAACTATCGGGCAGACATCGACGGGCTGCGAGCCGTCGCTGTCCTTGCCATCCTGCTTTTCCACGTTGACCACACCGTCCTGCCTGGCGGATATGTCGGGGTGGACGTCTTCTTCGTCATCTCCGGTTTCCTGATCACCAGGAACATCGTTGAGGCCGTAGCGTCCGGGTCATTCTCATTCGTCGACTTCTACACGCGCCGCGCGCGCCGCCTTTTCCCGGCGTTGTTTGTCACGCTCCTTGCGACATATGCCGCGGCCTTGTGGCTGTTCTCTCCTGTCGATCTGGAGAACTACGGCGCGTCCCTGCTCTACACAGTCATCTCGGCATCGAACTTCTTCTTCTGGAGCGGTACAGGGTATTTCGAGGCGGCATCCGAGACGATGCCTCTCCTGCATACGTGGTCGCTGTCGGTCGAGGAGCAGTTCTACTTGCTCTGGCCGGCGCTGCTTGTGGGGCTGGCCATGCTCCGCAGGAAGTACGCCGTCCCACTCGCCCTCGCCCTGCTAGGGCTGGGTTCGTTGGCTGTGGCTGCGGTCGTGTCTTTCAAGTCGCCCGCGGCCACGTTCTACCTGCTCCCGTCCAGGGTATTCGAGTTCGCCATCGGGGCTGCGTGCGTGTGGTTGGTGAGGATCAGGCTAAAGCCCAGCCTCCCACTCGAGGCACTCACCGCTCTTGGGCTGGCTCTGATCGCCTGGTCCGCCTACACCTACACGCCCCAGACGCCGTTCCCCAAGTTCGCCGTCCTGCCTTGCCTTGGCACGGCGCTGCTGATCTACGCGGGGGAAGCCCATCTCGCCGGCGTGCTGCTTCGAAATCCAGTGTCCGTGGGGATAGGTCGAGTCTCGTACTCGGTCTATCTAGTTCACTGGCCGCTGATCGTCTTCTACAAGTACTGGAAGTTCACTCCATTGAACCAAGCGGAAAAGGGCGCTCTGCTCGCCTTGTCGCTGGTTCTCGGCGCGCTGATGTGGCGGTTCGTCGAGGAGCCGTTCCGGCGGCCCGCAAGCGCGCGCGCGGGATTTCCATCGATCCGCTTCGCAGGCCCTGCGCTCGCGCTGGTGCTTTCGTTCGTCGCGGCCAATACGTGGGGACACAAAGGCTTCCCGGCGCGCTTTCCGCACGACTTCTTCATGACCAGCGACGAGATCGCGGCCGAGCGCTCCCGCTACTGGGCAGCATCCGGAGTACCCAAAGGGCCGGCCAGCTTCGTTGGTTCTGGACCCAAGACCGTCGTTGTGATGGGCAACTCCCATGCGGTGGACCTCGTGTACGCGCTGCGGCAGAACGGCGCGACGGCGCACTTCGCGTTTCTGCAGACCGGCTACAAGTGCCTGAACTTCGGCTCGCCCGTGGTGCCCGCAGATCGCGAGTACTGCTCGAAGATGAAAGCGGCGAACCTCTCGGACGCGGTGTGGAGGAAGGCGGATGCCGTTTTCCTGCACGACAACTGGCCCAGGATGGACGCGGCCGACTTGCACCAGCGGTTGCTCGAAATCCGCAGCGTCACGAAGGCGGACATCTACGTCTTCGGACCGAAGATGACGTACAGCAAGGATCCCGGTGAATTAGCGCGCGCCCACATGCGAAAGGCCACCCTCAACCAGTTCAGCCAGGAGTTCACACATCGAAAGGACCGCACCGCGGTCAATGAAGCGCTGAAGCAGATGCTAGATAGCGAAGAGATGAGGCGCACCAACGTCTTCTTCGTCGACGTCCTGGGCACTCAGTGCGGGGAGGATGCTAGTCACTGCGAGATCGTGTCCAGCCGCGACTCTCGGTTCCTTTACTTCGATGCTGGTCATTTCACCGCGGTGGGAGCGGCCGAGTTGGGGGAGAGGCTGAAGGCCAAGCATCCAGAGGTGTTCCAGTAGAAAAGCCACGCCAGCCGAAACCAGCGGGTGAGGTGATCGGGGTGCAGAAACTCGAAGATGCGCCCGGCCAGAGGAGATCAGTACAAGAAGGAGATGTCGCGATTGCGGCGTCCGCCGCCCTTGCGAGAGCCAGGCAGGCGCGTCTCGGTCCACTACTTCGAGGCGAGCGCCGAGACCGAGCAGACGCGCTGCGCGGCTGCGTGCGCCCCAACGACGTCCTGCAGCAGCCGCCAAGGCTAGCCATCGTGATCCCGGAGGAGGACACTCGGGTATGAACGAACCGATCAAATCAGGCGACCTCTGCGAGGTCATCGCCGGCGCACTGGGCAGCACCGGCCCGAACATCGGCAAGCAGGTCACCGTCGGGCTCCTTCGTGGCGACCACAGCGTCCACGGCCGCATCTGGCGCTGCCACGGCGAAGGCCTGGTGACCGAGTACGGCGCCCTCGGCAGCGAAGCGGACTTCGCCCAGGCGTGGCTTCGCAAGATTCCGCCCCAGGGCACGCCGCCGAAGGAGGTCGAGCGCCCCGTGGAGGTGTCCAGCGATTGAGGCCCCCCCAAAAAAGACGCCCGGCGCGCGGCCGGGCGAAGAACCTCCATGGCTGGGACCGTAACCAAGGACCGATCCCGACTGAATAGTGGTCGAACAGCCGAGCCAGCGCAGTAAGGCTGAGCCTCGAGCTGTGGCTCGGCAGTTTCCGACCGCCGTGTAGGCGAAGGCGCCGTCCGTTCGCCCTGGCCCGCCAGCTCTTCAGCGCACCTCGAAGTCCTCGAGCTTCCTGCCCTTGGCCAGCGCGTCCACCACCCACTGCGGCTTGCGGCCGCGGCCGCCGGACCAGGTCTCGCCATTCGGGCCGCGGTACTTCGCGGCGGCCGACTTGGCCGCGGCCGACCGGCGCGGCGCGCGCGGGCGACCCCCCGAAGCGGTCGACAGGCCCAGGTCCTGGGCGGTCAGGCCATAGGCCTGGATCCTGGCCTTGATGTCGGCGATGACGTCCTCGGTCTCCTGCCGGCGCATCTGCTCCGCCTGCGCGAGCAGCTTCTCGGCCTGCTCCTTGAGTTCCAGGTAAGTGGGCATGGGCGAACGCTCCTGTTCACGGTTGTGCGGGGCGGATTCTAGGCGGCGGATGGGGTGCTTTCCGATGCGGTTGCAGGGTCACCGGCGAAGGCGCATCCTTGCGGACCCGCCCTCGCAAGGAGCCGCCATGTCCTCCGACCGCCTGGTGACGCTGGCCCGAACCGCGTGCCGCTGCTGCGTCGCCGCAGCCCTTGCCGTCGGCGCGGTGCCCGTCGCGTTGCCGGCCACGCCCGGCCCCCAGCAGCAGGCCGCCGTGGAAGCGCTCACGCGCGCCCATGCCGCGGTCGTCGGCGTCGAGGTGAGCGCGACCGCAGGAGCGCGCTCCGCCGAGACGCTGGGCCGCCAGCGCAGCGGCTCCGGCGTGGTGATCGGCCCCGACGGGCTGGTGCTCACCATCGGCTACCTGATGCTGGAGGCGGAGAACATCCAGCTCGTCACGCAGGACAAGCGCAGCGTGCCCGCCCGCGCCGTGGCGTACGACCTGGCCACCGGCTTCGGCCTGGTCCGCCCGCTGCTGCCCCTGCGCGGCATCGCGCCGGTGCCGCTGGGCTCGGTGGCCGACCTGAAGGCGGGCGACGCGGTGATGGCCGCCACCGGCGGCGAGGACGGCGACGTCGACCTGGTCCAGGTGATCGACAAGCGCCCCTTCTCGGGCTACTGGGAGTACCACATCGAGACGGCGCTGTTCACCAGCCCGCCGATCGACAACCACAGCGGCGCCGCCGTGTTCAACCAGCGCGGCGAACTGCTCGGCGTGGGCAGCCTGCTGGTGGCCGACGCCACCGGCCAGGGCCGGCCGCTGCCCGGCAACATGTTCGTGCCGATCGACCTGCTCAAGCCCATCCTGGCGGAGTTGCAGCAGAGCGGCATCAGCCGCCAGAGCCGCCGTCCCTGGATCGGGCTCACGTCCAGCGAACAGGGCGGCCGCGTGCAGGTGGTGCGCGTCAACCGCGACAGCCCCGCCGAGGCCGGCGGCATGCGGCCGGGCGACGTCGTGCTCGCGGTCGACGGCGCACGCGTGGCGACGCTGGAGGAGTTCTACAAGAAGCTCTGGGACCGCACGGCGCCGGATGCGGAGGTGAGCCTGACGGTGCTGCAGGGCGCGGACATCCGCACCCTCACGCTCAAGCCCGTCGACCGGATGAACACCATGGCCCGCCCGGCCGGCATCTAGGCCCGCGCGGCCGCGCCGGTGGCTTCCGACGCGGCGACGGCGCCCGGGCCGACAGGGCCAAGCCCAGCCGTGCGTACGCTTGGAACCAGGTCCCGCGCGGGCCGGAGGGAACCACAGTGCAGCCACCACCCCCGAACGATCGGCCCTCCGGCCGCTTTCGCCGGTTCGTCGTGCGCTGGGCCGGCGTGGTGATCGCCACGGGGGTGCTCCTGGGCCTCTCGCAGGCGCTGTGGTGGTGGGAGACCTGGCCGGTGCGCCAGCTGCTGGACAAGCCGGCCGCCACGGGGGGCCAGGGATGAGCCGCTGGCGATCGCTGCTCGCGCGGCTGCGCGGGGTTCGCATCGACGTGCGCCAGGTCGCCATCGCGCTGCTGGCGGTCTGGTTCGTCGGCCTGGTCGGCGCCGCCGTGCAGCTCGAGCTCTGGCAGGCGCAGCTCACCCGCACGCTGCTGCAGCTGGAGGCCGACAAGGAGTTCCGCGCCCGCGTGTCGCAACGCGACCAGATCGATCCCCAGTGGTACCGGCGCAAGGCGCTGGGCCTGCTTGCCGCGCTGGAGAAGGTGCGCCGCGACACCTGGTGGACGCTGTCCATCCCGGGCTCCTGGAACTATTTCGACGACCTGGAAGAGCGCCTGGCCGAGCGGATGGAACGCGAGTTCGCCGACATCGTGCTGGACACCTTGCGGCGCGAACTGCTGGTGCGCGCTTCGCGCCTCACTGGCGCCCCGCTCACGCCCGGCGGCTCGGCCCTGCGCGAGCCCATCGAGTGCGCCGCGCCGGGCCCCTCGCGCTCGTCCAACGCGTCCGGCAACACGGCGGACAGCCTGCCCGAGTTCGCCGCGCTGCGCGACTGGGTCACGGCGCTGGGCGAACTGGAGGCGGCCGTGCAGTCCTGGCAGGCGCTGCACCAGGACCCCGGCACCGAGGGCATCGTCCACCTGCGGCGCCTGGTGCGCTACACGCTCGACGCCGACCTGCCCGGGCCGCTGACCCGCAGCGTGCAGCTGTTCAACGCCATCGCCCGCGGGGGCGGCACGCCGCCTTCGCTGCTGGTCAACGCGATGCAGGCGGCCTCTCGCTGCACCCTGCTGCAGGGCGCGGCGGCGCTCGATGCGCGCCTGCTGGCCCAGAACGAACTGCTGTCGCTGGAGCAGGCGCTGCTCGAGCGCAGCACCGGCCTGTTCGACACGCGCCGGCAGGAGCCCTTCGTGCCCGGCGTGCAGCGCCTGGCGGCCGTGCTGGCGCTGCTGCAGCGGCAGGACGCGCTGCTGGCCCGCGGCGACACCGGCTGGATGCGCGAAGGCCGGCTGCCGCTGGTGCCCGCGCAGCAGGCCCTGCTGGACCGCGCCGCCGGCATGGCCCTGCTCGGGCCGGACGTGGTGCAGCAGGTGCGCACGCAGTCGGACGTCGCCTTCGCCAAGTTCCGCAGGCAGTTCGACGCCCTGTTCGGCAAGCGGGGCGAGCCGGGGCTGGTGTGGGACGAGGCGAAGGGCCGCTACCAGCTCTCGCCGCAGCGCGCCGCCCTGCGCAACGGCCTGGCGCTGCTGCTCCAGGAGCCCGCCTTGCAGCTGCGCGCCGACGGCACGCCCGCTCCTGCGCCCGCGTCCTTCGAGGAAGCGCTGGCGGTGATGGACGCGCGCCGGCGGCTGCGCCGCGACGTGCTGCCGGCCCTGCCCGACTTCGCCCGCCCGTCCGTGGCCCGCCTGATCGACGCCCGCCTCGCCCTGCTGGCGCACGACGCGGCCGCCAATGCGATCCGCGCCGCCCTGCCGCAGGACCCGCGCGCGCCTTTCGATGCCACTGCGTTTCGCGCACAGCGGGAAAAACTGGCGCAGGTGCGCGGCGTGCTCCTGACCCTGGGCGCCCCCGACCTCGCCAACCGGCTGGGCACGCAGCAGGGCGCCGAACTCGGTGCCCGGCTGGCGCGGGCCCGGGAGGAACTGCGGGCCATGCCGCTCTTCTCCAGTCGTGCCGCCGACTTCAGCTGGTGGCGCGGCGAGCCCGCGCCACTGCTGCGCGCGCTGGGCGTGGCGGACGCGGCGGGCCTGCAGGCGCTGCTGACCGGCCAGTACCGGCAGCTCGAGGCGCTGTCACGCCAGGCCGGCCAGTTCCTGGCCGCCGCCGACGGCGCGCTGGCCGCCGACCCCGCAGCCCAGGACTGGGAGCGCCTCGTCCGCGAAGTGGACCGCTACCGCGCCCACCTGCCCGACAGCAGCCTGCTGGCGATGGAGCGCTACCTGCTGGCCGTGGGACCGCAACTGCAGCGGGAGAACTGCCTGGAGCAGCTCACGGCGCAGGTCCCGCCCCGGCACGACGACGAGGTCGCGCAGCGGCTGGTGCAGTGGCACAACGCGCTGGTGCAGCGGTGCGGCCAGTTGCGGGCGGAAGGGGCGGCGGGACCCGGGGTCCGGCAAAACTAGCGTTGGAGGGCACCCCGAAGCATGGGTGCAACGCGGCCGCGGATTAAGCGCCCCCTGTCGGATCGGCTGGCCGATGGGCTCGTCTAAACTGCGGGCCCCAGCCCCACGATCGCAGGCCCGGCCGTTTGACCGGCAAGCGCGTGCGGCGACCGAAACTGCCGCTTCGAGCCCTCGCCGTGAACGGACGGCGCCCGTGCCCAAGATGACCAGCCCCACCCCAGTTCCCGACCCGCGCCAGAGCGCCTGCCCCGCATGCGGCGGCGCCTGGAAGCGGCTCTACCAGAAGAACGGTTGCGAGGTGAGCCGGTGCACGGTCTGCGGGCTCGGGCGGGCGGAGCCCGGCCAGTTCGATCCGGCCAGCTACTACACGGAGGACTACTTCAACGGCAGCCACTCCGACGGCTACTCCGATTACGCGGCGAGCGAGCAGGTGCTGCGGCACGAGTTCTCGCGGGTCGCGGACGTGTTGCGCCGCTACTGCAAGCCCGGCGCTCGGCTGCTGGAGATCGGCTGCGCATACGGCTTCTTCCTGAAGGAGGCCCGCAGCACGTTCGAGGTGCAGGGCATCGAGATCGCCGAGGAAGCCGTGCAGGCCTGCCACCGCGCGGGGCTGCACCAGGTCCGGCAGGGGAGCGCCGACGAGGCGACGCTGCGGCGCATCGGTGAAGTGGACGCCATCGTCATGCTGGACGTGGTCGAGCACCTGGTCGACCCGTTCTCGACCCTCGAGACCTGCAGCCGGCAACTGACCCCCGGGGGAGCGCTGTTGATCACAACCGGCGACTTCAACGCCTGGGTCGCACGCCTTGCCGGCCGCCGCTGGCGCCTGATGACGCCGCCGCAGCACCTTTGGTACTTCACGCCGGAGAGCCTGCGCCGCATCGCGAGCCGCCTGGGCCTGGAAGTCGTTGCCTGCACCCACCCGTCCAAGATCGTCCCGCTCTCGCTGATCTTCTTCCAGGTCGGCCGCATGCTCGGATTGAAGGGCCGCGCTCCCGGCGCCGGCATGAGCAAGGTGGGCGTTCCCGTGAACCTGTTCGACGCGATGCGCGTCGTCCTGCGCAAGCCGCAAGCGGCGGCGCAGCCGGCCTGAAATGAGCGCGCTGCACGTCGGTCTGCTGCTCGCCTACGCCGCCGGCATGTCGGCCGGCCAGCTGCTGTTCAAGCTGGCGGCCGATTCCACCTTCGCTCCCGGCGGAGCCGGGGGCGTCGTGGACCAGGCGCTGAGGCTGGTGGTGAACCCGTTCTTCGTCTGTGCGATGGCCATGTACTTCGCGCTCTCCGTGATGTGGGTGTGGATCCTCAGCTTCACGCCGCTGTCGCGCGCCTACCCGTTCGTGGCCGCGGCCTTCATCGTGACGCCGCTCCTGAGCCATCTCTTCTTCAAGGAGGCCCTGGACCTGCGGTTCGCCGCCGGCGTCGCGCTTATCGTCTGCGGGCTGGTGCTCGTGGTGGGGAGACCGGCATGACGGACTCGAACGCGGCTACTCCCGCCGTGGCCCCCACCCTGGACCCCTCGATCTGGGCGGTCATCGCCGCCTACAACGAGAGCGAGACGATCGCCGAGGTGATCGCCGGGCTGGCCGAGCACGGTTGCAGCATCGTGGTGGTGGACGACGGTTCGCGTGACGAGACCGCGGAGCTCGCCCGGGCGGCCGGAGCGCATGTCGTGCGCCATCCCATCAACCTGGGTCAGGGCGCGGCCCTGCAGACGGGCATGGAATACGCACTGCGGCGCGGTGCCGCCACGCTGGTGACGTTCGATGCGGATGGCCAGCACCTCCCGAGCGACGTCCACGAACTGGTCGGGACGCTCCACCGCTCCGGCGCCGACATGGCGTGCGGCAGCCGCTTCCTGGGGCGGACGGAGAACATGCCGCGCCTGCGGCGCGCCACGCTGAAGCTGGCGACGGTGTTCACCTACCTGTCCACCGGCCTGCGCATGACGGACGCCCACAACGGGCTGCGGGCGATGACCCGCGCCTGCGCGCTGCGCATCCAGATCCGCCAGAACCGTATGGCGCACGCTTCGGAGATCATCGACCAGGCCGCCCAGCTCAGGCTCAAGCTGGTCGAAGTGCCGGTGACCATCCGCTACAGCGCCTACTCGCTGCGCAAGGGTCAGAAGATCAGCAACTCCCTGACCATCCTGCTGGACCTCCTGGTGAAAAGGCTCTACCGATGACGATCAAGATCCTGCTCAGCGTCGGCCTGTTCCTGATCGTGGCCTACGCGTCCACCCAGCGCGGCAAGTCGCCGCTGGTGAGCGTCTTCACGCTGTTCTGCGCGGCCGCGGCGATCTATTTCGTCTGGGCGCCCGAGAGCGCGAACCTGATCGCCCACCACCTGGGCGTGGGCCGGGGCGCCGACCTGGTCTTCTACTGCTGGGGGCTGATCAGCTTCGCGGTGCTGCTCAACCTGCACTTCAAGATGCGCAAGCGCGACGAACAGGTGACGACCCTGGCCCGCAAGCTGGCGATCCTCGACGCGGAATTCCAGCAGCCCGTGCCGCCGGGCTCCCGAGGCTAGGGGCTTGCCCGGCGCCCCACGCGAGTCGCGAACGATGACGTCCATCCCCGCCGCCAAGGCGCTTCCTGCCCTTCTTTTCGTGCTGGTCGCGGCCATCGCCGCGCACGTGTACGTGAACTTCGCGCCGGGGGCCATGTCGCCCGACTCGCTGAGCATCCTGGGCCAAGCCCGCGCCGGCGTGTTCGAGGACGGCCACCCGCCCCTGATGACCGCCGTCTGGCAGTTGCTCGACCGGATCGTGCCCGGCCCCGTCGGGATGCTCGTGCTGCACCTGGCGATGTTCTATGGCGGACTCTTCCTGATCTTCCGGACAGCCTTGAAGCAGCACGGCCCGCTGGCGATCGCCGTGTGCGTTGGCGTGGGCCTCTATCCCCCGCTGCTGGGGATCCTGGGCGTGATCTGGATCGACATCACGATGGCCGGGCTGTTCCTGCTCGCGGTGGGCTGCTGGCTGTCGTCCGGCGATTCGCGGCCGCGGCCCCCCCTGCTCCTGCTGGCCCTGGTGCTCACCGCCCTCGGGATTTCCGCGCGCCACAACGCCGCCGCGGCGGCCTTCCCGCTGCTGGCGCTGTTCCTGCTGCGCGATGCCCGCCCCGCAAGCGCCTGGCCGAAAGCCGCTGCGCGTGCCATCGCGCTGGGCGCGATCGCCACGGTGCTGCTCTTCGTGGCCGGCAAGTGGGTGTCGGCCCAGTTCGTCGACCAGCCGCGCCACCTGTGGAGGGCCGCGGCGCTTTACGACATCGCCGGCGCCTCCCATTACGAGAACCGCGACCTGTTCCACCCGGGCGTGCTGACCCGGCCGTCGCTGGACGAAGTCCACCGGCTGTACTCGCCTCGCTCCTACTTCCCGCTGATGACGGGCGAGCAGATCCACGGGAAGCCGGGCACGGTGCCCGAGCCCGGCGCCCCGCTCGAGCTGGACACCCGGAATCCGCGCCTGAGCGAGGTGCTGGGACGCAACTGGATCGAAGTCGTGCTGGAGCATCCGGGGGCCTACCTGCGCCACCGCACCGAGTTCTTCAGGTCGATGGTCAGGCGCGAGCCCTGGGGCCTCTGGGCCCCGCACTTCGACGCGATCTATCCCAACCAGCTGGGCGTTCCCCAACGCTCGAGGGCGAACTATTCGGAGGTGTTCTTCCACGTCCGCTGGCTCGCCGTCACGAGCAGCATCTTCGAACCCTTGCCCTACCTGGTGCTGAGCGCCCTGCTGTTCCTCCCGGTCCTGGCCTTCGGGCTGGCCTTGCGCGACCGGCTCCTGCAGGCCGCCGCCGCGCTCTACGCCAGCGGCGTCTGCCACATGGGCGGGCTCTTCTTCTTCGCCGTCACGCCTGACTTCCGGTACTCGCACTGGCCGATCACGGCCGCGGCCGTGGCCACGGGCCTGCTCGTCGTCACGCTCGCGCGGCCGGCCGCCGTGGTGCTGCGCCGCAGATGGGCGGACCTGCGCGGCAGCGGCGCCCGGGCGATCAGGCGATGACCTGGCTGGTGACGGGCGGCGCCGGCTACATCGGCGCGCACACGGTGCAGGCGATGGCCGCTGCCGGCCACCGGCTCGTCGTGCTGGACGACCTGAGCACGGGCCACGCGCAACGGATCCCCGAGGGCGTTGCCCTGGTGCAGGGCTCGATCCTGCACCGGCCCACGCTGGACCGGGTCATGCAGGAGCACCAGGTCCAGGGCGTGCTCCATTTCGCCGCGCGCAAGCAGGTGGAGGAATCCGTCCGCCTTCCCCTGCTGTACTACGAGACCAACGTCCAGGGCCTGCAGACGGTCCTGCAGTCCACGGTCGCGGCCGGGGTCCGCCGCTTCGTCTTCTCGTCATCGGCCGCGGTTTACGGCATGCCCGACGTCGACCTGGTGACGGAGGACCTGCCCTGCGCACCGATCAACCCCTATGGCCAGAGCAAGCTGGCCGGCGAATGGATGGTGCGCAGCGTGGGCGCGGCCCACGGGCTCTCGACGGCCTGCCTGCGGTATTTCAACGTGGCCGGGGCCGCGTCGCCCCTCCTCGCGGACGACGGCATCTCCAACCTCGTCCCCATGGTGTTCCAGCGGCTCGACGCGGGACAGCGTCCACTGCTGTTCGGCACCGACTACGCGACAGCGGATGGGAGCTGCGTGCGCGACTTCATCCACGTCGAGGACATCGCCGCGGCCCACGTCGCTGCCGCGCAGCGGCTGTCGGCGGATCGGCCGGAAGCGCTGCTGCTGAACATCGGACGTGGTGAAGGGGTCTCGGTCCGGCAGATGCTCGAGGTGATCGGCAAGGTCACCGGTCATGACACGACACCGCAGGTCGCGGCACGCCGCGCAGGCGATCCCGCCCGGGTGGTTGCATCCGCGGCGCAGATCCGGGACGAGCTGGGGTGGACCGCACGCCACACCGTCGAGGACATGATCGCCTCGGCCTGGGCCGCCTGGCGGTCACGCCGCGCCGCGGCCTGAGGGCGTCAGCGCCGGCGCCGCGTGATCAGCCACTTGGCCGACCGGAACTTCACGATCGACCAGTAGAACCAGATGTAGAAGGCGGTGAAGCAGAGGAAGACGATCTGCAGCGCGAAGCTGTTGCGCCAGAGCAGGACGGCGGGGAAGACGGCCAGCGAGGAGATCAGCCAGAGGTACGGCGCCGTCATGGAATTGCGGGCGGTGAGGTGCCGCGCGTGCTCGCTGCCGACGCTCCAGCGCACCAGCCGGCGGAAGATCAGCTGGTGCAGGTGCACCGCATCCGGCAGCCCGGGATGGCTGCGGCGCACGACGAGGCGGCGGTAGATGGAAAACAGCGTCTCCACCACCGGGTAACCGACCAGCACCAGCGGGAACCAGGGCGAGACCTCCGGATTGCGCGCCACCAGCAGCAGCGACAGCTCGCCGATCCAGAAACCGATCAGGTACGCACCGCCGTCGCCCATGAAGATGCGCCCCCAGGGCCAGTTCCACAGCAGGAAGCCCAGGATGGCCCCCGTCATGGCCAGGCAGGCGCGGAACACCAGCACGTCGCCCAGCAGGAAGGCCACGTAGCCCAGGCCGGCCAGGATGACGCAGCTCACGACCCCGCTCAGGCCGTTGTAGCCGTCGATGATGTTCATCGCGTTCGCCACGCCGCCGATGGCCACGGCGGTGACCAGCAGCGCCACCGGCCACCACCGCAGCGCGGCATCGACGAAGCCCACGTCGATGCGGTTGAGCGAAGCGCCCAGCAGGAAGTAGCCCAGGACCGCCGAACCCATCGTGAGCACCAGCCGGTGCAGCACGCCCACCTTCTTGGTCAGGTCTTCCGCCAGGCCGCCGAGGAAGGCCGGCGCCGCGCACAGCAGCAGCAGCAGGAACGACCGCGTGTAGGGATCCTTGATCGCCAGCATCACCAGCGCCACGCCGACCAGCGCCACGCCGATGCCCACGCCGCCGACCCGCGGCACCACGTAGCTGTGGAACTTCTGCACGCCGGTCAGGTCGGCGTCCCCGGTCCAGCGCTGGTGCACGTGGTTGTAGCGCAGCACCGCCGTGGTCACCACGAGCGACACGAGCAGGGCGACGATGAACGCGAACATTCAGGCCTCCCGGCTCCGGCGGACGGCGCCGCTCATTGGAGCCACACCCGGCGCTTCACGAACCCGCTGTAGCTCAGGATGATCCGCAGCACCTTGTCCGACACGTTGTCGGGCGCGTAGTCGCGCACCAGGTGCAACAGCCTTTCGGCGCCGCGCGGCTGGTCTTCCAGGATGGCCAGCCCCTGCAGCACGCGGTCGACGTCGAATCCGACGAACATCACAGCCGCCTCCTCGAAGCCTTCCGGGCGCTCGTGCACTTCCCGCAAATTGAGCGCGGGGAAATTCAGGATCGAGGATTCCTCGGTGATGGTGCCGCTGTCGGACAGCACCGCCCGAGCGGACGTCTGCAGGCGGATGTAGTCGAGGAAGCCGAAGGGCTTGTGGAACTGCACGGCCGGATGGGCCTGCAGCCCCGCCGCTTCCATCCGCTTGCGGGTGCGCGGGTGGACCGAGACGATCACCGGCAGCCCGAACTTTTCCGCGACGGCGTTGAGCACGCCGAACAGCTGCGCCAGCCGGGCCGGATCATCCACGTTTTCTTCCCGGTGGGAGCTCACCACGAAGTAGCCGCCCTCCTTCAGGCCGAGCCGGCCCAGGACACCCGACCCCTCGATTCCCGCGCGGTAGTGGTCCAGCACCTCCCGCATCGGGCTGCCCGTGCAGATGACCTGGTCGGGCGGCAGCCCTTCGCGCAGCAGGTAGCTGCGCGCGATCTCGCTGTAGGTCAGGTTGACATCGCTGACGTGGTCCACGACGCGCCGGTTGATCTCCTCCGGCACGCGGAAGTCGAAGCAGCGGTTGCCGGCCTCCATGTGGAAGATCGGGATCTTGCGGCGCTTGGCGGCGATGGCCGCCAGCGAGCTGTTGGTGTCCCCCAGCAGGAGCAGCGCCTGCGGCTCGTGCCGGGCCAGCTGCGCATCCGCCGCGATGATGACCTTCCCGATGGTCTCGGCGGCGGTGGCACCCGCCGCATCGAGGAAGGCATCCGGCTTGCGGATGCCCAGTTCCTGGAAGAAGACCTCGTTGAGCTCGTAGTCGTAGTTCTGGCCGGTGTGGACGAGGACGTGGTCGCAGTACGAGTCCAGCTTCGCGATGACACGTGACAGGCGGATGATCTCCGGCCGCGTGCCGACGATGGTCATGACCCGAAGCTTGTCACCCATTCACCGCCTCGCGGATCAGGGACAGCTTCATCAGCACCGCCTTGACTTCGTCGACGCTCAGGCGGTGCGTGTTGTGGGACGTGTAGTCGTCCAGGCGCGAGATCTCGGTCTCGCCTTCCACGAAGTACTTGTTGTAGTTCAGGTCGCGGGAGTCGGCCGGGATGCGGTAGTAGCCACCCAGGTCCTCGGCGCGGGCCATCTCCTCGCGCGACACCAGCGACTCGTACAGCTTCTCGCCGTGCCGGGTGCCGATCACCTTGACCTGGGCCTGGCTGGATAGCAGCTCCTTCATCGCCTGCGCCAGGTCGCCCACGGTGGACGCGGGGGACTTCTGGACGAAGATGTCGCCCGGCTTGGCGTTGTTGAACGCATAGAGCACGAGGTCGACCGAGTCCTCGAGCGACATCAGGAACCGCGTCATGTTCGGGTCCGTCACGGTCATGTCCTTGCCGCTGCGCAGCTGCTCCAGGAACAGCGGGATGACCGAGCCGCGCGAGGCCATGACGTTGCCGTAGCGGGTGGCGCACAGCGTGGTCTTGCTGGGGTCGCACAGGCGCGACTTGGCGACCATCACCTTCTCCATCATCGCCTTGGACATGCCCATGGCGTTGATCGGGTAGACCGCCTTGTCCGTGCTCAGCACCACGCACCGGCTGACCTCGTTCTCGATGGCGGCGCGCATCACGTTCTCGGCGCCGATCACGTTGGTGCGAACCGCCTCCATCGGATAGAACTCGCACGACGGCACCTGCTTCAGGGCCGCCGCGTGGAACACGTAGTCCACCCCCCGCAGCGCGTCGCGGACCGAGTCGTAGTCTCGCACGTCGCCGATGTAGAACTTCACCTTGTCGCTCTTGAGCTGCAGGCGCATGTCCTCCTGCTTCTTCTCGTCGCGGCTGAAGATGCGGATCTCGGCCAGCGGGGAGTCGATGAATCGCTGCAGCACGGCGTTGCCGAAGGAGCCGGTGCCGCCCGTGATCAGGAGGGTCTTGTCTTTGAACATCTTTCGGGATCTTTCCGGTTCAGCGGAATTCCGCCATGCGTCGCACCAGCTCGGGCCAGGCCGGCGGTTGGTAGCCGGTGGCGCTGCGAAAGCGCGAGGAATCGAGGGAGCGGTCGATGACCAGCTGGCCGTCCGGCACGATGCGGGTCAGCCGGCCATAGGCCTGGGCCAGGAGGTTCAGCAGGGAATGCTTGTCGATCGGCGCGGCGGACACGTGGTAGACGCCCCGCAGCTGTGCAGCCGGCAGGACGCGGTCGCGGATCACGGCCGCCAGCTCCACGGTGGGCAGGCCGGAGAAGATGGCCTTGGTGAAGCCCTTCACCTGGTCCTTCTGCGCCAGGAACCACTCCACCAGGCCATGCGCGCTGCCGCCCAGCTCGTGCCCGATGATGGACGTGCGCAAGGTGACGGCGTGGGGATAGTCCACTTCGCCCAGGCTCTTGGAGCGGCCGTAGAGGTCGATGGCGTCGGGCAGGTCGCTCTCGAGGTACATCCCCTTGGCTCCGGTGAACACGCAGTCGGTGCTGACGTGGACCAGGCGCGCCCCCACCAGGTCGCACATCCGGGCCAGGCGGTGAGGCAGCATCGCGTTGATCGGCAGCGTGGTCAGCGGATCGGACGCCTCCTGCAGCTGCTTGACGATGCCCACGCAGTTGATCACCGCGTCCGGCCGCACCCGGCCCAGGAGCGCGGCCAGGCTGTCCTGGTTCTCCACGTCCACGCCCGTGACGATGCGATCGCGCAGTTCGGCGGGCAGCAGCCGCACCGCGGCGGCGGACCGCACCGAGCCGAACACCTCGTAACCGTCACTTGCACTCAGCAACCGCAGCACGGCGTTGCCGAGCATGCCGGATGCACCCAGCACCAGCACTTTCATTCTTCTTCCCCTGGAACGCCCGCCAGCCGGCGGGCAAACGCGTGATTATCCCCGACTCGCTGCGGTCCTCATCCACGCCGCCAGCCGCTCGGCCAGGGCGAGGGGTTCGTAGTGCCGGGCGAAGAACTGCCGCCCCGCCGTCCCCAGCCGGGCACGCTCCTCGGCGGGCATGTCGCGCAGCCGCAGGATGGCGGACGCCAACGCCCCGGCGTCCTCCGCCGGGCACGCGAGGCCGGCGCCGGCCTCCACGACCACCCGCGCGCCTTCGCCGTCGAGCGAGGCGATGATGGGCGTGCCGCCGGCCAGGTAGGTCTGCAGCTTGCTCGGCACCGTCTGGGCGAGGATCGGCTGGCGCGACAGCGTCACCAGCAGGGCCGACGCGCGCCGCATCAGGTCCGGCATCGATGCCGAAGGGTATTTCCCGGGCAGCTGCACATTGGTGAGCCTGCGGCGCGACACCTCCTGCTGCACCCACTCCGCCCGGCTGCCGCCGCCGACCAGCACGATGCGGATGTCAGGGTGTTCGCGCAGCCGGTCCGCGGCCTCGACCACGGTCTCCAGCGCCTGCACCGTGCCCAGGTTGCCGGCGAAGACCACGTTGAAGGCGCCCTCGTCGAGCGGGACGCGCGGTGCGGCATCGCCGGCCGCCCCGTGCTCCTGCATCGCCTCGCCGGGATTGGGGTGGTAGACCACCCGGGTCCCCCCCGCCATGGCACTCACCGGCGGGATGAACGCCTCGGACTGCACGAGCAGCAGGTCGGCGCGCCGGTAGATCCACCGGACCACGGCCGCGACCGCGCCCAGGAGGCGCCTGTTCCGCACGAAGCCCGTCACCTCCAGGCTTTCGGGCCAGAGGTCCTGCACCCAGATCACCAGCCGCGCCCGCTTGAGCAGCTTGAGCAGCACGGCGGGGATGGCCTGCAGGATGGGCGAGGTGCCGTACACGAACACGGCGTCGAACCTGCGCCCGCGCAGCAGCCAGGGGCCCAGGATCGAAGCCGAGAAGATGAAGGACAGGTAGTTGGCGGCCAGCCGCACGGCGCTGCCGGGCCCGCGGGCCGCCAGCGGCACACGGTGCACGGTGATGCCGGACCCGTACGCCTGACGGCCCATCGAGAGCGCCTTGTAGCCGGGGAAGACCGAGCCTTCGGGGTAGTTCGGCTGCCCCGTCAGGACCTCGACCTCGCAGCCGACGCGCGTGAGGTCCACGACCACGTCGTTGATGCGGAAGGACTCGGGCCAGAAGTGCTGGCTGACGACCAGGACCCTCACTGGCGGTCCTCCGCCAGCAGCTTCCAGAACCGGTCGGCCTGCACGATGGGCACGCGCGGCTCGGGCGCGCCCAGGTGGCGCCGTACCGCGCGCGCGATCGACACCGGCGAGGCCGGATCGAAGGTCTGGGCCGGCTCGCACACGTCGCGGACGTAGTCCAGCTCCGGTGCGAGCACCGGCAGGCCCGCATCGGTCGCCTCCAGCAACGGCAGCCCGAACGACTCCAGCGTGGAAGGGAAGATCAGCGCGCCGCTCTGCCGGTACAGGTCCGCGACCTGCGCGCGCGTGAGCGGCCCGGTGTTGTGCAGCTTCAGGCCGTGCCGGGCCGCCAGCGCCTCGGCCTGGGCCGCCAGGGCCGCATGGCGCGGACCCAGCGTCAGCGCCAGGGACGGCCGCACGCCCTGCTCCGCCAGCAGCACCCAGGCCTGCAGCAGGGCCAGGTGGTTCTTGTGCGCCTCGCCGTCGGACACGTAGACGAAGTCCCAGGCCTTGGGAAGCTCGCCTGCGGCCCCGGCCATCGGCTCGCGGAACGGCACGACATGCACCGGCGGACATCCTTCGCCGCGCCACCACTGCCGAACGCTGCGGGCCATGCTGGGCGTCTGCACCATGTAGGCGCTGACGGTCCCGCTCAGGCGCCCGGCCAGGAAGCGTTCGAGGCGAAGGCGCATCGCGCTCTTCCAGGGGTACCCGTGCAGCGGGGTGCGCTCCAGCAGCAGCCGGTTCTGCTGGAACACCAGCACCCTTGCGCCGCGCGCGAACAGCGGGGGCAGGTTGTGGAAGCACAGCACCGTCGAACCCGGCCCGGCCCACGTGGCCAGCAGCTTCTCGGCGCGCCAGCGCGCCGCCGCCGAATGTGCGGTCCAGGAGACCTGCGCCCCCTGGGGGATCGTCAGCGCGCGGCGGGCCCGCTCGTCCAGGATCAGGCGCAGGTCGGCCGTGCCCGGCGCGGCGCGCAGGAGCGCTTCCAGGAGGGTGAGCCCCCCTCCCGTGTGCACGTTGGGCGCGAAAAGCACGAGCCGCATCAGCCCTCCTGCCCCAGTCCGCTGCCGTTCACGACGTGGCCACGCCGGCGACGGTCCCGTCCCAGCTCGCGCCTCGCTTGCGCAGGTGGGCGCTGACCTGCTCCGGGGCTGCGGCCACCGTCTCGAGTCCGCCGACGTACGCCCGTCCACCGGCGGCGGTCGGGCGCAGCATCCGCTTGGCGACGCGGGCCAGCTCCTGCAGCCGCACCCGGCGCAGGTCGGCCGCCACGCGCGCGTCGAATTCCGCGCGGCTGACGCCCTGTAGTGCAGCCGCTTCGGTGGCCGCCGCGTCGATCTCCGTCCCGTATTCGGCGTGCCGGATCCTGCACAGCGAGATCAGCCGGACGAACCCGTACCGGGGCACGGCGTCGGGCAGGATCCGGCCCAGGGTCTCCAGCGCCGCGTGCGCCCAGACCGTCTCCACGGAAAAGAAGCGGGGCACGCCCGCGCTCCAGCCCTTCTCCCGGAAGCCCTTGGTCTGTTCTTCGGCCTCCAGCTTGCCCTTGTGCTGGTTCAGGGCGCTGCGGCCGGTGTTGCTGCCGCCCGAGGCACCGGGGATGGTGAGCGGGTAGTCGACCACCAGGAACTTGCGGGCGCACACCGCCAGTCCCACGGCGCCGGACACGTCGGGGCTGGAGCCGTGGAAGTAGGCACCCGAGCGCTCGCGGATCGTCTCCAGCAAGGAGCGCCGCACCAGCCCGTGGTAGATCTTGGGCAGGCCGTCGGTCCCCTGGATGGCATTGCGCAGGGCCTGGTCGAGCGCGCCCTCGGCGCGATGGACCGTGGCCGCCCCCATCTCCCGCGCGAAGTAGACGCGGCTGGAATGCCGGGCGCCGAACCAGCGCGACCGGAAGTCCGGCCAGACGTAGTTGGCGACCACGTTGGGGGCGATGACCTCCATGTCGTGGGCGGCCGCCCACCTGGCGGCAGCCAGGGCGTCGGGCGAGATGGTGTCGTCGTCGCCGATCAGGCAGACATATTCGCCCGTGGCCAGGCCGACCGCCGCGTTGTGGTTGCCGGTCATGTCCAGCCGTTCGGCGGGGCGCACGTAGCGCAGGCGCCGGTCGTCCAGCAGCCCCTGCTCGCGCAGCAGGCGCTCCAGTTCCGGTTCGGGGCTGGTGTCGGTGACCACCACTTCCAGCCCTTCGTCCCGGATGTCCAGGAGCGAGCGGATGGCATGGATCGCATAGCGCGCGCGGTTGTGGGTCGGCACGGCGACGGACAGGATGGGTGTCATCGGGAGATCGGGGAAGGCCACGCCGTGCGGCCGGCATCCGCGGCGCACTTGCGGGCGCCCCAGATGCCCAGCACCAGGTAGAGGTTCATCGGAAATGCCTCGAACACGACGGTGGTGAAGGAAAACAGGACCAGGACCAGCACGCAGGGAGCGGCGCGCCCCCAGTCGATGTGGTCCATGCGGAAGGCGGCGAACAGCGCCACCAGGAACAGCAACGGCAAGGCGGCCAGGCCGAAGTTGCCTACCCAGGCCGCCACCAGCGAGTCCACCGCGACCTCGCCCGCCGGATTGTCGGCCTGCAGGTTGGCGGCGTTGGTGTAGCGGCCGAAATTGTCGACGGACGTCATCGCCTCGCGGACGATGTCCACCAGCACATCGATGCGACCGCCGCCGGACTCCGCCAGGTAGTCCAGTTCGCGCCCCATCAGGTGCTCGAGGTTGGGGAACACCGCCAAGATGGCGAGCAGCGCCAGCGACCAGAACACGAGGGGCTGCCCCGCGGCGATCCACCGCAGGGCCAGCACCATCGAGACGATCACACCGGTGCCGGACTGCGCGAGGGCGCTGGTGACGATCGAGCCCAGCACGGCCCAGCGTTTCTGGGCCGGCGAACTGTCCGGGAAAGCCAGGATGCAGGCCGCGCTGGCGCAGCCGAAGAAGGCCGCGGAATTGGGCAGCAGGAAGATGCCCGGCGTGCGGGCCGGGATGCCGGGCAGCACTTCGCCGTACACCGGCGGCATCAGCGCGAGCTGCACGAACTGGGCCGCCACGGCCAGCCCCAGGCCGCCCAGGATCCAGCGGCCCGCAACGCGCGTGTCCAGCTCCGCCGCCCAATGGCGCAGGACGAAGAACAGCAGGAAGGGCAAGGCCCACCGCACGCCGATCAGCGCCACGAACGCGCCGTTCTGCACCAGGGACACCGCGAACAGCATGCCGATGACCAGGACGATCAGCATCGCGAAGTCCTCCAGCGGCGAGCGCCGCTCGACCAGTCCGTCCCACAGGGCGACCGCGAAGAGCAGGAGGTAGACGAAGTCCTTGCCCAGCTTCAGCAGGATCGGCCCCTGGTACGTGTAGAGCGCCAGCGGCTGGCCCGCGAAGATGGCGCTCAGGTCGTAGTAGTTCTGCGGGAGGGTGGCGAGCAGCAGCAGCGGGAACAGCCAGCGGCCGCGAGCCGCGCGCTCGAGGCCCTGCGGATCCGATGCGCCGCGCAAGGAGGGCGCGCTCACGCCGGACCTCCCCGAGAGCGTTCCTGCGAGAGCAGCCGCCATTGCCGGGCGGCCAGGAAGGCCGTGCCCCCCACCAGGGCGACCGCTACGGTCACCCGGGGCGCGAGGTCCGGCAGGGCCGACGCCGCGAAGGCCAGCAGGGCGGCCACGAGCCAGGCGGCATCGCTCACATCCCAGCGGCCTTCCACCGGGCCGGGCAGCGCGCGCGGCGCGAACACGAACATCGCCACGGTGTCGAACACCATCCGCAGGAGCCAGGCCACCGTGGCGCCCAGGACCCCGTGGCTCTGCGTCAGCCACCACATGAGGCCCATGAAGACGGGCAGCTCGAAGCAATGGACCAGCGCGGTCGTGCGCGAATGGCCCGCGCCCTGCAGCAGGGTGTAGGGAATCGTCGCCACGCCGTTGAGGAACACGCCGACCGCGAACAGCTGCAGCAGCGGCGCGCAGTTGCGCGCCATCTCGGGCCCCAGCCAGGCGTTGAGCAGTTCCGGGGCGAACAGCGACAGCGCGGCGGTGACCGGCAGCATCGCCAGGGCCATGCCGCGCACCGCGCGGCGGAACAGGCGCCCGCCGCCACCGGTCCCGCGCGAGGCCTGCACCACGAATGCCGGGAAGAGCACGGCGGTCAATGCGCCGGGCACGACCCAGAGCTTGCTCACGAGTTCATGCGGCACGGCGTAGTAGGTCACGGCCGTGGCGGAGAGGAGCGCCGCGATGATGAAGCGGTCGGCATTGCCCATCAGCGGCCCCACGACGTTGCTCACCGACATCCAGCCGCCGGTGCGCAGCATCGGCCGGACCGCATCGCGCGACCATTCCAGCCGCGCCGGCGCATGCGGGCCGCGCAGCACGAACCCCGCATGGGCGAGGCAGGCGACGATGCGGCCGAACGAGAGGACTGCGGCCATCCAGTCGAGCCGCGGACCGACCCACCAGACCACGAGCAGCGGCCCCAGGTAGGTGAAGAGCCCCATCGGCACGCGGATGGCGTTGACGATGCCGAAGGCCTGCCGTGCCTCGAGGGCGCCACGCAGGCCCGATGTGGCCACGATCGCGGGCATGGCCAGGGCCATCCAGAGGATCGCCCTCGCGCCCTCGGCGGCATCCGGAAGCCTTCCCATGTAGGGCAGCGCCCTCTCGGCCCCAAGAGCCATCAGGACCCCCGTGACCACGCCGATGCCGGTCATGAGCGCGAGCGCGGTGCCCAGCACCCGGCCAATGCCCGAATCGGGCTGGGGATCGGCATACCGGCTCGCCAGCTGGTGGGTGACCGCGCGACCCAGGCCCAGGTCGAACAGGCCGAAGTAGCTGACGAGCGCCCACATCAGCGCGAGGAAGCCGAAGCGCTCCGTCCCCAGCGCGGTCAGCAGCGCGGGGATGGTGGCAGCCGCCACCAGCAGGGGAGCGCCCAGCCCGAACAGGTTGAGGGCCGCGTTCCTCAGCAGCATCGTCGGCAGCCTGGCGTGCGAGCGGAGGGCCGCAGCGTGGGCTGTGCTGGCCACGGGTTCAGAAGGCGCCGCCTTGCGCGGGGCCGTGCGGCCCTTTGGCGGCTGCGGTCAGGCTTCGGTACCGGTGGCGCAGCAGCAGCGCGAGCAGCAGCGCGAACAGGGCGATGACCGCGCCCGCGACCGCCACCAGGGCGAAGTGCGGCTGGCGCGGCTTGGCCGGAAGCGACGGCGCCTGCCGGATCACGTCCCGCGGCATGCCTTCCAGGCGGCGGCTGGTCACCTGGACGATCGTGAAGATGCGGTCGGCCGCCTCGCTGAGGGTCGCCATGCGCACCATGGCTTCGGTGGAGACAGCTTCGCGCGAGGCCATGGCGCGGGTCACCGCCTCCATCCCGGCCTGCACGTTCTTGAAATCGGTGACGGCGCGATCGCGCCGCGCGATCAGGTCGGCCTTCTCGACCTCTCCCGGGGCGGTGGAGCGGATCCAGGCCTCGATCAGCGCCTTGGCCGCCTGCTGCGCCTCCTGCGGCGTGTCGCCGGAGACCTCCACCCGGACCATCCCGTCCCGGCCGACGCGGGCGGCGACGCGGCCCGCGGAGATCTCAGGATCGGTCGACGGATCCATCGCGCGCAGGATCGGGTCCGCCCGCATGATGGCGGCGACCTGGTTCGAATTCATCACCTCCGAAGGGATCAGCAGCAGGGTCGTGCTCACATAGGATTTCGGCCAGGCCAGGGCCACCAGCAGGGCCAACGCCCCCACCGTCAGGGGCACCAGGACCAGGAGCTTCAGGTGGCCGGCCAGGAAATCGAAATAGCCGAAAGGGCCCGCGGGCACTGGCCCGCGGGCGTACGTCTGTTCTCGCATCCAGCTATTTTCGCCGAAACGTCGAGGTGACCCGGCCCGCGGCCCGGCCCGGGTCGGGGCAGTTCGGCATGCACTTCACGAAGACGGGGGGCCTGCTGTGGCGGGATCGCCGCGGCCGGGGGCCGTCACTGCCGCGTCAGGCCGCCCTGCGCTCGAACGCCACGACCAGTTCCTCGCCCACCGGGGCGAAGGCGTTCACGGCCGTGAGGCCGGCCCAGGACACCAGGGCGGCCGCGTGCCGGGCCAGCTTGCCCGCCGGATGGCGCCAGAAACCGTTCCTGAGCGACTCGTGGAAGATGCCGAGGTACATGGACTCGGAGGTGAACACGCGCTTCATGGCCAGGTCCGACAAAGCCGGCAGCCGGGCCATCGCCTGCACGCTGGCCGGCGTGAACACGTGCAGGTGGCGGGGTGTCTCCCAGCCCCGCCACGCCGGGCCCAGGCTGCGGCTCAGCACCGACCGCGCATTGGGCGTGCGGATCACGAGCCGGCCGCCGGGGCGCAGCATGGAGCCGAGCCGGGCCAGGTCGCGCGGCGGGTCGACCATGTGCTCGATCACATGGTTGAGCGTGATCACGGCGAACGGCCCGAGCGCGGGCAGGTCCTCCTCGCTTTCGGCCACCTGCGCGCCGACCAGCCGGGCCGCCTTGCGCGCCTGCGGATCGAAGTCGTAGCCCGCCAGGCGGGTGTAGCCGCGCTCGCGCAGTTCGGCGAGGAAGGAGCCGTCGCCGCAGCCGAAATCCAGCACCGGCTCGTCCTTGTGCGAAGGCACGAGCGACTCGAACTCCCGCAGCATCACGCCGCGCGACGCGCGGGCCAGCAGCGGCAGCTTGCGTTGCGTGTGCTGGCCGTGGGTGGAGTAGCTCGCGTAGAACGACGGGATGTCGGCAACGGGGATCGGATCGGCGAACACCAGCCCGCAGGCGCGGCACCGGTGGTAGTCCAGCTGGACCTGGATGCCGTACTCATAGTCCGGTCTCTGGCGCAGGACGGGATCGGACGGGGCGCGGCAGAAGGGACAAGGCGCACTGTGCATGGCGGCAAGGATAACTGCGCGCCCCGGCCGTCCCGTGCGGGGGAGGCGCCTAGAAGTGAATCCCCCTCATCATCTGCTGCATCGCCACCGCCTCCGCCGACAGCTGCCCCTTCCCCCCATTCCCTGCCCCCTTCGCCGCCGTTGAATCCGGGAACATCCGGAAGCTCGTGTTCATCACGATCTGCGCGATCCTGGGCACCAGCGCGTGCAGCACCTGCCCGGTGATGCCCAGTCGCGTCGCGATGCGCACCGGCTTGTAGATGCAGGCCTCGGCGATCATGTCGGCGGCCTCCTCGGGTGCGAGGGTGGGGACGTTGTTGTAGATCTTGGTGGGCGCGATCATGGGCGTGCGCACCAGCGGCATGTTGATGGTGGTGAAGGTGATGCCCAAGTCCTGGAACTCGCTGGCCGCGCAGCGGGTCCAGGCGTCCAGCGCGGACTTGCTGGCGACGTAGGCCGAGAAGCGCGGGGCGTTGGTCAGCACGCCGATGGAGCTGATGTTGACCACGTGGCCGCGGCGCTTGGCCACCATCCCAGGCAGCAGGCCCATGGTGACGCGCAGGCAGCCGAAGTAGTTCAGCTGCATCGTCCTCTCGAAGTCGTGGAAGCGGTCGTAGCTGGACTCGATGGCGCGGCGGATCGAGCGGCCGGCGTTGTTGACCAGGAAGTCCACGCCGCCGTGCTTTTCCTCCAGCAGCTTCACGAAGCGGTCGCAGTCCGCCATGTCGGCCAGGTCGGCCGGGTAGGCGGCGAAGCGGTGGCCGCGGGCCTCGGCTTCGCGGCAGGCCTCGTCCAGCTTGTCCTGGTCGCGCCCGCAGATGACGGTGACGGCGCCCGCTTCGGCGAACTTGTGCGCGGCGGCCAGGCCGATGCCCGACGAGCCGCCGGTGACCAGCACCACCTTGCCGCCCACCGTGCCCCTGAGCGAGCGGTCGATGTGCAGGTCCGGGTCGAGGTGGCGCTCCCAGTAGTCCCACAGCCGCCACGCGTAGTCCTTCAGGTTCGGGCATTCGATGCCCGTGCCCTTGAGCGCCGCAAGCGTCTCGCGGCAGTCGAACCGCGTCGGGTAGTTGACGAAGGCCAGCATGTCCTCGGGCAGGCCCAGGTCCTTCATCACCGCTTCGCGGATTCGGCGCACCGGGGCCACCGCCATCAGCCCCTTCTTCACGCTCTTGGGGATGAAGCCCAGCAGGGCCGCGTTGACGAAAAGGTTCATCCGGGGCGCGTGCGCGGCGCGGCTGAAGATGTCCAGCACGTCGCCGACCCGGTAGCCCACCGGGTCGACCAGGTGGAAGCACTTGCCGGCTGTATCGGCGCGATGGCTGATGTGGTCCAGCGCGTCCACCACGAAGTCCACCGGCACGATGTTGACGCGGCCGCCCTCCAGGCCCACCGTGGGCATCCAGGGCGGCAGCAGCTGGCGCATGCGCTGGATCAGCTTGAAGAAGTAGTACGGCCCGTCGATCTTGTCCATCTCGCCGGTGCGGCTGTCGCCCACCACCATGGCGGGCCGGTAGACCGTCCACGGCACCTTGCAGGCCTTGCGCACGATCTTCTCGCTCTCGTGCTTGGTCATGAAGTACGGGTGCTCGTGGTTCTCGGCCTCCTCGAACATGTCCTCGCGGAACACCCCTTCGTACAGGCCCGCCGCCGCGATGGAGGAGACATGGTGGAAGTGCGCGGCCGCGATCGTGCCGGCGAAATCGACCGTGTTGCGCGTGCCCTCGATGTTCACCGCGACCTGGCTCTCCTCGTCCGCGCCCAGGTCGTACACCGCCGCCAGGTGGAAGAAGTGGTCGATGCGGCCCTTCAGCTTCGCGATGTCCTCGGCGGCCACGCCCAGCCGGGCCGCGGTCAGGTCGCCGACGACCGGTACGGCGCGCGATGCGGGCACGCCCCAGGCCTCGTGCAGCTCGCCCACCTTGCCTTCGCTCTCCTTGCGGACCAGGAAGTACACGACCGCGCCTTCACGCTCGAGGAGCTTGCGGACCAGGCGCTTGCCGATGAAACCGGTGGCACCGGTGACGAAGTAGTGCATGGGGAAGACCTCCGGGAGGGTTGCGCGGGCCGGCCGCATCGGCGGCGCGGGCGGTTGTTTGCGCGGCATTCTGGTCCAAAGCCGGGGCCGACGGTTCCGCACAAACCCGCGCGGCCGAAGAGGTGCGAGCGGATTAGGAGCACCCCCCTAACCCGCGCGCCGGCCCGGCCGTAAAGTGGAAAGGTTCATCACTTCTCCTGGAGACGCAGCATGGTCAAGAAGACCTATTCCACCGGCGACGCCCCCGACGCCAAGGGCATGCCCCCGCTGGGCAGCGTGAAGGAATCGGCCAGCCAGATCTGGCTGGCGGGCCTGGGCGCCTTCGCCAAGGCGCAGGAGGAAGGCACCAAGGTGTTCGACACCCTGGTCAAGGAAGGCCTGTCGATCCAGCGCAAGACGCAGGCGGCTGCGGAGGAGAAGATCTCCGAGGCCACCACCCGCATGGCCAGCATGGCCACCGACATCTCGTCCAAGGCGTCCGGCCAGTGGGACAAGCTGGAGACCATCTTCGAGGAGCGGGTCGCGCGCGCACTCAACAAGCTGGGCGTGCCCTCGTCCAAGGACATCGATGCGTTGATCGCGCGGATCGACGAGCTCAATCGCAGCGTGGCCAAGCTCAGCGCGCAAGCGGGTCCGAGGGCGCGCGCCGCGCGGCCGACGGCCGGAGCGAACGCGGCCACCAAGCCGGTGCGCAAGACCGCCCGCGCGGCCAAGAAGTCGGCCGGCTGACGCCCCCTTCCCGTCATTCCCGCGGAGGCGGGAATCCAGTGCTTCCATGCCTCTCCACGTGGAAGCCCCGGGTCCCCGCCTCCGCGGGGACGACGGCCCGTTGGGTTTGCTGCATCGCAATAGTTCCGCAGCGCTTCGCCTCCTAAACTGCGCGCATGAGAAGAAGAACGACGTCCCAGCCACGGATCGCCCTGGCGCTGGCCGGCGGCGGGCCGCTAGGCGCGATCTACGAGATCGGCGCGCTCTGCGCGCTGGAGGAGTCGCTCGACGGCTTGGCCCTGCACCGGCTGGACCACTACGTCGGCGTGTCGGCCGGCGGCTTCATCGCCGCGGGGCTGGCCAACGGCATGACGGCGCGCGAGCTGTGCGCCGCCTTCATCGACCCGCAGGGCGGCGGCGACGTGTTCGATCCGGCCTGGCTCATGGTGCCGGCCTACGGCGAGTTCCTGCGGCGCGGCCTGATGGTCCCCGGCCTGGCCGCGTCCGCGCTGTGGCGCGCCACGCTGGGGCGCAAGTCGATCCTCAGCTCGCTCGAACGCCTGGGCCCGAGCCTGCCCACGGGCCTCTTCTCCAGCGAGGAGATCGACCGTCGCCTGGCGGACCTGTTCTCGCGGCCCGGCCGCACCAACGACTTCCGCCGGCTGCGCACCCGCCTGACGCTGGTGGCCACCCACCTGGACACCGGCGAGGCGGCGCCCTTCGGCCGCCCGGGCTGGGACCACGTGCCCATCTCCAAGGCGGTGCAGGCCAGCGCCGCCCTGCCGGGCCTCTTCGCGCCGGTGCGCATCGGCGACCACCACTTCGTCGACGGCGCGCTCAAGAAGACGCTGCATGCCACCGTGGCGCTGGACGAAGGCGTGGACCTGATGCTGTGCATCAACCCGCTGGTGCCCTTCAACGCGACGGACCCGGCGCGCGGCATCCCGCGCATCGTCGACGGCGGCCTGCCCGCCGTGCTGTCCCAGACCTTCCGTTCCATGATCCATTCGCGCATGGCCCTGGGCATGAAGCACTACGAGCGCGCCTACCCGGACACCAACATCGTGCTGATCGAGCCCGACCAACACGATGCGCAGCTGTACCAGGCCAACACCTTCAGCTACCGCCAGCGGCGCGAGCTGGCCGAGCACGCCTACCAGCAGACCCGCGCCCTGCTGCTCGCGCGCGCGCCGGCACTCGCCCCCCGGCTGGCGCGCCACGGCGTCGACCTGCGCGAGGACGTGCTGCGCGAGCCCCGGCAACTCGTCGCCAGGCGCCCGCACGCCACGCGCGTTGGCCGCGCGATGGCCAGCCTGCAGCAGTCGATGGACGACCTCGCCCGCCTGCTGCCGCCGCCGGCGCGGCAGGCGCTGTGACATGGCCAAGAAGGCGCCTCGCCGCACGGCCGAACGCATCCTGGAGGTCACGCTCGACCTGTTCAACCGCTTCGGCGAACCGAACGTCTCCACCACGCTGATCTCGGCCGAACTGGGCATCAGCCCGGGCAACCTGTACTACCACTACCCGGCCAAGGACGAGCTGATCAACTCGCTCTTCGACCGCTACGAGCGCGCCCTGACGGAGCTGCTCAACGCGAGCGACGGCGTGCGCGACGTGGAGGACGCCTGGTTCTTCATGCACACGCTGTTCGAGCTGATCTGGCAATACCGCTTCCTCTACCGCGACCTCAACGACCTGCTGTCCAAGAACCGCCGGCTGGAGACGCACTTCCAGCGGGTGCTCAAGGACAAGATCCGCGCCATCCGCGCGATGCTCGACGGCATGAGCCGGGCCGGCGCGGTGAACATCGATTCGCGCGAGGTCGAGCCCACGGCAGACAGCATGGTGGTGGTGCTGACCTATTGGCTGAGCTTCGAATACGTGCGCGATCCGCGCCGCGCGCTCGAGCCCGAGAGTGCGCAGGCCGCGCTGTTGCGAGGTGCGCACCACGTGCTCCATCTGCTGGTACCCTATCTCGAACACGGCCAGCGAATGCACCTGCTGGGCCTGGTGGGTGCGTACACGGCCGGGCAGGAAGAGAAGTAACGACAGGAGACAAACGTGGGCAAGTGGGCGTCGTTCCCGCACCCCGGGGAGTTCGATTTCAGCCCGGCCGACGTGCGGGCCCGCTGGGCCCGCCTTCACGCCGGCGACGCCGAGCCGCTGCCGGCCGACGAAGCCGTGCTGCAGGCCTGGACGCTGTTCCACCGGGGTGAATTCCAAAAGGCGGTCGAGGCCGGCCTCAAGGCCGGTGGCCCGGGCATCACCGTGGCCAACCGGGCCACCTGCATCCACGCCACCTACCTGGAGAAGAAGGAGAAGGTGCGGCTGGAGCTGTTCCAGCAGGTCGCCCACAGCGCCCTGGAGCAGGCCCAGCGGGAGCCGCGCAACGCCTCGGCCTTCTACCTGCAGGGCTATGCGCTCGGCCGCTACAGCCAGGCGATCAGCGTGGCCAAGGCGCTGGCGCAGGGCCTGGGCGGCAAGGTCAAGGAATCGCTGGAGCAGGCGATCAGGCTCAGCCCCCGCCATGCCGACGCGCACATCGCGCTGGCCGCCTTCCACTCCGAGGTGATCGACAAGGTCGGGCCGCTGATCGGCGGCATGACGTACGGGGCCAAGAAGGAGACAGGACTCAAGCTGTTCCAGGAAGGGCTGCGGCTGCATCCGCAGTCGGCCATCGGCATGATCGAGTACGCCAACGGCCTGGTGATGCTGGAAGGCGAGTCGCGGATGGCGGAGGCGACCGAGCTTTACGAACGGGCGGCGGCCAGCACGCCCTGCGACGCCAAGGAGCGCCTGGACGTGGCGCTGGCCCAGGCCGAACTCCAGGAATAGGCGCTGCTGGGCCGGAGGCTGCGGCGCCGGACTACACCCTGGGCACGGCGGGCCCCCCAGACTGCCGCCCATGGACATCTTTCAAGCCCTTCTGCAAAGCCATGAACGTCAGCGCGCGATCTGCAAGCGCCTGCTGTCGGGCATCGGCGACCACAACGAGCGCAAGCAGGCGCTCGACGAGCTCCGGTCCGAGATGGCCGCCCACGAAACGGCCGAGGAACGCGCCTTCTACGTCCCGCTGATCGAGCACGACGACACGGTGGACGAAGCCCGCCACGCCATCGCCGAGCACCACGAGATGGACGAGATGGTGGAAGAGCTCGACAAGAGCAAGGAAGGCTCGGCCGAGTGGCTGGAGATGATGGGCAAGCTGGTCCACAAGGTGGGGCACCACCTGCAGGAGGAAGAGCAGAAGTTCTTCCCCGAGGCGAAGAAGGTGCTGGAGCCCAGGCAGCGGGAAGAGCTGGGGGCGCTGTACCTGCAGGAGCATGAGCGGTTGTTCGAGAAGGAAACTCAGTAGGCCGGAAGGCCAGCCCGTCGTCCCCGCGCAGGCGGGGACCCAGCGCAGCGCGCCTGCGCGGCTTCTCGGAGACGGAAGCTCTGGATTCCCGCCTCCGCGGGAATGACGGGTTGCCGTCGGGCCTACGCGCCGCGCGGACGGGCGATCAGCCCTCGCTGCCCCAGGGCAGCATCAGCGTCACCAGCGACAGCCGCGCGAATTCCGGCAGGAACTCGTCGATGATCTTCTGCGGCTGCGGGCACAGGCCGGTGTCGGTGATCACACCGAACTGCACGCCGCCGCCGTAGCTCAGGATCGACACGCCCAGGCCGATGTTGCCGGACTGGGGCACCCAGAACATGGTCTGCTCCAGTGTCGAGCCCAGGAAGCGCAGCTTCTCGCGCGGGCCCGGCACGTTGGTCATCACCGCCGTGGTCTTGTTGCCGAACAGGCCCATGATCGCGTCCTGCGCCGGCTTGACCAGCAGCCCCGCCAGCGTCAGCACGCCGAAGGCCAGCAGGGGCTGGGTGCTGCCCTTGAGAGCGTTCATGCGCCGGCGCACCTCGTACACCCGCTCGATCGGGTTCTCGATGCCGATCGGCAGCACCAGCGGCACCAGGCCGAAGCGGTTGCCCAGCTTGTGGGCCTGGTCCAGCGGACGCAGGTTCACCGGCACCATGGCGCGGATCTCCTGGCCCTCCACCGCATCGCCCTGCCCGCGCAGGTACTCGCCGATGGCGCCCGCCACGCACGACAGCAGCACGTCGTTCACCGAACAATCCAGCGCCTTGCCCACCGCCTTGACCTCGTCCAGCGGCAGCGGTTCGCACCAGGCCACGCGCTTGCGGCCGACCGGCTGGCCCTTGAGCCGGGTGCGCGAGTCGTCCGGCATCAGGGCCAGTGCGGCGGCGTCGCTGAGCACCTGGTAGGCCAGGCGCGCCAGTTCGACCGAGCCCGACAACCCGGCCTGCGGGTTCTGCAGCAGGTGCATCGACCGGGCCGCGCCTTCGCCCGCGGCGTCCAGCGCCTTGAGCGCGACGTCGGTCAGCGGCCGCAGCAGCGTGTCGGCGATCCAGTCGTCCGCACCCTGTGGCGCGCCGCGCGGCTTGCGCTGCGGCGGCGCGGCACCGCCGTCCACCAGCGACATCGTGACCGAGATCAGCGCGATGCCATCGGCGATGCAGTGGTGGATGCGGATGATCATCGCGCTGCCGCCGTCGTAGTCTTCCACCAAGTGCAGCTGCCAGAGCGGCCGGCGGCGGTCCAGCGGCTGCACCGCGAGTTCGCCGATGCGGGCCTGCAGCGCCTCCTGCTGCGAAACCTTGCGGCCGCGGGCGAGCTTCTCGCGCACCACCATCTGCCGCACGTCGAGCTTGCCGTCGTCGACCCAGGTGGCGCCGGCGGCGTCCTCCACCACGCGCTGGCGAAAGCGCGGGTACTGCAGGAGCCTTTCCTCGACGCGCTGGCAGAGCGCTTCGTACGAGATGCCGGGGCGCAGCGTCCACACGCCCAGGATCATCATCAGGTTGTGGTCGCAGTCCATGCGCAGCCAGGCGGTGTCCACCTTCGCCATGCGCTCGCCCGCCAGTCCCAGCAGGCCCGTGGCCATGCGCGAGGCGTTGCCCACCACCTTGCGGGTGGCGCGCTGGGCCGCTTCCTGGGCGGCGGTGCGGACGATGCGGGTGACCATGCAGGGCCTTTGCGTCAGTGGACGTCGGCCTCTATTGTGGGCGGGGGGTGCCGCTTAAGATACCGCGAACTTTCCCGAGAGGAACCCCACGTGTCTGACCTGAAAGCCGATTTCGACGCCGCCGTCGCCAACTCCAAGAACCTGAGCGAGCGGCCCGACAACGCCACGCTGCTGAAGATCTACGGCCTCTACAAGCAGGCCACCGTGGGCGACAACGCCGAGAAGAAGCCCGGCTTCGGCGACATGGTGGGCCGCGCCAAGTGGGACGCGTGGAACGGGATGAAGGGGACGTCCAGCGACGACGCGATGCAGCAGTACGTGGACCTGATCAAGTCGCTCAGCTGAAGAACCGCGCGCTGCGCGCTGTGTTGGAAAGCACTGGATCCCCGCCTCGCGGGGATGACGGATTGAACCTCAGGCCTTGCGCGTGCGGGCCGGCTTGGCCGGGGTCTTCCCGGCCTTCCTGGCGGCGTGCTGGGCGACGCCCTCCTCGAAGGCATGCACCGGATCGTCCTGGCGCAGCAGGTCGTCGAGGTTGCGCTCGATCTCGGTCTCGATGCGGTCCTTGAAGGCACCCATCAGGAAGCCCAGGCGGGCATGCAGTTCGAAGCGGTCCTTGGTCACGCGCAGTTCGCCGTTGGCGCCCGAGCGGGTGAAGCTGACCAGGTCCGAGGTCTTGCCTTCCTCGTAGGTGCACGCCATGCCGAGCCGGCTCTCGGCGGCCTCGGCCCACTTGAACGCCAGCTCGCGGGCGCGCGGCAACCCGAGGCTGTGCTCGCGTTCGATGTGGATGTCAGGCACGTGGCGTCTCCTTGCGCTTGAGGTATTCGTGGCGTTCGAACCGGGGCAGCGTGGCCAGCCGCTTCGCTTCATCATAGAACCGGGTCCAGTCGCGGCCGACCGATTCGAACAGGCCTTCGAAGCCGGGCACCAGGTCGTCGTAGGCGGCCTGCGCGCCAAACGAAGCGTTGTTGGCGTTGGCCACCCATTCGTCGGTGGTGCGAAGCCGCGCTGGCTCCAGGTTCCAGCCGTCGCGGATGCGCGCGTACTCCGCGCGAAAGCCCGCCAGCACCTGGTCCTTGCGTCCGCGCCGCTGTTCGTCGGTCAGCCCGTTGCCCCGTTCGTAGATCGCCTCCAGGCCGGCGCGCGTGGCGCGCGTGAGCTTTCGGAACTGGTTGCGGCGCTCGTTGTAGCGCTCGTAGTCGCTGCGCGCCTGCGCGGTCGCCTGCGTCTGCAGCCAGCGCTCCACGCCCAGGCGCTCGACCGCGGTGGCGAACGACTCGTTGAACATGGTGTCGTCCTTGGCGTAGATCACCTGGTGCGCCAGCTCGTGGAAGATCAGCCGGGCCAGCTCGCCCTCGGGGTAGTGGATGAAGGTGTTCAGCAGCGGGTCGCCGCCAGCCCAGTTCATCCAGCCCAGCGTGGAATAGGCGGGCACCGCGTAGGTGGCCGCCTCGTAGCCCTGCGACCGCAGGCTCTCGGCCTCGGCGCGCGCTTCCGCTTCATCGAAGTAGCCGCGGTAGCCGACGCAGCCGGTCACCGGGAAGCACCAGTTCTTGAGCTTGAGCGAGAACTCCGGCGCGGCCACCACGTTCCACACCACGGCCGTGCGCTGCAGGTCGGCGTAGCGGCGGTAGCTGGGGTTGTCCGGCAGGTGCAGCTCGCTGGAGGCGAAGGCGCGGATGCGCTGGCTCAGGGCCAGGCGCTCCTTGAGCCGCTGCGGGGCGTGGTCGTCGACCATCCACTCCTGCACCGGCCGGGCCGCCTGCAGGATGCGCAGGTGCCCCGTGGCCGACTGCCAGTAGTAGCCCATGTTGGAGCAGCCGCCCAGGCAGGCGAGCGTGCCCGCGACGACCAACGCAACCAGACCCGACGCCACCAGCCACCTGCCCTTCACGCCGGTTGCACGTCCACCAGGCAGTCGTAGAACACCGGTCCGTTGCCCAGGTCCGTCAGCCGCTGGCTGGTGAGCTGGTTGACGTTGGTGCCGGCCAGCCCGAACTTGCGCCACCAGATCCCGAGGCCATTGACCACGCCGGGGCGCGCGCGTTCACAGACTTGCGCCTTGCAGTGGTATTCGCCGCGTTCGTTGAACACCCGCACCACGCCGCCATCCTGGATGCCGCGCGGCTGCGCGTCGAGGGGATGGATCTCCAGCACCGGCTGGCGCTCGATGTCGCGAAGGCTGCGCAGGTTGACGAAGGTGGAATTGAGGAAATTGCGCGCCGGCGGCGAGATCATCGCCAGCGGGAAGTGTTGCGACGCGCCGGCCACCTCGTAATTCGGCAGGTGGTCGGGCAGGCCGTCCAGGCCCTGCCGCGCGAGCGCCGCGCTGAAGAACTCGCAGCGGCCCGACGCCGTGGGGAAGCCGCCGTGCGCGAAAGGCGCGTCCGGCACCGGCAGCGAGGTGAACCCCTTGTCCAGCAGCTCGTCGAAATCGATGCGGCTGCCGCAGCCCTGGCGGCACATCTGCTCGTCGGTGTCGGAGAAGCAGGGATCCTGGAAACCCATGCGCGATGCCAGATCGCGGAACACCTGCGTGTTGGGCCGGGCCTCGCCCAGCGGCGCCACGGCGGGCCGGTTGAGCAGAACGTCGGTGTGGCCGTAGGCGGTGTGCAGGTCCCAGTGCTCCAGCTGCGTGGTGGCCGGCAGCACGTAGTCGGCGTAGTCGGCCGTGTCGGTCTGGAACTGCTCCAGCACCACGGTGAACAGGTCCTCGCGCGCGAAGCCCTGCACCACGCGGGCCGACTCGGGCGCCACCGCCACCGGGTTGCTGTTGTAGACCACCAGCGCCTCGATGCGCGGACCAAAGGCCGGCGAGGTGGGCCGCAGCAGGTCGTCGCCGATGGTGCTCATGTTGACCACGCGCGGCGTGCGTCCGGCCAGCAGGTCGGGCCGCTGCAGCGCCGCACGGTCGGCCGGCGACCAGCCGGAGCTGGACAGCAGCAGCCCGCCCGCGCGGTGGCGCCAGGCGCCGGTGAGCGCCGGCAGGCAGGCCACGGCGCGGGCCGCGTTGCCGCCGCCGCGCACCCGCTGCATGCCGTAGTTCAGGCGGATCGCCGCCGGCCGGGTGGTGCCGTATTCGCGCGCCAGGTCGCGGATCTGCTGCGCCGGGAGGCCGCACACCATCGCGGCGCGTTCGGGCGACCAGCGCAGCGCGCGCTCGCGCAGCGCCTCCCAGCCGAGTGTGTGCTGCGCCAGGTAGTCGTGGTCCAGCCAGTCGTGCTCGATCAGCTCGTGCATCAGGGCCAGCGCCAGCGCCGCGTCGGTGCCGGGCAGCAGGGCCAGGTGCTCGTGGCACTTCTCGGCGGTCTCGGTGCGGCGCGGGTCGATGCACACCAGCCGCGCGCCGTTGCGCTTGGCCTCCTGCGCCAGCCGCCAGAAGTGCAGGTTGCTGGTGATGGAGTTGCTGCCCCAGATCAGGATCAGCCGGGCCTCGGCAAAGAACTCCACCTTCATGCCCACCTTGCCGCCCAAGGTGTGGGTGAGGCCGGCGCCGCCGGCGCTGGCGCAGATCGTGCGATCGAGCAGCGACGCGCCCAGGCGGTGGAAGAAGCGCGCCGCCATGCCCTCGCCCTGCACCAGGCCCATGGTGCCGCAGTAGCTGTAGGGCAGGATGGCCTGCGGGTCGCGCGCCGCGATGTCCTTCAGGCGCGCGGCGATGTCGTCCAGCGCCTCGTCCCAGCCCACCGGCTCGAAGCGGCCCGAGCCCTTGGGCCCGGCGCGGCGCAGCGGCCGCAGCAGGCGCTCGTCGTGGTAGGTGCGTTCGGTGTAGCGCGAGACCTTGGCGCACAGCACGCCGTCGGTGGGCCGGTGCTCGGGGTTGCCCTGCACCTTGACCGCGACGCCGTCGACCACGGTGGTCACCAGCGCGCAGGTGTCGGGGCAGTCGTGCGGGCAGGCGCCACGCACCTGCTGCGGACCGCGAATGCTAGGGGGAATGCCGATGCCCGAATTCAAGGGTGAATCCTATAGTTCCTGCTGAGCTGAAATCTCTGAAATCCGTCGACCCAAGGAAACCCATGCATTCGATCCGCCAGTGGGCGCGAACCGCCATCGTAGCCGTCCTCGCCGCGGCCGGCACCGCGGCCCTCGCCGAGCCGGACGGCGTCACCAAGTCCAGCATCGTCATCGGCCAGTCGGTGGCCCTCACCGGCCCCGGCTCGGCGCTGGCCGCGCCGTTCTCGCAAGGCGCCAGGCTGTACTTCGACCGGGTCAACGCCGCCGGCGGCATCAACGGCCGCAAGATCGAACTGGTGACGCTGGACGACCGCGGCAACCCCGCCACCACCGCGGAGAACACGAAAAAGCTGCTGGGACAAGGCGTGCTCTCGCTGTTCGGCTACTACGGCTCGCCCCAGGTCACGGCCGCCTATCCGCTGATCAAGGAAAGCGACGTCGTGATGTTCGCGCCCATGGCGGCGGCCGACGAACTGCGCGGCGCGCTCTACCCCAACGTCTATTCCATCCGCCCGGGCTACTCGGAGGAGGCCGCGGCCATCACCAAGCACGCCGAGACGCTGGGCGCGCGCAAGCTGGCCATCCTGCACGGCAGCGACGGCGAGTCGATGGCGGCGCTCGATTCCGCCGTGCGCACCATGAGCGCGATGGGCGCCAACCTGGTGGCCCGCAACGCGGTGGCCAGCGGCAGCGTGGCCTCCAGCGTGGACAAGACCCTGGCCAGCAAGCCCGAGTCGGTGCTGGTGGTGGGCGACGCCAACGGCGCCGCCAGCTCGGTGCGCGACCTGCGCGCCAAGGGCTTCCGCGGTCCGATCTACGGCTTCTCCAACACCGGCGAAAGCCTGCTGGCCGAGGAGCTCGGCGCCACCGGCGCCGGCGTTGTGGTGGTGCGCGTGGTGCCCAAGAGCGACGGCTCCAGGATCGCCGTGGTGCGCGACCTGCTGGCCGATGCCACGGCCGCCCAGGCCGGCAAGCCCAACGTCTACATGCTCGAAGGCTACATCGCGGCGGGCGTCTACACCGAGGCGCTGCGCCGCATCTCGCGCGAGCCGTCGCGTGCGCGCCTGCGCAAGGCGCTGGAAGGCCTGGACGACCTGAGCGTGGGGGGCTTTCGGGTGCACTTCATCAACGAGCGGGTCGGCTCCAAGCTGGTGGAGCTGAGCCTGATCGACTCGCGGGGCCGGGTGCGCGAGTAGCGCCCATCAATGGGAGCTGTCGGCGCGCCGCGCGACCTGCTGTAGGAGCGTCTTGAACCTGCCCCAGCGGCAGCGGCGGCTTGCCATACTGCGCCTCATCCTTTTTCATCCAGGAACATCGATCAATGAAAACATCCATCCTCTCCGCCGCCCTGGTCCTGGCCTTCGCCGCCGCCCTGCCGGCCCAAGCGCAGGGCAGCAACCCGACCGGCCCGGACAACAAGTCCACCCAGAAGGCCGGCGAGGCCTACCCGAACGACAAGACGGCCGGCACCGACAAGGGCAAGCCCGAGACCGTGAAGAAGGTCGAGAAGACCCGCCCGGTGCAGGCCACCAAGGAAGTCGCCAAGGACGGCGGCAACGCCGTCAGCCGCACCGCCAAGCGCGCCGCCGACGCCACCCGCCGCACCGGCGACAACATCGCCGGCAAGCTGCCGGCCGGCAAGGAAGCCGCGCCCAAGCAGTGAGCGCGATGAGCGGGCCTTCGCGCCCGCTCAGCCGATCTCGCGCGTGGCCGCCAGGCCGCGCAGGAAGACCTCGCAGCGCGCCAGCTGCTCCAGGCTGACGTATTCGTCGGGCTGGTGCGCCTGCACGATGCTGCCGGGGCCGCACACCACCGTGGGGATGCCGGCCCGCTTGAAGAGGCCCGCTTCGGTGCCGAAGGCCACCAGCGTCGTGCGCTGCTCGCCCGCCAGCCGCTGGGCCAGGCGGGTGACCGGATCCTCCTCCGACCCCAGGAAGCTGGGGATCTCGCAGATGGTCTCGAAGCGGAAGCCCGCGTCGGGTGCCACCTTCTTCATCGCCGGCTCCAGCGATTGCGCGTGGGCCACCACCTGTTGCTGCATGGCGGCGGCGTCGGCCGTGGGCAGGTCGCGGAACTCGTAGCGGAACTCGGCGTCGCGCGGCACCACGTTGTCGGCGATGCCGCCGCGGAACTGGCCCACGCTGGCGGTGGAGAACGGCACGTCGAAGCCCTCGTAGTGCTTTTCCTCGCGCTCGAAGCCCTCGGCCATGTCGCGCAGCTTGCCGATCACGCGCGACGCCATCTCGATGGCGTTGACCGATTGCGGCGTCAGCGACGAATGCGCCTCCTTGCCGCGCACGCAGCACTTGTAGCGGTACACGCCCTTGTGCGCGATGGCCGGCACCATGGAGGTCGGCTCGCCCACGATGCAGGCCAGCGGCTTGACGCCGGCATCGCGCATGTCGGCGATGAGTTCGCGCACGCCGAAGCAGCCCACCTCCTCGTCGTAGCTGAAGGCAAAGTGGATGGCGAAGGGCGCGCGGCTTTCGAGGAAGGTCTGCGCATGCGCCACCGCGAGCGCAATGAAGCTCTTCATGTCGGCCGAGCCGCGGCCGTACAGCCGGCCGTCGCGCACCTGCGCCGACAGCGGGTCGACCGACCAGTCCTGCCCGTCCCAGGGCACGGTGTCGGTGTGGCCGGACAGGATCACGCCCGCAGGCTTGCCCTCGCCCAGGGTGGCGAACAGGTTGGCCTTGGTGCGCTCGGCGTTGAAGGTGAGCCGCGCGGTCACCCCCAGGCGGGCAAGTTCGTCGCGGACGAAATGGATGAGCTCCAGGTTGCTGTTGGCGCTGACGGTGTTCATTCGCACCAGGGCCTGCGCGAGCTCGAGCGCGCGGGCCGAAGGCGTGGCGGAGACAAGGGACATCGCCCGATTCTCGCGGATATCCCCTCATGCGCCTGGGGGGCCGCCACGGCTAGACTGTCCGGCTCGACTCACTCGAAGTTGCGACCATGAACGTCCTCGATTCCATCGTCACGCAGGCCGCGTCCATCGCCGCCGTGCGGCGCGACCTGCACGCCCACCCCGAACTCTGCTTCCAGGAAGTGCGCACCGCCGACCTGGTGGCGGCCAAGCTCACCGAATGGGGCATCCCCATCCACCGCGGCATGGGCACCACCGGCGTGGTGGGCATCGTCAAGAACGGCACCAGCGACCGCGCCATCGGCCTGCGCGCCGACATGGATGCGCTGCCCATGCAGGAGTTCAACACCTTCGCGCATGCGAGCAAGCATCCCGGGCGGATGCACGCCTGCGGCCACGACGGCCACACGGCCATGCTGCTGGCGGCGGCGCAGCACTTCGCGAAGAACCGCAACTTCGACGGCACGGTCTACCTGATCTTCCAGCCGGCCGAAGAGGGCGGCGGCGGCGCGCGCGAGATGATGAAGGACGGCCTGTTCGACAAGTTCCCGATGGAGGCCGTGTTCGGCATGCACAACTGGCCGGGCCAGGCGGTCGGCAACTTCGCCGTCAGCCCCGGGCCGGTGATGGCCTCGACCAACGAGTTCAAGATCACCATCCGCGGCAAGGGCGGCCATGCCGCCCTGCCCCACAACGGCATCGACCCGGTCCCGATCGCCTGCCAGATGGTGCAGGCCTTCCAGACCATCATCAGCCGCAACAAGAAGCCGGTGGACGCCGGCGTCATCTCGGTCACCATGATCCACGCGGGCGAGGCCACCAACGTGGTGCCCGACAGCTGCGAGCTGCAAGGCACGGTGCGCACCTTCACGCTGGAGGTGCTGGACCTGATCGAGAAGCGCATGAAGCAGATCGCCGAGCACACCTGCGCCGCCCACGAGGCGCAGTGCGAGTTCGAGTTCGTGCGCAACTACCCGCCCACGATCAACACCGCCCCCGAGGCCGAGTTCTGCCGCAAGGTGATGGCGTCCATCGTGGGCGAGGCCAACGTCCAGGCGCAGGAACCCACCATGGGCGGCGAGGACTTCGCCTACATGCTGCAGGCCAAGCCGGGCGCCTACTGCTTCATCGCCAACGGCGACGGCGCGCACCGCGAGATGGGCCACGGCGGCGGGCCGTGCATGCTGCACAACCCGAGCTACGACTTCAACGACGACCTGATCCCGCTGGGCGCCACCTACTGGGTGCGGCTGGCCGAAGCCTGGCTGGGGCAGGCCCGTCCATGACGCTGGACGACGCCTTCTCCCACAGCTACGCGCAGGCGCGGCGCAAGTTCATCGACGCGGCCGGCGCCGCCGGCGTGCTGGTGGAGGCCAAGCGCCACCCCGAGAAGGGCCGCGACGGCGAGGAGCTCGCGATGGACGTGGCGCGCGAGGGCGAGGCCGACGCGTCGCGCGTGCTGGTGCTGTCCAGCGCCTGCCACGGCGTCGAGGGCTTCTGCGGCAGCGGCGTGCAGGTGTCGGCGCTGCACGACGCCGAGTGGCGCGAGCACGCGCGCCGAAACGGCGTGGCGGTGGTCTACATCCATGCGCTCAACCCGTTCGGCTTCTCGCACATCCGGCGCACGACGCAGGAGAACGTGGACCTGAACCGCAACTTCCACGACTTCAGCAAGCCGCTGCCGCGCAACGCCCGTTACGGCGAGCTGCACGACATGCTGTTCCCCGACGAGTGGCCGCCGTCCAAGGAGAACGACGAAGCGCTGGCCGCCTGGGTGGAGAAGAACGGCCAGATGGCCTACCAGGCCGCCATCAGCAGCGGCCAGCACGAGTTCCCGCGCGGCATGTACTTCGGCGGCGAGGGCCCGACCTGGAGCAACCGCACGCTGCGCGAGGTGCTGCGCGCCCACGGCCGCCGCGCCGGCCGCATCGCCTGGATCGACTTCCACACCGGCCTGGGCCCCAGCGGCCTGGGCGAGCGCATCTTCGCCGGCCCGGACGATCCGGTGCAGGTGGCGCGGGCGCGCAGCTGGTGGGACGGCGGCGGCCGCACGCCGGTGACCTCGATCTACGACGGATCGTCCACGTCGGCCAAGCTGACCGGGATGATGTGGTCGAGCATCTTCGACGAATGCCCGCAGGCCGAGTACACCGGCATCGCGATGGAATACGGCACGCAGCCGGTGCTCCAGGTGCTGCATGCGCTGCGCGCGGACCACTGGCTGGACCAGCATCCGGAGGCTTCGCCGGAGCTGAAGGCGCAGATCAAGCGCGAGGTGCTGGAGGCTTTCTACACGGACACGCCGGAGTGGAAGCGGCGCATCGTGGAGCAGGCGCGCGAGGCGATGTTCCAGGCGGTGGACGGGTTGGCACACTAAGGCGGGAGCACTGGATTCCCGCCTTCGCGGGAATGACTGCTATTCGGCGAACTCCGCGAACACCTCGTCCAAGCGGTCCCGGTACTTGCGCTTCTCCCCGGCCCCGATGAAGCTGGCCTCGAAGCTGTTGTTCGCCAGCGTCCAGGCCTGCTGCGCCGACAGGCCGGTGGCCTCGAAAGTCTGCAGGAAGTTGTCGTTGACGTAGCCGCCGAAGTACGCCGGGTCGTCCGAGTTCACCGTCGCCATCAGCCCCGCGTCCAGCAGCTCGCGCAGGTTGTGGTCCTGCAACCGCGGGAACACGCACAGCTTCAGGTTGGACAGCGGGCACACGGTCAGCGGGATGCGGTCCTGCGCCAGCCGGCGCATCAGCTGCGGGTCCTTGCTGGACTGCACGCCGTGGTCGACGCGCTCCACCTTCAGCAGGTCCAGCGCGGTCCATACGTAGGCGGGCGGGCCTTCCTCGCCGGCATGCGCCACCAGGTGCAGGCCCAGCTCGCGGCAGCGCGCGAACACGCGGGCGAACTTCTCCGGCGGGTGCCCGACCTCGCTGGAGTCCAGCCCCACGCCGATGAACCTGTCGCGCCAGGGCAGCGCCTGCTCCAGGGTCTCGAAGGCCTCTTCCTCGCTCAGGTGCCGCAGGAAGCACAGGATCAGCGACGCGCTCACGCCCAGGTCGGTGGCCGCCTTCACGCAGGCCCGGTGCAGGCCGGCGATCACGGTTTCCATCGCCACGCCGCGCGCCGTGTGGGTCTGCGGGTCGAAGAAGATCTCCGCGCGCACCACGTTGTCGGCACGCGCCTTCTCCAGGTAGGCCCAGGCCATGTCGAAGAAGTCCTGCTCGGTGATCAGCACGCTGGCGCCGGCGTAGTAGATGTCCAGGAAGCTCTGCAGGTTGGTGAAGGCGTAGGCGCGCCGCAGTTCCTCCACGCTGGCGTACGGGATCGCCACGCCATTGCGCTTGGCCAGCGCGAAGATCAGCTCGGGCTCCAGCGAGCCCTCGATGTGGATGTGCAGTTCGGCCTTGGGCATGCGGCGCAGCAGCTCCGGGAGCCTTTGCGCGGGGATGGCGGGCAGCTTGTTCATGGCGGGCCATCGTAGCAACCGTGAGAAGGGTCCGCGCCTGTGTCCAATCCGAGACGGGCCCCTTGCCAAGAACACAATTTGAAACGACTATGCCCGACAGCAGACCTTGTCAAGGGCTTCGGGCAGTTGCGGAAGGGCCTCCGGCCAGCGCGCCACCGGCACTCGGCCACCGGTCCACTCCATTGAAGCAATCGTGAGAAAGAGGGTTCAACCAGCAGGACGGATCAGGGCCGCGAGCACGGCAGGCGCCGGGCTGCGCGTCGCGCTGTGCTGCGCCGCGGTGCTGCTGCCCCTGCAGGAAGCCCTGGCCCTGTCGCTGGGCCGGATGCAGGGCACGCCGACCCTCGGCCGGCCGCTGCAGGTGGCGGTGCCGGTCACGCTGCAGCCCGGCGAGGAGCTGCCCTGCGTGCGCGGCGAGCTGCTCCAGGCCGAGATGCTGCCCGCGGCCCTGACGTGGCGGCTGGACCGACAGGAGGGCGGCGCCGCCGTCCTGCGGCTGTCGTCCACCCAGAACGTGCTGGAGCCGGTGATCACCGTGCGGCTGGCGGTCGGCTGCAAGGACCAGTTCACCCAGGGCTACGTGCTGCTGGCCGACCCGCCGCGCGAGACGGTGCCGCTCGTCGTCGAGGCCCCCGCGGCGCCGACCGTAGCGGCTCCCGCGCCCGCGCCGGCCCGCGCCACCCCGCGCCCGGCCCCCGCCGCCCGCCAGGACGGCATGCGCTGGGAAACCTCGATCACCGCCCCCGTGCGCCCGCCCGCCGCGCCACCGCCCGCCCAGGCCGAGGCCCCGGCCGCGCAACCCGACAAGGCCGCCGCCGCGCCTCGCCGTCCCGCCCGGGTGGCGCAGGCGCCCACGCCGCCCAAGCCCGCGGCCGTCGCCGGCGAAGGCCGCCCGCGCCTGCAGGTGGACCTGCTGGACATCGAGATCGACCAGGCCCCGGCGTTGAAGGCATCGACCCAGCTCACGCCGCCGGCCGGCAACGCGCTCACCCGCACCGAGGCCGCCGCCGCGTGGCAGCAGATCAACGCGTCGCCCGAGCAGCAGATGGCCGCCGCGGCCCGCGAGCAGAACCAGGCGGTGCAGGCCGAGATCAAGGCCCTGCGCGAGCAGACCCGCCGCCAGTCCGAGCAGCTGCAGATGCTGGTGGAGCAGCGCAACCTGGTGCGCGACGTCGTCTCGGGCGTGGCCGGCGCCATCGCGCTCGGCCTGCTCCTGCTGCTCTGGCGGCGCTCGCGCGACACCTCGACCGGGCGCCCCTGGTGGCAGAAATCCCGCCCGGTGCCGGTGGCCGCGTCCCGGACCGACAGCAGCTTCGTCGACAGCAGCTTCCCCGTCCAGGACGACGCGCAGGTGCGCCTGGCGCCCGAGCCCGACAGCAGCTGGGGAACGCCCGCGCGCGCGCACGTCGCCGACGCCGTCGTCAGCAAGCTCCCGGAGAGCACCTACGGCCGCAGCCGCCTGCCCAGCGCCGACGAACTGCTGGACGTGCAGGAGAAGGCCAACTTCTTCCTGGCGGTCGGCCAGCCGGAGAAGGCGATCGAGCTGCTCGAGACGCGGCTGATGGAGCACCTGGGCGGCAGCCCCTTCCTCTGGCTGGACCTGCTGGACCTGTGCCGCAAGCTGAACCGCCGCGCCGACTACGAACGGGTGCGCCAGGAATTCCAGAAGGCCTTCGCCGCCCGCATGCCGGACTTCGACGACGCCCAGTTCAACAGCGAGGGCCTGGAGCGCTACCCGAAGGCGCTCTCGCGCATCGCACTGCTCTGGCCTTCGTCGCGCGTGCTGCTGGAGATCGAGAAGTCGCTGTTCGAGGAGCCGGCACCCGGCTCGATCATGTTCGACCTCGAGGCCTCGCGCGAGCTGCTGCTGCTGTACAGCGTGGCGATGGACGTGGTCTCGACGCACGAGGACGGCCGGCCCTACGACCGCACCGAGATCTCGCACCTCGAGACCCGGGAGCACAACACCACCATGCCGGTGCCGCTGATGGCGCTGGACGATTTCAAGCCCCAGCGGCATGAAGCGGTCGCCCTGGACCTGGACTTCGGCCGGCTGGTCATCCCGCCTCCCACGCCCGCACCGGTCGGCGCGGCGGCTGCGAAGCCGGTGGCGCCGTCGGCCGCCGAGATCCGCGCTGCCCGTCGTTCGGAGCCGCGCGAGATCGACTGGGTGATGCCGGACATGCCGGCTGTCGCGCCGCAAGCGCCGGCCCCCTTGCCCGAATCGGAAGCCGAGGAGGAAGCGGTGCTCCCGGCGCTCGACCTGGACCTGCAGGCCGACCCCACCCTGCCGCAGCCCCTGCAGCTGCTGGACGAGCCGCCTGCGGCCAACTGGGGCCTGGACATCGACCTCGACTTCAACGTCGCGCAGCCGGCCCGCACGCCGGTGAAATGAACGCCGGAGCCCCACCGTGAGACTTCGCGCCCTCCTCCATGCCGCCGCCCTGGCCGTGGCCGCGTCGGCCTTGCCGGCGCAGGCCGACGACTGGGTGAGCTACGGGCAGAGCGAGAACGGCTCGTACTACTTCGACCGCGCGACCCTGCGCACCGACGGCGACCGCAAGCGCGTGTGGCGCCTGTTCGCCCTGAAGGCGCCGCGCGGCGACGGCGTTCAGTCGGGCAAGGCGCTGATCGAGTTCAACTGCAAGGCCGAGACCTTCCGCTACCTGCGCACCATGTACTACTCGGGCCCCATGGGCCAGGGCCGCTATGTCGGCGGCGCCAAGGAGCAGTCGACCGAGCCGGTCGGGCCGGGCACGATGATCGGTGAGCTGGCGCGGAGGGTGTGTTAGCTCGCGCGCAGGCGCGCGAGCAGGGGCTAGGGACTAGGGACTAGGGGCTGGGGGCTAGGGAATAAAAAGGGGCTGGGGCCCGGGGCCATTCCCTAGCCCCTAGTCCCCAGCCCCTAGCCCCTGGCGAAAAGCGCCCGCCTCAGCGGGCGCGCCGCCTCACTTCTTCTCGCCGCCCGGCACCTTGCCTTCCACGCCCTGGACGTAGAAGTTGATGCCGCCCAGGAACTTGTCGTCGGCCGCGGCGTCCTTGGCCAGCACTTCCTTGCCGGCGTTGTCCTTGAGCGGGCCCTTCCAGATCACGAAGCTGCCGTCCTTCAGGCCGGCCTTGATCTCGTCGATGCGCTTCTTCGTGTCTTCCGGCACGTCAGCGGCGAGCGACACCATGTCGATGGCGCCTTCCTTCACGCCCCACCAGGCCTGCTGGCCGCCCTGCCACTTGCCTTCCAGCGCGTCGCGCACGGCCTTGGTGTAGTACGGGCCCCAGTTGATGATGGCCGAGCCCAGGTGGGCCTTGGGGCCGTAGGCCGTCATGTCGCTGTCCCAGCCGAAGGCGCGCTTGCCCATCTTCTCGGCGGTCTGCAGCACGGCCGACGAGTCGGTGTTCTGCATCAGCACGTCGGCGCCGCCGTTGATCAGCGAGGTGGCGGCCTCGGTCTCCTTGGGCGGGTTGAACCACTCGCCGACCCAGACCACGCGGGTCTTGACCTTGGGGTTCACCGACTGCGCGCCCAGGGTGAAGCTGTTGATGTTGCGCACGACCTCGGGGATCGGGATCGAGCCCACCACGCCCAGCGTGTTGGTCTTGGTCATCTTGCCGGCGATCACGCCGGCCATGTACGCGCCTTCGTAGGTGCGGCTGTCGTAGGTGCGCAGGTTCTCGCCGGTCTTGTAGCCGGTGGCGTGCTCGAACTTGACGTCCTTGCTGTCGTTGGCCACCTTGAGCATCGGCTCCATGTAGCCGAAGGTGGTGCCGAAGATCAGCTTGTTGCCCTGGCCCACCATGTCGCGGATGACGCGCTCGGCGTCGGCCGACTCGGGCACCTTCTCGACGAAGCTGGTGACGATCTTGTCGCCGAATTCCTTCTCGATCGCCTTGCGGCCGTTGTCGTGCGCGAAGGTCCAGCCGCCGTCGCCCACCGGGCCGACGTAGGCGAAGGCGATCTTCAGCGGCTCCGCCTTGGGCGCCGGGGCGGGGGCCGAAGCGGCGGGCGCGGCAGCCGTGGTCGCGGGTGCGGCTGCGGGCGCCGGCGGCTCCGACTTGCCGCAACCCACCAGGGCCGTGGCGGCGAGCGCCGACAGCGCGGCGGCCTGCAGCAGGGAGCGTTTTCCGAGATCGGTCATGGGGTCCTCTGATTGTTGAAGAAGGTGGAGGCGAAAGCGCAAATTATGTGCCCGGATGGAAGGGTTTCCCAAGCGAAGCCGGCATGTTGATGCGGATCCAGGCCGGGTTGCGGGAGATCAGCGCCAGCACCACGATGGTGGCCAGGTAGGGCAGCATCGTGAGGAACTGGCTGGGCACTTCAACGCCGCTGCCCTGCAGGTGGAACTGCAGCATCGTCACGCCGCCGAACAGGTAGGCGCCCAGCAGCACCCGGGCCGGCCGCCAGGTGGCGAAGGTGGTCAGCGCCAGCGCGATCCAGCCGCGTCCGGCGACCATGCCTTCCACCCACAGCGGCGTGTAGATCACCGCCAGGTAGGCGCCGGCCAGGCCGCACAGGGCGCCGCCCGCGACCACCGCCATCATCCGGATGCGGCGCACCGGGTAACCCAGCGCATGCGCCGAGTCGGGCGACTCGCCCACCGAGCGCAGCACCAGGCCGGCGCGCGAGCGGTACAGGAACCAGACCAGGAACACCACCAGGGCGATGGCCAGGTACACCATCGGGTGCTGGCGGAACAGCGCGGGGCCCACGAGCGGGATGTCGCCCAGCACCGGGATGGAGAACCGCGGCCGCTCGGGCAGCTTTTCCTGCACGTAGCGGATGCCGGCGAAGGCCGAGAAGCCGGCGCCGAACAGGCTGAGCGCCAGGCCGGTGGCGTACTGGTTGGTGTTCAGCCAGATCACCAGCAGGCCGAACAGGGCGGCCAGCGTGGCCCCGGCCGCCGCGCCGGCCACGAAGCCCAGCACGTCGCTGCCGGTGTGCACCACCGTCACGAAGCCGGCGAGCGCGGCGCACAGCATCATCCCTTCGGCACCCAGGTTGACGATGCCGGCCTTCTCGTTGACCAGGAGGCCCAGCGCCGCCAGCGCCAGGACCGTGCCCGCGTTGAGGGTGGCCGCCAGGAGCAGTGCGTAGCTGTCCATCACACCGCCTCCTTCCCGTCGTCCCCGCGCAGGCGACCCACCGCAACGTCATTCCCGCGGAGGCGGGAATCCAGTGCTTCCGCCTTCCCCGCCACCGCCGGCGCGCCGCGCGGGGTCCCCGCCTGCGCGGGAACGACGGCCTTCGTCCACCGCACCCGGTACGCGATCAGCGTGTCGCACGCCAGCAGCGTGAACAGCAGCAGCCCCTGGAACACCCCCGTGAGCGACTTGGGCAGCCCCAGCCGGCTCTGCGCCAGCTCGCCCCCGATGTAGAACATGCTCATGAGCACCGCCGAGAACACCATGCCCACCGGGTGCAACCGGCCGACGAAGGCCACGATGATGGCCGCGAAGCCGTAGCCGGCCGGCACGTAGGGCGTGAGCTGGCCGATCGGCCCCGCCACCTCCAGAGCACCCGCCAGCCCCGCGCAGCCGCCGCTCACCAGCAGCGCCAGCCACAGCGCCCGCCGCGAAGAGAAGCCCGCGTAACGCGCCGCCGCCGGCGCCAGCCCGCCCACCTGCTGCGCGAAGCCGGCCCGGGTGCGGAACAGGAAGACCCACAGCGCCGCCACGCCGGCCAGCGCCACCAGCACCCCGATGCTCACGCGCGAGCCCTGCATCAGCCGCGGGATCTGCGTGACGGAAGCGAAGGTCTTGGTCTGCGGGAAGTTGTAGCCGCCCGGGTCCTTCCAGGGCCCGAACACCAGGTAGAACAGCAGCTGCTCGGCCACGTACACCAGCATCAGGCTGACCAGGATCTCGTTGGCGTTGAAGCGGTCGCGCAGCAGCGCGGTGAGCGAGGCCCACAGCATGCCGCCCGCCACGCCGGCCAGCAGGATGGCCAGCACGATCCAGCGCCCGGTGGTCTTGTCCGCCATCAGCGCCACGCCGCCGGCCAGGATGGCGCCCAGCACGAACTGGCCCTCGGCGCCGATGTTCCAGACGTTGGAGCGGAAGCACACCGCCAGGCCCAGCGCGATGATCAGCAGCGGCGTCGCCTTCACCGTGAGCTCGCCCAGCGCGTACGGCGACTTGATCGGCTCCCAGAAGAACACCTGCAGCCCGCGCACCGGGTCCTTGCCCAGCGCCAGGAACAGCAGCACGCCGATGACGACGGTGAGCGCCAGCGCCAGCAGCGGCGAGGCGATGCTCCAGACCCGCGAGGCCTCGGGCCGTGCTTCCAGCCTAAGCATCGGCGGCCTCCCGTGCGGCGACTTCGGCGGGCGCGTCCCACAGGCCGCTCATCCACGCGCCGATCTTCTCCACCGTCGCCTCGCGGCGGGGCAGCGACGGCGACAGGCGCCCCTTGGCGATGACATGCAGCCGGTCGCTCACTTCGAACAGTTCCTCCAGTTCCTCGCTGACCACCAGCACGGCGCAGCCGGCGTCGCGCAGCGCCAGGATCGCGCCGCGGATCTGGGCGGCGGCGCCCACGTCCACCCCCCAGGTCGGCTGCGAGATCACCAGCAGCCTGGGATTCGCGTCGATCTCGCGCCCGACGATGAACTTCTGCAGGTTGCCGCCCGACAGCGATTTCGCCGCCGCGTCGGGCCCGCCCGCCTTCACGTTGAAGCGGCGGATCACGTCCTGCGCCTGCGTGCGCAGGCCCTTGACGTCGATCCAGCCGGCCCGCCCCACCGCGTCGGTGCGGGTGAGCATCAGGTTGTGCGCCAGCCCCAGCGAGGGCACGGCGCCGCGGCCCAGCCGCTCCTCCGGCACGAAGTGCAGGCCCAGCCGCCGTCGCTGCGCCGGACCCAGTCGCCCGGCGGGCTGGCCCGCGACGCGGACCGACGGCGCCGCCGCCCGCGTGTCCTCGCCCGACAGCGCGTAGAGCAGCTCGCGCTGGCCGTTGCCCGAGACGCCGGCGATGCCGACCACTTCGCCGGCGCGCACCTGCAGCGCGATGCCTTCCAGGTCCACGCCAAAGGGCGAGTCGCGCTCCAGCGTGAGCCCGTCGACCTGCAGCACCGCCTCGCCCGGCGCGTGCTCCCGGTGTTCCAGCTGCGGCGGCTCGGCGCCGATCATCATGCGGCTGAGCGAGGCGTTGCTCTCCTGGCGCGGATCGCATTCGCCGGTGACGCGGCCGCCGCGCAGCACGGTGCAGGCGTCGCACAGCTCGCGGATCTCGTGCAGCTTGTGGCTGATGTACAGGATGCTGCAGCCCTGCGACGCGAGCTGGCGCAGCACCACGAACAGCTTCTCCACCGCCTGCGGCGTGAGCACCGAGGTCGGCTCGTCCAGGATCAGCAGCTGCGGGTCGGTCAGCAGCGCGCGGATGATCTCCACCCGCTGCATCTCACCCACGGACAGCGTGTGCACCGGCCGCGACGGGTCGACGTGCAGCCCGTACTCGGCGGCCTTGGCCTCGATGCGGCGCGCGACTTCGGCGAGCTTCAGTTCCTTGCCCAGCCCGAGCCAGACGTTTTCGGCCACGGTCAGCGTGTCGAACAGGCTGAAGTGCTGGAACACCATGCTGATACCCAGTGCGCGCGCCTCGTGCGGGTTGCGCACCTGCACCGGCTGGCCGTTCCACAGCACCTGGCCGGCATCGGGCTTGACCGAGCCGTAGATGATCTTCATCAGCGTGGACTTGCCGGCGCCGTTCTCGCCCAGCACGGCGTGCGTCTGCCCGGGCAGCACCTGCAGCGACACGCCGTCGTTGGCGACCACGGCCGGATAGCGCTTGGTGATGCCCTGCAGCAGCAGGCGAGGGGTTGCGCTCATCGGGCCAGCCCCTTCTTTTCGTCATCCCCGCGAAGGCGGGGATCCAGTGCTTCCATCGAAGTCCGCTGAAGGCGGACGCTCTGGATTCCCGCCTTCGCGGGAATGACGGCGATGGAAGAGTTGCTCATGCTGGGTCCGTCCTCAGGCGGCCGGCCACGGCCTTGATGCGCCCGCGCAGCCAGCGCGCCGCCGCCGAGGCGTGGCTGCGCTCGTGCCAGAGCTGGTAGTACGTCAGCGGCGGGAAGTCCACCGGCGGCGCGAGCACGGTGACGGGAAGCCGCCCCAGGTAGCGCTCGCAGAACTGGCGGCCGGTCGTCATCACCAGCAGGCTGGAAGCGACCATGGCGGGGATCAGGCCGAAGTGCGCGCAGCGCGCCGTGATGTTGCGCGCCAGGCCCAGGCCTTCGAGGTGCTCGTCGATCACGCCGCGCGCGCCGGGGTGGGTGGGCGTGGGCGCGACGTGCTCCGAGGCCAGCCAGTCGTCCAGCGACCAGCCGCGGCGCACCGCCGGATGGTCGCGCGCCACCAGGCACACGACTTCGTCGGTGAACAGCTCGCCGCGGTGCAGGTCGCCGGGCGGCTGCAGCCAGTTGCCGATCACCACGTCGGTGTCGCCCTGCGCCAGCCGCTCGTGGTAGTGGCCGTCGGGCGAGAGCGGATGGATCTCGATGCGGGTGCGCGGCGCGGCCTGCTTCAGGTCGGCCACCAGGCCGGGCAGGAACTGCGGGTCCAGGTAGTCGCTCGCGGCCAGGCGGAAGGTGTGGGTGGCGGTGGCGGGGTCGAATCCGCGCGCATCGCTGAACAGGGATTCGGCCGCCTGCAGGATGCTGGCGCTGGGGTCCACCATGCGCAGCCCGGCGTCGGTGGGCACCATGCTGGCGCCCGATCGCACCAGCAGGGGATCTCCCGCGAGTTCGCGCAGGCGCTTGAGTGCCGCCGACACCTGGGGCTGGTGCATGCCCAGCCGCAAGGCTGCGCGGGAGACGCTGCGTTCTGTCAGCACGGTGTGCAGGACCCGGATGAGATGGAGATCGATCTTGTCGAAAAGCGCCTGGTCCCTCATACCCCCACCGGCATGGTTTTCATATGGCACGGCTTATGCCGGTGGCATGCTGGCGTTCTACGCTCCCGAAACCCGAGGGTCCTTCCTCCTGCCGCCTGCATGCATCCCAAGACCATCCGATTCATCCGCCGTGGCGAGCCCGTCGCGCTGGGCAATGTACCACCCGACCGCACGCTCCTCGAGGTGCTGCGCGAGGACCTCGGCGCCACCGGCACCAAGGAAGGCTGCGGCGAAGGCGACTGCGGCGCCTGCACCGTCGTGCTGGGCGAGGAGCGCGACGGCAGGCTGCACTGCAAGGCCGTCAACAGCTGCATCCAGCTGGCCCATTCGGTCGACGGCCGCGCGCTGTGGACGGTCGAGGACCTGGCCGGCGACGACGGCCAGCTGCATCCCGCGCAGGAGGCCATGGTGCAGTGCCACGGCTCGCAGTGCGGCTTCTGCACGCCGGGCTTCGTGATGAGCCTGTTCGGCATGTACCAGAACCATGTGGTCCCCGGCCGCCGCATCACGCGGGAGCTGGCGCAGGAAGAGCTGTCGGGCAACCTGTGCCGCTGCACGGGGTACCGGCCGATCCTGGAGGCGGCGCAGCGGATGGGGGAGTTGCCGAGGGTGGCGGTGGATGAGGCCGAGGTGCTCTCCCTGCTCGAACAAGCCCGTCATTCCGCCGAACCCCAACTTCGCCATTCCCGCGGAGGCGGGAACCCAGTGCTTCCCTCCCAGGGCGACGAAAGGCGGGAGCCCTGGATTCCCGCCTCCGCGGGAATGACGGGGACCGCGGGAATGACGGGGACCGAAACATCGTCCTACCTCGCCCCCGAATCCCTCGAAGGGCTCCTCGCCGCCCGCGCCGCCCATCCGCAGGCCCAGGTCGTGGCCGGCTGCACCGACGTCGGCCTGTGGGTCACCAAGCAGCACCAGCGCTTCGCCCAGGTCCTGGACGTCACGCGCGCCCGCGAGCTGCGCCGCATCGAGGACTACGAGCACCACATCGCCATCGGCGCCGCCGTCACGCTGACCGACGCCTACGCGGCCCTGGTCGCGCAGCGGCCGCAGCTCAAGACCTTCGCCAACCGCTTCGCCGGGCTGCCGGTGCGCAACGCGGGCACGCTGGGCGGCAACGTCGCCAACGGCTCCCCCATCGGCGACTCCATGCCGCTCCTGATCGCGCTGGACGCGCAGCTGGTGCTGATGAAAGAGGGCGCCAGCCGCCACTTGCCGCTGGAGGCCTTCTACACGGGCTACCGGCGCACCGTGCTCGCACCCGACGAGCTGGTGGCCTGGATCCTGGTGCCGCGGCCGCGCCCCGCCGAGTTCCTGCGCGCCTACAAGATCTCCAAGCGCTTCGACGACGACATCTCGGCCGTGTGCCTGGTCGTGCGGCTGGAACTGGACGGTGGCCGCGTGGCGCGCATCGGCATCGGCGCCGGCGGCGTGGCCGCCACGCCGGTCCGCGCCTCCCGCACCGAAGCCTTCCTGGCCGGCCGCCAGTGGACCATCGACACCGCGCGCGAGGCAGCGCAACTCCTGCGCGAGGAGTTCCAGCCGATCTCCGACATGCGCGCCAGCGCCGGCTACCGCAGCCAGGTGCTGGGCAACCTGATGCAGCGCTTCTGGCTCGAATCGCAGGGGGCCACGTCCATCAACCTCGAGCAGTTCCGCCTGCAGGAGCTGGCCGCATGACCGCGCGCGACGACGAATTCACCTCCGCCACCGGCGGCGGACCGGCCGGCCCGGCCGACGCGGGCGAGCGCAACCTGGCGCCGGCCACGCGCTCCGCGCACGCCCCGGCGTCGCCGCGGCCGGCGGTGGGCCACGCGCGGCCGCACGAGAGCGCCCGCGCCCAGGTGGCCGGCACCGCGACCTATGTCGACGACATTCCCGAGGTGAAGGGCACGCTGCACGCGGCGCCCATCCTCTCGACGGTGCCGCACGGCCGGCTGCGCGGGGTCGACACGCGCAAGGCACAGGCCCTGCCCGGCGTGCGCGGCGTGGTGCTGCCGCGCGACATCCCCGGCGATCCCATCCTCGCGACCTTCGTGCACGACGAGCCGATCTTCGCCATCGACGAGGTGCGCCACGTCGGCCAGGTGGTCGGCCTGGTGGTGGCCGACACGGTGATGCAGGCGCGCCGCGCGGCGCGCCAGGTGCAGCTGGACATCGAGCCGCTGCCGGCCGTGCTCGACGTGCGGCAGGCCCATGCCGCGCAGAGCTACGTGCTGCCGCCCGTGGTGGTGCGCCGCGGCGAGCCGGAAGCGGCGCTCGCCGCCGCCAGGCACCGCCTGGCCGGCCAGCTGGAGGTGGGCGGCCAGGAGCACTTCTACCTGGAAGGCCAGGTGGCCTACGCGCTGCCGCTGGAGCAGGACCAGTGGTGGATCCACTCCAGCACCCAGCACCCCGGCGAGGTGCAGCACTGGGTGGCGCATGCGCTCGGCCTGGAGAACAACGCGGTCACGGTCGAATGCCGGCGCATGGGCGGCGGCTTCGGCGGCAAGGAGACGCAGGCCGGCCACATGGCCGTCTGGGCCGCGCTGGCCGCTCGCAAGCTCAAGCGGCCGGTCAAGCTGCGCCTGGACCGCGACGACGACTTCCTGGTGACCGGCAAGCGCCACCCCTTCGCCTACGACTGGGAAGCGGGCTTCGACGACGACGGCCGGCTCACCGCGCTCAAGCTCACCATGCTGGCCAACTGCGGCTTCTCGGCCGACCTGTCCGGCCCGGTGGCCGACCGCGCCATCTTCCACACCGACAACGCCTACTACCTGTCGGACGTGGAGATCGCCTCGTACCGCTGCCGCACCAACACCCAGAGCCACACCGCCTTCCGCGGCTTCGGCGGGCCTCAGGGCGTGATCCTGATCGAGGCCGTCCTCGGCGACATCGCGCGCCACCTGGGCCGCGATCCGCTGGACGTGCGCAAGGCCAACCTGTACGGCGTGGGCGAGCGCGACGTCACGCACTACCGCATGAAGGTCGAGGACAACATCCTCGGGCCGCTGATCTCGCAGCTGGAGCGCTCATCCGCCTACCGCGCGCGCCGGCAGGCGATCGCCGCCTGGAACGAGGGCAGCGCGGTGATCAAGCGCGGCATCGCCATCACGCCGGTCAAGTTCGGCATCAGCTTCACCGCCACCTTCTTCAACCAGGCCGGCGCGCTGGTGCACGTGTTCACCGACGGCAGCGTGCAGGTCAACCACGGCGGCACCGAGATGGGCCAGGGTCTGCACACCAAGGTGATGCAGGTCGTGGCCGACGAGCTGGGCGTGCCCTTCGAGCGCGTGCGCTGCACGCCGACCGAGACGGGCAAGGTGCCCAACGCGTCGGCGACGGCGGCGTCCAGCGGCACCGACCTCAACGGCCGCGCCGCCCAGTTCGCGGCGCGCAACGTGCGCGACAACCTGGCGGCCTTCGTCGCCGGCCTCGATGGCTGCGGCGCGGGGGCGGTGTCGTTCCGCGCGGGCCAGGTGATCTCGCCCAAGAGCACGCGCAGTTTCGACGAGGTGGTCAAGGCCGCCTACGCCAACCGCATCCAGCTGTGGAGCGACGGCTTCTACCGCACGCCCAAGATCCACTACGACAAGGTGACGCTCACCGGCCGGCCGTTCTACTACTTCAGCTACGGCGCGGCCTGCAGCGAGGTGGCGATCGACACGCTCACCGGGGAGAGCCGGCTGCTGAAGGTGGACATCCTGCACGACGTGGGCACCTCGCTGAACCCGGCCATCGACCTCGGGCAGATCGAGGGCGGCTTCATCCAGGGCGTGGGCTGGCTCACCACCGAACAGCTGGTCTGGAACGACAAGGGCGTGCTGGCCACGCACGCGCCCAGCACCTACAAGATCCCCGCCACCGGCGACGTGCCGGAGCATTTCGTGGTCGAGCTGTGGCCCGAGGGCAACCGCGAGGACAACGTCGGCGGCAGCAAGGCCGTGGGCGAGCCGCCCTTCATGCTGGCGATCAGCGCCTGGGAGGCGATCCGCGATGCGGTGCATGCCGCGCGCGGCAACGCCTCGGCGCTGGTGGCGCCCGCGACGGCGGAGAACGTCCTGCGCGCGCTCGACTCATCCTGCCGATGAGCACCTGAACCCTGCGTGGCCGGGCAGAATGCCCGCATGCGCATCGTGAGCACCTCGCTGCTGTTCTGGGCCGACGGGATGACCGTCGCGCCGGGCCTGGTCTTCGTGCATCCGCGCGTGCGCACCGATGCCGGCCTGCTGGCGCACGAGGCCGTGCACTGCCGGCAGATGCGCGAGGTGGGGCTGCTGCGGTTCTGGTGGTTCTACTTCACCTGCCCGGCCTTCCGCCTGTGGGCGGAGGTCGAGGCCTATCGCGTCTCGCTGCGCCACCAGCCCAGCGGCGTGCGGCACTTCGCCCGCGCGCTGGCGCACGGCTACCTGCTGCGCATCACGCCCGCGCAGGCCGAAAGCCTGCTGCGCGGCTGACACGCGCGGCAGGTGCTTCGCTTTCCGGGGATCTCAGAGGTACCAGACCGCCAGCAGGCTGGCGCAGCCCCACATCAGCAGGCTGGCCACGCCGCCGAGCAGGCCGACCGTCGCGGCCTCCGCGTCGATGGGCTCGTACGCTTCCGCGACTTCGGGCGCCCAGGACGTCCAGCCGCTGGCCGGCATCGGCCTGGCGATGGCGACGAGGGGGGTGGAAGTCTCGGGGGACATGGCGGGCTCCGTGGTGGCGTTGGTGGTTGGCAGCCATGGTCCGGTAGCCGCCCCGCGCCGGCTGTAGGAAGCCTGCCGTTGTTGGGGGCGGAGAACGGCGCGGCGTGGGGGCGAAGGGAAGGCGCCGCTTGCAGGAGGCGGGCTCGCCGCCGCGTGCAAGGCGGCGCGCGCGGGACGAGAATCCGCGCATGGAAACCCCCGCCGTCACCTTCGATGAGTTCCGGCGCGACGCGCTGGCCCGCGGCTTCGACGAGGTGCTCGAACGCCAGTGGGCGCCGGGCACGGTGCTGGAGAGCCACACCCACCCGTTCGGCGTCGAGGCGCTGGTGGTGCAGGGCGAGATGTGGCTGGACGACCGCCACCTGCTGCCCGGCGCGAGCTTCCAGCTCGATGCGAACGTGCCGCACACCGAGCGCTACGGCAGCGAAGGCGCGACCTACTGGGTCGCGCGGCGCAACGCCTAGGAGCCTGCTCCTAGCCTTCGCGCGCCAGGCGCAGGCCGCGGCCCAGGGCCCAGACGCCCCAGCACACCATCGTCAGCGCGGCCGTGTAGCCGGCCGCCGATTCCGGCACGAAGAAAGTCGGCCAGTCGGGGAAGCGGTCGGCCAGCGTGCCGGCGGTGCGCTGCGCCCCCAGCTGCGCGAGCAGGCCGCACAAGAGGGCGATCGTCCCGGCGAAGAACATCCAGAGGCCCGCCTGTACGCTGCGGCGGGCGGCCATCGGCGCGGCCGAAGTGGGGGTGTGGAGCATCAGCTCATCATGGGGTCCGGTCGTCCGGTGTCCATGCGCCGGGAAGCCGGTAGCGCCGTAAAGCCGAGCCTCCGTGGCGCGCTGCGCGTGCGCGATGCGCCAGCCCCACAAAGCCCCAACCCATCCATTGCGATTCGGTACAGCTTGAATCGCGACGCTCAGGCGTTGTCGGCGGCGGCTGACACACGGACGAGCGATTGCCGACTAAGGTGCGGGCCATCGAATGCGTGGATCAGCGGTACCCGGATGAATGAGAAAGACGTAAGAAAAGAGAATCAGGACGAAGCCCGGCAGCAGGAGCAGCGGGCACAGGACGAACCCACGGGCGCGGCCGGCCGCCGTCGCCCCCGCAGCGGCGAAGGCATGGCCAGCGTGCTGACCCACCTGCGCGAGCAGGAGTCCCAGCGCGTCCAGGACGACCCCACGGTAGGCCCCGGCAGCCGGGACTGACGCGTCTGTCCGGTCCTACGCGCGGCCCGGTTCGCATCGCACGCACATGCGGTGCACATTCCGACCTCCAGCAGGCCGGGGGCCGCGAACACTTCCATGTCCAGGTGCGACATGGAACGCAAGCCCCCACCCCCCGCCAGCAGCAAGCGCCCGGCCGGCGAAACCCGGCCGCAGACGGGTGCGGGCCGCTCGGGCCGCGGCTCGGCCAGCGCGCTGGAGGCCTGGAAGAAGCTCGAGCAGTCCCGCAACCCCCGCGGGCCGCGCGACCCCGACCCGCCGTCGCGCTGATCGGACACTCGGGGCCGGCAAGCGCCCACCCGGGGTTCTTTCCTACACGCCGGCTACCTCTTCCGTTGTACGTTCCGGGCATGGGCTCCCCCGTGCAGGAAATCCCCGTCCACGTCGGCCAGCGCCTGCGCGATCCGCACGGGCGCCTGTGGGTCGTGCGCGAGCTGATGCCGATCGCTCGCACCACCGACAGCGCCCACTGGTTCGTGGCGCGCATGGATTTCTGGTCGCCTTCCGGCAATGCCGGCACGGTCACCATGTCCTCTCAGGAGTTCGCGACGCTGGTGAAGGAGTCCGTGCCCTCGCCGCGCCGCCGCCCCGCAGGCTGAGCTGTAGTCCGCTCAGCCCGTCAACTCGCCTTCCTCTCCTACAGGGCCGCCGCTGAGGCAGCCGCAACATGCCTTTTCGAACATCCCGATACCGGGAGGTGAGACGGACTGGGAACCGCATGGGCGCTCCGTCGGCCCCGCAAGGGGCTTGCCTCGCGCCCTGCGCCACGCCCCCGCGGCCCCGCGCCGCTAGAGGGCCTTCATCCAGGCGGCCATGTCGTCGGCCACCTGCGCCACCAGCTGCGGCTGCCCCGCCAGGTAGTGGTTGCCCCCCTTCACGTCGATGTTGCGGATGCGGCCCGTGGCGGCCGCGAGCCAGGCATCGCGCGTGCTGGGAAACGTCGACTGGTCCCCCGTGTAGGTGTGCAGCAGCACCGGCACCGAGGTCCGGGCCAGGTTGGACGGCCCGTCGGCGCGGCTGCGCGGCGACCACTGCGAGAGGAATGCCGTGAGCGAGGTGATGCGTCCCATCTGGCTGGCCGCATAGTTCACCGCGCGCGCCCCGGCCGCGCCCGCGCCCCACACGCTGCCGACCTCGCGGTCGTTCGCGTCGAGCGACAGGTCCAGGCAGCGCGGGTCGGCATGCGTGCGGTGGATGACGAACACCTGGTCGCGCGGGCTGCCCGGCGTGCGCAGGCTGCGCAGCAGCGCGAGGCGGTGCTCGACCCAGGTGTCGATGCGCTTCAACCGCGACTGCTGCCCCTCCTGGAAGCGCGCCAGGAACTGCGGCGAGTACGGCGGCCCGTTGGCCGGGTCATACATGTCCAGGTCGGGGTTGGCCGACAGCGGATCGGCCTCGTCGAACACCGAGGGATCGATCCAGCGCCGCATCAGGTGCGAGCGGCCCTCGTGCGCCGCGCACAGCGCCAGGCCCTGCACCGGCGGCAGGTCCTGCGGCGACAGGCCGGCCGGGTCGCCGTCCAGCAGGCGGTCGATCGTCAGGTGCTCGGCCTGCGCCTGGTAGAAGGCCGCGAGCGAAGCACCACCCGAGTTGCCCACCAGCACCACCTTGTCGTAGCCCTCCGATCGCAGGAACTGCACGCCCGCGCCCAGGTCCTGCAGCACGCGCTCCATCAGCAGCAGCGTGTCGTTGCCGGCGTAGCGAGAGTTCAGCCCCAGGCAGGTGACGCCGCGGTCGGCCAGCGGCCCGATCAGGTAGTGCCCCATGAAGTTGCTGGTGGGGTGCATGACGATGGCCGCCACCTTCTTGGGGCCCACGGGCTCGGCCCAGGCGCCGTAGATGCGCGGGCGCAGCATCTGCAGGCCCGACTGGCTCTCCAGCGCGGCGCCCGGTTTGACGTCGATGACGGCGAGCTGAAGCGGCGGTGCGGTCATGTCGGCGGGTTCTCCGGGTCCTGGGCCGACGATTGTGGCCTCAGTCGCCTTCGCGGAACAGCGCCTCGATGCGCCCGCGCAGCCAGGCATTGCCCGGCTCGGCCTCGAAGCGGCGGCTCCAGTGCAGCGACACGGTGAAGTCGCGCCCCGCCACCGGCGGCTCGACGATGGCGTAGCCGCCCTGGGCCGCGAAGCCGAGCGCGATGTCGCGCGGCATGATCACCGCCAGGTCGGTGGCGCGCACGATGGCGGGCAGCACCATGAAGTGCTCGGTGGTCAGCCGCAGCCGCTCCTCCACCCGAAGCCGCTGCAGGATGCGCAGCGTGTCCGAATGGGTGCGCACGTTGACGAACTCGAGTTCGCGCAGCGCCTGCAGCAGGGCCGCGCCGGTGCGGCGCTTGCGGGTGAAGGGATGGCCCTCGCGCAGCAGCACGATGTAGCGGTCGCGCAGCAGCTCCGAACGCTGCGTGTCCCGCACCGTGGGCAGGAAGCCGAAGGCGAAGTCGATGCGGCCGGCGTCCAGCGCGTCGGCGATCTCCTCGCGGCGCAGCGGCAGCGTCTCGATGCGCACGCCGGGCGCCTGCTCGCGCAGCGCCACCATCAGCTCGGGCAGGAAGCGGCCTTCGCCGATGTCGCTCATGTGGATGCGGAAGGTGCGCTGCGCCCGCGCCGGCTCGAACCCCGCCGATTCGCCCAGCGCCAGCTCCAGCGTGGCCAGCGCACTGGCCACCGCGGGCGCCAGCCGCTCGGCCTTGGGCGTGGGCTGCACGCCGCCGGCCGCGCGCATGAAGAGCGGGTCGCGGATGAGCGTGCGCAGCCGCTGCAGCCCCTGGCTGGCGGCCGGCTGGGTGAGCCCCAGGCGTTCGGCGGCGCGGCTCACGCTGCGCGCCCGGTAGACCGCATCGAACAGCCGCAGCAGGTTGAGGTCGACGTCGTTGAGATGCATCCTGCTTATGACGCTTAGTCGGTTCATTGTATTGATGGATACCGGCACGAAGCGCACACTCGCCGGCTGCACCGACCGGAGCCGCATCTTGGAAGTCTCTTTCAGCAAGGAAATCGAACAGCTGCGCCTCAAGCAGGGCGAGGTGTTCCACGGCGAGGGGATCCTCGCCATCACCAAGGCGCTGCTGCAGTCCGGGGTCGCCTACGTCGGCGGCTACCAGGGCGCGCCCGTCTCCCACCTGCTGGACGTGATGGTCCAGGCCAAGCCCTACCTGGACGAGCTGGGCGTGCACGTGGAGGCCTGCTCCAACGAGGCGTCCGCGGCCGCGATGCTGGGCGCCTCGATCCACTACCCGCTGCGCGGCGCGGTGACCTGGAAGTCCATCGTGGGCACCAACGTGGCGTCCGATGCGCTGTCCAACCTGTCGTCGCCGGGCGTCAAGGGCGGCGCGCTGATCGTGGTGGGCGAGGACTACGGCGAAGGCGCCTCGGTGATCCAGGAGCGTACCCACGCCTACGCGCTCAAGTCCACCATGTGCCTGCTGGACCCGCGGCCCGACCTGCCGCAGATGGTGGACATGGTCGAGCACGGCTTCCGGCTGTCGGAGGCCTCCAACATGCCGGCCATCCTGGAGCTGCGCATCCGCGCCTGCCACGTGCGCGGCAGCTTCGAGGCCCGCGACAACCTGCCGCCGGCGGTGTCGACCCGGCAGCTGATGGAGCAGCCGGCGGCCTTCGACTACATGCGCCTGGCGCACCCGCCGGTGACCTTCCGGCACGAGAAGCTCAAGGCCGAGGAGCGCATCCCGGCGGCGCGCCGCTACATCGTGGAGAACCGGCTCAACGAGCTGATGCCCGGGCGCCACGAGGACGTGGGCATCATCGTCCAGGGCGGCCTGTACAACGCGCTGGTGCGCAGCCTGCAGCAGCTGGGCCTGGCCGACGCCTTCGGCGCCAGCGAGATCCCGCTGCTGGTCTTGAACGTCACCTGTCCGCTGGTGCCCGAGCAGGTCGCCGAGTTCTGCGCCGGCAAGCGCGCCGTGCTGGTGGTCGAGGAAGGCCAGCCCGAGTACATCGAACAGGAGATCGCCACCCACTTGCGCCGGCGCGACCTGCAGACGCGCCTGCACGGCAAGGACCTGCTGCCTTCGGGCGGCGAGTACACGGTGGAGGTGCTGTCGCAGGGCCTGACGCAGTTCGCTTCCAGCTACCTGCCGGGCGAAGGCCCGGAAACCGCCAAGCGCTGGCTCACCGCGAACCGCGAACGCCGCGAAGCGGCCACCGCCCTGCTCGCCAAACCCCTGCCCGCGCGCCCGCCGAGCTTCTGCATCGGCTGCCCCGAACGCCCGGTGTTCGCTGCGCTCAAGCTGGCGCAGCAGCAGATGGGCCCGGTGCACGTGGCCGCCGACATCGGCTGCCATGCCTTCGGCACCTTCGAGCCCTTCTCCATGGGCCACTCCATCCTGGGCTACGGCATGAGCCTGGCCAGCCGCGCCGGCGTGTCGCCCATGATGCAGAAGCGCACGCTGGCCATCATGGGCGACGGCGGTTTCTGGCACAACGGCCTGCTCACCGGCGTGCAGAGCGCCCTCTTCAACGGCGACGACGCGGTCCTGCTGATCTTCAAGAACGGCTACACCTCGGCGACGGGCACGCAGGAGATCATCTCCACGCCGGCCGACGATGCGAAGTTCGAGGGCGGCGACAAGAGCAAGAGCGTGGTCCACACCAACCGCACCATCGAGTCGACGCTGCAGGGCCTGGGCATCCAGTGGATGCGCACCGTCCACACCTACGAGGTGGAGGCGATGCGCCGCACGCTGATCGAGGCGTTCACCAGCGACTTCAACGGCCTGAAGGTGATCGTGGCCGAAGGCGAATGCCAGCTGGAGCGCCAGCGCCGCATCAAGCCCTGGATCGCCGGCCTGCTGAAGAAGGGCAAGCGCGTGGTGCGCGTCAAGTACGGCGTCGACGAGGACGTGTGCAACGGCGACCACGCCTGCATCCGCCTGTCCGGCTGCCCGACGCTCACGCTCAAGGACAACCCCGACCCGCTCAAGGTCGACCCGGTCGCCACCGTGATCGACGGCTGCGTGGGCTGCGGCCTGTGCGGCGCCAACGCCCATGCGGCCACGCTGTGCCCCAGCTTCTACCGTGCCGAGGTCGTGCAGAACCCGCGCTGGCACGAACGCCTGTTCCACTCCCTGCGCGGCGCCTTCGTCCGTGCGTTGCAGCCCGCCTGAAGCCATGAACACCCAACGACCCCTCACCCTGCTGGTCTGCGCCCTGGGCGGCGAAGGCGGCGGCGTGCTCACCGAATGGCTGGTGGAGACGGCGCGTCGCGCCGGCTACGCGGCGCAGGCCACGTCCATCCCCGGCGTGGCGCAGCGCACCGGCGCGACCACCTACTACCTGGAAGTCTTCCCGGTGCCGCTGGCCGGACTCGGCGGCCGCAAGCCGGTGTTCAGCCTGAGCCCGGTGCCCGGCGCGCTCGACGCGCTGGTGTCGTCGGAGCTGCTGGAGACGGCGCGCCAGATCGGCAACGGCATGGCCTCGCCGGACCGCACCCGCGTGCTGAGCTCCACCGCCCGCCAGCTGACCACGCAGGAGCGCATGCAGCTGGCCGACGGCCGCACCGATGCGGCCGAGCTGCTCAAGCTGGTGCAGGCCTTCAGCCGCGAGCACCAGGTGTTCGACATGAGCGCCGTCGCGCGCGAGTGCGGCACGGTGGTCAGTTCGGTTCTTCTGGGCGCGATCGCGGGCAGCGGGCTGCTGCCGTTCGAGCGGCGCTTCTACGAGGAGGTGGTGCGCGGAGGCGTGCCGCACGAGAAGGCGAATGCGTCGGCGCAGGCGAGCCTGCGAGGGTTCGCGCGGGCGTTCGAGATCGTGGCGGGGCAAAGGCAGAAGGCGGCGTTCGTGTCGCAGGTGCTGGGAGGGGGAGCGGAAGCACTGGATTCCCGCCTGCGCGGGAATGACGGGAATGACGGGATGGGCGGGATGGGCGGGAATGACGGGAATGACGGGAAGGGCGGGAATGACAAACATGCCGTCATCCCCGCGAAGGCGGGGATCCAGGGCTTCCCCGACCCCGTGCGCGAATTCGCCACCCTCGGTTACGCACGCCTCGTCGACTACCAGGACCGCCCTTACGCCGACCTGTACCTGAAGCGCCTCAACCAGGTCCTCGCCGCCGAACGCGAAGCCGACCCCACCGGCGCCAACGCCTACGCCATCACCCGCGAGATGGCCCGCTGGCTGGCCCTGTGGATGGCCTTCGACGACATCGTGCGCGTCGCCGACCTCAAGAGCCGCGCCAGCCGCTGGGAGCGCGTGCGCGGGGAAGTCAAGCCGGCGCAGGACGACCTGCTCAAGGTGTACGACCACTTCAAGCCCGGCGTGCCCGAGTTCGCGGCCCTGCTGCCGCCTTCGCTCGCGCGGCGGCTGGTCGCCTGGGACCGCCGCCGCATCGGCGCCGGCCGCGAGCCCTGGGCGATGCCGCTGAAGGTCGGCACCCACACGGCCGGCGGGATGCTGGCGCTGCGCACGCTGGCCAGCCTGAAGTGGCTGCGCGTGCGCGGCAGCCGCTTCGCGATGGAGCAGCAGATGATGGGCCGCTGGCTCGACGGCGTGCTGCAGGGCACGAAGCGCGGCTGGGCCCTGGGCCACGAGATCGCCCTGTGCGGCCGCCTGATCAAGGGCTACGGCGCCACCAACGAGCGCGGCAAGGAGAACCTGCTGCACGTGCTCGACCACCTGGCGGGCCGGCCGGATCCCGCGCTCGCCGCCAAGGCCATCGCGCAAGCGCGCGCGGCCGCCCTGGCCGACGACGCCGGCCGCGCGCTCGATGCCACCTTGCAGCAGCACGGCGCGCCCGCCCGCGAGGTCCGTCCGCAGCCGATCCGCTTCATCCGCAAGAAACCGGCCGCGGCCGCGGCCGCGCGGCCCGCCGCCTGACCCGAATACGAACGAAGGAGACCGACATGCGTGCAATCCGATCCACCTCCCGCCGGGCGCTGCTCGCGGCCGCCCTGGCCGGCGGCCTGCTGTCCGCGCCGCTCGCGATGGCCCAGGGCGCCCCGGCGGGCGCCTGGCCGAGCAAGCCGATCCGCGTGGTGGTCAACTTCCCGCCCGGCGGCGCGGCCGACCAGCTGGCCCGTGCCGTCGGCCAGCCGCTTTCGGAAGCGCTGGGCCAGCCGGTGGTGGTGGAGAACCGCGCCGGCGCCAACGGCAACATCGGCGGCGAAGTGGTCGCCCGCAGCGCGCCCGACGGCTACACCCTGCTCATGAGCTCGGGCGGCATGGTGTCGGTCAATCCGCACCTGTACGCCAAGATGTCGTTCGACCCGGCCAAGGACCTGGTACCCGTGGCCGCGGCCGCGCGTGTCGCCGTCTACCTGATGGCCAAGCCCTCGCTGCCGGCGGCCGACGTCAAGCAGTTCATCCAGTACGTGAAGTCCAACCCCGGCAAGCTGTCGTTCGGCTCGCCCGGCAACGGCAGCTCGCCGCACCTGGCCGCCGAGATGATGAAGAGCCAGGCCGGCCTGTTCGCGGTGCACGTGCCCTACCGCGGCGCGGCGCCCGCGCTGCAGGACCTGCTGGCCGGCCAGCTCGACTTCTACTTCGACCCGGGCATCGGCCTGCAGCATGCGAAGAGCGGCCGGCTCAAGCTGCTGGCGGTGGGCAGCATGAAACGCTCGCCGCTGTTCCCCGACGTGCCCACGCTGCACGAGGCGGGCTTGAAGAACTTCGACGCGGACACCGTGTTCGGCTTCTACGCCCCCGCCGGCACGCCGGTCGACGTGGTCAACCGCCTCAACACCGAGATCAACAAGGTGCTGCGCACCAAGGCGCTGCAGGACCGCATCGTCGCCATGGGCGGCGAGGCGCTGCCGATCCCGGCGGCGGAGTTCGGCGCCAAGGCGCTGGAGGACTCCAGGCGCTTCGGCGCGATCATCAAGGAACGCAAGATCGCGGCCGACTGATGACCAGGGAAATCGTCTACACCCAGCGGGTCGAGTTCGGCGACTGCGACCCGGCCCGCATCGTCTGGTTCCCCAATTTCTTCCGCTGGATCGACGCGGCCTCGCGGCACTTCTTCATCGAGTGCGGCGTGCCGCCCTGGACCGAGACCGAGAAGACGCTGGGCGTGATCGGCACGCCGCTGGTGGACACGCACGCGCGGTTCATCAAGACGGCGACGTATGGCGACACGCTGCAGATCCGCGTGAGCATCGCCGAGTGGCGCGGCAAGAGTTTCGTGCAGCGCTACCGGGTGATGAAGGGCGAGGAGCTGCTGATGGAGTGCGAGGAGGTTCGCATCTTCGCCGGGCGGCGGGAGGGTGGGGGCATCTTTGCGCTGCCTGTTCCGGAGTCGGTGCGGGGGTTGTGCGAGTGAGTTCTTTGCCGTGCGTCATCCCCGCGGAGGCGGGGATCCAGTGCTTCCATGAAGTCCGCTGAAGGCGGACGCACGGGATTCCCGCCTCCGCGGGAATGACGGGTTGGGGCTATCGCATAAGGCGCCCCCCGACCAGCCACACGCGACTGTGCGAACCTTCGCTCAGCGCGCTGTTCACCACCACGACGTCACCCCGCGCGTTCACCGCGAGCTTCGGAACCAGCAGCCCCTGGCTGCTCCCATTGAAGCCGCCGCCGGGATCGCGGCTGTTCGGGACGAGCTGTGGCGCGGCGAAGGTCGCACCCCCATCCGTCGACACGGCGAAGGCCAGCCCACGCGGCCGCTGCCTCAGGTCTTCCTGCAATTCGGCCAGGACGACCACTCCCCCATTCGCATCCAGGCCCAGGGAAGGAAAGCCCGCGCCGATCGAGGCCGCGGCCCCAGAGCCGACCACAGTGCGCGGCGCCTCCCAACGCCGGCCTCCATCGCGCGAACGCGCGTACAGCACGCGCTGCCGCCGGAACGGCCCGCCTTCGCTCTCGCCCCAAACCAGGTGCACCACGCCCTGTCGGTCGACCGCCAGGCGCGGCGCGTCGGAATAGCCAGGGCTGCGCACGACGACGGGCGCGTCGAACGTGCCGCCGTCGGAGGAGCGGGCCAGCTGGATGTCGGCTTCCGCATGGTCGCCCTCGGTCCAGGCGAGCAGCACGGCGCCGTCTCGCGCCATCGCCAACGCAGGTGCGCGGGCCGGACGCTGGCCCGCACCGCCCGCCACGCGCACCGGCCTGCCGAAGGACTCACCGCCCTTGGCCGAGTGCGCGATCCACAACGGCCCGTCGTACTCGGTCCAGGCCGCCCACACGCGGCCCTCGCCTGCCGCCAGCAGGTCGTAGCTGCCGTTGTGCCAGTACTCGGGCGTGATGCGTCCCTTGCCGTCGCCGCCCGGGGAGGCCGAGAGGTTCGAGGCCGACGAGAAGCTGCGGCCTCCATCCGTCGAGCGCGCGAACAACATCTCGCCGCCATGCGAGCCGCCGGAAAAAATGATCTCCTGCCACAGCAGGTACGCGGTGCGCGGCGCGTCGGGCGCCAGGGCGATGCGCGGGATCCAGGAGAACGCCTTCGGGTTGCCCGGCACTTCGATCGGCGACCCCGAGGGCGCGCCGCCAACATCGCGCCGCTGCACGAGCACGGCCTTGCGCGCCTGGTCCACCCAGGCGACGACCATCGCGCCATCCCGTGCCAGCGCCACGGCCGGGTCATCGACGAAGTCGTAGCGCGAATCGTTCTGCCGCCAGAGCCCGCGCTCGCCGCGGCCCCGTGCCAGCTCGACCGGCGCCTGCCACTGCACGGCAGGGCGCGGCTCGGAAGCCGCGAGCCGCAGCGGCAGCGCCGCGACGAGGGGTACGGCCAGGAGCGATCGGCGCGAGACCATCCCGCTTGGAGGGCTGGCGCGGGCGGCGGTTTCAATGCCGGTCGACGCTCAGGTGTAACGCCCGGTTCCCGCGTCTTGCAATGCGGCCCGCGGGCCGCAAACTTCGCGGTGCGCCCGAGGGGCGACGTGGAGTCCAGACCGAATGTTCAAACGCCTGACCTTGCTGTGGACCGTGGTGCGTGGCGACGCGCGACAGCTGTGGTTCGCGCTGCGCCATCCCGCCGCGCCGGCCTGGCTCAAGTGGGGCACGGCGCTGATCGCGCTGTACCTGTTCTCGCCGATCGACCTGATCCCGGACGCGATCCCGTTCCTGGGCGCGATGGACGACCTGGTGCTGGTGCCGCTGGCGATCCGCTGGCTGCTCAAGCGCCTGCCGCCGGAGCTGTCGCGAGCGACCTCCCAGCGACGCGGGGCCTGACCCGTCTTGCTCCCTCTCCCCCTGGGAGAGGGCTGGGGTGAGGGCACTCCGAGGCGAAGACGGATGCACTGGATTCCCGCCTCCGCGGGATGACGGGCCTTCGCGCGGGCGACGGGCTACAAAACCAGGATCGCCCGGAAGTCGTTGACGTTGGTGTGCGTCGGCCCCGTGACGACCAGATCCCCGATCCCGCTGAAGAACCCATACGCATCGTTGCGGTCCAGGTGCAGGTCCGCTTTCATCCCGGCGGCCGCTGCCCGCTGCAACGTGTCCGGCGCGACGAACGCCCCCGCGTTGTCCTCCATCCCGTCGATGCCGTCGGTGTCCGCCGCCAGCGCCCACACCTGCGCCTGCCCCTGCAGCGCCTGCGCCAGCCCCAGGCAGAACTCGCCGGCCCGACCGCCACGTCCGCGCGGCGTGCCTTCGGGCTGCTTGCGCACGGTGACGGTCGTCTCGCCCCCCGACAGGATCACGCAAGGCCGCGCGAACGGCTCGCCGCGCCGCGCCACCGCGCGCGCCAGCGCCGCCTGCACCTTGCCCACCTCGCGAGATTCGCCTTCCATCTCGTCGCTGAGGATGTAGGCCGCCAGCCCGGCCGCGCGGGCCTCGGCCGCGGCCGCTTCCAGCGACTGCTGCGGCGTGGCGATCATGTGGACCGCCTGGCCGGCGAACGCGGCGTCGCCCGGCTTGGGCGTCTCCAGCGCGCCTTGCTCGAGCAGGCTCATGACCGCCCCCGGCACGTCGATGCCATAGCGCTGCAGGATGGCCACCGCATCGGCGCAGCTGGTCGCATCCGGCACCGTCGGTCCGCTGGCGATCACGGAAGGGTCGTCGCCCGGCACATCGCTGATGGTGAGCGTCACCACGCGCGCCGGCGCGCAGGCCGCGGCCAGCCGCCCGCCCTTGATGCGCGACAGGTGCTTGCGCACGCAGTTCATCTCGCCGATGTGGGCGCCGCTGTCCAGCAGCTGGCGGTTGATGCGCTGCTTGTCCTCCAGCGTCAGGCCTTCGGCCGGCAGCGTCAGCAGCGCCGAGCCACCGCCCGAGATCAGGCACAGCACCAGGTCGTCGGCCGTGAGGCCGTGCGCCAGCGCGACGATGCGCTGCGCCGCCGCCAAACCGGCGGCGTCGGGCACGGGATGGGAAGCCTCGACCACCTCGATGCGCTGCGGCAGGCCCTCGGGCCGCGGCGGCGTGTGGCCGTAGCGGGTGACCACCAGGCCGGACAGCGGCGCCTCCTTCGGCCACAGCGCTTCGACCGCCTGGGCCATGGCGCCGCCGGCCTTGCCGGCGCCCAGCACCACCGTGCGGCCGCGTGGCGGCGGCGGCAGGAAGGCGGCCGTGTTGTGCAGCGGCAGCGCACGGCGCACGGCGGCGCGGTAGAGGTGTTCGAGGAAGGCGCGCGGGTCGCGGTCGGGATCGGGCGGCAGGTTCATGTTCATTCGCCAAGGATGGTGACCACCACGCTGCGCTGCTGCGGCTGCGTGCGGTGTTCCCAGAGGTAGAGGCCTTGCCAGGTGCCCAGCAGCAGCCGGCCGCCGCCGATCGGCACCGTGAGCGACTCGCCGCTGATCACGGTGCGCGCGTGCGCGGCCATGTCGTCGGGGCCTTCGGTGTCGTGTCGGTAGGCGGGGTCGCCGTCGGGCGCGAGGCGCGCGAGCACCGTCTCCAGGTCGCGCCGCACGTCGGAGTCGGCGTTCTCGGTGATCACCAGCGCGCAGCTGGTGTGCTGCGCGAACAGGTGGACCAGGCCGGTCCGCACGCCCGAGGTGGCGACGACGCCGGCCACCGCCTGCGTGATGCTGCGGGTGCCGCGGCCGGAGGTGGCGAACTGGAGCGTGGCCTGGTGGTGCACAGCGGCCGATTGTGCCGCCGGAAAAATGCCGTCATTCCCGCGGAGGCGGGAATCCAGGGCGTGCGTCTTGCGACGCTGCTGAGGGAAGCACTGGATCCCCGCCTTCGCGGGGATGACGGAACTTCGACAAGCGGTGGCCCTAGTCGACCTTGGCGCCGTCGCGGAACCACTGCCCGACCACGGCCCGCTCCTGCTCGGTGAGGCCGGTGGCGTTGTTCAGCGGCATGAGCCGCGTCACCACGGTCTGCTGGTAGACGTTGGCCGCGTGCTGCTTGAGCGCCTGGGGCGAGTCCAGCCGCACGTTCTTCATCTGCAGCTGCGCACCGTGGCACTGGTAGCAGCGCTGCTCCAGGATGGGCTTGACCTGCGCGTAGCCCGCCGCCTGCGGCGCGGCCGCGGCCACCGCGGCGCCGGGCGCGGGGGCCAGCCAGATCGCGGTGGCGACGATGGCCACCACGCCGACCGCGGCGTAGGGCGCCGGATGCCGGTTGCGGCCCAGCTTCCAGCCGTGGCGCAGCACGAAGAACTGGCGGATCGCCGCGCCCGCGAACATCAGGAGGATCAGCACCAGCCAGTTGCGCGGGTGGTTCCACAGGAAGCTGTAGTGGTTGGACAGCATGGCCAGCAGCACGGGCAGCGTGAAGTAGGTGTTGTGCACGCTGCGCTGCTTGCCGCGCTTGCCGTGGATCGGGTCCACCGGCCGGCCCTCGCGGATGGCGGCGACCATCTTGCGCTGGCCCGGGATGATCCAGAACAGCACGTTGGCGCTCATGGCCGTGGCGACCATCGCCCCCACCAGCAGGAAGGCGGCGCGGCCCGGGTACCAGTGGCAGGCCAGCCAGGCGGCGATGGCGACCAGGACTGCGACCAGTGCGCCGACGATGGTGTCGCCCTTCTCGCGTTCGCCGAACACCCGGCAGATCGCGTCGTACGCGAGCCAGAACACCACCATGAAGCCCACCGCCGTGGCCCCGGCCGCCAGCGGCGACCAGTCCACCAGCGACTTGTCGACCAGGTAGCTGCCCGCGTTCCAGAGGTAGGACACGGCGAACAGCGCGAAGCCGGACATCCAGGTCGTGTAGCTCTCCCAGTAGAACCAGTGCAGGTGCTCCGGCAGCTTCGGGGGCGCCAGCGCGAACTTCACCGGGTGGTAGAAGCCGCCGCCGTGCACGGCCCACAGCTCGCCGCTCACGCCCTGGCGCTTGAGGTCCTCGTCCACCGGCGGCGTGAGGCTGGAGTCCAGGAACACGAAATAGAACGAGGAGCCCACCCAGGCGATGGCGGTGATCACGTGCAGCCAGCGCAGCAGCAGGTTGGCCCAGTCGAGGAGGTAGCTTTCCATGGAGGTCTGTTTCTGACGGTCAGGCGCGCGGCGGCGCCGCTTGCAGGAGTTGGGCCAGGGCGCTGACGGCCACCACCGCCGGCTGCTTGCCGGCCAGGCCGGGCACGCCGATCGGGCAGTGCACCGCATCGAGTTCGGGGCCGGTGAAGCCGCGCTGCTCCAGCCGGTGGCGGAAGGTCGCCCACTTGGTCTTGCTGCCGATCAGGCCGACGAAGGGCAGGTCCTGGCGCTCGCGCCGCCGCTGCAGGCACGCCGCGAGGATGTCCAGGTCCTCCGCGTGGCTGAAGCTCATGATCAGCACCAGGCTGCCGGGGGCGAGGTCGGCCACCGCGCGCTGCACCGGGTCGGAGTATTCGCAGCGCACGTTGGCGGGCACTTGCTCCGGGAAGATCTCGTCGCGGCTGTCGATCCAGGTGAGCTCGAAAGGCAATCCTCCGATGCGCTGCGCGATCGCGCGGCCCACGTGGCCACCGCCGAACAGCGCCACCGGCGTGGCGGGCTCGGCCAGGCGCACCTTCAAGGACGCCACGTCGTTCGCGGTCACGCGTTCGAAGGCCAGGTGCACGACGCCGCCGCAGCACTGCCCCAGGCTGGGGCCCAGTGCGTAGCGGCGCTGCAGGGGCCTGGCGCCCGGGCCGGCGGACAGCAGCTCGCGGGCTTCTGTGGTGGCGTCGAACTCCAGCCGCCCGCCCCCGATGGTTCCGGCCTCGCCGCGCTCGAAAACCAGCATCCAGGCGCCGGGCTCCCGCGGCCCGGAACCCTCGACCGAGGCGACGGTGACGAGCACCGCCTGACCCTGCTGCGCGAGGGTGTCCGACCACTCATTCATGTTTCCGCACCGCTCATCCGTGACCGAACGCAACAACATTTGTCAGCCGTAAGCAAGGTCATCCGTACTTGCCCCGTTCCCGTTGGCCGGGGGCGTGACGATGATCGTCCGCGGGAAAAGGGCGGCCTTGTCGCCCCTGAGGAGACGTGATGAAGAAAGAAGTTTCGATCCGCATCGCCGGTTGGTCGGCCATCGCCGCAGCCGCCGTGCTGGCAGCCTGCTCTTCCCCTCCGCCGCAGCCCGCGGCCCCGACGCCGCCCCCGGTGGTCCAGGCCCCGGAGCCGCCGCCCCCGCCCGTCGTCCAGGAGCCCAACCCCGCCCGCGTGTCCGAGGCCGCCACCCCGCGCGCCTACCGCCGCGATGCCGCCGGCCACCTCTACGGCCTGCACGGCGACCGCATCTACAAGGGCCGCATGCCGCCGCTGCTGTACGCGGTGGGCGTGCTGCAGGTCGAGGTCGACCGCCAGGGGCTGGTCAAGGAGGTCAGCTGGATGCGTGCGCCCAAGCACGCGCCCGAAGTGATGGCCGAGATCGAGAAGATGGTCCGTTCCGCCGCGCCCTACCCCGCGCCCATGCGCATGGGCCGCGTGACCTACACCGACACCTGGCTGTGGCACAAGAGCGGCCGCTTCCAGCTGGACACGCTGACCGAAGGCCAGGATTGAGCGTTCACGAGCCACGGTAGGTCGAATAGCTCCACGGGCTGACCAGCAACGGCACGTGGTAGTGCTCCTGGGGCCGGGCGACGCCGAAGTCCAGCGTCACCTGGTCCAGGAAAGGCGGCTCGGGCAGGTCCACGCCCCGGCCGCGGAAATAGCCGGCGACATCGAACACCAGCCGGTACGTTCCCTCGCGCAACTCGGCGTCCCGGTACAGGGGACCGTCCGGGTTGCGCCCATCCTTGTTCAGCTGGAAGCGGCGCACCAGCGTCGCGGCTCCCCCCTGGGTGGTGTAGAGCGCCACCGTCATGCCCGCGGCCGGCGTTCCATGCATCGTGTCCAGGACGTGGGTGCTCAGGCCCATGGGCGCTCCTCGTTTGGTCCACAGAAGTGTATACACTTTTGCCGCGCGCCACTATCATCGCCCCCGTGCAGCCGACCACCACCAGCGTCATCGTCCAGGAGCTGACCCAGGCCATCGCCGGCCACCGGCTGCAGCCGGGGACCAAGCTGGCCGAGCAGAAGCTGGCCGACCACTTCGGCGTCTCGCGCACCCTGGTGCGGCAGGCGCTGCACCAGCTGGCGCAGAACCGCCTGGTGACGCTGGAGCCCGCGCGCGGCGCCTTCGTGGCCGCGCCCACGGTCGAGGAAGCCCGGCAGGTGTTCGCCGTGCGCCGCATGCTGGAGGCCGGCATGGCGCGCGCCTTCGCCCGCGAAGCGACGCCGGCACGCATCCGCGCCCTGCGCGAGCACGTCGCCGCCGAGAAGGCCGCGGTGGACGCGCAGGATGCCGCCGGCGGCGTCGAGCTGCTGGGCGACTTCCACGTGCGCATGGCCGAACTGATGGACAACGAGGTGCTGGCGCAGATCCTGCGCGACCTGATCTCGCGCAGCTCGCTGGTCACGCTGATGTACCAGCGCGCCGGCGCCGCCCACCACTCCCAGCAGGAGCACGTGGAGATCGTGCGCGCGCTGGCCGCCCGCGACGCCGACAAGGCGGTGCGGCTGATGGAGGAGCACCTGCAGAACGTCGAGGCCAGCCTGGCCTTCGACCGGCCGCCGCCCACCCACGACATCGCCCAGGCGCTCGCCGCCTAGAGAGGACAGCCCCCCATGCCCTCGATCTACGACGCCAGCGCCTCCTACCCGCGCGACCTGGCCGGCTACGGCCGCAACCCGCCGCACCCGCAGTGGCCCAACAAGGCCCGCATCGCCGTGCAGTTCGTCCTGAACTACGAGGAAGGCGGCGAGAACGCGGTGCTGCACGGCGACCCGGGCTCCGAGCAGTTCCTCTCCGAGATGTTCAACCCGGCCAGCTACCCGGGCCGGCACCTGAGCATGGAGGGCATCTACGAGTACGGCTCGCGCGTGGGCGTGTGGCGCATCCTGCGCGAGTTCGAGAAACGGCGGCTGCCGCTGACCGTGTTCGGTGTCGGCATGGCCCTGCAGCGGCACCCCGAGGTGGCCGCCGCCTTCGTCGAGCTGGGCCACGAGATCGCCAGCCACGGCTGGCGCTGGATCCACTACCAGGACGCCAGCAAGGCCACAGAGCGCGACCACATGCGCCTGGCCATCCGCGCCATCGAGCAGCTGACGGGCGAGCGCCACGGCTCGCCGGGCGCGATCCACGGCGCCGGCTGGTACACCGGCCGCGACAGCCCCAACACCCGAATGCTGGTGGTGGACGAAGGCGGCTTCGAGTACGACAGCGACTACTACGGCGACGAGCTGCCGTTCTGGATGAAGGTGCGGCGCTCCGACGGCATCGTCGTGCCCCACCTCGTGGTGCCCTACACGCTGGACGCCAACGACATGCGCTTCTCGCTGCCGCAGGGCTACTCGCAGGCGGAAGACTTCTTCATCTACCTGCGCGACACCTTCGACGCGCTCTACGCCGAGGGCGACCCCGAGGGCCTGGACCAGCCGAAGATGATGAGCGTGGGCATGCACTGCCGGCTGCTCGGGCGGCCGGGGCGCATCGTCGCACTGCAGAAGTTCCTGGACCACGTGGAGCAGCACGATCATGTGTGGGTGTGCCGGCGCATCGACCTGGCGCGCCACTGGAAGCTGATCCACCCCTACCCGGCCAAGCCATGACACCGACACTGGAAAAACTCAACGCCGCGAACGCGCAGGAGGCCGCGGCCCTGCTCGACGGCCTGTACGAACACTCGCCCTGGATCGCGCAGGCGGCGCTGGAGCAGCAGCCCTTCCGCTCGCTGGCGCACCTGAAGCACGCCATGGCCCGCACCGTCGACGAGGCGGGCGCCGAGCGCCAGCTGGCCCTGCTGCGCGCGCACCCCGAGCTGGCCGGCAAGGCCATGGTCAGCAAGACGCTCACGACCGAATCGACGAACGAGCAGGGCAAGGCCGGCCTCACGGACTGCACGCCGGCCGAGTTCGAGAAGATCCAGCAGCTGAACGCCGACTACAACGCGAAGTTCGGTTTTCCCTTCATCCTGGCGGTGCGCGGCCCGCGCGGCGGCGGGCTGACGCGGGCCGAGATCATCGAGACCTTCGAGCGGCGGCTGGGCAACCCGGTGGACTTCGAACGCGGGGAGGCGCTGCGCAACGTGCATCGCATCGCCGAGATCCGGCTCAACGACCGGTTCGGCGTGTCGCCCTCGCAGGGCGAGCAGGTCTGGGACCAGCTGGAGCACCTGTCGCAGTTCAGCGATCCGGGCTTCAAGGAGAAGGGCCAGCTCACCGTCACCTACCTGACCGACGCGCACCGCTGCGCGTCCGCGCGGATTGAGCAGGACATGAAGGAGGCGGGGTTCGACGAGGTCACGGTCGATGCGGTCGGCAACGTCGTCGGCGTCTACCACGGCGCTTCTCCGCAGTCCCGGCGGCTGCTGACCGGCTCGCACTACGACACCGTGCGCAACGGCGGCAAGTACGACGGCCGGCTGGGCATCTACGTGCCGATGGCCTGCGTGCGCGCGCTGGCCGCGGCCAGGCGCCGCCTGCCCTTCGGGCTCGAGGTGGTGGCCTTCTCGGAAGAGGAAGGCCAGCGCTACAAGGCCACCTTCCTGGGCTCGGGCGCGCTGATCGGGCAGTTCGATGCCGCCTGGCTGGACCAGAAGGATGCGGACGGCATCAGCATGCGCGAGGCCATGCAACGCGCCGGGCTGCCGGGCACGACGGAGGCGATCGCGGCGCTGCGGCGAGATCCGTCGCGCTACCTCGGCTTCGTCGAGGTCCACATCGAGCAGGGGCCGGTGCTCAGCGAGCTGAACCTGCCGCTGGGCGCGGTCACTTCGATCAACGGCGGCGTGCGCTTCCTGTGCGAGGCGATCGGCATGGCCAGCCACGCGGGCACCACGCCGATGAACCGCCGGCGTGACGCCGCCGTGGCCGTCGCGGAGCTGGCGCTCTTCATCGAGCAGCGCGCGGCGCGCGACGGCGACTCGGTGGGCACCATCGGCATCCTCAACGTGCCGGGCGGCTCCACCAACGTGGTGCCGGGCCGCTGCCAGTTCACGCTGGACCTGCGCGCGCCCAACGATCCGCAGCGCGACGCGCTGGTGGCCGACGTGCTCGGGCAGCTGAAGGCCATCTGCGAACGCCGCGGCCTGCGCTTCACCTGCGAGCAGACCATGCGCGCCGCGGCGGCGCCCAGCCATCCGCAGTGGCAGGCCCGCTGGGAACACGCCATCGAGTCGGTGGGCGTGCCGCTGCACCGCATGCCCAGCGGCGCGGGCCACGACGCGATGAAGCTGCACGAGGTGATGCCGCAGGCGATGCTGTTCGTGCGCGGGCAGAACTCGGGGATCAGCCACAACCCGCTGGAGAGCACCACGGCCGACGACATCGAGCTGTCGGTGCGGGCGTTCTCGCAGCTGCTCGAGCATCTCGCGCAGGAAGGCAACCGGCCATGATCGACCCCACCCCCGTCGTCCCCGCGAAGGCGGGGACCCAGCGCAGCGCGCCGGCGATGTCCAAGGCGGGAGCCCTGGATTCCCGCCTTCGCGGGAATGACGGAATCACACCATGACAGATCATCAGCAACTCGACGCCTGGATCGACGCCCACTTCGACGAGGAGGTGCGCTTCCTGCAGGAGCTGGTGCGCGTGCCCACCGACACGCCGCCGGGGAACAGCGCGCCGCATGCCGAGCGCACGGCGCAGCTGCTGCAGGCCTTCGGCTTCGAGGCCGAGAAGCATCCCGTGCCGGCGGACGAGGTGCAGGCGGCCGGGCTGCAGTCCATCACCAACCTGGTCGTGCGCCGCCGCTACGGCGAAGGCCGGGTCGTCGCCCTCAATGCCCATGGCGACGTGGTCCCGCCGGGCGAGGGCTGGCAGCACCCGCCCTATGGCGCGGAGATCGACGGCGGCTTCCTCTATGGCCGCGCCGCGGCGGTGAGCAAGAGCGACTTCGCCACCTTCACCTTCGCCGTGCGCGCGCTGGAATCGCTGGGCGCATCACTGGCCGGCGGGGTGGAACTGCACTTCACCTACGACGAGGAGTTCGGCGGCGAGCTCGGCCCGGGCTGGCTGCTCAAGCAGGGCATCACCCGCCCCGACCTGCTGCTGGCCGCGGGCTTCAGCTACCAGGTGGTGGTGGCGCACAACGGCTGCCTGCAGATGGAGGTGACGGTGCACGGCGAGATGAGCCACGCCGCCATCCCCGACAGCGGCACCGACGCCCTGCAGGGCGCCACCCACCTCCTGCAGGCGCTCTACCGCCTCAACGAGCAGTACAAGCAGGTGAGTTCCAGGGTCGAGGGCATCACCCACCCGTACCTGAACGTGGGCTGGATCGCCGGCGGCACCAACACCAACGTCGTGCCCGGCAAGGTGGTCTTCAAGCTGGACCGCCGCATGATCCCCGAGGAGGATCCGGCGCAGGTCGAGGCCTCGATCCGCCGCGCCATCGAGGAGGCCGCCGCCAGCTTTCGCCCGCCGCGCGGCGGCAACGGCATCCGGGTCGAGGTGCGGCGACTGCTGCTGGCCCGCGCGATGGTGCCGCTGGCGGGCAACGGGCCGCTGGTCGAGGCGCTGCAAAGGCACGGGCAGGAGGTCTTCGGCGAACCCATCCCGGCGGTGGGCACGCCGCTGTACACCGACGTGCGCCTCTACACCGAGGCGGGCATCCCGGGGGTGATCTACGGGGCGGGACCCCGCACGGTGCTCGAATCGAACGCCAAGCGGGCGGACGAGCGGCTGGACCTGGAAGACCTGAGGAAGGCGACCAAGGTGGTCGCCAGGACGCTGCTGGACCTGCTCGGCCAGGGCCAGGAAAGCACTGGATCCCCGCCTTCGCGGGGATGACGGGAGAGCTGCGTCAGCGGGGATTACGGGAGAGCCAATGAAAAAGGCCGGGCATGACCCGGCCTTTTTCAAATCTCGAACCGTGACTCAGCGAACGCGACCGCGGCGGAACAGGTTGACGATGGCCAGCAGGATGACCGCGCCGACCAGCGACACCAGGACCGAGCCGATGCTGATGCCTTCGTTGATGGTTGGCACGCCCACCATCGGGGAGATCACCCAGCCGCCGATGAAGGCGCCGACGATACCCACGATCACGTTCAGCAGGATGCCCTGCTGGCCGTCAGTGCGCATGATCAAGCTGGCCAGCCAGCCCACGATACCACCCACGATCAACCAAATGAGAAAGCCCATGATTGCACTCCTAAAGCCGCGAACGGCATGTTGTTGATAGCCGGCCGGATCCCGGGTTGGGCCCCGACCCCCCTGCCACCCATCTCCGGCAGCCGGTGAACGCAATATGGTTCTGCATCCCTAGCGCGGGCGTAGTCGGCGATAGAGCCTCACCGTGCGTGCCCGGCGCGCCGATACGTCAGACAACCCCTACTCCCGCTCGGCTATGGCCGGGACCCGCGCGCCCGGGGGAATTTCCGGAGAAGCAGGCAGCCCGACAACGTCGACAATCGCCAGCGGCACCCTTCTTGCTTTTGGGTTTTTCATCGTTTGATCCGTATCGTGATTCGAGGCTTCCAATGACCAAGAGACTCTTCCTGCAAACCGTCGCCGCCACCGCGCTGCTGGCCACCCTGGCCCCGGCGTCGGCCCAGGGCCTGACCCCCATCAAGTTCCAGCTGGACTGGCGCTTCGAAGGCCCCGCGGCGCTGTTCCTGCAACCGGTGGCCAAGGGCTATTTCCGCGACGCCAAGCTGGATGTCACCATCGATGCCGGCACCGGCTCGGGCGCCGCCGTGCAGCGGGTCGCCACCGGCACCTACGACATGGGCTTCGCCGACCTCGCGGCGCTGATGGAGTTCCACGCCAACAACCCCGACGCGCCCAACAAGCCGGTGGCGGTGATGATGGTCTACAACAACACGCCGGCCGCCGTGATGGCGCTCAAGAAGTCCGGCATCAAGTCGCCCAAGGACCTGAACGGCAAGAAGCTGGGCGCGCCGGTGTTCGACGCCGGCCGCCGCGCCTTCCCGATCTTCCAGAAGGCCAACGGCGTCGCCGGCGCCAACTGGGTGTCCATGGACCCGCCGCTGCGCGAGACCATGCTGGCCCGCGGCGACGTCGATGCGATCACCGGCTTCTCGTTCACTTCGCTGCTCAACCTGGAGGCGCGCGGCGTCAAGCTGGACGACGTGGTCACCCTGCCCTACGCCGACCACGGCGTGAAGCTGTACGGCAACGTGATCATCGCGTCGCCCAAGCTGGTCAAGGAGAACCCGGCGGCGGTCAAGGCCTTCCTCAGCGCCTTCGCCAAGGGCGCCAAGGAGGTGATGGCCAGCCCGGACGCCTCGATCGAGTACGTCAAGCAGCGCGACGGCATCATCAACACCGACCTGGAGAAGCGCCGCCTGCGCATGGCCATCGATGCCGTGATCGCCAGCCCCGACGCGCGTGCCGACGGCTTCGGCCAGGTCAACCCGGGCCGCCTCTCGCTGATGGCCTCGCAGGTGTCCGACGCGTTCAACACCAAGACGCGCGTCAAGGCCGACGAGGTCTGGAACGGCAGCTTCCTGCCGGCCAAGGCCGAACTGAACGTGCTGCCCCCGGCGAAGAAGTGAGCGCGGTGTCGGCCACCGCGTTCATCGACTTCCAGGGCGTCTGGCTGGCCTACAACGACGAACTGCTCGCCAACGGGCAGTTCGCGGTGGAGGCCATCGACCTGAACGTCACGCAGGGGGAGTTCATCGCCATCGTCGGGCCCTCGGGCTGCGGCAAGTCCACCTTCATGAAGCTGGCCACCGGGCTGCGCATGCCCTCGCGCGGGGGCATCCGCATCGACGGCCAGCCGGTCACCGGGCCGCTGAAGATCTCCGGCATGGCGTTCCAGGCGCCTTCGCTGCTGCCCTGGCGCACCACGGTCGACAACGTGCTGCTGCCGCTGGAGATCGTCGAGCCCTACCGCAGCAGCTTCAAGGCCAGGCGGGCCGAGTACGAGCAGCGCGCCCGCGCGCTGCTGCAGAAGGTGGGCCTGGGCGGCTACGAGGACAAGTTCCCGTGGCAGCTGTCGGGCGGCATGCAGCAGCGCGCCAGCATCTGCCGCGCGCTCATCCACGAGCCCAAGATGCTGCTGCTGGACGAGCCCTTCGGCGCGCTGGACGCCTTCACCCGCGAGGAGCTGTGGTGCATCCTGCGCGACCTGTGGACCGAGCAGCGCTTCAACGTCATCCTGGTCACGCACGACCTGCGCGAGTCGGTCTTCCTGGCCGACACCGTCTTCGTCATGAGCAAGAGCCCGGGCCGCTTCGTGGTCAAGAAGCACATCGAGCTGCCGCGCCCGCGCGAGCTGGAGATCACCTACACCAAGGAGTTCACCGACATCGTGCTCGACCTGCGCGGCCACATCGGCGCCATCCGCAAAACCACCGGGGTGGAGGCATGAAGGCGGACCGGCATTTCGAGCGCTGGGCGCCGGTGATCCTGGGCGCGGCCATCGTCCTGCTCTGGCAGCTGGGCGTCACCGCCTTCCAGGTGCCCGAGTTCATCTTCCCCAGCCCCTGGCAGATCGCGCAGCAGTTCGCCGAGTTCAAGGGACCGCTGCTGGCGGCCGCCTGGACCACCTTCTGGGTCACGATGGTGGGCTTCGCCCTGTCCATCGCCGCGGGCGTGCTGCTGGGTTTCCTGATCGGCTCGTCGCGCGTGGCGTATGCGGCGGTCTATCCGCTGATGGTGGGCTTCAACGCGGTGCCCAAGGCGGCCATCGTGCCCATCCTGGTCGTGTGGTTCGGCATCGGCATCGGCCCGGGCATCCTCACCGCCTTCCTGATCTCGTTCTTCCCGATCATGGTGAACATCGCCACCGGCCTGGCCACGCTGGAGCCGGAGCTGGAGGACGTGCTGCGCGTGCTGGGCGCCAAGCGCTGGGACGTGCTGGTCAAGGTGGGCCTGCCGCGCGCCATGCCGTACTTCTACGGCTCGCTGAAGATCGCCATCACGCTGGCCTTCGTCGGCACCGTGCTGGCGGAGATGACGGCGGGCGACTCGGGCATCGGCAACCTGATCCAGACCGCCGGCAGCCAGCAGCGCATGCCGCTGGCGTTCGCCGGGCTGGTGGCCATCAGCGTCATGGCCATGGCGATGTACGAGCTGTTCAGCTGGATCGAGCGCCACACCACGGCCTGGGCGCACCGCGGTTCGCAGAACACCTGACGCGATGTCCTGGCACGCGCGGCTGCGGCTGGACCTGCGGCGGGAAGGCGAACGCTGCACCGCCCGCTTCGAGCACCAGGGCCCGCTGCGCGTACTGCAGACGCTCTACCCGGAAGGGCCGGCGATCTGCCACAACGTGCTGGTGCATCCGCCCAGCGGCCTGGTGGGCGGGGACGAGCTCGACGTGCACATCCGCGTGGGCGCCGGCGCGCACGGGCTGGTCACCACGCCGGGCGCGGCGCGCTTCTACCGCAGCGAGGGCGCGGCGGCCGTTCAGCGCACCCGCATCGAGGTCGAGGCCGGCGGCCGCTTCGAGTGGTTGCCGCTGGAGGCGATCTGCTACAGCGGCTGCATCGCCGAGAACCGGCTTGAGCTGGCGCTCGCGCCCGGCGCTGAGGTGCTGGGCTGGGACGTGTGCGCGCTCGGCCTGCCCGAAGCCAGCCAGCCCTTCGTTGCAGGCAGCCTGCTGCAGCACCTGGCGCTGGGCGACCGCTGGCTGGAGCGTGGACGCCTGGACGCCGCCAATGCCCGGCTGATGGACGGCCCGCTGGGCCTGGCGGGCCGGCGCTGCCTGTCCACGCTGTGGTTCGCCTGCGGCGAACCGCTCGCGCGCGACCGGCGTGAGCGCGCGCTCGACCTGGCCCGCGAGGTGATCGGCCAGCACGGCCTGGCCGCCGACGCGGGCGCCACCAGCCCGGCGGACGGCGTGGTGGTGGTGCGGGTGCTGGCACCGCTGGTCGAGCCGGCGATGGCGCTGCTGCGCGCCATCCGGTCGGCCTGGCGGCCGGCGTTGTGGGACCTGCCGGCAGTCGCGCCTCGGCTGTGGGCGCTGTAGCGCCTTACGTTCGTAGGCACTCACCTGCAAGCAGGGTCCTACGGGGACCGCCGGAGCGCGCCGCCCCACTGCCCGGGCCTCCTCCGGCACCACGGGCGCGGGCCACTGCCTAGAGTGAGCCCATCCAGATTCGCAAGGAGCCCGCCATGAACAGGAAGCACCCGATGCGTCCGCGAAAAAGCCTGCTGCCCTTCGTCGCCGCGTCGCTGCTGGCCATGACCGCCGCGACCGCCCAGGTGGCCGGCAGCGCCACCGGTGCGACGGGCATCGACGCCAGCGGCAACTACCAGTCCGAAGTGCAGGCCTGCCGCAGCGGCCGCACGCAGCAGGACATCGACACGTGCCTGCGCGAGGCGCGCAATGCGCAGGCCGAGCGCAACAAGGGCGCGCTGCGCCAGCCTTCCGACGACTTTCAGGCCAACGCCATGGCGCGTTGCGAGCCGCTGGCCGGCGAAGAGAAGGCCGCCTGCAAGGCCCGCGTCATGGGCTACGGCGATGTGAGCGGCAGCGTGGCCGGCGGTGGCGTGCTGCGCCAGGTCGAGACGGTGGTGATGCCGCCGGGCGCGACCGAGATCAAGGTGGAAGCGCCCAAGACCCAGGAGCCGGTGGTGCTGGTCCCGATGCCCGCGCAGGTCAGGCCCCTTTCGCCGCTACCGCAGCAGTAAAGCAACACCCGGCGCGCGCCGCGAAGGCCGCGCGCCCTTGCTCTTCCTCTCGCGACCCGCGTTGCCGCTCGTAACAGCACGAAGACGGGCCGTTGTCCTACAAGCGTGTACGACGCCGCAGCTAGTCTTGTTGACGTCCGCGGCGTGGCCGCGCGCCTGGCCAAAAGAGCCGACAACCGAGGGTTCAAGCAGTGAAAGAGCAGACGACCACCGCCACCATCGCGCCCGTCAAGACGACCGCTCCCGCGCGCCATGGCTACCGCAACGAAGTGAACTGGGAAGGCGGCTCCAGCCGCCACGAAGATCCGCCGCTGGGCCACTGGCAGCTCAAGGGCCGGCAGCCGTACGCCAACCGGCCGACGGAAGAGGCGTCCGCGCCGGGGGCCAGCGAAGAGTACGCGGCGGGCAACCGCGGCGAGCGGTCCGGGCGGAACCTGGACCAGCTCGAGCGCGTGAAGACGCGTCCCTGACGCGTCGGCGTCAGAGCACGCCGAACAGCATCAGCAGGACGATGACGGCGAGGGGAACGCCCAGCAGCCAGAGGATGACCGGCATTTGAATCTCCTTGGGTTGATGTCGATGTCCCCAAGGTAGTCCCGGGGCCTGCCGCACCGTGCCGGGCGGCGGCACCAGACGAGGTAGGCACGCGCCTACCGGCCCGTCTCAGATCGCCACCAGGCGGCGTACGCCGTCGGCTTCCATCGCCTTGCCGTCGCCCTGCGCGATGACCTCGCCCCGTTCCATGACCAGGTAGCGGTCCGCCAGTTCCTGCGCGAAGTCGTAGTACTGCTCGACCAGCAGGATGGCCATGTCGCCCCGTCCCGCCAGCATGCGGATGACGCGGCCGATGTCCTTGATGATGCTGGGCTGGATGCCTTCGGTGGGCTCGTCCAGCACCAGCAGCCTGGGGCCGGCCGCGAGGGCCCGGGCGATCGCCAGCTGCTGCTGCTGGCCGCCCGACAGGTCGCCGCCGCGGCGCCCCAGCATCTGCTTGAGCACGGGGAAGAGCTCGAACAGGTCGGGCGGGATGGGCGTGCCGGCCTTGCGGTAGGCCAGGCCCATGCGCAGGTTCTCCTCCACCGTCAGCCGCGCGAAGATCTCGCGGCCCTGCGGCACGAAGCCGATACCGGCTCGCGCCCGCTGGTAGGGCGTCCACTGCTGGATGGGCTGGCCGAGGAAGTCGATCGAGCCGGACCGGATCGGCACCAGGCCCATCAGCGACTTGAGCAGCGTGGTCTTGCCCACGCCGTTGCGCCCCAGGATCACCGTGACCTGGCCGGGCTTGGCCTCGAGGCTGACGTCGCGCAGGATGTGCGAGCCGCCGTAGAACTGGTTGATGGTGCGGATGTTGAGCATGGGAAGGGGCTAGGGGCTAGGGGCTAGGGGCTAGGGGTTAGGGGCTCGGCGCTGGCGTTCGATCGGTTCTTCCCTAGTCCCTAGCCCCTGGTCCCTAGCCCCTGCGAAGGCCGCATCAGCGGCCGAGATACACCTCGATCACCCGCACGTCGTTCTGCACCTGCTCCAGCGGGCCCTCGGCCAGCACCGCGCCCTCGTGCAGGACGGTCACTTTCTCCGAGATGGTCTTGATGAAGCCCATGTCGTGCTCCACCACCATCAGCGAGTGCTGGCCCTTGAGCGACAGGAAGAGCTCGGCCGTGCGCGCGGTCTCCTCGTCGGTCATCCCGGCCACCGGCTCGTCCAGCAGCAGCAGCTTGGGGTCCTGCATCAGCAGCATGCCGATCTCCAGCCACTGCTTCTGGCCGTGGCTGAGCGTGCCGGCCAGGCGGTTGACGTGCGCGGCCAGGTGGATGGTGTGCAGCACCGAGGCCAGCCGGTCCGACTGCTCCGAATCGAGCGCATGGAACACCGATGCGCGCACGCCCTTGTCGGTCTTGAGCGCGAGCTCCAGGTTCTCGAACACCGTGAGCTGCTCGAACACGGTGGGCTTCTGGAACTTGCGGCCTATGCCCAGCTGCGCGATCTGCGCCTCCTTGTAGCGCAGCAGGTCGATGGTGCTGCCGAAGAACACCGTGCCGCTGTCGGGCCGGGTCTTGCCGGTGATGATGTCCATCATCGTGGTCTTGCCCGCCCCGTTGGGGCCGATCACGCAGCGCAGCTCGCCGGGGGCGATGTCCAGCGACAGCCTGTTGATCGCGCGAAAGCCGTCGAAGCTCACGCTCACGTCTTCCAGGTAGAGGATGCGCCCATGGCTCACGTCCACCTCGCCCGGCTTGACCAGGCGGGCGAATCCGGCGGCGCGACCGCCGGACTCGGTCTTGCCGGGGGCCGAAGCCGCGCGTGCCGCCGCGGCGCGTCGCGCCCCCTCCTCCATCAAGTCCGGTGTCATGCGGACCTCCGGTTCCAGATGCGGCGAGCCAGCCCCGCGATGCCGTCCGGCAGGAACAGCGTCACCACGATGAACAGCCCGCCCAGGAAGTACAGCCAGAACTCCGGCGCGCTCACCGTCAGCCAGCTCTTGGCACCGTTGACCAGGAAGGCGCCGGCGATCGGCCCGACCAGGGTGCCGCGGCCGCCCACGGCCGCCCACACGGCGATCTCGATGGAGTTGGCCGGGCTCATCTCGCCCGGGTTGATGATGCCCACCTGCGGCACGTAGAGCGCGCCGGCCACGCCGCACATCACGGCCGACAGCGTCCACACCGCGAGCTTGTAGCCCACCGGGTTGTAGCCGCAGAACATGACGCGCGATTCGCCGTCGCGGATGGCTTGCAGCACGCGGCCGAACTTGGCCCCCACCAGCCAGCGCGCCAGCAGGAAGAAGCCCAGCAGCGTCACGCCGGTCAGCACGAACAGCGCCATGCGCATCTGCGGCGTCTGCAGCGCCACGCCCAGGATGCGCTTGAAGTCGGTGAAGCCGTTGTTGCCGCCGAAGCCGGTCTCGTTGCGGAAGAACAGCAGCATGGCGGCATACGTGAGCGCCTGCGTGATGATGGAGAAGTAGACGCCCTTGATGCGCGAGCGGAAGGCGAAGTAGCCGAACACGAAGGCCACCAGGCCCGGCACCGCGACCACCAGGAGGCAGGTGGCGACGAAGCTGTCGGAGAAGGTCCAGTGCCAGGGCAGCGCCTTCCAGTCCAGGAACACCATGAAGTCCGGCAGGTCGCTCTTGTAGTTGCCGTCGCGGCCGATCTGCCGCATCAGGTACATGCCCATCACGTAGCCGCCCAGCGCGAAGAACAGGCCGTGGCCGAGCGACAGGATGCCGGTGTAGCCCCAGATCAAGTCCATCGCCAGGGCGGCGATGGCGTAGCACATGATCCGCGCGGTGAGCGCCACCGCGTAGTCGCCCATGTGGAAGGCGCTGTCGGCGGGGACGACCAGGTTGAGCAGGGGCGCGACGGCGCAGACCATCACCAGGGCCACCAGGAAGGCGGTCCAGCCGGTCTTCGTCAGCAGCGGCTTGCGCGACGGAAGGAGTTCCTCCCTCCCCCSSYGGGGGAGGGTTCCAGCAGCCGGGCGTCGGGAGGCAGGACCGCGCTCATGCTTCCGCACTCCTTCCCTTGACCGCGAACAACCCCTGCGGCCGCTTCTGGATGAACACCACGATCAGCACCAGCACGGCGATCTTGGCCAGCACGGCGCCGGCCCAGCCTTCGATGAACTTGTTGAGCACGCCCAGCCCCAGCGCCGCGTACACCGTGCCCGCCAGCTGGCCCACGCCGCCCAGCACCACCACCATGAACGAGTCCACGATGTAGGCCTGTCCCAGGTCCGGCCCCACGTTGCCGATCTGGCTCAGCGCGCAGCCCGCGAGACCGGCGATGCCGGAGCCGAGCGCGAAGGCATAGGTGTCCACCCGCGCCGTGTTCACGCCCATGCAGGAGGCGATCGGCCGGTTCTGCGTGACGCCGCGCACGAACAGCCCGAGCCGCGTGCGCGCGATCAGGAAGGCCATGCCGGCCAGCACCGCGAAGGCGAAGCCGACGATCACGATGCGGTTCCAGGGCAGCTGCAGGTTGTCCATCAGCACCACGCCGCCGCTCATCCAGCGCGGGTTCTCCACCGCGACGTTCTGCGCGCCGAAGACCGTGCGCACCAGCTGCATCAGCATCAGGCTGATGCCCCAGGTGGCCAGCAGCGTCTCCAGGGGCCGGCCGTAGAGGAAGCGGATCACGCCGCGCTCCAGGATGGCGCCGACGCCGGCCGACGCCGCGAAGGCCACCGGCACGGCCGCCACCAGGTACCAGTCGAACGCGCCCGGGAACCAGCTGCGGAACACGCCCTGCACCACGTAGGTGGCGTAGGCGCCGATCATCATCAGCTCGCCGTGCGCCATGTTGATCACGCCCATCAGCCCGTAGGTGATGGCCAGGCCCAGCGCCACCAGCAGCAGGATGGAGCCCAGGCTGATGCCGGAGAACACCTGCGCCAGCCGGTCGCCCCAGGCCAGGGCCGACTCGACCTGGCGCAGCGAGGCCTGCAGCGCCGCCTTCACGTCGGCTTCGCCCTCCTCGCGCAGGCGCTCCAGCAGCAGCGTCTTGGTGGCCGGGCTGCGGCTGCCCGCCAGCAGCGTCGCCGCCGCCAGGCGCTTGGCCTTGTCGCTGCTGCCCAGGAGCGCCGCCGCCCGCACCAGCGCGAGCTGCTCCTTGATCGCGGCGTCCTTCTCGGCGGCGTAGGCCTTCTCGATCATCGGCAGCTTCGACTCGTCGGGCTCCTTCTGCAGGGAGGCCACGGCCTGGGCGCGCAGGTTGGCGTCGGGCGAGGAGAGCTTGATCGCGGCCAGCGCGCCGTCGATCTCGCCGCGCATGCGGTTGTTGCTGACCACGTCCTCGGCGTCGGCGGGCACCGCCACGGCGGCGCCGCTGACCGGATCGAGCCCCTGGCCGTCACGCACGATGAAGACCTTGTCGCCGGCCGCCTTGACCGCGTCGTCCCCCAGCGCCTGCAGGAACACGACGGTCCTGTCGTCGGCCGTGGCCACGGCCTTGTTCATCGCCTCGATCCGGGCGTCGGTCTCGCCGACCGCCATGGCCGTGGCCTCGGCCGCCGTGAGGGCGTGGGCCTGCACGCTGAAGGCGGCGGCCAGGAGGAGAAGGAGGAATCGCTTCATGCAGGAACCTGTGGGATGGACGGCGCGCCGCCCATCGCGCAGGACCCGAGGCCCCGGAGGAACAACGCTTCCCCGTCATTCCCGCGGAGGCGGGAATCCAGGGCTTGCGCCTTCAGCATCGTCGAAGGGAAGCACTGGGTCCCCGCCTTCGCGGGGACGACGAAGTGGTTGGTTCGCCGGCTTGCTCAGACCTTGCTCTTGCCGTCTGGCTCGTCCTTCTTCTTGTCGTTGCCTTCGATGAAGGGCGACCAGGGCTTGGCCTTCACCGGACCCGGCGTCTTCCACACGATGTTGAACTGGCCATCGCCCTTCACCTCGCCGATGAACACCGGCTTGTGCAGGTGGTGGTTCTTCTCGTCCATCTTGGCGGTGAAGCCCGAAGGCGCCTTGAAGGTCTGGCCGCCCATGGCCGCGATCACCTTGTCGACGTCGGTGGACTTGGCCTTCTCCACGGCCTGCTTCCACATGTAGACGCCGATGTAGGTGGCCTCCATCGGGTCGTTGGTCAGCGGCTTGTCCTTGTGGCCGGCGATGTTCTTGGCCTTGGCGTAGGCGGCCCACTTCTTGGTGAACTCGTCGTTGGTCGGGTTCTTGACCGACATGAAGTAGTTCCACGCGGCCAGGTGGCCCACCAGCGGCTTGGTGTCGACGCCGCGCAGTTCCTCCTCGCCCACCGAGAAGGCGACCACCGGCACGTCCTTGGCCTTCAGGCCGGCGTTGCCCAGCTCCTTGTAGAACGGCACGTTGGAGTCGCCGTTGATGGTGGAGATCACGGCCGTCTTGCCGCCGGCGGAAAACTTCTTGATGTCGGCGACGATGGTCTGGTAGTCGGCGTGGCCGAACGGCGTGTACTTCTCTTCGATGTCGCTGTCCTTCACGCCCTTGGACTTCAGGAAGGCGCGCAGGATCTTGTTGGTGGTGCGGGGATAGACGTAGTCGGTGCCCAGCAGCACGAAGCGCTTGGCGCCGCCGCCTTCCTTGCTCATCAGGTATTCCACCGCGGGAATGGCCTGCTGGTTGGGCGCGGCACCGGTGTAGAACACGTTCTTGGACAGCTCCTCGCCCTCGTACTGCACGGGGTAGAACAGCAGGCCGTTGAGCTCCTCGACCACCGGCAGCACGGACTTGCGGCTCACGCTGGTCCAGCAGCCGAACATCACCGCCACCTTGTCCTGGGTGAGCAGCTGCTTGGTCTTCTCGGCGAACAGCGGCCAGTTGGACGACGGATCCACCACCACGGGCTCGAGCTTCTTGCCGAGCACGCCGCCCTTGGCGTTGATCTCCTCGATGGCCATCAGGGCCGTGTCCTTCAGGACGGTCTCGGAGATCGCCATGGTGCCGGACAGGCTGTGCAGGATCCCCACCTTGATGGTGCCGCCGGACTGCGCCAGCGCGGGAAGGGAGGCGGTGCCCGCCAGGGCCACCGCGGCGGTCAACGCCTTGAGGGTGAATCGTCTTTGCATCTTGCTGCGCTCCAAAAGAGGAAGGGGCCGGGAGGTTGGGACCACCGGGCGTCGGGGCCCGAATGGACGAGGTCCATGCTAGGGAGCCGATCAGGCAGCGGAAATACGCCGCATGGCGTACAGGGGCCGCGCGAAGGCACGCTCTCGTAACAAAGGCAAACCAGCCGACCGCGAGGTGGGAGGCGAAAAAGCCGTGTTCCTACAGGGGCCGGCGCGCAGGCTCGGCATCATGGCCGCCCGACGAAGGAGCCCGACATGTCTTCCATGCTCAGCAAGGTGTCCCCCACCATCACCAACATGATCCGCATGGACCACACGCACGTGGTCTCGGCCTTCCACCAGTACCAGGTCGACACGCCCGCGCGCGTGAAGAAGGGGCTGGCCGACAACATCTGCCTGGCCCTGGAGGTGCACGCCCAGCTGGAAGAGGAGATCTTCTACCCGGCGCTGCGCGAGGTGGCGCCGGACGAGGCGCTGGAGAAGGCCAAGCCCGAGCACGACGAGATGCGCAGCCTGATCGCGCGCCTGCGCGTGCTGCAGCCCGCCGACGCGGCCTTCGACCAGACGGTGTTCGACCTGATGCGCACCGTGCTGCACCACGTGGCGGAGGAAGAGACGCAGCTGCTGCCCAAGGCCGAACGCCTGCTGGCCAGCCAGCTGTCGGAGATGGGCGCGCGCATGACGCGCCGGCGCATGCAGCTGGTCGGCCCGCGCACGGGTGAACTGGCGGGGAGCATGGCCCGGTCGATGAGCACGGGGACCATGCTGGCGGCGGCCGGGGCGATCGCTGCCGCGGGCGGGTTGTTGCTGGCGCGCAAGACTTCGGCGACGCCCAGCAGGGGCCAGTGGTTCAACCCGACCCGCTGGGGCCACTGAGCCCGTCATTCCCGCGGAGGCGGGAATCCAGGGCTTCCGTCTTCGACGCCGCCCCGGGCGCGCTGCGCTGGGTCCCCGCCTGCGCGGGGACGACGATCATTCCCCGAACCCCGGATGCAGCTGCCGCATCCGGTTCATCGCCATCGCCGCCGCCGCCGTGCGCGTCTCCACCCCCAGCTTGGACAGGATGCGCTCCAGGTGCTTCTTCACCGTCGCCGGGCTGGCGCCCAGGATGTCGGCGATGTCGCGGTTGATCTTGCCCTTGGCCACCCAGTAGAGGACCTCCGCCTCGCGCGCGGTGAGCTTGAAGGCCAGGCTCATGGCCTCGATCACGGCCGCATCGGACACCTCGCGCATCACGATCAGCCAGTCGCCGCCCTCCTCGTCCTGCCCGATCTGCTGGTGCAGGCGGAAGTTCAGGCGCCGCGCGCCCAGTTCGGCGGTGAACCGGGGCGGCTCGACCTGCTGCAACGCCAGCACGAGGTGCCGCCGCAGCCAGTCCACCACCGGCTGCGGCGCCAGCGGGCCGCTGCTGCCGTAGTACGCCTGCAGCAGCTCGCGCGCCAGCGGCGTCTGCCACAGCAGCCGGCCATCGCCCGCGCGCACAGCGATGCTGGCGTAGCCGAAGGCGTCGAGCGCGTTGCGCGTCTGGCGCGCCTGCCGGGCGCCCTGCATGTGCACGTTCATGCGGGCCAGAACTTCCTTGGGCTTGATCGGCTTGGTGACGTAGTCGACCCCGCCCGCGTCCAGCGCCGCCACCAGGTGCTCGGTCTCGGTGAGCCCCGTCATGAAGATGATCGGGATGTGCGCCGTGCGCGGCGTCGCCTTCAGCCGCCGGGCCACCTCGAAGCCGTCCATGCCCGGCATCATCGCGTCGAGCAGCACGATGTCGGGCAGCGCCTGTTCGGCACGCGCGAGTGCCGCGGCGCCACTGGTGGCCACCAGCACGGTGTAGCCGGACTCGTCCAGCGCATCGTGCAGCACCGCCAGGTTGTCGGGCACGTCGTCGACCACCAGCACCACGTCGCTGTTGGCGCGGTCCAGGGCCTGGTGCAGCGCTTCCTGCGTCACCGCGTGGCCTCCCCGGCGATCTGCCGCCCCAGCGCCTCGAACTGGAAGCCCTGGGCGAGTTGCCGCGCGGCGCGGCAGAAGGCGGCGGTGGCCGGCTGCGCGGCCTCGATCTCGTCGAGCTTGTTCAGCACGCCGCGCGGATAGCCCAGCTGCACCAGCTGCACCAGCGCCTCCAGCGAGCCCGCGTCGGGACGCGCCCCGGAGGGGGCGAAGACCGCCGGCGCGGGTGGCGTCGCCACCGGCTCGCCGTAGGTCCAGCGCAGGGCCAGCGATCGCTGCAGCCAGTCCAGCAGTTCGACGTGGCGCACGGGCTTGAGGATGAAGTCCTCCGGCCGGATGCCGGCGTCGTTCTCCAGCCCCTTGTCGAAGGCGTTGGCCGACACGATGGCCACCTTGGCGCGGAACCCGGACAGGCGCCGCGCCCGGCGCAGCGTCTCCCAGCCGTCGATGCCCGGCATGGCGAGGTCCATCAGCACCGCATCGGGCGCCAGGCCCGCGGCCAGCAGGTCCAGCGCGTCGTGGCCGCTGGCGGCGGTGCGCAGCTCGAAGCCCAGGGGCTCGAGCAGCTGCACCAGCAGCTCGCGGTCGGCCTCCTCGTTGTCCACCACCAGCAGGCGTCGGCGCGGGCCCTCGTAGCCGCGCGGCCGCGCCGGCGCCACGGCCTGCAGCGCCGGGCCGTGCACCTGCGGCAGGAAGAGGTGCACGACGAAGGTGGAGCCGCGCCCCGGCTCGCTGCCCACCGAGAGCTGGCCGCCCATCAGGTCGGTCAGCATCTTGGCGATGGTCAGGCCCAGGCCGGCGCCGGGCGCGGACTCGGTGGCGCCCTCGCCGCGCGCGAACGGCTCGAACACCTTGGCGATCTCGGCGGCCGACATGCCGGGACCGGTGTCCGCGATCTCCACGTGCGCCATCTCGCGCGCATAGCGCACGCGCAGCGACACGCGGCCCTCGGCGGTGAACTTCACCGCGTTGCCCAGCAGGTTGATCAGGATCTGGCGCACCCGCTTCTCGTCCGCCCGCACGACCTCGGGGATCGCCCCTTCCACGTCGAAGCGGAAGCCCAGGCCCTTGGCCGCGGCCTGCAGCTCGAACAGGCCGGCCATCTCGTGCACGCAGTCGGCGAAGCGCATGGGCTTGGCGCTCAGCGTGAGCTTGCCCGCCTCGATGCGCGCGATGTCCAGCGTGCCCTCGATCAGCGACAGCAGGTGCTCGCCGCCGCGCCGGATCACGTTGACGGCCTGGCGGCGGTGGGGAGGCAGCGCCGCGTCCTCGCCCATCAGCTGGGCGTAGCCCAGGATGCTGTTGAGCGGCGTGCGCAGCTCGTGGCTGATGGCGCTGATGTAGCGGCTCTTGGCCTGGTTGGCCTGCTCCGCCGCGCGGCGCGCCTCGTCGGCCGCGCGCTTGGCCTCCTGCAGCGCCTGGTCGGTCTGGCGGTGCGACTCGATCTCGCGCACCAGCAGGTGGGTCTGGCGGTTCGATTCCTCCTGCGCCACCTGCCGGCTCTTGTGCGCCAGCACCAGCCACCACGACACGATGCCGGCGATCACCAGCAGCGCGAAGTAGGCCTTGAGCAGGCCGCCGCCCAGCGCCTCGCGCGCGGTGTCCACCGCGTCCGGCAACAGCGCCTCCAGCGTGCGCAGCTCCTGGTGGTAGAGCAGGCCGAACACCGCGGCCAGCAGCGGCACGATCACCGTCATCAGCAGCAGGAAGTGGCCCAGGCCGGTGTCCAGGTAAGGCCAGACGCGCCGCGGCAGCACGGCGCGCAGCGCGGCGGACCACTGGGCGGCCAGCCGCGCCTCGGGCTTGCAGGCGTCGCCGCAGCGCGCGTCCAGCGTGCAGCACAGCGAGCAGATGCAGCCCTGGTAGGCCGGGCAGTGCGCCATGTCGGGCGCCTCGTATTCCTGCTCGCAGATCACGCAGCGCTGCAGCGTGGCGCCGTCCACGGGACGTGCCTCCGCCTTGCGCGCCAGGTAGTAGCGGCCGCGAGTGGCCCAGGCGATGGCCGGTGCGGCCGCGAAGGCCACGCCCATCGCGATCAGGGCGGAGAAGGCCTGCGCCAGCGTGCCGAAGGCACCCAGCCAGGCGGCGATGGACGCGGTGGACGCCAGCGCCATCGCGCCCACGCCCACCGGGTTGATGTCGTACAGGTAGGCGCGGCGGAACTCGATGCCGCGCGGCGACAGACCCAGCGGCTTGTTGACCACCAGGTCGGCGACCACGGCCATGATCCAGGCGATGGCGATGTTGGAGTACAGGCCCAGCACGTCGCCCAGCGCCTGGAAAACGTTCATCTCCATCAGCATGAAGGCGATCAGCGTGTTGAACACCACCCACACCACGCGGCCCGGGTGGCTGTGGGTGACGCGCGAGAAGAAGTTGGACCAGGCCAGCGAGCCCGCGTAGGCGTTGGTGACGTTGATCTTGAGCTGGGAGATCACCACGAAGATGGCGGTGGCCGCGACGGCCCAGCCGAAGTGGGGGAACACGTACTCGTAGGCCGCCAGGTACATCTGGTTGGGATCGACCGCGCGCTCGGCCGGCACCATGTGGCTGATCGCCAGCCAGGCGAGCAGGGCGCCGCCCAGCATCTTGAGCACGCCCAGCACCACCCAGCCCGGCCCGCCGGCCAGCACGCCCAGCCACCAGCCGGTGCGGCGCCCCGGTTCTGCGCGCGGCATGAAGCGCAGGTAGTCGGCCTGCTCGCCCATCTGCGTGATCAGGGCCACGCCCACGGTGAGCGCCGCACCGAAAGCGTGCAATTCGAAGCCTCCGGACGGGTTCTTCTCCCCGACGTAGTGCACGACGCCCGAAAACGCCCCAGGATCGCGCGCCAGCACGTACGCGAAAGGCACCACCAGCATCACCAGCCAGACCGGCTGGGTCCAGGCCTGCAACCGGCTGATGGCCGAGATGCCATGGGTGACCAGCGGGATCACGACCAGCGCGCACACCAGGTAGCCCCAGCTGGGCGGGATGCCGAGCGCCAGCTCCAGGGCATAGGCCATCACCGCCGCTTCCAGCGCGAAGAAGATGAAGGTGAACGAGGCGTAGATCAGCGAAGTGACCGTGGAGCCCATGTAGCCGAAGCCCGCGCCCCGCGTGAGCAGGTCCATGTCGATGCTGTAGCGGGCTGCATAGACGCTGATCGGCAGGCCGGCCAGGAAGATGATGAGCCCGGTGGCGACGATGGCCCAGAAGGCGTTGAGGAAGCCGTACTGCACCAGCAGCGTGGCGCCCACCGCTTCCAGGATGAGGAACGAGGCGGCGCCGAAGGCGGTGTTGGCCACGCGGAAGGCCGGCCACTTGCGAAAGCGCTGCGGCGTGTAGCGCAGCGCGTAGTCCTCCATGGTCTCGCGGGCCACCCAGCTGTTGTAGTCGCGCCGGACCTTCACCACCCGCTGGGGGGGATCGGCCGGCAGGATGGGGATGACCTCGCTCACGGGGCTGCTGTGCAAGCGCCGTGCCGGGGCCCGTTCCGGGGTAGCCCGGCAGGCACGGGGCTTGCACTAACATGGTTCGCACCATGGAACTCACCCCCCGCGAGAAAGACAAGCTGCTGGTCTTCACGGCCGCCCTGCTGGCCGAACGCCGCAAGGCGCGGGGGCTCAAGCTCAACTATCCGGAAGCCGTCGCGCTGATCTCGGCGGCCGTGATGGAAGGCGCGCGCGACGGCCGCACCGTGGCGCAGCTGATGTCGGAGGGCCGCGCGGTCCTCACCCGCGCCGACGTGATGGAAGGGGTTGCCGAGATGATCCCCGACATCCAAGTCGAAGCCACCTTCCCCGACGGCACCAAGCTCGTGACGGTGCACCAGCCGATCGTCTGAAGAACAAGGAGAAACGATGATCAAGTCCCGCGCCGCCGCCCTGCTGCTGTGCGCCCCCGCCGCCTGGGCGCACGAAGGCCACGGCCTGCCCGGCTCGCACTGGCACGCCAGCGACGCCTTTGGCCTGCTGCTGGTGGGCGGCCTGGGCGCGCTGGTGATCTACTGGCTCTTCGGCGGCAAGTGATGGCCGTGGTCCCGGGCGAACTGATCACCGAAGACGGCGAGCACGAGCTCAACCCCGGCCGCCGCACGCTGACCCTGGTGGTGCGCAACACCGCCGACCGGCCGATCCAGGTGGGCTCGCACTACCACTTCGCCGAGACCAACGGCGCGCTCGATTTCGACCGCACCGCCGCGCGCGGCATGCGGCTGAACATCGCCTCCGGCACGGCCGTGCGCTTCGAGCCCGGGCAGCAGCGCACGGTGGAACTGGTCGACTATTCCGGCGCGCGGGCCGTCTACGGCTTCCGCGCCCAGGTGCAAGGGAAGCTCTGAACATGGCGAAGATCGGGCGCCGCGCCTACGCGGAGATGTTCGGCCCCACCACCGGCGACCGCGTGCGCCTGGCCGACACCGACCTTGTGATCGAGGTCGAGGACGACTACACGCTGCGCGCCGGCGGCTACGGCGAGGAAGTGAAGTTCGGCGGCGGCAAGACCATCCGCGACGGCATGGCCCAAAGCCAGCAGACGCGCGCGCAGGGGGCGATGGACTGCGTGCTGACCAACGCGCTGATCCTGGACCACTGGGGCATCGTGAAGGCCGACATCGGCCTCAAGGACGGCCGCATCGCCGCCATCGGCAAGGCCGGCAATCCCGACACGCAGCCCGGCGTGGACATCGTCATCGGCGCGGGCACCGAGATCATCAGCTGCGAAGGCAGCATCGTCACCGCCGGCGGCATCGACAGCCACATCCACTTCATCTGCCCGCAGCAGATCGAGGAGGCGCTGGCCTCGGGCATCACCACCATGTTCGGCGGCGGCACCGGGCCGGCCACGGGCACCTTCGCCACCACCTGCACGCCCGGGCCCTGGAACATCGAGCGCATGCTGCAGGCGGCGGAAGCCTTCCCGATGAACCTGGGCTTCATGGGCAAGGGCAACGCCAGCCAGCACGCGCCGCTGCGCGAGCAGATCGACGCCGGCGCCATCGGCCTGAAGCTGCACGAGGACTGGGGCACCACGCCCAGCGCCATCGACACCTGCCTGGACGTGGCCGACGAGACCGACACCCAGGTGGCGATCCACAGCGACACGCTCAACGAATCGGGCTTCGTGGAGAACACGATCGCGGCCACCAAGGGCCGCTCGATCTGCGCCTTCCACACCGAGGGCGCGGGCGGCGGCCACGCGCCGGACATCCTGCGCGTGGTGGGCGAGGCCAACTTCCTGCCTTCGTCCACCAACCCCACCATGCCGTACACGGTGAACACGCTGGACGAGCACGTGGACATGCTGATGGTGTGCCACCACCTGGACCCGGCGATCGCCGAGGACCTGGCCTTCGCCGAGAGCCGGATCCGCAAGGAGACCATCGCGGCCGAGGACATCCTGCACGACCTGGGCGCGATCAGCATGTTCAGCTCGGACTCCCAGGCCATGGGCCGGGTGGGCGAGGTGATCCTGCGGTGCTGGCAGACCGCGCACAAGATGAAGCTGCAGCGGGGCAAGCTGCCGGCCGACGCCGAGCGCCACGACAACGCGCGCGCCAAGCGCTACGTCGCCAAGTACACGATCAACCCCGCCATCGCGCACGGCATCAGCCACGAGGTGGGCAGCCTGGAGCCGGGCAAGTGGGCCGACCTGGTGGTGTGGAAGCCGGCGTTCTTCGGCGTCAAGCCTTCGCTGATCGTCAAGGGCGGCAGCATCGCGATGGCTGCGATGGGCGATCCCAACGCCTCCATCCCCACGCCGCAGCCGGTGCACTACCGGCCGATGTTCGGCGCGTTCGGCGCGGCACTGGGCAAGGGCTCAATCACCTTCGTCTCCAAGTCGGCGCTGGCCGCGGGCGTGGGCCAGCGCTACGGTCTGGCCAAGCAGCTGTCGGCCGTGCAGTCGATCCGGCAGGTGCGCAAGCACCACCTGGTGCACAACGACTACCTGCCCCAGATGGAGATCGACCCGCAGACCTACGCCGTGCGGGCCGACGGCCAGCTGCTGACCTGCGAGCCGGCCAGCGTGCTGCCGATGGCGCAGCGATACTTCCTGTTCTGATGATCACCGTTTCCAAATGCCTGGCCGGCGGCCGGGGCCTGGCGCCTGCGCTGGTGCGCCGCGCCGCCACCGTGGAACTCGACTGGGACGTGCGGCAGAAGAGCCGCTTCGAGGCCACCGACTCCGGCGGACGCAGGCTCGGCGTGTTCCTGCCTCGCGGCACCGTGGTGCGCGGTGGCGACGTGCTGGTGGCCGAGGATGGCTCGCTGGTGCGCGTGGTGGCCGCGCCGCAGCCGGTGCTGAGGATCACGCACTGCTCCGCGCACGGCACGGCCTTCGACCTGACCCGGGCGGCCTACCACCTGGGCAACCGCCACGTGGCGATCGAGCTGAAGCCCGACCACCTGAAGATCGAGCCCGACCACGTGCTGGCCGACATGCTGCGCGGCATGCACCTGATCGTGGCGCAGGTGTCGGAGCCGTTCGAGCCGGAGGGCGGGGCGTACTCGGGCGGGCACGGTGGCCACGGCCACTCGCACGCCGAGGGACACGACCACGCGCACGAGCCGCACGATCACGAAGGCCACGGCCATGGACAGGACCACGGGCATTCGCACTGACGCCGCGCTGCTGCGGCTGATCTGGCTGGCGTCGCCCGCGCTGCCGGTGGGCGGGTTCTCCTACTCCGAGGGCCTGGAGGCCGCGGTCGAGGCGGAACTGGTCCGCGACGAAGCGAGCGCAGCGCACTGGCTGGTCGAGCAGCTTCACCTGGCGCTGGCCGAAGCCGACCTGGCCGTCGTCGCGCAGGCCGTGCCCGCCTTCCGCGCGGGCGACGCTGTGCGCGTGGCGGAACTCGACCGCTGGGTGCGCCGCACGCGCGAGACCAGCGAGATGCGCCTGCAGTCCGAACAGATGGGCCGCTCGCTGGGCGACTGGTCGCGCTCGCTGGAGGCGCAGCCGTCCGCGCGCGAGCACTTCACCTACCCCGTCGCCTTCGCCTGCGCCGCCGCGCCGCTGCAGGCTCCCGTGCACGACATCGTGCTCACCTTCGCTTTCGGCTGGGCCGAGAACATGATGCAGGCGGCGATCAAGGCCGTGCCCCTGGGCCAGGCCGCCGGGCAGCGCATCCTGCAGCGGTTGGCCGAGGAGATCCCGGCTGCCGCCGAGCACGCGATGCGCCTGTCCGACGACGACCGCCAGGCCTTCGCGCCGCGCCTGGCCATCCTGTCGGCGCAGCACGAAGCCCAGTATTCACGACTGTTCCGATCATGAGCACACTTCACCACATCCCCGACCGCACGAAGAAACTGCCGCCGCTGCGCGTGGGCATCGGGGGCCCGGTGGGCTCCGGCAAGACCACGCTGCTGGAGATGCTGTGCAAGGCCATGCGCGAGCGCTGGGACCTGGTGGCGATCACCAATGACATCTACACCAAGGAAGACCAGCGACTGCTGACCGTGAGCGGTGCGCTTCCGGCCGAACGCATCATGGGCGTGGAGACTGGCGGCTGCCCGCACACCGCGATCCGCGAGGATGCGTCGATCAACCTGGAGGCCATCGACCGCATGCTGGGCGAGTTCCCCGATGCCGACATCGTCTTCGTGGAGAGCGGTGGCGACAACCTGGCCGCCACCTTCAGCCCGGAGCTTTCGGACCTGACGATCTACGTCATCGACGTGGCCGCCGGCGAGAAGATCCCGCGCAAGGGCGGGCCGGGCATCACCAAGAGCGACCTGTTCGTGATCAACAAGACCGACCTGGCCCCGCACGTGGGGGCGGACCTTGCGGTGATGGAAGCGGACACCAAGCGCATGCGCAAGGACAAGCCGTTCGTGATGACCAACCTGAAGACGCGTGAGGGGCTGGACAGGGTGGTGAGCTTCATCGAGACGAAGGGGCTGCTGGGACAGGTCGGCTGAACGAAGGCTCGCAAGCAGCGAGCCGCTCTCAAGCGGCGGGCATCTGCCGCAGCCTTTGCGCACTGCCCTGCAGTCCCGCGAAGATGGGGTCCACGACGCGCTGGGGGAACCCTGCCGGCAGCTTCGCGTTCACCTCGTCGACCGCCGCGGCAACGCGTTCCAGGATGCCCTCGATCAGCGGTTCTGCGCTGGCGCCATACCCGCACTTGCGCGCCATGGCATTGAAGTGCCGGCGCTGGATGTCCTTCAGCAGGTAGTGCCTGTTCTTGGCCGACACCGCCATGGCCAGCTTCGACTTGTGCCACGTGAGCTGGTTGGGCCCGTTGCCGACGATCGGCCAGATCGACACGACGTCATAGACGGGCGTCAGCCGATAGCGCCCCTGGGGCAGCAGCTGGATGCTGAAGTTCTTGGCATGCCCGTCGGTGGCGGCCAGCATCCAGAACAGGATCTGGGCCTTCAGCAAGGTCGCGATGTCCTGCTCACCCCGCTCCGAGTTCGCAAGGATCCTGGCGATGTCAGGAAGGCCCGGGCCGCCTTCGGCCTCGTACTTGCGGGTGTGCGGCAGCCCGTGGACCTGGCAGAAGTCCTCTTGCGGCAATCTCATGATCCAGCGGCCGGACGAATGCAGCTGCCGGTCGAACCGCTCGACGCAGAGCACGCGCTGGCCCGCGAAGTCGAGCATCGATGCGTTCGCCACGGGCAGGCCGAAGGCCCGCAGGAGCTGCAGGCACAGCCACTCGTTCTCGACCGAGGTGGTCAGGTCGGCCTTCATGTGGCCCACCAGGCCGAGGGGGAGCTTCAGGATGTGGGTGGTCGGCGTGGATGCGCGCGGCATCTGCCAGCCACCGGCGTGCCACAAGAGGGCCGTCTTCTCCTGGGCGCCAGCGATGGAGATGCGGAACTCGCCCTCGGCGCCCTGCCCCGGAGCCGGCGGTGCCAGCATGCCCTGCAGGTGCGCGGCGATCGCTTCGCCGGACATCGGCGTGCCCCGGATGCGATCGAACCCCTTGGGGGAGTCCTCCAGCGGGAGGAGCTGGACGGCTCCGACGCAATCCCGGCCGATGGCCGACAGCAGGTCGAAGGGGTCGGTGGATCCGGTCTTGAACCTGCCTGCAACTCGCTTGCGCATGTCCGTGCTGTCCGGCAGCAGGTTGTCGAAGTAGTTCTGCACCACCTGGCCCCTGAGGGGCGCGTTGTCCACGCCGAAGGGGAGCGACAGCGACAGGGGGCGAACCCATTCGGATTCGCGCCAGGCCTCGTCGTACTGCAGTTCCATGTCGCCGCGGGCGGGGATGCGCCAGGTGGCGACCCGCACGCCATTGGCCCACACCGACAGTGCGCGCGCGTGCGATCTGCGGCCCACCCCTACCACTCCGCCTTGGCGGCTTTTGCGCCCTTGGCGGCCATGGCGACTTTGGCGCCTTCGGTGGCGGCCGGCTGAGGCTTGCGTTTCGCGTCGACCACCAGTTCCAGGCCAACGACCGCGCAAAGCCTCAGGAGCTGATCGGCCGTCAGGCGGCCCGGATCCAGCTCGATGGCAGAGATGCGCTTCTGGCTCAGGCCCAGGCGGGCGCCGACTTCGGCCTGCGTCAATTTCCGGGCCTTCCGCGCGGACTGCAGGAGCTGGCCGAGCTGCATGGTGGTCAGGAGAGGCGCCGGCATCGTTTACTCGTATTACGGGTAAACGTAGTTTAGTCGTATTACAAGTAAATTACCAATACCCGTATGACGAGTATCTTGCAGATGCTCGCGGACGCGAGCGGTGTGCTTCAGCCGCGGATGCGCAGCACCACGTTGCCCACCGGCTCCCCCGCCTCCACCGCCTCGTGCGCGGCGGCGATCTGCTCCAGCGGGAACACCGCGCCTATCGTGTGCGACAGGGCGTCGGCCTGCAGCAGCCGGCCGATTTCGGCGACCGCCGCCTCGCGGTCGGGCGGCAGCAGGTCGTACACCAGGAAGAAGAGGAACTGCAGCGATCCCCACAGCGCGGTGCGGAAGTCGATCGGCAGGTCGCCGCGCTGGTTGGAGCCGTAGCACACGAAGCGGCCGTGGGCCTTCAGCACGCCCTGCGGCAGCAGCTTCGCCGTGCTGGAGAAATCCATGTCGATGATGGCGTCCACGCCCGCGCCGGACGTGAGCGCCTTCACCCGCCCGGCCACGTCTTCGCGCTTGTAGTCGATCACGTGCGCGGCGCCGGCGTCACGTGCGTGCTCGCGCCGGCCGGGCGAGCCGGCGGTCGCCAGCACGGTCGCGCCGCGACCGCGCGCCAGTTGCGTGATGTAGTGGCCCACGGCGCTGCCGCCGCCCGTCACCAGCACCGTGCGCCCCTGCAGGTCGCCGGCCAGGCGCACCGCCTGCAGGGCGGTCAGCAGCGGGATGCCGAAGCAGGCCGCGGCCTCGAAGCCCACGTGCGCGGGCAGGGGCACGGCCTGCTGCTGGGCCAGCGCGATGTATTCGGCGGCCGTTCCCATCGGCCGCTGCCACTGGCCGTTCCACACCCACACGCGCTGGCCGATGCGCTCGCGCGGGACACCCTCGCCCACCTCGACGATGACGCCGGCGCCATCGCTGTGCGGGACGATGATCTTCGAGTCGAGCGGCCGGCCGACGCGTGACTTCACGTCCGAGGGGTTGACGCCCGAGGTGTGGAGCTCCACCAGGACCTCGCCGGCTTGCGGAGCGGGGCGGGGCAGCTCGCCGAGCTCCAGCACTTCACGGGCGGGGCCGAGTTTCGAGTACCAGGCGGCTTTCATGGGTTTCTCCGATTGCAGCGGGGGCTTGCGATTCTGGAGCGGCCGGGGGCCGAACGGCAGACGATCGCCGTTGGCGGAAGCGGTGAGATTCGAACTCACGGATGTCTTGCGACATCGCCGGTTTTCAAGACCGGTGCATTCAACCGCTCTGCCACGCTTCCGGAAGACCGGCATTCTAGAGGCGCGCGCGCCGCGCCACGGATGAGCTTGCGGTGGCGCGGCCGTGGGGCAAAATGTTTCCATGACCTACGGTGAACTTCTACAGCGCGCGCTCGGCCAGGGGATGGCCGTCGAACGCGCCCTGGAGTTCCTGCGGGGCAGCGGCGCGTCTCCCGCGGAGGCCGCCCGCGCGATCCAGGAGACGATAGGTGCCAGCGTCGACGAGGCGCGCGACCTGGTTGCGCGTACCCGGGCCTGGTCGGCGCCGCGCTCCGGCGTGCAGTTGCCCGGCCGGCCGCGCGAGGGATACGGCGCCATCGGCCAGCACGGCCGCTCGGGCCACGGCGCCGCCAGCGTGCTGCCGCATCTGGTGCGGCAGGCCCAGTCCCATGCGGGGTCGGGCAAGGGCGGCGGCCGCTAGTTCGCCTTCGGGCCGCGGTGCCCGTCAGCTGTCCAGGAACAGGCCCTGCAGGTCGCTGAGGAAGTCGAAGCCGCGCTCGGTCGGCTGCACCCAGCCGCCATCCACCAGCAGGAAGCCCTTGCGCTCGCCCTCCCCCAGCGCGCCCTGGATCGAGGACAGCGGCAAGCCCGTGCGCTCGAAGAAGGACTGCAGCGAAAAGCCCTGGCGCAGCCGCAGCGCATTGAGCATGAACTCGAACGGCAACTGCCGGCGCGGCACATCCTCTTCCTGCGCCACGGCGTTGCCGGCCAGGGCGTTGTCCATGTACAGGCGCGGCTCGCGAAAACGGATCTGCCGCACGACGCGGTGGGCGAAACTCAGCTTGCCGTGCGCGCCGGCGCCCAGCCCCAGGTAGTCGCCGAACTGCCAGTAGTTCAGGTTGTGGTGGCAGGCGTGCGCGGGCTTGGCATACGCCGAGACCTCGTAGCGCTCCAGCCCGGCGCCGCCCGTCATCTCGGTGATGCGGTCCAGCATCGCGTAGGCCAGGTCGTCGTCCGGCACCTTGGGCGGGAACTTGGCGAACACCGTGTTCGGCTCGATCGTCAGGTGATAGACCGACAGGTGCGGCGGCAGCAGCGCGAGCGCCTGCGTCAGGTCCTGCTCCAGCATGGCCAGGTCCTGGCCCGGCAGGGCGTACATCAGGTCCAGGTTGAAGGTGTCGAAGGCCAGTGCCGCCTCTTCCGCCGCGGCGATGGCCTGGCGGCTGTCGTGCACCCGACCCAGGGCCCGCAGGTGGCGGTCGTCGAAGCTCTGGACGCCGATGGACAGCCGCGTGACGCCGGCATCGCGGAAGGCGCGGAAGCGGTCCTTCTCGAAGGTGCCGGGATTCGCCTCCAGCGTGATCTCGCAGCCCGGCTCCAGCTTGAGCCGCGCGCGCAGGCCGGCGATCAGCGACTCGATCGCCTTGGGCGAGAACAGGCTGGGCGTGCCGCCACCGATGAAGATGCTGTGCACCGTGCGGCCCCACACCAGCGGCAGCGAGGCTTCCAGGTCGGCCATCACGGCGTCGAGATAACGCTGCTCGGGGATCTCGCCCTTGGACTCGTGCGAGTTGAAGTCGCAGTAGGGGCACTTGCGCAGGCACCAGGGCAGGTGCACGTACACCGACAGCGGCGGCAGCGCCGGCAGCTGCAGCAGCCCGGGCCGCATGTAGTGGGCCGGATCGGGTCGGGTCGCGTTCACAGCCAGCGCTCCCGCATCAGCTGCACCATCTGCCGGGCGGCCTGGCCGCGGTGGCTGTTCGCGTTCTTCACCTCGGGCGGCAGCTGCGCGAAGGTCTTGCCGAAGGCCGGGATGTACATCACCGGATCGAAGCCGAAGCCATGCTCGCCGGCCGGCTCGAGCGCGATCTCTCCGACCGCGCGGCCGACCGCGATCAGCGGCTCGGGGTCCTGCGGCGACCGCACGGCCACCAGCGTGCTCACCAGCGCGGCGCGGCGCTCCTGCAGGCCGCGCATCTGTTCCAGCAGCGCCTTGACGTTGTTGTCGTCACCCTTCTCGTAGCCGAACTGCGTGGCGTAGTAGGCCGTGTCCACGCCGGGCAGGCCGCCAAAGGCGTCGACGCACAGGCCCGCGTCGTCGGCCAGGGCCGGCAGGCCGCTGTGCTGAGCGGCATGGCGCGCCTTGGCCAGGGCGTTCTCGACGAAGGTGCGGAACGGCTCCTCGGCTTCGCCCACGCCCAGGTCGGCCTGCCGCACCAGCTCGATGCCCAGCGGCGCGAGCATGGCCTGCAGCTCCGCCAGCTTGCCGCGGTTGTTGGACGCCAGGACGATGCGCGACACCTGCAAGGCCGGCTCCTCAGGACGCCAGGGGCTGCTGCAGTGCGCGGCCCTGGAGTTCGACCAGTTCGGCGATGCCCTTCTCGGCCAGGCGCAGCAGCTGGTCCATCTCGGTGCGGGTGAAGGCCACGCCTTCGGCCGTGCCCTGCACTTCCACGTAGTGGCCGGCACCGGTCATCACGACGTTCATGTCGGTGTCGCAGCCGACGTCCTCCACGTACTCCAGGTCCAGCAGCGGCGTGCCCTGCACGATGCCCACCGAGATCGCGGCCACGGGCCCGGTGATGGGCGATGCGGCCAGCTTGCCGATCGACATCAACTGATGGACGGCATCCTGCGCCGCGACGAAGGCGCCGGTGATGGCGGCGGTGCGCGTGCCGCCATCGGCCTGCAGCACGTCGCAATCGAGGTGGATCGTGCGCTCGCCCAGCGCCTTGAGATCGAACACCGCCCGCAGCGAGCGACCGATCAGGCGCTGGATCTCCTGGGTGCGGCCGCTCTGCTTGCCGCGCGCGGCCTCGCGGTCGCCGCGGGTGTGGGTGGCGCGCGGCAGCATGCCGTACTCGGCCGTGACCCAGCCTTCGCCGCTGCCCCGCTTGTGCGGAGGCACCTTGTCCTCCACCGAGGCGGTGCACAGCACGCGCGTGAGGCCGAACTCGATGAGGACGGAGCCCTCGGCGTGGATGGTGAAGCCGCGCGTGATGCGCACGGGGCGAAGCTGGTCGGCGGCGCGGCCGCCGCTGCGGATGAATTGCATGGGGAAGGGGCTAGGGACTAGGGGCTGGGGACTAGGGGAAAAACAGATTCAGGCCGGCGGCCGGGAACACCCGATTTTCGGCTGTTTCCCTAGCCCCCAGCCCCTCGCCCCTAGCCCCTGGTTTTCTGCGCGGCCGAGCGCTTGATCGCCTCGTTGATCTCGGCGATCGAGCGCTCGATGGCGTCGTCGTCCAGGTCGTCGATCAGCGTGTCCATCACGCCGGCCTGGATGGTGGAGGCGAACACGCCGTCGGAGATGCTGTCGGTGGACACGCCGTGGGTGGACTCGAACGCGTCGGGCGTCTCCCACTCCAGCGCGATCACGGTGACGTTGTCGCAGGTGGCGCCGCCGTTTCGAAGCGCGAGCTCCACCAGGTCGGGCGTGGCCTCGGACACCGGCTTGGCGCTGAGGTGGCGCACGATCTCGGCGTCTTCCACCGAGCTCCACAGGCCGTCGGAGCACAGCAGCAGCTTGTCGCCCTCCTGCAGCACCACCGGGCCCGTGATGTCGTACACCGGCTTGGTGGGGGAACCCAGGCAGGTGAAGAGGATGTTGCGGTTGATCCGCTCCGTCCTCATCATGGCCGCCGCGTGCTGCTCCAGGTAGGAGTGGTCGCGGGTGCGGGTGAGCAGCTCGCCGCCCCGCACCACGTACAGGCGCGAGTCGCCGCAGTGCACCCAGCAGGCCGAGTTGCCCTGCAGGACGGCCGCCACCAGCGTCGTGCGGGGCGTGTCCAGCATGCCCTTCTCGCCGGCGTAGCGGATGATCTGGTGGTGCGCCGCCATCAGCGCGCCGGAGAGGAACTCGGCGGGATCGCGCACCACCGGGCGCGCGTCGCGCTGGTAGAGGGCCGAGATGGTCTGCAGCGCGAGCTGCGCGGCCACTTCGCCTTCCGGGTGGCCGCCCATGCCGTCGGCCAGCACGAAGAGACCCGACTCCCGCGTGTAGCAGTAGCCCATGCGGTCTTCGTTCTTCTCGCGCGAGCCCTTGCGGCTGATCTGGAAGACCGAGAATTTCATCTGGAGGGCCCGGTTACTTCAGCTTGGCGCCGAAGTGGGTGGCCTTGCGGATGTTCTTCTTGGAGTCCGACACCATGTTGTCGAACTGCAGGCGCATCTTCTCGCCGACCGTGAGCTTGGTGTAGCGGCGCTCGCCCTCGCGGCTGAGCTCCTTTTGCAGCGCGAACACCGATTGCGGGCGCGACAGCGGGTCGAGCGACATGCACCACTCCACCACCTCGATCAGGTTGTCCGAGTACACGCCGCGCAGGCGCGAGAGGGCCAGCGCCAGGCGGTCCTTCTCCAGCCGCTGGGGCGCGTCGTTGGGCGGGTAGCCCTGCATGCAGGCGTAGATGCAGGCGCCGATGGCATAGATGTCGGTCCACGGGCCCATCGACGAATCGCGCCGGTACATCTCGGGCGCGGCGAAGCCGGGCGTGTACATCGGGCGGATGAAGTTGCCTTCCTTGGACAGCACTTCGCGCGCCGCGCCGAAGTCGATCATCACCGCCTTGTTGTCGTCGGTGATGAAGATGTTGGCCGGCTTGATGTCCAGGTGCAGCATCTTGTGCTGGTGCACGATGCGCAGGCCGCGCAGGATCTCGTCGAACAGCGAGCGGATGGTCGACTCGCGGAAGACCTTCTGCTTCTTCAGTTCGCGCGCGGTGATGATGAAGTCCTGCAGGGTCCCGCCCTCCAGGTAGTTCATCACCATGTAGACGGTCTCGTTCTCGCGGAAGAAGTTGAGCACGCTCACCACCGAGGCGTGCGAGATCTGCGCGAGCGAGCGGCCTTCCTCGAAGAAGCTCTTGAGGCCGAGGCGGTAGAGGGAGAGTTTCTCGGGCTGCACCTGCGGCAGCAGCTCGCCGGGGGCGCGGGTGGCCAGGGAAGCGGGCAGGTATTCCTTGATCGCGACCTGCTGGCCTTCGTTGTCGACGGCCAGGTACACCACCCCGAAACCACCGGCGGAGAGCTTTCGCACCACCCGGTAGCCGCCGATGACGGTATCCGGAGGCAGGGGCGCCGGCTTGACCTTTGACATAATTTGCAGTCTAGGGCGGCGTGCTCCGCCCCTTTATCCTCGCAATCCCGCAACTCCCCCCAAGTCGATGCCAGTTTACAGCATGACGGGCTACGCCACCGGCCAGCACAACCTGGCCCAGGCCGCGCCCGGACAAGACACCAAGGCTCTCCCACAGGGCCGCCTGGGGCTGGAGATCCGTTCGGTCAACAGCCGCTTCCTGGACCTCTCCTTCCGGCTCTCCGAGGAACTGCGCCAGCACGAACCCGCCCTGCGCGAACTGTTGCAGGGGCGCCTCAAACGCGGGAAGGTCGAACTGCGCGCCGGCCTGGAGTCCACGCAGTCCGACGCTGTCCGCGATCCCAATGCCCGCATGCTGCAGCGCCTGGCCAGCGTGCAGGACACGGTGCGCACCTGGCTGCCCGACGCGCGCTCCCTGAGCGTGGCCGACGTCCTTCGCCTGGGCGCCGCCGAGGAAGCGCCGCCGTCCGACCTGGGGCCTGCGCTGCAGGCGCTGGCCACGAAGGCGGTCGACGACCTTGTGGCCTCGCGCGAGCGCGAAGGCGCGCGCCTGGCCAAGATGCTGCTCGGACACCTGAAGCAGCTGGGCGAACTCGCCGAGCAGGCGCGGCCGCTGGTGCCGCAGCTGGTGGAGCAGCAGCGCACGCGCTTCCTGGAGCGCTGGAAGGAGGCCATGGGCCTGGCCGAGGGCGGCGCGTCGCCCGAAGCGGCGCAGGACCGCGCCCTCACCGAGGCCACCGCGTTCGCCATCCGCATCGACGTGGCGGAGGAACTCACCCGCCTGTCGGCCCACATCGAGGAAATCGAGCGCCTGATCAAGAAGGGCGGCGAGGCCGGCAAGCGGCTGGACTTCCTGATCCAGGAGCTGCACCGCGAGGCCAACACCCTAGGCTCGAAGTCGGCGGCGCTGGAGCTGACCCGCATTTCCGTCGACATGAAAGTCCTGATCGAGCAGATGCGCGAGCAGGTCCAGAACATCGAATGAACATGGCCCCCCACGTTCGCTCACTTCGTGTAGCTCTCTGCCCCCCGCCCAGGCCTCCCAGAGGCGGCTCGTCGGAGGCCTGACGATGGACTATCCCGGCAACCTTTTCGTCGTCGCCGCCCCCAGCGGCGCCGGCAAGTCCAGCCTGGTCAAGGCGCTGATGGAGCTGGATTCGCAGGTCCAGCCGTCGATCTCGCACACCACGCGGGCGCCCCGCGGCCAGGAAAAGCACGGCCGCGAGTACTTCTTCGTGTCGGAGCAGGAATTCGACGCCATGGTGCTGGCCGACGCATTCGTCGAGTGGGCCTTCGTGCACGGGCGGCGCTACGGCACCTCCAAGCGCGCCATCGAGGACCGCATCGCCCGGGGCGCCGACGTGATCCTGGAGATCGACTACCAGGGCGCGCTGCAGATCAAGCGCATCTTCGCCAACGCGGTGCTGGTGTTCATCCTGCCGCCGAGCTGGGAGGAGCTGCGCTCGCGGCTGGAGCGGCGCGGCGAGGACGCGCCCGAGGTGATCGAGTTGCGGCTGAAGAACGCGGCCGAGGAGCTGTCCAAGGCGCCGGAGTTCGACTTCGTTATAATCAACGAGCTTTTCGAACGAGCGCTTTTCGACCTCAAGGCCATCGTTCATGCCCAGCGGCTGAAGTTCTCCGCCCAGCGCCGCGCCCGGGCCGCGACCTTCAAGGCCCTCAACATTCCCTGACACGCGAGAGAGAACCCCATGGCCCGAATCACCGTCGAAGACTGCCTCGACAAGATCCCCAACCGATTCCAGCTGGTGCTGGCCGCGACCTACCGCGCCCGCATGCTGAGCCAAGGCCACGCGCCCAAGATCGAGAGCAAGAACAAGCCGGGCGTCACCGCCCTGCGCGAGATCGCCGACGGCAAGGTGGGCCTGGAGATGCTGAAGAAGGTGCCTGGCTAAGCGCCAGCTCGCCAGGCATCCCCGCGCAGCCGGGGATCCAGAACCTAATCAAGCACCGCGCCGCGGTGCTTTTTTGTTGGCTCGGGCAGCGAGCGCACGCTCACGGTACATTTGTGGGCATGAGTGCCGTGCTCCCTCCGGCCACCGGCAAGGGCCAGCGCCCGGCCCCGGTGGCCATGCCCAGCCCGGCGGCCGTCAATGCGGCAGCCGCGAGCTTTGCCGCGCTCACCGCCAGGCTCGACTACCTGGAGCCGGCCGAGATCGAACAGGTCCGCCAGGCCTACCGCTTCGCCGACGAGGCCCACCTGGGGCAGATCCGCGCCAGCGGCGAGCCCTACATCACGCACCCGATCGCCGTGGCCTCGCAGTGCGCGGAGTGGAAGCTGGACGCGCAGGCGCTCATGGCCGCCCTGCTGCACGACGCCATCGAGGACTGCGGCGTCACCAAGCCCCAGCTGATCGAGCGCTTCGGCGCGGCCGTGGCCGAACTGGTGGACGGCCTGACCAAGCTGGACAAGCTGCAATTCAACACGCGCGAGGAAGGCCAGGCCGAGTCCTTCCGCAAGATGCTGCTGGCGATGGCGCGCGACGTGCGCGTGATCCTGATCAAGCTGGCCGACCGCAGCCACAACATGCGCACGCTGGAAGACGTGCCCCGCGAGAAGTGGGGCCGCACCTCCCGCGAGACGCTGGACATCTACGCGCCCATCGCGCACCGCCTGGGCCTGAACCAGACCTACCGCGAGCTGCAGGAGCTGGCCTTCCGCTACCTCATGCCCTGGCGGCACGACGTGCTGGAAAAAGCCGTGGCCAAGGCGCGCAGCCGCCGCCGCGACCTGATCCAGAAGGTGCAGCGCGAGGTGGAGGCCGCCTTCGAGCAGGCCGGCATGAAGGTGCGCATCGCCGGGCGCGAGAAGACCCTCTACTCCATCTACCGCAAGATGGACGAGAAGCACCTGTCGTTCGCCCAGGTCACCGACATCTACGGCTTCCGTGTCGTCGTGCCGGCGGTGACCGACTGCTACACGGCGCTGGGCGTGCTGCACCAGATGTACAAGCCGGTGCCGGGCCGCTTCAAGGACCACATCGCCATCCCCAAGGTCAACGGCTACCAGTCGCTGCACACCACGCTGGTGGGCCCGTCGGGCGTGAGCGTGGAATTCCAGATGCGCACCGAGGCCATGCACGTGGTGGCCGAATCGGGCGTGGCCGCGCACTGGCTGTACAAGGCCAGCCACCCGGAGAGCGACTACGCCGAGCGCCTGGGCACCAAGTGGCTGCAGTCGCTGCTGGACATCCAGCACGAGACGCGCGACGCCGCCGAGTTCTGGGACCACGTCAAGATCGACCTGTTCCCCGACGCGGTCTACGTGTTCACGCCCAAGAGCCAGATCATGGCCATGCCGCGCGGCGCGACGGTGGTCGACTTCGCCTACGCGATCCACAGCAACGTCGGCGACCGCACCGTGGCCGCCAAGATCAACGGCGTGCAGGTGCCGCTGCGCACCGAGCTGAAGAACGGCGACGTGGTCGAAGTGGTCACGGCGCCCGTGTCCACGCCCAACCCGGCCTGGCTGGGGTTCGTGCGGACGGGGCGGGCCCGCTCCAAGATCCGCCACCACCTCAAGTCGCTGGCCCAGGCCGAGTCGCAGGAGCTGGGCGAGAAGCTGCTCACGCAGGCGCTGCGCGCCGAGGGCATCGAGCGGCTGCCGGCCGACGACGAGGGCCACCACGCGGTGTGGGAGAAGCTGCTGCGCTTCACCGGCAACAAGAGCCGCGCCGAGCTGCTGACCGACCTGGGCCTGGGCAAGCGCATCGCCGGCATCGTGGCCAAGCGCCTCATGACGCTGATGGCCGAACTGGGCGAGAAGCCCGACGCGCTGCTGATCACGCGCGAGCGCTACACGGCGCACGAGAACGTGTCGCAGGGCGCGGTGGTGCTGGACGGCAGCGAGAACGCCTCGGTGCAGTTCGCGGCCTGTTGCCGACCGGTGCCTGGCGACGGCATCGTGGGCTACCTGGGGCGCGGTGAAGGCCTGGTGGTCCACCTGGACGACTGCGCCGTGGCGCGCCGCCTGCAGCACAAGGATGCCGAGCGCTTCATCGGCGTGGAATGGGCCGACGAGCCGGTGCGGCCCTTCGAGACCACCGTGATGGTCACGGTGGCCAACACCAAGGGCGTGCTGGCCCGCGTGGCCTCCGCCCTGGCCAGCGTGGAGGCCGACATCACCCACGTGGACATGGACGAGGAAAGGGCGCAGGACGCCACCGACCTGCGCTTCATCGTCGCGGTGCGCGACCGCGCCCACCTGGACACCGTGATGCGCACGCTCAAGCGCACGCCTTCGGTGATGCGGGCCCAGCGCCTGCGCGCCGGCCACTCAGGCCACGGGCGCTGAAGCTTCGCCGGGCGCGGGATAGCGCACCTCGATCACCTCGATCTCCTGCGCGCCGGCCGGCGTGACCAGCCGCACCACGTCGCCTTCCTGCGCCTTGAGCAGCGCGCGGGCGATCGGCGAGATCCAGCTCACCTGCCCCTTGAGGCTGTCGGCCTCGTCGATGCCCACGATGGTGATGGTGCGCTCGTCGCCGGATGCCTCCGCGTAGGTGACGGTGGCGCCGAAGAACACCTGGCCGTGGCCATGGTGCAGCGTCGGGTCGGCCACTTCGGCGATTTCCAGCCGCTTGGTCAAGAACCGGATGCGGCGGTCGATCTCGCGCAGCCGCTTCTTGCCGTACAGGTAGTCGCCGTTCTCGGAGCGGTCGCCGTTGCTGGCCGCCCAGTGCACCACTTCCACGACCTTGGGCCGCTCGTCGTCGATCAGTTGCAGCAGCTCGGCGCGCAGCCGGGCATACCCCTGCGGCGTGATGTAGTTCCGCCCACCCGCCGGCAGTGCCGGGGGGGCTTCCTCGTCGTCTTCCGCGTCGGTTTCGCGGGTGAACGCCTTGCTCATGCCGCAAGGATAGTCCGCCCGCGCGCAAACGGCCGCTCGCGCGGGCGCTGCGATCCAACGCGACGAAAGCCCTTTCCTACAGGGGGCGCGGTGATCGCCTGACGAGCCGCAACTGCCCCGCTGCAAACAATCGACGGGTGATGAATCCAGCAGTAACGACTACGCGGCCGCGGCCGGTGGGGACCTTTTCATGAGCGTCGTCACCTCGTCCCAGGGCGTCGCGTCGGCGCAGGCCGGCTCCAGCCGCCGCCCGCGAACCCAGGCGGAGGCGGCGCGCTACGGCGTGCTGCGCCGGCTGGCGCCCGCGCTCAAGCACGACATGGTCGTCAACCTGCAGGCCGTGGCCATGATGGCCGAGGTGCTCAGCGCCCGGCTGGAGAAGGGCACGCCCTCCCCCGCCGACTTCGAAGCCAGCGTCAGCAAGATGAACCGGCTGGCTCGCGATGCGGTGATGACCTGCCTGAAGGTGGCCACCTGGATCTCGCCTTCCGAGGACGAAAGCGTGCGGCTGCGCGACGGCGTGGACGAGTGCGTCGGGCTGCTGCGCAGCAGCTTCAACTTCCGCGGCTTCTCGCTGGTCAACGAGGTGCCCGACAACGAATTCGAGGTGTCGCGGGTGGCCGTGCGGAACCTGGTGACGGCCTCGCTGCTCTCGCTGGCGGACGCTGCCCCCGGGCCCAGCGAGCTGGCCGCCGGCGCCGAGGTGTCGCCCGGCTTCGCGGTGGTCACGCTGCGGGTCACGCCCAAGCCGCGCGACGACGACGGCCTGGCGCCCGACGTCATCGCGTCGGAGCCCAACTACCGCGCGCTCGACTGGACCGACGTGCAGGCCCTGGCCATTGCCGAAGGCATCGAGCTGTTCCGCACCCAGGACCAGATCGTCATGCGCATCCCGCGCATGGTGGCCACCACGCCGCTGCAGATCGCGCCGCTCTGAGCGCCGCGCCGCCCACTGGCGTCAGGCCAGCGTGGCTTCCAGCACCGGCACCCGGTCCATGAAGGCCTCCAGCTCGTCGATGGGCAGCGGCTTGCAGAACAGGTAGCCCTGGTAGGAGTGGCAGCCCTGGCGCTCCAGGAAGGCGCGCTGCTCCTCGGTCTCCACCCCTTCGGCGATCACGTCCAGGTCCAGGCTGTGGGCCAGGTCGATCACGGTGCGGGCGATGGCGGCGTCGTTGGCGTCCGTGAGGATGTCCTTGACGAACTCGCGGTCGATCTTGAGCTGGTCCAGCGGCAGGCGCTTGAGGTAGGACAGCGACGAGTAGCCGATGCCGAAGTCGTCCAGCGACAGCGTCACGCCCATGTCCTTGAGGCTGCCCATCTTGGCGATGGTGACGTCGATGCCGTCGGCCAGCAGGCTCTCGGTGAGCTCCAGCTTGAGCTTGTGCGGCTGGACGCCGGACTGCTCGATGGCCTGCATCACCTCGTCGACGAACTCGGGGTGCCGAAACTGCTTGACGCTCACGTTCACCGCGATGCTCAGGTGGCGCCGGTCGGGCCGGTGCTCCCACTGCGCCAGCTGCGCGCAGGCGGTATCGAGCACCCAGCGGCCGATCGGGATGATGAGCGACGTCTCCTCCGCGGCCGGGATGAACTGGTCGGGCGGCACGGTGCCGCGCTGCGGATGCTGCCAGCGCAACAGGGCCTCGACGCCGGTCATCCGGCCGTCGGGGCCCACCTGAGGCTGGTAGTCGATCCGGAACTGGGTCTCGCGCCAGGCCTGGCGCAGGTCGGCCGCCAGCGCGGCATTGGCGCTGACCACCGCCTGCATCTCCGGATCGAAGAAGCAGACCGTGTTGCGGCCCGCGCCCTTGGCCTGGTACATGGCCAGGTCGGCCTGCTTGAGCAGTTCGCTCACCGTGCGGTCGCTTTTGCTGAACAGCGTCACGCCGATGCTGCAGGTGCTGTGGTGAAGGTAGCCCGGCAGCACGTAGGGCTCGCCCAGCGCCTGCAGGATGCGCTCGGCCACGGCGCGCGCGCCCTTGGCCGGGTCCAGCGGCTTGTCGCCGCGGTTCTCCAGCAGGATCACGAATTCGTCGCCGCCCAGGCGTGCCACCGTGTCGCCCTTGGCCACGCACGAGCGCAGCCGCTCGGCCACCAGCTGCAGCAGCAGGTCGCCCTTCTGGTGGCCCAGCGTGTCGTTGAGCACCTTGAAGTTGTCCAGGTCGATGAACATCAGCGCGCCTTCGCGCGGCCGCGCCGGGTCGGCCAGGGCCGCATGCAGCCGGTCCATCAGCAGCTGGCGGTTGGGCAGCTTGGTGAGCGCGTCGTAGAACGCCAGGTGCTGGATCTTCTCCTCGGCCAGCTTGCGCTCGGTCACGTCGCGGCCCACCGCCACCCAGTGGGTGAGCTTGCGCTGCTTGTCCCACACCGGGGAGACGTCCAGGTCGACCCAGAACGGCTCGCCGTTCTTCTTGTAGTTGATCAGGTCGACGCGTGCGGGGCGCCATTCCTCCAGCGCCGCGCGGATCTGGTCGAGCGCGCGCCGTTGCGTGTTGGGGCCTTGCAGCAGGCGCGGCGTGCGGCCGATCACCTCGTCGCGCGTGTAGCCGGTGCGGCGCTCGAAGGCTTCGTTGACGAACACGATGCGCGGTCCCGGCTCGCTGAAGGGGCCCGCCTCCGTGATGATCACGATGTCGTTCAGCCGGGCGATGCTGCCCTCCAGCAGGCGCAGCTGCTCCTGCGCCTTGCGGCGCTCGGTCACGTCGCGGATGTGGATGGCCATGCCGCCACCGAAGGGGAAGCCGCGCACCTCGAACCAGTGCGACTGGCGCGCATCGAGCTGCTCGAATTCGAGCTTCACGCTGCGTGCGAGGGCCGTGCGGAACTGCTCTTCCAGCCGCAGGCGCACGGTCTTCTGGAAGGAGTTCCAGAACCGCCGCCCGATCAGCTGGTCGCTGGGCACGCCCAGCATCTGCTCGGCCTGCTCGTTGAGGAAGGTGTACTGGCCGTTGCGGTCCACCGTGGCGAAGGCTTCACCGCTGCCCAGCGCAGCGCCCATGCGCAACAGCGTGCCGGGCCGCAGGCCCCGAGGCGCGATCTCCTGCAACGCGCCCTGCACCGCGACGATGCCGCCCTGCACGTCATGGACCGGCTGCCCGATGGAGCGCACCCAGGAGCGGCGGCCATCCCGCAGGAGGATCTGCGCCTCCTCGTCGAAGGGCGTGCCGTCCTCCACGCAGGCCTTGAGCAGCGCCTCCAGCTTGGGCCGGCACCCGGGCGAGTAATGGTGGAGCGGATCGTCCGCGGGAGGCGCATAGCCGGCTGGCGCACCATGCATTTCCGCGAGTTGGTCGGACCAGCTGAGTTCGCGGGCCTGCAGGTCCAGGCGCCAGACGCCGATGGAGGCTGCGCGCTCGAGCATGCGCACGACGCTTGCGTCGTCCTGCGTCGGTCGGTCAATGGGCATCGATGGGAGGGGCAGCTCTGCGGTCGGCAACATGGGGCGCTCTGATGTTAAGTCGCCCATCCAGTCCACCCGGTAGGCGCGGTCCTACCCGACGGCGCAGGCCAATGGCGCCTCACCACGCGGGTGCGGAAGAGCTCAGCAGTTGGGCGAGCTCCTCGGCGGGAACCGGCGGGCTGTAGAGGAAGCCTTGGGCCAGGTCGCAGCGCAGCGCGCGCAGGACGCGGGCCTGCTCCTGCGTCTCCACCCCTTCGGCCACCACGCGCAGCCGCAGGTTGCGGGCCAGGTTGACGCAGGTGCCGACGATGTCGCGGTAGGCCGAGTCGGTGCCGATCTTGCGGGTGAAGGCGCGGTCGATCTTCACCTCGTCCACCGGCAGCGTGACGAGGTAGGCGAGCGAGGAGTAGCCGGTGCCGAAGTCGTCGATCGCCACCGGCAGGCCCAATTCGCGCACCTGCGTGAGCACCTCGATGGCCCGTTCCAGGTTGCCGATCAGCACGCTCTCCGTGACCTCGATGGACAACGCGGCGGGGTTGCCGCCGATGGCGTCGAGCGCCTCGCGCAGGTGGCGCACCAGGTCGCCGTCGCGCAGCTGCGCGGCCGCCACGTTCACGGCTATGCGTGGCGCGGGCAGGCCGGCGTCGCGCCAGCGCCGCCAGTCGGCGACCGCGCGCTCCAGGATGCTTCGGCCCACGTCGCGGATCAGGCCGGTCGCCTCCAGCGCGGGAACGAACTCCGAGGGCGGCACCAGCCCGCGCTGCGGATGCACCCAGCGGATCAGCGCCTCAACGCCCTGGATGCGGCCGGTCGCGAGATCCACCTTGGGCTGGTAGTAGTTGACGAACTCGTCGTGGACGAGCGCGTTGCGCAGTTGCGGCTCGAGCCGGTAATGGGTGCTCGTGGTGGCGCAGTCCACCGACTTGTCGAAGAAGGCCGTGGGCTCGTCGCGCTCGATCGCCAGCTGCAGGGCGGCGTCGGCCGCGTTCACCACCTCGTCGAGGGTGGCGCCGTCGCGCGGATGGGCGGCAAAACCCAGGTGCACGGGGCAGACCAGGGTGAGGTCGTTCACCATGTACGGCGCCTGCAGCTGCGCGGCGATCAGCTGCGCCTTGAGGCGGAAGGACTCGGGCTCCATGTCCGGGAAGAAGAGCAGGAACAGGCCGCGCTTGATGCGGCCGATGAACGCCCCGCCGGCCGCGATGGCGCGCAGGCGGGCCGCGGTCTGCTGCACCAGCGAATCCGCCACCCGGAAGCCGTGCGCGGTGCTGATGTGCGTGAGCGCCTTGAGGCGCACGAAGCAGGCGATCCCGCTGCGCGGCTTGAGGGCCTCGAACTCCGACTCGAAATGCAGCCAGTTGGGCAGCCCGGTGAGGCGGTCGGTCTGCGTGGCCAGCCGCAACTGGCGGCGCAGGGACAGCTGGGTGCAGGCGGCGCGCGCGATGCGCTCCAGGGCCGTGCGTTGCGCATCGGTGAGCCGCCGCGGCACCTGGTCCATGACGCACAGCGTGCCGATCGCGCTGCCATCCCGGGTGCGCAGCGGCGCGCCGGCGTAGAAGCGCACCGGCAGGCCGTCGGGGCCGTGCAGGCCGGGAGAGAACCAGGCCACCCGCGACGTGTCGGGCACTTCCAGCACCGGTTCGGTCGCGAGGATGGCCCGCGCGCACAGCCCCGCGTTGCGACCCACCTCGGCCACCGGGATGCCCACGCGCGCGGTGTAGCGCTGGCGCGCGCCGTCCACGAAGCTCAGCGCGGCCATGGGCGCGCCGCAGGTCGCGGCGGCCAGCTCGACCAGGGCATCGAAGTCCGCGCAAGCCTCGCCGTCGAGGACCGAGTACTCGCGCAGGTCGGACAGCCGCTCGGTCTCGTCGTGCGGCAACGGTGGCGCGGCGTGGAGCATGGCCAGCTGGTCGGGAGAGAGCGGCTCGCCGCGCCGCACCAGCGGCGCGGCCCAGGCGAAGCGGCGCCAGGACTGTTCGGGCCCGGTGACGAGTTCCATCATGGTGTTTTCCCTCCGTCGGCGACGCCGCATCGGACTGCCGCCCGCCCGCTCAGCGCAAGCGGGGTAGCTGGACCGTACGTAAGCAAATCTTTCACGACGCATCGAATGTAAGAAGCACGTTTTCGCGAAGCCTGTCGGAGACGGCGAGGTGCGCCTGTAGGACAGCGTTGACTCGGCGGTGGATTCCACGCCACGCGGCTCACGGTTGAGCTTCTTAGAATTGCCGCATCTGCTGACCTCTTGGGGAAACGATCGATGAGCACGCAACTCGGCAGGGCCGCTGTGGCCCTGGCTTGGCTGATGGCCTGCGGGGTGGTCCTCGCCCAGCCTCAAGAAGAAACCGTCGTGGTGAAGCAGGCCACCGAACTGCGCGAGCAGCCCGGCGCGAGCCGAAGCCTCGCTGCGCTCCAGGCCGATTCATCGGTGACACGGATGGCCGACCGCCAGGGGCCGTGGGTGCGCGTGCGGACCACCGCGGGTCTCGTGGGCTGGGTGCACCTGTTCGATCTGGGAACGCCCGGCAGCGCGGCGGCCTCGTCGGGCGGCGCCTCGGGCCTGCTGCGCGGCGTGACAGGGCTCTTCGGCAAGCCGTCCCCGACCACCGTCTCGACCTCCGCCGTCGGCATCCGCGGTCTGGGTGCGCAGGACCTCGCCCAGGCGCAACCGGACACGGCTGCCGTCACGCGGATGGAAGCGCTGCGCGCCACCGAGCCGCAGGCGCGCCAGTTCGCCCGCGATGCGGGGCTGGCGCCGCAATCGGTCGACCCCCTTCCCGCGCCGCCGCGACCTGCGTCCGCAAACCCGGGAGCACAGCAATGAACCTGCGCCAACTCACCGTGGCTGCGGGCCTGGCCCTCACCCTGGCGCCCGTCGCCGCGCAGAACAACGCCCTGGGCGCCCTGAACTCCCTGCTGAACGCGACGCAGCCCGGCAAGGCTTCGGCCAACCCGCTGGGGGCGCTGCTCGCGCCCGCCCCGGCGCCCGCCGCAATGTCCCAGCCTGGCGCGGTCGACATCGTCGCGCTGCTGTCGCAGGACGCCCCGATCGACGAGGCCAAGGAGATCGAGATCGGCCGCCAGCTCGCGGCCGTGCTCCTGGGCAGCAAGCCCATGCATGCGGACGAGGCGCTGCAGCGCTACGTCAACCAGCTGGGCCGCTGGATCGGTCTGCAGTCGAGCCGGCCCCAACTGCCCTGGACCTTCACGGTGCTGGACGACCCCGGCTTCAACGCCTTCGCCGCGCCGGGCGGCTTCGTGTTCGTCACCCGCGGGCTGCTGGACCGGGTGGACGAGGCGGAACTCGCCGGCATCCTGGCCCACGAGATCACCCACGTCACCGAGCGTCACCACCTGCAGGCGCTGCGGCAGAAGGCGCGGGCGGGGGCATTCACGCAGCTGATCGGCTCGCAGATCCGCACGGGCAACGCGGTGGGATCGCTGGTGTCGCAGCAGGTGCTGTCTCTGGCCCGCAACCTGTATGCCAGCGGCCTGGACCAGCAGGACGAGTTCGACGCCGATCGCCAGGGCGTGGTGCTCGCCGCCCGGGCCGGCTTCGACCCCTACGGCCTGCCCGGCGTGCTGCAGCAACTGCGCACGCAGGCGCCGGACAACCCGCTGTTCGCCCTGTCGCTGTCCACCCACCCGCCGGCGCAGCACCGGCTGGACGCGCTCGCCCAGGCCATGGGCAGCCGCCTGGACGCCTTCACGGCCCGGCCGGTGGTCCGCATCGAGCAGCGGGTGGCGCGCCAGCAGCGCTGAGCGCGGAAACGGGGCGGGGAAGAGAAAAGGGTCAGGCCTCTGAGAGACCTGACCCTTTGTTTTTGGCGCGGCTGGCAGGATTCGAACCCACGACCCCTTGGTTCGTAGCCAAGTACTCTATCCAACTGAGCTACAGCCGCGAAGCCAGCGAGTATAGCAGGTCCGGAAGGACCCCCGCCGGGGTGGTAGGGCGTGCTGGACTTGAACCAGCGACCAAGGGATTATGAGTCCCCTGCTCTGACCAACTGAGCTAACGCCCCACGAGGGGAATTGTAGGGATCGGGGACTGGATCCCCGCTTGCGCGGGGATGACGGCAAATCTCACTTGTGGTGGCTCAGCGCGTTGCTCACCAGCTTGGCCGTGATGTCCACGATCTGGATCATCCGGTCGTAAGGCATGCGGGTGGGGCCGATCACGCCCAGGGTGCCGACGATCTGGCCGTCCACCTCATACGGCGAGCTGACGACGGACAGCTCCTCGAACGGCACGACCTGGCTTTCGCCGCCGATGAAGATGCGCACGCCCTCGGCCTGGCTGGAGATGTCCAGCAGGCGCATCAGCTGCGTCTTCTGCTCGAACAGCTCGAATGCCTTGCGCAGGTGCGTCATGTCGCTGGAGAAATCCGACACCTCCAGCAGGTTGCGCTCGCCGGAGATGACCACCTCGCCCTGAGCCTGCTCCAGGGCCTCCGAGCTGGCGTCCACCGCCGTGTGCATCAGCTGGACGATCTCGCCGCGCAACTGCTCGACCTCGGTCTTCAGGCGCTCGCGCACCTGCTCGATCGCAAGGCCCGCGTAGTGGGCATTCAGGAAGTTGGCGGCCTCGACCAGCTGCTGCTGGGTGTAGTCGCTGTCGGTGAACACCACCCGGTTCTGCACGTCGCCGTCCGGCGAGACGATGATGACCAGGTAGCGCCGCTCGGACAGCCGCAGGAATTCGATGTGGCGGAACACCGACGTGCGGCGCGGCGCCATCACCACGCCGACGAAGTGCGACAGGTTGGACAGCAGCTGGGCGGCGTTGGCGATCACGCGCTGCGGCTGGTCGGGCGGCAGGCTGGGCGCGGCCAGGTGCTCGCGCTGCGCGGTGAGCATGGTGTCCACGAACAGGCGGTAGCCGCGCGCGGTGGGGATGCGGCCGGCCGAGGTGTGCGGGCTGGCGATCAGCCCCAGGTCCTCGAGGTCCGACATCACGTTGCGGATGGTGGCGGGCGAGAGTTCCAGGCCCGACGCCCGCGACAGCGTGCGCGATCCCACCGGCTGCCCTTCGGCGATATAGCGCTCGACCAGAGCTTTCAACAACAACTTGGCACGGTCATCGAGCATGGTGCGGAGGCCTCCGATGAATTTTAATGATGTAATTTGCCTCGATGAGCACTCGGTTCCGCCAGGTTGCGCTGATAGGCAAGTACCACGCCGGCGGCGCGGCGGCTGCCAGCAGCCGTGCGGCGCTGGAGGACATTGCCCAGTTCCTGGTCTCCGAAGGCTGCGACGTGGCCATCGAGCATGACACGGCCAGCACCTGCGGGATCGTCGGTTACACGGTTCTTGACGTGCAGGCCATCGGCGCGCAATGCGACCTGGGCCTGGTGGTGGGCGGCGACGGCACCATGCTGGGCATCGGCCGGCAGATGGCCCGCTTCGGCGTGCCGCTTGTCGGCGTCAACCAGGGGCGCCTGGGTTTCGTCACCGACATCCGGCTGGAAGGCTACCGCGACGTGCTCGGCCCCATGTTGCGTGGAGAGTACGAAGAAGACCGCCGCGGCCTGATGCTCGCGCAGGTGGTGCGCGACGGCCACTGCGTGTTCAAGGCCCAGGCCATGAACGACGTGGTGGTCAACCGCGGCGCCACCTCCGGCATGGTCGAACTGCGGGTGGAGGTCGATGGCCACTTCGTCGCCAACCAGCGCGCCGACGGCCTGATCGTGGCTACGCCCACCGGGTCCACCGCCTACGCGCTGTCCGCCGGCGGCCCGCTGCTGCATCCGGGCAACCCCGTGTGGGCGCTGGTGCCGATCGCGCCGCACACGCTGTCCAACCGGCCGATCGTGATCCCCGATTCGGTGGAGATCGCCATCGAGCTGGTTGCGGGACGCGACGCCAGCGCCAATTTCGACATGCAGTCGCTGGCCTCGCTGCTGCACGGCGACCGCATCCTGGTCAAGCGCTCGCAGCACCAGGTGCGCTTCCTGCACCCGCGCGGCTGGAGCTACTACGACACCCTGCGCAGGAAGCTGCACTGGAACGAGGGAGGATCGTGAGCCCCGCCCGGCCGCCCGAAGGGGCTCGCACCGCAGCGCGCAGCGCGGAGGTGATTCAATGACTCTCAAGCGCATCGCCCTGCGAGATTTCGTGATCGTGCGGGAACTCGAGCTGGAGCCCGGCGACGGGTTCTCCGTCCTCACCGGCGAGACCGGTGCGGGCAAGTCCATCCTGGTCGACGCGCTGCAGCTGGCGCTGGGCGCGCGCTCCGATGCGGGCGTGGTGCGCGAAGGCGCGGCCCGCACCGACATCAGCGCGGAGTTCGACCTGCCCGCGACGCTCGCCCCCTGGCTGGAGGAAGCCGGCTTCGAAGGCGGCGACACCCTGTTGCTGCGGCGGAGCATCGACAGCCAGGGCAAGAGCCGCGCCTGGATCAACGGCAGCCCCGCCACCGCCGCGCAGTTGCGCGAGGCCGGCGAGCAGCTGGTGGACATCCACGGCCAGCACGCCTGGCAGAGCCTGACGCGGCCCGACTCGGTGCGCGCGCTGCTGGACGCTTATGCCGGCGTCACCGGCAACTCCGTGCAGCAGGCCTGGGACGCCTGGCGCGCGGCGCAGAAGACCCTGGTGCAGGCCCGCGAGGCGCAGGACACGCTGCAGCGCGAACGCGAGCGCCTGGCCTGGCAGATCGGCGAGCTGGACAAGCTCGCACCGGGCGCCGACGAGTGGGAAGAGCTCAACACCAACCACACGCGCCTGTCTCATGCGCAGGCCCTGCTCGATGCGGCGCGCAACGCCCTGCAGGCGCTGGAAGGCGAGGACGCCGGCGCCACGGCATCGCTGTCGCAGGCACAAACGCTGCTGCAGGCGCAGGAGCAGCTCGAGCCCGAGTTCCAGTCCCTGGCCGAAGTGCTGGCTTCCGCGCTGGCCCAGGCCGAGGACGCCGCGCATTCGCTGCACACCTACCTGCGCAAGACCGACCTGGACCCGGACCGGCTGGCCGAACTCGACGAGCGCATGGCCCTGTGGCTGTCGCTGGCCCGCCGCTACAAGCGCACGCCGGCGGAACTGCCGGCCCTGCTGGCCGGCTGGCGTCAGGAGCTGGAGCGGCTCGACGCCTCGGCCGACCTGGCCGCGCTGGAGGCCGCCGAGAAGGAGCAGGGCCGCGCCTACACGGCGCAAGCCACGGCGCTGTCCAAGGCCCGCGCCAAGGCGGCGCCAAAGCTGGCCACGGCGATCACCCAGGCGATGCAGGGGCTGGGCATGCAGGGCGGCAGGTTCGAGGTGGGCTTGCAGCCGCTGCCGCAGCCGTCCGCTTCAGGCCTGGACGAAGTCAGTTTCATGGTGGCGGGCCATCCCGGCGCCACGCCGCGGCCGGTGGGCAAGGTCGCTTCGGGCGGCGAGCTCTCGCGCATCGCGCTGGCGATCGCGGTGACGACCAGCCGCCTGGGCACCGCGCAGACGCTGATCTTCGACGAGGTGGATGCGGGCGTCGGCGGCGCCGTGGCCGAGACCGTCGGGCGCCTGATGAAACAGCTGGGCCGCGACCGCCAGGTGCTGGCCGTCACGCACCTGCCGCAGGTGGCGGCCTGCGCCGACCACCACCTGGTGGTGTCCAAGCGCGCCGACAAGGCCGGCACCACCAGCACCGTCGAGCCGGTGCAGGGCGAGCAACGGGTGGCCGAGGTCGCCCGCATGCTGGGCGGCGAGCGCCTGTCGGGCACGACGCTGGCGCACGCCAAGGAAATGCTGGGCAGCGCGGCGGCATGAGCCTGGACCTGGTCCTCATCACCGGCATGTCCGGCTCGGGCAAGTCCGTGGCGCTGCGCGCGCTGGAGGATGCCGGCTACTACTGCGTCGACAACCTGCCGCCCGAGCTGCTGCTGTCCTTCGTGGCGCTGGAGCAGGCCAACAAGGGCAAGCACGTGGCCATCGCCATGGACGTGCGCAGCGCAACGTCGCTGCCGCAGGTGCCGGCGCAGCTGCGCGAGCTGGCCGCTCAGGGCGTGCGCATCCGGTCACTGTTCCTGGACTCCACCACCGACACGCTGGTGCGGCGCTTCTCCGAGACACGCCGGCGCCATCCGCTGTCGCAGCAGCCCGCCGCCGAGGAGGTCGATCCGCTGATCCGCCAGCGCGCCCTGGTCGACGCCATCGAGCTGGAGCGGGAACTGCTGGCCGACCTGCGCGAGCAGGCCCACGTCATCGACAGCAGCACCATCCGCCCCGCGCAGCTGCAGGCCCAGGTGAAGTCGCTTCTGTCCGCCCCGGACAGCCAGCTCACGCTGGTGTTCGAATCGTTCGCGTTCAAGCGCGGCATCCCGGTCGACGCCGATTACGTGTTCGACGTGCGCATGCTGCCCAACCCGCACTACGAACCGGCCCTGCGCGACCTCACCGGGCTGGACCAGCCCGTGGTCGACTACCTGCGGGCCCAGGCGGGCGTCGACCAGATGTTCGAGTCGATCGAGGGCTTCCTGAAGCAGTGGCTGGAGCCGCTGGCGCGCGACCACCGCAGCTACGTGACGGTGGCGGTCGGCTGCACCGGCGGGCAGCACCGCTCGGTGTACCTGGTGGAGCGCCTGGCGGCTTCCTTCGGCCAGCGGTGGACGACGCTCAAGCGCCACCGCGAACTCGACCGCTAGCCTTCCGCGAGCAGCTTGCGCACCGGCGCCGGCAGGCCCAGCCGGGGCCACTGCCCGCTGCCGAACCACTGGCCTTCCGGGCGATCCAGGGCGGAAGTCGCCAGGTCCACCGTGACGGGGTGCAGGTACAGGTCCTTGTGGGTCAGCACGTGCAGGAAGGCGGGCCCGTCCTGCAGCTTGTCCCGTGCGCGGGCGGGCAGCGCGGCGGCCAGCGCCTCGCGCGAGTCGAACACCGGCAGGCAGTACAGGCCGGCCCAGACGCCCGGCGTAGGGCGCTTTTCCAGCCAGATCGAGCCCTGGCGATCCTGCGCCCGCAGCAGCCAGAGCGACTGCGCCGTGCGGCGCGTCTTGCGCGTCTTCACCGGGAAGGCCAGCGGCGTCTGGAGCTTGCGCGCCTCGCACACCGGCGCCAGCGGGCAGATCAGGCAGCTGGGATTGCGCGCCAGGCAGACCGTCGCGCCCACGTCCATCATGGCCTGCGTGTAGGCGGGCATGTCGGCCGGCTCCTGCGGCAGCAGCTCCGTGGCCCGTTTCCACAGAGCCCGCTCGGCCGCGGGCTGGGACAGGTCGTCGCCGAAGGCCAGCACCCGCGTCAGCACGCGCTTGACGTTGCCGTCGAGGATGGCGGCGCGCTCGTCCCAGCAGAAGGCGGCGATCGCGGCGGCGGTGGACCGGCCGATGCCCGGCAGCTTCTCCAGCTGCGCCGCGGACGCCGGAAAACATCCGCCGTGCTCCTGGACCACCGCGCGGGCGCAGGCGTGCAGGTTGCGCGCGCGGGAGTAGTAGCCCAGGCCGCTCCACAGCGCCAGCACGTCGTCCAGCGAAGCCGCCGCCAGGCGGGCGACATCGGGGAAGCGGTCGAGGAAGCGCTGGTAGTAGCCCAGCACGGTGCTCACCTGGGTCTGCTGGAGCATGATCTCCGACAGCCAGACGCGGTACGGATCGCGGGTGTTCTGCCAGGGCAGGCTGCTGCGGCCGTGGCTGGCGTGCCAGCGCACCACCCGGCCGGCGATGCCGGCGTCCGGCCCTGTCATGCCTGCTGCAACAGGGGCTCGTCGTCGTCCGTCGTCTCGACCGCGGGCGTGGCGACGAGGTGGGCGGTCAGCTCGGTGAGCTTGGCTTCGAGCTCGTCGACGGCCGTGTCCTGCACTTCGATCTCGACGATGCGGTCGTCCAGGCCGGAGGCGGCCTGCTGGATGCGCTCGATCGCCTCGAGGCGCCGGCTGAAGTTGCGGCGGCGCTCGCGCAACTGGGCATCGAGCTGGGCCGCCGCGGCCTTGTTCCACAGCTCGACTTCGCCCAGCGCCGATTCGTAGACCGCGCGCAGGCGCGTGGCCAGCGCGCGAACCAGCCGGTCGGCGAATTCGGGCTGCGCCAGGCGCAGCGCATTGCCCACGCCCAGGTACTGCTGGTGGCTGCGCTCGACCAGGTCGAGGTCGCGCTCGAAGCGGGCGAGGTCCGGTTCCTTGGGCGGTTGCAGCGAGAAGCCGTATTCGGCATTGAGCTGGCGGAAGGTGCCGTTCAGCATCGACTGGATCTCGCCGCTGGTGGCCTGGGCCTTGCGCAGACCCTCGCGCAGGCGGTCGAAGGTGAGCGCGTAGGCGCGCCGCACGCCCAGCTTGATGCCCGGCTGGCGCAGCGCGTGGGTCAGCTGGGCCATCTCCTCCTTCATGGAGGCCGTGCCCAGCAGCGCGAACACCTCGCGCAGCAGCTTCAGATGCACCGAACGCACCGCGTGGATCTTGGCGCCGCTCACATCGAAGTCGCGCTGCTCCTGCTCGATGCGCAGGCGCATGTGCTTGATGACGGACGTGTTCTTGCCGCGCAGGCCCTTGAGCTCCTGCATCTGCTCGGCCAGGTCGCGCCGGCGGATGTTGAGCGCGCGGCTGGCTTCGGACCGCAGCTCGCCCACGGCCGCCGCGACGGCGATGCGCAGGATGGCCTGGCGCTGCCCCATCACGCCGTGGCTGAGCGCGTGCTCCAGCACGGGCAGCTGGCTGGCGACCAGGAGTTCGGCGTCGTTGTTGACCTTGGCGACCAGCCCCTTCTGGGCCGACACCGGGATCACCTGCTCGCGCCGCAGGCCCAGGATCTCGGCGGACGTGGCGCGCTGGCGGTCGATCTGGGCCTGCACCTGCGAGGGGGTGCTGAGGGAGTCCCACATCGTGTCGATCTTGTTCAGGACGACCAGGCGCGAGGCCGTGTCCTCGCCCTCGGAGATCAGGTGCTCGCGCCAGATCGCCAGGTCGGACCGGGTCACGCCGGTGTCGGCCGCCAGGATGAAGACGACCGCGTGCGCCTGCGGGATCAGGTTGACCGTGAGTTCGGGCTCAGCGCCGATGGCGTTCAGGCCCGGGGTGTCCAGGATGACCAGCCCCTGCTTGAGAAGCGGGTGCGCGATGTTGATCAGGGCATGCCGCCAGCGCGGCACCTCGACCTTGCCGTCGGCGCCCACCATCGGGTTGTCCTCGGGGGTCTCGTCGTGCCAGAAGCCCAGCGCCTTGGCTTCGTCCTTGGTGACGTGCAGCACCTCGGAGACCTTCTCGAAGGCCTGCGCGAGCTGCGCAGAGTTGTTGACGTCCAGGTCGACCCGGGTCCACTTCTCGGGCGCCAGGCGCCACTCCATCAGCGGCTGCGGCTGCAGGCGCGTCTCGATCGGCAGCAGGCGCAGGCAGGGCGGCACCTCCGCGTCGTAGCCCAGCTCGGTGGGGCACATCGTGGTGCGCCCGGCGCTGGCCGGCATGATGCGGCGCTTGTAGCCGGCGAAGAAGATCGCGTTGATCAACTCCGACTTGCCGCGCGAGAACTCGGCGACGAAGGCGACCATCACCTTGTCCGAGCGCATCTGGGTTTCCAGGCGGCGCAGGCGCTCCTCGACGGCGGCGTCGAGCAGCTCGTGGTCCTTCAGCCATTCGGACAGCAGTTTCAGCCGCAGGGCGAACTCACGCCGCCATGCGCCATGCTGATCGAACTGCTCGTTGAAGGAAGTGCCCACTGAGTCCCCTGTCGCGCTTGAATATAACCCGCACCCGTGGAGGCCTTCACGTCTTCTGGCAGGTGGGGCAGTAAAAAGTAGCCCTTTGCCCTTGGCGCAGGCTGCGGATCGTGGTGCCGCACACACGGCAAGGCTGGCCGGTCCGTCCGTACACCATGGCCTCGAGCTGGAAGTAGCCCGACTCGCCCTGGGCATTGGAGAAGTCGCGCAAGGTGCTCCCCCCCTGGGCCACCGCCCGCGCCAGGACGTCGCGGATTGCCCCGTGCAGGCGCAACGCCCGCGGCCGGCTGATGCGGGCCGCGCTCAGGGTCGGGCGGATGCCGGCGAGGAACAGCGCCTCGGACGCATAGATGTTGCCCACGCCCACCACCAGGTCGCCGGCCAGCAGCACCTGCTTGATCGGCGCCTTGCGCCTGCGCAGGCCGGCGTGGAAGGCTTCGGGATCGAAGCCCTCCTCCAGCGGCTCCACGCCCAGCGCGCCGAGCAGCTTGACCGCCCCGGGCGCCTGCTCCTCCTCCACGTGCACCACCGCGCCGAAGCGGCGCGGGTCATTGAGGCGCAGCACGCCGCGGGTGGTGACCAGGTCGAAGTGGTCGTGCGTGCCCGGTGGCGGCTGGGACGGCGCGAAGTTCAGGCTGCCCGACATGCCCAGGTGCAGCAGCAGCAGGCCGCGATCGAGGTCCAGCAGCAGGTACTTGCCGCGGCGGCGCACCGCCTGCACCTGGCGGCCGACCAGTTCGGCGGGCGGGCAGCCCAGGGGCCAGCGCAGGGGTTTGCCGAGCCGCACCTGTTCGATGCGCGCCCCCGCGATCCGATCGGCAAAACTCAGTCGGGTGACCTCGACTTCGGGTAATTCGGGCATCGGGCGGCGTGCGAGGGGGGTTGGATTATTATGGTTCGGATGAATTCCAGCACCCGAGCGGCCCTGGGCACGCTGCTGTCGTTGGCCTTGGCGACGTCGGGCTGCGCGCAGATCGCGCCCGCCGCTCCGGCTTCGCCTTCCGCACCGGCTCCCCCTACCGCCCCGGCTTCCCCTACCGCCGCGGCTTCTCCAGCCGCGCCTGCCTTGCAATCGACGGGCGTCAGCAACCTCGATGCCGAGCTTTTCTACCAGCTGCTGCTGGGCGAGCTCAACGCGCGTGGCGACGAGTCCGCCGCGGGCTTCTCGCTGGTCCTCGACGCAGCCCGCAAGACCAACGACCCTGCCCTTTACCAGCGCGCGGTGGAGATCGCTTTCCAGAACCGCGCCGGCGATGCGGCGCTGCAGGCCGCCCGCGCCTGGAAGCAGGCCCACCCCCAGTCACGCGAAGCCAATCGCTTCGTGCTCCAGATCCTGCTGGCGCTCAACCAGGTCAGCGAGAGCATCGAGCCGCTGCGCACCGAGCTGGCCTTGGCCGAACCGGCCGAACGCAATGCGGCCCTGAGCTCCATCCCGCGCCTGTACGCCCGCGTCAGCGACAAGAAGCAGGCGGTCGGCGTCGTCGAGCATGCGCTGGCCGACATGCTGTCCAACCCCGCGCATGCCGCCTCGGCCTGGTCGAGCCTGGGCCGCGTCCGGCTGGCGGCGGGTGACACGACGGGAGCATTGGAAGCGGCCCGGCGCGGCCAGGCGGCCAATGCGCGGTCCGAGGCGCCCGCGCTGCTCGCGCTGGAACTGATGGACCCGCGCGTGCCGCAGGCCGAGCCGATCGTGCGCACCTACCTCGATGGCAAGGGCCTGCCCGAGATCCGCATGGGCTACGCCCGCGCGCTGCTGGACGCCTCGCGCTACACGGAAGCCTCGCAGCAACTGCAGCTGGTCACCGCCGAGAAGCCCGACCTGGCCGAAGCCTGGCTGGCCCTGGGCACCCTGCAGGTCCAGGAGAACCAGCTCAGCCCGGCGGAAGCCACGCTCAAGCGCTACGTCGAGCTGGCGCAGACCCAGCGCAGTGGCCAGGAGCGCAGCCGCGGCCTGGCGCAGGCCTACCTGTCGCTGTCGCAGATCGCCGAGAAGCGCCGCGACTTCGCCGGCGCCACGGCCTGGCTGGACCGCATCGACAGCACGCAGGACATGGTGGCCACGCAGAACCGCCGCGCTTCCATCCTGGCGCGGCAGGGCAAGCTGGACGAAGCCCGCAAGCTGATCCGCGCGCTGCCGGAGCGTTCGCCGGGCGACGCCAAGATCAAGGTGTCGGCCGAGGTGCAGCTGCTGCGCGACCAGAAGCAGTACCGCGCGGCTTTCGACCTGCTGTCGCAGGCGGCAGCCAAGGACCCGCGCGACGTCGACCTGCTCTACGACCAGGCCATGATGGCCGAGAAGCTGAACAACGTGCCGGAGATGGAGAGGCTGCTGCGGCAGGTCATCGCCGCGCGGCCCGACTACCACCACGCCTACAACGCCCTGGGCTATTCGCTGGCCGAGCGAAACCTGCGTCTGCCCGAAGCCAAGCAGCTGATCCAGAAGGCGCTGGAGTTCGCGCCGGGCGACCCCTACATCAGCGACAGCCTGGGCTGGGTCGAATTCCGCCTGGGCAACCGCGACGAGGCCCTGCGCATCCTGGAGACGGCGTACAAGAAGCGGCCCGACGCGGAGATCGCCGCGCATTTCGGCGAAGTGCTCTGGACCACGGGCCAGCGCGAGAAGGCGCAGGCGATCTGGCGCGAAGGCCTGCAGCTCAATCCGGAGAACGAGACGCTGCAGGAAACGCTCAAGCGCCTGCGCGTCAAGCCATGAGCCTCGCGGCGGGCCGCCTTGGCGTCGCGCTGCTGGCCCTCCTCCTCGCCGCCTGCGCCCAATTGCCCAGACAGCCAGCGGATGGCGTGGCGCCGGGCGAGGTGCGCTCCGGCCGGCTCGCGTTGTCCGTGCAGGACCAGCCCGGGCAGTCGTTCTCGGCGGGCTTCGAGTTGCGCGGACGTCCGCAGGCCGGGCAGCTGACGCTGCTCAATCCGCTGGGTGGCACCGTGGCGGTCATGCAATGGCAGCCGGGCCTGGCGCAGCTGCAGTCGCCCGGCCAGCCGCCCCAGCAGTTCGCCTCGATCGACGCGATGGTCGAGCAGGCCGCCGGCGCCGCATTGCCGGTGGCGGCACTGTTCGACTGGCTGGCCGGCGTGAACACGCCGGTGCCCGGCTGGGAAGCCGACCTCTCCCAGTTGGCCGACGGCCGCCTGCGCGCGCAGCGGCGGGAACCGCCGCCGCAAGCCGACCTGCGGGTCGTGCTGGACCGCTGAGCCCATGCGAGCGCTCCTTGACGTGCCGGCGCCGGCCAAGCTCAACCTCTTCCTGCACGTGGTCGGGCGGCGCGACGATGGCTACCACCTGCTGCAGTCGGTGTTCATGCTGCTGGACTGGCAGGACACCCTCCATTTCGAGCTGCGCCCTGACGGCGCCTTGAGCCGGCAGGACATTGGCGAGCCGGTTCCGGCCGACGACCTGGTGCTGCGCGCGGCGCGTGCCCTGCAGGCGGCGACCGGCGCTGCCAACGGCGCCCACATCACGCTCGACAAGCGCCTGCCGGCGCAGGCCGGCATGGGCGGCGGCTCCTCCGACGCGGCCTCCACCCTGCTCGCCCTCAACCGACTGTGGCGCACGGGCCTGTCGCTCGACGAGCTGGAACGCATCGGCCTGGCGCTGGGCGCCGACGTCCCTTTCTTCCTGCGCGGACGCAACGCCTGGGTCGAGGGAATAGGCGAGCGGATCACCCCGGTGGAGGTCCCGCGCGGGCGCTTCCTGGTGGTCAAACCACCCCGGGGCCTGGACACCGCGGCGATCTTCCGTGACCCGGCGCTGCGACGTGACAGCACCGCTGCTATAATCTCGGGCTTTGCTGCAAACCCGCTGCAGTTCGGTCGAAACGACCTGCAGCCCGTGGCCCAGCAGCTTTGTCCCCAAGTGGGCGAAGCGCTGGATTGGCTGGCCCGGCAGGGCCTGCCGGGTCGGATGACCGGGTCGGGCAGTGCGGTGTTCGCGCCTCTGGCGGCCGGTCAATCGGCCGCCGCGGCGCCACCGCCCTGGCAGGGCTGGCGCATTCGGGAATGCAGCAATCTGGAAGTCCATCCTTTGGCGGGTTGGGCTTCCAGCGACAAGTCATCGGTGGGCCAGTGATTGCAGTGGTCAACCCGTGTAGGGGAGTCGCCAAGTTGGTTAAGGCACCGGATTTTGATTCCGGCATGCGAGGGTTCGAGTCCTTCCTCCCCTGCCAAAACCTTTCGGGGTCAGATCACTTTTTGTGGCGCCGGGCCGTGAGCGGCCTGGGCCGGTCGACGAGAAAACATGGCGTCTGACGACCCGAACACTGGTCCGCACATGCAGGCTCAATCCAATCCCGACTTCATGGTGTTCACCGGCAACGCCAATCCCGGCCTGGCGGCCGAGATCGCTGAGCACCTGGGCATCTCGCTCGGAGCGGCCAGCGTCGGCCGCTTCTCCGACGGCGAGGTGACGGTCGAGATCAACACCAACGTGCGCGCCCGTGACGTGTTCGTGGTGCAGTCCACCTGCGCCCCGACCAACGAGAACCTGATGGAGCTGCTGATCATGGTCGACGCGCTCAAGCGCGCCTCGGCCGAGCGGATCAGCGCCGTCATCCCGTATTTCGGCTACGCCCGCCAGGACCGCCGCCCGCGCAGCTCGCGGGTGCCGATCTCGGCCAAGGTGGTGGCCAACCTGCTGCAGACCGTGGGCGTCTCGCGCGTGCTGACGATGGACCTGCACGCCGACCAGATCCAGGGCTTCTTCGACATCCCGGTGGACAACATCTACGCTTCGCCGGTGCTGCTGCACGACGTGCGCTCGAAGAAGTACGAAGACCTAATCGTGGTGTCGCCCGACGTGGGCGGCGTGGTGCGCGCCCGCGCGCTGGCCAAGCAGCTGGGCACCGACCTGGCCATCATCGACAAGCGCCGCCCGCGCGCCAACGTCAGCGAAGTGATGCACGTCATCGGCGAGATCGACGGCCGCAACTGCGTGATCATGGACGACATGATCGACACGGCCGGCACGCTGGTGAAGGCGGCCGAGGTGCTCAAGGCGCGCGGTGCCAAGAAGGTCTACGCGTACTGCACGCACCCGATCTTCTCGGGCCCGGCCATCGATCGCATCGCCAAGGGCAGCGCGCTCGACGAAGTGGTGGTCACCAACACCATCCCGCTGTCGGACGACGCGCGCGGCTGCGGCAAGGTTCGCCAGCTCACCGTGGCGCCGCTGATCGCCGAGACGATCCAGCGCATCGCCAAGGGCGAGTCGGTGATGAGTTTGTTCTCGGAGCAGGAAAACTTGTTCTGAGTCCATGGCGTGCGCCGGCATGGGGCCGGCGCGCGCACAACCCCGGAGCCACACTGGTCGCGGTGGGCCCGTCAACGGAGAAGTCCATGAAATTCGTCGCTTTCGAGCGCAACAAGCAGGGTACGGGTGCGAGCCGCCGTCTGCGCAACACCGGCAAGACGCCCGGCATCGTCTACGGCGGCGAAGGCCAGCCGCAGCTCATCGAGCTGGACCACAACGCGCTGTGGCACGCCCTGAAGAAGGAAGCCTTCCACTCCACCATCCTGGAGATGGAACTGGCCGGCAAGTCCAGCAAGGTGCTGCTGCGCGACGTGCAGATGCACCCGTTCAAGCAGCTGGTGCAGCACATCGACTTCCAGCGCGTGGACGCCAAGACCAAGCTGCACATGAAGGTGCCGCTGCACTACGTGAACGCCGAGGAATCGCAGGCCGTCAAGTTCGAGCACTGCGTGGTCAACCCGGTGATGACCGAACTGGACATCTCCTGCTTCCCGGGCGACCTGCCCGAGTTCATCGAGGTCGACCTGTCGGGCCTGAAGAAGGGCGTGTCGCTGCACCTGAGCGACATCAAGCTGCCCAAGGGCGTGACGGCCGTGACCGGCGGCAAGAAGGACCCGGTTCTGGTCTCCGTGGTCGCCACCGTGGCCGAGGAAGCTGCCGAGCCGGGTGCGGCCGCTGCGCCCGCCGCGGATGCCAAGGCCGCTCCGGCCAAGGCTGCTCCCGCCAAGGCCGATGCCAAGGCGGCGCCCGCCAAGTCCGCCAAGAAGTAAGCCCCTTCACCTGAAGGACGAAGGCCCGCTCCGGCGGGCCTTTCCATTGGTGAAACCTGGAATGTTTGGACTTACCATCGCCCGATGATCAAGCTGTTCGTCGGCCTGGGGAACCCGGGCACGGAGTACGAGGGAACCCGCCACAACGCGGGCTTCTGGTGGGTGGACGCGCTCGCGCGCGAGCTCAAGCTCCAGCTCTCGATGGACAAGGGCTACCACGGCCTGGTGGCGCGCGGCACTGTGCACGGCCGCCCGGTCTGGCTGCTGGAGCCGCAGACCTACATGAACGTGTCGGGCAAGTCGGTGGCGGCGCTGGCGCGGTTCTTCAAGATCGCGCCGCAGGAGATCCTGGTGGCGCACGACGAACTCGACGTCACCCCCGGCCAGGCCAAGCTCAAGCTGGGCGGCAGCCATGCCGGCCACAACGGCTTGCGCGACATCCACGCCCAGCTGGGCACCGGCGACTACTGGCGGCTGCGCCTGGGCATCGGCCATCCCGGCGTCAAGTCCGAAGTGGTCGACTGGGTGCTGCGCAAGCCCGCGCCCGAGCAGCGCGAGGCCATCCACGAGTGCATCGATCGCACGCTGAAAGCCGCGCCGGCGCTGCTGGCCGGCGAGATGGACAAGGCGACGCTGATCGTCCACACCAGCAAACCGCCGCGGCCCAAGCCGCCGCGTCCGCCCGAAGCAGGCTGAAGTCCCCCGACCTGCGGGCATCCACAGGGAGGAGCCCGTTCCATGAGATCACTTGTGGCGCCCTTGGCGCTGGCCTGCGGCATGGCCGCCACGCAGGCGCAGACCATCTACCGTTGCGGTGACAGCTACGGCAGCCAGCCCTGCGCCGGCGGCAAGTCCATCGCGGCGGATCCGTCCGGGCCCAGCACCGACGAGAGCCGGCAGGCGACCGCCGCCGCGCAGCGCGACGCGAAACTGGCCGACGGCCTGGAGAAGGAGCGCCTGAAGCAGGAGGCGCGGCCGGCACAGATCTACGTGCCGCTGCCTTCGGCCCAGGAGAAGCCCGAGCCGCACAAGTGGCCAGAAAAGGCCGGCACCCGAAAGCTGGACGTCTTCACCGCCACCGGCCCCGGCACGGCGCCGCCGAAGAAGGACAAGGGTGCGAAGAAAGAGGGGAAGGCCAGCGGCGCCAAGGCCCCGTCCACTCACGCATCCAAGGACGCCAGAACGGCACCCGCCGGCCGATTGGCGAAATCCGCCGACCGCTGACTGCTCAGGGTTTGGAGGTCTGCGCCGCCTGCGCGGTCAGCCGGCGGTACTTCTGCCAGAGCGTCTCGCGGTCTTCCGTGTGCGCGGGATCGACGGGGATGCAGGCCACCGGGCAGACCTGCACGCACTGCGGCTGGTCGAAGTGGCCGACGCATTCAGTGCACTTGGACGGATCGATCTGGTAGATCTCGGGGCCGAGGAAGATAGCCTGGTTGGGGCACTCGGGCTCGCACACGTCGCAGTTGATGCACTCGTCGGTGATCATCAATGCCATGTGGGTGTCCTTGCCTGGAAATTGCTTGCGGGCTGATCTGGCATTATCCCCGCCTTCATGAGCGTCTTCCTCTTCAAGCGCCTGATCACCCTGATCGCCACGTTGGTGGGCGCCTCGGTGGTGGTCTTCCTGGTGCTGGAGATCCTGCCGGGCAACGCCGCGCAGATCCTGATGGGGCCCGACGCGTCCCCCGAAGCGGTACAGGCGCTGGCCGCCAAGCTCGGCCTGGACCGCCCCGCCTTCGAGCGCTATCTCTCCTGGGTCGCGGGCCTGCTCACCGGCGACCTGGGCATCAGCTACGCGTACAGCACGCCGGTGTCGGAGCTGGTGCTGGAGAGGCTGACGCTCACGGTGCCGCTGGCGGTGCTGGCGATGACGCTGACCGCCGTGATCGCGCTGGCCGCCGGCATCTACGCCGCCGCGCGCCACAACAAGCTGGGCGACGTCGGCGTGATGGCGGCCTCGCAGGTCGGCATCGCCATCCCGAACTTCTGGTTCGCCATCCTGCTGATCCTGCTGTTCTCGGTTCACCTGCAGTGGTTCTCGGCGGGGGGCTTTCCCGGCTGGGAAGAAGGCGTGCTGCCGGCGCTTCAGGCCCTGCTGCTGCCGGCGCTCTCGCTGGCCGTGGTGCAGTCGGCCATCCTGGCCCGCATCACGCGCTCGGCGGTGCTGGAGGTGCTGCGCGAGGATTTCGTGCGCACGGCGCGCGCCAAGGGCGTGTCCCAGCGCGCCACGCTCTGGGGCCACGTGCTGCGCAACGCCATGATCCCCGTCATCACGGTGATGGGGCTGCAGTTCGCGGAATTGCTGGCCGGCACCATCGTGGTGGAGAGCGTGTTCTACCTGCCGGGCCTGGGCCGGCTGATCTTCCAGTCCATCTCCAACCGGGACCTGATCGTGGTGCGCAACTGCGTGATGCTGCTGGCCGCCATGGTGGTCATCGTCAACTTCATCGTGGACGTGCTGTACGCCACCATCGATCCGCGCGTGAAGGCCAGCGACATATGAACGGCGTCGCCGCGGCCGTCGCGCCGCCCCCGCAAGGCCCCGCCTTCTGGAAGCGCGCGCTGCGCCACCACAGTTTCGTGCTGGGCGCGCTGCTGACCCTGCTGCTGGCGGCCGCCGCCGCGCTGTCGCTGGGGTGGACGCCGCACGACCCCTACGACGTCAACATCCCCGACAAGCTGAAGCCGCCGGGCGGCGCCTACCTGCTGGGCACCGACCCGTACGGGCGCGACGTGCTGTCGCTGCTGCTGGTGGGCGCCCGCGCGTCCATCGTCGTGGGCGTCGTCGCCGTGGGCATCGGGCTGCTGATCGGCACAGCGCTCGGCCTGCTGGCGTCCGCCCGCCGCGGCTGGACCGAGGAACTCATCATGCGGCTGGCCGACTTCGGCTTCGCCTTCCCCGCCATCCTGTCGGCCATCATGCTCACGGCCGTGTTCGGTCCGGGCATGGTCATCGCCATCGTCGCCATCGGCATCTACAACATCCCGACCTTCGCGCGCATCACGCGGGCCTCGGCCAACGCCATCTGGTCGCGCGAGTTCGTGCTGGCGGCGCGGGCCTGCGGCAAGGGCCGTTTCAGCATCACGATGGAGCACGTGCTGCCCAACATCCTGTCGGTGCTGATCGTGCAGGCCACCATCCGCTTCGCCATCGCCATCCTGGCCGAGGCGGCCCTCTCCTACCTGGGCCTGGGCACGCAGCCGCCGCAGCCGTCCTGGGGCCGCATGCTCAGCGAAGCGCAGAGCCTGATGTTCCAGGCGCCGCTGCTGGCGGTGTTCCCCGGCGTGGCCATCGCGCTGGCGGTGCTGGGCCTGAACCTGCTGGGCGACGGCCTGCGCGACCTGCTCGACCCCCGCCTGGCCCGCAAGCGCTGAACGCCATGGCCCTGCTCGAAGTGCGCAACCTCGACATCGTGCTGCAGACGCAGCGCGGTCCCGCGCGTGCCGTGCGCGACGTGAGCTTCACGCTGCAGCGGGGCGAGACCCTGGGCCTGGTGGGCGAGTCCGGCTGCGGCAAGTCCATCACCGCCATGTCGCTGCTGGGCCTGCTGCCGGACCAGTCGCGCGTGAGCGGCAGCATCCGCTTCGACGGGCGCGAGCTGGTCGGCCTGCCCGAGTCGCAGCTGTGCGAGCTGCGCGGCGACCGCATCGGCATGATCTTCCAGGAGCCGATGACGGCGCTGAACCCGGTGCACACCATCGGCCGGCAGGTGGCCGAGCCGCTGCGGCTGCACCGCGGCCTGTCCACCGCCGCCGCACGCAAGGAAGTCGTCGCGCTTCTCGACCGCGTCGGCATCCCCGACGCGGCGCGCCGCATCGACGCCTACCCCCACCAGTTCTCCGGCGGCCAGCGCCAGCGCATCACCATCGCCATGGCCCTGGCCTGCGGCCCCGACCTGCTGATCGCCGACGAGCCGACCACCGCGCTGGACGTCACCATCCAGCAGCAGATCCTGGACCTGGTGCGCGGCCTGGTGGCCGAGCGGGGCATGGCCCTGATCCTGATCTCGCACGACCTGGGCGTGGTGGCGCAGAACGTCTCGCGGATGATGGTGATGTACGGCGGATCGGTGGTCGAGAGCGGGCCGACGGCCGAGGTGTTCGCCGACCGGATCCACCCCTACACGCTGGGCCTGTTCGGCGCCCGCCCCAAGCTGGGCGCGGCGCGCGGCGGCCGCCTCACCACCATCCCCGGCACCGTGCCGGAACTGGCGGACCTGCCACCGGGTTGCCCGTTCGCGGGCCGCTGCCGCTACACCGTCCCCGAATGCCAGGTGACGGTGCCGCCGCCCCACGAGGTGGGCCCGGACCACCTGGCGCGCTGCATCCGCCTGGACGCAGTGGCAGCCGACAAGCAGCAGGCGGTGGCGGCATGACGGCGCCCCTGCTCCAGGTGCAGGACCTGGTGCGGCACTACACGATGCCGCGCGAGAAGCTGCTGGGCCCGCCGCCGATGGTGCAGGCGCTCAACGGCGTCAGCTTCACGGTGAACGCGGGGCGAAGCCTGGGCATCGTCGGCGAGTCGGGCTCGGGCAAGTCCACGCTGGCGCGGCTGGTGATGGCGCTGGACCCGCCCACCTCGGGCCGCGTGCTGATGTCCGGCCGCGACCTGCACGCGTTGCCCGCCGAAGAGCTGCGCCGTGCGCGGCGCGATTTCCAGATGGTGTTCCAGGACCCCTACGGCTCGCTCGATCCGCGCCAGACCGTGGAGCGCATCGTCACCGAGCCGCTGGCGGCCCAGGGCGGTACCACGCGCGAGGAGCGCCGACGGCAGGCCACCGAGGTGCTGGCATCGGTCGGCCTGCGCGCCAACGACCTGGGCAAGTACCCGCACGAGTTCTCCGGCGGCCAGCGCCAGCGCATCGCCATTGCGCGCGCGCTGGTCACCCGGCCCAAGCTGATCGTGGCCGACGAGCCGGTGAGCGCGCTCGACGTCTCGGTGCAGGCGCAGGTGCTCAACCTCATGCAGGACCTGCAGGCGCAGTTCGGCGTCACCTACGTGCTCATCAGCCACGACCTGGCGGTGGTGAACCACCTCTGCGACGACGTCGTGGTGCTCTGGCAGGGACGCATCGTGGAGCAGGGGCCGCCCGAGCGGCTGTTCCATGCCGCCGAACACCCCTACACGCGCGCCCTGCTGGATGCCGTGCCGCGCGCCGAGCCGCCGGCGCGCACAGCGCGCGGCACATAAGCTAATCCCTCTTGCATTGCCGCGCCGAAGTCCGCCATGATGCCTGCGCACTCTGCAGTGCGGCCCGCGCCCTGCGCAACCATCTTGATATCCCTGGAGCAATGACATGTTGAACCGACGGACCGTCCTCACCTCCGCCGCCGCCGCCGGCCTGCCCCTGGCCCTGCCCGAATTCGCGCTGGCCCAGGCCCGCAAGGACACGATGGTCATCGCCATGACGCTCGAGCCGCCGGGCCTGGACCCGACCGCGGGCGCGGCCTCGGCCATCGCCGAGATCACGCACTACAACATCTACGAGACGCTCACCAAGATCAACTCCGACGGCAGCGTCTCGCCCCTGCTGGCCGAAAGCTGGGAGGTCTCGCCCGACCTCACCACCTACACCTTCAAGCTGCGCAAGGGCGTCAAGTTCCACAACGGCGAGCCGTTCAACGCGCAGGCGGTGAAGTTCTCGTTCGACCGGGCCGGCGGCGAGAAAAGCACCAACAAGGACAAGCGAACCTTCGCCAACATCAGCACGCAGGCGGTGGACGAGCACACGGTGGTGGTGCTCACCAAGGAGATCGACCCCGACTTCCCGTTCCTGCTGGGCCAGGCCACGGCCATCATCGTCGAGCCCAAGAGCGCGGCCGAGAACGCCACCAAGCCGGTGGGCACCGGACCCTACCGCCTCGAGAACTGGATGAAGGGCTCGGCCGTCACGCTCAGCCGCTGGGACGGCCACCGCAACGCCGCCAACGTCAAGATCCGCCGCGCCACCTTCCGCTTCATCGCCGACCCCTCGGCGCAGGTCGCGGCGCTGCTCTCCGGTGACGTGGACGCCGCGCCGCGCGGCATCTCCGGCCGCACGGTGCCGCCGCTGCGCGGCAATCCCAACCTGCAGGTGCTGGTCTCGGGCTCGCGCGCCAAGACCATCCTGGCCATGAACAACAAGAAGAAGCCGCTGGACGACGTGCGCGTGCGCCGCGCCATCGCGGCCGCCATCGACCGCAAGGCGGTGATCGAGGGCGCCGTCGACGGCTTCGGCGTCCCGATCGGCAGCCACTACGTGCCGGGCGCCGTCGGCTACGTCGACACCACCGGCGTGAACCCCTACAACCCGGACAAGGCCCGCGCCCTGCTCAAGGAAGCCGGCATCAGCGGTCCGCTGGAGCTCACCATCACGCTGCCGCCGCCTTCGTACGCGCGCCAGGGCGGCGAGGTCATCGCCTCGCAGCTGTCCAAGGTGGGCATCACGGCCAAGCTGCAGAACGTGGAATGGGCGCAGTGGCTGTCGGGCACCTACGGCAACAAGAACTACGACCTGACGATCATTTCCCACGTCGAGCCGTTCGACCTGGGCAACTTCGCCAAGCCGGACTACTACTGGAACTACGCCAGCCCGAAGTTCAACGAGATCTACGACCGCATCAAGAAGTCCCCGCGCCCGGCCGACCGCGCCAAGCTGCTGGCCGACGCGCAGCGGCTGATCGCCGAGGACTGCGTCCACGCCTTCCTGTTCCAGCCGCAGTGGGTCACCGTGGCCAAGAAGAACGTGCGCGGGCTGTGGAAGGACATGCCCATCTTCGTCAACGACCTGTCGGCGTTGTCCTGGGCTTGATGTAATGCGCGCATGACGAAGCAGTCCCAGGACCATGCGCTGCATGAGCTTGCCGCCACCGACCTGATCGAAGGCTACCGCCGGGGCGATTTCTCCCCGGTGGAGGCCACCCAGGCCGTGCTCGGCCACGTCGAACGTTGGGAGCGCCACCTGCAGGCGCTCTACCTGCTGCGGCCGGAGAAGGCGCTGGAGCAGGCCCGTGCCAGCGAACGCCGCTGGCTGCGTGGCGAGCCGCTCGGCCCCATCGACGGCGTGCCGCTCACGCTCAAGGACAACATCGCCACCGAGGGCGACCCGACCCCGCTGGGCACGGCCGCGGTCGAGCTGGTGCCGGCGGCCGCCGACGCACCGCCCGCGGCCCGAGTGCGCGAAGGCGGCGGCGTGGTGTTCGCCAAGACCACCATGCCCGACTACGGCATGCTGTCCTCGGGCGCCTCCAGCTTCCATGCGCTGGCGCGCAACCCGTGGAACCTGGACATGACACCGGGCGGCTCCAGCGCCGGCGCAGGGGCGGCGGCGGCCGCCGGCTACGGCCCGCTGCACGTGGGCACGGACATCGGCGGTTCGCTGCGCCTGCCGGCCGGCTGGTGCGGCATCTTCACGCTCAAGCCCAGCCTGGGCCGCATCCCGATCGATCCGCCCTACACGGGCCGGGCCGCCGGCCCGATGACGCGCACGGTCGCGGACTCGGCCCTGTTCATGCAGGTGCTCGCCCGCCCCGATGTGCGCGACAGCATGGGCCTGCCCTGGCAGGACATCGCCTGGAAGGACGCCGACGCCGGCGCGGCCAGGCTCAAGGGCCTGCGCATCGGCCTGCTGCTGGAGGCGGGCTGCGGCCTGGCCGTGCTGCCGGAAGTGCGGGCCGCGGTGGAACACGCCGCGCGCCTCTTCGAGCGCGCCGGCGCGCAGGTGCATTCGATGCAGCCCTTCATGACGCAGGGGATGCTCGACGGCATGGACCATTTCTGGCGCATGCGCTCCCACGTGGACCTGAAGGCCCTGCCGTCCGCCCGCCGCGACAAGGTGCTGCCCTACATCCGGCGCTGGGCCGAGAGCGCGGCCGACCTGGGCGGCGAGGCCGTGTTCAAGGCGGCCAGCCAGTTCCACGCGACGCGCGTGGCGACGGTCAACGCGTGCCGGGGTTTCGACTACGTCATCTCGCCGGTGTCGCCGGTGCCCGCCTTCCGGGCGGAACTGCCCTCGCCCACCAACGACCCGCTGCGCCCGCTGGAGCACATCGGCTTCACCGTGCCCTACAACATGTCGGAGCAGCCGGCGGCGTCGATCAACTGCGGCTACACCGCAGACGGCCTGCCCATCGGCCTGCAGATCGCGGGACAGCGCTTCGACGACCTGGGCGTGCTGCAGGTCGCGCGCGCCTTCGAGCTGCTGCGCGACCCGCAACGGCCCTGGCCCCAGCCGCCGTCCGAGGCGCTGGATCATGTGGACTGACGCGCTCGGCAACCCCGTCACGATCGAGGCGGGGGACGGCTCGCTGGCCGCCCTGAACGACTTCGTCGAAGGCTTCATCGCCAGCGAAGCGCGAGCGGTCAACGTGCTCGCGGCCGCCGAGGACCCCTCGCCCATCGTGCAGGCCTGCATCGCCGCGGTCCACATGTTCGCGGAGTCGCGCGAGGCGCCGGCGAATGCGCGGCCCTTCATCGACCGCGCCCTGGCCGGCGCGGCGCGCACCACGCCGCGCGAGCAACGCTTCATCGCGGCCGTCCAGGCCTGGGTCCAGGGCGACGTGCCGCGGGCGATCTCGCTGCACGAGGAGCAGGCCCGCGAACATCCGCGCGACCTGGCCTCGCTCAAGCTCGCCCACTACCACCTGTTCAACCGCGGCGATGCGGCCGGCATGCTGCGCGTCGCGCTGGCCTGCGAGCCGCGCGCGCAGGACGTGCCCTACCTGCACGGCATGCTCGCGTTCGCCTGGGAGCAGTGCCACGGGCTCGAAGAAGCGGAGGCGCATGCCCGTCGCGCCATCGCCCTGCGGCGCAAGGAGCCCTGGGCCCACCATGCGCTGGCGCACGTGATGCTGACCCAGGGCCGCATCGTCGAGGGCCACGCGTTCCTGGCCGACGTCAGCGACACCTGGAGCGGCCTGAACTCCTTCATGGTCACCCACAACTGGTGGCACCAGGCGCTCTTCGCGATCGAGCTGGACCGCGGCGACGAGGCGCTGGCCGTCTTCGACCGGCAGGTGTGGGGCGTGGCCAAGGACTACTCGCAGGACCAGATCAACGCCGTGTCGCTGCTCGCCCGGCTGGAGCTGGCGGGCTTCGGCGTGGGCGACCGCTGGCAGGACCTGGCCGACCACCTGGCGCCGCGCACCGGCGACCAGGTGCTGCCCTTCCTCGACCTGCAGTACCTGCTCGGGCTGGCGCGGGCGGGCCGGCCCGAAGCGGACACCTTGCTCGCCAACATGAAGTCGCATGCGGCCGACGCAGCGCCTTCGCAGCGCGAGGTCTGGCGCGACGTCTGCCTGCCCGCGGCCGACGGCCTGCTGGCCTGGGCGCGCGGCGACCATGCGTCCGCGGTGCGCGGGTTGGGCCAGGCCCTGCCGCGGCTGCTGGAGATCGGCGGCAGCCACGCGCAGCGCGACCTGTTCTCGCAGATCCACCTCGACGCGCTGGTGCGCAGCGGCCACCTGGGCGGCGCGCAGAACCTGCTGCAGCAGCAGATCCGCTCGCAGCCGGAATCCCGGCGCCTGCGACGGCAAGGCGCGCAGCTCTATGCCGCGCTCGGGCTGTCACACGCGGCGGACCGCCTGCTATGACGACACTGGTGCTGATCCCCGGCCTGGCCGGCGACGAGGCGATGTGGCGCGACCAGCTTGCCGGCCTCGCGGACCTGCGTCCCGAAGTGAGCGACGTCCACATGCGCCATGCCAGCCTGCCGGAGATGGCAGCGGCGCTGCTGGCACGGCACCCGGGCCCGCTCGCGCTGTGCGGCGCCTCCATGGGCGGGATGGTCGCGATGGAAGCGGCCCGCCAGGCGCCGGGCCGGGTCGTGGGGCTCGCGCTCCTGGGCACCAGCGCGCGGCCGGAGGACGAGGAGATGCGAGGCGTGCGCGAGAAGGCCATCGAGCTCTTCGCGCAGGGGCGGGTGAAGGAAGTGATCGAGCCCAACGCCGGCCTGGCCTTCCACCCGGACCATGCGCGCGACCCGGAACTGGTCGGCCGCTACCTGGAATTCGTCCTGCGCGCCGGCGCGGGGCAGTTGATCCGCCAGAACCGCGCGGTGATCGGCCGCCCCGATGCGCGCCGGCACCTGCCTTCGCTGCGCTGCCCGGTGCTGGTGATCTGCGGCGACGACGACCAGCTCACGCCGCCCGAGCTTTCGCGCGAGATCGCGCAGCTCGCGCCCAGCGCCGAACTGATGCTGCTGCCCCGGTGCGGGCACATGCTGACGATGGAGCAGCCGCATGCGGTCAACCACGCCCTGCGGCGGTGGTACGCGCGGCTCGAGAGGCCTACGGACCGCCCAGGCTCCTGACCTTCTCCTGCAGGCGCCGCTGCACGGTGGGCGACACGAACTTGTCGATCTCGCCGCCCAGCACCGCGATCTCCCGCACGAAGGTGCTGCTGATGAACTGGTACTTGTCGCTGGGCGTGAGGAACACGGTCTCCACTTCCGGCATCAGGCTGCGGTTCATGCCGGCCAGCTGGAACTCGTAGTCGAAGTCGGTGACCGCGCGCAGGCCGCGCACCATGGCCTTGCCGCCGCGGGCCACGACGAAGTCGCGCAGCAGGCCGGAGAAGCTTTCCACCGTCACCTGGGGATAGGCCTTGACGACCTCGCGCGCCATCTCGATGCGTTCGGTCAGCGAGAACATGGCCTTCTTGTGGTGGCCGGCCGCGACGGCGACGATCACCTTCTCGAACAGCTGGATGGCCCGCCGCACCACGTCCTCATGGCCCAGGGTCATGGGGTCGAAGGTGCCGGGGTAGACGGCGATGACGGATTGGTTGGCCATGGCGGATGGAGGGACGAACCTCGGCGGATTATGGGCCCGGGTCGGCCGCCCGGCCGAGGAGGTGGGCATGGACCGCGCCGGCCTTGAGGTGGCGGTGGATCGAGAGGCCGGCGGCCGCCGCCTGCGCCGCCGACCAGGGCGCCGGCGATTCCAGGTAGACCAGCCCATCCGGACCGAGGGCGGGGACCGCAGCGGCCACGGCCTTGTCGAAGAGCCCCGCGTCGAACGGCGGGTCCAGGAACACCAGGTCCAGGCCGGCGCCGGCGAATTCCTTGAGCACCGACAGGCCGTTGGCGCGCCGCACCTCGACGGTGTCGGCTGCCAGCCTGGCCTTCAGGGCGCGAAGCGTGCTGACGAGCTCGGGGTCCTGCTCGACCAGCAGCACCTGGCTGGCGCCCCGCGAGGCGGCTTCGAAGCCGAGCGCGCCGGTGCCGGCGAACACGTCCAGGCAGCGCCAGCCGCCCAGGTCCTGGCCCAGCCAGTTGAAGAGCGTCTCGCGCACGCGGTCGGGGGTGGGGCGCAGGCCCGGCTTGTCGGCCACCGGCAGGCGGGTGCGCTTCCACTGGCCGCCGACGATGCGCACCTCGTTGGGGGCGCGGCGGGCGGCCGGGGCGGGACGGGCGGGACGGGGCATGGCCCGCGACTTTAAGCGAGGCCCCAAAAAAACCGGCGCGGCCCTTGCGGCACCGCGCCGTGATTCCTCTCTAGTTTTCTTGTGCCTGCTCTTGTTTCGACCGGTCTTCCGAGTCCCGTGTGACAGCTCGTGGCCGGATTCTTGGCGAAAACGCGCCGCGGGGAAAGGCCAGCCCTGTCAGAGTTGACAGGCTGGACAAGCGAGTTTTCTACGGGGCGGCGCCCACCGTGACCGTCACCATGCGCTCGGGCTGCAGCTTGCGCGCCATCGCCGCGCGCACGTCCTGGGCGCTGACCTTCGCGACCTGCGCCGGCCACGTGTCCAGGTAGTCCAGCGGCAGGTTGTTCCAGGCGATGGCCGCGACGTTGTCCAGCAGCTTGCGGTTGCTGTCGATGCGCAGCGGGAAGCCGCCGATCAGGAAATCCTTGGCTGCCTTGAGTTCGGCTGCGCTAGGGCCCTCGGCGACGAACCGCGCCACCACGTCCTTGGCCACCTGGACCGCCTGCCCCGCCTGGTCGGGCCGCGTCTGCAGGCCGACGGTGAAGGCGCCCGCGTGCAGCCCCGGCGAGAAATAGCTGTAGGCGCCATAGGAAAGCCCGCGCTTCTCGCGCACCTCGGTCGACAGCCGCGAGATCAGTCCCCCGCCGCCCAGGATGTAGTTGCCCACCAGCAGCGGGAAATAGTCCGGGTCGCTGCGCTTGTAGCCGGGCTGGCCGATCAGGACATGGGCCTGGGCCGACTGGAAGGGGATGGCCTGGGTGAAGGGCGCCGCCAGGGGCGGCACTTCCGCCACCGGGGGCAGCGCGGCGCACTCGCCGGCACCCTGGGGCAGCCGCGCCAGCATGCGGGCCACCAGCGCGTCGGCCTGGACCCGGTCGACGTTGCCGACCACGCTCACCTTGGCGCGGCAGGGCAGCACGTGGGCGCGGAAGAAGCGGCGCATGTCCTCCACGCCGAACGCGGCCAGCGAAGCTTCGGTGACGTCGGCGCCGTAGGGATGGCCGCTGTAGACCGCGTGCTGGTAGGCGCGCGAGGCCACCGTGGCGGGCCGGGTGTTCGCCTCGCGGATCGAAGCGGCCAGCCGCTGGCGGTCGCGCTGCCAGACGTAGTCGGGAAAGGCGGGCTCCCCGAGCTGGCGCGCCGCCAGGTGGATGGCGCGGTCCAGCAGCGTTGCATCGGTGAGCGAGCGCAGGCTGAAGCTCATCCGGTCGCTGCCGGCATCGCCGCCGAAGCCCGCGCCCAGGTCAGCCCAGGCCTCGCCCAGCTGGTTCTCGTCCAGCGCCGGCTCTGCTCCCTGGGCCAGCAGGCCCTTGCCGGTCATCGAGGCCGTCATGCTGGCCAGGCCGGCCTGCCCGGCGGGGTCGCGCCGGCCGCCGGCATCGAAGTCGATCTGCACGTCGACCATCGGGATGCTGCGGCTTTCCACCAGGTAGACCTGCGCGCCGTTCGGTTGTTGCCACTTCTGGATCGGCAGGGCCGCCCGGGCCATGGGCCCGAAGGCCAGCAGCAAAACGAGGCCGACGCCTTGGAAGAGTCTTTTTTTCGCGTTGAACATCGCCCAGCCTCCTAGTGCCTCAGGCCGGCCGGCGGCGTGCGCGGACGGGCAGCGGGATCGCGCGGCAGCGGCCGCAAGGTGCCGACGGTGAGCTGGTCGTCGCCGAAGTACTTGGCCGCGACCGCCTGCACCTGCTGCGCCGTCACGGCCTTGAGCCGGTCCATCAGGCGTTCGGCCGCATCCAGCGGCAGGCCCCAGGACCAGAACGTCCCCAGCTCCCGTGCCTGGCTGAACACCGAATCGCGTTTGTAGACCTCGGCGGCGATCCAGCGGGTCTTCACGCGCTGCAGCTCGCTCTCGCTCACGCCTTCGCGCGCGACCCGCGCGACCTCGGCGCGCAGCGCGGCCTCCACCTGCTCCGGCGTCTTGCCCGGGGCTGGCACGCCGTCCAGCGTGAACAGCTGCGGGCCCCGGCCCCAGAGGCCGTTGCCCGCGCCGGCGCTGTCGGCCACGCGGTCCTCGCCCTGCGTCAGCGCGCGGTCCAGCCGCGCGCCGCTGTAGCCGTCCAGCACCGCGGCCAGCACGGTGAGCGCCAGCGCTTCGTCCGCCTCGGCGCTGGGCTCGAAGCTGCGCAGCTGCGGCACCTTGTACGACAGCGCCACGTACGACTGCTCGGCCGGCGCCTTGTGCTCCACCCGGCGCACGCCGGCCTGGGGCGGCTCGGCGCGCGGCTTGCGCGCCGGGGCGGCCCGCGCGGGGATGCTCCCGTAGTGGCGCTCGGCGAGGCGCAGCACCTCGGCCGGGTCGACGTCGCCGGCCACCACCACGGCGGCATTGGCGGGCACGTACCAGCGCTGGTAGAAATCGCGCGCGTCCTGCGGGGTCATCGCGTCGAGGTCGCTCATCCAGCCCGAGATCGGCCGCCGGTAGGGCGAGGCCAGGAAGGCCGTCCCGCTGATCACCTCGTACAGCATCGAGCGCGGCGCGTCCTCGATGCGAAGGCGCCGCTCCTCCTTGACCACCTCGATCTCGCGCCGGAACTCCTCGTCCGGCCAGCGGTTGTTGGCGAAGCGGTCGGCTTCCAGGCGCATCACCTCGTCCAGCTTGCCGGCGGGGATCTGCTGGTGGTAGCCGGTGTAGTCGCGCCCGGTGAAGGCGTTCTCGCGCCCGCCCATCGCGGCCACGCGGCGCGAGAACTCGCCGGGTGCGAGCCGCGCCGTGCCCTTGAAGAGCATGTGCTCCAGCAGGTGGGCCACGCCGCTGGTGCCGTCGACCTCGTCCATGGCGCCCACGCGCACCCACAGCATGTGGACGGCGGTCGGCGCGCGGCGGTCGGGCTTGACGATGAGCGTCAGGCCGTTGGCCAGCGTGAACTGCACCGGCGCGGTGGCGGGTTCGGAAGCTGTGCGGGAGGTGGAGGTAGCCGGCGCCTGCGCGATCGCGCCGCCACCGGCGAGGAACAGCGTGGCACAGCAGGCGACGGCCACGCGTCTCAGGGGGTGTTTCATAGAATCCCTTGATTCTAGAAACCCACCCGATGTTCAGTTTCTTCCGCAGAAAACCGGCGGCCACTCCAGCACCTGCCCCGGCTGCGACGCCCCTTCCCCCCGAACCCGTCGCGCCGGCGCCTGTCGCACCGGTCGCGCTGGCCCCGCCGCCACCGGTGGCGCAACCCGCGCCTGTGCCCGTTCCTGTGGCGGCGCCTTCGCTCGCGCCCGCACCCGCGCCCGTGATGGCCCCGCCCCCCGCGCCCGCCCCCACGCCGACGCCGGCGCCCGCCCCCTCCGGCGGCCTCATCGGCAGCGCCCTGGTCAAGGCCATGGACGTCCCCGTGGCCCCGCCGGTGGCGCCGGAGCGCCAGAGCTGGATGGAGCGGCTCAGCGCCGGCCTGCGCAAGACCGGCTCCAACCTGACCCAGGTGTTCACCGGCGGCCAGATCGACGACCAGCTCTACGAGGAGCTGGAGTCGGCCCTGCTGCTGGCCGACACCGGCGTCAGCGCCACCCAGCACCTGCTGGACGAGGTCAAGCGCAAGGTCGCGTCCACCGGCGCCACCCGGCCGGTGCAGGTGAAGAACATCCTGGGCGACGTGCTCACGCAGCTGCTCAAGCCGCTGGAGAAGACGCTGGTGATCGGCCAGCAGCAGCCCACCGTGATCATGGTGGCCGGCGTCAATGGCGCAGGCAAGACGACCTCCATCGGCAAGCTGACCAAGCACCTGGCCGACGAAGGCGCTTCGGTGCTGCTCGCCGCAGCCGACACGTTCCGCGCCGCCGCGCGCGAGCAGCTGGCCATCTGGGCCGACCGCAACACGGTGGAGATCGTCAGCCAGGAAGGCGGCGATCCCGCCGCGGTGAGCTTCGATGCAGTGAACGCCGGACGCGCGCGCGGCAAGGACGTGGTGATCGTCGACACCGCCGGCCGCCTGCCCACGCAGCTTCACCTGATGGAGGAACTGCGCAAGATCAAGCGCGTGGTGCAGAAGGCCCAGCCCGACGCGCCGCACGAAGTGCTGCTGGTGATCGACGGCAACACCGGCCAGAACGCGCTGGCGCAGGTGAAGGCCTTCGACCAGGTCCTCGGCCTCACCGGCCTGGTGGTCACCAAGCTCGATGGCACCGCCAAGGGCGGCGTGCTGGCCGCCATCGCCCAGGAGAAACCCGTGCCCGTGTACTTCATTGGCGTTGGCGAGAAACTGCAGGACCTGGAAACCTTCAACGCCCGCGAGTTCTCGCAGGCGCTGCTGGGTTGAGGCTACCCATGAACGCACCCTCCCCCAATGAACCGCGCCTGACTTCCCTGTCGCATGGCGGCGGCTGCGGCTGCAAGATCGCGCCCGGCGTGCTGTCGGAGATCCTGAAGAACACGGCCCGCCTGCCGATGCCGCCCGAGCTGCTGGTGGGCATCGAGACCGCCGACGACGCCGCGGTCTACCAGCTCAACGACGAGCAGGCCCTGGTGGCGACCACCGACTTCTTCATGCCTATCGTGGACGATCCGCACGACTTCGGCCGGATCGCCGCGACCAACGCGATCTCCGACGTGTACGCGATGGGCGGGCGGCCGATCCTGGCGCTGGCCCTGGTGGGCATGCCGGTCAACGTGCTGTCCACGCAGACCATCGGCCGCATCCTGGCCGGCGGCGAGTCGGTCTGCCGCGCGGCCGGCATCCCCATCGCGGGCGGCCACACCATCGACTCGGTCGAGCCGATCTACGGGCTGGTGGCGCTCGGGCTGGTGCATCCCAAGCGCGTGCGCCGCAATGCCGACGCCCGCCCGGGCGACCGGCTGGTGCTGGGCAAGCCGCTGGGCGTGGGCGTGCTGTCCGCGGCGCTCAAGAAGGGGGCGCTCGATGCCGCCGGCTACGAGCGGATGATCGCCACCACCACGCGGCTGAACACCCCCGGCCCGGACCTGGCGGCGCTGGACGGCGTGCATGCGCTCACCGACGTCACCGGCTTCGGCCTGGCCGGCCATGCGCTGGAGCTGGCGCGAGGTGCCGGCGCGACGGTGCACCTGGAGTGGCGGCGCGTGCCCCTGCTCGCGGGCGTCGCCGAACTCGCGGCCGGCGGGCACATCACCGGCGCCTCGGGCCGCAACTGGGCGGGCTACGGCGAGCAGGTGGTGCTCCCCGACGGCTTCGGCGCCACCGCGCAGGCCCTGCTCACCGACCCGCAGACCAGCGGCGGGCTGCTGGTGTCCTGCACGCCGGAGAGCGTCGCGCAGGTCCTGGGCGTCTTCCGCGCGCACGGCTTCGCCGACGCGGTGGAGATCGGCGAAGTGGCCGCCGGGCCGGCGCGGCTCGTGGTCCGCTAGGCCGCGGCCACTTCGCCCCGCAGCCATTCGGCGTAGGCGGGGCTGGCGGCCATCGTCTGCCAGAGCAGCTGCGGCACGTCGTACGGGTGCTCTTCGGCGAAGAACGCCTGCAGGCGCGGCAGCAGCGAGGGCAGCGTCTTGACGGTCAGGCGCACCTCGGGATCGGCGCAGAAGGCGCCCTCCCAGCGGTAGTGCGACTGCACGCCCTCGTCGAGTTGCACGCAGGCGGCCAGCCGCTGCTCCACCAGCGCCCGGGCCAGGCGCTGGGCGTCCTCGCGTGTCGCCACGGTGGTGGTCAGGCTGAGAATGTCCATCTACAGTTCCACGAGCGGGGCAGGCCCCGGACTGCGGATTGTTCCAAAACGACCAGGAGACCGACATGCAGACCCTCACCGAACCGACTGCCGGCGCCGCCACGCGCCGCGTCGACGCGCTGCTCGCCCACTACGGCGAGAGCCACCGCAACCCGACCAACGAGGCCATCCACTGCGTGGCCATCCCGCTCATCATGCTCAGCCTGCTCGGGCTGCTGAGCGCGCTGCATCCCTGGGTGGCCTACGCCTTCGTGGCCGCCAGCCTCGTCTATTACGCCCGGCTGTCGGTGATGTTCCTGCTGTCCATGGCCGTGGTGTCGGCCGTCGGGCTGGCGCTGGTCCATGCGATGGGCCCGAACGTGCTGCCGATCTCGGCCGCGATCTTCGTCCTGGCCTGGATCGCCCAGTTCGTCGGGCACAAGATCGAGGGCAGGAAGCCCTCCTTCTTCGAGGACCTGCAGTACCTCTGGGTCGGCCCCCTCTTCGTGCTGAGCCTGCTGTTCCGCAAGCTGGGTGTCCGCTGGTAGAATGTTGGCGCACACTCACTGGAAGAGTTAGCTGGAGATTAGGCCCCTTCCGGTTTCGGGAACCCGTCGTTCGATCGGGGACTCCATCCCTCCGTGTCGGTTTTGTCCTATCGCAGGGATTGAACTTACGCCTTAGCACTCCCTCCAAGCGAGTGCTAACATGACCAATACATTGAAAGGAGCACCCGGTATGACAGCCTCGATCGCAGCCCCTAGCGGCGCATTGGCCGTCGCCAGCCCGTGGTCGGTCGTTCCTTCGCTGGGCAACCTCGACGCCTACATCTCGGCGGTGAACCGCCTGCCGATGCTCACTCCGGAAGAGGAGCGGGACTTCGCGCGCAAATTCAAGGATGAGAACGACCTGGAAGCGGCCGGAAAACTGGTGCTCTCGCACCTGCGGCTGGTGGTGTCGGTCTCCCGCAAGTACCTGGGCTACGGCCTGCCGCACGGCGACCTGATCCAGGAAGGCAACATCGGCCTGATGAAGGCGGTCAAGCGCTTCGACCCCGAACAGGGCGTGCGCCTGGTGAGCTATGCCTTGCACTGGATCAAGGCCGAGATCCACGAGTACATCCTGAAGAACTGGCGCATGGTCAAGGTGGCCACCACCAAGGCCCAGCGCAAGCTGTTCTTCAACCTGCGTTCGATGAAGCAGGGCTTCAAGGACGACGAGGACGCGCAGACCCACCGCGACACCCTCACCGACGCGCAGATCGACGTGATGGCCCGCGAGCTGAACGTCAAGCGCGAGGAAGTCATCGAGATGGAGACCCGCATGTCCGGCGGCGACGTCCTGCTCGACCCCACGCCCGGCGACGACGGCGAAGAAGCCTTCGGCCCCATCGCCTACCTGGCCGACGCCGCCCACGAGCCCACGGCCGTGCTGGAATCCCAGCAGCGCGACGCCATGGCCACCGACGGCATCGCCGCGGCGCTGGAGGAGCTCGATCCGCGCAGCCGCCGCATCGTCGAGGAGCGCTGGCTGAAGGTGAACGACGACGGCTCCGGCGGCATGACGCTGCACGAGCTGGCCGCCGAGTACGGCGTGTCGGCCGAGCGCATCCGCCAGATCGAAGTGGCCGCCATGAAGAAGATGCGCAAGGCGCTCACCGCGTACGCCTGACAGTCGTCCTGGCGACAGTCTCGTGGAAAGCCCGGCACCGCCGGGCTTTTTTACGCCTCATCCGTTTGGCGTAAGGCCGAGGCAGGAGACTGTCGGCGACACTCGGGTGGTGAGGCGACTGCTCATCATCTGCCGCACCCTGCTGTGGTCGTGGCTCCTGGCTTGCTCGGCGGCGATGGCCCAGCCCGCGTCCGAATCCATCGTCCTGGGGCCGGGCGGCGGCAAGCTGCCGCTCGACGGCCGGTCGCTCTACTGGGTCGACTCCGCGCGCATGAAGACCCCGCAGGACCTGGAGGTGCAGTCCGCCGAAACGCCCTGGGCGCTGCGCACGAAAGGGCTTCAGCACCCGCTGGACGGCCAGGCCCTGTGGGTTCGTTTCGACGCCGAGGTGCGCGACACCGAATCCTGGTACCTCGCCATCGGCTCCTCCGGCATCGACCGCGCGCAGCTGTTCTACCGCCAGGAGGACGGCAGCTGGCGCACGCAGGAAGCGGGCGACAGCGTGCCCGTGTCGCAGTGGCCGGTGCCCGGCCGCGTCCCCACCTTCGAACTCTCGCGCCCGACCGCCAAGCCGGTCACCTACTGGCTGCGGGTCGAGCACGAGCGGGTCAACTTCGGGGCGGAACTGGCGCTCTACAGCCAGGGCGAGCTGGTCGCCGTGCGCGAACGCGAGCAGTTCCTCCTGGGCGGCTACTTCGGCGTGGCCGTTCTGCTGGCGCTGGTGGCGCTGGCCAATGCGGTCACCTACCGGGACCGCAACTTCTCGGCCTACGCGGCCTACCTGATCGTGTTCACCCTGGGCCAGGCCGCCTACCTGGGTCTGGGGGCGCAGCACCTGTGGGACCAGTCGCTGCAGTGGAACGCCCTGTCCACCTTCCTGCTGCCGGGGCTGTCTGCCGTCGCGGCGTTGTGGTTCGTGCAGGTGGTGACCGAGCCCGCGCGTTTCTCGCGCCTTCTGAACCTGGCGGTAGGCGCCCTCATCGCCGCGCTGCTGGTGGCGGTGGTGCTCGACACCTGGTTCCCCAGCCGCGGCATCCTGCTCACGCGCCTGGGCCTCACGACGGCGGCGCTCGCGCTGGTGGTCGTGCTGATCGGGCTGGTCTGGCTCAAGGGCGACGACCCCGACATCCGCATCATCGCCCTGGGTTTCGTGCCGGTGCTGGTGATGGCGCTGTTCCCGATCGCGCGCGGCCTCGGGCTCACGCCCAACAGCGTCCTCACGCGCTACGGCCTGGCGATCGGCGCCGCGATCGAGATGCCGATCCTGTTCTATGCGCTCAGCCGCCGCGGCACCCGCCGGCGCGAGGCGCACCTGCGGGCCTCGGCGCTGCCGCACACCGACGCGCTCACCGGCCTGGCCGACCGGCGCAGCCTGCTGCAGCGGATGGAAGCGACGTTGCGCCGCGCCCGCGGCCAGAAGCAATCGTGCGCCCTGCTGGTGGTGCGGCTGGCCAACTACGAGGCGATCGCCAGTGAGTACGGCCGCGAGACGCTGGACCGGGCGCTGGTGGTGGCCGCTTCGCACATGCGCCGCTGCGCCACCGACATCGACCTGGCGGCCCGGGTCGACGAGCGCGATTTCGCCCTGCTGATCGAAGGGCCCACCACCCCCGACCAGGCCAACGCCCGCGCGCAGCTGCTGGTGGCCAGCGGCCTGCGCCAGGCCAGCGCGCTGCCGCCGGACCTCACGCTGCGCCTGCAGGTGGTGGTGGCGATGCTGCCCGGCCAGCAGCCGGACGCGGCGTCCGCGCTGCAGTGGGTGCTGGCGGCGGCCGCGCTGGTCAAGCCCGACTCGCGCAAGCAGATCCGGATGCTCTAGGGCCCGGCGGCCGGGTTCCTTTCCACCGTGCGCAGCGCCCGCCGCACGATGTAGGCGGTCTCGAGGCTGGAGGAGGCGCGCCGCCACTGCGCGCAGGTCTCGCGAACCCATTCCGGTTGCGTGCGGCTCGCGTCGTTGAGCCAGTTGGCGACCGAGTTGCGCACGTACAGGCTGGCGTCCGACTTCAGCGGCTCGAGCAGCGGCAGCGCCCGCCAGGGCTCGGCCTTCAGTGCCGGCACCGGCGCGCACCAGACGCCATGCGGCCGCGTGCACTCGCTGGCGAAGCGCCGCACGTTGGGGTCGCCCTCCAGCACCCAGTCGCGCAGCAGCTCCACCACGGCTTGCGGGTCGCGCACCACCTCGTCTCGCACGGCCATCCACGCCATCTCGCGCACGCCGAAGTGCGGGTCGGCCGCGAACCGGCGCACGGCCGCCAGCTTGGCCCGCACCTCGAGCCCGGAACAGGCGATCCACTGGGCCGCCCACGAGCGCGCCACGTCGCTGGGGTGCGTGGCCAGTGCGTGCGCGACGCGGTCCCGCTCGGGGTGCGCCGCCGCCAGGTCGTAGAGGGCCAGCGCGACGTGGCCGTGCCGCCGCATCGGCTTGAACGCGCCCAGCATCGCCAGCGTGTCCTGCAGGCGCTCGGCCTGCGGGTCCAGGCCGATCTGACGGGCCACGTTGCCGGCCAGGCGCGGCAGGTCCAGCGCAAGGAACTCGTTGAGGTTGACGGTGGCCAGCAGGCCTTCGTTCAGGGCCTCCAGCACCTCGGCCGGGATCAGGGCGATGCGCGCGGCACCGCGGCGTTGCAGCAGGTGCTGGACCAAGGGCCGCGCCCAGGCCTGCGTCAGGCCAGCAGCTGCTTCAGGTCGTTGGCCAGGGCCTGCGGGCCGCTGCCGTAGCGCGAATACAGGCGCAGCCGGCCCTGCGGGTCGTACACGAAGCTGGCCGCCGAGTGGTCCATGGTGTAGCTGCCCGGCGTCTTGCCTTCGACCTTCTTGTAGTAGACCTTGAAATCCTTGGCCACCGTGGCCAGCTGCTCGGGCGAGCCGCGCAGCGCGACGAAGTCGGGACCGAAATTCGCCATGTAGGCCTTGAGCACCTGCGGCGTGTCGCGCTCGGGATCGACCGTGACGAACACGCCCTGCACCTTGGTGCCGTCGGCGCCCAGGATCTGCTTGGCCTGCGCGATCTCGGCCAGCGTGGTGGGGCACACGTCCGGGCACTGGGTGAAGCCGAAGAACACCACCACCGCCTTGCCGCGGAAGTCCTGCAGGCTGCGCACCTTGCCCTCGGTGTCGGGCAGCTGGAAGTCCCTGGCGTAGTCGGCGCCGGTGAGGTCGACGGCGGTGAACTGCGGCTTGCGGTCACCGCAGGCGGCCAGCGTGGCGGGCAGCGCGGCGGCGGCGATCAGTCGAAGGGCGTTGCGGCGGTCCATGGCATCACCTTACAGCAGGTAGTGGTCCAGCAGGAGCGCGGCGAACAGCACGCTCAGGTGGATCAGGGAGAAACGGAAGGTCTTGCGCGCGAGCGCGTCGGAGTACTCGCGCCAGAGGCGAAAGCCGTACCACGTGAAGCCGGCGCTCAAGCCCAGCGCGGCCAGCAGGTAGAGCCAGGAGCTCATGCCAATCGCGAAGGGCAGCAGGCAGGCCGCGAACAGCACCAGCGTGTACAACAGGATCTGCAGCCGGGTGAACTCGCTGCCGTGCGTCACCGGCAGCATGGGCAGGCCCGACTTGCGGTAGTCCTCCACGCGATAGAGCGCCAGCGCCCAGAAGTGCGGCGGCGTCCACAGGAAGATGATGAGGAAGAGGACCAGCGCCTCCGGGCCCACGTCGCCGCGCATCGCGGCCCAGCCCAGCACCGGCGGCATGGCGCCCGAGGCGCCGCCGATCACGATGTTCTGCGGCGTGCGCGGCTTGAGCACCACGGTGTAGATGACCGCGTAGCCGACGAAGGTCGCGAAGGTCAGCCACATCGTCAGCGGGTTGACGGTGACGTAGAGCAACGCCGACCCGGTGGCGCACAGCACTGCGGAGAAGAGCAGCGTCTGCGTGTCGGACAGCTCGCCCTTGGCGGTGGGCCGCCAGGCGGTGCGCCGCATCTTGGCGTCGATGCCCTTCTCGATCAGGCAGTTGAAGGCCGCGGCAGCACCGGCGACCAGCCAGATGCCCAGCGCCGCGAACGCCGCGACGCGCAGCTCTTCGAGCGTGGGCGCACCCGGCACCGCCAGCACCATGCCGATGACGGCGCAGAACACGATCAGCTGCACCACGCGCGGCTTGGTGAGCGCGTAGAACTGGGCGACGCGGCTCATGTCCCGGCCCCCCTGCCCGTCGCCATCCGCAAGCCCGGCGCGGCCAACTCGCTGCCGCGCGCGGCGCGGCTCTCGCACAGCGCCCAGGTCAGCACGACCACCAGCGCCGCGGCGCCGCCCGTGTGGGCCAGCGCGCCGAGCAGGGGCCAGCCCAGCACCACGTTCGACAGGCCGCTCAGGAGCTGCCAGGCGGCCAGCGCCGCCAGCGCGCGGGCCTGCCGGGGCAGCGCGGCGCGAAGCTGCCAGGCGGTCGCGAGCAACAGCGGCAGCACGGCATAGGCCGCCAGGCGGTGCACGTAGTGCTTGGCCGTCAACGCGGCGAAGCTCACGTTGCCGCCGTCGGAGGTGACGCCCAGCGGACGCCAGATGTCGAAGGCCTGGGCGAAGTCCATCTCGGGCCACCAGCGGCCGTGGCAGGTGGGGAAGTCGGTGCAGGCCAGCACCGCGTAATTGGTGCTCACCCAGCCGCCCAGGGCCACCTGCAGCCAGACCGCGGCGAAGGTCGCCACCAGCAGCGTGCGAAGGCCCGCGCCCACGCCGACGCGAACCGACGCACCCTCCGCATGCCGATACTCCACGGCCTGCCGGCACAACAGCGCGAGCAGCACCAGCCCGCCCAGCAGGTGCAGCGTGACGATGGCCGGGAACAGCTTCATGGTCACCGTCAGCGCACCGAAGGCGCCGACCAGGCAGACCCACGCCAGGCTGGCGGTGGGCCACCAGGGACTCACCGGCAGCACGTGCCGCCGGCGCAGCACCCAGGTGGCGGTGGCCAGCGTGAGGATCAGCACGCCGACGCCCATCGCCAGGTAGCGGTGGACCATCTCGATCCAGGCCTTGGTGTGGGTGACCGGCCCGGTGGGCATCTGCGCCTGTTCGGCACTGATCTGGGCGTGCGCGCCGAAGGGGCTGGCGCTGGCATAGCAGCCGGGCCAGTCGGGGCAGCCCAGGCCGGAGTCGGTCAGGCGGGTGAAGGCGCCGAACAGCACCAGGTCGAAGGTGAGGAACAGCGTGAGGCCGGTGAGCATGGCCAGGCGCCGGGCCGGCGCCGCCTTGCGGCCGCGCACCCAGAGCCAGGCCAGCGGCCCGAGCGCCACCACCAGCCCCAGCAGCATCAGGCGCAGCGCGGGCGACAGGTCCACCAGCGCGTTCATTGGAAAACCTCCGTGCTGCCCACTGCGGTGCGAGCCCCTTCGGGCGGCCGGGCGGGGCTCATGGCGTGCGGCCGGCTTTGTCCCAGCCGGCGGAAGCGCGCAACAGGCGCTCGAGGTCGCGCTTGGCCTGGGCCGCGCCTTCGCGGTCGAGGCCGGCCGGGAACCGCATCATCCAGTGGCCCATCGGATCGACCACGTACAGGTGCTGGTCGATCGTGCCGCCGGCGGCCGGCTGCAGCCAGCGCGCCAGCTGCTCGCGCGGCAGGCGCAGCACGGTGGCCTGCGCGAGGGCGGGCTTGAGCTCCGGGCGCACCGGCGCGGCGTCGTCGACCAGCCAGACGCGGTCGACGCGGTCCTTGTCCTTGCCGAGCGCCTCGCGCATCTGCCGCTGCAGGTACAGGTGGTTCTCGCACTGCGCGTTGCAGGCGCCGCCGCCCACGACGACCAGCAGCCACTGGCCCTTGAGCTGCGCCAGCGGCACCGGCTGGCCTTCGAGTGTGTCGGCGGTGAGCGCGGGCACCGGACGCTGCGGTTCGATCAGCTCGCCGAAGTTGCGCCGGCCTTCCGGTCGCAGCACGTAGTAGGTGAAGTAGGACGCGATGACGGGGGCCGCGCAGATCAGCATCACCACGAACATCTTGAAGCGGCCGCGCGTGGTGCGCTGCGCTTCCTCGAGCTCGCGCGGGCCGGGCAGCGAATGGACGGTCAGGTCCAGCGGCTGGTCAAACCTGTCGGGGTTGGCGGCGGGGTTGGATGAACTGGAACCAGACATAGAGGAAGGCGATCAGGCCGCACAGGGCCCACCACTGGAATGCGTAGCCGTAATTGGTTGCGGGGCCGCGGCCGGCGACGGCCTCGGGCCATTCGCGCTGCAGCCCCTCGGAGGCCGGCCCCGTCTGCTGCACGCTCGCGTCGGTCAGCAGCTTCAGGCGCGTCTCGGCCGCGAACGGCGGCAGGTCGAGATTTTGCCGGATGGGCCCGGTGGCGGCCGGACCGAACTGGTATAGCTTGGCCGGCGGGGGGGCAATGCGGCCGCGGACCTCGACCTCGCCGGCGGGCGTCTCGATGGCCGGCAGCTGGTCGCGCTGCACGAAGTTGCGCGGCGCCCAGCCGCGCTGCACCAGCACGACCTCGTCGGAGCCCGCCAGCCGCAGCGGCGTGGCCACGTAGAAGCCCACCTTGCCGCCCATCTGCCGGTTGTCCAGGAACACCGTGTGCTCGCCGGCCCAGCGGCCGCGCAGCACCACCGGCCGGTAGCGCTGGGACGGCCGGTCGCCCACGAGGAACTGCGCCTGCGACAGCGGCGGCCGCTCGCGCTGGGCCGCCACCGCGGCGATGAGAGCCGCCTTCTGCTGGCCGCGCCCGAGCTGCCACAGGCCCAGGGCGAAGGTCGCGCCCATGCCCAGCGTGGCGGCCAGCGTGGCGACCCAGAAGCGCGAGCCCGTCATGCCCCGCACCGGATAATCGGGTCCATGAAATTTCTCGTGCTGCTGGCCTTTTTGGCCATCATCGGCAGCCTGGCGTCGGCCCTGTTCTTCATGCTGCGCGGCGGCCAGGAAGGCAAGGGCCGGTCCGGGCACATGGCCCGGGCGCTGGCGTTCCGCGTCGGCTTTTCCATCGTGTTGTTCCTGTGCCTGCTGCTGGCCTGGAAGCTGGGCTACATCCGGCCCACGGGCATCCCCGCCGGCGCCTGAGCCACGGCCGCCCTCCAAAGGACAAGGCGCCCCTCGGGGCGCCTTGTTCGTCGTGGCGAGGCCGGGGCGTCAGAGCCAGTAGACCAGTACGTACAGGCCCAGCCACACCACGTCCACGAAGTGCCAGTACCAGGCGGCCCCTTCGAAGCCGAAGTGGCGCTGCGGCGTGAAGTGGCCGGCCATCAGGCGCAGCGTGATGAACAGCAGCATCAGCATGCCGACGATCACGTGAAAGCCGTGGAAGCCGGTCAGCAGAAAGAAGGTGGAGCCGTAGGCGCCGGAGGTGAGCTTCAGGTTCAGGTCGGAGTACGCGTGGAAATACTCGTAGCCCTGCACGCCGACGAAGGTGGCGCCCAGGATCACGGTGATCCACATCCACAGGATCGTCTTGGTGCGGTTGCCGGCGATCAGCGCATGGTGCGCGATGGTGAGCGTGACGCCCGAGGTCAGCAGCAGCCCCGTGTTGATGGTGGGCAGCGGCCACGGACCCATGGTCTGGAACGGGTCGATGATGCCGCCGGGCGACGCAGTGGCGCCGGGCGCCATGGTCGGCCACACGGCCTTGAAGTCGGGCCACAGCAGCGAGTTGTCCAGGCCGCCCAGGGCCGGCACCGAGTGCGCCCGCATCCACCAGAGGGCGGTGAAGAAGGCGCCGAAGAACATCACCTCCGAGAAGATGAACCAGCTCATGCTCCAGCGGAACGACAGGTCGATCTTGCGGCCGTACTGCCCGCCTTCGCTCTCGCGGACCGCGTCGCGGAACCACTGGAACAGCACGCCGAAGAGCCACAGCATGCCGAACAGCACTGCCCACTTGCCCCAGCCGGCGCCGTTGATCCACTGGGCGGCGCCCATGATGACGAAGAACAGGCCGAAGGCGGCGAACGCCGGGTGCCGCGAGGGGTGCGGGACGAAGTAGTACGGCGTGCTGCCGCCGGTGGTGGAACTCATTTTTTCTCGACTCCTGCTTTCGATTCTTTTCGGGCCGCTAGGCGACCCAGTTGACCAGCGCGATCAGCCCGCCCACGAACAGCGCCACGGCCACCAGCGCCACGGCCACGACATGCAGGGGATTGAGCCGCTGCATGTCCTCCTCCAGCCCGCTTCGGCGCCGGATGCCCAGGAACGACCAGGCCACCGCGCGGAAGGTGCGCAACACGCTCATCCACGTTCCCCGCTCCGCTGGGGTGCCGGCGCCGCGGCCTGCGGGGCCGGCGGGATGCCCTTGCCCACCTCGAAGAAGGTGTACGACAAGGTGATCGTCGTCACGTCCTTCGAGAGCTTGGGATCGATGACGAAGGCCACCGGCCACTGCTTCTTCTCGCCCGGCGCCAGCGTGTACTGCTCGAAGCAGAAGCACTCCAGCTTGTTGAAGTGCGCGGCGGCCTGGCGCGGCGCGTAGCTGGGGATGGCCTGGGCCGACATGCGGCGGTCCTGCACGTTCTCGAACTCGTACATCACCGTGGCGAGTTCGCCCGGGTGGACCTGGATCGACGCCTTCTGCGGCTTGAACTGCCAGGGGCCGCGCGAGTTGGCGTCGAACTCCACCGTGATGGTGCGGCTGCGGTCGACCTGGGTGTTGGCGGCGGCGGAGGAATTGCCCGGCACCTGCTTTTCGCCCAGCGCCAGGATGTTGATGCCGGTGATCTCGCAGATGTGCTTGTAGATCGGGATCAGCGCATAGCCGAACACGAACATGCCGGCGGCGACCACCGCCAGTTTGCGCACCATCCTGCGGTTTTCCGACTTGAGCTTCACGCCCTCAGCCTCCGATCAGCAGCATCTTGGCCGCGAAGCCGATGGCGAAGACGAGCGCCACCGACGCCAGGATCAGTCCCAGGCGGCGGTTGGCCTTCTTCTGCTCTTCGTTGGCCATCGCCATGAACGTCAGTGGGCCGCGCCGGCGTTGCGGTTGATGGAAGCCGGCATCGCGTCCAGCACGCGGGTGGCGCTGGCGTCCAGCTTGGGCGGGACTTCGAAGGTGTGGAAGGGCGCCGGCGACGGCACTTCCCACTCCAGGCCTTCGGCGCCGCGGCCGTCGGCATCGTTCCAGGGACGCTGGCCGGCCGGCTCGCCGCGGCCGCGCATGCAGGGCAGCACGACGAACAGGAAGAAGTACACCTGGGCCAGGCCGAAACCGAAGGCACCGATGGACGCCCACATGTTGAAGTCGGCGAACTGCATCGGGTAGTCGGCATAGCGGCGGGGCATGCCGGCCAGGCCGAGGAAGTGCATCGGGAAGAAGGTGACGTTGAAGGAGATCAGCGACCACCAGAAGTGGATCTTGCCGCGCGTCTCGTTGTACATCACGCCGGTCCACTTGGGCGCCCAGTAGTAGAAGCCGGAGAACAGGGCGAACAGCGAGCCGGCCACCAGCACGTAGTGGAAGTGCGCCACCACGTAGTAGGTGTCCTGCAGCAGCAGGTCGATCGGGGCCATGGCCAGGATCAGGCCGGTGAAGCCGCCGATGGTGAACACGAAGATGAAGCCCACCGCGAACAGCATCGGCGTCTCGAACGTCATCGAGCCCTGCCACATCGTCGCGATCCAGTTGAAGATCTTCACGGCCGTGGGCACCGCGATCAGCATGGTCGCGTACATGAAGAACAGCTGGCCCGTCACCGGCATGCCGGTGGTGAACATGTGGTGCGCCCAGACGATGAACGACAGGATGGCGATCGAGCTGGTGGCGTACACCATGGAGGCGTAGCCGAACAGGCGCTTGCGCGCGAAGGCGGGCACGACCTGGCTGATGATGCCGAAGGCCGGCAGAATCATGATGTAGACCTCGGGATGGCCGAAGAACCAGAAGATGTGCTGGTACATCACCGGGTCGCCGCCGCCCGCCGGGTTGAAGAACGTGGTGCCGAAGTGGCGGTCGGTCAGCGTCATCGTGATGGCGCCGGCCAGCACGGGCATCACCGCGATCAGCAGGTAGGCGGTGATCAGCCAGGTCCAGGCGAACATCGGCATCTTCATCAGCGTCATGCCGGGGGCGCGCATGTTGAGGATGGTCACGATGATGTTGATCGAGCCCATGATCGAGCTGGCGCCCATGATGTGCATCGCGAAGATGCCGGCGTCCATCGAGGGGCCCATCTGCAGCGTCAGCGGGGCGTACAGCGTCCAGCCGGCCGACGGCGCGCCGCCGGGCATGAAGAACGAGCCCACCAGCATCAGGCCGGCCGGGATCAGCAGCCAGAAGCTGAAGTTGTTCATCCGCGCGAAGGCCATGTCGCTCGCGCCGATCTGCAGCGGGATCATCCAGTTCGCGAAGCCCACGAACGCCGGCATGATGGCGCCGAACACCATGATCAGGCCGTGCATGGTGGTCAGCTGGTTGAACATCTCCGGGTTCACCAGCTGCAGGCCGGGCTGGAACAGCTCGGCGCGGATGCCCAGCGCGAGCACGCCGCCGAACATCAGCATGAAGAACGAGAACAGCAGGTACAGCGTCCCGATGTCCTTGTGGTTGGTCGCGTAGACCCAGCGGCGCCAGCCGGCGGGCGCGTGGTCGTGGTGGTCGTCGTGCCCGTGCGCGTGGCCGTGGTCGTCGAGAACTGCGCTCATGGGGTTTCCTCGGGATGCTTTTCGTTTACTTGCCGCGCTGCGCCAGCACGTCGGACGGCTGGACCAGCTGGCCGGTCTTGTTGTTCCAGGCGTTCTTCGTGTAGCTGACCACCGCCGCGATCTCGGTGTCGGACAGCTGCTTCCAGGCCGGCATGGCGTTCTTGCCGTTGAGCACGATAGCGATCTGCTTGGCCTTGTCGGCATCGGTCACGATGGGCGAGCCGTTCAGCGGCTTGTTGGGGCCGGCGCCCGCGCCGGTGGGCAGGTGGCACACCGCGCAGTTCTTGTTGTAGACCTGCTCGCCGCGGGCCACGATGTCGGTGAGCGCCCAGGCCTTGTTGGGGTCGTCCTGCTTGGCGGCCATCTTCTTTTGCTGATCGGCCACCCAGGCGGTGTATTCCTGCGCCGTCACCACCTTCACGTGGATGGGCATGTAGGCGTGCTCCTTGCCGCACAGCTCGTAGCACTGGCCGTAGAAGTCGCCGGTCTTCTCGCTGCGGAACCAGGTGTCGCGCACGAAGCCGGGGATCGCGTCCTGCTTGATGCCGAAGGCCGGGATGCCCCAGGCGTGGATCACGTCGTTGGCGGTCGTGATGATGCGGACCTTCTTGTTGACCGGCACCACCACGGGGTTGTCGACCTTGAGCAGGTAGTTGTCCGGCACGTCGCCCTTGGCGCCCGCGTTGGAGATCTCGCGGTGCGTGCTGTCCAGCGTGGACAGGAAGGACACGCCGGCGCCTTCGCCGTTGAGGTAGTCGTAGCCCCACTTCCACTGGTAGCCGGTGGCCTTGATGGTCACGTCGGCGTTGCTGGTGTCCTTGGAGGCGACCAGCACCTTGGTGGCGGGCAGCGCCATCAGGATCACGATGACGAAGGGGATCAGCGTCCAGATCACCTCCACCGTCACCGACTCGTGGAAGTTGGCGGCCTTGGCGCCCACCGACTTGCGGTGCTTCCAGATCGAATAGAACATCACCGCGAAGACCACGATGAAGATCACCGTGCAGGTGATCAGCATGAACCAGTGCAGCCAGGCCTGCTCGACCGCGATGCGGGTGGCTGCCGCGTGCAGGTTCAACTGGCGCACCGCCGGCCCGCCGGGCAGGTCGTTGACGGCATGGGCCGCGCCGGCCGCCAGCACGCCGCCCAGGCCCGCCAGCATGTTCGAAAGGCTCTTCATCGTTCTCGGTTCCGATCTACTCAATCACAAATCCGTCCGCCCTCACCGGGCCACGACCCGTTCGCGCAGGGCGCTCCTGATCTCCTGCGCCAGCAGCGGCCGCAGCTCCGGCCTCACGTAGCGCCCCACGCTCACCGAGCGTCCGCGGCCGGACACCTCGATCAGCGACCGGCCATCCGCCCGCGGCTCCACTCTCACCCAGTCGGGGTCGAACTCGGTGCGCTGCAGGTGCCCCGCGCTCTCCAGTTCCACCACCAGACGCCGCCCCTGCAGGCTGATGCGCTCGCCGTCGGCGGCGTGCCGCGCATACGCCAGGAAGGCCAGCCCCACCGCTCCCAGCTCGAGCCAGGCGAACGGAAGGACCAGGGTCGCGCCTTGCAGCCAGAAGATCATGGCGATCGCCAGCGACACGACGCAAAGCGAGGCGTAGAACCAGCCCAGCTGGGCCGGCGTGACCGAGCAGTTGCGCTTGAGGAACCAGACGATCGCCTGGCCCTGGACAGTCGCGAAACGAAAAACCGGCATCGACGGTGACGTCCCAAAACAACCGGGCATTGTAGCCGCGTTGACCTGCTCTCCCTTCAGGCAGCCGACTATTGCGCGGGCCGCCGGCCCCCGCGCAACAGCCCGCGCAGGTCGTCCAGCGGGACCGAAGTCTGTGGCTGCATCCGCACGCGCGGCGCGGGCCGGATCGCGTGGCCGTAGACGATCTCGAAAGTCAGCGCCAGGCGACCGTCGGGCCCGCGCAACGCCGCCAGCTCATCATGGAGCCGCTCGCGCCAGCCGCGTCCCCGCAAAGCGCCGAAGCGGCTCGGATGGAGGTTGGCGCCCAGCTCCGCCAGCTCGGCCAGGAGGCGCTGCGGCGTCTCCCAGGTCAGGGTGATGCGCTCCATGTCCATCACCGGCTCGGCGAAGCCGGCCGCCACCAGCATGTCGCCCCAGTCGTGCATGTCGGTGAACTGCGGTCCGGGCGGCGGCCAGCCGAGCGAGCCGTACAGCGCATGCAGCTCGCGCAGCGTGTCCGGGCCGAGGCAGGAGAACATCAGGAACCCGTCGGTGGCCAGTGCGCGGTGCCAGCGGGCCATCAGCGCCTGCGGCTCCAGCGCGAAGTGCAGCGCCATGTTGGCCCACAGCATCTGGACCCGGCCGTCGCCCACCGTCTCGACGATGCGCCGGCGGGGGCCCCAGCGCTGCCACCACGGCCGCTCAAGCTGCGCCCGCGCGGCGGGGAGCCGCGCCGGCTCCGGCTCGACCAGCAGGCATTCGGCCTGCGGATAGCGCTGCTCCAGCAGCGGCTGCACCGCCAGGCCGCCGCGCACCGGCTCCCAGTGCGCCCACGCCAGGGGCGCGAGGCGGATCCACTCCAGCCGGTCGGCCATGCGCCGCGCGACTTCTTCATGCAGCCAGGGGGACCGCGGCGGCGCGGCGCGCTGCCAGCGCGCCGCGGCAACGGGATCAAGGGTGGGGGGATGCTCGCCGGGCACAGGAAAGTATATTGAGCCGCATGTTCCGCCAGCTCCTGCAAGGCCTTGCCGCCGCCACGCCCGCGCAGTGCGAGGTCTGCCTCGCATGGCCGGCGCGGCCCCTGTGCGCGGGCTGCAGCGCGCAGTTCGCGGCGCCGCGCCACCGCTGCCTGCGCTGCGCGCTGGCACTGCCGGAAGGCGTGGCCACCTGCGGCCGCTGCCTTCGCGCCGCACCGCCGCTGGACGCCTGCCACGCGGCGGTCAGCTACGCCTACCCCTGGGGCGGCCTCATCGCCCGCTTCAAGTTCTCGGGCCAGGCCGGCTGGGCCGACAGTTTCGCGCGGCTGCTGCTCGGTGCCGACGCAATCCGGCGTTGCGTGGACGCGGCCGACCGCCTGGTCCCCATGCCGCTGTCGGCGGCGCGGCTGGCGGCGCGCGGCTTCAACCAGGCGCACGAACTGGCGCAGCGCCTTGCCCCCGCCAAGGCCGATGCGCGGCTGGCGCTGCGCTTGCGCGAAACCCCGCCGCAGGCCGAACTCGATCGCGCCACCCGCCTGGCCAACGTGCGCCAGGCCTTCGCACTCGAACCCGCCCGCGCGCACGAGGTGCGCGGCCGCCGCATCGTGCTGGTGGACGACGTGATGACCAGCGGGGCTTCGCTGCATGCGCTGGCGGGCGTGTTCCGGGCCGCGGGCGCCGCCCACGTGGCCGCCGTCGTGATCGCCCGCACCGAAGACGCCTAGGGTCCTGTCCCATGTTCCACATCGTCCTGGTCGAGCCCGAGATCCCGCCCAACACCGGCAACGTGATCCGCCTGGCCGCCAACACCGGCTGCACGCTGCACCTGGTCGAGCCGCTCGGGTTCTCGATGGACGACCGCCACATGCGGCGGGCCGGGCTGGACTACCACGAGTACGCCGACGTGCGCCGGCACGCGGACTGGGCGACCTTCCTCGACGCCGGGAAGCCGGACCGGTCGCGCATGTTCGCGCTGACCACCCACGGCACGCGCCACGTGCACGACGTGCGCTTCGCGCCGGGCGACTGGCTGGTGTTCGGCGCCGAGACGCGCGGCCTGGCGCCTGAGCTGCGCGAGAGCTTCCCTGCGGAGCAACGGCTGCGGCTGCCGATGCGCGCCGGCCAGCGCAGCCTCAACCTGTCCAACGCGGTCGCCGTGACGGTGTTCGAGGCCTGGCGGCAGAACGGATTCGCCTGAGCGGCCCCTTACCGCGGCCACTGGTGCCATTGGCTGCGCTTGCGGAGACTGGAACGCTCATCCAACGAGGTTCCACATGCTCTGGCTCTACCTGCTTCCCGCCTTCGTCTTCGCGGCCTTCGCCATCCTGGAAAGGATCCGGCCGGCCCGTGCTGACACGGTCACCCAGCCTTCGACGCCCACGTGGAGGCTCCGGGGCCTGGCGAGCCTGGGCGTCTACATGGGGCTCGGCTACCAGCTGCCGCTGTTGTGGGATCCCCTCCTGGGCCAGTTCCAGCTGATCGACGGCACGGGGCTGGGCACCGCGGGTGGCGCCGTCGTCGCTTTCCTGGTGCTCGAGCTCGGGGTCTTCCTGTGGCACCGGCTCCTGCATGCGACGCCGCTCCTCTGGCGCCACTTCCACCAGATGCACCACAGCGCGGAGCGCCTGGACACCTACGGCGCGTTCTATTTCAGTCCGCTCGACATGGCCGGATTCATCGCCGTGAGCAGCGTGACATTCGCGCTGGTCATCGGGGTCACCCTCGAAGCGGCGATCATCGCCAGCATCTGCGGCACGATCCTGAGCGTGTTCCAGCACACCAACATCCGCACGCCCGAATGGCTCGGCTATTTCGTGCAGCGCCCGGAGAGCCATTTCCTCCATCACGAGCGAGGGGTCCACGGCAGGAACTACGGGGACCTTCCGCTCTTCGATCTCCTGTTCGGCAGCTTCAGGAACGGACGGTCGTTCGATGGTCAGGTCGGTTTCTACGATGGCGCCTCGTCCCGGATCGGCGAGCTCCTGCTGGGCAAGGATGTGACCCAGCCTTCCGGCGCGCCGTCGCAGGCCCGGCCGACAACCTGAGCAGCCCGGCGTGGGCGAGGCTTTGCCTCTGCGCCAGACACACACACCTGAAATGGCCGGTTGCGCCGCGCCGAGCTTGAAGATCGGCCTTGGTGCGGCCAACTACAGGGTTCGGCGCAACCGGGCCTGAGGCCGGCCTGTCGAACACTCCCTTGGAAGCCCGCGCCTCGTGCGCGGGCTCTTTTTTTTTGCGCGCCTCCGTGCGCGGGCTCTTTTTGCCCGCCGGGTCCGACGACTCAGGCGTAGCGGCGGGTGATGGACTCGGCCACGCAGGCCGGCCTCGGCGAGCCTTCCAGCTCCACCGTGACCTTCCAGGTCATCTGCATGCCGTTGCCTTCGATGGCCTCGCAGGCCAGCAATTCGAGCCGGCCGCGCACCCGGCTGCCCACCGGCACCGGCGCGGTGAACCGCACCTTGTTGAGCCCGTAGTTCACGCCCATGCGAGTGCCCTCGATCCGCAGCGCCTGCTCGAAGATCTTCGGCAGCAGCGACAGCGTGAGGAAGCCGTGCGCGATAGGCGCGCCGAAAGGCCCGGCACGGGCCTTGTCCACGTCGACGTGGATCCACTGGTGGTCGCCGGTGGCGTCGGCAAACAGGTTGACCTGCTGCTGGGTGATGACCATCCAGTCGCTGGTGGCGACTTCCTGCCCCACCAGGGGCGCCAGTTCGGCGAGGGACGAGAACGTTCTCATGCCGCCACTGTAGCGACGGCAGGGCTGGCGCGGTTGTCCAGCCAGCGACAGGACGTCTCCACCCACGGGTCGCAGGGCGCACATGCGCTAAGGTTCGGGACCATGGATGAGCCCGACGCTGCTGCCGCCGCCGACCCCGATGTCTACCTCGTGGCGGCCCACCCCCAATGGCGCGAGTCGCGCGTCAACCGCCGCCTCGTGGAAGCCGCCCGCGGCGTGCCGGGCGTGCGGGTGCAGGACCTGTACGGGGCCTACCCGGACTACGACATCGACGTCGCCGCCGAGCAGAAGCGCATGGCGGCGGCGCGGCTGCTGGTGCTGCTGCACCCAATCCAGTGGTATTCGATGCCGGCGCTGCTGAAGCTCTGGCTGGACGAGGTCCTCACGCACGGCTGGGCCTACGGCCGCAACGGCACGGCGCTGCAGGGCAAGGATCTGTGGCTGGTGGCCAGCACCGGCGGGCCGGAACCCTCCTACCACCCGCAGGGCTACAACCGCTACTTCTTCGATGCCTTCCTGCCGCCCTACGAGCAGACCGCCGCGCTGTGCGGCATGCGCTTCCTCCCGCCGCTGCTGCTGCACGGGGCGCAGCGCGCGTCCGATGCGCAGATCGCGGCCCACGCGGACATCTTCATCGAGCGGCTGCGCTCGCACCCGGACTGGCCCGAGATCGAGGACCTGCCCGCCTGCCCGGCCTGCGACGTGCCCGACACCGACCGGCCCGCCGACCACCCCGAGGACTGATGGAACACCACCTTCCGGCCTGGCTCTCCAGCAGCCTGATCTACCTGGGCGCCGCGGTCCTCGCGGTGCCGCTCTCGCGCGCGCTCGGATTGGGCGCCATCCTGGGCTACCTGGCCGCGGGCATCGCCATCGGCCCCTGGGGGCTGCGGCTCGTGGGGAACGTGCAGGACGTGCTGCACTTCGCCGAGTTCGGGGTGGTGCTGATGCTGTTCCTGGTCGGCCTGGAGCTGGAGCCGCGCCGCCTGTGGAGCCTGCGCCGGCCGATCTTCGGCTGGGGCAGCGTGCAGCTGTTCGGCTCGGCCGCGCTGATGTCGGCCGTCGCCATCGCCTTCGGGGTCGACTGGCGCGTGGCCGTCGCCGCCTCGCTGGCGCTGGCCGACTCGTCCACCGCCACCGGCCTGCGCGCCATGGCCGACCGCAACCTGATGCCCACCACCTCTGGGCGCAGCATGCTCAGCGTGCTGCTGCTGCAGGACGTGGCTGCCATCCCGATCCTGGCCCTGCTCCCGCTGCTGGCCGTCACCAGCGCACAGGCCGGCGGGGACGGATGGTCGGGCGCGGTCAAGGCCGTCGCCGTCATCGCGGCCATCATCCTGGGCGGCCGCCTGCTGCTGCGGCCGGCGCTGCGCTGGATCGCGCGCAGCGACTCGCCGGAGATCTTCACCGCCGCCGCCCTGCTGCTGGTGGTGGCGACGGCCGCGCTGATGCACTCGGTGGGGCTGTCGATGGCGCTGGGCGCCTTCCTGGCCGGCGTGCTGCTGGCCGAGAGCGAGTACCGCCGCGAACTGGAGACCGACATCGAGCCCTTCAAGGGGCTGCTGCTCGGCCTGTTCTTCATCGCCATCGGCATGACGATCGACTTCTCGGTCGTGATCCAGCGGCCGCTGCTGATCGCCGCCATCGTGGTCGGCTTCCTGGCGATCAAGGCCCTGGTGCTGTGGGTGATGACGCGCCTGATGCCCATCCCCGCCGGCGAGCGTCCGCTCTTCATCGCGCTGCTGGCGCAGGGCGGCGAGGTGGGCTTCGTGGTGCTGCAGACCGCCGGCGGCGCCAGGTTGCTGGACGGCCCGACGTCGTCGCTGCTGGTGGCTGCGATCACGCTGTCCATGCTGCTGACGCCGCTGCTGCTCATCGCCGCGGACCGCTGGTCGGCGCGCTACGCCGGCGGCACGCGCAAGCTCGAGGAACTGAGCGAGCCGCAGGACGCGCGCGTGATCATCGCGGGCTTCGGCCGCTACGGCCAGATCATCGGCCGCCTGCTCAGCGCCCAGGGCATCGGGTCCACCGTGCTGGACCACGACGCCGACATGGTGGAGGCCGCGCGCACCTTCGGCTACCAGGTGTTCTATGGCGACGCGACGCGGCTCGATCTGCTGCGCATCGCGGGCGCCGGGTCGGCCCGGGTGCTGGTGGTGGCGGTGGACGACGTGGAGCAGTCGCTTCGCATCGTGAAGCTGGCGCAGGAGCACTTCCCGCACCTGGAGCTGGTGGCGCGGGCGCGCGACGTGACGCACTGGAACGAGTTGCGCGACCTGGGCGTGATGCGGGTCGAGCGCGAGATGTTCGAGTCGAGCCTGCGCAGCGGGCGCACGGTGCTCGAGGTGCTGGGCGCCGCCCCATATGAAGCCCGCCGGCAGGCGCTGCGCTTTCGCCGCCACAACCTCCAGCTGTTCGAGCAGATGTACACGCACCACCGCGACCGCGCCAGGATGATCGCGGTGGTGCGCCAGGGCCGCGAGCAGTTCGAAGCCCAGATGGCGCGGGAGCGGGAAGAAGAGCAGGAACTGCGGCGCAAGGGCCGCGACCGCATGCCGGGGTGGGAGCGGGAAAGCCGCCCGGGCGAGCGCTGAAGCCTTGCTCGCCCCTCAGGCGAGGAAGCCGTCCCACACGAGCTTGATGCCGGTCAGCAGCATGCCCAGGTAGATCAGCCGGTAGAACAGCACCGGCTGGATGGTGTGGGCCAGCTTGACGCCCACGATCACGCCCACCGGCGCCAGCGGCAGCAGCGCGACCGACGTGGCCATGTTGCGCAGGTCCAGCAGGCCCAGCCAGGCGTACGGGATCCACTTGCTCAGGTTCACCGCGAAGAAGAACACGGCCATCGAGGCGGTGTAGACCGGCGGCGACAGCCGCATCGGCACCACGTACGCATTGACCGGCGGCCCGCCGGCGTGCGCGATGAAGCTGGTGAAGCCCGAGGTCGTCGTCAGGATCGCGCCCAGCCAGCGCGGCGGGGCCGGGCTGTCCGCCTTGGGCGGGAACAGCACCCGCTGCGCCAGGAAGGCCAGCGTGAACACGCCCACGATGCCGGCCACCAGCTTCGGGTCGAGCAGCTTGAACGACAGCGTGCCGACCACGGTGCCCAGCAGCCCGAAGGGCAGCAGGAACCGGATCAGCGGCCAGTTGAAGTGGCGCCGCCAGGCGTGCAGGCCGAGCACGTCCATCACGAACAGCAGTGGCATCAGGATGGCGGCGGCCTGCGGCACGGTGACCGAGAGCGCCATCAGCGGAACGGCCAGCGAGCCGAATCCGGCGCCGAAGCCGCTCTTGCTGATGCCCAGGAGCAGGACGGCGGGGATGGCGACGGCGTAGAAGCCGGGATCGGTGATGAGGGGGAAGTCCAAGGCCCGCGTATTGTCAGGCAGGCCGGCATCCAAAGCCCATCAGGCTAGGACTGCCGGGCGCTGGCGTCAATCGGGTTTCGCGCCGCTTGGCGGTAGCGCGGCGCGCGCGGTACAAGCGGGACAGCCCCACCCTTCGGAGGTCCGCCATGAACCAGGTCGAACGCGAGCGCCGCCACCGCGCCAACCTCGAACGCGTGAACCGGGTCCAGCTGGTGGTGGGCACCGGCGACAAGGCCCGGGTGGACCACGAAGGCACGCTGCTGGAGCGGGCCCGCCTGATGGTCGAGGAGATCCGCTCGCACGAGGCGGGCGAGCGCGGCCTGGCGGCCTTCGAGCGCCTGCTGCGCCTGGCCGAGGAAGGCCCGGGCGGGGGCGGACGCCAGGCGGGCGACTTCATCGCCGCGGTCTGGGACGACCAGCCCCTGCGCCCTTCGGCCCTGCGTGCTGCCGGTGCCGACCTGGGCGAGGACATGCTGGCCGTGCTGGACGCGCTGCGCTACGGGCGCATCTCGCTGTCCGAGCACGTGCGCGGCGGCCCTCGCCGCGTGATGCGCCTGCTGGACAAGCGCAAGGCCGCCCTGGCCTGAAGGCTCAGACGCGCTCGAGCACGAGCGCGATGCCCTGACCCACGCCGATGCACATGGTGCACAGCGCGTAGCGGCCGCCGCTGCGGTGGAGCTGGTTCACCGCCGTCGTGGCCAAGCGCGCGCCCGAAGCACCCAGCGGATGGCCGAGCGCGATCGCGCCGCCGTTCGGGTTCACGCGCGGATCGTCGTCCTTCAGGCCGAGCTGGCGCAGCACTGCGAGGCCCTGGGCCGCGAACGCCTCGTTGAGTTCGATCACGTCCAGCTGTTCCAGCTTCAGCCCGGTGAGCGCCAGCACCTTCTGCGTGGCCGGCGCCGGGCCGATGCCCATGACGCGCGGCGCCACGCCGGCGGTGGCCATGCCCACCACCCGCGCGCGCGGCGTGAGGCCGTGGCGCGAGGCCGTGCCCTCGTCGGCCAGCAGCAGCGCGCAGGCGCCGTCGTTCACGCCGCTGGCGTTGCCGGCGGTGACCGAGCCGTCCGGCTTGACCACGCCCTTGAGCTTGGCCAGCGATTCCAGGGAAGTCTCGCGCGGGTGCTCGTCCTTGTTCACGACGACGGGATCGCCCTTCTTCTGCGGGATAGTCACCGGCGTGATCTCGGCATCGAAGAAACCGGACTTCTGCGCGGCCACGGCCTTGAGCTGCGAGGCCAGCGCCATCCGGTCCTGCGCCTCGCGCTCGATCTTGTAGTCGCCCGCCACGTTCTCGGCGGTCTCGGGCATCGAGTCGACGCCGTAGCGCTCCTTCATCAGCTTGTTGACGAAGCGCCAGCCGATGGTGGTGTCGTAGACCGCGTTGTTGCGCGAGAAGGCCGACTCGGCCTTGGGGCTGACGAAGGGCGCGCGGCTCATGCTCTCCACGCCGCCGGCGATCATCAACGTGGCCTCGCCGGCCTTGATCGCGCGCGCGGCGCTGCCCACCGCGTCCAGGCCCGAGCCGCACAGGCGGTTGATGGTGGCACCGGGCACCTCGATGGGCAGGCCGGCCAGCAAGGCCGCCATGCGAGCGACGTTGCGGTTGTCCTCGCCGGCCTGGTTGGCGCAGCCGTAGAGCACGTCCTGCACGGCCTGCCAGTCGACCTTGGGATTGCGCTGCATCAGCGCCTTGATCGGGATGGCGCCGAGGTCGTCCGTGCGGACGGAGGACAGGGCGCCGCCGTAGCGGCCGAAAGGCGTGCGCACGGCATCGCAGATGAAGGCTTGCTGGCTCATGGGTTCTCTCCGGATGTGAGCGGTCGCCCCAATGGGCGGGGTGCGCCATTGTCCCGCGCCTCGCAATCCCTGCCGTCGCCGGGTGTTAGCCTTGGCCGATGTTCAATCCCTCGCAGGAAGACGTGCGCCGCTTCTTCTGCGGCGTGCACGCCAAGGCCCGCGGCGGCGCCCCGCTCGACGCACTGGAAACGCTGGCCAGCCAGTGGCTGCTGGAGCATCCCGAATACGACCCCGAGATGGCGGACGCCGAGGCCGCGGTGGCCCGCGTCTACGACGGCGCGGGCGGCCGCACCAACCCGTTCCTGCACCTGGCCATGCACCTGTCGATCAGCGAACAGTGCTCGATCGACCAGCCGCGCGGCATCCGGCAGGCGGTGGAACTGCTGGCCGCGCGCCGGGGTTCGCTGCACGACGCCCACCACGAGGCCATGGAGTGCCTGGGACAGATGCTGTGGGAGAGCCAGCGCGCCGGCCGCCCGCCCGACGGCGACGCCTACATCGCCTGCGTGCAGCGCCGCGCCACCCAGGACTGAGGGCCGCAAAGCAAAAAGGCCCGCGCGAGCGGGCCTTTCTTCATGCCGCCAGGGCGGCGGTGCTCAATGGTGGAAGCGCGAGTCCGGCACCGTCTTGAGGTCGCCGTCCAGGCTGCTGATGTAGTCGGCCATGGCCTTCAGTTCGGCGTTGCTGAACTGCTTGGCGATGCCGCCCATGATGCCGTTATTGCGGCCGACGGCCGGGTTGTTCTCCTGCTTGTACGCACGCAGCGCGACGTACAGGTAATCCTTGTGCTGGCCGCCGATCTTCGGGTAGTTGGGCGCGATCGGCTTGGAGAAGTTGGCGCCGTGGCAGGACACGCAGGCGGCCTTCTGCAGCAGCGCGGCGACCTGCGCGCTCGGCTCGCGGCTGGCCTTCTCGGCCACGGTGGCGGTGCCACCGAGCTTGCCGTAGTGGGCGGCGATGTCCTTGATGTCCTGCTCGGACAACTGGTCGGCGACGCCGCGCATGGTGGGGTGCTTGCGCTCGCCGCTCTTGTAGGCGCCCAGCGCCGACTCGATGTACGCGGGCGTCTGGCCGGCGATCATGGGCACGCGGTGCACTTCGGGGAAGCTGGCCTGGTAGCCGGGGATGTTGTGGCAGCCCAGGCACATGGCGATCTTGGCCTGCAGCGACGCCGGGCTGGCCGGGGCCGCGGCGGGCGCGGACGCGGCGGCCGCCGGTGCGGAAGCCGCGGGCGCGGCAGGCGCCTGGGCATGTGCGAATCCGGTCGCAGACGCGACAAGCAGGGCGAAAAGCGGGGTCAACAACTTATTCATTTTGCGCGCACAATCGACGAGCGTCCGTTTTCGAATCAACCGGCGATTATAGGGCCGCACCTCAACGGCCCTGGCGCCTCCCGCACCCTCCCATGAAATTCCAAGGCTCGCAGAACTACGTCGCCACGCAGGACCTGATGCTGGCGGTCAACGCATCCATCACGCTCAAGCGCCCGCTCCTGGTCAAGGGCGAGCCCGGCACCGGCAAGACGATGCTGGCCGAGGAGGTCGCGCAGGCGCTCGAGATGCCGCTGCTGCAGTGGCACATCAAGTCCACCACCAAGGCGCAGCAGGGCCTGTACGAGTACGACGCGGTGTCCCGCCTGCGCGACTCGCAACTGGGCGACGAGAAGGTCAAGGACATCCACAACTACATCGTCAAGGGCGTGCTCTGGCAGGCCTTCACGGCCGACCGGCCGGTGGCGCTGCTGATCGACGAGATCGACAAGGCCGACATCGAATTCCCCAACGACCTGCTGCGCGAGCTGGACCGGATGGAGTTCTACGTCTACGAGACGCGCGAGCTGGTGAAGGCGGCGCACCGCCCGCTGGTGTTCATCACCTCCAACAACGAGAAGGAGCTGCCCGACGCCTTCCTGCGCCGCTGCTTCTTCCACTACATCAAGTTCCCCGACGCCGACACGATGAAGAAGATCGTCGACGTCCACTTTCCCGCCCTGAAGAAGGACCTGCTCACGGCGGCGATGAAGACCTTCTACGACGTGCGCAACCTGCCGGGCCTGAAGAAGAAGCCCAGCACGTCCGAGCTGCTCGATTGGCTCAAGCTGCTGGTCGCGGAAGACATCCCGCTCGAAGCCCTGCAGAGCAAGGACGACAAGGTGGCGGTGCCGCCGCTGGTGGGCGCGCTGCTGAAGAACGAACAGGACGTCACCCTGTTCGAGAAACTGGTGTTCATGCAGCGTCACAACCGCTGACCGGAGCACCACGATGAACCGACTGCTGATCGAAGGCCTGACCGACGCCGTCGGCTTCCTGGCCGGGGTGTTGGTCGCGTGGGGCCTGGGCCGGCTGGTCGGCTTCGACCCCCTGGCCGCCGGCTATGGCGGCAGCGCCATCGGCGGCATCGTGCTGGCCGGCCTGGGCGGGGGCATCGGCCTGTCGCTGGCGCGCCGGCTGCGCAACCGCCGGCAGGAGAAGAACGAGGCATGAGGACGCCCGAGCCCTGCACCCTGCAGTCCCCGCTGGTCCGGCTGGAGCCGATGTCGGCCGGCCATGCCCAGGCGCTGGAAGCGGCCGCGTGCGACGGCGAGCTGTGGACCCTTCGCGTGACGTCGGTGCCCGCGCCGGGCGAGACCGCCGACTACGTCGCCGCCGCGCTGCGCGGCCAGCAGGAGGGCCACATGCTGCCCTTCGTGGTGCTCGACCCCGCCAGCGGCCGCGTGATCGGCACCACCCGCTTCCACGACATCGTGCGGCCGGTCGAGCGGCTGGAGATCGGCTATACCTGGTACGCCCGCAGCGCCCAGCGCACCCACGTCAACACCAGCTGCAAGCTGCTGCTGATGACCCATGCGTTCGAGGTGCTGGGCGCCCGGCTGGTCGGCTGGCGCACCGACAACTACAACTTCGCCAGCCAGCGCGCCATCGAGCGGCTGGGCGCCCGCAAGGACGGCGTGCTGCGGCACCACGCCCTGCGGCGCGACGGCACGGTCCGTGATACGGTGATGTACAGCCTGGCCGCGGGCGAATGGCCCGAGGTCAAGGCCCACCTTCAGTACCAGCTGGACAGGCCCCGCGACTGAACCGAAAAGGCTCGCGATGCTGATCGACTTCTTCTACACGCTGCGCAGCGCCAAGCTGCCGGTCTCGGTCAAGGAATACCTCACCCTGCTGGAGGCGCTGCAGGAAGGCGTGGTCGGCCCCGCCGGCGACAACGGCTGGTCGGTCGACGACTTCTATTACCTGTCGCGCACCGCGCTGGTGAAGGACGAGAAGCACTACGACAAGTTCGACCGCGCCTTCGCCGCGTACTTCAAGGGCGTGGAGATGCTGGCCGACTTCAGCAAGGACATCCCGCTGGAGTGGCTGCGCAAGAACCTGGAACTCGAACTCTCGCCCGAGGAGAAGGCCAAGATCGAGAAGATGGGCTGGGACGAGCTCATGGAGACGCTCAAGAAGCGCTTCGAGGAGCAGAAGGAGCGGCACGAGGGCGGCAGCAAGATGATCGGCACCGGCGGCACCTCGCCCTTCGGCGCCTACGGCTACAACCCGCAGGGCGTGCGCATCGGCCAGGACAAGGGCCGCAACCGCAGCGCGGTGAAGGTGTGGGACCAGCGCGCCTACAAGGACTACGACGACACCCAGGAGCTGGGCACGCGCAACATCAAGATCGCGCTGCGCCGCCTTCGCAAGTTCGCGCGCGAGGGCGCGGCCGAGGAGCTGGACCTGGACGACACCATCCGCTCCACCGCCGCCAACGCCGGCTACCTGGACATCCGGATGGTCCCGGAGCGGCACAACAACGTGAAGGTGCTGCTGCTGATGGACGTGGGCGGCACGATGGACGAGCACATCCACCGCGTCGAAGAGATGTTCTCGGCGGCCAAGGCCGAGTTCAAGCACCTGGAGTTCTACTACTTCCACAACTGCGTCTACGACTTCATGTGGAAGAACAACCGCCGGCGCTTCTCGGAGAAGTTCCCGACGCTGGACATCATCCGCAAGTACAACAAGGACTACAAACTGATCTTCGTGGGCGACGCCACCATGAGCCCCTACGAGATCCTGCAGCCGGGCGGCAGCGTCGAATACAACAACGAGGAAGCCGGCGCCGAATGGCTGCAGCGCCTGACGCAGGCCTTCCCGAAGTTCGCCTGGATCAATCCCGAGCCCCATGGCGTCTGGCAGTACCGCCAGAGCATCGCCGTCATCCAGCAGCTGATGAACCAGCGCATGTACCCGATGACGATCAAGGGGCTGGAAGAGGCGATGCGGCTGCTGTCCAAGTAGCACGGCGACGGGCCGAGGGCAGGCACCGGCAGTCGCCCTCCCCTCTACAATGCCGCTCTCCCGCCGCCGTAGTTCAATGGATAGAACGAGCGCCTCCTAAGCGCTAGATGTGGGTTCGATTCCCGCCGGGGGCGCCAAGGCCGGGTCTTCCTCCAGGCAGGCCGCACGGCTCGACAGCCACTTGCGCACCAACCCACCGGGCAGCGCTGGGCCTTGTCACCCTCCGGGTGGGCCATCTGCCCCACCTTCCGCGTGGATGAAGTCGCGCGATCGGGCCTTCTGCCGGCGCCCCCGCCGGTTCTCCTCATCCTTGCGCTGTTGAGCTTTCCCTGGCACAGGCGATGCGAGTGCGCAGGGCACCTTCTTGCGCCTGCAAGGCGCGAGGTGCCAGCTCCATCCGCCACCCACATGGAACGAATCAATGAGGATCACCTTGAAGCGCTGCGGCCTCCCCGCCGCAACGTCGTGATTCCCATTCCCGCTCCGATGCTTGCGCTGGAGGGCCTGCGGCCACCCTTCACCGACCCGGACTGGATCTACGAAAAGCAGTACGACGGCTACCGATGCCTGGCGGCTCTCGACCAGGGGCAGGTGCGACTGCGCTCGAAAGCCGGCCGCACATGCACCAGCTGGTTCCCCGAGGTCGCCAGGGCCCTGATGGATCTGTCCGGGGGGCCCCACATCCTCGACGGCGAAGTCTGCGTCCTCGACGAGGAAGGCGTCTCCCACCTGGACTGGCTCCAGGAGCGCGCCCGCAAGCGCCGGCTCCATCCGGTTTCGCCCGGGGTCACCTTCGCAGTCTTCGACATCCTGGTGCACGAGGGCCGTTCCGTGATGCACCTGCCGCTCACCACGCGCAAGAAGAGGTTGCAGGAGTTGTTGTCCAGCTCGGACGATCCGACCCTGCTCTTCGTCAGCGACGTGCCGGCCAGCACCGACTTGAAAGCGCAGGTCGAAGGCGTCATCGCCAAGCACCTCGACAGCCCCTATCGCCCGGGGGTGCGAAGCGAGGCGTGGGTGAAGATCGGCCGGCGGAGCTGACCCGGCGCCTGCTCAGGTCTTTCCGCCGCTGCGGGGGCTAGGGGCTGGCCAGTCGGATCAGTTCGATCCAGAACACAAGCGACAGGCCACCGCCGATCCAGAACCAGTCGCTGCAAAGCAGCCCGGGACCTTCGTGTTCCATGGTTGTCTCCATGTCGTTGTCTCAGCAGTGTGATCCTGCCGGGCAAGGTTACATGTAACAAATGGTCGGCGGGCGAGGGATCAGGACCGGCCCGGTGCGCGCGCCCTGCCGGAATCACTCCGGCTTCCAGCCGTCCGCTCGAGCCCCGGACATGCGCTGTTCCCGCTCGGCCTTTCCCAGGGCTTCCTGGATCTGCCGGGTCGACCTGGCCTGGGGGCCGTGCTCACGTTGCGCGATATCGCGCAGCTGCCGCAGGTCCCGGATGATGCGGGACTGGTTCGCTTTCGCGTTGGTGTCGGTGTCCGGCATGGTCGAGAAGGTCTGGGGTGGAGAAGCCGCGCATTTGAACCGCGTTCCTCCCCGCCTCACGCCTGCGGATACCACTCGCGGCGCCGCTTACGAATTCCAGGCATGTCGCTGAACCTGCGCGCGCCCTACGCCTTGGCCAGGTAGATCTCGCTGTGCATCGGGAACATGGTCCCGTGGTGGCGGAAGTCCGCGACCTGCAGGCCGTGCCGCTGCAAGGTCGAGAAGAGCCATGGCCTGCTGTACCGCACGACGGTGAGCGGCTCATTGCAGGCGTAGGGGACGTAGTCCGTCGGGTTGAACGTGACGTCGGGGACACCGTCCTCGACGAACGCAGTGAGGAAGCATCGGCCCTGGGGGCGAAGGATCCTGGCGATCTCGCCGGCATACGCTTCGACGTGCGCGGGCACCATGTTCGAGAAGACGCCCCAGAGGTAGACGATGTCCGCCGAGTCATCGTCCACCGGCAACCGCAGCTCGCTGCCATCCAGGGCGCCCGCGGGGTTGTACAACTCGTTGGCCATGTCCAGGTGGACGAATCGGAAGCTGGGATGCCGGCTCTCGATGTTGTCCTTGCACCAGCATACGAAATCCTCGTTGGCGTCGATGCCGAGGTAATGCACGTCGCCGAACTCCGCGAGCAGCCCGGTGGCCACCCGGCCCAGTCCGGACCCGATGTCGACCACACGCGAGCCCTGGGTGTAACCCAGCCTCTGCGGGAACTTCGTGGCCTCGAGCACGCCGGACAAAAAGAAGAAGCTGTTGGTGCGGAAAGCGTCTCCGCACATCCTGCCCCGCAGGCTCCTGGGCGGCAGTCGGTAGCCCCGGTGGAGTGCGAAGCCGCTTCTTTCGATTCCTTCGTCCTGGGTCCGTCCAGTGAGCTGGTGCACGCGCAGGCCCACGCTTCTCAGGACCCTCAAGACGAACTTCAGGATCAGCTGCCGCATCCGGGTCGCAGGCTTCGCGAGGTTGCTCACAGCGCAGCAGTTTAGGCCTGCGCAGCGTGCCTGCATCGACTCGGGTCATGGCCCCATCGGGCATGGCGCCCGCGCCGAAAATTGCGCTACGGTTTCTCGTGCCGGCGGCGGCCGTCGGCCTCCGCGGCGGCCAGTTCCTCGGCCGTGAGGACGTACGCCGGATTGCCGACCAGCCGCTCGACGGCCAGGTCGATGAAGGCGCGCACGCGGGTGGGTTGGGCGGCGCGGCTGCCGTAGTACACGAACACGCTGGAGCGGTCGGCGATGTGCTGCGTGAGCAGCGGCACCAGGCGCCCGGCGCGGATGTGGGACGTCGCGGCCACGCCGGTCAGAAAGCCGATGACGTGGCCGGCCAGCACGGCTTCGGTCTCGATGGCCTCGTCGTTCAGGCACAAGGCCGGCACCACCGGCAGCTCGATCACGCTCTCGTCCACCTTCACGAACCACGGAAGGATGCGGCCGGTGCCCGCATGGCGGAAGGTGCTGCAGCGGTGGCTGGCCAGCGCGCCCAGGCTGTCCGGCGCACCGTGGCGCTCGAGGTACGAGGGCGCCGCACAGATGATGAGCTGCAGGGGAAAGAGCCGTCGCGCGATGACGCCTTCCGCCGCGGAGATGCCGACCCGGAAGCCCACGTCCACCCGGTCCTCGACCCAGTTGCCCACGCGGTCGTCCAGTTCCACGTCGGGCTGCACCTGTGGATAGCGGCGGCAGAACTCATCCAGCAGCGGCCACAGCACCGGCGTGAAGACCGAGCGCGGACCGACGATGCGCAGCGGCCCGGCGATGTCGTCCTTGGCGCGGCGGGTGATCTCCAGCGCCCGCTGCAGCCCCGCCAGCGCGGGCAAGGCGGCCTCCAGGAATTGCCGCCCCTCGTCGGTGAGCGACATGCTGCGCGTGGTGCGGTGGAAGAGCCGCACGCCCAGGTGCGTCTCCAGCTGCGCCAGCGCCTGGCTCGCCGCCTGCGGCGTCATGCCCTGGGCCTGCGCCGCACGCCTCAGGCTGCCGAGTTCGGCCGTCTTGGCGAACGTGGCGATCGAACGCAGTTCGTTGATGGGCATGCGGTCGATTATCAATTCCGCGTTGCGAATCCATCAAGCCGGCGCCGGCTAGTGCGATGCCGCGGGGCTCCCTACAGTGCCCTTCCACCCTCGCGCGCCCTCCTCCTTTGCACCTCAGCATGAAATCACTTGCCATGGCCGTCCTGTCGCTTTCGATGGCGGCGGCCGCCAGCGCCCAGGCCGACCCGGGCCTGAAGATCACCCGCAACGGATCGCAACCGTCCGCGCCCGGACCGGCCGAGAACTTCACCGGCGCCGTGCGCGTCGACTCGCGCTTCAGCGCCGAGGCCCCCGCCCGCGTCGGCGGCGGCCTGGTCACCTTCGAGTCCGGTGCGCGCACGGCGTGGCACACCCATCCGCTGGGCCAGACCCTGATCGTCACCCAGGGCCTGGGCCTGGTGCAGGCCTGGGGCGGTCCGGTGCAGGAGATCCGGCCGGGCGACGTCGTCTGGATCCCGCCGGGCGCCAAGCACTGGCACGGCGCCTCGCCCACCCACGGCATGGCGCACTACGCCATTGCCGAGCAACTGGAGGGCAAGGCCGTCGACTGGCTCGAGAAGGTCAGCGACCCGCAGTACCGCGCGGCGCGCCAGGCCCCTGCCGCCTCATCGGCTCCAGCGCCGGCATCGCCGACGCCCGCCCAGCGATTGCTGGGCGACGTCAACCCCAAGCTCGCCCAGCTGACGGACGACGTGCTGTTCGGCGACGTGTGGGCGCGCCCCGGCCTGTCGCCGCGCGACCGCAGCCTGGCCACCGTCAGCGCGCTGATCGCGATGAACCGGCCCGACCAGCTGCGCTCGCACCTGCAGCGCGCACGCGACAACGGCCTGACCGAGCAGGAGCTCGTCGAGGCCATCACCCACCTGGCGTTCTACGCCGGCTGGCCCAGCGCCGTGACGGCCAGCACCGTCGCACGCGAAGTCTTCCGCCAGAAATGAGCACCGGAAAGCCCATGGACGAAACCAACCAACCCGACCTCACGATCTCCCGCCGCGACCTGCTGATCGTCGGCGCCGGCTCCGCAGCGGGCGCCGTGGCCACGCCGGCGGTGTCGGCCGCCGGCGCGCCCGGCAGCCCTGCCGCGGCCACGGCCACGGTGCCCACCGCGCGCGTGACGATGGAGGTGAACGGCAGCGCACGCACGCTGGACCTGGACACTCGCACGACGCTGCTGGACGCGCTGCGCGAGCACCTGCACCTGACGGGCACCAAGAAGGGCTGCGACCACGGCCAGTGCGGCGCCTGCACCGTGCTCGTGGACGGCCGGCGCATCAATGCCTGCCTGTCGCTGGCCGTGATGCACGAAGGCGCGAAGGTGACCACCATCGAAGGCCTGGGCACGCCGCAGCAGCTGCACCCGATGCAGGCCGCGTTCGTCAGGCACGACGGCTACCAGTGCGGCTACTGCACGCCCGGGCAGATCTGCTCGGCCGTCGGCGTGATCGACGAAGTGCGCCGCGGCGTGCCCAGCCACGTGAGCGCCGACCTCACGGCGCGGCCGCTGCTCTCGGCCGACGAACTGCGAGAGCGCATGAGCGGCAACCTCTGCCGCTGCGGCGCCTACTCCAACATCGTCGACGCCATCAGCGAAGTCGCGGGGGTGCGGACATGAAGCCCTTCACCTACGAGCGCGCGCGCACGCCGGCCGAGGCCGCGTCTGCCGTGGCCCGCCATCCGCAGGCGAGGTTCATCGCCGGCGGCACCAACCTGCTGGACCTGATGAAGCTCCAGATCGAAGCGCCCGCGCACCTGGTGGACGTGAACGGCCTGCCGCTGGACCGCATCGAGGCCACGCCAGAAGGCGGCCTGCGCATCGGCGCTCTGGTGCGCAACACCGACCTCGCGGCGGACGAGCGGGTGCGCCGCGACTATGGCGTGCTCTCCCGCGCCCTCCTGGCCGGCGCTTCCGGCCAGCTGAGGAACAAGGCGACCACCGCGGGCAACCTGCTGCAGCGCACCCGCTGCCCCTATTTCTACGACACCGACCAGCCCTGCAACAAGCGCCAGCCGGGCAGCGGCTGCAGCGCCATCGGCGGCGTCAACCGGCAGCACGCCGTGGTCGGCGCCAGCGACGCCTGCATCGCCACCCACCCCAGCGACATGGCGGTGGCCATGCGGGTGCTGGATGCGAACGTCGAGACGGTGCGGCCGGACGGGCGCGCGCGCGTGATCCCGATCGCCGACTTCCACCGGCTGCCCGGCAACACGCCGCACGTCGAAACGGCCCTGGAGCGCGGCGAGCTGATCACCGCCGTGACGCTGCCCCGGCCCGCGGGCGGCACCCACGTCTACCGGAAGGTGCGCGACCGCGCTTCCTACGCGTTCGCGCTCGTGTCCGTCGCCGCCATCGTGCAGCGTGACGGCAGCGGCCGCGTGGCGCTGGGCGGCGTGGCCGCCAGGCCCTGGCGGGCGGAGGCGGCCGAAGCCGCCCTGCCGCAAGGCGCCAGGGCCGTGACGTCCCGGCTGCTGGCCGGCGCGCGCCCGACCGAGCACAACGCCTTCAAGCTGCCGCTGGTGGAGCGCACGCTCGCCGCGGTGCTGGCCCAAGCGAGGACCTGAATGAAATTCGACACCCCTGCCACCACCAACCCGATCGACCAGCTCAAGGTGATCGGCCGGCCCATCGACCGCATCGACGGGCCGCTCAAGACCACCGGCGTCGCGCCGTACGCGTACGAGCGCCATGACGTGGCGCCGGAGGCGGCCTACGGTTTCGTCGTGGGCGCGGGCATCGCCAAGGGACGCATCGCTTCCATGGACCTGCGCGCCGCGCGCGCGGCGCCGGGCGTGATCACCATCGTCACCGCGCGCAACGCGGGCAAGCTGGGCAAGGGCACCTTCAACACGGCCACACTGCTGGGCGGGCCGGAGATCGAGCACTACCACCAGGCGATCGCGCTGGTGGTGGCGCAGACCTTCGAGCAGGCCCGCGCGGCGGCACAGCTGGTGCGCGTGCAGTACACCCACACGGCGGGCCGGTTCGACCTGCAGGCCGGCAAGGCTTCGGCGCAGCCGCCGCGGCAGATGCCCTTCGGCGGGCCAGCGGAAACGCGGACCGGCGACTTCGACGGCGCGTATGCCGCGGCGCCGGTGCAGTTCGATGCCACCTACAGCACGCCCGACCAGTCGCACGCGATGATGGAGCCGCACGCCTCCACCGCCGCGTGGCAGGGCGGCAAGCTCACGGTGTGGACGTCGAACCAGATGATCGACTGGAGCGTCACCGACCTGGCCAGGACACTGGGCCTGCCGAAGGAGGACGTGCGCCTGGTCTCGCCCTTCGTCGGCGGCGGCTTCGGCGGCAAGCTGTTCATCCGCGCCGACGCGCTGCTGGCCGCATTGGGCGCGCGCGCGGCGGGGCGGCCGGTCAAGGTGGCGCTGCAGCGGCCCCTGGTCGCCAACAACACCACGCACCGGCCCGCGACGATCCAGCGCATCCGCATCGGCGCCACGCGCGACGGCAGGATCACCGCCATGGCGCACGAGGGCTGGTCCGGCGACCTGCCCGGCGGCAGGGCGGAGACGGCCGTCAACCAGAGCCGCCTGCTCTACGCGGGCGCCAACCGCCTGACCGTCACGCGCCTGGCCGTGCTGGACCTTCCGGAGGGCAACGCCATGCGCGCGCCGGGCGAGGCGCCCGGCATGATGGCGCTGGAGATCGCGATGGACGAGATGGCGGAAAAGCTGGGGCTCGATCCCGTGCAGTTGCGCATCCTCAACGACACCCAGGTCGATCCGCAGCGGCCCGAGCGGCCGTTCTCCCAGCGCCAGCTGGTCGAGTGCCTGCGCACCGGGGCGCAGCGCTTCGGCTGGGACCGGCGCAACGCGCGTCCCGCGCAGGTCCGTGACGGGCGCTGGCTGGTGGGCATGGGCGTCGCGGCCGCCTTCCGCAACAACGCCGTGGCCAAGTCCGCCGCCCGCGTGCGCCTGGACCCACGGGGCGTCGTCACGGTGGAGACCGACATGACGGACATCGGCACCGGCTCGTACACCATCATTGCGCAGACGGCCGCCGAGATGATGGGCGTGGCGATCGAGAAGGTGTTCGTGCGCCTGGGCGACTCCGCCTTCCCCGTGTCGGCCGGCTCCGGCGGCCAGTGGGGCGCCAACAGCTCCACCGCCGGCGTGTATGCGGCCTGCGTGAAGCTGCGCGAGGCGGTCGCCGGCAAGCTGGGGATGCCCGCGGACGCGGTGTTCGCCGACGGCATGGTGCGCGCCGCCGACCGGCAAGTGCCGCTGGCCGAGGCCGCGGGTGCCGACGGGCTGGTGGCGCAAGACGCCATCGAGTTCGGCGAACTGAGCCGCAAGGCGCAGCAGTCCACGTTCGGCGCGCACTTCGTGGAGGTCGGTGTCGACAGCTACACGGGCGAGGTGCGCGTGCGGCGCATGCTCGCCGTGTGCGCCGCCGGCCGCATCCTGAACCCGAAGTCGGCACGCAGCCAGGTGATCGGCGCGATGACGATGGGCGTGGGCGGCGCGCTGATGGAGGAGCTGGCCGTGGACAAGCGGCGCGGCTTCTTCGTCAACCACGACCTCGCGGGCTACGAAGTGCCGGTGCATGCCGACATCCCGCACCAGGAGGTGGTCTTCCTGGACGAGACCGACCCGATGTCCTCGCCGATGAAGGCCAAGGGCGTGGGCGAGCTGGGGCTGTGCGGGGTCGGCGCGGCGGTGGCCAATGCCATCCACAACGCGACCGGCATCCGGGTGCGCGACTACCCCATCACCCTGGACAAGCTGCTCGACCGACTGCCGCCGGTCGCCTGAAGGAGTCGACGAAGATGGATCTCGTGAGCGCGGGCGCGCTTCACTTCTTCGGCGGCGAGCCCATCTTGCCCTGGAGCACCGCGACCAGGTGCTGCTTGGCTTCGGCGAGCTGAGCCTTGTCGGCGTCGTGCACCTTGCGGAAGAACGCCGCGCACTCCGGTGAGTTCGCCGCTTCCGCGTCCTTGATGTACTGGTCGTAGGCGATCAGCGCTTGCGCCTTGTTCTGCATGAGCGTGATCCAGTCGTACGCGAGGTCGCTGAGCGGATGCGGATCGGCAGACTTTTCCTGCATGGCGTTTTCCCTTTCGGAAGAATTCGAAAGGCAGGATACGGCAAGGCCCCGGCTCGCTGTGGCTCAGCCGCGGTGCCTTCGCGCCAGGCGCGACCTCACGCCAGCATGAAGCGCACGCGCTGCGCGCGGGCGCACTCCCCGAGCGTGCGCAGCGCCCTGTCCACGCCCTCGGTGCCGCGCACGTAGGGATTGCGGGCGCCCGGGTTCTGCCGGAGCGCGGCGAGGTTCTCGACCGTCCCGTCCCAGCCCGGGTGGTTGCTCAGGAAGACGTCGATCGGCTCGCGCCTGGCCACGCCCCGCATGCGCTCGGTCTGGGCGATGTACGAGTCCAGTCGGCCGAAGTCCTTGCCGAAATTGAACGACGTGCCGCCCCACATCAGCGCCTTGTGCGTGCGGCCTCCCGCCCTGGTCTCGATCACGGGGGACAGCGTTCCGAGCGTGTGGCCCGGCGTGACGTAGAACGTGATGGTGGTGTCGCCCAGCGTGAGCTTCTCGCCGTCCTGGACCGCGATGTCTCGCTTGGGCGGGCGTCCCCACTGCGGCGAATCGAACTCCAGCTGGGTTTCCATCATCTGCCAGTCGAGCGCGCTGGCCACCACGCGCATGCCGTACTTCTGCGCCAGCATGGAAGCGCCGCCGTAGTGGTCGCCGTGACCGTGCGTGACCACCAGGTACTTGATCTGCGCCGGGTCCAGCCCGAGCTTGCGCATCCCGCCTTCGATGAGGCCGCTGGCCTCCAGGGCATTGTTCAAGGCGTCGATCAGGATCAGCCCCTGGCTGGTCTTCACCACCCAGGCACTGACCCACGCCGAGCCCACGTAGTAGAGGTTGTCGAACACCTGGGCCGGTTCCGGCGCAGGGCGCGCGATCTGCCGCTGCAGCATCTGTTCGATCGCCGGATCGCCCGGCGCGGCGCGCTGGGCCGGTTGCGGCTGGCACACGGGCATCAGGAACTGCAGGTCGGTGCCGGCCAGCGCCCGGGCCCTCTCGACATGCGCGTCCACCGCGGCCTGCGAAGGTGGCGCGGGTGGCGCAGTGGGTGGAGTAGGCGCAGGGGGTGTGCCGCAGGCGGCGAGCATCGCGGCGGTGCAGATCAAGGTGCTGCGGAACATGGTTCCTCTCCTTTTCCTGATCGGATCCGTGCTCTCCCGGATCAGGACCAGTGGGCGCGTGCGGCGTCGTGGCCCGGTCGTGGCGTGAGCCCCTTGTCGGCGCCGCGCGTCAGCGAGTCCGCGTGTTCGGAGCGAACGAACCTGCGCCCGGAGCTCAGGCCCTCGAAGACGCCCGTGCGGATCTCCCTGAGCGACTCCCCGATGCCGAGCAGCTTGACGAACCTGCGCAGCGGGACGACCTGGAACGACGGCTGATCCTCTTCCGGACTGCCGGCCCAGTATTCGACAGCCGGCAACTCATTGCCCGAAGCGTCGACCACGCTGAAGTACCGCCTCGTCGGAGGTTCAACCTCATCAGTCCTAGCGATGCCCATTGCTCATTATGCTGCGCCGCAGCAAACAAGGGTTAGCAAACGTGAACACCTTGCGCAACCCGTCGGAAAGCGGACCGGCAATGGCCCCAGAATGCGACAGATCATGGTTCAGATCGCCCTGGAGATAAACCTCGAATACGACGTGCAGCATGCAGACGGTGCCGACTTCGTGTTCAACATCCACCCCGCCGTCACGGCGCACCAGAGCGTCGATGACGAAAACCTGCACATCAGCCAGCCGGTGGTGCCGCAGATCGCCGTCGAACCCTCCACCGGGTCGCGATTCATGCGGTTGCATGCGAACGCCGGTCCGTTGGTCGTGAGCTACTCGGCAACAGTCACCATCGACCACCACCTGGCCGAACCCGACACATTGGAAGAGGTCCCCGTGAGGTGCCTGCCGCTGGAGGTGATGCCGTACGTCTACCCCAGCCGCTACTGCGAGTCGGACCGGCTGCTGAAGCTGGCCTTCAGCGAGTTCGGTGGCCTCTGGCCGGGCTACAGCCGCGTGCTCGCCATCCAGCACTGGGTGCAACGGCGGGTGACCTTCGCGTCCAACACCAGCACCTCGACGACCTCCGCGCTGGACACCGTGCTGGACCAGGTCGGCGTGTGCCGGGATTTCACGCACCTCATGATCGCCCTGTGCCGCGCGCTCAACATCCCGGCGCGCATGGCCACGGGCACCGACTATGGCGCTCCCGAATCGCTCGGCCCGCCGGACTTCCACGCCTACGTCGAGGCGTACCTCGGGGACCGGTGGTACCTGTTCGATCCGTCGGGGACCGGCATCCCGATGGGCTTCGTGCGGATCGGGACCGGCCGCGACGCGGCCGACGTCGCCTATGCCACGATCTTCGGCGCCGTCCAGTCGAAGGCGCCGCTCGTGCGGGCGACGGCTTCGACCGCGGCCGGCTTCACGCTCCCCCGCCATTGCCGCGAGGCGCTTTCGACCGTCGCCGCATCACCGGTGTCAAGTTCCGGTTGCGCGCAGTTCGACGGCGCGACGGCTTTCACCGGCACCAGCGCCCGGCAGCTGCCCAACTAGGCGCCGGGCGTCAAGCACGCGTCACACGGTGGCGCGAACGGCCCAGGCGCGGGCCACCAGCGCGATGGTCCCGCCGGCCTCGATCGGCAGGCGCTCACGCAGACTTTCCCTCAGCTTGTTGCGCGCCTGCTCGTCGAGCGACATCGCGTAGGCCGGCGCCGGGCCCTGTCCTCCCAGGAAAGGTTCCCAGATGTCCTCGAAGCTGCCGAAGGGCGTGTCGACCTCGATGCCCGTCGTCTCCGCGCCGCTGAACCCGGCTGTCTGCACGGCCGAAAGCAAGGCCTCGGGGCGACACAAGGGGAACCGCCGGCCTTCGTCCAGCGCTGCGGCGGCGGGATCGAGCGCGACGGCCGCATCCCAGAAGTGCCGCATGAGCTGCATCTTCTCCGCGTAGTCCCAGACGTAGGCCGCGAACGTCCCGCCGGGCACGCACACCCTGCGCGCTTCTCGCAAGGCCGCCGGCAGGTCCGGCACGAAGTTCAGGACCAGCCCCGAGACGACCACGTCGGCCGAGCCTTCCGGCAGCGGAAGCGAAGCCGCGTTTCCCTGGCGCAGGTCGACCTGCGCGGGAAGCGTGCGCCGCGCCACTTCAAGGAACCCCTCGGAGGGCTCGACACCGGTCAGCGCCGCCGGCGCGCATCGGTCGACGATGGCCGCGCACAACGCGCCCGTCCCGCACCCCACGTCCACCCACCGCCTGGCCGGCGGCACGCCCAGCCATGACAGGAACGCAGGGGCAACATGCCGGCTCCAGCGGCCGACGTAGCGTTCGTAGGGATTGCCGAGCTGCCAGGAGTCGGAAGGTTGCTGGGGCATGGGCCTCAGCCCCGTCGCGCGGCCTCGATGGCCGCGACGTCGATCTTCCCCATCTGCATCATCGCTTCGAAGGCGCGCTTTGCCGCCGCGCGATCGGGATCGGCGATCGCCTCCGAGAGGACCCGCGGCGTGATCTGCCAGGACAGGCCCCACTTGTCCTTGCACCAGCCGCAGGCGCTTTCCTGGCCGCCGTTGCGCACGATCGCGTTCCACAGGCGATCGGTTTCGGCCTGGTCCTCGGTCGCCACCTGGAAGGAGAAGGCCTCGTTGTGCTTGAACGCGGAGCCGCCGTTCAGGCCCAGGCACGGGATGCCCATGACGGTGAACTCCACCGTCAGCACGTCGCCTTCCTTGCCGGAGGGATAGTCGCCGGGCGCGCGGTGGACGGCCCCCACGGCGCTGTCCGGAAAAGTCGCCGCGTAGAACTTCGCGGCGTCCAGGGCGGTACCGTCGTACCAGAGGCAGATCGTGTTCTTGCTGGTCACTTTCGCTCTCCCGTTTCACTCCGCCTTGATGCCCTGCTCCTTCACGACCTGCGTGAAGAGCTTGATCTCGTGCGAGACCAGCCGGTCCAGGTCCGCCGGGGGACCTGCGACGATGCTGACGCCCTGGGTGTCCAGCCGCGTCTTGACGTCCGGGTCGGCCAGCGCCGCGGCCGTGGCCGCATGCAGCTTGGCGATCACGGCCGGCGGCGTGCCGGCGGGCACGAAGGTGCCGATCCAGGTGTCGGACTCGTAGCCCTTCACCGTCTCCCCGAAGGTCTGGACATTGGGCAGCAGCGCAGAACGCTGGCGCGAGGTCACCGCGATGGCCTTGAGCTTGCCGCTGCGGATGTGGGGCATCATCCCGCCGAGCGTGCCGAGCACCGCGGGCACCTGGTTGCCGATCACGTCCGTCATCGCGGGGCCGGCGCCCTTGTAGCCGACGTGCACCAGCGGCTGCCTGGCCATGGTCTGCAGCACGGCGCCCGCGAAGTGGCCGGGCGAGCCCACGCCGCCGGTGGCGTACTGCTTGAACCTCGGGTCCTTCTGTCCCAGCGCCAGCCACTCCGACACGTTGTTGGCCGGCACCGACGGATGGACGGCCAGCGCCTGGGGCAGCAGCCCCACCAGCGTCACGCCGCGCAGGTCCTTTTCGGTGTCGAACGGCAGCGACGGCATCAGCGCCTGGTTGATGCTGTGCGAAGACACGGTGAACAGGACCGTGTAGCCATCCGGCGCAGCCTTCGCGACATGGCTCGTCGCGATGGTCCCACCGGCGCCGGGCCGGTTGTCCACGATCACGGTCTGCCCCAGCTTCTCTCCCAGCTTGTCGCTGATCGCCCGCGCGGCCGCGTCGGCGCCTCCGCCCGGCGCGAAGGTGACGACCAGGCGCACGGGCTGGCGCGCGGGGTAGTCCTGCTGCGCCCACGCCGGCGTGGCGGACACGGCGGCGCACGCCGCCAGCGATGCGGCAAGAAGCAAGTTCGACTTCATGGTTTGTCTCCGATTCCTTGTGCGGGGTCGCATGACCCCATGGCGTCCCACTATAGGGAGGCGCCCCGGCACGCACCACTATGAATTGCCGCTAGGGGTATTGCTGGCCGCTATGGCCGCCGCACGGCCGGGGTTGACGCGATGGACCAGGTGTCGGATGCGACCACCGCCTCCACCACTTCGCGCAGCACCTCCCGGACACAGCTCGCGGCCGGCGACAGGTAGCCGAGCCGCGAATAAGCCAGGGTCGCGCGGCGCACCAGCAGCGGGGTGATGAGGTTCACCTGCAGCAGGTCGGCCGCGGAATGCCAGGCCAGCGCGGACCGGGGCACGATCGTGCCGGCGCCGCCCTGCGCGACCATCAGCAGCAGCGTCTGGATGGAGCTCGCCTGCGCCTTGACCACCGGGGTCACGCCGGCTTCGGCGAACGCGCGGTCGACGATGTGGCGCAGCGTGGTGGCGTGCGTGGTCAGCATCAGGGGCACGCCGGCCAGCATCGGAAGCTCGACCTCCTCCGCCTCGACGACAGGACTGGTGCGCGGCTGCACGAAGTAGAGCCGCTCCTCCATCAGGGCCTCCGCATGGATGCCGGGGAGCGTGATGTCGTCGACCAGGATGCTGAGGTCCACCTGCTGGTTGATGAGGTGCGCCGCGAGGTAGGAACTCGGGCTTTCGTAGACCTCCAGGCCGATCCGGGGAAAGCGGTCCTCGAGCGCGGCGATGAGCGGCCCCACCAGCGCGAGGGCCAGACTGCTGGGCAACCCCAGCTTCACGGGGCCGCCCACCTCCTCGGTGGAATGGCGCACGGCGTCGCGCGTCTGGTCCGCCAGCTTCAGCACCTGCTGGGCATGCCGGTACAGGGCCTGGCCGGCCAGGGTCGGCTTGACGCCGCGCACGCTGCGGTGGAGCAGCTGCACCCCGAGCTCCTGTTCGAGCTGGCCCATCTGCTGGCTCAGCGCCGGCTGCACGATGTGGACCAGCGACGAGGCGCGCGAAAGGGAGCCGCATTCCACGACGGCGACGAAATACCGGAGCTGTCTGAGTTCCATGTGCGCCCGATTCTGCAATCCCGGGCGAGGCGCGAAGAGCTAGCGCGGGGTCAATGCCCGTCCTGCTGCATCACCACGCCGGCCTCCAGCCACTGCCGGATCTGGCCAGGCGAGTAGCCGAAGTCCGCCAGCACCTCCTGCGTGTGCTGCCCCAGCAGCGGCGGTGGCAGGCGGACGCTGCCGTCCCGCAGGCCGTCCATGCGCACGGGATTGCCCACCTGCCGCATGGTGCCGAGCGTGGGATGGGCGAACGTCTCGACCAGGCCGAGGGCCTCGACCTGGGGCTCCGCGAAGGCGTCGGCGATGTCGTTGATCGGTCCCGCCGGGATGCCGATGCCCACCATCTCCGTGGTCCAGGACGCGCGGTCCCGCTGCCCCAGCCGCTCCTCGAGCAGCGCCTTGAGCTCGGTGCGGTGCTGCACGCGGTCGGCGTTGGAGAGGAACCGCGGATCGGAGGCCAGGTGCTCCAGGCCGACGAGCCGGGCGAGCTTGACCCACTGGTCCTGGGTGGCCGCGCCCACGGTCAGCGGGCCGTCCTTGGCCTCGAACACGCCATAAGGGGCGATCACCGGATGCACGTTGCCGGAGGGGCGCGCCACCTCGCCGAGGGACAGGTAGCGCTGCCCCTGCACGCTCAGCAGCCCCATGAGGCTGGCCAGCAGCGACGTCTCCACCTGCTGGCCGCGGCCGCTCGCATGGCGCTGGATCACGGCGGCCAGCACGCCCATGGCGGTCCACATCCCCGAGGTGAGGTCCCCGATCGCGACGCCGACCCGCTGCGGGCCGGACTCGGCATTCCCGGTGAAGCTCATGAAGCCCGCGAAGCCCTGCGCCACCTGGTCGAAGCCGGGCCAGCTGCTCTTGGGCCCGACGCTGCCGAACCCCGTGATGCTCGCCACGATCAGGCCGGGATTGCCCGCATGCAGGTCGGCAAGGGACATCCCCATCTGGTCCATGACGCCGGGGCGGAAGTTCTCCACGACGACATCCACCTTGCCGGCCATCTCGCGCAGGATCCGCATGCCTTCGGCATTGCGGAAGCTGAGGGCCACGCTCTTCTTGTTGCGGTTGCCGCTGAGGTAGTAGACGCTGGTGTCGCCGGCGAAGGGGCCCCACTCGCGGACCATGTCGCCGCCGGGCAGGGGCTCGACCTTGATGACCTCGGCGCCGAGGTCGCCCAGGATCATCGCGCAGAAGGGCCCGGACAGCGCACGGGACAGGTCCAGCACCTTGATGCCGGCCAGGGGGAGAGGTTGGGTCATGGGCACAGTCGGGAGGAGGGACGGGATGCCGCGTCAGCGGCCCTTGAACACGGGCTTCTTCTTGTCCCGGAAAGCCTGCACCCCGATCCTGTAGTCCTCGGTGTCGGCGAAGGCGTAGCTCGCGTGCCGCTCCTCGCGGGTGAACGATGCGCCCGTCATGAGATGCCGAAGCTGGCGCTTGTTGGCCCGCGCCGCCAGCGGCGCGCCACTGGCGATGCGCCGCGCGCACGCGAAGGCCGCGTCCGCCACCGCGGTGTCGTCGACCACCCGCGTGAGCAGGCCTTTCGTGAAGGCCTCGTCGGCGCCGAGGATGGCCCCTTCGAAGACCAGTTCCGCCGTCACCGCGGGGCCCACCAGCCGGTACAGCCACTGCATCTCGGCAGGCGCGAGCGGGAACCCGAGCATGTTGACCGGCACGCCGAACTGGGCGCTGCGCCCCGCGATGCGCAGGTCGCACACCGAGGCGATCTCCAGCCCGCCGCCGACGCACGCGCCTTCGATGAGGGCCACGACCGGCACCGGGCATTCGGCGATGGCGGACAGCGCGCCGAACACGACCTGCTCGTGGAAGCTCTCCACCTGGGCCCGCGTCATCCGCACGGTGTCGAACTCCGCGATGTCCGCGCCCGCCGCGAATCCCTCGCCGGAGCCTCCCCGGATCACGACGCAGCGCAGCTCGTCATCGCCGGACAGCCCGCGAAAGGCGTCCTGGAGCGACTGCCACATCGCCACCGTGAGGCAGTTGCGCTTGCCGGGATTGGAGATGGTGAGCGTGGCGATCGCGCCGTCGCGCTCGACGGCAATCTTCCCTGTCGTCCCCGCCACCGCGGCTGCATTGCTTGCGCTCTCTGCACTCATGCCGGGATGGTATCGACGGCACGCCGCACGAGGCACTACGGATTGCCGATGCCGCTATCGGCGGAACCAATGGCCCGGCAGACCTGCAGGCGGTTTGCCCCCCAGCTCAGCCCCAGAAATGTAGCGGCCACGGTCGGCTTGCCCGCGCGGAGAATGCCGCCATGGCCGATGCACACGAATCCCTGGAAGCTCCCGTCCTGATCGCCGGCGGCGGCATCGGCGGGCTGAGCCTGGCCCTGACGCTCCACCAGATCGGCGTCCCCTGCCTGGTGTTCGAGGCGGTGCCGCAGCTGCAGCCGCTGGGCGTCGGCATCAACCTGCAGCCGAACGCCGTGCGCGAGCTGTACGACCTGGGCCTCACCGACAGCGTGCTCGACACCATCGGCATCCAGGCCCGCGAATGGGCCCTGGTCGGCCGCAACGGCAAGGAGATCTATGCCGAACCCCGCGGCCTGGTCGCCGGCTACCACTGGCCCCAGTACTCGGTGCACCGCGGCCGGTTGCAGATGCTGCTGTACCAGACCGTGCTGGACCGGCTGGGGCCGGACACGCTGCGCCTGGGGCACCGCGTCACCGGCTACCGAAACGAAGTCGACGGCGTGGTGGCCTCGATCGAAACGCGGGACGGCCGCCGGCTCGAGGCCCGCGGCTCGCTCCTGGTGGGCGCCGACGGCCTGCACTCGGCCCTGCGCGCGCAGATGCACCCGAACCAGCCGCCGATCCACTGGGGCGGCGCGATCATGTGGCGCGGCACGACATCCGGCGTGCCGATCCGCACCGGTGCGTCGTTCGTGGGCCTGGGCAGCCTCAAGCACCGCGTCGTGCTCTATCCCATCTCCAAGCCCGATCCCGCGAGCGGCCTGGCCACCATCAACTGGATCGCCGAGATCACCGTGGACAACAGCCAGGGCTGGACCCAGGGCGACTGGAACCGGCGGGTCGACGTGGCCGACTTCATCCACCACTTCGAAGGCTGGGACTTCGGCTGGATCGACATCCCGGCCATGCTTCGCGGCGCGACGGAAGTGTTCGAGTACCCGATGATCGACCGCGACCCGGTGCCCACGTGGGTGGACGGCCGCGTGGCGCTGCTGGGCGACGCCGCCCACGTGATGTACCCGGTCGGCTCCAACGGCGCCAGCCAGGCCATCGTCGACGCGCGCGTGCTGGGCGCGGCCCTGGTGGACCAGGGCATCCAGCCGGCCGCCCTGCGCAGCTACGACGACAAGCTGTGCGCCGACATCTCGGCCCTGGTGCTGCGCAACCGCGGCGCGGGCCCCTTCGGCCTGCTGGGCCTGGTGGACGAGCGCAGCGGCGGCGTGTTCGACGACATTGACAAGGTCATCCCCGCCGCCGAGCGCGAGGCCTACATGGCGCGCTACAAGGCAGCCGCCGGCTTCGCCATCGAGACGCTGAACGCGGCGCCGCCGACGATCCCCGCGGGGGCGCGCGTTCGCGGCTGAGGGCCGGTACCGGGCAGTGGCTTGCCCGCGGCGTCGGCTTGCGGCGGATAGCAGCCATCGGGGAAAAAAGGGATCCCCGGCTACTTATCGACCACAGCCAGCAGTGCCTTCGGATTGGTCCGCGCAATCGTAAGGAGCGTTCTGGCGGCACCACTCGGCTGCTTGCGCCCTTGCTCCCAGCCTTGCAGTGTGCGGACGGAGACTCCAAGAAGCACGGCAAATTGAGATTGCGACAGTCCGGTGCGCTCACGAGCCTCGACCGCCGGTGAGGACACGACCTGCGTCTTTCCAGCTTTCATTTGCTGCACCGACTCGAGCAGTTCGGCGGCCAAATCGCGCTTCGATTCATACGCGCGCAGTTTCGCTTCCGTAAGGGGCTTAGTCTTCGAGGGCACGACGGATCTCCTTCAACTTCGCGCCAGTGATGTTGTCCGTCTTCGCCTTGGCATACAGCGTGAGGAGGACGAGATCCTCCTGCGCGGTTCGGACGTAATAGATCACTCTCACACCACCGGACTTACCAGAACCCGCCCGACTCCAACGCACCTTGCGAATGCCACCAGAGCCAGGCACCACATCTCCGGCGTCAGGACGGTCCGCAATGTAAGCGGCAAACTCGCCCCGCTCCTCCTCGGTCCAGTAAAGCGGCCATTGCTTCTGGAAAAGGAGAGTCTCGACGACCGTGAGCACGCGCCCACTATACGCCTCGGGCGCATAGCTGTCCAGCCCTGCTTCCGCGCAAGCGCCTTGGGTTCGAACAGCAACGCCGCGCTGCCCTCAAGCCCGCTCGAAGTCGATGAAGCCCTGCGCGGCATCGAGGGCCACCAGCCGCACCTGCAGCGCGTCGCCGACATCCGCGCCCTCGTGCCCCCGGACCAGGCGCCCTTCCACCAGCGGGCGCGCGATGCGGACGTAGGTTCCCTTGGGCGACGCGCCGGTGACGATGGCCTCGAAGGCCTCGCCGATGCGGTCCCGCAGCAGCCAGGCGGCGGCGGCCTTCAGCACCTGCCGCTCGACCTTGCCGGCGTTGTCCTCCTGCAGCGTGCAATGGCGGGCGATCTGCTCCAGCGCGTCGAGCTCGTAGGGAGGCTGCTCCTCGGCGAGCGCGGCCTTCAGCAGGCGCTGGGTCACCAGGTCGGGGAAGCGCCGGTTCGGTGCCGTCGAATGCGCGTAGTCGCTCACGGCCAGGCCGAAATGGCCGAGTTCCCTGTCCCCCGGGGCGGCCGCGACATAGGAGCCGGGGCCGAGCATCTTCACGATGCGCAGCGAGAGGTCGGCAAAGCCGGCCGGGTCGGCCCGCCGCCGCTCGCCGAGGAAGCGGTCGAGCGCCACCGGGTCCGGGTCGGTCGGCAGCGTCACGCCATGGCTGGCCGCCAGGGCCTCGATGCGGTCCCAGCGCCGGGGCGATTGCAGGAAGCGGCGCAGCGAGGGAAAGCCCCGCTCGGCGAGGAATCGGGCCGTCGCGGCGTTGGCCGCGATCATGAGGTCGGCGATCAGGTCCTTGGCCCGGTTCCTCTCGTCGGGCCGCAGGTCGACCAGCCGGTCGTCCTCGAACACGGGCCGTGCTGACACGGTGGTCACGTTCAGCGCGCCGCGGCGCTGGCGCCACTGCCGCAACTGCGTGGCCACGGCATCGTGAACGCGCAGTTGCTCCTCCAGGCCGGGAACGGATGCGAGCTGCGGCAGCAAATTCGCATCACCCTCCAGCCAGCGCGACACCTGGTCGTAGCTGAGCTTGGCGCGGTTGAGGACGCTGGCCCGGTACAGCTCGGAAGCGGTCACGCTGCCATCGGGCTGCACCAGCATGTCGACCACCACCGCCAGCCGCTCCTGGTCCTCGTGCAAGGAGCTGCGGTCGGTGGACAGCACCTCCGGCAGCATGGGGAACACGCCCGCCGCCGTGTAGACCGAAGTGGTGTTGGTGCCGGCATGGGCGTCCACCGCCCCGTCCGGCGGCACCAGGGCGTCCACGTCCGCCACGGCGACCCGCAGGTGCACCGCGCCTGCTTCGACGGGCTCGACCATGCTCAGCTGGTCGAGGTCGCGGGTGTCGTCGTTGTCGATGGAGAACCAGCACAGGTGGCGCAGGTCGCGGATCTCCCCGCGCTGCGCCTGCGGGGGCGCGTGCGCAGCGGCGGCTTCCTGCAGCGCCTGCGGGCTGAACTCGGGAAGCAGGCCATGCGCCCGCATGGCTTCGACGGCGAATGGATGAAGGGGCAGGGAGGGCATCGGAGGATGGGGCCGCAGCGCGCTTGCTTGCACGCGTCAGCCCGATCCTTGCACGGATTGCCGCGTGGGTGGGGCCGGACTCCAGCGCGAATGCTGCGGCCGGTGCCGGCTCACCGCCCCAGCACCACCGAGGGCAACCACAACGAAAACGCCGGCACGTAGGTGACCACCAGCAGCGCCGCGATGAGCGCGCCGTAGAACGGCCAGATCGTGCGCATGACCTCCCCGACCGACACCCCGCCGATGGCGCAGCCGACGAACTGCGTGGTGCCCACGGGTGGCGTGTTCAGGCCCAGCGCGCAGTTGATCAGCAGGACCATCCCGAACTGCACCTCGCTCATGCCGTACTGCATGCAGATCGGCAAAAAGATGGGCGTGCACAGCAGGATGGTGGCCGCCATGTCGAGGAAGGTGCCCAGCAGGAAAAGGATGATGTTGACCAGGAGGAACACCAGCCAGGGCTCGGTGGTGATGGACGACACCAGCTGGCCCGTGAGCTGCGCCACGCCGTAGAGCGAGATCAGGTAGCCGAAGGTGGCCGAGATGCCGATCAGCAGCAGGATCACGCCGGTGGTCTTGACGGCCTTGGCCGCGGCCTTGACGAACTGCTCGCGGCGGAGCGAGCGGTAGACCACCGCCGTCAGCAGCAGCGCGTAGAGCACGGCGACCGCCGCCGACTCGGTGGCCGTGAACACGCCCGAGAGGATGCCCGCCAGGATCAGCACCACGACGAACAGTCCCGGCAGCGCGGCCACCAGCGAGCGGCCCACCGCCGCCCAGCCCGGGAACGAGCCCGCCGGGTAACCGCGCGCCACGGCCACCCAGTAGGCCGCCAGCAGCATGCACGCGGTGAGCACCGCGGCGGGCACGATGCCGGCGAGGATCAGCGCCGCGATCGACACTTTCCCGCCCGCCGCGAGCGTGTAGATGATCATGTTGTGGCTGGTGGGCATCAGCGCGCCGACCAGCGAGGCATGGGTCGTCACGTTGACCGCATAGTCCGCGTGGTAGCCCTCCTTCTTCATCATGGGGATCATCACCGCCCCCATGGCCGAGACGTCGGCGACCGGCGAGCCCGACACGCCGCCGAACAGCGTGCAGGCCACCACGTTGGACATGCCCAGGCCGCCGCGCACGTGCCCCACCAGGCTCTTGGCCAGGTCGACGATGCGGCCGGCGATGCCGCCGTACAGCATCAGCTCGCCGGCGAAGATGAAGAAGGGGATGGCCAGGAACGAGAACGCGTTCATGCCCGACGTCATCTGCTGGAAGCCCACCGCCAGCGGCAGCCCCTCGTAGAGCAGCGTGCCCAGGGCCGACAGCCCGATGGCGAAAGCCACCGGCACGCCCAGCACCAGCAGGCCCAGGAAACTGCCGGACAGGATCAACAGCGGGATGGTCATGACCAGGAGGGCTCCACTTCGCGGCCCTTCGCCAGGGCGATGAGGTGCTCGATCGAGAACAGCACGATCAGCACGCCGGCCAGGGTGGCCGGCACGTATTTCCAGCCTTCCGAGATGCCCAGGGTGGGCAACCGGTAGCTCCACACCGAATGCACGAGGAAGGCGCAGTTCCAGGCCATCGCCGCGCCGAACAGCAGCACCAGCAGGTGGATCAGCATCTCCATCTTCAGGCGCAGCGCGTCGGGTGCGAGCACGAGGAAGGACTCCAGGCCGATGTGGCCGGCGTCGCGCACGCCGACCGCCACGCCCAGCATGGTCACGTACAGCACCAGCAGCAGCGCCAGGCTCTCGGCCCAGGTCGGCGTGGCGTTGAGCACGTAGCGGCCGAACACCTGCCAGCTGACGGCGCACAGCAGCGCGGCCAGCCCGGCGATGCCCAGCCACATGCAGCCGCGGGCCAGGCGCCGGCAGGTGCGCGTGTACCAGCCGCCGGGCGCCGAAGGCTCGACGCCCTCGGTGCCCGCCGCCTGCGCGGCCTGGGCCGCTTCCAGAGGCATTGTTCCGGCCATGGCGTCAGCGCGTGTCCTGCACCCGCTTGATCATGGCCTTGAGCTTGTCGTCCTTGATGAAGCGGTCGTACACCGGCTTCATCGCGCTCTGGAACGAGGCCTTGTCCACCTGGATGATCTCGGCGCCACCGGCCTTCACCGCGGCCAGCGACTTCTCCTCGCGCTCGTCCCAGAGCTTGCGCATGTACGGCACCGACTCGCGCGCGGCCTGGCGCAGCGCCTTCTGGTCGTCGGGCGGGAGCGTGTCCCACACCCGCTTGGAGAACAGAAGCATCTCCGGGGCCATCGAGTGCTCGGTCACGGAGTAGAACTTCGCCACCTCGAAATGCCGCGAGCTCTCGTACGAGGGGTAGTTGTTCTCGGCGCCATCCACCAGCCCGGTCTTGAGCGCCGTGTACACCTCGCCGAACGGCATCGGCGTGGCATTGGCGCCCATGGCCTCCAGCAGCGCCACCCACAGGTCGGACTGCTGCACGCGCACTTTCATGCCCTTGGCGTCGGCCAGCGCCCGCACCGGCTTCTTGGCCGTGTACAGGTTGCGCGCGCCGCTGTCGTAGTAGGCCAGGCCCACGAAGCCCTGCGGCGCGCAGGCCGCCAGGATCTCCTCGCCCACCGGGCCGTCCAGCACCTTGCGCATGTGGTCCTTGCTGCGGAACAGGAACGGCATGGTGGGCACCTGCGTCTCGGGGCAGATGTTGTTCATCGGCGCGATGTTCACGCGCGTCATCGCCAGCGCGCCGATCTTGGTCTGCTCGATCGTGTCCTTCTCGCTGCCCAGCGCGCTGTTGTTGAACACGCGGATCGAGTGCTTGCCGTTGGTGAGCTGCTTGAGCCGCTCGCCCATGAACTTCACGGCCTCGACCGTGGGATAGCCGTCCGGGTGGATGTCGGAAGAGCGGAACTCGGCGGCCTGCGCCGCGAGGGTGGTCAGCAGCGCCGCGGCCGCGGCGGCGAGGATCTTGTGCTTCATGGTGTCTCCTGGTGTCGTGGGTCGGGCGAAGGGGTCAGCGGGATCGAGCAGGCCGGCTCCGGCAGCCCGCGCACGCCGGGCCGCAGGGCGAACACGCCGCCCGCGAGCGGCTGGTCGGACAGGTCGATGCCCGCCGGCCGGATCGAGGTCACGAAAAGGGTGTCCAGCCCCGCGCCGCCGAAGGCGCACATCGCGGGCTTCTTCACCGGCACGGGCAGCGACCGGTCGAGCCGGCCGTCGGGCGTGAAGCGGTGCACCAGGCCCGCGTCGTTGCCGCACACCCAGTAGCCGCCGTCCGCATCCACCGCGGCGCCGTCGGGCCGGCCCGGCACCGCGCGGAAGTCGGCGAACAGGCGGCGCGCGCCGGGCAGGCCGGTGGCCGTGTCGTAGTCGAAGGCCCAGACGGCCTGCACCGAGGGGTGCGAATCGCTCAGGTACAGGGTGCGCCCGTCCGGGCTGAACGCCATGCCGTTGGGCGTGACCAGTCCGGCCTGCAATTCGCGCAGGCCGTGCGGCTCCAGGGCGTAGAGCCGGCCGTCGGCCGCGGCCAGGCCCATGTCCATCACCATCGTGCCGGCCCGCAGGCGGCCCTGCCGGTCGCAGCGGCCGTCGTTGAAGCGCATGCCGGGGCGCGCGTGGCGCACGGCGGCCAGCGGGGTCGCCTGCACCTGGCCGCCCTCGCCCAGCGCGAGGTGGAACACGCCCGACTCCATGGCCGCGACCCAGCCGCCGCGCTCATGCGGCGCGATGCAGCCGGCCATCTCGGGCAAGGACCATTGCGCGTGCGCGCCGTCGGCCACGCGCCAGCGGTGCAAGCGGCGGGCCGGGATGTCGACCCAGTGCAGCGCCTGCCCGGCGGCGAGCCACACCGGGCTTTCGCCTACCGCATCGCGGGCATCGATGACGAGCTCGGCGTTCATGGGGTCAGGGCGTCTCGAAAGGCCCCTGGGTGACGAACGCGCCGCCCTGGTAGAGCAGCACCGGGTCGCCGTCGGCCGGGCGCGGCTGCTGCTCGACGCGGGCGCGGAACGGCTCGGAGCTGTCGCGTGGCACGAACCCCAGGTGCGCCGCGCCGGCGTTGTCCCACCACGAGTCGCGGTTGGCCGACACGCCGTACACGACGGTGTGCCCGAGCCGGGGCGCGAACAGGCAGCAACGGACCAGCTCGGCCAGGTCGTCGTAGCTGAGCCAGGTCGAAAGCATGCGGCGGTCCTTGGGCTCGGGGAACGACGAGCCGATGCGAAGGCACGCGGTCTCGATGCCGTAGCGGTCGAAGTAGAAGCGCGACAGGTCCTCGCCGAACGATTTGGACAGCCCGTAGTAGCCGTCCGGCCGCCTGGGCGCGTCCAGGTCCAGCCGCTCGGTCTGGCGGTGGAAGCCCACGACGTGGTTGGAACTCGCGAACACCAGCCGGCGCACGCCGTGCCGCCGCGCGGCCTCGTACACGTGGAAGGTGCCGCGGATGTTGGCCTCCAGGACCTCCTCGAACGGCCGCTCCACGGAGATGCCGCCCAGGTGCACGATGGCATCGCAGTCCTGCACCAGCCGGTCGACGGCCGCCTTGTCCGCCAGGTCGCAGGGCATCACTTCCTCGCCCTCGCCCGCCGGCGCCATCTCGGCGATGTCGGACACGCGGACGATGCCCGCATGCGCCTGCAGGCGGGGGCGCAGCACGCGCCCGAGGCCGCCGGCGGCGCCCGTCAGCAACAGCCGCCGCAGCGGTCGCGTGGGGGGAGACGGGGCTTGCGGTTCCTGCGTTGGCGGCCGGGGTTCGGGATGCACTGGCTCTCCTGGTCCATGGAAGATGAAACGTTTACCTTCGAGTGCCGATCGTCGGCGGTTCGACCTTGGCCTGGCCGCTAGTCCGGCTCTTCCGGTACACCGGAACCATCGAAGTTAAACGTTTACCTGAATGCCCCGAATCTTCGGATCCCGCCGGATCGGTGTCAATCCAGAAACGATCAGGGTTTGCCCGGATCCGGCGGCCTGGCGGTCGAGTCGCGCGCCACCAGGCGCGTCGCCACCGTCTCGTGCAGCGCGAGGTTCGGCTCGCCCGCGAGCAGCGCGAGCAGGTGGCGCGCCGCCACCTCGCCCGTGGCCTCGCTGCCGATGTCCACGCTGGTGAGCGAGGGCGTGACATAGCGGCCGTAGGCGATGTTGTCGAAGCCGGCGATCGACACCTGCTGCGGCACGCGGAACCCCAGCGCCCGCGCCTCCGACAGCAGGCCGAGCGCGAGCAGGTCGTTGTAGGCCACCACCGCCTCGGGCGTCTGCGCATCGAGCAGCACGCTGGAGGCGATCCGCTCGCCCTCCTCCGCCACCGGTGCGGGCACGTCGAAGTGGCGCAGCGAAGCCTGGGTGCCCTGGAACGCGTCGCGCAGCCCCTGCCACCGGTCCTCGCTCCAGCGCGCGGCGCTGAAGCCGACGTAGCTGATGCGGCGGTGGCCCAGCTCGCGCAGGTGCCGGCCCAGCATCAGGCCGCTGGCGTGGTTGTCGCAGCCCACGCTGTGCAGGCCCGGCTGCGGCGCGGGCCCGCCATAGAACACGACCGGCTTGCCCGCGGACTCGCGCAGCCAGTCCACGACGGCACCGGGCATCCGCGCGCTGACGATGAGGCCGTCCACCTGCGGGAACAGCGCCTGCAGCAGCGCCAGCTCCGGCTCGCGGCTCTCGGCCGCGTCGGCGAACAGCAGGTTCATCCCGGCCTCGGCCGCCACGCGGGAGGCGCCCTTCACGAGGCTGGTGAAGTGCGGGTTGCGGATGTCCAGGATGACGATGCCCAGGTTCCCCGTGCGGCCCGTGATCATTCCGCGCGCCAGCGGGTTGGTGCGGTAGCCCAGTTGCTGGATGGCCGCGGTGATGCGCGCTTCCACCTCGCGGCTGAAGCGCTGGCCGCCGTTGACGAACTTGGACACGGTCGCGGTGGACACGGCCGCCGCCTGGGCCACGTCGCGGATGGTGGCGGCCCGCCGGCGCGGCGGCTTGTCCGCGGCTTCGCCGCGCGAAAGGGGACCGACCGCCTTGCTCATGGGCGCCCACTGTAATCAATCCGGCCAGGCGGGGCCGGTTCCTAGAATCCGGCGATGGACCGACGCTTCGATCATCTTGGCCTGATGGTGCGCGAACTGGACGACGGCTCACGCGTCGTGGTGAGCCGGTATGGTGGACACGTTCTCTCCTGGACCGCAGGCGGCCGCGAAAGGCTCTACCTGAGTGGCAGCGCGGTCGCCGATGGGCGGCAGCCGATCCGCGGCGGCGTGCCGGTCTGCTTCCCGCAATTCGCGAGCCGGGGCGCCCTGCCCAAGCACGGATTCGCGCGCACCAGCGTGTGGTCCGAACTGCCGTCCGCGGACGCCGGCACGATCCACCTGCAGCTCGTGGAGAACGAGCAGAGCCTGCGCCTCTGGCCCCATGCCTTCGCCCTCGACCTGCAGGTGGCGCTGCAACCGCAGGCGCTGCGGATGGACCTCGAGATCCGCAATACCGGATCGCAGCCCTGGTCCTTCACGGGCGCGCTCCACACCTACCTGCGGGTCGACGACGTGGGCGCGACGCGGTTGCTCGGACTGCAGGGCCTGCGCCTGGAAGACGCCTTGCGCCACGAGTTTTCCACCGCCGCTGGAGAAAGCCCCGACCTCTCACGGCCGATCGACAGCGTCTACCACGGGATCACCGCTCCGCTCGAACTGCAAGGCCCCGGCGCGTCGCTTCGGATCGAGCAAGACGGCTTCGCGGACGCGGTCGTCTGGAATCCAGGGGATGAAGCGGCCGCCGCCATCGGCGACATCGGCCCGGGCGAGGCGCGCCGGTTCCTCTGCGTGGAAGCCGCCCAGGTGCAGACGCCCGTGCTGGTCGAGCCGGGACAAGCCTGGTCGGGCTCGCAGGTCCTGCGCCTTCCCTGAATTTTTTCTCAAGCTTCGAGCACGAGCGAGCACGCTCCCGATTCGGCCGCTCCTAGAATCGCCGCACCCCGGGCATCCGGGGCAACCCAACCTCACCAAGACGTATATGGCAACTGCGAAGAATGCGAAGAAGGCGGCCAAGGCTGCTCCGGTCAAGACCAAGGCCAAGCCCGCCGGCAAGGCGGGGGCGAAGGCCACCGGCTCGAAGCCGGCTGCCGGCCCGCTGAAGCCCATCAAGGAAGCGTTCAACAAGAGCGGCCTGGTCAGTCACCTTGCCGAGACGGCCGGCGTCGAGCCGAAGTCCGTCAAGGCGGTCATGGCGGCCCTGGAAAGCACGATGGTCGCTTCCATCAACCGCAAGGGCGCCGGCGCTTTCGTCCTTCCCGGCCTCCTGAAGGTCACCGCCGTGGCCGTTCCGGCCAAGAAGGCGCGCAAGGGCATCAACCCGTTCACCAAGGAAGAGACGGTCTTCAAGGCCAAGCCCGCCTCGGTGAAGCTGAAGGTCCGTCCGCTCAAGAAGCTCAAGGACGCCGCGGCGTAAGCGTCCTCATCGAGGATCCGGCGGCCGCCCGGTGCGGCCGTTCGGCAGCGTCTTCCCAACGCTGGCGCTGGCGCCGGTACGCCCCGCAGCTCTGCCCCGTCCACCGCTTGAATGCCCGCTGGAAAGCGTGTGTTGGCCGACGTAGCTCAGGAGCACCGCGGCGCTACCCTGCATGCTGTGCCGGTGTCGGTGCCCATCCGACGCCTACGCGGGCCGTGGACCTTCCCGGATCACGGTGGTCCGTCCGAAAATGGCGCCGCATGGGCCAAGAAGAAGACATAGGGTCATTGCGCTCCCGCGTCGCGGCGCTCGTCGAACAGGAGAGTGGTTTGCTCAACCAGGCTTTCGAACTCAGCCGAGCCGGTGGCGACCGTCGCGGCGTCGACGCCCTGTTCGCGCAAGTGCAGGCGATCCAGGTGGAGCGCAGCAGCCTGAAGAAGCAGATCGGGGAGCTCCTGGGCACGCGCCGGCTGCACATGGCATCGGAAGTCTGGCGGCCGGGCGTCTACGACTTTCGCGCCGCAGCGGGGGGCGACAGCGTGCGCGTGCGCGTCACGGCCGAGGCGCTGGGGCTGCGGGTCGCCCTCCCGGGCCGGGCGGAGGCCGTGCGCATCGAGAACCTCGAGGGCACTTTCGACGGCCCCCTGGCCGTGGACGACCCGGTGGCGCACCAGGACGCCACGGCGCAGGCCCCCGCCCGGGGACGACCTCCGAAGAAGAATCCAGCCTAGCCGCGGGCCCTGGCTTCGCGGCCCTTACCAGTGGAGAACGCCATGAAGATCCTGCTTGCCTGCGACGGCAGCGAATACACGCGCAAGATGATCGAGTACGTGCTGAACCAGCGGGGGCTCTTCGACCAGAGCCATGAGTACACCGCGTTCAACGCCCAGATCCCCCTGCCCAACCATGCAGCCTCCGTCGTCGGCAGCCATGCCACCCACGAGTACTACGAGGAAGAGGCGCGCAAGGTGATCGACCCCGTGGTGGAGCGGCTGCATGGCCAGGGCCTGAAGGCCACCAGTGCCTGGAAGGCCGGATCGCTGGGCGAAACCATTGCCGACTACGCGCAGAAGAACGGCTTCGCCCTGATCATCATGGGCTCGCACGGCCATGGCGCGTTCGGCCGCCTGGTCACGGGCTCCGTGGCCAACCGGGTGCTGGCGCACTGCACCGTGCCGGTGCTGCTGGTCCGCTGAGGAGCAGCGGCCCGGATCTCAGGCGGATTGCGTTTCCACCTGCAGGACGTCCAGCAGGTTGCGCGCGGCGCCCAGGCCCATGTTGACGTAGGCATCGCCGGTCACGCCGCCGATGTGCGGGCTCAGGATGATGTTGGGCTCGCCATGGAAGGGATGCGGCGCCGTCATCGGCTCCACCGCGAAGCTGTCCAGGCCCGCCGCCGCCACCTGCCCGGAGCGGACGGCCTCCAGCAGCGCGCCTTCGTCGACCAGGCCGCCCCGCGCGGTGTTCACCAGCATCACGCCGCGGCGGCAGGCCTGCAGGGTCCGCGCATTGACCATGCCGCGGTTCTCGGCGGTCAGCGGGCAGTGCAGGGAGATCGCATCGGACTCGCGCCAGATCGTGTCGATGTCGACGCTGCGGATGTAGGTCGGAAGCGAGCTGGCGAAAGGGTCGTGACCCAGCACGGTCATGCCCATCGCATCGCACATGCGCGCGAAACGCTGGCCGATGGCGCCCAGGCCCACCAGGCCGATGGTGCGGCCATTCAGTTCCACGCTCTTGTGCGTCGCCTTGTCCCAGTGGCCCGCGCGCATGCGCGCATCGAGCTGCACCACCGACTTGGCGCAGGCCAGCAGCAGCGCCAGCGCCTGCTCGGCCACCGCGGCGGCGTTGGCGCCGACGGCCGCACGCACCTGGATGCCGCGTGCCCTGGCCGCGTCCTGGTCGATGGTGTCGGTGCCGCTGCCGTGCTTGGAGATGACGCGCAGCGAGGGCGCCGCGTCCATCACGGCGCCGGGGATCTTTCCGTAGCGGACGATGATGGCGACCGGATCGTGCTTCCTGCACAGGGCCACCAGGTCCTCTTCCTGCGGGGCCTTGCCCGCGTAGACGACCTCGAAGCCTTGCAGCAGCGCGAGGGCCTGCGGCGCGAGGTCGGCGCCGGTGACGACGATGGTGCCGCGGCTCACAGGCTTTCCCCTTCCTTGAGCACGCCGGCCGTCCGCAGGGCGCCGGCCAGCCAGCCCGCGCTGGTGTGGCCCTGCTGGATCTGGGCGATGCGCGCGGCCTCGTCCTCCACCTTCCTGCGCGCCTGCGGCAGCAGGCCTTCGACGCGCTCGCGCTCGATCACCACGATGCCGTCGGCGTCGGCCACCACCAGGTCACCGGACCGCACGGTCACGCCGCCGCAGCTCACCGGGTGGCCGATGCGACCGGGCACGTTCTTGGTCGGTCCGTTGGGGTTGGTGCCGACGGAGAAGACGGGATAGTCCATCTCGTCGATCTCCAGGCTGTCGCGCACTGCGCCGTCGATCACGACGCCGGCGATGCCCAGCTGCTTGCACGCGGTCATCATGATCGTGCCCATGAGCGCGGAGGTCTGGTCCGCCTTGCCGTCGATCACGAGCACGTCGCCGGGCCTGGCCAGCGCGATGGCCGCGTGGATCATCAGGTTGTCGCCGGGACGCACGTCCACGGTGAGCGCCGGGCCGGCGAGTTTCATGCGGGGACGCAGCGCGGCGATGCGGCCATGCAGGGCGCCGCGGCGCCCCGCGACGTCGGCCAGGATGGCGGCCTGGAACTGCGCGGCCTGCTGGACGAGCTCGGGGGAAACGCGTTCGAAGTTGCGGACGATGTCGGTGGTCATGGGGGGATTGCAGGAAAGCGAAGGCAAAGAGGGGCCCGGGCCGGCGCCTAAGCGCGGCCGGGAGAGGCGGTTTGCAGCAGGATTGCGCCGTTCAGGCGCGGGGAAGGCCGGGGCCGGTCAGTCGACCTTCGCGCCCGATTCCTTGACGATCTTTCCCCAGCGGGCGATGTCGTCGCGGATCAGCCTGGCGAACTCTTCCGGCGTGCTGCCGGCGACGTCGGCGCCCTGGTCGCTCAACTTCTTCTGGACTTCCGCGTCCTTGAGCACCTTGTTGATGTCGGCGTTGAGCTTGGCGACCACGTCCTGGGGCAGGTTCGCCGGGCCGAGGATGCCGAACCAGGTGACGGCCTCGAAGCCCTTGTACGTCTCGGCGATCGTGGCCACCTGCGGCAGGTCGTCCGCGCGCTTGGCCGACGTCACGGCGATGGGGCGCATCTTGCCGCTCTTGATGTGGCCCAGCAGCGTGGGAATGGAAGACACGTACAGGTGCACCTGGCCGCTGATGACGTCGGTGGCCCCCTGCGCGGCACCCTTGTACGGGACATGCGTCAGCTTGACGTTGGCGGTCTTCTGGAACGACTCGGCGGCCAGGTGCGCGACGGTTCCGTTGCCCGAGGTCGCGTAGTTGATGCTGCCGGGCTTGGCCTTGGCGGCGTTGACGACGTCGGCCAGGGTCTTGTAGGGCGAATCGGCGCCGACCACGATCACCAGCGGCGCGCTGGCCACCAGGCTGATCGGCGTCAGGTCCTTGAGGGGGTCGTACGGGAGCTTGGAGTAGAGCGTCGGGTTGATCGCCAGGTTGCTGGTCTGGCCCATCACGAGCGTGTAGCCGTCGGCCGGCGACTTGGCCGCGGCGTCCACGCCCAGGTTGCCGCCGGAGCCGGGCTTGTTGTCCACCACGAAGCGGTAGCCGGTGGTGGTCAGCTTGTTGGCCACCTCGCGGGTGATGAGGTCGGTGCCCCCCCCGGCCGGGAACGGGACGACCAGGCGGACGGGCTTGTTGGGCCACGCCTGGGCCTGCAGGCTGCCGGCCAGCGCGGCGCCGGCGGCAAATACGAAGAGGGTGCGGCGGGAAAGCTGCATGGGGGTTTGTCTCCTTCTGGAGGGCGCACCATTCGCGCCCGATGGACGAACTGTAGGTGCGCGTTGCGCACCATACAATGCCGTTTCACACAGCGGACCACGGTGCAGCATGCGCAACACATCGATCGAGGAGCCCGGCGAGCCGGCCGGCGGCGTGGTCGCCGTGACGCGCGCACTCTCGCTGATGGAGGCATTCGCCGTCGGTGAATCCGCGCTCTCGCTGGCGGAGCTCAGTCGCCGCGCGGGCATGCACAAGACCACGGCCCTGCGGCTGGCCCGCACGCTGGCGCTCAGCCAGTACATGGTGCAGACCGAGGACGGGCAGTGGCGCCTGGGACCGGCCGCGGGCTGGCTGGGGGCGCGCTACCAGGCGGGCTTCGACGTCAACAACGTCGTGGAGCCCGCGCTGCACCAGCTGGTGAAGGAAACGGGCGAGAGCGCGTCCTTCTACGTGCGAGAGGGCGACATCCGCTCGTGCGTCGCGCGCGTCGAGGGCCCGCAGTCCGTGCGGCACAACGTGCGCATCGGCGAGCGGCTTCCCCTGAACAAGGGCGCGCCCGGCCGCGTCATCCTCGCCTTCAGCGGCGCCAGGGGCGAGCCCTATGAGGCCATCCGCGAGCGCGGCTACCAGATCTCCATGGGCGAGCGGGAAGCCGAGGTGTCCAGCGTGGCGGCGCCTGTCTTCGGTTTGAACTGGCGGCTGCTCGGGTCCATGTGCATCTCGGGGCCGAGCTCGCGCCTGACCAAGGCCAAACTGGAGAAGCACGCCAAGAGCGTGATCCGCGCGGCCAACCAGTTGTCCTATGCGCTGGCCGGAAGCCGGTCGTCGGCGACGCCGGCCGCCGTCTCCCGCTGGCACCCCTGACACCGGAGGTCGAAATGGGATCCAGACTTGCACGCTGGCTGGTGCGCGCGACCGTCATGCTGGCCGTGATCGTCGCCGTCGTGGTCGCGGCGGGGTGGGTGGTGTTGTCGCAACCGCAGTTCGGCGCGCCCATGGCCGGTGCGCGGCTGGAGCGCGCGCTGGCCAATCCCCAGTACCGCGACGGGCGCTTCGTCAACTTGGAACCGGAGGCGCCGAGCAGCCCCGCGGCGCTGGGCAACTACATCGTCAAGCAGTTCTCCGGCGACGAAGTGCGCGTGCCGCCGGCGCCGCCTCCCGTGCTGGCCGTCGACAAGGCGTCGCTGGCGGCGGCGCCGCCGTCCAGCGGCCTGCGGGCCTTCTGGATCGGCCACGCCAGCACCTACGTGGAGCTGGACGGGCTGCGCTTCCTGCTGGATCCGGTGTTCTCCGAACGCGTGTCGCCGCTGCCCGTCGGCCCCGGACGCTTCCATGCGCCACCCGTCGCGCTGGCGGACCTGCCCCGCATCGACGCCGTGCTCATCTCGCACGACCATTACGACCACCTGGACATGGACACCGTGCGCCACCTGGCGCGACGCGGCTCGAAGTTCTTCGTGCCCCTGGGCATCGGCGCCCATCTCGAGCGCTGGGGCGTGCCCGCCGCCCAGATCGAGGAACTCGAGTGGTGGCAGGAGCGCACGCTGGGCAGCGTGCGCATCGTGTGCACGCCCACGCGCCACTACTCGGGCCGCGGCCTGCGCGACCGCAGCAGCACGCTGTGGTCCAGCTGGTCGGTGGTCGGGCCGGACCACCGCTTCTTCTACAGCGGCGACACCGGCTATTCCAGGCTGTTCCAGGACATCGGCGCGCGCCTGGGCCCGTTCGACATCGCCTTCGTCAAGATCGGGGCCTACGGGCCCGGCGCCTCCTGGTTCGACATCCACATGCCGCCCGAGCAGGCCGTGCAGGTGCACCGCGACGTGCGCGGCAAGCGCATGTTCCCGGTCCACTGGTCGACCTTCAACCTCGCGTACCACGACTGGGACGAACCGATCCGCCGCACCCTGGCCGAAGCCGGCCGCACCGGCGTCGAGCTGGTGACGCCGCGCCTGGGCGAATGGGTGGACGCGGACCGGGAGTTCAAGTCCACCCGGTGGTGGGAAGCGGTGCGCTGAGGCGGGCGCCAGTCGCAGATGCGGCTTTCCCGGAAGGAAATCGATCCTGCGATGAAGCACCTGCAGCGCGCGCATTTCCATAGTCCGGAGGGGCTACTGCATCCGCCACGATTGCTCCTATGGTCCGTCAGGTCTGAACGGAGGAACCATGAGGGTGACGGTCAGGGCGGCGCTGGTCGTCGCTGCTACCTTGCTCTTGACCCGTTGTGGCGGCGGAGGTGGCGGTGAGGGTGGCGAGAGCGCGCCCCCGCCCCTGACGGGCAACGCGGCGGGGCCGGGTTCCACCAGCGTTCCGGTGCCCGGCGGCGGGGGCGGCGATGTGTTCCCGCAGGCCGGCGCCGCCACCGGCCAATGGACCCGGGCGCAGAACCTGCCGATCTCCCCGGTCCACAACGTGTACCTGCCCAACGGCCGGGTCATGCTGGTGGGCCGCGTCCACAACCAGGCCCTGTGGGACCCGGTGGCCCAGTCCTTCGCGGCACTGCCCAGCCCCGGCTACGACCTGTTCTGCGCCGGCCACGGCTTGCTGCCCGACGGCCGCGTGCTTTTCGCCGGCGGCCACATCGCCGACTTCGTCGGCCTGGCCCGCGCCTCGGTCTACGACCCGCGCAGCAACAGCTGGACTCCCGCGCCCGACATGAACGCGGGCCGCTGGTACCCGACGGTGACCACGCTTCCCAACGGCGACGCCCTCGTCGTGTCGGGGTCGATGGACACCTCGATGAGCATGAACACGCTCCCGCAGGTCTACCAGCCGGCCACCAACAGCTGGCGCAACCTCACGAGCGCGCAGCTGAGCCAGCCGATGTACCCGATGATGTTCGTGGCGCCCGACGGCCGCGTGGTGGACGTCGGTCCCAGCACGACGACCCGAACGCTCGACACCCGCGGCACCGGCAGCTGGTCGTTCGTGGCGAACCGCAACCACGGCTTTCGCGACTACGGCACGGCGGCCATGTATGCACCCGGCAAGATCCTGCTGGTCGGCGGAGGCGACCCGCCGCTCGCGTCGGCCGAGGTCATCGACCTGAACGAGGCCGACCCGGGCTGGCGCACCGTGCCCCCGATGTCGGCCGCGCGGCGCCACCACACCAGCACGCTGCTGCCCGACGGCACGGTGCTGGTGACGGGCGGAACCTCGGGACCGGGCCACAACAACCCGGACGCCCCGGTGCTGTCCGCCGAGCTGTGGGACCCCGCCACCGAAACCTGGACCACGCTGGCCAGCGGCTCGGTGCCGCGCCTGTACCACTCCGCGGCGATGCTGCTGGCGGACGGGCGGGTGGCCGTGATGGGCGGCGAGCGCAGCGCCAGCGACGTCTTCCCCGACGCCGAGTTCTTCTCCCCGCCCTACCTGTTCAAGGGCCCCCGCCCCGCCCTGGGCGGCGTGCCGGCGCAGGTGGCGTACGGCCAGCAGGTCACGGTGCAGAGCGCGCAGGCCGCCACCATCGCCAAGGTCACGCTGATCCGGCTGTCGGCCGTCACGCACGCCTTCAACATGGACCAGCGCATCAACGTGCTGCCCTTCGGTGCCGGCGCGGGCACGCTGGCCATCACGCTGCCGAGCAGTGCCAACCTGGCGCCGCCGGGCTTCTACATGCTGTTCCTGGTCGATGCCAACGGCGTGCCGTCGGTGGGCAGCGTCGTGCAGCTCGGCGCCACCGCGGACTCCGCCGGCTAGCGCGGCGACGCGCGTCGCACGCAAGCCACACCGCCGGGCGGACACGGCATCGCGGCCCGTAGACTCGCCCCCGCCCATCGGGGCCACAACCAAGAACGAAACAAGGGAATTCCCATGAAGATGATCGCCATCGCCGCGGCCTCCGCGCTGCTGCTGCTCGGCACCGCCCACGCACAGCAAGCCCGCTCCGCCCTTTCCGGCGGCTACGTGGAACTGGGCTACACCCAGCTGAAGATCAGCGACGACCAGGGCGGCTCCGATGCGAAGCCGGGCGCGCTTCGCGGCATCGCCGGCTACAACCTGCACCCCAACATCGCCGTCGAAGGCATGCTGGCCTTCGGCGTGCGCGACGACGAAGCCACCGAAACCGTGGCCACGGCCGTCGGCCCGGTGCCCGCCACCGCCGAGATCAAGCTGAAGAACGCGATCGGCCTGTACGTGAAGCCCAAGTTCAACGTCACCGACGCCTTCGAGGTCTTCGGCCGCGTGGGCTACACCCGCGCCAAGTTCGAGGGCACCGCCCGTGCCACCGTCCCCGGCCTGGGCACCGTGTCGGTGAGCGAAGACGACAGCGAGAGCGGCGCTTCCGTCGGCTTCGGCGCGAGCTACCGGTTCACGCCGAACGCCTACGTCGGCCTGGACTACATGCGCTACATCAAGAAGGATGGCGTGAAGACCGACGGCCTCACGCTCGGGGTCGGCTACCGCTTCTAAGGCGAAGTCAGCGCAACGAAATGCCCACCGCGAGGTGGGCATTTTCATTTGTGCGGCGAGATCAGGAAGGGCACCACCGCTGGATGATCTCGCCCAGCACGGCGGGCGGCACGGGCTTGGTCAGGTGCTGCGAGAAGCCCGCTTCCTGCGCCCGCCTGGCGTCGGCCGGCTGGCCCCAGCCCGTCAGGGCCACCAGGGGCATGGCCTCGCCCCAGCCGGTCTGCCGGATCTGCCGGGCGACCTCGTAGCCGCTCAGGTCCGGCATGCCGATGTCCAGGATGGCGAGCTGCGGCCGCACCCGCCCGGCCAGCTCCAGGGCCTCGCGGCCGTTCCGCGCCTTGAGCACCTGGTGGCCATCGAGCTCGAGCAGCACGGCCAGGCTCTCGAGCGCATCCGCGTTGTCGTCCGCCACCAGGACGGTGTGCCTGGTCGATTCGCGCCCGCCCGCGGGTTGGCTGCGCTTCACCGCCTCCGACTCCGACGCGGCCAGGGGGAGCGACAGCGTGAAGACGGAACCCCGGCCCAGGCCTTCGCTGTGGACGGCCAGCCGGCCCCCGTGCAGTTCGACCAGGCCCTTGCTGAGGGCCAGGCCGATGCCCAGGCCGCCTTCCGAGCGGTGCAGGGCGCTCGTCACCTGCGAGAACATCCCGAAGATCTCGTGCTGGGAAGCCGGCGACAGGCCGATGCCCGTGTCCCGAACCCGGACCGTCAACACGCCGTGGGCGGCCTGTGCCTCCAGGGTGATCTGGCCGTCCGGGTCGGTGTACTTGGCGGCGTTGGACAGCAGGTTGGACAGCACCTGCGCCAGCCGCACGGGGTCGCCGCGGAGCCGCACGGGCGCCTCGGGCAGCACGACCGACAGGCGATGCCGCCGGGACTGGATCAGCGGCTGCACCGATTCCAGGGCGGCATTCACCACGTCCTCCAGGACCACGGCCTCCACGCGCAGTTCGAGCCGGCCGCGGGAGATCCGCGAAACATCCAGCAGGTCTTCCAGCAGCACCGCCATGTGCGAGGCCTGGCGGTCGATGACCGCCATGGCCCAGGACTTCCGGGCCTCGTCGGCCTTGGGCGAGGCGGCGACCGCCACCGCCTGCCGGATCGGCGCCAGCGGGTTGCGCAGCTCGTGGGCCAGCGTCGCGAGGAACTCGTCCTTTCGCTGGTCGGCCTGCCTGAGCGCATTCACCGCGTGCACCTGCTCGGTCACGTCATGGCCCTGCGCGAAGATGCCGATCACCGCCCCGTCCGCGTCGCGCACGGGCTGGTACATCAGGTCCACGAAGCATTCCCGGACTTCGCCTTCGGGCGTCTCCTGCACGTTGAGCCGAAGCGCCCGGCCGATGAAGGGCTCGCCTGTCGTCAACACGCGCTGCAGCAGTTCCTCGTAGCCCTGGTTGCGGATGTCCGGAAGCGCCTCGAATGCAGGGCGGCCCACGATCTGGCGGTGGCCCACCAGCTGGAGGTAGGCGTCGTTCACCATGTCGAAGACGAACTCGGGGCCGCGCAGCAGCGCGACGAACCCGGGCGCCTGGTCGAACCAGGTCTTGAGCGTCACCACGGCATCCTGCGCCTCGCGCACCAGGCGGTCGCGCTCGCGCTCCGCGGCGATCCTGGCGGTTTCCTCCTGGCACGCGCAGAAGAGGCCGCCGATGGATCCGTCGTCGTTGAAGATGGGGCTGTACGACCAGGTGAAGTAGGTGTCCTCCGGGAATCCGTTGCGGTCCATGACCAGCAGGACGCTCTGGTTCCAGGTCGGTGAGCCGCGCTCGATGACCTGTTGCGCCTGCGGCCCGAGCACGTCCCAGACGTCGGCCCAGGTATCTCGCGCGGGCCTGCCGAAAGCTGCCGGATGCCGCCGGCCCAGCACCGGGATGTAGGCATCGTTGTAGAGATTGATGAGGGACGGCCCCCACCAGATGAACATCGGGAAACGCGAGTTCAGGCAGATGCCCAGCGCGATGCGAAGGCTGTGGGGCCAGCCGGCTTCGGGCCCGAGCGCGGTATCGCTCCAGTCGACCTGCCGCAACTGCTGGCCCATCGCTGTCGGGGGCACTCCACGGCTTTCGGCTCCCGCCAGCAAGATCGGGCGCGCGGCCTTGTTGTTCATCGGATCAGTGTAGGGGCCGCAGCGCAGGCCCTGGCCCCTGCTCAGCGTCGTCTCGACTTCGTCCTACGCGTGCCGTGGCGCGCTGGATGACCCGCCAGGCCGATGGCGTTCGTCCGTCGCGCGGCGGAGCGCTTTTCCTAGTGCATCGCGTTGGAAGGGCCTACAAGGGATGCAGGGCTGCATGGCCATCATGCGGGCTTGGTCAGGCCTGGAGACTCAGCGCAGGACCGCCTTGCAGGATGACGACAAGTGGCCTATCGGCAAATCTCCGCCCAGCTGAAATCGTGCGTGCAGCCCTCGCGGGCCGGCCTGATGGCGAGCCCGGCTTTCTGGCTGGCCGTCATCGCCTGCGTTGCGTTCTGGATCGTCGTGGGGCTGCTGCTGGTGCGGTGACACGCGTGCCCGCGTGATCCTGGCTGGCGCGGCGGGGCCCGGATAATCCCGCCCATGATCGAGCGACTGGACCTCCTGACGCTGCGCGTGGTGATCGCGGTGGCCGAGTCGGGATCGATCAGCGCCGGCAGCGACCGCCTGCAGCTGGCGGTGGCGGCCGCCAGCGCGCGCATCTCCTCGCTGGAGGCGGCGCTGGGCATCCGCATCTTCGAGCGCTCGCCGCGCGGCGTCGAACTCACCTCCGCCGGCCGGCTGCTGGTGCAACGCGGCCGCGAGCTGCTGGTCGATGCCGACCAGCTCGCCAACGACCTGCGCGACCTGAGCCTGGGCCTGGTGGGCCACGTGCGCATGCTGGCCAACGCCTCGGCGCTGCTGGAGGTGCTGCCCGCGCGCCTGCAGGCCTTCACCCGCAGCCACCCGGGCATCCGCGTCGACGTGGAAGAGCGCATCAGCCCCGAGATCTCCAGCGCGCTGCTGGAGGGCCGCACCGACGTGGGCGTGGTGGACACGCGCACGCTGTCGCCGGGGCTGGAGTTCCTGCCGTTCTTTCGCGACCGGCTGGCCCTGGTGGTGCCGCGCGGCCACCCGCTGGCCGGCGCCGGGCCCTTGCGCCTGGCGGACCTGGTGGACCAGAACTTCATCGTGCTGTCGGGCCCGAACGCGGTCAGCACGCGCCTGTTCAACGCGGCCACGGTGCTGGGGCACAGCCTCAAGGTGCGGCTGCAGATGCGCAGCTTCGACGCGGCCAGCCGCATGGTGGCCGCCGGCCTGGGCGTGGCCGTGCTGCCGCCCGACGCGATCGCGCCGCAGCTGCAGCACCTCGCGCTGGAGGCCCTGCCGCTGGCGGAGGACTGGGCCGAACGCACGCACTACCTCGTGCTGCGCACCGGCACCGACGCGCCGGCGGCCGCGCGCACGCTGGTGCAGGCGCTGCTGGACGGCAACTGAGCCACAGCCCCGGCGGAACCGGGCAAACCCTGATTTCGCCGCTGGCGAAAGCCGGGTTCGCGCTGTCCGCTTGCCAGGGCCGCCATGCGTCCGGACACTGGCTCGCCATGAAGATCGCCACCGTCCGCGCGACGCCGCTCAACCTGCCCGTCACGGTGGGCAGCGGCACCCGCACCAAGTCCACCTTCCTGTCCCTGTGCCTGGTCGAGGTCGCCCTCGACGACGGCCGCAGCGGCTGGGGCATCACCGCCATCACCGAGGAAGAGGTGGTCGCGTCCATCGTCAACGACATCGCGTCCCACGCGCTGGTGGGCATGGACCCGCTGCGCCACGAGCAGGTGTGGGACAGGCTGTTCTGGCTGCTCGCCCCGCGCGGCCAGTCCGGCTACGCCAGCCATGCGATCGCCGCGATCGACCTGGCGCTGTGGGACCTCAAGGGCCAGATCCTGGGCCAGCCCTGCTGGCGCCTGCTGGGCGGCGCGCGCGAGAGCGTGCCGGTGTACGCCACCTTCGGCTTCGCCTTCTTCGACCGCGACGAGCTCGCGGCGGCGGCGCGCAGCTGGGTCGAGCGCGGCTTCACGCGCCTGAAGATGACCGTGGGCCACCACGGCCTGCAGCGGCGCGACGAGCCGCGCCCGCTGGCCGACGTGATCCGCGAGGACGTGGAGCGCATCCGCGCCGTGCGCGAGGCGGTCGGCCCCGACGTGCAGCTCTACATCGACGCCAACTGCAGCCTGGACTACTTCCATGCGCAGGCCCTGGCCCAGCGCATCGAGGCGTTCGGCATCACCTTCTTCGAGGAGCCGGTGGCGCAGAACGACATCCCCAACCTGGTCAAGCTGCGCGCCAAGACCCGCATCCCGCTGGCCGCCGGCCAGAACGAGGGCCTGGCCAGCCGCTTCCGCGACATGCTGGCGGCGCAGGCGGTCGACGTGGTGCAGCCCAATGCGTGCATCACCGGCGGCTTCACGCAGTGCCAGAAGATCGCCGGCCTGGCCGCGGCCTTCAACACCAGCTTCGCCAACGGCGGCGCCTGGCCGCACCACAACATGCACCTGCATGCCGGCCTCGCGAACGGCAGCCTGGTGGAATACCACTCGGTCGCGGTCGAATGCTGCAAGCTGGTGTTCGACGACCTGCCCGAGCCCACCGGCGGCATGCTGGCGCTGCCCGGCGTGCCGGGGCTGGGCTTCCGGCCCAACCGCGAGCGCGTGGCGGAACTGGCCAAGCGCCCCGGCTCGCGCGGCGCCGGCAAGGCCTGAGCCCGGCCCGACAGAAAAGCATTCCAAGGAGACAAGCAGTGAACCGCAACCTTTGCACTTTCTCGCGGCGCGCCGTGCTCGCGGCGGCCGTGGCGCTGGCCGCGCCTTTCGCGGGCGCCCAGGCCTTCCCCGACAAGCCGATCCGCCTGCTGGTGGGCTACAACGCGGGCGGCGGCGTCGACGCGATGGCGCGGCTGCTGTCCGCGCGCCTGCCGGCCGTGCTGGGCCAGCAGGTGGTGGTGGAGAACCGCTCGGGCGCCAGCGGCATGATCGCCGCCGAGCTGGTGGCCAACTCGCCCCCGGACGGCCACACGCTGCTGCTGGGCGAAAGCGGCATGCTGATCACGTCGGTGCTGCAGCCGCGCGCCAACGTCGACCCGCTCAAGTCCTTCGCGCCCGTGGCCGGCGCCTTCGTCACGCCACTGCTGGTGGTGGCCAACAACAACCTGCCGGCCAGCAACCCCAAGGAGCTGATCGCGCTGCTCAAGGCCAAGCCCGGCACCTACTCGTACGCCACGTCGGGCGTGGGTACGGTGCACCACCTGGGCTTCGAGATGCTCAAGTCGCGGTCGCAGGCCTTCATCGTCCACATCCCCTACCGCGGCGCCTCGCAGATCGTCCCGGACGTGATGAGCGGACAGGTGCCCATCGGCGTGGTGAGCGCGGCGGCCGGCCTGGCGCAGGCCAACGCCGGCAAGCTCAAGGCCATCGGCATGATGAGCACTGGCAAGCTGCCCGGCGCCGAGAACGTGCCGGCCCTCGCCGACGCCCTGCCCGGCTTCGACGTGGCCCCGCGGCTGATGGTGCTGGCCCCCGCGGGCACGCCGGCGCCCGTGATCGAGAAACTCGACGAGGCGATGCGCAAGGTGCTGGCCAGCCCCGAGATGGCGCAGGCCGCCACCAAGGCCGGCGGCATCCCCGCGTACCTGCCGCCCGCGCAACTGGGTCGCGCGCTGGCGCAGGAGACGGCCGAGTGGTCCAGGCTGGTCAAGTCGCAGAAGATCGCCAACGAATGAAAAGCGGCATCCCCACGGTCGGCCTGATCGTGCCGCCCGGCCACGGCAAGGTGCCGCAGGACGGGCCCATGCTGTACGGCGACCGGGTGCGTTTCATCGCGCGCGGGCTGGGCATAGCCGGCGTGTCGCCGGAAGGCTTCGCGCCCGTCATCGACACCGTGCTCGATCGTGCGCGCGAGCTGCGGCAGGCCGGCGCCGAGGTCATCTCGCTGATGGGGACGTCCATCAGCTTCTACCGCGGCCCGGAGTTCACCGAGTCGCTGCGCGCGAGCATGCAGGAAGCCACCGGCGTGCCCTGCACCACCATGAGCCACGCCATCGTGTCGGCGCTCAAGGAACTGGGCATCCGCCGCGTCGCGGTGGCCACCTCCTACATCGACGAGCTGAACGACAAGCTGGTGGCCTACCTCACGCATGCCGGCTTCACCGTCACCGCGATCCAGGGCATGGCCATCACCGGGGTCAGGGAAGTCGGCGAGGTCACGACCGAAGCGCTGGTGCGCCTGTCGCACGAGGTGGTGGCGCGCGACCGCAGCGCCGACGGCGTCTTCATCTCCTGCGGAGGCCTGCTCACGCTGGACGCGATCCGGCAGCTCGAGCGCGAACTCGGGCTGCCGGTGACCGCCAGTTCCCCGGCGGGTTTCTGGGACGTGGTGCGCCTGGCCGGCGTGCCGCCCGGGTCACCGGGGTTCGGCCGCCTGTTCCAGGACTTCAGCGGCAGCTGAAGTTCTCCGCGCGCTCGATGTCGCCCGAGCCGCTGTACCGCGCCACGGCCGGATAGGGGCACAGCGGCCGGGTGCGGTCCGCGGCCCAGCCGGCGGGCACCAGGGCATTGACGCCGCCGGGGTTGCCTGCACCGCGGGCCTGGGCGACGATGCGGTCGGGCGCGACGCCGAACTCGACCCAGTTGACCAGGGCCTCCAGCGCGTCGTACTGGTCGGTCGCGATGCCGCCGCTGCTGTGGTTCATGCCCGGCACGCGGTAGAACCTGGCGAAGTCCGCGGCCTTGCCGCCGTTTTCGGTGTTCAGCTCGTCGTACCAGCGCTTGGTGTCGTCGATGGAGAACACGCCGTCCGATGCGCCCTGCACGACGATCATCTTGGCGCCGCGGTCGCGCAGCCGTTCCAGCTTGGTCGGGTTGGGCGGCGTCATGAAGGACATCGAGCTCTCCGTGTACGTCGCGTTCGTGGCGAACAGCTTCGGGTAGTCGAGGTCGAAGTTGTAGTTGAACGCGAAGTCGCGGCTGGCGGTCGCGACGGTCGGGTCCGGCGTCACCTGGAAGATGATGCCCACGGCGACCGGGTCGCGCGCATTGCCGACGGAAGCCGTGAACTTCCAGCTGGCCCAGCCCGCCGTGGCCAGCCCGGGGTCGTAGGGCTGGGTGGCGTAGAGCTGCTGCCCGCGGCTGTTGACCGGGCCGTAGTACATCGCGTCGACCGCGCTCTTCTGCGCCGCGGTCAGGCAGGTGCCGTCGCGCGCACCGGAGCAGGTGGGCACGTGGGCGAAGAGGTCGAAGGCTGTGCGGCAGGCTTCGATGTCCTGCACCAGGCCGTCGGTGGCGCCATCCAGCGCATCGCAGCGGTCCAGGATCTTCTGCGCGACCATCTGCCGCTCCACCAGCGTGAAGGCGGTTTCCAGGTCGTTCAGGTCGGTCGCGACGCGGCGCCACTGCTGCGCGGAATACAGCTGCGCCGCGGCGGCCTTGGGCAGGTTGAAGCCCGGGGAGTTGGCCAGCACGCCGTCGTACTCGCCCGGCAGCCGCGCGGCGGCCACCATCGCATGCCGGCCGCCGTTGGACGTGCCGCCGACATAGGAGCGGTCCGGCCCCTTGCCGTAGGCCGCCTTGACCAGCGCCTTGGCCATCGGCGTGAGCTTCTCGACGGCGCCGTAGCCGTAGTCGACGCGCGCGATCGGGTCCATGCCGAAGAGCGGGTTCTGCGCGGCGCTGTGGCCGGCATCGGAGGAGATCACGGCGAAGCCGCGGTTCAGCGCGTTGTTCAGGGGGCCGCCGCTGCCCGCCGAGCCGACCGCGTTGCTGACCGCCCCGTCGGTGCCGCCGTTGCCCTGGTACATGAAGCGGCCGCTCCATTGCAGGGGCAGGCGCATCTGGAAACCGATCGCGTACGTCTGGCCGTCCACCGCGCTCACGCGCTCATTCATCTTGCCGACCACCACGCAGTGCGAGGCGATGGGGTTGCCGGCCACGGTCAGGGCCCCCGCCGCGGCGGTGGTGACCGAGGTGATGACCGTGCCCGGGTAGGCGAAGGCGCCCAGGTCGGCGCAGGTGCCCTGCAGTTGCGCGCCCACGGCGGGGGCCAGTTGCGGGAGGGCCTGGGCTTGCGGGACCTGCACCGCGGTCGTGGGCGCGTCGGCCACGGGAGCCGAGCCGCCCCCTCCCCCGCAGGCGGCAAGCGCCAATCCCAGCGCCAGGGTGACGGCACCGCCGGCACCGAGAGGCGAGCTACGAAGTCTCATGAAATCTCCGATCAAAGGGCTGAGTCCGTTCCGGCCTGGCGGGGGCGACCTGCCAGGCAAATCGATTCATCGCAGAAACTACTTTTCGAGCGGAAGGCAGCAACCTCACAGACAGCGCCGCGCCTTCGAACCCGCCAAACAAGTTATCTACGTGAACTAATATAGGCCTCGACAGCGCCCGGCTCGGCTGGTGGAAACCCTTGTCCGCCGTGCTGCTCACTTAGACTCGGGCCGCAATGACAGGGAACGCGGACGACCACGAACTGCCGGGGGGCCTGGACCACTCGCGCATGCAGACCCTGCTGGGCTACAACCTGGCGCAGGCCTCGATCCCGACGCTGAAGGTCTTCGAGCGGCACATCGGCAAGCCGCTGGGCGTCACCCAGGTCGAATACACCGTGCTGGTCCTCATCGATTCCAACCCGGACGTGACGGGCAAGCAGCTGTGCGCCAGCCTGAGCACGGCCGCGGCGCGGATGTCCCTGATCCTCGATCGCCTGGCCGAGCGCGACCTGGTGGCCAAGAAGCAGGGCGACGACGACAAGCGCGTGCAGCACCTGAGACTGACGAAGTCGGGCAAGGCCTTCGTCGACAAGGCGCAGGGGATCGCCGCCACCATGGAGAACGACCTGCTGCGGCCCCTCACCGGCGTGGAGAAGGCGGTGCTGATGGAGCTGCTGCGCAAGGTCGCCGCGCAGCGCAAGGCCTGACCGGCCGCGAACCTGCGCCCCGCAAGGAGCTGCCCGACATGAACCCTTCCTCCGCCGAATCCTGGCTGGTCCGCAGCGCGCCCGTGCTCGCGGCGCAAACCGCCGGCCGGCCGCTGGTGGCGCTGGAGTCGACCATCGTCGCGCACGGCATGCCCTACCCGGAGAACGTGCGGACCGCACGCGAGGTCGAGGCGCTGATCCGCGGCCTCGGGGCCGAACCCGCCACGATCGCGGTGATCGGCGGGCGCATCCGCATCGGCCTGTCCGACGACGAACTGGAACTCCTGGGCCGCTCCGGCCAGGCCCGCAAGGTCAGCCGGCGCGACCTGCCCGCCGCGCTGGCCGACGGCGCCCTGGGCGCCACCACGGTGGCCGGCACGATGATCTGCGCGGCGCTGGCCGGCATCGAGGTCTTCGTCACCGGCGGGATCGGCGGCGTGCACCGGGGCGCGCAGGAGAGCTTCGACATCTCCGCCGACCTGCAGGAGCTGGCGCGCACGTCGGTGGCGGTCGTGTGCGCCGGCGCCAAGTCCATCCTGGACATCGGGCTCACGCTGGAATACCTGGAGACGCACGGCGTGCCGGTGCTCGCCTGCGGGCAGGACAATTTCGCCGCGTTCTACACGCGCGACAGCGGCTTTCGCGCGGACTTCCGCATCGACGACCCCGCGCAGCAGGCGCGCTTCATCCGCACCAAGTGGGACCTGGGCCTGGCCGGCGGCGTGGTGGTGAGCGTGCCGGTGCCCGAGCCGGCCGCCATGCCGGCGCAGGAGATCGAAGCCATGACGCGGCAGGCGCTCGCCGAAGCCGGCGAGCAGGGGATCACCGGCAAGGCGGTGACGCCCTTCCTGCTGTCGCGCATCAAGTCGCTGACGGGCGGGCGCAGCCTGGCGACCAACATCGCGCTGGTGAAGCACAACGCCGAAGCCGGCGCCCGCCTGGCCCTGGCGCTGGCGGACACCGCGCGTGGCGCGGGCCCGGCCTAGTCGACGCCGAAGGCGTCCTGGAACGCCTGGCAGAAAGCCGGCGAGCCGCTGAGCACCAGCGTCACGGTGGTAAGCGCATCGCCCAGGCTCGGGCCCGGCGACAGGGACACTTCGCCGCGGCCCGCTTCGTAGGCGATCTGCAGGGGCGTGCCGGGCTCCGCCACGGCCTGCAGCTCGTAGTCCCACTCGCCGTCGTCGTCCAGCGCGCCGGCCGGCCCGAAGGTGCGGTGCGACCACCGCATGACGGCGGCGATCTCGTCGAGCAGCGCGGCCCGGCGCTCGGGCGCCACCGAGGCCATGGCATCGAAGCTGCCGCGGCCCGAGTCTTCATCGCTGAAGTCGAAGACGAGGTAGTGCAGCGGCATGGCGCGGCCTCGCGTGGCCCGCGAAGGCTCAGGGCGCGAACCGCGCCACCTCGGCCAGGGTGGGCATGGAGGCCTGGGCCCCGGGTCGGGTGACGGACAACGCGGCGGCGCGGATGCCGTGCGCTATGGCATCGGCCATCGGGAGCTGGGCGGCCAGCCGTGCGGCCAGCGCGCCGATGAAGGTGTCGCCGGCGGCGGTGGTGTCGATCGCCTGGACGCGGACCGCGTCGAAGTGCTGGGTGCCGGCCGCGCTGGTCCACACCACGCCGTCGGCGCCGAGCGTGACGATCACGTGGTTCGGTCCGCGTTGCAGCAGGCGGGCGCCGACCCCGGCGGCCGACGACGCATCGACGCTCGCCTGGCCATCGAGCATCCCGGCCTCGGTCTCGTTGAGCACCAGGATGTCGACCAGCGGCCAGAGCGCGGCGGGCAGCGCGTGCGCGGGAGCGGGGTTGAGCACGACGGTGGCGCCGCGCTCGCGGGCCACGGCGGCGGCGCGCTGCACGGCGTCCATCGGCACCTCCAGCTGCAGCAGCAGCAGGTCGCCGGGGCCCAGCCGCTCGACCAGCGCCTGCGCATCGGCCGGGCCCACCTGCGCGTTGGCGCCGGCGATGACGGCGATGCAGTTCTGCGCCCCGTCGTCCACCAGGATCATGGCCACGCCCGTGGGCGCCTCGGCCGTCGCGCGAACGTCCGTGACGTCCACGCCGTTGTCATGCAGGGCCGTGCCCAGCTCGGCACCGAAGGCATCGGCGCCGACCTGGCCCACCATGGCGACCTGCGCGCCCTGGCGGGCCGCGGCCACGGCCTGGTTGGCGCCCTTGCCGCCGGCATTGGAGAAGAAGCCGTGTCCCGCCAGCGTCTCGCCCGGCCCGGGCATGCGCGGCACCCGGGCCACCAGGTCCATGTTCAGGCTGCCGAACACGACGATCCGGCCGCCTGCGTGGACAGGTTTCACTTGAACCCGGAGTCCATCTGGTGGAGCTTGTCGACCCGGCGGCGGTAGTCCTCGTTGTCCTCGAACTCCGCTTCCAGGAAGGACTCGACCAGATCGTTGGCCAGCCAGGGGCCGACGATCTGGGCCCCGATGCACATGACGTTGACGTCGTCGTGCTCCACGCTCTGGTGGGCCGAGTGCACGTCGTGGCACACGGCGGCGCGGATGCCGCGCACCTTGTTGGCCGCGATGGACGCGCCCACGCCGGTGCCGCAGACCATGATGCCGCGCTGCGCCTCGCCGGACAGCACCTTGGCGGTGAGCGCCTGGGCGATGTCCGGGAAGTCCACGGGCTTGGGATCGTGGCTGCCCACGTCCACCACCTCGTGGCCCAGCTCCTTGATGTGGGCGATCACGCCCCCCTTGAGTGCCCAGCCTGCGTGGTCCGAGCCGATGACGATCTTCATGTGCTTCCCTTCGTCCCGAAGGATCAGTTGGTCATGGCGGCGGGCAGTGCCACGCCGTAGTACTTCTTGTAGATGTCGCTGAGCTTGCCGTTCTTCAGGTTGGCCGAGACCCACTCGTTGAGCTTGGCCTGCAGGCGCGGCTCGCCCTGCTTGGTGCCGATGGCCAGGTCGAAGTTGCGGATCACGAACTTCGGCTCCCAGGGCTTCTGCGGGTTCTTGGCGGTGATGGCGTTGACCAGCGCCACCGAGGTGGCGACCACGTCGGCCTGGCCGGTGGCGCCGGCGGTGACCATGGTGGCGTCGTCGTCGTAGCGCACGACCTTGTAGCCGCGCTCATTGGCCATGGCGCTCAGCTCGGTGTCCTGGGTGGTGCCGCGGGTGACGGTGACGTTCTTGCCCTTGAGGTCGGCCCAGTCCTTGATGGCGGCCGTCTTGGGCGCGCCCACCACCGACTGCAGCACGGCGTAGGGCTTGGAGAAGTCGATCACCTTGGCGCGCTCGGGCGTCACCGACAGCGTGGAGATGATGATGTCGGCCTTGCCGGTGTTGACGTTGGGGATGCGGGTGGCGCCGGTGGTGGGCACCCACTCGATCTCCAGGCCCCAGTCCTTGGCCAGCAGCTGCGCCGTCTCCACGTCGGAGCCGGTGGGCTTCATGCTGCTGTCCATCATGCCGGCCGGCGGGATCGCCATGTCGGTCGAGATGCGGATCTTCTTGGCCTTCATGATGTCGTCCAGCAGGTCGGCCTGCGCGGCCGCGGCGGCGAGGGTGAGGCAGGTCGCCACGAAGGCGGTACGGAACAGGGTCATGGTTGTCTCCTGGGTCTCTCTTGGGGTTGGAAAAAAACTAGAGGTCGCTCTGCACGAACTGGCGCAGCTCGGGAGTCCGGGGGGCGCTGAGGATGTCGGAGCTGCCCTGCTCCCACACGCGGCCGGCGTTCATGAACACCACCTGGTCGGCGATGCGGCGGGCGAAGGCCATCTCGTGCGTGACCATCACCATCGTCATGCCGCCGGCGGCCAGCTCCTCGATCACCTTGAGCACCTCGCCCGTGAGTTCCGGATCGAGCGCCGAGGTGACCTCGTCGAACAGCATCACCTTGGGCTGCATGGCCAGCGAGCGGGCGATCGCCACCCGCTGCTGCTGGCCGCCGGACAGCTGCTCGGGATAGGCCGAGGCCTTCTCGCCCAGGCCCACGCGGGCCAGCACGGCATGGGCCAGCTCGCGCGCCTGCGCCTTGTCCACGCCCTTGGCGGCGCGCGGCGCCAGCATGATGTTCTCCTCGATGGAGAGGTGCGGGAACAGGTTGTAGCTCTGGAACACGATGCCCACGTCCAGGCGCAGCGCCTTCAGGTCCACGTGCGGGTCGTCGACGCGGCGGCCGCAGACGGTGATCTCGCCGCTGTCCACGGTTTCCAGCCGGTCGATGCAGCGCAGCGCCGTGCTCTTGCCCGAGCCGCTGCGGCCGATGATGGCGGTGACCTGGCCGCGCTGCGCCTGCAGGTCGACGCCGGACAGCACCTTGTGGCTACCGAAGCTCTTGTGCACGTCGCGCAGCACCACGGCCGCCTCGCTGTTGGGGGTCGGATTCGTCATGTGATGGAAAGGGCTGCGGGCTGCGCGATCACCGCGTCGGCGGGGCGCTGCGCCGGGCTGACGCGGCGCTCCAGGCGCTGGCTCCAGCGCGAGAGCGGGAAGCACAGCGAGAAGTAGATCGCCGCGATGATCAGGTAGACCAGGAAGGGCTCGAACACCGAGTTGTTGAGGATCTGGCCGGCCCGCGCCAGTTCGACGAAGCCGACCACCGACGCCAGCGAGGTGTTCTTGACGATCTGCACCATGAAGCCCACGGTGGGCGGCGTCGCGATGCGGATGGCCTGCGGCAGCACCACCAGGCGCATGCGCTGCGTCCGCGTGAGCGCCAGGCACTCGGCCGCCTCCCACTGCGCGCGCGGCACCGACTGGATGCTGCCGCGCCAGATCTCGCCCAGGTAGGCCGAGACGTAGAGGGTGAGCGACAGGCCGGCCGCGGCCAGCGGCGACATCTTCACGCCCAGCGCCGGCAGGCCGAAGAACGTCATGAACAGGATCACCAGCAGCGGCGTGCCCTGGATCAGCTGCACGTAGCCGGCGGTGGCGATGCGCACCAGCTTCACGGGCGAGATGCGCAGCAGCGCCACCACCAGCCCGAGCAGGCCGCCGCCCACGAAGGCGATCAGCGACAGGCCCAGCGTCCAGCCTGCACCCTGCAGCAGGTACAGCAGGTGGTTGGCGTTGAGGGCGGTGCTCACAATGCGGTCCCCAGCCGGCGCCGGCGCGGGAAGAGCGCCAGCCCCAGCCCCCAGAAGCCCGCGCGCATCAGCAGCGAGAGCAGCACGTAGGCCAGGCCCACGATGGCGTAGGTCTCGAAGGGGCGGTAGGTGTCCGACTGCACGAAGTTGGCCACCGCCGTCAGCTCCTCGGCGGAGATCTGCGAGCACACGGACGAGGCCAGCATCAGCAGCACGAACTGGCTGGTGAGCGCGGGGTACACCCGCTCCATGGCCGGCAGCAGCACCACGTGCCAGTACACCTGGCGGCGGCTGAGGGCCAGGCATTCGGCCGCCTCGATCTGGCCCTTGTGGATGGAGTCGAAGCCGGCCCGCATGATCTCGGTGGCGTACGCGCCCACGTTGATGGTGAGCGCCGCGAGGGCGACGGAGAAGGCGGGCAGCTTGAGGCCCAGGCTGGCCAGGCCGAAGTACACCAGGAAGATCTGCACCAGCAGCGGCGTGTTGCGGATCACCTCGACGTAGAACGTGCTGGCGCGCCGCGCCCAGCCCAGGTTGCTGCGCCGGCCGATCGCGCACAGCGTGCCGATGGCGAAGCCGATCAGCGTCGCGCCCACGGCGAGCTTCAGGGTCATGGCGGCGCCGTCGAGGAACATCGGCCAGCGCGCCGCGACCGCGGCGAAGTCCAGAGTCATCCGCGCTCCTGCCCGCTCATCCGGTCGTAGACCCGGAACAGCGCCTGGTTGCCGTTGCTGCCCTCCCCGTGCGCGCGCGCATCCAGGTACTGCGTGGTCACCAGTGCGGTGGCCGGCAGCGGCACGTTGCTGGCCTGGGCCTGCTGCTGCACCAGGCGCAGGTCCTTGAGCATCAGGTCGATGCGAAAGCCGGCCGAGGCGTCGCCGTCGATCATCTGCGGGCCCAGCTTGTCCAGCATCCAGGACGCCGCCGAGCCGCCCAGCAGCACCTTGCGCAGCTGGTGCAGGTCGACGCCGTTGGCGCGGCCCAGGGCCAGCGCCTCGCAGATGGCCTGGATGTTGATGCCGCAGATCAGCTGGTTGCACAGCTTGACGGTCTGGCCGGCGCCGCTCTCGCCCACGTGCGTGATGGTGGTGCCCATGCCGGCGAAGAAGGGCCGGGCCTTCTCGAACGCCGCGGCGTCGCCGCCGGCCATGATGGAAAGCGCGGCGTTCTTGGCGCCCACCGGTCCGCCGGACACCGGCGCATCGATGAAGGCCACGCCGGCCTTGGCGCAGTCGGCATGCATGCGGCGAACGGCGTCCGGCGCGATGGTGCTCATGTCCACGATGAGCCGGCCTTCCGGCGGGTTGGCCAGGAGGCCGGCCTCGCCATAGACCACGGCTTCCACGTCGGGCGTGTCGGGCAGCATGGTGATCACCACGTCGGCCCCGCGCGCCGCATCCGCGATGCTGGTGGCCGCGCGGATGCCGCCGCCGGCGAGCGCCTGCGCCGCCTCGGGCCGCACGTCGTGCACGGCCACGCGGAAGCCCGCCTTGGCCAGGTTGAGCGCCATCTCGCGCCCCATGGTGCCGATGCCGATGAAGCCGACGGTGCCGGCGCTTTTCTTTTCCGAAGTCATGGGGTTGCTTCCCGGAGGGTCTGGGCGGCGGCCTGGGCGGCCAGCGTCGCCTTGCTGGGCGCGAGCGCCATCTGGCGCCGCAGTTCGTCGCCGATGCGGAAGTGCTGCCGCAGGGCCTGGTCGGCCGCATCCTCGTCGCCGCCGATCACGGCCTCGAGCAGCCGGCGGTGGTCCTCGACCACCGTGCGCTTCATCGCTTCGTCATGGTGGTGCTCCACCAGCGCGCGGCGGTCGCGGTGGGACCGCGTGAGCAGCCCGGCCATGGCGCCGTAGAGCTGGACCATGGTGTCCGAGCGGCTGGCCCGCACCAGGGCCATGTGGAATTCGAAGTCGGCCAGGCCCCCGCCGTCGGCATCGTTCACGGTGGCCTCGATCGCGTCGAGCGCCCCGCGCATGCGTTCGATGTCGGCGGTGGTGGCGCGCTGGCAGGCCAGGCGGATGGCCTGGCACTCCAGCGCGATGCGGGCCTGCATCACGTCGTCGATGGCGTCGGGCACCTGCGCCAGGGAGAAGGCGAAGACGTCGCCCAGCACCGAGACGTCGGGCTGGCGCACCACGGTGCCCACCCGCTCACGGATCTCCACCACGCCCATCATCGACAGCGCCCGCAATGCCTCCCGCACGATGGGGCGGCTCACGCCCATCTGCAGGGCCAGCTCGCGCTCGGGCAGCAGCCGGTCGCCGCTGCGGATGCGGCCTTCCAGCAGCTGCTCGCGCAGGAAGTCGAACACCTTCGCGAAGCCCGTGCCCTGGCTCTCCGGGTCGGAACGGGTGATGCTGGGCGTTTGCCCTGTCCTTGTCATGCCGTGGTTTTACCAGCGGCTTACCAGAAGCGAGGAGGGGAGTTTCCCGGGGGGTGCGCCGCTGAGGTGCCGGACCGGTGGCCGTCAGCGGCCGAGCCGCAGCAACCTGCCGCTGTCGGTCAGCAGGTACAGCGCGCCGTCCGGGCCCGCCTCCACGTCCCGGATGCGCTCGCCCAGCGGCGCAAGGAGCCGCTGCTGGGCGGTGACGGTGTCGCCGCTGACCGTGAGGCGCCACAGGGCCTGGCCGGCCAGGGCGCCGACGAAAAGGCTGCCGCGCCATTCCGGGATGGCGGTGCCGTCGTAGAAGGCGATGCCGGACGGCGCGATGGAGGACTTGGCGCCGCCGGTCCAGGCGCTGCCGTCGATCCTTTCCCAGAACCAGACCGGGTCTTCCATGCCGGCCAGCGAGTTGGGGCCGACCGGCGTGAGGGTCTCGTACTCCTGGCTGCGGCTCGCCACCGGCCAGCCGAAGTTGAGGCCCGGTCGCAGCCGGTTGATCTCGTCGCCGCCCTGCGCGCCGTGTTCGCTGATCCACAGCTCGCCGGTGGCCGGGTTCAGGGCCGCGCCCTGAACGTTGCGGTGGCCGAACGTCCAGATCTCCGGCTGGGCCCCCGCGCCGAGCGCCGGGTTGCCCGGCGCGGCCGCGCCGTCCGTGGTGATGCGGAACACCTTGCCGTGGCCGCGCGTCAGGTCCTGGGCGAAGACGCGCTCGCTGTCGGCCAGGCGCTCGCCGGTGGTGACGAACAGCTGGCCGCTGCGGTCGAAGGCGAGGCGCGAGCCGAAGTGCCCGGCCGACGCCACCTTGGGCAGTTGGCGGAAGATGACCACCGCCTGGCTGAGCGCGCGCGCATCGGGGTCGAGCACGGCCCGCCCGACCGCGGTGCCGTTGAGCGAGGGGTTGGCGGCGTCGGCTTCGGCGAAGGAAAAGAAGATTCGGCGGTTGGTCGCGAAGGCGGGATCGAGCACCACGTCCAGCAGCCCGCCCTGGCCGAAGTTGAGGACGGGCGGCACGCCGCTCACCTCGCCCAGGCGGCCGCCGGCGGCATCGAACAGCTGCATGCGCCCGGACTTCTCGGTCACCAGCAGCCGGCCGTCGGGCAGGAAGGCCATGCCCCAGGGGCCGGCGAGGCCGCTGGCGCGCTCCCGCAGGGTCACGCCCGCCGGCGCGCCGCCCAGGGGATCGGCGCCGAGGGCGCTGGGCGCTGCACCACCACCCCCGCCTCCCCCGCCGCCGCAGGCGGCCAGCATGAACACGAGGGCCGCGCCGACGAGGGCCGCCAGCGGTCGGGGGACGGGTGCAGCAGCAGCCATGGAGGACTCCTTGGCTCGGGAAGAAGACGGAGGAAAGTGCCATCTTCGGACGGTCCTCCCCTCCGTGAAAAGAGGTAGTCCGAAGGAGCCAGCCACCCCCGTTACCAAACCCAACCATTCGGTACGGGGCTGTTCCAGGCGATGGGGCGCCGTCCTACATACATGCCAGCGGCCACCGATAACCTGTGCCGCAGGTGTCGCCCGGGTGGACGGCCGGCGGTGGGTACGCAAGCCCAGCCCCCGGCCCCCTGACAACCACCCTTTCGACGGGCGGCGCCACAGAACGAAAAAGGCAGTAGAGCCAAGGAGGCCTTGCATGACCCCCGCCGACTACCGGATCGAGAGCAGCCACCCCATCCAGCACCCGTGGTTGCCCGTGAGAGAAGCCCAGCAGCATTTCGTCAGCGACCGCGCCCTGGCGGTCACCATGGCCGCCAAGAGCACGACCCTTCCAAGCGGCAAGGAGATCCGCGTGGTGCACGTGCCCACCGGCGAGGTCGTGTTCCGCAAACCCGCGGCCCCGCGGACCGAGTGGTCCGACGAGGTCTGACCGGGACCCCGCCCTTCAGGCGCGCCGAACCGAGCGGCTCAGCAGCAGCACCGGCAGCAATCCGACCAGCACCAGGGCCAGGGACGGCAGGGCCGCCTCGCCCAGGCGCTCGTCGCGCGCCAGCTGGTAGGCGACCACCGCCAGCGTGTCCGTGTTGAACGGCCTCAGCAGCAGCGTGGCCGGCAGCTCCTTCATCACGTCCACGAAGACCAGCAGTCCGGCGGCGGCGGCGGAACCGCGCAGCAGCGGCCAGTGCACGCGCACCAGCAGCGCGAGCCGGCCGGTGCCCAGCATTCGCGCCGAATCGTCGAAGCTCACCGGGATGCGGGCGTAGCCGCTCTGCACCGACTGCAGCGCCACCGACATGAAGCGCACCAGGTAGGCCCAGACCACGCCCAGCACCGTGCCGGTGACCCAGTAGACGGCGGGCACCTGCGGCGCGGCCGCCTGCAGCCAGCCGACCGGCAGCAGCAGGCCCACCACGATGACGGCGCCGGGGATCGCGTAGCCCAGGCCGGCCAGCCGCACCACGCCGCGGGTGATCGCATCGCCTCCCCGGCGCAGGCTGGCGGCCAGCAGCAGGGCGGCGGCCACCGCCAGCACCGCGCTCAGGACGCCCAGCCGCACGCTGTTCCAGGCCCATTGGAGGAAGCGATCCCACGGCAGCACCGACCAGTCGGACGCCAGCGGCCGCAGCATGAAGAGCACCGGCAGCACGAAACCGCCCAGGATCGGCAGGCTGCACAGCACGACCGCGGCGAAGGCCCGGCGGCCGGAAAGTCGCGCCGGCTGGGCTTCGGCCGAGCCGGACCGTGCGCCCCGCGAGCCGGCGAAACGCATGCGCCGCTGGGCCCGGTGCTCCAGCGCGAGCAGCACCACCACCACGGCCAGCAGGCTGGTGGCCAGCTGGGCGGCGGCGACGCGGTTGTCCATGGCCAGCCAGGCCTTGTAGATGCCGGTGGTGAAGGTCTGGATGCCGAAGTAGCTGGCCACGCCGAAGTCGGCCAGCGTTTCCATCAGCGCGAGCGCGACGCCGGCCGCGACCGCCGGCCGTGCCAGCGGCAACGCCACCCGCAGCACGCGCGTGGCCAGCGGCGCGCCCAGCAGGCGGGCCGCCTCCATCAGGTGGGCCGCGCGTTCGGCCAGCGCGGCGCGCGCCAGCAAGTAGACGTAAGGGTAGAGCGTGAAGACGAACACCACGGCCGCGCCTGCGGTGTTGCGCACCTCCGGGAACATGCGCCCTTCCCGCCCGGTGACCTCGCGCAGCCAGCCCTGCAGCGGCCCGCTGAACTGCAGGAAGTCGGTGTACGCATAGGCCACGACGTAGGCCGGCATGGCCAGCGGCAGCAGGAGCGCCCATTCGAAGAAGCGGCGGCCGGGGAAGTCAAACAGCGTGACCGCCGCCGCCGACGCCGTGCCGACGAGCGCGACGCCCAGCGCCACGGCGGCGCACAGGAGCAGGCTGGTGAGCGCGTAGCCGGGCAGCACCGTGGCCGCCATCTCGCGCAGGATGCCCGCCGTCTGCGCATCCCACTCCAGCCAGGAGCCGAGCACCGCCGCGACCGGCAGCACGATCAGCGCAGCCACCGCCAGCAACAGCAGGTCACGGGGCCGCGGCAGCGTCAGCGAGCTGGGCGCGGCAGGAGTATGGTGAGGGGCGGACAATGCAAATGAGAATTGTACGCATCTACAATCAAAGCCCATGCATGTCGAACTCACCCGGCTGAGCGTCCGCTACGGCGGGCAGGCGCGTCCCGCGGTCGACGAGGTCTCGTTCGGCCTGCCGGCCGGCGCCATCGGCGTGCTGATCGGGCCTTCGGGCTGCGGCAAGACCACGCTGCTGCGCGCGGTGGCGGGGCTGGAGCGTGCCAATGCCGGCGAGGTCCGCATCTCCGGCCAGGTGGTGGAGAGCCCGCAGGTCCATGTGCCGGCCGAGAGCCGCCGCATCGGCATGGTGTTTCAGGACTACGCGCTGTTCCCGCACCTCGACGTGGGCCGCAACGTGGGCTTCGGGCTCAGCCAGTTGCCGCGCGGCGAGCGCCGCGACCGGGTCGCCGAAGTGCTGGCGCTGGTGGGCCTGGCGGGCAGCGAGCAGCGCATGCCGCATGAGCTGTCGGGCGGTCAGCAGCAGCGTGTCGCGCTGGCCCGCGCGCTGGCCCCGCAGCCCCAGCTGCTGCTGCTGGACGAGCCGTTTTCCAACCTCGACGTGGAGCTGCGCGAGCGGCTCGCGCACGAGATCCGCGGCATCCTCAAGGCCGCCGGCGCCACCGCCCTCTTCGTCACGCACGACCAGCTGGAGGCCTTCGCGATCGGCGACAGCATCGGCGTGATGCACCAGGGCCGGCTGCACCAGTGGGACGACGCGTACACGCTGTACCACCGGCCCGCCACGCGCTTCGTCGCCGACTTCATCGGCCATGGCGTCTTCACGCCGGCGCTCGTGCGCGAAGTCGACGGCCAGGTGGTGGTGGACACGCCGCTGGGCGCGCTGACCGACGTGGCCGAATGCCCGCTGCCCACCGCCTTCGCCACCGGCGAGTGCGAGGTGCTGCTGCGCGCCGACGACATCGTCCACGACGACGCGGCGCCGGTGAAGGCGCAGATCCTGCGCAAGGCTTTCCGCGGCTCGGAGTTCCTCTACACGCTGCGGCTTCGCACCGGTGAGACGATCATGGCCCACGTGCCCAGCCACCACGACCACAAGGTCGGCGAGTGGATCGGCATCCGGCCGGAGGTGGACCACGTGGTCACGTTCGAGCGCGGGTCCGGCGCGGGCGCGCCGCCGATGTCGCCCTGAAGTCTTGCTCCCTCGCACGCCCATCGCATTTTTCTGCCCCCCGTCATCCCCGCGAAGGCGGGGATCCAGTGCTTCCGGCTTCTTCGAGCATCGGGGGCGCGCTGCGCTGGATTCCCGCCTACGCGGGAATGACGGCAAGGGGGGCAGCGGCGCTAGCCCTTCAGGTCCTGCACCGCCTCGCGCAAATCCACCGCCCACCTGCGCCGGTCACGCCCTTCCGCCCGCTGCGGCTCCCCGAACGTGACCACCGCGCTGATCGGCTCGGCCGTGACCGTGCGCCAGAGGGAAGCGAGCAGCGTGTCGTCGCCGATGTAGCAGGGCGCGAGGCTCACGCGGCCGGTGGCGGTCTCCACGAACTGCAGCGCGACGGGCTGCGCCGGCACCTGCGCGGCGATGGCGGCCTGGACCAGGTTGGCATGGAAAGGCAGCAGGGCGACACCGTCGCTGGTCGTGCCTTCGGGGAACACGGCCAGGATGTCGCCGGCCTGCAGGCGCTCGGCCATGTGGTGCACCACCCGCATCGCATCGCGCCGCGATTCGCGTTCGATGTAGAGGGTGCCCGCGCCGGTGGCCAGCGCGCCGATCAGCGGCCAGCGCTTCACGTCGGCCTTGGACACAAAGCGGCAGTAGCGCGCCGCGTGCACCACCAGGATGTCGAGCCAGGAGATGTGGTTGGCCACCAGCAGCATCGGCCCCTGCGCCGGCGGCTGGCCGCGCACCTCCAGGCCGATGCCCAGCACCGCCAGCATGCGGCGCGCCCACGCCTGCACCCTCGCCTGGCGCTGCGCTTGCGAGAGCCGGGGGAAGAGAAAAACGATGGTGAGCAGGCCGCCCAGCGCATGCCACAGGGCGTGCGCCAGCCGCCACACCGCGCGCAGGCCGCGCACGATCAGCGCGCCGCGCCCGAGTCCCAGGCCACCTGGCCGGCGGCGATGGTGCAACGCACGCGGCCGGGCAGCTCGTAGCCGGAGAACGGCGTGTGCTTGCCCTGGCTGCGCAGAGCGCCCGGCTCCACCGTCCAGTGCTCGGCGGGATCGAAAACGCACAGGTCGGCGACGCCGCCTTCGACCAGGCGGCCGCAGCTGGCCTGCAAGGTGCCGAGCGCCGCGCCCAGCACGTTGGCCGGCTCGCTGGTGAGCACCGCCAGCGCACGCGTGAGGCCGACGCCGCTTTCCTGGCCCCATTTGAGCGCCATCGACAGCAGCAGCTCGAGGCCGGTGGCGCCGGGTTCGGCTTCGGCGAACGGCAGCGTCTTGGCGTCTTCGTCGACCGGCGTGTGGTCGGACACCAGCGCGTCCACCGTGCCGTCGGCCAGGCCTTCGCGCAGCGCATCGCGGTCGCGCTGCTGGCGCAGCGGCGGCGACAGTCGCATGCGGCTGTCGAAGTAGCCGATGTCCTGGTCGGTCAGGTGCAGCGAGTTGATGCTGACGTCGCAGGTGACGGGCAGGCCCAGGTCCTTGCCGCGACGCACCAGTTCCAGTCCGGCCGCGCTGCTGATGCGGCACAGGTGGACCCGCGCGCCGGTGGCCTTCATCAGCTCCAGCAGGGTGTGCACGGCGATGGTCTCGGCCGCCACCGGCACGCCCGACAAACCCAGCCGCGTGGCCAGCGGCCCGCTGGCGGCGACGCCCTTGCCCAGGTACAGCTCCTGCGGGCGCAGCCACACGGCGTAGCCGTAGGTCGCGGCGTACTGCATCGCGCGCATCATCACCTGGGTGTTGGCCAGCCCGGTCTCGGCCTGGCTGAAGCCCACGCAGCCGGCCTCGGTGAGTTCGGCCATCTCGGTGAGCACCTCGCCGGCCAGGCCGCGGGTGAGCGCGCCGAGCGGGAACACGCGCGCCTGGTGCAGCTTCTCGGCGCGCATCTTGAGCATCTCGACCAGGCCCGGCTCGTCCAGCACGGGATCGGTGTCGGGCGGGCACACCAGGCTGGTCACGCCGCCGGCGACGGCCGCGGCCATCTCGGACTCCAGCATGCCCTCGTGCTCGTGGCCGGGCTCGCGCAGCCGCACCGCCAGGTCCACCAGGCCGGGCGCGACGATGCAGCCGCTGGCATCGATGACCCGGCTGGCGTTGAAGCCCTCGGGCGTGCCGCCGATGGCGACCACGCGGCCGGCGGCCAGGGCGACGTCGGCGATCTCGTCGCGGTTCGAGCCCGGGTCGATCACCCGCCCGTTCTTGATCAGGATCTTCATGGGGTCGTGTCTTCTTGTTCTACGCTTCGTTGCCCGCCACGATGCTCATCACGGCCATGCGCACCGCGATGCCGAAGGTGACCTGCGGGAGGATCACGCTCTGCTTGCCGTCGACCACCGACGAGTCGATCTCCACGCCCCGGTTGATCGGCCCCGGGTGCATCACGATGGCGTCGGGCTTGGCCAGCTGCAGCTTCTCGGGCGTGAGGCCGAAGCTCTTGAAGAACTCCTGCGACGAGGGCAGCAGCGCGCCGCTCATGCGCTCGTTCTGCAGCCGCAGCATGATCACCACGTCGCAGCCGCGGATGCCCTCCTCCAGCGTGTGGCACACGCGCACGCCCATCTGCGCCATGTCGGCCGGCACCAGCGTCTTGGGGCCGACCACGCGCACCTCGGCGCAGCCCAGCGTGGTGAGCGCATGGATGTCCGAGCGCGCCACGCGCGAATGCAGCACGTCGCCGACGATCGCCACCGTGAGGTTGGAGAAATCCTTCTTGTAGTGGCGGATGGTGTACATGTCGAGCAGCCCCTGCGTGGGGTGCGCATGCCGGCCGTCGCCCGCGTTGATGACATGCACGTGCGGCGCGACGTGCTGCGCGATCAGGTAGGGCGCACCCGATTCGCCGTGCCGCACCACGAACATGTCGGCCGCCATCGCCGACAGGTTGGCGATGGTGTCCAGCAGCGACTCGCCCTTGCTGGCCGAGGAGCGCGCGATGTCCAGGTTGATGACGTCGGCCGACAGCCGCGTGGCCGCGATCTCGAAGGTGGTGCGGGTGCGGGTGCTGTTCTCGAAGAACAGGTTGAACACGCTCTTGCCGCGCAGCAGCGGCACCTTCTTGACCTCGCGGTCGCTCACGCCCACGAACCGGGCCGCGGTGTCCAGGATCTGGGTGACGATCTCGCGCGGCAGGCCCTCGATGGACAGCAGGTGGACCAGCTCGCCGTTCTTGTTCAGCTGTGGGTTGCGCTTGTAGAGCATCAGGCCACCTTGAATGTGAAGCGCCCCTGCGCGTCGCGCGCCAGTTCCAGCGACTGCGCATCGGGCAGGCTCACGCGGGCGGCGGCGTAGTCGGCCTGCACCGGCAGTTCGCGCCCGCCCCGGTCCACCAGCACGGCCAGCTTCACGCTGGCGGGCCGGCCGTAGTCGAACAGCTCGTTGAGCACGGCGCGGATGGTGCGGCCGGTGTAGAGCACGTCGTCCAGCAGCACGATGTGCGCGTCGTTGACGTCGAACGGCAGCTGGGTCTGCGCGCTCGAGGCGGACAAGCCGCGCTGCGCGAAGTCGTCGCGGTGCATGGAAGAGGAGATGGTGCCCGCCTCGCCCTCCAGGCGCAGGTCCTGCTGCAGTCGCTGCGCAAGCCAGGCGCCGCCGGAGGTGATGCCCACCAGGCGGCCCTGCGGCCCGCGCAACGCAGGCACGCCGCGCAGCAGCTCGCCATACAGCGCCTCGGCATCCAGCCGCAAGTCAGACATGGGAAACCTCCGCGCTACGCGTTGCGGTGCGAGCCCCTTCGGGCGGCCGTGCGGGCCTCATTCGATACTCCTCAAGAACTGTTCCAGGATGATGCAGGCCGCGCCGGCATCGGGGTCCGCCGCGCCACCGGACTGCGCCTCGGTGGTGCTGTAGCGCTCGTCCACTTCGTAGACGACCAGCTTCACGCGGGCGGCGAGCTGGCGGCCGAAGCGGCGGGCGCGCTCGGTATTTTCGTGCGGCGCGCCGTCGGGGTGGAAAGGCACGCCGACCACCAGTGCGTCGGGCTGCCACTCGCCGACCCGCAGGGCAGCCGCGTCGAGCCGCGCGCGGCCTTCCGCGCGGATGGTGGCCTGCGGGGTCGCGGTGCGAAGCAGCCGGTTGCCCACGGCGACGCCGGTGCGCTTGGCCCCGTAATCGAAAGCAAGAAAGGTGGTGAAGTGGCGGGGGACGTCGGGCCGCTCGATCACGCTCATGCGTGCCCGGCGTGCGGCGAGAGCATCCACGCCTGGAGGCCCAGCAGCGACAGCGCCTTGTCGTAGCGCTGTTCGACCGGCGTATCGAAGATCACCTGGGGATCGGCCTCCACGGTGAGCCAGCTGTTCTCGGCCAGTTCCGATTCGAGCTGGCCTTCGCCCCACGCGGAGTAGCCGAGCGAGACCAGCACCTTGCGCGGGCCGGCGCCGGTGGAGAGCGCTTCCAGGACGTCCTTGGAGGTCGTCATCTCCAATCCGCCGGGGATGGTCATGGTGGACGCGTACACGGGTTCGTCGGGCTTGGCCTCGCCGGCCAGCACGGCTTCGTGCAGCACGAAACCCCGCTCGGTCTGCACCGGGCCGCCGTGGAAGACGGGGGCGCCCGCGAGATCGTCGCGATCGAGCGGCAGATCGACCTTCTCGAACAGGTTCTTCAGCTTGATGTCGCTGGGCTTGTTGATCACGAGGCCCAGGGCGCCGCGCGCGCTGTGCTCGCACAGGTACACCACGCTGCGAGCGAAGGAAGCATCCTCCAGGCCCGGCATCGCGATCAGGAAGTGATGCGTCAGGTTCATGGTGGACGGCTCGGCGGGCATGATGCAATTTTAACGACCACCATGGAAAAGCCCTATCCCGCCGGACTGGTGTGGTTTCGGCGGGACCTGCGGGTGCAGGACCATGCCGCGCTCTACCACGCACTGCGCAGCTGCAAGCAGGTGCATTGCGCCTTCGTTCTCGACACCGGCATCCTCGATCTGCTGCCCAGGCGCGACCGGCGCGTGCAGTTCATCCGTGAGACGCTGGTGGAACTGGACGATGCACTGCGGCGGCTCGCTGGGCGTCGCGATGCCGGGCTGATCGTCGTCCACGGCCGGGCTGTCGAGGAGGTGCCGAGGCTGGCGCAGCGGCTGGGCGTGATGTCGGTTTTCGCGAGCCACGACTACGAGCCGGGGGCGATCGCGCGCGATGCCCGTGTGAAGGAAGCGCTGGCCGAAATGGGCATCGCGCTGCACACGAGCAAGGACCAGGCGGTCTTCGACCGCGACGAACTGCTGACCCAGGCCGGCCGGCCCTACGCCGTCTTCACGCCTTACAAGCGGGCCTGGCTCGCCAAGGTCGATCCGTTCTACCTGAAGGCTTACCCGGTCGAGAAGCATGCCGGCGCGCTCGCTGCGCGGCCCGAGCCCCTTCGGCGCGAGGTTCCGGCGCTGGCCGACTTCGGGTTCGAGGCGACCGACCTGTCGGTGCTGCCCACGCAGCCGGGCGCGCGCGGCGCGGCGCGACTGCTGGACGATTTCCTGCCGCGCATCGACCGCTACGACGTCGCACGCGACTTCCCGGCCACCGCGGGAACGAGCTGCCTCAGCGTGCACCTGCGCTTCGGCACGGTGTCGATCCGCACGCTGGCGCGGGAAGCCCACGCGCTTGCGCAAACCGGGCAGGCGGGCGCAGCGACCTGGCTGAGCGAGCTCATCTGGCGCGACTTCTACTTCCAGGTGCTGGCGAACTTCCCGCACGTGGCCGACGAAGAGGGCCAGGGCCGCAGCTTCCGCCGCGAGTACGACGCCATCGCCTGGGAGACGGGCCCGCGCGCCGAGGCCCTGTTCGCGGCCTGGTGCGAAGGCCGCACCGGCTACCCGCTGGTGGATGCGGCCATGCACCAGTTGAACCAGACCGGCTTCATGCACAACCGCCTGCGCATGGTCACCGCCAGCTTCCTGTGCAAGGACCTGGGGATCGACTGGCGCCGGGGCGAGCGCTACTTCGCGCGGCAGCTGAACGACTACGACTTGGCCGCCAACAACGGCGGCTGGCAGTGGGCCAGTTCCTCCGGTTGCGACGCGCAGCCGTGGTTTCGCATCTTCAATCCGGTGAGCCAGAGCCGGAAGTTCGATCCGCAGGGCCGGTTCATCCTGCGCTACCTGCCGCAGCTTCGCCGCCTGCCGCCGGCCGCGTTGCATGAGCCCTGGCTGGCGCGGCCGGTGGACCTGGAAGCAGCAGGCGTGGTGCTGGGGCGCGACTACCCGCTGCCGGTGGTCGACCACGCCCAGGCGCGCGAGGCGACGCTCAGGCGTTATTCGGTGGTGAAGAAAGCCGGCGCCGCGGAAGGCGCCGGCTGACCGCGATCAGGCCGCGACCGCGGCCGTGCAGTAGTGCTTGACCAGGCTGAGCAGCTCTTCTTCGGAGTAGGGCTTGCCCAGGTAGTGGTTGACGCCCAGCTCGCGCGCGTGCTCGCGGTGCTTCTCGGCGATGCGCGAGGTGATCATCACGATCGGCAGCTGGCCCCAGCGCTCGTCGGCGCGGATGTTGCGGGCCAGGTCGAAGCCGTCCATGCGGGGCATCTCGATGTCCGACAGCACGACGGCGGGCTTCTCCTCGGCCAGCCGCTCCAGCGCCTGCAGGCCGTCGGCCGCCAGCGCGACGCGGTAGCCCTCGCGCTGCAGCAGGCGCTGCGTGACGCGCCGCACGGTGATGGAGTCGTCGACCACCAGCACCAGCGGGATCTGCGGCGCGGCGGGCGCCAGCTGGGGCACGGCCGGCTGCCCGGCCTGCTCCAGCATCTCGGGCTGGGCGTGGTCGGCGCTGAGCCGGCGGGCGCGTTCGCCGTACACCGACGACAGTGCCACCGGGTTGTAGATCAGGACCACCGCACCGGACGCCAGCACCGTCATGCCGGCCAGGCCCGGCAGTCGGGCCAGCTGCGGGCCGAGGTTCTTCACCACCACTTCCTGGTTGCCCAGCACCTCGTCCACGTGCACGGCCACGCGCTGGGCCGCGCTGCGGAACACCACCACGGGCAGCGTCTTGGCCTGCGGCTCGGCGCTGCGCTGCGAAGACTGCAGCAGCGCGCCGGACCAGTAGAACGGCACCTGCTCGCCGCCGAAGTCGAACACGCCGCTGTTGTAGGCCTGCTGGACTTCCCTGGCCGGCGCGCGGCGCACGACCTCGATCAGGTTGGCCGGCACGCCGATGCTCAGGTTGCCGCTGCGGATCATCACGACCTGCGTCACCGCGGTGGTCAGCGGCAGGACCAGCCTGAAGCTGGTGCCGCGGCCGGCCTGGGTGCTGGTCTCGATGCGGCCGCCGAGGGCGTTGACCTCGGACCGCACCACGTCCATCCCGATCCCGCGGCCGGCCAGCTCGGTGACCTGGGCGGCGGTGGAGAAGCCGGGCGTGAAGATCAGGTTGGCGGCATCCGCGTCGCTCAGCTGCTGGTCGGGCGTGACCAGGCCTTGCTGCAGTGCCTTCTCGCGAATGCGCGCGAGGTTGAGGCCGGCGCCGTCGTCGCGGAATTCGACCGAGACGTCGTTGCCCTCCTGCCGCACGTCGATCAGGATCGTGCCGGCCGCATCCTTGCCGGCCGCCTGGCGGACGGCCACGTCTTCGATGCCGTGCGCCACACAGTTGCGCAGCAGGTGCTCGAAGGCCGGCGTCATGCGGTCCAGCACGCCGCGGTCCATTTCGATGGAGCCGCCGGTGATGTCCAGCTTGACCTGCCTGGCGCTTTCCTTGGACGCGAGCCGCACCACGCGGTACAGGCGATCGGAGATGCCTTCGAACTCCACCATGCGCGTGCGCAGCAGGTCGCGCTGCAGCTCGCGCGTCTGGCGCGCCTGGGCGATCAGGTCGTCCTCGGTGGCTTCCACCGTGCGCTGCAGGTTGCGCTGCACGGTGGCCACGTCGTTGACGGACTCGGCCATCATGCGGGTGAGTTCCTGCACGCGGGTGAAGCGGTCGAACTCCAGCGGGTCGAAGCCGGCCGAGTCCTTGGCCTGTGCGAGCCGCGACTGCATCTGCGTCTCGGCCTGCAGCTCGATGTCGCGCAGCTGCGAGCGGAGGCGGTCCAGGTTGCCGGTGAGGTCGTTGAGCGAACCGCGCAGGTTGCGCAGCTCGTTCTCCAGGCGCGAACGGGTGATCATCACCTCGCCGGCCTGGTTCATCAGGCGGTCGAGCAGCTGGGAGCGCACGCGCACGGCCTGGTTGGCGGCGGCGCGCTGCGGGGTCAGCGTGGTGGTGACCGGCGCGGCGAGGAGGGCGCGTTGGGGCGCCGGCTGCTGCACCGAAGGCTGCGGCATCGCTTGTTGCAAAGCCACCGGCGCGATCTCGACCGGCGCCTGCGGTTGCGCGGCGGGTGCGGGCTCCGCTTCCGGTTCCGAAGCGCGCACGCGCAGCGTGTCGAAGGCGCCTTGCAGGTCGTCGAACCGCTGCAACAGCGGCTCGAGGTCGGCGGCCGGCGTCTCGGCCGGCAGGCCCTCGATGGCCGACTCCATGCGGTGGGCCATCTCGCCCAGTCGCAGCGCGCCGGCCAGCCGGGCGCTGCCCTTGAGCGTGTGCAGCACACGCAGAACCTCGTCGCGGCCTTCGCGCACGCCCTGCTGCGCCCACTGGCGCAGGCCGGCGCCGAGCTTGGGCAGCAGGTCGACGGCCTCTTCCTCGAAGATCGGGAACAGGTCGGGATCGATGGCATCGACCGCGTCGATGTCGTCGTCGCCGGACAGGCGGCTGCCCTGGGCCGCGGCCCCGGGCGCAGCGGTCGCGGCCGCGGCGTGCAGGGTCGGGAAGTGAACGACCTTCGAGGCCGGCTTCGCAAGGGGCGCCGCCGGCGCCTCTTCCACCGGCGCGGCGAAGTCCATGCCCTCGAGTTCACCGGAGCCGCTGTCGCGCAGCTCGGCGCGCTTGGGCAGCTGCAGCGCTTCGAGCGCCTGCAGCGACTGGGTGATGCCCGGGTCGGCCTCCTTCAGGAAACCGGCGGCGAACTGGTGCAGCAGGCGGCGGATCTCCTCGGCCGCCTCGACGAAGGCGCGGCCGTGCTGCGGCGTGCCCCAGGCCAGCGTCTGCGCGTGCTGCAGCGAGTTTTCGAGCGCGCGGGCGATGTCCGAGAGCGCGTGGAAGCCGACGGTGGCCGAGCTGCCCGCCAGCGCATGCGCCAGGCCGACGGCGGTATCGGACAGCGGCTCCTTGAGCTCGAGCGCCCACTCGGCCAGTTCCTGCGAGAGCCGGCGCGACCACTCGTCCGCCTCGTTCAGGTAGACGTTGTAGAGCGGAATGCCGATGCGAAGTCCGCCGATGACCTTGATCTGGTCGTCGACCGGCATCTGCGAGTCGACGAAAGCGGAGTCGGATGCGAGGGGCTCCGGCTCCGGTTCCGGCGCGGCGGTTGCGGTCGCGACGGTCGGCGGCAGATCGAATTCAGGCAGATCGAACGACGGCGCCTCGGGCGCCTCGGGCGCCTCGGGCAGGAGCTCGGGCGCTTGCGCAAGCGCCAGCGCGCTCAGGCTGTCGAAGTCGACGGCGCTGATCTCTGCTTCTGCCGGCGAAGTCGTCGGCGCGAGGTCGCCCACCGGTGCGGCAGGTCCGAGTTCCGCGGCGAAATCGGCCGGCAGTTCGTCCAGCGTGATCTCTTCCGCCACCACGGCCTGGCCGCGGATGACGTGCGTGTTGCCGAAGGCTTCGGCGTCGTCCTGTGCAGCGGCGGCTTCGGCGATCACCAGGTCGAAGTCGGCCAACGGGTCGGCTTGGGCCGGCACCAGCGCCACCGGCTCGGCGGACACCGGCTCGGAAGGGGTCAGGTCGAAATCGAACGAAGGCACCGAGAGCTCGATCGCCTCCGGAGCGGCCTGCGGCGCGAGGTCCAGCGACTCCAGCGCAGGCTCGATTGCCGCGGCGGGCGCGCCGAAGTCGATCTCCAGCGCGGGCAGGCCGCCCTGCGCGGTCGCCGCTTCGACGGCCGCACCGGGGAAAGGGAATGGCAGCACGCGGCCTTCGGTGCGAAGGACGTCGGCCGGGCCGCGGAACATGCCGGACTTCCAGCCGGCGTCGGTGCCGGCGGCGATGTCCTCGATCCAGCGACCGAAGCCGCGCAGCGCTTCGGCGGACACGGTGCGCAGGTCTTCGCTCGCCGGCTTCTGGTCGGCCAGCCAGGTGTTGAGCACCTGCTCCAGGGCCCAGCCGGCTTCCCCGAATTCGTTCAGGCCCACCATGCGCGAGCTGCCCTTGAGCGTGTGGAACGCGCGGCGCAGGGTGGTGAGTTCGGCCACGTCGCTGGGCTGGGCGGCGAGCGCCTCGACGGCGGCCAGGCCATTGCCCACGACTTCGCGCGCTTCCTCCAGGAAGATCTCGCGCAGTTCGTCGTCCGTTTCGTCGGCCCCGGTGTCGGCGGCAGCGGGGGCCATGGGCGCGGCACCAGCAACTGCAGGGGCAGGCGGCACAGCAACCGGCACCTGCGGGGCCACGGCGATCGCCGCAGCGGGCGCAACAAGCTCAACGGCGGGCGCGATCTCCAGCGAGGGCAGCTCCGTGGGCAATGCGAAGGTCGGCTTGGCCGCTTCGGCTCGCCCCATGAGCGGCCGCAGCTCGCCTCGGGTGTCGTCGAAGATGAACAGCTTTTTCACCAGCGCAGGCTGGTAGTTCAGCATGTCGATCAGGAAGCCGAGCGCGCCGAGGTTGTTGCCCAGCTTGTCGAACGTGCTGGCACGCAGGACCGCGTCTTCGTCGAAGTCACCGATCAGGATCTGCTCGACCGTCTCGCGCATCCGCGCGACAGCGTGCGCGGCCTGGTCGAGGCCCAGCACCGACAGCACGCCGCGCATCTGCAACAGGTGGGTGGGCGCGTTCTTCAGCGGCCCCTTCTCCTGCGGGCTGCGGAAGAAGGCATCCAGCAGCTTCTCCAGCTCGCCGAGCGTACCGCGCAGTTCGCCGACCACGCTGCCCATGGTCTGGCGGTCGCTGACGCGGCGGTAAAGCTCCTCCATCCAGGCTTCCAGCGCCTCGGCCTGGCCGCCCTGGCGGACGCCATCCAGCCGCTCGGCCAGGCGCGCCGTGCGCAACGCGAGCTGCGAATCGGCGGGATCGAGGTCCTGGAACGCCGCCTCGAGGTAGAGCACCGCCGTGGCCACTTCCATCGCGACTTCGGCTCGCGGGGGCTGGGCCGAGCGCACCACGGTGTCGACGGTGGCCACCAGGCTCTGGGCCAGCGGCGCGCTGGGGGCATGCAGCTTGGTGAGCGACTCACCGATCAGGTGGAACTGCTCGCCGAGGACCTTGAACTTGGTGACGTCGCCGCCCGAGGCGGCCGACCAGCTTTCCTTGGCGGCGGTGATGCGCTTGCGCGCCTGGGTCAGCAGCACCGGGTCGAAGCGGCCGTAGTGCGGCGTGCCGTAATCGATCGGCGTGAAGCGCTGCAGCGCGTACGACGCGCGAACGCCGGCCAGCACCGGGCCGTCCACCACCCGCGGCGGCACGGCCTGGGCACAGAAGAACAACAGGTCCTGGGCCAGGCGGTCGGAGACGCCCAGCTCGCCCTTGGCCAGCGTGGCGTACTGCGTCAGCACGCGCGAAGCCGCGCGCTTGACGTACAGGTCGGCCGGCAGCAGGCCGAGCGCGAGCGCCTCGAAGTAACCGGCGGCGATCTTCCAGAAGATGCGGGGCTGGCGGGCTTCCTGGCCGGCGGCCAGGCCGAGGCAGCATTCGGCCAGCTCTTTGCCCGCGGCCGGATCGGTGGTCTTGACGACGCGCAGCACGGCCTGGTCCATGCGCGAGCGCAGCGCAGGGTCGTACACCAGCTTCCGGGCGACGGCAGGCGTCTCCGCCTCGACCCAGCGCCAGTCGAAGGGCCACAGGTCGGCCGGGTGGATGCGGTCGCTGCCTGCCAGCTCCTGCACATCCTTGTATTGGGGGAACAGCGCCACCGGCGAGGCAGCCTTGCCCAGCAGCACGCCTTCCAGGTATTCGGTCAGCGCGAAGCCGGCGCGCTCCACCTTGGCGGCGGCCGGTTCGCTGCACAGCTCGGGCCGCTCGACGAACTTCTGCACCGACGCTTCCATCGCGCGCAGGATCAGCGCCGGCGCGCCCAGGCCCACCATTTCCAGCGCACCCACCGCCTGGTGGAGCTGCTGGCGGGCGATGCGCAATTGGCCGGTGTCGACCGAGGCCATGTCCTGGCCGCGCGCCAGGCCGGCGTCCCGCACGAAACGCCGCAGCGCGGCGGAGGCCGATTCGAGCGACTTGCGCAGCTCGTCCAGCACCCAGGCCAGCGGGCCCAGGTCATTGGTCGCCAGGTCGAGATCGTTGTCGTTGGCTTGCATGGGAGAACTCTGTCTCTGGCAGGACGGGCGGGGCCAAACTCGCGCTGACGCGCGTCAGGCGATCTTGAATCGGGACACCGACTGGCGCAGTTCCTCGGCCATCCGCGACAGCTCGCGCACCTGCTGGGCCGTCGAGCGCGTGCCCTCGCCGGTCTGCTCGGTCACGGCGAAGATGTGCTGGATGTTGCCGGCCACCACGTTGGCCGATTCGGCCTCCTTGGCGGTGGTGGCGGAGATCTGCTCGATCAGCTCGGCGAGGCGGCGCGACACCTGGTCGATCTCGGTGAGGGCGGTGCCGGCGTTGTCGGACAGCTTGGCCCCTTCCACCACGCCCTGCGTGGAGCGCTCCATGGCGGCCACCGCGTCCTGCGTGTCGGTCTGAATCGCCTTCACCAGCGCCGAGATCTGGCGCGTGGCGTCGGCCGAGCGTTCGGCCAGGCGCTGCACTTCTTCCGCCACCACCGAGAAGCCGCGGCCGGCTTCACCGGCGGACGCGGCCTGGATGGCGGCGTTCAGGGCCAGCACGTTGGTCTGTTCGGTAATGTCGGAAATCAGTTCGGTGATTTCCCCGATCTCCTGCGACGACTCGCCCAGCCGCTTGATCCGCTTGGAGGTCTCCTGGATCTGGTCGCGGATGGAGTTCATGCCGCCGATGGCGTTCTGCACGGCATGCAGGCCCGACTCGGCGGCCATCAGCGACTGGCGGGCCACCTGGGCCGACTCCTGCGCCTGCCCGGACACCTGGTTGATTCGCGAGGCCATGTCCAGCACCGACTGGCCGGTTTCGCGGATCTCGCGCAGCTGCTCGGTGGACGCGGCCAGCAGTTCGGTGGAGGTGCTCTCCACCTGGGCCGTGGTCTGCGCCACCTTGGTGGCCGTGTTCTGCACGTTGCCCACCAGCTGGCGAAGTTCTTCCACCGTGTAGTTCACCGAGTCGGCGATGGCGCCGGTGATGTCCTCGGTCACGGTGGCTTCCTGCGTAAGGTCGCCTTCGGCCACCGTCTGCAGTTCGTTCATCAGCCGCAGAATGGCCGCCTGGTTGGCGTCGTTGACGCGCTTGGCTTCCTGCTCCTGGCGTTCGGCTTCGTGGCGCTGCACTTCGGCCACTTCCTGGCGCTTGCGGCTGTCCTGCAGCTGGACGTAGGCCAGGCCGACCGAGCAGGCGATGGCGAACAGGGCGGCGATGGCCAGCGCGGCGAAGGCGCCCAGGCCCAGGCCGGTCTGCAGCGACAGCTTGTTCTGCAGGCCTTCCAGCGCGGTGCGCAGCGGCTCGGAGTCGGCAATGATGCCGGCCTGCGCTTCACGCGCGGACACCAGGCCCTGCAGGTTGCCCAGGATGGCGCTGGCCTGCGTGCGCGTCTCTTCGTAGACCTTGAGCAGCGACTCCAGGCGCTCGCGCGTCTGCGCATCCTTGGAGCCGGTCAGGCGCAGCTCGGGGCTGCCCTCCAGCAGGCCCTGCGCGATCTCCTTGAAGGAGTTCAGGTCCTTGCCCAGCAGGAACACGGCTTCGGGCGACAGGCCTTCGCTGGCCGTCATGAACTCGTTGGCCGACTTGCCGATGCGCTGGGTCAGCATCACCAGCTGGCCGGCGGCGGAGATTTCGGCGGCCGAGGCGTTCTGCTGCAGCTTGAGCGAGGACACCGTCTCGGCGATTTCCAGCAGGTCGGACGACTGGCGGTTGATGGTGCGCAGCGCGGCGCCCACCTGGGTCAGGATCTTCTGCTGGCCCATGACCACGGCGGCGTTGCGCTCGGCCTTTTCCATCAGGGGCACGATCCCGTCGACGTCGCCCTGGAACTCGGTGGCCACCGGGGCCAGGCGCAGCACTTCGTCGCCGGCCTTCAGGCCGCGCACCGAGCGGGCCAGCACGCTGGCGCTGTCCTTCACCTCGGTGAAGGCCTGGTTGCTGCCGACCAGCGCCTGCGTGACCGACTTGGCCAGGCGCTGCGACTGCGTGAGCGATTCGCCGGTGTTTCGCACCTGCTGGGCCACCTTGTCGGCCTGGTTCACCGCGTACACCGCCACCGAGCCCAGCACCGCCAGCGAGGCGGCCAGCGCCGCGAACAGGATGCGCTGGTGCGACACGCTGCTGCGGCGGCCCAGCAAGGGCACCGACACCAGCTCGGCATCGGGCACCTGGTCGCCGTTGATCGACTCGGGATCGTCGATGCTGTCCGGGCCGGGCAGCGGCATCGCCGCGGTGGGCTCGTTCTGGATCACCGGGTCCATCGAGGCCTCCGGCGAGCCCAGGCTCAGGTCTCCGGTGGTTTCGCCGTCGGCGGACTTCTTCTTGGCGAACAGGTTCTTCAGTTGGGCGGCGACGGACATGGTTGCTAAGCCTTCCGGGAATGCATCAAGCGCTGATGCTCAGGAACTGGGGTTGCTGGGAAAGGGCCTGCAGGTTGATCTCCTGCCAGTAGGCGCCGTTGGCGTCGGTGTAGCCGCTGCCGAACCAGGCGGGCGAGCCCTCGGGCGCGTCGGCGGAGGACGTGAAGGCCTCGAGGTTGCGAAGGCCGGCCAGGCGATCGATCAGCAGGGCGCAGTTGACTTCCAGCGCCGCGTTCAACGCCACCAGCCGCGACTCGGCGCGGCCGGCGTCCGTGCGCGCGACCGGCGGACCGCCGGAGACGAATCCGGCCAGGTCCACCACGCCGTACAGGCCACCGCGCAGGTTGGCCACGCCCAGGAACCACTGCTGCGTGTAGGGCACGGACTGCGCGCTGGCGAAGGGGAAGATCTCGCCGGACTGGGCCAGCGGGAAGAGGTAGCGGGCGCCGGCAGCTTCCACCGCCAGCCACGAGGCCTGCACGCCCTCGGCGCGCGCCGCCTGGAGGCGGTGGGCCAGCCGGGTCTGGAGTTCTCGCAGGGCTTCGCGGTTGGCCATCGTGTGCTGCGGCGCCGGATCAGCCCAGGGCCTTGATCTTGGCCATCAGCTCGGAGGCTTCCACCGGCTTGGTGATGTAGTCGCGCGCGCCCTGGCGCATGCCCCACACCCTGTCGGTCTCCTGGTTCTTGCTCGTGCACATGATGATGGGCACGTCGGCATAGAGCGGATCTCGCGTGATGGCCCGCGTGAGCTGGAAGCCGTTCTGGCCGGGCATCACCACGTCCATCAGGATCAGGTCGGGCTTGTCCTCGGCCAGACGCCGGAAGGCGTCCTCGGCGTTCTCCGCCGTCTTGACCGCGAAGCCGTTCTTCTGCAGCAGGTCCGTCATGAACATCAGCTCGGTCTTGGAATCGTCCACCACGAGCACTTTCTGGATCGCCATCGCGAGCTCCTACTCTCTATCTAGTTATTCATTGCGCCTGTTGGGCGGCCGCGCCGAACTGCTGCACGGTCTGCAGCAGCTGGTCCTTGGTGAAAGGCTTGGTGAGGTAGTCCTGCGAGCCGACCATCCGGCCGCGCGCCTTGTCGAAGACGCCATCCTTGGAGGACAGCATCACCACCGGGGTGCCGGCGAACCTGGCGTTGCGTTTGATGATGGCGCAGGTCTGGTAGCCATCCAGGCGCGGCATCAGGATGTCGCAGAAGATCAGGTCGGGCTGGTAGTCGTTGACCTTGGCCAGCGCGTCGAAGCCATCCTCGGCCAGCATGACCTCGTGGCCGCCCTGCTTCAGGAAGATCTCCGCACTGCGCCGGATCGTGTTGCTGTCGTCGATCACCAGCACCTTGAACCCAGTCGTGCTCACTTGACGCTGCTCCTCATTCGTAACTGCCGCGGGACTGCGTCGTCATCTCGCGACCGTCTCCGAAGCCCCCTCAAATCTGAACCATCTCGAAGTCTTCCTTGCGCGCGCCGCACTCGGGGCAGGTCCAGTTCATGGGAACCTGGTCCCAGGGTGTCCCAGGTGGGATTCCGTGGTCGGGGGCGCCGGTGGCTTCGTCGTAGATCCACCCGCAGATCAGACACATCCAGGTCTTCGCTTCAGTCACAGCTTAAAGGGCCTTCGAATAGAATGCAACGATTGTATCGAGGGCACCTGCGGAGAAACGTCACGGTGCCGATGCCTGGAAGATTCAGGCTTATGACAAACCCCGACCCCACCCACACAGCGCCCGGCGCCGAAGAAAACGACGACGCCGGACCCGCGTGCGTGATGGTGTTCAACGCCAGCGATCCGAGCGGCGCCGGCGGCCTCGCCGCCGACGTCACCGCCATCGCTTCGGTGGGCGCGCACGCGTTGCCGGTCGTCACCGGCGCTTACGCACGGGACACCGCCGAAGTGCTGGATCATTTCCCGTTCGACGAGGAAGCGGTCACCGAGCAGGCCCGCGCCATCCTCGAGGACACGCCGGCGCAGGTCTTCAAGGTCGGCTTCCTCGGCAGCCCCGAGGCGATCAGCGCGGTGGCCGAGATCTGCTCCGACTACGCCGATGTCCCGGTGATCGCGTACATGCCCAACCTCTCCTGGTGGGACGAGTCGCAGATCGACCTGTACCTGGACGCTTTCCGCGAACTGATGCTGCCGCAGACCACCGTGCTGGTGGGCAACCACAGCACGCTCTGGCGCTGGCTGTTGCCCGACTGGAGCAACGAGCGCAGCCCGGGCGCGCGCGACATCGCCAAGGCGGCCGCCGACATGGGAGTTGCCTATACGCTGGTGACAGGAATTCCCCTACCCGACCAGTACCTGGACAACGTGTTGGCCACGCCACAGGCGGTGCTGGGCAGCGAGAAGTTCGAGCGCTTCGAGGCCGTGTTCTCCGGCGCCGGCGACACGCTGTCGGCCGCGCTGGCCGCCTTGGTGGCCAGCGGCAGCGACCTGGCCTCCGCCACCACCGAGGCGCTCTCCTATCTCGACCGCTGCCTGGACGCCGGTTTCCGTCCGGGCATGGGCAACGTGGTGCCCGACCGCCTGTTCTGGGCCCAGCCCGAGGGCGAGACCGAGGAACTCACGCAGGAAGAAGCCCAGGCCCTGCAGGTCCTGGACATGCCGGCCCATGACACCAAGCACTGATCGCAACGAACAACTCTTCGAACGCGCCCGCCGCGTGATCCCCGGCGGCGTGAACTCGCCGGTGCGCGCCTTCCGCGCAGTCGGCGGCACGCCACGCTTCGTGCAGCGCGCACAGGGGGCCTACTTCTGGGACGCCGCCGGCAAGCGCTACATCGACTACATCGGCTCCTGGGGTCCGATGATCCTGGGCCACGGCCACCCCGCGGTGGTCGAGGCGGTGCAGCGCGCGGTGCTGGACGGCTTCTCGTTCGGCGCACCGACCGAACGCGAGATCGAACTGGCCGAAGCCATCGTGCAGGCCATGCCCGGGCTCGAGATGGTCCGGCTGGTCAGCTCCGGCACCGAGGCGGCGATGAGCGCCATCCGCCTGGCGCGCGGCGCAACCGGCCGCAGCAAGCTGGTGAAGTTCGAAGGCTGCTACCACGGCCACGCCGACGCCCTGCTGGTCAAGGCCGGCTCCGGCCTCGCCACCTTCGGCAATCCCACCAGCGCGGGCGTGCCGCCCGAGGTGGTGCAGCATACGCTGGTCCTCGAATACAACAACGTGCAGCAGCTGGAGCAAGCCTTCGAGCAGCACGGCCGCGACCTCGCCTGCCTGATGATCGAGCCGATCGCCGGCAACATGAACTTCGTGCGGGCCGACGTGGACTTCATGCGCCGCTGCCGCGAGCTGTGCACGCAGCACGGCGCGCTGCTGGTGTTCGACGAGGTGATGACGGGCTTTCGCGTCGCACTCGGCGGCGCGCAGGCGCACTACGCCTCGAAGATCCCGGGCTTCCGCCCGGACCTCACAGTGCTGGGCAAGGTGATCGGCGGCGGCATGCCGCTGGCGGCCTTCGGTGGCCCGCGCGCCACGATGGAACAGCTGGCGCCGCTCGGCCCGGTCTACCAGGCCGGCACGCTCTCGGGCAACCCGGTGGCCACCGCCTGCGGCCTGGCGACGCTGCGCGAGATCAGCCGCCCCGGCTTCTACGACGCGCTGGCGGCGAAGACCCGGTCGCTGACCGAAGGCCTGGCCGGCGCCGCGAAGGCCGCGGGCGTGCCGTTCTGCGCCGACAGCGAAGGCGGCATGTTCGGCTTCTTCCTGCTGCCGCAGCTGCCGCACAACTACGCGCAGGTGATGAAGACCGAAGGCGCGCGTTTCAACAAGCTTTTCCACGGGCTGCTGGACCGCGGCGTGTACATCGCGCCGGCGCTGTACGAGGCGGGGTTCGTGAGCGCCGCGCACAGCGATCAGGACATCGCGGAGACGGTGGCGGCGGCGCGCGAAGTTTTCGCGACCCTCTAGTCCGCCTTCACCCCGTCACCGGCCCCCGGCCTCAATGCCGGAAGTGCCGCACCCCCGTGAGCACCATCGCCACGCCCCGCTCGTTCGCCGCGGCGATCACCTCGTCGTCCCGCATGCTCCCGCCCGGCTGCGCGACGCAGGCCGCGCCCGCATCCACCACCACGTCCAGCCCGTCACGGAACGGGAAGAACGCATCGCTCGCCACCACGCTGCCGGCCAATGACAGACCCGCGTTCGCGGCCTTGATGCTGGCGATCCGAGCCGAATCGATGCGGCTCATCTGCCCGGCGCCAACGCCCAGCGTCATGCCGTCCTTGCAGAACACGATGGCGTTGGACTTGACGAACTTGGCCACGGTCCAGGCGAACAGCAGGTCCTGCAGCTCCTGCGGCGTCGGCTGCTTCGCCGTGACGACCTTCAGCTCGCCGAGCTTCAACTCGCGGTTGTCGGCGGTCTGCATCAGCAGGCCCGAGCCGACCCGCTTGACGTCCATCATGTTGCGGCCGTTCTCCCAGTCGCTCTGGCCGCCGGGCGGCAGGTCGATCTGCAGCAGGCGCACGTTGGCCTTGGCCTTGAACACCTCCAGCGCCTCGGGCGCGAAGGCGGGTGCCATCAGCACCTCGACGAACTGCTTGGCCACCACTTGCGCGGCCGCGCCGTCCAGCGGACGGTTGAACGCGATGATCCCGCCGAAGGCCGAGGTCGGGTCGGTCTTGAAGGCCTTGGAATACGCCTCCAGCGGGTCCTTCCCGAGCGCCACGCCGCAGGGGTTGGCGTGCTTGACGATCACGCAGGCGGGCGTGGTGAAGCTCTTGACGCACTCCCAGGCCGCGTCCGCGTCCGCGATGTTGTTGTACGAGAGCTCCTTGCCCTGCAGCTGCCTGGCGGTCACCAGGGAGCCCGGCGCCGGATACAGGTCGCGGTAGAAAGCGGCCTGCTGGTGCGGGTTCTCGCCGTAACGCAGGTCCTGCACCTTCACGAAGCGGCCGTTGGCCTGTCCGCCGAACAGCGCGCGCGTGCCGTCCTCCTGCAGGCTGGAGAGGTAGTCGCTGATCGCGCCGTCGTAATCGCTGATGCGGTTGAAGGCGGCCACGCAGAGCGCGAAACGCGTCTTGTCCGACAGCTTGCCGGCGCTGCGCAGCTCCTCCAGCACCGGACCGTACTGCGCGGCGTCGGTGAGCACGCCGACGTCCTTCCAGTTCTTGGCCGCGCTGCGCACCATGGCCGGCCCGCCGATGTCGATGTTCTCGATCGCGTCCTCCAGCGTGCAGCCCGGCGTGGCCACGGTCTTCTCGAACGGGTAGAGGTTGACCACCAGCAGGTCGATCGTCCCGATGCCGTGCGCCTGCAGCGCCTTCATGTGCTCGGGCATGTCGCGGCGCGCCAGCAGGCCGCCGTGCACCATGGGATGCAGGGTCTTGACCCGGCCGTCGAGCATCTCGGGAAAGCCGGTGATCTGCGCCACCTCGGTGACCGGCAGGCCTTCGGCGGCCAGCAGCTTGGCGGTGCCACCGGTGGAGACCAGGCGCACGCCCAGCGCATGAAGCCCGCGGGCGAAGTCGACGATCCCGGTCTTGTCCGAGACGGAAAGGAGTGCGTTCATGGTGTGGTGGGGCCGGCGGCCCGTTCGAAGACGAAAAGGGGGATCTACTTGAGCAGCTTGTGCTCGACCAGCTTCTTGCGCAGCGTGTTGCGGTTCAGGCCCAGCCATTCGGCCGCGCGCGACTGGTTCTGGTCGGCCTTGGCCATCACCACCTCCAGCAGCGGCTTCTCGACCACCTTGACCAGCATCTCGTACATGCCGTCGGGCTCGGTGCCGCGCAGGTCCCGGAAGTAGCCCTCCAGGCTGTTGCGCACGCACTCCTCGATCTGTTTCTTGCTCATGCTTCCTGACGCGAGGTTTCTTCCTCGTCCTCCTCCTGGGCCGCCGGCGGCATCCGGTCGCCCTGACCGGCCAGCTCGTCGAAGAACCCGGCCACCGCGCGCAGCTGCTCGCCGCAGTCCTCGATGGCATTCATGCGTTCGCGAAAGGACGTTGCGCCGGGCAGGCCGCGCACGTACCACGCGATGTGCTTGCGCGCGCTGCGCACGCCCGTGTACTCGCCGTACAGGCCATAGTGGTCTTCCAGGTGCGCCAGCAGCAGTCGCCGCACCTCCACCACCAGCGGCGGCGCCAGCAGCTCGCCGGTGGCCAGGAAGTGCGCCACCTCGCGGAAGATCCACGGGCGCCCCTGGGCGGCGCGGCCGATCATCACGGCGTCGGCGCCGGTGCGCGCCAGCACCTCGCGCGCCTTCCACGGCGAATCGACGTCGCCGTTGGCGACCACCGGGATGCGCACCGCTTCCTTGACGGCGGCTACGGTGTCGTACTCGGCCCGGCCCTTGTAGCCCTGCTCGCGGGTGCGGCCGTGCACCGTCAGCATGCGGATGCCGGCAGCCTCGAACCCGCGCGCGAGACCCACCGCGTTGCGATGGTCCGCATCCCAGCCGGTGCGCATCTTGAGCGTGACCGGCACGCCGCGCGCCTCGCCCACGTTCACCACCGCCTGCGCGATCGACAGGGCCAGCGGCTCGTCCTGCATCAGCGCCGAGCCGGCCCACTTGTTGCAGACCTTCTTGGCCGGGCAGCCCATGTTGATGTCGATGATCTGCGCGCCGCGGTCGATGTTGTAGGCCGCGGCCTCGGCCATCATGTCCGCGTCGGTGCCCGCGATCTGCACCGCCACCGGCCCCGGCTCGCCCTCATGGTTGGCGCGGCGCGAAGTCTTCAGGCTGTTCCACAGCTCGCGCCGCGAAGTCACCATCTCGCTGACCGCGTAGCCGGCGCCGAGCGTGCGGCACAGCTGCCTGAAAGGCCGGTCGGTGACGCCCGCCATCGGCGCGACGAACAGGTTGTTCGCCAGGACGTGGGGGCCGATCTGCATGGATGGGGACGCGGGACGGGTTGCTGAAAAATGAGGCATGCATTGTAGGCCGCGCGCCTGACGCCGGGCCAACCTGCCGCGACTGCGTATGCGCCTACAGGTTTGCGCCGCTTGACTGCCTTAACATCCGCGCGCATGCAAGAGTGGCTCGAGTCCCTGCTGGCGCTGATGGCGCTTCCCCGCTTCGGCCTCTCGACGCTGTTCATCGTCGCCTTCGTGTCGGCCACGCTGCTGCCGCTCGGCTCGGAGCCGGCGCTCTTCGGCCTGCTCAAGCTCAACCCCGAACTGTTCTGGCCCGCCGTGCTGGTGGCCACCGCGGGCAACACGCTGGGCGGCATCGTCGACTGGTGGATGGGTTACGGCGCCCACCAGGTGGTCGACAAATGGGGCCACTCGCGATCGCACGTCAAGGCGATCGAATGGCTGGAGAAGCTCGGACCCAAGGCCTGCTTCCTCTCCTTCCTGCCCGCGGTGGGCGATCCGCTGTGCGCCGTCGCCGGCTGGCTGCGGATGCCCTTCTGGCCCTGCGTGGGCTGGATGCTGGTGGGCAAGTTCCTGCGCTACGTCGTGATGACGGTGGCGCTGCTGCGCATCTTCCCGGGGGGCATCCCCGGGATCAACGCGCCCTAGACGTTGAACAGGAAGTTCATCACGTCGCCATCCTTGACGACGTACTCCTTGCCTTCGCTGCGCATCCTGCCCGCGTCCTTGGCGCCCTGTTCGCCCTTGTACTGGACGTAGTCGTCGAAGGCGATGGTCTGGGCGCGGATGAAGCCGCGTTCGAAGTCGGTGTGGATCACGCCGGCAGCCTGCGGGGCGGTGGCGCCGACGCGCACCGTCCAGGCCCGCACTTCCTTCTCGCCGGCGGTGAAGTAGGTCTGCAGGCCCAGCAGCCGGAAGGCCGCGCGGATCAGGCGGTTCAGGCCCGGCTCGTCCTGGCCGATCTCGGCGAGGAACATCTGCTTGTCCTCCTCGCTCATGTCGGACATCTCGGATTCGATCTTGGCGCAGATGGCGACCACGGGCGCGCCCTGCTTCTCGGCGTACTCGCGCAGGCGGTCGAGGTAGGGGTTGTTCTCGAAGCCGCTCTCGTCGACGTTGGCCACGAACATGGCCGGCTTGGCGGTGATCAGGAACAGCGTCTTGAGCAGCGCCCTCTCCTCGTCGCTGAACGACAGCGTGCGCACCGGCTGGCCCTGGTCGAGCGTCGCCTGCAGCCGCGTGAGCAGCGCCACCAGCTTGGCCGCTTCCTTGTCGTTGCCGGACTTGGCGGCCTTGGTATAGCGCGAAAGGCTCTTCTCCACCGTGCCCAGGTCGGCCAGGCACAGCTCGGTCTGGATCACCTCGATGTCGGAGACCGGGTCAACCTTGCCGGCCACGTGGATGACGTTGGGGTCGTCGAAGCAGCGCACCACGTTGACCACGGCATCGGTCTCGCGGATGTGGGCCAGGAACTGGTTGCCCAGTCCCTCGCCCTTGCTCGCGCCCGCCACCAGGCCGGCGATGTCGACGAACTCGACAATGGCCGGCACAATGCGCTCCGGCTTCACGATGCCGGCCAGTTGCGCCAGACGCGGGTCAGGCAGCTCCACGATGCCGACGTTCGGCTCGATGGTGCAGAAGGGGTAGTTCTCGGCGGCGATTCCCGCCTTGGTCAGGGCATTGAACAGGGTCGATTTGCCCACGTTGGGCAGACCCACGATGCCGCACTTCAAGCTCATGGCAGTTCCAGACAGACAAGCGGGAAAGTGTATGCCATGGGCCCTGGCGGCCCGGGCGCTGGGGTCTGCGCGCCGCCTTGCCGGCGCGGCGGTCCTGCTGTTCCTGGCCTGCGCGGCCGCCGCGCAACCGCCGGCACCCCCAGGTTCGCGCGCCGGCGCGGTGGTGCTGACCGACGGCGTCGGCGCGCTGTCCGCCGAGTCGTTCGCCCAGGTGTGGCTGGACCCGCAGGGTGTCGCCGGGCTCGACCAGGTCCTGCAGACCCGGGCGCGCTTCGAGCGCGGGCAGCCCGACGCCGTCCACCCGCTGGAGCCTGGCGCGGCGCTGTGGATGCGGCTGCGGCTGCTGCGCGCCGAGGGCGAGCACCAGCAGTGGCTGCTGGTCTTTCCCAATCCGCTGGTGGACGAGGTCCACGTGTGGCAGCGCGACGAGCGCGGCCGCTGGCGCGTGCAGAGCGCCGGCGACCGGCTGCCGGTCGACCACTGGCCGGAGGCGGGCCGCTATCCGGTGTTCCGGCTCGACCTGCCCGCCGGCGAGCCGCACGACATCTACGTCCAGGTGCGCAGCGCCGTGCGCACCAGCGTGCCCGTGCGCCTGACCACCGGCTCCGCCCACAGCCAGCAGCAGCAGCTGGAGTACCTGGGGCTGGGGTCGGCCATCGGCGCCCTGCTGCTGCTGATCGCGGCCTGCGTGGCGCAGGGCTGGGCCTACCGCGATCGCGCCTGGGCGGGGTACGCGACCTATGCGGGCCTGAGCACGCTCTGCGTGCTCGCATACACCGGCGTGGCGGCGCACCTGCTGTGGCCGTTCGCCCGGTTTTGGTCCGACGCCGCGCCCGGCGTGCTGGCCTTCCTGTCCGCCGGCGCCGCCGTCCTGTTCGTTCGCGAGCTGACGGCGCTGCCGGCGCGCCACCGGCTGCTGGGCCGGGCCTCCTCGCTCTGCGGCTGGCTGGCCGTTCCCTTGTCGCCCGCCTACCTGGTGCTGGACCGGGCCGTGGCCCTGGACATCCTCTCGGCCTACCTGGCCGCGGCCTCGCTCCTGAACATCGGCGTGGCGACGCTGGCCTGGCGGCGCCGCGACGTGGTCGGGCTATGGGTGCTGTTCGCCTACCTGCCGCTGGCGGCCGCAGTCGCGGCGGCGATGCTGCGCCTGATGGGCCTGGTGCCGATCTCGTTCGTCACCCAGTACGCCGTCGTCGCGGCCATCGTGCTGGAAGTGCCGCTGATGCTGGTGGCGCTGTCGATCCGCTCGCGCGACCGCCACGGCGCGCAGATCCGCGAGCAGGCCCTGTCCACCCAGGACGCGCTCACCGGCCTGCTGGCGCAGCACCTGTTCCACGACCAGCTGCGCCAGGTGGTCTCGCGCTTCAAGCGCGACCGCGAGGACGCGGCCATCGTCTTCATCGACCTGGTGAACCACGCCCGCATCAAGACCCACTACGGCCCGACCGTGGCCGAGCAGGGCCTGCTGCGCAGCGTGATCAAGCTGCGCCGGCTGGTGCGCGACGTCGACACCGTCAGCCGCATCGGCGAGGCGCGCTTCGCCTTGATCCTGGAAGGCGTGCGTTCGCGCGCCGCGGTCAGCGACCGGGCCGCGCGCCTGATCGCCTCCGGCCTGATGCCGGTGGAAGGCCTCACGCCCGAGGTCACGCTGCACTTCCATGCGGCCGCGGTGCTGATGTGCGAGAACCCGGTCGAGGCCGATGAAGTGCCCAAGGCGCTGGGCGACCTGCTCGCGTCCATGTCCCCGCGCACGCGCCGGCCGATCCGTTTCCTCGAGCCGCCGACCACGCTGCCGGTGCCGCTGCAGGGCGACACCTCGGGCGGTCCCGGCGACGACAGCGAGCTGCCGCCGCAGCCGGTGCGCGGCTGACCGCGCCTTTCCGTTCCTAGTCGAACTTCCAGTCGCCCGAGACCGGCTGCCCCACGCGCAGCACCGCGTCCTCGCCTTCCAGCAGGATGGCGTTCATGGCGAAGGTGACCCGGCCGTCCAGGCGCGGGTTCTGCCGATAGGACTGCAACGTATCGCCCACGACGGGACTGGTCTCGCCGGTCTGCGGGTCGACGTTGGGGATGGGGCAGCGCGGGCAGGGCTTGACCAGCTTGAGCACGGTGCCGGGCTCCGAACCGATGCGCAGCGCGTCGGCGCGGTCCTCGTCGTGCGCCTCCACGCCTTCGATCACGATGTTGGGCCGGAAGCGTTCGATGCCCACCGGCGCATGGCCGGCGCTCGCCAGCCGTTCGTTCAGGCCCGCGAGCGAGGCGGTGCTCGCCACCAGGAAGGGGTAGCCATCGTTGAACTGGTTGGGCGCCTCCAGGCCGCCGGTCCACTCCAGGTTGGACAGGCGCCGGTGGTCCGGGTCGAAGCGCACCAGCCGCAACCGCTGGCCGAGGAAATCGCTGAACCACTGGGCCGCCACGCTGCCCATGTCGTAGGCCGGAACCTCGTCGTCCCAGAGGCGCACCTGCACCGGCTCTTCCACCGCGTCGATGGTCAGGTGCAGGGCCAGCATGCCCGGCGCGCGCAGGATCACCTCGTGGATCTTCAGCTGCGGGCGGATCAGTGCCATCCGCGGCAGCTCGCGCTGGCTGACGAAGTTGCCTTCGGCATCCACCACCATCCAGGCGCGGTCCAGGTCCAGCCCGGCGGGCGTGACGACCGCCTCGGCCAGTTCGACGCCGGCGCAGGACTTGACGGGGTAGACGAACAGGCGCGCGATGCGGCCGGAAAGGCCGGCGCCGGACTCGGGTTTCGGGGCTGCGGAACTCATCGGACCGATTGTGCCCCGGCTCCTACAATCGAACGATGGCGCCTGTTCTCGACGTCTGTATCCGCGGCGCGGGAATCGTCGGCCGCACGCTGGCGCTCCTGCTCGCCCGCGAGCGCCTGCGCGTGGGCCTGGTGCAGGCCGCGCCCACGCCAGGCCACGGCGACGTGCGCGCCTACGCGCTCAATGCGGCCTCGCGCCAGCTGCTCGAATCGGTGCGGGCCTGGCCCGACAGCGCCCACGCCACGCCAGTCACCGGCATGGAGGTGCACGGCGACGAAGGCGGCCGGGTGCAGTTCCGCGCCGGCTCCGAGCCAGCCCTGGCCTGGATCGCCGACGTGCCCGCACTCGAGCAGCGCCTGGCCGAGGCCCTGCGCTACCAGTCCCTGGTGACGATGCTCGACGCGCCCGCCAAGGCGGCGCTCACCGTCGTGTGCGAGGGCCGCGCCAGCGCCACGCGCGCCGATTTCGGCGTGCAGTACGACGTCCAGCCGTACGGCCAGAACGCCGTGGCGGCGCGGCTGAACAGCGAAAAGCCGCACGGCCACGTGGCGCGGCAGTGGTTCCTGGGCGGCGAAGTGCTCGCCCTGCTGCCGATGGGCGGGGAGGCGCCGGCGGAAGGCGGCAATTCCCTCGCGCTGGTCTGGTCCGTGGGACAGGATCGCGCCGAATCGCTGCTGCGCTGCCCGGCCGCGGACTTCGAGGAACAGCTCACCGCGGCCTGCCAGCAGGCCCTGGGCCGGCTCACGCTCACCAGCGAGCGCGCCGCCTGGCCGCTGCAGCTGGCGCGCGCCGACCGCTGGTGCGGCCCGGGCTGGGCGCTGGCAGGCGACGCGGCGCACACCATCCATCCCCTGGCCGGCCAGGGCCTGAACCTGGGCCTGGCCGATGCCCGGGCGCTGGCGCAGGTCTTGCACGAGCGGGAATACTGGCGCCCCGTCGGCGACCTGCGCCTGCTGCGCCGTTACGAGCGCTCGCGCAAGATGGACGTGCTGGCGATGGAGGCGGCCACCGACGGCCTGCAGCGGCTGTTCGCGCAGGATCACGCCGCCTTCGCCGCCGTTCGCAACACCGGCATGCGCGGCTTCGACGCCAGCGGGCCGCTCAAGCAGTGGGCGATCCGCCAGGCCGCCGGCCTGTGATCTCAGGAAGCATTGGAAAGAACATGAATCGCACCCTCACCGCCCTCCTGGCCGGCGCCCTGCTGGCGGGCGCCGCCTTCGCGCAGGAAGCCACCATCCGCAAGAACCTGCTGGAGCGGCTGCCGCAGATCGGCAAGATCGACGAGGTGACGAAGGGACCGGCCGCCGGCCTGTACGAGGTGCGCGTGGGCAGCGACATCTTCTACACCGACGCCGAGGGCAACTACCTCATCGAAGGCCAGGTGCTGGACCTGCGCACGCGCCGCAACCTGACCGAGGAGCGCCAGAACAAGCTGCTGGCGATCGACTTCGACAGCCTGCCGCTCAAGGACGCCTTCACCGTGGTGCGCGGCGACGGCAGGCGCCGCATGGCGGTGTTCCAGGACCCCAACTGCGGCTACTGCAAGAAGTTCGAGCGCGACCTGCAGAAGGTGGACAACGTCACCATCCACATGTTCCTCTACCCGATCCTGGGCAACGACTCGGTGGTCAAGTCGCGCAACATCTGGTGCGCCAAGGACAAGGCCCGCAGCTGGCAGGACTGGATGGTGCGCGACGTCGCCGCGCCGGCCGCGCCCACGCCCGGCTGCGACACCACGGCGCTGGACCGCAACCGCGAGTTCGGCCGCAAGCACCAGATCACCGGCACGCCCACCCTGCTGTTCGCGGATGGCCGCCGCGTGCCCGGCGCGCTGGGCGCGCCGGAGGTGGAAAAGCTGCTGTCCGGCGCCAAGTGAGCCCGCGCGCGCACGCCGCCCCCGCCTGGCGACTGCACTACCGGGTCGAGGCGGCCGACCTCCACGCGCACCTGTTCCACGTCGCGCTCACCATCGAGCAGCCCTCGGCGGCGCAGCGCGTGTCGCTGCCGGTCTGGATCCCGGGCAGCTACCTGGTGCGCGAGTTCTCCAAGAACCTGCAGAAGCTGGTGGCCCGACAGGACGGGCGGCCGGTGCCGGTGCACCAGCTGGACAAGTGCACCTGGCAGGTCGACTGCGTGCCCAGCAGCCCGCTGGTGCTGGGCTACGAGGTCTACGCCTTCGACAACTCGGTGCGCACCGCCTGGCTGGACGCCGACCGCGGCTTCTTCAACGGCACCAGCCTGTGCCTGCGGGTGCATGGCCAGGAGGCGCAGCCCCACGCGCTGGAGCTGGTGTCACCGCGCCCGGGCTGGGAGGCGGCCACCGGCCTGGCGCCGCTCAAGGCGGGCAAGCGCGGCTTCGGCCTGTACCTGGCGCACGACTACGACGAACTGGTCGACTGCCCGGTGGAGATGGGCGTCTTCTGGAGCACCGAGTTCAAGGCCAACGGCGTGCCGCACCGGCTGGTGGTGGCCGGCGCCGCCGAGTCCTTCGACGGCGCGCGGCTCGCGTCCGACGTGCAGAAGATCTGCGAGACCGAGATCCGCTTCTGGCACGACCGGCGCAAGCCGCCTCACAAGCATTACGTCTTCATGCTCAACGTGGTGGACGACGGCTACGGCGGGCTGGAGCACCGCAACTCCACCGCGCTGATCGCGTCGCGGCGCGACCTGCCGCGGCTGGGCGACGCGCGCATGAGCGACGGCTACACCACGCTGCTGGGGCTGATCAGCCACGAGTACTTCCACACCTGGAACGTCAAGCAGCTGAGGCCCGCGGAATTCGGCCGCTACGACTACTCGCAGGAGAACTACACCCAGCTGCTGTGGTTCTTCGAGGGCTTCACCAGCTACTACGACGACCTGCTGCTGCGCCGCGGCGGCCTGATCGACGAAGCCGCCTACGTGCGGCTGCTGAACAAGACCATCAACCAGGTGCTGCAGACGCCCGGGCGCGAGGTGCAGCCGGTGGCCAACGCCAGCTTCGACGCCTGGGTGAAGTACTACCGCCAGGACGAGAACACGCCCAATGCCACGGTGAGCTACTACACCAAGGGCTCGCTGGTGGCGCTGTGCTTCGATCTCACGCTGCGCGCCGAGGGCCACACCACGCTCGACGATGTGATGCGCGCCCTGTGGGTGCGCTGCAAGGGCGGCCCGATGACCGAGGCCGACTTCGCCGCCGTGCTGCGTGAGCTGGGCCAGCGCAGCTTCGCCCGCGAGATCGCGGCGTGGGTGCACGGCACGCGCGAGCTGCCGCTGGCCGACCTGCTGCGCAAGCAGGGCATCTTCGCGCTGGACGAGCCCTCGCAGCTGCAGCAGCGCCTGGGCATCCGCGCCGACGAGTCGGGCGCCACGATCAAGCTCAAGACCGTGCTGCGCGGCGGCGCCGCCGAACAAGCGGGCATGGCCGCGGGCGACGAGTGGCTGGGCGTGGAAGTGGGCGGCAACGCCTGGCGGCTGGCCAAGCTCGACGACCTGCTGCTGTACGCCGGCTCGCACCGCCGGCTGACCGCCCTGGTGGCGCGCGACCGCCGCCTGCACCGGCTGGAGCTGCACCTTCCGGCCGCGTCCACCACCTGGCGCCTGGTGCTGCGCGACCCGGCCCTGGCGCAGCCATGGCTGTCCCTCCAGACCTGAACCGCGGCTCGCGCCGGCGGCTGCTCGCGGTGGTGGCCGTGGTGCTGCTGGCGCACGTGGCGGCGCTCGAAGGCCTGTCGCGCTGGCAGGCCGAGACGCGCCTGCTCAAGCCGATGGTGTCGCCGCTGTACACGCGCATCCTGGAGCCCGAAGCGCCCAAGGCGCCGCCGGCGGTGGTGGCCCAGGCCGCACCGCCCTCCCCGCCGACGGCGACGATCCGGCCGACGCCCAGCCTGCCCGCGCAGGCGACGCGCACCTTGCCGCAGCCCAAGGCCGAGGAACCCGCGCCCGAGCCCCGGGCCGCGGCGCCCGAACCCGCGGTCCCCGAACCCGAGCCGCCGGCCGAAGTCGCGAGCCCGCCCGAGCCGCCGGCGCCCGCGGTGGCGCAGGCGGCCGATCCGCCTTCACCGAGAGCCTCGGCGCCGGCCACGGCCGGCAGCAGCGCGGTCGGCACCGGGACCGACACCGCCGCCGTCACCCCGGGATCGACCGAATCCTGGCCGTCCGACACCCGCCTGCGCTACCGTCTCGGCGGGCGCTTCCGCAGCGGCGAGCTGTATGGCGACGCGCGGGTGCTGTGGCAACGCGAGGGGGCGAAGTACCAGGTGCGGGTGGAGGTGGAACTCACCTTCATGGCCAAGCTGGTGATGACGAGCCAGGGCGAGGTCGGGCCGACGTCGCTTCAGCCCCAGGTCTATGAGGAGGTGCGCAACGGCCGGCCGCGGGGCTTGCGTGTCGGCGAGCGCGAGGTGTTGCTGGGCAACGGCAAGGTGGTGCCGCGACCGCCCGGCGTGCAGGACACCGCCAGCCAGTTCGTCGAGCTGAGCCACCGCTTCGCCAGCGGTCAGGAGCGGCTGGAGGTCGGCCGCGCGGTGAGCTTCTGGATGGCCCGGCCGTCGCAGGTGGACCTGTGGACCTACGACGTGGTGGCCAGCGAGACGCTGCGCACGAAGCTGGGCGACATCGAGGCCTTCCACCTCAAGCCCCGGCCGATCGCCAACCCCCGGGGGAACATCACGGCGGAGATGTGGTTCGCGCCGAGCCTGCAGTACCTGCCGGTTCGCATCCGGGTGAACATGGGGGACGAGGCGCACATCGACCTGCTCGTGGAGTCGATCGAGCAGCGGTGAGGCAAGTCACGGTCGTCCCCGCACAAAACCGTCATTCCCGCGAAGGCGGGAATCCAGTGCTTCCCTGAAGTCCGCTGAAGGCGGACGCTCTGGATTCCCGCCTTCGCGGGAATGACGACGGGGACGGGGACGGAGACGGGCGGTCAGCTCACTTCGGCCGCTTGTCCACCACCCGCTTGGCCTTGCCGACGCTGCGCTCCACGCCACCCTCGGCCCTCAGCTCGATCACCGCGGTGGTGCCGACGTAGGTCTTGATCTCGTGCGCCAGCGCGTCGGCCGCGCCGCGTGCTTCGGCGCTCTCGTGCGACAGCCCCTGGCGCGCTTCCACCGCCACGGTGAGGCAGTCCAGCGGCCCCTCGCGCGTGAGGATGCACAGGTAGTGCGGCGCCAGTTCCGTCCGCTTGCAGATCAGCTCCTCGATCTGCGTGGGGAACACGTTGACGCCGCGCACGATCATCATGTCGTCGCTGCGGCCGGTGATCTTCTCCATGCGCCGCATGCTGCGCGCCGTGCCCGGCAACAGCCGCGTGAGGTCGCGGGTGCGGTAGCGGATGATGGGCAGCGCCTCCTTGGTCAGGCTGGTGAACACCAGCTCGCCCAGCTCGCCGTCGGCCACCGGTTCGCCCGTCTCGGGGTCGATGATCTCGGGATAGAAATGGTCCTCCCAGATCGTCGGTCCGTCCTTGGTCTCGACGCATTCGCTGGCCACGCCCGGCCCCATCACCTCCGAGAGGCCGTAGATGTCGACCGCGTCCATGCCCATGCGCTGCTCGATGGCCAGGCGCATGTCGTTGGTCCAGGGCTCGGCGCCGAAGATGCCCAGGCGCAGGCTGGCTTCGCGCGGGTCCAGCCCCTGGCGCTCGAACTCGTCGGCGATGGCCAGCATGTAGCTGGGCGTGACCATGATGATGTCGGGCTTGAAGTCGGTGATCAGCTGCACCTGGCGCTCGGTCTGGCCGCCGCCGAACGGCACCACGGTCAGCCCCAGGCGCTCGGCGCCGTAGTGCGCGCCCAGCCCGCCGGTGAAGAGGCCATAGCCGTAGCTCACGTGCACCATGTCGCCCGGCCGCGCTCCGGCGGCGCGGATGCTGCGCGCCACCACCGTCGCCCAGGTGTTGATGTCGTTCTGCGTGTAGCCCACCACCGTCGGCTTGCCGGTGGTGCCGCTGGAGGCGTGGATGCGCACGCACTGCTCGCGCGGCACCGCGAACATCCCGAACGGGTAGTTGTCGCGCAGGTCGTGCTTGGTGGTGAAGGGAAACTTCGCCAGGTCCGCCAGCGAGCGGCAGTCGGACGGGTGCACGCCGGCCTTGTCGAACTTGGCCCGGTAGACCGGTGAATTCGCATAGGCATGGGCCAGCGTGGCCTGGAGGCGCTTGAGCTGGAGCCCGCGCAGTTCGTCCAGGCCGGACTTCTCGATCGCCTCGAGGGGGAAGGACTTCATGGTGCCTCCGGAAACACGGTGCCCGGGATCTGGGCGCTCTTGCCGCGGAACATGGCCACCACCTCGCCGCGCTGGTTGGTGACCCGCATGTCGTACACGCCGTGCCGGCCCTGCAGCACCTGCTCCACGCCCTCGCAGGTGAGCACGTCACCCAGCTGGCCCGGCTTGAGGAACTCGATGCTGCAGCCGGCCGCCACCGCCACCTTGTTGTGGCTGTTGCAGGCGAAGGCGAAAGTGGAATCGGCCAGGGTGAAGATGAAGCCGCCGTGGCAGATGCGGTGGCCGTTGAGCATCTCCTCGCGCACCACCATGCGCATGCTCGCGCGGCCCGGGGCGCAGCTGACGAGTTCCATCTTCATGAACTCGCGGCTGGCCAGGTCGGCCGCGAACATGGTTTCGCCGACCTTGGCGGCCTTCTGTTCGGGCGACATCGCTCACTCGCCCTTGAACTTCGGCGCGCGCTTCTCGCGGAAGGCCTTCACGCCCTCGATGTAGTCGTGCGTGCGGCCCAGGGCCGACTGGGTGTCGCGCTCCAGGTCCAGTTGCTTGTCCAGGTCGTTGCTCGCCGCCGCGCGCAGCACCTTGCGGGTGGCGACCAGGCCCGCCGTGGGCAGCACGGCCAGCCGCTCGGCCAGCTTGATCGCGGCCTGCAGGCAGTCCTCGCCCTCGGGCGCGACGTCCCAGATCATTCCCCACTCCCTGGCGTCCTGCGCACTGACCTTGTCGCCCAGCATGGCGCAGCCCATGGCGCGGGCCAGGCCCAGCTTCTTGATCAGGAAGTACGTGCCGCCGGCATCGGGGATCAGTCCCAGCTTGATGAAGGCCTGGATGAAGGTGGCGTTGTGCGCGGCGATCGCCAGGTCGCACGTCATCGCCAGCGAGGCGCCCGCGCCCGCGGCGACGCCGTTGACGGCCGCCACGGTGGGCACGCGCAGCGCCTGCAGGCGGCGCACGGTGGGGTTGAAGGCCTGGTCGATCAGCGGACCGGGGTCGGCGCGCCGGACCAGGTCGGGGCCTTCGGCGAAGTCGAACTCCGCCAGGTCGGCGCCTGCGCAGAACCCCCGGCCGGCGCCGGTGATCACCGCCGCGCGGACCGACTTGTCGGCCTCGATGCGCTCCAGCGCGGCCCACAATTCCTTGTGCATGGCGCGTGTGAAGCTGTTGAGCGCCTGCGGGCGGTTCAGCGTGATCAGCGCGATGGCGCCACGGGTCTCGTAGAGGACGGTCGGTTCGCTCATGTCGGGGGGTCTCCTGCGCCGAATCTAACATTCACCGACCGCTCGGTCGGGCCACGTTTTCGCTTGGGTATAGTGCCCGCTCCAAGGAGACGCCATGGCCTACGAGACCATCGAAACGCGCATCGAAGCCGGCAAGGTCGGCATCGTCGCGCTCAACCGCCCCAAGCAGCTCAACGCACTGAACGACCAGCTCATGGACGAGCTGGGCGCCGCGCTCAAGGCTTTCGACGCCGACGACGCGATCGGCTGCATCGTCGTCACCGGCAGCCAGAAGGCCTTCGCCGCCGGCGCCGACATCTCGGTGATGACCAAGTACAGCTTCGCCGACGTCTACAAGTCCGAATACATCAGCCGCAACTGGGAGCACGTGCGCAGCATCCGCAAGCCGGTGATCGCCGCGGTGGCCGGCTTCGCGCTGGGGGGCGGCTGCGAGCTGGCGATGATGTGCGACTTCATCATCGCCGCCGACAACGCCCGGTTCGGCCAGCCCGAGATCAAGCTGGGCATCATCCCGGGCGCCGGCGGCACCCAGCGCCTGCCGCGCTCGGTCGGCAAGTCCAAGGCCATGGACATGATCCTGACGAGCCGCATGATGGACGCGCAGGAGGCCGAGCGCGCCGGGCTGGTGAGCCGGGTCGTGCCGCTGGACAAGCTGATGGATGAGGTGCTGGCGGCCGCGATCGTGATCGCCGACATGCCCCGGTTGGCGGCGATGGCGGCCAAGGAATCGGTGAACCGGGCTTTCGAATCGCCGCTGAGCGACGGGGTGATGTTCGAGCGGCGCCTGTTCCACGCGCTGTTCTCGACGGCCGACCAGGAAGAGGGGATGGAGGCCTTCCTGGCCAAGCGTGCGCCCTCGTTCAGCCACCGCTGACGCCTGTTGGCTATAATCACGGGCTCTCGGCGCTTTAGCTCAGTCGGTTAGAGCGATGGAATCATAATCCACAGGTCCGCGGTTCGAGTCCGTGAAGCGCCACCAGACCCCCAAAGGCACTGTCCCGTACAGTGCCTTTGTTTTTTCCACTTCAGCCTCTGGATCAACACCATGAACCGCTGGATCCTCCTTCCCGCCGCCCTCCTGCTGGCCGCCGCCGTCGCGCAGGCCCAGGTCGTCATCCGCAGCGCCCCGGCCGGCGTCAAGCCGGCCAGGCTGACCGTCACGGCCCCGCCGCAGATCACGCTCAACGGCCAGCCCGACCGGCTGTCGCCCGGCGCCCGCATCCGCGGCACCAACAACCTCATGCTGCTGTCGGGCAGCGTAGTCGGCCAGGTGCTGCCGGTGGTCTACCGCCGCGATGCCGCCGGCCTGGTGCACGAGGTCTGGGTGCTCACGGACGAGGAGTACAGCCGGGTGGCCCCGGCGGAGGACGGCAGCCCGGACGGCCACAAGCGCTTTGCCGAACTGCTGGACCTGATCTTCGGCGCCCGGAAGTGACCGCCATGAAGAAGGTTTACGTCAAGACCTTCGGCTGCCAGATGAACGAGTACGACTCGGACAAGATGGCGGACGTCCTGCACGCGGCCGAAGGCTACGAACCGACGCAGGACCCGGAAGAGGCCGACCTCATCCTCTTCAACACCTGCTCGGTGCGCGAGAAGGCGCAGGAGAAGGTCTTCTCCGACCTGGGCCGGGTCAAGCACCTCAAGAAGAAGGGTGTGCTGATCGGCGTGGGCGGCTGCGTGGCCAGCCAGGAAGGCGCGGCCATCGTCGAGCGCGCGCCCTACGTCGACGTGGTGTTCGGCCCGCAGACCCTGCACCGCCTTCCCCAGCTGCTGGCCGAGCGCCAGCGACTGGGCCGGCCGCAGGTGGACATCCGCTTTCCCGAGATCGAGAAGTTCGACCACCTGCCGCCCGCGCGGGTGGAAGGCGCGACCGCCTTCGTCTCCATCATGGAAGGCTGCAGCAAGTACTGCAGCTACTGCGTGGTGCCCTACACCCGGGGCGAGGAAGTCTCGCGTCCGCTGGACGACGTGCTCGCCGAGGTGGCCGAGCTGGCCGACCAGGGCGTCAAGGAAGTGACGCTGCTGGGCCAGAACGTGAACGCCTGGCGCGGCCCCATGGGCGGCACCGCCGAGATCGCCGACTTCGCGTTGCTGCTCGAGTACGTGGCCGAGATCCCCGGCATCGAGCGCATCCGCTACACCACCAGCCACCCGAACGAGTTCACCCAGCGGCTGGTCGAGGCCTACGGCAAGGTGCCCAAGCTGGTCAGCCACCTGCACCTGCCGGTGCAGCACGGAAGCGACCGCATCCTGATGGCGATGAAGCGCGGCTACACCGCGATGGAATACAAGAGCACGATCCGCAAGCTGCGCGCCGTGCGACCGGACATCTCGCTGTCCAGCGACTTCATCGTCGGCTTCCCGGGCGAGACCGAAGAGGACTTCGGCAAGCTGATGAAGCTGGTCGAGGACGTCGGCTACGACGCCAGCTTCAGCTTCATCTTCAGCCCGCGGCCGGGCACGCCGGCGGCGGCGCTGCACGACGACACGCCGCACGAGGCCAAGCTGCGCCGCCTGCACCACCTGCAGGCCGTGCTGGAGGACAACGTGCGCCGCATCAGCGCCAGCCGCGTGGGCACGGTGCAGCGCCTCCTGGTCGAAGGCCCTTCGCGCAAGGACAAGACCGAGCTGATGGGCCGCACCGAATGCAACCGCATCGTCAACTTCCCCGGGCCGCAGCGCCTGGTGGGGCAGATGGTCGACGTCACCATCACCGAGGCGCTGCCGCACTCGCTGCGCGCGCAGGTGGCCGTGCGCGAAACCGCACCCGCCTGACCCCGGCGCATGGCCGGGACGCGCTTCCACCTGTCGTTCCATCAGCTGCTGCTGATCGCCTTCATGCTCGTGGGCGCGCTCCTGGGCGGCACCGCGCTGCGTGCGGTGGTGGTGCTCGACCGGCTGATGGCCCAGAGCGGCTCGGCCACCGCGGCCGCACTCGACCTGAACGCCAGCGCGCAGACGCTGGCCGAGCGCACCGTGGACATGGAACGTGCGGCGCGCCAGTCGCTGATCCTGAGCGATTCGGTGCTGCGCCGACGCTTCGATGAGGAGGCGTCCCGTGCCCGCGCGGCCCTGCGGCGGCTGACCGAGCAGGGCCTGACGCCTTCGCAGGGCCAGCGCTGGAACGAGCAGCTCGATGCCGTCGAGGCGCTGTTGTCCGGCCCGGCCGCCACCGCGCTCGAGCGCGAGCGCGTCGCGGCCCAGCGCTTTCGCGAATTCGACAGCCTCAACACCGGGATCACGCGCGAGGTCCAGCAGCTCATCGGCGAGCGCAACCGCCAGCTGCGCGAGCGCCTGGACAACAGCCGCGCGCGCCTGATGCAGCAGGTGGTGGTGGTGCTCGCGCTGACCTCGCTGCTGATCGCCGGCCTGGGCATCTGGCTGGCGCGGCCGTTCAAGCGGCTGGAGGCGGCGATCACAGGCCTGGGGCAGAACCGGCTGGACGAGCCGATCGAGATCCGGGGTCCCAACGACGTGCGGCGCCTCTCGCGCCAGCTCGACTGGCTGCGCCTGCGCCTGACCGAGCTGGACGCCGACAAGGCCCGCTTCCTGCGCCACGTCTCGCACGAGCTCAAGACCCCGCTGGCTTCGCTGCGCGAAGGCGTGTCGCTGCTGCAGGAGGGCGTGGCCGGCGAGATGAACAGCCGCCAGCAGGAGGTTGTTCGCATCCTGCAGCACAACGCCGCGGGGCTTCAGGAGCGCATCGAGGCGCTGCTGCGCTTCAACGCCGCCGCGTTCGAGGCGCGCCAGCTGCGCCGCAAGCCCACCGACCTGCTGGCCCTGCTGCAGGACCAGGTGGAGGCGCAGCGGCTGCAGTGGGATGCCAAGGAGCTCACCGTCGAGGTCGAGGGCGACAGCGTGGTCGCGCCGGTGGACCCGGACAAGCTGGGCACCGCCCTGGCCAACCTGCTGACCAATGCCATCCGCTTCTCGCCGCACGGCGGCCAGCTCCGCCTGCAGCTGCGGCGCCTGCCCGCCGCCGTGGAGATCGACGTGCGAGACCAGGGACCGGGCGTCGCCGAGGCCGACCGCGACCGCGTCTTCGAGCCCTTCTACCGCGGCGAACACCAGCCGCAGGACGCGCCGCCCGGCACCGGGATCGGACTGTCCATCGTGCAGGAATACATTGCAGCCCATGGCGGCCGGATCATCCTGCTGCCGCACGCCGGACCCGGCGCGCATTTCCGGATCGAACTGCCCCATGCCACTTGAGCCCGCCGCCCTTGTCCGCCTGCTCGCGCCCGGCCTCGCGGCCGCCGCGTTGACGGTCGGCTGCGCCGCGCCCATCCCCCTGCCGCCCCCGCCGCCGGAGCCGCCGCCGATGGTGATCGCGGTGATGCCCGAGCCGCCGCCGGCACCCCCGCCCCCGCCGGCCGCGGCCCCCGCCCCCGTCGAGACGACGCCGGCGGCCGCCATGCTCGCCTACGCCGACCGCGTCCGCGGGCTCACGCCGCCCAATGCGGCGGCGGAGCTTTCTCGCCTGACCGGCCAGGACCCCACGCCGGGCAACCTGTTCCAGATGGCGCTGGTGCTGATGCAGACCCGCGCGCCCGGCGACAGCGCGCGCGCCGCGCAGCTGCTGCAACGCGTGCAGGCCGAGGACACGCCGGACGCGCGCACGCTGCATCCGCTGGCGCGCCAGCTGCTGGCCCATCTGAACGAGCAGCGCCGGCTGGAGGAGATGGTGGACCGACAGTCCCAGCAGCTGCGCGACACCCAGCGCCGCGCCGAGCAATTGCAGGACCGGCTCGAGGCCCTGCGGGCCATCGAGCGGGCCCGCCCCAACCGCCCGGCCACGCCATGAGCACCACGTCCGGTCCCCGCATCCTGGTCGTCGACGACGATGCCGACATGCTGCGGCTGCTGTCGATGCGGCTGCACGCGGCCGGCTACCAGGTCAGCGCGGTCGGCTCGGCCGAGGCGGCGCTGTCGCAGCTGGCGGTGGAGCGGCCGCAGCTGGTGCTGAGCGACGTGCGCCTGCCCGGGCGTGACGGCCTGAGCCTGTACGACGAGATCCGCGGCCGCCATCCCTCGCTGCCGGTGATCCTGCTGACGGCGCACGGCACCATTCCCGACGCGGTGGAGGCCACCGCGCGCGGCGTGTTCGGCTACCTCACCAAGCCCTACGAACCTCGCGAGCTGCTGGACAAGATCGCGCAGGCCATCTCGCTGAGCAGTGCGCCCGTCACCGGCGAAACCGCCGACGAGCGCTGGCGAGAGGAGATCGTCAGCCGCTCCAGCCGCATGGCCGAACTGCTGGCCGAGGCGCGCATGGTGGCGCGCTCCGATGCGTCGGTGCTGCTGCGCGGCGACAGCGGCAGCGGCAAGGAGCTGCTGGCCCGCGCCATCCACAAGGCCAGCCCGCGGGCACGCCGGCCCTTCGTGGCGGTGAACTGCGGCGCCATCCCCGAGGCGCTGCTGGAGTCCGAGCTGTTCGGCCACGTCAAGGGCGCCTTCACCGACGCGGTGGCCAACCACAAGGGCCTGTTCCAGGCGGCCGACGGCGGCACGCTGCTGCTGGACGAGATCGGCGACATGCCGCCGGCGCTGCAGGTCAAGCTGCTGCGCGTGCTGCAGGAGCGCGCGGTGCGCCCGCTGGGCTCCAGCCAGTCGATCCCGGTCGACGTGCGCGTGATCTCGGCGACCCACCGCGACCTCGAAACCGCGATGGCCAGCGCCCAGTTCCGCCAGGACCTCTACTACCGTCTGAACGTGGTGACGCTGACGCTGCCCACGCTGGGCGAGCGCCGGGAGGACATCCCGCTGCTGGCCAACCACTTCCTGCACAAGCTCGCGGGCAAGTACACCAAGCGCGTGTCGGGCTTCGCGCCGGAGGCGCTCAAGGCGCTGGCTGCCGCGCCCTGGCCCGGCAACGTGCGCCAGCTCTACAACGTGGTGGAGCAGGTCTGCGCGCTGTCCACCACCGCCCTGGTGCCGCTGGCGCTGGTGCAGCGGGCGCTGCGCGTGCCGGGCGTGGAAGTGCTGACCTACGTCGAGGCCAAGCAGCGCTTCGAGCGCGAGTACCTGGTCGGGCTGCTGAAGATGACCGACGGCAGCGTGGCCGACGCGGCCCGGCTGGCCGGCCGCAACCGAACGGAGTTCTACCGGCTGCTGCAGAAGAACGAGCTCACGCCGGGCCTGTTCAAGGGCGACGCACAGGGCCTGTCGCCGGATGACGACAGGGCCGATGCCACCCCTGCCAAGGCGAAGGACCGGTAGAGAACGTTTCCCTGTCGCCCACCGGCGACAAAAACAGGCTTTTCGGGGCGCCTTTCCGGCCAAGGCCCCAACCCAACAGCAAAAAGCGCTCGTAAGTCCCTGTCAACAAAGGACTTTCAACCTGGCCTAGGGTTTGCACTAGCCAGGGCATGCCTTTGGTTCTTGCCGTGCTCGCGCCGGCCCGTCGTTTCTTCCTCGCCGCAGCGGTCTGGCTGCTTGTCGCGCCCCTCTCGATGGCCCAGGTCGGGCCGCTGGATTCCGTGGCCGAGCTGGCCCGCTCGCGCTCGACGCAGCCGTGGCGGGTTCCGGCCGCCGACCTGCCGGCCGAGCTGGCCGCGCTGGACTACGACGGCCTGCGCGACATCCGCTTCCGTCCCGATCAGGCCCTGGGGCGCGATGCCGGCCTGCCGTTCGAGACCATGTTCTTCCACCGCGGGCGCTACCACCCGCAGCCGGTGCGGGTGCACGAGGTGCTGGAGAACGGCCAGGTGCGCGACGTGCCCTGGCGCCGGACCGACTACGACTACGGCAAGAACACGCTCTCCACGCAGGGCTGGCCCGACCTCGGCCATGCCGGGTTCCGCGTCCACTACCCGCTCAACAACAGCGCCTACAAGGACGAACTGGTCGTCTTCCTGGGCGCGAGCTACTTCCGCGCCCTGGGCGCCGGCCAGCAGTACGGCCTGTCGGCCCGCGGCCTGGCCATCGACACGGCGGGCGCCAGCGGGCCGGAGGAGTTCCCCCGTTTTTCCGAGTTCTGGATCGAGCGGCCGCGCGCGGGCGCCACCGAGCTGGTGATCCACGCGCTGCTGGAGTCGCCGCGCGCCACCGGCGCCTACCGCTTCGTCGTGCGGCCGGGCCGCTCGACGGTGATGGACGTGAGCGCCCGGGTGTTCCTGCGCACCGGCGTCGCCCAGCCGGTCGCCACGCTCGGCCTGGCGCCGCTGACCAGCATGTTCCTGTTCGGCGAGAACCAGCCGCGGCCCGGCGACTTCCGTCCGGAAGTGCACGACTCCGACGGCCTGCTGGTCGAAAGCGCCAGCGGCGAATGGCTCTGGCGTCCGCTGCAGAACCCCGACAAGCCCGTGGTCACCAGCTTCGCCGTGCCCGGCGTGCGCGGCTTCGGCCTGATGCAGCGCGACCGCGCCTTCGCCAGCTACGAGGATGCCGAGGCCCGCTACGAGCGCCGCCCCAGCGCCTGGGTCAAGCCGGTCGGCGACTGGGGACCGGGCCGGGTCGAGCTGCTGCAGCTGCCCACGCCCGACGAGACGCACGACAACATCGCGGCCTACTGGGTGCCGGCCAGGCTGCCCGCGCCCGGCGAGGCGATCGCCTTCGCCTACGAACTGCACTGGCAGGGCGACGCGCCCCAGCGCCCGCCCGGCGCCTGGACGGTGCAGTCGCGCCGCGGCCAGGGCTACCAGCGGGCCGAACAGGCCGCGCTGACGGCCGGCCAGGTGCAGTTCGTGGTCGATTTCACCGGCCCGGCGCTGGACGCGCTGCCGCCGGACGCCCCGGTGCGCGTGGTCGCCAACAGCGACGCCAACGGCCGCATCGAGCAGCAGCTCGTCTATTTCAACGCCGCCAGCCGCAGCTGGCGCATGACCTTGCGGGTGCGCCCCATCGATCCGGCCCAGCCGGTCGAACTGCGCGCCTTTCTCCAACACGGCAACGACACCCTGAGCGAAACATGGACCTACATCGTGCTACCCGACGCCGCCCACTGAGGCAGGCCGGCGTTTCCGAGACCGGCGGCGACTCACCCGTTGCCCCCGTCGCGGTCCCCTCGCGCCGCAGCCGGTTGCGCGCCGAGCGCCATCCGAATGCGGTGACGGCGCCGCCCATCCACCGCGGCTCCATGCCGGTGGTGCCCTGGCGCGGCTTCTGGAACAGCGTCGCGCTGGCCACGCTCACGCGGCTGCAGCGGCTGCTGGGCGGCGGTGCGCCTTCGCGCGCCGCGTCCCGCCAGCCCTGGGAACGGGCGGCGCAACGCCGCCGCGCCGCCTTCGCCTCGATCGCGGTCCTGAGCAGCGCAGTCGCCACCGCCCTGTTCGCGTCGGCCCAGCCCCAGTACGACAACGCCTGGCTGTTCTACGGCGAAGTGGCCCTGTTCGCTGCCCTGTCGGCCTGGGTGGTCACCGGCTTTGCCACGGCCCTGATGGGCTTCTGGGTGATGGTGCGCGGCGATGCGCACGGCATCTCGGCTCGCGCGGTGCGCGACCAGGCGCTGGCTCCTGACGTGCGCACGGCGGTGATCATGCCGATCTGCGAGGAGCACGTGCCCACCGTGTTCGCCGGCCTTCGCGCCACCTGCGAGTCGCTGGCCGCAACCGGCCAGGGCCGGCAGTTCGACGTGTTCGTGCTGTCGGACAGCCGCGACCCGGCCACGCTGGCGGCCGAGCGCGGCGCGTGGGAAGCGCTGCGCGCCGCGCTCGCGGCCCAGCCCGAAGGCCCGCAGGTGGAGGTCTACTACCGCCACCGCACGCGCCGCACCCACCGCAAGGCCGGCAACGTGGCGGACTTCTGCCGCCGCTGGGGCCCCGACTACCGCTACATGGTGGTGCTGGATGCCGACAGCGTGATGAGCGGCGACTGCCTGGTGACGCTGGCCAAGCTGATGGAGGCGCATCCGCGCGCCGGCATCCTGCAGACCGCCACGCAGCCGATCGGCCATGCCACGCTGCACGCGCGCTCGCAGCAGTTCGCCGCCCGCGTCACGGGCCGCCTGTTCACGCTGGGACTGCAGTTCTGGCAGCTGGGCGAGTCGCACTACTGGGGCCACAACGCCATCATCCGCGTGGCCCCATTCATGGCGCACTGCGGCCTGGCGCCCATCCCCGGGCGTGGCGGCCTGTCGGGCGGCATCATGTCGCACGACTTCGTGGAAGCGGCGCTGATGCGCCGCGCCGGCTGGCAGGTGTGGCTGGTGACCGACCTGGCGGGCAGCTACGAGCAGCCGCCACCGGACCTGCTGTCCGAGCTGCAGCGCGACCGCCGCTGGTGCCAGGGCAACCTGCAGAACGCCCGCCTGATCGCCGAGCCCGGCTTCCACCGGGTGCACCGCGCCATGTTCGCGATCGGCGCCATGTCGTACCTGTCGGCGCCGCTGTGGCTGGCCTTCCTGCTGTCGGGAACGGCGCTGTGGCTGTCCGGCGCGCGCGTGCTGCCCGACCTGGGCGCGGCACCCGCCGAGCTGCTGGGCCTGTGGGCCTGGACGCTGTGCATGCTGTTCCTGCCGCGCGTGCTGGGCCTGGTGGCCGTGGTGATGCGCGGCGAGCAGCGCGAGTTCGGCGGCACCCCCCGCATGCTGGCCAGCGCGGCGCTGGAGACGGTGCTGGCCCTGGTGCAGGCGCCGGTGCGCATGCTGGCCCACACGCTGTTCGTGGCGGTGGCGCTGACCGGCATCCAGCTGCACTGGACCTCGCCCCCGCGGGAGGCCGCCGTCATCCGCTGGGGCGACGCGCTGCGCCAGCTGCTGCCGCTGACCCTGGTGTTCCTGGCGCTCGCCGCGGGCGTGGCCCTGGTGGAGGGCGGCGCGGCCCTGTCGCTGCTGCCGGTGGCACTGCCGCTGATGTTCGCGGCGCCGCTGGTGGTGCTCACCAGCCACGTGGAGCTGGGGCTGTGGCTGCGCTCGCGCGGGCTGATGCTGGTGCCGGAGGAGGCGGGCTCGCCGCCGGTGCTGCGGCGCGCGCGCCTGCACGCAGGGCGCGCGGCACGCGAACTGCGCGCCGCCTGAGACGGCGCGCGTTCTGCTCGTTCGTTATTCGATGCGGGCGCCGGACGCCTTGACCAGCGCGCCGGCGCTGTCGTAGTCCTCGCGCAGCAGCTTCTGGAACGGTTCGACCGCCAGGTTGCCTCCGACTTCCACGCCCAGGTTGGTCAGGCGCTGCTGCACGGCCGGATCGGCCAGCACCTTGTTCATCGCGGCGTTGAGCTTGTCCAGTTCGGCCTTGGGCATGCCGGCGGGCGCCAGCAGGCCGATCCAGGAATCGAACTTGTAGCCCTGCACGCCGGCTTCGGCCACCGTGGGCAGCTCCGGCAGGAAGCGGGAGCGCTGCGAGCCGGTGTAGGCCAGCAGCTTCACGCGCGCGTCCTGCTTGAACGGCACGATGCCGATCAGCGAGGACGTCACGCCCTGCACGCGGCCAGCCAGCAGCTCGTTGACGGCGTCGCCCGTGGACTTCATCGGCACGTGCTGCATCTCCACGCCGGCCTTCGACAGGAAGTACGCCATGCCCAGGTGCGTGGCGCTGCCGTTGCCGGCCGACGCGTAGTTGGTCTGCCCGGGCTTGGACTTGAGCAGCTTGACGTAGTCGGCGAGGTTGTTGACGCCCAGGTTGCCCGGCGCGGCGATGACGTAGCCGGAGTTGCCGATGTAGGCCAGGCCGGTGAAGTCCTTGATCGGGTCGTAGGCCAGCTTGCTGTACAGGTGGCCGGCCAGCGTGTGGCTGGCCGCGGCCAGCACCAGCGTGTTGCCGTCGGCCGGCGACTTGGCCACCTGGGCGGTGCCCAGCGTGCCGCCGGCGCCCGGCCGGTTCTCGACCACCACCGAGGCGCCGAGCAGCTGCCCCAGTTCGGCGTTGAAGGTCCGCGCGACCGTGTCCTGCACCGCGCCGGGACCGAACGGCACCACGATGCGGATGACGCGCTGGGCCAGCGCCGGCGATGCCGTGGCGGCGACGAGGGTGAACGCCATGACGGCGCGGGCGATGCTGCGAGGGCTCATGGAGGCTCCGTTTGCTTTGCTTGTGGACTCAGGGTTGGGCCAGCCACCGCTGCGCCAGCCGCACGAAGTAGCTGGCGCCGATGGGGATGATCTCGTCGTTGAAGTCGAACGAGGTGTTGTGGATGATGCAAGGACCGGGCCCGTGGTCGGCCAGGCGGTGCCCGCCATCGCCGTTGCCGATGAAGGCATAGCAGCCCGGCTTGACGCGCAGCATGTGGGCGAAGTCCTCCGCGCCCATCACGGCCGGATAGCTTTCATCCACCATCCCGTCGCCCACCACTTCGCGCATCGCCTCGGCCGCGAAGCGGGCCTCGGCCTCATGGTTGACCACCGGCGGCGACGCACGGCGGAAGAACACGTCGGCGCTGCAGCCGTGCGCCTGCGCGATGCCGCCTGCGAGTCTTCGCAAACCCTCTTCGATGCGGTCGAGCGCGTCCACCGAGAAGGTGCGCACCGTGCCGCCGACCGCCGCCGTGTCGGGGATGACGTTGGGGGCGTCGGACCCCTGCAGCTGGGTCACCGCCAGCAGGGCGCGCTCGGTGGAATTGACGACCCGGGGCACCAGCGACTGGAGCTGCTGGCCGAGGTCGATCACGGCGCCGATCGGGTCGATGCCGGTGTGCGGCATCGAGGCATGGGTGCCGCGGCCGGTCATGGTCACGCGCCAGGTGTTGCTGGAGGCCATCAGCGCGCCGTGGTTCAGCGCGAAGCCGCCCACGTTGCCGATCGGGAAGTTGTGCAGCGCGAACACCGCGTCGCAGGGGAAGCGCTCGAACAGGCCGTCCTGGATCATCTTCAGCGCGCCCGCCTTGCCCATCTCCTCGGCCGGCTGGAAGATGAAGTTCGCCGTTCCGCTGAAGTCGCGCGATTGCGAAAGGTGCCAGGCCGCCGCCAGCAGCATGGTGGTGTGCCCGTCATGGCCGCAGGCGTGCATGCGGCCATCGTGCTGCGACCGGTGCGGGAAGTGGTTTTCCTCCTGCAGGGGCAGCGCGTCCAGGTCGGCCCGCAGGCCGATGGTGCGCGGGCCGTTGCCGCAGCGCAGGACCCCGACGACGCCGGTCCCGGCGACGCCGGTGTGCACCTGGATGCCCCATTCGCGCAGCAGCTCGGCCACGATCTTCGAGGTGCGGTGTTCCTCGAAGCCGAGTTCAGGATGCATGTGGATGTCGCGGCGGATGGCGACGAAGCGGGAGATGTCCGCGAAGGAGTCGACGATCTTCATGGCGGGGCAGTATAGGAGCGGCCCCGCTGCAGGGCTGCCCCTAGAAAGGAAGCTTGGGCATGCCGCCCTTGCCGCCCATCCCGCCCATGCGCTTCATCATCTTCATGAGGCCGCCGCCCTTCATCTTCTTCATCATCCCCTGCATCTGCTCGAACTCGTTGAGCAGGCGGTTGACCTCCTGGACCTGCACGCCGGCGCCGGCGGCGATGCGGCGCTTGCGGGTGGCCTTGATGATCTCGGGCTTGCGGCGCTCGTGCGCCGTCATGCTGCAGATGATCCCTTCCTTGCGGCGGATGTCGCGCTCGGCCTTGTCCATGTCGACCTGGCCGGCCTTGGCCTGGACCTGCGCGGGCATCTTCTCCATCAGCGTGGACAGCCCGCCCATCTGCTTCATCTGCTGGATCTGGGCCAGGAAGTCGTTCAGGTCGAAGCCTTCGCCGCTCTTGACCTTGGCCGCCAGCTTCTGCGCGGCCTGCATGTCGACGCCGGCCGTGACCTGCTCGACCAGGGCGACGATGTCGCCCATGCCCAGGATGCGGCCGGCGTGGCGCTCGGCATCGAACACCTCCAGCCCGTCGATCTTCTCGGACACGCCGGCGAACTTGATCGGCGCGCCGGTGATCTGTCGCACCGACAGCGCCGCGCCGCCGCGCGAGTCGCCGTCGGTCTTGGTCAGCACGATGCCGGTCAGCGGCAGCGCTTCCTTGAAGGCCTTGGCGGTGTTCACCGCGTCCTGGCCCTGCATGGCATCGACCACGAACAGCGTCTCCACCGGCTTGAGCTCGGCGTGCAGGTCGCGGATCTCGCGCATCAGCACTTCGTCGATGGCCAGGCGGCCGGCCGTGTCGACCAGCAGCACATCGAAGTACTGCTTGCGCGCGTAGTCCAGCGCCGCGCGGGCGATGTCCAGCGGCTTCTGGTCGGGCGAGCTGGGGAACCACTCGGCGCCGGCCTGGTGCGTGACGGTCTTGAGCTGCTCGATGGCGGCCGGACGGTAGACGTCGCCGGAGACCGTCAGCACCTTCTTCTTGCGCTTCTCGATCAGGTGCTTGGCCAGCTTGGCCGTGGTGGTGGTCTTGCCCGCGCCCTGCAGGCCGGCCATCAGGATCACCGCCGGCGGCTGGGCCGCCAGGTTGATGTCGGACACGCCCTCGCCCATGGTGGCGACCAGCTCGCGGCTGACGATGCCCACCAGCGCCTGGCCGGGATTGAGCGAGCCCACCACCTCCTGGCCCAGCGCCTTTTCCTTGACCCGGGCGACGAAGTCGCGCACCACGGGCAGCGCCACGTCAGCCTCGAGCAGGGCCATGCGAACCTCGCGCAGCATGTCCTGCACGTTGGCTTCTGTGATGCGCGCCTGGCCGCGCATTTCCTTGACCAGGCGGGAGAGTTTGTCGGAGAGGGCGGAGGCCATGGGGGGTGCGCCGTAACCCGGCGGATGCGGGGCGAGCGACTAAACTGCGGCTCATGATTCTAGCGAGTGGTGGGTCCACGACCGGTGCCGTGCTGTCCCTGGCGGCCGCCGCGGCCTATGCCGTGCCCGCGGCGGGCGCGGCGCGCCTGAGCCAGCGCGCGGCGCGCTGGGCGCTGGTGGTCGCCTGGGTGCTCCATGCGGTGGTGCTGGGCTGGACCCTGCTGGGCGATTCGCCCCGATTCGGCTTCGCGCCCGCCCTGTCGGTCACGGCGTGGCTGGTGCTGACCGTCTACGCCGTCGAACGGGAGCTGTTCCCGCAACTGCAGGCCCGCTGGGCCATGGCCGGGCTGGGGTCGGCGGCGGTGCTCCTGGCGCTGGTCTTCCCCGGCACGCCGATGCACGCCACCACGCCGCTGCTGCCGCTGCACCTGGCCCTGGGCATCGCCTCCTATGGGCTGTTCGCCGCCGCCGTGGTGCACGCCTGGCTGATGCGCCGCGCCGAACAGATGATGCGGCTGGCCGCCGAACCGCGGGCCGGCCTGCCGCTGCTCACGCTGGAGCGCCTCACCTTCCGCTTCGCCTTCGCCGGCTTTGTGCTGCTGTCCGCCACGCTGCTGGCGGGGCTGCTGTTCGGCGAGTCGCTGTACGGCCGGGCCTGGCGCTGGGAGCACAAGACCATCTTCTCGGTGCTGGCCTGGGTCGCCTTCGCGATGCTGCTCCTGGGGCGCGCGCGCTTCGGCTGGCGCGGCCGCACGGCGGTGCGTGTGCTGTACACCGGCTCCCTGCTGCTCCTGCTGGCCTACGTGGGCTCGCGCTTCGTGCTGGAAGTGGTGCTGGGGCGGTCGACATGAAGTACCTGCTGGTGCTGGCGGTGCTGGTGATCGCCTGGCTGGTGTGGCGATCGGGACGCGAGCGCGAGCGCGATCGCGCCCGTGACGAAGCCGCGGCCGCCGCGCGTCCCAGCCCCGCACCTGCACCCGCCCTGCCGCAGGACATGGTGCGCTGCCCCGTCTGCGCGCTCCACCTGCCGCGGCCGGACGCGGTGCCGGGCGCCAGCGGGCGCCTGTACTGCAGCGCCGACCACCGCCGCGACGGCGGCAATTGAACATGGCCGCGGCGCCGTTCGACTCCGTCCTGCAAGAGTCGGGCGCTTCCCAGGAATCCGCCTTCGTCCGCCTCTGGCTGGGGTTCGCCACCGCGCGGGTCGCCATCGGGCTGTCGGTGCTGCTGCTCCTGATCGGCTCCCGGCTGCTGGGGCCGCAGACGGTCTCGGGCTGGCTGATCGGCCTGTGCGGCACCTACCTGGCCGCCGCGCTGGCGGTGCGCCTCTTCGTGCGGCCGCCCGATCCCGGCGCACCGTTCGATCCGCAGTGGGTTTCCAGCATCGGCGTGGACCTGCTGGTGTTCTCCTGCCTGCAGTTCCTCCAGGCGGGCGGCATCTATTACGCGCCGCTCTTCGCGGTGCCGGTGCTGATGGCGTCGGTGCTGGGCTCGTCCCTGCTGGCGCTGGGCACGGCGGCGGCGGTCGCCCTGCTGCTGCTGGCCGAGGCCTGGGTGCTGGCCCTTCAGTCGCCGGTCGACCTCGCCCCGCGCTTCCTGCAGGCGGGCCTGAGCGGCATCGGCTTCTTCGCGCTGGCCTTCCTGGCGCACCAGCTGGCCCTGCGGCTGGCGCGCGAGGAGGCGGCGGCGGCGCAGGGGCGCCGGGCCGCCCTGATGCAGATCCGGGTCAACCAGCTGGTGATCGAGACGCTGGCCGACGGCGTGCTGGTGGTGGACCTGAGCGGCCAGGTGCAGGCCGCCAATCCCGCGGCCCGCGAGCTGCTGGGTGCCGGCGCCCGGCAGCGTCGTCCGCTGCTGGCGCAGCCGGCCTGGGCGCCGCTGGCGTCGATGGCGCAGCGCACCTTCGACACCGGCGAGCCGCAGGTGTCGGACGTGGCGATCCCGCACGACGACGCGGTGCGCCGCATGGTCGTGCGCACCCGGCTGGCGGCCGCCGGCGACCAGCCGGGCGACAGCCTGTGCGTGGTGTTCCTGCAGGACCTGCGCGAGATGGAAGCGCGCCTTCGCACCGAGAAGCTGGCCGCCATGGGGCGCATGTCCACCGCGGTGGCGCACGAGATCCGCAATCCGCTGGCGGCCATCTCCCAGGCCAACGACCTGCTGGAAGAGGAACTGCAGGACCCCGGCCAGCGGCAGCTGAGCGCGCTGGTGCGGCAGAACGCGCAGCGGCTCTCGCGCATCGTGGAGGAGATCCTGGACGTGGCGCGGGTGCAGCACCAGTCGGCCGCGCCCGGCCAGGTCCGGCCCGAATTCGATCCGGCCGTGCGCGCCTGCTGCCAGGACTGGACCGACCAGAACCACAGCGGCGGGCAGCTGCAGCTGGTGCTGGAAGCCCCCGGCCAGGTCATCGCTTTCGAGCCCGACCACCTGCGCCGCCTGCTGGTGAACCTGCTGGACAACGCCCTTCGCTACGCGTCGTCGGCCTCCGATGCCATCCAGGTCGAGACCACGGTGGATGGCGCGGCGCCGGTGCTCACCGTGTGGAGCGACGGGGCCGCGCTGGAGCCGGCCGTCGAGCGCCATCTGTTCGAGCCCTTCTTCTCGTCGGAGAGCCGCTCCAGCGGGCTGGGCCTGTACATCTGCCGCGAGCTGTGCGAGCGGCATGGCGCCAGCATCGGCTACCGGCGCGGACCGTCGCCCCGGGGCGACGGACGCGCAGGCAATGCCTTCTTCGTGGCCTTCCGTACGACTTCCCCTATGGCCGCCACGGCTGCGTTTGCCAAAATGACGGCGTGAACGCCCCGGCTGCCGCCCCCGACCCCCAGATCCTCGTCGTCGACGACGAACCCGACCTGCGCACCCTGTACGAACTGGCGCTGCTGCGCGAGGGCTACCACGTCGATTCCGCTGGCACCCTGGCCGACGCCCGGCAGCACCTGCAGGACCGCCGCTTCGACGTCGTCATCACCGACATGCGGCTGCCCGACGGCCAGGGCCTGGAGCTGCTGCAGCACATGCTGGTGCAGCAGCGTCCCGAGCGCTGCATCGTGATGACCGCCTACGGCTCGGCCGAGAACGCGGTGGAGGCCCTCAAGGCCGGCGCTTTCGACTACCTCACCAAGCCGGTCGACTTGAAGCAGTTCCGCAGCGTCGTGGCCTCGGCCATCCAGGACCGCCAGTCCGGTGCCCGCGCGCGCCTGGCCGGCGGCAACCGCGCCGAGCGCGCGCCGGCCACCGGCCAGTCCTCGCTGGACCGGCTGGTGGGCACCTCGGCGCCCATGCAGCAGGTCAAGGAGAGGATCGCCAAGGTGGCCCGCAGCATGGCCCCGGTCCTGGTGCGCGGCGAATCGGGCACCGGCAAGGAGCTGGCGGCGCGCGCGCTGCATTCCTGCAGCCACCGCAGCGACGGGCCGTTCGTCGGCGTCAACTGCAGTGCGATCCCGGAGGCGCTGCTGGAGGCCGAGTTCTTCGGCGCCCGCAAGGGCTCCTACACCGGCTCCACCGCGGACCGCGAAGGCTATTTCCAGGCCGCCAGCGGCGGCACGCTGTTCCTCGACGAGATCGGCGACCTTCCGCTGGCCATGCAGTCCAAGCTGCTGCGCGCCATCCAGGAGCGGCACGTGCGCGCCCTGGGCTCCACGCAGGAGGACGCGGTCGACGTGCGCATCGTCAGCGCCACCCACCGCGACCTGGCCGCCGACGTTACCGCCGGGCGCTTCCGCCAGGACCTGTACTACCGCCTGAACGTCATCGAGATCGTGGTGCCGCCGCTGCGCGAGCGCCGCGAGGACCTGCCGGCGCTGTGCGACGCGCTGCTGGCGCGCATCGCCGCCGAGACCGGCATGCCGGTGCCCAAGCTGTCGGCGGCGGTGGCCGAGCAGCTGGCCCACCACCCGCTGGCCGGCAACGTGCGCGAGCTGGAGAACCTGCTGCACCGGGCCGTCGCCCTGTCCGACGGCGAGGCGCTGCAGGTCGACGGCGTGGCCAGCGCCCCCGCGCCGCTGAGGGCCACGCCGGCGGCGCAGGACATGCCTGTTCCCGGTGCGGCGCAGGTCGCCGACGTGCCCGCGCCCGCCGGCGATATCCCAATGCCCAGCGACCTGCAGGCCTGGCTGGACCACCAGGAGCGCGAGATCCTGGTGCGCGCGCTGCAGGAGACCGGCTTCAACCGCACGGCCGCGGCGCAGCGCCTGGGCCTGAGCCTGCGGCAGATCCGCTACCGCATCGCGCGGCTGGCGATCGCGGTGCCCGGTGGCGAAGAACCCAATGAATCCGTCGCCTGACGACGCGCTCTGGTCGCGGGGCTGGTACCGGTTCGCGCGCCGGCTGGATTCGCCCAACTTCGGTCCGCGGCCGGCCGGTTCGGCGATCGACCTGGTGGTCGTCCATTCCATCAGCCTGCCGCCCGGCCAGTACGGCGGCGACGAGGTGCAGGCGCTGTTCACCAACCGCCTGGACTGGGAAGCCCACCCCTATTTCAAGGCGATCGAGGGGATGCAGGTCTCGTCCCATTTCTACGTTCGCCGCGGCGGGGAGCTCTGGCAGTTCGTGAGCTGCGACGACCGCGCCTGGCACGCTGGCGCCTCGTCGTGGCAGGGGCGCGACAACTGCAACGATTTTTCGGTGGGCATCGAACTCGAGGGCCTGGAGGGTGGAACGTTCGAGCCCGCGCAGTACGAGGCGCTCGCGGGCCTGTGCGCGGCGCTGGCGCAACGCTATCCGATCCGCCACGTCGCGGGCCACGAGCACGTGGCGCCGGGGCGCAAGCAGGACCCGGGGCCCGGCTTCGACTGGATCGAATTGCAGGACAGCCTGGGCTGGCCACCGGCGTCGTTCCCTCCCACCGCCTGAGAGGCGTGTGTTCCTCTGCGGTCGAGTTGCGCGTTCGCCTCGCGCCGTGATGCGTGCCCGCGTCCTTGCACGTCGACACACGCCTGCTTCGCACGGCGAAACGCGATGCGCGCCGCACCGGCGCCGAGCCAGCAGCCGCGCGGCCTGCAAGGGCATTTGAGGCGCGAGCCCGCGCCGTCATTGGCCGGTGGATGATGGTTCTCGAAAACGCGCGGCCGAAGTCCGCGCGACGCACCGGGTGCCCACATGCTGTCCACAGCATCTCCACTCGTGATCCACGGGTCAACCACTACCTATAGTGCTTGATCTGCCCCGAGGCGCTATATATAGTGCCTCTCAGGCGAAGCGGCGTTTAAACTTCGCGCCCTTCAAAGAACAACTGCAGCAGAGGAACGACATGCAATCTGTGTCCAGCGTCGACAGCATTTCCCCCCAGACCCTGACCTCCTTCGACGCCCCCGCGGGCAGCGGACAGGCTGCCGCCAGCCCGCTCGCGCACTACCAGATCATCCGGCGCAACGGCGCCGTCGTCCCCTTCGAGCCGAACAAGATCGCCATCGCGATGATGAAGGCCTTCCTGGCCGTGCACGGCACCCAGGGCGCCGCCTCGGCCAGCGTGCGCGAGACGGTCGACGGCCTCACCCAGCAGGTGATCCGCGCCCTGGTGCGCTCGCGCCCGGGCGGCGGCACCTTCCACATCGAGGACGTGCAGGACCAGGTCGAACTGGGCCTGATGCGCGGCGGCCACCATGACATCGCCCGCGCCTACGTGCTGTACCGCGACCGCCGCGCCCAGGAGCGCGCCCGCCAGGGCACGCCGGCCGTGGTGGAGGCGCCGCTGCTGCACGTGGTCGACGGCGGCCAGCGCATCCCGCTGGACCTGGGCCAGCTCAAGGCGCTGATCGAGAACGCCTGCTCGGGCCTGTCGGCCGACGTCAAGCCCGATCCGATCGTGGCCGAGACCATGCGCAACCTGTACGACGGCGTGCCGATCGACGAGGTGTACAAGGCCGCCATCCTGGCCGCCCGCACCCTGATCGAGAAGGATCCGGACTACACCTACGCCACCGCGCGCCTGCTGCTGCACACCATCCGCAAGGAGGTGCTGGGCCAGGACATCACGCCGTCGGCCGCCGCCGAGGCGTACGCCGACAACTTCCCGCTCTTCATCAAGAAGGGCGTGGACGCCGAGCTGCTCAACCCCGACCTGCTGCAGTACGACCTCAAGCGCCTGGGCGGCGCCCTGAAGGCCGACCGCGACCTGAAGTTCGACTACCTCGGCCTGCAGACGCTGTACGACCGCTACTTCCTGCACGTGCGCAAGACCCGCATCGAGCTGCCGCAGGCGTTCTTCATGCGCGTGGCCATGGGCCTGGCGCTCAACGAGATCGACCGCGAGGCGCGCGCCATCGAGTTCTACGAGGTGCTCTCCAGCTTCGACTTCATGTCGTCCACGCCGACGCTGTTCAACAGCGGCACGCTGCGCTCGCAGCTGTCCTCCTGCTACCTGACCACGGTGCCGGACGACCTGGACGGCATCTACGAGTCGATCAAGGAGAACGCGCTGCTGTCCAAGTTCGCCGGCGGCCTGGGCAACGACTGGACCCGCGTTCGCGCGCTGGGCTCGCACATCAAGGGCACCAACGGCGAATCGCAGGGCGTGGTGCCGTTCCTGAAGGTGGTCAACGACACCGCCGTGGCGGTCAACCAGGGCGGCAAGCGCAAGGGCGCGGTCTGCACCTACCTGGAGAGCTGGCACCTGGACATCGAGGAATTCCTCGAGCTGCGCAAGAACACCGGCGACGACCGCCGCCGCACGCACGACATGAACACGGCCAACTGGATCCCGGACCTGTTCATGCGCCGCGTGATGGAAAAGGGCGAGTGGACGCTGTTCTCGCCCTCCTCCGTGCCCGACCTGCACGACAAGTTCGGCACCGACTTCGAGAAGGCCTACGTGGCCTACGAGGAGAAGGCCAAGCGCGGCGAGATCAAGCCCAGCAAGACGGTGCCCGCCAGCGACATGTGGCGCAAGATGCTCTCGATGCTGTTCGAGACCGGCCATCCCTGGATCACCTTCAAGGATGCCTGCAACGTGCGCTCGCCCCAGCAGCACGCCGGCGTGGTGCACTCGTCCAACCTGTGCACCGAGATCACGCTGAACACCAGCGACACCGAGACGGCCGTGTGCAACCTCGGCTCGGTCAACCTGGCCCAGCACCTGAAGAACGGCGCCATCGACCACGACAAGCTGAAGAAGACCGTGTCCACCGCGATGCGGATGCTCGACAACGTGATCGACATCAACTACTACGCGGTCAAGAAGGCGCGCGACTCCAACATGCGCCACCGCCCGGTCGGCCTGGGCGTGATGGCCTTCCAGGACGCGCTGTACGAGCTTCGCATCCCCTACGCGTCGCAGGAGGCCGTCCAGTTCGCCGACGAGTCGATGGAAGCGGTCTGCTACCAGGCCTACTGGGCGTCCACCGAGCTGGCCCGCGAGCGCGGCCGCTACTCCAGCTACAAGGGCTCGCTCTGGGACAAGGGCGTGCTGCCTCCCGACACGCTCGACCTGCTGGCCCGCGAGCGCGGCGGCTGGGTCGAGGTCGACCGGTCCTCCACGCTGGACTGGGAAGCCCTTCGCCGCAAGATCGCCCAGGACGGCATGCGCAACAGCAACTGCGTCGCCATCGCCCCCACCGCCACCATCTCCAACATCATCGGCGTGGACGCGTCGATCGAGCCCTGCTTCGGCAACCTGTCGGTCAAGTCCAACCTGTCCGGCGAGTTCACCGTCATCAACCACTACCTGGTGCGCGACCTCAAGCGCCTGGGCCTGTGGGACGACGTGATGGTCATGGACCTGAAGCACTTCGACGGTTCGCTGCGCCCGATCGACCGCGTGCCGCAGGAGGTCAAGGCCCTGTACGCCACCGCGTTCGAGGTCGAGCCGGTGTGGCTGGTGGAAGCCGCCGCGCGCCGCCAGAAGTGGATCGACCAGGCCCAGTCGCTGAACATCTACATGGCCGGCGCGTCGGGCAAGAAGCTGGACGACACGTACAAGCTGGCGTGGGTGCGCGGCCTCAAGACCACCTACTACCTGCGCACCATCAGCGCCACGCACGCGGAGAAGTCCACCGTGCAATCGGGCCGGCTGAACGCCGTGTCCTCGGGTGCGAGCGGCGGCATGTCCGCTCTCGATGCAGCGGCTGCCGCGGCGCAATCGCAGATGAACGCGACGCCCGCCACCGACATCAAGTTCTGCGCGATCGACGATCCGACGTGCGAGGCTTGCCAATAACAACGAGCAAGGTATCGGCGTTCTCCGACAGGACGCCGATGCAAACGAGCAACAAAATCGCGGCGTGATGTGAATGGACACTTTTCAATACACATCACTGCCCGGATAATCCGAGCACTGGACATCACATGCTGACCTGGGACGACGAAGTCAAGCCCCAACCGCCAATTCCGCCGAGCAGCGGTTCAAACTGGAACCGCGAGGTGAACCCTTCACCGTTGCCGACGGCGGCGCTCCAGATCCAACCCCTGAACTCCACCGCTTCACCGGTGCGCACGCTCGACGACGGTGCGCGCGTTCCGGTGGCGCAACCCGCTCCCGCGCGCGCCGCGGAACCCACCAGCCAGCGCCGCGTCAACGCGGCCGACAAGCGCATCATCAACGGCCAGACCGACGTCAACCAGCTGGTGCCGTTCAAGTACAAGTGGGCCTGGGAGAAGTACCTCGCCACCTGCGCCAACCACTGGATGCCGCAGGAAGTGAACATGACGCGTGACATCGCGTTGTGGAAGGACCCCAACGGCCTGACCGAGGACGAGCGCCGCGTCATCAAGCGCAACCTCGGCTTCTTCGTCACCGCCGACTCGCTGGCCGCCAACAACATCGTGCTGGGCACCTACCGCCACATCACGGCGCCCGAGTGCCGGCAGTTCCTGCTGCGCCAGGCGTTCGAGGAAGCGATCCACACCCACGCCTACCAGTACATCGTGGAGTCGCTCGGCCTGGACGAGGCCGAGATCTTCAACGCGTACAACGAGATCCCGTCGATCCGCGACAAGGACCAGTTCCTGATCCCGTTCATCGGCGCGATCATGGATCCCAACTTCCAGACCGGCACGCCGGAAGCCGACCAGACGCTCCTCAAGAGCCTGATCGTCTTCGCCTGCCTGATGGAAGGCCTGTTCTTCTATGTCGGCTTCACCCAGATCCTGGCGCTGGGCCGGCAGAACAAGATGACCGGTGCCGCCGAGCAGTACCAGTACATCCTGCGGGACGAGTCGATGCACTGCAACTTCGGCATCGATCTGATCAACCAGCTGAAGCTGGAGAACCCGCACCTGTGGACGGCCGAATTCAAGGCCGAGATCCGCGGCCTGTTCATGAAGGCCGTCGAACTCGAATACCGCTATGCCGAGGACACCATGCCCAGGGGCGTGCTGGGCCTCAATGCCTCCATGTTCAAGGGCTACCTGCGCTACATCGCCAACCGGCGCGCCACGCAGATCGGCCTGGAAGCGCTGTTCCCCAACGAGGAGAACCCCTTCCCCTGGATGAGCGAGATGATTGACCTGAAGAAAGAGCGCAATTTCTTCGAAACCCGCGTGATCGAATACCAGTCGGGTGGCGCACTTTCATGGGATTGAAGGCAACTGCGAGTAGTTTGGGTTCGTGAATTCGCCCGCAGGGCAGACCGGCCAGGAAGAAGCCGGCGTCCTGCGGGTTACGGTGTTCATGCGGCTGGGCCCCGGCCCAACCGCATGGATCGCTAGTCGCCACCAACAAGGCTGCTAGTGCTTCTTTCGTTGATATTGATGTCAACTTGAACAGGAGAATGGAAATGGCAACTGCGAAGAAAGCCGCCGCGAAGAAAGCTCCGGCGAAGAAATCGGCCGCCAAGAAGGCGCCGGCGAAGAAGGCCACCGCCAAGAAGGCCCCGGCCAAGAAGGCGGCAGCCAAGAAGGCTCCGGCCAAGAAGGCCGCTGCGAAGAAGGCTCCGGCCCGCAAGACCGCGGCCAAGAAGGCGCCGGCGAAGAAGGCCGCTGCCAAGAAGGCCCCTGCGAAGAAGGCCGCCGCGAAAAAGGCGCCTGCGAAGAAAGCCGCTGCGAAGAAGGCGCCTGCGAAGAAAGCCGCTGCGAAGAAGGCGCCTGCGAAAAAGGCCGCCGCGAAAAAGACCGGCGCCAAGAAGGCCGCGAAAGCGCCTGCGAAAAAGGCCGCGAAAAAGGCTGCGAAAAAGCCGGCTGCGAAAAAGGCCGCCAAAGCCCCTGCTGCCAAGCCCGCGGCTGCGCCAGCCGCGACCGCGGCTCCTGCGGCGCAGACCACTCTGAACCCGCAGGCCGCCTGGCCTTTCCCGACGGCTTCCAAGCCTTAAAGCGGCAGTACGCGCTTTATCCCAAGCCCGGCTTCGGCCGGGCTTTTTCGTTTTCGGGCCCGACGTCGCCCCTTCCGATGGGCCGCGCGGAGCGACACTGCGGCTTGTGAGCTTCTCGCAGTCCGACCTCTTCGGTTCCCCACCGGCCGTGGCGCTGCCGACCGGCTTGCGCTACGAAACCGATTTCCTCGATGCCGCGCAGGAAGCGGCGCTGCTGCGGCAGATCGAGGCGCTCCCGCTCGCGCCGATGAAGTACCAGGGCTTCAGCGCACTGCGCCGCGTGGTCAGCTACGGCGGCCAGTACGACTTCAGCGCCCAGCGCCTGAACGAAGCCGAGCCCCTGCCCGACTGGCTGCAGCCGCTGCGCGAGCAGGCGGCCGCCTGGCTGGGCATCCCGCCCGAGCGCTTCACGCAGGCGCTGGTGGCCGAGTACCGGCCGGGCACGCCGCTGGGCTGGCACCGCGACGTGCCGGACTTCGAGGACGTGGTGGGCATCTCGCTGCTGGACGAGGCCGTGATGCGGTTCCGCCCGTATCCGCCGAAAACCCCGAAGCGGGCCGACGTGATCAAGCTCACCCTCGAGCCGCGCTCCATCTACCTTCTGCGAGGACCGGCCCGCTGGGAATGGCAGCACAGCGTGGCGCCGACGAAATCCCTGCGGTACTCGATCACCTTCAGGACCCCTTCGGGCCGCCGCTGAAGCAACGCCGCGGACGCACCGGTCAGGACGGCGCCGAAGCCAGCGCGATGCGCCTGCGCAGCAGCGCCGCCTCTTCCTGCGCGCCCCGCTGCTCGGCCAACTGCAGCTGCGCGCCCAGCCAGGCGAGCAGGGGCCTGCGCCAGCCCTGGCGCGACGCCGTGTCCGCCGCCAGCTGCATCAGCTGCGGCGATCCGCCTCCCGAGCGCATGAGGACACCGGCGGCCACGAGCCTCGCAAGCGGGTCGGCCATCGCTTCCACCGCCTTCGCATCCGCGGCGCCGCCCGCGACGCTGCGGTGCTGCGAAGGCAACAGCTCGGGCGACACGCGCGCGCCCTGCAGGTAGTCGGCATAGGCCCTCTCCGGCGCCCCGACATCCGCGCGCAAGGCTTCAAACCCCGCACAAGGCTCGAACACCAGGCTGGCCACCTGCAGCGCGCACCGGGTGAGCTCCGCCCGCGCCACCAGGCTGGCCTGCGCCGTCGCCGCCAGCTCGCGCCGCGCGCGCGCGAACTCCGCATCGGCCGCACGCGTCTGGCCGGCGAGCCAGGCCTGCTCGAAGCGCTCCAGCGCGCCATGGGCATTGACCTGCCAGTCCGGCGCCGGCGGCTTGCTGCCGCAGGCGCCGAGCAGCGCGGTGACCAGGACGACAAGGGCTAGCTTCACGGAAGCTTGATCTCCGTCTCGCGCGCGAACGGCCACTTGCGGTTGATCTCGTTGATCAGCGACTCGACCTTGCGCAGGTTGGCTTCGACCTCGCCGCGCAGCGGCGCCAGGTCCTGGGTGGCGCCGCGCACGTTGGCGCCGACCGCCTGCGCCTCCACCAGCACCGCATCCACCTTCTGGAGACTCGCGCGAGTGTCGGCCAGCAGCCCGTTGAGCTGGACCACGGTGGCGCGCGCCTCGCGCACCACGCCCTCGGGCCCGAACACCTGGGTGTCGGCCTTGGCCGCCAGCGTGTCGAAGCGCGCCAGCAGCGCATTGGTGCGCTCCACCGTCGCCATCAGCTTGCGGGCGTCGGCCTCGTTGCCGAACAGCACGCCCAGCGCACCCTGCGGCCCCTTCAGCTTATCGGTGATGGCCTGCACGTTGCCGATGCTGTTGCGCAGGGCCGCGTCGTTGGCCGTCATGGCGGTGAGGTTCTCCAGCACCTCGCGGGCCGAGGCGATCACCCGCGGCAATTCGGCCGTGGCGTCCCCGCGCAGCACCGGCCGCACCGCGCCATCGGGCAGCGGCGGATCGGTCAGGACGCCGGTGAACGCGCGGATGGCGGTGCCGCCGACCAGCCCGCGCACCAGCGTGAAGACGCTGCCCGTTCGCAGCCAGCGCGCGTCCTTCCGGGCCACGTCGATCAGGATGCGCACCTCCCCGGTCGGGCCGAGTTCGACGCGGCGCACGCGTCCGATCGGAAAGCCGGAGAACGTCATGTCCATGCCGACCGCCACGCCCTCGGAGTCGTCGGTGGTCAGCACCAGCTGCTGCGTCGGCTCGAACACGCCCCGCGCGTACAGCAGGTACATCACGGCCGCGCCGATCAGCAGCACCGTGAACAGCAGCAGCAGCCGCGCCTTGGCGGCCAGGTGCGGCACCGCGGGCGCCGCCGCGGGTTCCGAATCCTGCAGGGGGGTCTGGTCCATCGCGCCCTAGTAGTAGTTGCCCACCAGCGAGACCGACTCCAGCAGCAACAGCACGGCGAACATGCGCACCAGCCCCTGCAGGGCCGCGCTCTCGCGCGAGCTGGGCGTGGCGGTGTCCTCGTGCGCGCCGGACGCCATCGGGATGGTGGAGACGGCCAGCGCGAAGAACGCTGTCTTGATCGCGAAGATCATGCTCACCGACGGGTTGAACACGTGGCCGAACATGCGCGTGTACGCTGGCAGCCCCGCAGGCGTGAGCTGGTAGACGGCCAAGTAAGCCAGCACCGCCGCGACGAAGCAGCTCAGGGCCGCCAGCGTGATGGTGGAGAAGGCGCCGGCCAGCATGCGCGGCAGCACCTCGCGCACCAGCGGGTCCACGCCCGCGCGGCGCAGCGCCTGGAAGCGGCCGCTGCGCCGCATCTCCGCCAGCGCGGCGCCGTTGGGGATGGTGCAGCGCAGCGCCACGAACAGGGCCGCGGTCAGCGGGATCAGCTCCAGCACCAGCACGCGGATCACCATCTCCAGCGCGTACTGCGACAGGCCGTAGCTCTGGGCCGTGACCACCACGATGCGCGTGAGCACCACGGTCAGCAGCGCGCACAGCATCGAGAAGCCGAGGAGGATCGGCGCCGTGTCGGTCCACGCATGCCGCGCGAGCGCCGCGCGCGTGCGCGGATCGCGGTAGCTGGAGGGCGACAGCGCCAGCACCATCAGCACCGCGCCGAAGAAGATCACGTCCCACCAGCTCAACAGCCAGCGCAGCGGTGCCGAGGCGGGACTCGCGCCCAGACGGTGCTGCCGGAGAGGAGCCGATGTCATGCGTCCGATGATAGCGAGCCCTTCCCTTCCCCACAGGCTCGGGCGGTGCTTCTGCAAGTGCACCGCGATCGTGCTGCAATCCGTCGTCACCGGAGGCCCCCATGCGAGACCACGACTTCGACCTCTTCGTCATCGGCGGCGGCAGCGGCGGCGTGCGCGCGGCGCGGATGGCGGCCCAGCGCGGCGCCCGGGTGGCGCTGGCCGAAGCCGCCGCGCTGGGCGGCACCTGCGTCAACGTCGGCTGCATCCCCAAGAAGCTTTACAGCTACGCCGCGCACTATTCGCACGACTTCGCCGAGGCCGCGGGTTTCGGCTGGGACGTGGGCGAACCGGCGCTGGACTGGCCCCGGTTGAAGGCCAACCGCGCCCGGGAGATCGCACGTCTGAACGGCGTGTACGAGCAGCTGCTCACCGGCGCCGGGGTGCAGTTGATCCGAGGCTGGGCGCAACTCCTGGACGGCCATTCGGTCAAGGTGCAGACGACAGCAGGCCCACGCACGCATTCGGCCCGACACGTGCTGATCGCCACCGGCGGCACCGCCTCGGTGCCTCCGCTGCCGGGAAGGAACCTGGCCGTGACGTCGGACAGCATGTTCGACCTCGATCCCTTCCCACGCCGGCTCGTGGTGGTGGGCGGGGGCTACATCGCCTGCGAGTTCGCCTCCATCTTCCGGGGCCTGGGCGCGCAGGTGAGCCTGCTCTACCGTGGCGAACAGATCCTGCGCGGCTTCGACGACGAGGTGCGGCACTTCATCGCCGGCGAGATGCTCAAGTCGGGCATCGACCTGCGGCTGGGGACGGAGGTCGAATCGATGACGAACGCGAACGACGGGGTGGACGTCGCGCTGCGGGATGGCAGCCGCCTGGGCGCCGAGACGGTGCTGTTCGCCACCGGCCGCGTGCCGAACGTCGAAGGGCTGGGCCTGGACGCCGCGGGCGTGAAGCAAGGCCATCTGGGCGCCATCGAAGTGGACGCCCACCATCGCACCTCGCGGCCATCCGTCTACGCGGTGGGCGACGTCACCGCCCGCCTGCAGCTCACGCCGGTCGCCCTGGCGGAGGCCATGGCGGTCGTGGACCACCTGTTCGGCGACGGCCGCCGGCGCATGGACTACGACCTGGTGCCCACCGCCGTCTTCACCCATCCCCCCATCGGCACGGTGGGACTGACCGAGGAGCAGGCGCGCGAGAAGTTCGCGCGGGTGGCCGTATTCCGCAGCGAGTTCAAGCCGCTGCGCCACACATTGAGCGGCAGCAGCGAGCGTTGCCTGATGAAGCTGGTGGTGGACGTTGCGAGCGACCGCGTGGTCGGCCTGCACATGGTGGGCCCCGAGGCCGGCGAAGTGGTCCAGGGCTTCGCGGTGGCGATGAAGGCGGGCGCCACCAAGGCGCTGTTCGATGCCACCATCGGCATCCACCCGACCGTTGCGGAAGAGTTCGTCACGATGCGCGAGCCGGTGCGCTGAAAACAAGAACGCCGTCGCACCCGAAGGTGGACGGCGTCCAAAGGAATGAGGGAGCGGGCCGGTCAGTTGTAAGGACGGCCGTAGCTGCGGGTGAGCGAAGACTGCTTGCTGTCTTCTTCCGGCGGCAGGTAGATGGTGGTGCGATCGATCTTGGAGTCGTAGGCCGCCAGTTCGGCGGTGGCGCTGCGGATCACCGCGCGGTCCAGGGGATGGCATTGCCGCTGACTGAGCTTGGAGAGCTGCTCGGACTTCTCGATCGTCTCCCGCACGGCGGCCGGATCCATCATCAGGGCGAAGGGGTTTGCGGCCAACGCTGCTGTCGTCATGGACTCACTCCTGTTCAAGTTTTCTGAGGTGTTCTCGGGTGGGAGTGAATGTCGCCGTTGGGCCAAAGATGTAACGTCAGGTGAGTTCGTTACGCTTTGTAGGACGCCTTCGCACGGCCCGAAAGAGGGGTCCGGACCCTCGAATGAGAGCCACTGCACAATAAGCCGCATGCCCTACATGCCCCCCTTCATCGCGCCCACTCGCCACAGCGATCCGGAGAGCGCGCTGGCCCAGGTGAGGACCATCTACACGCAGCAGATCCACCATCTGCGCGACGCCATGCAGCGGTTCGTGTCGGGCGAGACGCTGCCGGGCCATGTGCGGGCCTGCTATCCCTACGTGCGCATCAGCACCGAAACGGCGGTGCCGCAGGATGTGCTGGAGAACCTCGGCCTGTCCTACGGCTTCGTCTCGGGCGCGGGCCGCTTCGAGACCACGCTGACCCGGCCGGACCTGTACGGCAACTACTACCTCGAGCAGTTCCGGCTGCTGCGGCAAAGCCACGGCGTCGACCTGGAGGTAGGCACCAGCACCGAGCCGATCCCGGTGCACTTCTCCTTTGCCGAGAACGACCACATCGAGGGCACGCTCAGCCCGGCCCGCCGCGCGATGCTGCGCGACATGTTCGACCTGCCCGACCTGGGCGCGATGGACGACGGCATCGCCAACGGCAACTGGGAATCGCGGCCGGGCGAGGCGCTGCCGCTGTCCCTGTTCACCGCGGCGCGGGTCGACTATTCGCTGCACCGGCTGCGCCACTACACCGCCACCGCGCCCGACTGGTTCCAGAACTTCGTGCTGTTCACCAACTACCAGTTCTACATCGACGAGTTCGTGCGGCTCGGGCACGAGGAGATGGCCAACGGCGACAGCGACTACACGGCCTTCGTGGAGCCGGGCAACGTGGTCACGCGCCGCGTCGGCCTGGGCTCGACGGGCCCCGAAGGCCACGGAGGCACCGCGCCCGCGCGGCTGCCGCAGATGCCGGCCTACCACCTGATCCGGCCCGACCACACCGGCATCACCATGGTCAACATCGGCGTCGGCCCGGCCAACGCCAAGACCATCACCGACCACATCGCCGTGCTGCGGCCGCATGCCTGGCTGATGCTGGGGCACTGCGCGGGCCTGCGCAGCAGCCAGCAGCTGGGCGACTACGTGCTGGCCCATGCCTACGTGCGCGAGGACCACGTGCTCGACGAGGAACTGCCCGTGTGGGTGCCGATCCCGGCGCTGGCCGAGATCCAGCTGGCGCTGGAGAAGGCCGTGGCCGACGTGACGCAGTGCGAAGGCGCGGCGCTCAAGCGCATCATGCGCACCGGCACCGTGGCCAGCACCGACAACCGCAACTGGGAGCTGCTGCCCGGCAACGAGCCGCAGCGCCGCTTCAGCCAGAGCCGCGCGGTGGCCCTGGACATGGAAAGCGCCACGATCGCGGCCAACGGTTTCCGCTTCCGCGTGCCCTACGGCACCCTGCTTTGCGTGAGCGACAAGCCGCTGCACGGCGAGATCAAGCTGCCCGGCATGGCCAACCAGTTCTACCGCGAGCGGGTCGACCAGCACCTGCGCATCGGCATGCGGGCCATCGAGATCCTGCGCGCCGGCGGCAGCCAGCGGCTGCACAGCCGCAAGCTGCGCGCTTTCGACGAGGTGGCTTTCCAGTAAGTCGCTAGAGCGGGCTGGTGGCGCCCGCGATGGCGCCCATCGCCTCGCCCAGGCGCACGGGCTTGGTCGGCGCCCAGTCGGGGTGGAAGCTGACCACGTCCTGCGGGAACAGCATCACGATGGTGGAGCCGAGCAGGAAACGGCCCATCTCCTGGCCCTTGCGCAGCACGATGTCCTGGCCGCGGTAGTCCCAGCGCACCACGCGGTGCGGCCGCGGCGGGTTGACCACGCCATGCCACACCGTGGCCACGCTGCCCACGATGGTGGCGCCCACCAGCACGTTGACGAAGGGGCCGAACTCGGTCTCGAACTCGCAGACCACCCGCTCGTTGCGCGCGAACAGGCCCGGCACGTGGCGCGCCGTCACCGGGTTCACCGAGAACAGGTCACCCGGCACGTAGGCCATGGACACCAGCCGGCCGTCGCAGGGCATGTGGATGCGGTGGTAATCCTTGGGCGCGAGGTACAGCGTGGCGAAGTGGCCGTGGTCGAAGCGGCGCGCCAGGTCCGCGTCGCCGGCCAGCAGCGCCGTCGTGGAGTAGCTGTGGCCCTTGGCCTGGAAGATCTGGTCGTGCTCGATCGGCCCGTACTGGCTGATCGCCGCATCCACCGGGCAGACCAGGGATGCGTCGGCGATCGGGCGCGCGCCCGCGCGCAGCGCTCGGGTGAAGAAGTCGTTGAAGCTCGCGTACGACTCGATGCGCGGATCGGCCGCCTCCTGCATGTTCACGCCGTAGTGGGCGACGAAGCGGCGCACCAGGGCACGGGTGAAAGCCCCGCCATGAAGGTCCGCGAGCTTGCCCATCAGCACGGTGAGCAGTTTCTTGGGCAGCAGGTACTGCTGCTGGATGGAAAGAGGTGGGAACAAGCGCGAACACCTTGGAGTGGGCCAAAAATTCTAAGCGGCGGCGCGGCTTTGCGGGCTGCGACACAATGCCCCGCACATGTCCGTGCCCCTGTTCGAAGCCCGCGAGCTGCGCAAACGCTACGGCGGGACCGTCGTGGTCGACGGCCTGTCCTTCCACATCGCCCCCGGCGAGTGCCTGGGCGTCATCGGCCCCAACGGCGCCGGCAAGACCACCACCATCCGCATGTGCCTGGGCCTGACCGCGCCGGACGAAGGCGCTATCACCGCCCTGGGACTGACCATGCCGCGCGATGCCCTGGCCATCAAGGCGCAGGTCGGCGTGGTGAGCCAGTTCGACTCGCTCGATCCCGACTTCAGCTGCGCCGAGAACCTGCTGGTGTACGGCCGCTACTTCGGCCTGCCCGGCGCGCTCATCCATGAGCGCATCCCGCGGCTGCTGGAGTTCGCCGCGCTGTCGCACAAGGCCAAGGCGCGGCCGGTGGAACTCTCGGGCGGCATGCGCCGGCGCCTGTCGCTGGCCCGGGCGCTGGTGAACGACCCGCGCCTCTTGATGCTGGATGAGCCCACCACGGGCCTGGACCCGCAGGCCCGCCACCTGATGTGGGAGCGGCTGCAGCTGCTGCTCCAGCAGGGCAAGTCCATCCTGCTCACCACCCACTTCATGGATGAGGCCGAGCGCCTGTGTTCGCGCCTCATCGTGCTGGACCACGGCCGCAAGATCGCCGAAGGCACGCCGCGCGAGCTGATCGCGCGGCACCTGGAGCCCGACGTGGTCGAGGCCTACGGCAACGGCGCGCTCGCGCTGGTCGACTCGCCGCTGCGCCATCTGGCCGCGCGGGTGGAGGTCAGCGGCGAGACGGTGTTCTTCTACACGCAGGATGCGCGCGCCCTGCTCGATGCCCTGTCGGCGCATCACGGCCTGCGCACCCTGCACCGGCCGGCGAACCTGGAGGACCTGTTCCTCAAGCTCACCGGCCGCCAGATCCGGGAGGATGGATGACGGTCCGCAGCGCCCTGCGTTTCCCCGACCTGTCGCTGCGCTGGTGGCCGGTGTTCCAGCGCAACCTGCTGGTGTGGCGCAAGCTCGCCGTGCCCAGCCTGATCGGCAACATCGCCGAGCCGCTGATGTGGCTGGTGGCGTTCGGCTACGGCATGGGCGCGCTGGTCGGACAGGTGCAGCTGGAGGGCCGCGCCGTGCCCTACATCGTGTTCCTGGCCAGCGGCTCGATCTGCATGAGCGCGATGAACGCGGCCTCGTTCGAGGCGCTGTACTCGGCCTTCTCGCGCATGCACGTACAAAAAACCTGGGACGGCATCATGAACGCGCCGGTCAGCCTGGACAGCGTGGTGCTGGCCGAGATGCTGTGGGCCGCCTTCAAGTCGATCTTCACCGTCACGGCCATCCTGGTGGTGATGCTGGCACTGGGGATCAGCCACAGCCCCAAGCTGCTGGCCGCCTGGCCCATCCTGCTGGGCGCGGGCGTCACCTTCTCCTGCGTCGCCCTGATCTTCAACGCCCTGGCCAAGGGCTACGATTTCTTCACCTACTACTTCACGCTCTTCCTCACGCCGATGATGTTCCTCTCGGGCGTCTTCTTCCCGCGCGATCAGCTGCCCGGCGCGCTGCGGCAGGTCTCGGACTGGTTGCCGCTGACCAACGCGGTGGAGCTGGTGCGCCCGCTCTTCATCGACGAATGGCCCGCGCAGCCCCTGCGCCACGCGCTGGTGCTGGCGGCGTACGCCGTCGTTTCCTTCTGGCTGGCGCTCGCCCTCACGCGGCGCCGCTTCGGGCAGTAGCCATGGCCGACACCGTCCGCCTTCCCGCCGACCTGCTGGCCATGATGTCCCGCGGTGTCTCGGTCATCGTGGGCTCGCGCGACGAGGCGCTGCGGCCCAGCCTCATGCGGGCCGTGGGCAGCGAGGTCGCGACCGACGGCGCGAGCATCACGGTGTTCCTGGCGCGCAGCCAGTCGCGCCAGCTGCTGCAGGACATCGCCAGCACCGGCCACGTCGCCGCGGTGTTCAGCGAACCGTCCTCGCACCGCACGGTGCAGCTCAAGGCGCGCCAGGCCAGCATCCGCGCCGCCACCGAAGCCGACCGGCCGGCGCTGGACAGCTACCTGGCCTCGATGGAGCACGAGATCGAGCGCGTGGGCTACACGCGGGTGATGGCGCGCGCGATGCTCGCGCACCGGCTGGAAGACCTGGTGGCCGTCACCTTCACCCCGGAGCAGGCCTTCGACCAGACGCCCGGCCCGCGCGCCGGCAGCACGCTGGGGAGCCGTCCGTGACGCGCCTGGCCGAGATCCGCGCCTGCCTGGAAGGCGCCATCCCGGCCGTGCTGGCCACCTGCGGCGCGGACGGGGTGCCCAACGTGGCCTACATCTCGCAGGTGTTCCACGTCGACGAGCGGCACGTGGCGCTGTCCTTCCAGTTCTTCAACAAGACGCGGCAGAACATCCTGGCCAACCCGCGCGCCACGGCCCTGCTGCTGGACCCGTACACGGCGGCCTTCTGGCGCCTGCACATCCGCTACCTGCGCACCGAGTCCTCGGGCCCGGTGTTCGAGAGCATGAAGGCGCAGCTGGCCGGCATCGCCTCGCACAGCGGCATGGCCGGCGTGTTCCGGCTGCTCGGCTCGGACATCTACGAGGTGGAGAAGGTCGAAGGCGTGGCGGGCGATCCCCTGCCCGCGCCGCCGACACCGGCCGGGCGCCTGGCGGCCCTGCGCTCGCTCAGCGAGCGGCTCGCGCGCTGCGCCTCATTGGACGAGGCGCTCAATTCGGTGCTGGCGGTGATGAGCGATGCGATGGGCATGCGCCACGCCATGGTGCTGATGCTCGACGAACCCGCGCAGCGCCTCTACACGGTGGCCAGCGCCGGCTACGCCGTCTCGGGCGTGGGCTCGGAGATCCGCATCGGACAGGGCGTGATCGGCGTGGCGGCGCGCGAGCGCACGCCGGTGCGCATCTCCCACATGACGAACGCGGCGCTCTACAGCCAGGCGATGCGAACCAGCTTCGAGCGCGACATCCCGGACATCGAGCCGGTCACCGAGATCCCCTACCCCGGCCTGGCCGAACCCCACTGCCAGCTGGCCGTGCCCATCCAGTCGGCGGGCCGTTTGCTCGGTGTGGTCTTCGTCGAGAGCCCGCAGGAGATGCAATTCAGCTACGAGGACGAGGACGCCCTCGTGATCGTGGCCGGTCATCTGGGCGCGGCCATCGACCTGCTGCAGGCCGGCGCCGAGAGCGCCGAGGAGCCCGTCGCGCCCCCGCAGCCGGCGCCTTCGCGCGGCGAGGTGCTGCTGCTGCGCCGCTACCCGGCCAACGCCAGCGTCTTCCTGGACGAGCAGTACCTGATCAAGGGCGTGGCCGGCGCCATCCTGTGGAAGCTGGCGCGCGACCACGTGCAGCAGGGCCGCACCGAGTTCTCCAACCGCGAGTTGCGGCTCGATCCCTCGCTGGGCCTGCCCGACATCAGCGACAACCTGGAGGCGCGCCTGCTGTTGTTGCAGCGCCGGCTGCAGGAGCATGGGCCGCACCTGCGCATCGAGAAGACCGGCCGCGGGCGGTTCCGCCTCGTGGTGAACCGGCCGCTGAAGCTTCAGGAGGCCTAGACCTTCAGGCCGCGACCAGGCGCGGCACGGGCGGCAGCCCCAGGCCGCGGGCCAGCTTGGCCCATTCGCCCGCGGTGAGGTGCGGCCGCGCGACCTCCAGCATCGCCTCGAAGGCCGGCGCCGGCGCCTTGCCGCGGATGTCGGACAGCACGGCCAGGCGCTCGGCCGGGTTCAGGGCCGGCAGCATCCAGCGAGCGATCTGCATCATCTTCTCGGGCGGGATCGACGCCACCAGCGCGTCGTGGACCGCGGCCAGCTCCGCATCCGTGTAGCGTGCCCAGAGCACGGCGTTGTGGGCCGTTTCCTCCACGTTCATGTGGCGGAAGTTTTCGGCGGTGAACAGCGCCACCTGCCGATAGAGCTGCTGCGCGAGCACCGCGCGACCTCCGGGCGCACTGCCCTGCAGCGCCTGCGTGAGCGAGCGCAGGTGGCCGATGTGCTCGCCATGCTCGTCGTGGTCGTGGGCGACGGCCGCCGAGGCGCCGGCCGCCCGCGCTTCGATCGCGCGGTGCACGAAGTCGTTCTCGTGCTGCAGGTGCGAGGCGCAGATGTCCAGCAGGTCCAGCACGCGACGGCTGGCGGCGGCCACGTCCTGGGCGTCGTCCGCATCCAGGCGGCCCAACGCCAGCAGCGCGTCGGCCATGCAGGCGCGCAGCGCCTTGTGGATGCCGCTGTACATGTCCATGCGCGGCTGGGGGGCGGCGAGCCGTTCGAGTTCCTGGGCGTCGATCTTCATGGGGAGGTCCTTTGGGAGAGTGCGTTTTCGGGGTGGCGACGCGGTGTTCCGCGCCACGGAGGGCACTCTAGGGACGGGACGCCAGGGGCGTTCTGAAGATTTGCTTAAGCGTTCCTTCACCAAACCTTAAAAGAAGGTACGGCCGGGCATTCCAGGGATCGATGCCCATCGCGCGCCCTCGCAGCGAGCGCGACAGGAGCCTTCGCAAGCCGATCAATTGCACGCAATTGAATTTGGTGCTATATTTACGCCCATGACGAAGCAGGGCACCGCGTTGAAGGACCAGGCATTGCGCCTGGACAACCAGCTTTGCTTCGCCTTGTACTCCGCCTCCCTGGCGATGACCAAGCTGTACAAGCCCCTGCTCGATGAGCTGGGCCTGACCTATCCGCAGTACCTGGCCATGCTCGCGCTGTGGGAGGAGGACGGCCTGTCCGTCTCGCAGCTCGGCGAGCGCCTGCGGCTGGATTCCGGCACGCTCACGCCCCTGCTCAAGCGCCTGGAGGCGGCCGGCCTGGTCACGCGCCTGCGCGCGGTCGAGGACGAGCGGCGCGTCCACCTCACGCTCACGCCGGCTGGGCGCAAGCTGCGCGCCCGGGCCGAGAAGGTGCCCGGCTGCCTGCTCGAAGCCAGCCAGTGCACGCCGGCCGAGCTGGTGAAGCTCACCCGGGAGATCCAGTTGCTGCGCGACCGTCTCGCGCGCTGACCGGCCCTCCTCTTTCTTCCTGTTTCCTTCCCGTTCCGTTTCCCTCCCACCCCAGAAAGGCAAAGCCATGACCACCAAGCTCGACAAAGTGCTCTACACCGCCCGTGCCCACACCACCGGCGGCCGCGAAGGCCAGTCCCGCACCGACGACGGCCGGCTCGACGTCAAGCTGACGTCGCCCGGCGGCGGCGGCCAGGGCACCAACCCGGAGCAGCTGTTCGCCGCGGGTTACTCGGCCTGCTTCATCGGCGCGATGAAGGCCGTGGCCACCAAGCAGAAGATCACCCTGCCGCAAGACCTGGCCGTGGACGCGGAGGTCGACCTCGGCCCCGTGGCCCAGGTCTACGGCATCGCCGCGCGGCTGAACGTGAGCCTGCCCGGCATGGACAAGGCCGCCGCCCGTCAGCTGGTGGACGCCGCGCACCAGGTCTGCCCGTACTCGAACGCGACGCGCGGCAACATCGAGGTGCAGATCAACCTGGTCTGAAATGCCCCCGTCATCCCCGCGGAGGCGGGGATGACGGCATGAAATGGGAGCCCCGATGGCGACAACACTCCTCATTCGCAAGGACCGGCTCGGCGAAACCCGGCTGCGCACCGACACCGACGCCCCGCTTGCCCCGGGCCAGGCCCGCGTCGCGACCGACCTGCTGGCGCTGACGGCCAACAACATCACCTACGCCGCCTTCGGCGACCTGATGGACTACTGGCGCTTCTTCCCGAGCGCGGAGGAAGGCTGGGGCGTGCTGCCCGTGTGGGGCTTCGGCCGCGTCGTGCAGTCGCTGCATCCCGGCGTGGCGGTCGGCGAGCGGCTGTGGGGTTACTGGCCGCTGGCGGATGCCGCCGTGCTGTCGCCGGACAAGCTCACCGACGAAGGTTTCCGCGACGCCGCGCCGCACCGCGCGGAACTGCACGCGGTCTACAACCGCTACCAGCGCTGCAGCCGCGACCCGTTCTGGCGCCCGGACACGCAAGCCGAGCAGGCCCTGCTGCGGCCGCTGTTCACCACCTCCTGGCTGATCGACGACCTCATGGCCGACAACGGCTTCTTCGGTGCGAAGCGGCTGCTGCTGTCGAGCGCGTCGAGCAAGACCGCGTACGGCACGGCCCGCCTGCTGTCGGCGCGCGACGGCGTCGAGGTCGAGGGCCTCACCTCCGCCGCCAACCGCGCCTTCTGCGAGCAGCTGGGTTGCTATTCGCGGGTGCTGGCCTATGAGGACCTGGACCGGCTGCCGGCCGGCGATCCCTGCGTCTACATCGACTTCGCCGGCAACGCGGACCTGCGCCGCCGCGTGCACGAGCGCTTCGGCGACAGCCTGCGCTACAGCTGCGCGGTGGGCGGCACGCACGTGGACCGGCTGGGTGGCGGCGCCGGGCTGCCGGGGCCGAAGCCGACCTTGTTCTTCGCGCCCGCGCAGGCCAGGAAGCGACAGGCGGAATGGGGCGGCGCGGAACTGCAGGGCCGCATCGTCGCGGCCTGGAACGAGTTCCTCGCCCAGGTCCGGGGCGAGAGGCCCTGGTTGCGGGTCGAGCGCCACTGCGGCATGGCCGCGGCGCAGACGCTCTACGCGGACCTGCTCGCGGGCCGCGCCGATCCCGCCGCCGGGCACGTGCTGAGCCCGCGCTGACCCGGGAGGCCCGCGACAATGCGGGCATGTCGACCACCCATCCCTACGAGGCGCTCACGCCCGACACCGTGCTGGACGCCCTGGCCAGCGTGGGACTGCACGGCGACGGGCGGCTGATGGCGCTGAGCTCGTACGAGAACCGGGTCTACCAGGTCGCGCTGGAGGATGCCGTCGAAGGCAACGAGCAGGTCGTGGTGAAGTTCTATCGGCCCGGTCGCTGGAGCGACGAGGCCATCCTCGAAGAGCACGGGTTCTCGCGGGAGCTGGCGCAGGCCGAAGTGCCGGCGGTCGGGCCGCTGCTGCTGGAAGGCGGCACCCTGCACCACTTCGGCGGCTTCGCCTTCAGCGTCAGCCCGCGCCGCGGCGGCCGCGCACCCGAGCTGGACGACACGGAGGTGCTGGAGTGGATCGGCCGCTTCCTCGCGCGCATCCACACCGTCGGCGCCGCGGCGCCCTTCGCCCACCGGCCGATGCTGGACCTGCGCAGCTTCGGGCAGGAGTCGCGCGACTGGCTGCTGGAGCACCGGATGATCCCGATGGACGTCGAGGGCGCCTGGCGCGAGGCCTGCGACGCCGCGCTCACGGCCGTGGCGCAAGGCCTGGGCGGCGAAGGCGGCGCCTACGGCCCGCAGTACCGCCTGCTGCGGCTGCATGGCGACTGCCACCCCGGCAACATCCTGTGGACGCCGGACGAGGGACCGCATTTCGTGGACCTGGACGACGCCCGGACCGGCCCCGCCGTGCAGGACCTGTGGATGCTGCTCTCGGGCGAGCGTGCCCAGCGCCAGCGCCAGTTGGGCGCGCTGCTGGACGGCTACGACCAGTTCCGGGACTTCGACCGGCAGGAGCTGGCCCTCATCGAGCCGCTGCGCACGCTGCGCCTGATCCACTACAGCGCCTGGCTCGCGCGCCGCTGGGACGATCCGGCGTTTCCGGCCACCTTCCCGTGGTTCGGCAGCAGCGACTACTGGAAGGGCCAGGTGCAGATGCTGGAAGAACAGCTCGAAGCGATGGCAGAGCCGCCGCTGGTGGCCTGAGCGGCCGGAGCCCGATGCGACTAGGGCGCGACCTGCTGCGAGGCGTTCGGCGCCACCGTGCCGGGCCGGCCCGGGATCACCGGCGCATCGAGGCGGTTGGCCGGGTCGTAGATCACGGCGCCCGTGCCCACGCCCACGCCCGCACGCACCGGGCTGTCGCCGATCGGCACGCTGGCACCGACGCCGGCGCCCGTGTAGACCTGCCCGCGCTGGTTCACGCCGACCCCGACGCCGACCGGGCCCACGCCGGTGCCCACGCCGACGTTGAGGCCGCCGCTGCCGGCGCCCACGCCGATGCTGACCGGCCCCACGGGCACGCTCAGGCCCACGCCCGCGCCCAGGGAGCCGCAGCCGGCCAGCAGGCCGGCGAGCAGCACGGGAGCCAGGACGGTCGGGGTTCGCATGGCCTTCATTGTGGTCCTCCAGCGCGGCGGCAGGCCGCCGCTGTCACCGGATGCTTCAGCGCACCGGGTTCTCGAGCACGCCGATGCCGTCGATCTCGATGCGCACGCTGTCGCCCGGCTGCAGGTACTTGGGCGGCTTGAAGCCGATGCCCACGCCGACCGGCGTGCCGGTGGCGATGATGTCGCCGGGGTAGAGCGTGATGCCGGCCGACAGCGTCTCGATCAGGGTCGGGATGTCGAAGATGAGGTCGGCGGTCGCGGCGTCCTGCCGCAGCTCGCCGTTGACCCAGCAGCGCAGCTGCGTGCGCGTGCCATCCAGTTCGTCGGCGCTGACCAGCCAGGGACCCATCGGGCAGAACGTGTCGAACGACTTGCCCATGTCCCACTGCTGGTGGCGGCTCTGCCAGTCGCGCGAGGTGACGTCGTTGACGATGGTGTAGCCCCACACGTGGTCCATGGCGTCCTGCTTGCGGATGCGCCGCCCGCCGCGGCCGATGATCACCGCGAGTTCGGCCTCGTAGTCGATGGCGGTGGAGACCTCGGTCGGCACCACGATGGCTTCGCCGTTGGCGATCACGCACTCGGGCACCTTGGTGAAGATGATGGGCGCGGCGGGGATGTCACCGCCCGACTTGGCGCTGCTGTCGAAGCCGCTGCCGGCGAACTCCTTGGCGTGCGCGTGGTAGTTCTTGCCGACGCAAAAGAGGTTGCGCCGCGGGCGCGGGATCGGCGCCACCAGCTGCACCGCGTCGAGCGCGATCGGCGCGCCGGTGGCGGGCATCTGCGCGCCGGCCGCCAGCAGTTCCACCACGGGCAGGGCGCCGCGCACCCGCTCGGCTTCCGGCAACTGCAGCGGCAGCACGCTCTGCAGGTCGGACGAGACGATGCCCACTCCGGGGCGGCCACGGTCCAGGTAAGCAGCGATCTTCATGGGAAAAACCCTCTTTGGTTCCGGTTGCTCAACGTAGCATGCTAACGCTCATTCAAGGAGATCGAACCTCATGCATCGTCGCATCGCCCTTGCCGCCGCGCTGCTCGCGGCCAGCGGCCTCACTTTCGCTCAAGCGTCCTTTCCTTCCAAGCCCATCACCATGGTCGTGCCGTTCCCGCCGGGCGGCGTGGCCGACACCGTGGCCCGGCCGGTCGCCGAAGCCATGTCGCGCGACCTGGGCCAGCCGGTCGTGATCGAGAACCGCGGCGGTGCCGGCGGCGGCATCGGCATGGGCCACGCCGCCAAGGCCGCGCCCGACGGCTACACCATCCTGATGGCCCTGGCCTCGTACAGCGTGCTTCCTGAAGCCGACGCCATCCTCGGCCGCGCGCCCATGTACAGCTTCAATTCGCTGCGGCCCATCGCCCGCTTCACCGCCGACCCGACGGTGCTCGCGGTGCGGGCCGAGTCGCCGTGGAAGACCGCCAAGGATTTCGTCGAGGACGCCAAGCGCCGCCCGGGAGCGATCAACTATGGCTCGTCCGGCAACTACGGAACCATGCACGTGCCGATGGAGATCCTGGCGCAGAACACCGGCGTCAAGCTCACCCACGTGCCGTTCACCGGCGCCGGCCCGGCGGTGATCGCGCTGCTGGGCGGGCAGATCGATGCCGTGTCCACCGGTCCCGCCACCGTCGTGCAGCACGTCAAGGCCGGCAAGCTGCGCGTGCTGGCGCATTGGGGCAACGGCAAGCTGGAGTCGCTGCCCGACGTGCCTTCGCTCAAGGATGCGGGCTTCAACGCCGAGTACGCGCAGTGGTCCGGCCTCTTCATCCCCGCCGGCGTGCCCGAGCCGGTGGCCCAGCGGCTGCGCGCCGCCGCCCGCGCGGCCGGCAACGACGCCAAGGTGCGCGAGACCATCGGCAATGCCGGCAGCCCGGTGATGTACCAGGACACGCCCGACTTCGAGAAGTACGTGCAGGCCGACGTCAAGCGCATGGCCGACGTGGTCAAGAAGATGGGCAAGGTCGAGTGAGCCGGGTTCCACCCGCAAGGAGAACGCCATGGGCCCCGCAAGACTGCAACGCTGGATAGGCGCCCTGGCGCTGTCCGTCCTCGCCGCGGCGCCTGCCGCGGCTCAAACGTGGCCCGCCCGCCCGGTCAAGGTGATCGTGCCCTACGCCACCGGCGGTCCGGCCGACGTGTACGCGCGCTTCCTCGCGCAGCGCCTGGGCGACCAGCTCGGCCAGCCCTTCGTGGTGGAGAACCGGCCGGGCGCCGGCGCGGTGATCGGCACCGACGCGGTGGCCAAGGCCGCGCCCGACGGCTACACGCTGCTGGTGATGTCCAACACCCACACGGTCAACGAGACGCTGCTGGCCAACAAGCCCTACCAGCTGATGCGCGACTTCGTGGCCGTGGCGCCGATCAACTACTCGGACCTGCTGCTGGTCGCGCACCCCTCGGTGCAGGCGGCCAACGTGCAGCAGCTCGTCAAGCTGGCCAAGGACCGGCCGGGCCGGCTCAACTACGCGTCGTCGGGCACCGGCACGCCGTACCACATGGCCGGCGAGCTGTTCAAGAGCCTCTCGGGCACCAGCATCGTCCATGTCCCGTACAAGGGCAGCTCCGGCGCGCGCACCGACGTGCTGGGCGGCCAGGTCGACCTGATGTTCGACGCCGTCACCACGATGGCCGAGCAGGCCAGGGCCGGCAAGGTGAAGGCCATCGCCACCACCGGCAAGAAGCGCTCGGCCGTGCTGCCCGACGTGCCGACGGTCGAGGAAGCCGGCGTGCCGGGCTACGAGGCCACCATCTGGCTGGGCGTGCTGGCGCCCAAGGCCACGCCGCCCGTCGTGGTCACGCGGCTGAACGAAGCCATCACGAAGATCGTCAGCGCACCTGAAGTGCAGCAGGCCTGGGCCCAGCAAGGTGCCACCGCGCTGGTGATGGCGCCGGCCGCTTTCGACAAGTACATGCAGGAGGACATCGCCAAGTGGGCCAAGGTGATCCAGAGCGCCAACATCAAGGCGGACTGATGACGGAAACGGTGCAAATCCTCAGCGGGGGCGCGGCGCAGGGGCTGGTCGAGGGCCTGCAGCAGCAGTTCAGCGAGCGCGGCCTGCGCGTCGCCGGCACCTTCGGCGCGGTCGGCGCGATGCGCGACCGGCTGCTCGGCGGCGATCCCTGCGACCTGCTGATCCTGACGCAGGCGCTCATCGCCGAGCTGGAGCAGCAAGGCCATGTGCGGCCCGGCACGGCGCAGCCGCTCGGGCGCGTTCGAACGGGCATCGCAGTCAAGGCGGGCGTGCCGCTTCCGGGCGTGGCCGACGCCGCTTCGCTCAAGCAACTGCTGGAGAAAGCCGGCGGGGTCTACTTCCCCGACCCGCAGAAGGCGACAGCGGGCATCCACTTCATGAAGGTGCTGCGCTCGCTGGGTCTCGACGGACAGCTGAAGGACCGCATGCGGACCTTCCCCAACGGCGCCACCGCGATGAAGGCGCTGGCCGCCGCCCCCGAGGCCGGCGCGGTGGGCTGCACGCAAGTGACCGAGATCCTCTACACGCCCGGCGTGCAGCTGGCGGGCGGGCTGCCGCCCGAGTTCGAGCTGGCGACGGTCTACACGGCCGCGGTGTGCACGCGCGCCCGTTCGCCCGAAGCGGCCGCCGCGGTGGCGGCGCTGCTGGCGTCGCCCGCCAGCGCCGGCCTGCGGCGCAGCGGCGGGTTCGACCCGCTCTGACTCAGGCCAGCAGCGCGTTCACGCGCTTGACGTAGGCGGCCGGGTCTTCCGGCATGCCGCCTTCGGCCAGTACCGCCTGGTCGAACAGGATCTGGGCCAGGTCGTGGAAGTGGACCGAGCCGTCCAGCTTCTTCACCAGCGGGTGCTCGGGGTTCACCTCCAGCACCGGCCTGGCCTGGGGCACGTTCTGGCCGGCCTGCTTGAGCATGCGCGCGAGCTGCGTGCTCATGCCGCCGTCGCTGACCACCAGGCAGGCCGGCGAGTCGACCAGGCGCGAGGTGACGCGCACGTCCTCGGCGCGGTCCTTGAGCGCCTCCTTCAGCCTGGCCAGCACCGGCTTGAAGGCTTCGGCGGCCTCCTCGGTCGCCTTCTTCTCGGCCTCGTCCTGCAGCTTGCCCAGGTCCACCGCGCCCTTGGCCACCGACTGCAGCGGCGTGCCGTCGAACTCGTTCAGGTAGTTCAGCGCCCACTCGTCGACGCGGTCCGTCATCAGCAGGACCTCGATGCCCTTCTTGCGGAACACCTCCAGCTGCGGGCTGTTCTTCGCCGCGGCCAGCGTGTCGGCCGTGATGTAGTAGATGGCCTCCTGGCCTTCCTTCATGCGCGCCTTGTAGTCGGCCAGCGAGACGTTGGCCGTGTCCGATTGCGTGGAGGCAAAGCGCAGGAGGCGGGCGATGCGCTCCTGGTTGCCGAAGTCCTCGCCCAGGCCCTCCTTGAGCACCGCACCGAACTCGGCGTAGAACTTCGCGTACTGGCCCCTGGCTTCTTCGGAAGCGGATTCGTCCTTCTCGTGCTTCGCCAGGTCCTCCAGCATGGACAGCACGCGCTTGGTGCTGCCCTCGCGGATGGCGCGCACGTCGCGGCTTTCCTGCAGCAGCTCGCGGCTGACGTTGAGCGGCAGGTCGGCCGAGTCGATGACGCCCTTGACGAAGCGCAGGTACACCGGCATCAGCGCCTCGGCGTCGTCCATGATGAAGACGCGCTTGACGTACAGCTTCACGCCGGCCGCCTTCTCGCGGTTCCAGAGGTCCATGGGGGCGTGCGCCGGGATGAACAGCAGCTGCGTGTACTCGGTCGAGCCCTCCACCCGGTTGTGGCTCCAGGCCAGGGGGTCCTCGTGGTCGTGGCTGATCTGGCGGTAGAAGGCCTTGTACTGGTCGTCCGCGACATCCTTCTTCGGCCGGGTCCACAGCGCGCTGGCCTGGTTGACGGTCTCCCACTCGTCGGTGAGCACCATCTGGCCGCCCTTGTTGTCCTCGCCTTCCTTCCACTCTTCCTTGCGCATCAGGATGGGCAGGGAGATGTGGTCGGAATACTTGCCGACGATGGACTTGAGCTTCCAGGTAGAGAGGTAGTCGCTCGCGTCGTCCTTGAGGTGCAGGATCACGCTGGTGCCGCGCTGCGGCCGGGTGAGGGCCTCGACCTCGAAGTCGCCGGTGCCACCGCTGGTCCAGCGCACGCCCTGCTCGGGCGGCAGGCCGGCGCGGCGCGATTCCACCGTGATGCGGTCGGCGACGATGAAGCCGGAATAGAAGCCCACGCCGAACTGGCCGATGAGCTGCGCGTCGGCCTTCTGGTCGCCCGACAGCCGGCTCATGAACTCGCGGGTGCCGCTCTTGGCGATGGTGCCCAGGTTGTCGATCGCCTCCTGCTGCGACAGGCCGATGCCGTTGTCGGTGATGGTCAGCGTCTTCGCGTCCTGGTCGAAGGCGATGCGCACCTCGAGGTTGGGCGAGTCCTCGTACAGCGAGTTGTCGTTCAGCGCCTCGAAGCGCAGCTTGTCGCAGGCGTCGGAGGCGTTGGAGACCAGCTCGCGCAGGAAGATCTCCTTGTTGGAGTAGAGCGAGTGGGTGACCAGGTGCAGCAGCTGGGCGACCTCGGCCTGGAAGGAAAGGGTTTGCTTGTTCTGGGACATGGTGGAAACGGGGTTCGCGAAAGAAAACGCGAGCAGATCGTGAGGGCGGTGGCCGCATTTTCAAGGCCAGCGGCGCCAGTGCCCGCCGCCTGCTGGCGCGACAGGAGAACGCTTGTTTCGTGAAAAAAGTGGGATTCACCCCGGGCACGCGTGCCGAGCGGGCCAGATCACGGTATGACAAGTTGTTACAGTGAGCTCAGCCAACGAAGAGCCCATGTTCATCGAGCTTCCCCACACCCTCTCCTCCGCCACCGACCTCCTGCTGGACCCGGTGGAGGACTTCGACGGTCCCCAGACGGTCACCGTCGAGCGGCCGCCCCGCGGCAGCCGTGGCGCCGAAGCGGCGTCGCGCATCCGCGTGGCGACGGGCCCCGGCACGCGCCACTGGCCCGCGCATGCCAGCGTGGACGCGGGCACCTCCTTCGAGCTCACCTTCACGCTCGGCGACAGCTAGTCGCGGCGGCAAGAAAAAACGCCCCTCGCGGGGCGTTTTTGCGTTCCTGGGAAAGACCCGGTCAGGAGGCCAGCGCCGGCTTCCCGACAGCCCGGGCGGCGGGCTGTGCGCCCTCCGAAGCCACCGCGACGGCCACCGGCTCCAGGCGCGCGACCAGCCCGCTGCGGTCCTGCCGGTTGCGCAGCACGATGCGCAGCCCGCAGCGCTGGGCGGCGTTCTGCGCGATCGACAGGCCCAGGCCGCTGCCACGCGTGCCGTTGCCCGGCACGCGGAAGAAACGGTCGAACACCCGCCCGAGCTGGTCCGGCGGGATGCCCGGGCCGGTGTCCACCACCTCGATGGCCGGCCCCTGCGCGGTGGACGACAGCCGCACGTCCACCACGCCGCCTTCGGGCGTGTAGCGCAGCGCGTTCTCGATCAGGTTGTCCAGCGCGCTGCGCAGGTCGCCCGCGGCGCAGCGCAGCATCAGCGTGGTGGCGGGCAGGGGCGAGTCGACCTCCATGCCCAGGTCGATGTGGCGCTGGTCGGCCAGCGCGATCAGGCCGTCGATGCTCTGGTGCACCTGCGCCTGCAGGTCCACCGCCACCACCGGCTCCTGCCCCGCGCGCGCCTCGTTGCGCGACAGCTTGAGCAGCTGGTCCACCAGCCGCTGGGCGCGGTCGACGCCGGCCCGCAGCTGGCCCATGCTCTCCTGGCAGGCGCCGGCGGGCATGTCGCGGCAGACGTTCTCCAGCTGCAGGCCGACCGCCGTGATCGGCGTGCGCAGCTCGTGGGCCGCGTCCTGCACGAAGCGGCGCTGGGTGTCGAAGGCATCGCGAAGCCGCGACAGCAGGCTGTTGAAGGACGCCACCAGGGGCTTGATCTCGGCCGGCACCCGCGTCATGGGCAGCTCGCGGATGCTGTTCTCGTCCTGCAACGCCGCCTGGCGCCCGATGGCCTGGATCTCGCGGGACAGCGTGGCGGCCACGCCCCACAGGATCAGGATGGCCAGCGGCAGCAGGATCAGCACGGGCGCGAGCGCCGCCCCGGCCCGCTCCACCGCCAGGTGGCGGCGGAACTCGCCGCTTTGCAGGATCTGCACGCGGTGGCCGCTGCCGGCCGACGGCTCGGCGGCGTAAAGGCGCCAGTGGCGCCCGTCCACCGTCACGTCGTGGAAGCCGGGCGTGCGCGCCATCGGCGCGCCGATGGGGGTCATGGACGCGGCCTCGATCTGGCCGTCGCGGTTCCAGACCTGCGCGATGTAGCTGCCCCACTTGTGCACGCGCTCGGGCGCCACCGGCGGCAGCGCGATGCGGTCCTCGCGCTGGGCCAGCGAGTCGCCCAGCTGCTGCATCTGTTCGTCCATGAAGGACGCCACCATGCGGTTGTAGGTCCAGTAGGAGAAGCAGGCCGAGGCGGCGCCGACCACCAGGAACAGGGGCACCAGCCAGAACAGGAGCGCCCGCCGCAGCGAGCACATGGGACCGGAAGACAGGATGTGCATGTCAGTGGGCTCCCTTCTGAGCCGGCGCCGGCGAACCGGCGGCGATGCGCCAGCCCAGGCCGCGCACGTTGCGGATGACCTCGGCGCCCAGCTTGCGCCGCATGCCGTGGATCAGGACGTCGACCGCGTTGCTGCTGACCTCCTCGCCCCAGCCGTAGATGCGGCTTTCCAGCTGGTCGCGCGAAAGGATCGCGCCGGGCCGCTCCAGCAGCGCGTGCAGCAGCGCGAACTCGCGCGCCGACAGCTGCGAGCGCTCGCCCTGCACCATCACCTCGCGCGTGGTCAGGTCCAGTTGCACGGCCTCGCTGCCGATCACCGAATGGGCGGCGCCGTCGCGGCGGCGGATCACCGCCCGCATTCGCGCCAAGAGCTCTCGGAATTCATAGGGCTTGACCAGGTAGTCGTCGGCCCCGACATCCAGGCCCGTGATCCGGTCGTCCAGGCCGTCGCGCGCCGTGAGGACCAGCACCGGCGTGCGGTCACCCTTGGCCCGGGCGGTGCGCAGCACCTCGATGCCGTCGCGGCGCGGCAGGCCCAGGTCGAGCAGCACGCAGGCGTAGCCGCCGTCGTCCAGGGCGCTCTGCGCCAGCAGGCCTTCCTTGACCCAGTCGACCGACCAGCCGTTGGCCTCCAGGGCCTTGTGCAGGCTCTGTCCGATCATTTCATCGTCTTCGACCAGCAGGACGCGCATCAGGACTCCCAGTGGAAGGTGGGATCTCCATTCCAGCGCGCTTCCCGGCGCGCTTCAAGCAGGTAAACCGCGCCGGCTGCCGCCAGCAGCACGAGGAGCGCCGCTTCCAGCCCGGCCATGACGCCGCCGCTGGACTGCCAGGCCAGCAGGAAGCTGCCCTTGGTCAGCAGCGCCGCCAGCAGGGCCGGCCAGCGCCAGGCCGGAACGGCCACCGCCACCAGCAGCACCAGCCCCGTCGTGCCGGTGAGCCACTGGACCTGCTGGGCGGCCAGTTCGGGGCCGTCCGGCGGCACCAAGGCCAGGCCCAGGGTCACAGCGGCGGAGACGGCCAGCAAGGCTGTCGCGACACGGGCGGTCAGGTCATGCATCGCAGGCCTCCGGGAAGTGCGGTTTGGGGACCTTGGAGCGTAGCGAAGGTGTGTTAGCCGGGGGTTAGACGACCGTCGGCCGGTGGGGTCCGACGAGCGGAGCGGGGCGCCACTGATCCGTGCAACTGCGCCGCCGGTCGTGGCTGCACGGCGCTTTTCGTTGCTTACTCGCCACAAATCGGCTTGAGCTGATGCCAAAAGCGCCCGAGGGGAGGTGTTGTCTGCCGTCCGGACGGTTGGGCTTCATTGCAAAGCGTTACAGGCCCACCTAAAGTCGAGCCACCTTAAGCAATTGGCTTAAGCCCAGCTACAGCTACTCCCTAGGAGGCCCTAAGTGAAACAACTGATCCGTAACGCCGCCCTCAGCCTGGCCGCCCTGTCCGCCGTCGTGTTCGCCCCGGTCGCCAGCGCGCAGTCCCAGTTCAAGGTCGACCTGACCCTGACGCCCAAGTGCTACGTCAACATGGTGGCGGGGACTCCGGCCGACGTCGACACCACCGATGTCACCCTCACCTACACGGCGTTCCAGAGCACGGATGCGGAGAGCTCCACCGGCTTCAACGTGACCTGCACCAACACCCTGGGCTACTCCATTGCCGTCACCGCTGATACCAACACGATCGCGGGCGTCGACTACTTCCTCAAGCTCGCCGCTGGCACGACCGCCCAGTACACCAGCGCCACTGGCGGCGGGACGCTGAACACCCTCGCCGGCAGCGGCAGCGCCCAGGCCTACACGATCGGCGTGCGCGCACCGAAGGACCAGGCCGGCACCTGCGCCGGTCCCGCCGCCTGCAACGGCCAGAACACTCATACCATCACGGTCAGCTACTGACCTGGGGTACCTTTCCGGGAGTTCGGCACTCCCGACTGCACGGCATGATCAGGATCACCACTGCGCTGCTTGCAGCCCTGGCCGCCCCGGCCGCCTGGCCCGGGACCAGCCAGTTCTCGGTCCGGCTGACCGTCTCGGGCGAGAAATGCACCAGCGAGACCGTGAGCGCAACGGCCGAGGCCGTGGTCCAGGTGATCTGCAGCGGCGGTCCCTTCGTCAGCATCGAACCGGCGAACCCGCGCCCCCGCACGGCGTCCCTCACCCGCACGGTGGCCGGCGCCAGCGGCGGCGCCTTCCGATACGTCATCGGCTCGCCGGAGGCCGCCCTGGCAGGTTTCGTGCCGCTCGCAACGACGGACGGCACCACTGCCTATCCACCGGAGGGCACGGTCACGGGGTTCCGGGTCGTCGGCGACTCGGTAGCGGACAATCATTTCGAATTGCTCATCAGTTTCTGAAGGCAACTCCCGCCCAACCATGGCAACCCGCCCTGGCGGCCGCCACCGTGACCACCCCGCCATGAACGCTGCCCAACTGCTCGCCACCGGATTTCGCACCGCCTGCCTCGCTGCCGCGCTGGCGGCATCGTCCGCGGCGACGGCGGGCAACTTCTCGGTGATCCCGGTGCGCATCTACATGGCGCCGGCCGACCGGGCGGTGGCGGTGACCATCACCAACGAAGGAGACACCGAGGTCGCGCTGCAGGCGGACTTGTACTCCTGGAGCCAGAAGGCGGACGGCTCTGACGACCTGGTGCTCACCGAGGACCTGATCGTCGCTCCGCCCATCATCAAGCTGGCCCCCCGCGCCCGGCAGGTGGTGCGGCTGGCGCGCCTGACGCCGCCGGACCTGCAGCGCCAGCTCACCTACCGGCTGATCGTGCGCGAGGTCCCCGAGGTCACGGCGCCCAGGGACGACAAGGGCATCGTGATGCAGCTGCCGATCGCGCTGGCCATGTCCATGCCCATCTTCATCACGCCCCCGGCCGTCCAGCGCGACGTGCAGTGCCAGGTCTCCCGCATGGACGAGCAGAACCTCGCGGCGCTGTGCCAGAACACCGGCACCGCCTACGCCCAGATCCGGACGATCGTGCTGACCCGCGGCGACCAGGAGCTCGCCAAGTTCGAAGGCGGCACTTACATCCTTCCCGGTTCACGCCGGTCCATGAGCATCAAGGCGGAGCGCTCGATCGCCGCCGGCCCGGCCGTCGCGCGCGTGCTGTACGACGACGGCAAGACCAGCGAGCTCCCTGTCCGGCTTCCATGAGTCGACCAGGATGCGCAGCGGCCCCTCCACGTTCCCGCCTCCTTTGCGCCTTGATGGCCGCGATGGTGGTGGCGGGCGCGGGCTGGCGGGACGCTGACGCCCAGGTTCCAGGAGGGCCCGTGCCCGGCCCTGCACCTTCCCCCGCTGCCTCCCGCCCACCCACGCCAACCCGGGTGGTGGCCTTCGATGTGCGGCTCAACGGCCGGGCACTGGGCAACTGGTCGCTGCTGCAGCGCGGCGGCGCGTTCTACCTGCCCGTGACCGACCTGCCGATGTGGCGGCTGCGGCCCCGGGCCAACGTTCCGGTCTTCGAGGACCGCGGGATCCTCTGGTACCCGCTGGCCGCCCTCCCTGGCGTGGAGTTGCGGCTGGCCTCGTCGGAGAACCGGCTGGACGTGGTGGTGCCCGAGTCGGCCCTCCTGCCCCAGGGACTGCCGCCGCTTCCGGGCGGCGGAGCGGCCACTGCCGCCGCGCCCCCACCCGCCGCTCCCCTCGAGTCCACCCGCCGCTACCTGCCGATGGAGGTGAAGGTCAACGGCAGCCGCTCGGGCAACTGGGTGCTGCTGGACCAGCAAGGCGTGCTGCATGCGCCGGAGGAAGCCTTCACCGAATGGCGGGTCACGCGCTCGCCCCAGGCCACGCCGGTCGAGGCCAGGGGCCAGCGCTGGTATGCGCTGTCGTCCGTGCCCGGGTTCGAATCGCAGGTCGACCTGGCCACGCAGTCGATCGACCTGCGCTTCTCGCCACAGGCCTTCAACGCGACCCGCATCGCAACGAACGCGCCGCAACGGCCGGCACTCACGCCAGCCATTCCGGCGGCCTTCCTCAACTACGACGTCAGCTTCACCACGCAGAACGCGCGCGGCCAGGCCGACGTACGGGAGCTGGGCGCGCTGGTGGAACTGGGTGTCTCCAACGGCTGGGGCGTGCTCACCTCCAGCCAGGTGGCCACCGGCCTGGCGAATTCGACCGATCCTGCCGGCTCGCAATGGCGCCGGCTGGAAACCGCGTACACCCGCGACTTCCCGCTGGAGAACGTTACCGTCCGCGTCGGCGACAGCACCACCCGGCCGGCGGTCGGCGGGCGCGCGGTGTACTTCGGCGGCCTGCAGGTCGCCCGCAACTGGGCCCTGACGCCCGGCTTCGTCACGCAGCCGGTGCCGCTGGTCACCGGCGTGTCCACGGCGCCCAGCACCGTGGAGCTCTACATCAACGACGCGCTGCGCCAGACGTCGCGCGTGCCCACCGGCCCCTTCGCGATCGAGAACCTGCAGCAGCTCACCGGCAGCGGCCAGGCACGGGTGGTGGTGCGCGACGTGCTGGGCCGCGAGACCGTGTTGGTGCAGGACTTCTTCACCCACGGCGCCCTGCTGGAGCAGGGCTTGAACGACTGGAGCGTGGAGGTCGGCGCGGTGCGCCGCAACCTGCTGCAGCGCAACGCCGACTACGGCCCCCACTTCACCAGCGGGCTGTTCCGCCGTGGGGTGAGCCCGTCCACCACGGTGGAAGTCAAGGGGGAGGCCGCCGAGGACACGCAGGGCCTGACACTGGCGTTGACGCGGGCGCTGCCTGCCCAGGTGCTCGGCCAGGTCTCGGTGGCGCGCACTCGCGACGCACTCGCGGGCAACGGCTTCCAGGCCACGCTGGCCCTGGAACACCGCAACCTGCGCCATGGCTTCACCGCCCGCTGGGAACACGCCAGCGCCGCCTTCCGCCAGCTCGGTTTCGGCAGCGGCTTCCTGCCGCCGCGGCTGGTCGCCTCGTTCAGCTACAACTACACCCACCCGGACTGGGGCAATGTCGGCCTGGCCTTCGCGCGCAGCGACACGCGCACCAGCGGCGAACTCAACACCTATTCGCTGAACTACACCGCCCGCGTGGGCCTGGCCAGCTCGGTCGCCCTCTCGCTCACGCGCGTCACCGGCGCCAGCCGCGGCACGGCGCTGGGCATCAGCTTCGTGGCCCCGCTGGACAAGGGCATCACCGCCACCGGCAGCGCCAGCTCCCGCGACGGCCAGGCCGACGCCTATGCCGGCGTGAGCCTGCCGCTGAACCGGGAGACCGGCTTCGGCGGGCGAGCGCTGGCCGGCACGCGGGCGGGCGAGACCTTCAGTGAAGGCGGCGCCTACTACCAGGGCAATCGAGGCTTCGCGACCGCGGACCTGTTCGCCTCGACCAACCAGCAGATCCTGCGGCTGGGCGGGCGCGGCGGGCTCGCGGTGGCCGACGGCCAGGTGTTCGCCGCGCGCCAGATCGAGGACAGCTTCGCCGTCGTGCACGTGCCCGGCTACCCGAACGTGGGCATCGGGTTCCAGGGGAGCAGCCTGACGCGCACCAACGCCGACGGCGTGGCCATCCTGCCTCGCCTGCGCCCGTACGACGTCAACAGCATCCGGCTGGACCCACGCGAGCTGCCGATCAACGCCGAGCTCGACAACATCGAGCAGATCGCCGTCCCCGCCTCGCGCAGCGCCGTGAAGGTGACGTTCCCCGTGCGCAGCGGCCGCGGCGCACTCATCAAGCTGCTGCTCGATGACGGCGAGCCCGCACCGGCCGGCGCCGAAGTCGAGCTGGTGGGCGACCGCAAGGAATTCTTCGTGGCTCGCCGCGGCGAGGCCTTCGTCACCGGACTGCAGCAGAAGAACCAGATCCGGCTCAAGCACAACGGCCGCACGTGCAACGTCGACGTGAACCTGCCCCCGGCGGGTCCGGACGACACGATCGCCCGGGTGGGCCCCCTAACCTGTTCGGGAGTGACGCGATGAGACCCCTCCGGATCCCGGCCCTGCTGCTCCCGCTGGCCGCTGCCTTCATGCACGTGGACGCAAGCGCCGCCGGCAGCTGCACCGTCACCAGCGTGGCGTTCACCGGCGTGACCTACAACAACACCGCGCTCACCGGCACGGGCACGGTCAACTACACCTGCACCCGCACCTCCAATGGCACCGACGGCTCGCCGATCACGTTGCGGCTGAACGCGGGTCCCGGCTCCTTCTATGCCGGCAACAGCCGCAATGCCGGCAACGGCGGCAACCGGGTGGCCTACAGCCTGGCCACCACGGCGGCCTGGGGCGACGGCTTGACCGCCGGGCTGGGCAACGGCCACACGATCTCGGTGGCGTTCCAGGGCGGGCAGTCCACGACCTCCTCGGGATCGTTCGCCTTCACCTTCAGCATGGCGGGCTCGCTCAACCCGTTGAGCGGCCTGGTCTACACCGACACGGTGGCCATCACGGGCACCTGCACCACGGCCAAGTTCACGCCCTGCACCGTCATCGGCAGCAGCATCCCGATCAGCATCACTGTCCCCACCAGCTGCAGCGTCTCCACGCCTCCGGGGACGCTGAACCTGGGCTACACCTCGTTCCAGACGACTTCGGGCGTGGGCAACGTGTCGTTCGCGGCCCAGTGCAGCAACGGCGGGCCCTACCGGATGAGCGTGACTCCCACCAGCGGCACCGTGCTGGGCGTGAACTACAACCTGAAGCTGGGCACGACAGCAGGCAGCGCCACCGACATCAGCAGCAGCACCACGTACAACCTGACGGGCAACGGCTCACCGGTCACCTACTACATCAATGCGACGGCGGCGCAGGGCCAGTCGGGCACCTGCGCCACCGGTAGCTGCCTGGCCAGCAGCCCGCCGCACACGCTCAACGTCGAGTACTGAAGCGGCCGCTTCTCTCAGAACCTCTCCCCCGCCCCCAGATACCGCCAACTCCCCACCGGCAACTGCCCCAGCGCCACGCGCCCGATGCGCACGCGCTTGAGTCCCACCACCCTCAGCCCCACCAGCTCGCACATCCGCCGGATCTGCCGCTTGCGCCCCTCGGTCAGGACAAACCGCAGCTGCTCCGGGTTCTGCCAGTCGACCCGCGCGGGCTTGAGCTGGCGACCATCCAGGCTGAGTCCATGTCGCAGCCGGGCCAGTTGCGCGGCCGGGAAGGCGGCCTGCACGTTGCGCTCCACCGCGCCGAACTGCACGCGCACCAGGTACTCCTTTTCCATGCCGGAGTCCTCGCCGATCAGCTGGCGGGCGACGCGGCCGTCCTGCGTGAGCACCAGCAGGCCGGTCGAGTCGATGTCCAGCCGGCCGGCCGGCGCCAGGCCGCGCAACTGGGCCGGCGAGAAGCGCTGCTTCGAAGGGTCGCCCTGCCAGTGGTTGCGGTCCTGCACCAGCGTCACTGCCGGCTGGTAGCCGTCCTCGGCCTGGCCGCTGACGTAGCCCACCGGCTTGTGCAGCAGGATCGTCACCTGCTGCTGCTGGTGGCCCTTCGCGTGCTGGTCGACCTCGATGCGCGCCTGCGGTCCCACCTGCATGCCGACGGTGGCGACCGCGCCGTCGACGCGGACCCATCCGCGGCCGATCCAGTCGTCGGCCTCGCGGCGCGAGCACAGGCCCAGGTCGGCCATGCGCTTGTTCAGCCGCACCGGGGCGTTGGGGTCGGGCGTGGCGTTCTGCGGGTGGCGGTTCATCGGGCCACCGCCTTCCCGCCGGTGCTGCTGGTGCGCAGCGCCGACAGGTCCAGGATGCGCAGGCCGCCGTACTCGACGCGGATGGCGCCCTGCGCCTCCAGCGCCGCCAGCGCTTCGTTCACCCGCTGGCGCGACAGCCCGACCAGGTAGCCCAGTTCCTGCTGCGTGATGCGCAGGACCTCGCCCACGCCGGGGTACAGCACCGGGTTGAACAGCGCGGCCAGGCTGCGCGCCACCCGCACGTCGGGATCGTTCAGGCGGTCGATCTCGCGCGCCGCGATGAACTGGCCGAGACGCTCGTTGAGCTGGTTCATGATGAAGCGGTTGAAGCCGATCGAGTGGTCCAGCAGCCAGTGGAAGGTGTCGACCGGCAGGCCGGCCACCACGCTCTTGCGCAGCGGCTGGATGTTGTAGCGGTAGGCCTCGCGCTTGAGCACCGTGCCTTCGCCGAACCAGCCGCCGGGCGGCACGCCGGTGAACGTGACGGTCTGTCCCTGCGCGCTGTCGCTGCTCATCTTCAGCAGCCCCTCGACCACGCCGAACCAGTAGGTGGCCGGCCGTCCCACCCGGCAGACGAAGTCGCCGGGCAGCGCGTCGCCCACCGTGATGTGGCTGGCCGCGCGCTCGTACTCGGCGGGCTGCAGTTGCCGCAGCCAGGGGATGCCGTCGAGCTCCTGGGCCGTGGGGCGGCGCCTGCGCTGGTGCAGGGGCAGCTCGTGAGCAAGGGCTTGCATGCGGGAAAGTCCGTTGAGGGAAATCCCGCGGATTGTCGTTGCAAAGACAACTTGGCGTCAAAGTCCTGCCTACCATCCGCCCACTTCACGACCTTCGCCCATTCCAAGGACCCGGATGGACAGCACGTTCCCCCGCCTTTTGCTCCAGCATGCCGACCGCCGGCCCACGGCGGCCGCCATGCGCGAGAAGGAATACGGCATCTGGCAGACCCTCACCTGGTCGCAGCTGGCCCAGCTGGTCGAGCGGCTGGCCTGCGGCCTGCACCAGGCCGGCCTGCAACGCGGCGAGCACATCGTCGTGATCGGCACCAACCGCCCGCGCCTGTACGCCACCATGCTCGCCGCGCAGTCGCTCGGCGCCGTCCCGGTGCCGCTGTACCAGGACGCGGTGGGGGCCGAGTGCGTGTTCCCCATCACCAACGCCGAAGTGCGCTTCGCCTTCGCCGAGGACCAGGAGCAGGTCGACAAGCTGCTGGAGATCCGCCCGCAGTGCCCGCTGCTGCAGCGGGTCTGGTTCGACGACCCGCGCGGCCTGCGCAACTACAGCGAGCCGGGCCTGGCCGCGATGGACACCCTGCTTCAGGAAGGCCAGGCCTTCGCCGCGGCCAACCCGAAGTTCTTCCGGTCCGAAGTGGAGAAGGGCTCGCCCGAAGACGTGGCGGCCATGTTCTTCACGTCCGGCACCACCGGCAATCCCAAGGGCGTCGTCCACACCCACCGCGCCATGGTCGACCGGGCGATGGCCGGGGCCGAGTTCGATCGCCTCACCGAGCGCGAGGAGGTGCTGGCCTACCTGCCGCCGGCCTGGGTCGGCCAGAACATCTTCAGCTACGCCCAGTGGCTGGCCTGCGGCTACGTGGTCAACTGCCCCGAGTCGCCCGCCACGGTGATGATTGACCTCAAGGAGATCGGCCCCACCTACTACTTCGCGCCGCCGCGGGTGTTCGAGGGGCTGCTCACCACGGTGATGATCCGCATGGAGGACGCCGGCGCCCTCAAGCGCGCCGTGTTCCACCGCTTCATGAACCTGGCGCGCCGCGTCGGCCCCGCCCTGATGGACCGCAAGCCCGTGGGCGCGGGCGATCGCCTGCTGTACCGCCTGGGCGACCTGATGGTGTACGGGCCGCTGCGCAACAACCTGGGCTTCTCGCGCGTGCGCGTGGCGTACACCGCCGGCGAAGCCATCGGCCCCGACCTCTTCACCTTCTACCGCTCCATCGGCATCAACCTCAAGCAGCTGTACGGCTCCACCGAGACGGCGGTGTTCGTCTGCCTGCAGCCGGACAACCAGGTCCGCGCCGACACCGTGGGCGTGCCCTGCCGCGGCGTGGAGATCAAGCTGGCCGACAACGGCGAGATCCTGGTGCGCTCGCCCGGGCTGCTCAAGGGCTACTACAAGAACCCGCAGGCCACGGCCGAGGTGCTCACGCCCGATGGCTGGTACCACACCAGCGACGCGGGCTTCATCGACGCCACCGGCCACCTAAAGATCATCGACCGCGTCAAGGACGTCGGCCGCATCAAGGGCGGCGCCAACGACGGCGCCATGTTCGCGCCCAAGTACGTGGAGAACAAGCTGAAGTTCTTCCCGCACATCAAGGAAGCCGTGGCCTATGGCGACGGCCGCGAGAAGGTCTGCGTGATGATCAACATCGATTTCGAGGCCGTGGGCAACTGGGCCGAGCGGCGCAACCTGCCCTACGCCGGCTACACCGACCTGGCGCAAAAACGCGAGGTCTACGAGCTGGTCAAGGACTGCGTGGAGAAGGTCAACGCCGACCTGGCCACCGACGAGAAGCTGGCCGGCTCGCAGATCAGCCGCTTCCTGGTGCTGCACAAGGAGCTGGACGCCGACGACGGCGAACTCACCCGCACCAACAAGGTCCGGCGCGGCTACATCGCCGACAAGTACCAGGTGCTGGTGGACGCGCTGTACGGCGGCAAGTCCGAGCAGTACGTCGAGACCCAGGTCAAGTTCGAGGACGGGCGCACCGGCAAGGTGAGCGCCACCCTGCAGATCATGGACGCGAAGACCTTCGCGCCGGTGAGGGCGGCGGCATGAACATGATGACCGACGCAGCCGTCCTCGAGCAGCAACGACAGGCCACGCAGCGCACGCCCGAGCGCCGGCTGGGCGAGGTGGTGCTGGACGTGCGCAACATCTCGCTGGCCTTCGGCGGCGTCAAGGCGCTGACCGACATCTCCTTCGACGTGCGCGAGCACGAGATCCGCGCCATCATCGGCCCCAACGGCGCCGGCAAGAGCTCGATGCTCAACTGCATCAACGGCGTCTACCAGCCGCAGCAGGGCAGCATCACTTTCCGCGGCAAGACGTTCAGCCACATGAGGAGCCGGCAGGTCGCGCAGATGGGCATCGCGCGCACCTTCCAGAACCTGGCCCTGTTCAAGGGCATGAGCGTGCTGGACAACATCATGACCGGCCGCAACCTGCGCATCAAAAGCAACCTGCTGCTGCAGGCGCTGCGCATCGGGCCGGCCGAGCGCGAGGAGATCCGCCACCGCGAATACGTGGAGCGCATCATCGACTTCCTGGAGATCCAGGCCTTCCGCAAGACGCCGGTGGGCCAGCTGCCCTATGGCCTGCAAAAGCGCGTGGACCTGGGCCGGGCGCTCGCGATGGAGCCGCAGGTGCTGCTGCTGGACGAGCCCATGGCCGGCATGAACCTGGAAGAAAAGCAGGACATGTGCCGCTTCGTGCTGGACGTGAACGACGAGTTCGGCACCACCGTCGTGCTGATCGAGCACGACATGGGCGTGGTGATGGACATCTCCGACCGCGTGGTGGTGCTGGACTACGGCCGCAAGATCGGCGACGGCTCGCCCGACGAGGTGCGCAACAACCCCGAAGTGATCAAGGCCTACCTGGGCACCTCGCACTAGGAAGCAGAACAACCATGGGATTCTTCCTCGAGACCCTGCTGGGCGGCCTGATGTCCGGCATGCTGTATTCGCTGGTGGCGCTGGGCTTCGTGCTCATCTTCAAGGCCTCCGGCGTCTTCAATTTCGCGCAGGGCGCCATGGTGCTGTTCGGCGCGCTGGCGATGGCGCGCTTCGCCGAATGGCTGCCCGCCTGGACCGGCATCGAGAGCCGCGTGTTCGCCAACGTGGTCGCCTTCCTGATCGCCGGCGCCATCATGTTCGTGGTGGCCTGGCTGGTCGAATACCTGGTGCTGCGCCACCTGGTCAACCAGGAAGGCGCCACGCTGCTGATGGCCACGCTGGGCATCACCTACTTCCTCGAGGGCGTGGGCCAGACGGTGTTCGGCAGCAGCATCTACAAGATCGACATCGGCATGCCCAAGGACCCGGTGATCGCCTTCGAGAACGTGTTCCAGGGCGGCATCCTGATCAACAAGGAAGACCTGTACGCCGCGATCATCGCCGCCGCCCTGGTGGCGGTGCTGACGGTGTTCTTCCAGAAGACCTCCACCGGCCGCGCGCTGCGCGCGGTGGCCGACGACCACCAGGCGGCGCAGTCCATCGGCATCCCGCTGGCGCGCATCTGGGTGATCGTGTGGTGCGTCGCCGGCGTCGTGGCGCTGGTGGCCGGGATGATCTGGGGCAGCAAGCTCGGCGTGCAGTTCTCGCTGGCGACGGTGGCCCTGCGCGCCCTGCCCGTCGTCATCCTGGGCGGCCTGACGTCGGTGCCGGGCGCCATCATCGGCGGCCTGATCATCGGCGTGGGCGAGAAGCTCTCCGAGGTCTACATCGGCCCGCTGGTGGGCGGTGGCATCGAGATCTGGTTCGCCTACGTGCTGGCCCTGGGTTTCCTGCTGTTCCGGCCGCAGGGCCTGTTCGGCGAAAAGATCATCGACCGCGTCTAGGCCCCAGGAAACACCATGCTCTATCGCGAGAACGGCCAGTTCAAGACCGGCTACCGGGCCGACCAGCAGATCTTCCCCATCCGGCAGGACCGCATCGCCATCATGCTGCTGCTGGTGGCCGCCTACGTCGTGGTGCCGGGCCTGGCCAGCGACTACATGTTCCGCGCCATCCTGATCCCCTTCCTGATCATGGCGCTGGCGGCCCTGGGGGTGAACATCCTGGTGGGCTACTGCGGGCAGATCTCGCTGGGCTCGGGCGCCTTCATGGCCGTGGGCGCCTACGGTGCGTACAACTTCTTCGTGCGCATTCCCGACATGCCGCTGGTGCCGGCCATCCTGCTGGGCGGGCTGTGCGCCACGGCCTTCGGCATCCTGTTCGGCCTGCCCAGCCTGCGGGTCAAGGGCCTCTACCTCGCGGTGGCGACGCTCGCCGCGCAGTTCTTCTCCGACTGGATGTTCCTGCGCGTGAAGTGGCTCACCAACGACTCGCCCTCGGGTTCGGTGGGCGTGTCGGCGCTGCAGGTCTTCGGCTTCCCGATCGACAGCGCCACCAGCAAGTACTGGTTCTGCCTGGCCATCCTGACCGTGATGGCGCTGCTGGCCAAGAACCTGGTGCGCAGCGCGATCGGCCGCGAGTGGATGGCGATCCGCGACATGGACGTGGCCGCCGCGGTCATCGGCATCCGGCCGATGTACGCCAAGCTCAGCGCCTTCGCCGTGAGCTCCTTCATCGTGGGCGTGGCGGGCGCGCTGTGGGCCTTCGTCCACCTGGGCACCTGGGAGCCGGCCGCGTTCTCGGTGGACCTGTCGTTCCGCCTGCTGTTCATGGTGATCATCGGCGGGCTGGGCTCGATCATGGGCGCGTTCTTCGGCGCCGCCTTCATCGTGGTGCTGCCCATCTTCCTCAACCAGTTCCTGCCGGCCTTCGCCTCGGTGTTCGGCTTCAACATCTCCACCGCGGGCGTGTCGCACGCGGAGCTGATGATCTTCGGCGCGCTGATCGTGTGGTTCCTGGTGGTCGAACCGCACGGACTGGCGCGCCTGTGGTCCACCGGCAAGCAGAAGCTGCGCTTGTGGCCCTTCCCCCATTGATGCGGGCCAACCCCTAGCTGCAATTCCCGATGCGTTCGACGACCGGCTGGCATCCACTGTCGCTCTCACCCGTTCACCCACAAGGAGACATCCAATGAAGCTTCGTTCCCTCGTCCTGGCCGGCCTCACGGCAGTGGCCGCGCTGGGCTCGTCCACGGTCCTGGCGCAGGCCAAGGAGCAGTTCTTCCCGCTGCTGTCCTACCGCACCGGCCCGTATGCGCCTAACGGCACGCCCTGGGCCAACGGCAAGCAGGACTACCTGAAGATGATCAACGCGCGCGACGGCGGCATCAACGGCATCAAGCTCACGTGGGAAGAGTGCGAGACCGGCTACGCCACCGACCGCGGCGTGGAGTGCTACGAGCGCCTGAAGGGCCGCCCGGGCGTGACGCTGTTCGACCCGCAGGCCACCGGCATCACCTTCGCGCTGACCGACAAGGCGCTCAACGACAAGATCCCGCTGATCACCCTGGGCTACGGCCTGTCGGTGGCGCAGGACGGCATGGCCTTCCCGTGGAACTTCCCGCTCATGGGCCACTACTGGACCGCCGCCGACATCCTGGTGCAGCACATCGGCAAGAAGGAAGGCGGCCTGGGCAAGCTCAAGGGCAAGAAGATCGCCCTGGTCTACCACGACTCGCCGTTCGGCAAGGAGCCGATCCCGCTGTTGCAGGAGCGCGCGCGCATGCACGGCTTCGACCTGAGCCTGGTGCCCGTCACCGCGCCCGGCGTCGACCAGAAGGCCGCCTGGCTGCAGGTGCGCCAGCAGCGTCCCGACTACGTGATGCTGTGGGGCTGGGGCGTGATGAACTCCACCGCCCTGAAGGAAGCGCAGGCCACCGGCTACCCGCGCGACAAGATGTACGGCGTGTGGTGGTCGGGTGCCGAGCCGGACGTCAAGGACGTGGGCGATGGCGCCAAGGGCTACAACGCGCTGGCGCTCAACGGCTACGGCCAGCAGCCCAAGGTGATCCAGGACATCCTCAAGCACGTGCATGAGAAGGGCCAGGGCACCGGTCCCAAGGACGAAGTGGGCTCCGTGCTCTACACCCGCGGCGTGATCATCCAGATGCTGGGCGTGGAAGCCGTGCGCCGTGCGCAGGAGCGTTTCGGCAAGGGCAAGGTCGTGACGGCCGAGCAGGTCCGTTGGGGCCTGGAGAACCTGAGCCTGGACCAGAAGCGGCTGGACCAGTTGGGCTTCTCCGGCGTGATGCGGCCGATCTCCACCAGCTGCACCGACCACATGGGCTCGTCGTGGGCGCGCGTCCACACCTGGGACGGCAGCAAGTGGAACATGGGCGCCGACTGGTACCAGGCCGACGAACAGATCATCAAGCCGATGGTCAAGACCGGCGCCGAGAAGTACCTGCAGGAGAAGAAGCTGACGGCCCGCAACGCGGCGCAGTGCCAGTCCTGATGCGGAGGGGCTAGGGGCTGGGGGCTAGGGGCTAGGCAAGCCCCTCCCCACCCCCGCCTCGACGACTCGCATCCCCCCTAGTCCCTAGCCCCCAGCCCCTAGCCCCTGCCCCCCATGAGCACCATCGTCCTGAACGTCAACGGCATCGAGGTCATCTACAACCACGTGATCCTGGTGCTCAAGGGCGTCTCGCTGCAGGTGCCCGAGGGCAGCATCGTGGCGCTGCTGGGCGGCAACGGCGCGGGCAAGACGACCACGCTGCGCGCGGTGTCCAACCTGCTCAAGGGCGAGCGCGGCGAGGTCACCAAGGGCTCCATCGAGCTGCGCGGCGAGCGCATCGAGAACCTCTCGCCGTCGCAGCTGGTGCAGCGCGGCGTGGTGCAGGTGATGGAGGGGCGGCACTGCTTCGCCCACCTGACGATCGAGGAGAATCTCCTGACCGGGGCCTACACGCGCAAGGGCAAGGGCGAGGTCGCCGCCAGCCTGGACAAGGTGTATGGCTACTTCCCGCGCCTGAAGACCCGGCGCGACTCGCAGGCGGCCTACACCTCGGGCGGCGAGCAGCAGATGTGCGCCATCGGCCGCGCGCTGATGGCCAACCCCAGCATGGTGCTGCTGGACGAGCCCTCCATGGGCCTGGCGCCGCAGATCGTGGAGGAGGTGTTCGAGATCGTGAAGGACCTCAACACCAAGGAGCGCGTGACCTTCCTGCTCGCGGAGCAGAACACCAACATGGCGCTGCGCTACGCCAACTACGGCTACATCATGGAAAGCGGCCGCATCGTCATGGACGGGCCGGCGCAGGACCTGGCCAGCAACGAGGACGTCAAGGAGTTTTACCTGGGCGTGGGCTCCGGCGAGCGCAAGAGCTTCCGGGACGTCAAGAGCTACAAGCGCCGCAAGCGCTGGCTGGCCTGAGGGTGCAATAACAAAAAGGGATGGGAGCAATGACCGAGTTCTTCGACGATCGCGAGGCCTGCGATCCCGCGCGCCGCGAAGCCGAACTGATGCAGGCGCTGCCGCGGCAGGTCGCGCATGCGCAGCAGGCGTCCCCGGCGATGGCCCAGGTGCTGGCTGGCGTGGACGCGTCGGGCATCACCTCGCGCGAGGCGCTCGCGCGCCTGCCGGTCACGCGCAAGCACGAGTTGCTGGAGCGCCAGCGCGCTTCGGTGGCCAGCGACCCGTTCGGCGGCTTCTCCGCCCTGGTGCGCGGGCCGGACATGCCGCGCGTGTTCGCGTCGCCCGGGCCCATCTACGAACCGGAAGGCGCCACGCGGGACTACTGGCGCAGCGCGCGCGCCCTCTTCGCCGCGGGCTTCCGGCGCGGCGACCTGGTGCACAACGCCTTCAGCTACCACATGACGCCGGGCGCCTTCATCATGGAAGCCGGCGCGCACGCGATCGGCTGCACGGTGTTTCCCGCCGGCGTGGGCCAGACCGAGCAGCAGCTGCAGGCCATGGCCGAACTGCGCCCCAATGCCTATACCGGCACGCCCAGCTTCCTGCGCATCCTGCTGGAGAAGGCGCAGGAGACCGGCGCCGACGCGAGCAGCCTGCGCAAGGCGCTGACCGGAGGCGAGGCGCTGCCGCCCAGCCTGCGCGACTGGTTCGCGGGCCATGGCGTGGACGTCTACCAAAGCTACGCGACCGCGGACCTGGGCCTGATCGCCTACGAGACTTCGGCGCGGCAGGGCCTGGTTCTGGACGAGGGCCTGCTCGTGGAGATCGTGCGCCCCGGCACCGGCGACCCGGTGGCCGAGGGCGAGGTCGGCGAGATCGTGGTCACCACGCTGAACCCGGCCTATCCGCTGGTGCGCTTCGGCACCGGCGACCTCTCGGCCTTCCTGCCCGGCCCCTGCCCCACCGGCCGCACCAACGCGCGCATCAAGGGCTGGATGGGACGGGCCGACCAGACCACCAAGATCCGCGGCATGTTCGTGCACCCGGGCCAGGTGGCCGACATCGCGCGGCGCTTCCCCGAGGTGCTCAAGGCGCGCCTGGTGGTCAGCGGCGAGATGGCCAATGACCACATGACGCTCAAGGTCGAGACGGCCGGCCAGCCCCAGGGACTGGATGCGCGCATCGGCGAGGCCATCCGCGACGTGACCAAGCTGCGCGGCGACGTCGAACTGCTGGCGCCGGGCTCGCTGCCCAATGACGGCAAGGTCATCGAGGACGCGCGAAGCTACAAGTGAAACGGCCCGCGGGCGGCTCATCCGCAGGCCGCTCCCCGAGGGTTTCCCCCCAGTTCCGCGCCTAGGTCCCGGGCCTAAGTACTTCCCGCGATGATCGCGAATGACCCCCTGCCTATGATCGGCCGGTTTCCGAACCAAGGAGTGCAACTGATGAAGAGCCTGTTCAAGTCCCTGCTGCCGCTGGCCGTGCTGGCCGCCGCGGGCGCCGCCGGAGCGCAGAACTTCCCGGGCGACAAGCCCATCACCATCGTCGTGCCCTTCTCCGCCGGCGGCCCCACCGACCGCGTGGCGCGCGACCTGGCCGAGGCCCTGCGCAAGCCCCTGGGCGGCGTCACCGTGGTGGTGGACAACTCCGCCGGCGCCGGCGGCTCGATCGGCGCCAACAAGGTCGCCAAGGCCGCGCCGGACGGCCACACCCTGCTGCTGCACCACATCGGCATGGCCACCATGCCCACGCTGGTGCGCAACATCCCGTTCAAGGTCGAGTCCGACTTCGAGTACCTGGGCATGGTCAACGACGTGCCCATGACGCTGATCGGCCGCCCGACCCTGCAGCCGGCCAACTACAAGGACCTCACGACCTGGATCGGCCAGAACAAGGGCAAGATCAACCTGGCCAACGCCGGCGTCGGTTCCGCCTCGCACCTGTGCGGCCTGCTGTTCCAGAACGCCATCGGCACCGACATGACCACCGTGCCGTACAAGGGCACCGGCCCGGCGATGACCGACCTGATCGGCGGCCAGGTCGACCTGATGTGCGACCAGACCACCAACACCAGCGGCCAGATCGAGGGCAAGAAGGTCAAGGCGTACGCGGTCACCACGGCCAAGCGCCTGGCGCCTCCCGCGCTGAAGGACCTGCCCACGCTGCAGGAGTCCGGCCTGAAGGACTTCCAGGTCACCATCTGGCACGGCCTGTACGCGCCCAAGGGCACGCCGGCCCCGGTGCTGCAGAAGATCAACGACGCGCTCAAGGTCGCCCTGAAGGACCCGGACTTCATCAAGAAGCAGGAAGGCCTGGGCGCCGTGGTGGTGTCCGACGCGCGCGCCAATCCGGCCGACCACAAGAAGTTCGTGGCCGCCGAGATCGCCAAGTGGAGCCCGGTCATCAAGGCCGCCGGCGTCTACGCCGACTGATGTCCCTTCGCGGACGCCGCAACGGGCCGCCTTCGGGCGGCCTTTTGCTTGGCGCGCCCTTCCCGTCTTTCCCGTCCGTCCCCACATCCCCGTCATTCCCGCGCAGGCGGGAATCCAGCGCGTCCGCCTCCGGAGTTCACCGCCCATGAAGCTGCGGGTGGTCGACTCCATCACCGAACTCGGCCCGATGGACACCGGCTGCGTGGCGGTGAGCGGGTCGCACGGCGGCCTGAGCTCCGCCCGCTACGCCATCGCCGCGCGACCGGTGCTCAGCGTGTTCAACGACGCGGGCGTCGGCAAGGACCGCGCGGGCCTGGCCGGCCTCGCTTCGCTGCAGGCCGAAGGCCTGGCCGGCTGCACGGTGGCCCACGACAGCGCCCGCATCGGCGACGCCCGCAGCACGCTGGCCGATGGCATCATCAGCCACGCCAACGAGGCCGCCACGGCCCTGGGCGTGCGGCCCGGCCAGCACTGCCACGAAGCGGTCGATGCCCTGATCCAGAACAACTCCAGGAGACCCGAATGAAGCGTTCCCCCTCCATCACCCGTCGCCGCTTGGCGATGTCGGCCGTCGCGGCCGCGGCCGTGGTCGCCGCGCCCGCATGGGCCCAGGGCGGCTGGCCCACCAAGCCGGTGCGCATCGTCGTGCCCTTCGCGCCCGGCGGCACCACCGACATCCTGGCCCGTGCCACCGCGCTGGAGCTGAGCAAGGCCTTCGGCCAGCAGTTCGTGGTGGACAACCGCGCCGGCGCCGGCGGCAACATCGGCGCCGACATCGTGGCCAAGGCCGCTCCCGACGGCTACACGCTGCTGATGGGCACGGTGGGCACGCAGAGCATCAACAAGTGGCTCTATTCGAAGATGCCATTCGATCCGCAGAAGGACTTCATGCCGATCACGATGGTGGCCGCCGTGCCCAACGTGATGGTGGTGCCGGTGGAGAAGGCGCGCGTCAACGGCATCAACAACGTGGCCGACTTCATCCGCCATGCCAAGGCCAACCCCGGCAAGCTCAACATGGCCTCCAGCGGCAACGGCACCTCGATCCACCTGGCCGGCGAGCTCTTCAAGGTCATGACCGGCACCTACATGACGCACTTCCCGTACACCGGCTCCGGGCCGGCGCTGCTGGCGCTGATCGGCGGCGACATGGACGTGATGTTCGACAACCTGCCCTCGTCGATGCCGCACATCCGCGCCGGCAAGCTCAAGGCGCTGGCCGTCACCAGCTCGCAGCCCTCCGCGGCGCTGCCCGGCGTGCCCACGGTGGAGCAGGCCGGCAACCTCAAGGGCTTCGAGGCCTCGTCCTGGTTCGGCCTGCTCGGCCCGGCCGGCCTGCCGTCCGAGATCGCCAGCCGCATCCAGCAGGAAGTGGCCAAGGCGTTGTCCACGCCCGAGCTGAAGGACAAGCTGCTGGCCCAGGGCGCGATCCCCAGCGGCAACACGCCCCAGCAGTTCGCCGCGCACATCGATGCCGAGCTGAAGAAGTGGCAGCCGGTGGTGAAGGCGAGCGGAGCGAAGGTGGATTGAATCCCGTAGTCGTCATCCCCGCGGAGGCGGGGATCCAGTGCGTCCGCCTTCGTCGGACTGCTGGAAGCCCTGGGTTCCCGCCTTCGCGGGAATGACGGTCAGACGCCCCAGACGATCTCTTTGCCCGCCTTCTCGCAGCGCCGCAGCATGTCCATGAAGGGCAGCGCGCGCTGCCGCAGGGACACGGCTTCGAATGTCGGCGGGACCTGTCCCTTGGACTTGGCCTCGTCGATGGCCGCCTGCTGGTCCGCTTCTTCCCGTGCGATGGCCGACTCCAGGGCGGAGAGGGCGCCAGGCATCTGGGAGGGCTCGATGATCCCCTTGGGGCCGGGATCCTTGCCGATGATTTCCAGGACCCGCCGGCCGTTGGGCTCGAGCATGATCAGGTCGCCGGCTGCCTTGCTTTTGAATTTGTAGAGCATCGGTGCTTCAACGCGGGTACATGTACTCGCGGGTGAACGGGTAGGCCGATTGTGCGCCCTTGAGCGAGCCGGTTTCGGGCCGTCCGTCCGGCCGCGCGGCCAGCATCTGGTGCAGCGAGATCCAGCCCTGCTCGAACGTCATCGCACAGCCGGCGAGGTAGAGGCGATAAGCGCGCAGCACCTTGCCCGCGTCGCGCGCGCTGCCCGTGCCCTCGAGCACGCGCTGCGCCTCCTCCAGCCGATCCTCCAGCGCGTCGGACCAGGCCCACAGCGTGCGCGCGTAGTGCGGCCGCAGGTTCTCGGTGTCCAGCATCTCCAGCCCGGCCGCGGACAGCTCGCGCAGCACGTGGCTGACGTGCAGCAGCTCGCCCCCGGGAAAGATGTACTTGCCGATGAAGTCGCCCATCCCGGCGCCCAGCTGGGTGCTGTAGACGCCGCCAGCGGTGATGCCGTGGTTCATCACCAGCCCGCCCGGGCGCAGCAGCTGCTGGATCTGGCCGAAGTACACCGGCATGTTGGCGCGGCCCACGTGCTCGAACATGCCGACCGAGGCGATCTTGTCGAAGCCGCGCTCGTCCTCGAGCTCGCGGTAGTCGCGCAGCTCCATGCGCACCCGCCCCTTGAGGCCCTTCTCCTCGATCAGCCGGTTGACGTGGGCGTGCTGGTTCTTCGACAGCGTGATGCCGGTGGCGTCGACGCCGTAGTGCTCGGCCGCCCACATCAGCAGCCCGCCCCAGCCGGCGCCGATGTCCAGGAAGCGCTCGCCCTCGCGCAGCATCAGCTTGCGGCAGATGTGGTCCAGCTTGGCCTCCTGCGCCTGCTCGAGCGACATGCCGGCTTCGCGGTAGTAGGCGCACGAGTAGACCCGGCGCGGATCCAGCCACAGCGAATAGAAGTCGTCCGAGACGTCATAGTGGAACTGGACCTGCTCGGCGTCCTTCTGCGTCGAATGCGCCGCGCGCGACAGGGCGTTTCGCAGCACGCTGGTCCACCAGCCGGTGTCGCTGCCCACGGGGCTGCCGGGCAGCAGGTCGGCGGCCGCGGCCATCAGGTCGCGCATGCGCCCATGGATCTCGATGCGGCCCTCCACGATGTCCTCGGCCATCTTGCCGATCTGCCCGGCGGCCATGACCGCCAGGCTGGTCCAGTCGTGGAAGGCGAGCGTCACCGCGGGGTGGGCAGGCCCCAGCCGGCGCCCGCCGGGCAGGGTGACCGCCACCGGCACGGGCAAGGACTCCAGCTGGACCGAAATCTTTCGCTCGAGAGGTTCCATCGGCAAATTCTTGCGAGCGCACCGGTAGAGCGTCAATCGGCTCATCTGTAGGACGAGTTCGCTTCTTTGGCCCCACGAGGCTGCCCGGCAGGGGCCAGGGCCCGTTGACAGCAGTTACTTGAGGTTTAAACTATTTAGGTCTATCACTCCCAGGCCTCTCCCATGGACATGGAAGCGCGGGCGCACAGCGAGCACCCCGAAGCATTGCGCCTCTGGCTTCGGCTGCTGACCTGCACCCAGCTGGTGGAAAAGCAGTTGCGCAGCCGGCTGCGCGAGCGCTTCGACACCACCCTGCCGCGGTTCGACCTGATGGCCCAGCTCGAGCGCGCGCCCGACGGCCTGAAGATGAACGAGCTGTCGCGCCGGATGATGGTCACCGGCGGCAACGTCACCGGCATCACCGACCAGCTGGTGCAGGAAGGCCTGGTCGACCGCGTGGACGTCGAAGGCGACCGGCGCGCCTACCGCGTGCGCCTCACGCCGCGCGGCCGCAAGCTGTTCCACGACATGGCGCAGCAGCACGAGGACTGGATCGTGGAGGCGTTCTCCGCCCTGTCGGAGAAGGACGTCGCCACGCTGCACCGGCTGCTCGGCAAGGTCAAGGAGCATGCCCAGGCGCCCAAGCCGCAACAGCCGGCCTGAACCTCACGGAGTTTCCGCAATGTCCGCCCAGACCGATCGCTTCGCCCACGACCGCCTGCCCCCGCGCGGGCAATGGCCGCAACTGCGCTACGACCTTCCCGAACTGAAGCTGCCCGACCGCGTCAACCTGGTCGAGGCGCTGCTCGACCAGGCATCCGCCAAAGGCTGGGCCGACCGGCCGCTGCTGCGCTCGGCCCGCATCACCCTCAGCTACCAGGACGTGCGCGACCGGGTGGACCGCATCGCCCGCGTGCTGGTGGAGGACCTGGGCCTGGTGCCCGGCAATCGCGTGCTGCTGCGCGGCGGCAACTCCATCGGCCTGGCGCTCGCGTGGCTGGCCGTGGTCAAGGCCGGGCTGGTGGCGGTGGCCACCATGCCGCTGCTGCGCGCGCGCGAGCTGGGCGACATCATCGACAAGGCGCAGCCCACCGTCACGCTGTGCGACATCAAGCTGCTCGACGAGCTGGAGAAGGCCCGCGAGGGCCGGCCGGTGCTGCACACCGTGGTGCCGTTCAACACGCTCGACGAGCCCGGTTCGATGGCCGTGCGCTCGGCACAGAAGGACGGCGACTTCCCCGCCTGCCCCACTGCCGCCGACGACATCGCGCTGATGGCCTTCACCTCGGGCACCACCGGCAAGCCCAAGGCCGCGGTCCACACGCACCGCGACGTGCTGGCGGCCTGCGAGGCCTGGCCGCGCCACGTGCTGCGGGCCACGCCCGAGGACATCGTGGTCGGTTCGCCGCCGCTGGCCTTCACCTTCGGCCTGGGCGGGCTGCTGGTGTTCCCGATGTGGGCCGGCGCGTCCGTCTACTTTCACGAAGCGCCCTACACGCCCGAGGCGCTGGTGCGCACCATCATCGACGTGGGCGCCACCATCTGCTACACCGCGCCCACCTTCTACCGGCAGATGGCGCCGTTCGCGCGCGAGCTGGGCGTGGGGCGGCTGCGCACCTGCGTCAGCGCCGGTGAAGGCCTGCCGGACGCCACGCGCCAGCTGTGGAAGCAGGCCACCGGCATCGAGATGTGCGACGGCATCGGCGCCACCGAGATGTTCCACATCTTCATCTCCTCGGCCGGCCACGAGGTGCGGCCCGGCGCCATCGGCAAGGTGGTGCCCGGCTACCAGGCCAAGGTGGTGGACGACGAGGGCCGCGAGCTGCCGCGCGGCACCGTCGGCAAGCTGGCCGTGATCGGGCCGACCGGCTGCCGCTACCTGGACGAACCGCGCCAGGCCAACTACGTGAAGGACGGCTGGAACTACCCCGGCGACGCCTTCATGCAGGACGCCGACGGCTACTTCTTCTACCAGGCGCGCGCCGACGACATGATCATCACCGCCGGCTACAACGTCGGCGGCCCGGAGGTCGAGGATGCGCTGCTGCGCCATCCGGCGGTGGCCGAGTGCGGCGTGATCGGCAAGCCCGACGAGGAGCGCGGGATGATCGTCAAGGCCTTCTGCGTGCTCAAGCCCGGCCACGAGGCCGGCGAGGCGATGGTGCGCACGCTGCAGGAGCACGTGAAGAACTCCATCGCGCCCTACAAGTACCCGCGCGAGATCGAGTTCGTCACCAGCCTGCCGCGCACCGAGACCGGCAAGCTGCAGCGCTTCAAGCTGCGGCAGGCGAACCCCGGGTAGCCCTGCCGGAAGAACAGAACACAGAGGCACAGAGGCACAGAGACAAGAGGAGGAGCAATCCCTTGTGGGTGACCTCTTCTTTCCTCTGTGCCTCTGTGCCTCTGTGTTCTGCCCCCCGGATGTCCGTAAACTCCCCGCATGCCAGCTTATGCATTCGAGGCCCTCGACGCCCAGGGGCAGACCCGGCGCGGGGTGCTGGAGGCGGACACCGCGAAATCGGCGCGCAGCCAGTTGCGCGCCCAGTCGCTGGTGCCGATGGCGGTGGGCCTGGTCGAGGCGGGCGGCACCGGCGGTGTCTCCGGCCGCCGCTGGGGTCGCCGCGTGTTCAGCCCGACCCAGCTGACGGTCTGGACGCGGCAGCTGGCCGGGCTGGTGGCCTCCGGCCTGCAGCTCGAGCGTGCGCTCACCGCGCTGGCGGAAGAAGCGCCCACCGAAGCCGAGCGCAACCTGGTCGCCGCGCTGCGCGCGGAGGTGAATGCCGGCTCGACCTTCGGCTCGGCGCTGTCGCACTTCCCGCGCGAGTTCTCGGAGATCTACATCGCCGTGGTCGGCGCCGGCGAGCAGAGCGGCCACCTCGGCATGGTGCTGGAGCGCCTGGCCGACGACCTGGAGAACCGGCAGGCGCTCAAGGCCAAGCTCACCGGCGCCGCGCTGTACCCGGCCATCGTCACGCTGATGGCGATCGTGATCGTGGTCTTCCTGGTCACCTACGTGGTGCCCCAGGTGGCCAACGTGTTCGCCGGCACCAAGCGCGCCCTGCCCTTCCTCACCACGGCCATGCTGGGCATCAGCGCGCTGGTGCGCGACTGGGGCTGGGTGATCCTGGGCCTCCTGGTGGGCGCCGCGCTCATCCTGCGCGCCGCGCTGCGCCGCGAAGCCTTCCGCGAGAAGTTCGACGCGGGCTTCCTGACGGTGCCGGTGCTGGGACGACTGGCCCGCGGCTACAACAGCGCGCAGTTCGGCAACACGCTGGCCATGCTCACGGCCGCCGGCGTGCCCATCCTGCGGGCGCTGCAGGCCGCCGCCGAGACGCTGAACAACCGGGCGATGCGCGCCGACGCACTGGACGCCCTGGTGCTGGTGCGCGAAGGTGCGCCGCTGGCCTCGGCCCTGGCGCAGAAGAAGCGCTTCCCCGGCCTGCTGTCGATGTTCGCGCGGCTGGGCGAGCAGACCGGCCAGTTGCCCGTGATGCTGCAGCGCGCGGCCAACCAGCTGGGCAGCGAGGTGCAGCGCCGCGCCATGCAGCTGGCCACCATCCTGGAGCCGCTGCTGATCGTGACCATGGGGCTGGTGGTGATGCTGATCGTGCTGGCCGTGCTCTTGCCCATCATCCAGCTGAACCAGTGGGTCCGTTGAACGGAGGCGATGCCTTGAGCGTGTTCCCCGACGACAAGCTGGTGGTCGCGATCTCCTCGCGCGCGCTGTTCAACTTCGAGGAGGAGAACCGCTTCTTCGAAAGCGGCGACCCCAAGGCCTACATGGCGCTGCAGCTGGAGCGGCTGGACGAGCCGGCCAAGCCCGGCATCGCGTTCTCCCTCATCCGCAAGCTGCTCGCGTTCAACGACACGACCACCCAGCGCGTGGAGGTGGTGATCCTGTCGCGCAACGACCCGGTGTCGGGCATGCGCATCTTCCGCTCCGGCCACCACAACCAGATCAAGCTGGAGCGCGGCGTGTTCACCCAGGGGCGTTCGCCGTTCCGCTACCTCAAGCCGCTGCGGGCGCATCTCTTTCTCTCGGCCAACGCCGAGGACGTGCGCGAGGCGCTGGCCGCCGGCCACCCCGCCGCGCGCGTGGTGACCGAGTCGGTGCTGGCGGGGAACAACTATCCAAACGAGGTGCGGATCGCCTTCGACGGCGACGCCGTGCTGTTCTCCGACGAAGCCGAGCGCGTCTACCAGAGCGAGGGTCTGGACGCCTTCCAGCAGCACGAGCTGAGCAAGGCGTTGCAGCCGCTGCCGGAAGGCCCGTTCAAGCCCTTCCTGGCCGCGCTGCACCGGCTGCAGGCCGCGGGCACGCCGGCCATGAAGATCCGCACCGCGCTGGTCACGGCGCGCAGCGCCCCCGCCCACGAGCGGGCCATCCGCACGCTGATGCAGTGGAACATCCAGGTGGACGAGGCCATGTTCCTCGGCGGCCTGCCCAAGGGCGAGTTCCTGCGCGAGTTCGAGCCCGACTTCTTCTTCGACGACCAGACCCGGCACGTGGACCATGCGGCCCGGCACGTGCCGGCCGGGCACGTGTCCGGCGGCATCACCAACCAGCGCAGCTGAAGCGTGGGGCGCGTGTCGCCCTCGCGGCAGATGGGCATCGCGCAACTGCCGATAATCGATCCGTCTTCAGGGCGGGGTGGAATTCCCCACCGGCGGTAGGCAGCGCAAGCTGCGAGCCCGCGAGCGCCCGGGCCGCGCCAGCGGTCCGGGGTCAGCAGACCCAGTCCGATGCTGGGGCCGACGGTCAAAGTCCGGATGAAAGAAGATGCGCGCGCGCCGCCAGGCGCACGCGTGGTGCTGCCGTGCGGCCTCGCGTCGCGCGGTGGCGTTCTTCCCTTGGAGCGTTTTTGTTCTCAACCGACAGGAGCGTTTCATGACGATAGCTATCCCCACCGCCTCCCCGCAGGCGATCGAGCTGGCCCCGCTGCCGGCCATCCTCGACGCGATCCGCGCCGGCCGGCCCGTGCTGGTGCTGGACGACGAGGACCGCGAGAACGAGGCCGACCTGGTCTGCGCGGCCGAGCGCATCACGCCGCAGCTGATGGCCATGATGATCCGCGAGTGCAGCGGCATCGTCTGCCTGTGCATCCGGCCCGACCAGGCCAGCGCGCTGAAGCTGCGCCCCATGGTGGAGGTCAACCGCTCGCGCTACGCGACCGCGTTCACCCAGTCCATCGAGGCCGCGCACGGCGTCACCACCGGCGTGAGCGCGGCCGACCGCGTGCAGACCATCCAGTGCGCCCTGCGCTCGACGCTGGAGCGCAGCGAGATCGTCTCGCCCGGCCACGTGTTCCCGCTGGTGGCGCGCCCCGGCGGCGTGCTCGAGCGCGAAGGCCACACCGAAGCGGCAGTGGACCTGGCGGCGCTGGCCGGCCTGTTCCCGGCGGGCGTGCTGTGCGAGCTGATGAACCCCGACGGCAGCATGGCGCGGGGTGAGCAGGTGGCGGCCTTCGCGCGCACGCACGGGCTGCTGTGCACCACGGTGCGGGAGGTCGCCGACCACCGGCGGCGGGGAGGCCGCGTCAGCGCACGAGGACCTGGAAACCGAGCGTGAAAGACGTCGGCGAGGTCGGCGTCGCGGCAGCGGCCATCCGGCCCTTCGGGTTCACCCGGATGTTGGTGACGTTGGCGGCGTAGCAGCCCGGGGGCAGCGTGCCGTTGGCCGTCGCCACCGCGGGCACGAAGGCCCACGCCGGGCTGGCCGTCCAGGTGCCGCCGTTGTCGCTGGAGTACTGCAGGTCCGTCCCGGCGGTGAACGTGAGCCCGCTGCTGTTCGAGCCGTCGGCGAAGCCCACCGGGACGCCGGCCCCCGTGCAGCTGGTGGCGCCCGAAGGCAGGCCCACGTAGAGCGAGGTGTTGGCCGGAATGGGGTCGGTGACCACCACGGTGTTCTGGTCCACCCGTCCCCGCCCGCTGTTGCTCAGCGTGATGCTGTACTGCGCGATCGCACCGGGGATGTTCAGCGGAAGGCACGGCGCCGTGCTGCAGCCGGCGGAGCCGCCCGGGCCGCGCACCGGATCGCTCACCGTCACGACGGTCTTGGCGTTCGTCAGCTTCGGGTAGTGGACGGTGTCGGTGTCCACGGCGCTGATCGTCACGCCCTGCACGGTGACCGTCGCGGTGTTGGTGAGGCTTGCGCCATCGGCCGGCACCCACGGCGAGGCCGGCGTGCCCAGGCCGCTGGAGGTGATGGTCCCGGACACGTTGAAGGTGAGCGTGCTGCCGTGGGGCATGTTGCCGAGCGCCAGGCCCGCGGCCAGCGTGGCGGGGCTGAGGCCGGCGGGACAGGTCGCTCCCCCGGCCGCCGCGCAGGTCACCGCACCGACGGACAGCCCCGCCACCGCCGGGTCCGCCAGGGTCGACGCGGGAATGGCGCTGCCGGTCTGGTTCGACACCGTGATGGCGTACGTGGTGGCGTCGCCGGGGCTGAGGGTGGATACGCTGTTGGACTTGGCCACCTGCGGCAGCGCCACCACGTCGACGTCGCCGAGCGTGCCGGTGGGCGCGTTGCACTTGGACGTGGTGCCCGGACTCACCTGCGTCGGCCCGCTGCAGCTGTTGCCGGCGTTCTGCATCCACGACACGACGAACGGGATGTTCAGCTTGCCGGACGTGGAGCCGGTCGATGCGGAGCAGCGGATCGGCACGTCGTAGATGATGAAGGTGGCACTGCCGGTGCCGGTCGGCCTGCCGGTGGCCGCGGCGTAGGCGGCAGTGGGCACCGTGGTGCTCGATCCGTCGCCGCAGTAGCCGCCCGTCGCGTTGTTGAGGTTGTTGAACGGCGACGGCACGGTGCCGGTGCCGAAAGGGTTGGGGATGCCGCCGCTGTCCAGCGGCAGGATCGAGACCGTGCACTGCTGCGCACCGCCGGCGGATGTCGCCAGCAACTGCGGGTTGCCGCCGTCCTCGGCCAGGAAGATGCCGATGTCGTAACGGGCGGGCGAGTTGAACTGCACCGTCACGTTCAGGTTGGCCACCGCGCTCGTGCCGCCCACGCAGCCTGCGCCCGACAGCAGGTTGGCCGGCGCTGTCGTGTTCACGCCGGGGTAGTAGTTGCGGTTGATCGCGATCTGCGTGATGGCGACGTCGTTGGCGGTGCAGTTCAACGAGCCGCTGAACGAAGGCTGCTGCAGCACCTTGAACCGGTCCGCCGCGCACTGGTAGCCGTGCAGCAGCTGCTGCGCCTGGGCGCCCGGGGCGAGCGCCAGCCAGGCGGCGGCCACCGACAGCGTGCCGAGGCCGCGCATCGCGACGGAAAGGGGAGAGAACGTGCTCATGGTGTGGTGAGGGAAACCGGCCCGGCGGCGGGTGCGTTCAGGTCGAACGTGTCCTGGTCGAACTTGGTGCGCAGCGTGAGGTACAGGCCCTTGGCCCGGTACTGGGCGCCCGAGAAGTCGGCATCCCAGAAGCCCTGCGCGTTCCAGCCGACGACGACCGAGGTGTTGGTGGCGAGTCGGTAGCCCACCGAGACGCCGAGGTGGTAGGAGCGGGCATGGGCCGCCGCGACGCGCAGCATGCCGGCGTGCAGGCCCACGTCGACGTCGCGGGTGAGGTCGTGGCGCGTCTCCACGCCCAGGAGGTCGGTGTAGCCGGACGCCGAGAAGTCGCCCAGCATCTCGCGCACGAATTTCGCGCCGTACTGCAAGGCGACCTGCGTGTGCGCGTTCGGTCGGTAATTGGCATTGAGGTTGTTGATCAGCTTGCGGGTGAACAGCTGGGCCGCGATGCTCGGGCTGGCCTCCTGCACGTACTCCAGCCGGTCCAGCACGACCCAGTCGCTGCCGGCGGGCCGCCACACGTAAGAGAGGCGGGCATTCAGGCGCCGGCCCTCGCCGGTGCCCCCTTCCGTGCGGCTCCACAGCATCCCCGCGGCCACGGCCTCGCCATTGTCCAGCTTGCGCTGGGCACCGGTCAGCAGGTTGAGGCGGCGCTCGATGCTGCTCGTGCGCCATTCGACGCGCGCGTTGCCGCTCCACACGTCGTCGCGGTAGCCGGCGCCGGCGGTGACGGCGGTGAAATCCGTCGCGACCAGCCCGAGGCCGGACGGCGAGGACGCGCCGGACGGGATCGATGCGGCCGGCGAAGTGGCCGGGACGGTGCCGCTCGCCGGCACCTGGCCGATGCGCAGGGGATCGGCGGACTGCACGCCACGCAGCGTGCGGGTCTGCTCCAGGCCGCCGTCGACCGACCAGTTCTCGTTCAGGTGCCAGCGCTGGATGGCGCCGAGGCTGGCGAACAGGCGGTCGCCGTCGGCCGTGGCCTGGCTGCCCAGCGAGGAGCGCAGCTCGGCGCCGTCCCACAGGCGCGTGCGCAGGCCGACGGTGCTGGTCGACAGGCGGGTGTCGCCAGCCTGCGCGATCTCGTGCTGCGCGGTGAGCGTGACGTCCTGGGTCAGCCGGTAGTCGACGCCGAGCAGAACGCGGTCCGGGTAGGCCGCCAGTCCGCTGCTCGGCGCACGGCCGCCGACGCTCAGCTCGGTCGAGGCCCGCAGCGTCAGCCGCTCGCTGGCCTGGTGGGCGACTCCGCCGATCGCCTGCTGCGCCGTGCCCTCGCCGCCCAGGCCGTCCGACTCGCGAACCACCCGTGCGCCCAGCTGCACCTTGGTCGCCTCGCTGACGCCCCAGTTGGCGCGGCCTTCCACCACGTCGCGCGTGGCCGACGTCGACAGGTCCTCCGCGCGGCCCGCCTCCGCCTGCAGCTGCAGCGAATCGGAAACCTGCACGCGGCCCTCGACGCCGGCGCGACGCTGGCCCCGGCCCAGAACCGACTGCTGCCCCAGTCCGAAACCGACCTGCTGCTCGCGCACGTAGGCGCGTGCCTGCGTGGTGCCGGCCTCGTGCTGCACCTCGGCGAGGTAGGCGGTGCCGGATTCGTCCGCGCCCGTCGCCTCGTGGCGGCTGCCGGCGACTTCGAAGCGGGCGCGCGTGTGCTCGTCGATGCGCACCGTGGCGTCGGCCGCCGCGAGCGTTCCGCGCCGGCCCGGGTCGCCCTCGTGCACGCCCGTGACGCCGACCACCGTCGAGGGGGACACCTGCAGCGCGGCCCGGCCGCCGTAGGTCCAGGCCTCCACGCCACGGCCGTCCGACTCGTACTCGACAACGAGGAACTGCGGGTTGAAGTCGAGGTCGCGCGACGCGAGTGGCTCGCGCAGCCGGATCGTCCCGAGCGCGTAATCGATCTGGTAGTCCAGCCAGGGGGCGAGCGGGCGGGTCGCCAGCACGCGGTCGGGCTGGAAGCGGTCGCGCACCTCGATGCGGGCCTTGTCGGTGTTGGGCAGGATGTCGCGGGCGCGCAGCCGGTACAGCCCCGAGGTGCCGTCGCCCTGGATCTCGTCCTTCAGGTAGGCCTGCGCCGTCCGCGTCGCGAACGCGGTGTAGCTGGCCCTCTCGCCCTTGTATTCGGACTTGATGCCGTTGACGGTCCGGCTGTAGCGGCCCAGCTCGGTCACCGTCAGGCCGGTGTTGAGATCGCCGAACAGCGCGTAGAACTGCTGCTTCTCGATCTTCACGTACAGCTTGCGGATGCTGGCGGCGTCGTACTGCGCCTGCGTCGCGTCGCCGTACAGCGTGTAGAACTGGTTGGGGTCGATCGACTGGCGCAGCAACGGGTCCAGGCCCGTGCCGCGCTCCTTGGCGGAGTCGTAGGCGGCGGTCAGGAGGTATTCGCCCTTGACCATGCCCTTGGCATAGAACGCGAGCCGGTTCTGCTCGAACAGGCTGTCGTCCCCGCCCGCCTCGCGCAGCGCCTGCACGTTGCCCGACAGCGCCTTGTGCCCCACGGTGCCCTCGGCGAAGCCGACCAGCACCCACTCGCGCTGGTCCGCCTGCAGCCAGGCCCGCACCTCCAGCAGCTTGTTGGCGCCGAGCTCGAAGCGCAGCGTCGCCTCGCCGGACTGGCTGGTCGGGCGCAGCGGCACCAGGGCCACGCCGTTCTCGCCGATCTCGAAGCGGGCGCGGGCGCCGCCGGTGGGGCTGCCCAGCGGCTCGCGCTGCAGCGCATCGGCGGCGTCCTGCGGCGCGTAGGGCGGCTCCACCGTGAAGTCGCCCACCAGGCCGCGCCGCACCGGTTTGCCCTCGGGATCGAGGAATTGCACCGCGATCACCGGCGAGGTGCGGCCGTCCGCCACGGTGCGCGATTTCGACGCGTCGAACTCCGCCCGCGAGACCACGGTGCCGAAGTGGATCTCGCGCCGCTCCTCGAAGGCGACCTTGCCCTCGCCGTCGCGCACCGTCACCTCCAGCAGGTTCCTGCCGCTGCGGATCTCCACGCCGCGCCACAGCGAGAGCGCCACCGTGCCGGCCGGATTGAGCCTGGTGCCGTCGAACCGCAGCGGGTCCACCAGCGCGCCGTTGACGCGCAGTTCGACCGACTGCCGGCCCGCGTGCTTGACCGCGACCTTGATGGCCGGGAATGCCGGCGAGAAGTCCGCGCGCGGGTGCAGCCACTCCGGGCTGGGATCGGCGGCGGCCAGCCAGCGGTCGTCGTAAGGCAGCTGCTCCGCGTAGGCGGTGCCGTCCGCCTGCGTGCTGATCGCCGCGATGGCGCCCGACACCTGCGGCGTGGCGGCCTGCGCGGCGCTGGCCGCCTTCATCGCGCCGAGGTCGGCCGCCGGCAGCGCGCCGCACTGGTCGACCTGCGCCGCGCCCGGCGCCAGCGACAGGGGGGCCAGCGCGGTGTCGGCGCCGCTGGCGCCCCGCGTGCGCACCGAAGCCTTGATCTCGCCCGGCGTGTCTTCGGCCAGGCGCAGCGTGAGGCGCCGCTGCCAGCGCGCCGGCAGCGCCTGCGTGCGCACCACGACGAAGCCGTCCTCGACCTGCACGCCCGCGGCGGGCTGGCCGTCGAGCCGAACGGAGCCGGGCTCGACTCTGGCGCCCCGGGGCAGCAGCAGCGTCGCGCTGAGGGACTGCTGCCCGACCGGCGCGGAGAGCAGGAGTTCGACGTCGCGGCCATCGCGGCGCAGCGCCTGGCGCAGGCAGCTCGCGACCGGGGCGAACCGGAAGTCCGCGCGCCACAGGCTGCCGCCGCGCACGTTCACGAACTGCGAGAAGTCGCGGCCGCCCGTGCGATTGTTGTCCTCGCACGATTTCAGCTGCAGGCCCTCGGGCAGCGTGGTGGTGTCCAGTTGCACCACGTGCGTTCCCGGCCGCACGTTCTCGATGTGCCATTGGCCTTCGGCGTCCGTGATGACGTACGTGCCGTCCTGCAGCAGGATGCGGGCGTTCGCCACCGGGCGGCGCGAGGCGCGGTCGCTCGCGTCGGCCTCGCAGCTGGGCGCCACCGTGACCTGGCCCATGAGGATGGCGCGGCTGGCATTGAGTTCCTCGCGGATCACGATCGTGGCGCCGGCGGTGTTGGAGGCGATGCGGCCGATGGCCTGGATGGTGTTCTGGGCCGGGCCGAGCGGCGCATTCGGGCCGACGACGGCGACATAGGTCAGGGTGAGCGAGCCGCGCGCGGGCACGGTGCCGACGGTGAACACCAGCGAGCGGCCGTCCGGCCCGGCCTGCGGATCGGGGATCGCCACGCCGTTCAGGCGCGCCGATCCCGCGCGGTAGCGCAGCCCCGCCGGCAGGCGGTCCAGCAGCTGCAGGCCGGGCAGCGCCCGGTCGCTCGACGTGGAGATCGTCACCGTGTAGGGCACGAAGTCGCCGACCGCGGCGACGGTCTTCGGCGAAGACTTGGCCAGGTCGATGGCGCCATACGGGCCCGGGTCGAGCGGCACGTCGATCTCGACCGGCGGGCCGGGCAGCACGGTGAAGGGCGCGCCGCGCGACACCGCACTGAGGTTGTACGGCGCGGTGGGGAGCAACTGCAGCACGGGGTCGGCCACCGCCGACGGGTAGCGGTAGCCCAGCGGCGGATCGACCTGCAGCCGGTAAGTGCCGGGCGCGTTGACGCGCGGGAACTGGTAGCGCCCCGGCGCCATCGCGTAGACCCTGCCGCCGCTGTCGGTGACGGTGCTGCCCGTGAGCATGGTGTTGGGGTAGGTGCTCACGCCGTCGTCGCCGAACACCTGCGCGGGCAGGTTGGTGCCGACATCGATCAGCGTCACGCGCACGCCGTCGATCGGCTGGCCGGTGGCGGAATCGAACACCAGGCCCAGCGGGTCGACCAGGGCCGAGCTGGTGCTCACCGCGCTGGTGCCGCTCTGCACGTAGGTGGCCACGAGCTTCTCGTTGTTCGCCACCTCCAGCCGGCAGTTGCCGGTCTGGACGGCGCCCCGGTGCAGGGGCACGAAGCCGATGAAGATGCCGGTGGACGGGCCGGTCTCGTAGACCCGCAGCTTCTCGCTGTCACCCGACGCCGTGCTGACCGTCACCAGCAGCGGCTCGGCGACGGCGGGATCGGCATTGGCCGAGAAGTCGGTGACCTGGACGAAGGCGGTGTCCGCGGCGCCATAGGCGGTCGCCGGCGCCAGCGGGTAGGCGCCGGGGCTCGCGAGGGAACCGACGGCCGGCACCACCGGCGCCGGCAGCGCCGCGTAGGCGCCCCCTGCGGCGGCGCAGGCGGTGGTGGCGACCTGCCGCGTCGCCGCGATCGCACTGCCGTTCGGCACGTACGACACGAACTGGATGGTGGCCGGGGTCGTGGCCGCGGTCGTCACCGTCACGGCGCCGGAGGTGGTCAGCGTGGTGGCGCCGAGGTCGTAGCTGACGGAGGCCGTGTTCGCGATGTCGGTGCCCGGGGGCGTGGCCCCGAGGGCGGCCCACGAGCAGGTGACGGCGAGAAGGAAGGCGATCAGGCGCACGAACCAGGCCTGGGCCTGCACGCGGCGAGCGCGCACGCCCAGGCCTGCTGGAGCGGCGTCCAGCAGGCCTGTGGGAAGCCCGCGGCCGGGGAAGCCGGCGCGGGCGGTCGACGATGTCGACGCAGGAGTCACGGGTTACTGGACGACCGCGTTGAATTCGATCCTCAGCGTCTCGCCGGCCTTCAGGTCGCCGAGCGTGTACGCAGCGGCACCCGAGCCTTCGGCGGGCAGCACGGTGCCCCATGCGGTCGCGTCGTTGAACGTCAGCGTGCTGCCGACCAGGATCGTTCCGCTCGCGCCGTACAGGAACGTGTTGTTGGTCGCGCGCGTGCTGTTGGTCACGCGGAAGCGGACACCCTGGCCGGTCGCCGAGGTCGGAATTCCGGTAGCGGATGCGCAGGTGGTCGAGGTCGGCTGGGCGGTGTTGACGCCCCGCACCATGTTCGGGTCGAACGCGAGGGCGGCGTTCAGCTGGTCGGTGATGGTGGTCAGCCTCGCGGTCGAGGCGTCGGCCGCGTTGGCCACGGTGATCGTGTAGCGCACGATGGCCCCGGGCACGTTCTTCGGGTTGTTGCCCGCCGTCGAGTCGCCCGAGATGGGGTCGCACAGCGTGGCCATGGTCTTGGCGACCGACAGCAGCGCGGGCTTCATCTTGAACGCGCTGCGGGCCGAGTGCTGCGCGTCGCGCAAGCCGGTGGGCGTGCTGTCGTCCGAACCGGCCACGTCCGCGAACAGGATGTCCGCGGTGCCGCTCTGGGCGTTGGTGGTCGACGCGGTCAGCGCGCCGCCGCCGGAGGCCTGCACGGTCGCGCGAAGGGCGACGATGGCGACGTCCGTGATGGCGAACGGCGTCGCGGTCGCGCTGTCCTTGAGCGCAGGGAACGTGCACACCACCTTGACGACGGTCGGCAGCCCGTCCGGCAGAACGCTGCTCAGGCGGGCCGGCGACATCGGGCTCGTTCCGGTGTCGCTGTACACGTCGCACGAGTCCGGGTTGATGTTGTCGGTGAAGGTCGTGCTGCCCAGTTGCACGGTTCCGACGCGGTCACGCAGCGCCTCCAGGCCGATGTCCTGGGTGGAGTTGCCCTGGTTGCGGACGGTGAACGTCAGCGTCGTGGCGCCTCCCGGGACCGTCGACACGGCCGTCGGGTCGGACGTCGAGACCAGCACGTCGATCTTGGTGTCGACCGTGAAGACGGTCGGCGCGCAGTTCTTCGTGTTGTTCGGCGTCTCGCCCGAGCAGATCTCTTCCTGGTTGTTGCCGCCGACGGTGTAGTTCAGCTTCGCGGAGTTGGGAATCGAGGTTCCCGACGCCGTGCCGATGGCGTGGGCCGGCCCGGCGTAGGCGGCCATCAGGACCAGCGCGCAAGCGCCGGCCTGGGCCAGTCTGTTTCTTAACGAGGTCATTTCAATTTCCTTGGTTGCTCTTCTTGGGTACGGGTTGATCGAAGGGAAAGGGGTCGAAAAGGCGCGATGCGCGTCACCGAGGGCGGCGCGCATCCGGGGAATCGCGCGGGGGGTCCGCACCCGCCTTCGCGCACGGGAGCGTTCGCGTGGTCGGCCTTGTTCACGACGTCGCCGTCAGTTGACGGTGACGCGGAAGCCGACGCTGGACTCCTTGGCCGGCGGCAGTTCGCCGCGGTAGGTCCAGCGCACGTGGGTGATGTCGCCGACGGCAGCGGGGCGTTCCTTGCCGCCCGCCTCGCGCACCTTGAGCTGGTCCGCCGGCGCCCAGGTCTTGCCGCCATCGGCCGAGAACGTGATCGCCACGTTCTCGCCGAAGGCGCTGCCGCCCACGTAGGTGGTGTGCGGCGGCAGCGGGTTGGTAATGACGATGTTGCCGGCCGGCTTGGGGCCGATGTTCTTGAACCTCGAGGTGTAGATCACCTCCTCGCCGGGCGCGGCCTTCGCGGCCGGGATGCGTTTCTTCACGGACTGGCCGTTCTCGGTGACGGTGATCTCCTTCTCGGCCACGTTCGCGAGGGTGACGGTGCCGGGCTTGGGCGCGGGTTGCGCGTGCAGTGCCGGGGCGGCGAGCAGGCACGCGGCGAGAGCGAGGCTGGTGATGGAAAAACGCATGGGGGCTCCTTGGGTGAGGTCAATTGACCGCTGCTTTGAACTCGATGACGCGGCTCTGGGGGGCCGCGAGGGAAGGCAGCACGGTTCTCACCGTGCCGTTGCTGAAGGTGCTGTCGTCGGTGTCGACCGCGTCGGTGCGCGGCGCTCCGTCGACGGTGATGCTCCCGGGGACGTACGTGAGCGTCCCCGGCAGGGGGTCGGTGACGACGAGGTTGCTGGCGCTGCCGCTGCCCTTCGCCGTCACGGTGAGGCGATAGGTCAGGACGGAGCCGGACATCACGCGGTTGCCACCCTGCGTGTCGGCGACCGCGGCCACTGTCTTCTGGATGCCGACCGCGATCACGGCCACGAGGTAGGCGCCCGTCGCCGAAGAGCGGGCGCCTTGCGGACCGACCACGATGGGCACGCCCGCGTCGTCGCCGGCCACCGAACCCGGCACCGCATTGGCCGCCGCGATCGTGGAGCGCGCCTGAAGGCCCACCCGGCCGAGGGCCCCGGTGGTGAAGCCGGCAGGGATGCCGCTGGCCACGTAGACGATGCGGGTCGCATCGGGCGCGAGGGTCGGGTCGTTCGACCCGGCGACATAGGCGACGTCGGCGTTGGGGCCGCTGACCTGCAGGCCCGGCTGGGACCCGCTCTCCAGCCAGATGGCGCCCTGCGGGGTGTCGGTGGGGTCGAACTGGTCCCCCGCGATGGCGTTGTCGCGGGTGAGCAGGAAGGTGTCGGAGGCGTTGCCCAGGTTGGTGACGGCGAACGTCAGCGGCCGCGCGGTGTCGGGCGAGTTGGATGGCGTGGCGGTGCTGTCCTGCCAGGTCGTGCGAACCGCCAGCTGGCGGGCGACGACGATCGAGGGCGCGGCCGCCTGCTGGGTGTAGGGGGCGCCGTTGGAGACGTAGCCGATCGTGGCCGTGTTCGGGATGCGCGTGCCGGCCGGCGTGCCAGCGGCGTGGGCCGCGGGCAGGAACGCGAAGGCGGATGCCAATGTGAGTGCGCTAACACACCCGTGCATCGCCCAGCCTCGCCCCGTCCATGCGCCTTGCGCCACTTCCAAGTCCTTGTTTTCTTCCGTCCCGGGAGGGGGACGGGCACCTGCGCATACGGACTCGGATCAGCTCGCGCCCCGGGGGCGAGGCCCCGGAATTACTACGGTCGCGTTACGGCAAATCGAGTACACCACCTTAGGTGTTTGTACTCAACAGCAGGCATCTGTCGGAGGTCAGGAGCTGCACGCTTGTGTTGCGGCGCTGACACATTGCCTTACTGTAGGTTACATGAATCTACCTAAGACACATATCGTAACGTCTTAGGCGAAGGTAGGTGAAGACCCCAACCCATCCGTTCGTCGGCCGCTTGGGACCGCCGGGCAGGACCAAGGAAAACGGGCGGGGTCCGGCGGGGCGGAGGCCGTCCGACAAGGCGCAGGCCTTGAAACCTACATCCGATGCCTTATCATTAGCACTCGCTGGAGTTGAGTGCTAGCACACGAGCTAGCCGGATTCCCACCAGTTAAGGAAGCGCTGACTTTGTTGGCGCTTTTTGATGTCAACCGCATTCATCAAGGAGATGCAATGAAACTTCGTCCTCTGCACGACCGCGTGATCGTCAAGCGCCTCGAGAACGAAACCCGCACCGCGTCGGGCATCGTGATTCCGGACAACGTCGCCGAGAAGCCGGACCAGGGCGAGATCCTGGCCGTGGGCCCGGGCCGCAAGAACGACAAGGGCGAGCTGATCGCCCCGAACGTGAAGGTCGGCGAGCGCGTGCTGTTCGGCAAGTACAGCGGCCAGACCGTCAAGGTCGATGGCGAAGAGCTCCTGGTGATGAAGGAAGACGACCTGTTCGCCGTCATCGAAGGCGCCGCCGCCCTGAAGAAGGCCGCCTGAGGCGCCCTTTCCTCCTAAACCCATTCCTGTTGAGGTAATACACATGGCAGCTAAAGACGTTGTTTTCGGCGGCGACGCCCGCGCCCGCATGGTTGAAGGCGTGAACATCCTGGCCAACGCGGTCAAGGTCACCCTGGGCCCCAAGGGTCGCAACGTGGTGCTGGAGCGCTCGTTCGGCGCCCCCACCGTGACCAAGGACGGCGTGTCCGTGGCCAAGGAGATCGAGCTCAAGGACAAGCTCCAGAACATGGGCGCCCAGATGGTCAAGGAAGTCGCTTCCAAGACCAGCGACAACGCCGGTGACGGCACCACCACCGCGACCGTGCTGGCCCAGGCCATCATCCGCGAAGGCATGAAGTACGTGGCCGCGGGCATGAACCCGATGGACCTCAAGCGCGGCATCGACCGTGCCGTGATCCAGCTGACCGACCAGCTGAAGAAGGCTTCCAAGCCCACCACGACCTCCAAGGAGATCGCCCAGGTCGGCTCCATCTCCGCCAACAGCGACGAGTCGATCGGCAAGATCATTGCCGACGCGATGGACAAGGTCGGCAAGGAAGGCGTGATCACCGTCGAGGACGGCAAGTCCCTGGACAACGAGCTGGACGTCGTCGAAGGCATGCAGTTCGACCGCGGCTACCTGTCGCCCTACTTCATCAACAACCCCGAAAAGCAGAGCGCGATCCTCGAGAACCCGTTCGTCCTGCTGTTCGACAAGAAGATCAGCAACATCCGCGACCTGCTGCCCACGCTGGAGCAGGTGGCCAAGGCCTCGCGCCCGCTGCTGATCGTGGCCGAGGAAGTCGAAGGCGAAGCGCTGGCGACCCTGGTGGTCAACACCATCCGCGGCATCCTGAAGGTCGTGGCCGTCAAGGCGCCGGGCTTCGGTGACCGTCGCAAGGCCATGCTGGAAGACATCGCCATCCTCACCGGCGGCAAGGTCATCTCGGAAGAGACCGGCATGTCGCTCGAGAAGGTGACGCTGGCCGACCTGGGCCAGGCCAAGCGCATCGAAGTGGGCAAGGAAAACACCACCCTCATCGACGGCGCCGGCGCCGCGGGCGACATCGAAGCCCGCGTCAAGCAGATCCGCGTCCAGATCGAGGAAGCCACCAGCGACTACGACCGCGAGAAGCTGCAGGAGCGCGTGGCCAAGCTGGCCGGCGGCGTGGCCGTCATCAAGGTCGGTGCCGCCACCGAAGTCGAGATGAAGGAAAAGAAGGCCCGCGTGGAAGACGCGCTGCACGCCACCCGTGCCGCCGTCGAAGAAGGCATCGTGGCCGGTGGTGGCGTCGCGCTGCTGCGCGCCAAGCAGGCTGCCGGCGTGATCAAGGGCGACAACCCCGACCAGGACGCCGGCATCAAGCTGGTGCTCAAGGCGATCGAAGCGCCCCTGCGCGAGATCGTCTCCAACGCCGGCGGCGAAGCCAGCGTGGTGGTCAACCGCGTGCTGGAAGGCAAGGGCAACTTCGGCTTCAACGCCGCCAACGACACCTACGGCGACATGATCGAGATGGGCATCCTGGACCCGACCAAGGTGACGCGTACTGCCCTGCAGAACGCCGCTTCCGTCGCGTCCCTGATGCTGACGACCGAAGCCATGGTCGCCGAGGCGCCCAAGGACGAGGCTCCCGCCGGCGGCATGCCCGGTGGCATGGGCGGCATGGGCGGCATGGACATGTAAGTCCGCGCCGGGAGGCTTCGGCTTCCCGCAGCCTTTGCGCAGCAGACAAAAAGGCCGGCGGATCGCCGGCCTTTTTCATTGGTGTCGTCGGTACGCCTACTGAGCGCCGGGGGCCAGCGCGGTGCCTTCCCCCTCGGCCGGCTGCGCACCGTATTCGTTGGAACCGGGCTGGCCCGGCTGGGCCGCGAAGTACAGCAGCACCAGGCCCACCACCGGGACCAGCCCCAGCAGCAGCCACCAGCCGCTCTTGCCGATGTCGTGCATGCGGCGAATGCCCACTGCCACCGAGGGCAGCAGCAGCCCCGCGACGGCCAGCAGGTAGACCAGGCTGTGGATCATGCTGGCGACGACGTACACGCCAATCTGGAACAGGAAAAACCACCAGAACTCCGGCCGCGCGGCGCGCCCGTTGAAGTCGGCGTACTTGTTCAGGCAGGCCTTGACGGCTTTCTTGAAGTCTTCCATCCGGTTCTCCTCGATCGGGGCAAGTCCCCCAGTCACATCATAGGAGCACGGATCAGCCGCGCCTAGCTCAATCCCGCAGGCGCTGCACCAGGGCCGCCGTCGACGCATCGAGCCCGACCGTGTCGCCCGAGGCCAGGCGGGGCGCGATGTCCTTGGCCAGCACCTTGCCCAGTTCCACGCCCCACTGGTCGAAGCTGTTGATGCCCCACAGGGCGCCCGCGCAGAAGACACGGTGCTCGTACAGGGCGACCAGCGCGCCGAGGCTTCGCGGATCGAGCCGGTCGAGCAGCAGCATCGTGCTGGGCCGGTTGCCGGGGAAATGCCGGTGGCCGCCGGGATCGGACTTGCCCTGCATCAGCGCCGCGGCCTGGGCCAGCACGTTGGCCAGCAGCTGCGGGTGGTGTTCGGCCAGCCCGTGCTCGGGCTTCTTCACGGCGATGAACTCCACAGGGACCACGTCGGTCCCCTGGTGCAGCATCTGGAAATACGCGTGCTGCCCGTTGGTGCCGGGCTCGCCCCAGACCACCGGCGATGTTGCGTAGGGCAGCTCGCGCCCCTGGCGGTCGACGCGCTTGCCGTTGCTCTCCATCTCCAGCTGCTGCAGGTAGGCCGGCAGGCGGCGCAAGGCGCTGTGGTAGGGCGCCACGCTGCGGCTGGTGAAGCCGTGGAAGCCCCGGTACCAGACGTCCAGCAGCGCCAGGCGCACCGGCAGGTTGCGCTCCAGGGGCTGCTCGCGAAAGTGCCGGTCCATCGCATGCGCACCGTCCAGCAGCTCGCGGAACCGCTGGGCGCCCACCGCGATGGCGATGGGCAGGCCGATGGCCGACCACATCGAATACCGGCCGCCCACCCAGTCCCAGAACCCGAAGGTGCGCCCGATGCCGAATTCGGCCGCCGCCTGGACGTTGGTGGTCAGCGCCGCGAAATGGCGCGACACGTCCCGCCCGCCCTGCTGCGTGAACCACTGGCGCGCCGAGCGCGCATTGGTCATGGTCTCCACCGTGGTGAAGGTCTTGGACGCGATGAGGAACAGCGTGCCTTCGGGCTTGAGCTGGCGCAGCACCGCCGCGAGCTCATGCCCGTCGATGTTGGAGACGAAGTGAAAGCGCTTGCCGGGCGCGACGAACGAGTCCAACGCGAGAGTGGCCATCTGCGGCCCCAGGTCGGAGCCGCCGATGCCGATGTTCACCACGTCGGTGATGCTGGCGTCGGTCCGCAGCTCTTCGGCGAAAGCCAGCATGCGGGCTAGCGTCTCGTGCACCTGCGCGAGCTCGGCCGACAACCGGGCATCCGCCCCGCCCTGCCGCGGCGCGCGCAGCAGGAAGTGCATGACCTGGCGGCCTTCGGTGGCGTTGATCTTCTCGCCGGCGAACATCGCGTCGCGCTGCGCCGTCAATCCGCACTCCTGGGCCAGCTGCAGCAGCAGGCGGTCGGCCTGCGCATCGAGCAGGTTCTTGGACAGGTCGGCGAACACCTGCGGGGCTTCCAGGCTGAACGCCTGCACGCGCGCCGGATCGGCCTGGAGCGCCTGCCGCGCGTCGAAGCCGCGCCCCGTGCCGTCGAAATGCTGCCGCAGGGCTTTCCATGCCCCGGTGTCGTCGCAGCGGGGAAACGCAGGGGAGGCCATGCTCAGGCCTCCTTCATCAGCTTCTCGAGCTTGACCGCATCGGCCGCGAAGGCGCGGATGCCCTCGGCCAGCTTCTCGGTCGCCATCGCGTCCTCGTTGAGCGCGTAACGGAAGCCGGCTTCGTCATAGCTCACCGGCGGCAGGTCGGTATTCTTCGCCTGCTGCGGATCGAGCGCCCGGGGCACCGGTGCATCCGAACCGGCGAGCTGGGCCAGCAGTTCGGGGCTGATGGTCAGCAGGTCGCAGCCGGCCAGCGCGAGGATCTGGCCCGTATTTCGGAAGCTCGCGCCCATCACCTCGGTCTTGATGCCGAAATGCTTGTAGTGCAGGTAGATCTGCCGCACCGACTGCACGCCCGGGTCGTTCGGCCCCGCGTTGGCGGCCTCGTCCCATCCCGTGCCGGCCGACTTCTTGTACCAGTCGTAGATGCGGCCCACGAAGGGCGAGATGAGCTGGACCTTGGCCTGGCCGCAGGCGACCGCCTGGCAGAACGAGAACAGCAGGGTGAGGTTGGTCCGGATGCCGCGCTGTTCCAGGCGGGCGGCGGTCTGGATGCCTTCCCAGGTGGACGCGACCTTGATCAGCACCCGCTCGGGTGGCACGCCTTCGGCACGGTACATCGCGATGATTCGTTCCGCGCGGGCGAACGAGGCATCGGCATCGAAGCTCAGGCGGGCGTCGACCTCGGTGGACACGCGGCCGGGAATGATCGAGAGGATCTCGCGCCCGAAACGCACCAGCAGCCGGTCCATGGTCTCGTCCAGCGGCTGCTTGCGGTACTGGGCCATCGTCTCGGCGAGCAGGTGCGCGTAGTCGGCCTTCTGCACCGCCTTCAGGATGAGCGACGGGTTGGTGGTGGCGTCCTGCGGCTGGAACTGCGCGAGCTGGCGGAAGTCGCCCGTATCGGCGACGACGGTGGTGAACTGCTTGAGGGCGTCGAGTTGGTTCATGGCCTTGCGATTATCGGCGCTGGGGCGGCGACCGGGCCGGCATGGCCCGAATGGAGGAGCCGTAATCGGATTACGCCGCGCAAGCCGTTCTCTAAGCTAGAGCTGCGGGCGCCCGACCCCGCCCCAGGGTCGGAAATCATGAAACGAAGTTACAGTAACCGCTCGTCCCCGACACCAAGGAACCATGAGCTTCGACCTCGTCCTCTTCGGCGGCACCGGCGACCTGGCCTGGCGCAAGCTTCTCCCCGCCCTCTTCCAGGCGTTCCGCCACGGCACGCTGCCGGCCGACGGCCGCATCATCGGCGTGGCCCGCGACGACCTGGGCAATGAGCAGTACCGGCAGCTGATCCAGCAGCGCTTCGAGAACGTGGACCTGGCCAAACGGCCCAGCCCCGAGGAATTCGGACGTTTCGCCCAGCTGCTGCACTTCGTGCGCATGGACCTCTCGAAACCCGAGGACTACGCGCGCCTGAAGGACAAGCTGGTGCACCGCGGAGCCGACCAGGTCGTGATGTACCTCGCCACCGCGCCCACGCTGTTCACCCTGGCCTGCGAGCAGCTGGCCGCCGCCGGGCTGGCCACTGCGAACACCCGCATCGTCCTGGAAAAGCCGCTGGGCCACGACCTGGCCAGCAACCGCGAGATCAACGAGACGGTGCGGCGCGCCTTCAGCGAGCAGCAGATCTTCCGCATCGACCACTACCTGGGCAAGCCGTCGGTGCAGAACCTGTTCGCGCTGCGGTTCGGCAATTCGCTGTTCGAGCCGCTGTGGCGCCGCGAGACGATCGCCAACATCGAAGTCACGATCGCCGAGGACATCGGCGTGGAAAAGCGCGGCGCGTTCTACGACAGCACCGGCGCGCTGCGCGACATGGTGCAGAACCATGCTCTTCAGCTCGTGTGTGCGCTGGCGATGGAGCCGCCGATCAGTTCCGATGCCGACGCCATCCGCGACGAGAAGCTCAAGGTGCTGCGCTCCCTGCGTGCCTGGACGCCCGAGACCATGGCGCAGCACGCGATCCGGGGCCAGTACGGCCCGGGCACGGTGGCCGGCGAGCCGGTGCCAGGCTACCGGCAGGAGCCCGGCGTTCCGCACGAGAGCACGACCGAGACCTTCGTGGCGCTGCGCGCCGAGATCGCCAACTGGCGCTGGGCGGGCGTGCCGTTCTACATCCGCACCGGCAAGCGGCTGGCGGCGCGCGACGCCCACATCGCGGTGAACTTCCGGCCGGCGCCGCACGCCATCTTCAACACGCCGCTGGGCGCGGGCAACCGGCTGGTGATCGACCTGCAGCCGCGCGACGGGCTGGAGCTGCACCTGCTGGCCCAGGGGCAGGAAAACCGCCGGCATTTGCAATCGCTGACGCCGGTGCACCTGGACCTGGACTTCGACAAGCGCTTCGGCTCCGAGCGCGTGGGCGCGTACGAGCGCCTGCTGCTGGACGTGATCGACGGCCGGCTCAACCTGTTCGTGCGCAGCGACGAGCAGGAAGCCGCCTGGCGCTGGGTGGAGCCGCTGCTGGACAGCTGGCGCGGCAACTCCAGCGGGCTGCGGTCCTACGCGGCCGGCAGCTGGGGGCCGAGCGCGGCCAGCGCGATGATCGCGCGCGACGGTTTCTGCTGGAGCGAAGAGCAGTGACGTCCGCGGGCGGCACCATGCTCGACCGCATCAAGGCATCCCTCCCCTCCCTGGCCACCGCGGAGCAACGCGTGGGCAAGCTGGTGCTGGGCGACCCCCGCGCCTTTGCCAACCTGCCGGTGAGCGAGCTGGCCGAGCGGGCCCACGTGAGCAAGCCGACCGTCGTGCGCTTTTGCCGCAGCATGGGCTACGACGGGCTGTCGGACTTCAAGCTCAAGCTGGCCGGCAGCGTGAGCGAAGGCGTGCCCTTCATCCACCGCAGCGTGGACCCGGACGACAAGACCTCCGACGTGCTGGTGAAGGTCATCGACAACACGGTGGCGGCCTTCCTGAAGTACCGCAACGATGCGTCGACCTACGCGATCGAGCGGGCCTGCGCGGCGCTGGCGGCGACCTACCAGACCGGTCGGCGCATCGACTTCTACGGCGCCGGCAACTCGGGCATCGTGGCGCAGGATGCGCAGCACAAGTTCTTCCGCCTGGGCGTGAACACCATCGCCTACAGCGACGGGCACCTGCAGGTGATGGGGGCGTCGCTGCTCGGCCCCGGCGACTGCGCGGTGGTCATCTCCAACTCGGGGCGCACGCGCGACCTGATGGATGCGTGCGACATCGCGCGCAAGAACGGCGCGACGACGATCGTGATCACCTCCAGCGGCTCGCCGCTGGCGGCCGCCGGGCACATCCACCTAGCGGCCGACCACCCCGAGGGCTACGACCGCTACAGCCCGATGGTGTCGCGGCTGCTGCACCTGATGGTGATCGATGTGCTGGCCACCACGGTGGCGCTGAGGATCGGCGGTGCGCGCCTGCAGCCGCTGCTGCGGGAGATGAAGAACAACTTGAGGACCAAGCGGTACGCCTAGTCCTCGGCAGGGCCTAGATCCGGCCTTCTTCCACCGCGTGGCAGGCCACCCGGATGCCGCCGATCGTCAACAGTGCGGGGCGCTCGACGCGGCAACGCTCGTTGGCATGCGGGCAGCGCGGGTTGAATGCGCAGCCGGCGGGCGGATTCAGCGGGTTGGGCACCTCCCCCTGCACCGGCGTGCGGGAGCGGCCGGTGTCGTGCATCTTCGGGATGGCATCCAGCAGCATCCGCGTGTACGGATGCCGGGGGTTGCCGAACAGCTGGTGCTTGCCGGCCAGCTCCACCAGCCGGCCCAGGTACATCACGCCCACCTGGTCGGAGACGTGGCGCACCACGGCCAGGTTGTGCGAGATGAACAGGTAGGTCAGGCCCTGCTTGCGTTGCAGGTCCTTCATGATGTTGAGCACCTGCGCCTGCACCGACACGTCCAGCGCGCTGGTGGGCTCGTCGCAGACCAGGAACTCCGGCTCGGTGGCCAGCGCGCGCGCGATGGAGATGCGCTGGCGCTGGCCGCCGGAGAACTGGTGCGGGTACTTCACCATGTCCAGCGGCGACAGGCCGACGCTCTGCAGCAGCTGGCCGACGCGCTCCTTCAGCTGGGCGGCCTCGGTGACGATGCCGTGCTCCTTGAGCGGCTCGCCGACGATGTCCTCCACCTTCCAGCGCGGGTTGAGGCTGGCATAGGGGTCCTGGAAGATCATCTGGATGCGCCGGCGCAGCTTGCGGCCTTCGCCGGTCTTGAACACCTTGTGCGCTTCCACGCCGTCGAAGATGAGGTCGCCGCGGGTGGGCTCGTACAGGCCCACCAGCAGGCGCGCCACGGTGCTCTTGCCGCAGCCGGACTCGCCCACCAGCGCGAGCGTCTGGCCCTTCTCGATGTCGAAGCTCACCCCGTCCACCGCATGCAGCAGCTGGCGCGGCTTGCGCTCGATCACGCGGTTGAGCCAGGGCGCCGAGACGTCGAAGGTCTTGGCGAGGTCGCGCGCCTGCACCAGCGGGCCGGGCGTGGCTCCCTGCAGGGCGGTGGCCGTCGGCTGCGCCGACGCCTGGATGTCGGTGGCGATGGCGCTCATGCCGTGGCTCCTGCCAGTGCGGTGGTCTGGTGCGCGTCGTGCAGCCAGCAGGCGGCGCGGGTGGCGCCGGCGTCCAGCAGTTCGGGGCGCTCGCGCCTGCAGCGATCGAAGGCGCGCGGGCAGCGCGGGTTGTAGGGGCAGCCGGTCGGGATGGCGTTCAGCCGCGGCATCGCGCCGTCGATCTGGTTGAGGCGCTCGCGCTCGACTTCCATGTCCGGGATCGAGGCCATCAGGCCCAGCGTGTAGGGATGCGCGGGCGTGTTGATCACCTCGTGCACCGGACCGATCTCCGCGATGCGACCGGCGTACATCACGGCCACGCGGTCGCAGGTCTCGGCGATCACGCCCATGTCGTGCGTGATGAGCATCACGGCCGCGCCGCGGTCGCGGCAGATGCGCTTGAGCAGCTGGATGATCTGCGCCTGGATGGACACGTCCAGCGCCGTGGTGGGCTCGTCGGCCACGATCAGCTTGGGCTCGGCCGCGAGCGCCAGGGCGATCACCACGCGCTGCCGCATGCCGCCGGAGAACTGGTGCGGGAAGTGGTCGATGCGCTCGGCCGCCGCCGGGATGCCGGTGTCTTCCAGCAGGCTGATGGCGCGCTTGCGCGCCTCGGCCGCGTCCACCGGCAGGTGGGCCTGGATGGTTTCGGTGAGCTGCCGTCCCACCGTGTACAGCGGGTTCAGCGAGGTCAGCGGATCCTGGAAGATCGCGCCGATCCTGCGGCCGCGCACGTGGCGCATCTGGTCCTGCGACAGGTTGTCGATGCGCTGGCCTTCCAGCATGATCTGCCCGGACGCGACGCGCCCCGGCGGCTCCAGCAGGCCGATGATGGACGCGCCGGTCAGGCTCTTGCCGGCGCCGGACTCGCCCACCACGCCCAGGATCTCGCCCGGGGCGATGGAAAAGGAGATGTCGTCCAGCGCGCGCAGCGTGCCGCGGCGGTTGGGAAACTCGACGACGAGGTTCTTGACTTCGAGGAGGCTCATCTTGTTCTCACGGTCCGTCACTGCAGGCGCGGGTTGAGCGCGTCGCGCAGCCAGTCGCCCAGCAGGTTCACCGACAGGGCAATGAGGATGAGCATCAGCCCGGGGAAGATGGTGATCCACCACTCGCCCGAGAACAGGTAGTCGTTGCCCACCCGGATCAGGGTGCCCAGCGAGGGCGAGGTGGGCGGCACGCCCACGCCAAGGAAGGACAGTGTCGCCTCGGTGATGATGGCCGTGGCCACGTGGATGGTGGCCAGCACCAGCACCGGGCCCATGACGTTGGGCAGCACGTGGCGCACCATGATGCGCAGCGGCGCCACGCCGGTCACGCGCGCGGCCTGCACGTATTCCTTGTTGCGCTCGACCAGGGTGGAGCCCCGGACGGTTCGCGCGTACTGCACCCAGCCGGTCAGCGTGATCGAGACGATCAGCACGCCGAAGGCCACCGTGTCGTGCGCGTTCGGGAAGAGCGCGCGGCCGACGCCGGCGATCAGCAGGGCCACGAGGATGGCGGGGAAGCTGAGCATCACGTCGCACAGCCGCATCAGGAAGCCGTCGATCCATCCGCCCTTGAACCCGGCGAGCAGGCCCAGGGCCACGCCGATGAACATGGACAGGACCACCGAGACCAGGCCCACCACCAGGGAGATGCGGGCGCCGTACATCAGGGCGGAGAGGATGTCGCGGCCCTGGTCGTCCGTGCCCAGCAGGTACTTGCTGCTGCCCTCGGCCTCCCAGGCCGGCGGCAGGCGCGCGTCGGACAGCACCAGCGTGGTGAGGTCGAACGGGTTGTGCGGCGCGACGAAGCCGGCGAAGGCGGCGCAGAACGCGCAGACGAAGGCGATGATGGCGGCCATGATGGCCACCGGCGAATTGCGAAAGCTGTAGCCGATGTCGCTGTCGAACCAGCGGGCGAGCGTCTGTCTCATGGGATCCTTGATGGACGAACGCCGCGGGACGGGGGCCCCGCGGCGTCGGGCCTGCTCAATGCTTTACTTCTGGACGGTGATCCACTTGAAGTCGAGGTAGTTGTCGCCGCGCTGGACCACCTTGACCTTCTTGCTCACGCCCCACGCCAGCGACTGCTGGTGCAGCGGCAGGTGGCCGACATCATTGGTGTGGATGTCGAACGCCTGCTTGATCATCGCCATGCGCTTGGCCTTGTCCGTCTCGGACTGGACCGCGCGCGTGAGCTTGTCGAACTCCGGGTTGCAGTAGCTGCCCAGGTTGAACTGGCCGGCGCCCTTGTCGTCCGGGCAGGCCATCAGCGCATTCATCGCGTTGTGCGAGTCGTAGGTGCTCGGCGTCCAGCCCAGGAGGTAGAAGCTGGTGTCGCGACGCAGGATCTTCGGGAAGTAGGTGCCCTTGGTCTCGGCCGCCAGGTTGATCTTGACGCCGATGCGCGACAGGTTGGCCGCCACGGTCTGGCAGATGCGCGCGTCGTTGACGTAGCGGTCGTTGGGGCAGTTCATCGTGACCTCGAAGCCGCTGGGGTAGCCGGCTTCGGCCAGCAGCTTCTTGGCCGCTTCGGGGTCGTACGGGAGGCGCTTGTTCTGCTCCTGCACGAAGCCGTTGATGCCGGGGCCGACCATCAGGCCGGTGGGCAGCGAGACGTTGCGCATCACGGTGCGCTTGATGCCGTCGATGTCGATGGCCTGGTAGAAGGCCTGGCGCACCCGCTTGTCCTTGAACGGGTTCTTGCCCTTGACGCTGGAATACAGCAGCTCGTCGCGCTTCTGGTCCATGCCCAGGAAGATGGTGCGCAGCTCGGGCGCGACCAGGGCCTGCGCGTTGGGCGAGGAGCTGATGCGGTCGATGTCCTGGACCGGCACGGGCTCCATCACGTCGACTTCGCCCGACAGCAGGGCGGCGACGCGCGTGGCATCGCTGCCGATCGGGGTGAAGATCACCTCCTGAACGTTGCCTTCGATCTTGCCCCAGTAGTTGCCGTTGCGCACGAACGTGGTGCGCACGTTCGGCTGGCGCTCGCGCAGGCGGTACGGGCCGGTGCCATTGGCGCGGAACGAAGCCGCGTTCTCGACGCCCTTGCGGCGGTCGACCGGGCGCGTGGCCTGGTTGGTCTCGCACCACTTCTTGCTCATGATGAAGACCTGCGTGAGCACGTCCGGCAGGATCGGGAACGGCGCGTTGGTCTCGATCTCGACGGTGTGGTCGTCGATCTTGCGCACGGCCTTCACATCGTTGGTGTAGCTCTTCATGTCCGAGCCGTCGACCTGCGTGCGGGCCATCGTGAAGAGCACGTCGTCGGCGGTGAACGGCGAGCCGTCATGGAACTGGACGCCCTTGCGCAGCTCGAAGCGCCACACCGTCGGCGAGGTCTGCTTCCAGGACGTGGCCAGCGAAGGCGCCAGCGAGAGGTCCTTGTTGCGGCCGACCAGCGGCTCGTAGACGTTGCTGGTGACGGACAGCTGCAGCGACTCGTTCAGCGAGTGCGGGTCCATCGACAGGGCATCGCCCTGGTTGGCGACGCGCACGGTCTGCGCGGAGGCAGCGCCGGCGAAAGCGCACAGGAGTGCGGCGTACAGCAGCGTGGTCTTCATCTTCATCTTTGGCTCCTTTTCGTGAAAGGGTAGGCGTGGGGAAAGGGGTCAGGCCGCGGTGAGCGGCAGCGCCTGCTCGACCAGGCTGGCGTGGAGCGCCGAGCCCAGTGGCAGGATCTCGTCGTTGAAGTCGTAGCGGCTGTTGTGCAGCATGCAGCTGCCTTCGCCGCCCTGGCCGATGCGCATGTAGGCACCTGGCTTGACTTGAAGCATGAAGGAGAAGTCCTCCGCACCCATGCTTGGCTCCAGGTCGCGCACGACATGGTCGGCGCCCACCAGCGACTCGGCCACGTCGGCGGCGAACATCGCCTCGCGCGTGGTGTTGGTGGTGGCGGGATACACCCGTTCGTAGTGGACGCTGGCGGTGGCGCCGAAGCCCAGCGCGACGGCGCTGCAAAGCTCGGTGAGGCGGCGCTCCACCAGGTCCTGCACGTCGGGGGTGAAGGTGCGCACGGTGCCCACCAGGGTGGCCTTGCCGGGAATGACGCTCATCGCGTGGACGTCGCCGGCCTGCAGGGCGCACAGGCTGATCACCGCGCCGTCGACCGGGCGCACGTTGCGCGAGACGATGCTCTGCACCGCCGTGATGATGTGCGCCGCCACCAGCACCGGGTCGACCGCCAGGTAGGCGTGGGCGCCGTGGCCGCCCTTGCCGGTGATTTCGATCGTCACCTTGTCGGCCGCGGCCATCATCGGGCCGGCGCTCAGGCCGATGGTGCCGGGGCGCAGCCCGGGCCAGTTGTGCATGCCGTAGACGGATTCGACCGGGAAGCGGTCGAACAGGCCGTCCTCGATCATGGCCTTGGCGCCGGCGAAGCCCTCTTCACCCGGCTGGAAGATGACGATGGCCGTGCCGTCGAAGTTGCGCGTCTCGGCCAGGTAGCGGGCCGCGCCCACCAGCATGGCGGTGTGTCCGTCGTGGCCGCAGCCGTGCATCATCCCGGCGCGCGAGGACTTCCAGGCGAACTCGTTGTTCTCGGACATGGTCAGGCCGTCCATGTCGGCGCGCAGGCCGATCATGCGGCCGCTGGCCGTCTGGCGCCCCCGGATCACGCCGACCACGCCGGTCTTGCCGAGGCCGGCGTGGATCTCGTCGACGCCGCACAGGCGCAGCGCCTCCTTCACCCGGCCGGAGGTGTAGACCTCCTCGAAGCCGATCTCGGGATGCGCGTGCAGGTCCCTGCGGAAGGCGGTGAGCTCCGGGTGGTACTGCGTGATGTGCGCGAAGGCGCGCCCATTGGCCTTGAGCCGGGAAGACGGGACGGCGCTCAGCATCAGTGCCCCCTGCCGCCGCCCACGCGCAGGCGCGGATCGACCGCGAAGTACAGCAGGTCCACCACGAGGTTGATGACCACGAAGATCAGCGCGATCAGGCACAGGTAGGCCGCCATCACCGGGATGTCGGCGAACGTCACCGCCTGGATGAACAGCAGGCCCATGCCCGGCCACTGGAAGACCGTCTCCGTGATGATGGCGAAGGCGATCAGGCCGCCCAGCTGCAGGCCGGTGATGGTCATCACCGGCACCAGCGTGTTCTTCAGTGCGTGGCCGAAATGGATGGCGCGGTTGGACAGGCCGCGCGCGCGCGCGAACTTGATGTAGTCGGTGCGCAGCACCTCGAGCATCTCGGCGCGCACCAGCCTCATGATCAGCGTGAGCTGGAAGATGGCCAGCGTCACCGCCGGCAGCACGATGTGGTGCCAGCCCTTGGGCGTGAGCAGCCCCGAGGACCACCAGCCGATCTGCACCGTCGGACCGCGGCCGAAGCTCGGGAACCAGCCCAGCGTGACGGCGAAGATGAGGATCAGCAGGATGCCGATCAGGAAGGTCGGCAGCGAGACGCCCAGCAGCGACAGCGTCATGAACGCCTGGCTGAGGAAGGTGCCGCGGCGCAGCGCGGAATAGACGCCGATCGGGATGCCGATGGCCAGCGCGAGGAAGGCCGCGACCAGGGCCAGTTCCAGCGTGGCGGGGAAGCGCTCGGCGATCAACCGCGAGACCTTGGCGCCCTGGCGCAGGCTCAGGCCGAACTCGCCCTGGACCGCGTTGAGCAGGAAGTGCCAGAACTGGATGAAGAAAGGCTTGTCCAGGCCCAGGTCGGCACGCAGTTCGCGGATCTGGTCCGGCGTGGCGTCCTGGCCGAGCAGGAAGACGACGGGGTCGCCCACGAACTGGAACAGCAGAAAGGCGATGAAGGCCACGGTGACCATGACCACCACGGCCTGCATGAGGCGACGGAGGATGAAAGCAAACATTGGTTGGACAACAGCGGGGGCGATGCTAGCAGAGCAAGCTGCGGGCCAGCCCCGGTGAAAACGAGGGGCGCGCGGCGCGAACAAGAGGTCGAAAGAAGGGCCATGGCCCCGAAACGAGCAGGCGAGGGGCGCCGCAAAGCGCTCCCTCGCCCCGGTGGGTGCGGCGGCTCAGCCGCCGTGGACCCGCGGTGTCAGTTCACCGAGACCAGGCGCCAGTCGATGCGGTTGTCCGGACGGTGCACCACCTCGACGTTCTTCTTCATCGCCCAGGGGATGATCTGGTTGTGCAGCGGGATGTGGGACACGTCGTCCTTGCTCATCTGCAGGGCCTCGACCAGCCGGCGGTTGCGCACCAGCGTGTCGGTCTCGACCTTCGCACGGTCGATGACGGCGTCGATCTTCGGGTTGCTGAACCGGCCGACGTTGTAGTTGCCGTCGCCGTCCGTGCCCACCGAGCGCACCAGCGACTGCAGGCTGTACATCGCGTCGAAGGTCGGCACGCCCCAGCCGAGCATGTAGATGCTGGCTTCGTAGCGCTGGATCATCGGGAAGTACGTCACCAGCGGCAGGGTGCGCAGCTTGGCGCGCACGCCGGCCCGCGCCCACATGGCGGTGACGGCCTGGCAGATTTCCTCGTCGTTGATGTAGCGGTTGTTGGGGCAGGCGAAGTCGACCTCGAAGCCCTGCGGGTAACCCGCCTCGGCCAGCAGCTTCTTGGCGCCTTCCAGGTCGAAGGGCGCGCGCTTGTGCAGGTCTTCGTTCCAGCCGTTCACCTGCGGCGCGATCAGCGTGCCGGTGGCCTGGCCGAGCCCGCGCATCGTGACGCGCATCAGGCTGTCGATGTCGATCGACTGGGCCAGCGCCTTGCGCACGCGCTGGTCCTTCAGCGGGTTCTTGCCCTTGACGTTGGAGCCGGGCAGTTCGTCGCGGAAGGTGTCCAGGCCGAAGAAGATGGTGCGGCTCTCGACGCCGTCGATCACCTTCAGGTTGCCGTTGTTGCGCAGGCGCGCGAGGTCCTGCGGGCTCGGGTCGAGCACCAGGTCGACTTCACCGGACAGGAGCGCGGCGACGCGGGTGGCCTCCGACTTGATCGGCGTGTAGACGATCTCGGTCAGGTTGCCTTCGAGCTTGCCCCACCAGTTGGGGTTGCGCTCCATCACCATGCGCTGGTCCGGCACCCACTGCTTGAGCATGAAGGGGCCGGTGCCCATGGCGTTGCGGTTGGCGAACGTCTCCTGCGTGACGTTGCGGATGTCCTTGGGTTCGACCGAGTTGTTCTTCTCCGCCCAGGCCTTGCTCATCATGCGCAGCTCGGTGAGCTGGTTGAGCAGCACGGGGTTCGGGTTCTTGGTGAAGATGTCGATCGTGTTGCTGTTGACCTTCACCACGCGGTCGATGCCGGCCGTGTAGGGCGTGAAGTTCGACGTCTTCATCATCGCGCGCTGCAGCGAGTAGACCGCGTCGTCGGCGGTGAACGGGCTGCCGTCGTGGAACTTGACGTTCTGGCGCAGGTTCACGCGCAGCTGGGTCGGCGTGACCTGGTTCCAGGAGGCGCCCAGCACCGGCTCGATCTTGAACGTGCGGCTGTTGTAGTAGACCAGCGTCTCGTAGACCGCGGCGTGGATGCCGTTCTGCAGCGCGTTGTTCTGGGAATGGATGTCCCAGGTGGAGATCTCGCCGGCGCTCGCCCAGCGGAACGTCTTCGCTTGCACGGCCGGGGTGCTGGCCATGGCGGCCGCGGCCGCGGCGCACACAAGTGCGTACTTGATCCTCATGAAACCCTCGTGGAATTGTTGGGAGAGCGGGACTATGCAGCGGGGGGCGGCGGTCGTCAAAAGGGTTTCCCCCGGCCGCCGCCGGCCTGCCGGAGGGATCAGCGCCGCCCGGAGGCGGGCGGTGAAACATGCCTGAGGGGGCCGTACAGCGCGCTGGCGGTGCTGCGCGTGTTGTCGCTGTCGGTCATGATGCCGACCCCGACCAAGGCGCCCGGGGGCTCGCCGAAGGCACGCTCGAAATCGGCGCGCACGTCGCGGTCGTAGTCGAGCCATTGCCCGAGCCGGCCGGCGCCGGATTCGAGCACGAACTTGCGGACGCGATCGGTCCGCGGGCTGCGCACGACGCTTTCTGCGGGGCGCTTGTTGCACCACACGTACATCAGGGTCGCATATGGCATCTCCTCGCCGGTGAGGGTGCGCATCAGTTCGGCCAGCAGGGCGTCCTTGGCCGAGAACCGGGAGCGGTCGCCCTCGAAGGCCAGGATGATGCGAACCGGCGAGTCGTCGGCTTCCCGGGTGGCGATGTCGGCCGCCTCGATCAATTCGGGCACCTTCCAGGAAAAGCGCAGCCGGCCGAGGTCCTGCGGGTCGATGTGCACGCGCTTGCGAAGCACGCTGGCGGCCGAAACCGCCGTGGCCGAAACCGCCGCCCGACCTTCGTCACGCAGGCCGACGAATTGCACCGGCGCCTTGCCAAGCAGCGGCACGTGCTCCCAGGTGGCCCGCGGCACAGGCTGGGCCGCCGAGATGCGGGAGGCCTTGGCCCACGCACTGGCATCGATCGTTTCCACCGCGGGGGGCGATGCACAACCCGCCAGGAGCGCGGCGGCACAGGCAAGGCTGGCGCGCGCACCGCCCTTGATCGACATCATCCGAGATAGCCAGCCATGTTCATTTCCATAAAAAAAGCCGCCCGAAGGCGGCTTTCAAGTTTCTTATTTTCAAGCTGGCGAACCAGCCCTTGAATTAGAAGCTGTGGCGAACACCCAGGTCGAAACCGGTGGAGTTGCTGTTCACGCTCGGGTTGCCGGCAGCGCCCGGAACGGCGGAGGCAGCGGCGCCACCGTCGTTGCGCACGCGAGCAACCGTGGTGTACACGGCGGTGCGCTTGGACAGGTTGTGCACGTAGCCCAGAGCGATCTTGCGGCTGCGCGGCTCACCAGCGGTGTCCAGCTCGTACTGCGAGTAGGACACGCGGATTTCGCCAGCGCCGACCGGCACCAGGGCGCCGAGCAGCCAGCCGTCGCCTTCGGTGGCGCCGACTTCTTCACGGTTGTAGTGACCCATCAGCTTGGCAACGCCGAAGTCCCACTGGGCGCCGATGTTGGCGAACTTGGCGTCGCCGGTCAGCAGCTCGGTGCGGGCAACGCTCAGGGCCACGTTGATCGGGCCGGCGGCGTAGCCGACGCGCAGGCCGGTGCCGTTGCCGTCGTCTTCGTTGGCCACGGTGCTGGCGTTCTCACCACGGTAGTGCTGGACTTGGCCGTAGAAGCCGCCCAGGTTACCCGGCAGGAAGTAGCCGATGCTGTTGGAAGCGCGGACAGCGGTCGGGCCCGTGATGCTGGAGTTCAGCGTCTGGGTGGTGCCGGTGCCGTTGGTGCCGAACGGATCGAACGTGGTCAGGTTCCAGAATTGCGGGGTGTAGTCACGACCCAGACGCAGTTCACCCCAGCCGCCAGCGAGGCTGACCGTGGAACGGCGATTGAAGGTCAGGCCCTGGGTGCCGGAGCGAACCGGGGCGTTGGCGCCGGTGGCAGGCACGAAGGCGCCGATGGCCTGGTTGTTGGCGCTGGTCGCATCGCCTTGGCCGTCGTCGTTGTTGACGCCGGCTTCCAGCCAGAAGGAGGCCGACATGCCGCCGCCCAGATCTTCCGTGCCACGGAAGCCCAGACGCGAGCTGTTGTAGCCGGAGTCGGTCAGGCGGGTGACGCTGCCGCCACCGCTGTTGGACACGCGCTGCACGGTGGCGTCGATCACGCCGAACAGGGTGACGGACGACTGGGCGGAGGCGGTACCGGCGGCGGCCAGCACAGCCAAGGCAACTAGAGATTTCTTCATGCAAGTTTCTCCAAGGTTAAACATAGGGCTCCGGTGCGAAGGGTTCACTCGATGCAGGCACATTCGTGCTCCCGCCGGATCCCCGGGCCAACCTCCTTTTGGGAAGTTGGCGCTATTGCACCAGAGCGTCTTTTGCTAGGCAAAGGATTTAGCCCCTGACTGGTCTTTTCGTGGCGCCGGGACAACATGGCCGGCCGGAAGAGTCGGAACGGTGCAACAAACTCGGCCGCCAAGCCCCTCCGGTCGTGAGTTCCTTGGCAACCGCGACGGTTCGCCGCCGCCCTGCCCTGGCCTCCTACACTGACGGGATGGACCGTCTCCTCGGCGCTGCCGACAGTGCATTGCGCACCCTCTTCGCCCAATCCCGGGCCGTCCGGCCCGTGCCGGAAGCCATTGAAAGTGAGACCGCACTCACTTTGGAGGAACGCCGCCAGGCGGCTTCTCTGATGCGGGTGAACCACGTCGGCGAAGTCTGCGCCCAGGCGCTCTACACGGCCCAGGCCGCCGCCACACGCGATCCGGCGTTGCGCGGCCATCTGGAACGCGCCGCCCGCGAGGAAACCGACCACCTGGCCTGGACACGCGCCCGGCTGGACGAACTTGGGGCCCGCCCTTCACTGCTCAACCCGCTCTGGTACGCAGGCGCCTTCGCGCTAGGACTCGTCGCCGGCCGGCTCGGCGACCGCATCAGCCTGGGCTTCGTGCTGGAAACCGAGCGCCAAGTGGAGGCGCACCTCGCCGGCCACCTCGATCGCCTTCCGGCCGCCGACCTGGCTTCGCGCGCCATCGTGGCCCAGATGAAGGAGGACGAGGCCGTCCACGCTTCGCAGGCGGCCGTCGCCGGGGGCGTCGAACTGCCCGCCGCCGCGAAAGGCCTGATGCGGGCTGCGGCCAAGGTCATGACGACCACGGCCCACTACATCTGAGCGGCGCTCAGCCCGCCTCGACCAGTTCGAAGCTGGTGGTCACAACCGCCGTCTTGGCCAGCATCGCGGTCGCCGAACAGTACTTCTCGTGACTCATGGCGACCGCCCGCTCCACGGCGGGCGCGGGCAGCGCCTTCCCCGTCACCGTGAAATGCATGTGGATCGCGGTGAATACCTTGGGATCGGTGGGTGCGCGCTCGGCCTTCAGTTGGACCGAGCATCCGCTCACGGCGTGACGGCCGCGGCGCAGGATCAGCACCACGTCATAGGCGGTGCAGCCGCCCGTGCCCGCCAGCACCGTTTCCATCGGACGGGGCGCCAGGTTGCGCCCGCCGTTCTCCGGACGCGCCTCGTCCGGCGCGCCATCCATCGCGAGCACGTGACCGCTGCCGGTCTCGGCCACGAATCCCATGCCGGAGCGCGTTCCCGCCGCGCCGGTCCAGGTGACCGTGCATTCCATCGACTGTTCCTTCCCGACCACATCGCGGGTACGTAAGTTCACGGACTCCCCCGAGCCTCTTGCTGCAACGCAGCAAACCGGGGCTATACTGAATTCGAAGCATAACGAGTCGTTGTGCTGACGCTTGTCTCCTCCACCTCTCCAATGGTGGACTTAGCCCCCGGATCGCAAGGCCCGGGGGCTTTTTTCCGCCTTTGCAGAGCTCGCGCCCTGTCGCATACTGGAACGAACTGCTGCCGGCATCGCTGCCGGGCTGCAACCCGATGAATGACGGGCATCGCAGCATGCGGTTACGGAGCGCACCCGTCCTGAAGAACCGGTATACGACTGGGCGAACCCGACCTTGACGACGGGAAAGAGCGTCCTTCGAGGGAGACAGCTCGACTGGAATGCCGGAATCACCTCCAAAAGGGTAGCTGCCTTGGCTGCCCTTGCAGCCGCCGGGCTGGCATCCGCCCAATCGGCCGTGACGCTTTTCGGCGTGGTCGATGCCACCCTGCAGCGCGTCACCAACAGCGGCGTCGGCGCGGGGAACGTCATCCGCCTGACGAATTCGGGCTACAACAGTTCGCGTCTGGGCTTCCGCGGCACCGAAGACCTGGGCGGCGGCATGTCGGCCTCCTTCTGGCTGGAAGCCGGCGTCAGCAACGACGACGGCCAAGGTGCCGGCACCAACTCGAACAACCAGGCGGTCGGCGCCTTCGTGCCCGCGACCGGGGCCAACGCGCCGGTTCGCCCGGGCACGCAGGGGCTGACCTTCAATCGCCGTTCCACCGTCAGCCTGGGTAGCGGCTGGGGTGAGCTGCGCCTGGGCCGCGACTACACGCCCCAGTTCTGGAACCTCACCGTGTTCGACCCCTTCGGCACCAACGGTACCGGCACCACGCAAACCCTGCTCGGCGTGACCGGCAGCGCCATCACCGGTGCGACCGCAGTGCGCGCCTCCAACAGCTTCGGCTACTTCCTGCCGGGCAACCTGGGCGGCTTCTACGGCCAGCTCCAGCACTACCGCGGAGAGAACCCGAGCACGGCCGGCGTGACCGAAGACGACGGCAACGGCCTCGGTGTGCGGATCGGCTATTCCTCCGGACCGCTGAACGTGGCGCTGGGCATGAGCAGCACCAACGCCGCAGCCGGCGACATCAAGCAGAACAACGTCGGCGCCCAGTGGGACTTCGGTTTCGCCAAGCTGATGGGCCACTTCGCGTTCGACGAAGCCGGCGCTGCGGAGGGCCGCGGCTTCCTGATCGGCGGCCTCGTCCCGGTGGGCAGCGGCGAGATTCGTGCTGCTGTCTCGCAGTACCAGGTGGAAGGCGGCACGACCGAGCCGCGCAGCCGCAAGATGGCTCTCGGCTACGTGCACAACCTGTCCAAGCGCACGGCGGTCTACACCACCTACGCGCGGGTGACCAACAGCAGCGGCGCGACCTCGTCGGCCGTGCCGGGTGCCGCGCCCGGTCCGGTCGCCAACGGCTCGTCGACGGGCCTGGACATCGGCCTGCGTCACAGCTTCTGATCGCCACAACAACAAACAAGAAACTTGAAGCCGCCCTCGGGCGGCTTTTTTCATTTGCCGCGCCGGCTGTGCAGCAGGCCGACGTTCATCTCGCCGCTCAGGCTGGCGGCGTAGAAGCGCTCGATCATCTGCACGCTGGTGCGCGCATTTCTCGCCAGGGTCAGCATGTCGATGCCCTGCCCATAGAGAAGACGGAAGCTGATCGAGGTGTGCCTGAGCGAATAGAGGGTTCGCCGCTGGCCCAGTGGCCCATAGGTCAGGCCGCATTCCTTCAGCACCCACTGGAAGTGGAAGTTCAGGACCGCCAGGGCGTGCGCACGATTCGGGATCTGCGGGAGGAAGAGATAGTCGTCCGGCCCGCCGCCGCCTTGCATCACCGCGGCCGCCTTCACCGCCTTGTAGATCCGCACGGCCGCTCGCATCGACACCACCGGCTTGTCATGCCGCTTTGTCTCCGGCAGGTTCATGCGCAGGTAGACGTGGCTGCCCCGCACCTCCTCGATGTGGCGATGCCGCATGACTTTCAGATCACTGGGCCGGATGAAGGTGTTCACCATGAAGCCGATGGCCCATGCCACGTCGGGGGGCATCTTGAGCAGATCCCGGTGGATCCAGAAGCGCTTGCTCTCGCCGAGCGTCTTCGCCACGGGATGCTCGTGGCCGCACAGGCGCCGCGCCGCGCGCAGGATGCGGGCGTACTCGCCAGCGCTGAACCCGCCGCGCGGCGTCGAATGCACCTTGATGACCGGGAACTCGGGCATCTCGCGCACTTGTCCGAGTTGCCGGGCAAGCTTGAACACCTTTCGCACGATCACGAGGTACTGCGCGATCGTCGTGCTGGAGAAGCCTTCCCGGCCAAGGCGCGCCACCAGGGCCTGCAGTTGCACGTGCCCGATCGCCTGGATCGGCCGCGTCCCGAGTTCCGGCAGGATGTGCAGGTCCAGCCGGTTGCGCATGACCTGCAGCGAGCCGCGGCTGAACTCACCGCGCACCTGCCTTTCGGCCTCGTGCATGAACATCGCCTCGGCCAACTGGCCGAACAGGCGAGGCGCCGGCACGTCGTATTCATCGCCTTCGGGGCGGAACAGCCTGCCCGCGAGCTCATCGAAGAAGCAGCGCGCCAGGTTCATCGCGTTGCGCTTGGACGTGGTGCGCAGGCTGCGCGTGTAGGTCTTGCCCTTGAACCAGCAGCGCACCTGCCAGAAGCGGCTGGCCTTGATGCGGAAGATGCGCAGCTTCTCCGGATAGCCCGGGATGGACGTCAGCGTCTCGGGGATCGGCACCGTGCGACCCCGCACCGCGCGGAACGCGACATCGTTGGCGGCGAGCGGTTGAGCCAAATGCACGGACAATGCCTCCTGCAGGGGCGTGGCAATCGCCGCGCCCAAATGAGCGGAAAAGTGTTACAAGCCCGTCCGGTCGTCACACCGGAGTTGCCACGCTCGCAACTGCCCGGGCGGCACGCCTTTCGAATGCCCAAGAAACTCACCCCTGCGGACTACCTGAAGAAGATCCTCACCGCGCGCGTCTACGACGTCGCCGTGGAATCCGCTCTCGACCCGGCCAAGGCGCTTTCGCGCCGATTGCACAACAAGGTCCTGCTCAAACGGGAGGACCAACAGCCGGTGTTCAGCTTCAAACTGCGCGGCGCCTACAACAAGATGGCGCAGCTGACCCCCGACGAGCTCAAGCGCGGCGTGATCTGCGCCTCGGCCGGCAACCACGCCCAGGGCGTCGCCATGGCGGCGCACCGCCTGGGATCGCCCGCGGTGATCGTGATGCCGGTGACCACGCCCCAGCTGAAGATCGACGGCGTCAAGTCGCTCGGCGGCGAGGTCGTGCTGCACGGCGACAGCTATTCGGACGCCTATACGCATGCCGCCGCCCTGTGCGAGCGCCAGGGCCTGACGTTCATCCACCCCTTCGACGACCCCGACGTGATCGCCGGCCAGGGCACGATCGCGATGGAGATCCTGCGCCAGCACCAGGGCCCGCTGGACGCCGTCTTCGTCGCCATCGGCGGCGGCGGCCTGGTGTCGGGCGTTGCCGCATACATCAAGGCCGTGCGACCCGAGATCAAGGTGATCGGGGTGCAGATGAACGACTCCGACGCCATGCTGCAGTCGGTGCAGGCCCGCAAGCGGGTCAGCCTGTCGGATGTGGGCCTGTTTTCCGACGGCACCGCGGTCAAGCTGGTGGGCGAGGAGACCTTCCGCCTGGCGCGCGAGCTGGTCGACGAGTTCATGACCGTGGACACCGACGCCGTCTGCGCCGCCATCAAGGACGTCTTCGTCGACACCCGCTCCATCGTCGAGCCCGCGGGCGCCATGGCCGTGGCCGCCATCAAGCAGTACGCGGCGCAGAACAAGACCCGCGGCGAGACCTACGCCGCCATCCTCTGCGGCGCCAACATGAACTTCGACCGCCTGCGCTTCGTCGCCGAGCGCGCCGAGGTGGGCGAGGAACGCGAGGCCCTGTTCGCCGTCACCATCCCCGAGGAGCGCGGCAGCTTCCGGCGCTTCTGCGAGCTGATCGGCGGCCTGCCGGGCGGCGCGCGCAACGTCACCGAGTTCAACTACCGCATCAGCGACGCGCAGAAGGCCCACGTCTTCGTCGGCCTGACCACGCACGGCAAGGGCGAGTCCGTGCGCATCGCCGCCAACTTCACGCGACATGGCTTCGAGGCGCTGGACCTCACGCACGACGAGCTGGCCAAGCAGCACGTGCGCCACATGGTGGGCGGCCATTCGGCGCTGGCCCACGACGAGCGCCTGCTGCGCTTCATCTTCCCCGAGCGGCCCGGCGCGCTGATGAAGTTCCTCTCCCACATGCGGCCCACGTGGAACATCACCCTGTTCCACTACCGCAACCAGGGCGCCGACTACGGGCGCATCCTGGTCGGCCTGCAGGTGCCGGAGGCCGACGGCAAGGCGTTCCAGGACTTTCTCGACACGCTCGGCTACCCGTACGTGGAGGAAACCGCCAACCCGGTCTACCGGCTCTTCCTGAGGAGCTGATGGCCCCCGCGGCGCGCGCCAGCACCTTCCTGCGCCATTACCTGGTGGCGGTGCAGTTCTTCACCCGCCTGCCGGTCACCGGATCGCTGGCCCGCTGGGTCGGCTTCAGCCCCGAGATGCTGCGCGCGAGCGCGGCCCACTTCCCCGGCGTGGGCTGGCTGGTGGGCAGCGCCGCCTGCGCCGCCTTCGCCATCGTCTCGCTGGTCCTGCCGGCCACCGGCTTCACGCCCCTGGTCGCGGCGGTGGCGGCGACCGCCTGCACCGCGTGGATGACCGGCGCCTTCCACGAGGACGGGCTGGCCGACCTGGCCGACGGCCTGGGGGGCTCTGCCGACCGGCAGCGCGCGCTCGAGATCATGAAGGACTCGCGCATCGGCAGCTTCGGCGCAATGGCGCTCGTGCTCGCCTTGCTGATGAAGGTCGGCTTGCTGGGGGTGCTGGCCGCGGCGTCACCGACCGCCGCCTTCGCCGCGCTCCTGGCGGCGCACGTGGTCTCGCGCTTCTGGCCGTTGCTAGTGATCCGCACCCTGGCGCACATCGGCGACGCCGCCGGCTCCAAGAGCAAGCCGCTGGCCGATGCGATCTCGATCGGCGCCGTCGCGATCGGCGCCACCTGGTGCGTCGTGCCGCTCGCTGTCGCTGTGCTGGCGCAAGGGCTGGCGCCCATCGCCGCAGGCGTGGCAGGCAGCGCCCTCGCCTTCCTGTGGATGCACCGGCTGCTGTCCCGCCGCCTGCAGGGCTTCACCGGCGACGGGCTGGGCGCCACCCAGCAGGTGTGCGAGCTGGGCTTCTATTTCGGCGTCGCCTGTGCGCTGGGGGCGGCCTGATGCGCCTGTGGCTCGCGCGGCATGCGGCCGTGACCCACGGGGAAGGCCTGTGCTACGGCCGCCTGGACCTGCTCGCCGACGAAGCGCTCACGCAGCAGGCCGCGCGACAGCTGCACCAGGCCGTGCCGCCCGAGGCGGTCCTGCGTTGCTCGCCCGCCCGACGCTGCCTGCAACTGGCGACTGCGCTGACATCGCTTCGCCCCGGCCGACCCTTCACGACCGACCCGGCCCTGCAGGAGATGGACTTCGGCCACTGGGAGGGCCGGCCCTGGGACGCCATCGGCGTGCCGGACCTGGACGCCTGGACCCACGACTTCGCCCGGCACCGCCCCGGCGGCGGTGAAAGCGTCCAGGAACTGCTGCAACGGGTGCGGCGCGCGCTGGACCGCGACCGCGGCAAGGGCGACGTGCTCTGGATCACCCACGCCGGCGTGATCCGCGCGGTGCGCCTGCTGCTGGCCGGGGTGCGGGTCGTGGAAAAGGCCGACCAGTGGCCGCGCGAAGCCGTCCCTTTCGGCGGCGTCGAGTGCCACGAGGTGGAGAACTAGCGGCCCGGGGCGTTGAGCGCCGGCAATTCGAGGGTGACCGAGCCCGGCCCGTCCATCGACGGCCCCAGCACGGCCCGGCGCGGCTGCACCGAGAGCAACACCAGACCTTCCTCGATCACGCTGCCCACGCGGTAGGGCCGGGCCGGCTTGCCGTCGACGGCGATCAGCGCGGCGCCTTGCTGCGACTTGCCTGCCACCACGCCCATCAGGTTGAAGCGCGAGGCGGCGGAAGGCTGCGCCGCGGCGACGGGGGCCGAAGGCGTCCCGGCCGTATGTCCCAGCAACCGCGCGACCACCATCGGATCGGCCGGCGCCGCCTGCCGCGAAGCCGCGGCGACGCGCGGCACGGACGGATCGGCGCCGGCGAATTTCATCGCCCAGTAGGCGGCACTCGCTGCCGCCACGGCCCACACCACGAAGGTCACGCCGCGTACTGTCCAGTTGCCCGGCCTGTCGCTCACCATGCGACGATTATCATTGAACGGATTTGGTCACAGGCTTCTCGATGACTCTGTTCCGTTCCACCCGCCGCATGCTGCAGGCCGGCTTCACCCTCATCGAACTGATGGTGGTGCTGGTGATCATCGGCGTTCTCGCCGCCTTGATCGTGCCCAACGTGCTGGATCGCGCCGACGACGCGCGCGCCACTGCAGCCCGCACCGACGTCAACAACCTGATGCAGGCGCTCAAGCTGTATCGGCTGGACAACCAGCGCTACCCCTCGGCCGAACAGGGCCTGCAGGCGCTGGTCGCCCGCCCCAGCGCCGGCCCCCAGCCGATCAACTGGAAGCCCTACCTCGAGCGGCTGCCCAACGACCCGTGGGGCCGGCCGTACCAGTACCTCAACCCCGGGGTCAAAGGCGAGATCGACGTGATGTCGTACGGCGCCGATGGCCAGCCGGGCGGCGAGGGCAAGAATGCGGACGTCGGCTCCTGGCAGTGACCGCGCCGCGAGACGCACCGCCGCCCCGCCTTCACAGCGCGGCTTCACGCTGATCGAGCTGCTGGTGGTGGTGGCGATCATCGCCATCGCCACCGCGGGCGTCGCGTTCGCCCTGCGCGACAGCTCCTCCACCCGCCTGGAGCAGGAAGCCCGCCGGCTCTCCGCCCTGTTCGAATCCGCCCGCGCGCAGTCGCGCAGCACCGGCGTGCCGGTGGTGTGGCACACGGTGGAGGGGGGCTTTCGCTTCGAAGGATTGCCCGAGGGCAGCCTGCCGCAGAACTGGCTGCACGCCGACACGGTGGTCGTGCAGGGCCCGGGGCGCGTCGTGCTCGGCCCCGAACCCATCATCGGCCGCCAGCAGGTGGTGCTCGGTTCCGCCGCCGGCCAGGGGCGCATCCTGCGCATCGCCACCGACGGCCTCGGGCCCTTCGTCACCGCCGAGGTCGCGCCATGAGGAAGGCCGCCGGCTTCACGCTGATCGAGGTGCTGGTGGCCCTGGCCATCGTCGCCATCGCGCTGGTCGCCGGCCTGCAGGCCACCGCCGCCCTCACCACCAACGCGATGCGTCAGTCCAGCGTGCTGCTCGCGCAGCTGTGCGCCGAGAACGAGCTGGGGCGGGTGCGTCTGGCGCGCCAGATGCCCGGGGTGGGCGAGCGCCGCACGGCCTGCCGCCAGGGCAATGTCGATTTCGAGGTGGCCCTGACGGTGGCGCCCACGCCCAACCCCAACTTCCTGCGCGTGGACGCCCAGGTGTTCGAGGCGTCCGGGCCGGTGCTGCGCATCTCCACCGTGGTCGGGAGGTACTGAGATGGCCTCCAGGCGCCGCGCCGCCGGCTTCACGCTGATCGAGCTGATGGTCGCCTTGTTCGTCCTCGCGCTGGTGGCCGTCCTGAGCTGGCGCGGGCTGGACGGCATGGTGCGGGCGCAGGAGACCACGCAGGCCCGGGCCGACGAGATCCACTCGCTGCAGATGGGCCTGGCGCAATGGAGCACCGACCTGGACGCGCTGGTGCAGCTGCCCCAGATGCCGGCGCTGGACTGGAACGGTCGGGTGCTGCGCCTGACCCGCCCGGCGTCCGCGGCCGCCGTCGCCCAGGGCGTGATCGTGGTCGGCTGGAGCCGGCGCGTCAGCGGCGGTGTGTCGCGCTGGACCCGCTGGCAGTCGCCGCCCCTGACCACCCGCGGCCAGGTCGAGGACGCCTGGGTCCGCGCCGACGCCTGGGCCCAGGGACAAGCCGGCACCGAGGACGCCGCGGCCGTCGCCATCACCGCCCTGCAGGATTGGCAGGTCTTCTTCTACCGCTCGGACGCCTGGACCAACCCGCTCTCGAGCGACTTCACCCAGCCCACCCCCGTCGCCACGCCGACCGTCACGCCCAGCACCCCCAGCACCACCACCAGCACGACGGGGCCCACCGGCACCCCGGCACCGGTCGCCCCTGCGGCCGTGAACCCGCGGCTTCCCCAGCTGCCCGAAGGCGTCCGCATCGTGCTGACGCTCCCTGCCGGCCAGGCGATCAGCGGCGACCTGGTGCGCGATTGGGTGCGGCCCACCGTGGGCGGAGGCAAATCGTGAGCCGCGCCCGCCTGCGCCAGCGCGGCGCCGCCATCCTGACCGCCATGCTCACGGTCACGCTGGTGGCCACCTTCGCCGCCGCGGCCCTGTGGCAGCAGTGGCGGGCGGTGGAAGTGGAATCCGCCGAGCGGGCGCGCATGCAGGCCTCCTGGGTGCTGACCGGCGCGCTCGACTGGGCCCGGCTGATCCTGCGCGAGGACAGCCGCTCCGGCGGCGCCGACCACCTGGCCGAACCCTGGGCCGTGCCCCTGCAGGAGGCGCGCCTGTCGACCTTCCTGGCCGCGCAGTCCGGCGGCGCGGCCACCGACGCCGGCGACGCCGACAACGTCTTCCTCTCGGGCACCGTGACCGACCAGCAGGCGCTGCTCAACGTCACCAACCTGGTCGAGGCCGGACGCGTCTCCGAAACCGGCATGCGCAGCTTCCAGCGCCTGTTCGAGCTTCTGGGCCTGCCGCAGGGCGAGCTCAACCGCATGGCCGAGAACCTGCGCTTCGCCTCCGACATCAGCACCGACAACCGCTCGGCCTCGCAGGCGCCGCTGATGCCGCAGCAGCCCGAGCAGCTGGTCTGGCTGGGCCTGTCGCCCGCCACGGTCGCCACGCTCACGCCCTACGTCACGCTGCTGCCCACGCGCACGCCGGTCAACCTCAACACGGCCGCGGCCAAGGTCATCTATGCGGCGGTCAACGGCATCACCCAGGCCGACGCCCAGGAGCTGGTCGCCCGCCGCTCGCTCTCACCTTTCCGCGGCATCGCCGACGCGAGCTCGGCCATGCCGGGCCACGCCGCGGCCTTCACCGAAGGCACCGTTGGCGTCTCCTCGCGCTTCTTCGAGGTGCGCGGGCGCCTGCGCATGGACCGGCTGATCGTGGAGGAACGCTCGCTGGTGCAGCGCGACGGCCTGGACGTGCGCACCCTGCGGCGCGAGCGCGGGGTCGTCGACCGCACCACGGTCGCCCCGCCATCGTCCGGGCGCTGATGCCTTCGGGTGGTACGGTTGAGTTGCCGCCCTCCCTACAATCGTCGCTCCCATGAGTTCGCTCTACGTCCTGCTCCCGGCCACGCCCGTCACGGCACAGACCGAACTCCCGTACGTCCTGTCCAGCGACGGCCGGACCCCCACGACCCAGGCCGCCGCCCCCGTCGCCCTGCTGCCCGCGGCTTCGGGCGCAGGCAGCGAAGTGGTGCTGGTCGCCCCGGCGGCCGCCCTGTCCTGGCACAGGGTCGAGCTGCCCAAGGGACTGGGCCCGCGCTCGCCCCGACTGCGCGCGGTGCTCGAAGGCGTGCTGGAAGACCGGCTGCTGGACGAGCCCGAGAACCTGCACTTCGCACTGGAGCCACGCGGCCAGGCGGGCGGACCCGTGTGGGTCTCGGTGTGCGACCGCGGCTGGCTGCGCGATGCGGTGCAGGCGCTGGAGTCGGCCGGCCGCCCGGTCTCGCGCATCGTTCCCGAATTCGCGCCCGAGGGCGATCCGGCGCTCTACGCCGTGGGCGAGCCGGATGGCGCGCGCCTGGTCTGCGCCGGCCGCGACGGCGTCTACCTCCTGCCGCTGACCGCCGCCTCCCTGGGTCTCTTGCCCACGCTGCCGGAGAACACGCCGGTGGTGGCCGAACCGGCAGTCGCGACGCTGGCCGAACAGGTGCTGCAGCACCCGCCGCAGCTGCAGCAACCGGCGCCGCGCCTGCTGCAGGCAGCCCGCTCGCGGTGGGACCTGGCGCAACTGGAATTCGCCAGCACCGGCCGCGACCGCGCCTTCAAGAAACTCTCCACCGGCTGGGCCGGCTTCCTGCGCGCGCCGCAGTGGCGTCCGGCCCGCTGGGGCGCCGTGCTGCTGGTGGCGGTGCAGCTGGTCGGGCTGAACGCCTGGGCCTGGAAGGAACGCTCGGCGTTGGCCAGCAAGCGCGATGCCACGCGCACCCTGCTCACGCAGACCTTCCCGCAGGTGCGGGCCGTGGTCGACGCGCCGGTGCAGATGGAACGCGAAGTGGCCGCCCTGCGCCAGGCGACCGGCAGCGCGTCCGGACGCGACCTGGAGACCGTGCTGGGCGTGGTCGCCACCAGCGCCCCGCCCGGCCGCACGGCGACCGCGATCGAATTCAACGGCACCGAGGTCCGCCTGCGCGGGCTCGCCGGCAACGAAGCCGAGGCCAAGCCCCTGCTGCAGGGCCTGCGCTCGCAGGGCTATGCCGCCAACGTGCAAGGCGACACGCTGGTCGTGCGTCCGGAGGCGCAGCCATGAAGATGTCGCCGCAGTGGACCGCCGCCTGGGCCGGCCTGGCGCCGCGCGAGAAGATGCTCGCGGGCGGCGCGGCGGCGCTGGTGCTGCTGGCGCTGCTCTGGTGGCTGGGGATCGCGCCGGCGCTGGCGGTGCTGCGCGCGTCCGACCAGCAGCACCAGTCGGTGGACGCCCAGCTCGCGCGCATGCGCGCCCTGCAGCAGCAGGCGCAATCGCTGCAATCGCAACCCAAGCAGAACCAGGACGAGTCGATGCGGCTGCTGGAGGCTTCGGTGCGCCAGCGCCTGGGCACCGGTGCCCGCATGGCCGTGGCCGGCGACCGGGTCACGCTCACGCTGGCCGGCACGCCGCCCGACGCCCTGGCCACCTGGCTGTCGCAGGCACGGGTCAACGCCCGCGCGGTGCCGGTCGAAGCGCGCCTGACGCGCGGCGCGGGCGGGGGCTGGGACGGCACGCTGGTCCTGTCCCTGCCGCCGCGCTGACCTGCCGGAAGACGCAAAGGGTGGCGCGCACCAGCATCGCATCCGTCGCTCCCGCTCCCTGGCGCTGGGCCGCCGGGGGACTGCTGCTCGGCCTGGCGATCGCGTTGCCGGCCTTCCTGCCGGCGTCCTGGCTGGCCGACCGCGTGGTCGCCGCCACCGGCGCGCAGGTCCAGCTCATCGATGCGCGCGGCAGCCTCTGGACCGGATCGGCCCGCCTGGTGCTCACGGGCGGGGCCGGCAGCAGCGACGCCGCCGCCCTGCCCACCCGACTGACCTGGCGCATCCGCCCCGGCTTCGGGGGCCTGCGCGTCGCGCTGGCCTCGGAGTGCTGCACGCCGGTGCCGCTGTCGTTCGACTGGCGACCGGGCTGGCGCAGCACCTCCATCCGCGTGGCGGACGGCCAGTCGCAGTGGCCGGCGTCGCTGCTCGCCGGCCTGGGCACCCCCTGGAACACGCTGCAACTCGACGGCGAACTGGACCTGCGGACGCAGTCCCTGTCACTAGAATGGACCGAAGGCCGTCTGGCCGTCAACGGGAGGGCGGAGATGACCGCTCAACGCATGGCCTCTCGGGTGTCCACCCTGCGGCCCCTCGGCAGCTACCGCGTGGTGCTCGCCGGCGGCGCGGTGCCCACGGTGCAGCTGTCCACGCTGGAAGGCGCGCTGCAGCTCACGGGCAACGGCCAGTGGGTCGGCTCCCGCCTGCGCTTCACCGGCGAAGCCACCGCCGCGCCCGAGCGCGAGGCCGCGCTGGCCAATCTCCTGAACATCATCGGCCGCCGCAACGGGGCCCGCTCCATCATCACCATAGGCTGACGTCATGAACCTCTCCCGTGCCCTGCTTTCCCTCCTGGCGGCGGCTGCCCTGGCCGGCCCCGGCGGCGTGCACGCGCAGCGCGCCCGTGAGCCCGTGACGCTCAACTTCGTCAACGCCGAGATCGATGCGGTGGCGCGAACGATGGCGGCCATCACCGGGCGCAACATCGTGGTCGACCCCCGCGTGAAGGGCACGATCTCGCTGGCGACCGAAAGGCCGGTGCCGCCGCAGACCGCGTTCAACCAGTTCGTCTCCACGCTGCGGCTCTCGGGCTTCACGGTGGTGGAGTCGGCCGGCCTCTACAAGGTGGTCCCGGAAGCCGACGCCAAGCTGCAGACCGGCGCCGTGTCGGTCGGCCCGCCCCCCGGCGGCTCGCAAGTGGTGACGCAGATCTTCCGCCTCAGCCACGAGACCGCCAACAACCTGGTGCCGATCCTGCGGCCGCTGATCAGCCCCAACAACACGATCAACGTGAACCCCGGCAACAACTCGCTGGTGATCACGGACTACGCCGACAACCTGCAGCGCATCGGCCGCATCATCTCGGCGCTGGACAACCCCAACGCCACCGACGTGGAGGTGATCCCGCTGCAGAACGGGCTGGCCGCCGACCTGGCGCCGGTGGTGCAGCGGCTGGTGGACAGCGGCGGCGCGACCCCCGCCGCCGCGGGGCAGGGCCAGGCCGACACGTCGTTCCGCACGGCGGTGATCGCCGAGTCGCGCAGCAACAGCCTGATCGTGCGCGCGGCCAACCCGGCGCGGCTCAACCTGGTGCGCAGCCTGGTCGCGCGGCTGGACCAGCCGACGCCGCAGAACCCGACCGGCAACATCTACGTGGTCTACCTGAAGAACGCCGACTCGGTGCGGCTGGCCACGACGCTGCGCGCGGCGATGGCCGGCATGTCCACCGGCGGCACGACCGGCATCACCGGCGGCCTGCCGGGCTCCCCGGGCACGATCAGCACCAGCCTGCCCGCCACCACCCCGACCGGCATGGGGACGGGCGGCGCCACCGGAGCCGGCCCCGCCGCGGCCGCGGCACAACCGGCCGCGCAGCCCTCCACCGGCGGGCAGATCCAGGCCGACCCGGCCACCAACTCGCTGATCATCACGGCGCCGGAGCCGCAGTACCGCCAGCTGCGTGCGGTGATCGACCGGCTGGATTCGCGCCGCGCGCAGGTGTTCGTCGAAAGCCTGATCGCCGAGGTGAACGCCGACAAGGCCGCCGAATTCGGCATCCAGTGGCAGAACGCCTTCGGCAACCGGGGCGACAAGAACATCGGCGTGCTGGGCACCAACTTCAACACGGGCGGCGCCAACATCATCAACCTGCAGCTGGGCGCGGCCAGCGGCAACATCACGGCGCCCTCCAACGGCATCAACCTGGGCCTGCTGCGCAACATCAACGGCACCTACATCCTGGGCGCGCTGGCGCGCTTCCTGGAGTCGAACGCAGACGCCAACATCCTCTCCACGCCCAACCTGCTGACGCTGGACAACGAGGAGGCGCGCATCGTCATCGGCCAGAACGTCCCGTTCGTCACCGGCCAGTTCACCAACACCGGCGCCGCCAACGGCGCGGTCAACCCGTTCCAGACCATCGAGCGCAAGGACGTGGGCCTCACGCTGCGCGTGCGGCCGCAGATCAGCGAGAACGGCACGGTGAAGATGCAGATCTTCCAGGAGGTCTCGAGCGTGCAGGCCGCGTCGATCAACTCGGCCACCGGCCTGATCACCAACAAGCGTTCCATCGAATCCAACGTGCTGGTCGACGACGGCGCCATCGTGGTGCTGGGCGGCCTGCTGCAGGACGAGTACAACGGCAGCCAGGAGAAGGTGCCCCTGCTGGGTGACGTGCCGGTGGTCGGCAACCTGTTCCGCAGCGAGGCGCGCACCCGCCGCAAGACCAACCTGATGGTGTTCCTGCGGCCGCTGGTGGTGCGCGACGCCGCGCAGACCGACGAGATCTCGCTGGATCGCTACGACCTGATGCGCCTGAAGCAGGAGGCCGCCCAGCCGACCCCCAGCCTGGTGGTGCCGGTCAACAACGGCCCGGTGATGCCGGTGCCCGCCAGCCGCATGCCGCCCGCCGGCCCGCCGGTGCCCGCCGAAGCCGCCGTGCCCGGCGCCACGCCCGCCGCGCCGTTGCCGCCGGCCGCGCCGCTGCCGCCCGCCGCCCCCGCGACGCCCGAAGCCCCCGCCCGCTGATGCCGACCCGCTACCCCCTGCCCTACAGCTTCGCCCGCAGCCACCAGCTGCTGGTGGAGGACGACGGCCAGGCGGTCACGCTCTGGCACGCGGCCTCCCCGGCGCCCAGCGCCTGGAGCGAGGTGATGCGCAAGTTCCCCGTGCGCGAACTGCAGCAGCTGGCCCCCGAGGCGCTGGCCCAGCGCATCAGCGCTGCCTATGCCCAGGGCGAATCCAGCGCCGCCACGGTGGTGAGCGAAGTGCAGAACGAGGCCGACCTCTCGCGCATGATGCAGGAGCTGCCGGCGGTGGAAGACCTGCTGGAGACCAGCGACGACGCGCCCATCATCCGCATGCTCAACGCGCTGTTGACGCAGGCCGCGCGCGACGGCGCCAGCGACATCCACATCGAGCCCTACGAGCGCCACTCCTCGGTGCGCTTCCGCGTCGACGGCACGCTGCGCGAGGTGGTGCAGCCCAACCGCGCGCTGCACGCGGCGCTGATCTCGCGCCTGAAGATCATGGCCGACCTGGACATCGCCGAGAAACGACTGCCGCAGGACGGCCGCATCTCGCTGCGCATCGGCACGCGCGCGGTCGACGTGCGCGTCTCCACCCTGCCCAGCGCGCACGGCGAACGCGCCGTGCTGCGCCTCCTGGACAAGAGCGAGAGCAAGCTGAGCCTGGAGTCCGTGGGCATGACCGGCGAGACGCTGCGCCGCTTCCTCGCCCTGATCGGCCAGCCGCACGGCATCATCCTGGTGACCGGCCCCACCGGCTCGGGCAAGACCACCACCCTCTATGCGGCGCTGTCGCGGCTGGACGCCGGCAGCAGCAACATCATGACGGTGGAGGACCCGATCGAGTACGAGCTGCCCGGCATCGGCCAGACCCAGGTCAACGCCAAGATCGACCTGGACTTCGCCAAGGCCCTGCGCGCCATCCTGCGGCAGGACCCGGACGTGATCATGATCGGCGAGATCCGCGACTACGAGACCGCGCAGATCGCCATCCAGGCCTCGCTCACCGGCCACCTCGTGCTGGCCACGCTGCACACCAACGACGCCGTCAGCGCCGTCACGCGGCTGACCGACATGGGCGTGGAGCCCTTCCTGCTCAGCTCCTCGCTACTGGGCGTGCTGGCCCAGCGCCTGGTGCGCAAGCTGTGTTCGCACTGCGCCGGCCGCGGCTGCGGCGAATGCGGGCAGACCGGCTACCAGGGCCGCACGGGCGTGTTCGAGCTGATGCTGGCCGACGAGAAGATCCGCACGCTGATCCACAACCGCGCATCGGAAGCGAACATCCGCGAATCGGCGCTGGGCGCCGGCATGACGCTGATGCGCGACGACGGCGAGCGGCTCGTGCGCGAAGGCGTCACCTCGCGTGAGGAAGTTCTGCGGGTCACGCGCGACTAGCGGTCCGGCTCCACGCGCTCGGGCACGCCGGGCTTGCCCGGCAGTTCCACCGGCGCCTTCTTGCGGCCGTCTTCCGAGGGCGGCATCCTGGGCTTCTCGTCGCCGGGCTGCGGGTCGGGGTTGTTCACCGGCGGCACGTTCTCCGGCGCCGGCACGTCATGCAGCCGCTGCGGTGCGGCGTTCATTTGCGCTCGCCTCCCGGACCGGTCGGGCCGCTCTCGACGACAGGGTCATCCTCCTCGTCCTCGATGTCGGCCGCCATGGGCTGGGGGCGATCCGGCAGGGGCGGCCGCCGCCGGATGTCGGGTTTGCCGGCGATCTCGCGTTCGGCTTGCGGGATCTGCTGGGCTTCGGGCATGCGCTCCATGTCGCGCGGATCGGGCGTGGTGTCGGTGGGCATGGTGGTTCCTGCTCCTCTGGTGAGCTCGAGCCTTCATGCTGGGCCGCATGCCGTGGGGCCGCACTCGGCGCGGTGCGCGGCTTGATGTCAGCCCGCACCGACAGCCGTCAGGCCAGCCCGAGCCGGTCCGCCAGGTCCAGCAGGCTACTGCAGTGCAGGTCGTTCTCCGGCCGGGGCGAGACGTCCTTCGGCTGGGCCGCGCCGAACTCGAGCGGACGTTCGATGTAGGCGGTGCGCAGGCCGCAGCGCCGCGCACCCGCCAGGTCGTCGTGGTGGGCCGCCACCAGCATCACCTGCGAAGGCTCGACGTCGAACACCTTGGCCACGCCGAGGTAGGTGGCGGGATCGGGCTTGTACGCGCGGAACACCTCGGCCGACAGCACGCAGTCCCAGGGCAGCCCGGCGCGCTTGGCCATGCGGGTGAGCAGGCCGATGTTGCCGTTCGACAGCGTGCAGATGACGTAGCCGCGCTTGAGCCGCGCAAGCCCGGCCACGCTGTCGGGCCAGGGATCGAGCCGATGCCAGACCTTGTTCAGCTCGGCGCGCTCGGCCTCGCCGAGATGTCCGAGGCCGAACCGCGGCAGGATGTCGTCGAGAATCAGGCGGTGCAGGTCGTCGATCAGCGTCCAGCCCAGCTCGCCGCTGGCCACGCGCGCCATCGCGGGCTTGTAGCCGGCGCGCCAGGCCCGCGCGAAGGCGTCGCCGTCCACCTGCGGATGGCGCTCGCGCATCTCGCGCACGATGCTGCCGTGCCAGTCGACCACGGTGCCGAAGATGTCGAAGGCCAGCACCTGCACCTGCGGGACCGGCGGGGTTGCGTCATGGGCCATGCTCAGTCCACCTTCACGTTGGCGGCCTTGATCACCCGCTCCCACTTGGGCACTTCGGCCTCGATCAGGGCGCGGAACTGCTCGGGCGTGGAGCCGCCGACCAGGAAGCCCTGGCTGCCGAAGAACTCCTTGATGTCGGGCGCCTCCAGCGCCTTCACCACCTCGGTGTTCAGCCGCGCGAGCACCTCGCGGGGCAGGCCGGCCGGCGTGAACAGCCCCTGCCAGGACGTGGCCTCGAAGCGCTCCAGTCCCGCCACGCCGCTCTCGGCGATCGTCGGCACCTCGGGCAGCAAGGGATGGCGCCGCAGCGACGTCACCGCGATCGGCCGCACCTTGCCGGCGCGGATCTGCGGCAGCAGCACCAGGAGGTCGCCGAACATGGATTGCAGGCTGCCGCCCAGCATGTCGTTGAGCGCGGGCGCGCTGCCCTTGTACGGCACGTGCGTCAGCCGCGCGCCCGTGGCCAGGTGGAACATCTCGCCCGTCAGGTGCATCGAGGTCCCGTTGCCCGGCGTGCCGTAGGTGATGGGGTCGGCCTTGGACGCGGCGATGAAATCGCGCACCGTGCGCAGGTTGCTGCCGCTGCCCACCGCCAGCACCAGCGGCGCCGACACCACCGAGCTCACCGGCGTGAAATCGCGCAGCGTGTCGTAGGGCAGCCTGGGGTACAGGCTGGCGGCGATAGCGTTGCTGCCCGTCACGCCCATCAGCAGCGTGTGGCCGTCGGGCGCCGACTTGGCCACCGAATCCGCGCCGGTCGTGCCGCCGGCGCCGGGCCGGTTGTCCACCACCACCGGCTGGCCCAGCGACACCGCGAGCTTCTCGCCCAGCCGTCGCGCGAGCAGGTCCGTGCTGCCGCCAGGCGGGAACGGCACCACCAGGCGCACAGGCTTGCTCGGAAAAGCCTGGGCGAAGGTGAGCGTGGGCAGGGCGGCCAGCGCCGCGAAGGCATTGAAGCGGCGGCGACGAAGGGCTTGGGGCATGGTCGGCCTTTCTGGGGGGTCAGGAGTGGAAGGTTCGGAAGCGATCCGGCGCGAACGGCCGCAGGTCGACCTGCGTGGGCCGGCCCGCCACCAGGTGCGCGAGCTCGCGGCCGGTGCTGGCGCCGGCGCACATGCCCACGTGGCCATGCCCAAACGCCAGCCAGGCGTTGGCCGTGCGCGGCGCCCGCCCGATCACCGGCAGGCTGTCGGGCAGGCAGGGCCGATGGCCCATCCAGCGCGTGGTGCGCGAGCTGTCCAGGTGCGGGAACATCTCGCGGCCCTTGGCCAGCAGCACGTCGGCGCGGTGGTAGTTGGGCGGCGGCGCGAGGCCGGCGAACTCCACGCTGCCGGCCAGCCGCAGGCCCATCGCCATCGGGTTGACCATCAGGTTGTATTCGGGCGCCATCACCGTGTGGCGAAGCTGCAGGTTGTTGCTCTGGACGGTCACGTGGTAGCCGCGTTGGGTCTCCAGCGGCACCTCCGATCCGAGCTGCGCGGCCAGGGGACGGGACCACGCGCCCGAGGCGACCACCACGCCATCGCACGGCAGCATCTGGCCGGAGGCGAGGCGCACCGCGGTCACGGTGTCGCTGCGCTTCTCGAATCCGGTGGCCGTGTCCTGCACCGTGACCGCGCCGTCCGCGATGCACTGCGCATGCAGGGCTTTCACCAGCGCCTCGGGGTCGAGGGTGGAGCCGTTCTCGGGCGCGAGGATGCCGAAGCGGAAGCGCCCGCGCAGGTCCGGCGCCATCTGCGCGAGTTCGTCCTCGCCGATGTCCCGCAGCTCCACGCCGAGGCCGCGGCGCAGGTCCATGCCCCAGCGCCAGCGCGCGGCGGAGGGGCCGGAGCCGTAGACGTACAGGCAGCCGGTCCGGCGCACCAGGTGCGTCGCCCCCGCGCGCTCCAGCAGCGGCGCATAGCTCTCGAAGATGGGCGCCAGCAGGCCGCGCATCGCGGTGGCGATGCGCACCACTTCCTCGCGGCTCGAATGCCGCAGGAACCGCAGCAGCCACGGCAGCAGCGCCGGCAGGTAGGCCGGCCGGATCGCGAGCGGCCCTTCCGGGTCGCGCAGCCAGCCGGGCACCTGCTTCCACATCCCCGGCATGCCCACCGGCAGGCAGGCGCTGGGCGAGAGCGAGCCCGCATTGCCGAACGAGCAGGCTTCGCCCGGCGGGACCGGCGACACGAAGGTGATGCGGTGCCCATCGCGCTGCAGCCAGGCGCCCGCGCAGGTGCCCACGATGCCGGTGCCGAGCACGACGAGATGCATGGGGCCAGTGTAGCCAGCGGTGCGCCCGCGCCTGAGCCGCGCGGGTGGTACGAGAAACGTTCGCACGCATCAGTGGCCCATCGAGATTTCATCAATGACGCGCTTGCCGCTGCGCCTATGCTCGACGCATGTCCCGCATCAAGCCCGCCCACGCGCTGCTGGCGCTCGCCGTCGTCGCCGTCTGGGGCACCAACTTCGTGGTGATCCGGGCGGCGCTCGACGAGTTGCCGCCGTTGCTGCTGGGCGCGCTGCGCTTCCTGCTGGCGCTGGTGCCTGCCATCTTCTTCCTGCCGCGCCCGCGCGTGGGCCTGGCCAACCTGGCCGGCTACGGCCTCTTGATCGGCGCGGGCCAGTTCGGCCTCTTGTACATCGCGATCGACGGCCGCATCTCGCCCGGGCTCGCATCGCTGGTGGTGCAGACGCAGGTGTTCTTCACCATCGGCCTGGCCATGTGGCTGGCCGGCGAGCGCCTGCGCGGCCACCAGCTGCTGGCGGTGTTGATCGCGGCCACGGGACTGGCGGTGGTGGGCTGGCACACCGACGCCACCACCACCGTGGCCGGCCTGCTGCTGGTGCTGGGCGCCGCGGCCTCCTGGGCCGGTGGCAACATCCTGACCAAGCGAGCGGGAAGCATCAACATGCTGGCTTACGTGGTGTGGTCGTCGGCGTTCGCGGTGCCGGTGCTGTTCGCACTTTCGTTAACGTTCGAGGGCTGGGATCGGATGAGCACGAGCGTGCAGCAGGCATCGACCGGCGCCTGGGCCGCCGTGGCCTGGCAGTCGTGGGCCAACTCGCTGTTCGGGTACGCGGCGTGGAACTGGCTGCTCTCGCGCTACACCGCGGCCACCGTCACGCCGCTGGCCTTGCTGATCCCGGTGTTCGGGATGGGCGCGTCGGCGGTCTGGCTGGGCGAGCCGCTGCCCGCGTGGAAGCTGGTGGCGGCGGCGCTGGTGATCAGTGGGCTGGCGCTGAACCTGTTTTGGCCGCAGGGAACCCGGGCGATGGCATCGCCCGCGGCCGATCGGAGGTAGCGGATGGAGCGAGCTGTTTCACTGCGCCACCTGCGCTGCTTCCTCGCGGTCGCCGAATCGGGTTCGTTCACCACCGCTTCCTCGCGCCTCTTCCTGACGCAATCGGCCCTGACCGCGACCATCCAGCAGCTGGAGGAAGCGGTCGGCCTCAAGCTCTTCGACCGCACGACGCGAAGGGTCGTGATGACCGAGGCCGGTGCGCTGTTCCGGCCGCAGGCCGACAAGATCCTGCGCGAGTTCGACAACGCCGTGGGGGACCTGCGCGCCCTGGCGCATGGGCAGAAGGGCCACATCAAGGTGGCCGCCATCCCCTCGGTGATCTACCAGTTCCTCTCCATCGCGATCCCCGCCTTCCGCGAGCAGTTCCCGGACGTGACGATCTCGCTTCGCGACGCGGGCGCGCTGAGGATCGAACAGATGGTGCTGGACGGGGAGGTGGACTTCGGCATCACCGCCCGGCACAAGGGCTTCGACGACCTGGACTACTCGCCGCTGATCTCGGACCGCTATGGCGTGGTCTGCCGGCCCGACCATGCGCTGGTGCAGCGCACGCAACCGCTGCGGTGGAAGGACCTGCCCTCCAGGGACTACGTAGCCTTCAGCCGCGACACCGACGTCGGCTCCTTCCTCGCGGCGCACGCGGCCGAGCTGCCCATCGTCAACGACGAACACGACGAGGTTTCCGGGACCACGGCCCTGTTCGCCCTGCTGACGACGGGCACCAGCTATTCGATCGTGCCGGCTCTGGCCACCAAGGCCGGCAGCTTCCAGGGCCTGACGTTCCGGGAGCTGACCGACCCGGCCCTCAGCCGCGAGATCTTCCTGATCACGCGCCGCCTGCGGTCGATCTCGCCGACCGCCAGGCACCTGCTGGAGGTGCTGCTGGCCAGCATCGAAAGGAAGGAGCTGCCCGAGGGCGTTTCGCTGATGCGGCAGTTCGGCGAGAGCGCCAGGAAGTAGCCCCGGCGCTGCCTGCGCTGCCGACGTTGTTTGCGCTCAGTCGACCTTGACGTTGGCGTCCTGGACCACCTTCTCCCACTTGCGGGACTCCGAGCGCATCAACTCGCCCAGTTTCTCCGGCGTGCCGCCGGCGATCTCGAAGCCGGCTTCGCGCAGCTTGTCGCGCGTCTCGGTGTCTTCCAGTGCCGAATTGAAGGCCTTGTTCAGCTTGGCCACGATGTCGGCCGGCGTGCCGGCGGGCGCCACGATGGCGTACCAGGCGGTCAGCTCGTAGTTGGGCACGCCGGATTCGGCGACGGTCGGCAGGTCGGGCGCGAGCGCGGTGCGTCGTTCGGTGGTGACGGCCAGGGCGCGCAGCTTGCCGTCCTTCACGAACGGCATCACCTCCGGAAGGATGGCGATCATCATCTGCGTCTGGCCGCCGATCAGGTCGGTCAGCGCCGGGGCGCCGCCCCGGTAGGGCACGTGGCTGATCTTGGCGCCGGTGGCCTTCTTGTACATCTCGGCGCCCAGGTGCGCGGGCGTTCCGTTCCCCGCCGACGCGTAGTTCACCTTGTCCGGGTTGGCGATGAGGTACTGGTTGAGTTCCTTCATCGTCCGCACGGGCACGGAGGGATTCACCACCACCAGGCTGGGCAGCGTGGTCGCCAGCACCACCGGCGCAAAGTTCTTCAGGGGGTGGTAGGCGAGCTGCTTGTAGAGGTGGGCGTTGACGGCCAGCGCGGCCGAGGTCCCGAGCAGCAGCGTGTAGCCGTCCGGGGGCGCGGAGGCCACGAACTGCGCCCCGAGGTTGCTGCCCGCGCCGGGCTTGTTCTCCACCACGACCGACTGCCCCAGGCGCTGCTGGAGCTTGAGCGCCAGGGTGCGCGCCAGCGCGTCGGTCGAGCCGCCGGGCGGGTACGGCACCACCATCTTGATCGGCTTGGTGGGAAAGGTCGCGGCGGACTCCTGCGCGTGGGCCACGCAGAGCGGCAGCACGGCCGCGAGGAGCACGCTGGACACGGACAGGGCGAAGCTTTTCATCAGTGACACCTCAGGAAGGAAAGTGAAGGAAACATCGGCGGCGGCATCAGCGGGCGTAGCCGTGCAGCCGGTCCGCTGAAACGAGGTTCTCGTCGCGCTCGGCAAGGGGGCCGTAGCCCCCGCCACCGGGCGTGCGCAAGATCACTTCGTCATTGGGGGCCAGGACGTGGGGCCGCCGGCTGTCGATGGCCACGCCATTGACCAGCACCTCGCCGCAGGCGCCGTGGCCGCCGCCCGCAAGACCCGGCGCGGGCACGCGGATCCGCTCCGTCAGGAACACGATGGACACGGGCGTCTCGTGCCGGTTGACGAAACAGATCTCTTCGCCGAGGCCGCCGCGGAACCGGCCGGCCCCGCCCGAGCCGGGCCGCAGCCGCTTGTAGCGGAAGAACAGCGGGCTGTCCCGCTCCGCCACCTCGATGGGGGTGGGAGAGATGTTGCTCGGCCAGGACATCGCCGAAGAGCCGTCCTTGCCCGCGGTCGCGCCCAGTCCACCGTTGTAGAAAAGGACGGTGGCGAAAGGCTTGCCGTTGCTGCGCGTCCCCGAGAGGTTGGCGATCCACAGCGGCGACCCCGCACCCGCCATCACGCGGTCGGGCAGCACCGAGGCCAGTGCGCCGAAGATCGCCACCGGCACGTAGTGGCCGGTACACGCGCGACCACCGACAGGGGCCGGCGAGTTGGGGTTGAGGATGGTCCCCGCCGGGGCGATCGCCACGATCGGGCGGAACAGCCCATCGTTGTTCGACAGCTCGGGAAGCAGCAGGCACTTGATCGCGTAAACCGTCATCGCCGACGTGTAGGCCAGCACGCAATTGATCGCGCGCGGCTGCTGCCCGGACGTGCCGGTGAAATCGCACTCGACGCGGCCATCGGCCACGCGCACGGCGACCACGAACCGCAGCCTCTGGTCGAAGCCGTCGGTCTCCATCTCGTAGCGGTATTCGCCTTCGGGGATCTTGCGGATCGCCTCCCGCATGGCCGCTTCGCTGCGGTCGAACAGGGCGGCCGCCAGGTCGTCGATGCCGGCCAGGCCGTACTCGCCCAGCACTTCACCCAGGCGCGTCGCGATCAGTTCCACCGCGCCCACTTGCGACCAGATGTCGCCGACGGTCTGCTCGGGGGTCCGCACGTTGGTGCGGATGAGGGTCAGCAGCGACTCGTCGGGCCGGCCGTTGCGCAGCAGCCGCATGACGGGGATGTGGAACCCTTCCTCGAACAGCTCGCGGGCGTCGACCGAGCGGATCTTGCCGCCGATGTCCGGCACGTGGCCGGCCGTCGCCGCGAAGCCCACCAGGCGCGCCTGATGGAAGATCGGCTTGACCAGGCACACGTCGTTGAGGTGGCCGGTGCCGATCCAGGGGTTGTTGGTGATGAACACGTCGCCCGGTTCCATCGCGCCCGCGCCGACCTGGTCGAGCACGGCACGCACCGTGCGCGGCAGCGTGCCGATGAACGAGGGGATGCTCCCGCTGTTCTCGGCCAGCGACCGGCCTTGCGAGTCGGTGACGACGACGGCGAAGTCGTTGGCCTCCGAAGACAGGGTCGAGAACGACGTGCGGACGATCAGCTTGGCCGCCTCGTCCGCGATCGAACGCACGCGGGTCCAGAACACTTCCAGGAAGATCGGATCGGTGGCGCCCGTGTCCGCGGCGGCAGGGGTCTTGGTCGTCATGCTGCGTCCTTGATCGTGATCACCAGGTTTCCGCTCGGGGACTGCTGGACGTGTCCTCTCGGCCCGACCACCAGGGTCGAGCTCGCGTCCTCGATCAGCAGCGGGCCTTCAGCGGTGAAGCCGGCCCGCAATGCGGACCGCTCGAACACCGGCGTGGGCACGTAGTCACCGGCTTCCTTGAAATAGACCTGCCGCATCGCCTTCGGGCTCGCCTTCTCGCCGGTCGGCAGGCTGTCGGGTTCGAACTGCTTGCGCGGCGGCGACTCGCCGGACACCCGCAGGTTGACCAGCTCCACCGGCACGTCGGGCGGCGTGCGCCCGAACTTCTCGCGGTACACCGCCTCGAACGCATCGACCAGCGCGCTGCGGGTGGCCTGCACCGACGGCGCACCGTCGCCGGCGTAGGGACCGGCCGGCAGCGTCACCGACAGGTTGAAGCCCTGGCCGACGAAGCGCCCGTCCGCCTGGCGGGTGAGCCGGGCCGGGCCGAACGTGGTGGAGACGTTGTCCAGCGCCGCTTGCGCGTCGCGCTCCAGGGCGGTGAACGCCTGCTCGAGCTCTTCCAGCGAATTCGTCGCGGGCCGGAACGTGACGGTCCTGGAGCGGTCGGCGCGCGCGGGCGCCACCAGCAATCCGTAGGCCGACGCCACGCCGGCCGCGGGCGGGCAGATGATGGTCCGCACGCCGATCTTCTGCGCCACGTAGTACGAATGCAGGGGGCCGCCGCCGCCCGTGCACAGCAGCACGAAATCACGCGGGTCGCGGCCGCGCTCGGCGACGTGCACGCGCGCAGCGCCAGCCATGTTCTCGGCCACGATGTCGTGCACGCCCCAGGCCACTTCCACCACGTCGCGCTCGATCGAGCGGGCCAGGCCGTCCAGCGACTGGCGGGCGAGCTCCGTGTCGATGTGCAGCGTGCCGCCGGCGAAATAGCCCGGGTTGAGGTAACCGAGCACGAGGTTCGCGTCCGTGACGGTGGGTTGCTCGCCTCCGCGCCCATAGCAGGCGGGCCCCGGCTCCGAGCCCGCACTCGCGGGCCCGACCTTGAGCAGGCCCAGCAGGTCGCGGTGGGCGATGCTGCCGCCGCCGGCGCCGATCTCGATCAGGTCGACCGTCGTGATCTTCAGCGGCAGTCCGCTGCCTTCGGCGAAACGCTTGCGCCGGGCGGCCTCGAAGCCGAAGGCGATCGACGGCTTGGCGTGCTCGACGAGGCACAGCTTGGCCGTGGTGCCGCCCATGTCGAAGGCGAGCAGGTCGGAATGGCCGTCGCGCTGGCCGTAGTGCGTGGCCGAGATGGCGCCGGCGGCCGGTCCGGATTCGAGCAGCTCGATCGGGTTGCGCTTGGCGTCCGAGACGTGGCTCAGGCCGCCGTTGGACAGCATCATGAGGACGCCGCTTCGCAGGCCCAGGGCCGCCAGGCGCGTCTCCAGCGAGTCGAGGTACCGCGTGGCCAGCGGCTTGATGTAGGCATTGGCGACCGTCGTCGAGACCCGTTCGAACTCCCGGATCACGGGCGCCACGTCGCACGACAGCGTGAGTCCGAGATCGGGGAAGTCCTGCCGGATCCATTCGGCCACCGCCCTCTCGTGCTGTCCGGAAGCGTACGAGTGGAGCAGGCAGACCGCGACCGACTCCACGCCGGCATCGACCAGGCGCCGGACGGCGGCGCGCACGCCGGTGCGGTCCAGCGGTTCCAGCTCGTTGCCCTGCGCGTCCAGCCGACCGCCGATCTCCTGGCGCAGGTTGCGCGGCACCAGCGCCGGCGCGCGCTCGATCGTCAGGTCGTAGAGGTCGTACTTGCGCTCGTGGCCGATCTCGATGACGTCGGAGAAGCCTTCGTTCGTCAGCAGGCCGGTGCGCACGCCGCCTCTTTCGATCAGCGCGTTGGTGAACAGCGTCGTGGCATGCACCACCCGCGTGACCCGCGAAGGATCGATGTCGCAGGAATGGAGCAGCCCGGTGACGCCACTGATCACGGCTTCGGTGGGATCGCCGTGCGTCGTCAGCACCTTCAGGCTGTGCAGCTTGCCCGCGGCGTAATCCAGGGCGACGACGTCGGTGAACGTGCCCCCGATGTCGATGCCGATCGCCCAGTCCTTCGTCTGCTGCGCCTTCATGCGAGCTCCTCGCACGCCAGGCGGATGCGCCGGCACCCCTCGCGCAGGCGCTCCTCCGAATCCGCGAAGGAGATGCGGAAGAACGGCGAGAGTCCGTAGGCGTCGCCCTGGATCACGGCGATGTTGGCGGCGTCCAGCAGGTGCAGCGTGAAGTCCATGTCGGTGGCGATGGTCGAGCCTCGCGGCGACTTCTTGCCGATGGCGCCTTCGCAGGACGCGAACAGGTAGAACGCGCCCTCGGGCCGGTGGCAGCGCACGCCGGGCGCCTGGTTCAACAGCTCCACGACCAGGTCGCGGCGCCGCTGGAAGACGGCGCGCGTTTCGGGGATGAAGTCCTGCGGCCCGTTCAGGGCGGCGACGGCGGCGGCCTGCGAGATGGACGACGGATTGGACGTGCTCTGCGACTGCAGCTTGACCATGTTCTTGATCAGCGCGGCGGGGCCGGCGGCATAGCCGATGCGCCAGCCGGTCATGGCGTAGGCCTTGGAGACGCCGTTGACGGTCAGGGTCCTGTCCCTCAGCCGCGGCTCGACCTGCGCGGGCGTGACGAACTCGCGGTCGTCGTAGACCAGGTGCTCGTAGATGTCGTCCGCGAGGATGCACACGTGCGGGTGGCGCAGCAGCACGTCGGCCAGCGCGCGCATCTCGTCGCGCGTGATGACCGCGCCGCTGGGGTTGTTCGGCGAATTGAGCAGCAGCCACCGCGTGCGCGGCGTGATGGCGCGCTCGAGCTGGTCCGGCGTCAGCTTGAAGCCGGAGGCGGCATCGCATGGGACCAGCACCGGTGATCCTCCGGCCAGCCGGACGATGTCCGGATAGGACACCCAGCAGGGTGCGGGGATGATCACCTCGGCGCCGTGCTCGACCGTGCACATCAGGGCGTTGAAGATGGCCTGCTTGGCGCCGGTGCACGCGATGATCTCGCTGGTCTCGTAGTGCAGCCCGTTCTCCCGCGCGAACTTGTCGCGGATGGCCGCCTTGAGCTCGGGCGTGCCCCCGACGTCGGTGTACTTGGTCTTGCCCGCTTCCATCGCCCGCTGCGCGGCCTGCCGGATGTGCAGCGGCGTGTCGAAGTCCGGCTCGCCGGCGGTGAGGCCCAGGACGTCGCGCCCGGCGGCGCGCAGCTCGCGCACGCGCTGGCCGGCCATGGAGCTCGGGGACGGTTTGATTCGATTCAGTCGATCGGCGATGTGGATCACGTCTTCATCCTTTGGACGGTCAAGGCTTCGCCAGCTGCGCGGGGGCGGCGCTGGTGGTTGCTGTCGGGGTCAGGGGGCCTGCGGCCGGGAGCGTGTTTGGAGAATAGGTTCGGTGTTTGTTCGCGACAAATGAAAACGAACGATCGACTATTCGCCCCGAGAGATAAGTCGCGCGTGCTCGGCTGGCGACTCCAAACGAAAAAAGCGATGACGCGCCACTCGCGATAGCTAGCAAAGACCCGGATAGAAAACAGATCGCGATTGACCTTGACTTTGTCTTGGCCAGCGGCGGGTTGACGCCGATCGGGCCAGGCAACAAGGAGGCCATCATGAAGAAGCCGACCCAGGCCCATGGATGGGCAAGTCAGTTCGCCAGCGCCCGGCCCCGGCACGGGGCCAGCGGGACGACCACCAGGCGCCCCGCAAGCATCGAGACCTACCTGCTCCTGGGTGCGACCGGCCTCATCGCCTCTTGCGCCTCTGCTCCGCCACCCGCGCAGCAAGCACAGCCACAGGCGCCCCAGACACAACAGGCGCCGAACCTGGCGGCCACTCCCGTGCTGTCCAAGTTGAGCAACCCGTGGGACATGGCCTTCCTGCCCGATGGAACCATGTTCTTCACGGAGAAGTGCAAGGGCCTCTCAGTGCGGCAGCCCTCCGGCACCGTCACCCGCCTGCTGGGCATGAAGGATTCGCAGGGTTACGCCACCACGGCCCCTGACCTGATCTGCGATGGCCAGGCCGGCATGAACGGCGTTGCGGTCGACCCCAACTTCGCCAGCAACCGGTACGTCTACGTGTACTCCACCTCCAGCATGGCGCAGCCGACGACCAACCGCGTCATCCGCTTCGCGGTGAGCCCCGACGGGACCCGGTTGTCCGACCGGAAGGACATCGTCACGGACATCCCCTACAAGGTCGCCAAGAGCGACCACCCCTTCGGCGACTCGGGCGCACACAACGGCGGACGCATCCGCTTCGGACCCGCCGACGGCTTCCTGTACGTGACCACGGGCGACAACCACAACGGCGAAGTGCCCCAAAGCCCGACGCGCATGGGCGGCAAGGTCCTGCGGATCGACCGTGAGGGCAAGGCCGCTCCGGGGAACAACCCGCCGCAGGGATTCGATCCGCGAGTCTTCACCTACGGGCACCGCAATCCCCAGGGGATCGCTTTCCGCCCGGGCTCCAACCAGCCCTTCACGATCGAGAACGGCCCCTGGCATACGGATGAGGTGACCGCCCTCGTGCCGGGCGGCAACGGTGGGTGGGATCCGCGTTCCAACGTCAACGGTCGTGGCGATTGTCCCGACAGGTACTGCGGCTACAGCCCCAACCAGATGGGCGCCATGCCCAACAAGGAACGGTCCGCCTTCATGCCGATGACGGACCTTCGCACCTATCCGAATGCGATGAAGCCGGCCTGGACCAACGAGGGCCTGTCCCAGGGCATGTCGTCGGGCACCTTCCTGAACGGCAAGCAGTGGAAGGGCTGGGACGGGAAGATGGTGGTGTCCTATATGGGCATCGGCATCCACGGAACGCCCGTCGGCAATCGCCTCGATGTCCTGGACATCAGCGCCGATGGCGCCTCGGCCAAGAGAACCACCATGTCGCTGCCCATGCCGGCGGGCCGCTTCCGCTCGGCGGTCCAGGGGCCGGACGGGAGCCTGTTCGTCGCCACGGACGAAGGCGAGATCTACCGGATGACGCCCAGCTGATGCTCCACCAGCCGAAGTCGATGCGCCGGGCTGTGGCTGCCGCCTCGGCTTGTGGTTCCCTGTTTCTTGCCGGTTCCGCCGTCGCAGACGAGGAGCTGTTCAAGAAATCCAACTGCCTGGCCTGTCACGCCATCGACCAGAAACGGCTGGGACCGTCCATGAAGGACGTGGCCGCCAAGTACAGCGGCGACAGCGGGGCCGCGGACATGCTGGCCAGGAAGATCCGGGAGGGCGGGGTCGGCGTGTGGGGCCAGTTGCCCATGCCTCCGCAGCCTCAGGTGTCCGAGGCCGATGCGAAGGTGCTGGCTGAGTTCATCCTGTCGGTCAGATAGCCGGAACTGGTGCCGAGAGGAATGAAGAAAGGGGCTCACATGGAGCCCCTTTGGTCGGAAATCCTTGCTGCGCAAGGACATTAGGAGATGTTGTCCTTGGGCGGAATCGAACCACCGATACGCACAGGCCTCGCCAACCCTAGTGATTTCCTTGTGGTTTCCACTCTCTGGGTCCGGCGCAGTGTCCCAGTCGCGTGGTGCCAGACGTGCGCGCCAGGCTCCCCGAGGCCCTACCGCCTGCCGCTTTCAGTCGAGCGGATCAGTCGTGAAAGATGGAAGCTAGCAAGCTTAATTTCCTCACGCGATAGCCGCTCAGGCTCATTGCTAAACTGAACGTATGTCGCAGATCGTGGATGCGAACGTTGTCAGCGATGCCGACGTTGCGACGAATGCGGTATCCCTTGCGACGCCTTCGGCGAATACACAGGAAACCGCGTGGGCTCGTGCTCCTCACGAGGGCTCAAAGCACAAAGCTGCTCTTCTCGTATCCGGCGTTGATTCAAACGCGAACCGCCCGGAGCCGTGAAGCTGCCGAGCGTCGTGATTGCGTGGCGGGCGCGAGCTTGTCCGTGCTGTGGTTCGGACGGATCGGCTGACGCCATCCAAATGGAGCGGGAAAAGAGTCTCGAACTCTCGACCTCAACCTTGGCAAGGTTGCGCTCTACCAACTGAGCTATTCCCGCGGGGTGCCGAAGAAAAAGCCCCTGATCTTTCGATCAAGGGCTTTCCTTGGATCTGGTGGCCTGGGGCGGAATCGAACCACCGACACGCGGATTTTCAATCCGCTGCTCTACCAACTGAGCTACCGGGCCGTGAGCCGGCAATTATAGCCTAGCCGGCGCTTCGCTTGCCTCGGGAGAGGTCGACGCCGAGCTGCTTGAGCTTGCGGTACAGGTGGGTGCGCTCCAGGCCGGTCTTCTCGGCCACGCGGGTCATGGAGCCGCCCTCCTTGGCGAGGTGGAACTCGAAGTAACTCTTCTCGAACTCGTCGCGCGCGTCGCGCAGGGGCTTGTCCAGCTCGAACGTCTGGCGCGCCTGCGGGCCCATCTCCACCGGCGCGGGGATGGTCTGACCGCCGGTCATCGCGGCTTCGACGGTGAGTTCGGCCATCGGCGGGATGGGCGTGCTCACGTAGCCGGGACCGGGCTTGGGCCGGATGCCGGCATTGCCAGGCGTCTCGCGCGTGAGCGCGCCCTCGACGGCCTTGAGCAGCTTCTGCATCGTGATCGGCTTCTCGAGGAACGACTGCGCGCCGATCTTCGTTGCCTCCACCGCGGTCTCGATGGTGGCGTGACCGCTCATCATGATCACCGGCATCGTGAGCTGGCCGGTGCTGGACCACTCCTTGAGCAGCGTGACGCCGTCGGTGTCCGGCATCCAGATGTCCAGCAGCACGAGGTCGGGGCGGGCGCGTGCCCGTGCGGATCGGGCTTGTGCAGCGTTCTGCGCCAGTTCGACGTTGTGTCCTTCGTCGTTGAGGATTTCCGAGAGCAGGTCGCGGATACCCAGTTCGTCGTCGACCACCAGTATGTTTGCCATGTTCTCGATTGCTGTAGCCGGCGCGGCTCTCAGCAGGTTGTTGTCAGGCTGCAACCGCGAATGATAGCGAGACTTGCGCCCCCGCAATCACTCCGTCCTCCACCCGGTTCTTCACATCGATGCGAGCCCCATGCTCGTCCGCAATCTTCTTGACCACCGCAAGGCCGAGCCCCGTGCCCCGGTCCTTGGTCGTGACGTAGGGCTCGAAGGCGCGCTTGAGGATGTGCTCGGGGAAGCCAGTGCCGCTGTCGCGCACCACCAGCCGCACGCGCCGGTTGGCCTCGTTCCACTGGGTGCGGATCAGCACTTCCTTGCGCGCGGAGCCCTCGGTCGCATCCTGCGCGTTCTGCAGCAGGTTGTGGATGACCTGGCGCAACTGCTGGGGATCGCCCAGGATCTTCGGGCAGGTGGCGTCCAGCTCGGCGCGCACCGGCACCTGCGAGCCCGGGCCCGGTTCGCCCTCGCGCACGTAGAGGTGCAGCACGTCGTTCACCAGGCCGTTGAGGTCGATCGGCTTGAGCTCGGCCGCGGGCAGGCGCGCGTAATCGCGGAATTCGTTGACCAGCCGCTTCATCGCGTCGACCTGGTCCACGATGGTCTGCACCGACTTGCGCAGGATCGCGCGCTCGGGCTCGGCCACCTTGTCGCCCAGCTTGTGGGCCAGGCGCTCGGCCGACAGCTGGATCGGCGTGAGCGGGTTCTTGATCTCGTGCGCCAGCCGCCGCGCGACCTCGCCCCAGGCCTGCGCGCGCTGGGCCGAGACGATCTCCGAGATGTCGTCGAACACCAGCAGGCGGGCCGGCTGGCCCCCAGGCTGTTCGGAGGGCATCTCCGCGCCGCGGGCCACCAGCGTGATCGCGCTGCCCTGCGCCGCCGCCCCACCCTGCACCGGCGCCAGCTCGAAAGACTGCTGCCAGTGGTCCAGGCCGTGCTGCAGGCGGTCGTTCATGTAGTCGTCGAACTGCGTCTGCACGGCGGCCCCGAAGGTCTCCAGCCCCGGCACCTCCGCCAGCGGCCGCCCTTCGTGGGCCGCGAGCGGGATGCGCAGGATGCGCGTGGCGCCCGGGTTGGAGGTCTCGATGCGTCCCTGTTCGTCCAGCACGATCACGCCGGCGGTCAGGTTGTCCAGGATGGTCTGCAGGTGCGTCCGCGCGGCGTTGACCTGCCCCATGCTCAATTCCACGGCAGCGCGCGCGTCGGCCAGCTGCTGAGTCATCTCGGCGAAGGATCGCGTCAGGCCGCCGAGCTCGTCCTTGCCCAGCAGCACCGGCTTGGGCGACAGGTCGCCGGCGGCCACTTCGCGCACGCCTGCGGCCAGCAGCAGCAGCGGCCGCGCCAGCTGGTTGCCCAGGATGACGGCCAGGAAGATGGCGCCGAACACCGCCAGGAACAGGCTGAGCGTGAGCGTGCCGATGTACATGCGCCGCAGGCCGTCGCGGGCCAGCGCACGCTCCTGGTACTCGCGGTAGGCCTCCTGCACCGCGATGGCGTTGGCCACCAGCGTGGGCGGCAGGCTCTGCGTCACCTGCAGCACGCGCGGCTCCGCCAGCAGGCCGAGCCCCGGGCCGGGCACGATGGCCAGGGCCTTGATGCGGGCCTGGCTGGTCGAGCCGGGGTCTTCCAGGCCCTCCACCACCGCCATCGAGCGCTGCGCCCGCACCCTGCGGATCTGCTGCACCGTGGGCCGCTCGGGGCTGAGCAGCAGGCGCGACTGGCCGGCGCTGGCGACCAGCTGGCCGCTGCCGCTCCACAGGATCAGGTCGTTGGCCGACAGCGGCTCGCGCAGGCGGTCCAGGGCCAGCGCGGCGGAGGTGTCCGGCACCTCGGCCAGTTGCGCCGCGGCGACGCGCGTCTTGTTGGCCAGGTCATTCGCGAGGGTGTCCAGCGTGGAGCGTCCCAGGCTGAGGCCCGCGTCCAGCGCGCCTTCCACCTTGACGTCGAACCAGCTCTCGATCGAGCGCGAGACGAACTGGTAGGACACCACGTAGATCAGCAGGCCGGGAACGAACCCCACCAGCGCGAAGATGGCCGCCAGCTTGACCAGCAGCCTGCTGCCGAACTTGCCGCGCCGCACGCGCGAGGTGAGCCGCACCGCGACCCAGCCGATCACCAGCAGCAGCAACCCGGCCACCACCATGTTCACGGCGAACAGGCGGCCGTAGTTGCGCTCGTACAGCTCGCGGTTGCCGGTGGCCTGCGTGAGCAGGAACATCAGCACGATCGCGATGGCGATCATCACCGCGGCGCCGACCAGCAGGGCCCAGCGCACGGCTCGCCGGCTGCCGAAGGTGGGCTTCGGCTCGGCCGAGACTTCCAGCGGCGTGATCACCGGCCGTTCTCCAGCGCGAGGCGCTGGTTGCGACCGGCCACGATGTTCCAGTCGGACTGGCCGACCGCGCCGATCTGGAAGGGCCGGGGCAGCTGCGAGACGTCCAGCCGGAAGCGGAAGTCCACGCTGTACTTGGCGTCCGGCTCCAGGTCCGACAGCTCGGCGATCTTCCAGCGCGAGATGTGGCGCACGGCCGCGAGCGCCTCTTCCTGGGTGTCGAAGCTCTGGCCCAGCGCCAGGCCCGAGCTGCCGATCGGCGTCGGCGAGACCTGCAACCGCCAGCGGCGCGTGAGCGGCTGGTAGGACAGCCGCATGTGGCGCGAGCCGCCCGCTATGTGCTTGTCGTACCAGTACCAGCGGTCGCGAAGGAGCGAGGCGTCCGCCACGAAGAACATGGGGATGCCCTTGAGCAGCGCGTCCTCCACCGCGGGCGGCAGCTCGAAGCCGACGCTCGCGCTGAGCAGCACGCCTTCTTCGGTGCGTTCCAGGCGCAGTTGGGTGACCTCGGCGCCCTGGGCGCGCACCCACGCCGGCGCGGCCAGCAGCAGCACCGCCGCGAGCCAGCAGACGCAGCGCTCAAGCCAGCGGCGACGCAGCATCCGCGCGCTTGTCCAGCGCGGCATAGAAGAAACCGTCGTGGTCACCTGCAAGATTGTCCCGGAGGGGCTCCTGCCCCGCCCCGGCTTGCGGTCGCAAATGCCCGGGGCCGGGCCGCAAAACGGCCTCATTGTTGTGTGCAACAAACGCTTCGACGCGGTGCTGGCCCTCCTCGAGAAAGACCGAGCAGGTGCAGTACAGCAGGCGCCCGCCGGGCCGCACCAGCGGCCACAGCGCGTCGAGCAGGCGGCGCTGCTGCGCGGCCAGCGTGTCGATGTCGCCGGGGCGGCGCAGCCAGCGCACGTCAGGGTGACGGCGCACGATGCCCGACGCGGTGCAGGGCGCGTCCAGCAGGATCCCGTCGAAGGGCCGCCCGTCCCACCAGCGCCCGACGTCGGCGGCGTCGGCCGCCACCACCTGGGCCTGCAGCCCCAGCCGCTGCAGCGTTTCATGGATGCGGTCGCAGCGCTGCGGATCGACGTCCAGCGCGGTGAGTTCGGCATCAACGCGCTCCAGCAGGTGCGCGGTCTTGCCACCGGGCGCCGCGCAGGCGTCGAGCAGCCGCAGCGGTTGCCCGGGCGTCGGCTCCAGCTCTTCCAGCAGCAGCGCAGCGGCGAGCTGCGCGGCAGCGTCCTGGACGGAGACCCAGCCCGGGTCGAAGCCCGGCAGCGCATGCACGGGGCGAGGCCGCGCCAGCACGATGCCGGCCTCGCCGACCGGCACGCCCTCGATGCCCTCGGCGGCCCACTGCTGCAGCAACTGCCCGCGGTTGGCGCGACGCACGTTCACGCGCAGCGTCATCGGCGCCGCCGTGTTGTTGGCGGCGAGGATCGCCTGCCAGTGCTGTGGGTGGTCCTGGCGAAGCCGGTCGATCCACCAGCGCGGGTGGTTCCACCGCGCCACGGGATCGCGGTCCGTCGCCGCGACCAGGGCATCGCGCTCGCGCAGGAAGCGGCGCAGGCACGCGTTGAGGAAGCCCGACTGCGCGGCGGTGGCCGGCGAGCGCTTGGCCGCTTCCACCGCCTGGTCCACCAGGGTGAACGGTTCGTAGGGCGCGTTGCTCGGGTCCCAGCACAGGGCCAGGGCCGTGCACAGCAGCGCGTCGGCCTCGGGCGGCGGTGGGCGTTTCGCAAGCTGCTTGCGCAGCGCGTCGGCGCGTCCGAGCTGGCGCAGGGCGTGGAAGGCCAGGGCCTGCGCGGCGGCGCGCAGCTCGGGCGCGATGCGCGCGATGGCGGGCGTGGCGGATTCGCCGCCGCGCACCGCAAGCACGACCGACGCCGCCGCGATGAGCTGTCGCCACAGCGGGATGGCGCCGTCGTGCGAAGGGTTCAAGTGGCGGGTCCCCTGGCCATGGGCATCGCTTCCAGCCCGCGGCCGGGCTTGAAGCCGAACAGCCAGGCCAGCAGCACGGCCGGGAACTGGCCGATGGCGTGGTTGTACCGCTGCACGGCCTGGGTGAATCTCTCGGCGCCGGCGATGCACTGTGCCGTCATGTGCGCGCGAGTGTCCGTGAGCGTGTCGGGCAGGCGCGGTCCCGCGAGGTCGTGCGCGTCGTCACGCTCGGCGCGCTCCCAGGCGGTGGCCAGCACCGACTGCGCGGCCGCGAGCGCCGCGATGCGCTCGGGCTCCAGGGGCTTCTGGCGGGCCGACGCGAGCGTGGCTTCCAGCTGCGCCGCCGCGCCCTGCAGCCCGCCCCAGAAAGAGCCGCCGATGCCGTCGAACACCGAAGCCGGGTGGTCGCCGTCCTCGGGCAGCAGCTGGCCCACCAGCTGCACCTGGCGCGCCAGTTCCGCATCGAGCGCGGCAAAGGCCGAGTTGGCTTCGCCGCGCAGGCGCACCAGCCGGTTGTAGGCGCCCACCGCCCAGAACAGCAGGACGGCCGTGGCGACCCAGGAGACGAGCGTGGAGGACATCGGGCTTTCGAGTCGGCGGTAGAAAGGAAAACGCCCCACCCGCTTTCACGGGTGGGGCGCCTAGTTTAGTGAAGCGCGCCGCTTACTCGCCGGATGCGCCTTCGGTCGCCTCGGGGGCGCCCGCGCCTTCGGCGATGCCGGCCAGTTCCGCAGCTTCCTGGTCGGCGATGGCGCGGCGCTCGGCCTCGTCCATCGCGTCCTTGGCCTTGCGGGCCTGGTGGTACGCCATGCCGGTGCCCGCGGGGATCAGGCGGCCGACGATGACGTTCTCCTTCAGGCCGCGCAGCTCGTCGCGCTTGCCCATGATGGCCGCTTCGGTCAGCACGCGCGTGGTCTCCTGGAAGGAGGCCGCGGAGATGAACGAATCGGTCGACAGCGAGGCCTTGGTGATGCCCAGCAGCAGGTTGCTGTAGGTCGCCGGGATCTTGCTGTCGCCACGCAGCGCGTCGTTGGTGTCCAGCATCTCGGAACGCTCGACCTGCTCGCCGCCGATGTAGCCGGACTCGCCCGGGTTCTCGACCACGACACGGCGCAGCATCTGGCGAACGATCACCTCGATGTGCTTGTCGTTGATCTTCACGCCCTGGAGGCGGTAGACGTCCTGCACCTCGTCGACGATGTAGCGGGCCAGCTCCTCCATGCCCAGCAGGCGCAGGATGTCCTGCGGGTCCGCCGGACCGTCGACCACCGACTCGCCCTTGTTCACCACCTGGCCTTCGTGCACCAGGATGTTCTTCTCCTTGGGCACCAGCTCCTCGTGCACGCCGCCTTCCGGATCGGTGATCTGCAGGCGGATCTTGCCCTTGGTCTCCTTGCCGAACGACACGGTGCCGGTCATCTCGGCCAGCACGCCCTTGTCCTTGGGCGAGCGGGCTTCGAACAGCTCGGCCACGCGCGGCAGGCCGCCCGTGATGTCGCGGGTCTTCTGCCCTTCGATCGGGATGCGGGCCAGCACTTCGCCGGGCGCCACGTCCTGGCCGTCACGCACCTGGATCAGCGCGCCGACCTGGAAGCCGATCGTCACCGAGTGGTCGGTGCCGGGGATCTTCACCTCGCCGCCGCTGGCGTCGATCAGCTTGACCTGCGGGCGGACCACCTTGGCGGAGCCGCGGCGCTTCGGGTCGATCACGACCAGCGTCGACAGGCCGGTGACCTCGTCGACCTGCTTGGCGACCGTGAGGCCTTCCTCGACGTTCTCGAACTTCACCTTGCCGGCGAACTCCGTGATGATCGGGCGGGTCAGCGGGTCCCAGTTGGCCAGCACGGTGCCGGCCTTGACCGACTGGTCGGCCTTCACCGTCAGCGTGGCGCCGTACGGCACCTTGTGGCGCTCGCGCTCGCGGCCGTGCTCGTCGTGGATGACGATCTCGCCGGAACGCGCGATCACCACCAGCTCGCCCTTGCCGTTGGTCACGTAGCGCATCGTGCTGTTGAAGCCGATCACGCCGTTGGACTTGGCTTCCACGCTGGAGGCGATGGCCGCGCGGGACGCGGCGCCACCGATGTGGAAGGTGCGCATCGTCAGCTGCGTGCCGGGCTCGCCGATCGACTGGGCGGCGATGACGCCGACCGCTTCGCCGACGTTGACCATGCCGCCGCGGCCGAGGTCGCGGCCGTAGCACTTGGCGCAAAGGCCGAATCGCGTGGCGCAGGTGAGCGCCGTGCGGACTTTCACTTCGTCGTTGCCGGCGGCTTCCAGCTCCTCGATCACGTCCTCGTCCAGCATGGCGCCGGCCGGGACCATGACGGCCCGCGACTCGGGGTGCAGCACGTCGTCGGCCGCGACACGGCCGAGGATACGGTCGCGCAGCGATTCGATGACTTCACCGCCCTCGACGATGGCGCGCATCAGCGAGCCCTCGCTGGTGCCGCAGTCGTCCTCGATCACGACCAGGTCCTGCGTCACGTCGACCAGGCGGCGCGTGAGGTAGCCGGAGTTCGCGGTCTTCAGCGCCGTGTCGGCCAGGCCCTTGCGGGCGCCGTGCGTGGAGATGAAGTACTGCAGAACGTTCAGGCCTTCGCGGAAGTTGGCCGTGATCGGCGTCTCGATGATCGAGCCGTCCGGCTTGGCCATCAGGCCCCGCATGCCCGCCAGCTGGCGGATCTGGGCGGCCGAGCCGCGGGCGCCGGAGTCGGCCATCATGTAGATGGAGTTGAACGACTCCTGCTCCACTTCCTTGCCGTTGCGGTCCAGCGTCTTTTCCTTGGCCAGCTGGGCCATCATCACCTTGGACACTTCGTCGCCCGACTTGCCCCAGATGTCGACCACCTTGTTGTAGCGCTCGCCGGCGGTGACCAGGCCCGAGACGTACTGCTGCTCGATCTCCTTCACTTCCTTCTCGGCGCGCGCGATGATCTCCGCCTTCTGCGGCGGCACCAGCATGTCGTCGATGGCGATGGAGATGCCGGCCTTGGTGGCCAGGCGGAAGCCGTTCTGCAGCAGCTTGTCGGCGAAGACCACGGTCTCCTTCAGGCCGCACTTGCGGAAGGACACGTTGATCAGCTTGCTGATCTCCTTCTTCTTGAGCGCCTTGTTGATGTTGGCGAAGGCCAGGCCCTTGGGCAGGATCTCCGACAGCAGCGCGCGGCCGACCGTGGTGTCCACCAGGCTGGTGGAAGGCACGAACTCGCCGCTGGTCTTGTCCCTGTTCCACTCGGTCAGGCGCACGGCCACCTTGGCGGTCAGCTCGACCTGGCCGCCGTCCAGCGCGCGCTGGACCTCGCCCACGTCGGCGAAGACCATGCCTTCACCCTTGGCGTTGATGCGCTCGCGGGTGGTGTAGTACAGGCCCAGCACCACGTCCTGCGACGGAACGATGGACGGCTCGCCGTTGGCGGGGAAGAGCACGTTGTTGGAGGCCAGCATGAGCGTGCGGGCTTCCATCTGCGCTTCCACCGACAGCGGGACGTGCACGGCCATCTGGTCGCCGTCGAAGTCGGCGTTGAAGGCGGCGCAGACCAGCGGATGCAGCTGGATCGCCTTGCCTTCGATCAGGATCGGCTCGAAGGCCTGGATGCCCAGGCGGTGCAGGGTCGGCGCGCGGTTCAGCAGGACCGGGTGCTCCTTGATCACCTCTTCCAGGATGTCCCACACCACCGGGGTGCCGGATTCCACTTCCTTCTTGGCCGCCTTGATCGTGGTGGCGATGCCCATCGCCTCCAGGCGCGAGAAGATGAAGGGCTTGAACAGCTCCAGCGCCATCAGCTTGGGCAGGCCGCACTGGTGCAGCTTGAGGGTCGGGCCCACGGTGATGACCGAGCGGCCCGAGTAGTCGACGCGCTTGCCCAGCAGGTTCTGGCGGAAGCGGCCGCTCTTGCCCTTGATCATGTCGGCCAGGGACTTCAGGGCGCGCTTGTTGGCGCCCGTCATGGCCTTGCCGCGGCGGCCGTTGTCCAGCAGCGAGTCGACGGCTTCCTGCAGCATGCGCTTCTCGTTGCGCGCGATGATCTCCGGGGCCTTGAGTTCCAGCAGGCGGCGCAGGCGCGAGTTGCGGTTGATGACGCGGCGGTACAGGTCGTTCAGGTCGGAGGTCGCGAAGCGGCCGCCGTCCAGCGGCACCAGCGGACGCAGGTCCGGCGGCAGCACCGGCAGCACGTCCATCACCATCCAGTTGGGCTTGATGCCCGACTTCTTGAAGGCTTCCAGCACCTTCAGGCGCTTGGCGTTCTTCTTGACCTTGACTTCGGAGCCGGTCAGGTCGCCGCGAAGCTTCTCGATCTCGATGTCGATGTCGATGCCTTCGAGCAGGTCCTTGATGCCTTCGGCGCCCATCTTGGCGATGAACTCGTCGCCGTATTCCTTGCGCTTGGCGTCATGGTCGTCCTCGGACATGATCCCGAACTTCTTGAGCGGGGTCATGCCGGGGTCGGTGATGACGTAGGCCTCGAAGTACAGCACGCGCTCGATGTCGCGCAGCGTCATGTCGAGCACCAGGCCCAGGCGCGACGGCAGCGACTTCAGGAACCAGATGTGGGCGCAGGGCGCGGCCAGGTCGATGTGGCCCATGCGCTCGCGGCGCACCTTGGTCTGGGTGACTTCGACGCCGCACTTCTCGCAGATCACGCCGCGGTGCTTCAGGCGCTTGTACTTGCCGCACAGGCACTCGTAGTCCTTGATCGGGCCGAAGATCTTGGCGCAGAAGAGACCGTCCCGCTCCGGCTTGAACGTGCGGTAGTTGATCGTCTCGGGCTTCTTGACTTCACCGAACGACCACGAACGGATCTTCTCCGGCGAGGCCATCCCGATCTTGATGGCATCGAAATGCTCGTCGGGTGTGAATTGCTTGAACAGGTCGAGTAGCGATTTCATTGACTCAATCCTTCCCTATTACGAACGCTCGAGTTCCATGTCCAGGCCCAGGGAGCGGATCTCCTTGACCAGGACGTTGAACGATTCCGGCATGCCGGCGTCGATGGCGTGCTCGCCCTTGACGATGGACTCGTACACCTTGGTGCGGCCCTGCACGTCGTCGGACTTCACCGTCAGCATCTCCTGCAGCGTGTAGGCCGCGCCGTAGGCTTCCAGCGCCCACACTTCCATCTCGCCGAAGCGCTGGCCGCCGAACTGGGCCTTGCCGCCCAGGGGCTGCTGCGTGACGAGCGAGTACGGGCCGGTCGAACGCGCGTGCATCTTGTCGTCCACCAGGTGGTGAAGCTTGAGCACGTGCATGTAGCCCACGGTGACGGGGCGCTCGAACTGGTCGCCGGTGCGGCCGTCGTACAGGTGCGCCTGCGTGCGGGTGGCGGTGAGGCCCTTGCGCTGCGAGATGTCCTCCGGGAAGGCCAGGTGCAGCATGTTGCGGATCTCGGTCTCCGAGGCGCCGTCGAACACCGGGGTGGCGAACGGCACGCCCTTGGCGAGCTCGCCGGCCATCTCCAGCACCTGGTCGTCGCTCATCGACGTGATGTCTTCCTGGCGGCCGGACTTGTTGTACAGCTCGTCGAGGAACTTGCGCAGTTCGGCCACGCGGGACTGCTCCTGCAGCATGTCGCCGATGCGGTGGCCGATGCCCTTGGCGGCCCAGCCCAGGTGCACTTCCAGCACCTGGCCCACGTTCATGCGCGAAGGCACGCCCAGCGGGTTGAGCACGATGTCGCACGGCGTGCCGTCGGCCATGTAGGGCATGTCCTCGACCGGAACGATCTTGGACACCACGCCCTTGTTGCCGTGGCGGCCGGCCATCTTGTCGCCGGGCTGCAGGCGCCGCTTGACGGCCAGGTAGACCTTGACCATCTTCAGCACGCCGGCGGGAAGCTCGTCGCCCTGGGTCAGCTTCTTGCGCTTTTCTTCGAACGCGAGGTCGAAGTTGTGGCGCTGCTGCTCGATCGAGTTCTTGATGGACTCGAGCTGGGCGGCCACGTCGTCGTCGGCCGGGCGGATGTCGAACCAGTGGTACTTCTCGATCGACTGCAGGTAGGCCTTGTCGATCTTGGTGCCCTTGGCCAGCTTCTGCGGGCCGCCGTTGGCGACCTTGCCGTTGAGCAGCTTCTCGATCCGGTCGAAGGCGTCGGCCTCGACGATGCGCAGCTGGTCGTTCAGGTCCAGGCGGAAGCGCTTGAGTTCATCGTCGATGATCTGCTGGGCGCGCTTGTCGCGCTGGATGCCTTCGCGGGTGAACACCTGCACGTCGATCACGGTGCCCTGCGAGCCCTGGTCCACGCGCAGCGAGGTGTCCTTCACGTCGGAGGCCTTCTCGCCGAAGATGGCGCGAAGCAGCTTCTCTTCCGGCGTCAGCGTGGTCTCGCCCTTGGGGGTGACCTTGCCCACCAGCGTGTCGCCCGGCATGACCTCGGCGCCCACGTAGATGATGCCGCTCTCGTCCAGGCGGTTGAGCTGCTGCTCCGACAGGTTCGGGATGTCGCGGGTGATCTCCTCGGCGCCCAGCTTGGTGTCGCGCGCCATCACCACCAGTTCCTCGATGTGGATCGAGGTGTAGCGGTCGTCGGCCACGACGCGCTCGCTGATCAGGATCGAGTCCTCGAAGTTGTAGCCGTTCCAGGGCATGAACGCCACCAGCATGTTCTGGCCGAGCGCGAGCTCGCCCAGGTCGGTCGACGCCCCGTCGGCGACGACGTCGCCCTTGGAGATCTTGTCGCCGCGCTTGACGATCGGACGCTGGTGGATGTTGGTGTTCTGGTTGGAACGCTGGTACTTGATCAGGTTGTAGATGTCGACGCCGACTTCACCGGCGGCGGCTTCCTCGTCGTTCACGCGCACCACGATGCGGGTGGCATCGACGTAGTCGACCACGCCGCCGCGGCTGGCGGTGACCACGGTGCCGGAGTCGACCGCGGAGACGCGCTCGATGCCGGTGCCGACGAAGGCCTTCTCGGGGCGCAGCACCGGCACGGCCTGGCGCTGCATGTTGGCGCCCATCAGTGCGCGGTTGGCGTCGTCGTGCTCCAGGAAGGGCACCAGCGAGGCGGCCACCGACACGATCTGCGCCGGCGACACGTCCATGTACTGGATGCGGTCGGCGCCGACCAGGATGGATTCGCCGCGCTCACGGGCGGACACCAGCTCGCCGGTCAGGCGGCCCTGCTCGTCCAGCGCCGCGTTGGCCTGGGCGATCACGTACTTGCCTTCCTCGATGGCCGACAGGTAGTCGATTTCCATCGTCACCTTGCCGTCGCGCACGCGGCGGTACGGCGTCTCGATGAAGCCGTACTCGTTCAGGCGCGCGTACAGGGCCAGGGAGTTGATCAGGCCGATGTTCGGGCCTTCCGGCGTCTCGATCGGGCACACCCGGCCGTAGTGCGTGACGTGCACGTCGCGCACTTCGAAGCCGGCGCGCTCGCGCGTCAGGCCGCCCGGGCCCAGGGCCGAGACGCGGCGCTTGTGCGTGATCTCGGACAGCGGGTTGGTCTGGTCCATGAACTGCGACAGCTGCGACGCGCCGAAGAACTCCTTGAGCGCCGCGGAGATCGGCTTGGAGTTGATCAGGTCGTGCGGCATCAGCGGCTCTTGCTCGGCCTGGCCGAGGCGTTCCTTGACGGCCTTCTCGATGCGGGCCAGGCCCGTGCGGTACTGGTTCTCGGCCAGCTCGCCGACGCAGCGGACGCGGCGGTTGCCCAGGTGGTCGATGTCGTCGACTTCACCGCGGCCGTTGCGCAAGTCCACCAGGATCTTGACCACGGCGAGGATGTCTTCGTTGGTCAGCACCATCGGGCCGGTGCTCTCTTCGCGTCCGACCTTGGCGTTGAACTTCATGCGGCCCACGCGCGACAGGTCGTACGTGTCCGGGTTGTAGAACAGGCGCTGGAACAGGGCCTGCACCGCGTCCTCGGTGGGCGGCTCGCCGGGGCGCATCATGCGGTAGATGGCCACGCGGGCGGCGAACTCGTCCACCGTCTCGTCGATGCGCAGGGTCTGGCTGATGTACGGGCCCTGGTCGAGCTCGTTGGTGTAGATGACCTGCAGGTCCTGGACGCCGGCGGTGCGCAGCTTCTTGAGGAGGGCCTCGGTCAGCTCGTCGTTGGCCTTGGCGATGATCTCGCCGGTGTCGGCGTCGACGACGCTGCGGGCGACGACGCGGCCGATCAGGTAGTCCTCGGGCACGCTGATGTGCGTGGTGCCGGTCTGCTCCAGCTCACGGGTGTGGCGGGCGGTGACGCGCTTGTCCTTGGCCACCACGACCTTGCCGGACTTGTCGGTGATGTCGAAGCGGGCCACTTCGCCGCGCAGGCGCTCGGAGACGAACTCCATCTGCGCGCCGCTGTCCATCAGGCGGAAGTTGTCGTTGACGAAGAAGTTCGCCAGGATCGACTCGGGCGTCAGGCCGATGGCCTTGAGCAGGATCGTCACCGGCATCTTGCGGCGGCGGTCGACGCGGAAGTACAGGATGTCCTTCGGGTCGAACTCGAAGTCCAGCCAGGAGCCGCGGTAGGGGATGATGCGGGCGCTGAACAGCAGCTTGCCCGAGCTGTGCGTCTTGCCCTTGTCGTGCTCGAAGAACACGCCCGGCGAGCGGTGCAGCTGGGAGACGATCACGCGCTCGGTGCCGTTGATGATGAAGGAGCCCTTGTCGGTCATCAGGGGCACTTCGCCCATGTAGACCTCCTGCTCCTTGACCTCCTTGACCACCTTGCTCTGCGGCGTCGACGACTCGCGGTCGTAGATGATCAGCTGCACCTTGGCGCGCACGGCCGAGGCGTAGGTCAGGCCGCGAGTCTGGCACTCGCGCACGTCGAACGCCGGCTTGGCCAGGTTGTATTCGATGAACTTCATCTCGACAAACCCGTTGTGCGAGACGATGGGGAAAGCCGCGTCGAACGCGGCCTGCAGGCCCTCGACGGTGCGCCGCGAGGGCGCCATGTCGGCTTGGAGGAAGGCGGTGTACGCGTCCTTCTGCATCTGCAGCAGGTACGGCACTTCCAGCACGCTGTCGCGTTTGCCGAAGCTTTTGCGGATGCGCTTGCGTTCGGTGTAAGAATAGGCCATGAGATCTCCGGGCTATGAGCTCTTGCGCAACTGACTAGCCGGGCCCGCGGATGGGACCGGCGTTGCTTGGCGGGTTGGCCACTACCAACCATGGCGGACGGCCGTGCATTGCACACGGCCCGAACCAAGGCATCTTCTGCAGTCGGGGTCAGAAGACACTCGAAAACTCTGGGGGGAACCCGCGATTGTCCCAGGGCTTTCGGGTGCGTTCACGCCACCCTCCAAGAAGCACCAAAGGCTGGAGGCCCTTTCGAGCCGTCCAGCCTCCGGTGCCGGGGTCGATTACTTGAGTTCGACCTTGGCGCCGGCTTCTTCCAGCTTCTTCTTGGCAGCCTCGGCGTCGGCCTTGGCGATGCCTTCCTTGACGGCCTTCGGAGCGCCGTCCACCAGGTCCTTGGCTTCCTTGAGGCCCAGGCCGGTGATCTCGCGCACGGCCTTGATGACCGACACCTTGTTCGCGCCGGCTTCCAGCAGCTGCACGGTGAACTCGGTCTTCTCTTCGGCGGCCGCGGCAGCGCCGCCGCCAGCGCCACCACCGGCGGCCGGAGCGGCCATCGCGGCGGCGGACACGCCGAACTTCTCTTCGATCGCCTTGACCAGGTCGTTGAGTTCCATGACCGTCATGCTGTCCAGCGCGGTCAGGAATGCGTCTTTGTCGAATGCCATTTTTCGTTCCTAGAAATGAGTTGGGTTACGTGGGGGACGCCTGCCGCTCAGGCAGCCGCCGCCTCGCCTTTCTTGGTCGCCAGCGCGCCCAGCACCACGGCGGTGCGGGAGATCGGCGACATCAACAGCCCGCACAGCTGGGCCAACAGCACTTCCTTGCTCGGAATGCTGGCCAGCTGCTTCACGCCGTTGACATCCAGGGCCTTGCCCGCGAACGCGCCCGCGCGAATGACCAGCTTGTCGTTGGTCTTCGCGAAGTCGGCCACCACCTTGGCGGCGGCCACAGCGTCCACGGAGAAGCCGTAGATCAGCGGACCGGTCATCTGGTCACCGACGACTTCGAACTGGCTGCCCGCAACCGCACGGCGAGCCAGGGTGTTCTTCAGAACACTCAGGCTGACACCCTGCTTGCGCGCTTCGTTGCGCAGCTTCGTCATGTCGGCGACCGTGATGCCGCGGTATTCCGCCATCACCAGCGTTTGAGCTTTAGCGGCGAGGCCGGTCACTTCTTCAATGACCGCTTCTTTCTCACTGCGATTCAGACTCAAGGTCTACTCCTTAAATGCGCCGCTGGGGTTTCCACCTTCGCGGCACGCCTTTCCTTCAGCGACCAAACCTCGAGGAATCTTCCAACTCCATCTCGGCGGGATCGCCATCTGCGTTGGCGACGGGATTTGGAGGCGAACCTCCATTCCTGCCATTAAGCGGGTCGCCCCGCACCAACGGTCTTGGATGGCCTGCCGGTTCCTCGCGGGCCGGCAGCCCACCACGCCGGCCGCGCCTTTCGGCACGGCCGATAGTCAGAGGTGCCCGAGCAACGCGCTACGCGCTCTTGGTCCGGCACCTCGTCATTGCTACGCCTGCGGTTGCGCCGCCAGCGTCTGCGTGTCCACGCGAACGCCCAGGCCCATGGTCGAGGACACGGCCACCTTGCGCAGGTAGATGCCCTTGCTCGATGCCGGCTTGGCCTTGGTCAGCGCGTCGATCAGCGCCGACAGGTTGCCCTGCAGCTTGTCGGTGTCGAACGAGCGGCGGCCGATGGTGGCGTGCACGATGCCCGCCTTGTCGACGCGGAACTGCACCTGGCCGGCCTTGGCGTTCTTGACCGCCGTGGCGACGTCGGGCGTGACGGTGCCGACCTTGGGGTTGGGCATCAGGCCGCGGGGGCCCAGGATCTGGCCCAGCGTGCCGACCACGCGCATCGCGTCGGGCGCGGCGATCACCACGTCGAACGGCATGTCGCCGGCCTTGACGCGGGCGGCCAGGTCGTCCATGCCGACGATGTCGGCGCCAGCGGCCTTGGCTTCCTCGGCCTTGGCGCCCTGGGCGAACACGGCCACGCGCTTGGTCTTGCCGGTGCCGTTGGGCAGCACGACGGCGCCACGCACCACCTGGTCGGACTTCTTGGCGTCGATGCCCAGCTGCACGGCCACGTCGATGGACTCATCGAACTTGGCGGTGGCGGCTTCCTTCACGAGGGTGATCGCCTCGGTCAGCGGGTACAGCTTGGTGCTGTCGACCTTGCCCTCGAGGGCTTTTTGCTTCTTGGTCAGCTTGGCCATTTACACGCCCTCCACGGTGACGCCCATCGAACGGGCAGAGCCGGCCAGCGTCTTGACGGCGGCGTCGATCGAGGCCGCGTTCATGTCCTTCAGCTTGGTCTTGGCGATCTCCTCGAGCTGGGCCCGGGTGATCTTGCCGACCTTGTCGCTGTGCGGCTTGGCCGAACCCTTGTCCAGCTTGATCGCCTTCTTGATCAGCGTCGTGGCCGGGGGGGTCTTGATGATGAAGGTGAAGCTCTTGTCCGCGTAGGCGGTGATCACCACCGGCAGCGGCAGGCCCGGCTCGACACCCTGGGTCTGCGCGTTGAACGCCTTGCAGAACTCCATGATGTTCAGGCCGCGCTGGCCCAGCGCGGGGCCGATCGGGGGCGACGGGTTGGCCTTGCCAGCCGGCACTTGCAGCTTGACAAAACCGACGATTTTCTTCGCCATGGTTCAGGTACTCCTTGCGGGTTCTAGCGCCTCGGTCACAAGGACCTCGGCTCCCCGGGGTTGACAGCTCGACTTCTTGAAACCCGCGCGAGCTGGTGAACGCGGATCGGAAAACTTGGCATTCGGGGCCCGCCGTGGCCGGGCCCGCTGGGCTTCAGGTCTTCTCGACCTGGCTGAACTCGAGTTCGACCGGCGTGGCGCGGCCGAAGATGGTGACGGACACCCGCACCTTGTTCTTCTCGTAGTTGACTTCCTCGACCGTGCCGTTGAAGTCGGTGAACGGGCCGTCCTTGACGCGCACGTACTCGCCCACCACGAATTCGACCTTGTGGCGGGGCTTCTCGACGCCCTCTTCCATCTGGCCGAGGATCTTGGCGACCTCGTCCTCGGAGATCGGGGCCGGGCGGTTCTTGGCGCCGCCGACGAAGCCGGTCACCTTGTTGGTGTGCTTGACCAGGTGCCAGGTGTCGTCGTTCATCACCATCTGCACCAGCACGTAGCCGGGGTAGAAGCGACGCTCCGAAGTGCGCTTCTGGCCGTTCTTGATCTCGACCACTTCCTCGGTGGGCACCAGGATCTCGCCGAACATGTCCTGCATGCCGGCGCGGTTGATGCGCTCACGGATGTTGCGCTCGACGGCCTTCTCCATGCCGGAGTAGGCGTGCACCACGTACCAGCGAAGGTCGGGGTTGGTCGGCTTGGCGGGCGCGCCCGCTTCGCCGGCGTTCTGGGACGTTTCGGTTTCGCTCATGTCTTACTTCCACCCCAGGATCAGGTCGTAGAACACCCACTCGAGGGTCTTGTCGGTCAGCCACAGGAACAGCGCCATGACCACGACGAAGCCGAACACGTAGACGGTCATCTGGATCGCTTCCTTGCGGGTGGGCCAGACGACCTTCTTGACTTCCTTCCAGGCGTCGCGCCCGAAGGCGGCGAACTCCTTGCCGGTCTCCGACGTCATGAAGACGACGAAGGCCGCGGCCAGGCCCAGCACCAGAGCGCCCCACTGGGCGACGGCGCCCTGGCGGCCAAGCAGGTAGAAGCCCGCGATGCCGGCGATCACCAGGGCGACGGCGGCGCCCAGCTTGGCCTTGTCGGCGCCGGTGGTGACGGTTTCAACTTGCTGTGAAGTGGCCATGAATGGCGGTTTCCTGCTCTTGATCCAGCCGTTTCCTAGAAACGGTGAAGCCCGTCGTTCAGACGGGCTTGATTTCTCTCGCGCCCTCGCGGGCCTGGGATGCCACTCAGGTGGCAGGGGCAGTAGGAATCGAACCTACAACCTTCGGTTTTGGAGACCGACGCTCTGCCAATTGAGCTATACCCCTCCGAGGCCGTGAGGCCTTATTCCATGATCTTGGCGACGACGCCGGAACCCACGGTCTTGCCGCCTTCGCGGATGGCGAAGCGCAGGCCTTCTTCCATGGCGATCGGGGCGATNGCCTTATTCCATGATCTTGGCGACGACGCCGGAACCCACGGTCTTGCCGCCTTCGCGGATGGCGAAGCGCAGGCCTTCTTCCATGGCGATCGGGGCGATCAGCTTGACCGTGATCGACACGTTGTCGCCAGGCATCACCATCTCCTTGTCCTTGGGCAGCTCGATGGCGCCCGTCACGTCCGTCGTGCGGAAGTAGAACTGRGGACGGTAGTTGTTGAAGAACGGCGTGTGGCGGCCGCCCTCGTCCTTGGACAGCACGTAGATCTCGGCCGTGAAGTGCGTGTGCGGCTTGACCGAACCCGGCTTGCACAGCACCTGGCCGCGCTCGACGTCTTCGCGCTTGGTGCCGCGCAGCAGGATGCCCACGTTGTCRCCGGCCTGGCCCTGGTCCAGGAGCTTCCTGAACATCTCCACGCCSGTGCAGGTCGTCTTTTGCGTGGGCTTGATGCCCACGATCTCGATTTCCTCGCCGACCTTGACCACGCCACGCTCCACGCGGCCGGTGACCACGGTGCCGCGGCCGGAGATGGAGAACACGTCTTCCACCGGCATCAGGAACGCRCCGTCCACGGCGCGCTGCGGCGTCGGGAAGTAGCTGTCCATCGCGTCGGCCAGCTTCATGATGGCCTTCTCGCCCAGGTCGCCCTTGTCGCCTTCCAGCGCCAGCTTGGCCGAGCCATGGATGATCGGGGTGTCGTCACCGGGGAAGTCGTACTTGGTCAGCAGCTCGCGCACTTCCATCTCGACCAGCTCGAGCAGCTCGGCGTCGTCCACCATGTCGCACTTGTTCAGGAACACGATGATGTGCGGCACGCCCACCTGGCGGGCCAGCAGGATGTGCTCGCGCGTCTGGGGCATCGGGCCGTCGGCGGCCGAGCACACCAGGATGGCGCCRTCCATCTGGGCGGCACCGGTGATCATGTTCTTGACGTAGTCGGCGTGGCCCGGGCAGTCCACGTGGGCGTAGTGGCGYGCGGCCGTCTCGTATTCCACGTGCGCGGTGTTGATCGTGATGCCGCGCGCCTTTTCCTCGGGCGCCGCATCGATCTGGTCGTAGGCCTTGGCTTCGCCGCCGAACTTGGTCGACAGCACCGTCGTGATCGCCGCCGTCAGCGTGGTCTTGCCGTGGTCCACGTGGCCGATGGTGCCCACGTTGACGTGCGGCTTCGTGCGCTCGAATTTACCTTTTGCCATTT